>JBFBMV010000004.1:3708-5607 GCA_040687235.1 Rhodoglobus sp. NPDC076762 | reverse complement strand
TCACAATTTAAGTCCGGCGGTGTCCTACTCTCCCACAAGGTCCCCCTTGCAGTACCATCGGCGCAGAGAGTCTTAGCTTCCGGGTTCGGAATGTAACCGGGCGTTTCCCTCTCGCTATGGCCGCCGAAACACTATTGATTTATGTATCAGTCTGGGCCAGAAACATGCTCTGACACTGCCCCGAGGGACATGTGCCTAGCTGTGTTAGCTGGGCGCAGTTCCCGACCGTAAATCGGGAACCACAAAGTGGACGCGAGAATTCTTCTCAGTCACCATTCGACAGTCCAAAGACTGCCCAGTGAGGTGGGGTGTTATCAATTTGTCGACATATTAGTACTGGTCAGCTCCACAGGTCGTTAGTCCCTGCTTCCACATCCAGCCTATCAACGCAGTAGTCTAGCTGCGAGTCTCTCAGCCCTAAGGCCATGGAAATCTCATCTTGAAGCTGGCTTCCCGCTTAGATGCTTTCAGCGGTTATCCATTCCGAACGTAGCTAATCAGCGGTGCTCCTGGCGGAACAACTGACACACCAGAGGTTCGTCCATCCCGGTCCTCTCGTACTAGGGATAGATCTTCTCAAATTTCCTGCGCGCGCAGAGGATAGGGACCGAACTGTCTCACGACGTTCTAAACCCAGCTCGCGTACCGCTTTAATGGGCGAACAGCCCAACCCTTGGGACCTACTCCAGCCCCAGGATGCGACGAGCCGACATCGAGGTGCCAAACCATGCCGTCGATATGGACTCTTGGGCAAGATCAGCCTGTTATCCCCGAGGTACCTTTTATCCGTTGAGCGACAGCGCTTCCACAAGCCACTGCCGGATCACTAGTCCCGACTTTCGTCCCTGCTCGACTTGTCAGTCTCACAGTCAAGCTCCCTTGTGCACTTACACTCGACACCTGATTACCAACCAGGTTGAGGGAACCTTTGGGCGCCTCCGTTACTTTTTGGGAGGCAACCGCCCCAGTTAAACTACCCACCATGCACTGTCCCTGAACCGGATTACGGTCCGAAGTTAGATATCCAATATGACCAGAGTGGTATTTCAACAATGACTCCACCTGAACTAGCGTCCAAGCTTCACAGTCTCCCACCTATCCTACACAGGCCACACCGAACACCAATACAAAGCTATAGTAAAGGTCACGGGGTCTTTCCGTCCTTCTGCGCGTAACGAGCATCTTTACTCGTAGTGCAATTTCGCCGAGTTCGCGGTTGAGACAGCTGGGAAGTCGTTACGCCATTCGTGCAGGTCGGAACTTACCCGACAAGGAATTTCGCTACCTTAGGATGGTTATAGTTACCACCGCCGTTTACTGGGGCTTAAATTCACAGCTTCGCCTTACGGCTAACCGTTCCTCTTAACCTTCCAGCACCGGGCAGGCGTCAGTCCGTATACATCGTCTTGCGACTTAGCACGGACCTGTGTTTTTAGTAAACAGTCGCTTCCCACTGGTCTCTGCGGCCCTGCAGCGCTCCCGGAGCAAGTCCGTTCACGCCTTAGGCCCCCCTTATCCCGAAGTTACGGGGGCATTTTGCCGAGTTCCTTAACCACGATTCTCTCGATCTCCTTAGTATTCTCTACCTGATCACCTGAGTCGGTTTGGGGTACGGGTAACTTGAACCTCGCGTCGATGCTTTTCTTGGCAGCATAGGATCACTGATTTCGTCCGTGAGGACTACCCATCGAGTCTCAGCCGTAATGAGAGACGGATTTGCCTATCTCTCGGCCTACATTCTTAGACCGGGACAACCATCGCCCGGCTCAGCTACCTTCCTGCGTCACACCTGTTAATACGCTAACCGCACCAGCATAGGGTCGTACGCTAGGCCCCACGCTTCACCCCGAAGGGATCCATCTAGGGGATTCAGATACTTAGCATTACTGGATTAGTTGG
>JBFBMV010000004.1:0-3612 GCA_040687235.1 Rhodoglobus sp. NPDC076762 | reverse complement strand
ATGGGCGGTTCTTCGTCAGTACGGGAATATCAACCCGTTGTCCATCGACTACGCCTGTCGGCCTCGCCTTAGGTCCCGACTTACCCAGGGCGGATTAGCCTGGCCCTGGAACCCTTGATCATTCGGAGGACGGGTTTCTCGCCCGTCTTTCGCTACTCATGCCTGCATTCTCACTCGTGTAGGCTCCACGGCTGGTTTACACCGCCGCTTCACTGCCCACACGACGCTCTCCTACCACTCCGTACGGCTGAACCACGAAGGCTTACCTAAAATACGAAATCTACAACTTCGGTGGTGTGCTTGAGCCCCGTTACATTGTCGGCGCGGAATCACTTGACCAGTGAGCTATTACGCACTCTTTCAAGGGTGGCTGCTTCTAAGCCAACCTCCTGGTTGTCTATGCAACTCCACATCCTTTCCCACTTAGCACACGCTTGGGGACCTTAGTTGGTAGTCTGGGTTGTTTCCCTCTCGACGATGAAGCTTATCCCCCACCGTCTCACTGCTGCGCTCTCACTTACCGGCATTCGGAGTTTGGCTAACGTCAGTAACCTTTTGGGGCCCATCAGCTATCCAGTAGCTCTACCTCCGGCAAGAAACACGCAACGCTGCACCTAAATGCATTTCGGAGAGAACCAGCTATCACGAAGTTTGATTGGCCTTTCACCCCTATCCACAGCTCATCCCCTCAGTTTTCAACCTAAGTGGGTTCGGTCCTCCACGCGCTCTTACACGCGCTTCAACCTGGCCATGGATAGATCACTTCGCTTCGGGTCTAGAACCAGCGACTATTTCGCCCTATTAAGACTCGCTTTCGCTACGGCTGCCCCACACGGGTTAACCTCGCCACTGATCACTAACTCG
Organism: Rhodoglobus sp. NPDC076762; assembly: GCA_040687235.1. Taxonomy (GTDB): domain Bacteria; phylum Actinomycetota; class Actinomycetes; order Actinomycetales; family Microbacteriaceae; genus Rhodoglobus. Next base: position 2,748 of record JBFBMV010000004.1, on the reverse strand, counting down.
CAGGCTCATTCTTCAAAAGGCACGCTGTCACAGCTACTAAGGCTGCTCCAACGGTTTGTAAGCAAACGGTTTCAGGTACTATTTCACTCCCCTCCCGGGGTACTTTTCACCTTTCCCTCACGGTACTTGTCCGCTATCGGTCATCTGGAAGTATTTAGGCTTATCAGGTGGTCCTGACAGATTCACACGGGATTTCTCGGGCCCCGTGCTACTTGGGATACTCTTCGGACCATTGATACATTTCGACTACCGGGCTGGCACCGTCTATGGCTGGGCTTTCAATCCCATTCGTCTATATATCGTTGTAATCCTTGCTGTACGGCAGTAACAGCTGAAAAGTCCCACTACCCCGACCATGCAACGCCTGCCGGCTATCACACATGATCGGTTTGGCCTCTTCCGGTTTCGCTCGCCACTACTAACGGAATCACGGTTGTTTTCTCTTCCTGTGGGTACTGAGATGTTTCACTTCCCCACGTTCCCTCTACCCGCCCTATATATTCAGGCGGGAGTCACTGAGTCGTCTTGCAACGCCCAGCGGGGTTTCCCCATTCGGAAATCCTCGGATCAAAGCTCTATTATCAGCTCCCCGAGGCTTATCGCAGATTTATACGTCCTTCTTCGGCTCCAGATGCCAAGGCATCCACCGTTTGCTCTTAGAAAATTGATATCACATGAGTATAAGAATCGATCGCAACACCTTTCGATGTTGAGATTGACCAATGAGTGACCCAACACCGAAGTGTTGGATGTCATCGTTTTGTTCTTGTGACTCGACCTTTCGGTCGAATCTAAGATGCTCGCGTCCACTGTGTAGTTCTCAAAATACGGGCGGTATCCTCCACCATCCCCAACCAAAGTCAGAAACAGCACCAGGATCCGTTAGACCCAAACACTCTTACGAGTGTCCCGGCCCTAAGGTACGAACACGAATCCAAAAGATCCGTAGCCCGGTCCCTCAGGACCCAACAACGTGCAAAGACCAGCACCCCCGTTACACCTCGTTCCAACCAGCAAGCTGGCGTACTAAAGAAACAACAGTTCCTCTGATCACAATGTCAACGTTCCACCCATGAGCGCCGTCTACCCCGAACAGGGCAGTACGACTTATGCAACATAAATTCGGTCATCCTTAGCTCTGTGTATACCGCAGAGACAACAACCGAGTTGCACATGCTCCTTAGAAAGGAGGTGATCCAGCCGCACCTTCCGGTACGGCTACCTTGTTACGACTTAGTCCTAATCACCAATCCCACCTTCGACAGCTCCCTCCTTGCGGTTGGGCCACTGGCTTCGGGTGTTACCGACTTTCATGACTTGACGGGCGGTGTGTACAAGGCCCGGGAACGTATTCACCGCAGCGTTGCTGATCTGCGATTACTAGCGACTCCGACTTCATGAGGTCGAGTTGCAGACCTCAATCCGAACTGAGACCGACTTTTTGGGATTCGCTCCACCTCGCGGTATTGCAGCCCTTTGTATCGGCCATTGTAGCATGCGTGAAGCCCAAGACATAAGGGGCATGATGATTTGACGTCATCCCCACCTTCCTCCGAGTTGACCCCGGCAGTCTCCTTTGAGTTCCCACCATTACGTGCTGGCAACAAAGAACGAGGGTTGCGCTCGTTGCGGGACTTAACCCAACATCTCACGACACGAGCTGACGACAACCATGCACCACCTGTTTACGAGTGTCCAAAGAGTGAACTATTTCTAGCCCGTTCTCGTATATGTCAAGTCTTGGTAAGGTTCTTCGCGTTGCATCGAATTAATCCGCATGCTCCGCCGCTTGTGCGGGCCCCCGTCAATTCCTTTGAGTTTTAGCCTTGCGGCCGTACTCCCCAGGCGGGGAACTTAATGCGTTAGCTGCGACACAGAAACCGTGGAATGGCCCCTACATCTAGTTCCCAACGTTTACGGCATGGACTACCAGGGTATCTAATCCTGTTCGCTCCCCATGCTTTCGCTCCTCAGCGTCAGTTACGGCCCAGAGATCTGCCTTCGCCATCGGTGTTCCTCCTGATATCTGCGCATTCCACCGCTACACCAGGAATTCCAATCTCCCCTACCGCACTCTAGTCTGCCCGTACCCACTGCAGGCTGGGGGTTGAGCCCCCAGTTTTCACAGCAGACGCGACAAACCGCCTACGAGCTCTTTACGCCCAATAATTCCGGATAACGCTTGCACCCTACGTATTACCGCGGCTGCTGGCACGTAGTTAGCCGGTGCTTTTTCTGCAGGTACCGTCACTTTCGCTTCTTCCCTACTAAAAGAGGTTTACAACCCGAAGGCCGTCGTCCCTCACGCGGCGTTGCTGCATCAGGCTTGCGCCCATTGTGCAATATTCCCCACTGCTGCCTCCCGTAGGAGTCTGGACCGTGTCTCAGTTCCAGTGTGGCCGGTCACCCTCTCAGGCCGGCTACCCGTCGTAGGCTTGGTGAGCCATTACCTCACCAACTACCTGATAGGCCGCGAGTCCATCCTTGACCGAAATTCTTTCCAGCTCCTCACCATGCGGCGGAAGCTCGTATCCGGTATTAGACGTCGTTTCCAACGCTTATTCCAGAGTCAAGGGCAGGTTACTCACGTGTTACTCACCCGTTCGCCACTAATCCACCAGAGCAAGCTCCGGCTTCATCGTTCGACTTGCATGTGTTAAGCACGCCGCCAGCGTTCATCCTGAGCCAGGATCAAACTCTCCATAAATGTTTGATTGAACGGCTACAAGTAACCGAACACATCTTGCG
>JBFBMV010000003.1:0-251480 GCA_040687235.1 Rhodoglobus sp. NPDC076762 | reverse complement strand
GGGGACCTTGTGGGAGAGTAGGACACCGCCGGACTTAAATTGTGAGAAAGCCACACCCTCGGGTGTGGCTTTCTTGCGTTAACGACCGATTTCACGAACCAGTCTGGAGTGCCGGCCAGCGTCATCGTGGCAGGGTTTAAGGCGCGACATCCACCCATTCGGAGCCCGCGGGCTCGAGCGAGCCAGCGCCTGCCGTGACGCCGGCAACGCGAGCAGTGAGATCAGCCGCGTCCGCGGCGTCGGTGGCTAGTGTGAGAACCGCCTGCGCTGCGTAGTTTGTGCCGAGAACCGTCACGCCGTGCTGGCGCAGCTCGGCTTCTACGCGTCCGGCATCAGCGTGGGACAAGGGCAAGCGAAAGAGCTCACGGCGTTCGCGGACCACGAGGCGGTGCTGGGCCCGAGCGTCATCGATGGCTAGTGCCGCAGCATCTGAGTAAGCTCGAATCAGACCACCAGTGCCGAGAAGGGTTCCTCCGAAATAGCGGGAAACCACGGCGACGCAATCGATGAGATTGCGGCCATTGATCACATCAAGGATTGGCCGCCCTGCTGTGCCGGAAGGTTCGCCATCATCATTGGAGCGTCTCACTTGCGAGGGCTCTGTTGCTGAGCCGAGCACGAACGCGGAGCAGTGGTGGCGGGCATCCCAGTGAGTCTTGCGGGCGAGGTCAATGACGTCGCGGGCATCCTCCTCGTTCGCGACTCGCACCACGGTGCAGAGAAAGCGGGAGCGCTTCACTTCGAGTTCAGCTTCGGCGGTGGCGCCTGAGCCTCCGCGAAGCGTGTATTCGAGCATCCACCCATTGTGGCTTATGGGGAGAGTGTCTGGCGTATGACGGGTGCTGGGTGCTGGGTGCTGGGTGCTGGGTGCTGGGTGCTGGGTGACGGGTGCTCTGCGTCGGGCGTAGGCTTGAGAACCATGGAGTTGTTTGCCGCAATCGTTCTATTCGTCAGTGCATTGTTCAATGTGGTCGCCTGGCCCCGTTTCTTCAAGCGTGTGAGCAGCGACCCGCGAGCTCGGGATTCCGCTGGCAAGCCGACGGCGTTCTATCGGGTGCATGCGGTGCTCGTCGCGGTCGCTGTTGGTCTCGCCGTTGCGTCAGTCGTTGCAGGAGTGCTGCTCCTCGCCGCGTGACGCCGCACGAGGTCTACTTGAATTTGTAGCGTCTGATTCGCGGTCAGGGGTTCGTCACCGGTTCCTGTGCAGACGCTAAGACGCTAAGACGCTAAGACGCTAAGACGGAGAACGGCGCCGAGAGCAGTACTTCGTTGCGCGACGAGGGCCCCACGAGCAATTCAAAAGTTCCGGGCTCGACGCGACGCGTCGCGTGCGCATCAACAAGGGTGCAGTCGGCAACGTCGAGTTCGATCGAGACCGCCTTCGACTCGCCCGGGTCGAGGTCGACGAGGCGGTAAGTCTTGAGCTCCTTGTCTGCCCAACTCACGGATGTGACTAGGTCGCGGATGTATACCTGAACAACCTCGCGTGTCGGTCGGGTACCGGTATTTGTCACTGTCACCTCTGCCTGAACGGTGCCGTCGATGCCGTATTCGTCCTCGTAGATCCGAAGGTTGTCGTACTCAACCGTTGTATAGGAGAGACCCTCTCCGAATGCATACGCAGGGCTCTGGGTGAGGTCAGCGTAACGGTTTCCATGTTGGCCGCGAATCTGGTTGTAGTAGGTGGGCTGTTGCCCGGCGTGACGCGCGAAAGAAATGGGAAGGCGTCCGCTCGGCTCGACGATCCCGAGGAGCACTTCGGCGATTGCCTGGCCACCCTCCATGCCGGGGTTTGCGGCCCACAGCAGGGCGGCCGCGCGATCAGCCGACGGTGGCAGCACGAGGGGTTTCGAGGCGAGAAGAACGAGAACAAAGGGCGTCTCTGTTTCCGCGATCGCATCGATGAGCGCGTTCTGGCCACCGATGAGTTCAAGGGTCGCGGTCGAGCGGCCTTCGCCGACTAGTTCGATCCTGTCCCCGACCACCACCACGGCGACGTCGCTTTGGCGTGCCGCGGCGACCGCGGCGGCGATCATCTTTTCATCTGGCGGGCAGGGCACCACTAGCGGTGGGCGTGGCTGACCATCAGGGAAAAACGCACCTTCAGGATCATCGTCGAGCGTCAGAATCTTGGCACCCTCTGCGTAGTCGATTGTCCAATCAGCGGGGCAAGCGACGCGTAGGCCATCGAGAGTGGTTGTGATCATCTCGCGGGGGTGTCCGTTCGGTAACCAGTCCGCCTGCCCCGATGAGCCAGCCCAGTCGCCGAGCTGCGTTTGCGCGTCGTCAGCGAGAGGTCCGACTACCGCCACGCGACGCGGCGTTGCCTCCGTGTGGGCGGGGGCATCCTCATCCGGCGCATTGAGGAGGGGGAGTGTGCCGTCGTTACGCAGGAGAACGAGCGAGCGGCGGGCAGCCTCACGATTGAGGGTGCGGTGCGGTTCGCTTGCGAGAACCGTGTCGATCCGGCTGGCATCGGGGTGTCGTGGATTCTCGAAAAGCCCGAACTCGAATTTCAGGCGCAAGATGCGTGAGACCGCAGGGTCGAGATCTTTCTCGACGAGCAGACCTCGTTCGATGGCTTCGAGAGCACCGTGGAAGAACCCGGGGGTTGTCATGACCATGTCATTGCCGGCCTTGACGGCTGCGGCTGCGGCGTGTGCGTAATCCGGTTGAACCTGCTGTTCCCAGACCATGCGCCCGACGTTGTCCCAGTCGGTGATGAGGGTTCCGGTATAGCCCCATTCGCCGCGCAGTACATCGTTGAGAAGCCAATCGTTGATTGTAATTGGCACGCCGTCGGTCGTCTGATACCCCAGCATGAAAGTGCGGCAGCCTTCCTTTGCCACTCGTTCGAATGGAGGAAGGAACCAGGAGCGGAGCTTGCGCCGGGAAATGTCAGCTTCGCTGGCGTCGCGCCCGCCCTGAGTTTCGGAGTATCCGGCAAAGTGTTTGGCGGTTGCGAGGATGGCTGTGGTGTCGTTGGGACCATCGCCTTGATACCCCCGCACCATAGCCGAAGCGAGTTCTCCGATGAGGAAGGGGTCCTCGCCAAAGGTCTCGTTGATACGCCCCCAGCGCAGGTCGCGAGCGATACACAACACAGGCGAAAAGGTCCAGTGCACCCCAGTGGCAGCGACTTCTTTAGCGGTAGCCCGCGCGACACGCTCGAGCAGGTCGGGATCCCACGACGCCGCCATTCCGAGTTGAGTGGGGAAAATGGTGGCGCCTTCGAAAAATGAGTGGCCATGGATGCAGTCCTCGCCGACGATGAGCGGGATCTGAAGCCGGGTTTGGGCGACAAGCTCGTGCGCGACTGCAAGGCGTTCGGGCGACGCGTGCAAGATCGACCCCACGTGTTGACGCAGTACTTGTTCTGGCAGGTCCTCGCGCGCGTCGAGCTGCATCATTTGCCCAACCTTCTCCTCCACGGTCATTCGCGAGAGGAGGTCGAAGACTCTGTCGTCGACGCTACTCGTCGGGTCGCGGTAGAGGGGGGCGGTGGTGTTGGTGCCGGTCACGAGTTCTCCGTCGGTAGTGATGGTGATGCTGTTGTCGCTGGCCGAACGGCTGTCACAGTGTCGTTGACGTTCAGGCCTTTCTTTTTCATTGCCCGTGCGCGTTCTCCGGCAGACCTCAATCGTGGGTTGACGTATTCGTCGATACCGAAATTGATCAGCGAGAGAGCGACGCCGATGGCCGCGATGCAGAGTCCAGGTGGCATGTACCACCACCACTGGTCTTGGCGAAACGCGCCTTGGGCACCCGCCCAGTTGAGAATCGTGCCCCAGTTGTAGGTTGTGACCGGGATAACCCCGATGTACGACAGCGTCGTGAGCCCGAGGATCGCCGCGGTCACGGTCCCCACGAAGCTCGCAGCGATAAGCGCCATGAGGTTGGGCAGCATTTCGACCAGGATGATTCGATGGAGGGGCTCACCGTTGGCGCGGGCTGCTTGAATGAAATCGCGATTGCGCAGAGACATCGTCTGAGCGCGCAACACCCGCGCGCCCCACGCCCAACCGATGACACCAAGTACCGCAGCGATCAGGATCAAAGGTGGCTCATCAAACATCGATGCAACGATGATGATGAGCGGCAATCCCGGGATCACAAGGAAGACATTCGTGAGAGCAGAGAGTCCCTCGCTGCGCCAGCCGCGTACGTAGCCAGAGATAACTCCGACGATAATCGCAATGGTGGTGGCGATAATCGCGGCAAGAAAGCCCACAACGATCACACCACGGGTGCCGTGGATTACTTGACTCAGTACGTCTTCGCCGATGTGGGTGGTGCCCAACCAGTGTGCGGCGGATGGGGGTTGAAAGCGAGCGGTGTTGTCGATGGCTGTGGGCGAATATGGCGCCAGCACATCAGCGAAAATTGCCACGAGTACGAAAAAGCCGAGGATCGACAGTCCCGCGATCGATTTGCCGTTACGGAACATCGCAAAGGCTGAGCCCAGCTTCGTCCAGAACGTTGGTTTATCGGGACCGTAGCCACCGCGGCGCTTGTGGAGTGTATTTATTAGCGCAGTTTCTGGAGTCCACGCCGGGCGGCTGGTCGAGGTATCGTTCACACTTGTTTTCATGGCTCAGTCCTCCGTCTGGCGCGTGCGCGGGTCAAGGAATGCATAGGCAATGTCTGCGAGCACATTCGCCAGCAACACTGAGAGAGTGATCACGAGGAAGACCCCCTGCATGAGCGCGTAGTCCTTCGCATTGGTGGCATCGAGGAGCAGTTTGCCAAGCCCCGGGTAGCTGAACACCACCTCCATCACGATCGTGCCGCCGACTATGAATCCGATCGATAAGGCAAAGCTCTGAATCTGGGGGAGCACAGCATTGCGAGCCGCATATCCCCAGAGCACCCGGCTGTTCGGCATTCCCTTGGCTTGCGCCACCATGACATAGTCCTCATCGAGCACGGTGAGCATCATGTTGCGCATGCCGAGCATCCATCCGCCCAGCGACGCGATAACGATCGTCAGCGCGGGCAACGTTCCGTGGTGGATAACCTGGCCGATGAACTCGAACGAGAACTCCGGCGAAATGCCGACACCGTATGCCTTACCGATCGGGAACCAGCCGAGGTTCACCGAGAAGAGAGCGATTGCGAGCAGGCCAAGCCAGAAGTAAGGGATGGTGCTCAGGAATGTTGTGATGGGAATGAGCGCATCGAGCTTGCTCCCGCGTCGCCATCCGACGATCGCTCCGCCGATGGTTCCGATCGCGAAAGAGATGAGGGTCGCGAAGCCTACGAGACCCAAAGTCCAGGGGAGGGATTGACTGATGACTTCGGTGACGGGGCGCAGGCCGTGCAGCAGTGAGACTCCGAGATCGCCGCGAAGCAGAAGACCGAGGTACTCCACATACTGCTGCAGAAGCGACTTATCGGTGTCGAGGCCGAGGAGCGATCGCAGCGCCTCGGCGGCCTCGGGAGTGACATTGCGGTTTCGGGCGAGGTATTGGGTGACCGCGTCACCCTTCATCATGCGGGGCAGGAAAAAATTGATCGTGATCGCGGCCCATAGCGTGAAGAGGTAGAACAGCGCGCGGCCGCCGAGGAACCTCCAGGGGATACGCGAGTGTCCTTTAACGGCGTTCGTGGGGGTGGTATCGGCCTCGACACTGTCGGAGTCGTCGGTGAAAGGCTGAGGCTGGATAGCGGTCACTGAGTTCCTCCGATAATGCCGGTTGCCGACCCGAAGTGCCTATCGGGATCGGGGGATGCCGTACGAAGCCTTTGTGTGTAAGGGTCTTGCGGGCGAAGTATGACGTCGTCGGCAGCTCCGCGTTCGACCACCCGCCCCTGGTTGAGCACGATAATCTCGTCGCTGAAATGGCGAGCGGTCGCCAGATCGTGAGTGATGTACAGCACGCCGAGGCCCTCTTCGCGTTGCAGATCGGCGAGCAAGTTCAGCACCCCGAGTCGGATTGACACATCGAGCATCGAGACTGGTTCATCGGCGACGAGGAACTGTGGCCGAGAAGCAAGCGCGCGGGCAATGGCAACGCGCTGCCGCTGGCCTCCGGAAAGTTCGTGGGGCCGTCGGTCGATGACGGTGTTTGGCTCAAGGTGCACGCGGCCGAGAAGGCGTCGCACCTCGTCGTCGAGCTGTTCCTTCGGCACGACATTGTCGAGCTGAAGCGGACGCTGGATGTGGTAGCCGATCGAGTGGTAGGGATTGAGCGAGGCGAACGGATCTTGAAAGACCATACGCAGTTGCTGGCGGTACGAGCGAAGACCCTTACCGCGACGGGGGATCGGCTTTCCCCCCAAACGCACCTCGCCGGTCGTTGGCGTTTCGAGTTGAGTGAGGATCTTCGCAATCGTCGACTTGCCGCTTCCTGACTGGCCGACAAGCCCGGTTGTGTGGCCGGACTGGAGCGTAAAGCTCACATCATCTAGCGCCCTAATCTGGCCGGCGCCCCGTACGGAGTAAATCTTGGTGACAGCATCGAATTCGAGAAGGCTCATCGCGAAACCAGACCTTTCTCACCGGTGAGGCGCGGGAAGGATGCCAGTAGTGACTTGGTGTAATCGTCTTGCGGATTAGTCCAGATTTGCTCTGCCGTGTCGAGCTCAACGATCTGGCCGTCTCGCATGATCGCGATGCGATCGCTAATTTCGAGGAGAAGGGGGAGGTCATGTGTGATGAAGATGACAGAGAACCCGAATTCATGGCGTAGGGCAGAAATTTGGCGCAGGATCTCGCGCTGAACGAGCACATCGAGCGCTGTGGTTGGCTCATCCATCACCATCAGCTGCGGGCGGAGGGCGAGTGCCATAGCGATCATTACGCGCTGGCGCATACCGCCGGACAGCTCGTGGGGAAAGGAGCGGTACCGCTGCGCGCCAACTTTGACGATCTCAAGCAGTTCACTAACCGCGGTGCGTCGCTCGGCTTTGGTGTGTGTCGGCCGGTGGACCTCGAAAACATCTTCGAGCTGTGATCCGATCGTCGCTACGGGGTTGAGAGAGTTCATGGCGCCCTGGAACACCATAGAGATCTTGTCCCAACGAAACCGGCGCATTTCTTCGGGCTCTAGCGCGTTGATCTCAATGTCCTCGCCCGACGAGTCGTGGAAGACGACGGAACCGCTGGTGATTACCGCGGGGGCTTTGAGTAGTCGCTGGACTCCGTAAGCAAGAGTGGTCTTGCCGCATCCGCTCTCGCCGGCCAGTCCGAGGATCTCGCCGCGATGAAGATCAATGTTGACATTGGTAACGGCCTCCACGGGCGGATCGACGTCGTAGACGACCGAGAAGTCTCTGACGGAGAGCAGGGATTCTCCCATTGGTTCATGCTCGCTTTCTTAGTGCCTAGCGCTTGGTGTGTAGCGCCTGACGACGTAGTCCTGACGACTTATTCCTGATGGCTGGCGGGGCGAGTGCGATAGACGCACTGCCCCGCCAGCGGTGGAGTTGTTAGCCCGTTAGCTAACTAGCTGGTGTCAGCTTTGTGAGGATCTGCACGATCCCCGGCTGAGTCGGATCCGCTGATGCGTACTGATCGTCCTCGGTGGGGAACCCAACGTAGTTCCGGGTGTTGTATTCGCCGAGGAGTGGGTGCGCGCCGAGCGGAATCGCGGGAACATTGTCTACGAAGGCTGTCTGGATAACCTCGAGAGCAGCCGTTCGCTCATCGTCGGAAGCGGTGTTCGCGTAGGTGTTCAACGCTTCAGTGACCGCGGAGTCGTCGAATCGTCCGAAGTTGAACTGAGCGCGATCATCGACGATCCACTTGGTGTCCATGGTCGAGGTGTACAGGCCATATGCATTGCCCGTGTCCTCGAGCCAGTGGATGATCGCCTGGAACGTTCCTTCTTGACGCGCGGCGTCCCAGCCGCCCCAGTCAGGCTGGTCAACGTTGACATCGATGCCGAGGCCTTCGCTCAGTTCTTCAGCGAGCAGAGCCTGCTCAGTGTTCCAGTCACTCCAGCCAGCAGGAACCGAGATCGAGAACGAAACGGCCTCGCCATCGGGGTCGATCAGACTGTCGTTTTGCCAGGTGTAGCCGGCATCCGTGAGGATTTGCTTCGCTTTGTCGACGTCGACCTTGTAATTCTGGCCGCTGTACTCGGGCAGGATTTCATTCTCGAGCAGATCGCTCAGCCCGGTCACGCTCCAAATCGCCTCGCTCGCTCCTTCACGCGCGATGTCGACGTAGGCCTGACGATCGATAGTCCATGCCAACGCTTCGCGGAGAGCCGGGTCATTGAACGGCTTCGTCTGAAGGTTCATGAACAGGGTGCCTGCTCCCGCGGTGGGCGACACGAGGAAATGATTCGCCTCATCCGCGGCGAGGTAGCTCGCCTCGATTTGTGGGATGAACGCCTGCGCCCAGTCGGCTTCGCCAGAGACGAGCGCGGTGGTGAGGGCTGCGTTGTCGCCGTACGAAACGTAGTGCAGTTCCGGCACCGCCAGGTCTCCGCCCCAGTAATTCGGGTTCGCCGCGAGGGTGACGGATTCCGTCGACCAGTTGTCGAGAACGTAGGGACCGGTGCCGACAGCGAGACCTTCTTCGGTGAGCGGGTCAGTGTTGGGGTCCTCGATGTTCTCCCAGATGTGCTTGGGAACTATGGGGGTGTGCAAAACGCGAGCCTGCGCGACATACTTTGAGTCGCCGAACGTGAGTGTGATGGCGTCTCCGTCGACAGTCGCGCCCTCGTACTTGAGGCCGCTCGTGTCGGCGAGCGAACCGTTGAGGAACTGGTCAAAGGTGAACACAATGTCATCGCCGGTAAAGGCGGTGCCGTCACTCCAGGTCACGCCGTTGCGGGGCACGACAGTTAGCTCGGTGTAGTCGTCGTTCCACTCCACGGACTCCGCGAGCCACGGGGTAGTGCTGAGGTCGCCTGTCGGGTTGACGAGAGCCAGGGTTTCGAAAATGACTTTGGCGTAGCCATACTTCGACGCTGACGAGTCGCCCAAATAGGGATTGTGGGATTCGGTGGTAATCGCGCCGTCTGGCTTTGCGATGGTGAGTGCCGCGCCGCTACCACTACCGCTATCGCCGCCGCTGGCGCAGCCGGTCAGCGCCAGCGCCGCCGCGATGCCAATGGCACCGATGGATGTTCTTAGCCTCATTGCTATTCTCCTTCGTGTGGGCGCACGACCCTGTGCGTGTGAGTGTATAAAGCCGGGCGTGTCCGAAGGACGACGACGGCGTCGAACTGAGTGCGGGTTTACCTTACAATCAAGTAAGTAAGTTAAGCAAGCATCCGTTTAGTCGAGCTCGATGCTCGTGCGCGGATATACTTTCATCCGGAAAGCAGCTAAAGGGGGAGGCGAACCATGGCAGTTAATCGGCGGCCACCCCGTTCCCGACCTGAGACGCTCGCTCGGCGCCGTGACATCCTCGATGCCGCGGTCGAAATCTTTGGAAACAAGGGCTTTACCGGCGGAACGCTGCAAGAGATTGCCGACGAAGTGGGCATGACTCACGCCGGAATCCTGCATCACTTTGGTTCAAAGGACAAACTTCTTCTCGAAGTGCTTGCCCTCCGCGATGAGACAGACGTTGCTGATCTCGAAGAACAACACATCCCGGACGGGATCGCACTTTTCCGCCACCTGGTTCGCACGGCGTTTATCAATGAGGGCCGCCCCGGCATCGTTCAGGCCTACGCTGTGCTGTCTGCGGAGTCGGTGACAGACGATCACCCCGGGCGCGACTTCTTCGAAAAGCGGTATGAAGTGCTGCGCGGTGCGGTCTCCGACGCCTTTAAGATTGTGTGCGCCGAGCACGGAATCACATCGAAAGAAAAGATCGACCTCGCATCCGCCAGCATTTTGGCGGTGATGGACGGGCTGCAAGTGCAGTGGCTCCTCGACCCCAAGACTGTCGACCTCGGCCGAGCATCGGAATTCGCTATCGAAGCGATCGTCGACTCCGTGATTGCTCCCGCGCGGTCGCAGCTGTCCTGAGAACTCGAAATCGAGAACAGCGCCCGCCGTTAGCGTCGACCAGATGAGGCTGACCTGAGAGGCGCTTGTCAGTATCGTCGCCCAGTATAGGGAGTATGAGTTTTGTGCTCCCTTCGCTGCGGAATCCCCGCCGCACCATCGGCGATCGAACCTTCGATTTTTCACAGCGCGTGGCGGTGATGGCGATCGTTAACCGCACGCCCGATTCCTTCTACGACGCCGGCGCAAACTATGCGCTCGAAGATGCCGTGGCAGCGTCGCTGCGAGCGGTGCGCGATGGCGCTGATTGGATCGACATTGGGGGAGTACCGTTCGCTCCGGGCGACCCGCTCGGGGTTGAGGAGGAGTGCGATCGCGTGGTGCCAGTTGTTGAGGCGCTGCGAGCAGAATCCGACGTTGTCATTTCTGTGGATACCTTCCACTCAGAGGTTGCACGGCGTAGCATCGCCGCAGGCGCCACGGTAATTAACGACACCACGGGGCTCAGCGATCCCGACCTCGCCCGGGTTGTCGCCGATAGCGAGGCATCGCTGATCCTGGTGCATTCGCGGGCTCAGCCACGAACCCAATTCGCTCGCCCGCAGTATGACGACGTCGCTATTGAGGTGCGGGACTTTCTCCAGAACCGAGTCGAGCGGGCTATGGACGCGGGGGTTCCGGATGACCGTCTCTTTGTTGATCCCGGGCACGACCTCAACAAGAACACGCTGCATAGCCTTGAGCTCACTCGTCGCCTCGACGCGATTACTGACCTGGGGCTGCCCACGCTCGTCGCCCTATCGAACAAAGACTTCATCGGTGAGGTGCTCGAGAAACCGAAGCGCCAACGTCTCGAAGGCTCGCTCGCGGCCGCGGTTGCCTGTGTGCTGAACGGCGCCCGCGTCGTGCGGGTGCACGAAGTGGCCGAGACGGTGGATGCCGTACGAATGGCAGAAGCTATCCTCGGGCTTCGCGAGCCGGCGGTGCTGAAGCACAACATGTCCGACGCCAACGAAAGGTAAACCGTGGCCGCTGCATCCGACATCCACTTCTTGACTGCAGGAACTGCACTGACTGACGAGCAGCTTCTCGCGAGCTACGCCGTGACTGATCGAGCGACGCCGTGGTTACGCGCTAACTTCGTGTCGAGCATCGACGGGGCCGCTACTCACGAGGGCGTCTCAGGTGGGCTCGGAACACCGGCGGACGGTCGCGTGTTTCCGCTGCTACGCAGACTCGCGGATGTCATCGTCGTGGGTGCGGGCACCGTGCGTCACGAGGGCTACCGCAATCTCGCCCTCGACGAGGAGTCGGTGTCGTGGCGAACCACGAATGGACTCAGCGCGCAGCCGCCCTTCGCGATTGTTACCGCATCACTGCGGTTGGAGCCAAAGGACCTCGAGTCGTACGCCACACGGCCGTTTGTCATCACCACCGAGAAAGCTTCCGCTGAGCAACGCAAACGCATCGAAGAAGTCGCGGACATCATCGTTGCGGGGGAGTCGCAAGTCGACACCGCGGAGTTGAAGCACGTGCTGACGGAGCACGGGTATCCTCAATTGCACAGCGAGGGCGGGCCGACACTGTTCGCTACGATGATCGCCCAAGGCGTTGTCGACGAGCTGTGCCTTACCGTCAGTCCACGACTCGAAGGCGGGTCTGCGCGTCGCATTGTCGACGCCGCCGATGCGACCCCGCAAGACATGATGCTGGCCCACGCTTTAAGCGCTCCCGATGGGACGCTGCTGCTGCGCTACACGCGCCCGTAATCGCGCTGGCTGCTAACACTCGACGACGTTGACGGCGAGGCCACCCATCGACGTCTCTTTGTAGCGCGAGCTCATATCTTTGCCGGTCTCGGCCATCGTGATGATGACCTCGTCGAGCGAGACCCGGTGGGTGCCGTCGCCCCACAGCGCCATCTTGGCGGCGTTAATGGCCTTAGCCGCAGCAATGGCGTTGCGTTCGATGCAGGGAATCTGCACTAGGCCGCCGATGGGATCACACGTGAGTCCGAGGTTGTGTTCCATCGCGATCTCCGCAGCGTTCTCGACCTGCTCGGGCGTGCCGCCCAAAATCTCGGCCAAACCCGCAGCCGCCATAGAGGAGGCTGAGCCGACCTCTCCCTGGCATCCGACCTCTGCGCCCGAGATGGAGGCCATGCGCTTGTAGAGCACGCCCACAGCGGCGCTAGCCAGCAAGAAGCGCACGGTAGCGTCATCCTTCATCGCTTGATCGGCGTCTTTCATGCCGGGAGCGTAATGCGTCGCGTAGAACAGCACGGCGGGGATGATACCAGCAGCGCCATTAGTGGGGGCGGTGACAACGCGGCCACCAGAGGCGTTCTCTTCGTTGACCGCGAGGGCGACGAGGTTGACCCACTCTTGCCAGAAAGCCGGGTCGCGATCGGGGTCTTCGGTGCGCAGTCGCGCGTGCCAATCAGGAGCGCGGCGGCGTACATTGAGCGTGCCCGGCAAATTGCCGGTGCGCTCGAGACTGTTGTTCTTGCACTCGTCCATGACGTCGCGGATGTGAAGCAGGCCGGCGCGAACCTCCGCCTCAGAGCGGCGGGCGAGCTCGTTGCGCAACATCACGCCACTGAACGAGAGGCCCTCGGAACGGCAGTGCGCGAGCAGCTGCGCCGCCGTGCGGAACGGCAAGGGATCCGCAACGTGATCGAGACCGTTGGTGCCATCGCGGTTGTCTCCCTCGCGATAGATGAAACCACCGCCGATGGAAAAGTAGGTTGCTTCGAGAACGGGCTCGCCAGCATCCGCGAATGCGGCAAAGCGCATACCGTTCGGATGCCCGTCGAGCACAGTCAGCGGGTGCAGGGCAATCTCGGCCTCGCGGAACGGCACCTCACGACTGCCCGCCAGACTCAGCGTGCCGGTTTCTTCAATGCGCGCCAAGATCTCTTTCATCTCGGCAGGGAGAACCTTGTCGGGAAGGTTGCCCTCCAACCCAATGAGCACGGCGCTCATCGTGCCATGGCCTGCACCGGTTGCGGCCAGGGAACCATAGAGGCGCACCTTTACGGTGGCGACAGAGTCGAGCATCCCGTGCTCGGCAAGATCAGCGGCGAAGGACGCCGCAGCGCGCATGGGGCCCACGGTGTGAGAACTCGAAGGGCCGATGCCGACCGTGAAGAGGTCGAAGCTGCTGAGCGGCACTTCTTCGAGAGAAGGAGTGGGTACTTCGGTGGTGGGGGTCAGATTGCGAATGGCCACGGTGACTCCGTTTCTTCACCACACTGCGTCGTGCGGGCGTCGTTGAGTCCTCTCCGCTCTGTATTGGGCCTGAGAGTTTCCGCACGCTTGTGGCGTCGCGTTGCCCCGTCGGCGAGTCGGACAGGGCCGACTACTTTTCAGAGTTGCCTATCCACTGCGGTACTGGGGCCTGAGAGATTCCCGGAGAGGGTTTGCTCCTACGGCGCCAACCATCGATCGGAAGGACTCTCCCGCGGCGGAATGACGGCTGTTCACTTGTGCCCTCAGCATACACTCGGGGCCGATTTGGTGGCCGGAAATGTGCACTGAAAAAGGTGCTCAGTCGAGCACGCGCGGCCGACGGAGAGCCGTGCTCGCGCGTGCTTGCTGTGTTCGTTAGTCTTCGGGGTCGCTCGGGTCAATGGGAGCGTGGTGATCGGCATCCGTGACACCGCGACGCCAGTAGCCGTCGGCGGTTACCTGCTGCTTGGGGAGCCCCAGCTCGCGGCGGAGGTAGCGGCGCAGCGGCACCAAAGTTGTCGCTTCGCCGGCGAGGAAGACGAAGGTAGATTCGCCAATCTCACCGAGGGCACGCAGCGCAGCTTCCAGCTGACCGAGGCCTTCGCGACGGTAGAACCACTGGGCGTCCATACGGGCGTTGAGCTCCTCGCTGAAGTAACTCTCGACGCTCTCGTCGGCCACGTCGAACAGCGCGGTGATGCGCACCGAAGTCGGCAACATTTCGATCCAGCGCGATGCAGCCGGAAGCGCGGTTTCGTCGGCGATCAGGATGACGTGCGTTGCCCCCTGCGGGAGAAGCTTCGAGCCGCGCGGGCCAGCAATGACGATCTCGTCGCCGACTTGTGCTTTTCCGGCCCAGGCGGAGGCGGGACCTTCGTCACCGTGGACGACGAAGTCGATGTCGAGCTCGTGGTGCCCGTCGTAGCTGCGGAAGCCGAGCGGGGTGTAGTCACGGGAGAAGACCTTGCCCTCGCCGACGCGCTTGAGACCGTCTTCAGTCATGGTGGGTGCCGTCAAAACACCGGTGGCGGGGTCGGGGAAGAACGCCTTGACATGATCGGTGGGGCCGCTGCTGATAAACCCCTCGAGCTCGTCTCCGCTGAGCGTGATGCGAGCGATCGACGGGGCGGGGTAGTTCACGGCGCTCACCGAAAGACGGCGTGCGGCGAGGGGGTGCTTGACGGATTCGCGTTCAAAAGTCATAAATTGTGGGCGCGAGGCGCCGGCTCATTTCGCTAAGAAGTTAGGGTTACCTAACTACTGTAGCTCGCCGGACTGGTGAGGGCTAGGGAGAGTTGCTTCGAATTGCCTATGAAGCGTCCAAGCGCTGAGGTCCTTAGCCGGAGGCCGCGAGCCGTCGCTGTGTTCTAGCTCTGGGCGGCCAGCGTCGTGCTGATTGAGATTTCGCCCTCGAGCGAGCGGTGCACGGGGCACTTATCGGCGATGACGAGGAGCGAATCGCGTTGCTCGTTGGTGAGATCACCGTCGAAGGTGAGTTCGCGCGTAAAGTGCTCGACCATTCCCTCGGTCGACGTGCAGTGGTCGCAGTCGGCGGCTTTGAGGCGTTCGCGCGTGAGCCGTACGCTGACGCCCTTGAGGGGCATCTTTTTGCGATCGGCGTACATGCGGATCGTGATCGAGGTGCAGCTGCCGAGGCCCGCCAGAATGAAGTCGTACGGCGCCGGGCCGTGGTTTTCGCTGAGCGGTGCGGGTTCATCGGAGACGAGCTCGTGACCGGAAGCAAATACGCGCTGTTCGTAGCGGGCGGGGCCGCTCTCGGTGACGATGACGGCACTGCCGTCGACTGTCACAGTTGCGCTCGGGCTAACCACAGGCGCTGACGCAGTTGCAGTTGCAGGCGCCGCTGCGGTGGAAGCCGCAGTCGAGTTCGAGGGCGCGGAGTGAGGTGCGGCAGCATCGGCGCGATCGAAAGCGTAGCGGGCGGCCCACGCGGCAATCATGCTCGCGGCGAAGGCAGCGTCATCCCGGTCGCTCAGTAGGTGGTCGGCGCCATCCAAGGCGACGAAGGACTTCGGATGCCGTGCCGCATCGAAAATTTCACGAGCGTTGTCGACGCCCACCGTCTGGTCAATCGGGGAATGCAGCACCAGCAACGCGGCATCCAAGTCTCGTAGGCGCTCGCTTTGCGGCTGAGAAGCGATGTCGTCGAGCAGTTGCTTGCGGATGCGGAAAGGGCGGCCGCCCAGTTGGACTGTCGCTTCTCCCTCCGCCACAATCTCGGCGCTGGCGTGGGAGAAGAGGTTACTGATGTGAGCGGGGTCGCTCGGGCTGCCGAGAGTTGCTACGGCGCGGGCTGAGGGCACGCGGTGCGCGGCCGCCAACACAGCGGCACCTCCGAGGGAGTGACCGATGAGGATGGTCGGCGCGCGGTAGTTGTCACGGAGATACTCGGTGGCGGCAACGACGTCGTCAATGTTCGAACTGAAGTTGGTGTTGGAGAAGTCTCCGTCGGATCCGCCCAGTCCAGTGAAGTCGAAACGTAGTACGGCGATGCCGTAATCGCCGAGCGCGCGAGAGATGCGAGACGCAGCGAAAGAGTCTTTGGAGCAGGTAAAGCAGTGCGCAAAGAGCGCATACGCCGAGGGCGTTCCCTCGGGAAGGTCGAGACGGGCGGCAAGCATGGTGCCGTTGGAGCCAGGGAATTCAATCTTCATAGTTCGCTACCGCCTTATTCTGTGCTGATCCCAGAGTTTCGTATCGGGTCATAGAGTGCAACATCCTTGAGGTCGTTGTTTCTTCCCTCAATACAACAACGGCCGGCGAAGAGAAACTCTTCGCCGGCCGTCAGGATGCAGTTCTTACAGCGCGGAGCCCGCAAGCGAACCCGTGATTTGCGCGCCCGAGGGATCGTAGATGAGGCAAAGGATCTCGCGGTCGCCCTCTGACCAGCTGCCCTCGGTGGGGTAGTACCAAGAGAAATCGTAAACAGAGTCGTCATATTCGATTCCCATGAAAGGTCCGAATTCGGCGTAGCAGTCGTTGGTGGCCTGCTCTTCGATGACGCTGTCACCGGGGAAGTCCCCTTCGGCTAAGTACGATGCGGCGTAGACCTCGGCATCGTGCGGCTCGGCACAATCGATGGTCTTCGTGCTCGAGACCTCTCCACCGTCTTGGTTTCCGACTTCGCAGTCGCCCACGACGAGGCTAAAGATGTCTTGAGTGGTGCCGGGACCGGAGTCGACGGCGTCACTGATTTCGTTCGTTACCTGATCGAGGATGCTGCATCCGCTCAGGGCCACTGCAGCAGCGGCTACCGCAGCGATAGCGATCGTTCGGCGCCAGATTGTCTCTGTCGTCATAGAAGTAGGTCTCTTTCGTCTCAATGTGTGGCGCTTCGTACCAATCAAGACTACTTAACACAGGTGTTTCACAGCTAACGCAAAAGGGTGATCCTTTAGTGAGATCCGAGAAAGTTCAACAGATCGTTATGAAGAATGCCGTTGCTGGCCAGTGCACTGCCGTGCCACGGTCCATCTTCGCCAGCTACTGACGTAAAGCGTCCGCCAGCCTCCTGCACGATCGGGATAAGGGCCGCCATATCGTAGGGCTGCAGATCGAACTCGCCCACAACATCGAGAGCACCTTCAGCGAGCAGCATATATGCCCACATGTCGCCGATGGCGCGCGAACGCCACGTCGCGCGAGTGAGAGCGATCGCGGCATCTAAGCGACCTGCGCCATCCCACCCCGACAGGCTGTTGTAGCTGATTGATGCAGCATCAAGAGACGTCACTTTACTCACGAAAATCTGCTCTGCCTCGCCATCGCGGGCCTGGGCGAACGCGCCGTGACCGGTTGCGGCCCACCAGCGCTTGCCGAGAGCCGGCGAGCTCACGACACCCACTTGCGGAACGCCGTCGATCACGAGCGAAATCAGGGTGCCCCAAATCGGAACTCCGCGCAAAAAGTTAGAGGTGCCGTCGATCGGGTCAATGATCCACTGACGGTTCGAGTCACCGGCCTCGCCGTACTCTTCACCGAGAATCGAGTCGCCCGGGCGTGCCGCAGCAATGCCGGCACGGATGCTGCGCTCGACCGCCTTGTCGGCATCCGTTACCGGAGTGCGGTCGGGCTTCGTCGTGACCTCAAGATCGAGCGCGGTGAAGCGGTCGAGGGAGATGAGGTCGGCGTCGCCTGCGAGAGCGAGGGCCAGAGAAAGATCGTCGGCGAGAGTGTATTCGGTCACAGTTACACGCTAGCCGACCCGAGGGTCGTGATGAGCCGCTGGAACGAGTCAAGTCGTAGCCGGCCGACCTCGCCCAGAGCGCCGGAAACAACAGCCTCCGAGATGGCGCAGTCGGGAGCATCCGGCAGGTGGGTGCAGCCGCGGGGGCAGTCTTCCGCCAGCTCGGAGAGATCAGTGAATGACGAAAGAATCTTGCTCGGGTCGATGTGCCCGAGCCCGAAGGAACGTACACCCGGAGTATCGACGACCCAGCCAGAACCGACGCGGTACGACATCGTTGACGACGAGGTGTGGCGACCACGACCGGTAACCGAATTGACGCGCCCCACCGCACGATTGGCATCCGGTACTAGGGCATTGACGAGCGTGGACTTGCCGACACCCGAGTGGCCAACCGCCACCGTCGTATGGCCTTCGAGCGCAGCGCGCAACTCGTCGAGGGGAACCTCATCAGAGCGGCTCGCGATGACTTTCAAGTCGAGACCGGCAAAGTTCTCCAAAAACGGCGCCGGATCTTGCAAGTCAGTTTTAGTGATGCAGAGGATCGGATCGATTCCCGCGTCGTACGCAGCAACAAGATAGCGATCGACGAGTCGCGGTCGCGGCTCCGGGTCTGCTGCGGCAACAACAATGAGCATCTGGTCGGCGTTAGCGACAATGATGCGTTCGACGGCATCCGTGTCGTCGGCGCTTCGGCGCAAAAGTGTGGTGCGTTCGCGAATGCGCACAATGCGCGAGAGGGTTCCTTCGGTGCCGCTCGTGTCGCCCACGAGGTCGACCCAGTCGCCGGTAACGACAGAAACCTTGCCGTGCTGGTTGCGCCCGAGCTCACGAGCGCGGGCGGCAATAATCTGGCGTTCTTCGGGGGTTCCTTCGGCTACCCAGACGCCGTAGCGGCCGCGGTCGACGCTGAACACGCGCCCTTCGATGGCATCCGAATGCTGCGGGCGAATTTTGCTGCGCGGCTTGTTGGCCTTGGGGTTGGGGCGCATGCGCACCGAACTTTCGTCGTACTCGCTGTAGGCGCGGTCGTCATCATCGTCGTCACCAGTGAGCCAGCTCATCGCTACAGGAGCCCGAGGGTGTCGGTGGTGAGCGGAGCGTCGCCGACAAGCGTGCGCCACAGCTCGGGGAACTGGGGGAGCGTCTTAGCGGTTGACTCGATGCCCTCGATCTCAATTCCCTCAACAGCAAGGCCAATGATGGCTCCGGCTGTCGACATCCGGTGATCTTCGTAACTGTGCCAGATGCCGCCGTGCAGATCGGCGGGCTCGATGTGGAGCCCATCGTCGAGTTCAGTGACGGATCCACCGAGTGCGTTGATCTCGGTGCGCAGAGCAGCAAGACGGTCGGTTTCGTGCCCGCGAAGGTGGCCGATGCCGGTGATTGTGCTGGTGGAAGAAGCCAGCGCTGCAAGAGCGACGATGGCGGGGGCGAGTTCGCCACCCGTGGAAAGGTCGAGCTCGATTCCGGGGTAACGCTGACCGCCAACGACTCCCGCGCCTCCGTCGATCGTAAGCGCGCCATCTTTGCGAATGGCGGTCGCGCCAAACAGCGGGAGCAACTGCTCAAGATCAGCGCCCACCTGCGTGGTGGTATCGGGCCAGCCCTCGATCGTGACAGTTCCGCCCGCAACGACAGCGGCAGCCAAGAAGGGAGCAGCATTAGAGAGATCAGGTTCGAGAACGACATCGATGGCGCGGATCGGTCCAGCGGGAACAACCCACACGCCAGGCTCGGGGCTCTCGACAACAACGCCGCGCGCAGCGAGGCATTCAATCGTCATCTCGATGTGCGGCATGCTCGGTAGTTTTTCGCCGGTGTGACGCAGCGTCAGGCCATTCTCAAAGCGTGCCGCCGCAAGCAAGAGCCCGGAAACGAATTGGCTGGATGCGGAGGCATCGATACTGACTTCGCCACCAGCGACCTTTCCCATGCCATACAGGCTGAACGGGAGTGTGCCGCGGCCGTCGTCGGAGACATCGACGCCCAGCGCGCGCAAAGAGTCGATTGTGGTGCGCATAGGGCGGCGCAAAGCAGCTTCATCCCCGTCGAACGCGACGGGCCCGAGCGCGAGAGCGGCCACGGGAGGAAGGAAGCGCATAACAGTGCCCGCAAGGCCGCAGTCGATGGATGTTCCGCCCTCAAGTTCACCGGGGGTGACCTGCAGGTCGGGGCCGAAGGCATTGCCGGTCGGGATCTCCGTGATTCCGACGCCGAGCGCGCGCAAGGCTTGGATCATTAGGGCGCTATCGCGCGAATGCAGTGGAGCGTGCAGACGCGAGGGGCCATCGGAGAGTGCCGCCAAGATCAATTCGCGGTTCGTGAGGCTCTTGCTTCCCGGCAAACTCAGCGATGCCGAGAGAGCGTGAGTGACGGTTGGAGCTGGCCAATTTCCGGGCACCGTGGTGACTGGCACCGTCTCGTCGTCATACGGGCTGAATTCTGGGTTGGAATACTTAGATACGAACATCAGTTACTAAGAGTATCGGCGTTTAAGACCCCACGGAGGAGGCGCCCGTATGACCGCAATACTGAGTACCCAGCAGGATGCAGTCATCAGCGAACTAGAATTGTCGCTAATGACTACCGACAGAGTTGAGCCCAGCGCCACCGATGCTGCCGCCGACGAGAAGCGACGACAGTTCGAAGAGCAGGCGCTGCCCTTTATGGACCAGCTTTTTGGCGCTGCCATGCGTATGACCCGCAACCCCACTGATGCTGCAGACCTCGTTCAAGAGACCTTCATTAAAGCGTTTCAGGCGTTCGGTCAGTTTCAGCAGGGCACGAACTTGAAAGCCTGGTTGTACCGCATCCAGACCAACACGTTCATCAATATTTATCGCAAGAACCAGCGCAACCCGTATCAGGGCACCATCGATGAGCTCGAAGACTGGCAGTTGGGCGGCGCAGAATCGGTCACTCAGTCTGTCTCGACGCGGTCGGCTGAAGCAGAAGCCATCGATCATTTGCCTGACAGCGCGGTGAAAGATGCGCTGCAGTCGATCCCCGAAGATTTCCGCCTCGCAGTCTACTTCGCCGACGTCGAGGGCTTCTCGTATCAAGAGATTGCCGACATCATGAAAACCCCTGTAGGCACCGTAATGAGCCGACTGCACCGTGGCCGTCGCATGTTGCGTGAACTATTGGCCGACTATGCGCGTGACCGCACCCCCGGCACGCCAGCAGCATCAAGGAGCACCAAATGACCGACTGCGGTTGCGAAAAAGCGAAAGCCGAACTCGAGGAATACCTCGACCGCGAACTCAACGAAGCAGATTTTCAGGATGTTTCGGATCACCTTGACAACTGCGAGTCCTGCTCAAGCGAACACCTCGTTGCTCTCGCGCTGAAGCTCAAGGTCAAGCAGGCCTGTCGTGAGACAGCGCCCGACGATCTGCGGAGCGCAATTCTGTCGAAGCTCGCAGACGCGTAACAAGAGCTCTCACGCTGAGCACGCTGAGTGCTCACCCCATAACAAAAGCGGGCACCCTCCGAAGAGGATGCCCGCTTTGTGGTTAACGCAGTTGCGGTTACGGCTGAGTAATCGCGTGGTCGATCAGCTCAGCCTGCTCGAGAGCGCTGCGCTTCGACGAACCGGTCGCCGGTGAGGCGGATGCCGGACGCGAGGCGAGCTTGATCTCACGCGACTGAATGTGGCGCTGAAGTTCCAAGCTGATGAACGGCCACGCACCCTGGTTCTCAGGCTCATCTTGAGTCCATACGATGTCGGCGTTCGGGTACTGCTCGAGCACCGTCGTCATGTCAGCGACAGGGAGCGGGTAGAACTGCTCCATCCGCACGACCGCGATGTGCTTGATCTCACGCTTGTCGAGCTCAGCGACGATGTCGTAGTACGTCTTACCCGAGGTGACAATCACGCGAGTGACAGCCGACTTGTCGTCGAGACGAACGTCGTCGAGAACCGGCTCAAAGCGACCACTCGTGAAGTCAGCGACATCGCTCGTGGCACCGCGCAAGCGAAGCATCGCCTTGGGGGTGAACACGATCAACGGACGACGCGGACGCGAGTACGCCTGACGACGCAGCAAGTGGAAGTACGACGCGGGGGTCGACGGGCGAGCCACGATCATGTTGTTCTCGGCGCACATCTGGAGATAGCGCTCGATGCGGGCGGAGGAATGGTCGGGGCCTTGACCTTCGTAACCGTGCGGCAGCAGCATGACAACGCTGGAGCGCTGCGACCACTTCTGCTCGGCGCTCGAGATGAACTCGTCGACGACGATCTGAGCGCCGTTGGCGAAGTCGCCAAACTGGGCTTCCCACATGACAAGAGCATCGGCGCGCTCGACCGAGTAGCCATACTCGAAGCCGAGGGCCGCGTACTCGCTGAGCAGCGAGTCATAGATCCAGAAGCGCGATTGGTTCTCGGAGAGGTTCTGCAGCGGCAGCCACTCTTGGCCGTTTTCGCGGTCATGGAGCACAGCGTGGCGCTGAACGAAGGTGCCTCGACGAGCATCCTGACCGGCCATACGAACCGGGGTGCCCTCGAGCAGCACGGAACCGATGGCGAGCAACTCAGCGAAGGCCCAGTCGATGCCGCCCTTGCGGCTCATGTCGGTGCGCTTCTTGAGCAGTGCCTGCAGCTTCTTGTGAACTGAGAAGTTGGCCGGCGGGTTGGCGTGAGCGTCACCGATGAGGTGGATAACGCTTTCGTCGATGCCCGTGGTGATGGGCTCGCCAATCGCGTCGTCGCGCTGTGAACCAGGACGCTCGAGGTCCGATACTCCGTTGCCGTCCTTGGTGAGGATAGGCATTGAACCGGTCTGAGCGGCATGCGTTTCAGCGAAAGCGCGCTCCAAACGGTCCTGGAAGTCCTGGTGGCTTGCTTCGTACTCTTCCTGAGTGATGTCGCCACGACCGACGAGACCCTCGGTGTACAGGGTACGAACGGAGCGCTTGGCTTCGATCAGGTTGTACATGAGCGGCTGCGTCATCGAGGGGTCATCGCCCTCGTTGTGACCGCGGCGGCGGTAGCAAATCAAGTCGATAACAACATCGCGGTGGAACTTCTGGCGGTACGCGAACGCGAGCTCCGCAACGCGAACAACGGCCTCAGGGTCGTCACCGTTCACGTGGAAGATTGGAGCCTGAATCGTCTTAGCGACATCGCTCGAATACTGCGAAGTGCGACCCTCGCTCGGAGGAGTCGTGAAACCAACCTGGTTGTTGATGTTGACGTGGATGGTGCCGCCCGTGCGGTATGCACGCAACTGCGACATCTGCAGGATTTCAACAACGATTCCCTGACCGGCCATAGCCGCGTCTCCATGCACCATGACGGGGAGAACCGCATACGAGCCGATGGGGCGACGGTCTTGCTTGGCGCGAACGATGCCCTCGAGCACACCATCTACTGCTTCGAGGTGCGACGGGTTAGCGGCGAGGTAGACGGGGATCTGGCGACCGTCGGCAGCGGTGAAGGTGCCTTCGGTTCCGAGGTGGTACTTTACGTCGCCCGAACCCTGAACCGTGCGCGGGTCTTGAGTGCCCTCGAACTCGCGGAAAATCTGACCGTAGGTCTTGCCGGCGATGTTCGTGAGAACGCTCAGGCGGCCACGGTGGGCCATGCCGATGGCAACCTCTTCAAGGTTGGCTTCGGCGGCCTTCTGAATAACGGCATCCAGCAGAGCAATTGTGGACTCGCCACCCTCGAGGCTGAAACGCTTCTGTCCGACGTACTTAGTCTGCAAGAACGTCTCGAAAGCTTCTGCTTCGTTGAGCTTGCCTAGGATGCGCATCTGCTCGTCGTGCGTGGGCTTCGTGTACGGCTTCTCGACGTGATCCTGAATCCAACGACGCTGCTCAGGGTCTTGAATGTGCATGTACTCGATGCCGACAGTGCGGCAGTACGCATCGCGCAGCATCCCAAGAATTTCCCGCAGCAGTGCTTGACGCTTGCCACCGAATCCGCCCGTGACGAACTCGCGATCGAGATCCCAGAAGGTAAGACCGTGGCTCGAAATATCGAGGTCGGGGTGTGAACGCTGGCGGTACTCCAGCGGATCGGTGTCTGCCATCAGGTGACCACGAACGCGGAAGGCGTTGATCAATTCTTGAACACGCGACGTCTTGTTGATGTTGTCGGCGAGGTCGACGCTGATGTCGTTGGCCCAGTGGATGGGGTCGTACGGGATGCGGAGCGCAGCGAAAATATCTTCATAGAAGTGGTTCTCGCCGATGAGACGTTCGTGAATCTTCTTAAGGAACTCACCCGAGCCAGCTCCCTGGATGACGCGGTGGTCATAGGTGCTTGTGAGTGTGACGGTCTTGCCGATACCGAGCTCAGCGAGCGTGCGGAGGCTCGCACCCTGGAACTCAGCCGGATATTCAAGAGCGCCGGCACCGACGATCGTGCCCGCGCCGCGCATGAGGCGGGGGACCGAGTGCTCGGTGCCGATGCCGCCGGGGTTAGTAAGTGAGATTGTGTTGCCCATGTAATCGGCGCCGGTGAGCTTGTTGGCGCGAGCACGCGACACTACGTCTTCGTACGCAGCAAGGAACTCGCCAAAGCCCATCGTCTCGGCGTTCTTGATGCCGGGAACAACTAGAGCACGCGTACCATCAGGCTTCGGCATATCGATAGCGATACCGAGGTTGATGTGCGCGGGAGTGACGACTGAAGGCTTTCCATCGGGCTCGTCGTAGAACACGTTCTGGCTCGGAAACTCTTTGAGAGTCTGGATGATCGCCCATGCGATGAGGTGAGTGAACGAGACCTTGCCACCGCGAGCACGTTTGAGGTGATTGTTGATGACAATGCGGTTGTCAATCATGAGCTTCGCCGGAATAGTGCGAACGCTCGTCGCGGTGGGAACCGTGAGGCTCGAATCCATGTTGGAGGCGAGCGCCTTCGCGGCTCCGCGCAGGGGAGCCACAACATTCTCGACCTTGGGCTTAGCGTCGGCTTCTGCCTTCAACGTCTCGATCGGAGTCGTCGCAGGCGCTTCGGCGGGGATTGGCTGAGGCTTCGGCTCGACGGAGGTCGTGCGTGCGACGGGCTGGCTGCCTGTGCTCGGGTTCGCTTCGTCCACGAAGGGCTTCTCCGCGCTCGGTGCCGCGGGTGCTACAGCTGAAGGGGCTGCGGCAGGGGCTGCGCCGGTGGTCGGCTGCGCAGCGGGCGTCGTCGCCGGTGCTGCGGCCGGAGCATCCGGCGTCGTTGACGCGGAAGCCGCTGCGGTGGGGGTGGATTCTTTCGAGGGCTGATAGTTCTCGAGGAAGGGCCACCACGCCTCATCCACGAGGTTCTTGTCTTCGAGGTACTTTGCGTACATCTCGTCAACCAACCATTCGTTGGCCCCGAAGTCGCTCGAGGAGTCTCCGTCCGCTGCGATTCCGGTTACTTGGCCTGACACGTCAAACCGCCTACTTTCAGTTCTGGTGTTCACAAAAACGGCGCGCAGTCTGCGCGCCAGACATCCCCACCAATGTTAATCGCTTTGTTGTGCGTCTGCTGGTCGTGAGGCTACGAACTTCGTTATTTTCGTCACTTTTTTACAGATTGTTTTCGAGTAGTGGCCTTTAGGCTCGTGACCATGGATTTCTACGAGACCACGCCCACCCACGATTTGACCTACTCAGACGTGTTTTTGGTGCCAAGCCACTCGTCGGTAGGGAGTCGAATGTCGGTTTCGCTCGCACCGGGAGACGGGACTTCTGCCACTATCCCTCTCATTGCCTCCAATATGAACTCCGTTACCGGTCCACGCTTGGCCGCGAGTCTCGCTCGCCGCGGTGGTCTCGGTGTGCTGCCGCAAGACCTCAGTGACGCTGAGATGGCGGATGCTCTGGCCTGGGTGCGCTCTCAGCCCATTGATCTCGACTCCGCAGTCTTTCTCAATCCTCAGGACACCGTCGAGAAAGCCCTGCTTCTAGTGCCGCCCTTAGCTGGTCATGGCGTTGTGCTGATGAACGATGGAGCGCTCGCCGGAGTAGTAGACGCCGAACGCCTCGCTGCGGCGCTGCCGGGCGCTGAGCTGGGCGATATCGCTCGTGCTGAAACGCACGCCATCGCCCGCACGGAATTTGGTAGTGCCCGCGAGCTCTTCGACCTTCTTGTTGAACGGGATATCCTTTTCGCTCCCGTTCTCGATGGCGACACGGTGGTCGGCACGACGAGTAAAACGAGTGCCCTTCGCTCCACGCTCTACGAACCAGCGCTCGACGGCGAAGGCAAGCTGGCCGTCGCGGCTGCACTCGGAATCAACGGTGACGTTGCCGCAAAGGCCCGCGCCCTTGTGGCCGCTGGCGCGAGCACCCTCGTTCTCGACACCGCACACGGTCATCAAGAAGGAATGGTGCGAGCCGTGGAGATCGTCGCCGCGCTTGATCTGGGCGTACCAATAGTTGCGGGAAATGTCGTGACGAGCGCCGCGGTCCGTGACCTCGTGGGCGCAGGCGCCACCATCATCAAAGTAGGCGTTGGTCCGGGGGCGATGTGCACCACGCGCATGATGACTGCGGTCGGTCGCCCGCAATTCTCAGCCGTGCTCGAAACCGCCGCGACCGCCCGCGAACTCGGAGCCCACGTCTGGGCAGATGGCGGCGTTCGCTACCCCCGCGACGTGGCACTCGCGCTCGCCGCGGGTGGGGCATCCGTCATGATCGGCTCATGGTTTGCTGGCACGATCGAAGCGCCGGGGGAGCTGCGCGCCGACGAGGCTGGCGCTCTCTACAAGACCAGCTGGGGGATGGCATCCACTAAGGCGGTTCGTGCTCGCTTTGGAGGGCTCGACGCCTACGACCTCGCGCGCAAGGAACTCTTCGCCGAAGGAATCTCAGGTTCGAAAATTTACCTCGACCCGGCTCGCCCTTCTATCGATGACCTCGTCGACATGATCACCTCGGGAGTGCGTAGTTCGTGCACCTACGCCGGCGCTGCAAACCTGCGTGAGTTCCGGGAGCGCGCCCTCGTGGGAATCCAGTCGGCAGCAGGGTACGAAGAGGGCAAAGCCTTGCCTGTGAGCTGGTAACGGAACTCTCGTTTCTCAGCGATTTGTCCTATACTCAAGCCCATAATGGACGACCCTCCCTCTAGTCGTCGCCGGAGCCACGCTCCGTGCGACCATCACTTGTTTTTCGCCCGTTCTCTACCTACCTCCGCGGCTGGAGGTGAACTGTCATGAATGAATGGCTTCTCTTCGCCGCTGGCCTCGTGCTGACTGTCGGCACCGGCTTCTTCGTCGCCTCTGAGTTCGCGCTCGTGAACCTCGACCGCTCAGACCTCGAAGCTCGTCAAGAGCGTGGCGAAAAGCGACTCGCGACCACCATCGCGGCGCTCAAGCACACCTCGACCCACCTCTCGAGTGCTCAGCTCGGTATCACGCTGACCACGCTGCTCGCGGGCTACACCCTCGAACCCGCTTTCAGCACCTGGCTTGAGGCGCCGCTCGGAGCCGTGTTGCCGGAAGCGGCCGTGACCATCATTGCGAGCATCCTGGCCGTTACCTTCGCCACGCTGCTGTCGATGATCGTGGGCGAGCTCGTGCCGAAGAACTTCGCGCTTGCGCTCCCGCGAGCAACAGCCAAGTTCGTTGTGCCGTTCCAAGTGCTCTTCACGACGGTGTTCAAACCCGCCGTCAGCCTGCTCAACAACACGGCAAACGGCATCCTTCGTTCTGTAGGAATCGAGCCGAAAGAAGAACTTTCTGGCGCCCGCACCGCCGAAGAACTGACCTCGCTCGTGCGTCGCTCGGCCAGCCAAGGCAGTCTCGAAGCGGACACCGCAACGCTGTTGGCACGCACGCTGGCCTTTGCCGATCACACAGCACAAGACGTGATGACTCCGCGACCACGGGTCGACAGCATCGACCGCACCGACAGCGCTCAAGACGTCATTGATCTCGCTAAGCGCACCGGTTTCTCTCGTTTCCCGGTGATCGACGACAGCATCGACGACGTCGTGGGTTTCGTACACATCAAGCAGGCCGTAGCGGTTCCGCATAAGAAGCGCGCTGACGTGCCGGTTTCTGCGCTGCAGACTGAAGCGCTCCAAGTGCCAGAGACGATGCGGCTGGATGCCCTGCTCGCCGAACTGCGTGGCCGCGGTTACCAAATGGCCGTCGTCGTTGACGAATACGGCGGAACCGCCGGAGTCGCGACGCTCGAAGACCTCGTGGAAGAACTTGTCGGTGAAGTCTCTGATGAGCACGACCGCTCGAAAGCTGACGTGGTTCGTTCTCGCGACTGGTTCACCTTCCCGGCGATTTTGCGCCCGGATGAATTACTCGAACGCACGGGCGTCGAAGTGCCAGAAGAAGGCCCCTACGAAACCGTGGCCGGTTGGCTCATGAGCGAGCTCGGTCGCGTTCCGCGCACGGGCGACACGATTACCGCCGCAGGTGGAGTATTCCGCATTGAACGATTGGAAGGTCGACGCATCGACCGCGTGAGGTTTACCCCTGATCCGGTTGTTACCGCGACCGACGCTGAGGTGGTGAGCTAATGGACGTCTGGGGAATTGTCTGGCTATTCGTCCTGCTGCTCGTTAACGCCTTCTTCGTCGGCGCGGAGTTTGCTGTTATCTCGGCACGTCGATCGCAGATTGAGCCGCTCGCGGCATCCGGTTCACGTTCGGCAAAGACTGCGTTGTGGGCCATGGAGCACGCGACGCTCATGCTCGCGGCCTGCCAACTGGGCATCACGGTGTGTTCGCTGCTGATCCTGAACGTGTCTGAACCTGCGATTCACCACTTGCTCGAAGTGCCGCTGGCACTGACCGGTTTGAGCGAAGAATTGATCAGCACGATCGCGTTCATCATGGCGCTCATCATCGTCTCGTTCTTGCACGTAGTGCTCGGCGAGATGGTGCCGAAGAACCTATCGTTCTCGATCCCTGATCGCGCAGTGTTGATCTTGGCTCCGCCGCTCGTTTTTATCGCGACGGTGTTCCGCCCGATCATCGTTGCGCTCAACGCGATTGCGAACGCGATCTTGCGTCTCTTCAAGGTCGAACCCAAGAACGAGGCGAACAGTGTCTTCACGCTCGACGAAGTGGCGACAATCGTCGCGCAGTCGACGCGCGAAGGTGTGCTGACGGATGCCGGCGGTACGCTCACCGGTGCGTTCGAGTTCACGTCTAAAAAGGTTCGCGATGTCGCCATCCCGATGTCGGGACTCGTCACGCTGCCCGAAGATGCTGCTCCCGCGGATCTCGAGAAAGCTGTAGCTCAACGCGGATTCTCGCGCTACATCTTGCTAAATGATGCAGGAGAGCCCACCGGCTACCTGCACCTCAAGGACGTCATCGATCTTGACGAGAGCGAGTTCCACGAGCCGGTTCCGCCCAAGCGGATTCGCCAGCTCATTTCGATGTACTGCGAAACCGACCTCGAAGATGCCCTCGCGACTATGCGTCGCTCGGGCGTTCACGTGGCGCGCAGCTTCGACGCCACAGGCGAGACCACCGGTGTGCTGTTCCTCGAGGACATCATCGAAGTGCTCGTCGGCGAAGTGCAAGACGCCACCCGGCGTCGCTAACGACGTTCTCAACTATCGTTGTCATCCATGGATGCTGAGCCGATGTGGAGTGCTGCTGACGCGGCACGCCACATCGCTCTGCCCCGCGAGAATGACGACAAGTACACTCGCGGAGTTCTCGGTCTGATCACTGGCTCGGCTCAGTACCCCGGCGCTGCGGTACTGAGTGTTGAGGCAGCTGCACGCACGGGCCTCGGCATGATTCGCTACCTCGGGGCGCAGCGCGCTCAAGACCTCGTGCTGCAGCGTCGGCCTGAAGCCGTGATGGGGGAGGGACGGGTGCAGGCCTGGCTCATTGGCTCCGGCATGGACCATGCCAACCGCGAGCCGGACGCCGACCGTCACATCTCGACGGCGCTGCGCCAGAACGTGCCCCTCGTGCTCGACGGTGGCGCCCTCGATGTGGTGCGCTACACGACGGTACCCGCTGTCATAACTCCGCATTACCGCGAATTAGGGCGGCTACTTGGCGAGCCAGCGGAATCTATAGCGGCAGCCCCGCGCGACTGGGCGGAATCGGCCGCTACGAAACTGGGCTGCACGGTGCTGCTCAAAGGCCATACGACATACGTCTCCAACGGTGCTTCGACGATGGCGATTGCGGCTGCCCCAGCCTGGCTTGCTACCGCCGGTGCCGGAGACGCGCTTGGTGGCATCCTCGGCGCTCTTGTGGCCACCCATAGCGACGAGGTGCTTGAGAACCCTGCGCGGCTTGTGGGGCTCGCTGCGACGGCCTCCTTCGTACACGGCCGCGCGGCTGCTCTCACGAGCGATGGCGGGCCGTTGACGATTCTCGACCTTTGCAGGAGCGTCTCTCGTGTCGTCGCTGAGCTCGCAGAGACCTCGCCGTCGGCAGCGTCCTCCACGCTGCCGTGTTAAATCGTCATACCGTCAGTGCCCTTGCGCTCTGGTTGCTCTTCGTCGGCGGGCATCTTGTGCTTGGATTGCTCAACCTTCACGGACCAGGTAACCCCTTCGGGGATGTCACGTTTGTCTACGCCGGGTGGGCTCAGCAGGCTTACGGCTCGGGAATCGTCGTGGGCGTCGATATGCCGTGGGTGTATCCGCTGCTCGCGATCGTGCCAATTCTCGCGTCGGTGACCTTCGGTCTCGAGTACATCGGAGCGACCTGGCTGACCCTCGTGATGCTACTGAACCTCGTGGCACTTGGGTTCGTCACCCGCTGGGGTCGCTCGCGCCGCGGGGTGGTTGTCGGATGGTGGTGGCTGGGCTTTCTCGTCGCTCTTGGCCCCATCGCATTAGGTCGCATCGATGCCGTCACAGTCTCGATCGCTCTCATCGGGGTGGGTCTGCTGAGCACGCGCCCCCGTGCCGCCGGAGTTGTACTTGCTTGCGCGACGTGGGTGAAAGTGTGGCCTGCGGCGCTTATTCTGGCGGCGTTGATCGCTGTGCGCGCTCGGTGGACTATCGCGATCGCTGCGGCAGCTGCCACCGCGACGGTCGTGGTTTTTGCCCTACTAGCCGGATCGGGCGGCTACGTCTTCAGTTTTGTGACCGAGCAGACCGGGCGTGGCATCCAAGTTGAATCTCCCGTTGCGGGCATCTGGCTGTGGCAAATAGTGGCCGGCGCCCGCGACTCATTCATTTACTACGACTCGACGATCCTGACTTTCCAGGTTGCGGGCCACCACGTTGCCACCGTGGCAGCACTGATGACGCCGCTGCTCGCTGCTGTAGTGGTCGCGGTCGCGGCGCTCGGTATTCGTGCCAACCGGTCGATCGAACGCGCGGGAACAGGGTCACTGCAGCTTCTAGGGCCCTTGAGCCTTGCGTTGGTGCTCGCCTTGATTGTGGTGAATAAAGTTGGTTCGCCCCAATTCGTCTCGTGGCTTGCCGTGCCCGTGATTCTCGGACTAGTGACCGCTGCTCCCCGATCTCCGCGACGGTGGGTGCCTGCAGCGTTCAGTATTGCTATTGCCGCGCTTACTCAGCTGGTATATCCGTACTTCTACGAGCGGCTGTTGGCGGCCGACCCCGTTATGGTCGCGGTTGTCACCGCTCGAAACGTGCTGCTTCTCGCGCTCCTCGTCTGGGCATTGGCAGATCTGGTTCGTCTGGGACGACCCGCTCTGTCCGCTCAGTTCGAGTCAACGGGTGAAGCGCCAACAGACGCTACAAGCCTCACTATCCCCACATCGCCCCCGCACAGTCCCATGGCAAAGGAGTCAATATGATCGTCGCATTCTCAATCGCACCCAGTGGTGGGCCTGATGGCACCGACTCAGTTCACGATGCGGTCGCGGCCGCCGTCACAGTCGTACGTAACTCGGGGCTGCCTAATCACACTGATTCGATGTTTACGACTATCGAGGGGGACTGGGATGAAGTCTTTGCCGTCGTGAAAGCTGCGACAGATGCGGTCGGCCAGTTTGGGTCGCGGGTATCGCTCGTGCTGAAGGCCGACATTCGCCCCGGTCGTACCGGCGAGATGGCAGGAAAGGTCGAACGCCTCGAGGAAGCGATTATTCGCGCTGAAAGCTAGAAGCCGGTGGCTTTTGACCGGGCAAGCACAATCGCCCTGACCCCGTTCGAGTGGGGTCAGGGCGATTGGTGTTGAGCGGTGCAACCTAAGGACGGCGCAGTCTAAAGGTGGTGCATCGTGTCAGTTTCGATCAGGATTCCGTCTTCGAGGGCGCGCTTACGCAGCGCTACCTTGGTGCCGACATCGAAACCTGCAACGCGGTATTTCTCGCGAATGCGCTTGAGATAGCTCTTGGCGGTCTCCTCGGAGATGCTGAGCTGGTAGGCCACCGACTTGACGGGCTCGCCGCCACCGTAGAGTGCCATGACGCGACGCTCTTGGGCGCTGAGTTTGGGGGCTCCACCAATCTCATCGGCGTTGATTGCCAAGTCGAGTTCGGCAGAAATGAAGGACTCGCCCTTCGACGCGGCACGGATCGCCTCGACGATCATGTCGGCATCTTCGCTCTTCACGAGGTAACCGAGCGCACCAGCGGCGAGCGCTTCGCGCACGACGTTCGGCTCTGAGTAGGTGCTCATGAGAACTACACGAACGTTCATCGACTTGAGAGTGTTGATCTTCAGTGAGACGGGGATGTTGTCTTTGAGATCGAGGTCGAGCAAGACGACGTCGACGGGGAACTCAGGATGAATTGTGAGTTCGGGCCACGTGGGTACGGCGACAACCATGTCGATGTCTTCAGCAGCCTTACGGATCCACTCGGTGAGCGCTCCGAGCAACATTCGGTGGTCGTCAACGAGTGCGAGCCGGATGCGCTTTGTTGGTTCAGTCACGATGAATTCCTCTGGTAGATCGTCTTATCTTACGAATTTATTTGTCAGCGGGGTTATCGACAAGGCATTCAATGTCGAGTCGTACGCTCGAGTTCTCGATCGAGTCGGTGTAAGTACCAACCTTCGCCACTGCTTCCCACGTCGAAGCATCGACACGATTTCGCGCCACTCCCGTCGACGTGATCGATATTCCGACCGCTACTTTGTCTTCGAAGCCGGGGGCCACAACGGTAGTTGAGGGGGCGATAGTGATGTGCACGGAAGTTTTGGCTCCGCGCTTGGTGGTGTCAGTGACGAACAGCCACGCGGTGGAAAGAAGCCCATCTCTTTGCACCGGATCGAGGAGCCCTGCGAGGCTGCCCTTGTCGGTAAGCGTGACTGATTTGCCGAGGAGGTCAGACTCGGTGATGGCGTGATAGAGCCATGTCTCGCGTCGGCCCTCGATGAGGTGCAGTCGCAATTCTGTCGCGAGGGAAGCGGCCGTCGATGCAATTTTGGGTTCGAGCGGCAATGTGGTTGAGCCGTTCGACACGGAGTCGAGCAGCTTCTCTGCCGCGAGGTCGAGGCGCGCGAGTTCTTCGGATGCCATCATGCCGACTGCGAAGCGTGGGGCGGTGAGCGTGCTTTGGACGAGCACGCGGTCAAGTTCGACTTGAACCAAACGGCGAAAATTGGTGATGAGCGAGAGCCCAATCACTGTCGGTAGTACTGCGAAGGCTACGGTCGTAATCTGCGGTGCGATGTTGTCGACCGTAAGCGGAACGTTGACTACGATGGCGGCGGACAGTCCGAGACCCACCACTGACACCGCGGCGATAAGTTCAACGGTCGGTCGCACCGTCAAGACGAGCAGCAGAGCCATCCCAGCAGCGACCGCAGCAGTGGCATAACCGCCGATGTCATGAAGCTCCCAAATTGCGTAGATGTCGAGCGCCATCACGCTTGCGAGCCCAACGGCGAAGAGGGCGAACATCCAGTGCGGAAGCTGTCCACTCGTGAGTTGAACCATCGTTATCGTTGCGGCGATCAGGAGAAGGAGCAGTCCCCAAGCGACAGCCGCGATGAGGGGATTGGGATAGGTGTCCCACTGAATGACGAGCCACACGAGCCCGTACACAGCGCGCAGGCTAACGAGGATGGCGGCGCCGACGCCGACGAAGCCGGTGCCGAGACTGGTAAGACGCGGACTGTCATCTCGCGCTAGACGACGAACGGTGGCGCTTTTAGAGTGGCGCCCTTTATCGCCAACAATGACACCCAGCGTGTTTTCTTCGGGGGGAGCGTAGGTCATCGGGGTACCTCCAGCACGACGGTGGTGCCTGAGCCGGGTGTGGAGAACAATCGAGCTTGGCCGCCGACTTCTTTCAAGCGGGCGACGACGGACTCTTTGAAGCCAAGGCTGGCTGAATCGACGTCGTCGAGAATGAAGCCCACCCCGGAATCGGTGATCATTGCGCGCACAGTGGTGTCGTCTTCAGTAATGGTGACGTGGGCTTCGGTGACTCCCGAGTGGCGGCGTACGTTCTCCAGACATTCGGCGAGGGCGAGGAGAAAGGCGTCAAGCACATCGCTGGGGAGGAGGACTTGGCCGGTTCCGTGCCAACTAACTTCGAGGCCCATGCGGCCGAATCGTTGCTTGACCGACTCCAGCGTGGTGCCGAGGACTGTTTCACTGACCGGGGCGCTGAGGTTGTAGTCGCCGGACGCCTGAGGCGTGGGCGTAGCACCGAGGCGCAACTGGCGTAGCAGTCGAGCATCGTCACCGGCTTGCTGCCGCATGGCTTCAGCGGAGACGCCGACGCCCGAGTGTGCGAGCAGAGTAAGAGTGGCGAGCACCGTGTCGTGCAGTAGTCGGGCGCCTTGACGGCGCTGCGCTTCTGTTTCGCTGGCTTGACGTTCGGCGCGATGAGCCCGACCGATGCTGGCGATACGTCGCACAGCCTGTGGAACCCCGGAGCTAATCCAGAAGCCAATGAGAGCGGCCAGAATCCATCCGAAAACCAGTAGTGCAAGTGTGCGGACGGGGGACTGGAACGGTGAGATTGACACCATTGTCACACTCGCGATGGTGACAAAACTAACGAGAAGCAAGGCGCGACGCAGAACGGTGGTCGTGAGGACGATAGCCAAACACGCGAGAGAAGCGGAAGACAACTGAGCGACCGCAGACAGTCCTGCTTGGCTGGGGCCACCAGGGGTGCCCGCAATGAGAAGGATGACGACGCTGCCTGCGACGAATGAGGGAATAACCCAGCCGAGAGAACGACTGTTGCCCATCTGGAACTGAAGTACGCCCATGACCGCATAGAGAGGGAGGCACAGCAGGAGCGTCAGAGTGTCGACGGCTCCGGGCACGCTCAGACAGATGACCGATACGGTCAGAAAGCTGAGGCTCGCTACGCGCGCTGTGCGCTGCAGTAGGCGATCCCGTTCTTTTGCGATGAGGTCCATTTGGGGCAATGTTTGCACATCTAGTCCCTCTATCGGGGGTGACGCACCGCCTTTGCCATGAGGAAACGCCAATTTTTGACTAACACGCTGAGCGCAGGGCGATTCTCAGCAGCTTTTAGAATGCGAGCAAGCGTGTGAGCTGCGTGCTCACGAGCTCATCTTCGATGAGGAAGCCATCATGGCCGAACGGCGAATGAATGACGTGGGGAACGTCGCCGTCGAGGTTGCCCGGTAGGTGTTCAGCAATGACTTCTTGCCCGGAGACCGGGAACAACCGGTCGCTATCGATTCCGAGTACGAGCGCAGGCATCGTCGCTCGGGCTAGAGCCTCGTGCACCGTTCCGCGACCGCGCGCCACGTCGTGCGAGCTCATGGCTTCGACGAGTGTGATGTAGCTGTTGGCATCGAAGCGACGTGCGAACTTATTTCCGTGGAAATCGAGGTAACTCTCGACCGCATAGCGGCCGCCTTTGCCCCACGGGCTCACTTCGCTCTGCCAGGTGCGCTCGAAGCGCTCATTGAGCTCGTCGGAGGAGCGGTAATTGATGAGGGCTAGGCGGCGGGCGAGAGCCAAGCCGCGGTGGGGGCCATCGCCATCCGCCGCATCGTAGTAGGCGCCGTCGGCGAAAGCGGGGTCAGTGCGAATCGACTCGACCTGCACTGAGTTGTGTGCGATCTGATCAGCGGTCGATACCGGAGGTGCGGCTAGAATCGCAACTTTGGCGAGGCGATCCGGATGCCCGACCGCCCACTCGAGGGCGTGCATCCCGCCCATCGAGCCACCGATCACGGCAGCCCAGCGCTCAATGCCGAGAGCGTCGCTCAGGGCAACCTGTGCGGTGACCTGATCACGAATAGTGACAAATGGAAAGCGGGCGCCGAACTCGGCTCCATCGGGGGCGTGAGATGCCGGGCCGGTGCTGCCTTGGCAGCCGCCCAAAATATTGGGCGCGACGACGAACCAGCGGTCGGTGTCGATGGCCTTTCCGGGCCCGACGAGGTCGTTCCACCATCCACCAGTGGCATGGCCGGCACCGGGAGCTCCGGTGATGTGACTGTCGCCCGTAAGCGCATGGGCAACAAGGATCGCGTTTGAGGCATCGTCGTTGAGGGTGCCATGAGTTTCGTACGCGATGCGGGCCGAGGGCAGCTTTCCGCTGAACTCTAGAGAGAGGTCGGTAACCGTGACGAACTGGCGATTACCCGTGGGGTCTCCCTCTCGCCACGCGCCCGTTGCGGGAGGCTTGCCGAGCAGCGAACGCACGTTCGCGTCAGTGATGAATGCCGAAGGAACAGTGTCTTCAGGTGTTTGCCAGTCCATGTCTCCTCAAGTATCGCGAACTAACCTGTGCGCCACGAAATTATTACGCCGCATTCGGGGAGAAGGACGCAGCTTCACGCACCGCGGCGGTTAACGCAGCGATGGCGGCGACTCCCGTGAGAAGTCGCCGCCATCATCAGCAGTCTTAAGCGCGGGCGCGGAGCTCTTCAGTCTTAGCTCGTGCGGCATCGAAACCGGTCTGAAGATCGGCCTTGATGTCCTCGATGTTCTCGAGGCCCACTGAGAGGCGCACCAGTCCTGGCGTGACCCCGGCGGTCAACTGCTGCTCGGGGGAGAGCTGTGAATGAGTGGTGGACGCGGGGTGGATGATGAGGCTGCGCACATCTCCGATGTTCGCGACGTGGCTGAACAACGCGACGCTGTTCACGAACGAGCGCCCAGCATCCACTCCACCCTTGAGCTCGAAGGAGAGAACTCCACCGACACCCTTCGGAGCGTACTTGTTGGCGTTTGAATACCACGGGCTCGACGGCAAGCCCGCGTAGTAGACAGTGTCAACGTCCTCGTGAGCATCGAGCCATTCCGCGACCGCTTGTGCATTCTGAACGTGACGTTCGATGCGCAGGCTGAGCGTTTCGATGCCTTGAATGAGGGAGAAGGCGCTGTCGGGAGAGATCGATGCGCCTAGGTCGCGAAGCAACTGAACGCGTGCCTTGATGATGTACGCAATGGAGTCGCCGAGTACCGTCGTGTAGCTCGCTCCGTGGTACGACGGGTCTGGCTCGGTGAGGCCCGGGAACTTGTCGACATTCTTTGACCACGCGAACTTGCCGCCATCCACGATGACGCCTCCCAGAACGGTGCCGTGACCGCCCAGGAACTTTGTGGCGGAGTGCACGACGATGTCGGCACCGTGCTCGAACGGGCGAATCAGGTACGGCGTTGCGATCGTGTTGTCGACGATGAGCGGTACACCGCTAGCGTGAGCGACGTTGGCGACGAGTTCGATGTCGAGAACATTGATGCGCGGGTTGCCGATGGTCTCGGCGAAGAGAAGTTTGGTGTTGGGGCGGATGGCGGCGGCCCATTCTGCAGCGTCGTCCTGGTTCTCGACGAACGTAGTCTCGATGCCGAGCTTGGCGAGCGTGTACTTGAAGAGGTTGTAAGTTCCGCCATAGACCGACGATGACGACACGATGTGGTCGCCCGCCTGAGCGATGTTGAGCACGGCGAACGTGGTGGCCGACTGGCCCGAAGCGAGCAACAGGGCTGCAGTTCCACCTTCGAGGGCGGCAACGCGCTTCTCGACGACATCCTGAGTGGGGTTCTGAATGCGGGTGTAGATGTTGCCGAATTCGGCGAGCGCGAAGAGATTCTTCGCGTGATCCGCGTCGTTGAACACGTACGCGGTCGTCTTGTAGATCGGAGTGGCCCGCGAGTTGGTCGTGGGGTCAGGCTGCGCGCCCGAGTGGATCTGCTTGGTTTCGAAGTTCCAGTCGCTCACGGCGG
Organism: Rhodoglobus sp. NPDC076762; assembly: GCA_040687235.1. Classification (GTDB taxonomy): domain Bacteria; phylum Actinomycetota; class Actinomycetes; order Actinomycetales; family Microbacteriaceae; genus Rhodoglobus. The sequence goes on along the minus strand of JBFBMV010000003.1, from coordinate 214,114 downwards.
CCTCCTCGTATCTCTGGGTGGGTCGGGACATCCGCCACACTGTGAGCCTAAGGAGCCCCTGTGGGGCGGTCAATCGCTCGTGAAATATGTCGTAACTCAACGCTTTTGGGTAGACAGATCGGTCTCTTTGGGTAAGGGAACGAAGACCCAGTTGGGTTTCGGTTCAATCAGCGGGCGGAAGATCTTCTTCACGATCGGCATCGAAAGAACGAGGGCGATACCGATGGAGCCGAGGATCATGCTCACGAGCCACATGGCCGAGGCCCGCTCATCCAGCAGTAGTCCGCTCTCTCGCAGCGGGTAAAGAACGAAGCTGTGGAGCAGATAGACGTACATGGTGGCTTGGCCAGCATCGGTCACCCACGTGTGGCGCCGCGGCACAAGAGCGAAGAAGGCGGCGCTCAGCACGACGGCAAGCACGATGAGGCCCAAGCGCACTCCGCCTGCCCACCACTGGTCTTCGCCGAGCCCGTGATACGAGGCGTCGTAGAAGAACCAAAAACGGAGATCGATTGCCCGCCACAGCTCGATATTGCCGAGAATCACCGCCATGAAGCCAGCGAAGACGGTGAATGCTAGAGCGCGAAGCAACACGATGCGTTCGGCGATATTCCACCGTTCCATGAGGCCCCATTCGCGCAGTTTCCAGCCGAGAACGAAGAACGGCAGGATGCCGATGGCGCGAGAAAGCGAGAACGTGCTGTCAACGTTGTCGAGATACCCGACACCGATTGAGGCGATCACCGCCCACAGCAGTGGCCAGCGCACTTGGGAGAGGTACGGCAAGATGAGGCGGAAAATGCCGAGCGCAAGCAAGAACCAGAGAGTCCAGCTCGGAGTAGAGGGGTTGAGGTCTGTTTTGCCTTCAACCAAGAACTTCACGAGAGTCCAGATGGTCTCCATGATGAAGTACGGCACGATGATGTCGGTGATGACCCGGCGCATCTGAAGCGCGGTCGGCGCGCCGGGCTTCGAGAAATAGCCGCTGATGATCGCGAACGCGGGCATGTGGAACGCGTAGATGAAGAGATACAGCGCGAGAGCGTAATTGGAGTCATACGTCATCCGCTGAATGCCGTGGCCGATCACGACCAGAGTGACCGCAAGAAAGCGTGCGTTATCCCAGTGCGGCATGCGCACCTTGGCGGTGCGAGCAGGCTGGGGCGTAGTGAGAGAAGCTCCGGTCATTCGTCGAAGTGTAATACCGCTACTTTGGAAGAATGGTGAATCGGCGAGTAGTAGTTACAGGAGCAAGTTCAGGCATCGGCGAAGCGACCGCGCGACGGTTCGCGAAACATGGCTGGCAGGTGGTGGCTGTAGCGCGTCGCGCCGATCGACTTGCCGCTCTCGCCGCCGACACCGGCATCGAAACTTTCGTTGCCGATGTGACGAAACAGGATGACGTCGAAGCGCTCGCGGCTTTCTTGCGTGAACTCGGCCCCATCCACGCTCTCATCAACAACGCGGGTGGTGCGCTCGGCGTCGCTAGCGTAGAAGAGAGCGATGCGGATGACTGGCTGCGGATGTTCGACGTGAACGTTGTCGGCACCAAGCGCGTCACGAGCGCCCTGCTGCCGCTGCTGCGCGAAGCGATCGTGGAGGGTGACACGGCGAGCATCCTCATGGTCACCTCCATTGCGGCTTCCGTGCCTTATGAGGGCGGCAGCGGCTACAACGCCGCCAAGTTTGCTCAGCACGCACTCACGGCTGTGCTTCGCCTTGAGCTTGCGGGGGAGCCGATCCGTGTGATCGAGGTTGCGCCCGGGATGGTGAAGACCGAAGAATTCGCTCTCGTTCGATTTGGCGGTGATGCGGCCAAGGCTGACACCGTTTACGAAAACGTGCCTGACCCGCTCGTCGCCGAGGACATCGCGGAGACGATTGTGCACGCCATCGAACTGCCGCCGTTTGTGAACCTCGACCTCGTGACGGTGAAGCCTGTTGCCCAGGCCGCACCGCACAAGATGATCAGAGGCGAACTCAAGCCGCGCTAGTCGGCGACGGTAGCTTCGTCGCTCGGTTCGGTCGGTTCGAGTTCCTCGAAGTCGTCAACGACATCCGCGAACGCGAGCTTCGGTACCAAGAACAACAGCACGGCCGCGACAAGAGCGCCAGCACCGCAGATCGTGAACACCGTCAGGTAGCCGAACAGGCTCGACGCGGTTTCGGTGACCGCGGAAGCAGCACCGGCGAGCAGCACGATGGCGAAGATCGCCGAGGCGAACGAGCCACCGATCGTCTTCGTGGTGTTGGTTAGAGCGGTGGCGATGCCGGTCTGGCCGCGCGGGGCAGCCGCAGCCGCAGCGGCGGGGAGCGCGCCAACGAGGGCACCCGAGCCGAGGCCCGCGATGCTCATGTTGAGGAAGACGCTCAACACCGTGGTGTGGAACGGTAAGAACATCAGGTAGCCAGCGGCGACGAAGAAGGTGGCCACGATGAGTGCCACGCGGGGGCTCTTCCACTTCGACAGAATCGGGAAGAGAAGCGCTCCCACGATCATCGAGACAAGGTAGGCGCCGATGATGTACGAAATCTCATCGGATTCCATGCCGAGGCCGTACCCGTTGATGGGGTCGGTGCCGGCGAAAGTCGCGAGCGGTGCCTGGGCGCCGAGCAGGCTGATGCCGACGAGGCCCGCCGTGAGTTGGATGGGCCACATGCTTGGGTCGCGCAGCATCCGAAGATCGATCGCGGGGTCTTTCTGGCGCAGCTCGTAACGGCCCCACGGGATGAAGGTCGCAACACCCGCGAGCATGACGAGGTAGACCCACCAGGCGCCGGGCCCGTTGATGCGCAAGAATGTGAGGCCCGAGGTGATCAGCAGCAGGCCGATCGTGAGCAGCACGAAGCCCCAGAAGTCGAGCGTGCGGCCGGGCAGCGGTTTCGATTCGGGTACTCCGAACAGGATGACGAAGAAGACGATTGTCACGGCGATCGCGGGGATCATCAGAGTTTGTTGAACGTTCTCGCCGAAGGCTTTGAAAATGCGGCCGCCACCGAGGGCACCCATGATGGCGCCGGCTTCGAGAGCGACGACGAGGAATCCCGCAGCGCGGCGGGTTTGGGAGGCGCCCATGCCCGTTGTGCGTCCGCGGTCAAAGATCAGCGCGACCTCCAGCGGGAGCCAGACAACGTAGAAGCCCTGCAAGGCCCACGCAATGAGGAAGCTTGTGAAGTCACCCGTGAATGCAAGCCACCAGGTGGCGCCCGCGGTCAGCACGGTCGAAATCAGCAGAATGCGCTTGTGGCCGTGCATGTCGCCGAGCTTCGCCAGAATCGGCACCACGATGGCACTCAGTAGTAGCTGGGCGGCCTCGAACCAGTTGAAGTCAGCATCGCGGATGCCCAAATGCTGCACTAGATCGGGAATGAGGGGGATGTAATACCCCTGCAAGATTCCGCTCACTAGCTCGACAAAGAAGAGGTAGCCGATGAGGCCCACGGTGATAGCACCGGACTTGCCGCGCAGGAATGACATGAACGGATGTTATCGGTAGACAGGGCGCGCATTAGCGTAGTGACATGGACTTGAGCAGTGTCGACCCCGGGTGGTCTCGCGCACTACACCCGTTAGGGGCACAACTGGATGCTGTTCAGGCATTTCTTGACGCCGAGACCGTCGCCGGCCGCGACTGGCTCCCCGAACCGGATGCCGTACTGCGGGCTTTCGAAGCGCCCCTTGATGACGTGCGGGTTCTCATCGTCGGCCAAGACCCGTATCCGACGCCCGGGCACGCCGTGGGGCTCGCATTCTCGGCCGACCGGGCGGTGCGACCGCTACCGCGGAGCCTCGCCAACATTTACAAGGAACTGCACGACGACCTCGGCATCCCGCCCGCTGCGCACGCCGATTTGAGTGCGTGGCAACGCCAAGGCGTGCTGCTGCTCAACAGGGTGCTGACGGTGCAGTCAGGGGAGACCGGCTCCCATCGTCGACACGGCTGGGAAGAGGTGACGGCTCACGCGATTCGGGTGCTCGCGGCGAGGCCGCAGCCACTTGTTGCGGTGCTGTGGGGCAAGGATGCGGCATCCGTCGCGCCACTGCTCGGGGATACGCCGGCGATTGTGAGTGCTCACCCGAGCCCGCTCTCTGCCCGCCGCGGGTTCTTCGGTTCGAAGCCGTTTAGTCGAGTGAACGCGGCGCTTCAGGCTCAGGGCGCTGAGCCCATCGACTGGCGAATCGACGCGTCACCAGCCCCATAAAATAAGAGTCTCGTCACCCTCGGGGCGAGACAGTTTTCACCACTTACCTTCTTTGTCACGACACCTCGGGAGCAGCCATGGCACACCACTTCAGAGACGCCATCGCAGCGGATGATGTGGCGCTCGCCGAAATCTACGGCCACTACGTGAGTACGACTGTCGTCACCTTCGACATCGTTGAGGTCACGCCCGAGATCATGACCGCCAAGCGGGTCGCCGTGGAAGAATCGGGGCTGCCGTTCATCGTTGCGGTTGACGAGGATGAGCGCGTTCTCGGTTATGCGGCCATGTTCCCGTGGCGCCCCAAGGCTGCCTACAAGCACACCGTCGAAGGGTCGATCTATCTGTCTCCCGCCGCCACCGGCCAGGGCGTGGGTGGCGCACTGCTCACCGAACTGCTTGAGCGTGGACGGCAGATCGGCATCCGCGAAGTCATTGCCGTGATCTCGGATGAGGGCACCGAGGCTTCCGTGCACCTTCACCAGAAGCTGGGCTTCGAATCCATCGGGCACCTCAAGCGCGTCGGTTTCAAGTTCGACCGCTGGGTCGGCACGTACCTGCTGCAGAAGTCGCTCGACGCGTAGCGCATCACCCACGAACCACGACGTCATGAACGTACGGATGCCCGGCCTCCCGCGAAGGGAGAGCCGGGCATCCGCATCTCTGGGTTCGTCTGGCGGCCGCAGCCTTCGGGCTAGGCCGCGTTACGCGGAGTTGCCCGCCGCAGCAGCGTGAATCCGGCGACGCCGCTGATCGCGGTGAGAACGAGGCTCCAGGCGGCGACTCCGAGCACGCCGAGGTCGACCAACGTGGCGCCCACTGCCGACCAAGAATCGGTAAAGGTCGCCAGCGCAATCGAGCCCACGAGGAGCGCCGCAACGACAATGAAGAACATCGTCACGCCAGTTGCCTTCCACCGCACCCAGACTGCGGCAATCGCTGATCCGAAGAAGAGGAAGAACAGGAACGCCACGAACTGCACGAAAATGCGTTCCGCGATGCCCGCCCCGAAGTAGACGGGCGCAAAAATGGTGACACCCATTCCCCAGCCGTCAGTCATCGTTTCAGCGGCTGAGATCAGCGTGAGCCCCGCGGTGTAGATCACGGCTAGCACCACGAAAGCTAGTGCGCTGCCGAGGTAGTAGTCGCGGCGGGTAACGCCGTAGCCGAGTGCGAACGGGAACGTAATGCTGATCGCCTGGATCGCCACGACCATCATGTAGATGTAGATGAAGAAGCTCGACCCAGAGAACTGGGTTCCTTCCAGTGCGCCAGCGCGGTCGGCGGGATCGATGGCCGAAAAGATCAGCCACCACACGGTGAGCATGCCCACAAAGATCACGCCGAGAATGATCCACGGCAACCCCAGAGTCGTCCACGGGTTGGCGAAGTGCAGCTTGGCCACACTGGTGATGCGCTTCAGGGGGCTTGCCGGCTGGGCGAGAGCCGTTGTTGTAGTGGTCATGCGCTGGCCTCGAATTCCTTGGTCTCGGTGCGGGTGAGTTGGATGATGAGCTGCTGCAGCGACACCGGTGACAGTTCCAGCCCGGCTGCGTGCGCGTCGCGGCGCTCGCTTTCGCTGAGCCCGGCAACGGTCACGGAGCTGAGCCCGCCGATGCCGTCGCGGTGCAAAACTTCCCGGTTGCCGATGAACGCCTCGACGGCGGTCTTCATGCCGACCACGTTGGTCGCGCGATTGCGGAGAGTTTCGGCATCCTCGTTGATGAGGAGCTTGCCTTCGTCGATCACGAGAACGTGCTCGAGCAGGTTGCTGACCTCGTCAATGAGGTGAGTGGAGAGGATCACGGTGCGCGGATGGGCGGCGTAATCCTCCAGAAGGCGGTCGTAGAAGATCTGGCGAGCCACGGCATCCAATCCCAGGTAGGGCTCATCGAAGAAGGTGAGCGGTGCGCGTGAGGCGAGGCCGACGATGACGCCGATGGAGGAGAGCTGGCCGCGCGAGAGCTTCTTGATGCGGCGGTCGAGGGGGAGGCGGAAGTCGGCGATAAGGCGATCGGCGAACTCTTGGTCCCAGTTGGCGAAGAACCAAGGCGCGGTCTTGAAGACATCTTTGGGGCGGAAGTCTTCGGGGTAGCGCTGGCTCTCTTTGATGAAGCAGGTGTTCTGCAGAACCTTGGCGTTCTCCACCGGAGTTTGTTCGAACAGCGAGATGGTGCCGCTGGAGGCGAATTCTTGGCCGGTGAGCAACTGCATGAGTGTGGTCTTGCCGGCACCGTTGCGACCGAGCAGGCCGTAGATCTTGTTCTCTTCGACGGTGAAGCTCACGTCGTTGACGGCGTTTACCTTGCCGAAGTGCTTGCTGAGGTTAGTTACCTCGATGGTGGAGGTCATGAGTTATTCGCCTCCTTGGCGATCATCTGGGTGAGTTGGGCGGAGTCGATGCCGAGCTTTTCTGCTTCGGCCAAGAGGGGGCGAACGTACTCGCTGCTGAAGCTGTCGCGGCGAGCACCTTTGAGTTGTTCTTGAGCGCCGGTGGCGACGAACATTCCGATTCCTCGTTTCTTGTAGAGAATTCCGGCATCGACGAGCACGTTCACTCCTTTGAGGGCGGTCGCGGGGTTGATGCGATAGAAGGCTGCGAACTCGTTGATCGAGGGAGCCTGGCCTTCTTCGGGCAGTGCGCCAGAGATGATGTCGTTCTCAATGTTCTCGGCGACCTGCGCGAAGATGGGGCGAGAGTCATCCATGTGAGCCTCCTTTCTGAGTGCGGGTGGTGGTCTAGCGGTGCCGAAGTGTTGCGGTGGCTAGTTGGTTAGTTGGTGATGCAACTAACCAACCAGCATGGCGGGTCGTTGTCAACCCCCTTAGGCTGAATTCGTGTCAGAACTTCATCGCCTTACCGCCCTTGAGCAGCTCCATCTCTTGCGATCGGGTGAGCTGAAGCCCAGCGAACTCGTGGAGTGCTACCTCGATCGCATCGAACGGTTGAACCCTGAGTTGGGCGCCTTCACGGCAGTGACTCCGGATGCTGCGCGCCAGCGTGCTGCGGAGCTCGAGGCCTCTGGCTCCCGCGCCTCCGCCCTCTGGGGCCTGCCCTCGGGTGAAAAAGACTTGTGGGCCCGCGCTGGCGTGCGCACCGCCTACGGATCGCGCGCCTTCGCCGACTTCGTGCCCGAAGTGTCGGATGAGATTGCCGACGTTCTCGATGCTGCCGGCGCGATCAGCCTCGGCAAAACAGCGACTCCTGAATTCGGCCTGCCCGCCTACACCGAACCGCTGTCGAATGCCCCGGCCGTGAACCCCTGGGACACCTCGCTGGGCTCCGGCGGCAGCAGCGGGGGAGCGGCGGTCGCCGTTTCTGCAGGGCTCTTGCCGTTCGCGCCGGGCTCGGACGGCGGTGGCTCGATTCGCATCCCCGCCGCCGCGACCGGACTTGTCGGCCTCAAGCCTTCGCGCGGTCGCGTGCCCGCGGGCAGCGGCTTCGGCAGTCTCGGTCAGCTTCCGGTGACCGGACCACTCGCTCGCACCGTGGCAGATGCCGCGTTGCTCCTCGATGGCATTGCCGGCCCCTCGCCCTTCTCTGTCGGCCCGCCCACGTGGGACGGCGGCGCCTTCCTCAACGCCGCGATCCGCGGTGAGGGCACCTTCAACATCGGCGTCATGACAACCTCGCCGTGGGACGACACCTACGAGATCAGCGTCTCGCCCGAAGCGCAGGATGCTCTCACCCTCGCTCGCGCCGCGCTCGACCAGCTCGGCCACGGCAGCGAAGACTTCGCGCTCGACCCGTCACCCGAATATGCCGAAGCCTTCACAGTGCTGTGGCAAGCAGGAGCCGCCGGAATCCCGCTCGATGGCGAACAACTCCAGCTCGTGGAACCCCTCACGAAATGGCTCATCGAAAGCGGACGCCGGATGAGCGCGCGCGACGTGGGCGTCGCCATCGCGACGCTGTCTCGGTTTGAGCGCAGCGTCATCCGCCAGTTCTCGACCTACGATGCCGTGCTGACCCCAGCGATGGCCATGACGCCGCGCCCGCTCGGCTGGTTTTATGCGGAGGATGCCTTCGAGAACTTTGCAAAGCAAGTGCAGTACACGCCGTGGACAAGCTTCGTCAACGTCTCAGGCCTGCCCGCGATCAGCCTCCCCGTGCACGAAACCGCGGAAGGGCTGCCGATGGGCGTGCAACTAATTGGCCGCCCCGGTCGCGAAGACGTGTTGCTCGCGATTGGTGCGCAACTCGAGCGGCGCTTCCAGTGGGGCTCGCGGCATCCGGCGGCGTTCGGGGCGTAGCGCCTTGCTGAAATGCGCCTTCTGGGCGGCGCGCTGGTAGAGCTCTGTCCCACCGAGCTGATAGCGCACGACCCTAAAACGGGGTGATTTCTCTTCATTGCTGTGCGTCGTAAATTCATTACAATCGCTGATACGAGAGTCATGAGGATGCCGATGTTTCGACCAGTACCCCGCCAGCCCACGATGATCGATTCGGAGCGTGGGTTTAGCTGGCGCTCACTCGGCACCACCGAGCGAGGGCTAGTAGAGATTGAGGCTCTCACCATCAACGGAGTCGAGATCCCCTACGAGTACCGGGTCGAAGAGAGGCGTGATGAGCCGGCACCGTGGTCTGACATCGAATTCGGCAGTTTCGGCAGTAGCACTGCGGGTCAAGTGCAACGCGGTCTCACGCAACACCAATGGGCGTCGGACGCCGAGCGTGAAGCGGCAGTTTTGATCGCGATCGAAGCTACTTTGGCTTGGTTCCCGGGCGGTCGCGGTGTGGCTCGCGGAGATGGGGATATGAGGGCAAGCTTCGGAGGTCGGCAGTATCGCCTCAGTGACTTCGGCCCCTACTTCGGCTGCCCTGCCTGAGCCCGCCCCGCGGGCTCGATGGCATTCGGCAGGCAGTTGTTCAGACCATCGCCGATGCTAGGAAGCTCGCGAGCACTCTGAGCCACCCGACGGTGCCGAGATCCTTTTAGGTCGCTGAAAGTCATGGCTTGGAGTCAGCCGAGAGCGCTTCGTTATTTAGGTAAGGCATGCCTATACTGGGATCAATGTTTCCCGAACTCTTCACCCCGCAGATCGCCTGGAATCCCCAGTCGGCTGACCGCGTGCTGCTCGCGGGAGACGAGACCTCGATCAACGCAATCTCGATGATTCTCGCGACATTGCCAGCCCGTTCTCGCGGCCAGGTGTTCATCGAGGTTGACTCGGCTGACGACATCCAGCCGCTATCGGCTCCCGGCCGTTTCAGCGTGTGCTGGCTGTTGCGCGAACGCGGCCAAAGTGTTGCCCGTTCGGTCGACGCGTGGCTCAGCGAAATGCTGCCGGTCAGTGCCTTCGGCGAAAGCACCGTTTACGCGTGGGTTGCCCATCAGGGCCCCGCACGCCTGCTCAGCTCGAACTAGTTCGAACCCAGCATCCGCGCTCTATTCCTTCACAGGTTTGGGCGCACGCGATGATTTCGCGCGCACATAGCCACCCAACTCCAGCCCCGCCTCCACCTCAAAGCGGTTCGTGAGCGGATTCTGCCCCGCCAGCAGATACAGCGGGATGAACCACAACCCGTACTTGCGCCACTGCTCGCGGTGCACAGCCTCATGCGCGAGCACGTTATCGCTCGCGTTGTCGCAGGTCAGATACACGGCGCCAATCGTGGTGCCGCCGCGACCAAAGGCCCAGCGAGGCACGTGCTCGGCAACGATAACGCCGCCCCGAGAACGCACCCGCAGCCCGCTCAGCACGCCGCCCCACAGCAGCCCGGATGCCGTAGCAAACCAGTAGCCGGGTCGCGTAACCACGGGGTGCAGCAGCACTCGCTGAGCACGCGGACTATGTTCGGCGCGCGCCAGAGCGTGCCCGAGCCGCGTGCCCAGCGTTAGTGCTCGGCTCACGGGCGCCCGATCGTTTCGAGCAGTCGCAGCCACACCTCACTGATCGTGGGGTACGAGGGAATCGCGTGCCACAGGCGCGCGATGGGAACCTCGCCCACGATGGCGATGGTGGCCGAGTGCAGCAACTCCGCAACATCCTGACCCACAAAAGTGGCCCCGATAATGACTTGGCGTTCGCGATCAATCACGAGTCGTGCGTGGCCCTCGTAGCCGTCGGCCTGCAGGCTCGCGCCGGCAACCCAACCAATGTTGTAGTCGACGACCTGAGCGTCAATTCCCTGCTTCTCGGCGTCGTGAGACATGACTCCGACCGAAGCAACTTCGGGATCGCTAAATGTGACTTGCGGAACAGCGCCGTGGTCGGCCGTCGCAACATGCGCACCCCAGGGGGCGTCATCCACGGACTCGCCCTTAGCGCGGGCAGCAATCACGTCACCGGCAGCACGCGCTTGGTACTTGCCCTGATGGGTGAGCAGCGCGCGGTGGTTGACGTCACCCACGGCGTAGAGCCAGTCGGTGTCGTGCACGAGCATGGTGTCGTCGACCGAGAGCCAGTCGCCTGGGGTGAGGCCGACGGTCTCGACACCGATGTCGTTCGTGCGCGCGGTGCGACCTGTCGCAATCAGAACTTCGGATGCCGTAAAAGTGGCATCGTCGGTAGTGATCACGACGCCGTCAGCGGTGCGTTCCACGTTCGTAGGCGAGGCCGCAACGATGGTGACGCCGCGCTCCTGGAGCGCCTTCTCCACCATCTCGCCGGCGAAGTCTTCTTGCCCGTTGAGGAGTCCGCTGCGGGCAAACAGAGTGACCTCGGCACCGAGGTCGAGGTAGGCAGTGGCCATCTCGACGCCTACAACGCCGCCGCCGATGATCGCGAATGATTCGGGAACAACTTTTACCGAGGTCGCTTCACGCGGGGTCCACGGCTTCGCGTCGATCAACCCGGGAATGTTGGGAAGCTTCGGATCGGAGCCGGTCGCGACGACGACGGCATGATTCGCGGTGAGGGTCGTGACGGTTCCGTCGTCAGCAGTGACAGTGACCTTCTTCTCTCCGTCGAGGCGAGCGTGCCCCCGCTCGAGGCCGATGCCCGCTTTCTTCACCCACTTCACCTGACCAGCGTCATCCCAATTGCTCGTGAAGCTGTTGCGGCGGGCGAGGAGCGCTTCGACGTTGATGCCACCCGTGACAGCTTCGGCAGCACCGGGAAGCTTCTCGACCGCCCGCAAAGCGAGACCGCTGCGGATGAGAGCCTTCGACGGCATGCACGCCCAATACGAGCACTCACCACCCACGAGTTCGCTCTCGACAAGCACCACGCTCAGTCCGCCCTGAACAGCGCGATCTGCCACGTTCTCACCAACCGCTCCGGCTCCGATGACAATGACGTCCCAGTTGTTCTCGGTCATGAGTGAACTCCTTCGCGTTGGTGGTGCGGATGCTGCTTCTGCTACCTGCCGATGAACTCGGCGATCGTGCGGGTCATAAAAGCTTCCATGCCAATTCTGGCATCTTTACTCTGAGCAACGGCTACGAGGGCGGGCTGAAGGTCAGCCTCGGCGGCGGCATCGCCCTCGCGAATCGCGAGGTTGGCGTTGGCGAGCGCCGCCTGAACCGCGAGGGGAGCTTGGGCCGCAACGCGGTGCGCCAGCTCGAGGCCGCGCGCATACTGCTCGCCGTGGGGCACAACTTCTTGCACCATCCCGATGCGGTGAGCTTCGGCGGCGTCGAAGCTGTCGCCGGTGAGAATCCAGCGCATCGCGTTCGACCAACCGACTTGGCGCGGAAAGCGAATGGTGGCCCCGCCGAAGGGCAGGATGCCGCGCGATACCTCGACCTGGCCGAAGACAGTCGAGTCTGCTGCGATCGCAATGTCGCTCGCGAGCAGCAGCTCAATGCCGAGCGTGAGGCAGGTGCCCTGCACCGCAATCACGACGGGCTTCGAGAGCTTTTCGCCCGAAACCTGCCACGGGTTGATGCCACCCTCGGGAACCATGTCGAGGCCGTCCGCGCCGATGCGGGGGCCGATGTCAGCGAGGTCGAGGCCACCCGTGAAGTGGTCGCCGTGGGCAAAAACGAAGCCGGCACGCAGCTCGGGATCGCGCTCAAGCTCGCCATACGCAAGTGCAAGCTGCTGCAACATGTCCATGTCGGCGGCGTTGCGCTTATCGGTGCGGTTGAGTCCGATGAGCAAGACGTGGCCGTCTCGCTCCACAGTGATCTTGGGGGTGCTCGAGTTGGAGTCAGTCATAGCCCCAGACTACGACTGCGCGGCGGCCATCGGTCGGGATGCTGGCGATAAGCTCATACCCACACCAACTTTTCGGAGGCTCCTGTGTTGCGATCCGCAATTCTCGTTTGTGCTGTTGCGACGGCGGCTCTTCTCAGTGGCTGCAGTAGCGAACCGCCCGTCGAGGTTTCCGCGAGTTCCATCGCCGCGACGGCAGTCTCCGCGCTCGAACAAGCCACGGGCGAATCACCCGAAATGGATTGCGGCGATGAGACCGTGGAGCTCAAGAACAACACCACGCTCGACTGCGTTCTCACCGACACCACCCTCAACGAAGAGTTCGACAGCGAAGTGACGATCACAGATGTCGACGGGGCGAGCTACTCGGTTTCAGTCGACGTCGCTGAAGAACCGCGCGAATAGCGACCGGCGCTGTTCAGAGCGCCCAGCAATCTCAGAATCGTGGGGGAGTCATCCACTGCGCTCGTCATCGAGGCGGGAGCAAATTCGGTAATGCCGGCGCCCGCAAGGGCATACTTGCCGACGACGGCACGAATCGCGTCGACGAGCACGGCGGCTTCGATGCCGAAGGGCACGGGGGAGCCGAGCCCCGCAAAATCAGCGGGATCGAGCACATCCAGATCGATGTGGAGATATACCGAGTCGGCGCCCGTCGCCGCGATGGCATCGAGCAGCGTCTCCGCCGAGAAATCGGTGGGGCCGAGCATCCGGATGCCGGACTGCGCGATGTAGTCATCTTCAGCGGTATCGATCGAGCGCACGCCCGCGAGGATCACCCGATCGGCGCGAACCGGATGCGCGGGTACCAGCTCGGAGGGACCATCGCCCAGGAGCGTGCGCAACACCATTCCGGTGAACGCGCCGGAGGGGCTCGTCGCGGCGGTATGCAGATCAGGATGCGCGTCGAGCCACACCACGGCGGGCTCGCTCGCGCTCACATGCTCGATCGCCGCGAGCTCGACGCCGCAATCGCCACCGATGGTGACATGCGTGTCGACACCAGCTTCGGTGCCCTCGGCGAGAGCGTGGCGTAGCCGGTCGCGCACGAGCAACAGCGAACTGTAGCGGTGCACGCCCGTGCCCTGGTGATCGCCCGCTTCGAGGGGAATGTCGACGGTGCGAGTCGATGCCGAGGGAAGATCTCCCCGAATCGACTCGGCACCGTCCACAAGTTGCATGGCGCGGGACGAACCCGAACCCTGCCACTGCGGAACGACAACGTAGTTAATTGTCATCCGTTGAACTTTCGAGTCGTCGAACTACTCGCCTGCGGTGAGGGCCTGAGCGCCGCCCGCTTTGAGAGCCGCGAGACGGGCCTCAACTTCGGTCTGCTTGCCGAGGTCTTCGAGGCCTTCGAACTGAGCGTCGAGGCTGGATGCTGCGAGCTCTTGCTGCCCCAGAACCTTGGCCTCTTCGCGGCGAATCTTGTCTTCGAAGCGGCCGAGGTCGCTTGTCGGGTCAAGAAGGTCGATCGACTTGAGCGCGTCGTGAACCTGCGACTGAGCTTCAACCGTCTTGGAGCGAGCAACAAGCTCGTCACGCTTGGCGGTGAGTTCGCTCAGCTTGGCGCGCATGCCGTCGAGGCCGCTCTTGAGCTGGTCAACAACCTGAGTCTGCGACGCAATGGTCGGCTCAGCGGTGCGAGCTTCGTTTTCGGAAGAAACTTGGCGGCCAATAGCAATCTTGGCGAGGTTGTCGAACTTGTCGGCATCCACACTGTTGCCACCGGCACGCAGTTCGTCGGCCTTAGCGCTGGCCGCGAGAGCCTTACGGCCCCAGTCAGCCGCAGCGTTCATGTCTTCAGCGTGGTCCTGCTCCATGAGGCGCAGGTTGCCGATGGTCTGAGCAACAGCGCTCTCCGCATCCGCAATGGAGCTGGTGTAGTCGCGCACGAGCTGGTCGAGCATCAGCTGAGGGTCCTCGGCCGAGTCGAGGAGCGAGTTGATGTTCGCCTTCAGTAGTTGTGAGATTCGTCCGAGAATTGACTGCTTTGCCATGCGACGTGCCTTTCGTGAGTTTTCTGAAGGAAACCGTAATTAGAATCTACCGCCGCGGCTGCGGCCACCACCACTGCGGCGAGACGATCCGCCCGAGCTGCGGCCGCCTGAACGTGAACCACCGCGCGAACCTGAACTGCCCGAGCGCGAACCGCCGCCCCAGGAGTAGCCCGACGAGGGGCGCGACGAGCGTGAGCCGAGGCTGCCACCGATGAGCCCACCGATGATGCCGCCCAGCACATCTCCGCCACCCGAATTCGAGCCACCGAGCAATCCGCCAACGCCAGCAGTGGAGCCGCCGGAGAATTGAGATACCTCGCGCTGAGCGATCTCGTACGCACTTGCCGCCAATTGGTCAGCCGTGCGGGCGTGCGTCAAAGCGGTCACGGGGTCGGATGCCTGCAGCGCGAGCGCCTGCTTGAACTGACGATCCGCTTCGGCGATCTTGGTTCGCGCCGAAGAGCCAACGCCACCGCGACGTGTCGTGATGAACTGCGCAGTCGTGGTGATGCGAGACTGCGCTGCCGCCAGCGCCGCCGACAACTGGGTCGCTGCTTGAGCAATTGCTGCCTGCTGATCGCGCACGCCCACAAAGACCGTTTCGAGCGCAGCGTTGGCATCACCGAGTGCACTTAAACTCGCGACAGGATCGGCGGTCGCCGACTGGGCGGCAGCCAACGCGGCTTCCGCACTCGCGATCGAGGGCTGCAGGGCTGCTGCCGTGCTGTCCGCGGGAAGCGCACGGGCCGCAGCGATGTCGTTCGTGGTGTCCGTGATGGCGGCGGCAAGTTTTTGCTCTGCCGACTGAAGCTCTGCGGTTAGCGAATCGACGGCATCCATCAGCTGGATGGCCTGGCCGAGTTCCGCTTGAGCGGCGCGCACAGCGACAGCAGCTTCACTCGGTTTCTGCGCTTCGATGGATGCTTGCGCTGCGGTCGAGGTGCTCACAGCCGAATTCAGCAATGCCTGTGCGCGTGCACCGTTGTCGGCAACGGCCTCAATCGCGGCTGGCGCGTAGCGCGCGGTGAGCGCTGCGAGGGCTGCCTCGGTGGCGGGGAGTCGCTGAGCCGCAGCCGCAATCGCGGTGGAGGTCTCAGCGATTACCGCGGGGGCGTTTGTCTCAAGCTGGCGAAGCTCCTCAAACGCCTCGGCCTGTTCGTCGAGCAAGTCGTCGGCGTGCTCGCACAGCTCGATAATTTCGATCGTCATGGCGCGCTTCTGCTCGGCCGTTTCAGGCTCACTGTCATCGAGTTGCTGGCGGATGCGGAACGCCCTCGCCACAGCGGCATTCGCTTCGTCGAGCGACTTCTGGAACCCGGCGGTGGCAGCCGAACCAAACTGTGCTTCGGCAAAGCCAAGCTCTTGCTCGCTGGTCTTGACCGCGTCATCCAGATCGACCAGAGCGCTACCGGCCTGGCGGTCGAGCTCTTCTTGCGAAACCTCAGCGGTAGGAGCAGCGCTGCGATCACCTTTGCCGCCCCGACGCACACGGTAAATCACATAGGCGCCGGCGCCAACAACCGCGACACCGCCCACAATCGGCAGAATCGGGATGCCGCCGCTCGAGGCGTCGGACGTCACGGCTGTCGAACCCTCACCCGCGAGCGAGTTGGCACCCGCGATGGCAGCCTGCCCCCAGTTGTCGTTGCGCAGCTCTGACTCGATCGCGCTTTCTGCGGCATCCAGCTGGTCGGAGGTCACGGGAGCATCGAGGGCAACGGAGAGTGCGTATTGGCGTTGCGAAACGGCAACAGCAAGCAGTAGATCGTTGTCGCCGAGCCCGTTGCTATCGGCGGTGGTGTTAGCCCAGTCGACGGGGTCGTTGGGGTTGGTGAACTCATCAACGTAAACAACGAAAAGTTGAATGCCTTGGCTTTCGTACAGCGAATCCAGAGCACCATCGATGGCACTCGAGTCGCCGTCGAGCACACCCACCGAGTCAACAACGTAGCCGCCGTCGAGGCTCACGGGGTCATTGGCAAGAGCCGGCCCTGCGGTGAGCAAGCCGAGTAGAGCGGCAAGCGCCAGAGTGGTGCCCAGTCGAGCTTTCACGGGTGCTCCTTCGTCGACGACAGTGACACGGGGAGTCTAGCGAAGGCGGCTGTGGCTACTGCAGTGTGATTGCTGACTTTGCGCTGCGAACTTCGGCAGCCGCTCCGTCATCGGGGTCGCTGGGCACAAAGGCAAGCGTCGCATTGACTGCGTAGCTGCCTGGGGAAACCATGCCACCGGTGTCGATCGTCGTGCAGTCAAAAATATCGATCGCAACATCAAAAGAGATGCTCTGCCCCGGCTGCAAGTTCACCGGCATGACTGACAGAATTTGAACATCAGGACTGTGGGAAATCACTATCGAATCGCGCAGCAAGTTGACGTCTGGCACGTTGGCGGTGGTTCCTGTGACGGCGGTGTCCGATGTGTTGGTCAGCAACGCTGTGCCAAAAGTGGTGCCCGACGCTACGACTTCGGCAGGCAACTCCAACTCGAGAGAGAGCCCAAACGGTGTCGTCTGATCAGTACGGATGCTGGTGCCGCATGCTGCAGTGATCGGACTGTTATCGGGGGCGGCTTGCGACTCGTCGGAGAACGCAGAGTCGCCTTCGGTTCTGGATTCGAACGACTCGTCCGCTACGACCCCCGCCGTTGTGCTGAGGGGATTCGCCTGTCGGAGTGTGCTGATCCCCGCGAAAACTAACGAGCTTGCCGCAAGCAATCCCACGGCTCCTACCGCGAACTGGCGCGGACGTCGGCGCCGTTTGCTGCGTGAAATCACTGCAGCGGTATCGATATCGATTGCGGGCAACTCTGACTCTGAAAACTGGGAGCGCAGGTCATTCTCATCAACCACGGTGGCCTCCCAGATCGTGTGCGTCGGCGCGGTCGAGACTCACGGCCATGCGGGCGAGTCCGTCACTCAAATAGCGTTTCACGGCGCCCGAGCTGATATCTAGGGTCGCGGCAATGTCATCCACTTTGAGGTCTTCGTAATAGCGCAGCACCACGCAGGCGCGTTCGCGCGGGCGAAGCTTCATGAGTTGAGACTGAAGGTCTAAGCGAGCCTCGGTGTCATTATCCGCGGATTCATGGATGTCGGGCTCCACCGCAAGGTGGGCGATCTTGCGCCAGCGGCTGATCTTTCGACCGCGATCAAGGTAGGTGTTCAGAATCGCTCGACGCACGTAAGCCTCGGCGCTGGCGATGCCAAAGCCGTTGCGCAAACGACCGAAGGTTTTCACGAGGGCATCGTGCACAAGGTCGGAGGCGTCGTCGCGGTTTCCCGAAATTAGGTACGCGTAACGCGTCAATGCCTCGCCTCGCTCGGCGACGAGTTGTGCAGCTACGTCTTCCCAGCGGGCAGGGGTGTCTCTGGTCTCAGTCACTGAGCCCCTCCTCGCCGTTGTCTCTATTGTGGCCGAGGAATGGCCAATAGTTAGCGCAATTGTGGTCACACTAATAAAGACGAACGGCGAGGAGGTTTCGTTGGTTAGCTTGTGAGGCGTGCTTTCAACTGCTCAAGCTGGCGTGTAACGGCAGCGGGAACACGACCATCGAAGGTTGCAAAAAATTCTTCGGTGGATGCCGCTTCGGCGAGCCACGACTCGGCATCGATGGCAAAAAGCTGTTCCATGACGTTTTCGTCAAGGTCGAGGCCGTCGATATTGAGGTCGCCTTCGCGGGGGAGCAGCCCGAGGGCACTCTCCTGTGCAGCAACTTGACCGTCGACGCGTTCGAGAATCCACTCGAGCACGCGAGAGTTCTCGCCGAAGCCGGGCCAGAGGAACGAGCCATCCGCACCCTTACGGAACCAGTTGACCTGGAAAATGCGCGGCACCGTGCCTGAACTGCGGAGGTTCTGACCGACCGAGAGCCAGTGGGCCCAGTGGTCTGCCATGTTGTATCCACAGAACGGCATCATGGCAAACGGGTCTCGCCGTAGTTCGCCAATGGTGCCTTCGGCGGCCGCCGTCCGCTCAGATGAGATAGTGGCGCCCAGGTAGACGCCATGCTCCCAATCTCGTGCCTCCACCACTAGCGGCACGTTGGTCGCGCGGCGACCGCCGAAGATTATGGCGTCAATAACGACGCCCTGTGGCGATTCCCACTCATCTGCGATGGTGGGGCATTGTGCTGCTGCCACAGTAAAACGTGAGTTCGGGTGTGACGACGGGGTGCCCGATTCGGGCGTCCAGTCGTTCCCCTGCCAATCGATCAAGTGCTCAGGCACCTCATCGGTCATGCCTTCCCACCACACGTCGCCGTTGTCTTTCAGCGCCACGTTGGTGAAGACGGTGTTGCCCCAGATGGTGTCCATGGCGGTCTCGTTGGTGGCGATTCCGGTGCCCGGAGCCACCCCGAAGAAGCCAGCTTCGGGGTTGATGGCGCGCAGGCGGCCGTCAGCTCCCTTGCCGAGCCACGCAATATCGTCGCCGATCGTTTCGGCCTTCCAACCGGGAATCGTGGGCTTGAGCATCGCGAGGTTGGTCTTGCCGCAGGCGCTGGGGAATGCCGCAGCGATGTGGAAGACGCGACCACGAGGATTGGTGAGCTTGAGGAGCAGCATGTGCTCGGCAAGCCATCCTTCGTCGCGAGCGATCACCGAAGCGATGCGCAGGGCGAACGACTTCTTCGCGAGAATTGCATTGCCGCCGTAAGCGGAACCGAACGACCAGATTTCGCGAGTCTCGGGGAAGTGGCTGATGTACTTGGTCTGGTTGCAGGGCCACGGCACATCCGTGTCACCGGCAGCGAGCGGGGCTCCAACACTGTGGATGGCGCGCACCCACTCGGTGGAGTCATCAATCGACTGAAGAACAGCGGTTCCCATTCGCGTCATGATGCCCATGCTCATGACGACGTAAGGGGAGTCGGTGACCTGCACGCCGATTTTGGCGAGGGGGGAGCCGAGCGGACCCATGGAGAACGGAACAACGTAGAGGCGGCGGCCACGCATCGCGCCCTCAAAGAGACCGTCAAGCGTCGTGCGCATTTCTGCCGGAACGGCCCAGTGGTTGGAAGGGCCGGCATCGCTCTCGTTGACCGAGCAGATGAAGGTGCGCGATTCAACGCGAGCGACATCGCTGGGGTCGCTGCGGGCGAGGAAGCTGTGGGGGCGGTACTCATCGTTGAGTCGGGTCAGCGTGCCGGCCTCGATCATGAGTTCGGCGAGCTCGTCCGCCTCTTCCGGGCTGCCGTCGCACCAGACAACTTCGTCGGGCTGCGTGAGGGAAGCGATCTCTTCCACCCAGTTAATAACGCTCTGATTTGTTCCGTCGGGTGCGGAGAAGTGGGTCCTTGTCATCTCGGCGATGCTCATTTCTACCTTCCGCTGAAGTGTTGTTGTAGTGAAAAAACTGTTGTTATTCGATGATGACCCACTTTTACCCGCCTTGCTGACGAATCGGGTGGAAAGAATTCTCGTTCTTTAGTTATAGTGAACGTGTGAATGATCTTGTGACTCTCGGGCAACGCATCCGACATTTCCGCACCACGGCCGGACTGACCCTCGACCAACTCGGCGACAAGGTAGGAGTCGCGGGTAGCCAGCTCTCTCTTATGGAGAATGGGCGGCGCGAACCCCGACTGACTCTGCTGTCGGCAATTGCGTCGGCCACCGACATCCAACTCGCCGATCTGCTCGAAGAGACCCCGCCGACCAAGCGGGCCGCGCTCGAGATTGAGCTCGACCGTCTGCAGCGCAGCACGATCTACGCGTCGCTGGGGCTTCCGAAGATTCGCCCGTCTAAGGGCATTCCGGATGAGACGCTCGAGGCCATTGTGGGCCTTCACCACGAACTTTCCACGCGGTCGCGCCAGGCCATTGCCACGCCGGAGGAAGCGCGTCGCGCCAACACTGAGTTGCGTCAGCGCATGCGCACGCTCGATAACTACTTGCCCGACCTCGAGAAAGAGGCCGAGAAACTCACGATCGCGGGCAACCACACGACGGGGGCGCTCACTCACCGCGCCGTGAGTCTGATGGCGGAATCCCTCGGCTTCGAGCTCGTGCACGTGCACGATCTGCCGCACTCGGCACGATCGGTCACCGATCTCAAGCACGGGCGCATTTACTTGCCGCCGGCATCCATTCCGGGCGGGCACGGCCTGCGTTCGATGGCGCTACAAGCAATGGCGCACCGCGTTCTCGGCCACACGGAGCCGACGAGTTACGCCGAGTTCTTGCACCAACGTCTCGAAATCAACTACTTTGCGGCGGCTGTGCTCATGCCGCTCAAACAGTCGGTGGCGTTCTTGAGCCAGGCCAAGACTGACCGCAACATTGCCGTCGAAGACTTTCGGGATGCCTTCGGTGTCACCCACGAAGCAGCCGCGTTGCGCTTCACCAACCTCGCGACATCGCACCTCGACCTCGAAACGCACTTCTTACGCGTCGGCGACGATGGCGCCGTGTACAAGGCCTACGAGAACGATGGACTTCGACTACCGGTGGATGTCACGGGCTCGGCCGAGGGTCAGTTTGTGTGCCGCAACTGGAGCGCTCGTACCGCGTTCACCCGCACCAACCGCACCACGGAGTTCTATCAGTACACCGATACCCCTGAGGGCAGCTTCTTCGAGTCAACCCAAACGGGAACGACGGATGCCGAAGAGTTCTCCATCACTATCGGGGTGCCGTTTTCGCACTCCAAGTGGTTCCGCGGCCGTGCCACCGACGTGCGTCGTTCATCCACGTGCCCCGACGAAACCTGCTGCCGCAAGCCGGAGGGCGAATTGCGCGACCGCTGGGCGGGCAACGCGTGGTCGAGCGCCAAGCTGCACGCCCACATCTTGTCGCCGCTCCCGTCGGGAACCTTCCCCGGCGTCGACGACCGCGAACTCTACGAGTTCTTGGAGTCGCACGCGAGCGACGCGAGCTAAGCAGCTCGGGTGAGCTCCTTCTGGGGCTCACCCGCGCTGCTGGTGCTGATCTAGCTGTCGTGAAGCTGGACAGCCGCTCTGATCTGCTCGGCGTAGTTGTAGATCTCGTCGAGAGATCCAATGGCGTGCTTGGTTTCGACTTTGTCGGCGTCAAAAGTCCCGATGTACTTCTGCTTCTTGCTGTTGAAATGCAGTCGAGCGATGGTCTTTCTATTGTTGTCATCGAGCAGCACAGCGAAGTACGACTTTGCATCGCGGTGAACCACACGCTGTGGCTTTACTTCGCTGCAGGCGATTGCCTTGACGATTTGGTAGCCCTCGAGTTCTTCGAGGGTGGTCTCAATTTCGGTATCGCGATCAAGATCAGCCTCGACAACGGGCTCGCTGCTGAGCTCTTCTGCTTCTGCATCCGTCTGAACTGAGGGATAGGTCGACGAGCCTAGGGCTGCTTTCAATCGGTCATTCACTTGGTCATTCAAGAACTGCTTCGAGGCTTTATTTACAAGCGGAGTGAATTGCTCGCGGACTTTCTGAGTAAACGACTTGTCATACACGCGGGAGGTGACGAACTTCACCCAATCGTCTGACGACTCGCGGAAGAGCGTTGCAATCGTGCGCTTGAGGGCTCCGACGTATTTGAGTTCCTCGGCAGCGTTTATGACTGAATCAAGATCGAAGGAGTCCTTCGTTAGTTTGCTGAGTTCTGGAATCAGCGTCTCGTCAATATCAGCCAGGTCGAGAACCAAGAACGGCTTGTCGTCCATTCGGTTCGGTGCATCAAGGTCCGTGTAGAAGTGGTAAATCGCGCCGTTGGTGAGCACAGCGATACGAGCGTTGGTTACTGCGAAATAGCGATACAACTGGGATGCGTGTTCGATGCGCAGCGGTTCTTTCGACCTCTTGCACTCGATCAGAATCTGGACTTCGCCATCGCGCATAATCGCGTAGTCGATCTTCTCGCCCTTTTTCACCCCTACATCAGCAGTGAACTCGGGAACCACTTCAAGCGGATTGAAGACGTCGTAGCCAAGAATCGTTGATATGAACGGCATAATGAACGCGTTCTTCGTGGCTTCTTCGGTTTGGATCGCTTCGCGCTGGTTTTTGACTTTGAGCGCTAATGCGGCGAGACGTTCTGCGAACTCCATTGATACCCCTTTGAAACAGTTGTTAAAAACACTAGGGGAATGGTCGCGAGAATATGTCAGTCCATCGCCCCCAGTTATGGCTGCAAGTTATTAATCACCAAGGACAACGAGCAATCTGAGAGAGCAGTGCGGGGTCCGGTAGTGGCTGGCGCGCCCGCTAGCAGTCGCAGTCGGGGCCGGCGGCCGGGGCGGTGAGCACGTCGGGCTCGCGCACGATCCGGCCCTCGTCGCTCTCGACGGGGAAACCTTCTTTGGCCCAGTATTCGAAGCCGCCGATCATTTCGCGCACTTCATAGCCGAGCTTCGCAAACTCGAGGGCCCCTTTCGTGGCGCCGTTGCAGCCGGGGCTCCAGCAATACACGACAACCGGAGTGCCGGCGGGGATCTCTGCTGCAGCCCGCGCCGCGATTTCACGCGTCGGCAGGTGGCGCGCGCCGACGGCGCGACCCTGGCTCCAGGCGACGTCGCCGCGGGTATCCACGAGTACGAATGACTCGCCTGCGTGGATAGCGGCGTGCACATCGGACGGGTCGGTTTCGAATTCGAGCTTGCGCGAAAAGTGTTCGATGCGGTCAGCGGCCGTGGCGGGAGAGGTCATGGCAACAGGGTAGTGGCGTGAGCGGTCAGTGCTGTCGGGTACCGTGAATTGTTCGCCAATGTTACGAGGGTGCGTCCGCATCCTCTCTCTGGCGAAGAGTATGAGAAAGAGCACCACTCATGGCCAAGAAATCTCTCACCGCCGCTCCTCGTTTTGACCAACTTGCGCTGACAAATCTGTCGATCGGTAACCCGGACGCTCTCAAGGCGCACGAAAGCTGCAACGGAGAGCGCTTCGAGGGAATTGATCTCAGCGAGCGTGACCTGTCGGGGATCTCGCTGTCTGAAACAGAATTCATTGACCTCGAAGCCAACGAGGTGGTGTTCCGTTCAGCGGACTTCGTTGACACTCGCTTCGAGAAACTCAACGCGCCCATTTTTGCGGCGCCGCGCACGAGCCTGCGCGACGTGAGCTTCGAAGGGTCGCGTCTTGGCTCTGCTGAGTTTTATGAAACGCGTTGGAGTTCGGTGCGCTTCACCCACTGTCGCATCGGCTACCTCAACCTGCGCGGGGCGCACCTCGAAGATGTGCTCTTCACCGATTGCCTGATCGATGAACTCGACCTCGGGGCTGCCACGGCCAACCGGGTGTCGTTCGAGAGCACGCAGATCAACAACCTCGACCTCACGCGCTCTACCCTGACCAACTTCGACCTCCGCGGCGTCGAGCTGCGACAGCTGGGGGGAGTCGAACACCTCAAGGGTGCGACGCTCAACTCCTACCAGCTCGCCGAGCTCGCTCCGCTTTTCGCCCGCAAGCTCGGCATCGTTATCGACGACTAGCGCGGTGCTCTCGCCTGCTCGGGGCAGTGGCAGGAGCGCGCGACGTGAGGTCAGCATCCACCACCCGTTGAGCAGCACACGCCCGACTCGGGCAGCATGAGGTTCACGCGGCCGGCGCTTTCTGCATCTCCCGCGATGGCGGCAACAACCGAGCGAACCTGTTCGTACCCGGTGGCCATCAAGAAGGTCGGCGCGCGGCCGTAGCTCTTCATGCCGACGATGTAGACGTTCTTTTCGGGATGCGCGAGCACACTGGCCCCGTGAGGTTCAACGGTGCCGCAACTGTGCACATTGGGGTCGATGAGCGGCGCGAGTTCAACGGGAGCTTCAAGCACCGGGTCGAGGTAGAGGTGCAGTTCACGCAGGATGCCGATGTCGGGGCGGAACCCGGTGGCGGCGGCGAGAGCATCCACGGTCACTGATTGGTCGCCGTCGGGGTTGCTGCTGGTGACGGTGAGGCGGCCATCGGGCTGCGGGGCCAGTTCTGTGACGGTGAAGTCGGTTAGGAGCGTAATTGCCCCCGAGTCGACGGCAGCCTTGAGGCGAGTTCCGAGCGCGCCACGACCGGGCAGTTCATCGGCAGCTCCGCCACCGTAAAGGCGGCGAGCCGAGCGGCCTCGAATCGCCCAGGTGATCTCGGTGGCGGGGTCGCTCTCGCGCAGTTCGGCGAGAGCAAGAAGCGTATTGGCGGCCGAGTGACCCATGCCGATCACGAGCGTGTGCTTTCCGGCGAAGCGCGCGCGGTCGCGGCCAAGAACATCAGGCAGCGGTCCCGTGAGCCACGCGCTGGCTTCGGTCTCGCCCGTGGCCGGGAGCCCCGAGGCGCCGATGGGGTTGTTGTGGCCCCAGGTTCCTGACGCGTCGATGATTGCCGAGGCGAGGATGTCGTACACGCCATCGGGGGAGTCGACGCGAACGAGCAGCGGTCGGCGCTCGCGGCCGATGGTCTTGGTGGAGTCGATGCCTTGGCGCGACATCCCGATCACTCGGCTGTTGTAGCGGATGACGGGTGCCAGTTCTGCGGTCGCGGCGAGGGGCCGCAAGTAGTCGTTCACGAGGTCGGCGCCGGTGGGAAGAATCTCGGCGTCGGGGGAGACCCAGTCGGTGCGTTCAAGTAGCTCGCGGCCGACGGGATCGATGCTGTAGCGCCACGGCGAGAAGAGGGAGACGTGGCCCCAGTCGCTGATGGCGGCACCGGCGTGGGCACCAGCCTCGAGCACCACGGTGCGGATGCCGCGGCTCACGAGGTTGGCAGCGGCTGCAAGCCCGATGGGGCCAGCCCCGACAACGACGACGGGCAATGCGCTGGGTGCAGAGTGTTCGGTGGTCATGGCGCTCCTCGTAATCAACTTCAGTGTTTGCTCACGATAACAGTAACTACTGTTGATAACAAAGAGTTGATATAGGATTGCGAGCATGAGTACACCGGTAGATCTTCTGATGATTCAGAAGCCCACGTGGTCGGCAACGGCCGAGCGGGCTCAGAGTCTGGCGCCCTTGTTGCGCGCCCTTGGGGACCCCAACCGGCTACAGCTCGTTCTGCTGCTCACCGAGCGCGCCCACACGGTGCGCGAACTCACCGATGCCACCGGCCTCAGCCAAACGCTCGTCAGCCATCACTTGGCGCCATTGCGCGACAACGGCCTTGTCACCGTGACCCCGCGCGGCCGCGCCAACGTTTACGAACTGTGCTGCGAAGCCTTCGCTGAGCCGGTGAAGATGCTCGCGTCTGTCGCTACCAGCACGGATGCCGGGGCGAAGGCCTGCTGCGTCGTTAGTTAGGTCGCCGTGCTGGCCGCTATTTCCCTTGAGAAGCGGCGACAACTGACCTAACGTGAAGGAATGACAAAGTCTCAGACATTGCCGGTCCCGCGATGGATCGGGATATCTACGGTGCTCTTCAGCGTGACGATTCTTGCGATCGGACTGTGGGCTAGCATCGCCACCGGAGAATGGATCGCCTTGCTGAGCGCAACCGGGCTGTTCATGCTTCCGCTGGGCGGTCTGGCTTATCGCCAATCGCGCACGCAACGGCAGCCAGAATAAACTCCGCCGCAACCACGGCGTTGAGCTAATAACAGTGCCCCCGGAGGGAATCGAACCCCCGACCTACGGTACCGGAAACCGGCGCTCTATCCCCTGAGCTACGAAGGCAAGGAGGCTAGCTTAGCAAGCAATTCTTCCCGCGTTTAGCACCCTGTTGACATCCGCGCTTCAGATTCGCATGACAGTATCGACGCATGTTGCGCACTGTGTCATCTCACCAAGAACTTGACCTTCGTGGTCGCACCGAAATGGTCTTCAGCATTGCTGTTGCAGCGTCGTGGCCGCTGGCATCCGAGTCGATCGATTTTGTGTTGGATGGCGTACCCCAGCACCCCACAGAGTTGGTCGATGCCCGCGGAACCCGCCTGCATTCGCTCATTGCGGGGCCGGGGCAGCTTGTCGTGGATTACGCCGCCACAGTCGAGGCCACCCCCGAGCCCGCGCCGCTCAACGCCATCGATCGGGTCGAGTATCTGCGGCCGAGCCGGTACTGCGAGTCAGATGTACTCACGCCAACTGCCCGCTCCCTCTTTTCCACGCAGTCTGGGCACGAACTTGTACAGGCAATTCGGGACTGGGTGTCACACAACTTGCGCTACAGCCCAGGAATGTCGATGGCGACCGATGGCGCATCTCACTCCCTGTTGACGCGTCGTGGCGTGTGTCGTGATTTTGCTCACCTCACGATTGCAATGCTGCGCGCTAAAGATGTTCCCGCTCGCTATGCGGCTGTTTATGCTCCGGGGCTTAGCCCGATGGATTTTCACGCGGTGGCTGAAGCGTACGTCGACGGTCAGTGGTGGGTTGTTGATTCCACGGGACTCGCCCCACGCCAGTCGCTTGTGCGTATCGCGACGGGCCGAGACGCGGCGGATGTCGCGTTTCTCACCAATCACTGGGCCGATCTCTTTTTGCAGAAGCTTGAGATCACTGCGACGGCCGAAGAATTACCAGTCGACGAGCACCGATCGCCAGTGCAGCTGGGCGGCTAACGAGAGCCTTCATTCGCGCGCAGCGTTGGCGGCGGGGCTTGTGGTTCGTTAGTTGAGAGCTGCTTGTACGTCAGCTACAAGAGTCGACGCATCCCCAGCCTCAAAAAACGCGGCTGAACTGAGGGCGGCCCAGTATTCTCCCGAGAATAACTGTGCGGTCCCGGTGCCGCCGGACGCTGCAAAATAGCCATCAAAACTAGAAGCTGCGGGCCCGGCATTCGACTTCAGGCTCTCGAGCTTTCCCGGTGCAGGCTTGGCGACGGAAACGTCGATGGTGATTCCGCTCGACGTGTTCTCCCAGCGGCACGCTACGCCTTGAGATTCGATAGCTGTTGCCGCTGCTGAACCTGCAGCCGGTGTGAAGGAATTAAGAAGCAAGAAGTTGGGGTTGAAGTCATACATCGCCTGCGGGGTAATGAGGTCGCCGCACGCAATGCTCACCGGGGTTGCTTGAGCATCCGGCGTGCTCGGCGTTGTTGGCTCCGGCGCAGCGGTCGCCGTGGTGGTGGGCTCGACTGATCGAGTCGGGGTCGGGCTGCTGAGCTCTGGCTCGGGCTCAGTGGGAACGCACGCGCTCAAGAGAAGAGCGGAGGCGCTCAATGCGATCACTGCCGGAAGTACGCGAAGTCGAAAAGCCATACCCCTATTCTCGCGACCTGTAGCGTCATCCAGTGCAGTGACCCGGCAGTGTCGTGAAGTACGCACCGATCTGTGACCTTGTGTCAGCGTTCGACTCGCACCGAATGCCTGTAACCACCCAGTACTCTTAAGGAGTGAATCCTGCTGATCTTTCTGCCACCCTGCTCTCTGTCGTCTCCCGCATTGCGGCTGACCGCGGCACGCCCGATTTGGGTCTGACCGCGAGTGACCTGGTGCTAGAGCGACCGCGCAACCGCGATCACGGTGATTGGGCATCCAACATCGCTATGAAGCTCGCGAAGCCCTTGGGGGCCAACCCTCGCGAACTCGCGACCGAAATTGCTGAGCAGGCTCGCGCTATCGATGGCATTGCCTCGGTGGATGTTGCGGGCCCCGGCTTCATCAACATCACGCTGGATGCCGCTGCCGCTGGCGCGCTCGCGAAGACGATCGTTGAGCAGGGCGAGGCTTACGGTCGCAATGAATCCCTCGCGGGTCAGACCATCAACTTGGAGTTCGTTTCGGCCAATCCCACAGGCCCGCTGCACATTGGTCACACTCGGTGGGCTGCGCTCGGCGACTCGCTTGCGCGCATCCTGAAGGCTGCCGGCGCAGAACTCGTCAGCGAGTTTTACATCAATGACGCCGGTAACCAGATGGACAACTTCGGTGCATCGATCCTGGCCTCGGCTAAGGGCGAACCGACTCCCGAGAACGGTTACCCGGGCGCCTACGTTGCCGAGCTTGCTCAGCGCGTGCTCGCCTCGAACCCCGAAATTCTTGAACTCGACCATGATGAAGCGATCGCGGTCGCTCGCGAACGTGGTTACGAACTGCAGTTGGGCGAGATTAAGAAGTCGCTCGCCGCCTTCAACGTGCACTTCGACGTGTGGTTCAGCGAGCGCGAACTTCACGCGGTGCAGGATGACGGCAAGAGCGCCATCGATACCGCTGTTGAGCGTCTGCGAGCCCAAGGTCACGTCGCCGACATCGACGACGCCGTGTGGGTCAAGACCACTGACTTCGGTGACGACAAAGACCGCGTGATCAAGCGCGGCAATGGCATCTATACCTACTTTGCTGCTGATGCGGCGTACTACTTGAGCAAGGGTGACCGTGGCTACGCCCACAAGATCTACTTGCTTGGAGCCGACCACCACGGCTACGTTCACCGCCTCAAGGCGCTCGCGGGCGCGGCCGGGGACGACCCCAACAAAGACATTGAGGTGCTCATCGGGCAGCTCGTCAGCATCAACGGCGCTCGCCTCTCTAAGCGCGCCGGCAACATCATCGAGCTCGATGACCTGCGCGAATGGCTCGGAACGGATGCCCTGCGCTACTCGCTCGGCCGCTACCCCTCCGATTCGCCGCTCAACCTCGATCCCGAGATTCTGCAGAAGCGCACCAACGACAACCCCGTGTTCTACGTTCAGTACGCTCACGCGCGCACGCACAGCGTTGCTCGCAACGCGGGGGAGTCGGGAGTGGATCGCAGCATCTTCGATGCTTCGCTGCTCACGAACGAGACCGAAAGCATCCTGCTCGGTGTTCTTGCGGAATTCCCGCGCATCGTGGCTCAGGCCGCAGAGTTGCGTGAGCCCCACCGCATCGCGCGTTTTGCCGAGGAACTCGCCGGCAGCTATCACCGCTGGTACGACCAGTGCCGCGTTACCCCGATGAACGACGAAGAAGTGACCGACGTTCACCGCACGCGACTCTGGGTCAACGACGCTGTCGGTCAGGTTCTGCGTAACAGCCTCTGGATGCTCGGGGTTAGCGCCCCGGAGCGGATGTAGCGTTCGTGGCTTCTGACGACCAGCCCACCATCGAGTTGCGACTCGACGGTGCGGGGGAGCCCACTGCCACCACGGCCACCGGTTATGAGACTGCGAAACGCACACGACGCAGCCGGATCGCTTGGGTTATCGCCGGGGCCGTTCTCGTCATCCTGATTGTCGGCGTTGTTCTTGTCGAAACGGTCGGCCGAACAGCCGCGGTTCGCATCGCCCAGAACGAGATTGCGTCGTCGCTCGGCCTGGAATCCAGCGATGGTGTGGCTGTCGATCTGGGCTCGGGCTCGCTCATTGTTCAGGCGCTCACGGGCGGGCTCGATGTCGTCACGATCGACATCGACCGCTTCGAGGTCAACGGCCTCGAGTCATCCGTGCAGGTCATTGCGACGGGTGTGCCCGTGGTGACGTCGCAGCCCATCGACACTGTCTCGATGGATGTCGCGATTACCGGCGACGAAGTGTCAAAACTTGCAACCACCCTGAGCGGCACCGGGTTGGACTCCATCGAGCTAGAGGGCACCGCTATTCGGGTCTCGACAGTGTTCGAGTTGCTGTTCTTCGAAATCCCGGTCGCCCTCAATCTGATTCCTGTCGCGGCGGGCGATTCGATCGCCTTCGAGCCGGAGTCGGTCATCCTGGGTGAAGAACAGATCTCTGTCGCCGACCTGCTCGATAACCCCCTCGTCTCCGGGCTTGCGGGTGGTCTCCTCAGTTCACAAGAGTTCTGCGTTGCCTCGTCGTTGCCGGCTGCGTTGACGATCGATTCGGTTGCCGTCGCTAACGACAACCTCGTCATCCAGCTCAGCGCTGACGGGTTTGCGCTCGACGACGCGGCGTGGAAGCAATACGGCACGTGCCCGACCCCGTAACTCGATTCAGCGCTAGCGGCGCCAGCCGTTAGAGTGGTCAGCATCCCCAACGCCTGTGCGGACACAATCCGCCGTTTTCCGTCTACATCTCTGTGAGGTGCGACTGTGTTCGCGAACCCGCTGGCGCCCGAGTGGCTCGAAGCTCCCGCCGAAGCTAATTCTTTGGCATCGACCGTCTGGTCGCGCAATGCTGCGCGCTCCGAGAGTGGTGAACTGACCATTGCGGGCGTTTCCGCGAGCGAGCTCGTTGCTAACTTCGGTACGCCGGTCTACGTCGTCGACGAGGCGGATGCCGTAGCACGCGCCACCGAGATCAAGGGCGCGTTCGACACCGAATTCGCTCGCATCGGTTCGAGCGTCAAGGTGTATTACGCGGGTAAGGCGTTCCTCTGCACTGAGGTCGCCCGCTGGATGACGGCCGTTGGCCTCAACATCGACGTTGCAAGCGCTGGCGAGATGGCTGTTGCCCTCGCGGCTGGCGTTGATGCGTCGCGACTGGGATTCCACGGCAACAACAAGAGTCTTTCCGAGATCGACCGTGCTGTGCGCGCGGGCATCGGCCCCATCGTTATCGACAGCGTCGTCGAAATCGGTCGGGTTGCTGAAGCCGCTGCACGGCACGGTCGAACCCAGCGGGTGCGCTTGCGCATCAATAGCGGGGTTCACGCGTCCACTCATGAGTACTTGGCAACGGCCAGGGAAGACCAGAAATTTGGTGTTCCGCTGACCGAAGCTGAGGCAATTGTGGCGCAGATTCGTTCGCATTCCTCGCTGGAGTTTGTGGGCATCCATTCGCACATCGGGTCGCAGATTTTCGACACTGCGGGCTTTGCTGAGGCGGCTCGTCGCTTGCTTGAGCTGCATGCCCGTTTGTCGGTGGCGGCTCCGGTGCCCGAGTTGAACTTGGGCGGCGGTTTCGGCATCGCGTACACCTCGGCTGATCAGGCTTTGCCGGTCGCTGAGCTCGCGGCGTCGCTCGCAAACATTGTCGAGGCTGAGTGCGCTCGCCTCGAGATTCCTGTTCCGGTCATTGCTATCGAGCCGGGCCGTTCCATCATCGGTCCGTCAACGACGACGCTCTACACGGCAGGCACGATCAAGGATGTGCTCGTCGATGGCGAGGCGATTCGTAAGTACGTCAGCGTCGATGGCGGCATGAGTGACAACCTGCGCACAGCCCTCTACGCGGCTGACTATTCGGCTCGCCTCGCGAATCGCGTTTCGGATGCTGCCCCCGAGCTGGTGCGTATTGCCGGCAAGCACTGCGAGGCTGGCGATATCGTCGTGCGCGCTGAGTACCTGCCCGGAGACGTTGAGCCCGGAGACATTGTGGCCGTTCCCGCCACCGGCGCTTATGGCTGGGCGATGTCCAACAACTACAACTATCTTGCGCGCCCGCCGGTTATTGCGGTGCGCGACGGTAAGGCTCGCGTTATCGTGCGGGGCGAAACCGAAGACGACTTGCTCAGCCGCGACGCGGGAATCACACCATCGGGAGACTCTGAATGATCGAATACCGCAACCTTCGCGTCGCAGTTCTGGGCGGAGGAAGTGTCGGATCACAAGTCACCGCTCTACTGCTCGAGCACGCCGACGAGCTCGCTGCCCGGGCGGGAGCCGGGCTCGAAGTAGTGGGCGTCGCCGTTCGTGACATCGATGCTCCTCGCGACACCGACATCCCGAAAGAACTGTTGACGACTGACGCAGAGTCGCTCATTGTTGGCGCCGATATCGTCATTGAACTGATCGGTGGCCTTGAGCCTGCCCGCACTTGGATTCTGAAAGCGCTGCACTCCGGTGCCGACGTCATCACCGCTAACAAGGCTCTGCTGGCCCACCACGGCGCTGAGCTCTTCGAAGAGGCCGCTCAGGTCGGTGCACAGCTGTACTACGAGGCAGCCGTGGCGGGAGCGATTCCGATCATCCGTCCACTGCGCGACAGCCTTGCCGGTGACCGCGTCGAGCGCATCTTGGGCATCGTCAACGGCACGACGAACTACATTCTTGACCGCATGGATGCCACGGGCGACAGTTTCGACACCGCCCTTGCCGAGGCCACGCGCTTGGGCTTCGCCGAAGCCGACCCCACCGCCGACATCGAAGGCTATGACGCTGCGCAGAAGGCCGCGCTGCTGGCGAGCCTCGCCTTCCACACCCGCGTGCCGCTCGATGCCGTGCACCGTGAAGGAATCACAAGCGTTACCGCCGAGCAGGTTGTTGCCGCGCGCAAGGCCGGTTATGTCGTCAAATTGCTCGCGATTTGTGAGCGTGTGCTTGCGACGGACGGATCGACCGAGGGCGTTAGTGCTCGCGTTCACCCCGCCCTTGTTCCTTTGACTCATCCGCTTGCTGCCGTTCACGGCGGCAACAATGCGGTATTCGTCGAGGCCGAGGCTGCAGGCAGCCTCATGTTCTACGGTGCGGGCGCTGGCGGAATTGAAACCGCATCCGCCGTTCTGGGCGACGTTGTTTCAGCCGCCCGCCGCCACGTCATCGGTGGCCCCGGCGTTGCCGAGTCGACCCACGCTAACTTGCCGATCTTGCCGATCGCCCGCGTAATGACGCGCTACCAAATCACCTTGACGGTTGTTGACGAGCCCGGTGTGCTCGCCACGATCGCCGCAGTATTTAGTGACCACCACGTCTCCGTAGAAGCGGTCAACCAGACCGTCGGTGCAGTAGTAGAGGGCGTGCCGAGCGCTACCCTTATTACTGTGACGCACGAGGCGACGGATGAGTCGCTTGCCGCCACGGTGGCAGCGCTGGCCGAGAACTCGGTGGTGCGTGAAGTTGTGTCCGTTTTGAGAGTTGAGGGGCTGTAAATAATGAATAGCGAAATCCGGAACCGCCAGTGGCGCGGCCTGCTTCACGAGTACGCCGACCGTCTCAATATCTCTGACGCGACCCCCATCATCACGCTGGGTGAGGGCGGAACTCCCTTGCTTCCCGCGCCCGCTCTGTCGGCTCGCACCGGCGCCAAGGTCTGGGTCAAGTTCGAGGGAATGAACCCCACGGGCTCGTTCAAAGACCGCGGCATGACGATGGCCATTTCCAAGGCTGTCGAGCACGGTGCCAAGGCTGTTATTTGCGCCTCGACCGGTAACACCTCCGCATCGGCTGCGGCCTATGCCGCTCACGCTGGTATCACCGCCGCTGTTCTCGTTCCCGAGGGCAAGATCGCGATGGGCAAGCTCAGCCAGGCCATCGCTCACAACGGTGAACTCATTCAGGTTCAGGGCAACTTCGACGACTGCCTCGACATCGCTCGCGACCTCGCCGAGAACTACCCCGTGCACCTCGTCAACTCGGTGAACCCCGACCGCATCGAGGGCCAGAAGACTGCTGCCTTCGAGGTTGTCGAGGTTCTGGGCGACGCCCCTGACTTCCACATCGTTCCTGTCGGAAACGCCGGAAACTACACCGCCTACTTCCGTGGCTACAGCGAAGAGCTCGAGCGCTCCGCCACCACGAAGCTTCCGCGCATGTTCGGCTTCCAAGCCGAGGGCAGCGCTCCGATCGTTCGCGGCGAAATCGTCAAGAACCCCGACACGATCGCTAGCGCCATCCGCATCGGAAACCCGGCATCGTGGCACCTCGCCACCGAGGCCCACAAGGTGTCAGACGGCTACTTCGGTGCCATCAGCGACGCCAAGATTCTCGAAGCCCAGCGCATCCTCTCGGCTGAGGTCGGCATCTTCGTTGAGCCCGCATCCGCGATCAGCGTTGCCGGGCTCTTGGAGCGTGCCGAAGCTGGCCAGATTCCTCGCGGTTCCACGGTCGTGCTCACGGTTACCGGTCACGGCCTCAAGGACCCACAGTGGGCTCTCAAGACGGCCAGCGGCGATGACATCACGCCGAAGGTTGTTCCCGTCGACACCGCTGAGGTCGCAAGCGTGCTGGGGCTGGCCAAGGCATGACCTCGCTGGTCGGTCGCAGCGTCGTCGTGCGCGTGCCGGCGACCTCTGCCAACCTCGGTCCCGGCTTTGACACGCTCGGGCTTGCCCTCTCGCACTACGACGAACTGATTGTTACTGCGGTCGAGGGATCGGGCGTCGAGATCGACGTCTCGGGTGTTGGTGCAGGAATTGTCGCGACCGATGAGTCGAACCTCGTCATCCAGTCGATCCAGCACTGCTTCACGCACTTTGGGCAGTCGATGCCGGCACTCCATGTGTCGGCGACCAACGTCATCCCGCACGGCGGTGGCTTGGGTTCGTCTGCGGCAGCAATTGTCTCGGGCGTTATGGCCGCCAAGGGCTTGCTCGACGGCATCGTCGAGATGGATGCCGCAACTCTCCTTGTGCTCGCTACCGAGCTCGAGGGACACCCCGACAACGTCGCACCGGCACTCTTGGGCGGGCTCACCATCGCGTGGAGCACCGAGTCAGGGCCGCTAGCGAAAAAGTTGATGGTGCACCGCGGAGTGTCGCCGCTCGTCTGCGTTCCTGATTTTCAAGTCTCAACGGCGCACGCGCGCAGTCTGCAGCCGAATGCTGTGCCCTACGCCGATGCTGTCTACAACGTCTCGCGAGCAGCTCTCTTGATCGCCGCCCTCACGCAAAGCCCCGAAGTGTTGCTCGAAGCCACGGGGGATCGCCTTCACCAGGACTACCGCGCTGCTGCGATGCCGCAGACCACAGAATTGATCCGTATGCTGCGTTCCCACGGGCATGCGGCTGTAGTTTCCGGTGCTGGCCCTTCGGTGCTCGTGCTTGCTGATGACCCGGCGAAGCGCCTCGAAGCAGTCGCTCTCGTGCAGGAGCACGCCGCAACGCCGTGGGAATGTCTTCTCCTAGCCGTGGACTTCAAAGGTGCTACAGTGAATGAGCACCAGGTAGAAGCTACGGCGTAGCCGCAGCCTCCCGGTCGCTTTTCACCCGTCGTATCCCCGAATTTTGATTCCTGCGCATCCGCGCAGACATCGGTGAGCGACTAGCTCTCCGCCAAGTTATTCATTCTTGGTTGGGGAAAGGAACCCCTAGTAGTGACTGACGTCAACAACCACGCATCGAGCGTGGATTCCCGTGCCGCGCTGAGCGCGTTGCGACTGCCCGAGCTTCAAGCTATGGCGGCCGAACGCGGTATCACCGGTACTTCCAAACTTCGCAAAGGAGATCTCGTGGACGCTATCAACGAGAAGAACAACAGCACCAAAGATTCTGCCCCCGCCACTGAAGCGGCTGCCGCTCCTGTGCGTAAGCGTGCTTCGCGCCGCGTTACGAGCACCGATGGCGCCGCTATCGCTGGCTCCGAAGCTCCCGCGGGCGCTCCGCAGGTAGACAAGAACGCTGCCGCTGCCCAGGCTCCTGCTGCGGATGCCGCAGCAGAGAAGCCCAAGACGGCTAGCCGCAAGAAGAAGACTGACTCCGCGCCCGCCGCCGAGTCGGATGCCGCAGCCGGCTCCGCAGCGTCGACTGGCTCCGGAGCATCCAGCGATGCTCCCGCAGCCGACGCCGCACCTAAGCGCAGCCGTCGCAGCTCCAGCCGCAGCGTTGCAACGGCAGATGCATCGAGTGACGACACGGCCGCATCGGCCGACGCCAGTGCAGTGTCCGGCGACGCCAAGGCCACCGACGCCAAGGCGACCGACGCCGAGGGCAAGGCTGCCAAGGGCGCGAACAAGAACAACAAGAGTGACAAGGGCGCGAAGAACGCCGACAACAACTCTGGCAACGCTGACAAGAACAGCAACGCTGACAAGAACAGCAACGCCGAGAAGAACGGCAACGCTGACAAGAACAGCGACAAGAACAACGACAACGACGGCGACAACGCCGACAACGAGTCGGGTTCGGGCCGCGGCCGTAACCGTAACCGCAGCCGCAACAACAACAGCCAAAACGGCGAAGGTTCTGGCCGCCAGAACAACAACCGTCGCCAGAACAACAACGGCGAAGGCAACAACGGAAACAACGGCGGCGACAGCAACAACGGTGGCAACCGCAACAACCGCAATAACGATGACTCGCGCGGCGGCGACGCTGACTCCGAACGCGGTGGACGCGGCCGTTACCGTGACCGCAAGCGCGGCCGTGGAAACATGGGCGACGACTTCGAGCCCGAGATCACCGAAGATGACGTACTGATTCCGGTTGCCGGCATCCTCGACGTTCTCGACAACTACGCTTTCGTGCGCACCACCGGTTACCTTCCCGGTAACAGCGATGTTTACGTCTCGCTCGGCCAGGTCAAGAAGTACAACCTCCGCAAGGGTGACGCCGTTGTCGGCGCTATCCGCCAGCCGCGTGAGGGCGACAACAACCAGGGCCGCCAGAAGTACAACGCCATCGTGCGCATCGACTCGATCAACGGTCTTCCCG
This sequence comes from Rhodoglobus sp. NPDC076762, assembly GCA_040687235.1. GTDB lineage: Bacteria > Actinomycetota > Actinomycetes > Actinomycetales > Microbacteriaceae > Rhodoglobus. The sequence continues at coordinate 177,745 of JBFBMV010000003.1, read as the reverse complement.
TTGAAGAGGCAGCAAACCGCGTTGAATTCGGCAAGCTGACTCCGCTGTACCCGCAGGAGCGACTGCGTCTCGAGACCGAGCCGACCATGCTGTCGACTCGCATCATCGATCTCGCTGCTCCGATCGGTAAGGGCCAGCGCGGCCTGATCGTTTCGCCTCCGAAGGCTGGCAAGACTCAGGTTCTGCAGGCCATCGCGAACGCGATCTCCAAGAACAACCCCGAGGTTCACCTCATGGTCGTTCTCGTTGACGAGCGTCCCGAAGAGGTCACCGACATGCAGCGCACCGTCAAGGGCGAAGTTATTGCTTCGACCTTCGACCGCCCCGCTGAAGACCACACCACCGTCGCTGAACTCGCTATCGAGCGCGCCAAGCGTCTCGTTGAGCTCGGTCACGATGTAGTCGTTCTGCTCGACTCGATCACTCGCCTTGGCCGTGCGTACAACGTGACGGCACCGCCGTCGGGTCGCGTACTGTCGGGTGGCGTCGACTCCGCAGCGCTGTACCCGCCGAAGCGTTTCTTCGGTGCGGCCCGCAACGTTGAAGAGGGTGGCTCGCTCACCATCATCGCTACCGCTCTCGTCGAGACCGGTTCGAAGATGGACGAGGTTATCTTTGAAGAGTTCAAGGGCACCGGCAATATGGAGCTTCGTCTCTCGCGCCAGCTCGCCGACAAGCGCATCTTCCCCGCGGTCGATGTCAACGCATCGGGCACCCGTCGCGAAGAAATGCTGCTGGGCGCCGACGAGGTCAAGGTCACGTGGAACTTGCGCCGTGCACTCGCTGGTCTCGATCAGCAAGCTGCGCTCGAGATCGTGTTGAATAAGCTGAAGGACACGCAGTCGAACGTTGAGTTCCTCATGCAGATCCAGAAGTCGCTTCCTTCCACCACCGGCAACAAAAAAGAGGACTAACAATGTTCGAGTCAGTACAGTCGCTGCTGACCGAGCATGCGGATCTCGAGGGCCAGCTTGCTGACCCCGAGCTCCACTCCGACCCGGTCCGCTCTAAGAAGGTCAACCGACGCTACGCCGAGTTGTCGCGCATTGTCGCGGCATACAACGACTGGCGTCAGCTGACCGACGACCTCGCGGCAGCCACCGAAATGGCTGACGAAGATGAGTCGTTCGCTGAAGAGATCCCCGGTCTCACCGAGACTCTCGAAGCTGCCCAGGAGAAACTGCGCCGCATCCTGATTCCGCGTGACCCCAACGATTCCCGTGATGTAATCATGGAAATCAAGATGGGTGAAGGTGGAGCCGAATCGGCCCTCTTCGCGGGTGACCTGCTGCGGATGTACCTCCACTACGCAGAGTCGAAGAAGTGGAAAACCGAAATCATCGAGCAGACCTCGAGCGACCTCGGCGGCATCAAGGATGTCCAGCTCGCCATCAAGGGATCGTCGAGCGATCCTGCTGAGGGTGTCTGGGCGCACTTGAAGTACGAGGGTGGAGTGCACCGTGTTCAGCGCGTGCCCGCCACAGAGTCTCAGGGGCGCATCCACACCTCCGCTGCTGGTGTGCTGGTGTTCCCCGAGGTCGACGAGCCTGAAGAGGTCGAGATCAGCCAGAACGATCTCAAGATCGACGTGTATCGCTCCTCGGGTCCTGGTGGCCAGTCGGTGAACACGACGGACTCCGCTGTTCGTATTACTCACCTTCCGACCGGCATCGTCGTGGCCATGCAGAACGAGAAATCGCAACTGCAGAACCGCGAAGCCGGTATGCGAGTGCTTCGTGCGCGCATTTTGGCTCGCTACCAAGAAGAAGCGGATGCCGAAGCGAGCGAGTACCGCAAGAGCCAGATCCGCACGATGGATCGCTCCGAGCGCATTCGCACGTATAACTTCCCCGAAAACCGCATTGCTGATCACCGCACGGGATACAAGGCCTACAACCTTGATCAGGCGATCAATGGCGCGCTTGAGCCCGTCATCCAGTCGTGCATTATTGCCGACGAAGAGGCGCGTTTGGCTGAAGTAGGAAACGACTCCTGAACGAGGTAACTCCCGTTTCGCACGACTCCAGTGTCGCTGACCTTCTGGCCAGCGGCACTGAGTTGTTGAACGGCGGGGGAGTGCCCACTCCCGAGGTTGATGCCGAGCTGCTTCTGGCTCACGTTCTTGAGCTGGGGCGTGGTGAGCTTCGTGTTCGCGTCGTCACCGGGGCCACCGTGCCCGCAGAAAAAGTCGCGCACGCCCATGAACTTTTTGCACGCCGTGCTTCCCGCGAGCCCCTGCAGCACATCACAGGAATGGCGCCCTTCCGCAATCTTGAACTCAGCGTGGGCCCGGGTGTTTTCGTTCCTCGCCCCGAGACCGAAACGGTCGTGCAGTTCGCGATCGACGCCCTCAACGCCAGCGCGACTCCCGAACCTATTGGCGTTGACCTAGGCACGGGTAGTGGCGCTATCGCTCTCGCCATGGCCACCGAGGTCACGCGCGCTCGCATCTTTGCGGTCGAGCTCTCGCCCGACGCCATGCCCTACACGAGTGAGAACTTTCGCCGCTATGGCGAGCCGAATGCAACGCTGATCAACGCTGATCTGGGCGACGCTTTCCCCGAACTCAACGGCACCGTTGACGTCGTGATCTCCAATCCGCCGTACATTCCGGCCGCGGCGATCCCGCGCGACATCGAAGTTCAGCTTCATGATCCCGCTCTGGCGCTCTACGGGGGAGAAGACGGCATGGATGTCGTACGCCGCGTGTCGACGACCGCGCGCCGTCTGCTCCACGACGGTGGCACTCTCGTACTCGAGCACGGCGAAGAACAAGCTCTGGCCCTTGCCACGCTGCTCACGGCGGACGGTTGGAGAGCCGTAGCTCACCACAAAGACCTTCTCGGTCGCGACCGCGCGACCACGGCTCTGCTCTAAGTCGACGTTCGCTCCGTCCGCAAAACGTGCAAGGCACAACTTGCAACGTGCAAGTTGCGACGCGCAAGTTGCTAGGTGCGAGCGGCTGCAAACTCTTCGATCGCGGCATGCATGCCGGCGCACGTGCGAAACTCGTGCCCGGTAATGCCGAGGCTCTGAGCGGCTGCAACATTCTCGGGCATGTCATCGGCAAAGAACGCGTTCTCGGGTGCGACGCCGTACGCCTCGAGAGCGCGTTCAAACACGACCGGGTTGGGCTTACGGGCGCGGTAGTGGCTTGAGGTCCGCAGGTGATCGCCGAAGATCTCGACAAGTTCGGGGGCGACGGTGGCGAGGTGGTCACCGAGGAGCGCTCCGTTGTTGGTCAACAGGGTCGCTTGGCCGAGTTCTGCGGCGCGGCGGGCGGCCGCGAGCGAATCAGGCCACGGCGTCATCGCTGCCGCTCGAATCTCTAGCCAGCTGGTGAGATCCACGCGCTGGCCGATGGCTTCTTCGAAGGCGGCAAGGTATTCCTCGCCGGTGGCGTAGAGGCCGGCTTCGGCGCCAAATTCGCCGTCATCGTGCCACCAGCGGCGGCGCAGTTCGAGAAAGCTGAGGCCCGTGAGCTCGCTCATTGCGGCCATCCGCGCACGCCAGTCGTAGTCGTAGAGCACGTCATCCATGTCAAAGATGAAAAGCAGCGTCATTGTTTGCCATCGCTATCTGTTAGTCGTGATCAGTCTTTCACTGTTTCTCCCGGTACCATGTTGGGGACATGGATGACCTTTACGATTGCGCCGACGAAGCCCAACTCCTCACCGGTATGAGAATGGCGCGTGTGGCGATTGGCCGTGGCGACCTCGTCGTCATTCCCACCGATACCGTTTATGGCGTTGCGGCAGACGCTTTTCAGCCGGATGCGGTGCAGAAACTCATTGATGCCAAGGGGCGTACTCGGCAGTCGCCCCCTCCGGTGCTCATCCCCGGCATCCCCACGCTTGATGCTCTCGCGGCGACGGTGCCCGACGAAGTGCGCACGCTTGTGGCCGAGTTCTGGCCCGGTGGCCTCACAATCATTCTTCCCGCCCAGCCCTCGCTGAGCTGGGATCTGGGGGAGACCCAGGGCACGGTTGCTTTGCGCATGCCGTCGAACCGTATTGCCCTCGAACTCTTGTCAGAGACGGGACCGCTCGCGGTCTCGAGCGCTAACAGCACCGGTCTGCCGGCCGCTCGCACTGCTGAGGATGCTCACGAGATGCTGGGAGATTCTGTCTCGGTTTATCTCAGCGACGGCGAGGGGGGAGAGCTCGCTTCGACGATCGTGGATGCGACGGGTTTGCTCGTCGAGGGAGGCAAGTTGCGCATCGTGCGCGAGGGTGTCATTTCGGCCGACGCCATTCGCGATCTGATCGGGGCCGATCTGTGCGAATAATTTTCTACTTCTTCATCGCGGGGATTGCGGCGATGGTGACCTACGTCATCTCGCTTGTCGTCCTGAAGCTGGCCCTCAAATACAGGCTTTACCCTCAAGTGCGCCAGCGCGACGTGCACTCACGCCCCACTCCTCGGCTGGGTGGCGTGGCGATGTTCTTCGGAATTGTGGCGGCGTTCGCCGTGGCATCCACGCTGGGAAACTTCTCGCTGATTTTTGATGAGCCGGGCACCGTCGTTGGCCTTTTAGGCGCGGCGCTGATCATCGTAATTATCGGGGTAGCCGACGACATCTGGGATCTCAACTGGCTTACCAAGCTCGCCGGGCAGACCATCGCAGGGGGAGTCTTGGCGTGGTCGGGCGTTCAGCTGGCAACTCTGCCCTTCGCTGGTCGCACCATCTATTCCCCCTATCTGTCGCTATTGCTGACAGTGTTCATTGTGGTGCTCGTTATGAACGCGGTGAACTTCATTGACGGTCTTGACGGTCTCGTCGCGGGAGTCGCTGTCATCGCCAACGGGGTGTTCTTTATCTATGCCTACCTGTTGCAAGGGCAGGCTCAAACTGAGTACTTCAACTTGGCGTCGCTGACCACCGCGATACTCATCGGTGCTTGTGTTGGTTTTCTGCCTCTCAACTTTCACCCGGCGAAAATGTTTATGGGCGATGCCGGTGCGCTCTTGGTCGGTCTGCTCATGGCGGCATCCGCAATCTCCGTCACCGGCCAAGTCTCTGCCGACTATCTGACTCAGCCAGATAAGTTCACTCTCGACTTCTTGCCCGCCTTTATCCCCATCCTCTTGCCGGTGGCGGTTCTCATCATCCCGTTGCTCGATTTTGGGATGGCGGTTCTGCGTCGCCTGCGCGCGGGCAAGTCTCCGTTCACGGCGGATCGCAAACACTTGCATCACCGCCTGCTCGATATGGGGCACTCCCATCTGCATGCGGTACTCATCCTGTACAGCTGGACCTTCTTGGCTTCGGTGGGGGTTCTTGCCTTTACTTTTGTTCCTTGGCGTTGGGCAGCCCTGATGTTCGTTGCTGGCCTCGCTGTGTGTGCCATCGCGACGCTGGCGCCCCTGAGCCGCCGCAAGTCCCGCGAGGCTGCTGCGCAACGTTTGGCTGCTGAGCAGGAGACCGAGGCTGATGCCCGCTTTGATGGCCTGGATGCCGCATCTAATTCCCCTACTTCTCTCCACACAAAGGAACCCAACGAATGAAGTCCTCCTCAATCCTCGGCCGCGCTATCGCCTATGGGGCCATCCTGACTGTCAGCATCGCGATCGTGGGGTCCATCGTCGGCTATCTGGTCGCCGGCAGTTCAGGTCTGATCAGCGCCCTCATCGGCGCGGGGCTCACGGCTTTGTTCATGGGACTCACAGCGGGCAGCATCGTGGTCGCTTCGCGGGCAAGTAACGGGGATTCATCGAGCACAATTTTCTTTGCGGTGGTTCTTGGCGCGTGGCTCATGAAGTTTGTCGTCTTCATTGCGGTTCTTGTTATCCTGCGCAGTCAGCCCTTTCTGGAGCCGGTTGTCTTCTTCTTCGCGATGCTCGCGGCAGTGCTCGGTAGCCTGGCGGTAGACGTACTTGCCTTCGTTCGCGCACGCGAGAGTTACGTGCCCGGAGTGCAGCTACCAGGTGAAGATACCTCGACGTCAAACTAATCTCGCGGATTCGCTTTCAGATTCGTCGTGAGCGTAAATCTCTTGATACAGTTGATCCTGCTACAAACCCCCATCTTTCATCGCCGCGTAGATACACGCCCCGATTCTGGAGACAGCGCTGTTATATAACGCTCTCGCGCTCATTGCGCCCTTTGCCACCGATGACGGATCAGGCGACGGGGGCTTTCACGGCCCCTCGTTGATTGAGTTCTTCCCCGCAGGTTTCCTGTTCGAAGGTACTCCGTTTGAAATCAACCGCATCATGATGGTCCGGTTCATCGCCGTTGCTGTCTTGATCCTGCTCTTCTGGTTGGGCACCCGCCGCATGCGGATGATTCCTGGCCGAGGTCAGAGCCTGCTGGAGATGGCGGTCGGGTTCGTCCAGACCAACATTGCTGATGGCGCCCTCGGCAAAGAGGAGGGCAAGCGCTTCATGCCGCTGCTCGCCACTATGTTCTTCATGATCCTCGCGATGAATATCACGGGTATTGTGCCGGGGCTCAACATTGCTGGCACCTCTGTTATCGGTGTTCCGCTGGTACTCGCGGTGATTGCCTACGTGGTCTTCATTTACGCGGGTATCAAGAAGCAAGGCATGGGTTTCTTCAAGGCCTCGCTATTCCCCCCGGGAGTTCCCCCGCTGCTGTACCTAGCAGTAACTCCCATCGAGTTCCTCTCGACCTTCATTCTTCGCCCCGTCACATTGGCGCTGCGACTCCTGATGAACATGATCGCAGGGCACATGCTCCTCGTTCTGTGCTTCTCGGCAACGCAGTTCTTCCTCTTCACTGCTGGAGGCCTTTTCGGTCTGTTCAGCATTGGCACCTTGGCCTTTGGCATCATCTTCACAATCTTCGAACTCCTTGTAGCGGTACTCCAGGCATATGTGTTCACATTCCTGACTGCCGTATACATCCAGCTCGCGCTGGTCGAAGAGCACTAGACCGATCCCGGCACCCGCCTGGATTAGAAAACCACGGAAGGAAAATCAAATGAACGTCGCAGAGTTGACTGGAAACGTCGCATCCCTCGCATTCGGTGTTGCAACTATCGGACCCGCCATCGGTGTAGGCATCGTTGTAGGAAAGACCGTTGAGTCCGTCGCACGCCAGCCTGAGCTTCAGGGTCGCCTCACGGGCCTCATGTTCCTCGGTATTGCATTCACCGAGGCGCTCGCGTTCATCGCGATCGCAGTTGCATTCATCCCTTTCCCCGGCTAATTACCAATAACTGATTGAGGAGGCTGGGATGCTGAGCGCTGTGTTCACTGCGGTAGAAGAAGAACCCAACCTATTTTTCCCCGCGAGCTACGACATTGTGTGGTCGGCGGTCGCTTTCGCGATCATCTTCTTCTTCTTCTGGAAGAAGTTCCTTCCGACATTGACGAAGACGCTTGATGCTCGCGCAGATGCCATCGAAGGTGGCATCAAGAAGGCGGAGATCGCTCAAGCCGAGGCCGCTACCGCTCTCGAGCAGTACAAGACTCAGCTCGCTGAGGGTCGTGCTGAAGCCGCGAAGATTCGCGAACAGGCACGTCTTGAAGGAACGGCAATCGTCAACGAGCTCAAGGAACAGGCGACGGTTGAGGCTGCGCGCATCACTGCAAACGCTCAAGCGACGATCGAAGCGGAGCGCCAAGCGGCACTCGTTTCGCTCCGCAGCGAAGTTGGCTCTATGGCTATCGACCTCGCGTCGGGTGTTATCGGTCAGAGCCTGACGGATGACAAGAAGTCGTCGGCTCTCGTCGACCAGTTCTTGGCTGACCTCGAGGCATCAGAGAAGGCAAAGGCGAAGAAGTAATGGGATCAGCTACGAGAGAAGCGCTTGTTGCAGCGAAGGATGCTCTTGCGTCCGTCACTGCCAAGAACTCTCTGGCCACAGGCGCAGAGTTGTTTAAAGCAGCACGCGTAGTGGGCGATTCCGCTCAGCTTCGCGCTGTTTTGGCTGACCCTGCCGTCGACGCGAAAGACAAGGCCGCAACAGTCGGCGCGGTTTTCTCGTCGCTGAGCGCCTCAACGCGCACCGTACTTTCAGCCATCGTGAGTGCTCGCTGGTCGAGCGCTGACGACTTGCTCGCAGGAATCGAAGAGGTCGGCATTCGAGCGATCGCTAACTCGGCTCCGGCAAAGCTCGCAATCGAAGACGAACTCTTCGCCTTCGGCGCCACCGTCGCGTCTGACGCACAGCTCGAACTTGCAGTGGGAAGCAAGCTCGGTTCGGCTGCTGCAAAGTCGAAGCTCGTCGGTTCCTTGCTCACCGGCAAGGCATCGGAGCAGACGGCACTGATCGTGGATCACCTCGTTCAGCAGCCCCGCGGACGTCGCATCGGGGAACTCGTTTCCACGGCCGCTGACATCGTTGCGGACCAGGCAGGCAAGGCCGTCGCAACCATCACGACCGCCGCACCGCTCAAAGCAGCACAGCTTGAGCGCCTGCGTGCAGGACTTGCCAGCAATTACGGACGCGAGCTCAAGCTCAACGTTCGTCTCGACCCCTCGATTATCGGTGGGGTTCGCGTGCAGATCGGTGACGAAGTTATCGACGGCAGCGTCTCCACCAAGCTCAACGACCTCAGGATCCAACTCGCAGGCTAGCGAGTTAGCAGAACTTTCCACGGAATAGGAAAACACAATGGCAGAACTCAGCATTAGTCCGGACGAGATCCGCGACGCGCTCAAGGACTTCGTCAAGGCTTACGAGCCAGGCAAGGCCGCGACCACTGAAACCGGAACGGTCATCGACGCGTCCGACGGCATCGCCCACGTCGAGGGACTCCCCGGCGTTATGGCCAACGAGCTCATCCGCTTTGCCGATGGAACTCTGGGCCTCGCTCAGAACCTCGACGAAGACGAGATCGGTGTTGTTGTTCTCGGTGAGTTCACCGGCATCGTCGAAGGTATGGAAGTTACTCGCACTGGCGAAGTTCTCTCCTCGCCCGTCGGTGACGCATTCCTCGGCCGTGTAGTCGACCCGCTGGGTAACCCCATCGATGGTCTCGGCGACATCAAGGCAGAAGGCCGCCGCGCCCTTGAGCTTCAGGCTCCTGGCGTTATGGCCCGTAAGAGCGTGCACGAGCCCATGCAGACCGGAATCAAGGCAATCGACGCCATGATCCCGATCGGTCGCGGCCAGCGCCAGCTGATCATTGGTGACCGCCAGACGGGTAAGACCGCTATCGCGATCGACACCATCATCAACCAGAAAGACAACTGGGAGTCGGGCGACGAGAACAAGCAGGTTCGCTGCATTTACGTTGCTATCGGTCAAAAGGGTTCCACGATCGCTGCCGTCAAGGGCGCGCTCGAAGACGCTGGCGCCATGGAGTACACCACCATCGTGGCTGCTCCCGCATCCGACCCCGCAGGTTTCAAGTACCTTGCTCCCTACACCGGTTCGGCCATCGGCCAGCACTGGATGTACGGCGGCAAGCACGTACTGATCATCTTCGATGACCTCTCCAAGCAGGCTGAGGCCTACCGTGCTGTATCGCTGCTCCTGCGCCGTCCGCCAGGGCGTGAGGCATACCCCGGTGACGTGTTCTACCTGCACTCCCGTCTGCTCGAGCGTTGTGCGAAGCTCTCCGACGAGCTGGGCGCCGGATCGATGACCGGTCTTCCGATCATCGAGACCAAGGCAAACGACGTCGCTGCCTACATCCCGACCAACGTGATCTCGATCACCGACGGCCAGATTTTCTTGCAGTCCGACCTCTTCAACGCCAACCAGCGCCCCGCTGTTGACGTGGGAATCTCGGTCTCGCGAGTCGGTGGTGACGCTCAGGTCAAGTCGATCAAAAAGGTTTCGGGAACCCTGAAGCTGGAACTAGCTCAGTACCGTTCGCTCGAGGCATTCGCGATGTTCGCATCCGACCTCGACGCAACGAGCCGTCGCCAGCTTGCTCGAGGTGCACGCCTCACCGAGCTGCTGCGCCAGCCGCAGTACTCGCCGTTCCCCGTCGAGAACCAAGTCGTTTCGATCTGGGCCGGCACCAACGGCAAGCTCGATGAAGTTCCCGTCGAAGACGTTCTTCGTTTCGAAAGCGAACTTCACGACTACCTCGCACGCAACACGAAGGTGCTCGACACCCTCCGCGAGAAGAACGCACTCGATGACCAGCTGATCGCTGACATGGATGCCGGAGTCGAAGCCTTCAAGCTGGGCTTCCAGACGGGTGAGGGCAAGTCGCTTAACTCCGTTGGAACCGAGCAGTTCGACGAGATCGCTGAAGAAGACATCGCTCAAGAGCAGATCGTCAAGCAGAAGCGCTGAGCTTCGCCGCAGTGATCATCGACCAACACGACATAGAAAGTTAGAAAGCCATGGGAGCGCAACTTCGGGTCTACCGGCAGAAAATTAGTTCTGCCAAGACGACCAAGAAGATCACACGCGCGATGGAGCTGATCTCCGCGTCGCGCATTCAAAAGGCGAAACAGCGGGTTGCTGCATCGGGCCCGTACTCACGAGCCGTAACGCGCGCCGTTTCGGCGGTGGCGACTTTCTCGAACGTCGATCACGTGCTCACAACGGAGCCAGAGAAGGTCGAGCGCGCTGCGGTCGTCATCTTCTCGAGCGACCGCGGCCTCGCTGGTGCGTTCAACTCGAACGTTCTTCGCGAAGCTGGTGAACTTGCTGCTCGCCTCGAGGGTGAAGGTAAGGAAGTTGTGTACTACCTCGTCGGTCGCAAGGCTGCCGGATACTTCGCCTTCCGCAAGCGTGATGCTGAGCAAATCTGGACCGGTGGAACTGATTCGCCCGAGTTCGAGATTGCGAAGGAGATCGGTGACGCGGTTGTCAGCAAGTTCCTGCAGCCTGCCAGCGAGGGGGGCGTGGACGAGATTCACATCGTCTACAACCGCTTGGTCAGCATGCTTCTGCAGGTTCCTGAGGTTGTGCGTCTGCTTCCGCTGGAGATCGTCGAAGGTGTAGAAGCTCCGGATGAGAAGGATGTCCTTCCTCTCTACGAGTTCGAGCCTGAGGTCGACAAGGTGCTTGACGCCTTGCTGCCGGTATACATCGAGAGCCGTATTTTCAATGCCATGCTTCAGTCTGCTGCTGCAAAGCACGCCGCAACGCAGAAGGCAATGAAGTCTGCAAGCGACAACGCAGACAAGCTCATCAACGACTACACGCGCCTCGCGAACAACGCGCGTCAGTCTGAGATCACCCAGCAGATTTCCGAGATCGTGGGCGGCGCGGACGCCCTGAGCTCGGCTAAGTAAGAACCATAGATAGGGAAGCCATGACTGAAAAAGCCCCGGCCAAGAAGGCCCCAGCCAAAAAGACGCCCGCAAAGAAGGCGCCTGCGAAGAAGGCAGCTGCCGCTGCTGTCGTCGCCGGCGTTGGACGTATCGCGCGTGTAACCGGTCCCGTTGTGGACGTCGAGTTCCCGCACGATTCGATCCCCGGCATCTACAACGCTCTCAAGACCAACGTGTCGATCGGTGGCGAGACCACCGAGATCACACTCGAGGTAGCTCAGCACCTCGGTGACGACGTTGTTCGTGCGATTGCGCTCAAGCCGACTGACGGACTCGTCCGCGGCCAGGAAGTTCGCGACACGGGCGAGCAGATCACCGTTCCTGTTGGTGACATCACCAAGGGCAAGGTCTTCAGCGTTACCGGAGAAATCCTGAACGCGGATGCCGATGGCAAGGTCAACGGCGAAACGATCGAGATCACCGAGCGCTGGCCTATCCACCGCAAGCCCCCGGCATTCGACCAGCTCGAGTCGAAGACCGAGCTCTTCGAAACCGGTATCAAGGTCATCGACCTTCTCACCCCGTACGTACAGGGTGGAAAGATCGGACTGTTCGGCGGTGCCGGTGTCGGTAAGACCGTTCTGATCCAGGAAATGATTCAGCGTGTAGCTCAGGACCACGGTGGAGTTTCCGTATTCGCCGGTGTTGGTGAGCGTACCCGTGAAGGTAACGACCTCATCGCTGAAATGGACGAGGCAGGCGTCTTCGACAAGACGGCCCTAGTCTTCGGCCAGATGGATGAGCCGCCAGGAACGCGTCTTCGCGTCGCCCTCTCGGCTCTGACCATGGCTGAGTACTTCCGCGACGTGCAGAAGCAAGACGTGTTGCTCTTCATCGACAACATCTTCCGCTTCACGCAGGCCGGTTCCGAGGTTTCGACCCTTCTGGGTCGTATGCCTTCCGCCGTGGGTTACCAGCCGAACCTTGCTGACGAGATGGGTATCCTTCAGGAGCGCATCACCTCGACCCGTGGACACTCGATTACGTCGCTGCAGGCAATTTACGTTCCTGCCGATGACTACACCGACCCCGCGCCGGCAACGACCTTCGCCCACCTCGACGCCACGACTGAGCTCAGCCGTGAAATCGCATCGAAGGGTCTGTACCCGGCCGTTGACCCGCTCACCTCGACGAGTCGTATCCTCGACCCCCGTTACCTAGGTGCCGACCACTACCGCGTTGCTACCGACGTGAAGCAGATTCTGCAGAAGAACAAGGAACTCCAGGAAATCATCGCGATCCTCGGTGTTGACGAGCTCTCTGAAGAAGACAAGATCACGGTATCGCGCGCACGTCGCATCCAGCAGTTCCTCTCGCAGAACACCTACATGGCGAAGAAGTTCACCGGTGTTGAGGGATCGACTGTTCCGCTCAAGGACACAATCGAGTCGTTCGACGCGATCGTCAAGGGCGAGTTCGACCACGTTGCTGAGCAGGCGTTCTTCAACGTCGGTGGAATCAACGACGTCGAAGAGCAGTGGGCCAAGATCCAGAAAGAGAACTCCTAACAATGGCAGTTCTCGCAGTGAGCGTTGTCTCCGCCGACCAGGAACTCTGGTCGGGGGAGGCAACCCAGCTCATCGCTCGCACCACCGAAGGTGAAATCGGAATTCTCCCGGGCCACGAACCGCTTCTGGCGATTCTGGCTAAGGGCGAGGTCCGTGTTACAACCGCAGACGGGCAGACGATTACCGCACTCGCGGATAACGGCTTCCTCTCGGTTGAGAACAACACCGTCACCGTGGTGGCGAGCACCGCAGAACTGGTTTAGTTTTCAATCATGCTTATAGCGATGGCCGGGTTGCCGGGTGCAGGAAAGTCGACTCTCGCAGAGGTCGTTGGTGCCCGGCGCAAGACCACCGTGTTGTCTGTCGACCAGATTGAGACAGCGATCCTGAGGGCCGGCATCAGTGCCGGACAACCGACAGGACTCGCTGCCTATCTGGTGGCAGAGACTCTCGCCGAATCGGTGCTGATGAATGACAATGACATCATCATCGATGCTGTCAACGCCGTGAATCCCGCACGTGAACAGTGGGTCAATCTTGCTGAGCGCACCGGCTCTGGCATCCGCTTCATTGAGGTCGTCTGCTCTGACGAAGATCTGCACAGGGAACGACTGGTGGAACGTGCCGCGAAGCGTGAGCTTGCAGGCACACCAGACCGCATTGCTGTCGAGCAAAGCGTTGAAGAATATTCCTCGTGGAGTGGAGTGAGCGGCGCAGTAGCCCGCATTACCCTCGACTCCGCCGGACCCATCGGCGTCAACGTCGAACGGGCTTCCGCGTTCCTTGACGCGTGATCGTTCTCCTTCCTCCCTCCGAAACTAAGCGAGACGGGGGCGACGATTGCGCGGTGCTCGATCTGTCCCGACTCTCGTTCGAGAGCCTCACGCCACAGCGTGATGCCGTCGTCTCTGCCGTCACGGAGCTCTCCCAAGATACGCAATCTGCGCAAAAAGCATTAGGCATCAGCGCTAAGCAACTTTTCGAGGTGGAGCGCAATCGTACGTTGACCAGTTCCGCCGTGTTACCCGCGCTGGATCGCTATACCGGAGTGCTCTTTGACGGCCTAGACGCGGCCAGCCTGACACGCGAGGAACGTAACTTCGCCGCTGAAACTGTGCTCGTGCACTCCGCAATGTTTGGTCCGATCAGCGTTGGCGACCGCATTCCTGCTTACCGTCTCTCCCACAACTCAAAGATCCCCGGTCTGCCGTTAAAAAAACACTGGCGCGAACCTGCCTCGCAGGTTCTCGGAGCCCTTGGCGGGCTTCAGCTTGACTTGCGTTCGGAAGCATACTCCCAGTTGGGAGCGACGTCGCGGGATAGCGTTTATCTTCGTGTCGTGACCGAAGGGCCAGGCGGCAAGAGAGTAGCGCTGAGTCACTTTAATAAGAAATCGAAGGGCGTGTTTACGCGCGCATTGATCAGCGCAGGCATCCACCATTCGTCCGTAGATTCTCTCCTCGAGTGGTCGCGAGATGCCGGTCATCGGCTCGAGCGCGGTGCTGCCGGTGAGCTCGACCTCATCGTGGAAAACGCCTAGGTTTCTCCTCAGGGCTTCAGCCGAGGGCTCCACTGACGTGGTTGATGGTGCTGTCTCGTCGGCTAGACGGCTCGCCAGCATCCTTCGATGTGGTCGTCAACCATTCCAGCAGACTGCATCAGTGCGTACATCGTTGTAGGCCCGACGAAGCGGTACCCACGAGCTTTGAGGGCTTTGCTCATCGCTGTGGACTCGTTTGTAATCGCTGGCACTTCTTCGGCGGAGACGAGCCTTGAGGCGCGCGGTGGCGGCGCGTAGCTCCACAGCAGCTCGTCAAGAGCGCCGGGGGCGTTCCGCGTGAGTTCGAGCGTTGCGCGTGCGTTGGTAATAGCGGCTGATACCTTCAGTCGATTGCGAATGATGCGTGGATCATCGAGCAAGCGCACGATATCCGCATCACCGTAAGCAGCGATCGTGGCGACGTCAAAGTTATCGAACGCTGCTCTCATGCCTTCGCGTCGCCGAAGTATCGTGATCCAAGAAAGCCCCGCTTGAAAGGCTTCGAGCATAATTTTCTCGAACAATCTGTGGTCACCCCGCAGCGGGTTGCCCCATTCTTTATCGTGATAATCGCGGTAGAGAGCATCGTCGCCGACCCAACTGCAGCGTGCTCGACCGTCGGGACCGATCACGAGGGACTCACGTTTGCTCACTTGTGGCTAATCCCTTCGTGCTTGAGGAGCCAGACCTTGGTCGGCACTCCATCTCCGCCGCTGTAGCCAGTTATTCGCTGATTAGATGCGAGAACGCGGTGACAGGGAACAATGATCGGTATGGGGTTGGCGCCGACAGCTCCGCCGACGGCACGACCCGCCGTCGGACGCCCGGTGGCGCGCCCGATGTCTGCATAGGAGACCGCTGCTCCGTAGGGCAGTTGGCTTAGTTCAGACCACACTGATTGTTGAAAATCTGTACCGGCGGCAGAGAGCGGCAAATCGAACGAGCGCCGCGTGCCAGAAAAGTACTCGGTCAATTGATTGGCTGCGGCGTCGAGGATGGCGCAAGACCGCTCGTTTTGTTGATCGTGGGGGAGTTGTCCAGCGCTCTCAATAGCCAAGCCAGTGAGGTGCTTGCCATCGCTGGTGAGCTCGATGCGGCCGATCGGAGAAGATAACCGACGAAGGAAATCGACCTCGGGATGCGGGTAATGGGGCGTGTTCATGAAACGAGAGTACGCTGCCTGACGAGTTTGAGACCGGCCATTTTCGGACATGGCAGTTGTGCACGCGAAAGCCAAGTTGTGAAGGAGTAGCGCTAGATACCGTCTTGGTTGCGTGGCTCGATGTTAATGCTTTGATTCAGCTCACTGATCGTGGCGTTGAGGTTTTCGAGCTGGGCCACGAGGTCGTCGTACGTCGCTACGTTGGCTTCGATGGCATCGTAGAGTGAATTGAGCTCGTCTTGGCGACTGATCAGGGCATCTCGCTCACGATTGAATTGGCTGAGCGTAGTGAAGTCACCGCGATCAGCACGCGAGTTGAAGCTGTCGATGTCGCGGTTGAGCTTGTCGTAACCGGAGTTATAGCTTTCGTAATCCGTGTCGATTGAGGTGCGAAGAGCGTCGAGTTGTTCGACCAGCTTCTTGCTGGCATCCAACTGTTCAGTAAAAACTGCATTCGATTTTTCGTGCAACGCGACCACGGTGCTGCGATCAACGAAATAGCGAGCATAGTGAGCTTCAAGCTCGGGGTTCAGGTTAGCGAACTCCGTGCCGATGATGGAGTGCAGCTCGTTGGACCGTTCCCCCGGTTCCGTCTTCGCATAAAACTCAAGCGTGGTCGCAAATTCTGGATCGTCCTTCATGCGCTCGGCTTCGGCTTCGAGAAGTGGAGCCAGCTCAGAGCGCTCTGAGCTCGACAGTCGGTCCCAGGCTGCGTGGAGCATCTCATGAGCTGCGACAACCTCCTCGATGCCCGCCAGACGGTCATCCGTCACGTCGAAGAGGTAGATGAGCTTACTGCTGGGGAAGTAGCAGCCCAGCACGCCGAAGTTCTCTTCCACATTGGAACAGGTGTTGTTGAAATCTGGATTCTCTTGAATCTCAGGTTGGCTGGCGAAGAAGAGAAACTTACCCTCGTCGGACATCGCAGATGAGGTGACGTACTCCTGCACCTGTGATGAAGGTTCGAACTGCCACACAGTGAATTGGTCTGAGATGCGCTGCTGGTTGGTGAGCGCCCATACGCCAGTCGCGATCACCACGAAGTTGAGCACCACCGCGAGGGCGATCGAAAGTGCGCGCGCCACAGTGAGCCGTCCACGATTTTCGCGGGGGCGCAATGTTAGCGAATTATCCTCAGTGCTCACGGAAGGAACTCTATCCGAGCCGTGGGGTAAGAGGGAGGGCGAACGCGGTGGGTTCTAGAGACGGCTCCATGCTTCGGTCAAAACCGAACGCAGCATCGATTCTATCTCGTCAAACTCGGCCGGCCCGATCGTCAACGGCGGTGCCAGCTGAATCACAGGATCTCCTCGGTCATCGGCGCGGCAATAGAGGCCAGCGTCGTAGAGCGCCTTCGAGAGGAAGCCACGGAGCAGGCGCTCGGACTCGTCGTCGTTGAAGGTCTCCTTCGTTGCCTTGTCTTTGACCAGTTCGATGCCGAAGAAGTAACCGTCTCCACGCACGTCGCCCACGATCGGCAAGTCGAGCAAGCGCTCAAGCGCAGCACGGAACTTGGGGGAGTTCTCACGAACGTGCTCGTTGATCTTCTCTTCTTCGAAGATGTCGAGGTTTTCCAGAGCGACCGCAGCCGACACCGGGTGTCCGCCGAAAGTGTAGCCATGGTAAAAGGTCGTCGCGCCATGCTTGAAAGGCTCGTAAACCCGATCGGACACGATCGTGGCGCCGATCGGCGAGTAGCCGCTGGTCATTCCCTTAGCGCAGGTGATCATGTCGGGGATGTAGTCATAGGCGTCACACGCGAACATGTGGCCGAGGCGGCCGAACGCGCAGATGACTTCGTCGCTCACCAGCAGCACATCGTACTCGTCGCAAATCTCGCGCACACGCTGGAAGTAGCCAGCGGGAGGTGGGAAGCAGCCACCCGAGTTCTGCACGGGTTCCAAGAAGACCGCGGCGACCGTTTCGGGGCCTTCGAATAGAATCATTTCTTCGATGCGGTTAGCCGCCCACAACCCGAATTCTTCTTCGGTGCCGTGGAAGCCCATCTCTTCTGCGCGGTAGTAGTTGGTGTTCGGGACGCGGAAGCCGCCAGGAACGAGAGGCTCAAACATCTCCTTCATGCCGGGGATGCCGGTGATGGCAAGCGCCCCCTGCGGGGTGCCGTGGTAAGCAACCGCACGCGAGATGACCTTGTGCTTGGTGTGGCGACCCTGAAGCTTCCAGTACTGCTTGGCCAGCTTGAAGGCGGTCTCGACTGCTTCGCCGCCGCCGGTAGAGAAGAAGACGCGGTTGAGATCACCGGGGGCGTAGCCGGCCAAACGGTCGGCCAGCTCGATGGCCTTGGGGTGCGCGTACGACCAGAGCGGGAAGAACGCGAGTTCTTCAGCCTGCTTCGCAGCGACCTCGGCCAGGCGCTTACGGCCGTGACCGGCGTTGACGACGAAAAGTCCGCTGAGGCCGTCGAAGTACTTGTTGCCCTTGGTGTCATAAATGTGGTGACCTTCACCGCGCACGATGATGGGCACGCCGTGACCGTCTTCCATCACCGACTGGCGGGAGAAGTGCATCCACAGGTGATCTTTCGCTTTTTGCTGAAGATCGGCTTCGTTGAACTCTGACATCTCAGACACTTTCTTTAGTGCGTTGGGGAACTGGTGCGTGGTGACGTTGGTGAGGCGGGGAGCGCTTAGCGCGTTCCCCAGTTGTAGAACTGCTTGTGGAGGCGCAGGTAGACGAACGTTTCCGTCGATCGCACGCCTTCGATGCCGCGGATGTCGTGGTTGAGAAGCTCGATGAGGTCGTCATCGTTCTCACACACGACTTCAACGAGAAGGTCGAAGCTGCCGGCGGTAAGAACGACATAGTCGACCGACGGGAGCTTGCCGATCTTTTCGGCCACCGAAGTGGTGTCTCCCGAGATCTGGATGCCGATCATCGCTTGGCGAAAGAAGCCCAGCTGCATGGGGTCAGTGACGGCCACAATCTGCATGACGCCAGATTCGGTGAGCTTCTGCACCCGCTGGCGTACAGCGGCTTCGCTCAAGCCAACAGCCTTGCCGATCTCCGCATAGGAACGACGGCCGTCGTTCTGCAGCTGTTCGATGATCGACTTGGAGACGTCGTCAAGGTGCACAGGCTTGTTGGCGGATCCGCGCGAAGAAGTGCTCATGTATCGATTTTGTCAGTTCAGAGCATGGCTGGCAAGCGATTCCGTATCAAAAATGCCTTTTTGCGGCCGAAATCGTTAGTGCCGGGGTGGATTAGTGGCGTCATGGTCGCTATCTTGGAGGCATGAGCGCTCCTGACATCCAGAACTTTATTAATGGCGAGTACGTCGCAGCGCGTACGGAAAGCGGCTTCGATGTGATCGACCCCGCTACTGAAGACAGCTATGCGCACTCGCCGGTTTCGTCGAGTGCGGATGTCGACGCCGCCTATTCCGCCGCGGCGACAGCCTTTGAGACTTGGGGCGAGACCACGCCCTCCGAGCGCCAACTTGCGCTCTTCCGTATCGCCGACGCGATGGAAGCTCGCGCCGACGAGTTCGCCGACCTCGAGTCGAAAGACACCGGCAAGCCGCGTGCGAGCCTCGTCGCTGACGAAATCATGCTTTCGGTCGACCAGATTCGGTTCTTCGCCGGCGAAGCCCGCCACCTTTCGGGGATGGCCTCGGGCGAGTACATGAAAGATCACACCTCATCTATCCGTCGAGAACCGATCGGCGTCATCGGGCAAGTAGCGCCGTGGAACTATCCGCTCAACATGGCGGTGTGGAAGGTCGCCCCCGCTATCGCTGCGGGAAACACGACCGTGCTCAAGCCCAGTGACACGACTCCCTCGGCGACACTGCTGTTCGCTGAAGTCGCCGCTGAGTTCTTACCCGCTGGCGTGTTCAACGTGCTGACAGGGGACCGCACCACCGGCGGACTCATGATCGACCACAAGACGCCGCAAATGGTGTCCATTACAGGATCGGTGCGGGCGGGAATGGAAGTCGCCAAGGCGGCATCCGTCGATCTCAAACGAGTGCACCTTGAACTGGGCGGCAAGGCTCCTGTCGTTGTCTTTGATGACGCCGACATCCCTGCCGCTGTTGCCGGTATTGGTGCCGCGGGGTATTTCAACGCGGGGCAGGACTGCACCGCGGCGACGCGAGTAATCGTGCACGCCAACATCCACGACGAGTTCGTGGCTGAGCTCGTGAAGTGGACGCGCGAAAACGCGACCACCGGTGCGCCGAGCGAAAATGTCTACTTTGGTGCTGTGAACAACGCGAACCAGCTGGCACAGGTGTCTCGCGTCATCGAAGAACTGCCGGCGCACGCGCAGGTTGAGCTCGGTGGTGCGCGCCAGGGCGACCGCGGTTACTTCTACGAAGCGACTATCGTTTCGGGCCTCCAGCAGGACGACTCGGCAGTTCAAAACGAGATCTTCGGCCCCGTCATCACTGTCCAGAAGTTCACGGATGAAGGCCAAGCGCTTGAGTGGGCCAACGACGTCAACTACGGGCTGGCTTCGAGCGTGTGGACTCGCGATCACGGCCGTGCGATGCGCTTCGCTAAGCACCTCGACTTCGGTTGCGTCTGGATCAACACCCACATTCCGATCGTGGCGGAGATGCCCCACGGTGGCTTCAAGCACTCGGGTTATGGCAAAGATTTGTCGAGCTATGGTTTCGAGGACTACACCCGCATCAAGCATGTGATGAGTTTTATCGGACAAGCGTGACGTGCTCCCACGAGAAAACGTCAAGCGTGTCTAAGATTGCCGCGTGAAGCATGACTTCGATGACACGATTACGTTAGGCCAGCGGCCGCGCATTCAGTCGACTGTGCCAGACCTCGACGACACGATCATCACGAGTGCGCGGCGCGTGACAGCTCACATCACTGCGTATGAGCGCCCCGCAGAATCGCACGCGCGACAAGCATCCCCGACGACGGCTCAAGAGGCAGCGCGCCTGCGTGCCAAGGCCGCGGCCCAAGTGAAGCCACCCCAAGTCTCCGCTGCAGCCGCTCCAACGTCGTCGGCGCTCTACTACCGCGTGGAACTTGACGGCACGGGGCACAGCCATTCACTCGACCACGCGTGTGTCTTCGGGCGCGACCCGCGACCACCACGCATTGTCAAGGGCGTTGGGCCCAGGCTCGTCGCCGTCCAATCGCCGCTGCGAGAAGTCTCCGAAACCCATGTGGAAGTGCGCCAATTGGGGGCATCAGTCATCGTGACTGATCTGCGATCGACAAACGGCTCCCTCGTTCAAGTGCCGGGCAATCCACCACGAAAACTTCGACAGGGTGAGTCGGTCGTAGTATCCACCGGCACGCTAGTGGATATTGGAGATGGAAACATTATTAGGATTCTGCCTCGGCGGCGTCTGGAGTAAACGGGCAGGAAGGTAGCCGTGACCGAAATCGGCGGCAACAACCCGGGGCATACCATCGCCCTGCCAGGGCGAGAACAACAGACGTACACGTTCGCGTGGGCGGCAGGTACGCATACCGGCCACAGGCGCGCCGCAAACGAAGACAGCTACGTCGCACGTTCTCCGCTGTTTGCCGTCGCTGACGGCATGGGGGGCCACTCCGCTGGCGACCTAGCGAGTGCAGCTGTAGTCGAACGTCTCGACGACGCGATTACGGGAGATTTTCTGCCCGCACGCGCAATCGAACGAGCGCTAGAACGCGCGACCGACTACATCGGTCTGATCGCCCAAGACAGCGAGTTGGGTGTCGGTACTACCGTCACGGGGGTTGCTATCACCGAGCAACACGAAGAGGCTTGCTTCGCGATATTCAATGTTGGCGACAGCCGTGTCTACAAGTTTGACGACGACCTACTGGTACAGGTAACGCGAGACCACTCGGTCGTCCAAGACCTCGTTGAAGCCGGCCTGATATCACGCGACGAGGCGGAAGATCACCCCGATGCCAACATCATCACGCGGGCTATCGGTTTCAACGCAGCGCCATCTCCAGATTTTTGGATGGTGCCTATCCAGCACGGTCAACGGATGCTCGTGTGCTCGGACGGTCTCACTCGCGAGGTGTCAGACGAGGAAATTAGCGGTCTTTTCTCACGGCGCCTCTCCCCGGACGAGACGGTGTCGCAGCTTATCGATCTCGCACTCGACAGCGGTGGTCGCGACAACATCACTGCAATTGTCATCGATGTGTTAGAAGCGCCTACAGCGGCGTAGCTGCTCAGTCCTCCATACTGAGGACAAGCAATCTGACCCCAGACAAGGGGCAGAAACCGAATTTTGAGTGGTTTACTCACTTAGAATGGTCGAACTCGACGACATGTAAGGGGTGTTCTGTGGCTCGTAGATTGCCCTCGGAGCCTCCCGCCCTGCCCGGATTCTCGCACGTTCATGTCCTGGGCTCTGGCGGCTTCGCCGATGTTTTCCTGTACGAGCAGAATATGCCGCGCCGACAGGTGGCTGTCAAGGTGATGCTCAGCGAGGTCGTGAACGACCAAGTGCGACTGATGTTTCAAGCTGAAGCGAACCTCATGGCGCAACTCAGCTCGCACCCATCCATCCTTACGGTGTATCAAGCGAGCGTGTCGTCAGACGGTCGACCGTACCTCGTTATGGAGCTCTGTTCATCAACGCTGAGCCAGCGCTACCGCGTTGAGCGACTTCCGGTTCCCGAGGTCCTGCGCATCGCTATCAAAATCGGAAGCGCGATTGAAACCGCCCACCGGGCGGGAGTCTTGCATCGCGACATCAAGCCCTCAAACATCCTGACGACTGCCTACGGTCATCCCGTCCTTTCAGACTTCGGTATCGCCGCTACGTTGAGCGAGTCCGAGAACCTTGAGGCCGTAGGAATGTCGATCCCTTGGTCAGCGCCCGAAGTCCTCATGGATGAGACTGCCGGCACCATTGAATCCGAGCTGTGGTCGTACGGCGCAACGGTGTACTCGCTGCTCGCAGGCCGATCGCCGTTTGAGGTGCCGGGTGAATCGAACAAATCGACCGACCTCATCTCCCGAATTAATCGCGCCAAGCCGCGCCCGACGGGGCGCAGCGATGTTCCCGAAAGCCTTGAGCGAGCACTCAACCGTTCGATGTCGAGAAAAGCAGAAGCGCGCCAAGGCAGCGTTCTTGAGCTCGTACACGAACTTCAGGCAGTGGAATCTGAGCTCGGCCTGACACAGACACCGATCGAAGTCGCGATGGATGACTGGGCGCTAGCGACAGTTGCCGAGCTAGAAGATCGTACTCGGGTACGTCCGGGGCAAGCCTCAGCCATGACCTCGTCTCAGCGCCGGAAACGCCGTCGCCCGGCAGCGATCGAAGACAGTTTCGGCTCCTTCGAGAGTGAAGCAGCCGAAGGAAAGATGTCTCGCCGCAAGACGGGAATGAGCCCGATTCCGCGTACGAGGGGTATGCAGACAGTCGCATGGATTGGCGTCGCGCTTGCAGCGTTCGTGGTGGTCCTTGGCGCAACCGTCACGTTTGTTCAATTGCAATCGGGGTCGACTGATATTCCGGTCGTCAGCGATATCGACGCTACTAGCTCGACGGGCGCTGTGGAATTCTCGTGGGTGGATCCGGGACTAGAAGTCGGCGATTTTTACCAAATCACAACAACTGATGGACAGCCCTCGGTGCAGCAACGGGAGCCTAGCTTCGCCGTCGATGCGGAATCGGGTGAGAACGTGTGTATCTCAGTAACGGTCACCCGCGATGGTAAGTCGGGGCCAGCGAGCGCGCAGAAATGTGCGGTACTGCCGTGATGACAGGTGATCGTGGTTAAGCGATCGGGCAATCAGCGACGTTCCACCGTGATCGGGGCTGTCAGCATTGGAGCAATTGTCACGATGGTGGCGACGGTCGCTATCGTCTCGACGGGGTACACATCGCAACGCGTCGATCTTGCTGACGGCGCAGTATGGGTTGCGAATAATCAGCAGCAAGCGATCGGCCGCGCGAACACCGAAGTGCTCGAAATCAACTCAGTGGTCGACGCCCAAAGTGCAGACCTCGAGGTCGTGCAACGAGGTGACAGCGTTCTTCTTTTCGACCGATCAGAAAGCTCGGTCGATATTGTCAATCCGGCGCTTTCCGAAGTCGACGAGAGCGTTGCGCTTCCGCCCAATGGCCCGGAAGTGTATTTCGCTGGCTCTAACGTTGCAGTGCTCGAGCACGGCACGGGCGACCTGTGGATCCGGTCTTACGAAGACTTTCTTAACTTCGACGCGGAATCTCCGGCGTCGCTAAGTTTGGGTGCCGACGCGATCGTGAGCGTCGACGACGACGGTCTTCTCTTCGCGTACTCGCCATCCACCGGTCAGTTGTTTCGGGTTAACGCTGCGATTTCGGACGTTGCAGAGTCGAGCATCGACGTGGACGTGGATCCCAATGCTGAGCTGAGCATCACATCTGTCGCAGGCCAGTGGGCGATACTCGACGCGGATGCTGGACTATTGCATATGGACGGTCGGGAAGTGGACCTTACCGGACTCATCGACGGTGGCACCGGCACCGTCGTGCAGACTCCCTCAGTGGAGGGGGAGCGAGTGCTCATCGGGTACAGCAACGGCGTATTGAGCGTGCCGCTTAGCGGTGCGGCAGCCGTCGGGCTCGCGACGGGACAGTCAGGTGTCGCGGCAGCTCCATTGCGTCTCGGCGATTGCGAATTCGCAGCCTGGTCAAGCGGTGAGAACTGGCGCCGTTGTCCCACCGATGCCGGCGAAGGTGTCATGCTGCAGTTGAGCGAAATGCAAGCGAATGCGCAGCTCTCCTATTCGGTTAACGGTTCACGCGCTGTCCTTAACGATCGCCTTACCGGCCGCACGTGGGCAGTTCAAGGCAGCGGCGAGCTCATTGACAACTGGAACCAACTCATCACCGCTGAGGATGAAGAGCCCGAGGTTGAGCAGAATCTCACCGATATCGAACCAGAAATCGATAAGGTGCAACAGCCTCCAGTTGCCGTGGACGACAGCTTTGGCGCGCGACCCGGACGCGCAACAGTCCTGCCGGTTCTTCTCAATGACTACGACCCCAATGGCGATGTGCTCGTTGTCGAGGACCTTCCCGCGATCGACGAGAGCGTTGGGCGAATCGATCGCATTAACGAGCGTCAACAGATTCAGCTGACGTTGGCACCGACCGCGGTGGGGCAAGTGACGTTCAACTACACCGTCAGTGACGGCCGCGGCGGTACAGCGACCGCGAGCGTCACAGTGGATGTTCGCGCAGACACGGAGAACTCCGCTCCTCAGCAATTGCGCGCGACGAAACTCACCGTTCAAGCGGGTGGTCGAGTGTCGAACCAGGTACTTGGGGACTGGGTGGATCCGGACGGGGATCCGTTTTACTTGACAAGCGCATCCGTCGCGGCGCCAGACGCGGTGAGCTATAAGCCCGGCGGCGATGTGGTGTACTCCGACTCGGGCAGTGGCGGTGAGCTCAAGGTCATTACTCTTGCTGTCTCGGATGGCCTCGACGAAAGTTCGGGAACAGTCTCGCTGTCGGTCAAACCCGCCGGTGAAGTGCCTATCGAAGCTGATCCGTTCGTCGTGCTGGCCTACGCCGGTAAAGAAGTCACTGTCTCGCCACTTAGCCACGTGCGCGGTGGTAACGGCAATATTCGTTTGAACAGCGTGCCCGCTAAGACCGGTGCTCAAGTTCTCCCGAGCTACGAAACAGGTACTTTCCGTTTCGAGAGCGATGAAATTCGCAGTCATAATCTCGAGTATGTGGTGACTGACGGAAACCTTACGCACACAGGAATCGTGCGTATTGATGTCGTAGCGCCGCCAGACGCAAATACCTCTCCGATCACAGTGCCGAAAACTGTGTTTGTTCAAACACTTCAGAATGAGCGAATCGATATCGCCGGGACTGATGTTGATCCGGCGGGCGGCGTTCTGCTCGTCACCGAGATCATGAACCTTCCGATTAACTCCGGCGTGCGCGCTGAAATTCTTGAGCAGCGACTGGTCCGTGTGAGTCTGGAAGCGCCGCTCGACAATGGGCCGGTGAGTTTTAATTATCGAATTAGCAATGGACTAGCAGACGCGATCGGCGTCATCACTGTCGTCGAAATTCCTGCGCCATCCCGTTTGCAGGCACCAATCGCGAACGATGACACTGTGACGGTGCGGGTGGGGCAAGCCGTCGATATTCAGGTTCTTGCTAACGATGAACACCCGGACGGGCTAGAGCTTTCCTTGGTGCCGCAACTGGCGCAAGATCTGCCCGATGAGTCGGGCTTGCTCTTCGCATCGGGAGATGTTCTTCGATACTTAGCTCCTAACCGCACGGGCAACTTCACTGCCGCGTACCAAGTAGCGGGACCCGACGGGCAATCGGCCACGGCTATCGTTCGCATCGCAGTGCGAGAACTCGATACTGCGAGCAACAACTCTCCCGTTCCCCCCACGGTGACGGCTCGAGTTTTGGCTGGTGACACCGTGCGCGTCACAATTCCGCTCACGTCGGTAGATCCAGACGGAGACTCGGTGCAGTTGCTTGGTCAGGCAACGAATCCCAGCAAGGGCGCTGTGATCGAAGTCGACACGAATACTTTCGTTTACGAAGCAGGCGAATACTCTGCCGGAACGGACACGTTCAGCTACACCCTGATCGACTCCCTGGGGGCTCGAGCCAACGGCGAGATCAATATCGGCATCAGCCCTCGCCTCGACGGCGCTCGAAACCCGGTGGCGATTATTGACGAAGTGACGGTTCAGCCGGGAATTACGGTGTCGGTTCAAGTGCTCGCTAATGACTCTGACCCGGACGGCAGCCCACTTTCGGTAGTCTCAGTCGAGCCTAATGACGCCGAGACGGTCGCGACTATCGACGGTGATGTAGTGAACGTCACGCCGCCTACCGCCGCGGGTGATTACGGAATCATTTACGTAATTGAGAATGACACTGGGGGGTCGAGCCAGAACTTTATCCGTGTCACTGTTGACCCCGAAGCGAAGCCGGCGTTCCCGATCGCCAACGACAGCGTGCTGACACTTTCCGATGTGTTGGATCGCAATCGAGTGACGGTTGACGTCCTTGCGGGGGTGTTCTTTGCCGATGGTGATCCGCGCACGCTCGCACTCGGTATCTATCCCGGTTACGGCGACACAGCCAGTGTCACCTCGGATAAGAAGATTGAGGTGTCGGTGGGCGATGCGGGGCAAATCATCCCGTTTCGTGTAACGAACCCTGCTGATCCGTCTGTTTACAGTTATGCGTTCATCAAAGTTCCGGGTTACAACGACGCGCTTCCTCAGATTGATCGACGCGCCAAGAAGCTCACCGTGAACAGCGAGAGCACACTCGTGATCAATTTGAACGATTACATCATCGCGGTGGGGGACCGGCCTGTTCGTCTCACTGACTCCAGCACCGTGCTCGCTACCCACAGCGACGGCAAGAGTCTTATTCGCGACGAAGACACGCTGGTTTACACCTCCGCCGAAAAGTACTTTGGGCCAGCGTCTATATCCTTCGAAGTCACTGATGGCAGTTCAGCCGCAGATCCGGAGGGGCGCACTGCAATCTTGGTATTGCCCATCGACGTGCTCCCACGCGATAATCAGGCGCCCGTCTTTGGGGGCGCCGTTATCGACTTCGAGCCGGGTCAAGAAAAAGAGATCGACCTCCTCAAGTTGACCAACTATCCCTATCCCGATGACCTCGATGAACTCGCCTATTCGGTGCTGAGCCCGCTACCAGAGGGTTTCTCGTACGCGTTAGAGGGTACGAAGCTCACGCTGAAAGCTAACAACAATTCGTTCAAGGGCACGAAAACGTCAATCTCCCTCGGAGTTCGGGATGATCTCTCTGAAGGAAAGTCAGGACGGATAGAGCTCAATGTGGTCGCGTCGACACGACCGCTTGCGAGCCCTGCTCCCGACATCGCTATTGCCAAACGAGGCGAAACGACGATCGTGGACGTTCTGGCGAATGATGCTTCGACCAATCCGTTCCCCGGAGCGCCGCTTCGAGTGGTCGATATTCGAGGTCTGGGCGGCGGTGCCATCCCCGCCGGAATCTCTATTGTTCCCAGCAGCAATAACAGCAGGTTGACCGTAGCTGTGTCCGGGGACGCAGTACCCGGAGACGTCAACTTGCAGTACCGCGTGGCGGATGCAACGAACGATGAAAGCCGCTCTGTGTGGGGCACCGTAGTTGTTTCAGTCCAAGATAGGCCCGACCCTGTCTCTAACCTCGGGCCGGGCGGCTTTGGTGACAAGTCGATCATGATGCGGTGGAATGCCGGACCGTCGAATAACTCCGCAATCACCTCATATCGGGTGACCACGAGAGCGGCTGGAGTTCTTGTAAACACCACCGAGTGTGCGGGCACTACGTGCGCAATTCCTACGACCGGAAATGGCCCTACGAATTCGGTCAAGGTTACCGTTGTTGCGATCAACGCGATTGGAGAGTCAGAACCCGTGACTCTCGCCGACTCAGTATGGTCAGACATTATCCCTGTCGCCCCCACCACGCTGTCCGCTACTCCGCGCGATCACGGCCTCCGGCTTTCGTGGAACGCTGTGCCGACGCCGGCCGGTGGTTCTCCTGTCGACCGCTACCGGGTGGTAGTCGGAGGCTTCGAAGCGACTCTGGGACTCGCGCAGTGTGACGACACCACGTGCACTTGGGATACCCCTTCGACGTGGGTTCTCGACAACGGAGTCGCTGTCTCTTACACCGTGAGCGCACGAAACTCCGCCTATACGGCCTTGTCAGTATGGAATACCAGCGAGCCTCGCAGCGGCGTTCCCGCTGGCCCGCCCATCGCTTTGGCGGCCCCGGTGGCGACAGTAGTCAACGACAGCACTGCGAACGTGAGCTGGCCAGGAGCGTTCAATGACAACGGGCGTCCGGTGACGTCCTACACCGCTGCTGCCTACACCGGCACAGCTCCCACATGTTCGGCTGACGGCTCGATTGCGAGTAACGGCGCGAGACTGGCTGCGGTAGGTGCCGGTGTGTCCGCGACGCTCTCAGGCCTAGTACCGAACCGCACATATACGATGCTCGTATTTGCCCACAACGGGCAGGGGTGTACCGCCTCACCGACAGTGATCGCGCACACTCCGCCCGCCGTTGTCACCGCACTCAACACTGCGGGACCGTCCGCAAACGGCAACCGTTTCGATTTCACCGTCAATAGCGGAATGATGGGCTCCGACCCGCTCAATAGCGACTACACGCTCTATTACCGCCTCAGCGGCGGGACGGTGCCGGGCACCATCTACGGACCCGTCGCGCTGGGCTCCTTCCTCGCCGCTGACGGAGGTCAGCAATACGGCCAGAATATTTCAGTTGAGGTGCGCGCATGCCGTAGCTACGGCTCAGGGCCGATCTGTCAGCCCGCATGGTCAGCGGCGTTTCCGCTAGGGGTTCCCGTCAACCCGGCGGTAAGCGGTCTTACCTTCACTTCAGACAACGATCTTCTGAACGCGAGCGGTACCTTCGACTGGCTTAACTGGCCGGCTGGCGACTACGAGAGCATCCAGTATCGCTGCGGTGGAGCCACGCTAGGCCCGTGGCAAACGGCAGACACGAGCGTGCCTGGCGCGAGTTGCCACGCCGATGTGATTCTCTTAGCAACGCCAACGCTCGTTGTCCGGGTGGTCGCCAACGGTGGTCAGATCTATGAAAGAACGTATAACGGCTATGACTATGACTAGAGGTGCGCTATGACCATGACTCCCGATGAAGCCGCATGGTTCGCCGAAAGCTTCAACCGTCTCGTCACGAATGTCGAACAGGTATTGCTGGGCAAGACATTTGTGGTGCGTCTGGGCTTTACTGCACTGCTCAGCGAGGGCCACTTGCTGCTGGAGGACTACCCCGGAACCGGCAAGACGTCATTTGCGCGCGCTATTGCGCAGAGTGTTTCAGGATCCACGAACCGTATTCAATTCACTCCCGATCTTCTCCCGGGCGATATCACGGGCGTGAGCATTTTTGACCAGCGCGAGAATGAATTTGAATTCCACCCAGGACCAGTTTTCTCCAACATTGTTCTCGCTGACGAAATCAACCGCGCGAGTCCTAAAACACAAGCAGCGCTACTCGAAGTGATGGAAGAGGGCCAAGTTACTGTCGACGGAGTGACGCATCCTGTTGGCTCACCGTTCATGGTGATCGCGACGCAGAACCCCATCGAACAAGCGGGCACCTATCGTCTCCCCGAAGCGCAGCTCGATCGTTTCTTGATGAAAACATCGATCGGCTACCCCGACCGGGCCTCGACTCTGCGCATTTTGGATGGGGCGGGCGTTGCCGCCCACTCAACCGCGATCGAACCCGTAGTGAGCGCCGACCTGGTAGTCGAGATGGCACAGCTTGCTCGTACGGTGCATGTTGATCCGACGATTAACGACTACGTCAGCAGACTGGTTGAGGCAACACGCAGTGCGACGGAAGTGCGACTTGGAGTGAGCGTACGAGGCGCTCTGGCCCTGATGCGCGCCGCGAAGACGCTGGCGGCATCTAACGGTCGTCACTACGTCGTACCGGACGACGTTAAAGCTCTCGCCGAGTCCGTTCTCGCGCACCGACTAGTCATTGATGCTGAAGCTGAGTTTGAGGGTGTGACTGCCTCGAGCGTCATCGCTCAGATTCTCATCGAGAACCCGCCCCCCACAGAGCGGCAAGCCGTGTGAGTTCGCTTCTGAACCGCTCAACGAAGGGGCAATCCAACTACACCGCGGCGGATCACTCAGGTCCGAGTGGAGCTGACGCGCGCTCTGATGCGGATTTTCCTACCGCCATTCGCGGCCTCGATAACGCGCGAACGCGGATCGTGGGATATCGGACTGGATTCTTAGCCGACCTCATCGTGTCGCTAGTGCGATTCGCGGTGCTTGCACGTGCAGCCATAGCGCTTTATCTGAAGCGAGTCACCTCGGTGATAACCCCAGTGGGGTGGGTCGTGCTCGTCCTCATTCCGGTCGCCCTTGTAGTGGGATACACGCTTGCGTGGTTCGAGCTAGTCGTTGCAGGGTTCACGCTTCTCGCTGTCGCACTCATGGCCGCGATTTACCTATTGGGGCGCAGCCATCTTGCGATTAGCTTGCACGTGAATCACCAGCGGGTCGTTGTCGGGGAGCTCGCGACTGGTGAGATTCGCGGGTTGAACGAGAGTAAGAGGCGCAGCCTGGGTATCGTTGCTGAAATTCCCGTGGCGTCAACCTTTGCTGAAGCAGTCTTGCCGAGTTTGCGCCCGGGTGGATCAGCGGTGCATGAGTTTCCTATTCCCACTCAGCGCCGCGGGGTCATAACTGTCGGACCAGTTCGAACCGTTCGGGCTGACCCCGTGGGGCTGGTGCGTCGAGAACTGGTGTGGACAGAGTCCGCCGAGGTCTTCGTGCATCCGCGCACGATTAGCATCCCTAGCGTCAGCACGGGTCTCATCCGCGACCTCGAAGGTAATCCCACGAAGGATCTCGCAAATAACGACATCTCCTTCCACGCTTTGCGGGAGTATGTCCGAGGTGACGAGCGCCGAAACATCCACTGGAAATCAACGGCGCGTACTGGCCGTTACATGGTCCGCCAATTTGAAGAAACTCGACGCAGCCATCTTGTGATCGCGCTCAGCCTCGCGAGTGCTGACTACGCAAGCGTCTACGAGTTCGAGATGGCGGTTAGCGTTGCTGGGTCACTCGGGGCGCAAGCTATTCGCGATGCCCGCACTGTCACGGTCGTAGCGAGTGAGCAAACTCCGCAGTTTGCGAAGCGTAAAGTCTTCGCGGTGCGGGCGCTCTCTACGCTCACTGGAACCCGGCTATTGGATGACCTGACTCGGGTCCAGAGCGCCGATACTGCACTGCGGCTGGTCGATGTCGCGCGGGTGACCTCAGAACAAACCAACGGCGTATCTGTCGCGTTTCTTATCTGCGGCTCAACGGTGTCGTCGCAACAACTGCGTGCTGCTTCAACCAAATTTGAATCGAATGTCGAAGTGGTCGCTATCGTGTGTGACCCTGAAGCGGTGCCCGGGTTGAGACGGGTGGCTGGATTGAGCGTTCTTACGATCGGCTATCTCGAGGAACTCAAGCGCGCACTTTCGCGATCGGCGGGTGCATGACGCCACACCTTTCGCGTTCCTTTGTTGTGGTGTCTGCGGCACTGTTGTGGGCGTCACTATTTCTGGCGGCAACAGCTCTTTGGCCCATCTATCGCACGCCAGCTCTCACGATTCTCGTTACGGGCGCAGTGCTGGCCGGTTCTCTAGTGGTGCTGGTGTCGGTGTGGCGCCGCTGGAGCCTTCTCGGTAGCTCAGCGTTGGCACTGTTTGTCTTTCTCGTCATCGGTGTTCCGCTTGCCGTTCCCTCAGAGACTGAATATGGGGTGGTTCCATCACTCGACGGCCTAGTCGACCTCGTCTTGGGCGTGGGACTGGGGTGGAAGCAGTTGCTGACAATCTCACTGCCAGTGGGGGATTACCAAGCGCTATTGGTTCCCGCGCTCGTGCTTGTGTACTTCGGCACTGTCGTGTCATTGAGCGTTGCATTCCGCACTACGCTCGCGGAGCTGTCCGTAGTGCCGCCCCTTGCGATTTTCGTGATGGCAATTGCGCTCGGACCGACTTACCCTGATCAGCCCATCGCTCTCACTCTCGCCCTACTGGCAGTCGTCGGATTATCCCTAGTTTGGTTTCGGTGGCGTCGGCGTCGCGATACCGTCAATGCTTTGGAAGCCGCGAATGATGGGGCGGGCGCTGCGAGACGCAAGCGCGAATTTGGATTTGCTGGCGTGCGAACTGTAATAAGCGCCGTGGTGATCCTGGCACTCGCGTCGGGGTTTGCGCTCGCCGCGGCGAACGCAGTCCCACCCACTAACAATCGTTCGGTGTTACGAACCGCTATCGTCGAGCCTTTTGATCCGCGGGACTACGTGAGCCCGCTCTCCAGTTTTCGTCGCTACTGGCAACCGAGCACCGCGAATTCAGTGCTGTTCGAAGTGTCGGGGGTTTCCTTGGGCACTCGCATTCGCCTAGCAACGCTCGATAGCTACACCGGCGTTGTGTATGCGGTAGGAAGCGACCGGGTGTCGAGTGAATCCGGATCATTCTCGCGCGTGCCATCTCGATTCGATCAATCAGCTGTCGATGGCGAGCAAGTATCGATGACGATCACTATCGCGGATTACGCCGGAGTCTGGCTTCCGACAGTTGGCCTTTTCGAAGCAGTGGATTTTGATGGAGCGCGGGAGGCGGACCTTCGCGACTCTTTTTACTACAACAAGATTTCGGGCACCGCTGCTGTCGTCGATGGCCTCACAAGCGGAGATGCTTACACTTTCGAGGGCGTCGTCCCGAGACAGCCGGCAGAGAGCGAAATCAGCACTCTTTCACCGGGCTTGGCCGACGTTCCACCTATTCTCGAAGCGCCGGATGAACTGACGGAGAAGCTCGACCAGTACGTCCGCGGAGCAGCGACACCTGGCGAACGACTAGAAGCGATGCTTGTAGGGCTAGCCGAAGATGGCTATGTAAGCCACGGAGTCGGCGTGGATGAACCTGCCAGTCGCTCGGGCCACTCCGCAGATCGGATCGCCGAGCTTGCTACGGCTCCGCGCATGATCGGCGACGGTGAGCAGTATGCGGTTGCGGCATCCATGATGGCGACGCAGCTGGGCTTCCCGACGCGTGTAGTACTGGGATTCGTGACCTCGGGGGCCCAGATACGCGGCGATGATGTCGCGGCCTGGATCGAGGTCAATACCGCGGAATTCGGCTGGGTCACGATCGACCCCAATCCGCCACTTCGAGACATTCCCGATGAAGATCCGGATGATGTAGCTCAGGTCGCGCGACCGCAAACTGTTGTGCAACCTCCAGAGATCGAGTCAGACACGACCAACCGGCAATCAACTCCCGACGGCGAGCAGGCGCTGCAGCCCGATCTGGACCCTGTACTTCAAGCAATACTTGCCGTGCTTCGCGTTGCGGGCTGGATTCTCGCCGGTCTCGCAGTTCTGGCCGCACCGTTTGTCATTATCGTTGCGGCGAAAATGCGTCGTCGGCAATTGCGAAAGCGCGCCGCGACGCATGTTGCTCAGATCAGCGGCGGGTGGCAAGAGTTTGAAGATTCGCTTATTGATCATGGCTACGCGCCGCCGATTGCGGGCACGCGAACTGAGGTCGCGGCGGTCATGCCAACACCGGATGCGCGTCACCTTGCTGAGCGCGCCGACCGTGCAATTTTTTCGGGCTCCGAACCTGAATCTCCCGAAGTGGACGAGTTCTGGACGAACGTGTCCGAACTTGAAGCTCAAATGAATACTGGACTGTCGCGCTGGGCGCGGTTCAAGACCAAAATATCGCTGCGATCGCTCGGTGGTTATAGTGTCACAAGTCTGTTTAAGCGATAGAGGACTACCCGTGAATTGTTCTTTCTGCGCGACGCAATTGCCCGTCGATGCCGTCTACTGCGCCGAGTGTGGGCGCCCGGCGATGTCTCGACGCGCCCGGCGGAGTGCGGACGCGAACGACGCCTCCTCGACGACCGCCAGTTCAAGTTCTCATGAGCGGGGGACCAGTCGCGCCGCTGGCGCAGTCCTGGGCTTGCGTCGCCGACGGAAGCGCAGTGGCACTGCGGCGGTGGGCGTTGATGATCGCTCCACAGTTGAAACGTCTGACACAGCGATGGCTGACGATGCCACGCTCGCTCCGGGAACCGGGAGCGACAAATTGAGCCGTGAGTCGGCGAATATCCGCACCTCGGAACTCGGCGAGGTGGTAGAGGGCACCGATGGCGTCAACGCCAGCGGTGCTATGCGCGTCGAAAACAGTGACGCTCCCGGCAACATTGATGACCAGACACGAGAAGCCGAGATCGTCGAACACGGATCACCGTTGGCGCATTTGTCGCCAGCGTTGCGGGACGCATTGGCTGCCGACCCGGATCCGATTGCGGATGGTGCCCGAACGCTTCAGTTGGGCGAGCCTTTGGTCTTAGCGGCTGCGGCGGATGTCGTTGCAGCGAAGCTGCATGACGTAGCTCGCGGGAGTGCTGTAGGTGAGATTTCCAACGCCGGTGAGAACTCAGTCGACGAGCTTCCGTTTGACGAAGAGGGTCCTTACGAAGAAGTTCTTCCATTTGACGAAGACGGCCCCTATGACGAGGTATCGAACCCAGCAGAGTTGACGTTTGGACACAGCATCGTCATAGACCCTGTCAATGACTTGGCAGCGGAGCCTGTTGCGGTCGACACGCTGCATGATCTCTCGACACCACCCCTCCCGAACGGCGAAGCTTCTTCGCAGTGGGTGGGCGATCGTGCATCCGGCCCCGCTCAGGAATCTCCCCTGCGGCCATCGGCGAATGACGGTGAACCGACCCTCGGCAGGACTGAAGAAAGACCCGAACTCGAACCCGAATGGGGATTGGAACCCGAATCAGAACTTGCGTTGAAACCTGAACCTGAACCTGAACCTGAACGGGGACTGGGCGCTGATCCGCAGCCGAAGGCGGCATCCGCCGGTGAGTCGGAAGGGGCCGCGCCATCAGAACCTGAATATGCGCCGGAACTCGACGACACCGTGGGTAAACTCACACACCATTCCGAGAAAGAGAGCGGCAGCGTCAATGTCGACGTCGATTCGCCGGCGAACGACGGTGCGCTGGATGCCGTAGAGAGTCGTGCCGAAGCGGAAGCGGAAGCAGAAGCAGAAGCAGAAGCAGAAGCAGAAGTGGAAATGGAAGCAGAAGCGGAAACTGAGACGGCAGAGACGACCAGCGGGCCAAACCTAGGCACGCCCGAGAACGAACGTGACGATACCCGCCAACACGCGAGCGACGTCACGACGGGAGATAGTTCCTTGATCGACGGCGACCTCGGGCCGACCACTGAAAACGATTCCGCGGCGGCCGCGATAGCGTTCGATACACAGGATATTCTCGACGACTCCGTGGACCAGGAAACAGCGCCTTCTTTCACGAGTGTTGAAGCGAGCCCCCAACGCGAGGACTCCGACAAGCACATCGGTGATGACGTGCGAACAGGCTCGATGGGAGAGTCCGTCGACGAACCGGTGGCGCCCGGCGAGTCTGACAAGACGGCGGCAGCAGACGATGAGCCTGAGCCTGAGCCTGAGCCTGAGCCTGAGCCTGAGCCTGAGCCTGAGCCTGAGCCTGAGCCTGAGCCTGAGCCCGACCTGATCTCTGTGCCGGAACCGCTTGTCGAACCGACGCCCCTGCCGCGGTCTCCTTTCGAGCCTGACCTCAGCAAGGTTGGGCGGCCCGAGGTGGCGGATGAAGATGCTGGAGCAAAGCCTATAAAACCCATTCGTCCGCTGGGCGAGGAGGAAGTCTTCACGACTGCAGACCGTTTGAGAGCGTCCGCGTTTGCGCCGGTGGCGTCAGAACGGGTTGCTGATCATCCTGCGCCGTCGGCGAGTAATTCAATAGATGAGAACCAGACGTCGGCAACCGCTGCTGCCTCTCGGGTAATCGGAGAACATGGTACGCAACCCCGCGAGAATGTGGCTCAAGAGGTGTCTTCAGCGATGTCTGCTGCTGCGGCATTGGCGTTGACGCCGCCGCAAGAACCGACCTCCACCGACCACATCACAGCAGCCGAGAGTGCTCAATCGGCTGACCAGTGTAGGCAATGCGGGGCATCGCTTGAAGAGAACGACATCTTCTGCGGTTCCTGCGGTTTTGTTAAACACGGGGTGGGTCCGGGCCCGAGGACGGTTGCACCGGCTCAAGCGCTCGATTCGTTTCCTGAGGGCACTCCGGCTGCGGAGCGTGTCGAGCATGGTGAGACCGAGGAGCAGAACGACGAGATTCGCGTATCCGAGGCGACTCCTGAGACAGTGCGTGAAGAAGTGATACCTCACGCTGTCGAGGCGGAGCCGGCGGCGGAAAAAGACGACGTCGACGTGCTCCTCAGCGAGAGCAATACCGCGAGAAACGACACCGCGTCCGCGTCCGCTGGCGATAACCGACCTGACCAGCCGAGCGAAACAGACATCGTGGTCCCGCTTATCGAACCGGAAAACGCCATGATCGCAGACTCGAAGACTGCCGCTGAAGTTCATAACACTCCGACGGCATCCGTTGGCGAGAAGAACTTCGTTGAAAACAGCAATGCGGCCACTGACGACGCCTCAATAAGCGGTGGATCTCCATCCGCTCGGGCGACGCCGCCAACCGTGGAACCGGTCTCGTCGCCTGCAGCTGCGGCTCCAGACGACCTGAAGCCGCAACAGAAGGCCCCAGCGTTCTCAGTGCTTGCTCCGCCGCCCAAGTCCGACCAGAGGGTCGAATTGCCCGTGTCGCCACCCACCCCACTAGCGACGCTCGGCAGTGAAGACGACGACATTGAAGACACTCGAATAGTCGAGCGTAATCTCACTGGCGCACGATTCGTCCTTCAGTTCAGCACCGGCGACAGCGTGATCGTAACGGGCAGTGGACTTGTCGGTCGTAATCCTATTCCCGAGCCGTCAGAGCAGTTTGACATCGTCGTGCCGATCACAGACCCCAGCAAATCGGTGTCAAAAACTCATCTCGAATTCGGGCAAGTTAGCGGTGTGTTCTGGATCAGTGATCGCTATTCGGGCAACGGAACTGTCGTGCGCGAACCGGGGGTTGACCCCCGCCGGTGCGAGCCAGGCAAGCGCTATCGTGTCGTCCGCGGAACGCGCATCGAAATCGGAGAACAGTTCTTCATCGTTAGTTAGCTTCACTGATCGCCGATTCTCCACAGGAGCTCCTGTGAAGCGTGATTCCACCGGCAGCGGAAAGTCGGCAGAAAAACGTTCCGACAGTGCTGAAGTGGAGCCGTGAATGAAACTCCCGTTGCAGCATCGCGCCTTGTCTTGCCGGCAGCACCACAGCAGCCCGCACCATTTCGGTTTCCAGTTATCGCTGCGATCGTGCCCGTTATCGCTTCGCTTGCGATCTGGCTGATTTCGGGCTCGACCTTTGCTCTCATTTTCGCGGCATTGGGCCCATTAGCCGCGATTGGCAGTTACGTCGACTCGCGAGTTGCAGCCCGAAAACTGCGGCGAGCGGAACGACGACGATTCGAGGCTGACGAAGAAGCAACCCGGCGAGACATCCGAACGAAGCAACGTCAGGAGTTGGCTGAACTGGCGGAGAGGTCGCCTTCGGCAGTGGTGCTCGTCACCGATGTTCACGTCGACGCATCGCGCTGGACACGAAAGCCCAACGATGTTCTTCCTGTGCACTTGGGGCAGGGCACCGTACGCAGCACAATTGTCTTCGACCGCACCGGCGCTTCAGCCACCCTGTCGCCAGAGGTGGAGAGAAGTTACAGCGAACTCCTGCAACAGGCGGAGTATCTCAACGCAGCTCCAATCGCGGTGAATGCGCGACTGGGGATCGCAATCTACGGTAATCATCTGATGGCGATTTCTCTCGCCAGATCGCTGACGATCCAACTCGCGCGGACGATCGCGCCCACGAGCGGATGGGTTCGTGTCTCCGGGTGTTTCGCCGATGAAGCGTGGGCCGGTTTGCTGCCACACCGACAACTGCGAGACGCCGCGCTTCCGATCTCGCAAGACGAGTCCTTTTCGAAGTCGGGTGAACGGGGGAGCGTCCAGTGGGGCGTCCTGGGCGACGAGGAGCCACAGGCGGCGATAACGGTCGTAGCGACGGAACGGGATGTGCCCAGCGGGCACCGCATCGTCATCCGAATGAGCGCTCCTAGGGTTTCGGTCGTCCGGCATCCTGATCGCCACCAGCGCCGCGACTTTGTCCCATCCTTTCTCGGTCGGGAGCAGGCTCTCGAATGGGTGCAGGCTGCTCGAAAAATTGCTGCACGAGACGGATTGGCATCGGGCGATCACGGGCTTCCCGCTTCGCTCTCATTTGGAGAGGTTCAGAAACTAGCAGCGGCAATAGCTCCGAGTCAGCGAGATCATCGTCGCTCACTGCCAGCTTGGCCAGCCGCGACGGGGAAGGGGGCTCTCTACCTCGACCTCGTAGAGATGGGACCACACGCGATTATTGGCGGCACAACCGGCAGCGGCAAGAGCGAGCTGTTGATTTCTTGGGTGCTGTCGATGGCTCTCGAATCTTCGCCCCACGACGTCACTTTCCTTCTCGTCGATTTCAAAGGTGGTTCCACGTTTGGGGCTCTGGCGGAGCTCCCGCACACTGTCGGAATCATCACTGACCTTGACGAAACCACGGCGGCGCGTGCATTCGCTAGCTTGCGAGCCGAACTCAAGCATCGTGAACGAACGCTCGCTCGTTCGAAGGTGCGCGACATAGCGGAGCTGCAGGAAATGCCGCGTCTCGTCATTGTGGTCGATGAGTTCGCCGCGATGATGGGGGAATATCCCCAACTGCACGCAGTATTCAGCGACATTGCAGCGCGAGGTCGTTCGCTCGGCGTTCACCTCATCCTTTGCACGCAACGGCCGTCCGGAGTGGTGCGGGATACACTTCTCGCGAACGCCGATCTGCGAGTATCTTTGCGCGTGAACAACACCGCCGACAGCACGGCTGTGATCGGAAGCGATTCTGCCGCAGCATTGTCACCGGAGGCACGAGGGCGCGCTTGGGTGGCTCATGGTTCTTCGTCGGCGGAACTGGCACAGTTCGCTTTGGCCATCGACCGCGACATTCAATCGACAGCCGAGAAGTGGCCTATGACCGAGAGGCCGCGTCGTCCTTGGCGCGAACCTCTCGCTGATTGTATTTACTATTCATCTCTTCAGGAGTGCGTAATCGATCCCGCAAACGAACACCAGCCTGCCCACGCCGCCGACAAGACCCTCGTCTTCGGCCTCAGCGACTTACCGGAGGAACAGCGCCACGGGCTTGCAACGTGGGCGCCTTCGAAAGACGGGCATGTGCTGATACTCGGCGCAGCAGGTGCAGGCAAAACGAGCGCGCTCGCTGCTTTCGCGCATGCCGGCGAAACGCGGGTGCAGGTCATCGGCGACGAGCCCGCGATGCTGTGGGACGCCGTAGAGAAGCTCATCGCTGTGCTCGATAGCCCTCGCCCTCTCGGCGAGAAAAGTGTCGCTCGATATGTCGTGGTCGATGACTGCGATATTGTCCTAGCCCGCATGGACGAGGAGTACCGTCTAGTCGCGGTAGAACGTCTGAGCCGTGTACTGCGCGAGGGTCCTAGTCGGCACATGTGGGTGGTGATGACAGCGCAACGGATCACCCCGGCACTTCAGGCCTTAGCGCAGCTGATGCCAAGTGTGCTGCGTTTACGAATGAGCAGCCGACAGGAGTTCGTGCTCTCCGGCGGAGGCACGGAGACCTTCTGTGAAAATCTGCCGGCAGGCGGCGGTGTTTGGAAGACAAAACGGATCCAAGTAGCGTTCGGTGTCGACCAACTCCCTGTGCCAGAGCCAGCAACCAGACTGTCGCTCGACGACGATGAGGATGTCGTCATCGTCAGTGGTCGACCGAGTACCACCGCCGCGCAGTTCGAGAGTGCGGGGTGGAACGTGAAGTGGGTCGACGGTGCGCCCGGCAATGAGCACAGTCTGCTGCTGAGTGCCTCCGGAGAAGGGTGCCGCACAGCGCTCATCGGCTCAGTCGACGAGTGGCAATCTCGTTGGGGGGCGATTCAGGCTCTCCGCAACCACACCGCTGTGATTATCGACGCGTGCAGTCTCGCCGACTACCGCCAGCTAACGCGGAGCCGAGAATTACCGCCACCATTGAGCTCGAACGCTAACGAATGCTGGCGACTCTCTCGCTCTGGGCGGGCAGAGCGAGTGCAGCTTCCGCGTGCCGCACAACGCTGATCTTCACATCCAGACGAACGCCGCAAACGGCGCGTCGGCGCGTGCGCCTCTAAGCCGCCAGAGTTGCTGGTGCCGAACTAGACCTCCGTAGCTGCCGCGTGAGCTCGCACCAGCGGTACCCGAATTGGGCACATTTCGTGCGCGAAATCATGACATATCCGTGAAATTATTGTCACGCGCCAAAAGCCCCTCCTAACTGGGGCTATAACAACCCGGACTGCGCTCACTACCATCGGTGTAACTGGTGGGGGCGAAGGAGAAAACGTGACGAGAGCACTTCCGCAGGATCAAGCGATCCAGCAGCTAATGCTGCAGGCGAAGCAATCTCAACTCAGCCGTAGGCGGCTGTTGCAAGGAGCTGGAGTCGGAATGTCCGCACTCGCCCTTGCAGCCTGTGCTGCCCCGGATGGTTCAGACGCGATTGATATTTCAGAGAGCGACAGCTCACTTGTCTGGGCAAGCTGGCCCTCGTACATTGATGAAGACCTCAGCGGCCACTCGGCCACGCTCAAGGCGTTCAAGAGCGAAACAGGAATTAGCGTCGAGTACAAGCCCGTTGTAAAAGACAACGTGGGCTTCTACCTGACGATGAAAGATCAGCTTGCGCTGGGACAGCCAACCGGAGCCGACATTATCTGTGTCAGCGATTGGATGGCTGCTCGACTCATTCGCTTCGGATACGCACAAAAATTTGATTCCGCCAACATCCCGAACAAAGCCAATCTCGAAAAGACTCTGCAAAGCCCCGAATTTGACCCCAACCGTGACTACTCCTTGCCGTG
The DNA here is from genome assembly GCA_040687235.1 of Rhodoglobus sp. NPDC076762. Taxonomy (GTDB): domain Bacteria; phylum Actinomycetota; class Actinomycetes; order Actinomycetales; family Microbacteriaceae; genus Rhodoglobus. The sequence goes on along the minus strand of JBFBMV010000003.1, from coordinate 136,840 downwards.
GCAGAGCGGGTTCATCGGTCTCGCGTGGAACGCTGAGGAATACCCCAAGGGGCTTGTCTCAGTCGAGCAGCTCTGGAACGAAGATCTCAAGGGGAAGGTCGTCGTTCTCGCAGAGATGCGTCACACCATGGGCATGTTGCTTCTCGCTCAGGGCGTCGACATCTCCAAAGATATCTGGGGCATTGACGAGTTCAAGAAAGCCAGCGCGGTCCTCGAGGCACACCTAGCTTCGAAGCACATCCTCGGCGTCTATGGCAGCGATTACATCGACAAGCTCAAGTCGGGTGAGGCACTCGCAGGGTTTGCCCGAGCTGGCGACATCGCAGTCCTCAACGCTCAGGCCGGCTACGAGAAGTTCAAATTCTTGCTTCCGGGTTCGCGGGGAACCTTCTTCACCGATTCCTTGGTGATTCCGGCTGGAGCCCAGCACAAGGCGAACGCCGAAAAACTCATGAACTTCTACTACGATCCCGCAGTAGCAACTGAGGTTGTCGAATGGATTCGCTGTGTGAGCCCCGTCGACGGAACTCTTGAATACGCCATCGAGAACTTCCCGAACCTTGCTACGAACCAGTTCACTTTCCCGAACGCCACGGCAATGTCGCGCGCGAGCACGTTCCGCACGTTGAGCACGACAGACGACCAGTCGTTCAATGCTGAGTTCCGTCGCATTACGGGCAAGGGCTAAGTCACCGATTTCTCGCCCCAGCGCGACGCTCCGTGAGCGCTACCGCCTGGGCGGGTTGGTTTGCAACCGAGTATCAACTATGCAGGTGTTACGCCGGTTCGAAGCGGAGTTCCCCGACCGGAATGCCGCGGCCGAGCACCTGCTCGGTCGTCGACTCTAAGACTGCTGATACGGCATCCGCATCGAGGGCGCCCGCTTCGGCGAGTAGCGACAGCCCCACTGGTAGCAACGGTCGGATCGAGCCGTCAAGGATCTTGAGCGTCACGGTCGTTCCGTCAGGTGCTGCGGCGATCAGTACGCCTTCCGCGCCTCGCTTGGCGATGATTCCCAGAGTGTCCATCGCTTCGGCCACTTGGGGCATATCGAGCCCCCAAGCATTGGCGCGGATGGCGCTCACGAGGGAGTGTGCGTGGGCGTCGGTCGCGGCATCCGCCATCACTATGCGCTGGATGGCGGTGGCGAGCGACACGAGACTCATGGCGAACACGGGAGCCCCGCATCCATCCGTTCCCTCATGAGCGAGAGGCTCACCCGTGAACTCAACGATGGTGTTTCGAATGCGCTCTTGAAGCGGATGACCGTGCTCAAGGTAGTTCTCGAGCGGCCAGTCATTGACGACGCACGCCGCCAAGAAGCTCGCGTGTTTGCCCGAGCAGTTCATGGCCAGTCGACGCGGAGCATCTGAAGCGCGACGCGTGGCGGAGTCGGCGGGCCAATCGGGCGGGCAGCGAAGGTCGTCTTCGGTGAGACCATACGCGGCAAGCGTCGAAGCGACAACGTCTTGGTGGCGCTGGCTGCCGGTGTGGCTTGCGCTAGCCAGAACAAGTTGCTCATCATTCAGCGTGACGCCGGCGCGTAAAACCGTGATTGCCTGCATCGGCTTCAGCGTGGAGCGCGGGTAGATTAACGCATCGGGGTTGCCAAGGCGACGCAGTTCGGTGCCGTCGGGGGAGAGGACGACGGCGGCGCCAAGATGCCGAGATTCGATCATCCCGGAACGCTCCAACACAACGAGCTGAGTGGTGTCGTTGACAGTGAGTGCGCGGGAGGAAGCCGTCGTTACAGAGTTCACCCTCCTACGTTATCGCCGTCTAGCCGGAGTGAGGGTGCGGATGCCGAAACCGTGTGGAACCGCGGCGACACTTCTCAGCGTGCGACGCTACGGTGAGAGTTCGATACGTTGTGTGTGATCGCCCCGCTGCGGTCTGTGTTGCTGGCCCTCGGGGCCGCGAGGGAGGTTTCGATGAACATCGACCACAATTTTGAAGTGCGCTTGGAATGGTCCGGAAATCTGGGCGAGGGCACGACAAACTACCGGGGCTACTCTCGTCACAACGAGGTCACCGCGGTGGGCAAGCATCCGATCGATGGGTCAAGTGCACGGGTATTTCACGGCAACGCCGATCGTTGGAACCCCGAAGAGCTGCTGATTGCGGCGCTCAGCCAGTGCCACATGCTCAGTTACCTGCATGTCGCGGTCAGTCGCGGGATTGTTGTAACCGCGTACCACGACGAGGTTTCGGGCACCATGAAGCAGACCGACAACGGGGGAGGCCACTTCACTTCGGTCACCCTGCGCCCGGTTGTCACGATTTCTGTCGGCAGCGTAGAAAATGCCATGGATGCCCACGCCGAAGCCAGTAGCAAGTGCTTCATCGCGTCTTCGGTAAATTTCCCGGTACTGCATCAACCGCGCATCATCGTCGAGCCCGCCGCTGGGTAATGCTGACGGCAGACTAGTGCCGTCGGCGATTCCACACGCTACATACAGCAAGGGTGCGGGAGGATTGGTGCTCCGTGTTCTTGCTGTGAAGGGTTCTTGTGCGAAAAGCGATTCCGTTTCTGTTGACCATCGGCGTTGTGGCGTCTCTTGCCGCGTGTTCGCCCGCCGACTCGACTAACGCCGAGAACTCCGGCGATTGCACGCCGACCGCATCCGGTTCGGCCTCTGAGGCTGTTGAGGTGAGCGGGGACTTCGGAGTCAAGCCTGAGGTCACCATTGACTTCCCGACCGACGTTTCTGAAACCGAGCGCTCTGTCGCGATTGCCGGCGACGGCGACATCGTTGCTGTTGAGGCAGCCACCGCCAACGTGCAGTTCAGCCTGTACAGCGGTGCAACGGGCGAAGAGCTCTCTTCCACCACTTACGACGAAACCGGGTTGACCCCGTTCCCCGTGGATGCCGAGCAGTTCCTTGTGGGCATCGTCAAGACCATCGAATGCTCGACCGCGGGCACTCGCGTGGTGGGAGTCATTCCTCCCGAGGAGTCGTTCGCTGACGACGCCAGCCGTGAACAGCTCGGAGTCGGCGCTGATGACGACATCGTGTTCGTTGTCGATGTCATTTCCGTTGATGAACCTGCCGAGCCCGCGCTTCCGCGCGCCGACGGTGAAGACCAGCCCGCTGAGGAAGGCTTCCCCGCAGTCGAGCTCGACGACGATGGTCGCCCCACGATCACCATTCCTGACACTGACCCGCCCACGGAGCTCGAAGTTGCTGTACTGAAGCAGGGTGCTGGCGAGACCATTCAGGAGAACTCGGATGTCGTTGTCCACTACGTGGGCATGAACTGGACCACCGGCGAGATTTTTGATGAGAGCTGGGCTCGCGGCGAGCCTTCCACCTTCAACACCGGTCAGGTCGTCCAGGGCTTCAAGACTGCCCTCGAGGGCCAGCAGGTCGGTTCGCAGATCATTGCAGTCTTGCCGCCCAGCGAGGGATACGGCGAGGCCGGTAGCGAAGGTGCAGGCATTTCTGGCACCGACACGATCGTCTTCGTTGTTGACATCCTCGGCATTGGCTAATTCGCGCTCGTCGTTGACGCACATTTGTGCGAGCCAACTAAAGTAGCGGGATGCGCAAGATAATTCTGCTCGGATCGACGGGCTCGATCGGCACGCAAACCCTCGAAGTTATCGAGGCAAACCGTGACCGTTTCGAGGTCGTCGGTCTTGCAGCCGGTTCCAACCGAACGCTCGTCGAAGAACAGGCGGCTCGCTTCGGCGTGAAGCACATTGCGTTCGGTGCCGAGCAGGCGGCGCAGCTGGTGCGGGATGTCCCGTCCGACGTCGTCGTCAACGGAATCACCGGTTCTGTGGGCCTCGGTCCCACGCTCGCGGCTCTGGAATCCGGTGCAACACTGGCCCTCGCGAACAAAGAGAGCCTCATCGTCGGCGGAGAACTCGTCACGTCGCGAGCGAAGCCCGGGCAAATTGTTCCGGTTGACTCAGAGCACTCGGCCATCGCCCAAGCGTTGCGTTCTGGCGAACACTCAGAAGTGCGCCGCCTGGTGCTGACGGCATCCGGGGGACCGTTCCGGGGTCGTACGCGTGATTCTCTGCGCGATGTGACTCCGCGCGAGGCGCTCGCTCATCCCACCTGGGATATGGGACTCGTCGTTACGACGAACTCCTCGACGCTCGTGAACAAAGGCCTCGAAGTGATTGAGGCACATTTGCTGTTCGACGTGCCTTACGACCGCATTGCTGTGACGGTGCATCCGCAGTCGATCGTGCATTCGATGGTCGAGTTCGTGGACGGCTCCACCATTGCTCAGGCCAGCCCGCCCGACATGCGGTTGCCGATTTCGCTCGGCTTGGACTGGCCGAACCGCGTCGCGGGCGTCGGCGCTCCACTCGACTGGACGACGGCGAGCACCTGGAACTTTGAGCCTCTCGACAACGAGGTATTCCCTGCGGTGGAAATGGCGAAAGCTGTTGGCGCGGCCGGCCTCACCTTCCCCGCGGTCTTCAACGCAGCGAACGAGCAGGCAGTGTTGGCCTTCCACGCCGGTGCTATTGGCTACCTCGACATCTTGGATGTCGTTGAGCAGGTCGTGCAGACCCACGAGACAACCGAGCTGACGTTGGATGCTCTCGCCGAGGCCGAGTCGTGGGCGCGACGCACCGCTGATGCTGTGGTCGCCACTCGCTCCTAGCTACGGCACTGAACGGGTCGTTCGCCCCCAGTGCGGGGTTGTTCTGCCGCTTCCACAGCACCGGTACAGGCGACCGTCGGTGCGCGTGGCTATTCTTAGCGGGTGGAAAACGTGCTCTTGTACATTCTCGGTATCCTCGTCGTTCTCGTCGGGCTTGCTGTGTCTATTGGCCTGCATGAAATCGGACACTTGCTGCCCGCCAAGCTCTTTGGCGTGCGCGTCAGTCAGTACATGATTGGTTTCGGACCAACGATCTTCTCGCGCAAGCGTGGGGAGACGGAGTACGGCGTGAAGGCGATTCCGCTCGGTGGCTATATCTCGATGGCGGGCATGTTTCCCCCCGGCAAATCTGAGAGTGGAAGTCGCACGGCTACCACCGGTGTATTTCAAGCGCTCGTTCAAGACGCTCGTACCGCCAGCGCCGACACCCTGGTCGACGTGGATGAATCGCGCGCTTTCTACAAGCTTCCCGTGCTGAAGCGCGTCGTCATCATGCTCGGTGGTCCGGTGATGAACCTGCTCATCGCAATCGTGATGTTTGCCATTCTCTTCATGGGTTTCGGTGTCGCGCAGCCTTCCACGACGGTGGGTAGCGTCTCCGAATGCGTCCTTCCCGCTACGTCAGAACGACAGGCCTGCGAGACCACCGACCCTGAAGCTCCGGGTTTCGCCGCCGGAATCATGCCCGGCGACCGACTGGTGTCGATGGATGGCCAAGCAGTCGACTCGTGGGCCGAAGCCACCGAATTCATTCGTGCCGCTGCCGGCGATGAACTGAACATCGTCGTCGAGCGTGACGGTGTCGAAGTTTCTCTCGTCGCGGAGCCACTGCTCACTGAGCGCTACGTTTACGATGATCGCGGTCAGATCGTTGAGGATGCCGACGGCGTTGCCCAGACCGAAGAATACGGCTTCTTGGGCATCGGTTCCGCTCTCGAGACCGTGCAGCAGCCGGTAACCGCCGTGCTGCCTGCGGTCGGCGACAACATCGTTTCGGTGGCCAACGTCATCCTGAACCTGCCCCAGCGCATGGTCGACGTCGCCAATGCGGCATTCGGTCCTGACGAGCGTGACCCCAATGGCCCCATCAGTGTTGTGGGCGTTGGTCGTATCGCGGGAGAAATCACGAGCCTCGACAACGCCCCCGTGGCCGACAAAGTAGCGTCTCTCGTCGGCCTCATTGGCTCGCTCAACGTTGCACTCTTTGTCTTCAACCTCGTGCCGCTCATGCCGCTCGACGGTGGGCACGTGGCCGGCGCGCTCTTTGAGGGCGTTCGCCGTTTCTTCGCCAAACTTTTCGGTAAGCCCGACCCTGGCCCCTTCGACGCCGCGAAGTTCATTCCGCTCACGCTGGTGGTCGTCGTTCTGTTGGGTGCCATGAGCGCCATGCTGATCTACGCCGACATCGTGAAGCCGATCTCGATCTTCTAGGCCGCTGCCGCTGCAGAACGGTGGCCGGAGTCTTGTCGACTCCGGCTACCGTTGCAGTTGGTCTAGCGCTCAGGGCTTCTAGCGGGTGAGCAGCAGCGCGTCGCCCTGACCGCCGCCGCCACAGAGCGCTACAGCAGCGCGGCCCGAGCCGCGGCGTGCCAACTCATGAGCGGCGTGGACCACCAAGCGAGCACCGGATGCCCCGACCGGGTGGCCAATGGCGATAGCGCCACCGTGGATGTTCACGATGTCGTGGCTGAGCCCGAGTTCGGCGGTGGAGCGCAGACTCACGGCCGCGAACGCTTCGTTAATTTCGGCAAAGTCGAGATCTCCGGCACTCCAGCCGGCGTTGTCGAGGGCAGCGGCAATGGCGCGAGCGGGCTGCGAGTGCAGCGAGTTGTCGGGGCCGGCGACGTGACCCGAGCGGTCGAGTACAGCAAGCCAGGTGAGACCGTGTTCTTCGGCCCACGCGCGACTGGCCAGAATCACGGCGGATGCTCCGTCGCTCAGTGGTGAAGAGTTACCGGCGGTGATGGTGCCTTCGGGGTCGAATGCGGGACGCAATCCGGCGAGCGTCTCAACGGTGGTGTTCGCGCGGACGCCCTCATCGGTGTCGAGAACGAGGTCGTCGCCTTTGCGCTGCGGGATCGTCACCGGCGCGATTTCGTCGGCGAAGATGCCGGCTTCAATCGCGGCGGCGGCACGCTGGTGCGAGGCGGCGGCAATCTCATCCTGCTCGGTTCGTCCGATGTCGAGGCGGCCGTTGTGGCGCTCGGTGCTGGCGCCCATCGATTCGGCGTCGAAAGCATCTGTGAGGGCGTCGTGCGCGGCGGAGTCGAGGGCAGAGACTGTTCCGTACGCCCAACCCATGCGCGATCCGGGGAGTACGTGCGGGGCGTTGGTCATGGATTCTTGCCCACCGGCAGCCACGACGTTGGCTTCTCCGAGACGGATGAGGCGCGCAGCATCCACGATCGCAGCGAGCCCGGAGAGGCAGACCTTGTTGATGGTGACGGTGGGGGTTTTCCACGCGAGTCCGGCGGCAATGGCCGTCTGGCGAGCCGGGTTCTGCCCGGCGCCGGCTTGGATGACCTGGCCGAAGATCACTTGGTCGATGGAGTCAACGTCAACACCGGAGCGTTCGACTGCGGCGCGGAGGGCGACAGCGCCGAGCTCGACGGCGGAGAGCGAAGCGAGTTGTCCGCGCAATTTTCCCTGTGGGGTGCGTGTTGCGGAAAGGATCACTACATCGTTGGGTGCGGGGGTGTTGGCCACTGTGCAAACTCCTTTGTTTGGTCGCCGTTGTTGACAGCGTGGTTGCGCAACCATAGGCTACATGAAACCTGAACCGGGTCTCAGGTTCAGATCACAATCCTCCTAAGGCAGCAGGAAAGGTCCCATCATGCGGGTCAGTAAAAAGTACCTCGCTCCGGCGTTAATTGCGACGGTTGCTCTCACACTGGCGGGTTGTGCTCCCGCCGTCGACGGCGGAAGTGGCGGCGATGAACTCGCCCCCGTCGATGTATCGATCATTACCTCGCAGACGGGCCCGCTTGCGGCCTATGGTGAGGCCTATCTCGCCGGCTTCGATGCCGGTCTCGACTACGCCACCGACGGCACAGGCACCGTCGATGGTCGCGAACTCACCATCACGATCACGGATGACGCTGGCGACGCCGACAAGGCCGTCACTGCAGCCAAGGACGTGATTGGTCAAGGCCAGAAGATCATCGTCGGTACGGTTTCTTCGGGAATCGCGCTTGCCCTCGCTGAGCAGGCCGAGCAGAACAAGGTTCTCTACATCTCCGGCCCGGCCGCAGCAGACGGCATCACGGGCGTGAACGACTACACATTCCGCTCGGGTCGCCAGAGCTTCCAAGACGTCGCTACCGCGGGTACCTTCATCGGTGACCCGGCAGGCAAGTCAGTTCTGGTCTTCGCTCAGGACACGGCCTTCGGCCAGGGCAACGTTGCCGCCGCCACCGCCGTTCTTGGTGGCCAGGGCGCTGATGTCACGAGCCTTCTCGTTCCTGAGGACGCCACCGAGTTCACTCCCTTCGCCCAGCAGATTGTTGATGCTCAGCCCGACCTCGTGTTTGTTGCGTGGGCCGGCGCGACATCCGGCGCCATGTGGGAGGCGCTGAGCCAGCAGGGCGTGTTCGACAGCGTTCCTGTCGCCACCGGTCTCGGTGATGTCTCGACCTACGGTGCGTACGGCGCTGCGAGCGACCAGATCAGCTTCCTCAACCACTACTTTGGTGGCGCTACGGACAACGACGCGAACGCGGCAATGGTCAGCTACCTCGAAGCAGAGGGCAAGCAGGCCGACCTGTTCTCGCCCGACGGTTTCGTTGCAGCGCAGATGGTCGTTCAGGCCGTTCGTGAAGGTGGCGACGATGTGGATGCCATGATCGCCGCTCTCGAGGGCTGGACGTTTGACTCGGTCAAGGGCTCCATCACGGTTCGCGCCGAGGACCACGCCATGATCCAGCCAATGTTCCAGGTGTCCCTTGTTGCCGATGGTGACTCCTGGACTCCTGAACTGGTGGATGCCGTCGACGCTGACGCCGTAACCCCGCCCGTCGCAGAGTAAGTAGCTAACGAACTATGTCGAACCAGCCCGTGCTCACGGTCGAGCACCTTGCCCTCACGATCGGGGGTGCCGTCATCATCGATGACGTGTCACTCTCGATCGCTCAGGGCGAGATGCTCGGCGTGATCGGCCCTAACGGGGCCGGCAAAACCACGCTTTTCAACCTCATTTCTGGGGTGATGACCCCCACCGGTGGAGTTGTCACGCTCGAAGGGCGTGACGTCACGAATCAGTCCATTGATGCGCGGGCCCGGGCTGGGCTCGGCAGAACGTTTCAAACATCCAGTCTCTTTCCGGCGCTCAGTGCGCTCGAGAATGTTCGGCTGGCAGCCCAAGTGAAACTGGGCGGTGCGACCTCAGTCATCCGTTTTCCGCGGGCGCACGACAAAGCAACAACCATCGCTCGAGCTCGCCTCGACGAAGTGGGGCTCAGCCACCACAGCGAAACCGAAGCCGGAGTTCTTTCTCACGGCGACAAGCGCAAGCTTGAAATCGCAATGCTGCTGGCCACCGACCCGAGCGTGATCCTGCTCGACGAGCCGATGGCCGGTGTCGCTTCGGGCGACGTGGCCGGGCTCACCGAAGTGATCCGTCAGGTGCATCAGTCGGGTCGTACCGTGCTCATGGTCGAACACCACATGGATGTCGTACTCGGCCTGGTTGACCGCGTTGCGGTCATGCACCATGGCCAGCTTCTCGCCTGTGACACCCCGGATGCCGTGATGGCAGACGAAGCGGTGCAGAAAGCTTATTTGGGGGCTCCACTATGACCGAGATTGTGACCGAGTCGATTCTGTCGGTCGCTGGCTTGAGCGCGAGTATCGCCGGCCAGCAGGTTGTCGAAGACATCAGCTTTGAGATGCTGCCCGTAGGTGTGACAGCGCTTCTGGGCCGTAACGGCGTCGGAAAGACAAGTACGCTGCGCGCCATCATGGGCTTGATCGAACGCTCCGGCGAGGTGACGATTGCGGGCCAGCGCGTTGATCGCGAACCCACTCACCGCATCGTGCAGCGCGGCGTTGGCTACGTGCCGGAGGACCGCGAAGTCTTTTCTTCGCTCACTGTTGCCGAAAACTTGCGGTTGGCCGAGCGCGATTCTTCGCCAAACCGCCAATTGATTCACGAACTTTTTCCTGATCTTACGGACCGGGCCGGCCAGCTGGCCGGCACGCTTTCGGGCGGTCAGCAGCAGATGGTGTCGCTTGCTCGCGCTCTCGTCAACGACAATCGCGTGCTCCTGGTCGACGAGCCCACCAAAGGTCTCGCTCCACTCATCGTGATGGATGTCGCTAAAGCTCTCGAGCGTGCGGCCCAGACGGTGCCGGTGCTACTCGTTGAACAAAACCTGCAGGTCGTGCGGATGCTCGCCGAGAAGGCCATTGTGCTTGAAGGTGGTCGCGTGGTCTACGACGGCAGTGCCGAAGAACTCTTGAGCAACGAAGCGCTTACGAAAGAACTGTTGGGGGTCGCATGAGCACCATAATTCTTCTGCTCATCACGGGCCTCGGGCTCGGTGCGCTCTACTTCTTGGTCGCCTCCGGCCTCTCGTTGATCTACGGCCTCATGGGCGTGCTCAACTTTGCGCACGGCTCATTCCTCACACTCGGCGCTTTCGCGGGTTGGGAGCTGGCACGGCGAATGGATGGCAGCAGTTGGGGCACGCTCATCGCCTCGCTGGTGCTCGGAATGGCAGTCGGTGCCTTCGTGGCTGCCGCTACCGAGTTCCTGCTCATTCGGCGGCTCTATAACCGGCATATCGAGCAAGTGCTCGTGACGGTCGGTCTGGCTCTCGCCTCAGTTGCGCTCTTCGAAGGTATTTGGGGCACGGACGCGATTTATGTCACCGCCCCGGAATGGCTCTCGCAGACAACCGAAATTTTGGGCGCTCGTGTTCCTAACGATCGCTTCGTGATGATCGGCGCTGCGGTGCTGGTGCTGCTCGGTATCGTCGCCTTCCTGCGGTACACCCGTTTCGGGCTCATCATCCGGGCCGGCGTTGAAAACCGCTCGATGGTGACCGCTCTCGGTATCGACGTGCGCAAGGCCTTCACGGTCGTGTTCGCGATCGGTGGTGCTGCCGCGGGTCTGGGCGGAGTGCTTGCCTCGCACTACTTCGGCTACGTGTCGCCCCAGCTCGGCGGATCCCTGCTGATCTTCGCATTCATCGTCACCGTGATTGGTGGCCTTGGTTCGCTCGCGGGTGCCGCTATCGCTTCGGTTGTTGTCGCGGTGCTTCAGCAATTCGCTAACTACTTTTGGGGCGGAACGGGCGACTTGATGGTCGTTCTGTTGCTCGCCGTCGTGCTGTTGGTTCGCCCGACCGGAATCTTGGGGAAGAAAGCATGAAGTCGCTCTCGAAGTTGAGCCAGCGCGCCTGGTGGATCGTCGGTGGCGTTCTCGTAGTCATCGCCGCTCTCTTGCCGTTGCTGAATATCTCGATCCCGGGTGTACTGCCCGGGGCAACCTACACGCCGGGCACGCTGCAACTGCTTGCCCTTGCGCTGCTCTTCGCCTCGCTCGCACTGAGCTATCACCTGCTGTTCGGTACCGCCGGCATGCTCTCCTTCGGCCACGCACTGTACTTTGCGCTGGGTGCCTATGGCCTCGGCATCGTGCTGCACGAGACTGAACTGACGCTGTTGCCGGCCCTGGGCCTTACGCTCGCGATTGTTATTACGGCGGCTTATTTGCTGGGCTCGTTGAGTCTGCGGGTGACCGGCATCTCCTTCGCGATGGTGACGCTGGCCTTCGCTCAAGCAGGCAACGTGCTCGTGCGCCGCAACCCCGGCATCACGGGCGGTGAAGAGGGCCTGCGACTCGACACCGAGCACATCCCGGACTTCTTCATTGGAGTGGTGAATACGCGCAACCTGTACTGGCTCGCCCTTGCGCTGCTCGTCGTCGTGTTCGTGGTTGTCGCCTGGTTCGAGAACTCCCGCGCCGGTCACGCGGTGACGGCCACGCGCGAGAACGAGTTGCGCGTGCGAGTGCTTGGTCTCCGCCCCTTCGGCGTCAAGCTCATGGCGTTTGTCATCGCCTCCGTGTTGGCGTCGCTCGTGGGAATGGTGCACTTGCTGCTGCAGAGCGGCACAACACCCCGCGCCACGTCTGCTGACTTCACCCTCACGATCCTCGTAATCGTGGTGCTCGGTGGTGTCGGCTCCCGCTGGGGCGCTATCGTCGGCGGCATCATTTACACCCTGCTTGATCAGCGCCTCACGGCACTGGCCAGCTCGGATGCCATCGACGGACTTCCGGCAATCTTGCGGATTCCACTCTCCGAACCGCTCTTTATCCTCGGCACGCTGTTTATCCTTGTGGTGTTGTTCCTTCCCGGAGGAATCGCCGGTGCGGTGCAGCGCCTCTCCACAGGCACCAGTCTCGCGCCGCAGAAGCGTCAGCGGCTCGAGGAGGCAGAATGACCCACTCTGAAGGGCTACACACGCTCGGGCGGTGGACTGCCGACCGCGCCCTCGCTACGCCCGACAGAGTGGCCGTCGACGACCGCGGCGTCGTGCTGACCTACCGTCAACTGGATGACCGGGCCACGGCGCTCGCCGAAGCCTTCCTCGCGGGCGGCTACGGTGTCGGTGATCGCATCGCCACCATCACGGGCAACAGTTCGGACCACGTGGTCGTGTTCTTCGCGTGCGCCAAAGCCGGGCTCGTGCTCGTTCCGCTCTCGTGGCGCCTGTCACCGCGGGAGATCGCTCAGCAGCTTGAGCAGGCTGATCCTGCACTGCTCCTCGTTGAGGACGAGTTCTCGACGCTGGGCACCCTCGCCACCGATCGTCTTGTTGCACCGATTGCTCGCGGCATCCTCGGCACCCACGGTATTGAGCGGGACATCGTGGCACCGTTGCGCAGTGAGGCAACGACTCCCGTGCATCGCCCCGTGCGCGACGAGGATGCCCTGCTCATCATCTTCACCTCGGGAACGCTCGATCAGGCCAAGGGCGCCATTCTCAGCCACGCTAATTGCTTTTGGACCAACCTCTCGCTTTCGCGCACGGCCGAGATCACGAGTGCCGACACGGTGCTTGCCGTCATGCCCCAGTACCACGTGGGCGGCTGGAACATTCAGCCGCTGCTGGCCTGGTGGATGGGCGCGACCGTCGTGCTCGAGCGCACCTTCGATCCCGCTCGCGTGCTGCAGCTCATCGCCGACCGTCGCATCACCACGATGATGGGCGTGCCCGCCAACTACCTGATCCTCTCGCAGCATCCGCGATTCGCCTCGAGCGACCTGTCGAGCCTCGCGCACGCCATTGTCGGGGGAGCGCCGATGCCCGAACCGCTCTTGCGCGTCTGGCACAGCCGCGGTGTGGCCTTGACCCAGGGCTATGGCCTGACCGAGGCAGCGCCCAACGTGTTGTGTCTGCCCGATGACGAAGCGCGCACGCGCATCGGTTCAGCGGGCAAGCCCTACCCGCACGTGGATGTCGACATTGCCGACCCCGTGACAGGAGAGCGCATCGAGGGTGCCGGCCAGGGTGAACTGCTGGTTAAAGGCCCCGGCGTATTCAGCGGCTACTTCCGTGCCCCCGAGGCCACCGCGCTGGCGCTGCGCAACGGCTGGCTTGCCACCGGCGATCTTGTCAGCCGCGATTCCGAAGGCTACTACCGCGTTCTCGATCGCCTCAAAGACATCTTCATCACCGGGGGAGAGTCCGTTGCTCCCGCCGAGATTGAGGGCGTTCTCTTCGGGCATCCCGCGATCGCCGATGTGGCTGTCGTCGGAGTTCCCGATGAGAAGTGGGGCGAAGTCGCCGTGGCCTGGGTTGTCGTGCGCTCCGGAGCCTCCACCGATGAAACCGACGTTCTCAACTTTGCGAGCGCCAGCCTGGCGAAGTACAAAGTGCCCCGGCGCGTGATCTTTACCGAACACATCCCACGGTCATCCAGCGACAAAGTTCGTCGCCGGGTGCTGTTGGGGCAATGGACAGAAGAGTCCGCACAAGCAGGACGGATCAGTTCATGAGTACACCACTCACCGCTCGCGGCACCCGCACCAAGGCGAAGCTCATCGAGGCTGCAGAAACAGTCTTTGCGCGCTACGGCTACACGGATGCCTCTGTCGTGCGCATCACCGAAGAAGCCGGCGTCGGTCAAGGAACCTTCTACCTGTACTTCGCGAGCAAACTCGAGATCTTTGAAGAGCTCGTAGAAGATCTCAACCGCCGCGTGCGTCGTGCCATGAGCGAAGCCTCGGGCGCAGCATCCAACCGCATCGAATCTGAGCGGGCCGGTTTTCGTGCGTTCTTCGAGTTCACCGCAGAACACCCCGCGCTCTATCGCGTCGTGCGGGAAGCAGAATTTGTCTCGCCCAAGTCGCTGCGCCTGCACTACTCGCGCATTGTCGATGGCTACATCGAGGGTCTCAAAGAAGCTCAACTGCTGGGCGAGATCGGTGACGTTGACCCGACCGTTGCCGCCTGGGCCCTCATGGGGATCGGCGAAATGATCGGGATGCGCTGGGTGCTCTGGGGAGACTCCGCCGACGCCGGTAACGATGCTGACCCCACTGCCAGCGGCACCTCGCGCGTGCCAGACGACGTTCTCGATCAGATGATCACGTTTATCCGCCGCGCTTTGGCCGTGCCAGAGCCGAGCACCGAAGGAGTCGAGAAATGACCGATCTCACGGGCCGTCGCGCCCTCGTCACCGGTGGGGCGAGCGGTATTGGTGCTGCTTGTACCGTCGCGCTCGCGAAAGCGGGAGCCCACGTCATCGTGGCCGACCTCAACGGCGATGCCGCTCGGGCTCAGGCCAAACTCGTGGGCGGCGAAGCCTGGCAGGTCGACCTGACCGATACGGCGGCGCTCGCCGACCTCTCGCTCGACGTCGATGTGATCGTCAACAACGCGGGCATCCAACACGTCAATCCCATCGAGACATTCGACCCGGTGATGTTCAGCCGCATCCTCGACCTCATGGTCGAGGCGCCCTTCTTGCTCGTGCGGGCGGCGCTGCCGAAGATGTACGAACGCAACTTCGGGCGCATCATCAACCTCAGCTCTGTTCACGGATTACGCGCTTCGCCCTACAAGTCGGCGTATGTGACCGCCAAGCATGGGCTCGAGGGCTTCTCCAAGGTCACCGCGCTCGAGGGCGGCGCTCACGGCGTCACGAGCAATTGCGTGAACCCCGGCTACGTGCGCACGCCGCTCGTCGAGAAGCAGATCGCTGACCAGGCCAAGGTGCACGGCATCCCGGAATCCGAAGTGGTCGAAAAAGTCATGCTCACCGAGAGCGCCATCAAGCGCCTCGTTGAGCCGGCTGAAGTGGCCGACCTCGTGCTGTGGCTCGCGGGCGACAGCGCCGGCATGGTCACGGGCGCTTCGTACACGATGGATGGCGGCTGGAGCGCACGATGACTGAACCACACACGACTATCACCGTTCCCGTCATCGGCGGCGAACTGACTGCGGCGATCTGGGAACCCGAGTCGGAACCTGTCGCTACGATCCTTCTGATTCATGGCATTACGGCCTCGCATATGTCGTGGCCGCTCATCGCCGCAGCGTTCCCCAACTGCCGGGTCATCGCTCCTGACCTGCGCGGTCGCGGTGCGAGCCGCGACCTTCCCGCTCCGTTCGGGATGCCGCAGCACGCCGCCGATATGAACGCTCTGTTAGAAGCCACCGGCACTGAGTCCGCGCTCGTCGTCGGGCATTCGATGGGGGGATTCGTCGCTGCAACCCTGGCGGCGCAGCACCCGGAGCGTGTCTCCAGCTTGCTCCTCATCGATGGCGGCTTGCCGATCCCGGCACCGGAGGGCACCTCGATGGAGGAGCTGCCGCAGGTGATTTTGGGCCCGGCAGCGGAGCGGCTTTCGATGACGTTCCCCGATCGAGAGAGCTACCAGGAGTTCTGGCGCGTGCATCCGGCCTTCGCCGACAACTTCACCTCGGCAGTTCGCGACTACGTCGACTACGACCTCGTCGGCTCAGCACCGCACCTGCACCCCGCGAGCTCGATTGACGCGGTGAGCTTCGATGCCTTGCAATTGAGCGGAGACGTGCAGTATCGCGCGGCCCTCGAGGGGCTCAGCATGCCGGTGCACTTCATCCGAGCACCGCGGGGTCTTCTCAATCAGGTACCGGCGTTGTATCCTCCGGAACAGTGTGACCACTGGCGGTCAGAGCTTCCTCATGTGGAATTTCACGAAGCGTCAGACGTCAATCACTACACAATTACTTTGACGCAACGAGGCGCAGACATCGTCGCGGGCGTCATGACTCAACTAATGACGAACCAACCGCGGGAGGTCCGAGCGTGAGTATCGACAAGACAATGGGGTCGGCGGCAGAAGCGGTCGCTGATATTCCGAGTGGGGCATCTTTGGCAGTCGGCGGCTTCGGCCTGTGCGGCAACCCGATGGTGCTCATCCAAGCGCTGTTGGAATTGGGCTCCGACGACCTCAGCATCGTGAGCAACAACTGCGGTGTGGATGACTGGGGGCTCGGCGTGCTGTTGGCCGCCCGCCGCATCCGCAAAATGACGTCGTCGTATGTGGGCGAGAACAAAGAGTTCGAGCGTCAGTTCTTGACGGGGGAGCTCGAAGTGGAGTTGACCCCGCAGGGAACGCTCGCCGAGAAGCTTCGGGCCGGTGGTTCGGGCGTGGCCGCGTTCTTCACGCAAACCGGCGTCGGAACCCAGGTTGCCGAGGGCGGCCTGCCGCGGCGCTACGACGGTTCGGGCGGCATCGCGATCGCCTCGCCTCAAAAAGAGGTTCGCTCGTTCGACGTCAATGGCACCGCCAAAGACTTCGTGCTCGAAGAATCGATCACGACCGACTTCTCGCTCGTGCACGCGCTCAAGGGCGACCGCCACGGCAACCTTGTCTTTGCGAAGTCGGCGCGCAACTTCTCGCCGCTCGCTGCGATGGCCGGGCGTATCTGTATCGCCCAGGTCGAAGAACTCGTCGAGCCCGGCGAGATTGAACCGGATGCCGTTCATCTGCCCGGCGTGTACGTCTCGCGAGTGATCGAAGTTGGCTCCGATGTCGAGAAACGAATCGAACGTCGCACAGTGCAGAAGGTGGTCGCATAATGGCTTTGACTCGTGAAGAGATGGCGGCACGTGCCGCTCTCGAACTGGCCGATGGCTCGTACGTGAATCTCGGAATCGGTCTTCCGACGCTCGTGCCGAACTATGTGCCGGAAGGTCGCACGGTGGTGCTGCAATCGGAGAACGGCATCCTCGGAGTCGGCCCGTATCCGACCGAAGAGAACGTTGACCCCGACCTGATCAACGCAGGCAAGGAGACGGTGACGACCCTCCCGGGCACCGCATTCTTTGACTCTGCGATGAGCTTTGGAATGATCCGGGGCGGCAAGATTGACGCCGCCATCCTGGGTGCCATGCAGGTCTCTGTTGCCGGCGATCTTGCGAACTGGATGATCCCCGGCAAGATGGTCAAGGGCCCCGGCGGTGCCATGGACCTTGTGCACGGCGCTGCGCGCGTCATTGTGCTGATGGAGCACGTCGCTAAGGATGGCAGTCCCAAAATTGTGAACGAATGCTCGCTGCCGCTGACTGGCCGCGGTGTCGTCCACCGCATCATTACCGACCTCGCGGTCATCGATGTGACCGATCGCGGTCTCGTTCTTCGCGAACTCGCTCCCGGCGTTGACGAAGAAACCGTGCACGCCGCTACCGAACCCGAACTCATTGTCGAGCTCACCGCCTAACCAGTTTCGCCACTTCCCGTAGTTCAACTCACCAAAGGACACACTATGGCTACCCTTCTCGACGGCATCGTTCAGCACAGCGTCACGACACCGCGCATTGTCGCATCGGTGTTGGAGCGCCCGGCTGACAACCCCACGTCGACCGTCGTGTTCGTTCACGGCAACGTCTCCTCGTCGCTGTTCTGGCAGCCAACAATGCTCGCGCTCGACAGCAGCGTGCGCGCACTGGCCATCGATCTGCGTGGTTTTGGTGACAGCGAAACGCTTCCCGTGGATGCCACGCGGGGCGTTCGTGATTTCTCCGACGACATCGCCTCGGTTCTCGACGCGCTCAACATCGAGCGGGCGAGCTTCGTGGGCTGGAGCATGGGCGGCGGAATCGTCATGCAGTTCATGCTCGACTACGCCGAGCGCGTCGACACCGTCTCGTTGGTGTCTCCTGTCTCGCCCTTCGGCTTCGGCGGAACTAAGGGTGCGAATGGCGAACTACTGAACCCCGAGTGCTCCGGCACGGGCGGCGGGGGAGCGAATCCCGACTTCGTGGCCCAGCTGAACGCGGGCGATGCGGCCGGCGAGTCGCCGACATCCGCTCGCATGGTGTTCCGCACGGCGTATGTGGCGGATGCCGCAGCCCACACCGAACACGAAGATCTCTGGGTCGAATCAATGCTCGCGACCGCCACGGGCGAGGACAACTACCCGGGCGACTCTGTTGCTGTTGACGCGTGGCCTGGCTTCGGCCCGGGCGGACGAGGCGTGCTCAACACCATGACGCCCAATCACTTCAACGTCAGCGCCATAACCGAACTGCCCATAAAACCCCGCGTTTTGTGGGTACGCGGTGTGCAAGACGCGATCGTGTCGGATGCCTCAGGCTTCGATCTCAACTTCTTGGGGCAGCTTGGTGTCATTCCGGGCTGGCCCGGCGCAGAAGTTGCTCCGCCGCAGCCGATGATCGAACAGACTCGCGCGGTTTTCGAGCAGTACAAGGCCAATGGCGGCGAGTACACCGAACTGGCGTGGGAGAACTGTGGTCACTCCGCTCATCTTGAGCGTCCGGAGGAATTCGTGGCGGCACTGACTGCTCACCTCGGCGCGCGCTAGCGTTCCGCCGATGTTCAGGTGTCGGCTTTAGGATAGATGAGTGCCAGCAATCAATCTCGGAATGCCGAAAGTCCCTGAAGTCCTCGCTCCCCGTCGCAAGACCCGGCAGATCAAGGTCGGTTCAGTAGGCGTCGGTAGTGAGTCGCAAGTCAGCGTTCAGTCCATGACGACAACGCAAACCACCAATATCGATGCCACTCTGCAGCAAATTGCGGAGCTGACGGCATCGGGTTGCGACATTGTGCGCGTTGCTGTGCCCCATCAAGACGACGCAGATGTGCTGCACATCATTGCGAAGAAGAGTCAGATTCCGGTTATTGCCGACATCCACTTTCAGCCCCGTTACGTCTTCTCGGCGATTGATGCCGGAGTCGGCGCCGTGCGCGTCAACCCCGGAAACATCCGCAAGTTTGACGACAAGGTCGGCGAGATCGCTAAGGCTGCCAAGGATGCGGGCACAAGCCTGCGCATTGGTGTCAACGCTGGTTCGCTCGAGCCGAGCCTGCTGCAGAAGTATGGCAAGGCCACGGCAGAGGCGCTCGTGGAGAGCGCTGTCTGGGAGGCAAGCCTCTTCGAAGAGCACGACTTCCACGACTTCAAGATTTCGGTCAAGCACAACGACCCCATCGTCATGGTCAAGGCGTACCGCATGCTCGCCGAGCGCGGTGACTGGCCGCTGCACCTCGGTGTGACCGAGGCCGGGCCGGAGTTCCAGGGCACGATCAAGAGCGCTACGGCGTTCGGCATCCTGCTCTCGGAGGGCATCGGAGACACGATTCGTGTCTCGCTGTCCGCACCGCCCGTGCAGGAGATCAAGGTTGGACTGCAAATTCTGCAGTCGCTCAACCTGCGCGAGCGCAAGCTCGAAATCGTTTCGTGCCCGTCGTGTGGTCGCGCTCAGGTAGACGTCTACAAACTCGCCAACGATGTCACTGAGGGCCTCGAGGGCATGACGGTTCCGTTGCGCGTCGCTGTGATGGGCTGTGTCGTCAACGGACCGGGTGAAGCCCGCGAAGCTGACCTCGGCGTTGCCAGCGGTAACGGTAAGGGCCAGATCTTTGTCAAGGGTGAAGTCATCAAGACGGTTCCCGAAGCAGACATCGTGGCCACGCTGATCGAAGAGGCCAACCGCATCGCAGCAGAGATGCCTGCCGGTGCTACGGGAAGTCCGCAAGTTCTCACCCCGTAGGCGCACTACCATTGAGGCGTGTCTACACGTCTCTCTCAACTCTTTGTCCGCACGCTTCGCGAAGATCCCGTCGACGCTGAAGTAGCCAGCCACCGCCTTTTGGTGCGCGCCGGCTACATCCGTCGTCAGGCTCCCGGTGTTTTTGCGTGGTTGCCGCTCGGGCTCAAGGTTCGCCGCAAGATCGAGGCGGTCATCCGTGAAGAACTCGAAGCATTTGGTGCGCAAGAAGTGTTGTTCCCGGCTCTGCTGCCGCGCGAACCCTACGAGCTCACGGGTCGCTGGACGGAGTACGGTGACGGAATTTTCCGTCTCAAAGACCGCAAAGACGCCGACTACCTGTTGGCGCCCACGCACGAAGAGGTCTTCACGCTGCTCGTGAAAGACCTGTACTCGAGCTACAAAGACTTGCCGCTGTCGCTCTACCAAATCCAGGACAAGTACCGCGATGAGGCTCGCCCCCGTGCCGGTCTGCTGCGCGGTCGCGAGTTCTCGATGAAGGACAGCTATTCCTTCGACTACACGGATGCCGGTCTCGACCTGTCGTACCAGCAGCACCGTGATGCCTACGAGCGTATTTTCACCCGCTTGGGCCTCGAGTACGTTGTCGTGTCAGCGGATGCCGGAGCGATGGGTGGCTCGAAGAGCGAAGAGTTCCTGCACCCGACTCCCATCGGAGAAGACACCTTCGTGCGTTCGGCTGGCGGTTATGCGGCCAACGTCGAGGCCTACCGCACAACTCCGCCCGAGGCGCTGCCGATCGAGGGCCTGCCCGCGCCGCTCGTCTTCGATTCGCCCAACACCCCCACGATTGACACTCTCGTTGCTCTCGCGAACGAGCAGCAGCCTCGTGCCGATCGTCCGTGGACGGCGGCCGACACCCTCAAAAACATCGTGCTGGCGCTCACCTCGATCGATGGCTCTCGTGAGCTCGTCGTCGTTGGCCTCCCGGGCGACCGTGATGTCGACATGAAGCGTGCCGAAGTGGCGTTTGCTCCGGCTGAGGTTGAGCCCGCCACCGAGAAAGACTTTGCAGAACTGGCCAAGCTCGAGGGCAACCCCGGCTTCGTCAAGGGCTACATCGGTCCCTGGTCGCCCGAGGGCGCCGTTATCGGCGAGAAGTCGGCTACCGGAGTGCGCTTCGTTCTCGACCCCCGCGTTGTTGATGGCACCCAGTGGATCACGGGCGCCAATGTTCATGAGAAGCACGTTCTTGGCCTCGTGGCTGGGCGCGACTTCATCGCTGATGGCACCGTTGAAGTGGCGGATGTCCGCGCCGGCGATCCTGCTCCTGACGGAAGTGGTCCCATTGAGACCGCTCGCGGCATGGAGATCGGCCACGTCTTCCAGCTCGGTCGCAAGTATGCCGAGGTGCTCGGACTCAAGGTTCTCGATGAGAATGGCAAGCTCGTCACCGTCACAATGGGTTCTTACGGAATCGGTGTCACGCGGTTGATGGCTGCAATCGCCGAGACCACCAACGACGGCAAGGGACTCCTCTGGCCCAAGAACATCAGTCCCTTCGACGTGCACATCGTCGCAGCGGGCAAGGATGCCGTGGTCTTCGAGACCGCGGAGACCCTCGTTGTTTCGCTCGAGAGTGCTGGCCTCGACGTTCTATTCGATGACCGCCCCAAGGTCTCGCCCGGCGTCAAGTTCGGCGACGCTGAGCTACTGGGTGTTCCCATGATCGTGATCGTCGGTCGCGATGCTGCCAACGGAATGGTCGAAGTCTGGGATCGCGCTACCAACGAACGCACGAGCACGCCGGTTGCTGACGTCGTCGCTGCACTCACTAAATAAGCCAGCTAAACTAGCAAGTTCGGAGCCGCAGACGGTTCTGAGTCACAACCCCTAAATGAATATCGGAGGTCCTCAATGGATATCGACTTGAGCGTGCTGCGCATGATGGAGCGCGAGCGAGAGATACCGTTCGAAGAACTGGTGCAGATTATTGAGCAGGCGATTTTGAGCGCCTATCTCAAGCACGTTGAGGCTCCCGAAGGTAAGGCTGTCGACGTACAGCCGACCGCTCGTGTTGTGCTCGACCGCAAAACCGGCCACGTCAGTGTCTGGGTCCCTGAGTACGACGAAGAGGGTGCGGTTATTGGCGAGGCTGAAGACAGCCCCAGTGATTTCGGACGTATTGCCGCGTTCGCAGCAAAACAGGTCATTAACCAGCGCTTGCGCGACATTGGTGACGACAAGGTTCTTGGTGAGTTCAAGGGTCGCGAGGGCGACATTGTTGCCGGGGTGATTCAGCAGGGTCCTAACCCGCGCATGATTCACATCGACCTCGGCACCGTGGAGGCAATTATGCCTCCCGAGGAGCAGGTCCCGACCGAGGAGTACACGCACGGTGCCCGCATCCGCGTGTACGTCACTGCCGTGAATAAGGGCGACAAGGGTCCGCAGATTACGGTCAGCCGCACGCACCCCTCGCTCGTTCGCAAGCTCTTTGCGCTCGAAGTTCCGGAAATTGCCAGCGGACTGGTAGAAATCACTTCCGTGGCCCGCGAAGCCGGTCATCGCACCAAAATGGCGGTTCGTGCCACTGAAGCAGGCATCAACGCTAAGGGCTCATGCATCGGCGAACTCGGTCAGCGCGTTCGCGCGGTAACAGCAGAGCTCAACAGCGAGAAGATCGACATCGTCGACTACTCGGAGAACCTTGCTGAGTTTGTCTCCAACGCTCTCTCGCCGGCCAAAGTGTCCAGCTCGTACGTGATCGACGAGGCCACTAAGGCTGTTCGCGCGCTTGTGCCCGACTACCAATTGTCGCTCGCGATCGGCAAGGAAGGGCAAAACGCCCGCCTAGCTGCCAAGCTCACAGGTGCTCGCATCGACATTCAGCCCGACTCTATTCTCGACGAAGACTAATCGTTCGCCCGTGTTGGCCCCGCACGTCGATGTGCTGCGGGGCTGACCGGCTGCGTTGCGTCGCTGCCCGTGCTCGTGATGGGCGCGGGGGAGTGCGCGATTACAGAGTAGGGGTATTATGGATGCAGTAAGAACGTGTGTTGGCTGTCGCGCAAGCGCCAGCAGAACCTCGTTACTGAGGGTTGTCGCATCTCACGGTGCGGTGGTGGCCGACCAATCGGCTACACTTCCGGGTCGCGGTGCGTGGCTTCATCCCACAATTTCGTGTTTTGAGTCTGCAGTAAAACGCAGAGCTTTTGCGCGTGCGTTGAAGGTGGATCCACCGCTAGATACCGGAACACTTCTTTCAGTGTTAGCTGAATATGAGGCGGGACATCAACCGATGTCCCCTAACGAACAGGCTGATTGACCTATGGACAACTAATGAGCGGCTCGAAATGAGTTCCGTCCGTAATTAGTGGTCTGCCCCTGTCTGGGAGCAGACCCAGACAGGAGAAAAGTGGCTGCAAAACCACGCGTACACGAAGTCGCCGCCGAAGCTGGCGTCGATAGCAAGGCTGCCCTAGCGAAGCTCAAAGAAATGGGCGAATTCGTTAAGGGCCCATCCTCGAGCATCGAGCCCCCCGTCGCCCGACGGTTGAAGGCTGCACTTGAGGCTGACGCCGCAAAGGCACCGGCAGCAGAAGAGAAGCCCAAGGCTGCTCCGAAGGCCGCACCTAAGGCTGCCGCGAAAGCGACGCCTAAGCCGAAGACCCCCATGCCCAGCGCACCGACCCCGGCAAATGTTGCTGAGGAAGCACCCGCTGCGGCACCAGAACCCGAGCAACCTCGCGAACCCGAAGAGGGAGCGGCTCCCGCTCCGTTGACGGTCGCCGAGCGTCAGGCTCAGGCACTTGCGGCCGAAAAGGCAGCAGCAGCAGAAAAGGCTTCCGCCGATTCTGGTGCGAAGCCCAAGGGAGCAGCCGACGCGCCGAGCCCTTCTGCCGTTCCTCGTCCGGGTACGCCCCGTCCGGGAAACAACCCGTTCGCCTCTAACCAGGGAATGGGTCGCCCGGCACCCGCTGGTGGTGCAGGATCGATTCCTCGTCCCGGTGCACCTCGTCCCGGCCTTCCTCGCCCGGGCGCACCGCGTCCCGGTGCACCTCGTCCCGGCGCTCCGCGTCCCGGTTCGCCGCGTCCCGGCGCTCCGCGTCCCGGTGGACCCGGCCAGGGCCAGCGTCCCGGTGGCTTCGGTCAGCGTCCCGGCGGTCCCGGTGGAGCAGGTGCTGGTGCCCGTCCCGGCGCAGCTGGCGGCGGATTCCGCCCCGGTGGAGCACCGAACAACTTTGGTCCTAACCGTGCACCAGGAGGCGGCCGTGGCCGTGGTCCCGGTGGAGGTACCGCAGGTGCCTTCGGTCGCGGTGGCGGAAAGAGCAAGGCACGTAAGTCGAAGCGGGCGAAGCGGGCAGAGTTCGAACTGAGAGAAGCACCTTCGCTTGGTGGCGTTAGCGTCCCCCGCGGAAATGGCAAGGAAGTAATTCGCCTTCGCCGTGGTGCCTCGATCACCGATTTCGCCGACAAGATCGACACGAGCCCCGGAAACCTCGTCACCGTTCTGTTCCACTTGGGACAAATGGCGACGGCAACCGAGTCCCTCGACGAGGCGACTTTCGGCATCCTGGGTGAAGAACTCGGGTTCAAGATCGAAATGGTCTCGCCGGAAGAAGAAGACCGCGAACTGCTTCTTGGCTTCGATATGGACCTCGACCAGGAGCTGGAAGACGAATCGGACGACGAACTCGTCATCCGCCCTCCCGTTGTCACGGTCATGGGTCACGTCGACCACGGTAAGACCAAGCTGCTCGACTCCATCCGTAACGCCAACGTTGTCGCTGGCGAAGCCGGTGGCATCACCCAGCACATTGGTGCGTACCAGGTTGTCAAAGAGCACGACGGCATCGAACGTCCGATTACGTTCATTGACACCCCGGGTCACGAAGCGTTCACCGCTATGCGTGCTCGTGGTGCTCAAGTCACCGACGTTGCGATCCTCGTCGTTGCAGCAGACGACGGAATCATGCCCCAGACGGTTGAAGCACTCAACCACGCTCAGGCAGCTAACGTTCCGATCGTCGTTGCGATCAACAAGATCGATAAAGAAGGCGCCAACCCCGCTAAGGTTCGTCAGCAGCTCACCGAATTCGGCCTCGTTGCCGAAGAATACGGTGGAGACACGATGTTCATGGACGTTTCGGCGCTCAACAACGTCGGTATCACCGAGCTGCTTGATGCTGTGCTCCTGACGGCGGATGCCGGACTCGACCTGCGCGCAAACCCCAACAAGGATGCTCGTGGTGTCGCGATTGAAGCCAAGCTCGACAAGGGTCGCGGTGCTGTTGCTACCGTGCTTATCCAGTCGGGAACGCTTGAAGTGGGAGACCCCATTGTTGCGGGTACCGCTTACGGTCGCGTTCGTGCAATGTTCGACGAGAACGGCGAAGCGGTTACTCATGCGGAGCCTTCGCGCCCCGTTGCAGTGCTCGGTCTGACCTCTGTACCCAAGGCCGGCGACGTGTTCTTGGTTACTGATGACGACCGTATGGCCCGCCAGATCGCTGAGAAGCGCGAAGCAGCAGAGCGTAACGCCCTGCTGGCTCGTAGCCGCAAGCGCATCAGCCTCGAGGACTTCACGAAGGCCCTCGAAGACGGCAAGGTCGAATCGCTCAACCTCATCATCAAGGGTGACGTATCGGGTGCTGTTGAAGCCCTCGAAGAGTCGCTCCTCAAGATCGAGGTCGACGATTCCGTACAGCTGCGCATCATCCACCGTGGTGTCGGTGCTGTCACCGAGAGCGACATCAACCTCGCGACCGTCGACAACGCCATCATCATTGGATTCAACGTTCGCCCCGACCCGAAGGCACGCGAGCGCGCCGTTCGCGAAGGCGTCGACGTACGTTTCTACTCGGTCATCTACGCCGCACTCGAAGACGTCGAGAGCTCGCTCAAGGGCATGCTCAAGCCGGAATTCGAAGAAGTGCAGTCGGGTGTTGCAGAGATCCGCGAGATCTTCCGCTCCTCCAAGGTCGGAAACATCGCTGGTGTCATCGTGCGCTCGGGAACGATCACGCGAAACGCCAAGGCACGAGTTATCCGCGAAGGTGTCGTCGTTGGCGACAACCTCGCTATCGACTCGCTGCGTCGCTTCAAGGATGACGTCACTGAAGTTCGTACCGACTACGAAGCCGGTATCGGTCTTGGTAAGTTCAACGACATCCAAATCGGTGACGAGATCGAGACAATCGAAATGAAGGAAAAGCCGCGGGTCTAGCCCGTTGGCTTATGACGGCAACCTGAGCAGGAAGCGGAGCTACGCAGGCTCCGCAAGCTTCCTGCTCAGGTTGCCGTCAATGCCTCGGTACACCCCGAGGCAGCACAAGTACTAGAAGGAGTAGAGATGGTTGACGCAGCTCGCGCCGCGAAAATGGCGGACCGCATCAAGGTAATCGTTGCCAAGACGCTTGAGCGTGGCATCAGAGATCCTCGCTTGGGTTTCGTGACCATCACTGACGTTCGGGTGACCGGCGACCTCCAGCACGCCTCCGTGTTCTACACGGTCTACGGCAGCGACGAAGAACGAGCCGAAAGTGCGGCCGCTCTTCAGTCGGCTACCGGCCTCGTGCGTCGAGAAGTGGGAAAGAACCTCACCGCGCGCCTCACTCCCTCGATTCAGTTCATCGCCGATGGCATCCCCGAAAACGCGGCACTCATCGACTCGCTCCTCACCGAAGCGCACCAGCGTGACGCTTCTGTTGAGGCGCTCAAGAAGACCGCTCAGTACGCGGGAGACGAAGACCCCTACGTGAAGCCGCGCGATATCGCCGCCGAAGAAGAGGCTGCTGGCTTCGACGACGACGACGATGATGACGACGACGGCCATTACGTCAGCGGTAACGCTTAAGCGTTTTCCTTCACGCCGCGTAAGCGGTTTGCACGCTCCTCGGCAGTCACACTAGGGCAGAACGTAGCCCGAGCCTTCGGCGACGGCGAGTCCGTCGTTCAGAAGCCCAGCCAGTGCGCGCTCTCGCTGGGCGGCATACGCCCAGACCTGCTCGATTTCGGCTGCCGTCACGGGGATATCGCTCGCGCGCAGCTCGGCGAGAATGAGTCCGCGCACTTGGCGATCTGAGCCTTCAAACTTCTTCTGCACGACCTGCTTCTTACCCTCGTAGGCCGGGTAGCCTGCCGCACGCCACGCGCAGAGATCGCGCACCGGGCATTGCTCACACAGCGGTTTCTTAGCGGTGCAGACAATAGCGCCGAGCTCCATGACCGCGGCGTTCGTGGCTTGAGCGGCAGCGCGCTCCTCGGGAAGCAGTAGTTCCATTGCCGCGAGGTCGCGCTTGGTCGACGGAGGACCGGCCTCCCCGACGCCATTCACTGCTCGAGCGATGACTCGGCGAACATTGGTGTCGACCACCGGATGCCGGTGTCCGTAGGCGAAAGCGGCTACAGCCCGTGCGGTGTAGTCGCCGATGCCGGGCAGAGCCAAGAGGGTCGGCACATCTTCGGGCACCACGTTGTCGTGCTGCTCGGCGATCACGGTCGCCGCAGCATGCAGGTTGAGGGCGCGTCGCGGATAGCCGAGGCGCTCCCACGCTCGCACCGCATCGCCGGGAGCAGAAGCAGCAAGCGCTGCAGGCGTCGGCCACCGCTCAAGCCACTGCTCGAGGCGAGGAATCACCCTCACGACGGGAGTCTGCTGCAGCATGATTTCGCTCACGAGAATGCCCCACGCGCCAAAACCGTCGTGGCGCCAGGGCAGGTCGCGCCCGGCTTCAGTAAACCAGTTGCGAATCTGGCGGGAAAGCTCGGCGCGATCCGGCGCGGGTGCAGCAGCGGTCACTGCTGTGGTGCGGCGGCAAACCGCGCTACGGCGTCGTCGATGCTCAGGAAGTTGCCGGTGGCTTCGACAGCGTGCACAAGCTCGACCATGAGCGCGTTCACGGGAGCCTCGCGACCACTTTGTTGCGCTGCTCGCACTACGGCGCCGTTGAGGGCATCTACTTCGCTTGGTTGGCCGCGACGAATGCTCTGCAGGGTCGAGCCGGGGTTCGGGGTGCGTCCCATGCGGCGGCTCATTGCGCGCGGGATGAGCTGACCCACCCACAACGGCGAGCTAGCAAGCTTGCGCAGGCGACGGTGGGAGAGTCCCTGAAGGGTTTCAAAGTGGATGCCTTGAGCAAGAGCGATCTTGGCGGTCTCACGCATGCTGGCGGTCATGATGCGACGCAGCCGGGCGTCGGCGATGACCTGTTGCACGCTCAGCCCGGTAATGGCGGGTAGCGCGTTGACCTGGTTGATGACGAGCTTGGTCCACTGAGCGCCTCGAAAGTTCGGCACGGCGAAGGTCGGCATAACGGCATTGAGTGCGTCAGCGGCATAGCGAGCTGGCACATCGTTATCGCCGGCAACGCCGAGGTAGCTCGGGCCCGCAGCAGTCACGTGGATGGTGCCGGGGGAGAGGAACGAGGAGGCGAAGGTGGCGAGTCCGCCAATGATGTCGGATCGCGGCGAGGCGTTGGCGGCGGTGTCGAGCGAGTCGAGACCGTTCTGAAAAATAACAACAGGAACATCTCGTACGAAACGAAGATTGTCGCGCAGGGCTTGTTCGGCGTCGTGTGCTTTCGTGGCCACGATGACGAGTTCGTTGACGCGGCTGAGGGTTTCGGCGGCACGGACCCGGGAGACGCTATCGCCCCACGCTCCTGTGAGCGTGAGGCCTGATTCTCGAATGGTGTGAAGGTGTGCGCCGCGGGCGGTCACTTCAACGTCATTGCCTGCTCGCGCCAGTAACCCTGCGATTGCGCCGCCGACGGCACCTGCCCCAATAACGCCGATTCGCATAGCGGCAGTCTAGGCGCAGCGGGTGAAGATATCTCGTCAGGGCGGTGCTGGGACACGCGCGCGTAGGCGGCGTCAGAATTGGCTAAAGTTGATGGGCTACCCATCCGGGGTCGCCAGGGTGGAGGGAATCGCATGGTTAAGCCGCCGCGCAATCCTGCCAGTGGAATTTTGTTCGTTGACAAGCCCCAGGGCATCACGAGCCACGGCGTCGTCTCGCGCGCCCGCAAGTCGGTCGGCACCCGCAAAATTGGGCACGCTGGCACTCTCGATCCGATGGCGACAGGGCTTCTTGTTCTCGGAGCGAACAACGCCACGCGACTACTCACCTACCTCGTCGGCCTCGATAAGCAGTACACCGCGACGATTCGACTGGGAGCATCATCAACCACCGACGACGCCGAAGGCGAGCTTTCTGAGCCGGTGGATGCCGCGGCTCTCGCCGCTGTCAGCGACGAGGACATCGCGCACGCCGTCGCCAACCTCACCGGAGCTATTTCGCAGCGCCCAAGTTCCGTCAGCGCCATCAAGGTTGATGGCAAGCGTGCGTACACTCTCGCGCGAGCAGGCGAAGACGTCGTTCTCGCGGAGCGCACGGTCACCGTTTCTCGCTTCGACGTGCTCGAGACCGCGCGCGGAGAGTTCATCGATCTGAAGGTTCTTGTCGATTGTTCGTCGGGCACTTACATCCGGGCACTGGCTCGTGATCTGGGGGAGGCGCTCAACGTCGGCGGGCACCTGACAGTGTTGCGCCGCACCAAGGTTGGCCCGTTCTCCGTGGAGAACGCGAGCGCCCTCGATTCCGACCTGGAGACGCAGTTGGTTGCTCCCGCCGTGGTAGCTGCGCAACTTTTCGAGACGGTGCAGCTGGATGCCGAGCAGTCGAAAGATCTCTCCGACGGCAAGCGAATCGCTCTTGAACCGCAGCAAGCATCACCCATTGCCGCGCTCGCGCCCGATGGTCGCCTTCAGGGACTCATCCACATCGTTGATGGGCGCGCCCGCGTGCTATCTAATTTTCCGCGCGATGCGCAGCCTCTCGAACCTCAGGAGCATACTGCTGTTGAGGGCGAGCCCGCTTCTGAGGAAGGAACCCCGAACAATGGTTGAGTGGTTTGTGTGGGTGCAAGTAATCATTGCGGTCCTGGCCGGAACGGCCGCCGTTATCGCCGGCTTTGCCAAGGTCACGCCCAACGATTATTCCTTGGGGGCAACGCTCCTCGTTGAAGCGCTGCTGATCGTGCAGTTGGTGATGGCCATCGTCGCTCCTTTCTTGGGCAACGTGGCTACCGGTAGCGCCCTTGAGTTCTGGATCTACCTGGTCTCGGCCATCTTGATTCCGCCCGCCGCCGTCATGTGGGGCCTCATCGAACGCAACCGCTGGAGCACCGTGATTCTCGGGGTCGCGTGTTTGTCGATCGCTGTGATGGTCTACCGCATGAGCCAGATCTGGTTTGTGCAATTGGCCTAGCCAAGAGCGCCTAAAGTTGAGAGAGATGACAAGCACACGTTCTTCGACTGCCTCGGGTATTGGCCGAGTACTCATTGCCGTCTACGCCGTGATGGCGTTGGGCGCTACTGCGCGTTCGCTGTTTCAGATTGCGACGAAGTTTGACGAGGCTCCCTTCGCGTATCTCTTGTCGGCGGTAGCCGGGCTCGTTTATATCGTTGCGACCGTTGCGCTGATTCGCTCGGGGCGCACGTGGTATCGAGTTGCCGTTGTCGCGATCGTGTTTGAACTTGTGGGAGTTATCACAGTCGGCACGCTCAGCCTCGTGGATGCCGTGCTGTTCCCTGCAGACACCGTCTGGTCGGCCTTTGGAGCTGGCTACCTCTTCATCCCACTCGCTCTTCCCGTGCTTGGCCTCATCTGGCTGTACCGGGTACGTATCGCTGAGGGGCGTCGCTGATATGGATCTCTTCGAATCACTGGATGCCGTACCCGAGGCGTATGGCCCGGTCGCCATCACGATCGGCAAGTTCGACGGCGTGCACAGCGGTCACCGTGCCGTGCTCGCGCGCCTGCGCGAAGTCGCGGCTGATCGTGGTTTGCGTTCGGTCGTGGTCACGTTCGATCGCAACCCCATGAGCTTGCTGAACCCCGCGGCGTGCCCGCAGCCTTTGCTGAGCAAGGAACAAAAGCTTGAGCGTCTGGCCACGACCGACGTCGACGGCTCGCTCGTGCTGACCTTTGACCGGGCGCTCAGCGAGGTCTCGGCCGAGGACTTCGTCTCGACGGTGCTCGCCGGGGCACTCGACACGAAGGTTGTTCTCGTCGGTGCTGACTTCCGCTTCGGCGCTCGCGGCGCTGGCGACGTGGCACTACTGCGCGAACTGGGCGAAGTGCATGGCTTCGAGGTTGTCGTCATTGACGACATCGCTCTCGAAGAGGGTCGTCGAGTCTCTTCCACTTTCGTGCGTGAACTGCTGTCGGAAGGTCGGGTGGCTGAGGCTGCGCAGTTGCTCACGGCAGCTCACTCCGTGCGGGGCGTCGTCGTGCTCGGGCAGCAGCGCGGGCGCGAGCTCGGGTATCCGACCGCTAATCTCGATCGCAACTCGGAAGGGTTCATTCCCGCCGATGGCGTCTACGCTGCGTGGCTTGTTGTTGACGGCGTTCGTTTCGCCGCCGCTGTCTCCATTGGAAACAACCCGACTTTTGACGGGGTGCCTGAGAAGCAAGTAGAGGCTCACGCTCTCGACCAAGATTTCGACATCTACGGCAAGCGAGTCGAGATCGAATTCGTCGAATATGTGCGCGGGATGGTCAAGTACACGACGGTCGACGCGCTCATCGATCAGATGTGCCTCGATGAGGTCGCCGTGAGAGAAATCTTGGGCGTCCCCGCGAAAGAGACGCCCAAGAAGTAGGTCGTACGACTAGCCCTTGATGAGCTTGTTGAGCGGAACCTTTACGCCGTTCTTGAGGTTCTCCACGATGTCGTCGGGCACATCGCCGATGAGGGGCAGGTTGAGGTCCTTTGCCCAGTTGGCGATGGTCTCGAGAATGGTGTCGGTGTCGAGTCCCTGCAGCGTCGGCTGGATGCCTTCCCAAATGGGTTCGAGGGCATCTGTGTCGAGACCCTTGCCTTGAACAAGGCCGCCGACAACGTCGCCGATGTCTCCGAGGTCGAATCCGCTGTTACCCATGTGTGTCTCCCTGAGATATCAGCCGACACGAGTTGTCGGCGATACCCACCATCGTAGGGGTTGGTGTTTTCTCACCGTAGACTCGTGCGAATGACTACTCCCACGCGCACCCTCTGGAGGGGGCGCCTTCTTGCGCTTGCTGGCATCCTCTTCGTCGCGCTCAACGTGCGCACCGCCGTTGCCGCTATTTCGCCGATTATCGGCGTCATTGAGAACGACATCCCCATCTCCAGCCTCGGGCTTGGCGTGCTCGGGATGCTGCCTCCGATTGCCTTCGCAATCGCCGGACTTGCCGCCCCGGCTCTCGCTCGTGCCCGCGGCCTCGACGCGAGTCTGCTGATCGCAGCGGCCGCCATGGTTGCCGGATCCGCGCTTCGTGCCGTCAGCGACAACTACATTCTTTTGGCGCTCGGCAGCCTCATCGCGCTTGCGGGTATGGGCGTCGGTAACGTGTTGCTGCCCCCGGCCGTGAAGAAGTACTTCCCGGACCGTCTCGCGACGGTGACCGGTGGTTACGTCATGCTCATCTCCTTGGGCGCCGCCATTCCTGCCTTCTTCGCAGCTCCGGTGGCCGAGGTCGCTGGTTGGCGGGCATCCGTCGCCGTGTGGGCAGCGCTCGCACTCACGGCCTTCGTCCCGTGGCTTGTGCTCACGGTGCGCGGCCGACGCGTGAAGCGCAACGCTGCCCTCGACGCGACAGTGGTGCCGGTGGCATCCAGTATCTCGGTGTGGGCCGTGGCCAAGTCGCGCACGGCGTGGGCAATCACGATTGCGTTTGGCGTCTCGTCGATCGGGTTCTATTCGTTCTTCGCTTGGTTGCCCGAGATTTTGATCGAATCAGCGGGGTTCACTCCCGTCGAGGCGGGCGCGATGCTTTCGCTCTTCGGCCTCATTGGCATTCCGTTGGGCATCCTGAGCCCGATTCTGGCCAGCAAGGTTTCGAACATTGGCGCCGTCATGGCCGGGGGAGTGTTTGCCGGGGCCGTCGGCTATCTTGGGCTCGCCTTCATCCCGTCAACGCTTACATGGCTGTGGGTCGTGCTCGTCGGCTTCGGCACCATTCTGTTCCCGCTCTGCCTCGTGCTTATTAACCTGCGCACGCGCAGTCATCAGGGCTCAGCGGCCTTGAGCGGCTTCGTGCAGAGCGTGGCCTACACGGTTGCCGCTCTCGGCCCCTTCGCCGTTGCGCTCGTGCGGGAAGTGAGCGGTGGCTGGTTCTGGCCGCTCATGTTCTTGTTCGGCTCGAGCTTGCTGGCGCTCATCAGTGCCGTAATGCTGGCGCGCCCGAGCTTCGTCGAAGACGAATTGGGGATTGCTGTAACGGCGCTCGAGGATTAGCTCGAGCTGAGTGCAGACGTGCTGAGTCGCTCCGGGTGATGCACGAGAGCGGCAGCGCCGATCAACGGGCCGTCGCTGGAGAGCCCTGATGCCACGACGCGCACCTTCGTGATGAAGGGGAACGGTGCGCGGTCGGTGATCGCTTCAGCGACGAGGTCGATGTAGTCGGCGGCCACGTGCGAGAAGCCACCGCCGATGGCGACGAGTTCAAGATCAACGAGGGCCGTTGCTGACGCAATTCCGTGGCCGACGGCACGAGCCGAACGACGTACGGCGCTGATCGCGATGTCGTTTCCGGCAGCATAGTCCGCGGCAAGTTCTTCACCGGTCGAGCCGGTCCAGCCCTGGGCCTGTGCCCATTCGACAGTTTTGGGGCCTGAGGCAACAGCTTCGACACAGCCGGTTCCGCCGCAGCCGCACACTACGGTTTCTCCGCCGACTTCGACGTGACCGAAGTGGCCGCCGTTGCCGGTAGGGCCGTCGATGAGCTGGTTGTCAAGAATGAGACCGCCGCCAACGCCGGTCGAGACGACCATGCCCATGAAGTACTTCACTCCCTGAGCGGCACCAATCCAGTGTTCGGCCAGGGCGATGCAGTTGCCGTCGCCGCGAAGGGCAACCGAGGTGCCGGGAAGCTCTGCTTCGACGAGCGCGCGCACGCCGTAGTCGCGCCAGGCGGGCAAGTTGAGGGGCGATACTTCGCCGCGCGATACCGAGATGGGGCCGGCGCTACCGATGCCGACGCCGAGGAGTTCAGCGTCTTCGGGCAGAGCGGCGGTCGACTGGCGCACGACCGTGCGCACACTCTCGGCGAGTTGCTCGCTCGACGATGCGCGGCCTGTGGGCGCGCGGAAGCGGCTTGTCGCAAGGACGACACCGTTCGGGTCGACGAGGGCAGCCTCGACTTTGGTTCCGCCAATATCAATGGCGAGGGCATAGCGATTCGATGTGGTGGTGGTCACGGCATCCACCTTATTGGGTGCAGGGGGAGTGCTGCGCCCACAGACCCCCGTTCGTGTGGTGTTCAGGTTCGGGGTGTTGGCTGCGCATGTGCGCACTCGCTGCTCCCCGTGTCTGCTCATCTGAGCAAGTGCTACTGCATATGTTGCAGCACGGTGTGCAGGACTCTATCGTTGAGGGAGGAGGCAGCAGTGGATGAATCAACCGAGCTTTTGGCCGTGCGCGTTGCCGAGCTCTACTACGAAGAGAACAAGACTCAAGATGAAGTTGGCGCTCTTCTCGGTATTACCCGCTGGAAAGTGGGCCGCCTTCTTACCCGCGCTCGTGAAGCGGGCATCGTCCGCATCGAGATCATTCACCCCCGCGCCCGTCGGCTGGATGTCGAACGCCAGTTGAGAGACCGATTCGGTCTCAAAGACGCGGTCGTTGTTCCGCTGCCCGCCGACGACGAAGAGGTCAACCCTCGCGTGGCCCAAGCGGCTGCCGATTACTTGGCTGCTGTTCGCCCCGTTCCTCGCACTCTCGGTGTGAGCTGGGGGCGCACGCTCGATGAGGTTGCTCGCTTGCTTGCTCCCGGCTGGACCGTGGGCGTGCAGGTTGTGCAGATCAATGGTGGTGTGAGCCTCAATAGCAAGCAGGGCACAGCAGCACAGACCGCAGTCACGATTGCGCAGAAGGGGCACGGTCAAGCGACGCTGCTGCCGATCCCCGCGATTCTGGAGCAGGTGGAAACGAAGCGTGCGATTGAGCGCGACCGGGCTGTTGCGAGCGTTCGTGCTCTGGGTGCTTCGGCATCCGCCTATTTGTATAGCG
Organism: Rhodoglobus sp. NPDC076762; assembly: GCA_040687235.1. Taxonomy (GTDB): domain Bacteria; phylum Actinomycetota; class Actinomycetes; order Actinomycetales; family Microbacteriaceae; genus Rhodoglobus. The sequence continues at coordinate 102,183 of JBFBMV010000003.1, read as the reverse complement.
CCGGTGTTGCCGGTGCTAGTTCGGTCCACGTCGATAGCGGCTACCTGAGCGAGAGCGATGTCGACGACCTCGTCGCTAAGGGAGCCGTGGGCGATGTGGTTGGTCGCTACATCAACAGTGCAGGCAAGATCGTCGACTCTGCTCTGGATGAGCGCACTGTCGGTCTCGGTCTTGACGAGCTTCGTGCTGCCGAGCACGCAATTTTTGTCGTCGCTGGCGACGCTAAACATGACGTCGCGCGCGCCGTCGTTACCAGTGGGTTGTGTTCCGTCATCGTTACCGATGAGGCCACCGCTCACGCCCTTCTGGAGGAAACCACATGACAATCGAAAAGGCCATCGCGCTCGCTCCTGCTGAGCGCGCGGTCAACCTCATCGGCTCAGATCTGACCGAGAAGTCACTCAAGCTGCACCTCGAGGGGCTCTCGGGCGTCGACGCGGTCGGGCTTGAGCAGCGTGCTGCGGGTCTGGGCACGCGCTCGATCAAGACCACGTCAAAGGCCTGGGCTCTCGATACCATCATCAAGCTCATCGACCTCACGACCCTCGAGGGTGCAGACACCCCCGGCAAGGTTCGCTCGCTCGCCGCAAAAGCCATGCTGCCCGACCCCGCGGATGCCTCGACCCCGCAGGTTGCAGCAGTGTGCGTCTATGGCGACATGGTTCCCTACGCAGCAGATGCCCTGGGCTCGGCCTGGTCGAACGGCTCAGACAACGGAATCAACGTTGCCGCCGTCGCCACCGCGTTCCCGAGCGGACGCTCGTCGCTGCCGATCAAGATCATGGACACCAAAGAAGCCGTCGCCAATGGCGCGGACGAAATCGACATGGTCATCGACCGTGGCGCCTTCCTCTCCGGCAAATACGGTGTCGTCTTCGATCAGATCGTGGCCGTCAAGGAGGCCTGCCGCCGCGAGAACGGTACTTACGCTCACCTCAAGGTGATCTTGGAAACCGGTGAACTCAACACCTACGACAACGTGCGCAAAGCCTCGTGGCTGTCGATCCTGGCCGGCGGAGACTTCATCAAGACGTCAACCGGAAAGGTATCGCCGGCAGCGACCCTGCCCGTCACCCTCCTCATGCTCGAGGTTGTGCGCGACTGGCACCTGCTCACCGGCGAAAAGATCGGTGTGAAGCCTGCTGGCGGCATCCGAAGCTCGAAAGATGCCATCAAGTACCTCGTGACCGTTGCAGAGACCGTGGGCGAGGAATGGCTTCAGCCGCACCTCTTCCGCTTCGGCGCATCGAGTCTCCTCAATGACGTGCTCTTGCAGCGTCAGAAGCTCACCACCGGCCACTACTCCGGCCCCGACTACGTCACGATTGACTAAGGCACACCATGACTGAGAATGACAAAGCAGTGAGCGCGAAGGCCCCGAGCTTTCTCGACTACGCTCCCGCCCCCGAATCAACGTCGGTTCTGCACCTGAAGAAGCACTACGGTCTCTTCATCGATGGCGAGTTTGTGGATGGTCGCGGCGACGCGTTCACCACGATCTCCCCGGCAACCGAGAAGGAGATCGCCTCGATCTCCAACGCCAACAACGCCGATGTGGATGCCGCTGTCGCCGCAGCTCGCAAGGCCTACGACCGCACCTGGTCGAAGCTCTCGGGCGCCGACCGCGGTAAGTACCTCTTCCGCATCGCTCGCCTTGTGCAGGAGCGGGCTCGCGAGCTTGCCGTTGCCGAGAGTCTCGACAACGGAAAGCCGATCAAGGAGAGCCGTGACGTTGACGTGCCTCTCGTTGCTGCGTGGTTCTTCTACTACGCAGGCTGGGCCGACAAGCTCGACTACGCCGGTCTCGGACCGAACCCGCAGTCGCTCGGTGTTGCCGCTCAGGTAATCCCGTGGAACTTCCCGCTGCTCATGCTCGCGTGGAAGATCGCTCCGGCGCTCGCCGCGGGAAACACTGTCGTGATCAAGCCGGCAGAAACCACGCCGCTGAGCGCAATGATCTTTGCCGAAATCCTGCAGCAGGCTGACCTGCCCAAGGGCGTCGTCAACATCGTTACCGGCGCGGGAGACACGGGCCAAGCCCTCGTCAACCACCCGGACGTCAACAAGGTTGCCTTCACCGGCTCGACCGGCGTCGGCCGTGCAATCGCCAAGTCGGTTGCCGGAACGGGCAAGAAGGTCACCCTCGAACTCGGTGGCAAGGCCGCGAACATCGTCTTCGACGATGCTCCGATCGACCAGGCCATCGAAGGAATCGTCAACGGCATCTTCTTCAACCAGGGCCACGTCTGCTGTGCAGGTTCGCGCCTTCTGGTTCAAGAGAACATCCACGACGAGGTCGTCGATCGGCTGAAGGCGCGACTCTCCACATTGCGCATGGGCGACCCGCTCGACAAGAACACCGATATCGGTGCGATCAACTCCAAGGCTCAGCTCGACCGCATCCGCGAACTCAGCAACGTCGGCGAAGCCGAAGGCGCCGAGCGCTGGACCGCCGACTGCGCGATCCCCGAGAACGGTTTTTGGTTCGCGCCGACTATTTTCACGAACGTCTCGACCTCGAGTCGTATCGCTCGCGAAGAGGTCTTCGGGCCGGTTCTGAGCGTTCTGACGTTCCGCACCCCGGCCGAGGCCATCGCCAAGGCCAACAACACCCCCTACGGGCTGTCTGCGGGCATCTGGAGCGACAAGGGCTCACGCATCCTCGCTGTGGCTGACAAGCTGCGCGCCGGTGTCATCTGGGCCAATACGTTCAACCGTTTCGATCCTGCGTCGCCGTTCGGTGGCTACAAGGAGAGTGGCTACGGCCGCGAGGGTGGCCGTCACGGACTGGCCGCTTACCTAGAATCCGCTGGATGGGCCGCGCCCGCCGTCACGAAAGGTGGCAAGAAATGACCCGTCTCACGGTTCCCAAGACCTACAAGCTCTACATCGGTGGCAAGTTTCCGCGCAGCGAAAGCGGCCGCACCTATGAAGTGACGACCAAGAAGGGGGCGTTCCTCGCGAATGCCTCGCTCGCTAGCCGCAAGGATGCTCGGGATGCTGTTGTCGCGGCCCGTGCGGCCGTCAACGGTTGGTCGGGCGCCACGGGCTACAACCGCGGCCAGGTGCTGTACCGCATTGCTGAGCTCTTGGAGGGTCGTCGCGAGCAGTTCGTCGATGAGCTCATGGCTACCGAATCACTCTCGAAGCCGGCGGCGACCACTCAGGTCGACACCGCTATAGATGCGTGGGTCTGGTACGCCGGGTGGGCTGACAAGTACGTGCAGGTTGCCGGAAACGGAAACCCGGTGTCTGGCCCGTACTTCAACCTCTCGACTCCCGAGCCCAGTGGTGTCATTGCCATCGTTGCTCCGCAGGACTCGTCGTCGCTGCTGGGCCTCGTGAGCGTCATCGCTCCGGCTCTCGTTAGCGGTAACACCGTTGTCGTCGTCGCCCACCAGAACGCTCCGCTCAGTGCGATCAGCCTCTCTGAGGTTCTCGCTACGAGTGACGTTCCTGGGGGAGTCGTCAACATCCTCACAGGCTCGCCCGCCGAGATCGCGCCGTGGCTTGCGAGCCACGCGGATGTCAATGGTCTCGACCTTGCCGGAGCAGAACAGCTCGAGTGGGTTGACCTTCAAATCGCGGCTGCCGACACGCTCAAGCGCGTCTCAGGCCCAGTTGTCGGAGTTCCCGCACCATCCATCGAACGCATCGTTCAGTGGACCGAAACGAAGACGGTCTGGCACACGAAGTCTCTGATTTAGCCGAGAGGTGTGGCGTGGGGGTTGCCCAGCGCGCGTATCTACGGATACTTGCTGAGTAATGATTTTTTCACGCCACACTCCCTCTCGTATCGCCAGCGGATTTTTTGCCCTTCTTCTCGCGATTTTCTTAGTCCCCGTCGCCGCTGCTGCCCCCGCTTCAGCTGCCGAAGCTGACACCATCCACGGTCTTGTTAATCAGGCCCGGTGGGATGACGGCCAGCAGGGACTCATCCGCAATGCGGACATGGACGCCGTCGCTTTGGCGTGGGCCAAGAAGATGGCCGCGAGCAGCACGATGTCGCACAACCCCAACTACTCCACGGAGATCCCCTCCGGCTGGCGCTCTGCCGGCGAGAATGTGGCGCAGGGGTATCGCACGGCGCAAGCTATGCACGACGGCTGGATGTCGTCCCCAGGTCATCGGGCGAATATTCTGGGTTCTTTTACCGACATCGGAATCGCTTTTTATTCCAGCGGCGGCACCACGTGGGGCGTGCAGGTATTCGCTACGTATCCTGGCCACACCGGACCATCAGCTCCTGCCGCCGCAGCAGCGCCCGCACCAGCGCCCGCGCCGGTCGAAGAATCAACTCCCGACACGACTCCGAGCGAGACGCCAACGGCTGCTCCCGTCGAGTCAGAGACCGACGTGAGCGCGGCAGAGGAGCCGGTTGACGCCACAGTGGAGGCGGGCGTTGTCGGTGATGGATCGGCCGAGAACGCTCCTGTGCTCTCTCAAGCCGAACTTCAAGCGAGCGTTTATGGAGCCAAACCAGACCACACGTGGATAGCTTGGACGATCTTTTTCAGCATCATTGCCTTCGGAGCGGCTGCGTGGTTCTTCTTCTGGCGCCGCATGCAGTCTCGACGGCCTGTAGCGCGTCGGTCGCCCCACGAATAGTGCAGCGGCGGATACCGAGCTAACTGTGCGCTAGCTCCCAGCGGTCGTGCCTAGGGTGGCGTCATGCGCGTTCTTGTAACTGGAGCAACTGGATACCTCGGCGGCCGACTGGTCCCTCGACTGATTGAAGCAGGCCACTCGGTGCGCGTTCTCGTGCGCAATGCCCGCAAACTGCGAGATGTGCCGTGGAGCGATGACGTTGAGGTGATCGTGGGTGACCTCACCGATGCGGACAGTTTGGTGGATGCCGTTGACGGTATCGACGCCCTCTACTACCTCGTACACGCGATGGGGGCTGCTGGCGACTTCGAGAAGACGGAAAAACTGTCGGCGAGCAACGTCGCGCATGCCGCGAAAAAGGCCGGAGTGTCTCGCATTATGTACCTGGGCGGCTTGCATCCCGAGGGCGATATTTCTGAACTCAGCCGTCACTTGCGCAGTCGGGCCGAAGTGGGCAATATCCTGCTTGAGTCGGGCGTGCCAACGATCGCTTTCAATGCCGGAGTCGTCATCGGCTCCGGTTCCGCATCCTTCGAAATGATCCGCCACCTCACCGAAGTGTTGCCGTATATGCCTGCACCGAAGTGGGTGCGCAACTTCATTCAACCGATCGCAGTACGCGATGTTCTGTATTATCTCGTCTCGGCTCTCGAGCTGCCGGATGACCTCAATCGTAGTTTCGACATTGGCGGCCCGGATGTGCTCCGGTACGGCCAGATGATGAACGGTTATGCGCTGGAGGCCGGACTTCACCAGCGCCCGATTGCGTCACTGCCGGTGCTGACTCCGTGGCTCGCTTCGCAGTGGGTAAATCTCGTGACACCAATTCCGCGACTGCTCGCGGTGCCGATCATCGAGTCGCTGCAGTTCGACTGCGTGGTTCGAGATACCTCCGTAGCGGAATATATTCCCGAACCTAAAGGCGGGCTCACGAGCTACCGTGCGTCCGTGCGCCTTGCCCTCGTGAAGATGGGTGATGGGGAGGTCGAGACGAGTTGGCAAGACGCGACCGTTGTGGGCGCACCGAGCGACCCCATCCCGAGCGACCCGGAATGGACTGGTCACACGGTCTATACCGACCTTCGCGAACGCGAAACGCCCGCCTCTGCTGAGGCCCTCTGGGCGGTCGTCGAAGGCATCGGTGGCGAGAACGGCTGGTACTCCTTCCCTCTGGCCTGGGCTCTGCGCGGCTGGCTCGACAAGCTGGTCGGCGGGGTCGGATTGCGACGTGGGCGCCGTCATCCGAGTACTTTGAACACCGGTGACGCTCTAGACTTCTGGCGCGTCGAGAGCATCGAACGCGGTCGCAGCCTGCGTTTGCGCGCCGAAATGAAACTGCCGGGGCGTGCATGGCTCGAGCTTTCGGTGGAGGACCGGGGGGACGCAGGGTCGTTCTACCGCCAACGGGCGGTGTTCTTTCCGAGCGGACTCGGTGGACGACTGTACTGGGCGGCGATTTTGCCCTTCCACGGTGTCATCTTTAGCGGCATGGTGAACCGGATCGTAGCGGCGGCAGAGTCGGATTCTGCCGAGTAGTACGCCTGTTGCGTGGTGCGTCCCACTCGGGGTCAGAATGCGTTACTTTTGACTAATGTCAGGAATCGTCGTTGTCGGTAGCGCAAACATTGATCAGGTCTTTCGAGTGGACCGCATCCCTTCTCCCGGAGAGACGGTGTTGTCCCGCGGACTAAACACTGCCCTCGGCGGCAAAGGCCAAAACCAAGCGGTAGCGTCTGCTCGTGCGGGGGTGGCCACGACGTTCATCGGCGCCGTTGGAGACGACTCTTTCGGTGAGATGGTGCGTACAGGCCTTGCCGCCGACGCGATCGACGTTAGTCACCTCAAAACGGTCGACAAGCCGACCGGCACTGCCCTCATCGCGGTGGATGGCACTGGGGAGAACACGATCATCGTTGAGGCCGGCGCGAATAACGATGTCGCGACCCTCACTGCTGATGACTCGGCAGCGATCAGTGCGGCATCCGCGCTAGTGATGCAACTCGAGATTCCACTTGCCACCGTTATCGAAGCCGCTCGAATTGGGCGCGCGGTGGGCACGAGAGTGATTCTGAACGCCGCCCCCATCCAAGCGCTGCCCGCAGAGCTTCTCGAGAACCTCGACATTCTCATTGTGAACGAGCACGAAGCCGCCGAACTCGCGACCGACAATGGCCTTTCTGCTGATCTCGACGGCATTGGCGAGCGCTTGCTCGGCCTGGTCTCGACTGTCATCGTGACGCTCGGCTCGAAGGGTGCCGCGCTTCACCGCGTCGGTTCTGAGCCCGTCATCGTTCCGGCTCATCGCGTGACTGCGGTCGACGCCACGGGCGCAGGAGACACCTTCTGTGGCGCTTTCGCTGCGGGAGTGGTGGAGGGCATGATGCTGGATGACGCCCTGCGCTTCGCGGGAGCCGCGGCATCCATCTCGGTGGAGAACCACGGCGCTGTGCCGTCGATCCCTCACCGTGAGGCTATCGAGACACGCCTGAAGTAATTCGCCAATATGGTAACGGATTGGTAACAGGCTCGCTATAGTGGGGTCACCGCGAACGTGCGGCAACCCGACACAAGGATGGCGAGTCAATGGCGACATCGCAGAACCTGGCACAACCGAAACATCGTCTTCGAGCGCGGCGAGCGGCCCTAGCGGCCACGATTGTCACCGCCATCACGCTGGCGCTCGTGCTGAACGCCAACGTTGTTCGGGTGCATGCCGTCGGCGCTTTCACCTCGCTCAAATCGCCGGGGGAGGCCGCCTTCATTGCCGGTCACCGCGGTGACAAGACGGTAGCGCCTGAGAACACTCTCGAAGCCTTGAGCCTCGCGCTCGACAGCGCAGCGGACTACGTCGAGACCGACGTTCAGCTCACGGCCGACGGAGTGCCCGTGCTCATGCACGATTGGACCGTCGATCGCACCACAAATGGCACCGGACCGGTGTGGAAGTACACCTACGAAGAACTCTCGGCCCTCGACGCCGGCTCGTGGTTTGGTGAAGAATTCGCCGGCGCGACGGTGCCAACCCTCGAGCAGTTTCTCAACGTGCTGCGCTGGTCAACCAAGAACGCGATCCTCGAACTCAAAGGGTCGTGGACTGACGAGCAAGTGGCGCTCGTGGCCGATCTCATCGCTCGCAACGGCGTGACCAATCACGTCATTCTGGGCAGCTTCGACATCATGACGCTTCAAGCGGTGCAGCGCGTGAGCCCCGAGCTGCCGGGAATGCTCATTGTGCGTGACATCGTGGGCGACCCGGCCAAGCTCGCCGCCGCTGCGGGCGCCGTCGCCCTCGTGACGAGCAAGAGCGCCATCACGCGCAAGCCAGAACTCGTGCAGAAGGTTCATGATGCCGGTTTGGGCATATTGATCTACACCCTCAACGACACCGATACGTGGTCGGATGCCGTGGCCCTAGGCGTTGACGGAATCGTCACCGATCGTCCGGCCGAGCTCGGCACCTGGATCGCGAAAGAAGTTAGCACGTCAGACACGCTGCCGTTCGCACCCCGCCGCTGATGTGCATGGACGCTAGTTCGCAAAGACGCTAACCCGTACGATCGCTAAGTTGGTGGTGTGGAAGGTTATAGCGACGCGATGAGCGACCGATAGAACTCGATGCCGTCGAGGTAACTGCTCACGAGCATCCGTTCGTTGCGGGCATGGAGTGTGTCTCGCACTTCGCGCGCCATGGCGAAGGGGGTGAACCGGTAGACGCCCGTGCTGATGCGCGTGAAGTGGCGGCTGTCGGTGGCGCCGTTCTGCACATACGGCGTCACGATCGTGCCGGGGAAGCTCTTTTCGATCGTGGAACGAAGAAGCTCCCAAGCGAGTCCGGTCGTCGGAGAAACTGGCGAGGGCTCGCCGGGGGAGTCGACTGACACGCGAACTCGCTTGTCGTCGATTGCGCGCGTGACGTGGGCAAGCGTCTCGTCGAGGCTCGAGTTCACGGCGATGCGTACGTTAATAATGGCGCTCACCCGCTCGGGCATCGCGTTGACGGCATGGCCGCCTTCCAACATCGTCACGGCCTGAGTGGTGCGCATCATTGCGGCTAGCTCGTCGCTCTTGCGAACCAGAATGGGCAGAAGAAATGGCTTAGTCCACGAGACATTGCGCAGCAGGTAGCCCGTCATGCCGCCCGCGTGCTCGCCGAGAAGGCGCATGAGGTCTGCGCCCGTATCGGTGAGGCGCGAGGGGAAGGGGCGGGAATTGAGGCGAACGATAGCCTGGGCCAGGCGAACAGCAGCGGGAAATTTCGGGGGAGTTGAGGCGTGGCCACCCGACTGGTCGACCGTCAAGCGCAGTGTCGCAGTGCCCTTCTCGGCCACGCCGACAACAGCCATGGGAGCATCGACCTGATCGAACACGTCGTCAACAATCGCGCCGCCCTCGTCGAGCACCAGCGTGGGCTTCACGCCCCGGCTTTCGAGGAGATCGACGATGGCGGAGGCGCCGGTGCCGTGGGTCTCCTCGTCGTGCCCGAAGCACAAATAAATGTCTTGAGCGGGTACGAGCCCCGCCTCGAGTTGAGCTTCGACCGCCTCAAGAATCGCGACGACAGAGCCTTTGTCGTCGAGGGTGCCCCGCCCCCAGATCAGTTGCTCGTCACCCTTACCGCTGAGCTCTGCCGCAAAAGGAGGTCGCTTCCAGCCTTCGTCGGTCGCCGCGACGACGTCGTAGTGCCCCATCAGCACGGCGGGCTCGGTACATGCTCGGCCGCGCCACCGGAAAAGAAGGGAATGGTCCAGCACCGTCTCGCGCTCGAGCCGGCTGTGGCACAGTGGATACAGCTTGCGCAATGTCTGAGCGAAACGGTCGAATTCCGTCCATTCCGTGGCGGAGGGATCCACTCGGGAAATTGTCGGGATTCGAACGAGTTCCTGCAGGTGTTCGACAGCCAAAGCACTCTTCATACCTCGACTCTAGCGAGCAGCACGCGGTGCTCGCTTTCACCCGAGGGGTAAGGAAACGGAGAAACAATGACGGTCAGAGCGCAGCGACGCCCTCGATTCCAGTGGAGTGCGCGGCTGAGCGCGCGGCTGGTGGGGGCAATTGCGGTGGTGCTGGCGCTGGGCGCAGCACCTCTCGGGGCGACGGCAGCCGGGCATCCGCACAGCCTTGCAGGTGACGGAGCCGCCGCGACCGGGCTCGTGCACGCCGGCCTCGATGACTTCGTTTTTGACAGCTACGAGGGCGAGTTCTTCCTCGATCGTGACGACGAGGGGCGTTCAACGCTGCTCACCATCGAGACCTTCGTTGCTGTGTTTCCCGCCGATCAAAACCGGGGGATGCGCCGCGCTATCCCGAGTAACTACAAGGGCGAGCCCCTCGACATTCGTGCGATCTCTGTCACAGATGAAAACGGGCAACCCCGCGATTTCGCGGTTGAAGAAGACGGCAACTTCACCCTAGTGACGAGTGCGGCCGACTCTTTTGTTGAAGGAACGCAGACGTATGTCTTTACCTACATGCGATCAAACGTGACGCGGTTCGCCGCCGACACGGGTGCTGACGAGTTCTATTGGGACACCAACGGAACAGGGTGGGATCAGCCCTTCGGCTCTCTTACCGCCACAATTCATTTGGGCGAGGGGCTCAGTGACGCTCTTAGCGTGACGCCCGACTGTTACTGGGGAATCGACCAGTCGACCCAACGCTGCGACATCGTCGCACTGGATGACGACACCTACTTGGCCACGCACGGCACCCTGCAGCGAGGCCAGAATGTCACGGTCGCTTTCGGATTTGAGCCCGGCACTTTCGTTGCCCGCGACAGCTCCTACTTTGGGTCGCCAGCGGGCTACGGCCAGCCGCTGGGTTTCATCGGTGCGATCGCTGCGGTGATCTGGGCTATTCGCGTTCGACGGTCCAAGCTCGCAGATGATGGGGGCCGCCCCACGATCATTGCGGAGTATTCGCCCCCACGCGATGTCTCGGTTGTCACCGCCGCGCTCGTGATCAAGAAGCGTCACAAAGCGGTTGCCGCGCAGATTCTGGACTTCGCCGTGCGAGGCAAGTTGCGCATCCTCGAGGAGGAATCGACAGGCTTCTTCTCCTCGGGAACCACGTACCGTCTCGAGTTGATGGACCCCACCGGCGTGACGGGGCGCGAGCTCGAAATATTGCGTGCGCTCTTTGGCCAGTCGCTGCAGCATGGCGCCATCCGGGACATGAAGAAGACGGATTCCAAGCTCAGCAAGAAGATGTACTCGATTCTGACGGCGGAGAACTCCGCGCTCGCGCCGAACGGCTACCGGCAGAAGCTGAGCGCGCGCAATTATCTTCCCTTGCTCGTTTCGGTCGTCGCCGTGATCGTGTCGATCGTCTTCGGTATCGCGCTGATCGATGGTGACTACGGTTCGGCTGTTCCATTCGTGGTCATCATGGTGTCGTTCATGGCAGCGGTGCTGACGATGTCGCTGCTGTCGCGTACTCCGCTGACGGCTCAGGGCTCCGAACTGCGCGATCACCTTGAAGGGCTCAAACTGTACATCAGACTCGCTGAGGCTGATCGACTGCAGATGTTGCAAAGCCCCGAGGGCGCGTTGCGGGAGCGGAACCAGTCGACGGGCGCCACCGACGTGCTCAAGATCTACGAGAAGCTTTTGCCGTACGCGGTACTGTTCGGTCTCGAGAAAGAGTGGTCGACGGAACTCAGCCGGTACTACACCGAGAGTTCTCCTGACTGGTATCGCGGTTCTAGCGCTTTCAACGGCGTGCTGTTCGCCTCGAGCATTTCAACCTTCTCGACCGCAGTGGCCAGTTCCTACTCTGGCAGCTCGTCAAGCAGTTCGAGCGGAGGCTCGGGCGGCGGCGGTTCCTCCGGCGGTGGCGGCGGTGGCGGAGGCGGAGGCGGCGTCTAGCCGCGCCGAAGACGCAGCGCCGAAGACGCAGCGGTCATGGCCTCGTCGTTCGCACGTGCGAAGCCCAACACCAGCAGACGGGTATATTCGAACGGGTGAGCGCAACGTACCCGAATCGTCCCCGACGCGTTGCGTTGCCCGCTGCGATCTTGGCCGTTCTTGTGCTGCTCGTGGGTGCTGGCGTTATCGGAACCGAAATTTTCACGATCGTGCGCTACGTCGTAAGCATTCTCGCTCTCATCACGGTGGTCCTGGTGTGGCAGGCACGACAATGGTGGTGGGCCGTTGGTCTCATTCCGATTGCGATTCTGTGGAATCCGATCTTCCCCATCGTGATCGACGACACTCAACTTTTTGCGGGATTGCACTACACCGCGGCTCTCGTGTTCATCGCGGTGGGTGTTGTGGTGCGCGTCACCGACACCACAAGTCGAGGTTAATTCGCTGCAGTAGCGCGCTCGCGCCTATTTCTGCGTACACTGGATACCGCATCCCTTGAGACCACCAATCGCATCGCAGTTGGGTCTGGCTCACTCGAGTGGAAGTTGTCGCTCAATTGAAGTTCCCTTCGAGGCAGCATCTACTCGTTCTACGTCTCTGAGTCGTCGTACCCACTACTGAGCCGCTTGCCTAGCGCCAGGAGAATAATTGACTAACTCGTCACAAACCGAGTCCTCGCAGCGCAATAAGCGACCCAAAAACTCGGGTCAGCGCCAAGGCAACACTCAGCGCCGACGCGCTCGTCCTGGCGACGACACGGGCGTTATCCCCGTGTTGGCTCGCGCCGCACGCGAGGTTGAGACAGCTGTACAGAAGGGCCCGCTCAAGCCGACCAACCGCGCACGTTTCCAGGTCGCAGCACTGTTGCTGCGCGAAGAGCGTGCCCGCGTGAAGACGGATGCCACGCTCACCGAATCCGAGCGTGCCAATGAACAAAAGCGCCTCGATGGCCTCGCGGGCATCCTGGCCAAGACGGCCGCTCGCGACACGAGCTTGCTCTCGATGTTGGGGGAGTCGGCACCGATCACTCCCGCGGCTAAGGCGCTGCGCCGCGACCTGCTACTTGCTGCCGGCGTCGAACTCAGCCCCGATGAACTGATCATCGCTGAAGAACCGAAGCCCGTCGACAAGCAGGTCGAGAAGCAGGTTGTTCCGGCATCCGTTCGTCAGATGCAAATGGCGAACCCGTTCTTGGCCCCAGACTTCAGCGCGATTGCCCCGAAGCCCGAGCACAACAACCGACTCGCTAACTGGGAGCTCATCGAGCCCCTCTTCCGCGCCTTCGAGCACGGCTCTGGTGGCGGAGCAGCGTCAATGGAGCTGCCCGAAGCTGAATCGCTCCGCACGCGTGGAAATCTTGAGCTGATGCGCCACCAGGCGCGTTTCGTTGAGGTCGTCAAACAGGGCCACCGCACGTTCTTGCTCGCCGATGAGCCCGGACTGGGCAAGACCGCTCAGGCGCTCATGGCCGCCGAAGCCTCTAACTCATACCCCTTGCTCGTTGTCGTGCCCAACGTCGTGAAGACCAACTGGGAACGCGAAGTTGAACTATGGACCCCTGGCCGCAGCGCCACGGTGGTTCACGGCGACGGCGACACCGTCGATGCGTTCAGCGATGTTGTCATCGTGAACTACGAAGTTCTCGACCGTCACGTCGGCTGGCTCGGCCGTTTTGGCTTTAAGGGCATGGTTGTCGATGAAGCTCATTTCATTAAGAATCTCAAATCTGAACGCTCCAAGCACGTTTTGAGCCTGTCGCATAATATTCGTGCGACGTACCCGAAGGCGCTGCTCATGGCCCTTACGGGAACCCCGCTGATCAACTCGATCGAAGACTTCCGAGCCATCTGGCAGTTCCTCGGCTGGATCGACGGCACCAAGCCGCTCGCTCCGCTCATGTCGAAGCTCGAAGACACCGACCTCACGCCGGCTGATCCCGGCTTCTTCTCCGAGGCGCGTCGTGCCGTGATCGATATGGGTATCGTGCGCCGCAAGAAGGTCGACGTTGCTGCCGACATTCCTGCTCGACGCGTCGCCGACATCCCGGTCGAACTCGACAGCGACCTCGGTCGCTCGATCCGTGCCGCCGAGCAGGCCCTCACCGCTCGCCTCGTCGACCGCTTCACGCGCGTTCGCAAGCTCAAGCCCGATGTGGCCATCGAAGATCTCATTCGCGTTGTCGCTCACGCCGAACTCGAAGAGTCGAAGAGCGCCACTACCGGTGAGAACGTCTTCACCATGGTGCGGCGTATTGGTCAGGCCAAGGCAACGCTGGCCGCGGACTACACAGCGCAACTCGCTCGTTCGGTGGGCAAGGTCGTCTTCTTCGCCAAGCACATCGACGTCATGGATACCGCTGAGGCACACTTCGCGAAGGTCGGCCTCAAGGCCGTCTCGATCCGAGGCGACCAGAGCGCCAAAGCTCGCCAGAACGCGATCGACTCGTTCGCTAACGATCCCGAGGTTTCGGTTGTCGTCGCCTCGCTGACTGCTGCCGGCGTCGGGCTCAACCTCCAGGCATCCTCCAACGTCGTTCTCGCCGAGTTGAGCTGGACCAACGCTGAGCAGACGCAGGCGATCGACCGTGTTCACCGCATCGGTCAAGAGCTGCCTGTCACGGCGTGGCGCATCATCGCCGCACACACCATTGATGCCCGCATCGCAGAACTTATTGATAGCAAAGCCGGCCTCGCCGCGCGTGCGCTCGACGGTTCAGATGAGGATGTCGTTGCTGAAGCGAACATCCAGTTGCAGGCGCTTTCCGCTCTGTTGCGCGACGCAATCAAGGAATAGCTCGTTCGTTAAGAAATGGCTTTCTGGCCGCGGTCTTTCCTTCGAGTCTGCCACGCAGCCCGCGTACACTTGAGGCGTGATCACAGTGCTTGTGTATCGCGCCGCAAATCAATGGAGATGAGAAAAAGAGTTGAGCAACGCCGCTGTGCAAGACACCGCTACCCGTATCGAATCCGATTCACTCGGTTCGCTTGAGGTTCCCGTAGATGCGTATTGGGGAGTGCACACACTTCGTGCGATGCAGAACTTTCCCATCACACGTCGTGCTATCTCCGTTTATCCCGATCTCGTTCGTGCGCTAGCTCACATCAAGCAAGCGGCGGCCCGCGCCAACGCTGAGCTCGGCGTGCTCGAGTCACGCAAGGCTCACGCGATCGACCAGGCCTGTCAAGAGATTCTCGATGGCGCTCTGCACGCAGAGTTCTGCGTCGGCGTTATTCAGGGCGGTGCCGGTACCTCCACGAACATGAACGCGAACGAAGTCATAGCGAACCGTGCTCTGGAAATTTTGGGCCACAGCAAGGGCCAGTACTCGTTCTTGCACCCCATCGACGACGTTAATCGCAGTCAGAGCACGAACGACGTGTACCCCACGGCGATCAAGCTTGCGATGGTTTTCGGTGTTCAGCGACTGTTGGTGGAGCACCAATTGCTCTCCGAATCCTTCGGCGCCAAGGGCCGCGAATTCGTCAACATCCTCAAGATCGGCCGCACCCAGATGCAGGATGCGGTGCCGATGACTCTGGGCCAAGAGTTCACCGGCTTCTCGCACACTCTCGAAGAGGACTACGCGCGCCTCACCGAGGTGCTGCCGTTCATGAGCGAAATTAACATGGGCGCTACGGCAATCGGCACGGGTATTACTGCTGACTCACGCTATGCAGAGGCAGTTCGTCGCCACCTCACCGAGGCCACGGGCATCGAGATGAAGACGGCGTTCGACCTTATTGAGGCCACGAGTGACGTCGGAATCTTCATGACTCTCAGCAGCGTTCTCAAGCGCTCCGCTGTAAAGCTCTCTAAGATCTGTAACGACCTTCGTTTGCTCTCGAGCGGACCTCAGGCTGGCTTCGGCGAAATCAATTTGCCTGCCAAGCAGGCAGGGTCGTCGATCATGCCCGGCAAGGTCAATCCGGTTATTCCCGAGGTCGTCAACCAGGTGGCCTTCAGCGTGATCGGTGCGGATGCCACGGTCACCGCCGCGGCGGAGGGCGGCCAGTTGCAGCTCAACGCGTTCGAGCCCGTCATCGCGCACTCGATTCTGCAGTCGGTGGCGTGGATGACCAACGCCTGCCGCACTCTGCGCGAGAACTGCATCGACGGCATCACTGCTAACGAGGAGCGCCTTGCGGCTCAGGTCGAGTCAAGCGTGGGCGTTGTGACTGCGTTGACGCCATACATCGGCTACGCGGCAGCAGCAAATCTCGCTCACACCGCGCTCACTACGAACGCGTCTATCGCGCAACTGGTGGTCTCTGCGGGACTCATGAAGGAAGAAGACGTTGCCCGCGTGCTTACCCCGGAGCGTCTCAGCGGAGTTTCCCCCATGACGGCCGCGATTTCTCTTCCGTGGTTGGAAGAAGAAGCTAAGTAGTCAAAACGCACACAACCCGGGCCCTCTCAGCGAGAGGACCCGGGTTGTGTTGTTGTCAGAGCAGGGCAGTGGTGCCGCTATTTGGCGGGCAGCTCGTCGTAGTCGTCATCATCCTCGTCATCGAGAGGAGCGAGAGCTTCGTCACGGGCCTTGCCCGCGGTGGTAAACGCGCGGTCGATGGCGCTCTCGCCGCGTTCGCGCAGTTCAGCGAGTTCTTTGTTTGCGTTCTCGCGCACGTCTTCGGCTGTCTCGGTGACGCGGCCGACAGCACCGCGAGCGGTAGCCGAGGCGCGATCAGCGATCTCTTTCGCGGACTCTTTCGCGCTGTCCGCAAGGTCCTTGGCGGTTACCTTCGCCGTGCCCGCGAAGTCCTTGGCAGACTCCTTGGCGTTCTCGGCAAGCTTGGTGGCGGTGGTGCGAGCAGTCTCGGCGAATTCGCGAGTGTTCTCAGCGACATCCTTTGCCTTCTCGGTGACAAAGCCGGGAGTCGCCTTAGCTACTGCTTCGGCTTTGTCGAGCAGAATCGGGCCCTGAGTGCGCGCGTAATCTTCGACCGACGTGCGCGCCTTAGTCACGCGAGGGCTCTCCCATACTTCGGTGGCTTTGCCCTTCATTTGGTCGTAGCGTTCACGGCCTGCGCGCGCGCCAACGACGTATCCAACAGCGATACCAAAACCGAGAATCAAGAGTCTGACGTTCATGTGCCCAGCCTACGGTGAGGTTGCGTTCTGCTCTACCTAGAGCGGCCGCGATCTCCACAAGTGCATGCACGCGTAGCTACGCCAGGGAGCCCAGTGGCGTGAGTACTGGGTGAGCGCTGTCGCGGTGGCGGGAAGACCCAACTCACCAGCACCTTGGCGCACAACGAGGTCACTGCTGAGCATGATGTCGGAGTTGCCGAGCACCCGCATTGCCATGTAGCCGGCCGTCCACGGGCCGATTCCAGGCATCGCGACGAGCTTTGCTGTGAATTCCTCGACAGGGGTGGAGACATCCAACTCGAGTTCGCCCGACGCGATTGCTTCGGCAACGCCGAGGATGCTGGCAATGCGTGTTTTGGGGCCACGCAAAACCTCGGCCCCGGATGCCGCCAACACCGCTGCGCTCGGGAACAGCCCCTCGCTGCCCAGCTCCGTCACGATCCGGGCATGCACCGTTCGGGCGGCGGCGACCGAGATCTGCTGACCGATCAGCGTGCGGAAGAGTGTCTCTTCAGTGTCGACACTGCCCGGTAGCCGAATTCCGGGGACGCGGGCCACCGAGCCAGCGAGGGCCGGGTCGCTGCTGAGCGCGCGGTCGATCGCGAGCGAGTCGGCGTCGAGGTCGAAGAGGCGACGCACGCGGGCGACGAGCGGGGCGACATCCGAAATGGTGGCGAGCTGTGCTGTGCACGTGATGCCTTGGTCGCCGAGTTCGAGGCGTACTTGGGCGATGCCGCCGGGCAGACGGATGGCGCGCTCCAGGCTGGTGACGCTGGCTGTCTCGATCCCGGCTACCGCGTGATTCGCGAAGAACGTCATGAGCCCGGCCCCGTCGAAGGGCGCCCGTGTCGGCAACCGCAGTGTGAGGGCAGAAGGGCGCTCGTGTGCGGTGTGGGGGTGCGCTGCTGTTCCGCGCCGAGCGAGCGTGCGCAATTGGCTCGGTGTGGTCTCGTACACGGCCTGGATAGTGTCGTTGAACTGGCGGATGCTCGAGAAGCCGGCCGCGAAAGCCACGTCGGAAATACTCAGCTCTGTTGCGCCGAGCAGCGTTCGGGCGGCTTGAGCGCGGTGCGCACGGGCGAGAGCGAGCGGGCCGGCGCCGAGCTCGGCGGTGAGCACTCGGGTGAGGTGGCGGCTCGTGTAACCGAGGCGAGTCGAAAGACCTTCGACTCCGTCGCGTTCGACGACTCCGTCGGCGATGAGGCGCATGGCGCGGGAGGCGAGGTCGTCGTTGAGGTTCCATTCCGGGGAACCGGGAACGGCATCCGGTTGGCACCGCTTGCAGGCACGAAGTCCAGCTTCGTGGGCTGCAGCCGCGGTGCGATAGAAGCGCACATTGTGTGGTTTCGGAGCCACGGCGGGGCAACTGGGGCGGCAGTAGATTCCGGTGGAGTGCACGCCCGCAATGAACTGTCCGTCGAAGCGGGCATCCCGCGAACACAGCGCGCGGTATTGCTCGTCGAAGCTAAGCGTGGGGGGGAGCATGTTCTCACTCTGTCACCAGCCCGGCGCTGTGACCAGCGGAAATCAGACATCACCCCACCGTGCTTTCGTGCGAAAACCACGGCAATTCTCGTCAGAAATCTGGGGAAGCGACTACAGTCGCAGCGTGGAATCTTCGTGGACAGCCCTTACCATCGTGGCCGCACTCTGGCTCGTAGCTTTCTCAGCGCAAGTCGCTGACTACGCGACTGCACGCTTCGATCACTTGCGACTGGCTCGCGGTGTTCGCACGCGTTTGCGCCTGCATCCGGTGGCTTGGACCGTGCCTCTCGCGGGAATCGCCGTCGTGGCGCTCACGATCTCGGCCGATTGGAGCACCCGCCTCTTCTTCGCCAACCCCGCTCAGGCCCCCGCCGCCATTCTGATTGCGCTCGGCACGGTGGTCGTCGCCGTGATTATTGTGGCCATCATTGCGGTCGTCGTCGTGCGCCCACCCGCCGATAGCTACCGACTCGTACGCGACGAACTCCTCGAATCAGCGGGTCTGCGCATTCACCAAGATCAGGTCGACGAGTTCCGTGCTCGCGTCACCGCCATTGACAATGCCACCAAAGCCCACCGTGCTGCGGATGCCGCCACGGTGTCAGCCGCCCTGCAACTGAGCGTGCGCACCCCGCATCGTCTCATTGCTCCCGTGCTGGCTGTCGTTCTCGTTGTGGTTTCCGGCGTCGCTGCGGGACAGGACTCGGCGTCACCCGGGGTAGTGCTTGGTGCTGTTCTCGCTGCTGTTGTCAGCGTCGTAGTAGGAATTGTGGCGGCCCAAGCATCGCTGGCGCTCGCGATGTCGGTGCGCTCGACTCAAGACGTGTACCGCGGCGAGCTCATGAGCCTGATCGTGGAGGCGGAGCGCTCCTCGAAGAAGCGCGTCGCCGGACTCGGCGACCGGGTCAATCGTGCGCTCAGCATCCTGCGAGAGCAGCAAGAGGGCACCAAGTAGCAACGAGGGTCGCAGCGCCTGCACGCTAGTCTCGATGTCATGACCGCGAGTGATCCTTCTTCCGTGACTCCTGACTACACGGCGGCAGCGGGGCGCACCGCACCCAGCCCGACCGCGGCATCCGCTGACATTGCGCAGGAAGCGCAACAGCATCAGTTGCCGCCCCACGTGCCGCAACCGCGCGGGCCTGGCCTTCTTATCTTGGGGATTCTGGGCGTCATCGCTCTGTCATTCGTGCTGCTCTTTGTGATCGTCTATGTGATCTCGGGGATCGGAACGGATGCGTTCGCACTCGGTGGCATCTTGGCCATCGTGCCGTTGGCTGTGGTCTTCTTTGCAGTGCGATGGATCGACCGGTGGGAGCCTGAACCTCGCCTTGCGGTGGTCTTCGCGTTCCTCTGGGGTGCCGGTGTTGCAGTGCTCCTAGCTCTCATAGTGGGCGCCGAGATCGATAACGTCATCAACGCTCTGGGCGGCCCCGGCCCGGCCTACGACTTCTTCTCTGCCGCTATTCAGGCGCCGATCGTCGAAGAGGCAGGCAAGGCCCTCGGCATCCTCGTTATCTTCTGGGTGGCTCGACGCCACTTCGATGGCCCGGTGGATGGGCTCGTCTACGCCGCGTGGATCGCCGGAGGCTTCGCTTTCACCGAGAACATTCTCTACTTCGGCTCGGAGCTCGCGAGTATCGACGGCAGCGGAACCGGCATCCTGCAAATGTTCCTCGTTCGTGGCCTGATGTCGCCGTTCGCTCACGTGATGTTCACCGCCTGCACGGGTATCGCGCTCGGCTTAGCAGTGCGTTCCCGCAGCAATGCTCGCGCTGTCGGCGTCTTCGCCGTGGGGCTCGCCCTCGCTATTGCGCTTCACGCGCTGTGGAACGGGGCGCTCTTTTTCGTCAACGACTTCTTCGGCTACTACGCGATCGTGCAGTTCCCGCTCTTCGTCGTCGCGATTGTGATCGTGGTCTACCTGCGTCGTCAAGAAGCACGGATGACATTCGACCGACTGGCCGAGTACGCCAACGCTGGCTGGTTCAATCAGGATGAGGTCGCCGTGTTAGCCACCCCGGCTGGTCGTCGTCAGGCGCTCGCGTGGGCAGCGCGCAACAACAAGCGCGCGGTGATGAAGGTCTACATTCAGGAAGCCACCCGGCTTGCCTTCGCGCGCCAGCGAATCATTACCGGTCGTGACCAGATTGGCGCAATCGCCGATGAGGCCGTCTTGCTTGGTGCAATTGTTGAAGCGCGTCACGCCCTCACGGGAACATCGGGCCCGCACTAGAACGCTCCCGCACTACCCCGTAAGAGAGCTAGCCAGCCATTCTGAGGAAGAACTGGAGCCCCCATACCGCGATGAAAATACCAGCGGTGATGAAGGTCGCGGTGGGAACACCGCTCTTGAGGCGTTGACCGCGCGGCGCGACGAGATTCACGCTGCGATCGCCGATGGTTTCGTCGGCGTAGTTGCGGGATTGGCGCAGAGCTTTCGTGCCTACCGTGTCGGCGATGCCCAATAGTCGACGGTGAACGGCGGGGTCGACAAGATCGAAGGGTTTCGGCGAGTACACCAACAGCCAGCGATCAACGACCTCGACGTCGTAGGGGGCCGCTTTGTCGATGAGGAGCGCCATGAGGTCGGGCGTAAAAACATACAGAGCGTCACGTTCGTACGCTTTCGGGCAGTACAGGGTGAAGTGGGTATCGAAATCACCCTCGAGGCTTAGCGTCTGATTCTTGGCAAAAGTTTGTGGGAGATTGGTGACGCCGAACAGCTGATTGTTGGCCGTGGCGTCCAACACCATGTGGGGAAGCGCACGGTCGAGTTCGAGCGCGAGATACCCCCAGTTGTGCGTTTGGCGGTTCTTGCCTGAGCCCGTGGTGTATCGATAGTTGCCGTAGTCGAGAGTGCGTCCGCTCGCGCTACGAAAACGATTGTGAATCGAACGATTGCCGCCCTGAGTGAAAATGAGCCCGGGATAGAACGCTGTGCTGTCGCGAGGGGCGAAGACGAGATCGTTGTCGTCGGCAAACTTGTTCATGCGGTAGAAGCGTTGCCACGGGCCGCCGTGCTTTCGCCACGACATGAAGCCCACGTAGCCGCCGCCCACGACAAGGGCTGTGACCACCAGCGTAAAGAACAGCACCGGGATCGCTGCGAAGAAATTGCCGCTCGAGAAAGCTGACTGAAATGAGCCGCTCAGGATCCCCATGATGGGGGCTCCGAGGAACAGCGCGAAGAATGCGATTACCACCACGATCAGCACGATGGTGCCGGTGCGCTGAATGTTCGAGTATCCGAAGTGGTCACGGCGAGACGACTTGAACGCTGCGACATCGTGCGGGTTCACCGGATAAATCAGCCCGGAGTAGTCGATGGAACGCAGCATCCGACCATCGTAGGCCGCGGGAGGCCTAGGGGAGCAGCCTCAATTCGGGGGTGATCACAGCGTTCGCGGCGCTGGTGGGCGCTCTCGAAGTGAGAAAGCTGGGCTGTGGCGGTAGGGCAAACCTGCCGTTAACAGACTCATCGCCCACCGGTGCGGCACTGCCTGCGACTCTGGTGAGCGATGAGTTTTAACTGCTTTCAGCGTGCCACTGAGCAGCGCGGAGCGCAAGAGTTAATCGGCAAATTTATAGTCAAAAAGAGCGTACGATTGAAGGTCGCAATTTGGAGAGGACACCGGATGTCATCGAGTGAGCTTGAACGCGAGCGGGCGTACGTCCACGGCCTCTATCGCCGGCTGGATGCGCTGCGTGATGCCGCGCAAGAGCAGCTGGAGTCTGTGCGCCGCAGCGCGCCGGGTGGCACCCACCAGAATCGCTCGGAACGAGACGCCTTCGCGCGCATTTACGAAGATCGCATCGGGCAGCTTCGTGAGATTGACGAGCGACTGGCCTTTGGCCGGCTCGAACTCGAATTGGATGCCGACAGCGACACTGAGTCGGAAGGCCCCGCTGAACGCCCCGCTGAACGCCCCGCTGAACGCCCCGTGCGCTACATCGGCCGTATCGGCTTGCGGGATGAAGAGCAGCGCCCCCTGCTGCTCGACTGGCGTGTTCCTCAAGCGCGAGCGTTCTACCAAGCAACCGCGGCGACGCCTCTCGGCGCGCGCGCTCGCCGTCACTTGCAGAGCAATGGTCGCGACATCGTTCGTATCGACGATGAGATTTTTGACTCCGAACTTTTAGAAACCGACGCTGCCTCCCTCCAAGGCGAAGCAGCATTGATGGCGAGCCTCACTGCTGAGCGCACGGGTCGCATGGGCGATATCGTCGCGACGATCCAGGCCGAGCAAGACGCCATCATCCGTTCCGAACTCCGCGGCGCCCTCGTCGTGCAGGGTGGTCCCGGCACCGGCAAGACGGCGGTCGCGCTGCACCGTGCCGCCTTCTTGCTGTACTCGCATCGGGAACGGCTCTCGGCATCCGGTGTGCTCATTGTGGGGCCCTCGCGTTCGTTCTTGCGTTACATCGAAGCCGTACTGCCGTCGCTCGGGGAGACCGGTGTCGTGCTCGCGAGCCTCGGCCAGTTATTCCCTGGTGTGGATGCCCGCCACGAAGACATCGACTCGGTGGCACAGCTCAAGGGCTCGCTCGAGATGGCCGCGCTCATCAAGCGTGCGGTTCGTTCGCGTCGGGTGGTGCCGACCGAAACGCAGCGCATGGAAATCAATGGCGAGATTCTGGATGTTCCCGCCGACCTCATCCGCGCCGCGATGCAGAAGGCGTGGGATTCGCACAAGCCGCACAACCTTGCGCGCGTAGTTTTCAACAAGGCCGCGATCGCGGGAATTAGCCGTTTGCTCGCCGACCAGTTGCGCTCCCACGGCAACACGATTGACGATGCTGACCAGAAGTGGCTGCGCGAAGACATTCGTACGGCGCACGACGTGAAGGTTGCGCTCAACACCGCGTGGATGCCCCTGACGCCCGAGAAGCTCGTGAGTGATCTCTACGCCCGCCCGGGCTGGTTGCGCAGCCTCACGCCCCGCTGGACGCCCGAAGAACGCGACCTGCTGCGTCGTGAGCGGGATGCTCCCTTCACGATCAGTGACGTTGCGCTGCTCGACGAAGCGGCAGAGCTTCTCGGCGAAGTCGACCTCGCGCAGACCGCAGCGGAGCGCGAGCGCAAACAACAGCGCAAACGTGACGTTGAAAACGCTGCCGCCGCCATCCGCAACATGGATGTCGAAGGAATGATCGACGCTGAGACTCTTGCGGAGGGATTCGAGGCCAGCGCCGAGCGCGCGACTACGGCGGAACTCGCTGCGGCAGACCGCTCATGGACGTATGGCCACATCGTTGTCGACGAAGCGCAAGAACTTTCGCCCATGCAGTGGCGACTGCTCGCCCGCCGCAACCCGCTCAAGTCCTTCACGATTGTGGGCGACGTGGCGCAGGCCAGCGCCGCTGCCGCGACCAACAGCTGGGGAGCCGCGCTCGCCGCCGATGTGGGCGACCTGTGGCGGTTGGAAGAGCTCACGGTCAACTACCGAACGCCGTCGCAGATCGTGGCGATAGCCGAAGCGGTGGCGGTAGCTCACAATGTATCGATCACGCCATCGCGCGCGGTTCGTCAGAGTCAGTGGCCCGTCGACGTGACCCTTGTTTCCGCCGAAGAATTAGGGTCTCGCGTCAGTGACGTTGTCACCGCTGATCGTGCAATCTCCAGCGACGGCACGTTGGCCGTTATCGTCAGTGATTCGCTCACGAGCAGCATTGTGGATGCCCTGCAGCAGTCTTTCGCCGCCGACGTGGGCGAGGGCGCTGCCGGCCTCAACAAGCCAATCGCAGTGCTGACTCCTCGCGAGTCGAAGGGGCTGGAATTCGACTCGGTCGTCGTTGTCGAACCGCAACGGATTGTTGACGACATTTCGCGCGGAGCTGCGGCGCTCTACGTGGCCATGACGCGCTCGACTCAACGCCTCAGTATCGTCGCTTCCCAAGGCCTTCCGGACGGTATTCCCACCCCGGAATAAGGGTGATCGAGGGAGTTGACCCCCACTCGGGTATGCCCAATAGTGGGGGTTTCGGCGGATTCACAGGTTAGGCACTATTGATCTAGAAGTTATTCCTCGGGGGAGGAACCTTCACTCGGGAGCGATTCTTCGCCACGAGTCGGGCCGGAGGCGGGGGAGCCTCCGGCCCAACGTATTTCTGCATGCGGTTGACCGCATGAAAAAGCTGGAGGGTCTGCGTGCCGCAGAAAAACGATCTTCGCGGGCGCATCGCTGGACAGTCAGCTATGGCTGCGGTTATCGAAGCGCAATCCGACCGCTCGCCGCGTGGGCTACTGGCACGCATTGTTGGCGTTTCACCGTTGACTGCGGCAGGACGCGCACACTACCGCGGCGCCGTGGGGGAGCTGCTGGTCGGTTCGATCCTCGACCATCTCGGGCACAGCTGGGATGTTCTGCATGGCGTTCCGCTCGGCAAGACGTCGCTCGACCACTTCGCTGTCGGTCGAGCCGGAGTTTTTGCTATCTCTGTTGTCAATTGTCAGGGCGATGACGTCGCAGTCAATGGCGATGAGTTGGTGATCGCGAAAACGATTAGCGGGGCGATAACGAACGCGCGAGCATCCGCTCACCGTGTGGGGGTGACGCTGAGTGAGGCACGGAGCTCGACCGTAGAGGTCGTCGCGGTATTGGTGGTGGTGAACCCCGTTAAGCTTTCGATGCTCGCCCTGCCAAAGGACGTGCATATCCTCACCTCCATGCAGCTCGAACAGTGGCTCCTGTCGTCTCCAGTGGTGCTAAGCGGCGAGGAAGTCGCGACGCTCTCGACCATTGCAGAGTCCGCGGACACCTGGCCGCCCGCCCAGGAGGTTGTCACTCACTCACGGAATATAACGCGTGCCTTCGTACGGATTCACCATGACGTGCGAACGGCGAGTGCTCGTCGATTCTTTTGGGTCGTCACCGCTCTTATTCTTACCTTCCTCTCGGTGTGGTCATTGGTCTCTGTATTGACCGAACTTGTGGTCACTTCATAGCGCGTCGAGCGCTTTCATAGTCTTTGTAAGGCACGATTGGTGGATGTTTCGGCGTCATCCTTATCTGAGCGCTGCCACGTTCAGCTATCTCGCCATCGTTGCTTGGTTGACGTTGAGTCCACAGGCCCCTGACCAGCGCAATGGGCCCCTGTGGCAGCTCGCGGTTTTTCTTGACCGCTATGCGGCAACTCAGTGGCTCACGTTTAACGATCTTGAGTTCATGGCAAACATCGCTCTGTTCGTTCCAGTGGGACTGTTCTTTGTTCTACTGGTGGGAAAGAGCCAATGGTGGCTTGCGCTGGTTCTCGCCGTGGTGCTGACGGCGGGAATCGAGTGGGTCCAGCAGTTCATCCCTTCGCGCGTCTCTGATATGCGGGATATTGTGTCCAACTCTGTGGGGGCCACGATAGGGGTTGCGGTGACACTCACGGTGGCCGGCGTTCGCGCTCGTGCTCGACGACGTCGGGGGAGTTCGGCCGGAAACTACGCGTCTCAGCCCTGAGAGGCCTCCAGAGTGACGATGGTCAGGGTGCCATGCGCGCTCTTTCGCTCGCGGGCCCGGGCGAGCCGCAGAAGGCTGCTCGCATGTCCGGGTGGCTTCCGACCCTGCCGTGATCGCAGAGCAGCGACACCGCGCCCCTCGGGAACACGTCCAGTTAGCTTGGTATTGCTGCGGAACGACGTGATCGCGACCGCGCTTAGCGATTCTGGGTTGACGTCGACGACGGCGAAATCAATGAAGTGCGGGCGCACCAGCACGCCAGCACGATCGCGC
The DNA here is from genome assembly GCA_040687235.1 of Rhodoglobus sp. NPDC076762. GTDB lineage: Bacteria > Actinomycetota > Actinomycetes > Actinomycetales > Microbacteriaceae > Rhodoglobus. The sequence goes on along the minus strand of JBFBMV010000003.1, from coordinate 76,415 downwards.
CGACAGCGAAGAACTTGAATCCGACGGCGCCCGAATTCCTGCGTTGTGACGATGAGGACCCCAGCGGGGCGGGATAGCTCGCAGGTGTGATTGTTAATGCGTGCAGCGGGCGACGAGAAATTATGAGGCTCCGGCTTCGTCAGTGAGCGATGCAGGTGCCGCTGGAGACAGATGCCGTGAGATCGGCCGCACGTTCGACGACGGGGGCAACCGCATCCAGAGTCAGGGCGTACCCCACGTTGTTTTGTTCGGTGCTGCTGCCAAAAATGGTGCCAGCGATCTCTCCGTCGAGGGTGAGAAGCGGTCCTCCCGAGTTGCCGGGATTAACCTGACCGGCAAGCGTATAGACCTCCCGGGGACTGGCGCCCTCGCCGTAAATATCAGGGCTGTCGAAGGTGCTCACGTGCTGCACCAGCGCTGCGTTTGTCACGAATGGCCCGCCATAGGGGTAACCCTGAATCGCGGTGCTGGTGCCGGGGCGGGCAGTGTCACCCAGCCTGAGAGTATCCGCGGTCAGCCCGGGAACGGCGAGTACCGCTAAATCGTGGACGGAGTCGAAGTAGACGATAGAACTGGCCAGCACTTGCCCATTGAGCGCTTCGACAACCGGGCCGGTGGTGCCGGAAACAACATGTGCGTTCGTCATGATCCGTTCCGGCGCGATAACAAAACCGCTCCCTGTCTGCCCCTGACCGCAGGCATAAGCGTTACCGGTGATGCGAACGACAGACTGCGCCGCTGCGGCAAGCGCCGGACTCTCGGCGTCGATCGTGGGGATTTGCGCGTTGGGATCACCCAGCGGCGAGCCGAGCAAGGGAAGAGCTCGCTCGCTGAGGGCGGTTCGCCAGCGCGCAATGTTCGCTTCTACAACATCGGGCGTCGCATCCTGAATTGTTCGAATAACCGCGGATGCCGAAATGGTGCGCGACAATACAGGCACGCCCAGTTGCGCGGCACTGAAGCTGACGGTTGAAATCACGAGCGCGGCGAGAACCGCGATTGCGAGCCCGCCTACCGCGCGATCTGCCCCGCGAAGAACTTTCGTTTCGATCGAAACGTGGATTGCTTTACCCGCTGCGGAACCTATAGCGTGGCCAATCGCCACAAGGCCCACCGCGACTGAGACCGCCACGAGCACGCGCACCTGCGGGATAGAGGCGAGCTGCGCAATGCTGCGCGCGAAGAGCGCGGCAAAGATAACGCCGACCGCCACCCCAGCGATAACGAAGATGCTGCGAGTGAGGCCAATACGCAACCCGTAGATCGCGTAGCCGACCAGCACCACAACGAGCAGCAGGTCGAGTAGTGGTGCGACGTTCATGCTCTTACCTTAAGCCGCGCGACCGGGGCTCGTTGTCGACTTGGGCGATCACGACGAGCGGGATAATCTCACAGTGAACAATGTTGGGGGATTCGGTGAGCGATCGGTCGCACGAAGCACGCGCTCCGGTACCTTCAGCGGAAGGCTCCGGATACGGTCTGGCGATGGCGGCGTGCCTTCGAGCGCAGGCTGAGAGTGAACCGCTTTCTTGGTTTCGCCGGTTTTGCGGCGTTAGCCCACTCTCACCGCGAGCGAGGGACACCTACCCCCACGCCGTCGCCGAGCTCGAATCGGCTGTCGCGCTCGCTGCGCTGGGTGCCGACTGGTTGGTAGCTGGCTCTCGAGACGATCACGATCAGAGCGTTGGTGCCGACCACGTCATCCTCGGTCCCGCTGGAGTCTTCGCGGTCTGCAGTCGTCGGCATGCTGACGCGAAAGTCGTCACGGCTGGTCGCATGATTCTGATCAACGGGCGCCGGGTTGCTCATGTTCGAGACGCCACAACTCTCGCCGAGCGGCTCACCGAAGCTTTTGGTGCGCTTGGCGCGCCTTCGGTTCGCGTTAGTCCGCTCGTTGCCCTCACGGCGACGTCCGAGTTGGTGCGGGGGCGGATGAAGGCGCCGGTGCCTGTTCTTCCGTTGCGCGATGTCGCCGCGTGGCTCATTAGGCACGAAGTTGTCTACTCGCGGGCTGAAGTGGCAGCGCTCGCACCGGTTGCTGCACGTCTGAGCGGCTGGGACGTACGGCCGGCGGTCACTGGAGCGAGCGTACGACTCACCGCACGATTCGAAAGATTGCGTACAGAAGTGGATGCCGCCCGCCGACGCAACCGATTGTGGCTCATCGTCGGGGGAGCGGTTGCGCTCGCGGCCACCGTCACGATGGTGGCGTTCGCGATTCCCGCGATTGTTGCTCTCTTCGCTGGGTAGTACTGCGGGAGCCCTGCCTCTGCTAAACTTTCAAGGTTGCCGTCTAACGGCCGCGGATAAAGAGAGCTCAAGCATTTCAGCTATGGGCACCGCGCAACGACTAGAAAGGGGATCACCTTATGGCTCTAGAAGCAAGCATCAAGAAGGCGATCATCGAAGAGTACGCAACCCACCCAGGTGACACGGGATCCCCCGAGGTCCAGATCGCGATGATGACTCGTCGCATCCTCGACCTCACGGAGCACCTCAAGATGCACAAGCACGACCACCACTCACGTCGTGGACTGCTTCTTCTTGTTGGTCAGCGTCGTCGTCTGCTGGGTTACCTGCAGAACGTTGACATCACGCGTTACCGTACGCTGATTGAGAAGCTGGGACTGCGCCGCTAGTCGACTCGTCACACTTGCCAAAGGCCGTCATCGCATTGCGATGGCGGCCTTTGTTGTTGCTGTGAGCGTGTTGCCTATTCGGCGGTAGCCGGTGCACTGGCAGCAGCGGTCTTGGGCTTGCGTGGCAGAGTGAGCAGCGTGGTGAGGCTCACGGCGATCATGAGCACGGCGCCGATAGCCACGAGCGAGAAGACGCCGGCGGCGGGGAGCACGAACATCGCTACTCCGGCTGCCATCGAGACGATGCCGCTGACCCAGCCAAACCAGCGAGGGTGGATGGTGCCGCGCACTCCACCGACGAGGTCGACGACTCCTTCGAGAATCCAGCCGATTCCGATGACGAGGGCGAGCGCGATGAGCGTCTGGAACGGGTTAGCGAGGCACAGGATGCCGGCGATCACGATGAGGAGTCCGAGAAGGCCAGTGGTCCAGCGCATCGGGGAGTCAAGGTTGTTCGCGACGAAGGCGGCGGTCACACGGTACATTCCCGACGCAATGAGGTAGATGCCGAAGAGCACTGCGATGGTGAGCAAGGTCGCGCCGGGGAACAGTAGGCCGATGACTCCGAGCACAAGCCCGATGACGGCGACGGCCATGAGTTGACCGCGGTGAACGCGCAAGAGTCCGGGGAGAAGATCTTCAGCCGAGACGGGGCGGGGAGTGGTGCTGTCAGACGAGCTCATTACGGTCCTAACCAGAGTTGTCAATGCGTGCCTTACGTTGCCCATTCTCCCAGTTGGATTACCCCAGTGTGCAACTGCGACGCACCGGTTAGGCTCGAAGCATGTCGCGTCGTGTTACTTACTCTCAGCTCGGTGGGCCTGAAGTGCTCACGATTTCCGAAGTTACCGAACCTCACGCTGGTGAGGGCGAGGTGCGGGTGCGCGTGAAGTGCGCCGGCATCAATCCCTTTGATGCGAAGGTTTTTCGAGGAGCGGCTACGGCTAATCCACAAAGCGTGGAATTCCCGAGTGGCAACGGCAACGACTTCGCCGGTGTTGTCGACGAAGTTGGCGCGGGAGTGGACCAGTGGGCTGTCGGCGACGAAGTGCTCGGTGGCAAGGGCTTCAGTGGCCAAGCGGATTTCGTTGTTGTTCCCGCAGCCAAGCTCGTTCGCAAGCCAGCTGATTTGAGCTGGGAACAGGCGGGCGGCCTCGATATCGCCGGTCGTACGGCTTGGGCAAGCGTCGAAGCGGTCGCCCTCACTGAGGCCGACACCGTTCTCGTGAGCGCTGCAGCGGGTGGCGTCGGCGTCATCGCCGCGCAGCTCGCCAAGCTCAAGGGTGCGAAGGTGATTGGCTCCGCCAGCGCATCGAACCATGAGTTCTTGCGTTCGCTCGGCATCCACCCCGTCGCGTATGGCGAGGGCATGGTCGAGCGCATCCTTGAGATCAGCCCCGAAGGTGTGACCGCTGCCCTCGATAACAACGGCCGCGAAACAGTGGATGCTGCGCTAGCGCTGGGTGCCCCGGCCGACCGCATCAACACGATTGCTGACTACGCGGCGGTCTCGGAGTACGGCACCTCGGGCGTCGGCGCCGCGGGCGCAACACCCGACGACCTCGCGTCGCTCGCCGCTCTCGTTGCTGCCGGAACCGTTGAGGTTCCGATCGACTCGGTGTTCCCGCTCGCGCAGGTTTCTGAGGCCTACGCCAAGCTTCTCGAAGGCCACGCTCGTGGCAAGATTGTGCTCACGCTCTAGAGAGGCATCCGCCATTTTCCAGCTCTTTTCTACCGGCATCATCGCCGGTATCGCGGGCTTTGCATCATCGTTCACCCTTGTGGTGGCTGGGCTGCACGCGGTCGGCGCGAGTGACGACCAGGCAGCATCTGGCCTGTTGATTCTGACGGTCATGATGGGGCTTGTGACGATTGGGCTGGCGTGGGGCTACCGGATGCCGATCACGGTCGCCTGGTCGACTCCCGGTGCCGCCTTACTGATCGTTGCAGCGCAGGGCGACGTTGAGTTTCAGGCCGCGGTTGGTGCCTTCATCGTGTGCGGCGTGCTCATTATGGTGTGCGGCGTCGTGCCGGCGCTCGGGCGGCTCATCACGCGGATCCCACAACCGATCGCGAGTGCGATGCTCGCGGGCATCCTCTTCCCGATTTGTCTTGCGCCGATTACGGCATCGGTGGAGTACCCCTGGTTGGGCCTTCCGATGGTCGTGGCGTGGTTGATTCTGTTGAAGGTTGCCCCGCGGTGGGCTGTGCCAGGAGCGCTCGTTGCAGCGATCGTTGCGATTGCGCTCACGACCGACGGCAGTCTGTTTGGTGATGCCGCCGTGGTGCCACAGCTCACTCTCGTGGTTCCCGTCTTCGACCCGATTCTGATCGTGAGCCTCGGCATCCCGCTCTTCATCGTCACGATGGCGGGGCAGAACGTGCCGGGCTTCACCGTCATGCGCACCTACGGCTATGCGGTTCCCGCCGGCCCCGCTCTCACGGTAACCGGCACCGCCTCTGCCGCGAGCGCGTTCTTCGGCGGTCACGCCCTCAACCTCGCGGCAATTACGGCAGCGCTCACGGCCAGCGAAGAAGCGCATGACGACCCCAAGCGCCGCTGGATCGCCTCCGTGGCGGCGGGCACTACGTACGTCGTGATCGGTCTAGGGGCTGGTTTCGCCACTGCCCTCGTCTCGGTAGCGCCTCCCATCGTGGTTGTCGCCATCGCGGGGCTCGCGGTTATCGGCGCTCTCATCACTTCGGTGCGTACTGCTCTGGATGCTCCCGAGCACCGCATCGCGGCCATCGCCACGTTCCTCGTTGCCGCGTCGGGCATCACCGTGATCGGAATTGGCTCCGCGTTTTGGGCGCTCGTCGTCGGAGCGATCATCATGGCGTGGCTCGGTTGGCGCCAAAAGACTGGCATCACGGCTACGCCAGCGGGCCCGGATGCCGCACCCGAGGGAGCCGGGCCGACCGCCCCAGAGAGTGCCGCACCGGCCGCCCCAGAAAAGAAACTTTAAAGTTTTTTGCAATTGCTGCATCCAAAACAGGGGTTCAGCCAGAAGTACTCCATGTAAGGCGATTTACGCCAGACCATGAGAGGACAAGAACAGTGCGAAACAAAATTTTTGCCGGTGTAGCCGCCGGAGCGATTGCCGCCGTAGGAGTCGCCATCCCCGCCAACGCCATCTCGGACACCACCGCTGACCTGTACGTTCTGCACGCAGTGCCCGGACTCACCGTCGACGTCTACGTCAACGGCGAACTCACCCTCGACGACTTTGAACCTGGTGACCTGGCAGGCCCGCTGGATCTGCCCGCCGACACGTACACGGTCGCGATCACTGCTTCTGATGCGGTTGACGATTCGGCACCAGCAATCGGCCCGATCGACCTCACCCTCGAAGCCAACATGAGCTACACCGCGGTCGCTCACCTCGATGAGTCAGGTGACCCCACGGCCAGTCTCTTCACCAACGACCTCTCGACGGTCGCTGCCGGTGAAGGCCGACTCACCGTTCGCCACACTGCCGCAGCCCCCGCTGTCGACGTACTCGCCAACGATGCAGTTGCCTTCGAAAACCTGAGCAACCCCGATGAAGTGAAAGCAGACCTCCCGGTCGGCACCATTTCTGCCGCTGTCGCCCTCACGGGTACCACCGACCCGGTTATCGGGCCGGCAGATGTTGCCATCGCCGAAGGTGTCAACACGATCGTGTACGCCTGGGGCAGTGCCTCAGACGACAACCTGACCCTCGCAGTGCAGACCATCGACGGTCTTCACTCGAACCCGACCGGTGTAGATGCCGGAACGGCAGGTCTGGCCGCTGACAACAACAACGGCATTCTCGTCGCCGGTCTCGGTGGCCTTGCAGCGCTTCTTGCCCTCGCAGGATTCGCCGCGACCCGACTCAGCGCAGCTCGCGCCGCGAAGTAGTTACCAGCACAACCTCCACAGCACGACACGCACGACCAGCACCCACACACCCCAGCAAGGAGAACGTCATGGCCCCGAGAATCCTAGCCCTCACAGCCATGGCGCTTCTCCTTGCTGGTTGTGCAGCACCCCCAGCTCAATCCATAACCCCGAAGCCTGTAGCCTCGCCAGCTCCCACCGCTGTGATCGACGTGCCGCGGCAGTCAAGTGAGATTGCGCCCGTCGAGCAGGTTGCTGCTCCGGTTCGGATCCAGATCCCATCCGTGGGGGTCGATATCTCTATCGCGCCCGTCGGCATTCAACCCGACGGCTTCATGGAGATTCCCGAGAACATCACCGTCGCGGGCTGGTACCAATACGGCTCGTCTCCGAGCAGCGACACCGGGTCTACTGTCATCACGGCCCATGTCGACGACTTCATTCAAGGTCTCGGACCGTTTTCGCGACTGGCGTCGATGCCCGCTCAGGCAGAAATTATCGTCACTACCGACGATGGCGTCGATCACCGCTACCAACTTGAGTCGGTGCAGAACGTTCAGAAAGCGCAAGTTCCGCTTGACCAGGTCTTCGATCGCGACGGTGCTCCGCGGATCGTCCTACTCACCTGCGGTGGACAGTTCGACGAAAATGTGCGGCAATACTCTGACAACGTTGTAGCGATCGCCAACCCGCTATGAACCACATTCTCGACCGGAGAGTTATGACCGACGACGAAGCCGCAGAAGAAGCCCGCGTGACGCAGGCGTTCATCGCTGGCGACGAAGCGGCGCTCGCGGAGGTATACAAGCGGTGGTCATCGCTCGTCTTCACGCTAGCGGTTCGCTCGCTCGGTGACCGCGGTGATGCCGAAGACGTCACTCAAAAAGTGTTCGTATCGGCCTGGACGGGTCGCGCGAGTTTCAAGCCCGAGCGGTCGAGCCTCTCGGCGTGGCTCGTCGGAATCACTAAGAACAAGATTGCTGACACTCACGAAGCTCGAGCTCGCATTCGTCGGCTTCAAGAAGAACTGGCGTCAACGACATCCACAGGCGAGGCAGTCGTGGAAGACTTCGACTTGGCCGACACTCTGATGGTCGCCGACGAAATCTCGCGCCTCGAGCCAGACGCCCAAGCAATCATGCGTTTAGCATTCTTCGACGATCTCACCCACAACCAAATAGCTGACCGTCTCGAACTACCTTTGGGAACGGTTAAGAGCCACATCCGGCGCAGTCTGCAACGGATGCGAACACGATTGGAGGCGACCTATGCGACACGTTGATCCTGAGGTCCTTGCGCTGCTCGCCCTGGGTGAGCAAGTTGCCCTCCCCGAAGACAGTGTGCACGTGAGCGAATGTGACCAGTGCCGCCGCGAGATCGAAATCCTTTCGCGTGCTGCCATGATCGGCCGCTCCACTTTCGATGCTGGTGAGCTTCTAGAGGCTCCCTCGCGCGTGTGGGACCGCATCAGCGACGAGCTGGCGCTGACGGCAGAAGACGCAAGTGCGACAGCCGCCCCCACCATTGGCGATGCTGGCGACAGGGTTTCCAGCGATGAGCTGGCCCAGAAACGCGTCGACCGAGACGATGTCGCGGTGGACGAGTCGACCGCAACGGATAGTGCGGAAAGTGGCACCGTGCACTCGCTCGCCGAGCGCCGACGTCGCCCGTGGGTTGGCATCGTTGCCGCCGCGGCCGCTGTAGCGCTGGTCGCGAGCGCCGGTACCGCGTTGTGGTCGACTTTCAGCCCCGCTGAGCAGCCGACTATCCTCGCGAGTGCAACTCTCGATGCATTCCCGGCGTGGCCAGATTCCTCGGGTGAAGCCAAGCTTGAACAGTTGCCCGACGGTACACGAGTGATCGACGTCAACTTCGATGCCCCTTCGACCGACGGTGGCTATCGTGAAGTTTGGCTGATCACGACGGATGCTACGGCCCTCGTCAGCCTCGGAATCGTTGAAGGCACATCAGGCCAGTTCACGGTTCCCGACGGCCTCGACATCTCAAACTATGACCTCGTCGATATCTCTGAGGAACAGTTCGACGGAAACCCGGCTCACTCCGGTGACTCCATCGTGCGCGGTCAGCTCTCAACTGAGGCGTAGCGAACGCCGCTGCAGCGCATTGTCGGTGTGAGTGCGAACTTCGATTAGTCGAAGTGAGTGGTCTCGAGCCGGTGAAGGGCGAGAGCCACAGAGAGTCGGGTGCGACCGCGCGATGTGCGCACGTCGAAGCCGAGCTTCGCGCTCAACTCTTCTGCCCGTGACTGCACCGTGGAGTGGTGAAAGCCGAGAGTCGCTGCCGCTGCTCGAAGACTCTCGCTCGCGGCCAGAGTGTCGAGCATGGGCAAGATGCGCGGGGTCTCGCGAATCACGACGCCCAGCGACTGGAGGTCGCAATTCTCGGGGGCTCCGGCGGGACTGATCTCGGCGAGCAACAACAGCGAACCAAGATCGTCGCCGTACAACACGGGCTCATGATCGGAGGTCAGGCGTAGCGCGGTGAGCGCCGAAAGCCACGAGCGCACCAGATCGGCGGGAGAGGCAGCGATGCCGATGCCGGCGCGTTCTGCTGCCACGGCATCCGTACTGAGCACGATTTCGGCGCGAACGGCGCCAGCGACCGTTGTCATCACGGCAGCAGGGCCCGCAGCCGTTGTCGTGGTGCTTGCTGGCTGAGTGATCACGCGATAGCGCGTAGTGGTGACCAGGTGCAGAGATTGGGCTGCGGCTTGGCGGTGCTCGACGGTTTCGGTGGGGTCGAGAAGGGTCTCGACGGGATTGCGTAATGCTTCGGCAGGGCCGGTGCGTTCGAAGAGGATACTGAGGGCGAGCGCGACACGCTCGAGAATCATGTCGTCGTTCGCGTGAGCGCCGCCATCGCGTTCGATCCAGACCGTCCCTCCACCGGTAAGGCTTCGGGCTGGCCACGAAGCGGGGGAGCCAGGATCGGCACTGCGGCGTCCACGTTCGTCGACTCGCAGGCTGAGAGACGGCGAGGCCACCCCAGCGGGGCATCCGGCCAGCATGCTCGCGCCGCGAACAAGAACCTCGGCGTTGGCATGACCGGCGGTCAACGCGTCGAAGTAGGAGATCACCCGCAAGGTTTCGCTGGCCTCGGGGTCGAGCGCTTTCAAGCGTCCGGCTAGTTCTTGCATTCTCGTTCCGCCCTCTGTGGTTCGAGCCCTACTCTATTGCGACCCTGCGAGAACAGACAGTCGCGGTAGGGCTCGAATCACAGCGAAGCTGGGGTGTGCCGGTGGATGATTAGAGGCCGAGCGTGCGGCGCAACCAGCTGAGTCGTGCATCTTGCGTCGCGACCGATAGCGCCGCGAACGGAGCCATCGAGTCATAGCCGTGAAACCCGCCGGGCCACACGTGCAGTTCACAGTGCCCGCCCGCTGCCCAGATGGCGGAGGCATAGGCGACATCCTCATCGCGGAATACCTCTGCTGTTCCTACGTCGATGAACGCCGGGGGCAGATTGCTGAGGTCGGTGGCCCGGGCGGGAGCAGCATAGATCGAGACGTCATCGGTCTTGCGGCGGTCGCCGAGCAGAGCATCCCAGCCGGTGTCGTTACTGCCGCGGTCCCAGACGCCTGTGCCGTCGATTTGATGGCTCGACACGGTCTCGTTGCGGTCATCGAGCATCGGGTAGATCAACATTTGTGCGGCCAGCGCTGGCCCTTGGCGGTCGCGAGCCAGCAGTGCGGTGCCGGCAGCGAGGCCGCCACCAGCGCTGCCACCGGCAACAATGAGCTTCGTCGAGTCGATGCCGAGGCGGTCAGCGTTGTCCGCTGCCCACACCAAGCTGGCGTAGCAATCTTCGATAGGGGCGGGGTCCGGATGCTCGGGAGCCAATCGGTACTCGACCGACACCGCCACCGCATCTAATTCTTCGACCCACGCCAGCATGGTTTCCATGCCGGTGAAGCGATCGCCAATGATCATTCCTCCCGGGTGAAGGTGAACGATCCCGAGGCCCGCGTTCGCATGATCGGTGCGGTGGAAGATAGAGATGAGCAGATCGCCGTCGGGACCCGCAAAGGTCTCTTCGCGGTGGGCTATCGGTCGGCCTTCGAGAAGTTCGTCGAGGGATGTTGCCATGCCGGTGCGCAGGGGAACGATCATGTCGGGGGTGAGGGTGGGCGGCAACTGCTCGTTCACAATCGAGAGCACTGCCGCCAGTTCGGTGTCGAACGGGGGAGCGGAATGAATATTGTTCGTAGTCATGAGACCTCCATTGGTCTGCGCCACGCCACTGTGACGGCCTGCCTCCACGCTAGAGCGTTGCGGCACTGCGCGAGTACCGCCACTCATTCCACGATGGCTGCACGTTAACCGCCATCTGGCGGTACGGCTCCGGAATTATCGGGAAACAGCGTGGTTGAACGGAATAACTGATTCATCCAGACAGATTTTGGGAGACCGGAGCACACCATGCAGTTCGGAATTTTCACCGTCAGCGACATCACGACTGACCCGACCAACGGCACGACGCCCACCGAGGCGGAGCGCATCAAGGCCACCGTGACCATCGCCAAGAAAGCGGAAGAAGTCGGGCTCGATGTCTTCGCCCTGGGGGAGCACCACAACCCTCCGTTCTTCTCCTCGAGCCCCACCACCACGCTGGCCTATATCGCCGCGCAGACCGAAAAGCTCATCCTCTCAACCAGCACGACGCTCATCACGACGAACGATCCCGTGAAGATCGCCGAAGACTACGCGATGCTTCAGCACCTCTCCGATGGTCGCGCCGACCTTATGATGGGCCGCGGCAACACCGGGCCGGTGTACCCGTGGTTTGGCAAAGACATTCGCGAGGGCATCCCGCTGGCCATCGAAAACTATTCACTGCTGCACAAGCTGTGGCGCGAAGAGTTCGTGAACTGGGAGGGCAAGTACCGCACTCCGCTGCAAGGTTTCCAGTCGACGCCGCGGCCCTTGGATGGCGTGCCTCCCTTTGTCTGGCACGGCTCGATCCGCAGTCCCGAGATCGCTGAGCAGGCCGCGTACTACGGCGACGGCTTCTTTGCGAACAACATCTTCTGGCCCAAAGAGCACTACATGCGTCTCGTGAGCTACTACCGTCAGCGCTTCGAGCACTACGGCCACGGCACCGCGGCGCAGGCCATTGTGGGTCTCGGCGGTCAAGCCTTCATGCGCAGCAACTCACAGGCGGCCAAGGCAGAGTTCCGCCCGTACTTCGACAGCGCTCCCGTGTATGGCCACGGACCCTCGATGGAGGACTTCACCGACCAGACGCCGCTAGCAGTGGGCAGCCCGCAAGAGGTCATCGACAAGTACGCCGGCATGCGCGAACACTTCGGCGACTACCAGCGCCAGCTCTTCCTCATGGACCACGCTGGCCTGCCGCTCAAGACCGTTCTCGAGCAACTCGACATTCTCGGTGAAGAGGTAGTTCCCGTACTCCGCAAGGAGTTCGCCACCAACCGTCCCGCTGAGGTTCCGGATGCTCCCACTCACGCTTCGCTCGTCGCCAAGCGCGATGCGGCTCTCGCCACCGCCGCGGCTGACGTCCCCGTGACCGTCTAGCTTCGCTACCGGCTCACTCCACTCCACTAGCTCCCCAGAAAGAAGCCCATCATGTCCGACGTCAAGAAAATTGCCGTCATCGCCGCTGGCCTCAGCCAGCCATCGTCCACCCGACTACTTGCCGACCGCCTCACCGAAGCAACCGTCACCGACCTGCGTGATCGCGGTATCGAAGCCGAAGTGACCGTCATTGAGCTGCGTGACCTCGCGCACGACGTAACGAACAACCTGCTCACGGGCTTTCCAAGCACCAAGCTCGACGAAGCGATCGCCGCCGTCACAGGAGCCGACGGGCTTATTGCCGTAACGCCCATCTTCACGACGAGCTACAGCGGGCTGTTCAAGTCATTCATCGACGTGCTCGACCCGCAATCTTTAACGGATCTGCCGGTGCTGCTCGGAGCGACCGGTGGAACAGATCGCCACTCCCTCGCTATCGACTACGCAATGCGACCGCTCTTCAGCTACCTGCATGCTGTGGCTGTGCCGACCGGCGTATATGCGGCATCCGCTGATTGGGGAAGCGGTTCAGACACTGCGTCGAGCACTCTTCCGGCACGAATCGCGCGGGCGGCGGGAGAACTCGCGGCGCTCGCCGCGGTCTCCGATCGCTCGACTCGGGTTGTTGATCCCTTTGCGCTGCCGGAGGGCTTTAGCCCCGTCGGTAGCTTCGGGGCGCAGTAAGAACCAGCCGCGCTGCTCGGCGAACTCCGCGGGGTGTATCCCCGCCGGTCTCGCCGGGCGGCAGCGGTCGCTTCGTTTGTTTTACCCAGTCTTGCGGCGGAAGTCGCGCTTGTGATCGGCGCGGTCCTGAGTGCCGTGGATAGCCGATTCGGCATCCAAATGTCCTGGGCGTGATGTTTCTTTGCCCTGCTTGCGATCAAGCGCCTCGCGGAACCTGCGCTTGTTCTCTTCGCTCGCAGAGGGTGTTTCTTCTGTGGGTTCCATACCCGTCAGCGTAGGCCACCTCCGGGAAGCGCGCCTGCCACGCGGCTGGTTACCCTCGATTGACCATAACTTGAGGTTCAGCTTCGAATGGCCTGATTTCAGGTTTCTCGGAGCGTTTAGGTCCTTGAGCGGTGGCATTGATTTGTGTCCAGGCTCGTATGTCGGAGTTGTGCCCTGACGTGATTGAGCATTCGTTGAGTGCAAGTGCCGCTGGAGTACGCTGAGATGCGGAACTGCATTGAAATTTGTCGCGTTTACCCGGCCTCAACGCTTGAGGTTGATTGTGCCAAAACTCAATGGCGACGATTTCTTCTCCATGCATGCCCAAAACGGAGGAGATCTTCCATTCGGTCCCGCCGACTAATTGTGTTCGCAGTCGGCCTCCGTACTGGGGGAGGGCGGAGTCGTATATTGCTCGACTTTTCTCTGTAGCTTTGACTTTAACGCTGCGGTCGCGGTGACGGTTTGAGCTACGAGCAAGGAGCGAAGAATGACAGATGTGCAAAAGCTCAATCTGGTTGCGACAATGTTGCACGAGCTTCCAAGGGGGCGTCAGCGCGACGACGACGATTCGGGAATGGTTTTTTCAAACCAACCAACTCCGCTAGATGTGCAGACGGATCGCTTTATTCGTGAGGAGATGCTCGACCCGTATGTAATGTCCGGGCGAGAAATCGTAGATGCACAGGCCGGCTCTAGTCCAGTTCCTACCCTTGTTCGCGAAATTATTGCGGATGGTGCTCTACTACCAGCGCACTCGCGCAATATTGCAGATTGGATGCATAAGACACAAGGCGGAGGCAGCTCTGCAGGAGTATTTCTGGCAGCCACCGCAGTTTCGGCCGGTCTTGACCGATTCGTGATTATGAAAGCGGAACACCAAGAAGGCGTGCGGCTAAACCATTCCGGCGCGGGCGATGACGTGGTGTTTGAAGTTCAACACCTAACGGAGCTCATCATGGGCCAGAACTCGCAGGTATACAAGATCGCTGTGATGTGGATAGACCCAAACAGTGATTTGTTGGTCGGCCGAATGGTAGATAAACAAAACGGCGTCGGGTACGCGGACTTCTTCCTCTCAGAATTTCTGGGTTGTGAACTCACTCATCAAGCTGAAGTGTTGACTCAGCGCTTCGTGAAGGGACTCGGGAAGTTCTTAAATTCTCCGACACTAAACGAAGAAAAAAAGCTCAGGTATGCTGCCGCGATCGTGTCGGTGCTCGAGAGTCCAGCATCTAAGCTGAAGCCGACGCAGTTTCTTCGTGATTTTATTGAACGAGAGGATCGCGATCTTGCCGCCGAGTTTATCGGAGCTCAAATCGCGTCGATGGAATTTCGGAAAGATGTCACGTTGGTGCGCGGGCAGATCGGCGGCCTGAAAGTTCACACGACAAGTGACGTCACGATTTCGGCAAGTTCAGATGCAATGAACGATGGAACGATCAAGCTTGAACCGGACAGTCCTGAGGGGCCGCGGATCATCGTTAAGGGTGCACCCGACGGTTATCAGCTCTCGAGTAAGCCAAAGAAATGAGTTCCGCTGACTCGCCAGGGGAAACTTATAGAGCGGCGAAGCCTTTTCTCGACTCAGCGCTTTCTCAATACTGCGCTCGCGTTCGAACCGGACTAGAGCTTGAATTGTCAGACTTTTATGTCACCGGCAGGGTGAAGGCAGCGCGAAGTCTAATCCGCAAACTTCGAAAGGATATGGGGAACCCGAGAACCTGGGATTCGATTCAGGACAAGGTGGGTCTGAGGGTAATCTGTTCAACTAAGAGTGATCTCAAGCGCGCGGACTCATGGATTTCTAAGTCCGGGTTTCAAGTTTTGGAACGTACTGTCAAGACTGGAAGCCACGACCAACTCTACTATCCGGGGATTCACTACGTATTGGTCGACAGCGCAGTTGTCGATCATGAGAGCACTCCAATTCCGTGCGAGGTCCAGTTGCGCACAAGAGCTCAGGATGCGTGGTCAGCGGTCTCGCACAAACTGCTCTACAAGGGACTAATCGAACCGCCAAACAGAATCAAGCGAGTTATCTCTCGACTCACGGTGGTGGTCGAAATGTTCGATGACGAGGTGCACCGAATGATGAAGCGTCGAAAGCGGCTCGCTATCTATCGTCCTGCAATGATGCTGGAGGCGCTAGACGAGCGTTTTGAAGCGCTGGTCGGAGAACCGTCCGGCGGTCTTCCCGACTTGGATCTGATGCTGATTCTTGTGCGCGCTTACAAAGAAAACGAACTCCGTCAGTTTGAGAACTTGATCGACAGATTTCTCGAGGAGCACAGGCCGGTACTAGTTCCGTTGATTGAGGAACATCAGCCAGAGTCCTCGCAATACGTCGACTCACGAGACTGGCTTTTCTCACAGCCCGAAGTATTGACGGTCTTGGAGCGGCTCTATGCCAGCCCCCACATGTTGCTAGATGTGATCGCAGACACCGACGTGGAGGACGTCGTTCGCAAGGTTTGCGTGTCTGCTGGTAAACCACTTCCGTCTCTGCGCTAGGGACTATGGCGCGCACCTTGGAAGCTGGCTTAGCGTCATTGTGGATAAGCGGCTTCGGTTTCAAGTTCCGCGGTTAAATCGGTGGTCCGGTCGTCACCAGCTCTTGCAACACCGCCATTTTCCGTGTCGCGGGCCGATCTCTAGGGCTTCCCAGACCCCCGGTGCTACGATTGTGAGCAGTTGTCCCCGTAGTAGTAGGGCAACAAACGGAGCAGGCTGGCAAGAAGCTGGTCACCGGTGGTAATTTTCCGAGTCGTTCGGAGGCTTTCTACTGTTGGCCAGACACGCGCCGCCACTCTAGGCATGCGCGTGAACCATCGCGTCCTTCTGCCCGCTCCTGCTCCTTGACGAGTCGCACACCACACGGGTGCGCGACGTAAAACAAAGGAGAAACCCCCGCATGGAGGGTCCAGAAATCACATTCGCCGAAGCCGTTCTCGATAACGGCAAGTTCGGCAAGCGCACCGTGCGCTTCGAAACCGGTCGACTCGCTCAGCAGGCACAGGGTGCCGTTGCCGCGTACCTCGACGAAGAAACCATGATCTTGAGCGCCACGAGCGCGGGTAAGCACCCGCGTGAGGGCTTCGACTTCTTCCCGCTCACCGTGGATGTCGAAGAGCGTTCGTACGCTGCCGGCAAGATCCCCGGAAGCTTCTTCCGCCGCGAGGGTCGTCCCTCGACGGAAGCAATTCTCGTTTGCCGCCTCATTGACCGTCCGATGCGTCCGACCTTCGTTGAGGGTCTCCGCAACGAAGTTCAGATCGTCATCACCGTTCTGAGCATCGCTCCGGACGAGTTCTACGACGCACTCTCGATCAACGCCGCATCGCTCAGCACCCAGATCTCAGGACTTCCGTTCTATGGTCCGGTTGCCGGCATCCGCATGGCTCTGATCAACGACCAGTGGGTTGCCTTCCCGAAGCACAGCCAGCTTGCTGACGCTGTCTTCGACCTCACCGTTGCTGGCCGCATGGTCACCAACGACAAGGGCGAAGAAGACATCGCCATCATGATGGTGGAAGCAGAAGCTACCGAGAACAGCTGGGAGCTCATCAAGGCTGGCGCCACGAAGCCCGACGAGGCTGTTGTTGCTCAGGGCCTCGAAGCCTCGAAGCCGTTCCTCAAGCAGCTCGTCAAGGCTCAGCTCGAGGTCGCTAACAAGGCCGCTAAGCCTGTTGCCGAGTTCAAGCTCTTCCCGCCGTACTCCGACCAGGCGTACAACGTGGTCAGTGAAATCGCTGAAGCTGAGCTTCGCGACGTCTACAAAATCGCCGACAAGATCGAGCGCCAGACCGCTGACGACGAGCTCAAGGCTCGCGTTAAGGCTGAGGTTCAGTCCAAGGTCGACGCTGAAGAACTCAGCGAAGACGTGCTCGGCATGGTTGGCGGAGCGTACAAGGCCGTCAGCAAGAAGGTCATGCGTACCCGCGTGCTCACCGAGGGCATCCGTATCGACGGCCGTGGCTTGAGCGACATTCGTGCGCTCGATGCTGAGGTCGAGGTCATTCCTCGCGTTCACGGTTCGGCTATCTTCCAACGCGGCGAGACTCAGATCCTGGGTGTCACCACGCTGAACATGCTCAAGATGGAGCAGCAGATTGACTCACTGGCACCAGTGACCAAGAAGCGCTACATGCACCACTACAACTTCCCGCCCTACTCGACTGGTGAGACCGGTCGCGTTGGCAGCCCGAAGCGTCGCGAGATCGGGCACGGCTTCCTTGCCGAGCGCGCTATCGCACCGGTGCTTCCTGCTCGTGAAGACTTCCCTTACGCGATCCGCCAGGTCTCCGAGGCTCTCGGCTCCAACGGTTCGACATCGATGGGTTCCGTTTGTGCTTCGACTCTGTCGCTGCTGAACGCTGGTGTGCCGCTGCGCGCACCCGTCGCCGGTATTGCTATGGGTCTCATCTCCGACGAGGTCAACGGCGAGACGCGTTACGCGGCTCTCACCGACATCCTCGGCGCTGAAGACGCACTCGGCGACATGGACTTCAAGGTTGCCGGTACGAGTGAGTTCATCACCGCCATCCAGCTCGACACCAAGCTCGCTGGTTTGCCGTCGTCGGTTCTCGACGGTGCACTCAAGCAGGCCAAGGAAGCGCGTACCGCGATTCTTTCGGTGATCAACGCTGCAATCGACGCTCCCGACGAGATGGCCCCCACGGCTCCTCGCGTGATCTCGGTTCAGATCCCGATCGACAAGATCGGTGAGCTCATCGGGCCCAAGGGCAAGAACATCAACCAGATCCAGGATGACACCGGAGCCGACATCTCGATTGAGGATGACGGAACGGTCTACATCGGCGCTGTCGATGGTCCTTCTGCTGAGGCTGCACGCGCGGCGGTCAACGCCATCGCGAACCCGCTCAACCCTGAGGTTGGCGAGCGCTTCTTGGGTACGGTCGTCAAGATCGCTACCTTCGGTGCCTTCGTATCGCTCACCCCGGGCAAGGACGGACTGTTGCACATCTCTGAGGTTCGCAAGCTTGCCGGTGGCAAGCGTGTTGAGAACGTCGAAGACGTGCTCGGAGTCGGCCAGAAGATCCAGGTTGAAATCACCAAGATTGATGACCGTGGCAAGCTCTCGCTCGCACCCGTCACTGACGAGGCTGACGCAGAAGCAGCGGCTCCCGCTGACGAAAGCTAAGTCCCGCTAAACGCACGTCATACTCAGCGCCCATCCTCCTTGAGGGTGGGCGCTGAGTCGTTAAGTGACGATTCTTCTCCCTGGACTAAAAAACTTCCGACAAGAATGTAGGCAATACGGGGGTAGTCACCCTAGTCTGCCCCTCGTTGGGGTCCCGCTGCCGGTACCTCATGCCGCTATCCTGAGCGAGTGACCCGAATCACTACTCCTTTTGATGCCTTCATGAGCGACATGCTCCTGTGGCTCGAGACCGCATGGTACCTCTGGGTGGCCCTCGGCATTGTCGTCGTCGTCGTGGTCGTTAGCGTGGCTGTCGCGAAGATGCGCAGCCGGGGCTACGAGCGCGTTCCGCACTACTACCGCCGAAACACCTAAGCGAGCTACCTCGCGTTTTCCCACAACCCGCATTGCTGGTGCGGGCTACTCGACGTGCCTTCAGCCGCTCTTGAGCTCACTTGCTGCGAGCTAGCCGCCGCCGCTAAGACACTTCGGTGCTCGACACTCCAATGAGCTGTGCGCGCGCGACGATGTGATCGCGAAGTGCGAATCCCAACATCGCAGGGGTGCACCCTTCGTCAAGGTCGAGGAGTTCACTATCGAGGGCGCTCACCGTAAAGATGTACCGGTGCGGGCCGTGTCCCGCTGGGGGAGCGGCGCCCTGAAACGCTGTCATTCTTAGTTCATTGGGCGCGGTGATGGCTCCAGCGGGCATGAGTTGAGCGTCCGGGTTACCGGCGTCTTGGGGTAGCGACTCCACGGATGCCGGAATGTTGTACACAGCCCAATGCCACCAGCCACTACCAGTGGGTGCATCCGGGTCAAATACTGTGAGCGCGAAACTCTTCGTTCCCGAGGGAAAACCGTGCCAGTGCAGTGTGGGGGAACGATCCTCGCCCCCGGCATTAGCGATGCCCGAGCGCGCAAATGTAGGCAGCTCTCCACCCTCTTCAAAGTCGGGGCTTTCCACAATGAACGACGGCACTTCGGGCAATTTCCAATTGGGGTCATTCACGGTAGTGGTCCTTTCGCGGGAAAAATGGAGCTGTGGCCATTATGACGAGGATGATCGTCCGGCGACACCGCGAACGGGCATCGGGCGCTCGCGCGGGCCTGTTGCGACACGGAGTAGTAACGATCTGTCTGTCCTCCGCGAATTGCGTGCGGTGGCAGCCTATTCTTAGCAAAAGCCTTGTGGGAGGCCGTTATGACGCAAGTGCACCCGACGCGATCACTGCCGGGTTCAACTCGTGTGCGCTCAATTCCGGGGCAGCACTTTTCGACCAGAGTTGTCGGATCTTCTGACCTTCGTGTCTTCCCGCTCGCCCTGAGTGGGAACGTCTTTGGCTGGACCGCCGACGACCCCTCGACAGCATCCATCTTGAATGCCTTCGCTGACGGCGGCGGAAATTTCATCGACACGGCTGATTCTTATGCTTCTGGCCGCAGTGAGCTCATGATTGGCAAATGGATGCGACTCCATCGCAACCGTGACGACATGGTTGTTGCAACGAAGGTGGGCAAGAGTCGCGACAATCCGGGAATGCGTGCGGAAGCGATCAAGCGCTCAGTCGAAGCGTCTCTTGCGCGGCTGGGTACTTCGCACATCGATCTGCTTTACCTGCACGTCGATGACGAGACTGTCGACTTCGATGAAACGCTTCTCGCGGTCGATGAACTCATTGGCGAGGGCAAAGTGCGCTACTTCGGTGGTGCTGACCACACGGGAAACCGACTGATCCAAGCGCGTATCGCGTGTGGTCAGATGGGTGTTGCTCCAATGATCGCCGTTCAGGCGCATTACAACCTCCTGCACCGTCAGGAGTATGAAACCGGGCTGGCCCATGTCGCGGCCATCCAGGGCCTCGGCGTTATGCCACGTTTCGCGCTGGCGAGTGGATTTCTCAGTGGCAAATACCGCCAACGTGCTGATCTCTCCCAGAATTCACGAGGCCATGATGCGGCGCAGTATCTCCGCCGTCGTGGCATCAAGATTTTGAATGCCCTAGACGAAGTTGCTGAAGAGCAAGAAGAAAGCGTTGCGACAATCGCGCTCGCGTGGCTGTTGAATAAGCCGGCAGTCGTGGCTCCGGTCGTAAGCGCTAGTCGCGCTGAGCAGGTTCCCGAACTCATCGCCGCTGCTCGCGTGCAATTGACTCGCCATCAGTCCGCGGAGCTCGACCGAGTTTCTGGTTACTGATCGGCCGCGGTTTAGCGCAGTTCCTGTAGTGCTGTCCGCGTTACGGCTGTCCGCGTTACGCAGAGTGACCGTTGCGGTGAGCAATCGCGGCGCAGAGGCGGGTTAGACCTTGACGGCTTCTCCGAGCACACGCTTGACGACACGCGCCATGGCGGCGCCGGCCGCGATGGTGTCTCCGGCGTAGCCGCCAGCGAGAGCGCCGTCCTTGGCGAGCATGAGCTCATCTGCCGCGTCACCGGCGAAGGGGTGTTCGGCAGCGCGCATCAGTTCGTAGAGGGACTCGTTGTACCAGTCGCGGTGATCCGCGATCAATACGCGAACCGGATGCGTCGGGTCAGGGAATTCTGCGACGACATTGAGAAACGGGCAGCCACGGAAGTCGGGCTTGGTGAGTTCGCCAGCGACTGACTCGAGAAGGCCGAGAACGGCGTCGTGAGGTGAGGCGGCATTGTCGATGATCGACTGTACTTCGGTCTCGACGGCAGCGCGACGGCTCTTGACGTACTCAAGAATGAGGTTGTCTTTTGAGCGGTAGTGCTTATAGAAGGTTGCTTTAGTGACGCTGGACTGCGCGATGATGCGGTCTACACCGACGTTCAGAATGCCGTCTTGGTAGAAGAGCGTGTTGGCCGTCTCGAGGATGCGGCCTTTGGCCGGAGCGCGCTGCGCAGTCTCTGGTGTCTCAAATACCATCGCAGCGCACTCCTTCCGTGGAGGTTCGGATCAGGAACTTTTCCCCACTATGTGCATCGCAAGATTTCGGGTTCAAGCGACGCGGTTTATTTTGCGGCCGAGTTCGGGTCTCGGCCACCTGTTTTACATCACCGGGTTCGGGTCCCGGTGATGGGTTATTGGCTTCGGGTGCCGTTAAGAACATTAGCACATGAGGACATACAGACAAGTCTGTCTGTCCTCATTTCCATACCCCAGTTTGGGGGTCGGTTGTAGGGCGTCTGGAGTCCCTACGCACCGGATCGGCGGTAATGACGTAGGCTCATAGGTGATGAGCGACGCTGTGATTCTTCCTCTTGACCTTCCCGAACTGTCGTTCACCGCAACCGGCGACAGTCTCGTTCGTAGAACTGTTTTGCCGAGCGGTGTGCGCATCCTGAGTGAGCAAGTACCAGGTGCACGCAGTGCGACGGTCGGTTACTGGGTAGCAGCGGGCTCCCGCGACGAGCATCCTGAAACCTACGGCGCAACGCACTTTCTTGAGCACTTGCTCTTCAAGGGCACGGCGTCGCGCTCTGCCCTCGACATTGCGGTGAGCTTCGATGCTGTCGGCGGCGAGCACAACGCTATGACGGCCAAGGAATACACCTGCTACTACGCCAAGGTGCAAGACATCGACTTGCCCATGGCAATCGAAGTCATTGGTGACATGCTCACCTCGAGCTTGATCGATCCTACGGAGTTCGCTAACGAACGCGGGGTGATCCTCGAAGAGCTGGCGATGGCGGATGACGACCCCACTGATGTAGCGAGCGAGCGTTACTTCGAGGCCGTCTTTGGCGCGCATCCACTCGGTCGGCCGATCGGCGGTAGCCCCGACACTATCAATGCAATCTCGCGTGACGCGGTGTGGGATCACTATCAGTCGAATTATCGTCCCCAAGATCTCGTGATTACGGTCGCGGGAGCGGTCGACCACGATGAACTCGTGGCGGCCATCTCCTCATGCCTCGTCGCGGCCGGCTGGGATCTCTCGACTGAAGCATCGCCGGTTGCCCGCCGTGACCTCTCGGGCAGCGCACACTCCACCGTGCTCACTCCTGGCCAGCGCCTGCACGTCACACAGCGCCCCATTGAGCAGGCCAACATCATCGCCGGAGTCGAAGGGCTCTCGGCTACGGATGACCGACGCGCCACGATGACGGTGTTGAACTCCATCCTGGGCAGCGGCATGTCGTCGCGGCTTTTCCAAGAGGTGCGCGAAAAGCGCGGTCTCGCGTACTCCGTGTACTCGTTCTCGCCGAGTTACTCCGATGCCGGTGTCTTCGGTATCTACGCCGGTTGCTCGCCAGCCAAGGTGAGCCAGGTGACCGAATTGATGCTCGACGAGTTCCACAAGCTTGGCACCGCCCACGTGACCGACGAAGAAATCAGTCGCGCGATCGGCCAGTTGCGGGGAGCGTCAGCGCTCGCCCTTGAGGACTCAGATTCGCGGATGTCGCGCCTCGGCCGCAGCGAGCTCACCCTCGGCGAATTTATCGACCTTGATGCCTCGATCGCCCGCATTTCGGCGGTAACTGCAGGCGACATCCAAGAACTTGCTCAAGAACTCTCATCGCGCCCCCTCTCTATTGCAGCAGTGGGCGCCGTCAACGAAGAGATGTTCTCCGGCATCGATCTCGGCAGCGCTGCCGAGAGCTAGATCGACTAAGGAATGATGATGGCTCATTACTTGTACCTCGTGCGTCACGGCGAGCAGCAAGACGCAGAACACGGCTTGCCCGATGGCCCGCTTTCGGGCAAGGGCGTGCGCCAAGCGCAAGCGATCTCGGAGCGACTGAGCGGGGTGCCGTTCACGCGCGCGTTCCACTCGCCCCTGCAGCGAGCCGCTGAGACCGCTGCGATCATGACTGAGCGGATGCCTGCGCTCGAGTCGCAGCCCACGACATTGTTGATGGACTGCATCCCTAGCGGGCCCACTCCCGATATGCCTGCTGCTTTCGAGCCGTTCTTCGGATCGGTTACGAACGAGGAAATTGATGCCGGTCAGGCGCAGATGGAAGATGCGGTCGCCGAGTTCCTCACGCCGGCCCGCGAAGACCGCCACGACCTGCTTATCACTCACAACTTCGTTATCTCGTGGTTCGTTCGCGAGGTGCTGGGTGGAGATCAGTGGCGTTGGTTAGGACTCAATCAGGCCAACTGCGGGCTCACGATCATCCGCGTTCGCAGCACAAAGCCACCGGTGCTCGTGAACCACAACGACCTCGGTCATCTTCCCGTCGAATTGCGCACGGGGATGCCGACCGAACAGCCCTACTAAGCGCCTACTCGGCGCTGTCGGACTGTGGCGCGAGTTCGAAGCGTGCACCCACGGGAGCACCGTGAGGATCACATCGGTGAGATCAAGCGTTTGAGGTACCACGTAGTGGCGTTGGGGTTGTCGTTGTAGGGAACGCATGGCTCAAAGCCGCTCGAGCGGTAGAGGCCACCCGCTGCGGCGAGGCTCTCGTTAGTGTCGAGCACCAGTTCGGTCGCGCCCCAGGCGCGTGCGCGGCGTTCTAGCTCGCCGAGCAACTGACGTCCGAGCCCTGCACCGCGGCCCTCGGGCCGCACCCACAGATGCTTGACCTCAAATCGACCGGGCTCAAGCTGGCGGATGCCGCCACAGCCCAGAGCGCCGCCCGCCGCTGCATTGCTTGTTGGGGTGCCATCGCTGCCCTCAGGCTCGACAACGATGAAGACCCCGCGCGGCTCGGTGAACTGCTCCGCGCTAGGGAACGTCGTAACGTACCCCGACGGCGTCGGAAACGTCTCAGCGCGGTAGTTGAAGTATTCGGTGAGAAGTTCGTGAGCGAGAGCATCCGTGACGGGGAGCGAACGAAACTGAGGCACACAATCAGAGTACTCGTGGTGCCATGGTTAGGGAGTCGGTGATGTGCTGAGTCGGTCTCTCAAGCCCATTCGCAGCAGGGGAGTCTTCGACCCTGCTCAGCGTTGGTAGATTTGAACAATGACAACGAAAGTAGCGGTAGTCGGCGCAACCGGTCGCATGGGCAAGTACATCAGTGGCGTTGTTGAGGCATCCGCTGACTTTTCGCTCGCGGCCTCCCTCAATTCGCGTTCGGAGCTCAGCGACATGCTCGTTGCCGACATCGTGGTGGATGTCACGGAGCCCAGCGTCTCGCCGTCCGTTGTCGACTTCGCCGTCCGCAACGGCAAGAGCGTTCTCGTGGGTACCTCCGGCTGGAGCGAGGATCGTGTGCAGGGACTGCGCTCGCTGCTCACCGAGACGCCGGAGATCGGCGTCGTCATCATCCCCAACTTCTCGCTTGGCTCGGCGCTTGCCACGTCGTTCGCCGCATCGGCTGCTCGCTACTTCGACTCGATCGAGATCATCGAGAGCCACCACGCGGCCAAGGTCGATTCGCCCTCCGGTACCGCCGTGCGCACCGCAGAACTCATGGCCGACGCCCGCAGCGAACGTGGCCCTGCGCTAGCCCCGCACGTTGACCAGCGCGCTCGTGGTGAGCAGGTTGCCGGCATCCCCGTGCACAGTCTGCGCATGACGGGTGTGATCGCTCACCAACAGGTCATTTTCGGCGGGCCCGGAGAAGTGCTCACGGTCGACCACCGCACTATGTCTCAGGACTCCTACGAAGCGGGCATCCTGCTCGGCCTGCGCGCTGTGCCCAGCGCCCAGGGAGTCACTGTTGGCCTCGACCAACTCATCGATCTCTCCCCAGCAGGATCGGCCTCCGAGTGAAAACTCGTATTGCCGCCCTCGTGATGGTGGCGCTGCTTACCATCTACCTGATCTTCGTCATTAATTATTCGACGATTCTCATCCGTGCCGACGAGCCCATCGTGAACGTGATGGGCTGGGCACTGCTCGTGCTGCCGCTCATTGGGTTCTGGGCGCTCGCGGCAGAGTTGATCTTCATTGTGCGCGCCGAGCGTCTGCTCACTACTCTCACGGAGGAGGGAACGCTGCCGGATGAGGTCGTTGAGCTTTTGCCGAGTGGTCGTCCTGACCCCGCCGCGGCCGATCGCGCGTTCGATCGCTACCGCACAGAGGCAGAGGCAGAGCCCACCTCGTGGCGCACCTGGCTACGTCTCGGCCTCGCCTACGATGCCGCCGGTGATCGGGGCCGAGCGCGCTGGGCTACCCGTCGCGCTATTGCGTTGTCGCGCGGCAAAACTCTGCGTTAACGAATTCGTCGACGATGAAGGCGTCGCAGACGAAGACAGTTGCTGCGCCGCTCTCTAGTCGACGAACGCGTCGATGGCCTGCTCGATGGTGGTGTGGGTGAACGTGAAGCCCGTGCTCGCGAGAGTGGGTGATTGAACGTTCTCGTCGACCAAGATGAGATCCTTGCCAGCGTCGCCCAGCATCCGAAAAGCGAAGCTCGGCACAGCGAACCAGTGCGGCTTGCCCATTTCGCGTGCAAGCGTCTTGGTGACGGTCTCGGCGGTGGCCGGGGTGGGCCCCACGAGGGAGATCACTCCGGAGAAATCGCTGCGCAGCAAGTGCACGATCGCGGCGGCTTCGTCGTGGAGGCTGATCCACGGCCAATACTGGGCGCCACTGCCGAGGCGACTTCCCACGCCGAAGCGGGTCAGTAGGTTCAAGGGGGTGAAAGCTCCGCCCTTGCCCACGACAATTCCGGTGCGAAACATCACGAGTCGTGTTGTCGGGGGAGTGAGCCGAGCAGCCTGCTCCCATGCGTAGACCACGTCACTCAAGAAGCCGCTGCCCTTGCTCGATTCGTCGGTGAGCACTTCGCCGGGGCGGCTACCGAAGAAGCCGACTGCTGACCCACTCAAAAATACTGCGGGCGGCGAGGATGCTCGGCGAATGGCTTCAGCCAGCGTGCGCGTTCCATCAACTCGGGATCGCAGAATTTCGCGCTTGTAACTCGGCGTCCACGGGATCTTTCCCGTGCTGGCACCAGCAAGGTTGATGACGGCGTCCGCTCGCTCGATAGCCCGATCATCGATGGTTCCCGCTCGTGGATCCCAGCGGAACTCGTCTGCACCCTCCGGTTCGTGGCGCACAAGACGCAACACTTCGAAGCCAGCGGCCTCCAGCTGGGACACCAGTTCAGTGCCGATGTAGCCGGAAGCGCCCGCAACAAGGACGCGAGAAACGGTGGGCGCAGACGCAGAGTCAGTCATGACTACGCCAAGCTCGCTTCGAGAGTGATGGGGATGCCGGTGAGGGCGCGCGATACGGGGCACCCATCTTTGGCCTCGGCCGCCAGTCGCTGAAAGTCGTCGTCGCTGAGATTCGCCACTTTGGCGCTCACCAGCAGGTGGCTTCCGGTGATGCCTTCGGCCGGGTCGAAAGTGACAGCCGCAGTGACCTGCAGGCTTTCGGGGGGAGTGCCGTTCTCAGCTAGCCCGTTGGAGAACGCCATTGCGAAACACGATGCGTGCGCGGCTCCGAGCAGTTCCTCGGGGTTGGTCGTAGCTTCTTGACCCTCGGATCGTGCAGCCCACGTGACGGGGAATTCTGCAGCATCTGAGGAATCGAGTGACGTCGTTCCCTTGCCGCTAAACAGGTCTCCGAACCAGAGTGTTGTTGCTTCGCTCGTTACAGGCATTGCCGTTCCTTTCGTCGTTCCCCAACCCTAGGCGCTGGTGTGGCGGCAGGGGTGAGAAAGCGGTGTGAAGTGCGACGCGCATCAGTACTATTGATGCGATGGCAACCACGATCGCAACACCCTATGAAGACTTGCTGCGCGACACTCTCGCTAACGGCGTGACGAAAGGTGATCGCACGGGCACCGGCACCCGCAGTGTGTTCGGTCGCCAATTGCGGTTCAATCTCGCGGAGGGTTTTCCGCTTATCACGACCAAGCGCGTTCACTTCAAGTCGATTGCCTACGAGCTGTTGTGGTTCTTGCGCGGCGAGAGCAACGTGTCGTGGTTGCGCGATAACGGCGTCACGATCTGGAACGAGTGGGCGGATGCCGCGGGCGAGCTCGGCCCGGTCTATGGCGTGCAGTGGCGTTCCTGGCCAACACCCTCGGGCGAACAGATTGACCAGATCTCTGAGGTCATCGAGCAGATCAAGACCAACCCTGATTCTCGGCGGCTGATCGTCTCTGCGTGGAACCCCGCTGACATTCCCCACATGGCGTTGGCGCCGTGCCACGCGTTCTTCCAGTTCTATGTGGCCGATGGCAAGCTGTCGTGCCAGCTCTACCAGCGCAGCGCCGACCTCTTCTTGGGGGTTCCGTTCAACATCGCGAGCTACGCGCTGCTGACCCACATGGTGGCGGAGCAGACCGGGCTTGAGGCGGGAGACTTCGTCTGGACCGGTGGCGATTGCCACATCTACGACAACCACGTCGAGCAAGTGACCGAGCAACTGACTCGCGAGCCGTACGCTGCGCCGCAACTGACGATCACGAGCGCACCCGAGAGTATCTTCGACTACGCCTATGAAGACTTTGAGATCGTCGGCTACGAACACCATCCCGCCATCAAAGCACCGGTCGCGGTGTGAGCGACTCGACTCGTCCTGTCTCGGTCGCGCTTATTTGGGCGCAATCCGCAGGCGGAATCATTGGCCACAACGGTTCGATGCCGTGGCATCTTCCCGAAGACCTGGCGCACTTCAAAGAACTCACGCTCGGCAGCCCCGTCATCATGGGCCGCAAAACGTGGGACTCTTTGCCTCCTCGATTCCGCCCGCTGCCCGGACGCCGCAATATTGTTGTCACGCGCCAAGAGGAGTGGAACGCGCTGGGAGCTGAGGTTGCTCACACTGTCGACTCTGCCGTTGAACTGGCTGCGGCATCCGCGTCGACTGTGGATGCCGATCTGACCGATCGTGGGCACGGCGAGCCGGTCGAAACCGTGTGGGTCATCGGTGGCGCCGAGATCTTTGCGTCGGTGCTTGAGAGCGCCGATCGTCTCGAGGTTACCGAGATTCGCGAGACGTTCGAGGGCGACACGATGGCGCCCGAAAGAGACGATGAGTGGATGCTCGTTGCGAGCGATCCGAGCGATGGTTGGCACACTTCAGCCACCGATCTTCGCTACCGATTCCTCCGTTACGAGAATCAGCGGGCTCAGCAGCGGTAGCCTAGAGGGGTGACTATTGAAAATCCCTTCGGCCAAGTCCTTGTTGCGCTCATCACGCCCTTCACCGCAGACGGTGAAGTGAGCTGGCCCGACGTAGAGAAGCACATCGACGATGTGATCAGTTCTGGCGCCGACGGCATCGTCGTCACCGGCACCACCGGGGAGACGAGTACGCTCACCGACCCCGAGAAGATCAAGCTTGTTGAAGTCGCGAAATCCGTTTCGGCAGGCCGCGCCAAGATCATCACGGGCGGTGGCTCGAACGAGACTGCGCACGCCATTGAGCTTTACAAAGCCAGCGAGAAGGCCGGCGCCGATGGCGTCATGATCGTCACCCCGTATTACAACAAGCCGACTCAGGCGGGAGTGCTCACGCACTTTCGCATGATCGCGGATGCCACCGATCTTCCGGTGATCTTGTACGACATCCCCGGTCGCACCGGCATCCCCATCACGTACGAAACAATTCTGCGTGCAGCCAAGCACCCCAATATCTTGGCCGTCAAAGACGCCAAGGGTGACTTCAGCGAGGTGAGCCGCGTGCTCAACCAGACTGACCTCATGTACTTCTCGGGCGACGACTCGAACGTGCTGCCGCACCTCGCGATCGGCGCTTCGGGGCTCATCGGCGTCACGGCGAACATTGCTCCGGCTCCGTACCGCGTGATCGTGGATGCGGTGAACGCGGGTGATCTCGCCACCGCCACAGCCGCGCATCAGGCTCTTGAGCCGCTCGTGCGTGCTGCCATGACTCACGTGCCCGGCACTGTTGCCGCCAAGTACATTCTTCACGGCCTCGGTCGCATTTCCAGTCCCCGCGTGCGACTGCCGCTCGTCGGACCAGAAGATGCTGAGGCTGCGAAAATTGAAGACGAGTTGGCGTTGGTCGGCGAGATCAAGGGACTCGATCTCTCGAACTTCCGACCCGACCGCAACGCCGCGGCCGGCGGAGCGCTTCCCAAGATCGCAGGAGCAACCCGCTAGTTTCCCCGCGAGGGGTAGGGTCTGGCTTGAGCCAGAGCCACACATTTTTAGCACGGGGGCTGACGGCCCCACCCCACTAAATGCAAGGTACTGAATGCCCGTTTCTGTTTTTGACCCGCCCGCACTCGAGAAGGGCACGCTTCGTGTGACCCCGATTGGTGGTCTTGGCGAAATTGGTCGCAACATGACCACGTTCGAGATTGACGGCAAGATCCTCATCGTCGACTGTGGTGTGCTGTTCCCGGAGGAGCACCAGCCCGGTGTCGACCTGATTTTGCCTGACTTCAGCTCTATCCGCGATCGTCTCGACGACGTTCTTGGCATTGTGCTCACGCACGGCCATGAGGATCACATTGGCGCGGTTCCTTATCTCTTGCGCCTGCGCCAAGACATCCCCCTGATCGGTTCCACTCTCACGCTCGCCCTCATCGAGGCGAAGCTTAAAGAGCACCGCATCAAGCCGTACACCCTCAACGTTGCTGAGGGTCAGAAGGAGAAGATGGGGCCGTTCGATCTCGAGTTCGTCGCGGTCAACCATTCGATTCCAGATGCTCTTGCTGTCGCCATCACGACCGTTGCCGGCACTGTGCTGCACACCGGTGACTTCAAGATGGATCAGCTGCCGCTCGACAACCGCATCACCGACCTGCGTGCCTTTGCTCGCCTCGGTGAAGCCGGTATCGACCTGTTCCTCTCAGACTCGACCAACGCTGACGTTCCCGGCTTCACGCCGAACGAGCGCGACATCGGTCCGGTTCTCGAAGCCGTTATCGCTAAGGCTCCGCGCCGCGTGATCGTCGCCAGCTTCTCCAGCCACGTGCACCGTGTGCAGCAGGTATTGGATGCCGCGATCGCGAACAACCGCAAAGTTGTTCTCATGGGGCGTTCAATGGTGCGCAACATGGGTATCGCTGCCGATCTCGGGTTCCTCAAGGTTCCCGATGGAGTGCTGCTCGACGCCAAGAAGGCCGTCAACTACCCCGACAACCAGCTCGTGTACATGTCCACGGGCAGCCAAGGCGAGCCGATGGCTGTGCTCGCGCGTATGGCCAACATGGAGCACCAGATCGAGGTCGGCCAGGGTGACACCGTCATCCTCGCCTCCAGCCTCATCCCGGGTAACGAGAACGCGGTGTACCGCGTCATCAACGGCCTCACCAAGCTGGGCGCCAACGTCGTACATAAGGCCAACGCCAAGGTTCACGTCTCGGGCCACGCTGCGGCAGGGGAGTTGCTCTACTGCTACAACATCCTTCGTCCCAAGAATGTGCTGCCGGTTCACGGCGAGTACCGTCACTTGGTCGCCAACGCGAACCTCGCGATTCAGTCCGGCGTGCCGGCTGAAAACACGATCATCGCCGAAGACGGCACCGTCATTGACCTCAAGGACGGCCATGCTGCCGTCGTGGGTCAGCTCGATGTCGGCCTCGTCTACGTTGACGGTTCAAGCGTCGGTGAGATCACGGATGCTGACCTCAAGGATCGCCGCATCCTCGCCGAAGAGGGTTTCATCTCCATCTTCGTTGCCGTGGACGCTCAAACCGGCAAGGTCATTGTTGGCCCCGAGATTCAGTCGCGTGGCTTCGCTGAGGACGAAAATGTCTTTGATGCCGTACTTCCTCAGGTGGTCAAGGCTCTGACGGATGCTGCCGCGAACGGCACGCGGGACACTCATGCGTTCGCTCAGGTCGTTCGTCGCACGGTGGGTCGCTGGGTCAACACGCAGCACCGTCGTCGTCCGATGATTGTTCCGGTCGTCATCGAAGCGTAACGAACTATCAATGGCGCGGAGGCTTCGGCTTCCGCGCCATTGTCGTGCGCCCGTGCGGTGGCGTGCAGCAGCTCTAGCTGCAGCGAAACCGCGAAAACGTTGGGCTTGTTTTTCCCTCACTTTGGTGGTGTGATGTGAAGATTGCTCGGCTGTCGGGGTCGGGAATGAGCTGATTCGGAGACCTCCTTGGGAGTAGCGCGCCGGTGGGTATTTCCCATCATTTGGATGATTATCTTCGGCGTCATTGCAGCCGCCCTGGTGAAGTTCGCCTTCTTCGGTGACGCGCTCACCGCGGACAGTCTGGAGTATCCGACGGTGGCCATCGAGGAGCCGCACTTCGAGGTTGTGGTGGGTACGATCCGCAACGACGTCGAACTGAGCGGCAGTATTGCTGCGGCGACCAGCGTGCCCATTCCGGCAACACTCTCGGGCGAAGTGCGCGAAGTCGCGGTGTCCTCGGGGCAGTCCGTCGAGAAAGGACAAGAGATACTCAAGCTGCGCGCCGAAGTCGTGAACCCCGATGGCACAATGGGCACCCAGTGGAAGATTGTCGAGGCGCCGGCAACCGGCAAGCTCGCTGACTTTACAGCTCTTGTCGGGTCGACATTTCAAGTGGGGTCGCCCGTCGGCGCCGTCGCACCGCCGTCCTACATCGTTAGCGGAACAGTGCCGTCAGAGCAGCTCTATCGTCTTGTCGATCGCCCGAAAGAGGCGAGCGTTGCTATCAATGGCGGCCCGGCGCCCTTCACGTGCACGGAGCTCAGCATTTCCTTTGCGGAAGCGGGCGACGCGAGCGCGGAAGCGGCATCCGGTCCGAGCGTGTCCTGCACTGTTCCGAGCGATGTGGTTGTATTCCCGGGGCTCACTGCCGAGATAACAATTGCCGGTGGCATCGCTGAAGACGTGCTCGTGGTTCCCATCACGGCGGTGGAAGGTACTGCAATCTCGGGCAACGTGTATTTCGTGTTGCCCGACGGAACGACCGAACTGCGCGAGGTCACTCTGGGGCTCAACGACGGTCTCAACGTCGAAGTCGTCTCAGGGCTCGAAGAGGGAGACACGATCCTTCAGTTTGTTCCGGGAGCCGAGGCCGACGAGGCTCTTCCCGACAACTGCTATCAAGAAAACGATGAAGTGGTGTGCTTCTAGTGCCGCTGCTGTCGCTGCAGCAGGTGACGCGCTCGGTTGAGCTTCCTGACTTCTCCCGATTAGAGATCTTGAAGGGAATCGATCTCGACGTGGAGATCGGCGATCACCTCAGCATTGTGGGGCGATCGGGATCCGGCAAATCGACCCTCCTCAATCTGCTTGGCTTGATCGACAATCCAACGACGGGCCGCATCACCTTCGATGGTGAACCACTCGAAAAACTCTCGGGCAACAAGCGCGATCGAAAACGGGGTCGCGATGTCGGCTTCATCTTCCAACAGTTCAACCTGCTCGCGGGTCGCACAGCCCTAGAGAACGTGATGACGCCGTTGCTCTATGCCTCAGGAAGACAATTCTGGCGGCGACGTACCTTGGCAAGTGAGATGCTCGAGCGCGTCGGTCTGGGAGATCGGATGGCGTCGATGCCCGACAAGCTGTCAGGTGGCGAGCAACAGCGTGTTGCTATCGCGCGAGCGCTGGTGCGTAGTCCCCGGCTGATTCTGGCTGACGAGCCCACAGGCGCCCTCGACGTAGACACCGGCAAAACGGTGATGGCGCTCCTCGACGACGTTGCCGAACAATCTGGTGCGGCCCTCATCACGATTACCCACGACCCCAACGTGGCAGCCCTCGCTCGTCGGCATTACCGTCTCGACAACGGGGTGCTTCACCCCATTGACGTGCGGCGGATGCTCGCGACCAGCCTGCCGGAGGCGGCGCTGTGATGTGGCGGCGTGCCAAGAAAGATTCAGACGTCGCCGACGAGGAGGTTCGCATCGCTGTCCCTCTCGAAATCGAGGCCGCACCGCCGTCGCGAGAACCTCGTCATTCCCTGCTCAGTGCGATCGTGGGGTCGTTTGTTGAAGCATGGGATGAAGTGCGGATCAACCGTACGAGAGTGCTGCTTAGCCTGATCGGCATTGGTGTCGCGGTGTGTGCCCTCGCAACGGTCGTCGGGGCGGGCGCGGTATTCGGTCAAGCCCAGACCGAACAGAGCGAGCGATTCAGTGGCAGGCCGGCGACGATCGGTGTCTCTCCTCCGTATCTCGAAAATGGCGTGGAACGGGCGGATACGGCGCAATTCATCGCACATATGGATGCCGTGATCGAGCGATACCAGATCAGCCACTCCACGCCTCGCTTTCGAGGGAGCGTCGGCGTCAATTTGCGCGACGGTCGACAGTATTCCGCGGTCCAAGGAGTGAGCGCAGCATATGGAGTGATGCACCGCGTTGAACTCGGGGAAGGTCGCTGGCTCACGAAAACCGACGAGCAGCGGCTCGCGCCCGCGGTCGTTATCAACGACGTGTTCTACGAAACTCTCGGACGCCCCGATCTGCGCACGCATCCGACAATCGTGCTCGAATCCGACACGACAATCACGGCCGTCGTTGTGGGCGTGCTGATACCCGAGCCTTTCGAAAATGGGCTCAGCCTGATGATGCTGCCGGAACCATTCGTTTCGCTCCTCGGCACGGGCAGAACAGAAGACGGCAACCTCAGCTATGAGCTGTGGGTTCCCGAAGAGCAATCAGTGCAGCTCGAGCAGGCGATTTCGCGGGAGGTAACAGCGAGTTTTGGAGAAGGCTGGCGGGCCGACGCGAACCGCAATGATTATCGGGCGTGGGGCGGGCCTGATCCCCTCGAACCGCTGCAGTGGGTCGTGGGAGGAATAGCGGGGCTTATTCTGCTTTTGGGCGCTCTCGGGCTCGTGAACATTTCACTCGTCACAGTCAAATATCGAGTCCGCGAGATTGGTGTTCGACGAGCATTTGGGGCCACCGCGAGCCGCGTATTCTTCGCCGTCATGATGGAGAGCATCGTCGCGACCATCGCGGCCGGAGTCATCGGGGTCGCTGTCGCTATCGCAATCGTTCAAAACCCCGCCGTGCAAAATCTGATCGCGCCCGGGGTTCAAGACCTGCCACCATTCCCGCTCGAGGCTGCGTTGCTCGCGCTGGGAGCATCCGCTGCGGTGGGAGCTCTGGCGGGGCTCATGCCGGCGCTCGTCGCGGTCAAAGTGAAGGTCATCGACGCCATCCGGTACTGAATAGCGCGGCGGGAATCATCGGTGCGTTGTTGAGCGTGCGTGCGCCGAACGCTGCTTACAGACCCGCTCAGAGCTGCTCGGCGAGTGTCGCTGCGGTGCTCTGACAGAGGCCACAGGTAGCTTTGAATCATGGCTACGCGTACAACGTCGAACTCGCGCTCGGGTGCGTCGAAACCGCGCGCCAAGAACACGACAAACAAGACTCAAGCAACTAAGCGGCTCCCGCGGGGCAAGCAAGCGCCGGTCGAACCCGAAGGCCCCCTGACCAAAATGTGGCTCGCTCTTGCCCACATGGTGGGCGGTTCCTTCCGTGTCTTTGGTCGTGAAGAGCTCACCAAAGATGAGCGCCGTGACGGCGTTCCCTTCCTGTTCTTTTTGCTGGCTATCGTCGGGGCCGTCGTGGAGTGGTTCAATCCGACAGACTCCGTCGCGATCGCGCTCGATGCCTACACGTTCGGCGGGCTCGTCGGCCGCGTTGCCTTCGCGCTCCCTGTCATCCTGTTGCTGCTTGCCGTCTGGATGTTTCGGCATCCGTCGAGCGTGCACGACAACGGCCGCATCGGCATCGGTCTCAGCATTCTCATCGTCACTGTCGCGGCGTTGTGCCACGTGTACAGCGGTCAGCCGCATCCCTCAGAGGGTGCAGAGATCATTGCTCGAGCCGGGGGAGTCTTTGGTTGGCTTCTCGCAAACCCCTTGCTCTGGCTCGGGGGAGAGTGGCTCGCGGTGCCCATCATCGTGTTCCTTCTGGTGCTCTCGCTCTTCATCATCACCAAGACGCCGCCCAACCGTCTCGGGTCGCGGCTCCGTGAGCTCTACGCATACCTCTTTGGTGCGCAACTGCAGACAGACGAAGAGCGCGCTGCGGCCAAGCTGCAGGCCAACACTGGCAAGAATGACTCGGTTCAATTCGGTTCGCTAACCGATATTGGACTGGGCGACAACGACACTGGCTCGCTACCGTGGTGGCGTCGCAATAAGTCGCATCCCACCGAAGACAAAGCTTTCGACAGCCCCGTGATCGGTCGCGACAACGCCACCGAGGTCGTGGACGCTGCTCCGAAGGCGTTGCCCACTGCGCCTCCCGCCGCGAAAGACCTCACGAAGAAAGAGGAAGAGTTCGGCGTCGAGCTGCTCGAAGATCTCCTCAAAGCTGAAGACGCTGTCAAGAAGTACGCGACCGGTGAGGTGGATGCTCCCGCCACCGGTGTTCGCGACGATGGCCCTGGCGTCCTCCCCGGTTTCACCACCAAGGCGAGCGAAAAGGGTCACGCCGGCGAATTCGATGGTCCGCACGAGACCACCCCGCAGCAATCAAACATGACGTACCGTTTGCCGCAGGCATCGATGCTTTCGGCCGGCACGCCGCCGAAGTCGCGCTCAGCAGCGAACGACGAAGTCGTCGCTGCCATCACCGAAGTTCTCAAGCAGTTCAGCGTGGATGCCACCGTCACCGGTTTCAGTCGCGGCCCCTCGGTCACTCGCTACGAGTTGGAGCTGGGCCCGGGTGTCAAGGTCGAGCGCGTCACGGCTCTTGCCCGCAACATCAGCTACGCCGTGGCGAGCAACGAGGTCAACATCTTGTCGCCGATTCCCGGCAAGAGCGCTATCGGCGTCGAGATCCCTAACAAGGATCGCGAAATCGTTTCGCTCGGTGATGTGTTGCGCTCGAGCGCCAGCACTAAGAGCGAACACCCGATGACCATTGGTCTGGGTAAAGACGTCGAGGGTGGTTTCGTCGTAGCCAACCTCGCCAAGATGCCTCACTTGTTGGTAGCTGGTTCAACGGGTTCCGGTAAGTCGAGTTTCGTCAACTCGATGATCACGTCGGTGCTGATGCGCGCTAAGCCCGCTGAAGTTCGCATGGTGCTTATCGACCCTAAGCGCGTTGAGCTCTCGATTTACGCCGGTGTCCCTCACCTCATCACGCCCATCATCACGAACCCCAAGAAGGCTGCCGAAGCCCTCGCGTGGGTCGTGAAAGAGATGGATATGCGGTACGACGACCTCGCAAGCTTCGGTTACCGCCACATTGATGACTTCAACCGCGCCGTCATCGCTGATGAGATCAAGCTTCCCGAGGGCAGCCAACGCAAGCTCAAGCCGTACCCGTACCTCCTCATCGTGGTTGACGAGCTTGCCGACCTCATGATGGTCGCGCCGCGCGACGTTGAAGACTCGATCGTGCGCATCACCCAGCTGGCGCGTGCCTCGGGAATTCACCTCGTGCTGGCAACCCAGCGCCCCAGCGTGGATGTCGTGACCGGTCTGATCAAGGCCAACGTTCCGTCGCGCCTCGCGTTTGCGGTGTCGAGCATGACTGACTCCCGCGTGATCCTCGATCAGCCGGGCGCCGACAAGCTCATCGGCCAGGGTGACGCGCTCTTCTTGCCCATGGGTGCATCCAAGGCCATTCGTGTTCAAGGCGCGTGGGTGCCTGAAAGTGAAGTCGCAGAGATTGTGCAGCACGTGATCGCTCAAGCTCAGCCTGAGTACCGCAACGACGTCACCGCTGTCGCCGAGAAGAAGCAGATCGATGCTGACATTGGCGATGACCTCGATGTCCTTCTCGCGGCGACTGAACTCATCGTGAGCACGCAGTTCGGTTCGACTTCCATGCTGCAGCGCAAGCTCCGTGTCGGCTTCGCGAAGGCAGGCCGCCTCATGGATCTGCTGGAGTCTCGAGAGATCGTTGGCCCCTCCGAAGGATCGAAGGCTCGCGACGTTCTCGTATCAGCGGAACAGCTTCCAGCGGTGCTCGCTCGACTGCGCGGGGAAGACGACCCCGGTCCCGTTGACGCGGTAGAAGAGTCGCTCAGCGGATACGATGAAGTAGAAAGCTCCTCAGATGAGGATGCTTGGAATTTGACCGATCGGGAGTGATCGCGTGGGTGAACAACCTGTTTCGGAGTCCACTCCACCCGTAGTTCGTGGCTTCTCGATGCGCGGACGAGTGCTTCGTCGCGGCGATACGCCAGCATCGAACGGCAATATTGCGAACATCATCACGGTTGTGCGCATCTTCATGGCGCCGGTCTTCATGTGGTTGCTCTTGCTCGACAACGGCGAGATGGGGCCGATTCGCTACATCGCGGCGGCGCTCTTCATCATTGCGATTGTCACGGATGCGGTTGACGGTCATTTGGCGCGTGGTCGCAATCTGATCACCAATGTAGGAATTATTCTTGACCCAATTGCGGACAAGGTTCTCACCGGCGGCGCGCTCGTTGCGCTTTCCATCTTGGGAGAGCTGCCATGGTGGGTCACGATTGTGATTCTCGTTCGTGAATTCGGCATCACGATCTATCGCTTCGCCGTCCTCTCAAAGGCCGTCGTCCCCGCGTCGCGCGGTGGCAAGCTCAAGACGGTTCTTCAGGCTGTGGCGATCTCTCTGTTCCTCGTTCCGCTATTCACGGTGATCGGCCCCTGGGTCTTGTGGCTCAACTGGTCGGTCATGGCTATCGCCTTCGTGCTCACTGTTTACACGGGCATCGAATATCTGTGGCTCGCCTGGCGCCACACCCGTGCATCCAAGCCAGTTACTACAACCCCAGGAGTGTGACCCTTCTCTCGTGACTACTGAAGAACTCGCTACAAAGATTGTGGCGATTCTCTCCGAACAACGTCTTACGCTTGCGCTTGCAGAGTCCCTCACGGGCGGCATGCTGTGCGCTTCTCTCGTTGCTGTTCCCGGCGCTTCAGCGGTGCTGAACGGCTCTGTCGTGGCGTACAACACGGCCATTAAGCATCAGGTTCTCGGAGTCGACGCGAGCCTGTTGGCTATTCATGGCACGGTCTATCCGGATGTTGCAGCGCACATGGCGATGGGAGCCCGTGAAATTCTGGGCGTGGGCGAGCAGCAGGCCTACTTCGGTTTGGCCACGACGGGTGTTGCCGGCCCCGGTCCGCACGAGGGCAAGGAGCCGGGAACCGTGTTCATCGGATTCGCTGCCACAGGATTCGTCGAGACACGCGACTTTCACTTCACGGGCGATCGGCACGAGATTCGCGAGCAGGCGGTTACGGCAGCGCTGCAGTGCCTCTACGACTACCTCACGTCAGAGGACTAAGGCGAGCGCATTTCGATGAGGATGTCGGAATGCCGCTCAGCGAAAATGTGTCATGACCGCCCCAAAAGAGGTGACAGATTCGCCCTGATGGTGGGAATATCCTACGTTTCGGTGCGGTTACAGTAAGCGAACTCACAAGGCTTCTCCAGAGTGGAGCGGCTAGAGTTCTCAACATACAAGTGGCTGTAGTCTTAACTATCCAGAGTTATCTGGTCGCACGATTCAGCCAGAAAGGGAGTGTCCAATGGTTCTAGTTCGTCAAGAAATCGGTGACGTTCTCCGTGACTTCCGCTTGCAAAAGGGACGCACCCTTCGACAGGTCGCAAGTAAGGCGAGCGTTGCGCTCGGCTACCTCAGCGAGGTAGAGCGTGGTCAAAAAGAAGCCAGCTCTGAGATTCTTGCCTCGGTAGCTGAAGCTCTCGATACACCTATCTCGGTGATCATGCGCGAAGTCGGAGACCGACTCGCTGTCATCGAAGGCGCCACCACAATCCCCGATACTCTGCCCGACGAGCTCGTCGCAGAGTTCGATTCGAACTTGGTTACGCGCTAACCCAGCACGTCAGATGCCCCGTTCCGGTGTGGAGCGGGGCATTCGTGCGTTCGGGCACAGCTAGGCGCGCTTAGGCTGGTGGGATGCGACTGAGTGAGTTCTGGCTAGCTGTTTCCGATGAGTTCGGTGAGGCCTACGGTCGCGTGCTCGTTAACGACCAGGTGTTGGGGGCAGTCGGTGGCGTAACCGCGTCTCAGGCCTTGTCTCGCGGTGTTCCCGCCAAGCAAGTGTGGACCGCGCTGTGTGATGCCATGGACGTTCCTGCTGATCGCCGCTACGGCGTAGGCCAGCGCGAGCCTAAGAAGTAGCCTTCTTTCTCCCCGCGTGGCGTGTTCGAACATGTGTTCGATATTGTTAGTCTTCTCCCTAACATCCATTCGAATACTGCTTATGGATGCGTTACGCCCGTCGTAGTCCTGGAATGTCAGAGCCTGCACGTAGCGTGGCATTAGCAACACAGCCTTTGTCGGGAGGCTGCGGGCCTTGCATCATCGGTCCGCACGAATCGCGACAGCCTATGGGCAGCAACCTACGACTAACGGAGAAAATAATGCCATCAGCAGCAGACCGCGAGAAGTCCCTCGAGACCGCTCTCGCTCAGATTGACCGTCAATTCGGCAAGGGCTCAGTCATGCGCCTGGGCAGTGATGAGCGCGCTCCGGTCGAGGTTATCCCTACCGGCTCTATCGCTCTCGACGTCGCACTCGGCACGGGCGGCCTTCCGCGTGGCCGCATTGTTGAGATCTACGGTCCGGAGTCCTCGGGTAAAACCACGCTTACGCTCCACGCAATTGCTAATGCACAACGCAATGGAGGCATCGCAGCCTTCATCGACGCCGAGCACGCTCTAGATCCGGAGTACGCCGCCAAGCTGGGTGTCGATATCGACGCACTTCTTGTCTCACAGCCCGACACCGGAGAGCAGGCGCTTGAGATCGCCGACATGCTCGTGCGAAGTGGATCAATCGACCTGATCGTTATTGACTCGGTTGCTGCGCTGGTTCCTCGTGCAGAAATTGAGGGCGAGATGGGTGACACCCACGTGGGTCTCCAAGCGCGCCTCATGTCGCAGGCGCTGCGCAAGCTCACCGGTGGGCTCAGCCAGACCAACACAACCATGATTTTCATTAACCAGCTGCGCGAAAAGATCGGTGTCTTCTTCGGTAGCCCCGAAACAACCGCCGGCGGTAAGGCGCTCAAGTTCTACGCGTCCGTTCGCCTCGACATTCGTCGTATCGAAACGCTCAAGGACGGCACAGATGCGGTGGGTAACCGCACGCGTGTCAAGGTCGTCAAGAACAAGATGGCTCCGCCCTTCAAGCAGGCAGAATTCGACATCCTCTACGGAATCGGAATCTCGCGTGAAGGTAGCCTCATCGACTTCGGCGTCGACCACGAGATCGTACGCAAGTCCGGTGCCTGGTACACCTACGAAGGTGACCAGCTCGGCCAGGGTAAAGAGAAGTCGCGTGCGTTCCTCATCCAGAACCCCGAAATTGCACTCGAGATCGAACAGCGCATCATGCGCAAGCTCGGCATTGGTGCTGAGGCCAAGGCTGCGAACGCTCTTGAAGCCAAGGTTGCCGCAGAAGCGGCAGCCGTCGCCGAAAAGGCTGCGAAGGCTGCTCCCAAGGCCGATGGCCCCACGCTGCCGGTAGCAACCAAGACTGCTGCCGCGCCGCTCAAGAAGGCCTCCGGACAGTAAAAGCGCCATGACTAATCCCGACGACGACTACATCGCTCCCGTTATCAACCTGTTTGGTGACCGCACGGCTCCACCGCAGCCTGAAAACGCTGCGGTGGAGTCGTCGTCGGAGAGCGTCGATGACACGAGTGCCAACGCGACCGGTTCCCCAATTGAAGAGGAAGGTTGGGCAGACGAAGCACCGGTCGATGCTTTCCCGCATGACACGCGCGACCTCGGGATTATTGCCCCGGCAACCCTCGTTCCGGTTGCATCGATCAGCCCCGTGCGAGCCCTCCCGACCATGCGCGACTTTGAGTCGGCGAGCTCTCGAGAGAGCAACGACATCGGCAGCGTCGCGCACGAGGATGGCCCCACGTCGGCGACGAGGGAGCCCGACGCTCCCGACCTGTCCAGCGCAGACTCGTCGAGCGCAGGCTCTTCGCGGGCTGGGCGCCGCGAGGCGCGTGACGGGTTTTCGGAAATCAGCAGAGTGAGCATGCGTGCTCTCGCCCGTAGAGGCATGTCTTCACATGAAATGACCCAGTTTTTGAGCACGCGTGAATTCGACAGCGACGAGATCGACGCCGAGATCGAGCGACTAGAGGGATCTGCGCTTCTTGACGATGCGGCTCTGGCAGAAACTCTTACGCGCACGTTGCGGGAACGCAAAGGCCTGGGGGCTTCCGCGATCACCGCAGAGTTACGCCGCCGCAAGATCGATCAAGAGCACATTGATGTCGTTGTCGACTTTGAGCGCGATGACGAACAAGAACGAGCGAATGAACTGGCCTTCAAGCGGGCTCCGCAGCTGCGGTCCCTCGACAGCGTGACGGCCAAACGACGGCTAAGCGGTTTCTTGCTCCGCCGCGGGTACTCAGGCTCCGTCGTGTCGGCCGCAGTAAATGCCGCCTTGGCTGGCGGTGGCGCATCTTCGAATGGCCCCACCTTCCGCTAACGCACGTCAAGTCCCACACGCGTTGAGGCTTAAGGTGGAACACATGATTGACGAAAAACTGGCGAGCCCGCGCAGCTATGAAGTGCGCACCTACGGATGCCAGATGAATGTGCACGACTCCGAACGACTCAGCGGTTCTCTCGAGGCCGCCGGCTACATCCGCGCCACCGAGGGCCAAGCCGACGTCGTCGTCATCAATACGTGCGCCGTTCGTGAGAACGCCGACAATAAGCTTTACGGCAACCTCGGCATGCTCGCGAGTGTCAAAAAGGAGCACGACGGCATGCAAATTGCCGTCGGCGGTTGCCTTGCTCAAAAGGATCAGGGTGTCATCCTCGAGAAGGCCCCCTGGGTTGATGTGGTGTTCGGCACCCACAACATGGGCTCGCTGCCCACCCTCCTCGAGCGCGCACGGCACAATGAGGAAGCTCAGCTGGAGATTCTCGAATCCCTCGACGTCTTTCCCTCGACGCTTCCTACCCGTCGGGAGTCGACCCACAGCGCGTGGGTGTCGATCTCGGTCGGCTGCAACAACACCTGCACGTTCTGCATCGTTCCCACACTGCGCGGCAAGGAGAAAGACCGCCGCCCCGGCGAAATTCTCGCTGAAGTGCAAGCAGTCGTTGATGACGGTGCAACCGAAGTAACCCTCCTCGGGCAAAACGTGAATTCCTACGGCGTTGAGTTCGGTGACCGTCAAGCGTTTAGCAAACTGCTTCGCGCCACCGGGTCGATCGAGGGTCTCGAGCGCGTGCGGTTCACAAGCCCGCACCCGGCTGCGTTCACCGATGACGTCATTGACGCGATGGCCGAAACTCCCAATGTCATGCCGCAACTGCACATGCCGCTTCAGTCAGGCTCCGACCGCATCCTCAAGGCCATGCGTCGCAGCTACCGTTCGACCAAGTTCTTGGGGATCCTCGAACGCGTTCGTGCTCAGATGCCGGATGCCGCTATTACGACCGACATCATCGTGGGTTTCCCCGGTGAGACCGAGGAAGACTTCCAAGAGACACTTCGCGTCGTCGAAGAGTCTCGCTTTGCGTCGGCCTACACCTTCCAGTACTCGATTCGACCCGGAACCCCCGCGGCCACAATGGATGACCAGATTCCCAAAGAGGTCGTGCAAGAGCGTTACGAGCGCCTCGCCGCTCTGCAAGATCGCATCTCGCGTGAAGAAAACGACAAGCAAATCGGCCGCACACTGCAGGTGATGGTCACGGCGACCGAGGGTCGCAAGCAGGCCGAGACCGCACGACTGTCGGGCCGAGCCGAAGATTCCCGCCTCGTGCACTTCAACGTGCCCGACGGCAGTGCAACTCCGCGTCCCGGTGACGTCGTCACGCTGACGGTGACCGAGGCTGCAGCGTTCCATCTCGTGGCGGATACCCCTGCGGGAGGCCAGCTCAACATCCGCCGTACCCGCGCCGGCGATGCGTGGGATCGGGCCGAAGCTGCATCGTGTGGAGTGCCGTCAGCCGCCTCTGTCGGCGATGCTGCCCCCAAAGTCTCACTGGGGCTGCCGACGATTCGCGTCGCTACAACACCCATCTACGACCCCAGCGACTCGCTGCGCTAACCCTGAGATGGCTATCGCCAGCACGCCACCCCTCGTGGTTGTCGTCGGGGCAACCGGAACCGGCAAGTCCGAGCTCTCTCTCGACATCGCTGAGGGTCTAGCGCGCCACGGCAGCGCGAGCGAGATCATCAATGCCGACGCTATGCAGTTTTACCGCGGTATGAATATTGGTACCGCCAAGCTCCCTGTAGACGAACGTCGCGGCATCCCGCACCACATGCTCGACGTTCTCGACCCCACCGATGACGCCAGCGTGGCGCAGTATCAACAGGATGCCCGGCAACTGATTACGCAGATTCAGGGCGCAGGGCGCGTGCCCATCATGGTCGGGGGATCGGGGCTCTACGTGTCGAGCGTCATCCACGACTTTCAGTTTCCCGCCCGCGACCCGGAGGTGCGGGCGCGACTAGAAGCTGAGCTTGAACGCGACGGTGTCGGCCTCCTTTTTCAGAAACTTCAAACCGTGGATCCGGCGGCTGCGCAATCGATCGGTGCTAGCAACGGGCGCCGCATCGTGCGTGCTCTCGAAGTGATCGAGATCACGGGGGAGCCCTTCGGTGCGGGCCTGCCCGAAGAAACCAAGCTCTGGACGCCAGCGCACATCTTCGGCCTCACCGCTCCGCGAGACGAGCTCGTACCGCGTCTTAATCGGCGGGTGCAGCATATGTGGGATACCGGGCTTCTTGATGAGGTGCGCGGTCTTCGCGACCGGGGGCTTGGCGTTACGGCTGCGCGTGCGATTGGCTACGCGCAAGCGATCGAGCAGCTCGATGGCACACTCAGCGAAGCCGAGGCTATCGAGCAAACCGCGGCCCTCACTCGCCGCTATGCCCGCCGCCAGGTGGGGTGGTTCAAACGTTACGAACAGTGCCACTGGCTGGCCTACAACGATCCCGACCGCGTGCAACGTGCTCTGGCGGTCGTGATGGGAGAGAATGGACCGTATGGCGACGCTTAACTTCACCAAAGGTCAGGGAACTGGCAACGACTTCGTTCTCTTCACTGACCCTGATGGCGAGATCAATCTCACTCCCCAGCAGGTCGCCGCAATTTGCGACCGTCGTTTCGGGGTGGGTGCCGACGGCATCATCCGTGCCGTGCGATCTCGCAGTCTCGATGCCGGCGCTGCGGCGCTAGCGGAAGACGCCGATGCTGAGTGGTTCATGGATTACCACAACGCCGATGGCAGCATCTCGGAGATGTGCGGCAACGGCATCCGTGTGTACGCCGAGTACCTCGCGTCGGAAGGGCTCGTCGATTTCGAGCCGGGAGACACTTTGCCGATCGGTACCCGCAGCGGTGTGCGTGACGTTCAGCGCAATATGGCCGGCTACCAGGTCGACATGGGGCGTTGGATGCTCGACGGTGGCGAGCCGCTCGTGCGTGCGAAGGAACTCGAAGTGGCCCGACCGGGGCTCGGTATCAACGTCGGCAACC
This sequence comes from Rhodoglobus sp. NPDC076762, assembly GCA_040687235.1. Taxonomy (GTDB): domain Bacteria; phylum Actinomycetota; class Actinomycetes; order Actinomycetales; family Microbacteriaceae; genus Rhodoglobus. The sequence continues at coordinate 32,048 of JBFBMV010000003.1, read as the reverse complement.
CCCATGTGGTGGTCGCTTTGGCCGAAGAAGCCGAGCTCGATCGCGTAGACCTCAACTACATTCCCGTCATCGACCCGCTGCCGGAACACGGGGCCAACGTTGAATTCGTTGTGCCTGCCGAGCCGCTCGTGAAAGACGGCGTTGGTTCAATCCGGATGCGGGTGCACGAGCGCGGCAGTGGCGAAACGTTGTCGTGTGGCACGGGTGCAGTCGCGGCGGCCCTTGCTATTCGCCACTATGCCGGACGCAGCGCGCCCCACCAGTGGCGCGTGACGGTACCCGGTGGCACTGTCGTCGTGCGCATGTTCCCGACCGAGGATGGCGAGCACGTCTCGTTGAGCGGCCCGGCCGAGCTCGTGTTCACGGGCACGCTAGAACTCGCTTAGCGAGCCCCCTGCGGCCCCAGAGCCGCCTTTCCGTCTGGCGAGCTACTCGCTGACGGCGTGGTGGCGCGCCCGCAGCACTCGGTAGCCCTTGTTGGTGGCGGCGCGCGTGAAACTGAAGTTGTCGGGGAAGGTTGCTTCCATCCACCGCTGGAGAGAATCCGATCCCAAGTTCTTTTGCACGACAAGCCACGCGTCGGCATCGAGTTCGAGGCGGGGCAGCCAAGTTTGCAGAATGTTGTGGAGTTCGTTCTTGCCCACGCGGATGGGCGGGTTCGACCAAATAGACATAAATGTTATGTCTTCGGGAACATCTGCGGGCAGAACCGCGTTAATGTTGGGTATGGACAATTTTTCGGCGTTAGCCCGCACAAGATCCAGTGCGCGCTCGTTGACGTCCACCGCCCACACCGTTGCATGAGGTGACTCGAGGGCAAGGGTGAGCGCCATAGGTCCCCAGCCGCAACCGAGGTCAAGCAGGTTTCCTCCCGGGGGAGGCGCCGGCACATTCGACAGCAGAACTTTCGTTCCGGCATCGATGCGCTCGGGGCTAAAGATCCCATTTGACGTGACAAGTTCGCGTTCAACACCTGCAATGGTCGCGTGAATCGTCCGCAACTTGAGATCACTCTCGGGTGATGACGAGAAGTAATGCTCGTTGGCCATGCACAGAACTTACCGAAAACTAGACAAGTAGGGTTAACCCAAATGACGCGAAACACGACAGAAACCAGTATCGAGGCCAATAACGGCGACGACGCCGAGCGTTCCGTCGACCGTGTTCTAGCGAGCGAAGGCTCCGATCATGCCGCGGTGAAGCGGTTCGGAGCGGCGGGGCTGGGCAATTCGGGCGCACAGGCGTTGCAGGCGGATGCCCATTATGAAGCGGATCGCGATGGCGATCAGTTTGATCGCGACGATCGACATGCGCTCAAGCGCGTTGCCGGTCTCTCGACCGAACTCGACGACGTCACCGAGGTTGAATACCGCCAGCTGCGCATCGAGAACGTTGTTCTCATTGGTATCTACGGGCAGGGCAACCTGCGCGACGCCGAGAACTCCATCCGCGAACTCTCGGCTCTTGCTGAGACCGCGGGTGCTGTGGTGCTTGATGGCCTCCTGCAGCGCCGCAGCCACCCCGACCCGAGTACGTATCTGGGAAAGGGTAAAGCTCGCGAGCTGAAGGACGTGGTGGCCGCAACCGGTGCCGATACCGTCATCGCTGATACCGAGCTCGCACCAAGCCAGCGACGTGCGCTGGAAGACGTTGTCGGCGTCAAGGTCATCGACCGCACCGCCGTCATCCTCGACATTTTCAGCCAGCATGCCACGAGCCGCGAGGGTAAGGCTCAAGTTGAGCTTGCTCAGCTTGAGTACCTGTTGCCCCGACTGCGTGGTTGGGGTGAATCGATGTCTCGCCAGGCCGGTGGTCAGGTCGGTGGTGCCGGCGCCGGTATGGGTAGCCGCGGACCGGGTGAGACGAAGATCGAACTTGATCGTCGTCACATTCACACTCGCATGGCTCGCCTGCGTAAGCAGATCAAGAGCTTCGCACCGGCTCGCGAAGCGAAGCGGGCTAACCGTGACCGGTTCGAAGTGCCGAGTGTCGCAATCGCTGGCTACACCAACGCGGGCAAGTCGAGTTTGCTCAACCGCATGACTAAGGCCGGCGTGCTCGTCGAGAACGCTCTGTTCGCGACGCTTGACGCCACCGTTCGCAAGTCGACGACGGCTGACGGGCGCCTGTTCACTCTGAGCGACACCGTCGGATTTGTTCGAAACCTGCCTCACCAGCTCGTGGAGGCGTTTCGTTCCACGCTGGAGGAGGTCGGGCAGGCCGACGTCATCGTGCACGTTGTTGACGCTTCGCATCCTGACCCGGGAGCGCAACTCGCTACCGTTCGCGACGTGATCGGCGAGTTGGGTGCTCGCGGCATCCCAGAGATTGTCGTCTTCAACAAGAGCGATCTTGCGGATGATGACCAGCGTTTGGTGATCCGTGGCCTTGAACCGACGGGCATCTTTGTGTCGGCGCGCTCCGGCGAGGGCATTGACGAACTCAACGCCCGCATCGCCGAGCTGCTGCCAAAGCCCGAGATCGAAGTCACCCTGCTCGTGCCGTACGACCGTGGAGAAGTGATCTCACGCCTGCATGTGCAGGGCCGAGTTATTTCGACGGACTACCGCGAAGAGGGAACGCTGGTGACGGCGCTCGTGCATCCTGCGCGCGTGCCGGAGATCGAAGAGTTCGTCACCGCTCAGGTGTAGAGCTGTCTGCGGTGTAGTCCCGATCACACGGGGCTACACCGACTTGGTCAGCACTTAGAGCGCGCGCAGTACCGTAACGACTTTGCCGAGTACTTGCGCGTAGTCGCCCAGGATCGGTTCGAAGTTGGAGTTGCGGGGCAGTAACCACGTGTGGCCGTCGCGCTGACGGAAGACCTTGACGGTGGCTTCGTCATCGAGCATTGCTGCCACGATGTCGCCATTCTCCGCAGTTTGTTGCTGGCGCACCACAACCCAGTCGCCGTCGCAGATCGCTGCGTCGATCATGGAATCTCCGACGACCTTGAGCATGAAGAGCTCGCCCTTGCCTACGAGTTGGCGGGGGAGGGGGAATACCTCCTCGACGTGCTGTTCAGCGGTAATCGGGATACCGGCAGCGATTCGTCCGACGAGAGGAACCATTGCCGCATCGCCCATAGACGGGCTGATGGTGCTGGATTCATCGACTGCACTCGGAACATCAATGAGTACTTCGATCGCCCGTGGGCGGTTCGGGTCTCGGCGCACATAGCCGCTCAACTCAAGCTGGTTGAGTTGATGCGTCACGCTCGATAGCGAAGAGAGCCCGACGGCATCGCCAATCTCACGCATGCTCGGCGGGTATCCCTGAGTAGCTACAGAACGCTGGATCATTTCGAGGATCGCCTGCTGCTTGGCGCTCAGGTTGGTTCGCCGCCGCGTTCCCCGCTCAGAAGCGTCATCGGGGCGGGCTGTTGAGTCAGTCACGAGTCCTCTATTTCTGCCAGTGACGATTCCAATGTCAGTGGCTCATTCGAAACTGTATCCGCAGGAGAGGCCAAAACCAAACATTTGTTCGAGTGTCTCGAACAAATGTCGGTGGCTTCTTCGAATATGTACTTGATGTTCGAACTATTCGAATGTATGTTCGGAACACAGCTTCGCACCCGGCTCTCCCGGCCGAGAGTCGGGTGCGATAACCCCTAGAGGAGTGAATGATGTCCACTGCAGTGATTGCACCTAACGCGGCTGTCCGTGCTCGGCAGTCCGCACCACGTCTTCGCCTCACCACGCGTGGCCGTGTCGTCTTTACGACGCTCGCGGCCGCGCCGTTGGTTATCGCCGCGCTCTTGTTCTCGCTTAACAGCGGTGGAGCAGTCGCAACGCTCGACGCCGACGAGAATGCTTTCGTCTATGTGGATGTTGCGGCGGGCCAGTCTCTCTGGAACATCGCTGAGCAGCACGCTCCTGGCCAAGACCCGCGTGAGGTAGTCGCCCAGCTCGTGCAGCTCAACCAGCTTCCGTCAGCAGATATCTTCGCGGGCCAAGAGCTCGCGATTCCCGCAAGCTTCTCGCGCTAAAGCGAGTCGCGCTGAGCTACCAGCGCGCGGCTCTAGGCGATTGCCACGAGGCGCGGAGTCCAGCCGCGTTCCTCTAACATTGATAAGTGACTTCGCTTTCTGATCTTCCCATTCGTGATGACCTTCGCGGTCTCACTCCCTACGGTGCGCCGACTGACCCCGTACGCATTCAACTCAATGTCAACGAGAACACTCATCCGATTCCGGAAGCAGTCGCTACCGATATCGTGATGGCCCTCGCAGGCGCGGTCATGAATGCCAATCGGTACCCGGACCGCGAGTTCACCGAGCTTCGAGAGTCACTCGCGGCCTACTTGGGGCACGGTCTGACGGCCGACCACATCTGGGCTGCCAATGGTTCGAACGAAGTTCTCCAGCAGACGCTGCAAGCGTTTGGGGGCCCCGGGCGTCGTGTCCTCGGTTTCCCTCCCACGTACTCGATGCACTCAATCATCGCTGCTGGCACAGGAACTGAGTGGGTAACCGCGCCTCGGGATCCTGCTTATGACATCACTCCTGAGAGTGTGGTCTCTGCGATCGCCGAGCACACTCCCGATGTAGTGTTCTTGTGCTCGCCGAACAACCCCACGGGCACTCCCGTGAGTAACGACACGATCGCGGCGGCGTATGACGCGACTGACGGCATCGTTCTCGTCGATGAGGCTTATGCCGAGTTCTCCGACCGCGAATCAGCTCTGGCATTGCTTGACGGTCGCCCTCGCCTCATCGTTTCTCGCACCATGAGCAAGGCCTTCGCTTTCGCGGGAGCGCGCGTGGGCTACCTCGCGGCTGATCCCGCCATCGCTGATGCGCTTCGACTCGTTCGCTTGCCCTATCACTTGTCCGCGCTCACCCAGGCGGCGGCCGTTGCCGCGCTCGCCCACGCACCGGAAATGCTTGCGATGGTCGACGAGATCAAGACTCAGCGTGACCGAATGAGCGCTGGGCTGTCGGCTCTGGGCTTCACACCAGTGCCCAGCGAGGCAAACTTCGTGCTGTTCGGGGGAGTTGACGACCCGCAGGCGCTGTTCCACAAGCTCCTCATTCAAGACATTTTGATCCGCGACGTGGGCATCCCGCACCACTTGCGGGTCACCGCCGGTACGGCGGAAGAGACGACGGCATTCTTGGATGCGATGGCAGACCTTCAAGCGCTCGGTAGGGTTGAGTAATGACTTCAGATCGCACCGCGACGATTAAGCGCGAAACTAGCGAGTCGAGTATCGAACTTTCGATCAACCTCGACGGCACCGGTACCTCATTTATTGAGACCTCGGTGCCTTTCTACGACCACATGCTGACGGCATTCTCAAAGCACTCGCTGATCGACCTCACGGTCAAAGCGAGCGGCGACACCCACATTGACGTGCACCACACGGTGGAAGACATCGGTATCGCACTGGGGCTAGCCATCAAGCAGGCTCTGGGAACCAAGGCGGGTATCTCGCGCTACGGTGACGCTCTCGTGCCTCTCGACGAGGCTCTCGTGCGGGCGGTCGTTGATGTCTCTGGGCGTCCCTACCTCGTGCACACGGGGGAGCCTGCGGGCTTCGAAATGCACCTCATCGGTGGGCACTTCACAGGTTCGATGGTGCGTCACGTTTTTGAGGCAATCAGTTACAACGCGGGTATCACGGTGCACGTGACGGTATTGGGTGGCCGCGATCCGCACCACATCGCGGAGGCAGAGTTCAAAGCTTTCGCTCGCGCGATGCGTGCTGCGGTCGAGCCGGATGCCCGTGTCTCGGGTATCCCGTCTACGAAGGGCGCGCTCTAGAGTGGTTGCTCCTTCAGTTGTCATCCTCGACTACGGTTCCGGCAACATCCACTCGGCGGCGAAAGCTCTCGAGGCCGCGGGTGCGAACGTTCGGTTGAGCGCGGATCGGTCGGTTGCCGAGGCAGCAGACGGTCTCCTCGTGCCCGGCGTCGGTGCCTTTGCAGCCGTCATGTCGGCTCTCGAGTCGGTTCGCGGTGGCGCAATCATCGAAAAACGTCTCACCGGTAGCCGCCCGGTCATGGGTATTTGTGTCGGTATGCAAGTGCTCTTCGCCTCTGGCGACGAACATGGCATTCAGACCGACGGGCTCAACGAGTGGCCGGGTGTTGTAGAAAAGTTACCCGCGCCGGTTTTGCCGCACATGGGTTGGAATACTGTCGAGACTCCTGACGATACGACGCTGTTCGATTCCATTCGCGACGAGCGCTTCTACTTCGTTCACTCGTACGCTGCACAGCAGTGGACGCTTGACGTTCAGCCCCCTTTCCCGCAGCCGAAGCTCACGTGGGCTGACCACGACGGGCGTTTCTTGGCAGCGGTCGAAAACGGCCCCTTGACTGCCACTCAATTTCACCCGGAGAAGTCGGGCGAAGCCGGAATCAAACTTCTAAGCAACTGGTTGAAGACACTCTGATTTTGCGCCTGTTCGTCGTGCACTAGTATCGGATGCTTGTGCGCGGCGTTCCGCGGTCAGGTCTTTAGAGAGCGTATCTATGAGCGAGTTCAACAAAACCCCCGGTCTTACCCTGCTTCCCGCAGTGGATGTAGCAGACGGTAAGGCTGTGCGTCTCACGCAGGGCGAAGCCGGCACCGAGAAGAGCTACGGCGATCCGTGCGCTGCTGCGCATGACTGGGTCGACCAGGGCGCCGAGTGGATTCACCTCGTTGACCTCGACGCGGCTTTCGGCCGGGGCAACAACCACGCGATGATCAAGAAGGTCATCAAGTCCACGCCAAAGCGCGTGAACATCGAACTGTCGGGCGGCATCCGCGATGACGAGTCGCTCGAAGCTGCTCTCGCCACCGGCGCCAAGCGCATCAACCTCGGCACGGCCGCGTTGGAGAACCCCGAGTGGGCTGCCCACGTTATCGCCGAGTACGGTGAGGCAATCGCTGTCGGTCTCGATGTCCGTGGCACGACGCTCGCTGCCCGCGGTTGGACTCAAGAGGGTGGAGACATCTGGACCGTCCTCGACCGCCTCGAATCCGCCGGTTGCTGCCGCTACGTGGTGACTGACGTCACGAAAGACGGCACGCTGCAAGGCCCGAACATCGAACTTCTTCGCCAGGTCATGGACCGCACCCACCGCCCGGTCATCGCCTCGGGCGGAGTATCGAGCTTGGACGACCTCATCGAACTGCGCGAACTCGTTCCTCAGGGGCTCGAGGGCGCCATCGTCGGTAAGGCGCTGTACGCCAAGGCCTTCACGCTCGCTGAAGCGCTCGACGTCTCCTCGCACTAATCATGGCCGCGGAATCGAACGCAGCAGACTCTGCCGGGGTGCCCTGGGCGGGGCGCTCGTTCGAGCCGAATCCTGCTCCGGATGACGATGGTCGCGCCCCAGCAGAGCTCATGGCGGCGATCACCCGCTTTCACGCAGGCGATGCTTCCGAGTCGGAAGTTGTCGATCAGGTACGCACCTCGCGCCTGCTGATCCCGCTTCTCGCGAAGGCAGGGGAGACCGGCACCACCGCCGAGGGGCTCACAGTCGATAAGACTCAAGAGCTGTCGATCGTGACCGTTACCGGGCCCGATGGCCGCGCAGTGCTGCCGGTTTTCAGCTCCGTCGACGCGATGAAGACCTGGAACCCGGATGCTCGGCCGGTGCCCGCAGCAGGCACCCGTGTCGCGCTGGCAGCCGCGAGCGAAAATACTGACCTTGTCATTATTGACCCGCTGAGTGACAGCGAGTTCATCATCCGCCGTCCCGCGGTGTGGGCGATTGCTCAGTCCGTTGACTGGACCCCGAGCTTCCTGCGCGCTGACGTGCGAGATGAGTTTGCGGCATCCGCTGCTGACGAAGCGGACGTCGTCGATGTTCAGCTTCTCGCTGGCGACCCCGGAGCTCGCCTGCAGGGCCCCGAATTGGTCGTGCAAATTGCGATGCGCGAGGGGCTTGATCGCGAGACTCTCGACGCCATCATGGATCGTCTTCGCGCGAACTGGAGTTCTTCAGAGCTCATCGCAGAGTCGGTCGACTCTCTCGCAATCCAAGTCGTGCGGGCTCCCGCTGCCGAATAGCGGAGCAAACGTGGCGGTCGCCAAGCCAGCGGTAATCCAGCAGGCGAGGTGCTAGTCGCTAAGACTCGAGAAGTCGAGGCGTCATCCGACGGCAACCGAGCCGTCGTGCCCAGCGGCCCAAAGACCGCCGGGGAGCGCGGCTAGTTGACCGGGCCGGTGTACTTCTCGCCGGGGCCCTGGCCGGGCGCATCCGGGAACGTCGATGCTTCGCGGAACGCGAGCTGCACCGAACGCAGGCCGTCGCGCAGCGGGCGAGCGTGGTGGTTTCCGATTTCTGGGGCGGCAGCGGTCACAAAGCCGGCGAGGGCGTTGATGAGCTTGCGTGCCTCGTCCAGATCTTTTTCTGCTTCGGCATTGGGGCCATCCGACAGTCCCAACTTGACGGCGGCGGCGCTGAGCATGTGCACGGCGACGGTGTTGATTACCTCGACCGCGGGCACTTCAGAGATGTCGCGAAGTTCGTTGTAATCCTCATTGGTGGGCTCGCTCATGATGTCCTTCGCTAATTGGGGTTCGCTCTGCTATCCTTATGCAGGCCCGGGGCTTGCCCCGGATACGAAAGTGGAGATTCTCCCACCTGTCAACCGCATACAAGGTTACCGGGTAGTTACACCCCGCACAGTCCGCTGGCGGTGCAGTACTCATGATCTATAAGATCGTGCGAATTGTTCCGGATGTCGGCTGCGCAGCTTTAAAGGGTGATGCAGCATCGCTGCTTTGATCCTCTTTCGTGCCATGGCATCCGCCAAACTGCGCAGTGATTACTACTGTTCCTCTGCGCATCACGAACTGTGAGGAGAACACGCATCAGCGATCCCCGTACCAACGACCGAATCCGAGTTCCTGAGGTCCGTCTTGTCGGACCCGGCGGTGAACAAGTCGGTGTCGTCTCAATTGACGTCGCCCTCCGACTCGCCCAAGAGGCAGATCTAGATTTGGTCGAGGTTGCTCCCAATTCCAAGCCTCCCGTTGCCAAGATCATGGATCACGGCAAGTTCAAGTACGAAGAGGCGCAGAAGGCGAAAGAAGCTCGTCGTAACCAGGCGAACACGATCCTCAAAGAGGTTCGGTTTCGCTTGAAGATCGACAAGCACGACTACGAAACCAAGCGCAAGCGCGCCGAAGGATTCCTCTCGGGCGGCGACAAGGTCAAAGCAATGATTTTGTTCCGTGGGCGGGAGCAGTCGCGTCCTGACCAGGGCGTCCGTTTGCTTCAGAAATTTGCCGAAGACGTGTCGGAGTTCGGTTCGATTGAATCGACGCCGACTATCGACGGTCGCAACATGGTCATGATTATTGGCCCACACAAGACCAAGGCAACGGCGAAAGCTGAAGCCGAGGCCCGCAAGGTAGCTAACAAAGCTCCTCGTGCGGCAGAAGTTCCAGAGAAAGAGGAGAAAGATGCCTAAGCAGAAGACGCACTCAGGCACCAAGAAGCGTTTCAAGGTCACCGGTAGCGGCAAGGTCATGAAGCAGCAGGCTGGTATGCGACACAACCTCGAGGTCAAGAGCGGAAAGCGCAAGCGCGCGCTCAACCAGGATCAGGTTCTTGCATCGCAGGACGCCAAGGTCATCAAGAAGCTTCTCGGTAAGTAAGGGTTTAGGACACACATCATGGCAAGAGTAAAAAGAGCCGTAAACGCTCACAAGAAGCGTCGGGTTATCCTCGAGCGCGCAAAGGGTTACCGCGGACAGCGTTCGCGCCTGTACCGTAAGGCCAAGGAGCAGGTCACTCACTCGCTCGTCTACGCGTACCGTGACCGCCGTGCCCGCAAGGGTGAATTCCGTCGTTTGTGGATCCAGCGCATCAACGCTGCATCGCGTGCTAACGGCCTCACCTACAACCGTCTCATCCAGGGCTTGAACCTGGCCGGAGTTCAGGTTGACCGTCGCATCCTCGCTGACCTCGCTGTCACCGAGCCCGCCACGTTCGCGTCGCTGGTTGCAACCGCTAAGGCTGCACTGCCCTCTGACACGTCGGCGCCCCGTTCGGCTGCGTAACTAGCCGCACAACTATTCGTGCAATCGGCACGTTGTAGTGACCAATATGGTCTCTGCAGCGTGCCGATTCTCGTTTATCCGACGTGCGCACCTAGGGTTAAATTGTGATTGATAACCCGCGTTCTCCACGCGTACGAGCAGTAGCCAAACTCGCTAAGAAGAATGCCCGGTCTGAGACTGGGCTTTTTCTCTTAGAGGGGCCGCAGTCCGTTTCCGAGGCGCTCGAATTCCGCCCGGATCTTTTGGTCGAGCTCTACGCGACTCCCACCGCGCTTGAGCGCCACAGCGGCATTGCCCGGGCTGCCGAAGAAGCTGGCGTCGAGGTGGAGTTCGTTTCCGAGCAAGTGCTCGAGACGATGGCCGACACCGTTACACCGCAGGGCGTGCTCGCTGTGTGTCGTCAATTTCCCACGTCGTTGAAAGACATCCTCGCGGATGGCCCCAAGCTCATCGCGATCCTCGAAGAAGTTCGCGACCCGGGTAATGCGGGCACGATCATCCGCGCCGCGGATGCTGCTGGAGCCGACGCTGTCATCCTGACCGGGCGTAGCGTCGATCTGTACAATCCCAAGGTCGTCCGCGCTACCACGGGATCGCTCTTTCACGTTCCCGTGGCTGTCGGCGCGGAGCTCGAAGAGGTGCTCGAGCGAGTTAAGGGCGAGGGCCTGCGAATCCTTGCCGCAGATATCAAGGGCGGCGATCTTTTGGCCGCACGCAATGAGGGCGTTCTCAATCACCCCGCGGCATGGTTGTTCGGTAATGAAGCTCGGGGTCTAACCGACGAGCACTACGTGCTCGCCGACTGGGTAATTTCCGTGCCGATTTACGGCCACGCAGAGTCGATGAACTTGGCTACTGCCGCATCCGTCTGCCTCTACGAAAGTGCATTCGCGCAGCGCACTACCTGATTTCGTGTCACGAGCGTGTTACGACTAGGCGCGTTGATTGACCGTCGTCTCAACCTTGTGGTTGTCTTTCTTTATGGCAGCACAGAGCGGTGAACCTCTGGTCGTTATCGACCATGTCAACAAACATTACGGTGAGCTTCACGTGCTCAAAGACATCTCTACCACCATCAAACGTGGCGAGGTGGTTGTCGTGATTGGGCCGAGTGGCTCGGGCAAATCCACGCTCTGTCGTGCGATTAATCGCCTTGAGACCATCGACGACGGCACCATCACCATTGACGGTAAGTTGCTCCCTGAAGAGGGCGCGGGTCTGGCCAAGCTGCGCGCTGACGTCGGCATGGTTTTTCAGTCGTTTAACCTCTTTGCTCACAAGACGATCCTCGAGAACGTGACCCTCGGCCCGCGTCGAGTGCGCAAAGTTTCCAAGGCCGAGGCGGACAAACACGCCATGGAGCTGCTCGACCGAGTCGGTATCGGCAATCAAGCATCCAAGATGCCTGCCCAACTTTCTGGCGGGCAGCAGCAACGCGTCGCCATCGCTCGCTCCCTCGCGATGGACCCGAAAATCATTCTCCTCGATGAGCCCACTTCGGCTCTCGACCCCGAGATGATCAACGAGGTTCTGGATGTCATGGTGCAGCTAGCCAAAGACGGTATGACCATGCTCGTGGTTACTCACGAGATGGGATTTGCTCGCAAAGCTGCCGACCGCGTGATTTTCATGGCGGATGGCGAAATCGTTGAAGAAGCCGAGCCTGAGCAGTTCTTCACCAACCCTCAATCTCCGAGAGCGCAAGACTTTCTCTCGAAAATCCTTACCCACTAACTCAGCGGGTAATCCCACACAGCAGCAAGGAGAAAAACATGAGACTCAAAAAAGGTCTGATGATTTCTGCCATCGCCGCCGTAGGTCTTCTTGGCCTCAGCGCATGCGCAGCGGACACTTCTACCCCCACTCCCGACATCGAAGTTCCTGAGTTCGAGGCTGGCACCACGATGGCCGACCTTGCCGATGCAGGCAAAATCACCATCGGTACCAAGTTCGACCAGCCGCTCTTCGGCCTTCTCGGCCCGTCGGGTGAACCCGTCGGCTTCGACGTGGAGGTCGGCAAGATCATCGCGGCTTCGCTGGGCATTAGCGAAGACAACATCGAGTGGAAAGAAACAGTTTCCGCGAACCGCGAGACGTTTATCGAGAACGGCACTGTGGACATCGTGATCGCGACATACACGATCAACGACAAGCGCAAGGAAGTTATTTCCTTCGCTGGTCCGTACTACAACGCTGGTCAGGACATCCTCGTGCTTGCAGACAACCCCGAGGGCATTACCGGTCCCGAGGATCTCGCAGGCAAAAATGTCTGCAGCGTTGCAGGTTCGACTTCCGAGAAGAACATCGCTGAGTACAACGTCAACCTCATCACCACCGACACCTACTCGAACTGCCTCGAGCCGCTTCGTAGCGGCAAGGTTGTCGCTGTGACTACTGACAACGTGATCTTGGCCGGTCTGGCTGATCAGAACTCCGGTGAGTTCGAAGTTCTCAGCAACCCGTTCACCGAAGAGCCCTATGGCATCGGACTCGAGCGCGACGATGACGCGTTCCGCGACTACATCAACGATGTTCTTGAGAACTCGTACGATGACGGCTCGTGGGATGCCGCATGGGAAGCTACCGCAGGCAAGGTCCTGAAGCTCCCCACCCCTCCCGCAGTAGACCGCTACAGCAACTAGTGAGAAAGGTGCCCGCCCGCGATTGACGCGGGCGGGCACCTTCCACGCCCTATTCACTGATATTCCAGGAGGACCGGATGGACGTCATCTCTAACGCGATCGACGCCCTAGTCGACATCACGCCGCTCTACATGGAGGGCTTTGTCCTGACTCTGGCTCTTTTGGGTATCTCCGGGGTCGGTGCTTTCGTCTTGGGAATTGTCATTGCGACGATGCGTATTTCCCCGGTGCCCTCTCTCCGCGTGTTTGCGACCGTGTATACGGAGATTTTGCGCAATATTCCGCTGCTTCTCGTGCTCTTCTTCTGCGCTTACGTTCTTCCAATCTTGGGTGTAGACCTCGATTTTTTCCTTCTCGCGGTCATCGGCCTCATCCTTTACACGTCGCCCTTCGTCGCTGAAGCAGTGCGTTCCGGCTTCAACGGAGTGCCGGTTGGTCAGGCGGAGGCAGCCCGCAGCATCGGGATGGGATTCACCCAAACCGTGGGGCTGATCATTCTTCCGCAGGCGGGCCGCATGGTCGTGCCCCCGCTGATCAACGTCTTCATTGCCCTCACAAAGAACACGTCTGTCGCGGGAATCTTCTTTGTCAACGAACTCTTTAAGGCAACCTACGCTGCCGCGAGAGACAATGGTGACGTCGTCGTGCTGACTCTGGTTTACGCAGTCGTGCTCTACCTCGCTATTACCGTTCCGCTCGGCCTCATAGCCGGAGCGATTGAGAAGAAGGTTATGGTGCTGCGATGAGTATGACCGTTCTGTACGACGCGCCGGGTCCCAAAACACGCCGCAACTCGGCGATCGCCTCTGTAGTCAGCGCTGTCGCTATCCTCGCCGGCCTCGCGTGGGTATTTTTCACGCTCGCTGCACCTCGCGTTAATGCCAACGGTGCTGAGCAGCCGGGAATGTTCGATCCTTCTCGGCTCGATATTCTGAGCGACCCCGAAGTCTGGGGCGCATTCGGCGGTGGCGTTGTCGACACACTGCGGATGGCTGCCGCCGCCGCCGTTCTAGCGATTGTCATTGGAATTCTCTTCTCATTCGGGCGCACCGCAGCATCGAAGTGGATTCGAATCCCTACCTCGATCCTTCTCGAACTCTTCCGCGGAATGCCGCTGCTGCTGCTCATCCTCTTCGTATTTTTGCTTTTCTCGACGGGCAGCTACTGGGCAGGCGTGCTCGGTCTCGCGATTTATAACGGTGCGATCATCGGTGAAGCGCTGCGTGCCGGCATTAACTCCCTGCCAAAGGGGCAGCGTGAGGGAGGATTGTCTGTCGGCCTCACGTCGCTGCAAACTCGCTTCCTCATCGAGTTTCCTCAAGCTTTCCGCCAGATGTTGCCCATCATCTTGGCTCAGCTCGTCGTGCTCCTCAAAGACACCTCGCTTGCTTACGTCGTGTCCTACCCTGAGTTGGCGCGCACGATCAAGAACCTTCAGAACTTTTACGGCAGCCGTTACCTTTTCACGCTGTTCGCGGTTGGTTTCGTTATCTACCTCGTCATGAACCTGACGTTGTCGTACATAGCTCGCTACGCGGCTAAGCGCAGTGGACCCAAGCTGGGCAAGATTACTCCGGACAATCCCAAGGTCCCTGGAGCCGATGGGACTCGAGCTATCACGATGCCCCGCGGCAATGCCAGGTACCTCATCGATAACAGTGGTGACGCGGGTGGCGGCACACGCTAACTGGTTGTGCAGGGCGGCTCGCGAGAGCCGTGTCCGCTAAACTCTGTTCTTGTGTCTGAACCCACCCCGATCACAGAACCAGCGGTAACCGCAGCGGTCGAAGCAGCTCTTGCTGCCATCGAATCCGCAGCGACAATGGCCGACCTCAAAACGGTGCGCGGCGCCCATCTCGCAGAGGGCTCGCCACTGGCAGCGCTCAACGCTCAGATGAAGAACGTGGCGCCCGCAGACCGAGCGGCCACCGGCAAGCTCATCGGAGCCGCCCGCGGTCGTGTCAACGGCGCTTTCAGCGCGCGCGAGGCCGAGTTGGCTGTCGCTGAAGAGCAAGCCAAGCTTGCGGCAGAAGCAGTGGATGTCACGGCCGTCGCCACTCGCTATGTGAAAGGTGCCCGGCATCCGCTGAGCCTGCTCATGGAGCACATGAGCGACATCTTCGTCGGCATGGGCTGGGAGGTCGCGGAAGGCCCCGAACTCGAGAACGAGTGGTTCAACTTCGACGCGCTCAACTTCGACGAAGATCACCCTGCCCGGGCGATGCAAGACACCTTCTTCATCGACCCGGTGGACTCGCACTTGCTGCTGCGCACCCACACGAGCCCGGTTCAGATCCGCTCCCTGCTTGAGCGCCCGCTGCCGGTCTACGTTGTTGCGCCCGGACGCGTGTTCCGCACCGATGAACTCGATGCGACCCACACACCGGTGTTCCACCAGCTGGAGGGCATCGCGATCGACAAGGGCCTTACGATGGCGCACCTCCGCGGCACGCTCGAGCACCTCGCTCGCGCGATGTTCGGCGAGGGAGCCCAGATTCGCCTGCGTCCCAACTACTTCCCCTTCACTGAACCCAGTGCCGAAATGGATGTCTGGCAGCCCAATGCCAAGGGTGGCGCACGCTGGGTGGAATGGGGTGGCTGCGGAATGGTCAACCCCAACGTGTTGCGTGCTGCCGGCATCGACCCCGAGGAGTACCAGGGCTTCGCCTTCGGTATGGGAATTGAGCGCACGCTCCAGTTCCGCAACGAGATGAATGACATGCGAGACATGGTCGAGGGCGATATTCGCTTCTCCCAGCAGTTCGGAATGGTGGTCTGATGAAAGTTCCCATGAGTTGGTTGCGGGAATTCGTTGAGATCCCCGCAGACATTACGCATGAGCAAGTTCATGCTGCCCTCGTCAAGGTCGGCTTTGAAGAAGAAGACGTTCACGGTTTCGAGATTTCCGGCCCGGTCGTCGTCGGCCAGGTTCTCGAATTCGTTGGCGAACCCCAATCCAATGGCAAGACCATCAACTGGTGCCAGGTCGATGTCGGCGAAGCCGAGCCTCGCGGCATCGTCTGTGGAGCCCACAACTTTGTTGTCGGCGACAAGGTCGTTGTCACGCTGCCCGGTTCAGTCCTTCCGGGCCCGTTCCCCATCGCTGCGCGCAAGACCTACGGTCACGTCTCCGATGGAATGATCGCGTCTACTCGCGAGCTCGGCCTCGGCGATGAGCACGACGGCATCCTCGTTCTGTCCACGCTGGGTCTCGACCCCGCGGTCGGAACGAGCGCGATTGAGCTGCTTGGTCTTGATGACTTTGCGGTAGAGATCAACGTCACGCCCGACCGCGGTTACGCGATGTCGCTGCGCGGCGTTGCTCGCGAATACGCGCTCTCGACGGGCGCTACGTTCACTGAACCCGCCGACGCTCCCACGATCACCGAAGCGAGCGGTTTCCCCGTGGTCATCGCTGACGACGCGCCCATTCGCGGTCGCGCCGGGGTGCGAGCCTTCGTCACCCGTGTCGTACGGAACGTGGATGTCACCAAGCCAACGCCCACGTGGATGATCACGCGTCTGGCGCTGGCCGGCATCCGCTCGATCTCCCTCACGGTCGACATCACGAACTACGTGATGCTCGAGCTCGGGCAGCCGATTCACGCGTACGACCTCGACCGTGTAGCAGGCGGCCTCACGGTCCGTCGGGCTCAGGCAGGGGAGACCCTCACAACGCTCGACGACAAGTCGCGCACGCTGGACCCCGAAGATCTGCTCATCACCGATGAGTCAGGCCCGATCGGTCTTGCTGGCGTTATGGGTGGAGTGAGCACTGAGATTACAGATTCCTCGACCAACGTCTTGATCGAAGCCGCAAACTTCGAACCCATTTCGATCGCGCGTACCGCTCGTCGTCACAAGCTCGGCAGCGAAGCGTCGCGTCGCTTCGAGCGCGGTGTCGACCCGCTGGTGGCTCCGGCCGCAGCGGCGCGCGTCGTTGAGTTGCTGGTTGAACTGGGTGGCGGAACTGTCGACGAGCTCGGCAGCGACCTGCTGGCCGACCACGTCGCGGATGCCATCGACCTGCCCGAGGGCTACGCTCAGGGCCTCATCGGAGTGAACTACTCCGCCGACGAGATCACCGATTCGCTGCAGGCGATTGGTGCAACGGTCGAGTCGACCGAAACAGGCTGGAGCGTTACTCCTCCGAGCTGGCGTCCCGACCTTGGCGACAAGACAACGCTCGTCGAAGAAGTAGCTCGCATTGTGGGCTACGACCGCATTCCCGCTGTGCTTCCTGTTGCGCCTCCGGGCCGCGGGCTCACTCGCGCCCAGCGACTGCGACGTACGGTGTCGAACAGCCTCGCGGCATCCGGCCTCACCGAGGTGTTGGCCTACCCGTTCATCTCGCAGCACTCGAACGACCTCTTTGGGGCGTCCGAGGCCGGGGGAGCGACCACGATTAAACTTGCGAACGCTCTGGACCCGGATGCCGCCACGATGCGTCGTTCGTTGATCCCCGGCCTCGCAACCATCGCTCACCGCAATGTGTCTCGCGGGCTGACCGATCTGGCGCTCTTCGAGGTTGGAACAGTCTTCCTGCCCGAAGCTGGACGCAGCTATGGAAGCACTTCGCTGCCGCTCGGCTACGAATTGCCGAGTGACGCGGTTCTCGCCGACTTGCGCTCGAGCATCCCGCAGCAACCGTGGCACGTCGCCGCACTGTTCCTCGGCGATGCCGTGACGCGTCAGCCGGGCCAGCAGCCCGTCTCCCGTGGACTCGCGGATGCTCTAGCCACTGTTCAGCACGTGGCGGCGACGCTCTCGGTCGAGATCGACATTGTCACCGGCAGCCATCACTCGATGCACCTCGGCCGCACCGCGGAGCTTCGCGTTGGCGACAACACCGTGGGCTACGCCGGAGAACTGCTTCCTGCACTCGCCCAGGAGCTCGACCTGCCGCGCGTCGTTGCGGTGCTCGAACTTGACCTCAGCGTGCTGATTCAGAGTGCGGCAGCAGACGTCGCGGCAACGCCGATCGTCTCCTACCCAGCGGCAACTCAGGATCTGTCTCTGGTAGTGCCGACCGAGGTGCAGGCAGGTGAGCTCTTGGCTCTCATCCGTGAGGGTGCCGGTGAGCTCTTAGAGCACGTGCGTCTTGTCGACGATTACCGCGGAACGGGTATCCCCGAGGCGCACAAGTCGCTGACGTTCGCGCTGCGCTTCCGTGCCGTCGACCGCACGCTCACGCAGGCTGAAGCCACTGACGCGAAGAACGCCGCTGTCGCTCTCGCCGGCGAGCGTGTCG
Organism: Rhodoglobus sp. NPDC076762; assembly: GCA_040687235.1. Classification (GTDB taxonomy): domain Bacteria; phylum Actinomycetota; class Actinomycetes; order Actinomycetales; family Microbacteriaceae; genus Rhodoglobus. Next base: position 14,147 of record JBFBMV010000003.1, on the reverse strand, counting down.
GCGCCGAGCTGCGCGAGTAGTTCAGAAGCTCGCAACAACGAAAGCCGGTCGTCACCATTGGGGTGACGACCGGCTTTCGTCGTTGTGCGCAGGCTTAGCGCTTGCCGCCTCCGAGCAGACCGCCAATGAGGCCGCCGACAAGGTCTTGACCGCCAGCATTGCCCAAAAGGCCACCGAGCAAGCCGCCAATGCCACCGGCATCGGCCTTCACAGGCTCGGCAGCAGCGGGAGCTGCCTTCTGGCCCAAGAACTGCGAGCCGACCCACGAGATCACAATCGGAGCGACGATCGGGAGCAGCTTGGCGATCAGGTCACTCGTGACGTTCGCGTCAGCATTGTTGTCAGCTACGGCGGAAGCGACATCCGCCTGCTTGCCGCCGAATACGTTGGAGACGATCTTGGCGCCGTCAGCGACATCGATGTCGTCAACCGTGCTCGCGCGCGAGATTTTCGTGCCGTGGGTGGACAGCGCGCCTTCGAGCGACTTCGCGCCGGCGTCATCCTTGGCATTGGCGGCCATGCCGCCGATGAGAGTGGGGATGACTTGTTTGACAGCCGCTTCGGCCAAGTCTTCGTTGACCCCGAGTTTGGCGGCGATGTCGCCGATGGGAATGAGAGCGAGAAGGCTCGTGATATCAGGCATGGGGCTCCTTTGTCGGGGATTAAGCGAGAGTGAACTCGCCAGAACCAGCGTACCGATTAGCCTGCCGCGCGGTGAGGGGACTACTCTAGAAATGTGACCGACCTCCGCGCCTGCTGCCAGCGACTCTCGCTGCGCTTTGTTGCGCCGTCTTCGCCGGTACTGCGCGGGGCTGACGAGCGACGATAGGCGGAGTTTCGCCACGACCCACGAGGTTGTGTGAAACGCCGCCGCAAGTGTTCTCGTTTCCGAACCCCACTGAAGGTAATTCCATGTCAATTTCGGTCGCTGTGGCCGGTGCCAGCGGTTATGCCGGTGGCGAGCTTCTTCGCCTGTTGTCCACCCACCCTGAGTTCGACGTTCGAACCGTGACGGCGTTTAGTAACGCTGGCCAACGGTTGATCGATGTCCAGCCGCATTTGCGCTCGCTGGCGCACCTTGAACTCCAGCCGACTGAGCCGTCAGTGCTCGCCGGCCACGATGTTGTTTTCTTTGCTCTGCCCCACGGTAAGTCGGGGGAGTTGACGGCTGAACTCAGCCCCGACACTCTCGTCGTTGACTGTGGCGCTGACCACCGCCTCACGAGCCCTGAAGATTGGGCCGCGTTTTACGGTGGCGAGTACTTCGGCGCTTGGGACTACGGGATGCCCGAACTGCTGCATGCCGCCGGCGGCACGCAACGGCAAGTGCTCGCCGGCTCGAAGCGTATTGCGGTGCCCGGGTGCAACGTCACGGCAATCACGCTGGCTCTCGCCCCCGGCATCCGTTCGTCTCTCATCGAGGCGGAGGACATTGTGGCGGTGCTCGCTGTCGGGCCATCCGGTGCGGGCAAGAGCCTCAAGGTCAACCTCTTGGCGAGTGAAATGATGGGCTCCGCTTCGGCGTATGCCGTGGGGGGTACGCATCGTCACACTCCTGAGATCGCTCAGAACTTGAAGGTCGCTGGCGCCGCGAGCGTCACGGTCTCATTCACGCCGATGCTGGTGCCGATGTCGCGGGGAATTCTCGCGACAACAACGGCGAAGCTTGCTGAGGGCGTTACTGCCGCTCAGGTACGCGAAGCGTGGGAGACCGCGTACGCCGACGAACCTTTTGTTCACGTGTTGCCGGAGGGACAGTTCCCGCGCACGGCAGACACCCTCGGCGCCAATACTGCCCTCATCGGTCTTGCTATCGACGAGGCCGCTCGTCGCGTCGTCGTTGTTAGTGCGATCGACAATCTCGTTAAGGGAACCGCAGGCGCCGCCATTCAATCGACAAATATTGCGTTGGGCCTCGAGGAAACCCTCGGTCTGGCGCTGGACGGAGTAGCACCATGAGTGTCACAGCAGCCGCAGGATTCGAAGCCGCCGGTGTTGAAGCCGGTCTCAAGGCGAGTGGCGGCCTCGATGTCGCCCTCGTCGTCAACCGCGGGCCCCGCTTCGATGCAGCCGCGGTGTTCACGAGCAATCGTGCCCAAGCGCATCCGATTATCTGGTCGAAGCAGGTCATTGACGATGGAGTGGTCACAGCGATTGCTCTCAACTCCGGTGGTGCTAACTGCTTTACCGGGCCGCAGGGTTTCCAGGTGACGCACGCCACTGCCGAGCACGTTGCCGAGGCCCTGGGCGCTTCGGCAGGCGACATCCTCGTCTGTTCGACCGGTCTTATCGGTGAACAGCTTCCGCAAGACAAGGTTCTCGCCGGAATGTCTGCCGCGGCCTCCGCGCTCAGCACTGAGGGCGGCACTAACGCGTCGCTCGCCATCATGACGACCGACAGCAAGCCCAAAACTGCCGTCGCTGCGGGAACCGGCTACACCGTCGGTGGCATGGCCAAGGGCGCCGGGATGCTCGCACCAGGCCTCGCGACAATGCTTGTGGTCATCACCACTGACGCCGCTGTCGCCTCCGCCGACCTCGACGCGGCGCTGCGCGAAGCGACTCGCCTCACCTTCGACCGCCTCGACTCCGACGGCTGCATGTCGACCAACGACCAAGTAACGCTCATGGCCTCCGGCGCCTCGGGCGTGACTCCCGACGCGGCCGAGTTCGCCGCACTCGTCACGAGCGTGTGCAACGATCTGGCCGAACAGCTGCAGGGCGATGCTGAGGGCGCAAGCCACGACATCCGCATCGAAGTTGTGGGCGCTGTGAGCGAAGACGATGCTGTTGTCGTCGGCCGCTCGGTTGCCCGAAACAATCTCTTCAAGGCAGCCATCTTCGGCAACGACCCCAACTGGGGCCGCGTCTTGGCCGCAATCGGAACAACGGATGCCGCTTTCGACCCCTACGCGGTCGATGTCTCGATGAACGGTGTGCGGGTCTGCCACGCGGGAGCCCCCGACCGTTCGCGTGACGAGGTGGATCTCACGGGCCGTGCTGTGCACGTGCTGATCGATCTTGCTACGGGCGACGCCGAAGCAACCATTCTGACCAACGACCTCACGCACGATTACGTGCATGAGAACAGCGCGTACTCCAGCTGATGCCGGCATTCACACACGGCGCTGAACACGAGCAGGCCATGACTAAGGCGGGAGTGCTTATCGAGGCACTTCCGTGGTTGAAGCGTTTTCGCAACCGCATCATTGTGGTCAAGTTTGGCGGCAACGCCATGATCAACGACGAACTCAAGCGTGCCTTTGTGCAGGACATGGTTTACCTGCGCCTTGCTGGTGTTCGCCCTGTGATTGTTCACGGCGGTGGGCCCCAGATCACCAAAGAGCTCAAGATTCGCGGTATCGAGTCAGAGTTCCGCGCGGGCTACCGCGTGACGACCGAAGAGTCGATTGACGTCGTGCGGGATGTTCTCACCGACCAGGTGGGGGCAGAACTCGTCGATCTCATCAATGAGCACGGAGATCTTGCTAACGGCATCGCCGGGCACGAGCACTCACTCTTCATCGGTGAGCGCATGATCAAGGAGATCGAAGGCAAGCGCGTCGATCTCGGGCTTGTTGGCAACGTCACCGAGGTTGACCCTCAGCGCGTACTCGATGTGCTCGCGAGCGACAACATTCCCGTGGTGTCTACGCTTGCTCAAGAAGCTGGCGAAATCGCGGATGACGCGTCTGGTCTCCTCAACGTGAATGCCGACTCAGCGGCGGCGGCGCTGGCGATCGCCCTAGATGCAGCCAAGCTCGTCATCCTGACCGATGTTGCTGGTCTCTATAGCGACTGGCCCAACCGTGAATCACTCGTTTCGATCATTAACACGGATGAACTCCGTGAACTACTGCCGAGTCTTGAGTCGGGCATGATCCCCAAGATGACCGCGTGCCTTGAAGCCGTGGATGCCGGTGTGCCGAAGGCCGCCATCATTGACGGTCGTGCCCCGCACTCGATCCTCCTCGAAGTGTTCACACAAGATGGAATCGGCACCGAGGTGGTACCTGCATGAGCTGGCAAGACGACTACAACCACCGGATGATGAACACCTTCGGTACGCCGAAGGTCGAACTCGTACGCGGCGAGGGCTGCGCTGTCTTTGATTCCGACGGCAAGCGCTACCTCGACTTCCTGGGTGGCATTGCCGTGAACTCGCTCGGTCACAACCACCCGGCCGTCGTCGGAGCGCTCACGAGCCAAGCGAACCTGCTTCACGTCTCGAACTTCTTCGCGACCGAGCCGCAGCTCGCACTCGCCGAACGCCTCCTGCGTATTTCTGGAGCGGGCAACGAAGGGCGCGTCTTCTTCGCGAACTCGGGCACCGAAGCAAACGAGGCAGCCGTGAAGCTGGCTCGCCGCACTGGTCGCCCGCGCATCCTCTCGTTGAAAGATTCCTTCCACGGTCGTTCAATCGGCGCACTCTCCATCACGGGTAAGGCCGCACTTCGCGAACCCTTCGAGCCGCTGATGCCCAATGTCGACATCATTGACACGACGATCGAGGCGCTCAACGCCGCGATCGGGTCGGATGTCGCAGCGCTCTTCGTCGAACCCATCAAGGGCGAGGCTGGCGTGCAGCCGCTTCCCGAGGGTTACCTCGAAGCAGCGCGAGAACTCACGACGCAACACGGTGTGCTACTCATCGTCGACGAGATCCAGACTGGGGCCGGACGTACCGGACGCTGGTTTGGCTTCCAGGAGAGCGGCATTGTTCCCGACGCGATCACCCTAGCGAAGGGAATTGGCGGGGGAGTGCCGATTGGTGCCCTCGTGACCTTTGGTGCGGCATCCGCTCTCTTGCAGCCGGGACAGCACGGCACTACCTTCGGCGGAAACCCGCTCGTGTGTGCCGTCAGCAACGCCGTGCTCACCCAGATCGAAAGCGATGACCTCGTGGCGAACTCCGCTGCGCGGGGTGCCCAACTGCGTACGGCAATCGACGCGATCGGATCACCGCTGGTGAGTGAGTTGCGCGGACGCGGTCTGCTCATTGGAATCGGTCTTTCGCAGCCCGTCGCTCAGCAGGTTGTGGCAGTGGCTCTCGATCACGGGCTCATCGTTAATGCTCCCAACGAGTCGACTGTTCGACTTGCACCACCCCTGATCATTGGCGATGCCGAGATCGCCGAATTCATCGACACGTTCAGCGTCGTGCTGAACGCAGTACTCAACGACGCACCTATGGAGGCATCATGACCAGGCATTTTCTTCGCGATGATGACCTCAGCCCAGCTGAACAACTCGAGATCCTCGATCTCGCCGAGAAGGTCAAGGCCGACCGTTGGGGTCGCAAGCCCCTCGAAGGTCCTCAGACGGTCGCGGTGATCTTCGACAAGTCTTCGACGCGCACTCGCGTGTCTTTCGCGGTGGGTATTGCCGACCTCGGCGGTTCGCCACTCATCATCTCCACGGCCAACAGTCAATTGGGCGGCAAGGAGACGGCATCCGACACCGCTCGTGTTCTCGAGCGCCAGGTCGCCGCCATCGTCTGGCGCACCTATGGGCAGCAGGGCCTGATCGAGATGGCTCACGGCACTCAGGTTCCCGTTATCAATGCACTGAGCGATGAGTTCCACCCCTGCCAGTTGCTCGCCGATCTGCTCACGATCCGCGAACACAAGGGTGAGCTCAAGGGGCTGACCGTTGCTTTCCTCGGTGACGGTGCCGACAACATGGTGCATTCGTACCTGCTCGCCGGGGCGACCGCCGGTATGCACGTGCGCATTGCCTGCCCCGAGGAGTACCTGCCCTTAGCGGATGTCGTAGCCGACGCCGAAAAGATCGCAGCATCCACTGGTGGTTCGATTGCCATCATCACTGACCCGGCTGAGGCCGTCACCGCTGCTGACGTCGTCGTGACCGACACGTGGGTCTCGATGGGCAAGGAAGACGAGAAGGCGGCACGCGTCGCTGCTCTCGGTGCCTACAAAGTGGATGCCGCCATGATGGCTCTCGCTAAGCCCGACGCCATCTTCTTGCACTGCCTCCCCGCCGACCGCGGTTACGAGGTCGAAGCCGAGGTTATCGATGGCCCGCAGAGCGTCATCTGGGATGAGGCAGAGAACCGCCTCCACGCCCAAAAGGCCCTCATGATTTGGCTGCTCGACCAAGCCGCCTAGTTTCTTGGCGGTTTAGTGCCGCCGCTGTAGTTCCCTAAACTGATTCACGACGTCAAGGAGATAAACACATGTCAGAACGCGTAGTTCTCGCCTACTCGGGCGGACTCGACACATCCGTAGGTATCGGCTGGCTCAAGGACGCCACGGGCAAAGAGGTCGTCGCACTTGCGATTGACGTCGGCCAGGGTGGCGAAGACATGGATGACATCCGCCAGCGCGCCCTTGACTGCGGTGCTGTTGAGTCGGTTGTTGTTGACGCGAAGGATGAGTTCGCGGATGACTTCCTCATGCCAGCGCTCAAGACCAACGCGCTCTACCAGAAGCGTTACCCGCTGGTGTCGGCACTGAGCCGCCCACTGATCTCTCGTCACCTTGCGCTCACGGCGAAGGCCCTTGGCGCAGACAGCGTTGCTCACGGGTGCACCGGTAAGGGAAACGACCAGGTGCGCTTCGAGGCTGCCGTCGCTGCTCTCGCTCCCGAACTCACGAGCATCGCTCCCGTACGTGACCTTGCACTTACTCGCGACAAGGCCATCGTCTACGCCGAAGAGCACAACCTCCCCATTCGCCAGTCGGCAGCAAGTCCCTACTCGATCGATAAGAACGTGTGGGGCCGTGCGGTCGAAACCGGTTTCCTCGAGGACCCGTGGAACGCTCCGATCGAGGAACTCTACGAGTACACCTCTGACCCCGAAGCAGGGCTCCCCTCTGAAGAAGTCACCATCACCTTCGAAGCTGGTATTCCGGTTGCGATCGACGGAGTCGCAATGTCGGCTCTCGCCATCGTTGAGCACATGAACGCGCTCGCCGGCAAGCACGGCGTTGGCCGCATCGACATGGTTGAAGACCGTCTCATCGGCATCAAGAGCCGTGAGGTCTACGAAGCTCCCGGCGCAATGGCTTTGATCGCCGCGCACGAAGAGCTCGAGTCGCTCACAATCGAGCGGGACCTCGGTCGCTACAAGCGCGGAGTCGAAGCCGAGTGGTCGAACCTCGTGTACGACGGACTCTGGTTCTCCGGCCTCAAGCGTTCGCTCGATGCCTTCGTTGAAGACACTCAGCGCTACGTCAGCGGAGAGATCCGTATGACGCTGCACGCAGGTCGCGCAGTGCCGACCGGCCGCAAGTCAGAGCAGAGCCTCTACGACTTCAGCCTCGCCACCTACGACACCGGTGACACCTTCGACCAGTCGTTGGCTAAGGGCTTCATCGATCTCTGGTCACTGCCGAGCAAGATCTCGGCTCGTCGCGACGCAAAGCAGGGCTAATCATGGCGCAATCTGCCGAAACGGGTGAGGGACAACTCTGGGGAGCCCGCTTCGCAAGCGGACCCTCACCCGAGCTTGCCCGGTTGAGCAAATCGACTCACTTCGATTGGCAGCTTGCGCAGTATGACCTCGCCGGTTCGCGGGCGCACGCTGTTGCGCTCGCGGCCGCGGGGTACCTCGATGATCCCGAGCTGGAGACCATGCAGGATGCCCTGCGCTCGTTGAGTGCAGCGGTTGCCGATGGCAGCTTCACGGCTTTGGAATCGGAAGAAGACGTTCACGCCGCTCTCGAGCGCGGACTGATTGAGCGCGCTGGCGCCGACGTCGGAGGCAAACTCCGCGCCGGTCGCAGCCGTAATGACCAGATCGCCACTCTCGTGCGCATGTACCTCCTCGACCACGCGGGTGCTATTTCCGCGATGGTCGTTGACCTGATCGACGCGATCGTGGCGCAGGCCGAGAAGCACGACACGGCGATCATGCCGGGTCGCACACACCTCCAGCATGCGCAGCCGGTGCTGCTCGCACATCACTTGCTCGCGCACGCGTGGCCTCTTGTGCGCACGCTCGAGCGCTTCCGTGATTGGAAGGCTCGGGCATCCACTTCTCCGTATGGCTCTGGTGCTCTTGCCGGCAGCACCCTCGGGCTCGACCCGGCGCTGGTTGCGCGGGAACTTGGCCTTTCTCGACCCACCGAAAACTCGATCGATGCCACCGCGAGCCGTGATGTTGTCGCGGAATTCGCCTTCATCACTGCGCAGCTCGGTATCGACATTTCGCGACTCAGCGAAGAGATCATTCTCTGGAACACGCGCGAGTTCGATTTTGTGCAGCTCGACGATGCCTATTCCACGGGCTCATCGATCATGCCGCAGAAGAAGAACCCCGACATCGCTGAGCTTGCTCGCGGCAAGTCCGGGCGCCTCATCGGTAACCTCACGGGGCTGCTCGCTACGTTGAAGGCGTTGCCGCTCGCGTACAACCGTGACCTGCAGGAAGACAAAGAGCCCGTCTTCGATTCGGTCGAGACGCTTGAAGTCTTGCTTCCCGCCTTCACCGGCATGATCGCCACGCTGCGGTTCAACACCGAGCGCATGGCGGAGCTCGCGCCGCAAGGCTTCTCACTGGCTACCGACGTCGCGGATTGGCTCGTACGCCAGCATGTTCCGTTCCGTGAAGCTCACGAGATCAGTGGTTCGCTGGTTCGTTTTTGCGAGGAGAACTCGCTTGAACTCCACGAACCGACGGATGCCGACTACGCCACGATCTCACCGCACCTCACGGGTGATGTTCGTGCGGTCCTCACGGTGGAAGGCTCGGTTTCGAGCCGTGCCGGCGTGGGCGGAACGGCTCCCGTGCGCGTTGCCGAGCAACGTGCCGAACTGACTGAGCGTGTTCGCGTTCTCGCCGCCGCTCTTGACCCGCAGGTTCTTAGCTAGACGTGTTCGATCTGCTCAGCAGGCCGGCAACTGAGGTTGCTCCGCTGTTGCTGGGGGCTGTCGTGCGCGTTGGCGAGGTCGCCGTGCGGCTTACCGAGGTCGAGGCGTATATGGGCGAGGCCGATCCCGGCTCGCATGCTTTCCGTGGGCCGGGCAAACGCAACGCCGTCATGTATGGCCCGCCCGGTCACCTCTACACGTACTTCACCTACGGCATGCACACGTGCGCGAACGTGGTGTGCATGCCCGAGGGCGTTGCCTCCGGAATCTTGCTGCGGGCGGGCGAAGTAATCGAAGGCGTGGATGTCGCGGCCGAACGTCGTGCGACATCCAAGAAGCCAGCGGACCTCGCGATGGGCCCCGCTCGTCTCGCGGTGGCGCTCGGAATTCGTTTGGATGACGCTGGCACCAACCTGCAGACGGGTCGCGTTCGCCTAGAACTGCCCGAGTCGCCGTCGTCGTTCAGCGCGGGGCCGCGCACAGGCGTCGCCGGCGAGGGTGGCACTGATGAGTATCCGTGGCGCTTCTGGATTCCGGGGGAGCCGAGCGTCTCCCCGTATCGTGCCGCAGTAAAACGAAAGCGCCCCTGATGTTTTTAGCGTGCGCCAATGCCGTTGTGTGCGTTAGCGCCCGACGAGCAGCGCCGCGGTGCAGAGTCCAGCCCAGACGAGGCTCACGAGTGTGCCAATGATGAACCGCTCGCGCGCCGCTGCGTTCTCCAGTTCAGAGAAGCGGCCGAGTCCTTTGATGGCCACGATGATGGCGATGGCGCCGGGCTGCCACACCATAAATGAGGCGATGAAGGCGAAGCGCTCAAGGTAGCCGATGGTCGTTCCGCCGCGCAGAATTTCTCGCTCGGGCAGCGGAGAGTCTGCGTCGATGACGAGGATGCCGCCGTGTTCGCCGCGGGGTGCCGGATACGAGGCGAGCGAGAGCACGAGCGCAACGAGGGGGCTCCCCGCGATTGTGGCGAGTGCGACGAAGGCTGCGCTGAGCAAAATGACGAGTCCGGAGACATCACCCGGTAGAGGGTTTCCGGTGGATCCCAGGATGAGGGCAAGGCCGACGGGCAGCAGCGAAACGGTGGCGAGCCAGTACTTGTCGGTTCGGGCTGCAACCATGGATGCGCCAATCGCTCCGATTGTGAAAACGAGTACCGCGATCCACCAGCCGATCATGACGTGCCTTCCTCTGCGCTGAGCGCGTTGTCGGTTACTACTCCACTGTGTGCTCTGTCGAGCAGGTTTGCAAGAGCGCGAACGGCCTCTTCTTCGGTGCGTAATCCGGCCACGAGTGCACGTTGGCTTGCCGACTGCGGCGAGATGCCGAGGCGTTCGGCGGCATCGGCCTGAGTGATGCCGGTGCTGAGGAGGTCGTAGAGTTCCCAGCCGTTGGCGGTGCGCCGGCCGCGCAGCAAAACCAGCAGTTCGAGCAGTGGTTCGATGTCTCGCGCTAGTTCACTGTCGGGGTCAGATTGCACAGCGCATTTGGCCGGGCTTTTCTTGGCGCGGTCGATGGCATCGCGGGCCGCGAGGAAAGCGGCCCCGCTCGTGGCGCGCACGTTGGACCCGTAGGGCAGGGGCACGGTGCCAATGCCGATCCCCACGCTCCACTGTTCGGTGCGAGTCAATTCGAGGGTGATGTCGAGCGCGGCCTGCGCGGAAGTGAGCAGCATCTGGGCTTCGTCTCCGGCCGTGCGCTCTGCGGGGAGGGCGAGGTCCTCCGCGCGCTCCCGGTTGATGCGCTGCAGGGTTTCGGCTACGGCATCCGCGCTGCTGCGGCTGTTGCGTTGGTCTGCGGTAATCACGAACATCTCTAAAGGCTACAGCATTGATTTCTCAACATCAGGCCCACAAGCCTGATTCCTCTGAATCAGTGCCCCAGCACTGAGGCTAGCGCGGCCGTCGTTGCTCTCAGCATCCCTCCGAAAGGCGCTACGGTTAATGACGTGTCAGCGACAGCATCAGAATCCCTCAGTACTCAAAGCAACGACGACTCTTTCGAGAGCCTGTGGCAAGAACTCACGTGGCGTGGCCTCGTGCATGTCTCCACCGACGCGGATGCCCTCGAGAAGCTTCTCGATGGTGACCCGATCACGTACTACTGCGGATTCGATCCCACGGCACCCAGTCTTCACTTGGGAAACCTTGTACAGCTGCTGTTGTTGCGCCGCCTTCAGCTGGCCGGCCACAAGCCTCTCGGACTCGTGGGGGGAGCGACCGGTCTTATCGGCGATCCCCGTCCCACTGCCGAACGCACTCTGAACGACAGCGAAACCGTTGCTGAGTGGGTCAGTTACTTGCAGGGTCAGGTTTCGAAGTTCTTGAGCACCGAGGGTGACAATGCCGTGCGCATGGTCAACAACCTCGACTGGACAGCGCCCATGAGCGCGATCGACTTCTTGCGCGATGTCGGAAAGTACTTCCGCGTCGGCACCATGATCAAGAAGGATGCCGTGAGCGCGCGCCTCAACAGCGACGCCGGCATCAGCTACACCGAGTTCAGCTACCAGGTCATGCAGGGCATGGACTTCTTGGAGCTATACCGCAACTACGACTGCGTATTGCAGACCGGTGGCAGCGACCAGTGGGGCAATCTCACGAGCGGTAGCGACCTCATCCACAAGGCTGAGGGTGCGAGCGTTCACGCCATCGGCACCCCGCTCATCACCAACTCCGACGGCACCAAGTTCGGCAAGAGCGAGGGCAACGCCATCTGGCTCGACTCGAACATGACGAGCCCCTACGCGTTCTACCAGTTCTGGCTCAACACCGATGATGCGGATGTCATTCAGCGACTGCGTATCTTCACGTTCTTGTCGCGCGAGCAGATCACCGCTCTCGAAACTGCTGTGACCGAGGCGCCGTTTAGGCGTGAGGCGCAGAAGACACTCGCCTACGAAGTGACTTCTCTCGTGCACGGTCGCGCTGCAACGGAGGCGGCGATCGCTGCTTCCGCTGCTCTATTTGGTCAGGGCGAGTTGGCATCTCTGGATGCGGATACTCTCGCTGCGGCGCTGCGCGAGCTTGCTCACGTCGAGACGTCAGCGGAGGCTACGATCGTTCAGCTGCTCGTCGACACCAAACTGGTGTCGAGCGCGAGTGAAGCGCGTCGAGCTATTTCGCAGGGCGGCGTGTACCTCAACAATGTTGCGGTAGCGGATGACCAGGCCACAGTGGGCAGCGACCTCCTCGCTGGAAACGTAGCGGTTCTCCGTCGCGGCAAGAAGACGCTTGCGGGAATCTTCGTCACGTCTTAGCGCACGAGCGGCTTAGGTGCCTGGCGTGCTACTGCGCCGAGGCGCTGCTGCTTCGGGTGGCGTGAGTTGCTGCACCATTTCGGCGATGTCTGTTGAGGTTCCGGTTCCGACTTGAGCGTCGGCGGGGAGGGTGTGGCGCAACACCTGCAGCCCCAAATAGGTCGAGTAGCACGAGCGCGCCCACAATCGTGCGCGATGATCGTCGAGGCCGAAATCCCGGTAAATCTCCTCTAAGAAGCGCAGTCGCGCGCTCGTTACGGCGTCGATGACGGGCGTTGCGATCGGGTCGCGTGAAGTGAGGATGTAGTACTCAAGCCCGTCGCGCGGATCACGACCGATCGAGGCGCCCAGAATGGCAGCAAGTCGTTCGTGTGGTGATTCCAGATCGCTGAGCTGATCGATCAGATCCTGAGTCGCACGCTTCTTCCATAGTTCGAGCGCGCTGTCGAGAAGGGAAGCGCGTGAAGAGAAGTGGTGATACGCGCTGCCCTTGGTGACGCCGAGTTCGGCCGCGACGCGTTCCATGTTGATGGCCGCCAGGCCTTCTCGTGCTCCGAGCACGAGGGCTGCTTCGGCCCAACGCTCGGGAGTTAGTCGCTCGGTGCGGGGGAGTGCCATGGGCAAATCGTACTCCGCGAATCCTGAAGCGGATGCTAACCTCAAGTTATGAACATACGCCTGCGTATCTTGGCTGGGTCATTCCTCGCGCTGGCCCTCGCCGTGCTGGGAACGCTTCATATCCTGTGGGCTTCAGGCATACCGTTTCCGGCGAAGTCTTTCGACGAACTTAGCGGCGCCGTGGTGCCGAGCGGGGTCTGGCCAAGCCCGGCGCTCACGTTCCTCGTTGCCGCGGCGCTGTGTGCTGCGAGCTTCGCTGTCGTGCTCCGGATGCTCGACCTCACGCGTCCGCGTTCGATTCTGACCCCGTGGCTGATCTTCGCGAGCTACGCCTTGGCGGTTGTCTTTGCGGTACGGAGTTCCCTCGGGTTCCTCGTCAGCTCTGGGCTGTGGGGCATCAATCCCGCGGATGCCACCTTCCATCGCTGGGATCTTCTGGTGTACGCGCCTCTGTGCTTGCTGCTCGCATTGAGCGCCCTCGCGCTACGGAGAGATGACGGCTGCGATGATGATGTCGTCCGCCGCGCGTAGCCTGACACTATGTCGCGCATCCTTTACGAAACTGCATCCACGTTCAATGGATTCATTGCGGATGAGAGCAACTCGCTCGAGTGGCTATTCGCCGTCGAGTCCAACGAGGCCCCCGCCGTTGCTCCGACAGCGACCGTGATGGTCGAAGGCTCAACGACTTACAAGTGGGTGCTAAAACACGAAGACTTGATTGCTCAGCCACAGAAGTGGGCCGAGTATTTCGGCGACAAGCCCACTTTCGTTTTCACCAGCCGCGATCTCCCCGTTCCCGACGGTGCTGATGTGCGCTTTCTGCAGGGAAGTGTTGCGGATGCTCTTCCTGCGATTCGGGATGCGGCCGGCGATGGTGACATCTGGATTGTGGGTGGGGGAGAACTCGCCGCGCAATTCCTCGACGCCGGCGCCCTCGACCAGATCTCGATCTCGTTCGCGCCAGCCGCGGTCGTCGGGGGAGCACCTGTATTCCCTCGCGGCTTGGGGCCCGAGCGTCTTCGCCTGGTTTCAGCAAAAGCAGTAGGCCAGTTCGCTCATCTTGTCTACGACGTGTTGCCCGCAGCTCCCGCAACATAGTCCTGTGCCGAGTGCCGAGTGCCGAGTGCCGAGTGCCGAGTGCTGAGTGCGTAGTGATGCCGACTAACCGGGCGCTGACATAGACCGTCGTATTGGGTTGCTGGCGCGGGCGGATGCCCGCCGGCGAGTGCTGCAGAGGGCCCGCCCGGTGGCGCTAAGGGGCCGTGACCAGCCTTCACCAACTGGCCCACCTGAGAGCGACACGCCCGGGATGTGCACCGTGTTGGTGGGGTGCTGAGAATGCACGTATTGTTCTTTCTAGTCACCCCAAAGGTGCGGAAAACGAAGTCAGCTTTTGCTGCTGAGTTTCCGGCCTCAAGTGGGGGCGAACATC
>JBFBMV010000002.1:0-652013 GCA_040687235.1 Rhodoglobus sp. NPDC076762 | reverse complement strand
TTGTGCACGCTGTTGAGTTCTCAAGGATCGGACGCTCCTGACCTCCACCGAAAACGGCTTCACCCCAGGGCTTACAAAACCTGTGTTGGCAACCTCCACATAACTGCGAAAGGCAACCTGTCTAACTTACCAGCTTCAGCCCGCTTGTCAAACCAGCAATCCCAGACTGAAACAGCCCGAAACAACCAACCGACACACGCACGAAGCGGATACTCATCCTAAGATCTGATACCGCAACCCACAAGGGGTAAACCAGCATTTGACTCGACCAGACCCATAAAAGAATCTGGAGGATGTTCGCCCCCACTTGAGGCCGGAAACTCAGCAGCAAAAGCTGACTTCGTTTTCCGCACCTTTGGGGTGACTAGAAAGAACAATACGTGCATTTTCAGCACCCCACCAACACGGTGCACATCCCGGGCGTGTCGCTCAAATAGGGGCGGGTATCGGGCTGTGTTTTTGCCGGCGACTCCCCCGCTGTGCACCAAGATAGTTGGGTGCCCAGTTTCACCACCAGAGCCGCGCGACTCGACGACGCCACCGAGCTCGCTGCCGTGCATACACAGTCATGGCAAGAGACCTATACCGGCCTGTTCCCGGCTCAAGCGTGGAGCGCCGAATCGCGCGCGCGCCGCGAGGCGATGTGGAATGTATTGCTCACCGACCACGACACCACCTCTGTCGTTGCTGAGGTTGACGGTGTGATCGTGGGCTTGGCGCACGCAGAACACAATCGCGACGAACCGGATCTCCCTGCCGAAGAACTCAAGATGATTTATGTCTTGGCTAGCGCTCACGGCACTGGCGCGGGTCAAGCTCTTATCGACGCGGCGCTCGGCGGCGCCCCCGCTAGCGTGTGGGTACTCGAGCAGAATCCTCGCGCACGTGCTTTTTATGCCAAAAACCGCTTCATGCGCGATGGCATGGTGCGGGAGATGGACTTCAATCCGAACATCCGCGAACTTCGACTTATTCGTCGTTAGCGATCCGGGGCGTATGGCAACCCGACGCCTACGACACGTAACCCGTTGTTCAGGTGTCCAAAGTAGACGCCTGCACTCAATAATCATATTATTGGACAATCACAGGGTGTAGAGCTGCAATCGCCGCTCCACCGCTGCTTCAACACAAGGGACAACGATGACTTGGATGGTGACCGGCGGTGCCGGCTATATCGGCGCACACGTGGTGCGCGCCCTCATCAGCGCGGGAATGAACACCGTAATCGTGGATGACCTGTCGAGCGGATTCCAGAAGTTCGTCCCCGAGGGCGTGCCACTCGTGCGGGCGAGCATCCTCGACAAGGCGGCACTCGTCGATGCAATGAAGACGCACGACGTGACAGGAGTCATCCACGTGGCGGGCTTCAAATACGCCGGCGTCTCTGTGAACCGCCCCCTTCACACCTACGCCCAGAACGTGACCGGAACCCTCGCGCTGCTCGAAGCGATGGCCGAGTGCGACGTCGAACAGATCGTCTTCTCGTCGAGCGCCGCTGTGTTCGGAACCCCGGATGTCGACCAGGTCACCGAGGCGACCGCGAAGGCGCCCCTCTCCCCCTACGGAGAATCGAAGCTCATCGGCGAGTGGCTGCTGCGCGACCAAGAAGTCGCCACTGATCTTCGCCACACCTCGCTTCGCTACTTCAACGTTGTTGGTTCCGGAGATGCCGCGGTCTATGACACGAGCCCCCACAACCTATTCCCGCTCGTATTCGAAGCGCTCGTTGCCGGCAAGACGCCACGGATCAACGGCAACGATTACCCCACCCCGGATGGCACCAACGTGCGCGACTACGTTCACGTTGCTGACATCGCTGCAGCCCACGTGGCCGCAGCACAGCGCCTCGAAGCGCACGACAGCATCGAACCGGCCTACAACTTGGGGAGCGGAAACGGACTCTCCGTTGCCGAAATCATGACGGCAGTGGCATCTGTGACCGGCATCCCCTTCACCCCAGAAATCGCCGATCGCCGTGCCGGAGACCCACCCCGCATCGTGGCGAACGGCGACCTTGCCGCCCGCGACCTGGACTGGAAGATGCGTCACACCGCCGAAGAAATGGTCCGTAGCGCGTGGGAAGCCCGCCTGCGCGCAGAAGAAGGAAGTGCACAATGACCGCAAAAATCACCAAGCGCCCGACGGTTTTGAACGACGGTCGCGAACTCATTTACTTCGATGATGCGGACACGACGCTCGGCGACGAGCGCTCGGTCGACAGCCGCACGCTCGACCCTCGCCCCGCCACGGCCACCATGCGCCAAGACATCCTCACCGGCGAATGGGTATCGATCGCGGCAGCGCGCCAGAATCGTGTGTTCTTGCCGCCCGCCGATCAAGACCCACTCGCGCCACAAACGGCGAGCAACCCCTCCGAGGTTCCGGCTCTCTATGACGTAGCGGTGTTCGAGAACCGTTCGCCCTCGTTTGGGCCCGCCCTTGCCGGGAGCGAGAACGCCCCCGCCGGGCTTGACGATCTGGCAGAGCTCGGACTGGGTCGCACACGCAGCTCCATCGGACGCTGCGAGGTCGTATGTTTCAGCCCCGACCACGAAGGATCATTCGGCACACAAACCGAAAGCCGCGCCCGCACAGTGATCGAAGCATGGGCCGACCGCACCGAAGCGCTCTCCACGCTCGACGGCGTGCAGCAGGTCTTCCCCTTTGAAAACCGAGGTGAAGCGATCGGCGTGACGCTGCATCATCCCCACGGCCAGATCTACTCTTACCCCTACATCACGCCGAAAACTCAGCGGACCCTCGACTCCATCGAGCGCACCTCGCCCACTATGTTTCAGGACATTCTCGACTTCGAACGGGCCGGTGATCGGATTGTCTTGAGCGGAGAGCACTGGACCGCATTCGTGCCCTTCGCCGCGCGCTGGCCCATCGAGATTCATATGATGCCGCACCGTCACGTGCCTGACTTCGCTGCCACGTCCGAAGCGGAACGCGATGAACTCGCGAGCCTCTACTTGAAACTGCTGCGCGGAGTCGATGCCATCTATGACACCCCCACTCCGTACATTGCGGCGTGGCATCAAGCCCCCGTCAATCGAGCACGCGATACCTTCCGCCTGCACTTGCAACTGACGTCGCCGCGACGCTCGGCAGACAAGCTGAAGTACCTCGCCGGCTCCGAGTCAGCAATGGGCGCCTGGATTGGCGACGTCACGCCTGAAGCCGCAGCCGCCACCATCCGAGAGGCTATCGAACGAGCATGAGCACCACCGAACACGACCTCATCACGAACTTCACCGAACTGACCGGCCACGCACCGGAAGGCATCTGGTCGGCGCCCGGCCGCGTGAACCTCATCGGAGAACACACCGACTACAACGAAGGCTTCGTGCTGCCGTTCGCGATCGATCGGCGCACCCGCGCCGCTGTCGGACTGCGCGCTGACGGAACTATTCGAGTGACGAGCACCTTCGACGACACCTCGGTTCAATTCGAGCTCGCCGCTCTCGATGCTGCCCGCGCTGCGGGTGAGATCACCGGCTGGAGCGCCTACCCGCTCGGGGTCGCCTGGGCGCTCGGCCAGCACGGCGCCGACCTTGGCCGCGTGAGTGGTGTGGATATTCTTATCGACTCGACCGTTCCAGTGGGGGCAGGGTTGTCATCATCCGCCGCCATCGAAAGTTCGGTTGCGCTAGCGCTCAACGACCTCTGGAGCCTCGGCTTTACACGCGAAAAGCTCGCCAAGGTCGGGCAGCTTGCCGAAAATGAGGTCGTCGGCGCTCCCACCGGAATCATGGATCAATCGGCGTCACTCCTCGGTGCCACCGATTCAGCGGTCTTTCTCGACTGCCGCTCGCTCGACGCCGAAGTAGTGCCACTTGGCCTGGCGAAAGCCGAGTTGAGCATCCTTGTCATGGACACGCGCGTATCGCACTCGCATGCCACCGGCGGATACTCCGAACGTCGCGCCGCGTGCGAAGCGGGAGCTGCCGCAATGGGTGCTTCCTCGCTGCGCGACGTGAACGTCACCGACCTCGATCGCGCGAAGGAACTGCTCGACGACGTTACCTATCGCCGGGTGCGCCACGTTGTCACCGAAAACCAGCGAGTGCTCGACACCGTTCGGGCTCTGAGCGACGAAGGCCCGCTCGCTATCGGGGCGCTGCTCGATGCCTCGCACGTCTCGATGCGCGACGACTTCGAGATCTCGATTCCTGAGCTCGACCTCGCCGTGGAAACGGCACGCGACAACGGAGCCATCGGCGCCCGGATGACCGGCGGTGGCTTTGGCGGAGCAGCAATCGCCCTCGTGCCACACACTCTCGTTACGACCGTGGAAACAGCGGTTCACGCAGCATTTGCCGCGGCTGGCTATACGGCACCCGTCACCTTCACGGTGACTCCGTCGCACGGTGCCGAGCGCACCAGCGGAACAGCCACGAAAAAGTAGCGGCTACAGAACGGTCCGCGGGAAAGAACTTTCGCCAGCAGAGTTGCTCTGCTGGCGAAAGAACTCTCACAACGCGACAACGACCGGTGGTGGAGATGGGGGGAATTGAACCCCCGTCCACTGCTGTAATTCCATGCCTTCTACGGGTGTAGCTTGTGCAGACGTTCTACTCGGCTCTGACCTTTGCCACAAGCACCTAGGTCAACGAGCCCAGCCAGAGTGCAAGTCCCACGTAGCCCTCAGGCGTAACTACGCAGCAATCTCTCTAAATTGCGCCAGAATCCGAGTAGAGAGCATTCCCGGTCTGACGGACTTCTTTAGTGCGCTCGCTTAGGCAGCGAGGGCGAAGTCAGTGCGCTTTGAATTGGCACTTATAGTTTGCAGTCATCGTTAACGAGATAAGGCTGCATTCTCGACCCGCTTCTCACAGTTTTGCAGGCAATGTCGAAACCGATCATCCCCCTGTGTGGGTCGTTGTCGCGCTGTGGAGTTATCAATACTGCTCACGAATGGGCAGCCCTCAATGATAGGTCAGAAACCTGCGACAAACCAGCGCGTTGAGCAAGCACACAGGATCGGTCGAGGGATAACGAGCGGGCACGCTGGTGAGCGCACGCTGCCAGCGAACGGACCGCCCACATCCAGCCGACGAGAAGTAAGTTGGGGTTATGAGTGAATCAACCACAGCGAACCCCGCAAAAGTGACCATGTACGGAGCAGACTGGTGCCGCGACTGCCGCCGCTCCGAAGCACTGCTCAACTCGCTCGACATTGAGTGGGAGAAGATCGACGTTGAGAAGGACCCGACAGCTGCCGATCGCGCACACGCCATCAGCGGTCGCCTCAACATTCCCGTTGTTCACTTCACTGACGGAACCTTCCAGGTCGAGCCCAGCGATAACGACCTCAAGACGAAGCTGGCAGAGCTCGGCGCTATCTAGCAATGCCTCTTGTCATCACCGTTCGAGGTGAGCACGAGTCGTGGCACGCTGCCGAACGCGGCATTGTGCACCTATCGGTGGCCATTGATGGCCCCGATCGGAGTGAAGTCTTCGATGCTGCCATGCAGTCATCGGGCCGGGTTCATGCCCTGCTCACTCAGCTTGCCTCGAACGATGGTGCGATTACGCGCTGGTCATCTGACACCGTTCGCGTGACATCACAACGGCCGTGGAACAACGCCGGGGAGCAACTCCCCTTGGTCTACTCCGCCGCCATCGGATACATCGCTCGCTTTCGAGATTTCGACGCTCTGGCGCTATTCATTGAATACGTGAGCGCCGTCGACCACACGACCGTCACGCTCGTCGAATGGGAACTCACCGAGGAAGCCACTCGGGCGGCCCTCGCTGACGCTCGGCACCTCGCCGTTATTGATGCCTATACCAAGGCTCGCGAATATGCCGAAAGCGTCGGGCTCTCTGAAGTAACCACCACAGCAATCGCCGATCCGGGAATGCTCGCTGACGTCGGCCCCGGTTCTGACTCTGCCGGCAGCGGAGCACGGGCATCCCTGCGGATGATGGGCGCCGCTGGTGACGGAGGCCAGCTGGCACTCAAGCCAGAGAAGATTTCCGTTGCCGCAAGCGTCGAGGCTCGCTTCCACGCCAGCTAGGCGAGAACGCGTTGTCGTGAGACAGCGCGACAGAAAGGCAGCGAGCTAGCGAGAAAGACCCTGCTACTCGCCCATGTTCTTGCGAGCCGCCATGGCACGATCTGACTCGCGCTTATCTTGGCGCTCGCGCAGCGTCTGGCGCTTGTCGTACTCTCGCTTGCCCTTCGCAACAGCAAGCTCGACCTTGGCCCGGCCATCCAAGAAGTAGATGGATAGCGGCACGAGCGTGTAACCGCCCTGCTTGATCTTGTTGTGAATCTTCAGGATCTGCTCTTTGTGCAGCAGCATTTTGCGCTTGCGACGTGGAGGATGGTTGGTCCACGATGCTTGGAAGAATTCCGGAATGTGCACGGCATCCAGCCAGGCTTCGGAGTGATCATCGATAAAGCCATAGCCATCGATGAGACTGGCGCGCCCTAGCCGAAGAGACTTGACCTCCGTGCCCGACAGCACAAGACCAGCCTCATAGGTGTCTTCGATGCTGTAATCGTGGCGGGCCTTGCGGTTGCTGGCAACAACCTTCCGCTCACTTTCCTTGGGCATGGTTCACTTCTCTCTCAAATACGGATGCCACGCGACTGCGGCGAGTGCCGACAGTGCAGCAGACCAGTTTAGCGCGAGAGTGCCCCCGCGGCTACACCTTGAGGTAGCGACCTATACCTTCAAGTACCGGCTGATGGCGACGCCCGCCGAGATGGCGGCAAGCCCGGCGCCCACCGCGATGAGAATCGGCACAACAAGGAGCGCTTCTTCCATTCCCAACAAGCTCGTATTGACGGGCAATGTTGTGGCCAAATAACCGCGAACGAAGAACTGAACGATCGCGACGATCGCACCACCGGCGAGCACTGAACCGATCAACGACGCGAAAACTCCCTCGAGAATGAACGGCGTTTGGATGAAGCGGTTTGACGCCCCAACCAGCCTCATGATGCCGAGTTCTCGCCTTCGCGAGAAGGCACTGAGTCGAATTGTGGTCGCAATGAGAAGTACCGCAGCGACGAGCATGAGCCCGGCGACACCGATCGCGGTGTAACTGGCCGCGTTCAAAATCGCGAAGATGGGCTCAAGATAGGCGCGTTGATCTTCCACGCTCTCCACCCCGGCCAGGCCTGACAAGCTCTCGATGAGCACATCAGCCTGCTCGGGGTCGACAAGGTTCACGCGGAAGCTCTCGTTCAACGATGCCGGGGTGATGATGCCTTCGAAAGTCGTGTCGGCGAACTGTTCCTTGAAATTTTCGTACGCCTGTTCGTGCGTTTCGAACTGAACTTCATTGATGTACGGCGCGAGCGTTGGCGAATCAAGCTGCTGCTGAACCGCCGCAATCTGGTCTTCCGTGGCCTCGGTCAGCGTGCAATTGCCCGTCGTATCGATCTCTGTGCACATGTACACCGCGACCTGCGCCCGGTCGTACCAGTACCCCTTCATCTGCCCGATCTGCATCTGCAAAAGAATGGATGCGCCGACGAACGTCAGCGAAATGAAGGTCACCAGAACGACGGAGACCACCATCGAGAGGTTGCGACGGAGCCCGCTGCCGACCTCTCCGAGAATCAGACCGAGCCTCATGCGTCGAGCCCCTCACCCTGCGAAGACGACTGCACGGTAGGACGCTGCGGCGGAGCCTGCGTGGTCGTGGCGGAAGCCGGCTTGTTCGCGGCAGGATGCGGAACTCGCCCCTGAGTAGGAACAGCCTGCGTTTGGTACCCGCCCTGGCGCTCGTCACGCACAATTTGGCCACCGATGAGCTCGATAACGCGGCGCTTCATCTGGTCGACGATGCCAGCATCGTGGGTTGCCATCAAGACGGTCGTGCCGCCGAGGTTGATTCGCTCGAGAAGGGTCATGATGCCCGCAGCTGTAGCTGGGTCAAGGTTTCCTGTCGGCTCATCGGCGAGCATGATGGCGGGCTTGTTTACGACAGCGCGGGCGATCGCGACGCGCTGCTGCTCACCGCCCGAAAGTTCGTGAGGGAAGCGGTTTGACTTGCCAGCGAGACCAACCATCTTGAGAGCATCCGGAACAGCTTCTTGGATGAAACCACGGCTCTTACCGATGACCTGCAGCGTGAAGGCAACATTGTCGAAGACCGTCTTGTTCGGCAGCAGGCGGAAATCCTGGAAGACAACTCCCAAATTGCGACGGAAATACGGCACCTTACGGCTCGACAGAGTGTTCAGGTGCTGACCGAGCACATGGATGGAGCCCTTCGAGGGGTTCTCCTCCTTGAGGATCAAACGCAAAAAGCTCGACTTACCCGAGCCGGATGCGCCAACAAGAAACACGAACTCGCCCTTGAGTATCTCAAGGTCAACAGAGTTCAGTGCCGGTCGTGTCGTGCCCGGATACGACTTCGAAACAGAATCAAAACGAATCATTTGGAGCCAGCCTAGGTAGCCCCCGCGCAGAAACGGGCAGCGACGCACCGCACACGCCGACTCACAGGGTGGCCCAGTTCAGGGCACAACCCGCGTGATGCCGGTATTAGTCGATGACGCGTTTACGCCACTTGATTCCCGCTGAGATGAAGCCGTCGAGGTCGCCATCGAAGACATTAGAGGGATTGTTTACCTCGAACTCGGTGCGGAGGTCTTTCACCATTTGGTACGGCGCCAAAACGTAGCTGCGCATCTGGTCGCCCCAGCTGGCGGTGATAACACCCGCAATTTCCTTCTTCGTGGCGGCCTCTTGCTCACGCTGCAAGAGGAGCAAACGCGACTGCAGCACACGCATCGCGGCCGCACGGTTCTGAATCTGGCTCTTCTCGTTCTGACAGCTCACCACGATGCCGGTCGGCAAGTGAGTGATGCGCACCGCGGAGTCTGTCGTGTTGACCGACTGGCCACCGGGACCGGAAGAGCGGAAGACATCAACGCGGATGTCGTTCTCGGGAACTTCGACAACATCCGTCGTCTCAATAAGCGGAACAACTTCGACCGCAGCAAAGCTGGTCTGGCGCTTTCCAGCCGAGTTGAAGGGGCTCATGCGCACGAGGCGATGCGTGCCAGCTTCGACACTGAGCGTTCCGAATGCAAACGGGGCGTCGACCTCGAAGGTTGCCGACTTGATGCCCGCTTCTTCGGCGTAACTTGTGTCGAGCACGCGCGTCGGGTACGAGTGCTGCTCGGCGTAGCGCAAGTACATGCGAAACAGCATGTCGGCGAAGTCGGCGGCGTCGACGCCTCCGGCCCCGGCGCGAATAGTGATGACGGCGGGCCGCTGGTCAAACTCGCCGTTCAGGAGAGTTTGTACCTCAAGGTCGCCGAGAGTCTTACGGATGCCAGCGAGCTCGGTACGAGCATCCGCTGCAGCTTGTTCGTCATTTTCTTCATTCGCGAGTTCGACCATGATCTCGAGGTCGTCAAGGCGATTGGAGATGGAGTTGATCTTGGCGAGCTCGGCCTGACGGTGGCTGAGGTCGCTCGTGACCTTCTGCGCCTTGTCGGTGTCGTCCCACAGATCGGGGGCACCGGCTGCTTCGCTGAGGCGTGCGATCTCCGACTCGAGGCGGTCAGGGTCGACTACCTGGCTAATGTCCGCAAAAGTGGAACGCAGAGCCGCGATGTCGTCAGAAAAGTCCAGTTCATCCATGTCGCTCACCAGACTACCCGCGAAGGCTGACCAGCACGTGGTTCTGCGTCAGCGAGCGATGCTCGGAGACGCGCGCTCACACCCTACGATTGAGGGCGATGAGCACAACAGAACAACCCTTTAGCTGGCGTTCGATCGGACTGCCTGTTCTTTTGCCGACGCTGCTGTTTTCCATTGGTGAGGGCGCGATTATCCCGCTGATCCCGATCGCTGCTGACAGCTTGGGCGCCACACTCGCCATTGCGGGACTGGTGGCGGCTGTGCTGACGTTAGGCGAACTCTTCGGCAACATCCCGAGCGGATGGCTCATCTCCCGTATTGGCGAACGCCCGGCCATGATCGGCGCCAGTGTGCTATCGATCATTGGTGTCATCATTGCGATTCTTGCGCCCAACCCCGTGGCACTCGGCTTCGGCGTGCTGCTGCTCGGCCTTGCCGCCGCCGTTTTTGCTCTCGCGCGGCATGCCTTTCTGACGAGCTTCGTTCCGGTCTCGTACCGCGCCCGGGCGCTTTCGACGCTCGGCGGCACCTTCCGCCTTGGCGTCTTCATCGGTCCATTCATTTCGGCCGGCGTCATCCATCTCACCGGCACAGTTTTCGCCGCCTTCTGGATTCACGTGGTGGCCGCTATTGCTGCCGCCGCCGTGCTGCTCCTCTTGCCCGACCCCGCAACAACCTTCGGCGCCGTGCACACCACGCGCGTCAATAACCGCGTGCTGCGGGATGGCGAGGCGCTCGTTGAGAAGGAATCACACGGGCTTTTCGCAACAGTTCGCCGTAACCGCGCCCTACTCTCGCGCCTCGGCCTCGGTGCCGCTGTGATCGGCGCGATGCGCGCGAGCCGCCAAGTGATCTTGCCGCTCTGGGCCGTGAGCATCGGCCTCGCCGACACCAACACGGCGATCATCATCGGTATCGCCGGCGCCGTGGACTTCGCACTCTTCTATACCGGTGGCCAAATCATGGACCGCTTCGGCCGCCTCTGGACAGCAGTGCCCTCGCTCGTGGGCCTCGGACTCGGCCACCTCGTGCTCTCAGTCACCCACGATGTGAGCGCGAACACCGCGTGGTTTATTTTCGCCGCGATGTTTTTGTCGCTCGCGAACGGCCTTGGCAGCGGAATTCTGATGACCCTCGGCGCGGACCTCGCTCCCCCGGCCAACCCCGCTCCGTTCTTGGGCGCGTGGCGCTTCACCGGTGGCGTTGGGCAGGCAGCCTCACCGCTGCTTATCGCCGGGATTACCGCAGTGGCGTCGATCTCAGTCGCTGCCGGAGCGATTGGAATTCTTGGCCTCGTCGGCGCCGGCATCATGCTGCGCTACGTGCCCCGCTACATCCAGAAACCTCAGCGGTAGCCACTGTGACTGCTATCCCCACCAGCAACCTCATCGCGTTCGTGCTGGTGGCACTCCCGATCATTCTGATCCCCGGACCGAGTGTGCTGTTTCTCATCGGCCGGTCACTCGCGCTCGGCAAAATGGGCGGCATCATCAGTTCGCTCGGCAATGCCACCGGTGGCGTCGTGCTCGTGTTCGCTGTCGCCTTCGGAGTGGGAACCGTTATTGCTCAGTCGGTGGTCGCCTTCACGATCGTCAAATACCTAGGCGCCGCCTACCTGATCTATTTGGGGGTACAGGCGATTCGACACCGTAACGACCACACCGCGACGGATGCCGCGGCTCCCCGCGTGCGATCACGCTGGCGAATCTTCAGCCAGGGTTTCGTCGTGGGCATCACGAACCCGAAAGCCACCGTGTTCTTCGTGGCGGTGTTGCCGCAGTTCGTGAGTTTCGGAGCTGGCGGGGTGCAGCTTCAGCTGCTTGTGCTGGGCCTACTGTTCATGGCTATTGCTGTCGTGTCGGACACCTCATGGGCAGTTGCCGCGGGGTTTGCGCGCGATTGGTTCGCACGCTCCCCTCAGCGAATCACCACCCTCAGCGCGATCGGCGGCATAGCCCTGATCGCGCTGGGAGTGGGATCACTGTTCATTCCGCACGCTAGCGAATAGCGGCGATCGCATCCGAAATCTGCGTTGAGCCATCGGTGAACTCGATCGTCTGACCGATGGTGTTGTCGGCGTCAATCACTTCGGCAAGAACGCGAGCAACGTTGTCGCGGCTCGTGTGCTCATCGTTGGCTTCGTCTCCGAGGCCAATCGATCCCGAAGCGGGTTCGCTCGAGAGAGAACCCGGGCCAACGATTGTGTAGTGCAGCGGACCCTTGCGGAGGTGATCGTCGGCCGCCGCCTTAGCCTCGGCATACGCGAAGAAATCGTTGTCTTCAGGAACACCGTGGTCGAAACCAGCGCCCTTGTAAGAAACCATGACGTAACGCATGACACCGGCGTGAGCCGCGGCATCCATGGTTCGGATGGCCGCATCGCGGTCGACAGAATAGGTGCGCTCGGCACTGCCGCCGCCAGCACCCGCAGAGAAGACAACCGCGTCATGGCCGGTGAAAATCTCGGACAACTCTTCGGCACTCAGCTGCTCGACGTCGGCAATGACCGGCATTGCACCGGTGGCGCTGATGTCAGCTTCCTGCTCCGGTTTGCGGATGAGCGAGTGCACGTGGTGCCCGCGTGAGGTGAGAAGTTGGGCCAGGCTCAGGGCGATCTTGCCGTGACCTCCGACGATAGCGATACGTTTCATGGCTAACTCCTTTGCTTCGGTGGCGCACCCGCGCGGGGCGCACCTCCAACGCTACGGAGCCAAGCTCACTGTTGGCTGGACAGAACTCGACCGCCACTCTTGCGGTTACCGCACGCCACCCTCACGCAACCCTCACGTTGGCCGAGCGCGCGCTGAGTAGAGCTACGAAAAAATTGAGCGGGCGCTCGCTGTCACGTCGATGCGCACGCCCTCCGGAACGAGCAGCGATACGAAAGGAGGCCGCCAATACGCCGACAACGACACTGTCGCGCTCGAGGCGTCGAGACTCGTCGCCTGCTCCACGCTGAGTCCTTCGAACTCGGCAGTGGGCGCTGCGGCCAAGTACTCCCCCACCGCACTCGCTACCTTCGCTGGCTCAAGCTGCGGCCGAAAGCCCTGTGGTGTGCGCACCACATCGTCGAGATCGTAGGATTCTGCGCCCACGAGAGCCGCGCCATCCGCGAGGCTGAACAGCCGTTTGCGTTCGAGATACAGCGACGTTGCCGCGACAACGAGAAAGATGAGAACGAGGGAAAGGAAGCCGTAGAAGATCGTGAGTACGAGCGCCGAGCCGTCGTCGTCGCGCATTCGTGGCGACGTATTCATTAGCGAGACCCCGCGAATTGAGACACCTGCTGAGTCGCGGCGGCATCCAGCGGAACCTGGAGCGGGAAGTTGCCGGTGAGCACGGGCGGGGCCAGCGGGAGATCAACCGCGATCGCGACCTGCACGGTGACGAAGCTCTTACGCGCGAGGCAGTCGCCGGGGTCGGGTGCGCACGTGATGGTAACCGCAGCATCGGAGGCATCAACACCGTGATTGTCGAGGGCGAATTGCACCGCGCTCGACGCCGCCGCGTTCGCTTGCTCGAAAGTCTGCGCCTGCACGAAGACTCGGGCAGCTTGCCGGGCGGCTCCCTCAGCCGCCAGAGCTCCAGCCTGAATCGAGGACATGGTGAGCACGAGATAGACGAGCGGCACCAGCATCACGAGTCCCACCGTGATGAACTCGAGCGATGCCGAGCCGCGCTCGCTAGCGAACCTGTTCGATAGCTGCATGAGCTGACACCTCCAACCCATTTTCGATACCGACTAAACCAATGAGCGGCAGCGGGGTGTTGACGGTGATGATGACCGCGGGCTGCCCGAGGTGAGTAGTGGTGGCGGCGCTGACATCCGACGCATAGCCGGGAGACAGCGCCGTAGAGATGAGGTCACGAGTGCGAGTCACGCCATCACCCAACGAGGTGTCGGCCAGGGAGGCATAACGCGCGCCTTCTGCCGCGGCATCCAGAACCGTGTTGCGGATGTGAAGCGCCAGCGCCAGCTGAATGACGCTGAGCGTCAATACCGTCAGCAACGCTGAGACGAGCACAAACTCGACGACGGCGGAACCGTGCTGCTCAGCGCTCAGCCGGGTACGCCACTCGCGCCACCGCGCTGGCATTAGAAACTAGTGACGCGATCGATAGCCTGTTGAAAAACCGAGCTGAGTGCTGGACCCGCGAGGGCCCAAATAATGATGACAAGACCTGCTGTCATCAAGGTAATCAGCACCCAGCCCGGCACGTCTCCTCGTTCTGACGTGAGCGCTCGGGTGCTTCGGGTTAGCCCGCTCTTCAGAAACAATTGAGATGATTTCACTCTGCAATCATTGAGCGAAACACAAATGTGCGTGAAGACTTTCCACAGCAAGGAAGCGAGCGGCCAGGATTGGCTCAGGCCGCTCGCCACCCGCTATTCAGAGGAGGTGTCGCGCGGGAGTTTAGACCGCAGCTCCGATTGCAAAGCCTGAAGCCTCGCCACTTCGTCTTCGACGATCGCATCGGCCTGAGCGATGTTGTCGGGCGACACCAAGCCCGTGTCAGCCAGAATCGCATCTTCCGTGACCTGCGAGATTCCGCCGCCCGACTTCGCGGCCTTCTTGCGAAGACGATCAAGCGCAGCCCGCAGCGGGTGCACGGTGTCACGCAACAGCGGCTCTTCGACCTCGAGGCCGTAGAACGTTCCGATGTGGTCCACGAACTGAGCCCGCTGAGCCCGGTCGTACGCTCGCCGCTCGCGACTGAACGCCGTCACAGTAGCCGCACACATCATCAGCATCACCACGCTGAAGGGCAGCGCCGACAGAATTGCTGCGGTCTGCAAGGTTTCAAGCCCGCCCGTGACCAACAGCGCGATAGCCAAGAACGACGCCAATAGTGCGAAGAAGACGCGGATGCGCTTGAGCGGTTCTGCAGAGCCGCCGGTGGCGATCATCGACATCACGAGCGCGCCAGAATCGGCTGAGGTGACGAAGAAGATTCCGATCAGCAGGATCGCTCCGAACGTGAGAGCGGTGCCTGCCGGGAGACCGGCGAGCAGATCGAAGAGAGCCGAGTCGGCATCCACCGATCCGTCGGCAGCAACAAGGCCGCCCTGGCCGTAGAGCTCCCGGTAGATCGCGTTGCCGCCAAGAACGCTGAACCAGAGGAACGTGAGCACGGTGGGAACGAGCATGACGCCGCCCACGAACTCGCGCACGGTGCGACCCTTGGACACACGCGCAATAAAGACACCGACGAACGGGGCCCACGACATCCACCAACCCCAGTAGAAGGTTGTCCAACCCGCCTGCCACTTCTCGCCAGCTTCGCCCGCATAGGCGCTGACGTTAAAGCTCAGCCCAATGAAGTTCTGCAGGTAGTTACCCATCGATTGCACGAACTCACGGAACAGGAATGCGGTCGGGCCCACGATGAGAAGGAACACCAGAAGCACAGCGGCCAACAGAAGGTTGGTGGTCGACAGCCACTTCATGCCGCGGCCGATACCGGACACCAACGACAGAATCGTGAAGGCCACGATAACGACGATCACTGCGATCTGAGTCGTGAGATTCGACTCCGCGATCCCCGTCTTTTCGAGACCGGCAGAGATCTGAAGAACACCAAGACCGAGCGAGGTCGCAACACCGAATACCGTGCCAACGAGCGCGATGACGTCGATGAGGTTGCCCCAACCACCGCGAACGCGCTTGCCGAGTAGCGGCTCCAGAGTCCAGCGGATCGAGATGGGGCGCCCGCGGCGATGGATGGCATAGGCGAGCGCGAGACCAACAACGACGTAGATAGCCCAAGCGTGCACTCCCCAGTGCAGGAAGGTTTGGCTCATCGCCTGCTGCGCAAGCTGGATCTCGGTGCCGCTCACCCCGGGGCGCGGGTTTGCGAAATGGCTGAGGGGCTCGGCGACGCCGTAGAAGACGAGACCGATTCCCATGCCCGCGGCAAAGAGGAAGGAGATCCACGCGATCATCGAAAATTCGGGCTCGTCATCGTCTTTGCCGAGCTTGATGTCGCCGTAGCGGCTGAAGCCCAGCCACAGTGCGAACGCAACGAAGAACGCTGCAATGAGCACGTAGTACCAGCTGAACGAGTTGATGACGCTGGACTGCAGCGTGTTAAACACTGAATTCGCGAGGTTCGGAGCAATGATCGAGAACGCGGTAATCGCGATAATGAGTCCCGCTGCGGGCCAGAAGACCCACGGTGCGAGCATGCGTGTAGCGGTGGGACGGTCCGGAACCTCGGGCTCTGCGGGGATGGTCGATTCTGCGGTCATGAGATCTCCGATCGCGTGGGGGCACTGCTCGACGGGCTACAAGCGTAGACATCGAGTTCTAGTAGCGTAATCGCAGTCTGCGATACATGGTTAGCGGGCGCAGCGTCGGCCGCGCCCATCGCTTTACTGTTCGGAGCCGAAGCGGTAACCGAGTTGCCAGCGAGCCGAATCAATCGTGTCGAGGATGGCGACGGTTTCGTCAAGCGAGTGCACCGGCGACTCAGTGAGACCCTGCGCCACAAATCCGGCGAGCGCCGTGGCTTGGTAGCTGAGCCCGCGGTGGCCGACCACACCCGTCTCGTCTTTCCAGTGAATTGATTCTCCGTTGAAGCCCGGCTTCGAGAGGGTCAGCGAGGTGGGCGTGAAGAAGCCATTGCCGACCTGCAGTAGGGCGTCGGTGCCCGCGACGGATGCCGTGATGGGTGTGCGCGCGAGCAGCGTGGTGTTGAGCTGGGCCTGAGCCGCGCCCGCATAGCTGAGGGTAAGAAGGGATTGAGCATCCACCCCACTCTCGATGAGCGAGCCGACATTGTGCACGGCAGAAGGCGCGCCCAGAATCTGTGACGCGAAGGCGATCGGGTAAATGCCGAGGTCGAGCAAGGCTCCTCCCCCGCTGTCGAGCGAGCGAACTCGGTGCCCCTCAGGAATGTGCTGACCGTGGTCGGCGGTGACGAGGTGGATATCGCCCAAGGTTCCATCGGCAACAAGTTGGTTGATGATTGAGGTTTGGGGCAGGTAGCGAGTCCACATCGCTTCCATCGCGAACACCCCGGCGGCCCGGGCAGCGGCCACAATCTCGCGCGCTTCGGCACCGGTCATGGCGAACGGCTTCTCCACCAGAATGTGCTTGCCCGCAGCGATCGACTGCAGCGCTAGGTCGCGGTGCACATGCTGCTGCGCGGCGATGTAGATCACGTCGACGTCGGGGTTGGCCAGCAGCTCGGCATAGTCGCCGTAAGCCTTCTCAATACCCCAAGTGTTCGCAAAGTCTTGGGCACGGTCAAGGCTGCGGGATGCCACGGCCACGAGCTTCTGCTCAGTATGCGCTTGCACCGCCTCCGCGAACGTCGCGGCGATTCCACCGGGAGCCATGATGCCCCAGCGCAGCGCTGGAACGGAGTCTGCTGCAGGAATGATCGGGGCTGGGAACGTGGTGGGGAACACAAGCATCCTTCTCGTTGGGGAGGACTGCGGCGGCGCAGGCCTCGACCAGTCTAGGACTCGAACAGGGGTTGACCCATGCGCGCAGTTGGCCTCCGAAGTGGGCGCCCAGAAGAGCGATCGCCGCCCGAACTCCCCGGTGGCGGGACTGCGTCTGATAGCGTCAGCCTTTCGTGCTTGGGATTACATCTCGTGCAGCTCCTCCACCCAACCAACCGGAGAACTACCGTGATTCCTCGCCCCAAAGTCCTGCCTAGCGTTACCGCTGTCGCCCTTGCGCTTGCCTTGACTGTCGCGGGCGCGCTTCCGGCGACAGCCGCAACGCTCCCCGTCACCAGTTGGGGCGAGCTGTCAAACGCGTTCGCTGTTGTTCTAGACGGCGACACCGTCAACCTCGACGCCGACATCGCTGCCCCGGCAGGCGGGTCACTAGCGGTCGAAGCGGGAGAATCGATCACGCTTGATCTCAACGGGCATGACCTCACCATCAACAGCGACGTCCCTGACTCTCTGGCGGCGATCGAGGTTCCCAGCACCTCCACGCTCACCATCGTTGCCACCGGCGGCGGAACGCTCACAGTAACCGGAGGCCGCTTCGGCGCAGGCATCGGCGGCAATGAAGGCAACGCTGGCGGCTCCGTCATTGTTAACAGTGGCACCATCACCGCAGAGGGCGGCCGCTCCGGCGCGGGCATTGGCGGCGGAGACGGAGGCGACGGCGGCACCACCACCGTCAACGGCGGCACCATCACCGCAACCGGCGGCTACCACGGCGCAGGCATTGGCGGCGGAGACGGAGGCGACGGAGGCTCCGTCATCGTTAACAGCGGCACAATCCTCGCAACCGGCGGCTACCACGGCGCAGGCATCGGCGGCGGATACGAAGGCGGCGGCGGCACCACCACCAACGGCGGCGCCATCACCGCGACCGGAGGCAACAGAGGCGCAGGCATCGGCGGCGGCCTTTACGGCAACGGCGGCACCACTTCTCAGAGCGGCGGCACCATCAGCGCGATTGGAGGCTTCGCGGCCGCAGGCATCGGCGGCGGAGACGGAGGCGACGGCGGCACCACGACCGTTAGCGGTGGCACGCTAGACGCAACTGGAGGCAGCGGTGGCGCGGGCATCGGCGGCGGCAACGAGGGCGACGGCGGCACCACCAGCAACAGCGGAACCCTCACCGCAACCGCAGGCTACAGTGGCGCGGGCATCGGCGGCGGATACGAAGGCGACGGCGGCACCACCATCAACAGCGGCACCCTCACCGCAACCGGAAGCGACTTCGGAGCAGGCATCGGCGGCGGAAATCAGGGCAACGGCGGCACCACCACCAACAGCGGCACCCTCACCGCAACCGCAGGCTACGGTGGCGCGGGCATCGGCGGCGGATATCAGGGCAACGGCGGCACCACCATCCTCACCGGAGGCACCACCACCGCTACCGGCGACAACTCAGGCGCAGGCATCGGCGGCGGCCAGGGCAGCTCTTCCTCTGGAGTACTCGACATTCACGGCATCGGCGCACCAGGGGCAGCTACTAATGGTGGAGACCCGAACGGTGCTCTCATCACCAATTCCACGACTCCGGCAGGGATCGGCTATACGGCCGCTACCGCCACTGTTGGCTCCGGCGGTCAGATCAGTGTCGAATTCGTGCGCATCGCGACCTTTGACGCGGTCGGCGGATCGGCAACCGACACCGCGTTCGTTGCCATCGGCGACACCCTCACCGCACCCGCCGACCCCACCCGCACCGGCTACACCTTCGCCGGCTGGACGGTCAGCGGCGCCGCCTACGACTTCACCATCCCGGTGACCACGCCGCTGACGCTGACCGCGACGTGGACAGAAGTTCCCGCCAGCTACATCATTAGCTTCGATGCCGGTAACGGAACAACCACAGCAGACGTGTCAGTCCCCGATGGCAATACCCTCAGCGCACCCACCGACCCCACCCGCGTCGGCTACACGTTCGCCGGTTGGACAGTCAGCGGCGCCGCCTACGACTTCACCAATCCGGTGACCGCATCGCTGACGCTGATCGCGACGTGGACAGAGGTGCCCGCGACAGTTGATGCCCCAGCAACTGACGCCACGCTCGCCGCTACGGGTTCTGCGATAACGCCCCAACTCTCAGTGGGCGCACTACTGCTCGTGGCCGGCCTCGTCCTCCTCGTGCTTCGCCGACGCGTCACCGCCCGGCAGCGATAGCGGCAGCGGTAACACGACACGAGTCCCCCCGCGAACCTGCGCTGCGTTCCCCATAACGCGACTTGTGGAAAACCTGAGACATGATTCAGGTTTCACTGTACGGTGATTCTGACGGTGCGTCGCTCGACGGCGGCTGCCGTCAGCGTCGCGGTTTTGTCGCGGCGCGCAATGCGGCCGGGACATCCGCGCAATGACGCACGGAGCGAAGACCGCATTGCGACGTGCGGAGGTATTCCGAATGTCCACTGTTAAACGCCGGCTCACCATCCCGGCAGTACTCGCCTCTCTCGCCCTCGTTAGCGCCACGCTGGCGGGAGCCCCACTCGCGGCCCAAGCGATCACGTGTCCGCCCGGTTTCGAGATGCTGCCGGGGTGCAGCAACTCGTCCGACCCCGGCGGCTCCGGCGCCGTTCCGGGCACGTGGAGCACCGAAACGGTTGCCGGGATGAGCACTCGCATCTACACGCCATCCACTGCCGCCGAACTGCCGGCCGGACGCGCCCTCATGATCAGCCTCCACGGCTGCGCGCAGAAAGCGAGCGACTTCCAAGCGAACGCCAACTGGGTGGCCGCCGCCGAAGACTACGGAATGATCGTCGCCCTCCCCGATGCGCCCAACGGTGGCGTCGTGTTCGGCTGCTGGGATTACTACGACTCCAACCACTCCCGCAGCAACCCCGCACGGCACGACGACAATCTGCTGAACCTCGCCACAACGTTGAGCGCGCGTGCTTCTCTCGGGATCGATGCCGACCAGGTCTATATTTCTGGGTTGTCATCCGGCGGTGGAGAAACCATGGTGATGGGATGCCTCGCCCCCGACGTCTTTGCGGGAATGGGCATAAACGCCGGCCCCACGGTGGGCACCACGTCTGGCCAAATCTCGAGTGTCGCCGTATCGAAGGCGCAGGGTACGAACACGTGCACCAGTTTCGGTAGCGCGAATTCTGCCGCCTTCTCGACCCAACTCACCTCGGTGATC
Source organism: Rhodoglobus sp. NPDC076762 (assembly GCA_040687235.1). Lineage (GTDB taxonomy): Bacteria > Actinomycetota > Actinomycetes > Actinomycetales > Microbacteriaceae > Rhodoglobus. The sequence goes on along the minus strand of JBFBMV010000002.1, from coordinate 631,789 downwards.
TACGGCAGCAACGACGCCACCGTCTCCACTGGCTACAACACCTTGAATGGCCAGATCATGGCCGGCATCTACGGGGCATCCAGCACGTCAACGTTTAGTTTGAGCGGTTTGGCAGGCAACAACACCGCTGGCTCGGGCACGCTCTATTCGGATGCCGCGGGGCCACGGGTTTCCGTGATTCAGAACTCGAACCTCGGCCACAACTGGCCGGCGGGCGCAGGCACGGGAGGAACGTACATCAACGCGAACAGCCTTGACTACCCGGCGTACGTCACCGAGTTCTTCTTTGATAACAACCGCCGCGTTGACCGGACCGGCACGCCGGGGCCGACGCCGACCCCCACACCGACTCCCACCTCGACGCCCACGCCAACGCCAACGCCGGATCCTGGACCTGTGACGTGCTTCACTGCGACCAATGCCCAACATGCGGCGGCGGGGCGAGCCTTCGCCTACGGAGTCAATCCTTACAACCCGTATTACGCAAAGGGATCGCTGAGCTACCTCGGTCAGGGCGATGCGACGATCACGAGCCTCTCGCAAGTCACTGCAACGAGTTGGGTGAAGACGGCGAGCTGCAGCTAGCGGATCACCGCAGAACGGCGTGATCACGCTGGGGATCCTCAGAGCGTTTATAGCTCTGGGGATCCCTGGGGGCGGCGGTGCCCGAGTCGCTGCCGTCGCACTGGGAGCAACAAAAGTTAGCGAACTGGCCCGGCACCCGGCATGCTTAAGCAGTGACCGACAACAGTGCGCCCGCGATCCTCTCGCTTGAGCGCCTGCGGGCGTCTCTTGCGGATGCTGGATTGACCCTCGATCTCGACGGCGTTGTAACGCAGCGCGAAGCTGCCGCAGCCGCCGTCCGCCAGATTGACGACTACATCCGCCCCCGCTTGGCTGACCTCGATGCGCCGCTGCTGGCGGTGGTGGGTGGTTCCACTGGCTCGGGTAAGTCGACAATCGTGAACGCACTTCTGGGCGTTGCGACGACTCGGGCCGGCGTCATCCGCCCCACAACGCGTCAGCCGATTCTGGTGCACGCTCCCGTGGATGCGGGATGGTTCGCGAGCGACCGCATCCTTCCCGGGCTGGCGCGCGTGCGCGGCCACATCAGCGCTCCCGGAACGCCCGCCTCGAGCGCGGGAGATGCTCCGGAAGAGTCACGCATCGGCGAGCTCATGCTGCTCGAACACGAGAGTGTTCCCCGTTCGCTCGCGATCATCGACGCTCCGGATATCGACTCCGTGGCCGACGAAAACCGCGCCCTCGCCACCCAACTTCTCGCAGCTGCCGACCTGTGGTTGTTCGTCACGACCGCCAATCGTTACGCCGACGCCGTGCCGTGGCGCCTTCTCGAAAGCGCCGCCGCCCGGTCAATTACCGTCGGCATCGTGCTCAACCGAGTGCCACCCGGCGCGCTCGCTGAGATTCTTCCTGACCTGCAATCAATGCTGACCGACCGCGGCCTCAGCGACGCTCCCATCTTCTCCATCGAAGAACAGCATCTCGACGAACTGGGCATGCTGCCTGCCAGTGCCGTCGAACGCCCGCGCGAATGGCTCAGCTCCATCGCGGGCGACCGTGCCGAACGGTCCCGCATCGCAGCGCGCACTCTCAGCGGCGCGATCAACGAACTCGACCGCCAAGTGGTCGTGATTGCGGATGCCCGTCAGCAGCAACTCGACTGGCTCGACGCTGCGCGCGCGGCAGCCGCTGCGCACTACGAAGCCGCGCTCGAAGCCGTGGACGCCGCAACCCAGAACGGCGCCCTCATGCGCGGCGAAGTCCTCGCCCGCTGGCAAGACTTTGTGGGCACCTCCGACTTCTTCAGAAAAGTCGACTCGTGGTTCTCGGCAGCCCGCGACCGCGCCACTGCCTGGATCACCGGCAAGCCCAGCCCCGTGGTGGAAGTCGAAACCCAAATCGAAACCGGGCTGCAGACCGTGATCGTCGACCAAGCGGGGCGCGCTGCTGCGGCAGCGTGGGCCGGGCTCGAACGAAGCGCGGCCGGCAAGGCCATCGCTGAACGGCATCCGGAACTCGCCAGCGAAAGCCCGGAACTGCCTCAGGCGACGACTGCGATGATTCGCGAGTGGCAGGGGGCGCTCATGCAGCTCATTCACGACAATGCGGGAGATAAGCGCATCCGGGCTCGCATTCTGTCGCTCGGGCTGAACGTTGTGACGGTCGCGCTCATGATCGTGGTGTTTGCCTCGACCGGTGGTCTCACCGGGGGCGAAATTGCCATTGCGGGCGGTTCGGCGGTGCTCGGCCAGAAGCTGCTCGAAACGATCTTTGGTGAGGATGCCGTGCGCCGGCTCGCGAGCGAGGCCCGCGAAGACCTGCATGCGCGCGTTCGTGTTCTGTTCGATGCGGAGATCGCTCGCTTGAGTGTCGCGTTTGAGCCGCTGCGTTTCGGTGCAACTCCCGATTCGCTGCGACGGGAATCGCAAGCCCTGCTCGATGATGTCGCGCGTGCGGCGGGAGACAACTCGTGAGCGCCGCCAAGCCCAGCCTCGACGAGCGGATTGCCGCGCTGCGCACCGTCACTGAGGCGGGCGCCGGTCGCATCCCATCCGAGGTACTCGACGATGCCCGCGCGCTGCTGACTCAGACGGAAGCGCGCCGTTCCCGCTCCCCCGAACACACCGTGGTTGGCGTCTTTGGCGCTACCGGATCGGGCAAGTCGAGCCTGGTCAACGCTCTTGTGGGCGACGAGGTTGCGGTGGCGCACGTTCGCCGCCCGACTACCTCGCAGGCTCTCGCTGTGACGTGGGAGGCCGCCGGCGCAAGTGAACTACTCGACTGGCTTGAGGTTCGTGAGCGGGTCGAGAGGTCGACACCCTTTGATTCTCGCGCCAGCAAGCTCGTACTGGTCGACCTTCCCGACGTCGATTCTGTGGAGGCCAGCAATCGTGCGGTCGCCGAACGACTTGCCGGTCAAGTGGATGCTCTGATTTGGGTTGTGGATCCGCAAAAGTATGCCGACGATGTGTTGCACGCGCAGTTCATCGCGCCGCATGCCAAGCACGCCGCCGTGACTCTGGTCGTGCTCAACCAGGTCGACCTGTTGAGCGCGGATGATCGTGCCGCTGTCGCCAAGTCGCTGCAGGCCATTGTGGAACGCGACGGTCTTCCGCGCGCCCGAGTGCTGCCCGTGAGTGCCCGCACTGGTGAGGGTGTTGATGCGTTGCGTCAGGCAATTGGCGACCTTGCCGCGTCGAAGGTGGTGCGGGATGCGCGGCTCAGCGCTGACGTGCAGACCATCGCTGCGCGCATCGACGATCCGGGTTCCCCGCAGAAGGTCAGCGCGAAGAGTATCGCTCGTTTGCGCGATGAGGTGGGCACGGCTGCGGGCGTTGATATCGTGGCATCCGCTGTTGCCCGCTCGTATCGCAAACGTTCCGGGCAAGCCACCGGGTGGCCGCTCGTCTCCTGGATCGGTCGCTTGCGCGCCGACCCCCTCACCCGCTTGGGTCTCGGGCCGAAACGTCGTGGCGACGACCCTGACGTGCATCGCACGAGCATGCCGCTTTTGAGCGCCGGTGCCCAGGCTCGGATGTCGATGGCCGTGCGCACGTTCACTGACGAAGCCGGCGCGGGAGTTTCTGCCCCGTGGCGGGCTGCCGCGCGCACCACGGCGGAGCAGGCCCTCGACACTCTGCCCGCCACTCTCGATCTCGCTATCGCCCGCACGCCCTTGCCCGCGAAGGGTTCGTGGTGGTGGGTGCTCGTGGGCATCGTGCAATGGATCGCCACGATCGCCGGCTTGGGCGGAGCCCTATGGTTGGTGGGCACCGCGCTGCTTCCGACGTTCGGATTGCCGGCGTTCCCGCTCCCTACTGTGGAGGAAGGTCCGTTCACCGGGTGGGCGATACCGACGTTGCTGCTGCTTGCCGCCGTGCTCGTGGGCATAGTCCTGGGTCTGTTATCGGCAGCGCTCAGTGCGGTAGCCGCTGCCGGTCGCCGGCGCCGCGCCCGTCGCCGCCTTCTCACCGCGGTGACTGAGGTTGTGCAGCGGGATGTCGTGACTCCCGTCGCGACGGCGCTCGAGCAGGCGCGGGCGGTGTCGGCCGCGCTGCAGATCGCGCGGCGTTAGAGCGCTCCTCGGGCGAACCGCTAGAACCGCTAGAACCGCTAGAACCCCACCTGCAGCACGAAGATGCCAGGGAAGATCGCGAATGCGATGGTGATAGGCAGGATCAGGAACACGAGCGGGAACAGCATCGCGACCTCTTTCTTACCTGCCAGTTCAAGCAGTTCGCGCTTGGATTCTTCACGAGCATCCTGAGCTTGGGCTTGCAGTACTTCAGAGAGCAGGGTTCCCCGATCGAGCGCACCGAGGATCTGATCGACGCAGCGGGTGAACGGCGGCAGCTCAAGTTCGCGGGCGAGCATCCCCAGCGTCTCGCCAAACGGCAGCCCTGTGTTGACCGAGGAGACGACGCGAGCGAGTTCGCGGGAAAGCTCACCGCCACTGACCTGCGAGACACGGCGCACCGCATCCAAGATTCCTTCGCCCGCGGAGAGGCTGAGCGCCAGAAACTCCAACACGACGGGTAGCTCGGCGGTGAGCCGACGGATGCGGGCCTTCGCTGCGCGCTGCAGCAAGTAGTCGCGGGTGGTGATTCCCACCACGCCGCCGACTACGACGAGAACCGCCTGGGCGATCAGCGGCACCTGTTGTTGGTTAGCGACCGCTATATCAAAAACGACGCCGAGAATTGCGCCGGCTAAGACTGCGAGTAGTTGTTGTGAACGATAGGCCTCAATGGTGAGTTCGGACCCAGCTTGCCGAAGTCGGCGTGCGATGAGGTCTCCCCCACCAACCACTGACGCGAGGGTCTCGCGCAACCAGCGCATAGCGGGGACCAGCAACACTCCGAGCACGGGAAGCGGGCCGACAGAGCGCGGGGCGAGATGTTCCCGCGCACCCGATGAGACATCGATCACGTATGGGGCAACACGGGTAGCCAAGGTCGGGCGACTGAGACGTGGAATGAGGCTGAGAATCGACCAGAGGCCTAGCCCTCCCGCAATGCCTGCGACGAGCGCCAACGCGAGTGCATCACTCATGCGAACCACCTCGGCTGCTCGGGAAGGCGGCCGATGCCCGCCATGATGCGGTACGCGACGACCGAGAGAACCAGCCCGGCAACAATGAGCGCGACGCCACCCGCCGAGTTGTAGGCGAGTGCTGCTTCGGGGCGAGTTGTTAAGAGGAACAGCACGACCCACGGCGCCGCCAACCCGAGCCGGGCGGCATTCATGACCCACCCCTGCCGAGCCTCTATCTCCGAGCGGATGGCTGCCTCTTGGCGCAAGTAGACACTGAGGCTGCGAAGCACGTTGGTGAGTTCACTTCCACCAACTTCGCGTGACATCCGCAAGGTTTCAAGGATGCGGTCGGCAACGGGATCGGCGAGCGCGACTTTCAGTTCATCGACGGCGATAGCGAAGTTGCCCGTGGCGCGATATCGGGCAGCGAACGCGGCAAAAGCGCTCCTCGTGACGAGCGGGCCGGTGTGCGCGAGCGTCATGACGCTGTCGGGAAGGGCGAGCCCGGAACGCACGGCAGACACGAGCTGGTCGACGATGTCGGGCCAGACAACCTGTGTTGCTTTGCGGCGAGCGCGGGCCCGCCAGCTGATCGCAAGCGCCGGAAGCACGAGTGCAGCGGCAGCAGCACAGATGACCACAGCGATCACCGAGGTGAGCACGAACGTGATGGCGGCGACGGCGATGCTGAAAACCAGAGACACGATCACGACGATGGATGGGCTGGTCGTGGGGAGTCCCGCTTGCACAAGACGTTCCCGCAGGCGAAATAACCATGCTGAGCGGCCGCGCGCACGACGCTCCCCTTGCGCTGGCCAGAGGAAGGGCGCGCTGATAAGGGTGACGCCCACCGCAAGGATGATGCCCAGAATCAGACTCATGCGACGGCCTTGAGCAAGTGCGACACCGGGTCGATGCCCGCTGCCTGGAACTTGGCGAGTTGCGCAGGTACGGCGCCGGTATGGAGGAGCGCCCCCTCCGACAACTGGAAGAGAACACTGCTGTCGATGACCCCGTCACTGACCTCACCGGTGAGCGACAGGATCTCGACCACGCGCCTCGTGCCGTTGGCGGTCAGTTCGCAGTGGACGACGACATCCACAGAGCTAGCAACCGTCGGCACGACAAAACTGGAGTCGATGTTTCGACCGGCGAGCAACGGAAGGGTGCACAGCTTCACGAGCGCTTCGCGGGCGCTATTGGCGTGGATGCTCGACATTCCCGGCAATCCGGAGTTGAGAGCAATAAGGAGGTCAAGGGATTCAGCATCGCGCACTTCGCCGACAACGAGACGGTCGGGGCGCATCCGTAGTGCTTCCTTGATGAGGCGGCGAAGGGTGATCTCGCCGGTGCCCTCGAGGCTGGGTTGGCGGCACTGCATACCGACGTGGTCGTGACCAGCAACGCTCAGCTCGAATGTCTCCTCGACGGTGACGACGCGCTCGGTCGGTTTACCCGCCGCGAGCAGAGCGTTGAGCATCGTGGTCTTACCACTCTGGGTCGCGCCCGACACCACAATGTTCTGGCCGGAGAGCACACACAATCGCAGATAGTCGGCCGCGTGCTGCGGTAGGCTGCCCAGCTCGACCAGACGATCCAGATCGCGGATGCGCTGGCTGAACTTGCGCACGTTCACCGCCCAGTGGCGCCGCGTGACATCCGGAATCACGACGTGTAGTCGCGAACCGTCCGGCAGGGACGCGTCAACAAACGGGGAACTCAAATCGACGCGGCGACCCGAGGTTTGCAGCATCCGCTCGACCAGATCGCGAACCTGACCATCAGTGAGGCGGATGCCCGTGAACTCAGGCACCCCGTTGCGGGCGACGAACACATGCTCGGGCCCGTTGATCCAGAGCTCCTCGACGGTGTCGTCATCGAAGAACGGTTGGAGCGGACCGTACCCCGTCAACGCCGCCACCACCTCGCGGGCGGCCTGGGCTTCATCCGTGAGAAGCGGCACCGAACCGCCGAGGGCACGTTCGCTATAGCGCCGCACCTCGTCGCGCACATACCGCGACGCCAACTCGCTGTCGCGCGACAAATCAACCCCATCGCGGCGAACCCTCTGGCGAACCTGATCGGCGATGGTCGTCAGAGCGTTAGACATGCTCATATTGTGCGGAGTGGGCGGCGGTGCTGCCGTCGTTGTCCACAGGAATCGCTCACGGCTCCATAAATCCCGCGCCGTGCCAGACGAGTAGGGAATTCTGCGGTTTCAGCGAGCAAGCGAATTCTTGTGGGCTCAACAGCCCCGATCAGCAACTCAGCCTAAGCGATCGGGATCAGCGGTTCACCGCGAACCAGAGCGCGGACAGCGCCGCGCTGAGGCCGAGTGCAAAGTAGAGATTCCTGCGGACTATTTTCATGCGCGCGAGCACGACGACGGCGGCAATGATCAGGGCGCTGCCGGTGGTGGATGTCAGCCGAGCGACGACAAGTTTCCAGTGCTGGGCGCGAATCTCCTCGGGGGATGGCAGTTCGCCAAAGAATGCAATTAGCGAGTACTCATTCCAGAGCTGGAATGCGAGCGGGAGCACGACATTGAGCAGCGGGATAACGACCGCCCAGGCGAGTACCGCCGCGACTGTAGCGAACTTAGCAGGGCTTTGTGATGCTTCGTTGGTCATTGCCACGTTGGCCCGCCCTCGCAACCTGTCGATTCGATCAGGGCTTCCACGAACTGAGATTGTTGTGATTCATACTCTGTTCGGGATGATCGTTTAAGTCGATCCCCCAATGTGGTCACGCCTGAAGGCGCTGCGCACTCGGTAGATGATAGCCACCACAATGGCTGATATGATGAATTCATCAATTCAGCAAGCGGGCGAATACTCGTTGCTGCAACCGCACCGATCAGGAGCACAGCAATGGTCGTTCTCGATGAGCGCAGGCCGCTCTATGAAATCAAGGCGAACCTCTTCAAAGGGCTCGCGCATCCGTACCGCATCCGGGTGCTCGAGATTTTGTCGGCCTCGGACGAAGCATCCGTCGCCGACATGCTCGCCGAGACCGGACTCGAAGCATCCCACCTCTCCCAACATCTCTCGGTGCTGCGCCGCTACGGGCTCGTCGTCTCCGAACGCCGCGCGAGTGTCGTCTACTACCGCCTCGCACTCCCCCAGATCGCCGAACTGCTGCGGGTAGCCCGCGTGCTGCTCGGTGAGATTCTCACCGACGCCGACAGCCAGCGTGAGCTCGTGAATAGCCTTCCCGCGATTCCGGATGCTCGATGAAACGCTCTTGGCGCACTCTGCTCCCCAGCCTGCGTGACTACCGCGAACTGCGCACCAGCTGGCGCGGAGACCTGCTCGCGGGCGTCACCGTCGGCATCGTCGCCCTCCCCCTCGCGCTCGCCTTTGGCGTGAGCTCCGGAGTCGGCGCGGAAGCCGGGCTCATCACCGCCATAGTTGCAGGCCTCGTCGCTGCCGTATTCGGCGGCTCAAACATCCAAGTCTCCGGCCCCACCGGTGCCATGGTCGTCGTGCTCGCCCCCATCGTCGTCAGCCAAGGCGTTGAAGCCGTCGCGATTGTCACCCTGTTCGCCGGGATCATTATCGCTATCGCGGGCGCCTTGCGCCTCGGCCGCACCGTCAGCTACATCCCGTGGCCTGTGATCGAAGGCTTCACCGTCGGCATCGGCATCATCATCTTTCTGCAACAAGTGCCGTCAGCGCTCGGCACCGAAGGCACCGAACACCCCACCAACGCTGTGCTTGCCGCCGGCGCCTTCATCGGCGCTGCCGAGTGGCCCGCCGCCCTGCTCCCCCTCGGCATTGCCGCCGCCGTGATCGCGATCATGCTGCTGCTCACCCGCATCAGCGGTCGCCTGCCCGCCTCGTTCATCGCCATCGTCGTTGTCACGATTGCCGCTCAAGCCCTCAACTTGCCGCTGGCGACCATCGGCGAACTTCCCGCTTCCTTGCCCGCGCCGGCCGTGCCCTCGTTCGAGTTCGACCTCGCCGCACTCATCGGGCCGGCGTTCGCCGTCGCCGCCCTCGCCGCGATCGAATCATTGCTCTCCGCCCGCGTCGCCGCCAGCATGTCTGACACCGGGCCCTACAACGCCGACCGCGAACTCGTCGGCCAGGGGCTCGCCTCCATCGCCTCCAGCTTCTTTGGCGGGATGCCGGCCACCGGTGCGATCGCTCGCACCGCCGTGAACGTGCGCTCCGGGGCTCGCACTCGCGCCTCCGCCATCGTGCACGCCCTCGCGTTGCTCATCGTCGTCTATCTCGCCGCTCAAGTCGTGGCCGTGATTCCGCTCGCCGCGCTCTCGGGCGTGCTCATGGCGACTGCCGCCCGCATGGTCTCCCCCACCCTCATCAAAACCATGTTGCGCACCGGCAAAGCTGAAGCCGCCGTGTTCGTAATCACGGGCATCATCACCGTGAGTTTCGACCTCATCATCGCCGTCGGCATCGGCATCGCCGTCGCCGCTTTCTTCGCACTGCGCGCCCTCAGCAAAGCCAGCGGCGTGCACCGCGAAGAACTCCCCGGCTCCCCCGAGCCCGGTGACGAACGCATCGCACTCTTCCGCATCGACGGGTCCCTGTTCTTCGGAGCAGCCGAACGTCTCATCGACCGCATCAACGAACACCAGGGCATCGAAGTCGTGATCGTGCGCCTCTCGCAACTGCACCTGATCGACGCGACTGGCGCGCACACCCTCACCGAACTCATCACCGCCCTCGAACGCCGCGGCGTGACCGTGATCATCAAGGGCATCCGCCCTGAACATCGGGATGTGCTGCAGCGGCTCGGCGTGATCCGCTCGCTGCGGCATCCGAACCACCTGTTCGAAGAGCTCGAGCCCGCGATCGAGCACGCTCGCTCACACATCCGGCGCGCGGAGCTGGCGCGCTAACTCGGCCTCTCGCTAGGCCGCTAGGCCGCTAGGCCGCTAGCCAGTTCGCGTACTAGTTCAGCGCCGGCGTCGCCTTGTTTTTGGCGACCTCAGAAACCCACAGCCCACTGTCCTTCACGATGCGTTCTTGAGTGTCGTAGTCGACCCGCACGATTCCGAAGCGCTTCGAGTAGCCGTAGCCCCACTCGAAGTTGTCGAGCAGTGACCACACGAGATACCCCTGCAGGTTCACCCCGCGCTGCATCGCTCGGTGGGCGGCCGTGAAGTGCCGGTTGAGATAGTCAACCCGGTCGGCATCGTGCACCCGACCATCCGTCACCTCATCGTCAAACGCGGCACCGTTCTCGGTGATCATCAACGGCAGGTCAGGGAACCGCTCGCTCAGATCAACCAGCAGTTCCTCGAGACCATCGGGCGCGATGTTCCAGTTCATGGCCGTATACGGGCCGTCCTGCGGCAAGAACTCGACATTACGGCTGCCCGGCCACGCGGAACCGCCCATATCTTTGTGACCGTCGTTCATCGCCCGCTCGCTCACGCCATCCCACATCTTCACCGTGACCGTGGAGTAGTAGTTGACGCCCAAGAAATCGAGCGGCTGATGGATGGTCGCCAGATCGCCCGCGTGAACGAACGACCAGTCGGTCACCTCGCTCGTGTCGGCGATGAAGTCATCGTCATAGCGGCCAAGCAGCATCGGGCTCGTGAAGGCGCGATTCGCGAGCGCATCAATGCGACGCTTGGCCTCGGCATCCTCACCCCGAATCACATGGAAGTTGAGCGTCGCCGACACGTCCGGCGAATTCGTGGCGGCCTCACGGATGCGCGGCACGGCCATTCCGTGGGCCAGATTGAGGTGGTGCACGGCGGCCAGCGCGTCGGCATCACTTGTGCGACCGGGCGCGTGCGAGGCCGAACCGTACCCCAAGTAGGCGGAGCACCAGGGCTCGTTGAGGGTCGTCCACGTGTGCACGCGATCGCCCAGAGCAGTGGCGGCGAGCTCGGCATATTCGGCGAACCACATGGCGGTGTCGCGCTCCGGCCAGCCACCCTCATCCTCAAGTTCTTGCGGCAAATCCCAGTGATAAAGCGTGGCGATGGGGCGGATGCCGCGGCTCAGCAATCCGTCGACAAGACGCGAGTAGAACGACACTCCCTCCGGGTTGATCGGCCCTTGCCCGCCCGGCTGAAAGCGCGGCCACGAGATGGAGAAACGGTAGGCGTCGAGCCCCAGCTCGGCCATGAGATCGAGGTCGGATTCGAGCCGGTAGTAGTGGTCGTCGGCGACATCGCCGGTATCACCATTCCAGGTCTTGCCCGGGGTGTGGCTGAAGGTATCCCAGATGGATTCGGTGCGCCCGCCATCACGCGCAGCGCCCTCCACTTGATACGCCGCTGTCGCGGAGCCGACGATGAAGTTCGGCGGAAAAACGAGACCAGAATCGCGGTAATCGGAGTTCATCTAGTAACCCTAAGACCGAGAGCTTCGGTTTGACCGAAACTATCCCGAGGTTACGTCAAGAAATAACTAGAGTGCCGCGGGGTCTTCGAGGAGCGCGGCGAAAGCGAGCTCGGCCGCGCCGATCATGAGCAGGTCTGCACCGAGCTGAGCCGGCACAATCTGCACGCCCTCGAACGATGCTTCGAGCGACTGGCTGCGCACGCGCTCGATCAAAAACTCGGGATCAAACGCGAAGATGGATGCCAAGAAACCGCCGAGCACAATCACTTCAGGATTCAACACATTCACTGCGTTACGCAGCGACGTGCCGAGCGACAGCAGTTGTCGGTGCACGAGCGCGCTCACCGCAGGGTCCGTGGATTCGCGCAGTGCAGCATCCAGAGTTTCGGAATCAACGTTGGTGAGGCCAAGAGCCTGCAGCAGGTCGGCGCGGTTCACTTCGGTCTCGAGGCTGCCCTCTTCGCGCGTGCCTTTCTCGGCAGCACCGTTCTCGACGCGAACGTGACCGAACTCCCCCGCATAGCCGGCACGACCGGTGAGGGGCCGCCCGCCGCTGATGATGCCGCCACCGATACCGCTGGCACCACCATTGAGATAGATGAGGTCATCGATGTTGCGGCCCGCGCCGTAAATGTGCTCACCGAGCGCACCCACACTCGCGTCGTTGGCCGTGGAGACGGGGTAACCGGTTGCTTCAGCAAGCAGTTCGCTCACGGGTTCATCGCGCCAGTGAAGGTGAGGTGCCCAGCGCACGAGGCCGTCTTCGACGCGCACAAGACCGGGAGCAGCAACGCCGATCCCCACGATGCGCCCCGTCGTTTCGTACTCGCCCCGCAAGCTTTCGATGATCACGCTCGAGATCTTGACGAACTGCGAAACAGTAGGCGGCTCCTCCGTCTCATAGCGGATGCGCTTCAAGAGCGAACCGTCGAGGCCCACGACCCCGACGGTGATGGCGTCGATCTCGGGGTTGACCGCTATGGCCACCGTGCGAGCATCCGCGTTCACCATCGGCGACGGACGACCTACCTGCCGAGTGGGATCGGGCTCGCTCTCGTACGCCAAACCCAGCTCGGTGAGCTCGGCCACGAGCGCCGCAATGGTCGAGCGGTTGAGCCCCGTCTGCGAAGTCAACTGTGAGCGGCGCTGAGCCCCACGATGAAGCAGGGTCAGCACGCGCGACAGGTTGTGCCGCCGAGTGCGATCGCCGCGCCCTCCCGTGCCGGTCGGCGACGGCAACGACGACGAGGGCGGGGTGTTCTGGTTCACGGGCGGTTCCACTCGGTTGGCAATAAAACGTTGATGCTAAGACTAGCGACGTCCGGCGCGACGCTTGCTCATGACATCGAATGCCACGGCAAGAAGCAGCACGAGTCCCTTGATCGTTTGCTGCCAGGCGGCATCCACCGACAGGATCGACAGCCCCATGTTGAGCACACCCATGATGAGCGCGCCGATCACTGCACCGATGACCGTACCGACACCACCGGTGACAGCCGCGCCACCGATGAAGACGGCAGCGATGGCATCCAGCTCGAAGCTCTGACCGGCGGATGCCACGGCACCGCCAGCACGCGCCGTCGTGACCACACCGGCGAGACCCGCGAGCACGCCCATATTCACGAAGACGAAGAAGTTGATCCACGAGGTCTTCACACCACTCATTTGCGCGGCGAAAAGGTTGCCACCGATCGCGTAGACGTGACGACCGAATACGGTCTGGTTCAGCACGAACGTGAAGAGCAGAATCAGCACAGCCAAGATGATCAGGATGATCGGGGTTCCGCGGTAGGCGGAGAGCTGGAAGGTGAGCGCCAAGATCACGATCGCCGCAACACCGTTCTTGATCCAGAACGATGCACTGCGCTCTACGGGAAGGTCGAGCTTGCGCTGCTTGGCGCGAGTACGGATCTGCTGAGTGATCAGCATTGCCACCGCTAGAACTCCCAAGACGATGGTGAGGATGTCGCGGCTGCCGCGACCTTCACCAATCGTGCCGAACAGCTCGGGCAGCCACCCGCCACCGATCGCGTTGAACTCACCGGGAAGAGCGTTGATCGTGCCGCCCGTGAGGAACACGAGCGTGAGACCGCGGAACAACAGCATGCCCGCGAGCGTGACGATGAAGGCCGGGATGCCGACGAAGGCCACCCAGAACCCCTGCCATGCTCCGACCGCTGCGCCGAGCAAAATCGAGATGATGACGGCGGCCCACCAGGGCAGTCCCCACTGGCTCATCGATATTGCGGCCACCGCGCCCACCATGGCCACGACAGAACCCACCGAGAGGTCGATGTGTCCCGCGATAATCACGATGACCATGCCCACGGCGAGAATCAGCACATAGGCGTTCTGCTGGATGAGGTTGTTGAGGTTTCCGGGCAGCAGGAGCCGACCATCCGTCAACACTTGGAACAGGATGACGATCACGGCGAGCGCAGCGAGGATGCCGTACTGACGCAGATCGACCCGCATCTTGGGCAGTTTACGAGTGGGGGTTGTGGTGCTCATCGGGTTAGTCCTTTCCCGCGGTCATCAAGTGCATGAGTCGTTCTTGGGTAGCGTCGGCGCGATCGACCTCGCCGGTGATGGTGCCTTCGGAGATCGCATAGATGCGGTCGCAGAGTCCGAGAAGCTCCGGTAGTTCTGAGGAGATCACGACGACCGCTTTACCCTGGCGGGCGAGGTCGTTGATGATTCCGTAGATTTCGTATTTGGCGCCGACATCGATGCCGCGCGTGGGCTCGTCGAGAATCAGGATGTCGGGGCCGGAGAACATCCATTTGCTCAAGACAACCTTTTGCTGGTTGCCTCCCGAGAGGTTGCCGGCGAGCACCGACACGTTCGGAGTCTTGATGTTCATTTGGCCTCGGTAGCCCTCGGCGACTTTGTTCTCCGCGAAACGATCGACGATGCCGAAGCGCGAAAGCTTCGAGAGCGCTGCCGCTGAGATATTGACGGCGATGCTGCCGATCAGGTTGAGGCCGAAATGTTTACGGTCTTCGGTGGCATAAGCGATGCCGTGGCCGATCGCCTCGCTGACGGTCTTGACGGAGATCTCTTTGCCCTCTTTGAAGGCGGTGCCGCTGATGTGGCTGCCATAGGAGCGACCGAAGATGCTCATCGCGAGCTCGGTGCGCCCCGCGCCCATTAGCCCGGCGAAGCCGACGATTTCGCCCGCCCGCACCGAGAACGAGGCGTCATCGACAACCTTGCGCGTCGTGTCGACCGGATGATGCACCGTCCAGTTCTCCACCCGGAAGAGCTCATCGCCAATCTCGGGCGTGTGCGGCGGGAACATGCTGTCGAGGTCGCGCCCGACCATCGCGCGAATGATGCGCGCTTCGGTGGCATCCGCTTCCTTCATTTCGAAGGTTTCGATGGTCTGGCCATCGCGGATGATGGTGACGGTATCCGCGATGCGACGAATCTCTTTGAGCTTGTGCGAAATGATGATGCACGTGATGCCCTGACCGCGAAGACTGTTGATGAGGTCGAGCAAGTGTGCCGAGTCTTCATCGTTGAGGGCTGCCGTGGGCTCATCCAGAATCAACAACTTCACTTGCTTAGAGAGGGCCTTGGCAATCTCCACAAGTTGCTGCTTACCGACACCGAGTTCGAGCACGGGCGTGCTGGGCAGTTCGTCAAGCCCGACGCGCGCGAGCAACATGGTTGCTTCACGGTTGGTCTTGGGCCAGTCGACAACACCGCGCGTGGCGATCTCGTTGCCGAGGAAGATGTTCTCTGCAATAGAGAGGTAGGGACTCAACGCGAGCTCCTGGTGAATGATGACGATGCCGTCGGCCTCAGAATCATTGATCGACCGGTACGCGGTCTCGTGATTCTCAAAGGTGATGCTGCCGCCATAGCTGCCGACGGGATAGACCCCGCTCAGCACCTTCATGAGGGTTGATTTGCCGGCGCCGTTTTCGCCGCAAATGGCGTGCACGTGTCCGCGCTCGACCTCGAGGCTTACGCCGTCGAGGGCACGAACACCGCCGCTGAAGTCTTTTGTGATCTGGTTCATGCTGAGGATGGCAGTCATGAGTGTGCTCCGCTCGCAGTGACTTTCGGGGGACGGCTACTGTGCCGTCCCCCGAAGTCGAATCGTATTACTGGGATCTAGCCGGGGCTAGAGTCCTACGTCTGAGGCCTTCAGGAATTCGGAGTCGATGAGCTTCGACTGCACGTCATCCTTCACCACGACCTCGGGCGCGATGAGGAACGCGGGAACGACCTTTTCACCGTTGTCGTACGTCTCGGTGTCGTTGATCTCCGGCTCCTCGCCGTTCATGATGGCTTCGATGAAGCCGAAGACGACGTTGCCCAGCTCGCGGGTGTCCTTCCAGACCGTCATCGACTGTTCCCCAGCGAGGATGTTGACGACGCTAGCCTTATCGGCATCCTGACCGGTCAAGAGAGGCCAGTCGGTGCCTGCGGTGTAACCGGCGCTGCGAAGCGAAGCGGCAATACCCTGAGCGAGGCTGTCGTTGGGAGAAAGAACGACGTCGATCTTCTCGCCACCGGTGTAGAACGAACCTAGGCGGTTGTCGAGTTCGGACTGAGCCGAGTCAGACTTCCAGCCGAGGATTCCGATGCTTGCCCAGTCATCGTTGCTCGCCGGAGCCTTGCCCGAGGGAACAACCAACTGGCCGTTCTCTACATAAGGGAGCAAGACATCCCACGCGCCGGAGAAGAAGAACTTGGCGTTGTTGTCGTCGGGGCTACCGGCGAAAGGCTCAAGGTTGAACGGGCCGGCACCATCAGCGAGTCCGAGCTGTTCTTCAATGAACTCACCCTGAAGCTGGCCAACCTTGTAGTTGTCGAACGTCGCGTAGTAGTCGACGTCGGGGGTGCCGTTGATCAGACGGTCGTAAGCAATGACCGTGATGTCCTGTGCTTTCGCGTCGGCGAGCACGGGAGCGAGGAGCTCTCCGTCGATTGCCGCGATGACGATAACGTCGACGCCGGAAGCGATCTGGTTCTGAATCTGGCTGATCTGAGTGTCGGCCTTGTCATCCGCGTACTGCAGGTCGGCTGAGTAACCGGCGTCTTCGAGCTGAGCCTTGAGGCCTTCGCCGTCGTTGATCCAGCGTTCAAGGCTGCGGGTAGGCATCGAGATACCGACGCTACCGAGGCTGTCTCCTCCGCCTGCTGCTCCACTGCTGCAGGCGGCGAGCCCGAGGGTCATCACGGTCGCTGCTGCGGCCGCAATTATCTTCTTCATTGACATCGTGTTGTCCCTTTCAAATGTGATTGCCGGGCAACAAGCCGGCCACACGGGGGTTTGACCGGCCGAGGCTTGGATGCGGTCCTCACGAGAGAGACGAAGAGCACGGGCCGGATTACCAGCGCCGTGGAGCGCTACTTCGTTGTATCGCGAGGGGCAGCGGTAAGCGCCCGTTTTGTTGATAGAGCGAACTTATATTGCTTCATACGTTGAATGCAACAACTTTCGTAAAGTTTCGCCGAATTGATGCCTCAGGTCAGTAAATACGTGGATTTTGTCTTGCCCTCGGAGATTGACGTCTCAGCGTTACCGAAGTATGTTGTTCTCAATAACTTATTGCCAATGCTGTCAACGGAGAGCCTCAATGCCTACACAACCCACCCGCGCCGACAAGTTCTCCTTCGGGCTCTGGACTATCGGCTACAACGGAGCCGACCCCTTCGGCGGCCCCACTCGCGCCCCCCTCGATGTCGTTCACGGCGTAGAAAAGCTCGCCGAACTGGGCGCCTACGGTCTCACCTTCCACGACGACGACCTCTTCGCTTTTGGATCCACGGATGCCGAACGCCAGAAGCAGATCGACCGCCTGAAGCAAGTGCTCAGCGACACCGGCCTCATCGTGCCAATGGTCACCACCAACCTCTTCAGCGCTCCCGTCTTCAAAGACGGCGGCTTCACCTCCAACGACCGCGGTGTTCGCCGCTTCGCCATGCGCAAAGCCATGCGTCAGCTCGAACTCGGTGTTGAGCTTGGCGCCAAGACCTTCGTCATGTGGGGCGGCCGCGAAGGCGCAGAGTACGACTCCGCCAAAGACGTGCGTTCCGCCCTGGAGCGCTACCGCGAAGCTCTCAACCTGTTTGGTGACTATGTCACCGAGAAGGGCTACGACATCCGCTTCGCTATTGAGCCCAAGCCCAACGAGCCCCGCGGCGATATCTTGCTGCCGACCATTGGACACGCCATTGCGTTCATCGAGACCCTTGAACGCCCTGAACTGTTCGGCGTGAACCCCGAAGTCGGCCACGAGCAGATGGCTGGCTTGAACTTCACTTCGGGCATCGCTCAAGCGCTGTACCAAGACAAGCTGTTCCACATTGACCTCAACGGCCAGCGCGGAATCAAGTACGACCAGGACCTCGTCTTCGGTCACGGCGACCTGCACAACGCGTTCTCGCTCGTCGACTTGCTCGAAAATGGTGGCCCCGACGGCGGTCAGAGCTACACGGGCCCGCGTCACTTCGATTACAAGCCGAGCCGCACCGAAGACTCGGCCGGAGTCTGGGATTCCGCTGCCGCCAACATGCGTACCTACCTGCTCCTCAAGGAGCGCGCAGCCGCCTTCCGCGCCGACCCCGAGGTGCAAGAAGCCCTCGAAGCAGCGCGCGTCTTCGAACTGGCCGAGAACACTCTCGGCGAGAATGAAAGTTATGACGACCTGCTGGCAGACCGCGCTTCGTACGAAGACTTCGACTACGAGGCCTACTTCAACGGCAAGGGCTTCGGCTTTGTTCGTCTGCAGCAGCTCGCAACCGAGCACCTCATGGGCGCCCGCTAAATGACCCTCGTCGCGGGGATCGATTCCTCAACCCAGTCCTGCAAGATCGTGATCGTGGATGCCGCGACTGGTGCGCTCGTGCGCACCGGCCGCGCCTCCCATCCGGCCGGCACCGAGGTTGATCCGCACGCTTGGTGGGTGGCCCTCAACGAGGCCATCACCGAAGCGGGTGGATTGGATGACGTCTCCGCGATCTCGGTCGGTGGCCAACAACACGGCATGGTCGTATTGGATGCCGCCGGCCGGGTCATCCGCCCAGCTCTGCTGTGGAACGACACCCGCTCCGCTGCCGCGGCCGATGCCCTCAGCACGGAGTTTCCCGACCTCGCGGAGCGCACCGGCTCGAAGCCGGTTGCCTCGTTTACGTCGACGAAGCTGCGCTGGTTGCTCGATGCCGAACCCGAGAACGCTGCCCTTGTCGCTGCCGTGTGCTTACCGCACGATTGGCTGACGTGGCGTTTGCGCGGCTTCGGCCCCGAGAATCCTGCACTGACGGAGCTGGTGACCGACCGCTCCGATGCGAGTGGCACCGGCTACTTCAACTCGGTGACCAATGAGTACGATCTCGACGTTCTCGGTGCGGCATTGGGGCGTGACGCCTCGGTGATCACGCTCCCCCGCATCGTTGCACCCGGCGAATCTGCGGGAACCGTCGCCGACTCGCTCGCGGCGGCGACGGCCATTTCGGTGGCGTGTGGCGCTGGCGATAACGCCGGAGCCGCCCTTGGCCTCGGAGCCCGCGCTGGCGATGTCGTCGTGTCGATCGGCACGAGCGGCACCGTCTTCGCCGTCGCAACCACGCAGATCCCCGACGCTACGGGCACTGTGGCCGGCTTCGCGGATGCCAGCGGCAACTTCCTCCCGCTCGTCGCCACCATGAATGCGGCCCGTGTGCTCGACAGCACTGCCGCGCTCCTCGGCGTGGACCACAACGAACTTGGCGCCCTCGCGCTCGAGTCCGAGCCCGGCGCCCACGGCCTCGTTCTTCAGCCCTACTTCGAAGGCGAACGAACCCCGAACGTGCCGGATGCCACCGCAACGCTGTTCGGCATGACTCTCGCCTCCACGACCCGGCCGTCGCTCGCGCGCGCCGCCATCGAGGGACTGCTGTGCGGTCTCGCGGATGGCCTCGACGCTCTCGTACGCCAGGGAGTCACCGCCGAGCGCATCCTCCTCATCGGTGGAGCGGCGCAGAATCCGGCCGTCTCAACGATCGCGTCGCAGGTCTTCGCCGTGCCAGTTGTGGTCCCCGAGCCCGGAGAGTACGTCGCCCTCGGTGCCGCAGCTCAGGCGGCGTGGGTGCTCGAAGGCACGCGCCCCGACTGGACAATCGCGACCGTCGCGGAGCCCGCATCCGATTTCCGTCCCGTCATTCGGGAACAGTACGCGCGCTACGCGGTCTAGCCAGCGTCGCTTTCGTGCGCACTCAGCAACCCGCTGAGTAGCGTCGCGAGCTGGTCGCGCTCATCGCCACCGAGCGACTCCAGCAGCCGTTCTTCGTTCTCGATGTGGGCGGCGAGCGCGCCTTCAATGACCTCGGCACCCTGAGGCGTGAGAGCAACTCGAACAGTGCGACGGTTCTCCGGGTCAGTTTCGCGCGAAATGAGCCCCTTGGTCACGAGGCGGTCGAGTCGATTGGTGATCGCGCCCGAGGTGACCATCGCGCTGTCAGTGAGTGCGCCAGCGGTGAGCCCACGTGATCCGGCATCCGTTCGCAGCAGAGTGGCGAGGATGTCGAACTCCCCCGGTTGCAGACCGTGCGCTTCGAAGACGTCACTTTGCGCTCGCTCGAGCAGCCGCGTGAGGCGCGAGAGCCGACCGAGCACGCCCATGGCGCTCACGTCGAGCTCGGGGCGCACGGTGGCCCACTGGGCAATGATGCGGTCGACGCTGTCTGTCATGACTTCTCGATCTTTCAACGTTGAACTATTTGACGGTTCCAGCATAACCCCCTAGATTGTTTAGCGTTGAACTATTGAACATTGAGGACTTCTAATGCACCTGCGCGACACCCTCATCACCGCGATCGCACCCATCGCGTGGGGCACGACCTACATCGTCACGACCGAACTACTGCCCGACGGGCATCCACTGTTCGCCTCCCTCGTGCGCGCCCTCCCCGCCGGCCTGATCGCCCTCGCCCTCACGCGACAACTCCCGCAGGGCGCCTGGTGGTGGAAGTCACTCGTGCTTGGCGTGCTCAACATCGGAGCATTCTTCCCCTTGCTCTTTATCGCCGCCTATCGATTACCGGGCGGAGTGGCCGCCACTCTCGGCGCCGCCCAACCCCTCATCGTTGCGGTGCTGATCGTCGTCATCCTGCGCCAGAGCGCTCCGTGGCGGCTCGTTGCATGGGGCCTCGTCGGAGCCCTCGGCGTGGCCCTCGTCGTGCTGCGAGCCAGCGCCCAGCTCGACACAGTCGGCGTGATCGCCGGACTCGGCGGCACCGCATCCATGGCCCTCGGCGTAATCCTCTCCAAGCACTGGGGTAAGCCGCCGGCAGTTTCTGCGCTCAGTTACGCAGGCTGGCTCCTCACCGCGGGCGGACTCTTCTTGCTGCCGATCACCCTGCTCGCCGAAGGCATTCCCGGCAGCATCACCGGCCCCGCGATTGCCGGCTACGCCTGGCTCGGAATCGTCGGCGGCATCGTCGCGTACACGCTCTGGTTCCGCGGCATTCGTATCGTGCCGATCGCGTCGCTCGCCGTGCTCGGCCTGCTCTCACCACTCACCGCCGCGCTGCTCGGCGCCCTGCTTCTCGGTGAACGTTTCAGCCAGCTTCAACTACTCGGTTTTGCCCTCGCGCTCACAGCCATTGTCGGGGCACAAATCCCATCTCGAAAGCCGTCAGTGGCACCCGCTGGCGAACGCCGCGAAAGTCGAGACCAGTGAAAAATTGGTCTAGCAAAACGCCCGAAACCCCTGAAAACACGGCACGTTTTGAGGGGACAGACAGAACGTTCTGGTCAGCATTTATGCGGACTATTTCGAACGACACCCAAACGGGGGTCTACTACCCCGCTTCGGGGGCTTGCATGCTTCAGTAAGCAAGAACCG
Source organism: Rhodoglobus sp. NPDC076762 (assembly GCA_040687235.1). GTDB lineage: Bacteria > Actinomycetota > Actinomycetes > Actinomycetales > Microbacteriaceae > Rhodoglobus. The sequence continues at coordinate 610,560 of JBFBMV010000002.1, read as the reverse complement.
TAGAGAACCGTAGAACGAACTCCTGGGGGGAGGATCAGATGTCAGAACACGTCATACTGTTTGCCGGCCCCATGGGCGCCGGAAAGACAACTGCCATCCGCGCCCTCAGCGAGATCGAAGTCGTGAGTACCGAGGCTACGAATAGCGACCAAGCGGCCGCAGCCAAAGCCACCACGACCGTCGCTCTCGACTACGGAGAGATCAGCGTCAACGAGGCTGAAAAAGTTCGCCTCTACGGCGTTCCCGGCCAGAAGCGTTTCGACTTCATGTGGACGATCCTTGCCGAACGTGCCGAAGGCGTGATCCTGCTCGTCAATGCGGATGCCGAAAACCCGGTCGAGACCGCCATCGAGTACGTCAAAGAGTTCTTCGCTCTCTACAAGCGTGGCGGAATCGTCATCGGGCTCACCCGCGCCGACCTCGTGCCTAACGCCCTCATTGAGGAATATGCGAACGCACTGGCCGACGAAATGCCCGACGTCATGATTCCCGTCTTCACGGTAGATGGGCGCTCCAACGCCGACATGACCGTGCTGCTGATGACTCTCGTTGCCAACGTTGAGCTCAAGCAAGCGATCGCGCCAACACTTTCTAGGAGGGCACGATGAGCATCGTCACCCACCTTGACCCCAAGTACATCTCCCGAGGCGAACTCGCTCTCGGCGGACTCCGCAGTCTTGCCCCGTCTCTTCGCTATGCCTCGCTCCTCACGGAGGATGGCTTCAGCGTCGTCGACGTTGCCGGCAAAGAATTCGACAGCAATCGATTTGCGAGCATGGCCAGTTCGACGCAGGCCCTCGCCGATGCTGTCGCTCGAGAATTGCGACTTGGAGACAACGAGTTCGTAATCGTCGCGGCTCAGCAAGGCCACGTCGTGCAGGTGCGAGTCGAAGAACACCCACTGGTGCTCGCAGCCCTGTTTACCGACAAAGCAACCATTGGCACGTCTCTGACCGCCGCTCGACGCACCGCACGAAGGCTCACTACGTTGTTGATGGCGAAGTAAAACCAAACCCGTTACCCGCACCACCCGAATAACCAGAGCACGCACCACCCGAATAACCCGCAGTAGGACCAGGAACTACGAACAGGTGTGATCACCGTCTAACCCGCAGATCATTTCCTGACTCGAGGACTTTTTTACCCGAAAATGCTTGACCGCAATGCACCCTCGGCATTGCAGCAGAATTCACGCAGGAGGCGTGAAGATGACTACTTACACAACAAATATCCCCGCCGGCTGGTACCCCGACCCGCTTGGCCTCCCTCAGCTGCGCTGGTGGGACAACCACACGTGGACCGACGAGATCTCTGGAGCACGCGCACCACTCGTGCATCAGCTGGTCGACGTCGAATTTGCCGACCCGACCGAGGTCGAATTCGACGAAGAACCCCAACGCGTCGCCGCCTCCGAGTCGACGGCCCGTGAGACGACTCCCGAACCTAACCTCGCCAGCACGCTCCGCGAGCTTGAGGCACCCTTGGCCGAGACCGCCGTCGATTCCGCGAGCGCTGGAGACCCCACCGTGGGGTACCGCGACAGCGACGATGACGATAGCGACCTCACCGCCATTACCTCGGAGTGGGCCCAGGTTGCCGAAGCCATCAAGATTGCGACGGGCAGCGCTCAGCCCATCGTGATCGCGATCACCTCGCCCAGCTTTCCGATGCTCGTTATCGACGTTTCGGAGCGCGCGTATTGGTGGAAGGCCGAACTGGCTGACTTTCCGATGTTCCCCACCGACATCAGCATCCGCACCCACGTTCGCGAAGAAGTCATCATGCCCACCGGCGCTGGCTTCGACCTGAACCCGTTGCTGTGGATGATCGGCACCACCGGCTACGCTCACGCTGCAGCTCCGTGGCTCACCGACGGCGCTCGTTACCGTCTGCGCCGCTGGCCCAACATGACGAGCCTCCCGCACGATGCAGACCAGCTGCGGATGACATCCATCCTCAGCCACGCTCCGTTGTCGGCAAAGGAACTCTCCGCCATCGCCGAAACCGAGCAGGTCGCCGCGAACTCACTGCTCGCCGCACTGAGCCTCATGAACATCCTGCGGGTACTCCCGGGTGCCACTAGCGACGAAATGGGCGCTCCGGCACCCGCACCCGCCCCGCGCGGCTTCTTTGCTCGCTTGCGCGGCCGTCACACGAAGTAGTTCGCACCGTCTTTACGATTTCCAGCCGAGCGGGCGGGTGAGTTACCCGACTCGCCCTCTCGGCTGAATAATCCTTGACTTCGGATGCTTCGCGCTTAGGCTGTGCGAATGATCGCGTTGCCCTTGACCTCCGCCCAGTTCGCACGCTGGGCCATCGCTGCCTTTCTGAGCTCCGCCCTCCTCGGAGCCAGCCAGTACCTATTTGGCAGCTACGGCGCAATCGGCACAGCTCCGGCAGAGTTTCCCGTCTTAGTCACCGTCGTTGGTGCCGCCGTCGGAGTTTTTGCGATCGTGCTCCTCGCGTTCGCCGCCGTCATGACAGGGTTCGCGATCACAGCCGCATGGAGCACTCGTTCACAGCTGGCGCGAGAGGCCACCGCAGAGACGGTCGAGGACCGCCGCTACACGCTCGATCCGTCGGCGACCGCGCCGCTCTCGCGTCGAACGCGATTGCTGATTAGCGCCGGTGCCGTCCTGGCAATGATGGCCGTAGTCACAATCGGAATCCTGAATATCTACATCTGGAACCCGCTTGCCAAGGCACCCGGGCTCACGCTCGACGAAATCTACGCCGCCATGACCGCAGCGGGAGAACTCGGGCCCGACCCATTGCCGTGGATTTGGGCTATCTTCTGGCCCCTCGTCGCACTCGCTTTCGCAGGACTCACGGCGTTGCCCACTTTCGCGAACATCATCACCATTCGCGGGATGCTCATCATCAATTGTGTAATTCTGAGCGTTGCGATCTTCTTCCACTGGTTTGCCGGCTTCTCCATGGGCATGGGAATCGCCGACACCTTCTTCGTGAGCGGTGCGGATGCGGCAGGCCCCGGCATGCTTCTCAGCATCGCCGGGCAACTCTGTGCGGTCGCCGCGCTCTTCCTTGCGATCGCCCCGAAACGCACAAACGCGGGCCGCCTGCCGGAGCAGACGACCCGCGTCGTAACGAACTAGCTAGCTTTCGCTGAGCCTCTTAGCTGTGAACCGCAGCAAGGGTGCGGCGGTCTTCGAGCAGCTGAGGCCAGAGCTTGCGGCGGTCGCGCACAACGAAGCCACGAGCGATGAAACGGTCCTTGCCGTCAAAGCGGGGCTCGTACATTGAACGACCGTGCATGGCGCGCAGGTTGTCAAGCATGAGCAGGTCGCCCGGCTGAAGCACGTGAGCGTCGCGGTGCTCGATGTAGGTTTCGACAACCTTGGCGAGCAGTCGCTGAGCTTCTGCCGTGATGCCGTGCATGAGGTCCTGGTCAACCAGAATGTACGGGTCGTCTTCTGGCCCACGCAAGATGGGGAACGGCCCACGTACGTCATCCGGGTTCGGAATGTACGGCTGGAACGACTCGTCGATCGTGGTGGCCCACAGCGGCTGGCGCAGCTTGGCAACCTCTTCAGGAGTCATGTTTGCCACCAGCTTGCGACCCGAGAAAGCGTAGGTCTTGGCATTCTCGTCGCCGCGAAGGGCACCGAGGATGACGTAGTCAGGCTTGAAGTCAGAGAAGCACTGCTCGGTGTGAGCTTCGAGCTCCACCTTCGAGCCCTGCGACTGCTGAGTTACAGCAAGCTTGGGGTTGGGGACCATGTCTTGGATGAGGTGGCCGTTGCCCTCTGCCTCGTAAGCAACCATGCTTCCGAGAAGGTGGGCAAGCATTCCCATTTCTTTTGCAAAAACGGTGCCAGCGCCGAGGCCGCTCTTGTTGTTCAGCGGGGTGTCTGTGAGGTCTTCATCGACGTACAGGCCACGCACAACCATGATGCCGGCTTCAGAGCCAACCTCAGCAAAATTCAGAACAGCGGCACGGACCTCTTCAGGCAGGCTGAAAGCCGCAGCGAGAGCCTGGCGACCGAAGTCATCCGGGTTCTCGTTAGGGTGCGCAGTAATGCGCTCAGCAGCGGTACGAATCGCATCGGCCATGGCCGGGTCGACAGTGAAAAGGCTCGATTGGAGCTCGTGAACGGTAATGTCGCTCTCCTTGCTTCGTGCGCTGCGCAAGCTGTTGCTCTTGGTGGCCCTGGGAAGGCGCAGTCGCGGACGTTGTCTCCATAGGGAAGACACTTCTTAAATTACACCCTCGGAGGACAAAAGTAAGGGTTGCCTCAATAAATTGGGGCCGTACACAGCGAAAACCTAACAACCTGATAGGCGAACCACGACGCTGCAATCTCGCGCTAAGATTGACCGGCCAGCGGGAGTGGTGAAATTGGTATACACGCAGGATTTAGGTTCCTGTGCTTTCGAGCGTGCGGGTTCAAGTCCCGCCTTCCGCACAACACACAGCACACGACGTTCAACGCCCGGCAGCGAGCGCACAGAAGAGGCGCACGCTGAGCTTTCGCTCCTCGTGCGCCTCTTCCAGACCTGATTCCCGGCTAGTGAGCTGTTGCCACTTCTGCGGCGACTTCCGATGTCACCACGGTCTTACCGATCGCGCTGCCGGTTTCCACTAGTGCGTGGGCGGCCCGCAGTTGCTCGGCGTTCAGCGGACTAAACGTGCGGGTGAGCGTGGTGCGAATCTCGCCAGCATCCACTAGATCTGCCACTTCGCCCAGCAGCTCGTGCTGAAGCACCATGTCGGCGGTGTGCTGAGCGGAGCGAGTGAACATGAGCTCCCAGTGCCAGCTGAGAGCCTTACCCTTGAGCGACAGCAGGTCGAGATCAGCCTCGTCGTCAATGGCCACGATCTCACCGAAGGGCTTGATTAGTTCGACGATCGCAGGCAGGTTCTTGCCGGTCTGCGACGTGAATACCCAGTCCACACCCTCGGGAGCGACCGCGGCGACGTTAGCCGCAAGGTCACCCCGGTGGCTGACGACGACATCCGCACCGAGGTCCGTTACCCAGGCGCTGGTTTCTTCGCGCGACGCGGTGGCGATTACCCGCACACCCGTGAGCTTCTTGGCGAGCTGAATGAGCACCGAGCCCACTCCCCCAGCGGCCCCCAGAACCAACAAGGTTCCTGTGCTGTCCTTACTGAGCTTCAGCTTGTGAAAGAGCGCTTCGTAGGCCGTGATGGTCGTGAGCGGCATCGCTGCGGCTTCGGCATGGCTCAGGCTCGACGGCTTGCGACCCACAATGCGCTCATCAACGTGATGCATACGCGAGTAGGTGCCGGGGCGCGTGATGTCTCCGGCGTACCACACCTCGTCTCCCGGCTGAAAAAGAGTGACGTCGGGGCCGACTGCGGCGACAACGCCAGAGGCATCCCAGCCAAGAACCCGATCAGCGACTTCTCCACCAGCGCGCACCTTCACATCAACGGGGTTTACCGAAACGGCAATAACTTCGACGAGGATGTCGTGGCCGGTCGGGGCGTCGACGTTCAATTCGGTGTCGGCCAGGCTTCCTTCGGTCTCAATCGATCCGCCGGTGCGAGTGACGACGGCGGGGGCTTTCGAGCCGATGCTGAAGCGGGAGGGGGCTGACGAGTTCACTGGGGGTCCTTTGCATGGTCGCTAACGTGTAGCCCTCACGCTAAACCCGCCCTAGTGGTGACCCGCAAGGGAGGCAAGTTACCCCGAGGTAAGTACTAGACGAGCGCTCGCGCCGACTCAGCGTGCGCCTTCTCGGTGCGCGCCGACTCAGTGCGCTGAGCGTGCTCGAGTTGCGATTCGGCCCACACACGCAGCGCTTCGAGGGGCACGCCTGCTTCGCGCCCGAGTGGTGTGAGCGAGTATTCGACGCGCAAGGGAACTTCGGCAAAGACCGTGCGGTCAACAATTCCGTAGTCTTCGAGCTTGCGCAGGGTGCTCGTGAGCACCTTAGGCGAAATGCCATCGAGGTGACGCTGCAGCTCGCCGAAACGCAGCTGGCCACCCAGCAACGCTCCGATTGCGAGCGCGGACCACTTGCTGGCGACGACATCCAGCAGGTCGCGGCAGGGGCAGGTGGCGGAGAAAACGTTGCCGACATGAACGTGGTCGTGATCGTGACTCTGGTCGAGACTCATGGCGCCCTTTCGATAGTTACTATCTCTAAGATAGCAATGGAGCCCGAGTTCGGCGAGATCCGGGGGTATTCCCCACAGCGAAGCCCCCTCAGCACCCGTTACTCTGTGAGATACATAGCTACTGTCGCCGACTACGCGCACCTAGCCGACGATTCTGGAGAACCTCTTGGTAGGCACAGCCCTCATACCGTGGCTCGATCCCCAAAACCTGATCACCGGGTTCGGGGCATTCGCGCTGCTCGGCGTTGCCCTCATTGTGTTCTCCGAGACAGGGCTTCTCGTGGGATTCTTTCTCCCCGGCGACACCCTCCTGCTCATCACAGGTGTTCTTACCTTTGCCGGCGTCATCGAGTTCGACATCTGGTGGGTCTGTCTGGCCATCAGCCTTGCGGCGTTCCTCGGCGGAGAAGTCGGCTATCTCATCGGACACAAACTCGGCCCTAAAGTGTTCGAACGCAAAGAAACTGGGCTCTTCAGCGTGGAGAATGTGCGCCGCACCAACGCGTTCTTCGCCCGCTTCGGCGGCGCAGCGGTCATCCTCGCTCGCTTCGTTCCCATCGTGCGAACCTTCGCCCCCGTCGCCGCTGGCGTCGGCCACATGGACTACCGCAAGTACTCGCTCTACAACGCGATCGGTGCTCTCACGTGGGGCTCCGGGCTCACCTTCGGCGGGTACCTTCTGGGCTACATCCCGTGGCTCAGCGATTTCATCGTCGAGTACATCGACCTCATTTTGCTCGCGGCCGTCACCCTCACGGTGCTGCCGACCGCGTTCCACTACTTCCGCTCGTCACACCAAGCGAAGAAGGCACGCGAAGCCGGCCAGCCGGATACGCTCAACGATGACGAGGCCGAGGCTCTCGCCTTGCACCCCAAAGACTTCGACCAAAACCTCGACGACTAACAATGCCGCCGGATGCTCGGCACGAGCTAGCGCTGAAGCGCTGGTTACTGCTCAGCGCAGGTTGCGACTCCGGCGCAGGTTGCTGCTGAAGCGCGGGTTACGGCTTCGGCGAACGCTTGCGAATAGCGGTAACGGCCTGCTGAGCTGCGCGACGCACCTCAATATCTTCATCCTTGACGAGGGCCGAAATTACTTCGACGTCGTCGAGAGATCCGACCGTGCCGAGGGCGCGAGCCGCGGAGGCGCGAACACGAGCAGTGTCGTCCTCGAGGAGCGCCACAAGTTCGTCGTGAGCGTCGACGCGACGAGTAGCAACGACACGCGTTGCCATCTCGCGAACACGCCACGCTTGGTTAGTGAGAGCGGCGCGTACGGCATCCGCAGCACTGTCGTTCCAGGCGTGCAAGAGCGCACGAGTGCCCCACAGCTCGGGCCAGTACAGCACAGGAGCACCATCGAGGATGCCCTGAGCGTGCTCGCCACCGACGACGAGCAAGAACTCTTTACCCTCGTTGTTGCCCTCGATGAGAGAGACGGCGCGCTCGACTACGGTGTCTTCGCCGTGCCGCTCGCTGGCAGCCGCAATGCGGGCTGCAATAGGGAGAGCAAGGTCAACGGCGTGGGGATCATCATGTTCAGACACGCCTCAACCCTACGTTGTTGTGTCGCTCCGCTCGACCGCGGGCCCGTTACTGCTTGTCGCCGAGCAATTGCGCCCGCACTACCGGCATGATCGCCGCGAATGCCTGCGCTCGGTGACTGAGGGCATCCTTCTGGTCAGAAGTGAGATCTGCCGAGGTGCCGGGCTGGCCGTCGGGACAAAAAATCGGGTCGTATCCGAAGCCTTCCGAGCCGCTGCGTTCGCGCGCCACGGTTCCCGGCCAGAGCGCGAGCTCTACGAACTCGTGCGGCTCGTCGCCGGGCACCACAAAAGCAGCAGCGCACGCGAACTGGGCGGCGCGATCATCCACACCCTTCATGTTCGTCAGCAGCAGTTCGAGGTTGTCGGTGTCGTTGCGCGTTCCTGCATACCGAGCCGAGTGGATGCCGGGGGCACCGCCCAGCGCGTCAACGCAGATTCCAGAGTCGTCTGCCAGCGCGGGCAACCCGGTGTGGGCAGCCGCGGCCCGCGCTTTGATGAGCGCGTTGGCCTGGAAGGTGTCGCCGTCTTCGACAGGCTCGGGGCCGTCGTAGGCAACGAGTTCGAGCCCGTCGAGAGCGGGGCCGAGGATTCGGCGCAGCTCGGCGACCTTGTGAGCGTTGTGGGTGGCGAGAACGATGCGCATTGGCTAGTTGCCTGCTGCAGCGGAGCCGGGAGCGCCCTCGGCGAGTGAGGCAACCTGGAGGGCGGTGAGGTCGGCAGCTCCCCCGACGGCGAGGTCGAGCAGCGAGTCGAGTTCGCGGCGGTCGAAGGGTGCGCCTTCGGCGGTGCCCTGAACCTCCACGAAGAGACCACGGCCCGTGACGACAACATTCATGTCGGTCTCGGCACGAACGTCTTCGACGTAGGCGAGGTCGAGCATGGGCTCACCATCGATGATTCCGACGCTCACGGCGGCGAGCGAATCGAAGAGTGCCTTCGAGTTCTTGCCGATGAACTTCTTCTCACGACCCCATTCGATGGCGCCAGCGAGCGCAATGTAGGCACCAGTGATAGCTGCCGTGCGGGTTCCGCCGTCGGCCTGCAGAACGTCACAGTCGATCACGATGGTGTTCTCGCCGAGCGCCTTCATGTCGACGACAGCGCGAAGGCTGCGACCGATGAGGCGCGAGATCTCGTGGGTGCGACCGCCGACCTTGCCCTTGACGGCTTCTCGGTCCATGCGGCTGTTCGTGCTGCGGGGAAGCATCGAATACTCGGCGGTGACCCAGCCTTTGCCCTTGCCTGCCATCCAGCGCGGTACGCCGTTCGTGAAGGATGCCGTGCACAGCACCTTGGTCTTACCGAACGAGATCAGTGCGGAGCCTTCAGCCTGGTCGCTCCATCCGCGCTCGATCGTGACCTTGCGCAGTTCGTTGTTTTCGCGGCCGTCGTGACGTGACATCTGTCTTCTCTCTCTCGGTGAAATCTGGGGTGTGGTGTGGGCGCGAAGGCGGATTGCTCACCACCGCAGCGGCGGAGCATCCGAATCGCTAATTGAGGTCGGGGAGGCTAATCACGCCGGTGTCAAAAGTCTCGACGCGCACAATATTTGGTCCCATAAAGCGGGATGCCAAACGAGTGAACCCGGCTTTATCTGGCCCAGTGGCCTCGAACGTGTGGTGCGCAGGCTCGGTCGAGTTGCGCAGCAGGTTGTGGGCCACGAGCGTGCTGTACACGTCGTAGGCGGTCTCTTCGGCGCTCGAGACAAGTGTTACTTCGCGCCCCATAACGTACTGAATCGCCGCAGAAATGTGCGGGTAGTGCGTGCAACCGAGCACCAAAGTGTCGATTTCGGCGGCCTTGAGCGGTGCGAGATATTCCTCTGCCACGGCGAGCACTTCTGGCCCGGTCGTGACTCCCGCTTCAACGAACTCGACAAAGCGAGGGCAGGCCTGGGTGAATAATTCGATGTCGGATGCCGCAGCAAAGGCATCCTCATAGGCACGCGACTTGATGGTGCCGGTCGTGCCGATCACTCCGACACGGCGATTGCGGGTCTGACGCACTGCCGCCCTCGTCGCGGGCTGGATCACTTCGACCACCTCGATGCCGTAGGCCTCGGTGTAGCGCTCCCGGGCATCCCGCAGCATCGCTGCCGAGGCGGTATTGCACGCGATCACGAGCAGCTTCACGCCGTCGTCAACGAGGCGGTCCATGACTTCGAGGGCGTAGCGGCGAACATCCGCTATCGGCTTGGGCCCATACGGTGAGTGAACGGTGTCACCGACGTAAACGATGGACTCGTGCGGCAACTGGTCGATGATGGCGCGGGCTACGGTGAGGCCGCCGACTCCGGAATCGAAAACGCCAATGGGTGCATCAGTCACGCTTTCAATCGTAGTGGTGGATGTCCCCGCACTCTCCGACAGCCTTGAGGGACTGTCGCGTACGCTGGTCGGGTGAGTACCGCTCTGCTAACAGACCAATACGAGCTGACCATGCTCGACGCCGCTATCGGCAGTGGCCGCCACGAACGCCAGTGTGTGTTCGAAGTGTTCGCCCGCCGCCTGCCCGACAGCCGCCGCTACGGCATTGTGGCTGGTACCGGCCGCCTGCTCGAGCTGATCGAAGAGTTCCGCTTCGGCGACGAAGAACTCAGCTTCCTTTCGCGCAATTCGATCGTGAGCCCCACGACGATCGACTGGCTTGCCAACTACCGCTTTACGGGAGATATCAGCGGCTACCGCGAGGGCGACGCCTACTTCCCCGGCTCCCCCGTGCTCACTGTTGAAGGCACCTTCGCCGAAGCCGTGTTGCTCGAGACGCTCGCGCTCAGCGTGCTGAACTACGACTCTGCCGTGGCATCCGCGGCGGCGCGCATGGTCTCTGCCGCCGGCGCGCGGCCTATTGCCGAGATGGGATCACGTCGCACGGGCGAACGTTCTGCCGTGGCATCCGCTCGTGCCGCTTATATCGCGGGCTTCAGCGCGACCAGCAACCTCGAAGCAGGGCGCAGCTGGGGCGTACCAACGATGGGCACTGCCGCCCACTCGTTCACGCTGCTGCACGACTCCGAAGAAGAAGCGTTTCAGGCCCAAGTGGATGCGCTCGGTCCCTCGACGACGCTACTCGTCGACACCTATGACGTTGAGAACGCCGTCGAACTCGCGGTGAAGGTTGCCGGAACCGGGCTTGGCGCTGTGCGCATCGATTCGGGCGACCTAGCCACTCAGGTGGCGTCGGTACGCGCTCAGCTCGATTCGCTCGGCGCCACCAAGACTCGCATCACGGTCACGAACGATCTCGATGAGCACGCCATCGCTGCGTTGCGCGCCGCGCCCGTCGACTCGTTCGGCGTCGGCACCTCGGTCGTCACCGGTTCGGGATACCCGGCCGCCGGCATGGTCTACAAGCTTGTCGCCCACCACAACGACGCGGGCGAATGGGTTTCGGTTGCTAAGAAGTCCGCCGCCAAGGCAACGGTGGGCGGCCACAAGGCGGCGATCCGCACGATGGAAAACGGTGTTGCGACATCCGAACTGATCTATCAGACGGAGGGTGCCCGGCCCGATGTCGAGGGGCGCGAACTGATCGTGCCACTCATGACAGCGGGAACGGCGGATGCTCAGTGGCTCGGTGATGGCGGAACGCTTGCCGCACGTGATCACCGTGAGGATGCCATGGCCGAGCTGCCGCAGACCGCCTTCCGGCTTTCTCGCGGCGAGCCCGTGTTGCCCACGCTGTATCGCTAGGGCTTCATCTTTTCGTAAACGTCTTTGCAGGTCGGGCAGACCGGGAACTTCTCGGGGTCGCGACCGGGCGTCCACAGCTTGCCGCAGAGCGCACGGATCGGCTTGCCGGAGAGTGCCGATTCCATGATCTTGTTCTTGGGTGCGTAGTGCGAAAAGCGTTCGTGGTCGCCTTCTTCAACCTGCTCTTGGTTGAGCAGTTCTTCGAGTTCGCGGTCGAGAGTGTCGGTTCCGCCGCCAGTGATATCGGTGTCAGCCATGAGCCAATTCTACTTCCGTCGCGGTGAGCTGGTGTCTGAGATTTTGCTGACACCAGCTCGGTTGGAGTTGGTCAGTTTTGCGAGGAGAGCGCCAGCAGTTCTGGACCGCGGCGCACCATAATTCGGCCGCCCCAGTACACGCCGACGATCAGCGCCAGCAGCCCCAGAACAGTACCCACGATGAACGCCGCCCACTGAGGCTGCAGGTCGGTGAACGGGTTGAAGAAGACCACGCCCAGCACCGGAGCTGCGAAGAGGAGAGAGAGCGCAAACGTGAACGATTGCACCGTACCCGCGTTCGAGGCGAGAGCCTGGGGCTGAATAAATGCACCATGACCGGGGAGCGGTGCTGCATAGGGGAAGGCGGCAGAACTCACACTCGAAACCCCGAGCCCAGCGAAAAGAAGGCACAGGCTGAGACCAATGAGTCCCGGGAGCGCCTCGCCATTGCCAACAATCGCGACGGTAGCGATGCTGCCGCCGACCGCCAGCGGAATGCCGACGAGCAGGTTGGGAACGATGCGTCCCCAGCGGTCATCGGAACCGCGTGTGTGTGCCGAAACGTGGGTCCACAGCGCGGTGTTGTCGTGGGCGACATCATTGTGAGCGCTCCAGCCGAGGAACAGACACATGACGGGAACGGGAATCCACGCGATCACGTCAGCGCCGATACCTCCGACGAGAAGAGCCGCCACCATTCCGATCGGGATGATGGGGATTGCAGCGAGAGCGACAAAGTAGCGAGCATCCCGAGCCCAGTAGCTGAGGCTGCGAGCAGCAATCGCGCCAAGCGGCGTCGCCGGCATGAGACGGAACCAGCCGAGGCCGGAACGGTACGTCTCGACGGCGCTGCGCTCGGGGCGCGACAGTACGTAGCCGAGCAGAAAGTACCAGCAGGCTCCGAGCAGCGCTAGGAAGCCGAGTGCGATGGCAAGTTTGCCGACGACGTCACCGCTATTGCCTGCCGCAGCAGACGCTGGCGCACTGAATGCGACTCCGAGCGGACTCCACTCGAGTACTGCTGCCGCACGACGGATTGCGGGAAGCACCTGGGATTGGTAGTCCGCGAGAGCCAGCATGACCGCAATGGGCAACGAAGCGACAACGAGAGTGATCGCCACGATGCCGAATCCTTCGCGCAACCGGCGGGTGCTGAGGTAGCGTGCCGCCACTAGGCTCGCGAGGCGGCTTCCCACCACGGCCGTCGCGAGCACGATGAGAGCGGAGAGCACCGCTGTGATGGCGGAACCAGCGTTGCCCGACCATGCAACGACTTGCGCGACAGCGAGCCCCGCGAGCATGACGGCCGGAATGCTGATTGCGCCAGCGAGCAACAGCAGCGAAGCGAGCTTGATGCGGCTGAGCGGCAGGTAGGCAAACCTGCGCGGGTCAAGGGCGTCATCCGCATTCCAGCCAAGGGGCATGATGAAGAAGCCGAATAGCACGGCTGAGCCGAACACCAGGAGCGTCGCGCCAGCGACCTCTGTCGTGGTGCCGCGCAAACCGGCGACCGCCACCATGGCAATCACGAAGAGAACGGCACTGTAAATCAGCACCAACCCCATGGCAGATGCTACAAGCGGCCCCCGGCGAAAAGCATTCGCCAGGAAGGTTAGTTTCAGTCGGAGAAACTGCTCAACCACTCGAGCCCTCCCCCACTGGAATTCTTGCCGGTGAGTTGCACGAAACGGTCTTCTAGAGACATGCCATTGCGCACCTCGTCGATCGTGCCATCCGCAAGAAGTTTGCCCTCAACAATGACAGCCACGTGACTGCAGACGCGCTGCACGAGTTCCATGCGGTGGCTGGACAGCAGCACGGTGCCTCCGGCATCAACGTACTGCTTGAGGATGCGCGTGACAGTCGCCGCCGACACCGGGTCAACGGACTCGAAGGGCTCGTCGAGCACCAGTAGGCGTGGTGAGTGGATCATTGCGGCGGCGAGCGCCACCTTCTTGAGCATGCCCGAGGAGTAGTCGCTAACGAGGCGCCCCATGACGTCGTCGAGCCCGAACGCGGTCGCGAGGTCTGCAGAACGCTTGCGCACCTCGGTCGAGTCGAGGCCACGGAGTACTCCGGAGTAGTACAGCAGTTGTGAGCCCGTAAGGCGATCGAAGATGCGCAGTCGGTCGGGCAGTACACCGATGGAGCGCTTGGCGACCTCGGGCGACTTCCACACATCGACCCCGTTGACGGTGGCGCTTCCCGAATCAGGGCGCAGCAATCCGGTGATCATCGACAATGTCGTGGTCTTTCCGGCACCGTTGGGACCGACGATTCCGTAGAACACGCCAGCGCGCACGCTCAAGCGAATGTCATCAACAGCAACTGTGTCCCCGAAGTCTTTGGAGAGTCCGCTGACTTCCAAAACGACGTCGCCGGATGTCGCCTCCAATCCGTGACCCACTGTGGCATCGACTGCAACCATGTCTGCACTCGCCGCTACCGTCTCAACGGCGACGCTGTTATCGCGCTCCGGCTCGGCAACAACCGTTGGAGGGTCCGAATGCAGCTGCTCGTCCTCCACCTCAGCAGTCTCGAGCTCCGCAGCCGCGTCTGCGGCGGTCTCGGGCTCGGCCCGGTCGTCGGCTTCGGCCTCTTCGGCATCTTCGGTCGATGTCGTGAGAACCGCAGCCTTGCCCGCGGTGTCAGAGTCGGCTTCTGCCGCCGCGAGGCGCTCGGCTTCAATTCGCGCGATTTCCGCTGCAGCTTCCGCCTTCTCTGCTTCCGCACGTTCTACTTCGGCACGTTCTGCTTCCGCACGCTCTACTTCCGCACGTTCTGCTTCGAACTTGTCTGTCTCCGCCTTGTCAGCAGCAGCCTTCTCATCCGCAAGTTTTTGGGCGGCAGCCTTCTGCGCCGCTGCTTCGGCTGCGGGCGCAGCGAACTGCGAAGCGAGCGCTCTCAACCGCGCCAGTCCGGCCAGCACGGCATCCGGCTTCTCTTCCACCGCAGGCGCCTCGTCAGCCGCAGGCGCCTCGTCGGTCGCAGGCGCCTCGTCGGTCGGAGCATCGGCAGCCGAATCATCCGGCTCGTCAGCAGCGACGTCGCCAGCCTCATCGACTCTCAGCGACTCAGACTCAGCCTCAGCCTCAGCCTCAGCCTCAGCCTCAGCCTCAGCCTTATCGACGCCTTCCGGCGCAACCGGCTCATCGTCGTCAGAAGCTACGTCGGTAGCCGCAACATCTACAGCCGGGACTTCAACCGCTTCTGAAGCGTCGACGACCGAAATTTCGACAACATTGGCGCTGTCGGCGGCATTCTCGATGACATCGACGTCAACGACAGTGGCATCCGCATCCGCATCTGGCACAGGCACAGGCACAGGCACCACAGATTTCGCAGCGTTCGGCCGGGGGTTAGCCGATCTGGGCGCCGTCGGTTTCGGAGCTTGCGGCTTCGGCGCGCTTGGCATAGCGCTCTTGGAATTCCTGGTGCCCGTTGAGGCGCTGGTCTTCGCTCCTCCGCGCGCTGCGGTCGACGATTTCGCGGCCGGCTTCTTCGCAGCGGTGTTGGATTTAGCGGAACTTGGCTTCGCGGTAGTGCTCTTCGCGGCGCTCGACGAAGGCTTCGGCAGCGCCGAATCCCCGGGCGCAGGCGTGGCAGTAGTCGCTGCGGCACTCGTCGTGCGGGCAGGCGTCTTTCGTGCTGCGGGCTTCTTGGCGGCAGGCTTACGAGTAGCAGAAGCTGAAGGCTTCGCAGTAGACGATTTCGCTTGAGAACCTCGGGCCACGGACGGCTTCCGGGTGGTGCTTGCGGGCTTCGTTACCGGTGTTTCTTCGGACTTCGTGCCCTCGTCGGGTGTTTGGGCGTTTTCCACTGTCCAAACCTACCAAGCGGAGAGCATGAGAATGAGTGAGTATCACAAATAGGCAACAACCCAGTTAAATCTATGGAGTTCTCGGGCTGCACCGCTAGCCTGACTATCGCACAAAGGTGTGTCGAT
This sequence comes from Rhodoglobus sp. NPDC076762, assembly GCA_040687235.1. Classification (GTDB taxonomy): domain Bacteria; phylum Actinomycetota; class Actinomycetes; order Actinomycetales; family Microbacteriaceae; genus Rhodoglobus. The sequence goes on along the minus strand of JBFBMV010000002.1, from coordinate 595,012 downwards.
TTTGCCAATCTCGGGTTAACAGCAGGTTAACCATGCGCTGTCCCGAGCCCCAGAACTACTGAGGAGACCACCATGACTACACAGGTCGTAATTTTAGCTGCCGGTATGGGCAGCCGTTTGGGCCGCTCGCTGCCGAAGCCCTTGACGGAGCTCAGTGATGGCCGCACCATCATGCAGCAGCAGTTCGACAACATCCACCACGCCTTTGGCAACAACGTCAAGGTCACGATCGTTGTTGGCTACAAGCTTGAGCACATCATTGAGGCATTTCCTGAAGCATCGTTCGTTTACAACGAGCAGTACGACCAGACCAACACGTCGAAGAGCCTCATGCGTGCGCTGCAGGCATCCACACCTGGCGGAGTGCTCTGGATGAACGGCGACGTTGTCTTCGACCCCACCGCTCTTGAGCGCGCTGCAGCAATGGTCGCGCGCGATCAGTCCTTCGTAAGCGTCAACACGGCCAAGGTATCTGACGAAGAAGTCAAGTACACGACCGACGCGGAAGGCTTTATCAAGGAACTCTCCAAGACCGTCAAGGGCGGTCTAGGCGAGGCGGTAGGAATCAACTACATCTCACGCGATGCGAAGGCCACGCTGCTGCGCCACCTCAAGAAGGTTGGCGACCAGGATTACTTTGAACGCGGCATCGAGCTCGCCATCGAAGAAGACAATCTTCTCATCGAGCCCATCGACATCTCCGACCTCTACGCCATTGAGGTTGACTTCGCTGAAGACCTCGAGCGCGCCAACCTCTTCGTCTAAGCAGGCTTCTCGGCTCCCGGAGCCGCATAGTTTCGTCCGTCCCGCATCGAGTGCAGGGCGGACGTTGCTGATTAAACCGAAGAATCGCTCACTCAGTTGACAACGGGTGCGGCTGTTTGTCGATTTGCCCGTTTACTATAGGGGCGTGGCGAACACAGCACTGGGTCGATCAGCATGGTCTCCCCTCACCCGATACCGCCGCACCCTCTGGTTGCTCACAACGCGCGACCTACGCGTGCGGTACTCCACGTCAGCGCTCGGCTACGTGTGGTCCGTTCTCGACCCTCTGGTCATGGCGGGCATCTACTGGTTCGTGTTCACTCAGGTCTTCGACAAAGCCGTTGGCGAACAGCCGTATATCGTCTTCCTCCTCACGGCGCTTCTGCCCTGGATGTGGTTCAACGGGGCTGTTTCGGATGCCACGCGCGCGTACTTACGCGAGGCCAAGCTCATTCGGTCCACCAAAATCCCTCGCACCATTTGGGTAGCGCGCCTTGTGCTTTCCAAGGGAATTGAGTTCATCGCCAGCCTGCCCGTGCTTGCTTTCTTCGCCATCGCGACGGGTGCGGTCTTGCATTGGCAAGCGGTGTACTTTGTGCTCGGAGTCGCTCTGCAGGCCATCCTGACGGTCGGCGTCGGGCTGATCGTTGCCCCTCTCGTGGTGTTCTTCCGCGACCTTGAGCGCGCGACCAAACTCGCTCTTCGCTTTCTGTTCTATGCCTCACCCATCATTTACGGCATCCCCGATCTTGAAAAATTGGGCCTCGATGGTTGGGCAGCATTCAATCCGCTCGCGGGAATCTTTTCGCTCTATCGGGCCGCTTTCTTCCCTGATCAGCTCGACTGGTACGCGGTTCTTATCGGCGGCATCATGAGCCTGATCCTCGTTGCCGTCGGCATCCTTGTCTTCGCGCGCACCGAGCGTGCCGTGCTGAAGGAGATTTGATGGCCGACAATCACGTCATTCGAGTTCACGATGCCGGCATCCGATTTCGACTCAACCGACGCTCTCGACGCAGCTTCAAGGATCTTTTCGCTGGTCGCAAACGTCGAGCTCGTGCCGACGAGTTCTGGGCTCTGCGCAACGTCAGCTTTGACGTTACCGCTGGTGAGGCCATCGGCGTCGTCGGGCGCAACGGTCAAGGCAAATCGACCCTGCTCAAGCTCGTGGCTGAAGTAATGCTCGCCGACGAAGGCACCGTACACGTGGGCAAGGGCGTTGCCCCGCTCATCGAGATCACAGGCGGGTTCGTCGACGACTTGAGCGTGCGCGACAACGTCTACCTCACCGCCGGCCTGCACGGCATGACGAAGAGTGAGATTAACGAACGTTTCGACGAGATCATCGATTTCGCCGAGATCAAACGCTTCATCGACACTCCCTACAAGCATCTCTCCAGCGGCATGCGCGTGCGCATTGCGTTCGCTGTGATTTCGCGCCTCGAGGAGCCCATCATTCTGGTGGATGAGGTGCTCGCTGTGGGTGACAAAGCCTTCCGCGAAAAGTGCTATCGCCGCATTGAAGAGCTGCTCAAGGGCGGTCGCACGCTGTTCTTCGTTTCACACAACGAGCGAGACCTGCGTCGTTTTTGCTCTCGAGGCCTGTACCTCGATAAAGGCGAGCTCGTACTTGATGGCCCCATCAACGATGTGCTCGCTCGCTACAACGAGGACTACGGCTCCTAACAACGGCACGGTTGACGAACGGCGGGCATTCTCCCGGGATGCCGTCAGACACCTCCGCTACGGTTAATCTCATGGCTTCCAGCAACATGAGCAATTCCCATCCGATGGTGGTGCGCGGTATCGATCGTGTACTCACGGTGCAACGTCCCGTCGTGCTGGCCCACATCCGAAGCATCCGTCGGAGCAAACCACATGCGACTCCGGATGAGATCATCGCGGTACTAGAGCGTCGGTACTTGGCTGCTGTCACCACCGGTGGCGCTCTCGTGGGTGCGAGCGCAGCGATCCCGGCCGTAGGCACCGGAGCGTCACTTGCGCTGTCCGGAGTTGAGACCGCGGGATTTCTTGAAGCCAGTGCTCTTTTCGCCCAATCCGTCACTGAGGTACACGGCATCGTCGTAGACGACCCCGATCGAGCTCGCGCGCTTGTGATGACGATGGTGCTCGGGGGTGCGGGCACTGATCTCGTACGACAGCTCGCCGCGCAAGCAACCGGCTCCGGCGCAGCGCGATCAGCATTTTGGGGCGAAACTCTCGCCAAAAACTTACCCAGCACGCTTGTCGGACCAATTGCCGACCGTATCAAACGCACCTTCCTCAAGCGCTACGCCGCTGCGCAGGGCACAAACGTCGTCGGTCGCCTCATGCCCTTCGGCATCGGTGCGGTCATCGGCGGCGGCGGAAACAACATCCTTGGGCGCCAGATTGTGCGCACTGCTCGACAGGGATTCGGACCAGCACCGGCAACCCTGCCGTCGTGGCTTGAGCCGGTGATAGCACTGCCGAAGGCACCAAAAACTCCCCGCGTGCGTGGCCCCCGCAAGCGGCTGCCCTCCCTGCCCGGGTTGCGGCAGCGTCGCACAAGTCGCGGCTGGGTCGAACTTGAGACCCTCGCCGACCTCGAACAGCATCTGGATGCCGATCAGCGCAAAGCTATCGAGTCCAGCGAGAATGCCTCCGCTGACCAGGAGATCGAGTCTGCACCGGAGAGCGGGGGCACTGCTCCTCGTTAGCAAATAGGTGCCCTCTGCCCGGCCATTCGGCAGGACTCAGCCCTCAGCACTCAGTGCGGAGGCACCGCTACCGCGCGCCGCTACCCGGCGCTATTCGCCGTTAGGAGACTCGTCTTCGTCATCTTCGAAGGGATCAACTTCGCTGACCGGCCGATCACCAATATGAATCTGAGCGTGACGGTGCCAGAGAGCGACCAGTGATTCGACCGCGTCGTGAAAACGAGCGGTTGCTGCCCCGGGCGTGGTGTCGCCGAAGTGGCGTTCCGCCCAATAGCCCAAGCGTTCTTTCGCTTCGGTGTCGAACTGCACTCGCTCGGCAATTGCGAGGATGTCCGCCGCCTGATCGGCGCGCAACCATTCACACGAGCCCAGGTAACCCCCTTCGTCGATATCCGCATGCTCTGAAACGGGCCGAGTGACGATGAGTGGCTTACCCGTGGCGAGACGGTCATAGACCATCGCCGAAACATCAGTGATCGCAACATCCGCTGCTACCAGCTGCCAGCCCATTTCTTTGCCGTCATCGTAGATGTGCTGCACCGAAGGGTCAGACTCGTTAGCCTCAGCGATAGCCGCAATGATGTCGATATTGGCGCGCTTGTAATCATCGTTGACCACGCCGCTGCGCGGATGCGGACGATAGATAAGACGATGCTTGTCGCTGGCGAGTACGGCCTTCGCGAGTGCAACTCCGTGGCTCTCGACTGAACCGTAAGCGGCGGCGTCTCGGTCTCCCTCCCACGTGGGGGCGTACAGCACGACCGTGCGGTCGTCGGGCGTATACGGAAGCTCACCAGCAAAATGATCAGCCTGCGGACGACCAATGGGAATCGCCTTTTTCTTGATGTCGAAATCCCACAGTTTGTAGCTCAGCCGATCGAGCGCGGCATCACCGGCGACGAAGCTGTAGTCATAAGCCTTGAACTGGTTCGTCGTCATATACATCTTGTCGCTCTCACCATGATTGATGAAAACGTGCCACATGCGGCCATAGCGGAACATCTGAAAGTTCTTGGCGTTCTGATTGACGTAGAAGACGATCTTGAGCGGCTGTTCGGAGACGAACTGCTCCAACTCCGACACTCGACGCAAGTACACGGTGGGCACAGGAGCTTCATCCCACAACGCCAGCACAGCGCTGGGTGAGCGCGAAATGATCGCAACAGGGAAGCGCTTAGACAGTTCGGCAAGCGGTGCGTACCACTGACGCATCTGGTAAAGGTTCACCTTGGTGTCGGCGAAATAGACAGCGATACTCACTGATCCAGGAACGGGCAGTGGATGCTCGTTCAACAGCCCGGCAACGCGTCGCCGATTGCGGCGCGAGCGCAACATCGTGCGCACCACCTTGCGTGCGGTCTTGAAGTCGTTCAGTAGAGCCATGGTCACAATCAAATCATTGGAAGTCCGATGCTGAACCGCGCCCGCCACACCGTTACAGAGCCGATGCGGATCGATTAGCGGGAGGTTCAACCGCACTTTCGATAGTACTCGGCCAACATTCCGGGCAGATTACTGGGTAAGAGCCCTGAAAACCGCATGTTACTAGGGGTTAAGCAGGTACTGTTGACACAATGACCGATTCTGATTCAACCGCACCGTCTGAACCCACCGAGACCGCGATTACTTTCTCCGACCTCGCTCTCAGCGATGCGGTATTGAAAGCGGTCCGCGACATTGGCTACGAGACGCCTTCGGCTATCCAAGCAGCCACTATTCCTACTCTTCTGGAAGGGCGCGACGTAGTCGGCCTGGCCCAGACCGGCACGGGAAAAACCGCAGCCTTCGCGCTGCCGATTCTCTCGCGCCTCGATGTATCCCAGAGCAAGCCTCAAGCGCTCGTGCTCTCCCCCACCCGCGAACTCGCTCTGCAGGTGTGTGAGGCCTTCGAGAAGTACGCCACCCACATGCGTGGCGTTCACGTGCTCCCCGTCTACGGTGGACAGGCTTACGGCGTGCAGCTGTCGGCACTCCGCCGCGGCGTTCACGTTGTTGTCGGTACCCCCGGCCGCATCATGGACCACCTTGCTAAGGGCACCCTCGACCTCTCTGAGCTCAAGTACCTCGTTCTCGATGAGGCCGACGAAATGCTCAAGATGGGTTTCGCCGAAGACGTTGAGACAATCCTCGCCGACACCCCCGATGACAAGCAGGTTGCGCTCTTCTCCGCGACGATGCCGGCACAGATTCGCCGCATCTCCAAGAAGTACCTGAACAACGCTGAAGAGATCACGGTCAAGGCCAAGACCACTACGTCGGCCAACACCACTCAGCGCTACCTGATCGTCTCCTACCCGCAAAAGGTGGATGCCCTCACCCGCATCCTCGAAGTGGAAAACTTCGAAGGCATGATCATTTTCGTTCGCACGAAGAGCGAAACCGAAAACTTGGCCGAAAAGTTGCGCGCCCGCGGTTACTCCGCAGCCGCCATCAGCGGTGATGTGGCTCAAGCTCAGCGCGAGCGCACCGTCAACCAGCTCAAGTCAGGCAAGCTCGACATCCTCGTAGCAACCGACGTTGCTGCTCGTGGACTCGATGTTGACCGCATCAGCCACGTCGTGAACTTCGACATCCCCGTTGACACCGAGTCGTACGTGCACCGCATTGGTCGCACGGGTCGCGCCGGTCGCAGCGGTTCGGCAATCAGCTTCGTCACTCCTCGCGAGCGTCGCCTGCTGACCGCCATCGAGAAGGCCACGCGCCAGCCGCTCACGCAAATGCAGCTTCCCTCGGTTGAAGACGTCAACTCCACGCGCCTCACGCGCTTCGACGACGCCATCACCGAAGCCCTCAACCAGCAGGCGCGCATCACTGCGTTCCGCGAGATCATCGGTCACTACGTCGAACACCACGACGTGCCCGAGATGGATGTCGCCGCCGCTCTCGCTGTCGTGGCTCAGGGCGAGACTCCCCTGCTGCTCTCGGCTGAAGAAGAGCGCGCCCAGCGTTTCGCTGAGCGCGACGAGCGCAAGGCACGCACCGATCGCCCCGAGCGTGGTGGTGAACGTGGCGAGCGCCCCGAGCGTCGCCCGCGTTCCACCAAGCCGATGGCCGCCTACCGCATCGAGGTCGGCAAGCGCCAGCGCGTTGAGCCCCGTCAGATTGTCGGCGCACTCGCCAACGAGGGTGGCCTCAGCCGCGACGACTTCGGTCACATTCAGATTCGTCCGGACTTCTCGCTCGTCGAGTTGCCTGCCGATATGTCGAAAGACGTACTCGAGCGCCTGCGCGACACTCGCATCAGCGGCAAGCTGATTGAGATCGCGCCGGACCGCAAGGCAAACGGCGGCGGCGCACGTTCCGCTGGCGACAAGTACCCGAGCCGTGACCGCTCGTTCGAGGGCGGCGCCCGCGCCAACCGCGAACGTGAAGCATCACGCGGTTACAACAACCGTGACGGCGACCGCAGTGGCGGCGGTTACGCCGGTGGTCGCGAAGGCGGCGGCAGCTACGACGATCGCCCCAAGCGCAAGCCTCGCTCCTAGAGCATGAACTAACGAAAGCGCGGTACTTCACTTCGGTGAGGTGCCGCGCTTTTGCGTGGGCGGTGCGGCGCGGCGGACATGCCGATTGACGGATGCCGCGAGCGAAGCCGGTGTGGTGGTGGCTAGATCACGGGAGGGCGACCGGCACGCGCCATCCGCCCCACTGTTGCCCAGCCGATGCTGCGACGCCCGCCGGGGTTTTCGCGCCAGCCGGCGAACCAGCCGCCCCACCACGCACGCATGCCCACGGGGTTCCTGGCCGAGCGCAGCACCTGGATCGCCGTCCAGCTGGCCACGTAGATCGGCACGAGCAACACGGGCAGGTTGCGCTTCGCTAGCCACACACGGTTGCGAGCGTTCAGACGGTAGTAGTAGCTGTGGCGGGCGGGGTCGATTGCGGGATGATTCGCTACGAGGTTTCCGGCGTACCAAGCCCTCCTACCGGCGCCCCACACGCGCCAGGCGAGCTCTATGCCTTCGTGAGCATAGAAGTAGGGGTCGCCCCAACCGCCGATGTCATCGAAGAGCGGGCGCGGCATGAGCACAGCACCCTCCCAGACGGAAAAGACGTCGCTGGGGTGCGCGGGGTCGCCCTTGCGGATGCGTGGGATCCAGCGACGCGGGTTTTCTTTGCCCTCAGCGTCTTCGACGCGCGGCTGCAGGAGTCCGATGCTGGGGTCGGCCTGCATGATCGCAATAGCGTCACTGAGAAACGTCGGTGACGGGATGCTGGCATCGTCGTCGAGGAAGAATATCCAGTCACCCTGCACATGCTCCACGCCGCGATTGCGGCCCGCTGGAATGCCCAGGTTGGCTTCGAGGTGAAGCCCGCGGACGCCATCCGGAAGCCCACTGGGCTGCCAGCCGTTGCCGACGACAATCACATCGAGTTCTACGCCTCGCTGTGCCTGCAGCGAGGCGAGGCCGCGCGCGAGGTCTTCGGGGCGCTTGCCCTGGCTGAGCGAGACGACGCCAACGCGGTGGGTCATGAGCGAACGCGCTTGGAGGCCATGATGGCGACGAAGTGCCCGCCAAGTGCGAGCAGCGCCAGCGGAAGCAGAATGAGCAGCACAGTGCGCTCAGCGGCCATTGCGGGCACGAAGAGCGCAATGATGGCGGTGGCGAAGGCGATCATCGTGAGTTCGACCGAGTGGTACAGGCGGTGGAACGGTACGAAGCGGGCGAAGCGGCGTAACTTGGCGACGAGGCTATGGCTTGGCTCGGCCTCGCCCTTGCGGTCGCTGAGCTTCTCGAGACCGGCGTTAGCGCGCGCGACGTGAACCATGTCGTTGAGCGCCTTGTTGAGCACGATGATGAGCGCGAGCGCGAACCCGGCCGTTGTCCAAGCGAAGTCTGCCGGGAAGTCGAGAGGCCAGCCCGCGGCTCGGATGCCCAAGGCGATTGGGATGAGGGCTTCGGTGCTGTAGTGCCCCACTTTGTCGAGGAAGACGCCGGCGGGTGAGCGAGTGTTGCGCCAGCGCGCGACTTCGCCATCGCTGCAGTCAACGAGCATCTGCATTTGGCCGAGGATCAGCGCGAGCGCAGCGCCGGTGAACCCGGGGATGAGGAGGGCCGCGGCGGTGAGCCAACCGGTGAGGATCATGAGCCCGGTGACGCCGTTGGCGCTGATGGACGTCTTGAGGAGCATCCAAGTCAGGTACGGAGAGAGGTCGCGCAGGTACAGCGACGCCGTCCAGTGCTCGGCGTTGGCGCGAAGGCGAACCTCAGGGGGCTGAGTTACTTCGCGAAGCTGCGCAATGCTCGAGGGCCGCGTCGCAGGCTGAGAGGGTGTGTGGGGAGACACGGTGCTACCTTCCCGTTTGCGCAGTGATGTTTTTGGTCAGTTTGAGGAATCCGAGAATAAAACCACTGCCCCACCCGAAATGGATGCACGGCAGCACGATGAGGTACCAAAGACCCGATCGTAATCCTTCTTTACCTGCGGCAACAACGGTCGCGGCAACGACGAAAAGTAGGTACACGGCAGGGGCGGCGTAAGCGATGGTCAACCAACTCGCGCCGATGACGCTGCCGACAACGCCGAGGATAAGTCCCACGACAGTGCCGAGCACGGCAAGCGGGGGCACAAAGTAGCGAAGCGAGTTGGCGCTGCCGAAGCGGCGCGCCAGTTCCCCTCGCCAAATGCCGGTCGCCACGAACTGCCGAACCAGTTTGCGCAGGCTGGATCGTGGTCGATAGACGACCTCAAGTGCGGGTGTGAACCAAACGGTGCCACCGGTTGCGCGCAGTCTCCGGTTGAGCTCCCAGTCTTGACCGCGTTTAATGTCTTCGTCGAAGAGCCCTACCTCTACGAGACGATCGCGCTGGAAGACGCCCAAGTAGGCCGTGTCGGCCGGGCCTTCTTTACCGCCCGTGTGATGTTGGGTGCCGCCGAGACCCTCAGGTGAGCCGTAGGCATGAGCCACTGCGCGCTCAAAGGGAGTGCGGCCTTCCGCTTTCATGATGCCACCGACGTTGTCAGCGCCACTGCGTTCGAGCGTTTCGACGGCAATGCGGGTGTAGTTCGCGGGGAGCACGGAGTGGGCATCGACGCGAACCACGATGGGGTGAGTGGATGCGCGAATGGCGGCATTGAGGCCGCCGGGAGTGGAGCCGAGCTCGTTAGGAATATGGCGGATGCGCGGATCGAGCCGTGCCATTTCGTCGATGACGGCATTGGTGCCGTCAACGCTGGGACCGAGCGCGAGCACGATTTCGAAGGGGCCTTCGTAATCTTGCGCGGTGAGACTGTCGACGGCTGCCTCGATGTGTTCAACTTCGTTGAGTACGGGCATCACGTACGACACACCAGTGAGGGCTTGAGCCTTCTTTGCCATGGGTTCCAATGCGTAGGACGAGGTGGTCGGTCGAGCTTATCGCGTCGACCGCGCGGAGCGGTGGTTACACACGTATGCGGCGTGCACGGGCTTGGGGCCTGTGCACGCCGCAGGCGTGGTTGATTCGTTTACTGGAGTGAACCGAGGGTCACGTCGACGGTGTATCCCTTGCCGTCGCGAACGTACGTTAGCGGCACAGTTTCTCCCGCGGAGTAGGCACGCACTTGAGCGGTGAGGTCGGTCTTGTTGGTGATGGGAAGTCCATCGAATCCGGTAACGATGTCGCCTACCTTGAGGCCGGCATCCGCTGCTGCACCGCCGTCGGAAATGCCAACAATGCTGGCTCCCACTACTTCGGCGTCGCTCTGGGCGGGGTCGTCGGTGACGTCGGCGACGGAGGCGCCGAGCAGTCCATGAGTGGCGGTGCCGGTTTCGAGGATCTCGTTGGCGACGCGGCTAGCGACGTTGGACGGGATAGCGAAACCAACACCGATGCTGCCTTCGTTCCCGCCGGACGACGCAATGGCGACATTGATTCCGATGAGTTCACCATCGGAGTTCAACAGGGCACCACCGGAGTTGCCGGGGTTAATCGCGGCGTCGGTTTGGATCACGGCGAGGGCGACGGAAGCTTGAGTTGCGTTGCTTTGACCGTTACCTTGGCCGTTCTCGCCGAACAAATCGAAGTTCCACAGGTCAGGAGCCTGGCCATCTTCGGGCGCATCCGGAGAGATTTCAGGGTCTTCAGGGAGGGCAGACGATGCGATGGTGATGCTGCGGTTGAGCGCGCTGACGATTCCACTCGTCACGGTGCCGGAGAGGCCGAGCGGTGCACCGATTGCGACAGTGTTGTCACCAACGTTGAGTTCACTCGAGTCGGCGATGTTGATGAATGGCATGTCGCTCGCGTCGTCGATGTTGATGACGGCGATGTCGGAGATGGGGTCGAACCCCACGACGGTTGCGGAAAGCAGGCGGCCATCTGCGGTGGTGACGGTGACCTTGGGGTCGGCCACTTCACCGTCGAGGGTAACCACGTGGGCGTTGGTGATGACGTTGCCGTCTTCGCTGATGATGACGCCTGAGCCGCTACCGCCACTGTTCTGGCCGGTCACGTTGATGGTGACGATGGCGGGGGCTGCCTTGGCTACGACGGAGGTGACGAGGGTGGCGTTACCAGGATCGTTGACGGTGATGGATGCGGGGCTCGCGGTGCCACTGACGGCCGAGGTGGCCTGATTGCCGACAGCCCAAAGCGCAACGCCGGCACCGGATGCGCCGCCGAGGAGCGCGACAATAGCGAATCCGGCGACGAGGCCGAGTGTCATGCGGGGCTTCTTCGCCGGGGCAGCGGGCTCAGCGGATGAGTTCGTTGCTGCTGCGCCGAAGCTGGCACCGGTAGCGGTGGTTGCACCGGTTGCCGGGGCGAATGGGGCTTCGGCGGTGGGGCTCGCACCTGCGGCATCCGCCGGTGATGGCATGGGTGAGGCCTCGTGATTGGCTTCCGCGGGAACTCCGGTGGCTGCGGTTGGCGACTGTGCGGACACTGGTGCCGATACGGGCGCGATCGCGGTGTCAGCGGCGGGCGGGGCCTCGGGCGCCGCAGCGTCTGTTGCGGCGTCGGTGGAGGAAACGTGTGGGGGCGCGTCGTGGGCGCCGGCGGCGGTTTCTGCCGAGTGTGCTGGGGTGGGGTGTGATGCTGATTCTTCGGGGGTGCTGGGTGCGGTGCTGTTGTCGGGTGTGGTGTTGGGCGTGGGTTCTTCGGGGACCTCGGTCATGATGTGCTCCTTTCAGCGGTGCTAGCCTCCACCGCGAACCTGTGCATTCTATTTAGTTCGGCTGTGGGCTGGCTGCGCGCTTGGCTTGAGTGAGCGTGGCTACTTTTGCGGAACTCCCGGTTTTGTGCGGTTTTTGTGTTGCCCTGCGTTCAGCTTCGTTTTAGCAGCCGATGCCGGTGGGGTTCACGTTGCAGTTCTGGTCGACGAGCACGGTGGTGGCGTGGCCTGCTGTTGCGGTGAGTGGTGGCGCGACGAGCGTGAGAGTTCCGACGACCTGTTGCCAGTGGCTGCCTGCGACACGGTATTCGGCGGCATATGTCACGGCGAGAGTAATGGTGTATTCGCCGGGCTCGTCGTAGATGTGGCTTGTGGGGGTCGCGTCGAACTCCGAGATCTTGTATTTAGCCCAGGTCGTGCCCGCGTTGCCGAGGTTTGCGGTGCTGCCGTCGCCGTAGTCCCAGCTGTAACCGATAGGGGTGAAGCGCACTTGGGCGGTTCCGCCGAATAGCGTGCCGTCAACGATGTGAGCGGATGCGGTGGCGTAGAAGTTGGTGTCGAGCCCGACGACCATCCACTGGTTGGGTTGCATCGCTGCGGTCGGCGGCTGTGGGCGGAAGGTGGCGAGGTCTGAAAAGGAGGTGGGGCCTGCCGCGGCCACCTCAGCAGGCTCCGGCATCAAGCACGGAACACGCGGGATGATGCACCAGTTCTCGTCTTCGGTCTGCGCCTCGCCTCCGCCGACAGGGGTCGCGAAAGCACCCCCGGATCCGCTATTACCTCCGGCAATATGGCGCGAATCGCTCACCGAGACCGTGTCCGCATGAGGAGTCGCTGTTGTTCCTTCTCCAGTGCTAAGCCCGCCTTCACCGCCATTCGCCGAAACCGCGCTAGCCACCAAGAGGACAGCGAATGCAGCGCGCATACTGAGCGCCCCTAGCACTGCCGCTGCTCCCAGGGCTCACGACTCGAAAGCTTGAGCTGGCTCTCTGCAGGGTCGTAATCGAACGTTACGACCATAAAGATCCGCTCCAGTCTGTCGGCGAGTACAACTGAAGCACCGTTCGCGTCGAGCACATCGACGCCGCTGACGTCATGGCAAACATAGATCGACACAAGCTCGATATAGCCGCCGCCAGAGGAATAACGTTGTAATTCAACGCCATCGAATGTTGCTTGGCCGGTGCTACGTCGCTCTCCATCACGAAAAGCGGCAAAGTCTGCGAGGTTCGTCTCGGTGAATTCACCCGTGACGATTCGCAGGATACGTTCAGGGTCTTTACCGCCGTCTCGCAAAATTTCTGCGGATAACTGCACGTACTCCGCATAGGCCGCCTCGGCGGCGGCGAGCGCCTCTTCGTCGGTCGCGTAGGGGGCAACGAAGGTTGAGGTGGGTTCGGGTGGGGCGGTGGCATCGGAGGGCGCGCATCCACTCAGCACTGCTAGGAGGAGCACGCCGACCGACGCCCGTACGAGGTTCGGTAGCCGCATACAACGACGCTAAGCATCTGGCGCGGGTGGGGCCCTCAACTTTCCACAACCAGACGCGGCATCCGGCCTTGCAAGTAGTTAGGCTTGGCGCACGATGACAGTCACCGGATCTTGGGAACGCGCCGCCAATGGCGCCATGCTGCTCGGCGCCGATGGGCAGCTGAGCCAAACAATCTTTGCCGAAATGTCGGCCCTCGCCGTGAGCAGCGGCGCGATCAACCTGGGCCAGGGCTTTCCCGATGAAGACGGCCCCATTGAAGTGTTGGATGCCGCCCGCAAGGCCATCAGCGACGGCACCAACCAGTACCCGCCCGGCAACGGGCTCCCCGTTCTGCGCAACGCGATCGCCGAGCACCAGCAACGGTTCTACGGCATCGACGTTGATCCCGACACCGAAGTGCTCGCGACCGCCGGAGCCACCGAAGCCCTCGCCGCAACGATTCTCGCCCTCACCAGCGAAGGCGACGAAGTCATCACCCTTGAGCCGTTCTATGACGCTTACGGGGCCATGATCAACTACGCGCGCGCCACCCATGTGACGGTGCCGCTGCGCTCCCCCGGCTTTCAGCCCGACCATGACGACATCCGGGCCGCCTTCAGCGGGCGCACTCGCCTCATCATCCTCAACAGTCCGCACAACCCCACCGGCAGTGTGCTCGACCGGGCGACGCTCGAACTAATCGTCGAGCTCGCTCACAAGCACGACGCGCTCATCGTGACCGACGAAGTGTACGAACACATCACCTTTGGTTACGAGCACATCCCCGTCGCGAGCCTGCCGGGCGCATTCGAGCGAACGATCAGCATCTCCAGCGGCGGCAAGACGTTCAACACCACCGGGTGGAAGATCGGGTGGATCACCGCGCCCCAACCACTGCTTAAAGCCATCATGGCTGTGAAGCAGTACCTCACCTACGTGAACGGCGCACCGCTACAAGTAGGCATCGCGACCGGGCTCGGACTGCCCGATAGCTACTTCACCGACCTTGCTAGCGGCCTCGCCCGCAAACGCGACACCCTCAGCGCCGGGCTGCGCAGTGCAGGTTTCGACGTCACCACGCCTCAGGCCGGCTACTTCATCATTGCGGATGCCGCACCGCTGGGAGTCACGGACGCTGCAGATTTCTGCCGCATCCTTCCCGAGATCAGCGGAGTCGTCGGAATCCCCGTGACCGCATTCGTGCATCCGGCAAACCACGGCGACTACAACACGCTCATCCGCTTCGCCTACTGCAAGACGCCCGACGTGCTCGACCGTGCAGCGGCTCAGCTTTCTGGGATGAAGCTCCGCAATTAGCGAACGACAGTCAAGATTTCTGCACCATCATCGGTGATGGCGATCGTGTGCTCGCTGTGAGCCGTGCGGCACCCTGTCGCGCTACGCAAGGTCCAGCCATCGGCATCCGTCACGAGTTCGTCAGTGTCGGCCATCACCCATGGCTCGAGAGCCAGCAGCATTCCTGCGCGAAGCGGGAAGCCCCGACCTGGTCGCCCATCGTTGGCAACGTGAGGATCCTGATGCATCGTGGAGCCGATGCCGTGACCGCCGAACTCCATGTTGATGGGGTACCCGGCCTCGCTCAGTACCACGCCGATAGCGTGTGAAATATCGCCAATGCGATTGCCCGGTCGCGCCGCTGCAATGCCTTCGACGAGCGCCCGCTGCGTGACATCGATCAATGCGAGGCTCTCGGCGGGCTGTGACTCCCCCACCACGAAACTGATCGCCGAATCTGCCGCGACGCCGTCGAGAATCACCGCGAGGTCGAGTGTGAGAAGGTCGCCCTCGGCGAGCGAGTAGTCGTGCGGTAGGCCATGAAGCACCGCGTCGTTCACGGCCGTGCAGATGTAGTGCCCGAACGGACCGCGCCCAAACGACGGTGCATAGTCGACGTAGCACGAGGTAGCGCCAGCTTCCAGAATCATCAACTGAGCCCAACGGTCAATTTCGAGCAGGTTGGTGCCGACCTTCGCTCGACCTTTCAACGTCTGCAGAATGTGGGCAACCAGTGCGCCTGTCTCCCGCGCACGAAGTAGCTCACCGGGGCTAAGAATTTCGATCATTGAGGCCTCCACACCAGAACATTTCGAATAACTATACCGGCCATATTATCCCGGTATAGAATCGACGCATGGTCCGATTGCCGCTCTCCCCCTCTGAAGTCGACCGCGGAAAACGCCTCGGTATCGCGCTGAGGCGCGGTCGAGGCGCACGATCGATCCTCGACACCGCCCTTGCCGCCGGCATCTCACCCGAAACACTGCGCAAGATCGAGACGGGGCGCATCGCGACCCCAGCATTCCCCACCATCGCGGCCGTGGCCGACGCTATCGGGCTTTCTCTCGATGAGGTCTGGGCCGAAGTTCGAGAGCCGGAGCAGCGGCGCTCGGCCTAACGCTCCTCGAGCGGGTGCACTCCATAACGACGCAACGATAGCGCCGGGTTGGTCGCCCGCACCTCGTCGAGGCGAGCGTGCTCGATGTGAGCGACAGCGACATCCGTGCGCTCCCCAATCGTCACGAGCTCCACACCCATCGGGTCGACGACCATGCTGTTGCCGACACCAATCGGAGGGGCGTGGTCAGCAGCCGCGACAAAGACGGTGTTCTCGATCGCCCGCGCCGTGAGCAGCGTGCGCCAGTGGTACTCCTTGAGCGGACCACGCACCCACTCGGCGGGCACGACAATGAGGTTGGCCCCGGCATCCACCAATCGGCGTGACACCTCCGGAAAACGGATGTCGTAGCAAGTCTGCAAGCCGACCGTGAAGCCCTCCCACGCGAAAGTCTGCGGCGCGGCAATCGACCCGGGAACAACCCAGTCGGATTCGCGCTGACCGAAGGCGTCGTAGAGGTGCTGTTTGCTATAGGTCGCGACGATGGCACCGGTGGGAGCAATCGCGACGAGGGTGTTCCAGAAGCGGTTATCTTCCTCGCTCGACTGCAACATTCCCGCAGCGACATGAATCCGCAACCGCTGTGCAAGCGACGTTAAGGCCTGCACGAAAGGGCCGTCGAGAGGCTCGGCGGCGGTGACCCAGTCTTCGCCCATCGTGGCGGTGAAGTACGACGAGTACTCCGGAAAGATCACAAAACTCGCGCCACGCTCAACGGCGCGCTCAGCGAGCTCGGTGATCTGCGCGATGTTCTCATCGCGATCATGGCCAGGAGCGAACTGGACAACGGCGATAGTCGAAGCGGGAGTCATAAGCCCAGCCTACGACCCCGCTTCTCCAGCACCCAGAGGTAGCGGTGTGAAAACGGCTACGCGCCGCCCTCCGCAATCTGCTTGCGATACGGCAGCAGCGCGGCCTTCATGCCAATTCCGAGTACGCCCACGAGACGGTCGTCGCGGTAGTAACCCACGGCAGCCTGGTCGGTGAGGTCTCCCTCAAGTACGCGGATGTCGTCATCCGACACCAGACCCAACAGACCGTAGGCCTGCAGTTTGATCTCGAACTGATTCGACCAGAACGACGGCATCGGAGCGAAAGGCTTCGCCACCACATCGGCGAACGAACCGTCGTCGGCGAGGTGCGCTGCGAGCACGGCCCCCACACGCTTGCCGGTGTCGGTCGGGATGTTCCAGTGCTCGATTCGACGGGCAACGTCATCGAACATGGGGTTCGGGAAGCGAGCAATATCACCCACCACGTAGACATCATCGAGCGCGACACCATCGGTGGTGACAGCGCGCATCGCGTTGTCAGCGAGCACCCCATCCGAGACGTCGAGGTTCGTGCCCTCAAGCCACTCGATGTTGCAGTGCGAGCCAACCGACTCGATCACGACATCGGCGTCGATAACGCGGCCATCGCTCAGCACAACAGACTCAACTGCAGCCTCGCCGTTGATCGCCGCAACAGTTACGCCGGAGAAAATCTCCACACCCTCGTCGGTGAGACGGCGACGCATTTCCTTCGCGACGAGGTCACCCAAAGGACGCATCATGGGCTCGGCACTCGGCGTCACAATAGTGACTTCGCAGCCGAGCTTGCGAGCGGTGGCGCTCAGTTCACAGCCTAAGAAGCCTGAGCCAACAACAACAACGCGCGCGCCCTCGGTGAGTTCGGCGCGCAGACCCATCGCGTCATCCAGCGAACGGACAACGTGACGCCCGGCGATCGGGGCAAAATCCAAGCGGCGAGCGCGCAAGCCCGTCGCAATAACCAGGGCTCGCCACTCCTGCACAGACCCGTCGTCGGTAGTGAGAGTGTGCGCATCGAGATCGACCGCAGTTGCCCGCACCCCGAGCATCCACTCGACGTCGCCCATTTCAGCACGCGACGGAAACGCCACAGCCTCATGAGTCACATCAGTAGCCAACACCTCTTTAGAAAGAGGCGGACGGTTATAAGGCGCGTGAAGTTCTTCACCAACCACGCGGATAGCGCCGGTGTAGCCCGAACGGCGAAGAGACTCCGCCGCGCGAAGCCCACCCATCGCCGCACCGACAATAACGACCGGTGCGGCGGGGTTAGCCTCAGACACTATTCGACGATTCGAATAGCCTGCATCGGGCATACATCAACAGCGGCTTCAATGTTGTCGCGCTCCGAGTCGGGCGCTTCGGCCACGTACTCGAGCTTGTCGTCATCGTTGAGCTTGAAGTTGTCGGGTGCCTCAAACACACACTGGCCATAGTGCTGGCACTGGTTCATGTCGACTTCGATTTTGATCATCGTTTTTCCTCAATCTTCGACGGGTAGAGATCCTTCGACGGGGTCCGAATTCCTCGGAACTCCCAGTCGCCACCCATTGCCGTCGACATTACCTCTTCAGACTCTGTGGGCTGTGCCCCCACGTCGGTGCGGATCGCAGTCGGACCCGTAACGATACGGTTCGTCAGCTTGCCCAGACCTTCAACTTCGACCTCAACAACGTCGCCAGGCTGCACCGGACGCGAGAACGCGGGCGTTCCCGAGAACAGCATGTCGCCGGGGCTCAACGTGATCGTGCGAGCGATATCGGCCACGAGGTAGTTCATGTCCCACTCCATGTTGTCGGTGTTGTCGTCTTGCTTGACCTCACCGTTCACGATGGTGCGCAACTGCTTGCCGCGGAAATCCCAATCCGTCACGAGACCGGGGCCAACGGGAGCGAGCGTGTCGCTGCCCTTGACGCGAAGCATGGAACCGGCATCCGTGTCGCGGAAATCGTGCAGACCGTAGTCGTTACCGATCGAGTAGCCGGCGATGTAGTCGCTGGCCTGGTCGGGCGAAACATTGCGGCACGTACGGCCGATCACAATGACGATCTCACCCTCGAAGTTCAACCACTTGCAGCCCTCGGGCCGCACAACATCACCCTTGTGAGTATTGAGCGCGGTGACCGGCTTCTGAAAGTAAGTCGGCGCAGCGGGCAGCTTTGTCATGAACTCTTCGGTGCGGCTGGCGTAGTTCAAGTGCACGGCGATGATCTTGCTCGGCTCGGTCGGCGGCAAGTGAATTGCCTCGTCGACTCCCACCTCGCGGCCATCACCGGCGACGAGAACGTCACCGCGACGCGTTACCTGCGTCGGGTATCCATCAAGAAGTACTCTGCGGAACTCAGTCACGAGAAAGGACCACATCCTTTGCTGCCGGGAAGCCGCCTTCGGGCTTCGGGAACCATACGTGCACCTGACCGGTGCCGATCGAATTTTCGTACTCGCTGTACATCACGCCGGGGGCGGTGCAGGCTTCTTCGCCGATCGCACCCGCGGTCATGAGCCAGTGGCCAAACATGGCCTCGGGGCGCACCTTCTGGAACGCGGGCATGGTCTCCAGCACCTGAGCGTGGTCGCCAGCCTTGAACCAGTCGAGACGTTCGTAGTCTGCCTCGCGGGCAGCATCCGAGAAAATGTGGGCCGGATCGGCCATCTCGTGCTTGCGCAGATCGCGCAGCTTGTAGAACGTGTGCGAGAGCGCACCAGAGGCGAGCAGGATGACGCGGCGATCACTCTTGGCAATCGCTTCGCCAATCGCGCGCCCCGCCCGCAAGAAGTCTTCATCGGTCGCGGTCTGGCAGATGGAAACGCTGACCCACTTCTTGTCGGGAAGACCCTTGCCGAGATACTCCCAGAGGTTGATCGTGGCGTACATGATCGGAAGGTACTCGTCGTCGATCGGAGTGATCCAGGTGCCGTTCTTCTCGGCCTGCTCCCCCATGAGCTTCGCGAGCTCGGGGTCGCCGATGAAGTCGTACGGCACCCCGCTCATTCCACGAGGAAGCTCCTCCGACGTGAACTTGCCGTGGCGGCGCTCGTGCGCCGTAACGACGAATTCAACCGTGGTCGCCCAGTGGCTGTCGAGCACGACAACAGTGTCGTAATCGTCGTTCTCGAAGTAGTCCTTGCGGAGCCGTTCGAGGCCTTCAACGAGCGTTGAGTCCTTGCCCTCATTGAGCTCCATACGGATCTCTTTGGGCAACATGATTGTAGGTACGTGGGCGATCAGCCCAGCGCCAACTACTTCTCCCATGACTATTCCTTCCATCCGTTCGGTGAAACCACCGTGTTCTTTACATCTGCGTAGAAATCAAACGACCACGTGCCACCCTCGCGACCAACACCCGACTTCTTGGAACCACCGAAAGGTGCCCGCAAGTCGCGCACGAAGAAGCAGTTGACCCAGATCGTGCCGGCGACGAGCTGCTTGGCGATAACGTCGGCGTGCTCGCGGTTGCCCGAGACGAGAATGGCGGCAAGGCCAAACTCGGTGCCGTTCGCCATGGCGACGAGTTCGTCATCCGTCGTGAAGGTCTGCATCGTGAGCACCGGTCCGAAGACCTCCTGCGTGACGATTTCGCTGTCGACCTCGGGGTTCTTGACGAGAGTCGGCGAGAAGTAGAGCCCGCCAAGCTCTGCGTTGGGCTCACCGCCGAAGACGATGTTGGCTCCGCCGTCTTTCGCGCGATCAACGAACCCCTTGATGCGTTCGAAGTGCACGCGGTGAACCTGCGGCCCGATGTCGGTTTCAATGTCGCGAGGGTCACCCTGGCGCAGGGTCGCAACCTTGGCCTCGAAAGCTTCGGCAAAGGCATCCGCAATGTTCTCGTGAACGAGGATGCGGGTACCGGAGAGGCAGACCTGGCCAGCGTTGTCGTACTGCTCGACCGCGAGAGTTGCGGCGAGCTCGAGGTCGGCATCTTCCATGACGATGCACGGGCTCTTGCCCCCGAGCTCGAAGCTGCAGGGGGTGAGGTTGTCGGCGGCAGCACGAGCGATCGACTTGGCCGTCGGCACCGAACCGGTGAACGAGATGCGGCTGAGGTCGGGGTGAGCCACGAGCGAAGCGCCCGCTTCTTTGCCGTAACCCTGAACAACGTTGAAGACACCGGCAGGCAAGCCTGCTTCAGCGGTGATGTCGGCGAAGAGGGATGCCGTGAGCGGCGTCCATTCGGCCGGCTTGAGCACAACCGTGTCTCCCGCGGCAAGCGCCGGAGCGATCTTCCACGTCGCGAGCATGAGCGGCGCGTTCCACGGCGTGATGAGCGCGGCGACTCCCGAGGGGTCCCACGAGACGTGGTTGTTGTGGCCGCGAGTTTCGAAGTCCGGATGCCCGAGGTCGTTCACGAGGTAGTCAGCGAAGAACCGGAAGTTGTGGGCCACTCGCGGCATCACACCGCGCAGGTGGCTGCGCAGGAGCGCGCCGTTGTCCATCGTCTCAACGTTGGCGAGCTCGGAGACGCGTTCTTCAACGAGGTCGGCGATCTTGTGCATGATGGCTGCACGATCTTTCGGGCTGGTGGCAGCCCATCCGGGGAATGCGGCGCGAGCGGCAGCGACAGCCATGTCGACTTCGCGCTGACCGCCGCGGGAAATTTCTCCGAGGGGGCTGGCGTCGATCGGCGACGTGTTGGTGAACGTCTCGTCTGAGGCGACGCGTTCTCCATTGATGAAGTGCCGCGTATCGACGGTCACTCCGGCTACTTGAACGTTGGTCATAGTTGTCCCGTCTCGAATCGCTCGCCGTTAAGTCATTCGGATGCTAATGACTTACCTTAGCGAGTGATTAGACCCCAAACAAGCGTTGAGGACAACAGACCACTAAAAAATGTGAATTACCTACGGCTTGGGCTCAACGCCGGCCGTGATGAGGCGCAGCATCTCAGCCAGCTCCTCGCGGCGTTCGGGATCAACCGGGCCCGTCACTGCCTGCTCTTGCAGGTTGAAGGCCGGGAACAACTCAGTCATGAGTTCGCGACCACGGTCGGTGAGCTTCACAACAACAAGACGACCGTCAGTGTCGCTGCGCTCCCGCGTCAACCAACCGCGGCGCTCGAGCGTTGTGAGCACTCCCGTGAGAGTGGCTTTAGAGAATCCACCCTCAAGTGCAATTTGACGAGTCTCGATGGGCTCCCAGATCCACGTAACCCACAACACCACGAATGCCGTCCACGACAGGTTGTGCTCTGAAAGCACCGTGCGCTCGAAGTGGTTACGTACGGCGTTAGCAGCACGAAACAGGTTCGACGCAACAGCCATCGCGGAGTAGTCGAGCGGCAGGCCGCCGACTCTCGCCTGTACCTGGCGTTCGGTTTCAGTCAGTGTGTGTGGTCCGGCCACGGAGGGTCCCCTCGCTCGCATTTAGCTGCGGTTACTCTATCTAACCCCTGCCACCCAGAAAGATTTGACGCGAATACTCGCGGAAACTTGATCGGGTACCGTATTGTTTGTATCCAAACAACCCACGGAGGATTGAGTTGACTTCAATGGCGAACGTCACCCTGGCAGACCTAGATCTGTTCGAAAATGGCACACCCTGGAACGTGTTCGACAAGCTTCGGGCAGAGGCTCCGGTGCACTGGTCAGAGGAACCAGCACCCAACCACGGCTTTTGGTCGCTCACCCGCTACCACGACATTGTCTCCGTACTCCGGGACACCGAAACCTTCTCCAGCGAGCGCGGTACAGTCAACCTCGAAGAGCTCGATGACGAGCAGATCGAAGCCCGCAAGTCGATGCTCGAAACCGACGGTGTTCGGCACCGCGCGCTTCGCCGCCTCATGCAGGGCGAGTTCACTCCCCGCGCTGTCGCCGGCTACGAAACCTTCCTCCGCGGCCTGACCGCCAGCACCCTCGATGCCGCTTTTGCGAACCCCGAGTTCGAGTTCGTCGACCAAGTGGCTGCCGACTTCCCGATCCGTGTTCTCGCCAAAATGCTCGACGTGCCCGACACCGACATTTACAAGCTGATCGACTGGGGCAACCGGATGATCGGAAACGACGACCCGGAACACGCTGACGTACTGGCAAGCTCCGCCGAGAGTGAAGAGTTTCGCCTCCTGCCCTTCCGCTCCCCCGCCGCTCGAGAGGTTTTCGAGTACGGCAATGACCTCGCCAACCAGCGTCGCGGCAAGGACGGTAACGACCTCGTGTCTCGCCTCGTCAACCAGACGCCGATGGACGGCCAAGAGCTCAGCGAACGCGACTTCAATAGCTACTTCTTGCTGCTCGTCGTTGCCGGCAACGAAACCACGCGCCACACCATTACGCACTCCATGAACTACCTCATGGACAACCCCGATCAGATGGCGCTCCTGCAGGAGAAGCCCGAGCTCATCCCGTGGGCTGTTGAGGAGTTCTTGCGCATGGCCAGCCCGGTTTACCACTTCCGTCGCACCGCGACGAAGGACACCGAAATCAATGGTCAGGCCATCAAGGAAGGTCAGAAGGTTGTCACGTGGTTCGCCGCCGGAAACCGCGACCCCGAGATCTTCGAAAACCCCTACCAGATGGATGTCACCCGCAACCCGAACGAGCACATGGCGTTCGGTCGCGGTGGCCCGCACATGTGTCTTGGAAACTCACTGGCCCGTCTCGAAATCCGTATCATGTTCGAGAACCTGTTGCCCCGAATCTCGGGAATGACGAAGCTCAGTGAACCTGACCGTCTGCGCAGCAATTTCGTCAACGGAATCAAACGACTCCCGGTACGCGTCGAATTAGCAAAGTAGGCACATGAGCGAGGTAGTCGCATGAGCGAAGTTCGGCCACAAGGAAGACCCCACGCGGTATGGGGCGACGAGACTGAAGTAGTACAGCTCGCCCTCGACTGGACCTCCAAAAGAATGGTCCGCGAAACCGACCCATTTTCGACAGCACGGCCTGCGGCCGATCTGGCGGCAGCGGTGGGTCACGCGATCCGTCCGGAGGGCATTGGTGGCGCAGAAGCACTCCGCATCTTTGACGAGATTCTGGAGCCTGCGACACGTGCTCAAGATGACCCACTGAACCTCGCTTATATCGCTGCCGCGCCCACTCGGGCGGCAGTTGCCTTCGACCTCGTCACGAGTTCTGCCAACATTTTTGGTGGGCTCTGGGAGTCCGGTGCCGGCGCAATCTTCGCCGAAAACCAAGCACTGCAGTGGATCATCGGTTTGCTCGATTGGCCCGAGACCGCGGGCGGCACATTCGTCTCCGGGGGAACCTCGGGCAACCTCTCGGCGCTCATGACGGCCCGCGAAACCGCCAAGACGCGTCGCGGCGGTCGCCCCGCCGGCGGCTGGCAACTCGCCTATACCTCCAACGCTCACTCTTCGATCAACTCGGCCGCGAAAGCGCTCGACGTTGATCGGGTCGATGTGCCTATCGATGACCGCGGACACATGACCGGGGCAGCCCTGCGGGCCGTTCTCGAACAGTCACCGAACGTATTTGCTGTGGTGGCATCCGCCGGAACGACTAATGAAGGCCTCGTTGACGACCTTGCCGACATTGCCGACGTCTGCGAAGAGTTCCGTGTCTGGATGCACGTCGATGGCGCCTATGGCGGTGCGGGGCTCGCCGCCCCGAGCATCCGCCCCATCTTCGACGGCATTGAACGGGCCGACAGCTTTATCGTCGACCCGCACAAGTGGCTCTTTGCGCCCTACGACTGCTGTGCGCTGATTTATCGCGAACCCGAGCTTGCTCGGGCCGTGCACTCTCAGCACGCCAGCTATCTGGACGCCATCGACCGCAACGAATCCAACCCCAGCGAGCTCGCCCTGCACCTCTCGCGACGCGTGCGCGGACTTCCCCTCTGGTTCAGCCTCGCTACGCACGGCACCGACAAGTATCGGGATGCGGTCGAAGCCTCCGTATCGACCGCGCGTGCTGTCGCCCAGGCTATCGACGAGACGGACTATCTCGATCTTGTGCGCGAGCCGGAGCTCTCAGTGTTGTTGTTCACCCGAAAGGGATGGACGGCAGAACAGTATTCCGCCTGGTCGAAGCAAGTCGCGCACGACGGCGTTATCCTCTGCGTGCCGACAAAATGGCGCGGCCAGACGGTGCTGCGACTAGCATTCGTCAACCCTGACACCGAGGCATCCAAGGTGATGGCGGCATTGGAGACACTGCGCTAGAACGCGGAGTGCCACTCGGGCGGGCGCGAGGGCGTTAGAAGCTGGGCGTGCCGAAGTTCGTGACGGCGTCGAGCACAGCATCGACCATGACAACAACGCCGAAAACCACTGCGCTGCCCAGGACGATGGACACCACCCACACCGCGATTTTCACTGGCGGCGACATACCTCGCTTTAGCCGTGCACCGTCGGGAGCGACGTGATTGGTGGCCATCCGGTCGAATCCTGACGACGCACGAGCCTCGAGAGCAGTGGGCGTAGCGAAGCTCGTGCGAGGGTCGGCATAGCGATCGGTTCGCCTCAGCATCTTCGCACCCACGGTGTCGATGATGCGAAACAGTTTCGTCAGGATTGACGGATCAGATAGGTCGAAACCCCCAAAGTGATAGAGGAACAGCCAGTCGTCGACTACCTCCGCATCTACCGTCAGAGCCTCGTCGATCATCAAAGCCATCAGGTCAGGCGTAAAGACATACAGCGCGTCCGTCTGGTAGCCCTGAGGGCAGTACATCGTGAAGTATTCATCGAAGTTGCCCTCTAGCGAGATGCGTTGCTTGCTCGAATACCCGACGGGAAGCTGGGTCGCCCCGAGAAAGTTATTTTTGTTCGAGTCGAGCACGAGATGTGGCATGCGACGCTCGAGCTTGATGGCGACGAAACCGTAGCGGTAACGAATCCCCTTATCGCCCGCGTTATACGTGTACTCGTAATTACCGATGTCCAGATAGTTGGCGCCCCGGCGCACGAAATGATCCGTGACCTCGGGGTCGTGACCCACACTGAAAATCATTCCCGGATAGCTCACCACACCGCGGTGGGACCCTGTCTCGAATTCGCTCAAGTCGACCGCTGCTGACATCGCTACTCCACTCCTTTGGCGCACCACCACGCGAGCGATGCAAGGTGAACATTACTTGTGATGTGCGATCGCTCGTCGCTGACGTGCCGAGCACCTCCCAGCACACCCTGTCCCCGGAACAACGGACACGGAGACGGCCCAGCTCGCCCGAATCGTCTCGAGCTGCGGTAGCTTTGCCCCACGGCGATGACGCCGACCGTGCACGAAGGGCGTGACGAGATGAACACCACTGTTTCTTTGACCGAGCTTGCCGCAATGGAACTGGCGAGCGCTCTCGCCTCGAACAACGGTCGCAGCGCCGTGACGGTATGTGGTGGGCGCGATGCCCAGCTCAGACAGACAGTGATGGCTTTGCGGGCCGGTGAAGGCCTCTCGGAGCACTCAAGCCCCGGCGAAGCGACCCTTCAGGTTCTTACGGGCAGCGTTACGCTGCGCACCAGCGATCAGTCGTGGCACGGAAAGGTCGGCGACCTCATGCCGATTCCCGCTGAAGTTCATGCAGTGGATGCGCTCGAAGACTGCGCATTTCTGCTGACGGTGGTGAAAGCTCAATAGGCTGCGCTGCTCGCCTGCTCGCCTGCACGCCTGCACGGCTGCTCGGCTGCTCGCCGGCGCGTAACTCGCTAGCCGAGCTTGGCTACGCGGTCGAGGAAGGCATCCACGAGAGCCGCTGTACGTTCCCCGGCCATGCCCTCCTCTGCGCGGGTCTGCGCGAGCATGATTTCTGGGTCTTGACCGCTGTCGATCACTTCGTTGATGCCGCCCTGATCGAGCCAGCCCTTGAGAATCGCGGTGTTGAGCTCGGGGTGGAATTGCACGGCGAGGCTGCGGCCATACGTGAAGGCTTGTGGGGCCACCGGGTTGCGGGCGATCTCCACTGCTCCCTCCGGCATCGTCCACTGGTCGTAGTGAAACTGGAACCAAGGGCCATTGGAGACCAGCGAGGTGTCATCGCTATGAATGGCGGTCCAACCGATCTCGGACTTGGCGCCGCGGGCAACCGTGCCGCCGAGCGCTCGAGCGATGAGCTGGCCACCGAAGCAGATACCCAACACCGGGATGTCCGCCTCGATGGTGGAGCGTACCCACTCCAGTTCTGGAGTCAGCCAGTTGCCAATGCAGCCGTCATCCCAGGCGCCCCACGGGGCCCCCATGGGAACGACGAGGTCGTAGCCCGAGACATCCGGGAATTGAAAGTCAACGTTCGGGTTCTCGAAATTCTCTTCGGTGACAACCATGATCTCGTCGATTTCAAAGCCGCGTTCCCGCAGTCGATCCCCCACTGGGCCGCTGGCGGTGACGTGATCGTGTTGCACCAAGAGGGCTCTCATCTGTGTACCTTTCAGGTAAATTTCTCGCGATGAGTGGACAGCCACACCGCTATGTGGCTTAGTATCTCACTAATCGTTCAGTGCCGAACGATTTATTTCTCGGAGGAAGAATGACTCTCGACATAGCAGCACTCCAGACAGACCTGCAGGCCAAAGGGATTGATGTTCTGCGCCTGATCTTTCCGGATGTGCTGGGCATTACCCGCTCCAAAGATCTCCTCGTCAGCCAATTGCACCGCGCGAAGTCTCCCCTGTTCTGTCAGGGCGTCTGGGTAACCACCACCGGCGGCGGCGTGCTCGACGGAAACGACATCATGTCGTCTGGACTACCGGACCTTCTCACTCAGATCGACCCGAACACCCTCACTATGATGCCCTGGGAACCCGGAGTTGCCCTCGTCATCGGAGACGCGTTCAACCCCGACCACAGCGTCAGCCAGATCGCACCCCGCTCGGTATTGCAGAAGGTCATCGCCGAATACGCCGCCCTCGGCCTCACCCCCACCGTGGGCCCCGAACTTGAGTTCTACATCGCGAACTACGACGAAGAGAACGGCTGGAGCCGCAGCCTCAGCCGCACCGGTCGCGTTTACACCACGGGTGAACACGTCGACCCCGGCGGAGAATTCTTGAACCTCATGCGCATGCTCGACGGCATGGACATCGGGGTCTTCGCCGGCAACCACGAATTCAGCCCCGCGCAGTACGAGATCAACCTCTGGCACAGCGAGGCACTGGATGCCGCTGACCGCACCTTCCTCTTCAAGACCGCGGTGCGCGACATCGTCGCTCGCACCGGCAAGCACGCCCTCTTCGTGGGCAAGCCCTGGGACGACGAAGGTGGCAGCGGATTCCACCTGCACTTCTCGGTCGTCGACAAAGACGGCAACAACATCATGTCGGATGGCGGCTCTGGGCTCTCAGAGATGGCCAACCACATGATCGGCGGCATCCTCGAACACGCTGGCTCACTCGCAGCGCTCTCGAACCCCACCGTGAACGCCTACAAGCGCCTCGGCCCCGACACCCTGGCTCCGTACCGCGCCAACTGGGGCCACGACAACCGCAGCGCGATGCTGCGGGTTCCGCCCGAGCGCGGCGCGGGCACGCGACTGGAAGTTCGCCTCGGCGACCCCGCGGCGAACCCGTACCTGCTCATCGCATCCACTCTGGCTGCCGGTCTCGATGGCATCAAGCGCAAGCTCACGGCCCCCGCAGCGGTCGAGGGCTGGGCCTACGAAGACGAGTCGGCACCGATCTTGCCCATGACCCTCAACGCCGCCCTCGACGCTCTCGACGCCGACAATGTGATGCGCGAGACCATGGGCAGCACCGTCATCGATGTCTTCAGCGTGCTGAAGCGTGACGAAGTGATGCGCTACGAAGATGCCGTCGCCGACAAGACCACCCGTGACGTGAGCCAGTGGGAGATCGACGAGTACTTCGCCGACTACTAAGCCGATAACGGTCTGAGACACAGAAAAGCCCCACCGAAGTTCTCGGCGGGGCTTTTCTTTTTGGTGAGGAAGCCTAGATCGCCTGTGAACGGTCTTCTACGAGCTCGCCACCGTTGAACGTGACTCCGATCTCGCGGTAGTAGCCGCCGAGAATCTCTTGCACGGGCAGGATCGAGTGCAACTCATCCCACTGCGAATCACCGAGGTGAAGCTCAGCATCACCCTTCCAGGTCTCACCAATCTCGACGTCGGTGCCGCCCATGGTGATGAGCTGGTCGAGGGACATGCCGGCATCCTTGCTGATGGAGGGCATGAAGCGGCTGTGCAGCATCTTGTGACCGTTGACGAAGCCGTTGCTCTCGGCGGGCTCGCGCAACGTGACGACGGCAGAAGCGAGGCGGTGGTCGTAGGCTGCGATGGAGGCGCCGAACTGGCCGCCGTTCTCGAGCTTGGGGGTGGCCTTGCCCGTGTTGAAGACTCGCGTAACGGCGATGTTGCCGAGCTTCTTGGGGTAGCCCTGGAACCAGCCGCGGCCGATGGCAAAGTCTTTGTTGACCCAGATGGCGACGCAGCGGCTGTAGACGATGCCCTTGTGCGAGCAGCGCACCACCATGAACGCTTCAAGGTACTGGGCGCGCACGGGGTCGAGCAGTTCGAGGCCGCCCGTGCTGCAGGACTGCCAGTCAGCCCAGACAATGGCAACGGCGCCAGGCTGTTCGGGAGCGAGGTCAATATCGTCAGGAAGGATCGCACGTACGTTGGCTGGATCGGTCAAGTACTCGACAGTGAGTAGCGTTCCCGAGTAGTACCAGGGCATCTTCGGCACGAGCGAACTTGACCCTTGCGGCGTGAGTGGAGGAAGGAATCCATTGAGTTCGGTCATGCGCCAGAGTGTAGCCCAAAACAGTTCGTATCCGAATGAATTTCCAGAAACCCTTGACTAAGACACCCTGTCTTCGCCATTGTTGAACCCAACTCGTTCGGATACGGACGACTTGATTCAGAACTCAACGAGGAGTTTCACTATGGCGCTTGACCAAAAATCCCAGGAAAGCCCCGATCGGACCCTGCGCAAAGGGCGACTCGGCGTAATCGGAATCGTCTTCTTTGTCGTGGCTGCCGCCGCACCACTCGTCGGAATGACCGGCGCCGTGCCCGTCGCTATCGTTCTCGGCAATGGCGCCGCCGCCCCCGGCGCGTACTTGTTCGCCGGCATCGTGCTTCTCCTGTTCAGCGTCGGCTACGCCGCGATGAGCCAACGCGTCACCAACACCGGTGCATTCTTTGCGTACGTCGGGCGCGGACTCGGGCGCAACGCCGGAATCGCATCCTCGTTCGTGTCGATCCTCGCGTACCTCACCATCCAGCTCGCCATCTATGGCTTCTTCGGTGGCGTTATGGCCGGGCAGGTCGGACTTCTCCCCTGGTGGGCCTGGACGCTTCTCGCGTGGCTCGTCGTCACCGGCCTCTCGCTTGCTCGCGTGGACGTCGGCGCCAAGCTGCTCGGCGTGCTCATGCTCGCCGAAGTCACCGTGCTTGTCATCGCAGCCGTGGCGATCCTCGCTGATGGTGGCCCCGAGGGCCTTAACTGGGGTGCTTCCTTCTCCCCTGACCTGATTCTTGCTGGTGGCCTCGCAGGCTCCGCCGGTATCGCGTTCGCGTTCGCCTTCGCCTCCTTCATCGGCTTCGAAGCAACCGCCATCTACGGCGAAGAGAGCGTCAACCCGAAGCGTGCCGTACCGCGCGCTACCTACCTTGCTGTTGGCCTCATCACCGTGCTGTTTGCCTTCACCGCTTTCGCCCTCGTCACCGGTATGGGCGCCTCGAACGTGATCGATCAGACGCTCGAACGCTCAGCCGGTCTCGAAGACCCCGCCGCAGTGCTCTTCACTCTCGCGAGCGAATACGTCGGACCGTGGCTCGCCACTCTCATGAGCATCCTCGTGCTCTCGAGCCTGTTTGCCGGACTGCTCGCGTTCCAGAACGCCGCAAGCCGCTACCTCTTTGCCCTCGGCCGCGGTGGCGTGCTGGCGAGCTCGGTGGGAACCGTGAATGGTCGCGGAGCCCCCGGTCGTGCATCCATCATCGTGTCGATCATTAGCGGTGTGGTGATCGTGCTGTTCGCTGCGTTCCAGCTCGACCCCATCGGCAACATGTTCTTCTGGTTCAGTGGCCTTGCCGTCGTGGCGATCGTGCTGATCGAAGCGCTCGTCTGCGTAGCGATCATCCGCTTCTTCCTGATGAACAAGGGCACCGAGAACATCTTCGTGACGATGATCGCACCGGTGCTGGCCTTCATCGGTCTCGTGCTGGCCGAGTACCTGCTGATGTCTCGCTTCGGCCTGCTCGCCGGAGACCTCACGCTCGCTGCCGATGTCGACCCCACAGTGACCGCTTTCGGCCTCAACGCCTTCGGCTGGTTCCTCGTGCTGTCGCCCTTCATCGCTTTCGTGATCGGCTACGTGGTCTCGCTCGTTCGCAAGAGCCTCAACGAAGAACTATTGCAAGACGTCATCTCCTAAAGAACCAAGCGAAGGGCCCCAACACCGTGGTGGTGTTGGGGCCCTTCGTGGTTAACAGGTGTAAAGCCGGTACTGCGAGTGGATGCCGCGGCTACGGCGTCGCGCCAGTAGCAAGGGGGCGCTCTGGCTGGTTCGACCAGGCCGACCACGAGCCGGGGAAGAGTGCCGGACGGAAACCGGCGACGGTGAGCGCAAGCGCATCGTGCGCAGCAGTCACGCCCGAACCGCAGTACACGCCGACGGCGCGATCGACGCCCACGCCAAGGCTTTCGTAGCGCTCCCGCAGCGTCTCGGCATCCAAGAACTGGCCATCATCGCTGAGGTTGCCCGAGGTCGGGGCACTAATCGCTCCGGGAATGTGACCGGCTCGCGGATCGATCGGCTCCACTTCGCCGCGGTAGCGTTCGCCTGCCCGCGCATCGAGAAGCACACCGGTTTCGGCTAGAGCGGCAGCGTCATCCGCATTCAAGACTGGTTCGTTGCCGCTGCTGAGGATTGCAGTGCCGGGAACAACTGCCGCCAGGTCGTCGGTGCCGGTGGAGAGTGGATGCCCGGCCGCCGTCCATGCGGAGAGCGCGCCGTCGAGCACCTGCACGTTCTCGACGCCCATGTAGCGCAGCAGCCACCATGCCCGGCAGGCCGCGAGGCTGTTCCAGTCGTCGTAGACGACGACAGCGTCACCGTCGTTAATTCCCCAGCGGCGCACGGCGGCCTGAAAATCCTCGACCGTGGGGAGCGGATGACGCCCCTCGTGCGGTTCACCGTGGCGCGCGAGCTCGGTGTCGAGGTCGACGTAGACAGCGCCGCGGATGTGTCCGGCTTCGTAGAGCGGCAGGCCGGCGGGTCCGCCGAGGCTCCAGCGCACATCGAGAACGCGCAGGGGGGTTCCGCCCGATTCGGCCGCGGTGAGCAGCTCGTCTAGTTCGTTCGCGGTGACGAGGGGGTGAGGCATCCGAAGCTCCGATCATTGGGGTAGCTCCATGATCGCATTCGTTGAGCATCCGGAGCCTGCCACCGACCGCACCGATCTCTCGCGACGCACTCCCGCTCCCCAGCAATCGGGCATACGCTGAAGGCATGCTCACCCCACCTGAAGCCGCGAAGATTCCCACGGAACGCCTCCAGCATGGCGACCACTACGTCGACAATTACGAGTGGATGCGCGACAAAGAGAGCCCCGAGACCCTCGCGCATCTCCATGCCGAGAATGCCTTCACCGCTGCGCGCACGAGTCACCTCAGCGTGCTGCAAGAGCAGATCTTCGAAGAGATCAAGGCACGCACGCAAGAGACCGACCTGAGCGTTCCGGTTCGTCGCGGCCAGTGGTGGTACTTCAGCCGCACCGAAGAGGGCAAGCAGTACCCGATTCATTGCCGGGCGCCGATTGCGGGTGACGATGACTGGACTCCCCCGACGATTGCCGAGCCCGTGGCTGGTGACGCAGGCGCTGCTGCCGGCGCGGATGCCGCTGCCGTTCCCACCCCCCTTCCCGGCGAGCAGATCCTTCTCGACGACAACGTCGAAGCTGAGGGTCACGACTTCTTCAGCCTGGGCTCGTTCTCTCTCAGCGACGATGGCACCCTATTGCTCTACGGTGTCGACATCGAGGGCGATGAACGTTACACGCTGCGCGTGCGCCAGCTCGGTGATGCGGCTGCGGCGAGCGCTGGCTCGAGCGATACCGCAGACGCCGCAGATGCCACCGATGCTGCCGCTGATGCCGTCATCCGCTTCAGCGCCGCGAACGATCTTCCTGACGAGATTCCGGGCACCGCGGGCGGCGCGCTCTTGGATGCCACGGGCAAGTTCGTCTTCTATACGACGGTGGATGATGCGTGGCGCCCCGATACGGTCTGGCGCTACGAACTGGGCACGGCTGCGGCATCCGCGGTTCAGGTGTTTCATGAGCCCGACGAGAGTTTCTGGGTGGGAGTTGGCCGTTCGCGCAGTGGCAAGTATCTGGCAATCGAAGCGGGCTCGCGCCTGACGAGTGAGACGCGGCTGCTCGACACGAGCGATCCGACCGGCGAGTTCGAGGTCGTCTGGCCGCGCGAAGTGGGTGTCGAGTACGACGTTGAGCACGTGGTGGTGGGCACGCAGGATCGACTGCTGATTGTGCACAACAAAGAGGCGATCAACTTCGAGCTCGTGAGCGTTGCCGCCGCCGATCCCCTCGGTGAGCGCCGCGTGATCCTCCCCCACAACGAGGCCGTGCGCCTTGAGGGCGTCGATGCCTTCAAAGATTTCGTGGCGATCGAGTACCGCCGCGAAGGCCTCACCCGCGTGGCGATTGCGATTGTTCCGAAGCATGGCGGACGCTACGAAGACATTCCGCACGAGCTGAAGTTCGACGACGAACTCTTCACCGTGGGCCTCAGCTCTAACCCCGAATGGAACCAGCCGAGCATCCGTCTCAGCTACAGCAGTTTCGTCACACCCACAATCGTGTACGACTACCTTGTGGATGACAACGAACTAGTCGTACGCAAACAGCAGCCGGTGCTTGGCCGCTTTGACCCCGCGCTGTACACCCAGCGTCGGGAATGGGCCACCGCCTCCGACGGCACACGCGTGCCGATCTCGCTCGTGTACCGCAACGACCTCGTGGCGCCCGGAACCCCGGCGCCGACGGTGCTCTACGGCTATGGCTCGTACGAGATCAGCATTGACCCTGGCTTTACCGCCGCCCGCCTGAGCCTGCTCGACCGCGGCATGGTGTTCGCTGTCGCCCACGTGCGCGGCGGCGGCGAACTGGGCCGCACCTGGTACGAGGGCGGCAAGAAGCTGCACAAGCGCAACACGTTCACC
Source organism: Rhodoglobus sp. NPDC076762 (assembly GCA_040687235.1). GTDB lineage: Bacteria > Actinomycetota > Actinomycetes > Actinomycetales > Microbacteriaceae > Rhodoglobus. Next base: position 561,652 of record JBFBMV010000002.1, on the reverse strand, counting down.
GACTTTGTCGCGTGTGCTCACCACCTCATCGACACCGATGTCACGTCGAGCGATCGACTCGTTGCTGAGGGCGGAAGCGCTGGCGGCCTCCTCATGGGTGCCGTCGCGAACCTTGCCCCTCAACTGTTCTCGGGCATCCTCGCGGTCGTTCCCTTTGTTGACCCGCTCACGTCGATTCTCGACCCCTCGCTGCCGCTGACGGTCATCGAGTGGGACGAGTGGGGTGACCCCCTGCACAACGAGGAGGTTTACTACTACATGAAGTCGTACTCCCCCATCGAGAACGTGCACGACACCCACTACCCGCGCATCCTCGCGGTGACCTCGCTCAACGACACACGGGTGCTGTACGTCGAGCCAGCCAAGTGGGTTGCGCGCCTACGCGAGGTGGGGGCGGATGCACTGCTCAAGACCGAAATGGCGGCAGGCCACGGCGGCGTCTCCGGCCGCTATGACGCCTGGCGCGAGCGTGCCTTCAACTACGCCTGGATGGTGGATGTGACGCGCCCGTCAGCGCACTGATCACCTGCTCCGGGACGCTGCGCATCAGCGCGCGGTTCTCAGGTTGTGGCCGGCGACCACGACCACGACCGCGCCGGCCACAGGCATCAACACCAGCAACAGTGGAGTGCTCAGCCAACTCGCGGTCAGTAATAGGCTCAGCACGGAGGTGAGCAGCAGCGCATCCGCTTGCCACATCATGACGAGTGCGCCAGAAAAATCACCGGCCGGTGTCGGGATTGGGGTGAGAAGTTCGAGCGGCATTTGTCCCTTTGTGGCATTCAGGATGCGAACGGTCACGACCAATAACGCGAACACCAGTGCCTCGACGACACTCACCGGTGACGCCCCGACCGCGATAGCCGTGAGCGCTCCCGCTCCCCCAAAGACAAGCACGCCCGCCACCGGCAACGTCGCGTGCAGCGCGAATTCTTTCGCCGCCCCGAAACCATAGAGCGGTAGGCCGGCCGCGGTGTCGGCTGCGTGCCGAAACCCGTCGCTCCACACGCCAAGTGCGAGGAAGGCGATGATTCCGCCGAGCAATGCCGTCATCCATGCAACAGCGGCGGGAACAACACTCGGGCTCGCCAGTAAGAAGCCGGCAACGAGCAACGCAAGCGCCGCCGTGATGAATCGCTCCGGCGTGCGGAGGGAACCAACAAGGTCACGCCCGAACACCACGACCGCTACGGGTCCATTCCGCACCGCCCGCCAACGGCGCCCCGTCGTCGGCAACGCCCGGAACTGTGCCAGCGCTCCCGCAAAATCGGCGCTGGCCGTAAAAGTACCGGCGCTTGTCCAACGTCGAGCTTGCGCGCTCAACTCCGGACCGCGGATACCGTCCAACAGTCTGGGCACCGCGAGCGAAGCAGCAATGACCGCGATTGTGAGCCCGACCAATGCCGGCCAAGCCGCAAGCTCAGAGCTCGGGTAGAGCAGCGCGAACCATCCCCACGGGGTTACCAGCAGACCGGCGGGGATCACAGCACCGGCGAGTGAAACCAGCGCGACGGCTCCAGCGACCTGCGTCGACGTGCGGGTCGAAAGACTTTGCCCCGCTAGCCAGGCGATCGCCGCGAGAATACCCACGAGCACCGTCGCCGCCACGAACGTGACGACTGCGAGCGCTGTCGTCGTCCCCGCTACGACGAGCGCCGAGCTCAGCACAAGAGCAACCACGACGAGCAGCCCCACGAGTTGAGCTGCCGAGATAATGAACGGCCTTCGTAACGTGTGTCGCCGAGGCAGATGGTTGCCTGCGACAACAGCGCTGCGAAAGGGATCCATCAGGGCAGGCCCACGCATCCGCCCCAGCACGAGCAGCGCCGAGATGAGCAGCCCCGTCGCCGCCGCAAGCACGGCGGGCGAAGCCGCGTTCTCCAGCAACGACACGACGGGAGGTGACGCGAGGCCGAGCACCGCCATCCGGATCACCGGCACACCGACGATCAGGAGCACCAGCACGACCGCGTAGATCGTGTAATTGAGGTCACTCTCGCTCTGTGCTTGCCGGTCGCGGCGCAGTTGCCGCACGCGCCGAAGCGTGGGATCGGATGCCATTACGAGCGCATCAAAGAAACAGTGCGGTCGCTCACAGCGTCGATCAGTTTCGCGTTGTGCGAAGCAAAGAGCAGTGTCGTGCCATCATCGACGAGACCTCTCACGATGCCAGCGATTTGGCTTCGACGTTCCGTATCGAGTCGCTGCTCTGGTTCATCGAGCAGCAGCACGTCGAAGGGCCGTGCGATTGCGAGCGCTAAGGAGAACATTTGTGTTTGGCCTGACGACAGTTCGTGGGCGAAGCGCGTTCGCAGGTGGCTCAGGCCGAAGTCATCGAGCAACGCAGTAGCCCGCTCGCTCGAGGAAGTGACCGCAGAACCCCACGAGACGCCGACCATAGTGAGTTGCTCGTCGAGCGTGAGATCGCGGGCGAACGAGGTGTGGCCGATATGGCCCGCCACCATGCGGCGAAAGGCCGGGCTGCGCTCATCCACTGGCCGCTCACCAATGTGCGCACTGCCCGCAGTCGGCGGCACTAGGCCAGCGAGAACTCGCAGCAGCGTTGTCTTGCCCGCACCATTCGCGCCGGTGATTGCGACCGCGGTTCCAGCGGGGATATCGAACGAGACAGGTTCGAGCAGAGCGACACCGTCGATGCTCACTGCGAGGGATTCCACTCGAACCGCGGATGACCGCTCGACGTCGAGCGCTGCATCCGTGTCGTGAGAATTCCCCATGAAACCTATTCTAGGCAGACCACCACTCGTCGTACATCGAAACGGGCACCGTGCGCTTGTGGCGAGTGTTGAGGTACTTCTGCTCGATATCGGCAGCGGCCTCAGCAGGCACGTCGAGGCCCTCGAGGTAGTCGTCGATGTGCTCGTAGGTGACACCGAGGTTGGCTTCGTCGGCTTGGCCTGGCGTGTGGTCGAGCAGGTCTGCGGTCGGCACCTTCTCGTAGAGGCGCTCGGGAGCGCCGAGGTGGATGAGAAGCTGCTTACCTTGACGCTTGGTGAGGCCCGTGAGGGGCAGCACGTCGGCACCACCGTCGCCGAACTTGGTGAAGAAGCCCGTGACGGCTTCGGCCGCGTGGTCGGTGCCGACCACAAGGTAGCCGAGCTGCCCGGCGATGGCGTATTGCGCCACCATGCGCTCGCGTGCCTTTACGTTGCCCTTGTTGAAGTCTGTAATCGGCTCGCCCATCGCATCCGCGAACTCGGCGGCGATACCGTCAACGGCACGCTGAATGTTGAAGGTCACTTCGCGGTCTGCCTCAATGAAGTCGAGCGCCAACTGCGCATCGTCTTCGTCGCGCTGCACCCCGTGCGGCAGTCGCACGGCCACGAACTGCGCTTCGACACCGTCCGCGCGCAATTCGGTCACCGCGAGTTGGCAGAGTCGCCCGGCAAGTGATGAGTCTTGACCGCCGCTAATGCCCAGCACGAGCCCCTTGGCGTGGGATGCCTTGAGGTATTCCTTGAGGAACTCGATGCGCCGACGAATTTGCCCAGCGGGGTCAATCGTGGGCTGAGTGTTCAACTCGGAGATGATGCGGGCCTGCAACGATGTCATGCATTAAACCTAACCCCGCCCGGTGTCATTAGGATTGTTCATTTATGCCGCGCCGCAGACTCTCGGCGGGTTAGCCTGAAACTGTTACGCCCACGAAACACAGGAGCCTTCAATGATTGACAAGCTACTTCGCCCCAAGATTGCTTTCTGGACCGGAGTGGCCCTCACCCTCGCGAGCCTCATCGTGTTCAATTTCTTGCTTCCCACGCTGTATCTCGCCCTCGAGGGAATCAACTTTCCCATGACCCAGCAGTTCGTCGGGGTCCTCACTTCGGGGCTCGACACGATCGGCCAGCTTGCCCGCATGTTTGGTCCACTATTGATCGTGGGCGCACTCATCATGCTCAAGATCGAGCGCTCGTCAGGAGTATCCCCCAGGAGCTAACCCAGCTCCTGCGCGATCTCCCACGGCAGCCCCGACGGGTCGAGAAACACCGCAGTACGACGACCCCAAGGGCGGTCCATCGGGCCATTGACGAGCTCGACGCCACGTTCGCGAGCAGCAGCGCACGCGGCATCCACATCGGGCACATTCACGGTGAGCATGACGGATGCCGCAGCGCCCGGCTTCGCCACAGCGGCTGGCCCGATCATGTCGTCAGCCTCGCTGCGCGCCAGCAGGTTCACGATGAGCTCCCCGATCTGGAACATGCACGAGTCACCTTCTTCAAAGATGATCGTCGCCGAGAATACGGTCGAGTAGAACTCTCGCCCCGCCGCGACGTCATCCACGAAGACGGTGATTGCTTCGACGTTATTGAGGGCAGATTCCATCGCAGTGCTCCTTCTGCGACCACTCTCCCCCCACACGCTGTGGAGTGCAGCATCGCTAGAAGCTAATTCTTGCTCGCGTTCCCCACTCCGGCAACCCTATCGACGACATTCCAAAGCGCGCGCTGACCTTCCACGTTCGTGAAGTGGGGCATCGTCATTGAGGTCACTGGGCCGGTCATCTTTGTGGCTGGTGACGCAAAAAATTGGCCGGTAACGCCATCCGGCATCTCGATCACGGTGAGGTAGCGCGCAGCGGCCGTGGCAACGCTGTGCCACATGCTCGGCATCAGCTTCATGATCGGCAGCAGGACGCGGCGCATAATGGCCGGCATCTCGCGCGATGCTTTCGTGTCGGGGGTGTTGCCCGGCGAGACAGCGTTCACGGTCATCCCGGCGGGCAGCTGAGTGGCGAGCTCCTTGGCCCACCAGACCGCGAAGGTCTTCGCCGTCGCGTATTGCGTTCCATTGGCGAATTTAACGGGCTTGTCGACGCGAAGAATCGCCTCGACGGCTCGTTCGAGATCGCCATCGAAGGATGCCGCAGCCAGCGCCTGAACATCGATGTTCGAGAAGGTGGGAACATCTCCACGCGCGGCTTCCGACCCGGCGATGATGATGCGCGCGCTGGGGCTCAACAGCTCAGCGCGGAGCAGGTGCGAAGTCAGGGCGTGGTGACCGGTGATGGTTGCCGACATGATCTGCTCGATGCCGTGTGATGTGCGGCGCAATTCACTGGTCGCGGCGACTCCCGCGTTCAGAATGAGCGCGTCAATCGGGTTGCCTGCGGCGACGAGTGCCTGCGCGGCGTTGTCGATGGAGGTGAAGTCGTCAAGGTCGAGCGCGAGTGGCACGAATTGTGCCCCGGGCACGCGAGCCAGAAGGGCGTCACGGGCTTCGTCAGCTTTCGCGAGAGTGCGGGCGGCAACGACGATGCGGCCATAGCCTGCCTCGGCGAGCTGAGCGGAGGCTTCCCAGCCGACTCCGGAGCTCGCACCGGTGACGAGAGCGGTTTTTGCGGCGTTGGCGTTCATCGATCGTCCTTTTGCATCGGTTTGAAACCAAACAGTACCATTGCATCCCCTTTTGGTACCACTGGGTTTCAAATGCGGAGGCTCGCGCGTATAGTGAAAGCATGAGCACCCACACCGGCACCGCTGCGGGGCGCCCGCGCGCCTTCGATGCCGAAGCCGTACTCGCTCAACTCACTGATCTGTTCTGGCAGCAGGGCTACCGCCACACCTCGCTCAGCGACATCGTTGAGGCCAGCGGCGTGCACAAGCCCAGCCTCTACCGAACCTTCGGCGACAAGGAGCAGCTCTTCGCAACCGTGCTGCGCCGCTACCTCGCCGAGCGCGAGCAGCACCTCTCCAGCATGCGCGCAATGGCCGGCCCCGGAATCGCCGGCATCCACACGTTTCTCGACCTCTTCGAGGAGTTCGCGCTCTCCGAAAGCGGCAGTCGAGGCTGCCTCGCCGTCACCGCGAGCGACGAACTGCGGGGCACTGCTCCCGGCTTCGAAGACTTCTCGCTCAAGTACCGCGAGCTCATGACCTCTCAGATGACAGCTCTTGCCGCTCTCGCCCTTCCCGAGAATGCTCCGGATGCTGCGCTCACGAGCCAGCGCGCCGAACTACTCTCGACGCTCATCCTCGGCCTTCAAGTCACGATTCGCTCGCAGGCCGACGCCGCGCAATTGCGCTCAGTGTTCGCCGCCATTCACGCACTCGTCGATACCTGGAAGTAACGCCGCTCACCAGCAGCGCCACTAACGCCGTTAACGCAAAAGTCCCGGCCTCTTTCGAGACCGGGACTTTATTACGTGGTTGCGGGGACAGGATTTGAACCTGCGACCTCTGGGTTATGAGCCCAGCGAGCTACCGAACTGCTCCACCCCGCGGCGTGCTTAAAGACTAACACAGGGTGAGCGGCTCGAAAACCGAACTCAGCGGGCTCGCAGTGTGATGCGGGCCCGCTAAGCCAGAATTCGCTATTCGGTCGCGGCGATTGCCCGCTCGATGGCGTCGACCATCGCCTGGTCGGCCTGAGCTGCAGCTACAAGGTCATTTGCTGCGTAAGCGGCGTTACGGTCCGCGAGAGCCGCCTTGTAGTCGGCGAGTGCCTCGTCGAGCGTGGCGTTGTCGCTGGGCGTTCCCGGATCGACCGGGGCATCCGGGTCGACAGGCTCGTCAGGATCGACAGGGACCTCCGGATTGACTTCGACGTCGCCGTCTCCGGCTTCCGCACCTGAGTCGCCACCGAAGAGGGAATCGAGCGCCTCATCGAGCGTGTCTTCGAATGCAATCTCGTCACCGAACGAAACCAACACCTTGCGCAGCAGCGGGTACTGGGTTCCACTCGTCGACTGAACATAGACAGGCTGCACATAGAGCAGTCCACCACCAACGGGCAGCGTCAGCAGGTTACCTAGCCTGACTTCCGTGTCACCACGTTGCAAGAGCGCCAGCTGGTTGGCCACGATCGTGTCGGTGTTGAAGCTGTTCTGTACCTGACCAGGGCCGGGAACCGTGTCTTGCTTCGGCAGGTTAAGCAGCGTGAGCTTGCCGTAGTCAGGGCCGGCATCCGAGTTGGCTGTCAGATAGCCGGTGAGAACGCTTCGACTCGCGTCAGCCGTTCCCTTCGGAATGAAGGTGGAATACAGCGTGAAGGCAGGGTCTTCAGTTCCCGGAACCTGCATCGTCAGGTAGTACGGCGGCTGAGTCGAACCGGTGGTTGATACCGGGTCTTCGGGGCTTACCCACTGGTCGTCGCTCGAGTAGAACGAGCCAGCATCCGTGACGTGGTACGAGCCAAGAATCTCGCGCTGAACCTTGAACAGGTCAGCGGGGTAACGAACGTGATCCAGCAGCTCGACGCTCATCTCGTCTTGCGCAAGAAGCGTGTTCGGGAAGATCTTGTTCCAGGTCTGCAGAACAGGGTCTTCGTCATCCCACGCGTACAGCTTCACCGAACCGTCATAGGCATCAACGGTCGCCTTGACCGAGTTACGGATGTAGTTGATGTCGTCGAGCGCAAACTGCGGCGCCGGCGTGTAGGTGTCAGCGATCGAACTGGAAAGCTGCTCAACCTGCGAGTACGGGTAGTTAGCGCCCGTGGTGTAACCGTCAACGATCCAGACAATGCGACCATCCACGATGGCGGGGTATACGTCACTGTCGATCGTGAGATACGGCGCCACCTTTTGCACTCGCTCACTCGGCTCGCGGTCGTAGAGAATTTGCGACGAGTCCGTGACTGCAGACGAGAGGAAGAGATCAGTCGACTGGAACTTGAGCGAGTAGACAAGCTTCTTGAAAATGTTGTCGAGCAGAGGTCCACCCTCACCACTGAACGTGGTGGTGGCATTCTGGTTGCTGTCTTCTCCGCCCGAGGGGAAGTCGAGCTCGATGTCGTCTGCGCCCTCTGGGGCACCCACGATCGAGTACTCCGGTGAGTTTTCGCCGAAGTAAATGCGCGGCTCAAATTCTCCAAGTTCTCCCGTGCTCGGGATTCCCGACTGCAAGAAGACAGGCTGGCCGTCTGCTGCGCGTTGGTTACCGAAAGCAGCAACAACGCCATAGCCGTGCGTGTACACGACGGAGTTGTTATACCAAGACTGCGAGTCTCCAAGACCGGATTGGTTCAGCTCACGAACGGCAATCACGGTGTCTTGAGTTTCGCCATCGATTTCGTAGCGGTCTACGTCGAGGTGGCTACCGAATTGGTAGTACTGCTTGAACTGCTCGAGCTGCGCGAACGCCTGAGGCGCGATGGCAGGGTCGAGGATACGGATGTTCGCTGTCGTGGTGGCGTCTTCGCGGAGCGCACCCGACTCAGCGTCAGTTGTCGCGCTGTAAGGAATCTCTTCGACGTCGGCAACGCCATAGGCATCGCGAGTTGCCTCAACACTTCGATCTATGTATTCGGCCTCGTAAGTGCGCGCGTTGGGGTCTACCTGGAAACGCTGAACGATCCAGGGGTAGAGGTTTCCGACAACGAGTCCGCTGATCAGCAGCAGCGCCGTACCAATCATCGGCAAACGCCAGCGGCCGATGATGGCCGTCACGATGAAGAGAATGGCAACGATGGCAGCAATGCCGGCCAGGATCGCGCGACCCGGAATCGTGGCGTTCGCTTCGGTGTAGCTCGCACCGGTCTGCAGGAAGCCCTGGCTGGTCGAGTACAAGGTAGTGAACTGGTCAAGCCAGATACTGAGCGCCTGTAGCGCGAAGAAGATTCCCGCGGTGACCGCAAGCTGCACACGAGCAGAACGCGAAATGCGAACTTCGCGGCCATGGACGCTCAAGCCTCCGTAGAGGTAGCTAGTCGCTAGCGCACCGAGGAACGACAAAATAAGTACTGCCGAAGCAAAACCAACAACGGCGTGGTACATCGGAAGTTCGTAGAAGTAGAACGAGATGTCCAGGTTGAACTGCGGGTCGGTGGTGCCAAACGGGCTGCGGTTTAGCCATTGGAGAGCGATCGGCCAAGCGCTGGCGGAAGAGACACCGCCAAAGACACCCAGCAGCACGGGGATGCCGACCATGGCGAGTTTGCGCAGCGGTTCGACGACCTGCTGGTATCCCTCTAGCTGGGCGTTAAGTTTCGCGTAGATCGGTCGCGCACGAAATGCAACCAGCAGGCTGACGCCCACGGGAACCGCCATGGCAACGAAGCCAATGGCGAACATAACGGCGGTTGCAATCCACTGGGTGGTGAGAACCTCCAGATAGCCGGCCTGGTTGAACCAGAGAACATCGGCATAGAGGCTCGAGAACAAGAAGAACGCGATGACAATAACGGCGAGAATTATCGCCGTTATTGTGAAGGCAGACTTCGTCTTATTCGTCGGGGCTTGTTGGGTTTGGCTCGACACAGTACTTCGCTCCTGAAATTGGGGGCCTAGCGGTATCTTAAAGGTCTTTCATGGGCGTAGGGCTGATGATCGCTCTCAGCGTGACTCCCTCACGAGCTGTTACTGGTCGCTACACGAGGGCAGCCCGGCGCCACTAAGGCCACCACGAATGCTCGCAAGCGCAACAAGCGCGTCGTTGAGGTTGTCAATTGCGTACACCGTGAGCCCCTTGGGGGTATTACCCACGACTTCGTCGCAGTTCTCGACCGGCGCAAAGAAGAAGTCGGCTCCTGCCGCACTCGCTCCGTACATTTTTTGTTGGATGCCACCGATAGGCCCCACATCACCCGTCGCGGTGATCGTGCCCGTGCCAGCCACTTCGTGGCCACCGTTGATGGCGCCAGGAGTGAGCTTGTCGATGATTCCGAGGGCGAACATCATGCCCGCGCTTGGACCACCCACATTTTCCAGCTGGATGTTCACATCCACCGGAAAGTTGTATGCGCTGCCGACGATGACACCAATGACGGGGATGGGGTCATCGCCCTCGCTCATGATGGGAGTGATTTCGACCGTCAGCTCTTCACCTTCGCGCTCGAAGACGACGGCTGCGGGCGTGGTGGTGCCGTTTTCAGCGATGGCATCACGCAGGCCCGAAACGTCGGCGAAGGTTTCTCCATTCACGGTGCGGATGATGTCACCCGCGGCGAGAACCCCATCCGAAGGCCCGCCGCTTGATGTTTCAGCCACCGTGAGAGTGGCATCGAACTCGTAGTCAAGGTCGGTGAGGGCCGCAGCAATGGCTTCTTGCTTCGACGATTCCATCTGAATGCGGCCGGCTTCTGTCGACTCTTCCACCGTCACGTCAGAGGGGTAGACCGCTTCGACGGGCACGATCGCCCGGCTGCGGTCGAAGTACGCCGCCCCAACTTCGAACCAGCTCAGTGGAGAATCGGGGTTACCGCGCACATTGACGGTCAACATGTCGAGCGCACCCTCAGTGGGATACGTCGTTTCGACCGGAATTTGGATGAGCGGCACGAGAGCGCCCTCGATCTCAACGTCGCCCAAGGTGTCGTAGACCGGGCCCGGCTGCTCGATGATGTAGGGCGAGGGAACCAGAGTCGCCAGTAACGTTCCGACGAGTGCGACGCTCAGGATCAGCCATCCCAGCCACCCGCTTCGGGCGCGACGTGATGACGGTTCGGGTCGATTATCAGTAAACAGGGCCACCTAGATCCTTACGGGGTGGGGAGCGGTGTTCGCCACAGGCGCACGGTAAGAGTCACTAGCCTAGGTCAAAACTCAGCCGCGCACGGCATCGAGCGGCTAGCGTTAATACATGGCTGACAATGCTGAGAACAATTCCGAAGACGAGTTCCGCGACATGATGCGGGACTTCCTCTCGGGTGATGGCGAAATCGATCCCGCAAAGCTGGCGGGTGCGGCAGGTCTGCCCAACGATCCAGCGATGATCCAGCAGCTACTGAGCCAACTGCAGAATGCCCTCGGCAAATCGGGCGATGGCATCAACTGGGATATCGCCCTCGAGCAGGCCAAGAACTTGGCAGCTCAGAGCACCGTCGTCTCTCTGCCCGCGGAGCGCAGCAAGCTCGAGCAGGCCATGCACGTCGCTGCCCTTTGGCTCAATGAGGTCACCGACATCTCTGAGCTCACGGTCGAACCCAAGCTGCTCAGTCGCAGCGAATGGGTCACGATCACGATGCCCATCTGGACCCAGCTGGCGGAGCCCGTCGCCAATTCCATCGCAAACTCACTCACCGACGTTCTCAAGCAAAACGCTCCTGAAGAGATGAACGAAATGCTCTCCGGAGCGAGCAAAGTGATGCGCAACATCGGCGGCACCCTCTTCGCTATGCAGCTCGGCCAGGTTGTTGGCCAGCTGTCGAGCGAAGTCGTCTCCGGCGGTGATATCGGCATCCCCCTCTTCGACGAACAGCAAGCTGTTCTCGTGCCGCAAAGCGTCTTCGCCTTCGGCAATGGTCTCGACCTTCCCGACAGCGAAATTCACCTCTACCTTGCGGTGCGCGAGCTCGCGCACGCTCGGTTGTTCCGCCACGCGAAGTGGCTGCGCCTGCAGTTCATGACGTCGGTCACGGCGTATGCCCACGACATCCATATAGATTCGGATGCCATCGCTGAGCTCGCGAGCGACTTCGACCCCAACAACCCCGAAGAGTTGCGCGACGCGATGACTAACGGTTCGCTCATCCCGCCGAAGAGTGAAGAACAGCGTGAGGCCCTTGAGCGCCTCGAAACCGTGCTCGCGCTCGTCGAGGGCTGGGTGGATGTCGTGACCGCGGCCGCCACCTCCCGCCTCCCTGCGCGCGAAGCTATCGCCGAGACGGTGCGTCGCCGTCGTGCCTCCGGTGGTCCGGCTGAGTCTGCGTTCGCGACCCTCGTTGGTCTCGAACTCCGTCCTCGCCGCCTGCGTGAGGCCGCAGCGATGTGGCAGCACGTCACGGACGAGCTTGGTGCGGAGCAGCGGGATTCGCTGTGGTCGCACCCCGACCTCATGCCCACGGCAGCCGACATCGACGACCCCGCCGCTCTCGTGGCGCGCTTGCGTGATGGTGGTAGCACCCCGGATGACATCGATCAGGCCATCAACGACCTCTTGAACGATGAATCAGGTGACCGCCCGCACGAGGGCGACAACTCCTAGAACCGTTCTGCTCCAGTCAACGCAGCGCACGATCAGGGTTCTTTGCTGATCGTTCACTTTCGCACTGTGGAATCTTCACACTGACCAATCGGACAGTTGTGCACAATGGGCACATGATCCTGCGCGTAGACCCCCGACTACCGCTTGTGTGGCGATCCCCCACCAGCGCCCAACTTGGCATCGACCCACCCGCGATTGTGCTGCCCAACGTAACCGAAGCGCAAGAGAAAATCCTCTCTGCGCTGGTTGCTGGCATCAGCCGCAGCGGCCTAGAAATGCTGGCCAGCACTCATCCGCACGAGTGCAATGACCTCATCGATGCCCTGTCGAAAGTTCTCGTGGCGACTCCCCCGCAACCGCCGAGTGCTCAAGTTGCCGTTTTGGGCTCTGGCGCTCTTGTTGACTCGATTGCCGACATCCTTGCCGCAAGCGGAGTGACCGTCGACGTTTCCGCTACCCCGCAGGGCCTCAATCAACCCGATCCCGATCTCGCGATACTGGTAGGCCACTTTGTGATCCCACCATCGGTGCACTCGCACTGGTTGCGCCGCGACATCCCGCACCTGCCTGTCGTCATTTCGGATTCTGCTGCCGAAGTGGGGCCCGTAGTCACCCCCGGGATCACCGGATGCCTGCTCTGCATCGACATGCACCGCCGCGATGCCGACCCGTCGTGGCCCGCCATCGCCACTCAGCTGATGGGGCGCACCTCGCTTGCCGAGACCCCGACGCTCGTGGCGGAGGCTGCGGCTGAAACAAGTCGCATGGCTCTGCACCGCCTCGGGCGCATCGGCTACACGGTATTCGACCAAACGCCCGCCGATGCCACGTCGTCCGTGCGGATCGATCACGCCACGGGCCGCCGTGACGAAAGCTTGCGCTTTCGGCATCCCGACTGTGGGTGCCAGCACGTCACGAACGTTACGAGCGCTGAGTCCGATCCCGAACGTCGTCGAGGAAGCGACTGGGGGCGCGACGCCCACCCCGGCCTGTTTGTGCACTAGCCGACCACGACATCCCGAGCGAACGACGAGCACGAGTGATGCCGACGTACAGCAGTCGTCGCTCTTCGTCGATTGCTTCCGGCGTGCGCGCGTAGCTGATCGGCAGCAATCCTTCGTTGAGCCCGATGAGGTGCACGCACTCCCACTCGAGGCCCTTGGCCGAGTGCAGCGTTGCAAGGTTCACCGCTGACCGGAGAGGTTCGTTGTTGCTGCTCTGGCGATCGACAAGGTCGGCCACGAATTCCCGCAGCGTCACTTCAGGCGCAGCATCCTCAGCCAAACGCATGATGACGTTGAGCGATTCCCAACGTTCGCGAACCGCACCGGCGGTCTCTGGCGGATCCTGTGACCAGCCAATCGAACGCAGGATGTCGCTGACCGACTTGAAAAGCGGCTCGGTGGCTGTGCTGATCGACGCTCCGCGCAGCAGCATGATCGCCTCTTTGACTTCGCGCTGATCGAAGAAGCGCGTAGCTCCGCGCACCAAGAACGGAACTCCCGCGGCCGAGAGCGCCGCCTCAATCGGTTGAGATTGGGCGTTGATGCGGTACAGCACGGCGATCTCTTCCGGGCTCGTGCCCGCCGCAATCTGCGCCGAGATAGCGTCGGCGATTGCCGTCGCTTCGGCATTGTCATCGTCATAACCGGTGACTTGGGGCGTCGGCGAATGTTCCGTTGTAGCTGCCTGCAGGGTGAGCGCGCCCTTCTGACTCGTCATCAGCCGGTTGGCGGTGTGAACGATTTCAGGAGTGGAGCGGTAGTTGCGCTCGAGACGCAGCACCGCAGCGTTGTCGTGCTGCGAGGCGAAGCGCAACAAGAACTCGGGGCTTGCTCCGGCGAAGGAATAAATGGTTTGGCTCACATCGCCCACAACGCAGAGGTCGTCGCGGTCACCCACCCACAGCCGCAGTAGTTCGTGCTGCAGGGGCGAAACGTCCTGGTACTCGTCGACGACGAAGAAGCGATACTGCTCCCGGACCTGCTGCGCAATGCGCGGCTCGGCTTCGATCATTCCGGCGGCAGCCAACAACACGTCTTCGAAGTCGATCTGGCGGCGGGCATCCTTGATCGCCTCATAGGCGGTTTGCAGCTCGACCATGCGGTCGATAGTGAGAGCGGCGGGAGGCGTACGACCGGCGTTGCCGTATTGCTCCACCGACATCCGCGAGGTCTTGCGCCACTCGATCTCGGCCGCAACATCGCGCAGCGTTGCTGTGTCGAGCTTGAGCTTGAGCGAATCGGCAGCGTGGGCGATCATGCGCGCTTTGCCCTCGAGCAAGCGCGGCATGGTTCCGCCGATCGTCTGGGGCCAGAATGCGTTCAGTTGCGACAGCGCCGAGGCGTGGAACGTGCGAGCCGCGACGCCATCGGCACCGAGGGAACGGAGCCGCCCGCGCAGCTCGCCAGCAGCCCGGTTGGTGAAGGTGAGGGCCATGACTCGACCGGGAGGGTACACACCCGTCGCGACGCCATACGCAATGCGATGCGTGATGGCGCGGGTCTTTCCCGTGCCGGCACCGGCCAACAGGCACACGGGACCGAGCAGCGTTTCAGCGGCTTGGCGCTGGCCCTCATCTAGAGCGTCGAGTAATGCGTTGGCGTCAAGCGTCACGGTTGTTCGTCAATCGGTTGGCCGTACCAGTGTTCGATGATCGCGCGCGCGATCGACGAGTGCCCTGGCAGACGGATGTCGTTCAAGGAGCGTGCAAGTTCATCTCGGCTGAACCAGCGCAGGTCGAGAATTTCGGTGCCATCCGGAGCGCCGGGCCCCGTAAACCCGGGAGCGACCGAGGCAGTAAATCCGAGCATGAGCGACGCCGGAAAGGGCCACGGCTGGCTGCCCAGATAGACCGGGTCGACCACGGGCACACCAGATTCTTCGAAGATTTCGCGCTGCACCGCCGATTCCAAAGACTCCCCCGGCTCAACGAAGCCCGCGAGCAGCGAGTAGCGGTTGGATTCCCACAGTGCGTTGGAGCCGAGCAAAAGACGGTCATCGTTGTCTGTGACACCGACAATGATCGCGGGGTCGGTGCGGGGGTAGATCTCAAGCTTGGAGGCCACATCACGGCGCACCCAGCCCGCCTTCTCTACGACAGTCGGCTCCCCCGTGCGCGGAGAGAACAAATGCGAGGAGTGCCAGTTCAAGATGGCCAGTGCCTCAGTGAAGAGCCCCGCATCCCGATCGCTCAATTGCGTGGCGATGCTGCGCAGATTGCCCCAGTTGGCCTCAGCAAAGTGACCGGCATCCTCAAGCTCGACGGTCACGATGGGCGTGCCGACGGGCTCGGGACTCGATTCTGATGTCGACCGCCCCAGATAGACACTCGTGTGGCCGCGCTCGATTGCATCCGGGTGCAGCAGCGCCAACGAGCCATCGGCAGCCAGCAGTGCTGAGCCATCAAAAATGGGCAGCACACGCGTTGCCGAGTCACGCCACAAACGATCAAGAAGGCGTGGATCTTCTCGAGCTAAGTGGTCACGATCAATCTCATATCGCGACAGCGGCAGCCGCGAAAGAAAAGATTGTGACATGTATCGACCCCGTCCCAAGTGCGTGGCGTACGGCAAATGCACGCCAGAGCGACCTACCCTGAGTGTTATGGCCAGATCACATCTCACTCTAGCCGCGCTGGCGACCTCTGCTGTCGAGGGACTCGATGTTGCCGCAGCCGCCCCGTTCGGTACCGGCGACGGCAATGACTTCGACTCCGCTCTCATGACGGATCGCGACGGGAAACACTGGATCATTCGGGTGCCCCGCAACTCCGCAGCGGAGAACGTTCAGTCCGCCGACCTCGTTGCGTTGCGCGCTCTCAGCGCCGGGGTGCGCACGCGTCTGCCCTTCGCCGTGACGAGCTATGCCGGCCAGGTTCCGGTCGGCCAAACTCGCGGAATTGTCTACGAATTCGTTTACGGCGACAAAGTTCCCATGCGCTCGTACAGCACCGGTGCGGGTTCGCTTGCCGCATCCATTGGCACAGCCATTGCGGCGATCCACGCTCTGCCCACGAGCTTCGTAGCCGATGCCGGACTCCCCGTTCAGACAGCCGGCGAGGCCCTGCGCTCCTGCATCTCCATCATCGACCGCGCCGCCGCCACCAAACTCGTGCCTGCCGCACTGCTCGCCCGTTGGCGCGAAGCGACCGAAGACGCCAAGCTGTGGCAATTTCAGCCGACCGTCGTGAACGGTTCGCTCGTTTCCGACTCGTTCCTGAGCGCCAACAACGCCGTCACCGGGGTGCTCGGCTGGCAAGACATCAAGGTGGGCGACCCGGCAACAGATCTGCAGTGGTTGCTGGGCCCCCGCAACGACGCCATCATCGACACCGCCTTTGGTGCGTACGCGGATGCTCGGCGAGCCGGTGATCGTCAGCTCAAGCAGCGCGCCACCTTCTACGCCGAGTTGTCGGTCGCGAAGTGGCTCTTGCACGGCACTGAAGTGCGCAGCACTGAGATCGTGGACGATGCGGGCGAGATGCTCACAACGTTGCTCGATGACATCAGGGATGACGTAATGAACCCCATTAGCACCAACACGATGCCGACGATGGCAGTCGACGAAGTCGAAGCAATGCTGCGCAAGGACAACCGCGCGATCTAACGCTGTGGCCCTGCTCTGCGGGGCGGCGCTGTCTCGCTATTAAAACGAGCACCACACCTTCGCTACTTGTCGGAGCGCCGTTTCGACGCCGACCGGCGAAGCAGTGACGACCGCAGCGTGCGAAGCCGGTTGCGCTTGGGGGCTGGATGCTGCGCTGCCGACGCTGCAGCCTCGGCATCCACGATTGTGATGGGTTCCGTAATCGCCCGCGACTGATGCTGCGGCACAATCGCGACCCAGCGTCCGTTGCGACGCGGAGCGACCTTTACGGTCAGCCGACCGGAACGAGCGAGCACGATCGCGATACCGATTGCCACCGCGGCGGGAACACCGCCGGCAATCACGAAGGCGAGCTTGGCACCCCACAGCTCGGCGATCGTTCCCATGAGCGGACCACCGACAGCTTGGCCGCCCAGAATCACGATGACCCAAAACGCCATCACGCGACCACGAATCACGAGGTTCGACGAGAGTTGCACCATTGTCTCGGCCGCCGTCATGAGCAGCAGACGGCTGAGGCCGATACCGATAAGCACGCCGAGGAACAGGCCGTAGACGGGTACGATTCCGGCGAGCATCATCATGAGGCCGTAGAGCACGGCTCCGAAGATGATCGTGCGCAGGCGGAGGCTGGCGCGGCGAGCCGAGGCGAGAGCTCCGAGAAGCGCGCCGATGGCGGCCAGCGAGTTGTAGAGGCCATAACCACTAGCCCCGGTGTCGTAGACCGTGTTGGCCATCGCCGCGAGAAGCGTGGGCATTGGCATCCCGAACACCGCGACGACGAAGACCATGATCATGGTCCAGAACAGTGTGGGCTTGGCCTTGATGTAGCGGATGGCTTCGCGGATCTGCCCCTTGGCTTCGGGAGCCCGCGGGGCGATCAGCAGCTCGTTCTTGCGCATCGAGGCGAGGATGATGACACCGATCACCACGGCGACGGCGTTGATGCCGATGGCCCAGCCGGAACCCGCTGCCACAATCAGCACACCGCTGAGAGCCGGCCCGAGGAAGGCGCCAGAGTGGAAAATCGACGCGTTGAGGCTGATCGCGTTGCGCAAGTGGCGTGGGCCAACAAGTTCGTTGACGAAGACCGCGCGCGCCGGGTTGTCGAAGACCTGGATGATGCCCATGAGCAGCACGAGAAGGTAGACCAGCCACAGCTGGGCGACGCCCATGATCGTGACGATCGCGAGAGCGAGACTGAGCAGGCCGATGATCGACTGCGCGACCATGAGGGTGGCGCGCTTGTCGAAGCGGTCGGCGATTACGCCCGCGTAGGCGCCGAGCACAATCGTGGGCGTG
Organism: Rhodoglobus sp. NPDC076762; assembly: GCA_040687235.1. Lineage (GTDB taxonomy): Bacteria > Actinomycetota > Actinomycetes > Actinomycetales > Microbacteriaceae > Rhodoglobus. The sequence continues at coordinate 543,857 of JBFBMV010000002.1, read as the reverse complement.
AACTGAATAGCGATCGTCAACCCCACGAGGGCAACGTTGCCGGTGAGCTCAAGAACAAGCCAGTCCACGGCGATGCGCTGAACCCACGCCGCGGTATAGGCGATGAACTGAGCGATCACGTAGAGGCGGTAATTGTGCAGCCGCAGCGAGCTGAAAGTGTCGCGCCAGAGGGGGCGTTGCATGACCGCCGAGATGGGAACTGTCGCGGGGGACGTCTCAGATGGCATACTCACGTTCTCAACCGTATTGTCTCCTTGCTCATTCCGCGGGATAATCAAGCCTATAAATTCAATTACGTTTCGTAATGGAGCAATGTGTTTGACCCCGTACTCCTCAAATCTTTTGTCGCTGTCGCTGAGAACCGCAGCTTCACGGATGCCGCCCGCACGCTAGAGCTCAGCCAGCCCACGATCAGTCAACACATTCGCAAGCTCGAAGCTGCCGCGGGGCGCATCCTCGTAATGCGCGACACCCGCGCCGTCTCGCTCACCGACAACGGCGAGGCAATGCTCGGCTTTGCCCGAGCGATCTTGGCTGCCGAAGATCAGGCAGTGAAGTACTTCACCGGTTCTGCCATGCGCGGTCGACTTCGTTTCGGCTCAGCCGACGACCTGGCACTCACGCAGTTGCCGCGCATCCTGCGGGACTTTCGGCAGTTGTATCCGCACATCAACCTCGAACTCACGGTGAGCCAGAGCGGAAACCTCGTTCGCCGTTTGCAGGCGGGTCAGCTCGACCTCATCTTCGTGAAGCAAGACGCCGGCGCCGAGGGCGGCCGCCTTGTGCGCCGTGACCGGATGGTGTGGCTCGGCCACAAAAGCATGACGCTCGAAGCGGGCTCCCCCGTTCCCCTCATCGCATACCAGGCGCCCAGCCTCGGCCGCGCGTACGCCATGCGGGCACTCGAGGCGGATGGCCGTACTTGGCGTATTACGTGCAACGTGAAGGAAGTGAACGGTGCGCTTGCCGCGGTGCGAGCCGGAATCGGCATTGCGGTGTTTCCGCAGTCACTCATCCCTGCCGACCTTGCGCAAGTGCCGGCGTCGTTCGAACTGCCCGAATTGGGCGATGTGGACTTCGTGCTGCTCGACAACCCGATGGCCGCTCGCGAACCCGTGGAGGCGCTGAGCACGGCCATCCTGAGCCGCCCGGTTCAGCGCCGGGCCTAGGGCGCGGGGTCTGGGCGCTGGGGTCTGGGGTCTGGGCGCTGGGGTATGACGACGTGGTCGGTCAGCCGCGGCGCGAAGCCGGGCCTAGCCGCCGAAGCTTGGCGCGGTGCCGACCGACCCGGCCCACGCCTGCCGCAGTTCGCTCTCGCTCGAGATGTGCGTTGGGCGAATGACGGTGTCGTCGGCCACGAAGTAGAACGCGGCATCGATCTTGTCGGGAGCGATGCCCTTCCACTGAGCGTAGGCGAGGCGATATAGCGCGAGCTGCAGTTGCTTGGCTTCGAGGTCAGCCTCATCGCGCGGCGCGCGGCCGGTCTTCCAGTCGACGATCTCGTAGCGGTCGCCGTCGGCGTACACGGCGTCGATCTTGCAGATGACGACGCGGTCGCCGAAGGGAACGTGAATCTCGATTTCGACGTCGACCGGTTGCCGCGTGGCCCACGCTGAGCGCTCGAACGTGGCTTGCAACTCGGCGAGCTTCGCAGCATCCGCAGCACTGTCGTCGTCGGTGCCGTCGAGTTCGAGCGCGAAGGCGTCGAGCGTTTCGGTGGATGCCGAAGAACCGAACCGTGATTCGACCCATTCGTGAAATTGGGTTCCCAGTCGCGTTGCCCGGTAGGGCTTCTCGGGCATGGGGCGGCGAAGCGAGAGCGCGACGGCTTCGGGATCAGCGATGTAGTCCTTGAATCGGGACGCGGGGATGCGCTGCGGCAGCGGGGTGCGCCGGGCTTCGCTCGCGGCACGGGCGCGCTCGGCGAGCAGCAGGTCGATCTCATGCGCCCAAAGGCCATCAGCGCCAGGGTCAGCGGTCGTGACGAGCTGCGCGGCAGCTTCGACGGTGGCTCGACGATTGCCGAGAGGGTCGAAGGGCCAGAGCGGATCAACGACGTCGTTGAGCGTGGGGTTTTCGTCGTTTATGGGGTCGCTCGGCAGTTCGCTGATCAGTTCGTGCTCTTCGAGCTCCCGCAGGAACGTGCTCGGGGCTTGCGGCTTGCTGCGGCTCGACCAAAACGATCCCGTGAGCAGCAGGTTGTCGCGGGCGCGAGTGATCGCCACATAGCCGAGTCGTCGCTCTTCGGCTTGGTGGCGGTCGGCCAGTGCCGCTTTGAACTCTTTGAGGGAGCCGTCGAAGTCTGACTGGTACTGAGCGTTTTCCCACTCAAGTTCGGGGAGTTCGGCAGCGTCGCCGCGGAAGGCAAACGGCAACTTGCCGAATGCGACCCAGCCTTTACCTTCCCGCGAGGTCGCGGGCACTTCGCCATCGACGAGGCGCGGCACGGCCACGAGATCCCATTCCAAACCCTTAGACGCGTGAATGGTGAGCAGTTGCACGGTGCCGGCTTCGGCATCGTCGCTGCGTGGCCCCATCATGTCTTGCTGGGCAGCACGCCGCAGCCACGACAAGAAGCTGCCGAGGTTCGCTTGGTCGTCGCTCGCCAGGAACCCGGCGAGTTCATCGTGGAAGGCATACAGGTTGGCCATGCCCTGCGCTTGAGGTCGGCTTGCGACGACCTCAATGTCGAGCAGCAGCTCTTGTTCGAGCAACCGAACGAGGTCACCAAGTTCGAGCCCGGCCCGCGAACGGAAGAACGCCAATTGTTTGGCGGCATCTTTGAGCCGAGAGAGGCCTACAGGGCTGAATTTCTCGAGCTGCGAGTGGGAGGCGGGGGCTTCTCCGACGAAGTCGAGAGCATCGACAATGGATGCCGAATCATCGACGGCAACGGAGCCCTTCATCCGCTGCTTTACGTCGTCACTCAACTCGTGTTGGGAGACGGAGCGGGTCAGCAGCCAGCGCGAGAGGTCGGCCAGGGCTTGCAGGTCGCGCGTACCGATCGACCAGCGCGCACCCGAGAGCAGGCGGATGAGTTCGGAGCCCGCACTCGGGTCGTGAATGACGGTGAGCGCGCTGACGAGGTCAACGATTTCGGGGGTCGACAGGAGGCCGCCGATTCCGAGCACGTGGTAGGGAACGTCTTGGGCACCGAGCGCTGTGGCAAAGCGATCCATGTCGCTGCGGCGCCGGAACAGGATGGCGGCGGTCGGTGGTTCGGGGGCGGCGGCATCCGGGTCAGGGTTGTAGTGGTTCCACGCTTGCGGGGCGAGAGCGCGCGCGAACCACGTGGCGACGCCCGTCGCTTCTTCGTCGATGTGTTCGTAGTAATACGCGTCGACAGAGCCAGCTGGTGCGTTGGGGCGAGCACCGAGAGATTCCACCCGCACGGGCGAACGCGCGCTGAGCGGCTCAACGATCACGTTGGCAGCGTCGAGCACCGACGTCGCATTGCGCCAGCTCGTGGAAAGCGCAAAGTACTGGGCATCCGCGTTCTCGGTGAAGTCGCGGCTGAAGCGGGCTAGGTTGGCGGCACTCGCTCCGCGCCAGCCATAGATCGACTGGTGCGGGTCGCCGACGGCCATCACGGAGTGGTTGCCGAAGAGGCGCGCGAGCAGCCGGGTTTGCACAACGCTCGTGTCTTGATATTCGTCGAGCAGCACGACGCGGTAGCGGTCTTGGTAGTGGTCGACAACGTCTTGTGAGCGTTGAGCGACCTCAAGCGCGAGTGCCACTTGGTCGCTGAATTCGAGCAGGCCCTGCGCGCGTTTCTGCTGGGCATACTGCACGGCCAAGTCGAGCAGGGGCGCGAGAGATCCGATCTCGGCGACAGCATCGGTCACCGAGGCGTACGGCGTTTTCTTGCGCGCGGTGTCGGCATACGGGAGTTCCGAGATCTGGGTGAAGCGCTGCGCGTAGGCGGCCACTTCATCTGCATTCGCCACGTTGTCGCTGAGGGCATGGCTGAGGTCGAGCACCGCTTCGGTGAGCGCGTTGATCGACTTTTCGAGGCCCACGAGCCGCTCATCCGTGCTCGCGACGACGAGCTTGCGAGCAAGCTGCCATGACGAAGGATCATTGAGCAGGGTCGACTCCGGCTCGCGCCCAATGAGCAACGCGTTCTCGGTGAAGAGCGCACTCGCAAACGAGTTGTAGGTCGAGATCGTCGGCTGGTCGAATTCGATCGATGCCGTCTCGGGCGTTGCTTCAAAACGTTCGGGATGCCGGTTCTGCACCTCGCGCAAGATGGCGATGCGCTCGCTCACACGCTTACTCAGCGAGCCCGCTGCCTTGCGCGTGAAGGTGAGGCCCAGAATCTGGTCGGGGCTCACAAAGTTGTTAGCGACGAGCCACACCACCCGGCTGGCCATGGTGTCGGTCTTGCCGCTGCCGGCACCCGCCACCACGAGCGCGGGAGACAGAGGCGCTTCAATCACGACTTGCTGTTGTGGGGTGGGCGCATGGATGCCCATGAGACCGGCGAGGTCAACGGACGAGATCATCGGGCGCTCACCGCCGGCACGACGTGGATGCGGCAATTGCCAAAGCTCCACGGGTCGGTGCAGTGGCTGCTGACTCGAGCCACAAATACGCTGCCGGCCATTCCGCGGGCATCGTCGATCACGCGCTGTCGGAACAGTTCGAGCTCCTCGTCGTTCATCGGTTGCTGCTTGGGGTCGACGTAGTCGCGGGTCTTGGCCGAGGGCGAGAGCACAACGAGCTTGGCGCCGCCGTTCTCAAGCCCCTCGGGTACTCCCTCGATCGCTCCCGACGCGAACGCTAGTTGGTAGGCCGCGAGCTGCGGATGATCGGCCACAGCCTTATCCGTCGATGGCTCGTTCTTGCCGGTCTTGAGGTCGACGATCACCGCGGTGGTGCCGCCGTACACCTCAACGCGGTCAATCTTTCCGCTCAACAGAGCCTGATCGAGGGGCAGCTTGAACTGCATCTCGTTGCTAATGAGATCTCCCCCATCGGCCGCGAAGTCACGCAGGTAGGTGGCGAGGTGCTGCGTGAGTTTCTTGGCGCGCAGCTTTTCGGCCTCCGACTGCCAGCTGGCTTCGAAGCTCATCTGGCTCCAGCGTTCTTCGACCCCCTTGAAGAGAGCGTCGGCGCTAAAGTCGGTCGCCTTCTCCGCTACATCGTGGATGAGCGTGCCAAGGTTCGAGGCGGTGTTCGACGTCGAGCCGCCCAACTGGTCGATAGCCCAGTGCAAGGGGCAGGTCTCGAAGGACTCCATGCGCGAGGGCGAGACGCGCACTTCGGCGTCCGGCTCGGTGAGGTCAACAAGGGGTTCGGTAGTGCTGGGAGTTCGCAGGCCGTACCAGGAGCGCGGATCGGCCCCGGGAACGCCTTCAGCGGCGAGCCTGGCCAGAGAGGATGCCGCGGCATCCGGATTCGCGCCGCTCGTCAGTTCGCGGCGCAGCACTCCCACGAGGCCACGCAAACTGAGGGGCGGGCGCGAGCGCACGGGTTCGTCTGGTTCGGGAATGAGGGTCAGGAACGGGGACGGCATGTTGTCGTCACCGGCGACGGCAGTCACGATAACTTCGCTCGTTGCCCGCGACACCGCCTGCGCAAACATGCGCAGCTCGTCGTGCAACACTTCGCGGCGGCGATCGGTAACCGCAAGCTGCTCCCCCGCGAGCACTCGAGGAAGGTCGTGCGCGCCCAGGAGGGAGCCACGCACGCGAAGGTTGGGCCACACGTTCTCTTGCAGCCCGGCGATGACCACGACATCGAACTCTTGACCGATGACGGATGCCGGGGTTCCGACGGTGACGGAATCCATGATCGAGCGAGCAGCGAGCGTGTCTTCGGCGACATCGGCCGAGAGCCATTCGTTGAGAAAGACGTTGGCGGGAGCATCCGGTCGACGTTCCACAAAACGCTTGGCCGAGGAGAACAGGGCGACGACGGCATCGAGGTGGCGGTTGGCTTCTTCGGCCACGACACCGGCGCCGAGCGCTTGCTCAAACCACCGATCGGCGAGCCCACTGCGCTGCCAGGCGCCCCAGAGAAGTTCTTCGATTGTGTCGCCCGCGGCACCGGCCGCTGCGGTTTCTCGCAGGTTCTTGGCCACTGCGGCAGCCTGGCGAGCAACGCGATTGTCGATCGTGACGAATCCAGCGGGCGCGGCCATCGCTTGCGCGATCAACTCGTCGGCAGAGTCGAAAATCTCTGCGCCCAATGCCTCGTGCCGCAACGCTGCCTTGAGGCGGCGCAGCGAGACGGCATCGAAACCGCCCACTGAACTGCACAGCAACTCGACGGCCGCCGCGGCATCCAGCGGACGACGTTCCAAGGCCAGTTCAAGCAGCACGATGAGGCCGTTTACGCTGAACTCGTCGCGCACCGCACTGCGCGCGCTCGAGACACTCGTGACAACTTCGAGCGTGCGCAGCTGACGGGCGAGCGAGGGAATCAAGGACCCGGTGCGCACGATTACCGCCATGCGCGACCATGGCACCGACTCCAGCACGTGCTTTTCGCGCAAGTGCCGCGCGATGAACGCCACCTCTTCGGCCGGAGTCGACAGCTGAAAACTGTGGATGCTCGAGGCCGCCGTAGCGACCGCCGGCGACTTGCGCTGCTCAATGAGCCCGGCCACGCCGATGCGTTGAGTGAGCGCCGTGACGGTCTGGCGCAATTCGGCGCTGTGCCGATGAACCGACGACAAGAACAGCGACTCGCAATTCTCCAGCGCCAAGCGTGCTGCCCACTGCGAGAGCACTGCAGGCTGAGCGCCGCGGAATGACCCCGTCGTGAGGTCGGGGTCACCGAAGCCAATGATCGTGATGCCGCGAGACGCAAGCGCCCGCACGAGCGAAATCGTGGCTTCGGTGAGCTCGTGGGCGTCATCCACCACCACGAGCCGCAGGCGATCAATCGCGGCATAGTGACCGCCCTCAATGAGAGCCGCGGCTTCGGCAAGCAACTCGCTCGCGTCAAAGTGCCGGTCGCGATAACTCGCCTTTACCGCGTCGTAGACCGAAATGAAGGCGGATGCCGCCACCCATTCCGGTCGTTCGGTGCGTTCGCCCAGCGCCGCCAGCTGTTGGGGAGTGACACCAAACTCGACACAGCGCATCATCAGATCTCGCAACTCGGTGCGGAACCCTCGAAGGCGGCGAACCTCGGGATCGAGGTGCGCCGGCCAGGGCGCTCCCGTGCCATCGGCAATCTCCCCGGCGAGAAGGTCGGCAATAATCTGGTCTTGCTCGGCGCCGGTCAAGAGCGTGGGTGCGCCGTCGCCAGCCACCGCCGCCGCTTCACGAATGACTTCGAATGCCAAGGAATTGGCCGTGCGCGCCATCGGGCCAAGAGTGGGCGCATCGATGCGCGCAGCGAGACGATCGCGCAAAGCCGTTGCGCTTTGGCGAGTGGCCGAGAGCACCACGACCTGCTCGGGAGACCAGTCGCGCTCGTGAACACGCTCAGCAACGAGTTCCACCAGAGTGGCGGTCTTGCCCGCCCCTGCCGCACCGACCACCACGGCGCTCACACCGTCAGCGAGATCGACAACTGCACGCTGTGAATCGTCAAGATTCAGCGGCGCGGGAGCCGAGACATCCGCTGGCTCTGGGGGCAAGGTGACCATGAATCAACGTTATCGGGATGCGCTGACAGTGAACGGGACATTCATCGCCTCGCGTTGTGTCGTAATCTGTGTTCGTGGACATAAGCATCGGTATCAACAACAGCCCCCGTGAGATCAACTTCGAGTCGGCACAGTCCGCCAGCGAGGTTGAGACCATCATTGCCGAGGCATTGAACTCGGATGCCAAGTACGTGAGCCTGCGCGACGCCAAGGGCAAGCTGTACATCGTTCCGACCACGGCACTCGCCTACGTCGAACTTGGCGAAGAAGAGTCGCGCCGCATCGGATTCGTGGCCTAACAGTGGAACTGCTGTTCGTCACCGTGATCGGTGCATCACTCGCGACCATCGTGCGCTACCTGCTGCCCTCGCGTGGCATGTACGGCATGGCCCTGTTGCCTGCCGTGGGCGCCGCTGTAACCGCAACGGTGTGGGTTGCCCTTGTGTGGGTCGGTTTGACCTTCGATGGCACGTGGATCTGGGTTGCGAGCCTTATCGCTGGCGTTGGTGCTGCTGTGGCCACCGCGATCATGCTTCCGCGGTACCGCGAAGCCGCCGACGTGCGCGCCTTCGAAGCCCTCACGCGCGGCAACTAGAGCAGCCAGCCGCCAGGCCGTCGAGACCGAACGGCTACCAGTAGACGGTCGCCACTAGGCGGTCAGACCGAGCGCATCCATTCGACGGGTGTGCGACGCAACGAGCTCGGTGAAGACCGGCTCAACCTGAGCTTCGGTGTTGCGCGTGTGGTCAGGGAACACTAGTGCGGAACGCGCCAGCAGCATCATGTCGCCCATGAGGCGGCGGCCCCACATTGCCAGTCGCGAGTCGAGTCGAGGGTTTTCGTCGATCGCGGCTTGCAGAAACTCGGCCAACACCTTCTCGCCTGATTCCCCGCGGAAAATCTCGACAAGACGAGTGTGGGATTCCGTAGGAAGGCCCGCAGCCAGACGTGCGTAGAAGTCGTCGAAAAATCCAGCGCTCAAGTACGCCGAGATTAACGATTCGTACCAGTCGGCGCCGCGAGCGATGCGATCAAACTCGTCGACCTCATCCGTGAAGCTGTCCATGACTTCAGCGGGCGAACCGCCGGCCTTGGTGATCTCGTCAACCAACTTGCGGTGCTTCGCCATCGACAGCTCGGCAGCTTTGCCGATCGCCGCCTTGGCGGCCGTTGTTGGCGCCGTCGAGATCACTCGCGAGAGGTTCTCGAAGATCATGAGTTGCACATACGCTGCGCGCCCGAAGAACGCGAGGATGTCGGGAGCGAACTCCGCTAGGGCTATTTTTTCGGTCGCGGAGACGTCAGACCGTGACCGAAGGCGAGGCACTTCGATGCGACCTGGCTTGCGCGAAAACCACTTAACCACGCAGCCAGCTTAGAGCGTCTGGGTGCCCTACGTCTCTGCAACAACCCGCCTCGCCGCCGCAATTCACGGCCTCAGCCCAGCGCAGCCCGCTAAACTGCGGGCATCCCCCCGACTCAGGAGGGGGTCCGGCGCCCCAGGTCAAAAAGGGCGCATCGCACCTAGACGGGCTTCATACGTGACTTTCTCAGAACTCAATATCGATCAGGACATGGTCGATGCACTTGCAACCAAGGGCATCCTCGAACCGTTCCCGATCCAAACGCAAACAATTCCCATGGGCCTCGCAGGCCAGGACATCATCGGCCAGGCCAAGACCGGTACCGGTAAGACGCTCGGCTTCGGGCTCCCCGTACTGCAGTCGCTCGGCACCGATCCTGAGCCCGGCGTGAAGGCCCTCATCGTGGTACCGACCCGCGAGCTGTGTGTTCAGGTAGCTGAAGACCTCGTGCTCGCAGCATCCAACCGCTCCACCAAGATCGCCGCTATTTACGGTGGCAAGGCGTACGAGGGTCAGGTCGAACAGATCAAGGCCGGCGCTCAAGTAATCGTCGGTACGCCGGGTCGTTTGCTCGACCTCGCCAGCCAGCGCATGCTCTCGCTCAAGGACATCAAGGTGATGGTTCTGGATGAGGCTGACAAGATGCTCGACCTCGGCTTCCTTGCCGACATCGAGAAGCTGTTCGCGCAGACGCCTCCCACTCGACACACAATGTTGTTCTCGGCAACGATGCCCGGCCCGATCGTGGCTCTCGCTCGTCGCTTCATGAACAAGCCGATCCACATCCGCGCCACCGACCCCGACGAGGGCCTGACGCAGAAGAACATCAAGCACGTCGTGTACCGCGCTCACAACCTCGACAAAGATGAGGTCATCGCCCGCATCCTGCAGTCTGAGGGTCGCGGCAAGACCGTCATCTTCACGCGCACCAAGCGTGCTGCCGCCAAGCTCGTTGAAGAACTGAACGACCGTGGCTTCAACGCCGCCGCCGTGCACGGTGACCTCAACCAAGAGCAGCGCGAGCGCGCCATGGCCGCGTTCAAGGCGGGCAAGAAAGACATTCTCATCGCGACGGATGTTGCGGCACGAGGCATCGACGTCAACGACGTCACGCATGTGATCAACCACACCATCCCGGATGACCACGACACCTACCTGCACCGCGCTGGCCGTACCGGCCGCGCAGGCAAGACCGGTGTTGCTGTCACGTTCGTGGACTGGGCAGACATGCTCAAGTGGACGCACATCAACAAGGCGCTCGAAATGGGCATCCCCGAGCCCGTCGAAACTTACTCGTCGAGCCCGCACCTCTTCACCGACCTCGACATTCCTGAGGGAACCAAGGGCCGCCTGCCCGGATCGCACGCTCCGGCAGTGCGCGCCAGCGGTGCTGCTTCGGGTTCCGGATCGGGATCGGGCGGCGGTCGTGGATCGCAGCGTGGTGGCGACTCCTCGCGTCCGCCCCGCAACCGCACCCGTTCAGGGTCAGGTTCGGCATCCGGTTCAGGGTCGCGCTCGAGCGATGGCAGATCGGTAGCAAGCGCTCGTGCGGCAGATGACAACACGCGCCCCGAAGGTGGCGGAACGCACGACGGCGGAGCACCCGCTCGTCGCAAGCGCACTCGTCGTCGTCGCGGCGGCAGCGAGGGTGCACCGAGCACGCCTCCCACTGCCTAAGCAGCAGCACACTTCACACGAAAGCCCCGCACACTGTGCGGGGCTTTTGTGGTTAAAGGCCTAGGCGCGGCCAGAGAAGCGCTGGTTCGAGCCGACGCTGCCGGAGAAACGACTGCCGTTGGGCCAGGGCCGGAGGGCTCGTGCCGTTGGGCTACGAACGCAGCGAATCTGCCGCAGTGCGCAGGGCGGTCGCGGATTCGGTCAGCAGTCGCAGTTCTTTCTCGCTGAACGTTGTCTCCTTGATGGGAGTCGCCCCCGAAGCGCTCACGATGCACGGCACGGAAAGCGCGACGCCGTCGATCCCGTGAAAGTCGGAGAGCACGGGCGCTACGGGCATGATGGAGTGCTTGTCGCCGAGAATCGCTTCCACAATGTGGGCCGTCGAGAGACCGATCGCGTAGTTCGTCGCGCCCTTGCCCTCGATCACCTTGTAGGCGGCGTCGCGCACGCTGATGGCGATCTCGTCGAGCTCTGACTCGGTCATACGCGGATGCCCGTCACGCTGCCATTCGAGAACCGGAACGCCACCGATGGTCGCGCGCGACCACAGCGGGAACTCGGAGTCGCCGTGCTCGCCGATGATCGAAGCGTGGACGCTCGAGGGCGAGACTCCGGCGCGCTCGGCCAGCTTCCACCGCAGTCGGGAGGTATCGAGAACGGTGCCCGAGGCGAAGAGGCGCTCGGGCGGCAGACCCGACTGCTCCTGAGCGAGCGCGGTGAGCACATCGCACGGGTTCGTGACGACGATGTAGATGGCGTTCGGCGCGACCTCCATCAGCTGCGGGATGAGCGAGCCGAGCATCCGCGCATTCACATCAGCAAGCTCAAGACGCGTCTGACCCGGGTTCTGCTTGGCGCCCGCCGTGATCACGACAACGTGCGATCCGGCCGCAACGGAGATGTCGCTGCCGCCGATGATCTGGCTCGACCCCGTGAACTGCGTGCCGTGGGCGAGGTCGAGCACCTCGGCATCCACCTTCTTGGTCGCGATGTCGTACAGCGCGATTTGGCGGGCGGAGCCGCGAATCAGGGCAGCATAGGCGGCACTGGCGCCGACACTGCCGGCACCCACGATGGTCAGTTTGGAGTTCTCGACAACGCTCATGCGATTAGTGTGCCACGAGTGCGTCTGGGCAGGAGCGCACTCACACTGGGACGTCACGAGATTATGAGGGAGCGAGAAAGAAATTGCGACTAGGCGGGTTCAGACCCCCAGTGATGGCGCGATCGACACCGACCAGCGCCACTCGCTACCCGCTACTCGAAGAAGAAGAAACTGACAAGACTGTGGATAAGAGCGCTGACCGCAGCTAGAGCGTACAAACGGGCCATGATGCGAAGTCGCTTCCCCCACCGGAGAAGCTTGTCAACGGGATCGTATTCCGCGGTGGGCAGAGTACGCGTGCGATCGCCGCTCGCGACGTCTACTGACGAACGCGAGAATGGAGGTTCTTCTCCGTGCACCGCGCGAGAACTCTGGGCCTCGACGCTGGAATGTGGAACGTATAACTTGAGGCCGTTCGGATTACCGGGCGCTATCGAAGCGGCGCGAGTCGACACCCTCCGCGCAATAGCGAAGAGAAGCGCTGAGGCCGCCGCGAGCATAACGGGCCAATACGACACCAGAAAAATAAGCAGTAACCATCCGGATTGGTTTTCACTACGCTGCTGTTGCAGTGCTAAAAACCAAATGAGAACGCCAGTACCCGGGCTTTGAAGCACGAGAAAAATGACGAGCGCTGGAACTATCGCAGCGATGGACAACAAAACATAGCCAGTTATCCTTCTCAGCACATTTTGCATGATGCGATCATGACAGATAATCACCCTTGCCGGGCTTTCCGACCACGCGAGGTTAGCGGCTACAGCTAGACGCGCGAGGAAGAAGCATGCGCGACGGCGGACCCGCTGCGACATCCGACGATTGCTGGCGCTTGGCGGACGAGAGTGTCATTCGTGATCGCCTCCACCATGAAGAGGGCGAAGTCGGTACGCCGGGTGAGATTGCTCTCGAGAATGGGCGAGCCGACCGCCGAGCTCCAGACGGGCAGCCCTTCGCTTTCGCCCTCTTCGAGGTCGCTGCCGCGAACGAGAGTCCAGCGAGTATCGCTTGCAAAGATGCGCTCGGCAGCGCGTGTTTGGTCGGCAATGTCGACGGCACGTACGGCTTTGGCGAGCCAGGACGCGACTGCCACCGTCGCGAGAAAGCGTCGTGAATAGTGGTCAGCCGCGCTCGCCCGCACGTGCCAGCCGCACGAGAAGATCAGGCGGGCCCCGGTCGGAGCGAAGTCCATCACGGCTTGCGCAGTGCGTGAGGAGTAATCGCGCACACCCCACGGTGCGAGGACCGTCAGCACGGCGACGCAGCCCGCGACGGCGCGCTCGATGACAGTGCGGTTGGAAGTGTCGCCCGGGATAACCGTGATGCGATCCCCGAAGTGTTCGAGCTTTGCCACGCTCTGCGGGCGGCACACTCCCACCACTTCGTAGCCACGCTCGAGCGCGTGGGCTGCTAAATACTGGCCGAGCTTGCCGGAGATGCCGACGATGCAGACGCGTTGGCGGGATGGCTCGACAGCTGAGCTACTCGTTTCAGGGGCAATCATGGTTTCCTCTCTCGTAAACCTTACGCCGTAAGATTACCTTACGCAGTAAGATAGTCAATACCCCCACGAGAAGGAGAACCCGAGTGGCAGAGCACAGCCGAGCGCGCAGCACGACAAAGCGCGCGCCGATCACCCGCGAAACCGTACTTGCCGCGGCGCTCGAGCTCGCCGATGCAGAAGGCGCTACCGCGCTCACGATGCGTAAACTCGCCGATCGTCTCGGGGTCGAAGCAATGTCGATTTACTACCACGTGCCCAATAAAGAGGCGATCCTCACAGGCCTTGTCGACCTCGTCTTCGCTGAAATTGAACTCCCCACTACGGAACACGGCTGGCGACTGGCCATGCGCGATCGCGCTGTCTCCACTCGCACTGTGCTCGTGCGCCACCGCTGGGCAATCGGCCTCATGGACTCACGCCGAGACCCGGGCCTCGCAACGCTCCGACACCACGACGCCGTCATCGGCGCCCTCCGGGCCGGCGGTTTCTCGCTCGCCGGCGCCGCCCACGCTTTCTCGGCGCTCGACAGCTATATCTACGGCTTCGTACTGCAAGAACTCAGCCTGCCCTTCGAATCGTCCGAAGAGCTCACCGAAGTCGCCGAGGGAATCGTCACCGAGATGCCGCCCGGCGAGTTTCCCCACCTCACCGAAATGGCCGTCGGCCACGCATTGCTGCCCGGCTATAGCTATGCCAACGAATTCGAGATCGGTCTCGATCTCATCCTCGACTCTCTCGAACAGCGACTGCCGCTCCCCGGCTGGGGCGAGGCGGTCGCTACCCGCTAGGCAGTCATCGCCGCAGCAAGCTGCGCGATGATGCGTTCGAGAATGGGGCGCGAGGTCGCCAGGTTCACGCGAATGTGGCCGGCTCCAACCGCGCCGTAACCCACACCTCCATTAACCCGGATGCCCGCCTTCTCGGCCAACATCTCGGAAAGTTCTGGCTCGTCGGAGTAGGCACGCAAGTCAAGCCACGCCAAGTAGGTGCCCTGCATGGGAGCCATGCGGGCCTTGGGTAGGTGCTCGGCGAGCGCTGCCCGGGCGAACTCGATGTTGCCCTCGATGTATTCGCGCACTTCGAGCAGCCACGGCTCACCGCGAAGGTAGGCGGCCGTATTCAGCTTCATGCCTGGTGTGCTGGCGCCGTGCGTGGCAAGCCAGTTCAGCGACTCCCACTGTGCGCGGTCGGCGTCGTTGTTGAGGATGATCTGCGCACACTTGAGCCCGGGCAGATTGAAAGCCTTGGACGTGCTGGTCGCGGTGATCGCGGCACGCGCACCGGCATCCGAGACACTCGCGAGAGGCACGTGTTTGTTGCCAAAGAGGGCGAGGGGCGAGTGAATCTCGTCACTGAAAATGCGCGCACCGTGAGCGTCAGCCACGTCGGCGAGCGCCACGAGCTCAGCACGCGAGTACACCTTGCCCGTCGGGTTACCGGGGTTGGCGAGAATCAGCAGGTTGGCGCCGTCAGCGAAGTGGAGAGCAATGTCGTCGAGGTCGAGCGCAAAGCTGCCGTCATCGCCACGCAGCATCGGCGACTCGATGACTTCACGGCCGAAGTCCTTCGGCACAGCCAGGAAGGGCATGTAGGCGGGAGTCGGCACGATGACCGCAGCGCCCGGCTTGCTGAACTTCGTGATCGCCAGTTCGAGACCCTTGAGCACGTCGGGCAGCGGGTGCACGTCGGCGGCGTCCAGTTTCCAGCCGTACTGCTCACGGTGCCACTTCGCCGTTGCCGCGTTCATTTCGAGCGCGACCGACTCGTCGGGGTAGCCGAAGCCGAAGCGCTCAGCAATCGCAGCCCACTCCTCGAGAACGGCGGGCGCGGTGCCATAATCCATTTCGGCAACGCCCGCACACAGCAATTCTCCCTCGGGCGCGGTCCACTTGTTGCTTCCTCGGCTGCGCAGCAATTCGGGGGTCAGGGCGTTCCACTCTTCGGCGTTGGTAGTCATGGGGTCTCCTTCTCGGCGGGGTTAACGCCAGCAATAAACGGTTCGGATCCGGTAGCTCGCGCGATGATTTTCTCGAGCACTTCGGGGGCCGTGGTGTTTTCAGCGAGCCGGTTGGGCTTTCCTTCACCGTGATAATCGCTTGAGCCCGTGATCTCGAGCCCGAACTTCTTGACGACCGTCATCAGCCAGGCTTTGCCCTCGTCGGTGTTGTCGCGGTGGTGAACCTCAAGCCCGAAAAGGCCGTGGTCCACAAGCTCGCGGATCACCGCGTCATCCATCGACCGATATTTTCCGTGAGCGGCCGGATGCGCGAGCACGGGCACTCCCCCGGCAGCAACGATCATCTTCACCCCTTCGAGCGGGCTCGGAGCGTAGTACTTCTCGTAGTACCCACCCTGCCAGTGCAGGATGCTCTCGAACGCGGCGCTGCGATTGGCGACGTGTCCCTTGCGCACGAGCGCGTCGGCAATGTGCGGGCGACCCAGAGTCGTGCCGTCGGAGGACTCCGCTAGTACGTCATCCCACGTCAGGTCGTAGTCGAGGGCGATCTTCTCAACGATGCGTTCAGCCCGACGCAGACGGCCATCGCGGATGCGCGCGGTCTCAGTGACGATCGTGCGGTCGAGTGGGTCGAAGAGGTACGCAAGCACGTGAACGCTCGCGGGGCCAAAGTTGGTGCTCAACTCCATGCCCGGAATGACATTGATGCCAGCCACGGATGCCGCAGAAATGGCCTCCTGCCAGCCAGCGGTGGAGTCGTGGTCGGTGAGCGCTACCGTCGCGAGCCCCGCCCGAGCAGCGGAACGAATCAGCTGAGTGGGGGTTTCGGTACCGTCAGACACGGCACTGTGAGTGTGCAGGTCGATCGGAGTGTTGAGCATTATGCAAGCCTATTGCTCTAGGCTCAGGTCGCTATGATTCAACGCTTTCTCGCGGCGATCTTTATCCTCGCCACCGCTGCCGCCCTCATTGTCGCGGCGTGGCCTCAGCTGTTCTCGCTAGAACAGACGGTGGGTATTGCCCAGGTGGTCTCGCTGCGCGGGTTGAGCGCCGCCGCAGCCTTCGTTGCCGTGTTGGCGTTGACGCTCATTGCTCTCTTATCGGCTCGGATGCACCGCTTTGCGGCATCCCTCGCGGTGATCGGTCTCGCGTTCAGCGCGCTCTCTCTCGTGGTGCTGTCGACGCGTGGTTTTGGTAGCCCCGGTTTCGAGACGAAAGCCGCCGGCGACGTGACGGTGCTGTCGTGGAACACCCTCGGTGATGCTCCCGGCGCCGCAGCGATCGCTGATCTCGCACTGGAGAACGACGCCGATATTGTCACGCTGCCCGAAACAACTCGTGAGATGGGCTTCGAAGTGGCACAGTTGATGGCCGCCGCCGACCACCCCATGTGGGTGCACACGCTTGCCTACGATCAGGTCTCCAAGTCGCGTTCGACGACCGTATTGATCAGTGTCGACCTCGGTGAATACGACGTCGATGTGCAGACACGCACGACCTCCACTCTGCCCAGCCTCGTCGCGACCCCTCAAGACCCGTCGATGCCCACGATCGTCGCCGTGCACGCGGTCGCTCCCGTGCGCGGCGAGATGACGAACTGGCGAACCGACCTCGACTGGCTCGCCGAACAGTGCCGCGGCACCAACGTCATCCTCGCCGGCGACTTCAACTCGACCCTCGATCACTACGCGTCGCTTACCGACGGCGCTGACTTTGCTCTCGGTAGTTGCACGGATGCCGCCTCGGTCACCGACAACGCCGCAATCGGTACGTGGCCGACCCAGTTGCCCTCGCTGCTGGGCGCCCCGATCGACCACGTCATGAGCACGAGCGAGTGGACGACCACGGGGATGCGCGTCATCGAGTCTCACGATGGTTTCGGCAGCGACCACCGACCGGTGCTCGCCATGCTCTCCCCTGCACAGTAAGCATCCAGCCTCGCGCCCCGCATCCGCAGCATTCTGCGAACAGTGAGGGCCCCTCTCGATAGTGCGTTTTACCGCGCGAAGGGAGACACTAGAGGTATGGCAGATTCTTCGGCACCCAGCCCCCGCGCGACCTCTAACCGTTCCACGACGCCCCAGTCTTCGGGCTTCTCTAATTACATCTCTACGGGATGGGCTGAGCGGGTTGACGCTGAGGTTATTCCCCGCGAGCAGGCCGCCTTCGCTGCTGCCCGCCGCGAGCGCCTCTCGCAGCTTCACCAGGGCCAGCGCCTGATCATTCCGGCCGGCTCGGCCAAGGTGCGCTCGAACGACACCGACTACCCGTTCCGCGCGCACTCCACGTTCGCGCACGTGACCGGGTGGGGTTCGGATGTTGTTGCCGGCAGCGTTCTCGTGATGGAGCCCACCGCTGATGGCCACGACACCACCCTCTACTTCCGTCCGGCCGCTGGCCGCGACACGAGCGAGTTCTACGCGAACCCGGATGTCGGAGAGTTCTGGACCGGCCCGCGCCCGTCGCTCGCCAACGTCGCCACCGATCTCGGTGTTGCGACTCTGCCGCTGGCGGAGTTCGACGCTGTGCTCGACCGCGTTGATGCCACCACGCTGATCGTGCGCGACGCCGACCGCGATGTCACCGACCAGGTCGATGGCCGCCGCCTGCTTGCCGCTGACTCTGAAGCTCTCGAGCACGATGGCGACGACGACCTCAGCCGCGACCTGAGCGAGCTGCGTCTCGTCAAGGATTCCTACGAGGTCACCGAAATGCGTGCCGCCGTCGACGCCACCCAGATGGGCTTCAACGATGTTGTCTCCGATCTGCCCAATATCATCGAGCACAGCCGTGGTGAACGCCTCGTGGAGGGCACGTTCAACCGTCGTGCTCGCGCCGAGGGAAACACTGTCGGCTACGACACGATCGCTGCCTCCGGCCCTCACGCGTGCGTGCTGCACTGGACTCGCAACGACGGCCCCGTGAAGCCGGGCGACCTCATCCTCATCGATGCCGGTATCGAGCTCGACAGCTACTACACCGCCGACATCACCCGCACCCTGCCCATCAGCGGCACGTTCACCGAGGTGCAGCGTCGCGTCTATGACGCCGTACTCGAAGCGGCAGATGCAGCCTTCGCGATTGTGCGCCCCGGAATCAAGTTCCGCGACATCCACGCCGAAGCAATGCGCGTCATTGCCGAGAAGACCGCCGAGTGGGGCCTGCTGCCTGTGTCAGCCGAGGAGTCGCTGGAGGCGGACAAGCAGTTCCACCGCCGCTACATGGTGCACGGCACGAGCCACCATTTGGGCATCGACGTTCACGACTGCGCCGCCGCCCGCCGCGACATGTACATCGACGGAATTCTTGAGCCCGGCATGGTCTTCACGATCGAGCCCGGCCTGTACTTCCAGCCCGATGACATCACCGTGCCCGAGGAATACCGCGGCATCGGCGTGCGCATCGAAGACGACATTCTCGTCACCGAAGACGGCGCTGAGAACCTGTCGGTCAACATCCCGCGCACGGCGGATGCCGTAGAAGCGTGGATCGCCCGCTCCTAGTTGTGCAGGCGCGCGATCGCGAAAACGCGGCGCGCGCCAGCTCCGGCGCGCGTCAGGCCTTAGGCGCTTCGCCGCCCTCGACCGGCGCTTCCGGTGCTTCCGGTGCGTCGGGCGTGGGTGTCGTGATCGGGTCCCCGGCGGGTGCGCCTTCGGGCGTCGGCACGTGCGGGGCAGCGTGCACTCCGGGCATCCCGGCCGCTGACGTTCCGAGAACAGTGTGAGCCTTGGCCGTGAGGTTGGGCGAGATGATGATGTCGTAGCGCTCGGCTAACAATTGTGGTGTTGCAGCGTAGTCACGGCGCTTGCGCGTGATCGAGTAGTTCACGACACCGAAAATCATTCCGATGCCGGCGCCAGCGACGATTGCGGCAAAGAAGATTCCGACCTGCTGCGCCGTGATGGGCGCGATGATCGTGGAGATGAGCCCGAAGAAGAGCCCGAGCCAGGCACCGGTGCTAGCGCCGGCGAGAGCGGCACGACCGTAACTCAAGCGTGCGGTCACCAATTCGACTGTCGTGAGGTTGCGGCCGACGATCGCGATGCCTTTGACATCGAACTCAGCCTTGGCCAACTTATTGATTGCATCTTGCGCATCGGTGTAGCTCTCGAAGCTTGCGAGCACGTCGCCACGCGGCACACTCGACTGCAGAGGGGCACGGCGGGAGAATCCACTGAAATTACTCATCCGTTCATTGTCCCATGCAGGGGTAGGGTTTTAGATGTGAGCACCTCAAGAGTATTCGTCGCCCGATTGGTGGGCTGCTCTGTCTTCGACCCCAATGGCGACCGCGTCGGTAAAGTGCGCGATGTACTCGTTGTGGAGCGTGGCGATGCTAGCCCCCGCGTAGTGGGGATGATCGCTGAAGTTCCCGGTAAACGGCATGTTTTCCTGTCAATTGGTCGTGTGACGAGCATTGGCTCCGGGCAGATCATCACGACGGGTGTTCTCAATCTGCGCCGCTTCGAGCAGCGCGGTGGTGAGATCCG
Source organism: Rhodoglobus sp. NPDC076762 (assembly GCA_040687235.1). Classification (GTDB taxonomy): domain Bacteria; phylum Actinomycetota; class Actinomycetes; order Actinomycetales; family Microbacteriaceae; genus Rhodoglobus. The sequence continues at coordinate 524,160 of JBFBMV010000002.1, read as the reverse complement.
CGTGATGGCCGAGCTTCTCGGTCGTCGCGTCGACATGCGTGACGGGTCGGGCGAAGCTCAAATCGAAGACGTTTCTATCGAAGAAGTTGACCTCGGCGAGTGGGAAATCAGTCAACTCTTCGTGCGCCGCCCCAAGGCCACGGGAGCACCGCTGTTTGCCAAGGGCCCCACCGACTTCGCCAACTGGGACGAGATCAAGCACAACCAGCACAAGGGTGAAGCGCAGTCGGCAACTCAACTTGTCGCTAGCTTCTCCGACCTCCTTCCTGCCGACCTCGCTAACGCGATGCTCGAACTTCCTGAACAGCGCATGATGGAGGTCGCCGGCGAGCTTTCTGACGACCGCCTGGCCGACGTTCTCGAAGAGATGCCTGAGAACGAACAGGTTGCGTTGCTCAACAAGCTCGACGATAACCGCGCCGCCGACGTGCTCGACGAGATGCAGCCGGATGACGCGGCCGACCTCATTGCTCATCTCTCCGATGAGCGCGGCGAGACACTGCTCGACCTCATGGAACCCGAAGAAGCCGAAGATGTGCGCTTCTTGCTCAGCTACGCTCCCGACACGGCGGGTGGACTTATGACCACCGAGCCCATCATCGTGTCGGCCGACGCGACCGTTGCTGAGGGTCTCGCCCTCATCCGTCGCCACGACCTCGCGCCCGCACTGGGCGCCGCCATTTGTGTGACGTTGCCGCCATACGAACCGCCGACCGGTCGACTGCTTGGCATGGTGCACTTCCAACGGATGCTGCGCTACCCGCCCAACGAACGTCTCGGCGCCCTCATCGATCAGTCGCTTGAGCCGGTGCGCTCGTCCACGACGGCAGCCGAAGTCTCGCGCATTCTGGCGAGCTACGACCTCGTTTCTGTGCCGGTTGTCGATGACAACCATCGATTGCTCGGGGTGGTGACCATTGACGACGTGCTCGACCATCTTCTTCCCGACGACTGGCGAAGCACTACCGATGAATCGGCCAGTTTCGACGACACATCAACTCGACCGCTGACTATCGTTCAGCAGCAAGAAATTCGCGCAGGGAGGTCAACACGTGGCATTCGCTAAACGACGTACTCCACGGTCTCAGCGCAATGAGGCACGGCTCGACAGCCCGAAGGGGCTACGTACCGGTTTCGGTATGTTCGAGAGCCGCGACCGCATGGGCCGCTATTCCGAAGCGTTTGCGCGCGGCATGGGAACCCCCTGGTTTCTTGTCGGACTCTCCGCTTTCGTGGGTGTCTGGCTGATTTACAACACGAGCGCCCCCTTCGACGCGCAGTTCGACCCGCGCGCCACCAACTTCACCCTGCTGACGCTCATCCTCTCGCTGCAGGCCTCCTATGCGGCCCCGATGATCCTGCTGGCGCAGAACCGTCAGGATGACCGCGACCGCGTGCAGATCGAGCAAGATCGTCAGCGTGCCGAGCGCAACCTCAATGACACCGAGTACTTGGCGCGCGAAGTCGTCGCACTTCGCCTCGCGATGACCGACTTGGCGAGCAAGGACTTCATTCGTTCCGAATTGCGCTCGCTGCTCGAAGAACTCGAGAAAGACGACGAGACCAAAGACGCGGAGAAGCGTGAACGCTGAGCTCGAAGCCGCGGTGCTCACCTCCCTCGCCTCGGTGATTGACCCCGAGATTCGTCGTCCCGTCACAGAGCTCGACATGATCTCAGGGGTTACCGTCGACGACGCGGGTGCAGCATCCGTGGGCTTGACCCTCACGATTGTCGGATGCCCGGCCGCGACGTCCATCGAACGTGACGTTCGTGAGGCTACCGAGCGTGTGGCCGGCATCACGGCGGTGACCGTTGACGTCTCAGTGATGACGCGCGCGCAACGCGAGGCGCTCACCGAGAAGCTGCGCAAGGGCAAGCCGAAGACGATGCAGTTCGGGCCCGATTCACTGACTCAGATCGTGGCCGTGACGAGCGGCAAGGGCGGGGTCGGCAAATCGACCCTCACCGCAAACCTGGCCGTTTCGCTCGCCCAGAGCGGGCTGCGCGTCGGAGTGATTGACGCCGATGTGTTCGGTTTCTCCATCCCCGGCCTGCTCGGACTGCACGGCGCGAAGCCTACGCAGGTGGGCGAGATGATTCTGCCGCCCGTCGCATATGACGTGAAGGTTATTTCGATCGGCATGTTCGTCGAAGACAACACGGCGGTCTCGTGGCGTGGGCCGATGTTGCACCGCACGATTCAGCAATTCTTGACTGATGTGTTCTTCGGCGACCTCGATGTGCTGTTGCTTGACCTTCCGCCGGGCACCGGCGATGTCGCAATCTCGCTCGGCCAGCTGCTGCCGCACTCCGATGTCGTGGTCGTCACAACCCCGCAGTCTGCTGCCGCTGACGTTGCTGAACGCAGCGGTCTTGTCGCGCGCCAAACCGGTCAGCGCGTGATCGGCGTCATCGAAAACATGGCGGGGCTCCCCCAGCCTGACGGCAGCGTGCTCGAACTCTTTGGTTCCGGTGGCGGGGCGGATGCCGCAGCCAAGCTCTCCACGCCCGAGGAACCCGTCTCGGTGCTCGCCTCGATTCCCCTCAGCATTGCTCTGCGCGAGGGTGGCGACGCCGGGGTTCCCGTCGTGATCGCGGCTCCCGCGGATCCTGCTGCGCAGGCCATCGCGGCTCTTGCCGCGACTCTCCGCTCGCACAAGCGCAGCGTTGCCGGCCGCAAGCTCGGCCTTAGCCCGCGCTAGCGGGAACGTTTGTCCCCGGCGCATCCGGGCGTTCCGACCGACACCACCGAATCACCTATTGACTTTCGATAGATATCCATCGATTATCGATCTATGGAACTTTCTTTGCCACGACCGTCCCTGGGAGCAGCTATAGCCACGTGGATCGCGCTTGGTGTGCTCGCGGTCGCGGTAGCGGTGAGTTGCATCGCGCTCATGCCACTGTCTGAGATGGCCGCGACCGAGTACCCGGAGTTTGAAGATCTTCGGATTCCGCTGCTCACTTTGGGGCTAGCATTCGGATTCTGCGTCGAGGTGATTCTCGCCTCCACCGCTGTTCTAGTTGGCTTCATTCGGCAAGATCACATTTTCAATCCCGACGCAGCCCGATTGGTAAATCTGCTCATCGCGAGCGTGGTGGTTGCCACCATTCTGGCTGGAACAACTCTCGCTTTCATACCGGGCCCGCCGCTCCTGGCATTGGCGGTGGTCGCCAGCGTTCTGGTTGGAGTGACACTCTTCTTCGTGCTGCTTGTACTGAAGTCCCTGCTGCAAAGAGCCGTGCTGATGCGAACTGAACTCGATGAGGTTGTGTGATGGCGATACGCATCCTCATCGACCGCTTCCTTGTCGAGCGCGGCATGTCGGTCGGAGAGTTTGCCGACGCCGTAGGAATCAGTCCCGCCAACGTCGCCGTGCTCAAAAATGGGCGAGCGCGTGCCGTGCGGTTTTCAACCTTAGATTCGATCTGCCGCGTTCTGGAGTGCCAGCCCGGCGACATCCTCGTGTGGGATGACGAACCGCAGTAGTCGCCGCCAGTCCGTCCGCCCTGTTAACGCAAAAACACCACAGCAGAAATGCTGTGGTGTTGCGTAAACCGGCTGGCGGTTGGCTACGGCATGGTGTTGTAGCGACGGGTGGGCACACGACGGTATCCGTCGGTTGCAACGGCACGCAGGGTTGCGGCGATACCGGTAGCAGCTAGTGCCGCAATGATGATTAGTTCGAAGTTCATGTCTATATTCTGACCTTCGGCAACCTTTTAGAACAAGATGATCTTTCTTACCTAACCTTGTAGGCTAACTACATGGAAATACGCCGCCTCGAGCTGCTGCGCGAACTCGCTGATCGCGGCAGCATTACGGCCGTTGCTAAAGCCACCATGCGCACGCCATCCGCGGTATCGCAGCAGCTCAAAATCTTGGAGCGGGAGGCCGGCATTCCGCTCACTGAGCGGGTGGGACGCGGCATCGTGTTGACCTCTGCCGGGCGCGCGCTGGCCCAGACCGCGGCCGATGTTGCCACAGCAATCGAGAAGGCCGAAGCGCTCTGGAACGACTTTCGCGAATCACCCCGCGGTGAAGTCACGATGACCATCTTCCCCACGGGCGGTGAAATGTTACTGCCCGGTCTTTTCCATTCGATCAATCGTCTCGCGGGCCTCAAGCTGCACTGCAACGACCAAGACTCCGTGCTCGAAGACGTCGCCAACCTCACCGCCGACTTCGACATCGTGGTCTCCGACTCCCCGCACGTGCTGCCCTCCTGGACGGAGCGCGGTCTCGCCGTCGTTCCCCTCATGCGCGAGTCTCTCGATGTCGCGCTGCCCGAAGATCATCCCCTTGGCCGCAAAGCCGCCCTCACTCCGGCTGACCTCATCGACGAGACGTGGATCGGGGTTCCGCCCGGGCTGCCGTTCGACCGCATCCTGCGCCGCATCGAGGCCGCCAACGGTGCCCCGGCCAACGTCGCCCAGCGCCTCACGGACAACAGCATCGTCGAAGCGGTGGTGGCGGCCGGCCACGGCATCGCCATCTTGCCGCGCTTCACAACGCGCGACCGGGAGAACGGCCTCATCACTCGCCCTCTCAAGGGCGTGCCCTCGTCGCGCCTCATCTCGGCGCTGCTGCGCCCCGACCGCGCCGAGCGCCCCTCGGTTCGCGCAGTCGTCAAAGCGCTCGTGGATGAAGCCCAGCGCTTCGAACGCGAGCACACGGCGTAAGCGCTGCACACGCCGTAAGCGCAGCATCCGCTCGCCGCCTTCGACCGGCTTAGAATTCCGAAGTGGACTTCTCCCTACGCCCCAGCACCGACGCCGACCTCGACTGGTTACTTGAATTGCGCGCCGTCGTACTGCGCGACGATCTCGAACGTCATGGGCTCTTCGACCCTGTGCGGGTGCGTCAGTGGATGAGTAAGGCGTTCGTTGCCAGCAATACCCAAATCATTCGCGTCGACGGCACGGATGTGGGCTCCATCACCGTGCGCCACGAACCCGATGCACGCTGGATCGAGCACTTCTACCTCCCCGCCCACCTGCACGGTCACGGCATCGGCACGCGCGTGCTCACCGACGCCCTCAGCCGACCGGATGCGCGCCCGTTCCGCCTCATGGTGCTGCAGGGCAGCCCGGCCATCCGCCTCTACGAGCGCCACGGTTTCGTGCCCTACGACAGCGACGACCACGACGTGTGGATGACGCGGCCCGCCGTTCTCGGCTAATTACCGGTCGCTGCATCCGCAGTTATGATTCGTGGCTCGTTCGGATTTGCATGATCGATGACTCGTGTCGCGCGCTTCCACGGCTGAGCAGCTCTGAAATAGAGACGCTGTCCACCAACGTAACGCTGCATCGACGTGTGTTCGGGGTCGGGATTACTGCCGTCTCGGATCGCCATTCGACGAGCGGTTTCGGCGAAAGGCACATCAAGGAACACCGAGTAGTCCCAACTGTCGAGCAGCTCGTCGCGGTGAAGAAACATGCCCTCCACCACAACGATGGCCCGCTCCGGTGCGCTGGAGAGCGCTGACCTCACCGCGATGTCCCGCCGATGATCGGTTGCCGCAGTTCGATAGCTTCCGCTTCCGCCTCGACTCAACGGCACGAGCACGTCGCGTCGCAGTGCCTCGTAGTCGTAGCTGTCGAGCCAAAAACCTTCCGCCGAGTCGCGACCTCGGCGATGGCGAACCTTCTGAAGGTTCAGAAAGTCGTCGACGTGAATCACGAGCACGGGCACGTCGAGAATGGTCGCGGCAAGATCTCTCGCGAATGTCGACTTACCGCTGCCGTCAACCCCGTCGATCGCGACTAGAGGCCGGCCGAGCGGGAGCGCGCAGATCTCCGCCGCCAGTGAGCGCAGAAGGGACGCGCGCTCGTCGGTTGAGAGGGGCTCCGCCATCAGCCTTCTCTATGCCTCCGGCTCGATCAGGCGCGCGAGAAGTTCGATGAGCAAGCGTTCCGTGAGCGGCGCCGGCATCGCGGCGATGAGAGCCAGCAGCGGAGCCATCCGCTCCGGGAGCCCCTCGGTGGCGGCACCGAGCCCCAGCGCGCCCAGGAGGCCCGCAGCGGTCGCGGAATCGAGCGGAGCGGCATCCGGGTTCCCTAAGGCGGCAAGAGCTTCAGCGGGCAACGTAGCGAGCAGAGCCTCGGCCGAGATGGGAGCGACGCCACGTACCTCGTCGGCTGCCGCCACGAGTGCGGCGCTGAGCTCGTCGAGCACGTTGGCGGTCACCGGCGTGATGGTGAGGTGGGTGGTTGCGGGCAGCACGCTGCCGTCGCTCTGCACGAGAGACGGTTGTAGCTGCAACAGGAAGCCATGCTCGCGCACCTGGTCGGCCCAGTGATGCGCGTCGACGCGGCGCTCGGGAGCGACTGACTCATCCGTCGCGATTGCGAGCAGAGGGCCAACGGGGTTGCCCACGACGCGCAAGCCCTCGATGCCACCGATGACATCGCGCAGCGACCGCGTAGAGCGAGCGCACGACTGCGAGAGCTCAGCGAGCCCGCGTGTTCCGAGCGCATGGATGATCGCCCAGGCAGCGGCCAAAGGACCCGCCGATTTCGAGCCCAGAATCGTGGGGTTCACGATCGGGTAGCCCGGCCACTGGGTTGTCGCGAAGTACTGGGTGCGCTGACGGTCGCGACCGCGCTGCAAAATCACCGACGCGCCCTTGGGTGAGTAGCCGAACTTGTGCAGGTCGGCGCTGATGCTCGTGACGCCCGGCACTTCGAAGTTCCAAGGCTCGACGCCTTCCCAGAAGGGAAGCACCCAGCCGCCGATGCAGGCGTCAACGTGACAGGCGATTCCGCGCTCGGCTGCCGCCGCCGCGACCTCTACGACAGGGTCCATCGCGGCGTGCGCATAGCTCGGAGCCGAGACCACCACGAGAGCGACATCGTCGCCCATGCGTGCAATGAGATCGCTCGCGGCGACATCGCCGCCGGGGCCGACCGGCACGAGATCCAGTTCGAGCCCGAAGTAGTGCGCAGCCTTCTGGAACGCCGCATGAACAGTCACCGGCGCCACGAGTCGCGGTGTGCCCGTGCGCGCCGACGAGCCAGAACCGCGCCACACATCGCGCGCCGTTTTGACGGCCAGCAGGCAGCTTTCGGTGCCGCCGGTCGTGACGGTGCCGACGACATCCTCATCGCCGCCCAGCAGGTCGCGAGCAAAACCGAGCACTTCGCGTTCCATGACGGCAACCGACGTGAATGTCGTGGGGTCAAGCCCATTCACGGGCTGCACGGCACGGATGGCACTGGCAGCGAGCTCGTCGAGTTCGGCAAGGCCGGAGTCGTACACATACGAGAGCACTCGCCCACCATGAGTGGGAGCATCCGCTTCGCGCAGTGCAGAAAGGCGTTCGAGAATATCGGCGGGCTGATGGTCGAACTTCATCGGGTCTCCTGATCGTTCGCAGTGGTGGTGAGGCCACTGGTGGGGTGCGGGGTGGTGGTGGGTGTAGCAGCAGAGTCGATCTCGTCACTGTCAGCCTCATCAATGTGGTGGCGACGCAGCGGGTAGCGCCTGAAGCTCAGTAACGAGAGACCGATGATCACGGCGGGCACAATGCTGAAGCTGATGATGATTCCGGCGATGGCTGAATCGGGCTGGACCACTGTTTGGTTGGCCACCGATTCGAGATAGCCGGATACCGCAAGCACGGTCGTGAGCACCGTGGCACCGAGAGCCATTCCGGTAGTTTCACCCGCGGTCCAGACGCCGCCGAAGGTGCCTGCCGAGGCGATCTTGTGGCGGCGCGAGTCGTGGGAGATCACGTCGGGCAGCATCGACATCGGCAAAGCTTGCATGCCAGCGTAGCCCGCTCCGGCGAGCGCGACGGGCGCATAGATCCAGACGCCGGGTGCCCACAGTTGCGGAACGATCAACAACGCACCCACTCCGTAGCAGGCCGAAGCCCACACGAAGGCGCGCTCTTTGCCGATGCGGCGAGAGATAGCAGCCCACACGGGCGCAAAGAGCAGAGCGGGGCCGATGAGCGAGACAAACAAAATCGCGACCCCGGTGCCGAGCACCCACGTCGCCACATACTGCGCGCCGGCGAGCATGACGCCCGTGGCGAGCCCCTGCAGCAGGAAGGTCAACAGCAACGCCCGGAAGGGTTGACTGCGCTTGAGCGCGGCAATACCGGCGCGGTAGGTCTGCGCAATCGACACGGCCGGGGCCACCGCGCTGATTCCACGGGGCGCGGAGAACGAAGAGATCACGAGCGAGACGCCCATGAGGGCGGCCGCAGAGAGTGCCATCACGAGATAGCCGAGCCGTTCATCCGCAAAGGCATCACGAATTTCGGGTGCTCCCGCACCAAACAGCAGAATCGCAACGGTGAGCACGACAACCCGAACGGCCAGAGGCGCGTGCGTTCGTCGTAACTGCGAGTTAGCTCGGCCGGCAGCGCGATGTACGGCACTTGAAAGAGGCTGAACGCCGTCGCTGTCGCCACGAAAGCAATGAAGACCCAGATGCCTGACGCGAGCGGGCCGATACCGGCGGGCACCGCAAAGGTCACAACGAACAAGATGGGCAGCAGAATGGCTCCGAGCAACATCACCGGGCGTCGCGTGCCACGGTGCGCGAGGCTGCGGTCGCTGCGCGCGCCGATCACGGGGTCGATGATCACGTCCCACACCTTGGCTGCGGTCACCAGAATTCCGGCCGCGAGGGCGGCAATGCCCAGGGTGTCGGTGAGGTAATAGACGAGCACGAGACCCGGTAGGGCACCAAAGCCTCCCGTGCCAAGAGAACCAATGGCGTAGGTGGCGATCGTGGATCGGGTCAGAGCTCGCGGCGCTGCGGTCGTCATCTTTGTGAGCCTAGTGCTTTGCACAGCCGAAATTGTGGTGCTCAGCCGTAGTGTTGAGACATGTCGCCTCACACAGTTACCTCACTGATCGGGTCGCGTCGCCGCGACACTCTCGTTGCCCAGCTGCGGTGCACCGCCTCCGACACCGCCACCGTGATTTCGCCATTCAGCGGCGAACCCCTGCACGAGTTGCCGCAGAGTTCGGCCCGCGATGTTCGGGATGCCGCGGCATCCGCTCGCACCGCTCAGCGCGCTTGGCGCAACGCCGGCTTCGCCTACCGTCGCCGCGTTCTGCTGCGTGCCCACGACCTGCTGTTAGAGCGTCAAGACGAGCTGCTCGACCTGCTGCAGACGGAGTCGGGCAAGACTCGTGGGCAAGCCTTCGAGGAAATCTTTCAAGCAGCCTCGATTACCCGGTACTACGCCATCTCGGCCGAGCGCGTGTTGGCGACCAAGCGTCGCCGCGCGGGCATTCCGCTGCTCATGTCGACTCGGGTGAGCTACTCCCCCAAGCAACTCATCGGTGTTGTCACGCCGTGGAACTACCCCATTGCTCTCGGGGCGATGGATATCGTGCCTGCGTTGGCCGCCGGCAGTGCCGTCATTCAGAAGATCGACAATCAGGGCGCGCTCTCGATGCTCGCCACCCGCGAGGCTTACATCGATGCCGGAGTTCCCGCCGCTGTCTGGCCGATTCTGGCGGGCCCCGGAGATCAGGTCGGCAATGCCGTCGTCGATGCCGCCGACTACATCTGCTTCACCGGATCGACGCCCACGGGCACCAAGGTCGGCAAGCGTGCCGCTGGGCGCCTCATCGGTGCGTCGCTCGAGCTGGGCGGCAAGAACCCCCTGCTCGTGCTTGGTGATGCCGACCCCGTCCAGGCCGCGGAGGATGCCGTCTATGCGTGCTTCGCCTCCATGGGGCAGTTGTGTGTTTCAATCGAGCGCATCTACGTGCACAAGTCGATCGAGGCTGAATTCACGCGCGCTTTCGCTGAGCGCGTGAAAGCTCTTTCGCAGACGTCCGCGCTCGACTACTCGGGCGATGTGGGTTCGCTCACCTCGCAGGCTCAGCTTGAGCGTGTTCAGGCCCACGTAGAGGATGCCGTCACAAAGGGCGCGACCGTGGTCGCCGGCGGAATCCCCCGGCCCGATCTCGGCCCCTACTTCTACGCGCCGACCGTGCTTACGGGAGTCACCGCCGAGATGGACTGCTTCGCCGACGAAACATTCGGCCCCGTCGTGGCAATCACCTCAGTCGAGAGCGACACGGATGCCATCAACCGCGCCAATGACACGGAGTTCGGCCTCAACGCCTCGATCTTCAGTGGCTCCATCGCCCACGCGCGCCGCCTTGCCGATCGATTGGATGCCGGCAGCGTCAACATCAACGAGGGCTACCGCGGCAGCTTCTCAAGCGTCGATGCGCCGATGGGCGGAATGAAGCACTCTGGTTTGGGACGCCGTAACGGGCCAGAGGGCATCCTGCGCTTCGTGCAATCGCGCACGGTCTCGCAGTCGAACGGCATTCTGCAGTTGCCACGTTCCGGTGCTGAGTTCGCCGCGATGGCTGGCCTCATGGTCACGCTCTTGACCGTGTTGAAGGTGCTGCGCCGCCGCTAGGGCGGGTGGCAGCGAGGTCTGGAGAGGGCGCGCTACGTCGCTTCGTTATCGAAGGGGGCGCGTTCGCCCGCCTTCAGTTCTGCCTTAAGTTGCGATTGTCGTTCGGCGAGCGCCGCTTGGCGTTCCGCGTAGGCGGCTGAACGCGGCGGACGCACCTTCACGGGAGGTGTTTCGTCTTCGATGAGGGCATCGCGGATGATGCGACGCGGATCGTACTGGCGCGGGTCAAGCTGCTTCCAGTCGATGTCGTCGAAGTCGGGGCCCATCTCTTCGCGCATGCGATCTTTGGCACCATTGGCCATGTCACGCAGCGAGCGGACAAGGCGGGCGAGCTGCGACGCGTAGTAGGGCAAACGGTCGGGGCCCAGCAAAAAGACAGCGATGATCCCAATGATCAGCAGTTTGTCGAATGTGAGACCGAAGGACACCCGTTTAGCTTACCTGCGCTAGCGGCTACGCCGTCTACAGTTGACACAGCGATAGGAGCAATGTGTCAGATAAGCAGTTGAGTTGGAAGTACGCCGAGGAGTTCGTTGTCGAACGCCCAGAGATCGCTGCGGCGCGCGTGCATTCCAGCGAGTTGGGAATCGAAGCGGTCAGCCCCGCTGTCGGTGCTCAGCTGGCCTTGCTCGCTGCGGCCACGGGCGCCAAGAGCATCATCGAGGTCGGCACCGGTGTTGGCATCAGTGGGCTCTGGATGCTCGCCGGTAGCCCCGGCGCGCTGCTCACCACGATCGACTCTGAGATTGACCACCAGCAGGTTGCTCGCGCGGTCTTCGCGGATGCCGGCATCCAGTCGAATCGCGTACGCCAGATCGGTGGCAAGGCTGCCGAAGTTCTGCCGCGCATGAACGAGTCGAGCTACGACCTCGTCTTCATCGATGCCGACCCGCAGTCGGTCATCGAGTACGTCGAACACGGTCTTCGCCTCGTTCGCCCCGGCGGTGTCGTGGCGGTGGCTCACGCTCTGTGGCGCGATCGCGTTGCCGACCCCGCCCAGCGTGACTCGACGGTCAGCAATTTCCGCACGCTCTTGAGGGAGATCGCACAGTCGGAGGCAGTGATCAGTTCGCTCATCCCCGTCGGCGACGGGCTTCTGCAGCTCACCAAGCTCAGCGACTAACGCGCTCAGCGAACGCTCACCGGGTGTTCAGCGTTCTGTCCGTAGGGTGGATAAACCGCCATCCCTCGACGAACACGACTGAGCGCGCGCTGCTGAGGAAGCTGGATCTCCGCAGGCCGTGAGAACGGAGCATCCATGACTAGCAACGATCGTGACGGCTGGGTTCGTGTTCGCGGGGCCCGCGAGAATAACCTCGCCAACATCGATCTCGATGTGCCCCGGGATTGCATGGTCGCGTTTACGGGCATTTCCGGTTCGGGAAAGTCGTCGCTCGCTTTCGGCACCCTGTACGCCGAGGCTCAGCGCCGCTACTTCGAGTCTGTGGCCCCGTACGCTCGCCGCCTGCTCAATCAGGTGGGTGCTCCGGATGTCACGGATATCACGGGCCTTCCTCCCGCCGTTGCGCTTCAGCAGCGCCGGGGAGCGCCCAGTTCGCGCTCCAGCGTCGGCACGATCACGACGCTCTCGAACCTGCTGCGCATGCTGTATTCCCGTGCCGGCACATATCCCGCCGGTGTTACTCACCTCTCGGCTGAAGCCTTCTCGCCCAACACGGCGACCGGCGCGTGCCCGCGCTGTCACGGTCTTGGCGTTGTCCATGACGTGACCGAAGAGCTACTTGTGCCCGACGCGTCGCTCTCGATTCGCGATGGCGCTATCGCCGCGTGGCCGGGAGCCTGGCAGGGCGCAAACCTCAAGAGCATTGTCAACGGCCTCGGGATCGACACCCGCGCGCCCTGGCACACGCTCAGTCGCAAAGATCGCGACTGGCTGCTGTACACCGAAGAGCAGCCGTCGGTCTTCATCCAGCCCGAAGAAGGTCGCGTCGACCACGGCTACAACGGCAAGTTCTGGAGCGCCCGCAAGCACATCATGAACGTGCTCTCGCAGTCTCAGAGCGAGCGGATGCGCGAGCGCGCGCTGCGCTTCGTGCAGAGCATGACGTGCCCCGAGTGTGGCGGCAGCGGCCTGCAGGCGAACGCCCTGTCGGTCACCTTTGCGGGCCTCAGCATCGCGGAGCTCAACGCGGTTCCGCTGACCGACCTGGCGGATCGACTGCGCGAGGGAATGGCGCGCGCCGATTCCGAAAGCGAAGGGTCAGAAGGCAACGAGGTCGCCCACCGCATCGGCGACGATGTGATCGCGCGCGTTGACGTTCTTCTCGACCTCGGGCTCGGCTATCTCAGCCTCGGCCGCAACTCGACCACGCTCTCCCCCGGCGAAGCTCAACGCCTGCGCATCGCCACCCAACTGCGCTCCGGCCTCTTCGGGGTCGTCTACGTTCTCGACGAGCCCTCGGCGGGATTGCACCCGGCAGATGCCGCACCGCTGTTGAAGGTTCTTGACCGTTTGACGGCATCCGGTAACTCTCTCTTCGTGGTGGAACACGACCTTGACGTGATTCGCCGTGCCGACTGGATCGTCGACATCGGTCCCGGAGCGGGCGAGGGCGGCGGACAACTCGTATATTCCGGTCCCGTCGACGGCCTCAAGGATGTTCCCGAGTCGGTCACCGGCCGCTATCTCTTTCCGCAGGAGGTGCGAGAGACGCGCGAGGTACGTTCCCCGGAATCGTGGGTGCGGCTGAAGAAAGCCTCGCTGCACAACATCCGCGATCTTACGGTCGACTTCCCGCTCGGCGTAATGACCGCAGTCACGGGCGTCTCAGGCTCGGGCAAGTCAACCCTCGTCACCCACGTGCTCGCAGAAGCCGTGCGCACTCACCTCGGTGCCGCTCCGGATGACGCACCCGACGCCGCAGATGCGGATGACCCGCGCCACGACCTCACGCTCGAAGACACCGCCGGTCTCGACTCTTTCGACCGTCTGGTGCTCGTGGATCAGCGCCCGATCGGACGCACGCCGCGCTCGAACCTTGCGACATATACAGGGATGTTCGATGTCGTTCGCAAACTCTTTGCGGCCACCGATGAGGCCCAGAAACGCGGCTACACGGCCAGCCGGTTCTCGTTCAACGTGGCCGGCGGTCGCTGCGAAACGTGTCAGGGCGAGGGATTCGTTTCGGTCGAGCTTCTGTTCCTGCCGGGAACCTATGCGCCCTGCCATACCTGCCACGGCGCACGCTACAACGACGAAACGCTCGAGGTCACCTACCTCGGCAAAACCATCGCCGACGTGCTGGGCATGACCGTCACCACCGCCGCCGAGTTCTTCGCCGAATCCACTTCGGCGCTACGCAGCCTCGACACGCTGCGCGATGTCGGCCTCGGCTACTTGCGACTCGGCCAACCCGCAACGGAGCTGAGTGGTGGTGAAGCGCAGCGCATCAAACTTGCAACCGAGCTGCAGCGCGCGCGTCGCGGCCATGCGCTGTACCTGCTCGATGAGCCGACAGCGGGACTGCATCCCTCGGACACCGAACTGCTGCTCGCCCAACTGCAGCGGCTCGTGGATGCCGGAAACACCGTGGTGCTTGTGGAACACGATTTGGCCACCATCGCCGCCAGCGACTGGGTCATTGACCTCGGTCCGAGCGGCGGCGACCAGGGAGGCACGATCGTCGCCACGGGCACGCCCCGCGAAGTGGCTTCCGGCCCCGGCGCAACGGCGAAGTACCTCAGCGAGTGGCTCGAGACCAGCACCGCTGGCTAGTCACAGCCAACGCGCTGCCCTGCGGCGGCGCGTTAACCACAAGCACCGAACACGAATGATCGTGTTCGGTGCTGAGTTTCGACGAGCTTCGCGCCGTGTTGTGAGCACTCAAGAGTGGACACACTGGCGTGAGCCGCCGATTAAGGCTAAGAAAACTCTAAGCGGTAGCGACTACACCCGCGAGAGCGTCGTGCAGTTCTTTTGCTTCGTCATCGTTTACAGATACAACGAGACGGCCGCCGCCTTCGAGAGGTACACGTACGACGATGAGTCGACCCTCTTTGACAGCCTCCATTGGCCCGTCACCGGTCCTCGGCTTCATTGCTGCCATCGATAGTCCCCTTTCATCGGTACTGGCTTCTATTATCCAGCAAAAACCGCCGATACTGAAACTCTGTCGAATCATTCACTTACTGTGCATTTAATTAGGGCGGGGTCCAGTCGTAAGTGTCAACCCACCATGCCAGTTGGATCCACGCCCACTGACCGGCGATGCAGGTTGCAATGAGCGCAGCACGATACACCCGCGACTGCGGCAGAGCCAGCACCCCGGCGAGAGGGAACATCGGCATCAGCAACCTGAAGGTGCTGGATTGCGGAAAGAACACCGCGAGGAGATAAAGAGCGTAGCTCGCCACCCACAAACGAAGGTCAACGCCCAATCGGCGTGAGGGTTGGGTGAGCAGGAAGACAAAGAAGGTGATCACCGCGGCAACGAGAATGGCGGTCAGCAACCACTGCGGCATCCGCCACCACTGCGCCCAGAATGCCGCCCCCTGAAACCACGCGGTAAAGGGAATGAGTTCCCCATGTCCAACGTATGATGCTCGCCACGCAAGTTCAGTGTCCGTGTACGCCGTCAGAGAGCCTGTGGCGACAGCAGCGATCAGTAGCCACGCGAATCCCATGACGAGGCTGAAGAGCGTTGCCGAGACCGCTGCTATGCGTTCGTGCAGCGGGAATTCCTCACGCCGGCGGATCCACCAGCGATACACGACATGCAGGCCGAGCGCGAGAGCGAAGGCGAGCCCGCTTGGCCGGGTCACAGACATAATCGCGATCACTGGCAAGAGCATCCAATACTGACGCTTCATGAGCCAGAACAGCGCGAGTATTAGCAAGAACAGGTACATCGATTCTGCGTAAGAGACCTGCAGGATGGCGGAGAGCGGTGCGAAACAGAAGACGGCCACCGCAAAGAGCGCCGTGCCCGCGGGCAGCACGAGATGCATCACCCGGTAGAGCATCAGGGCGGCGCCCAGCGAGAAGGCGACCGAAACAAACACACTCGCAACCGCGAAGTCGAGAGTCGTCAGCGTCATCACGACGCGCACCAGAGCCGGATACGCCGGCATGAAGGCCCAGGCGTTCTCACCGACGTGGCCCGACTCCGTCACCGGCAGTTCACTCGGATACCCCGCGAGCGAGATGATGAAATACCAGTGGCCATCCCAGATCTTGGCGAACGAGAAGTAGTCGGGGTGCGGGCCCGTCCACGCGTTCTGGCCCTGAATCGAGGCGAACCACAGCAACAGCGACGTCGTCACGACGCGCGACGCCACGAAGATGGCGATGACCGCAATCCACCAGCGCTCGGGAGCGAGAATGGCCGCAGTCGCGCGGCGCACTCCGAAAACTAGCGAGCTGTCAGCCACGCCCGCAGCCCCTGCTCACAGGCCACAATCTCGCTCGTCGCAACACGCTCATCATCGGCGTGAGCCCGTAGCGGGTTGCCGGGGCCGTAGTTCACCGCGGGCACTCCGAGCTCGGCGAAGCGAGCCACATCGGTCCAGCCATACTTGGGGGCCGGGGTGCCACCCACGGCATCGAGGAAGTTCTTGGCGAGCGGCGCATCAAGCCCGGGGCGTGCACCACCGGCAAGGTCGGTCACTTCGAAGTCGAAGCCAGCGAAGACCTCACGAAGATGCTGGATGGCCTGCTCAGTACTGCGATCCGGAGCGAACCTAAAGTTCACGGTCACGGTCGCGGCATCCGGAATCACGTTGCCGGCCACTCCGCCCGTGATGCCCACGGCGTTGAGACCCTCGCGGTACACGAGGCCATCAACCTCGTGCTGCTCGGGCTCGTACGCTGCCAGAATCGCGAGCACGGGCGCGGCAGCATGGATCGCGTTCTCCCCCATCCACGCGCGCGCGGAGTGAGCGCGCACTCCCGTGAGCGAGATGTCGATGCGGGCGGTGCCGTTGCAGCCGCCCTCCACCGTGGCGTTCGACGGCTCACCAATGATGGCGAAGTCTCCCGCCATCAGGTCGGGGCGGTTGCGAGCGATGCGACCAAGCCCGTTGAGCTCGGCAGCAACCTCTTCGTGGTCGTAGAAAATCCAGGTCACATCGACGGCCGGGTCTGTGAGTTCTGCCGCGAGCTTGAGGGCGATCGCGACGCCACCCTTCATGTCGACGGTGCCGCGGCCCACAAGGTGCTCTTCGCCGTCGATCATCTCGAGCGTCGTCGGTAGGTTCGCGTTCACGGGAACCGTGTCGAGATGCCCGGCGATCACGACGCGCTGCGCCTTGCCGCCATTCGTGCGAGCAACAACGGCATCCGCATCCCGAATTACCTCAAGGTGGCTGAACGCGCTCAGCGCGGTTTCGACGGCATCCGCGATGCGCTGCTCGTTGCCGGAGACCGACTCGATATCGCAGATTTGGCGGGTGAGATCGGGGCTCGAGGCCGTCAAATCAAGCACAGGAAGAGTGGGATCGGTCGCAGGCATGCACCCAGTGTAAGTAACCTTGATGCATGACTTCGCGCACAGCATGGGGATACGGACTCGCAACAATCGCCAGCGACGGAACAACACTTGACGTGTGGTTCCCCGCTCCGCACCTGGGATCTATCCCCGAGGGCACCGACCCGCACTACACACCAGCCGACCTCGAAGAGCACCTGGGGGCCGACGAACGCCGCCGCGTGCGCACCGAATTCGTGACCGTTGAGATCGATTTGGATGCCGCACCGCAGAACGTCGCCGACGCCTACCTGCGTCTGCACTTGCTTAGCCACCTGCTCGTGCAGCCCAATAGCATCAACCTCGACGGTCTCTTCGGCGCTCTGCCGATCGTCGTCTGGACCAACGCTGGCGCCGTGCACCCCGACGATTACCGCGAACTCCGCATCTCGCTCAAGCGTCACGGCATCATCGTGACCGGCATCGACAAGTTCCCGCGGATGCTCGACTACGTTGTGCCCGAGCGCGTCCGTATCGCCGATGCTTCGCGCGTTCGCCTCGGCGCTTACCTCTCCCCCGGAACCACCGTCATGCACGAGGGCTTCGTCAACTTCAACGCCGGCACGCTCGGCAGCTCGATGGTCGAGGGCCGCATCTCTCAGGGTGTCGTCGTGGGTGACGGCGCCGATATCGGTGGCGGAGCATCCATCATGGGAACCCTCAGCGGCGGCGGCACCGAACGTGTCTCCATCGGCGAGCGCGCCCTGCTCGGGGCCAACTCAGGAATTGGCATCGCGATTGGTGACGACACCGTTGTTGAAGCCGGGCTCTACGTCACGGCAGG
The DNA here is from genome assembly GCA_040687235.1 of Rhodoglobus sp. NPDC076762. Classification (GTDB taxonomy): domain Bacteria; phylum Actinomycetota; class Actinomycetes; order Actinomycetales; family Microbacteriaceae; genus Rhodoglobus. Next base: position 506,481 of record JBFBMV010000002.1, on the reverse strand, counting down.
AACCAAGGTCACCATCATTGATGGTTCGGCTACCCCGCGCAGCGTCAAGGCTGTTGAGCTCAGTGGCGTGAACGGCCTGTTGTTCCGCCGCAATTCCGTCACGGGCGCTGTCGAGGTTCTGCCGCGTAGCGGCACCGGCGTCGAACTCAACGCGGCGCTGCACGCCTAAGCACACAACTCTCGCGTTGCGGGGTTGGGCCCCACCCGGCACCACCCCCGCAACGCGAAACGGCCGGCTTCCCCGAGGAGATGCCGGCCGTTCGTCGTAAGGATGCTGCGGTCTAGCGCTGAGGCCAGTCCCGAGCCGCAGGGCCCGTGTACAGCTGCTGCGGGCGACCGATCTTGGTCTTGGGGTCTTCGTTCATCTCGCGCCAGTTGGCGATCCAGCCCGGCAGTCGACCGATAGCGAAGAGCACGGTAAACATGCGCGGCGGGAAGCCCATTGCCTTGTAGATGACGCCGGTGTAGAAGTCGACGTTGGGGTACAGCTTGCGCTCGATGAAGTAGTCATCGGCCAATGCAACCTCTTCGAGCTCGCGAGCGATGTCGAGCAGCGGGTCGCTGATGCCGAGGTCGGCAAGCACCTCATCCGCACTCTCTTTCACCAGACGCGCACGCGGGTCGAAGCTCTTGTACACGCGGTGGCCGAAGCCCATCAGGCGCACGCCGTCTTCTTTGCGCTTGACGCGATCGACGAACTTCTGAACACCGTCGCCCGATTCCTGGATCTCACCCAGCATCTTGAGTACGGCTTCGTTGGCGCCACCATGCAGCGGGCCGTAGAGAGCGTTAATGCCGGCAGAAATCGAGGCGAAGATGTTCGCTTCGGTCGAACCGACAAGGCGCACCGTAGAGGTGGAGGCGTTCTGCTCGTGGTCTTCGTGCAGAATGAGGAGACGGTCGAGTGCCTTACTCAGCACAGGGTTGACCTGGTACTCCTCGGCCATGTTGCCGAAGTTGAGCTTCAAGAAGTTGTCGACAAAGCTCATCGAGTTGTCGGGGTATAGCAGGGCCTGACCGAGCGACTTCTTGTGAGCGTACGCCGCGATAACCGGCAGCTTTGCCAGCAAGCGGATGGTCGAGATCTCGACCTGCTCGGGGTCGCGCACGTCGTGCGAGTCTTCGTAGTACGTCGAGAGCGCCGACACTGCGCTCGAGAGCACCGACATCGGGTGCGCGCTGTGCGGGAGAGCGTCGAAGAAACGACGGAGGTCTTCGTGCAGCAGAGTGTGGCGACGAATCTTTTCGTCAAACTCTTCTAGCTGCGACTTCGACGGCAATTCGCCGTAGATCAGCAGCCAGGCAACCTCGAGGTATGTCGAGTTTGCCGCAACGTCTTCGATCGCATAACCGCGATAGCGCAGGATGCCACGGTCTCCATCGATATACGTGATCTCGCTGCGCGTTGACGCAGTGTTCACAAAACCTTGATCAAGCGCCGTGTAACCGGTCTGCTTCATGAAGGTGGAGATATCGATGCTGTTGTGACCATCGACCCCACGGATAATGGGAAATTCAGCAGCACCGCCCGGAAAGTGGAGGGTGGCCTTCTCTGGGTCTTGAGGGGCTTCATTCACCGCTACAGCCTACAAGGCTTGGATAGCCACTGTCACACCCGCCAACCGAACGGCCATGCTTTTAGAGGTCAATGACAAGACCTCAGCGTGTTAGTGCACTTAAGCGAGCAAATCGAGACGAGCGACGGCATCCGCGATCGTCGCATCGCTCGCCGTAAGCGCGATACGCACGTGTCGAGCGGGCGTCTCGCCATAGAACGAGCCGGGCACCACAAGGATGCCGGCCTGAGCCAGATCGCCCACTGTCTGCCACGAATCTTCGTTCTTGGTAGCCCACAGGTAAAGACCAGCGACGCTGTCATCAATGCGGAATCCCGCGCGCTCCAAAGCCGGCAGCAGCTTGCCGCGTCGCGCGCGGTACAGCTCGCGCTGTTCCGCAACGTGAGTGTCGTCGCGCAGAGCCGTCACCATGGCTGCCTGCACGGGACCAGGAACGATGAGCCCGGCGTGCTTACGCACGGCGAGCAGTTCGGAGATCAGCTGGGAGCATCCAGCGACAAAAGCAGCACGGTACCCGGCTAGATTCGATTGTTTGCTCAGCGAGTACACCGCGAGCACCGACGAGCGGTCGTTACCGATAACTTCGGCATCGAGGATCGAAGGCGTCGGGTCAACGCCGTTCCAGTTGAGCTCGGCGTAGCACTCGTCAGAAGCGATTACCGCACCCAGTTCGCGAGCACGAGCCACTGCAGCGCGCAGCTGCTCGCTATCGAGCACGCGACCGTCAGGGTTGCCAGGGCTGTTGAGCCACACGAGCGCCGTGTTCTCGGGCCATTCAGAGGGATTGTCGGCGGCAATTGCCGTAGCACCCACCATCGCGGCGCCAATGGCATAGGTCGGGTAGGCAACAGTGGGATGCACGACCACGTCGTCTTTGCCTAGACCGAGCAACAGCGGCAATAGCGCCACAAGTTCCTTCGAGCCGACAGTGGGAAGTACGTGATCGACGGTGAGCCCCGTTACGCCACGACGACGCTCGAACCATTCAACGATGGCCTCACGGAGTTGAACGGTCCCCGTCGTTGTGGGGTAGGCGTGAGCATCCGTTGCCGTCGCCAGACTCTCTCGAATGACGGTCGGCGTCGGATCGACCGGCGAACCAACGGAGAGATCGACCATCCCATCGGGATGCGTGCGCGCAATGGTGCCGAACGGCACAAGGGAGTCCCACGGAAAGTCGGGAAGAGCCAGCGGCGTGCGCGTCATTAGTCGGAGGACCCGCCGCCCTCGGGAAGAGCCGAGATGAGCGCGTGGTCTTTGTGGATCACGCCAACCTTCGCGGCGCCGCCCGGAGACGTGTCGTCGAGAAGGTCGAAGAATTCGACGTTGGCCTTGTAGTAGTCGGCCCACTTGTCGGGCAGATCGTCTTCGTAGTAGATGGCCTCGACCGGGCAAACAGGTTCGCACGCGCCGCAGTCAACGCACTCATCCGGGTGAATGTAGAGCATGCGGTCGCCCTCATAGATGCAGTCAACGGGGCATTCGTCGACACACGCGCGATCTTTCAGATCGACACAGGGCTGAGCGATGACATACGTCACGAGATATCCGCACCTTTCACGGGAGAGTTCAATTCAATGTTAGCGCGGCTCGCCGACGAAACCTGACGGTTCACCCGCGGCCACCCCACAACGATGAGCACCACGAGCACGGGCGCGAAAGTCCAGATGTAGCCAGCGGTATTCGCTGGAATCAAAATCGTTCCACCCGGCATCACGTTAGCCAAGAGCGCCGACATAAGAAGTACGCCAAGAGAAGCGAAACCGGCAGCAACGCGCGTGTCATAGATCAGGCGGAGACCCAGAATCAGTGCAGTGACCAACACAACAGAGACCACCACGCCCCAGGGAACTCGCACAGTGCCCACGGTGAACGCCGACTGGTGGACTGCCGTGAGAACGACGCCTACCAGTGCTCCCAGCACAAGCGAGACGAACGCCAACACGACCCGTTCGAAGCGGCTGCGCTCCCCAACGACCAACTCGCGTCGGCGCAATCGGCGTAAATACTCCACCGGAGTCGACACGCTCTCCCCCACCGGAATTTCATTTCGGTAAATCTCGGTGGCACGACGCTTGAAGGCAAGGGCGGTCGCCGTCGACACCGCGACTCCGCGATCGACAGGAACAGCGGATGCCGTATAGAAAGGCACGCCGGCGAGTTCCGTGGCGAGCGCTGTCGCCTCGTGCACGAGCAGAGCTTCGGAGCCACGGGCCGTTCCGCTGTTTTCCTTGGCGTAGCTGACGACAACATCCGGCTTCAGCGAGGTGATAGCGGCGGCGAGATCAGCGGCAAGGTCGCGAGCGCTCAGTTTTCTGAACTGGCGACCGTTGTCTTCGCGCAAAATGTGGTGTGCGGTGATGCCGAGAATTTCGCGCACGATCTCATCTACTGAGCCAGCGTCAATCACCCCGGGCTCCGCGCTGACTACCGCTTCAGCAGCCGCAGAAGTCGTCGTCGAGTTCGAGGGAGGCGAAGCGACGCCCACAGCCGGAGCGAGCGAGGTTTGCGCGGTCATTACCGGAACATCACCCGTCGCGGGGCTCGCCCCGATGGCGGCAGTGGCATTGTTGCTGCAGCTCAGCACGATGAGCTCGGTGCCCCGCTGAACGAGGGTCGCAATGGTAGCCCCGAAAACGTAGGCCTCATCTTCTGGGCGTGCAGCGATAACCAGCACTCGTTGTGCGCGATCTTTCACGGCCGTTCCTCCACCATTTGTTCTGCAGTAGACAGAATAAGCACAGGTAGCTCAATTACGGTTGATTAGGTTAGGCTTACCAACCTGCCCAAAATCCCCATCGACAAGAGAGTGCCGTGCTCGCAAACTTCCTGATCGGCCTGCGAGAAGGCCTTGAAGCAGCTCTCGTTGTCGGAATTCTGATCGCGTATGTTCACAAGATCGACCGACGTGACGTTCTCCCCCGCATCTGGCTTGGTGTCGGTATTGCTGTGGCACTCTCCCTCGGGCTCGGTGCGAGCCTCACCTTCGGCGCCTACGGCCTCTCTTTTCAAGCAAAAGAGCTCATTGGCGGCATCCTCTCCATCATCGCTACCGCGTTCGTCACCTGGATGATCTTCTGGATGCTGCGCGCCGCCCGCGGCCTTGGTCGCGAACTGCGCAGCGAAGTCGACTCGCATCTCACCGGTGCCGGCTGGGGCCTCGTGCTCGTGGCGTTCCTCGCCGTCGGGCGCGAAGGAATCGAAACCGCCCTCTTTATTTGGGCCGCGGTTCAGGCCAGCGGTTCCACGACGCTCCCCCTCACCGGGGCAGCGCTCGGCATCGCCGCCGCGATCGTTCTTGGCTACCTCATCTATCGCGGTGTCGTCAGCATCAACCTCACTCGCTTCTTCACGTGGACCGGCGCGATTCTCATCATTGTTGCCGCTGGCGTGCTCTCGTATGGAGTTCACGACCTGCAAGAGGCTGGCGTGCTGCCGGGGCTTCATGCCCTCGCCTTCGACGTGAGCGCGATCATCCCACCCGATAGCTGGTACGGAACGCTGCTCAAGGGCGTCTTCAACTTCTCCCCTGCCACCACGTGGTTCGAGGCCGGTGCCTGGTCGGCCTACGTCGGCATCGTTATGACGATCTTCATCCGCACTGTTCGCGGCAATACCCGTGCAGACAAATCCTTCGTTCCCGCTTCACCTCTCAGCACTCAAGGAGCCTGATGACCGCCCTTTCGACCCGCTTTGGCTATGCCGCAGCCGCTACCGTTGCAGCTCTCGCGCTCACCGGTTGCGTGCCCAACAACGTCAGCACCACCGCATCCGGTAATGCAATTGCGGTAGACAGCAGCGCGACCGACTGCGCCGTAAGCGCGACCGAAGCGCCGAGCGGCAACCTCATCTTCTCCGTGACGAACTCGGGCGACCAAGTCACCGAGTTCTATCTGCTCGCAGATGACGGTCTGCGCATCGTCGGAGAGGTCGAGAACATTGGTCCCGGCATCACTCGCGACCTCGTCGTCTTAGCTCAGCCCGGCGATTACTTCACGGTCTGCAAGCCCGGAATGGTCGGCGAAGGTATCGGCACCACTGCGTTTACCGTAACCGACTCCGGCGATGACCTCTCCTTTAGCGGGGACGTTGCGGCCCAAATCGAAGTCGCTAACGCCAATTACAAGAGCTATGTAAAAGACCAGATCGAAAACCTGGTGGTCGGCACGGAAGAATTCGCTGCCGCCTACATCGCGGGCGATGACGACGCGGCACGCGCGCTCTACGCCCCCACGCGCGTCTTCTGGGAGCGCGTCGAGACAGTCGCTGAGTCATTCGGCGACCTCGACCCCCGCATGGATCTGCGTGAAGCAGACCTCGAAGACGGCCAGGAGTGGACCGGCTGGCACGCCATCGAAAAAGACCTGTGGCCCGAAGATGCCGAAGCCGGCTTCGAAGCCTACGACCAGTCCAAGCGCGAGGCGCTCGCAACGCAGCTCGTCGCCGACACCAACACGCTCTACGCCAACGTGCAGGAGCTCGAGTTCACTCTCGACCAGCAGACCAACGGGGCAATTGGCCTGCTCGATGAAGTTGCCAGTGGCAAGGTCACAGGAGAAGAAGAATTCTGGTCGCACACCGACCTCTGGGACTTCCAAGCCAACATCGACGGCGCTCGCGTTCTCTATGACGGCGTCCGCGGCATCCTCGTTGAAAAGGATGCCGACCTCGCCGCCACCCTTGATGAGGAGTTCGAGCAGCTGCAGGTCTTGCTCGACGCTCAGAAGGAGGGCGACGGGTTCCGCCTTTACACTGAACTGTCCACGAGTGAAATTCGCGCGTTCTCCGATCAGGTTAATGCCCTCGCGGAACCGCTCTCGCGACTGACCGCAGTTCTCGTTCTCTAACCGCAGTCGCAACCACGCACTAATCACCGACGAAAGCACCGCCATGGCACAAGATGACACCACGGGACTCTCTCGCCGCGGCCTGCTCGGCCTCGCCGGAGCGGGAGTCGTGGGTGCCGGTCTCGGCGTCGGCGGTGTTTTCGCGGTCAACGGCGGCTCGACATCCACCGGCAATGATGTGGCGTCGACCTATCCGTTCTTCGGCGAACACCAGTCGGGCATTATTACGCCGGCGCAAGATCGCCTTCACTTCGCGGCGTTTGACGTCAACGACATTTCTCGCGACGAGCTTATTGAGCTGCTGCGCGACTGGACCTACGCCGCAGCACGAATGACTGCGGGCCAGGCTGCCGGCGAGTACGGCCCTGCCGGCGGACCTTACGACGCACCACCGGACGACACTGGTGAGGCCCTCGACCTTCCACCGGGCGGACTCACCATTACCTTCGGTTTCGGCCCGAGCCTGTTTGACGACCGTTTTGGCCTCGCCAACAAGCGACCAACCGCCCTCATCGACCTCCCGAAGTTCCCCAGCGACGCTCTACTGCCCGAACTCGTCGGCGGCGACCTCTGCATCCAAGCGTGCAGCGACGACCCGCAGGTCGCCGTTCACGCGATTCGCAACCTTTCGCGCATCGCCTTCGGGCGCGCGACTCTGCGGTGGTCCCAGCTCGGCTTTGGTCGCACTTCGTCGACAACGCAGGCGCAAAAGACGCCGCGCAACCTTTTCGGCTTCAAAGACGGCACTGCTAACCTGCGTGCCGAAGACACTGCCGCCGTCAATGAACACGTCTGGGCCGCTTCCGGGGACGGAACAGCATGGATGGCCGGCGGCTCGTATCTCGTCAGCCGAAAGATTCGCATGACGATCGAGACCTGGGACCGCACATCACTGCGCGAGCAGGAGACCATCTTTGGTCGCACGAAGGGTGAGGGTGCTCCCCTGAGCGGCGGCAGCGAGTTCACCGATCCCGACTTCGAGCAGACTGGTCGCGATGACGCTCCCCTGATCGACGATGCTTCGCACGTCAAGCTCGCCCATCCCGACACCCACGGAGGGGCTCAGATTCTTCGGCGCGGCTACAATTTCGTCGACGGCAACGACGAACTTGGCCGACTCAACGCGGGGCTATTCTTCATCAGCTTTCAGCGCGACCCTGAGAAGCAATTCGTGCCCATTCAGCTGACCCTCTCCCGTAATGACCTCATGAACGAGTACGTGCGTTATGTCGGCTCGGCGATCTTTGCTGTGCCGCCGGGAGCTACCTCGTCCAGCTTTGTCGGCGCCGGGATGTTCGATCTCGCCTAAGAGTTCGTGTTAGTTCGAGGCACCCGCAGGAGCGACTGTATAGTTCGCGGTGAAACCGTCGTCGGTGCTCGCCACAATCACTGCAACGTTCCACGAATCGCTCGAGAAAATTACAGTCCCAGCGCCTTCTGAGCCGCTAGCTTGCACTTGTGACTCGAAACCGGCATCCGCAAATTCGGCCTCGATCGCGTCGAGCGGTGACTGCGAGCCGGTCATAATGGTGACGTTATAGCCCCGGCCCTCACCCTCGCCCGCGGCAATCGCAAACTGGACTTCACCGTCGGCCAGAGGCACCGCCCCCGGGAACCCTTCGGGAATCTCCGTGCCGCCCAAGCTAACGTTGCCGCCCGTTGCCTGCTCAACAATGCCACCGATGGGGTTCTCCCCCGAGCAGCCAGCAAGTGCGGGCGTGGCCGCGAGGGCCAGAACGAGGGCTACGGATGCGCTAACACTGTGGCGTGCGCTCAACATGACAACTCCAGAAGACGAATGGGTAGCTGCTGAACGGGTCGTTAACCAACAATGCAGCCACGATCGAATGACCGTGGCTGCATCGTACTCTCTGCGGATTGCTGGCTCATGTGAGCCTCCTGCGAGAGTGAAGGTTAGGCGTTCTGCTTCTTCAAGCGCGACGTGAGACGTGCGCGCGCGTTGCTGTCGAGCTCGACCTTGCGAATACGCACGAACTCAGGCGTTACCTCAACGCACTCGTCTTCACGAGCGAATTCGAGGCACTCTTCCAACGTGAGCTTGCGCGACGGAGTCATACGCTCGAACGAGTCCGAGGTCGACTGGCGCATGTTGGTGAGCTGCTTTTCCTTGGTGATGTTGACGTCCATGTCGTCAGCGCGCGAGTTCTCGCCGACAACCATGCCTTCGTACACCTCCTGTGTTGGCTCTACGAAGAACGACATGCGCTCCTGCAGGGCCACCATGGCGAACGGAGTAGCAACACCGGAACGGTCGGCAACGATAGAACCGTTGACGCGCGTGACGATCTCGCCAGCCCACGGCTCGTAACCGTGCGACACCGCGTTAGCGATACCGGCACCACGAGTGATGGTCATGAACTCGGTACGGAAACCGATGAGTCCACGCGAGGGCACAACGAACTCCATGCGGACCCAGCCGGTGCCGTGGTTGCTCATGCCATCCATGCGTCCCTTGCGAGAAGCCAGAAGCTGAGTGATGGCGCCGAGGTATTCCTCAGGGGCGTCGATCGTGAGGTGCTCGTAGGGCTCGTGAACCTTGCCGTCGATCTTCTTGATAACTACCTGCGGCTTGCCGACAGTCAGTTCAAAGCCTTCACGACGCATTTGCTCAACGAGGATCGCGAGAGCGAGCTCTCCACGACCCTGCACTTCCCAAGCATCCGGGCGTCCGATGTCGACGAGCTTGAGCGAGACGTTACCGACGAGCTCGCGGTCGAGACGGTCCTTGACCATACGAGCGGTGAGCTTGTGGCCCTTGACCTTGCCGATGATCGGCGAGGTGTTGGTTCCGATGGTCATCGAGATGGCCGGGTCGTCAACCGTGATGGTTGGCAACGGGCGAACGTCGTTGGGGTCACAGAGGGTTTCACCGATGAAGATGTCTTCGAAGCCGGCAACGGCGACGATGTCACCGGGGCCTGCGCTTTCGGCCGGGTAACGGTCGAGAGCCTTCGTGATCATGAGCTCGGTCACACGAACGTTAGCCTGCGTGCCATCGTGCTTGACCCAAGCAACGGTCTGGCCCTTCTTGATCGTGCCGTTGAAGACGCGAAGAAGAGCAAGGCGGCCGAGGAACGGCGAGGAGTCGAGGTTGGTGACCCACGCCTGAAGGGGGTGCTCGTCGTCGTACGACGGAGCAGGAACGTGCTTGAGGATCGCGTCAAACAGTGGCTCGAGGTCGTCGTTATCCGGAAGCGAACCGTTCTCGGGCTTGTTCCAGCTTGCGGCGCCGGCACGGCCCGAGGCGAAGACAACAGGAACGTCAAGAATGGCGTCCAAGTCGAGGTCGGGAACGTCATCCGCCATGTCGCTAGCAAGACCCAAGAGAAGATCCTGGCTCTCAGCAACAACCTCGTCGATACGAGCATCGGGGCGGTCGGTCTTGTTGACCAAAAGGATTACGGGCAGCTTGGCCTCGAGTGCCTTACGGAGTACGAAGCGGGTCTGCGGCAGTGGACCCTCACTGGCGTCAACGAGCAGTACAACGCCGTCGACCATGCTGAGTCCACGCTCAACCTCGCCACCGAAGTCGGCGTGGCCTGGAGTGTCAATCACGTTGATCGTGATGGGACCTTCAGTGGCGTACTTGCCGTTGTAGGAGATCGCCGTGTTCTTCGCGAGAATCGTAATTCCCTTTTCACGCTCGAGCTCGTTCGAGTCCATCGCGCGCTCTTCGAGGTGCGCGTGCGCTTCGAAGGAGTTCGTCTGGCGAAGCATCGCGTCAACGAGAGTTGTCTTTCCGTGGTCAACGTGGGCAACGATTGCTACGTTGCGCAAGTCGCTGCGAGTGGCCATAGCCATAGCAATATTCCTTAATTCATTGGAGGCTGTGCGGTCTTTCACCGCAGTCGCTGCGCAGAAAGTTTCGGCAGCAGATCGGCGGCCTGATGCCACCGGGTAAAGATCTTGGGAAGATGCAGAAGATCATTCAGAGTATCCTGCTCCAACAGTTTACCCTGTTTGGCAAGATTTATCGCAGCCGCCTCTTCAGGGGTCTCGACTATCGCCCCGTGACGGTCAGCTCAGCCGTTCCAACTCAGCGCCGAGTGAGCTAAGGCTTCCACTCCCAGACGTTCCACCACACGCCCGGAGCGAGGGACGAAATCGAAACATTTTCCACTCGGTCTTGGTCGTACGCGACGGTGGTCGGATGCTGAAAAAGCGGCATTCCGTACGCGGCTTGCCACAGTCTGGCATCCGCCTCTTTTAACGCGGATGTTTTTTCGTCAGCAGTCGTGGCGGGTGAAATCGCCTCTGCTAAGAGTGAGTCAATCGTCGGGTCAGAGAAATAATTGAGATTCGCATACCCCTCCGCGCCGAAAACGTCGAGCGCGAGCCCCACTCCGGGCCGAGGGCTGTGCCATCCAAAAAGAGCTGCATCGTAGGCACCGGCAACCCCGAGGGTGTCGCGCCATTCCGCACTCGCACAGCTCGTGACTACGAAACCGGCCGCGGTTGCCGACTCCGCGATGAGCGCAAACTCGGCAGCCCGCAGAGGATCACCGGAGTCGAAAAGGACGCACACGGCAGGAGCGACTACAGCGGCCTCGGCAAGCAAAGCTTGAGCACCAGCAATATCTGGGTCGGCATAGTCCGCTGAACCATTCGACGCACGAACACTGCGGTAGCCCGGGTCGCCCGGCGCGAACAGGAACGAGTCTCTCGTTTGCGCACGAGGCTGTAGAGCGGCCAACGCAGTAGTGGCGATCTGCTCGCGAGGTACCGTCATGAGAAAGGCTTGGCGAACACGGGGGTCATCAAAAACCCCACTCTTCGACTCGGCAATCTGTAAGTCAAGGTGTTCGAACGTCGCGGTATCGCCATCGATAATCGTGGCATCCATCGTCGCGAGAGCATCACGCACATCTTTGTTCATGGTCGGAATGGCGACCTGAACCGCACCTACCAAAAGCGCTTGCGCTTGTGCGAGCGGGTCGCTCATGAAGCGAACCTGAATCTCTTGGAAGGTAGGTTCCCGCAACCCGCGATAGTTCTCGTTCGCTCGCAACGTGACGTACTGGTCCGCGACGAATTCGGAGACAACGTAGGGTCCGTTAGAAACCAGCAAACTCTTGTTGGGGGGCATCCCCTCAAAGTTGAAGATCGTATTCCAGGTGCGCGCAATTTCGGCCAAGTCAGAAGTTTTGTCGTTGCTGACCGCCGCCATAACTCGCTCTTTGGCGGCAATAGCATCATCACTCGCGAATGCCATCATTCCGACCACGTGGGCTGGCTTCGCAAAAGAGTCCGGGCCGAAAAGGGCACTTTGCCAGTCAGCCACCGGCTCGTCAAAAACCATCGTGAGCGACATGCGGTCGTCGCTGATTTGAGGAAGTTCCGTCACACTAGTGATGCCAGTGTCGATGCTCGCGCTGGAGTCGAACAGCACACGGGGATCAGACCGGTCGAGCGCCGTGCCGTTCTCCGGATTGACTGTGCTCGCGGCATCCGCCTCAGGATCGGATTCGTTCAGTGCACCGGATGTCGCTGCCCATTCAAGGAGAAGATCGACGGCATCAACAGCGGAACCGTCTGACCAGCGCACGCCGTCAGCCACGGTATAGGTGACCGCGAGAGGGTCGTCCGAAACCTTCTCGATAGAGCCAAAGGAATCGTCTCGTACGAGCTCGGAGTCATCGTTGAAATACGTGAATCCCGAGCTGGTGGCATAAGCAATCGACGAGTTCGTGTCGTTCGCGCCGTAGGCAGTTGCGGGGTTGCCCGAGGTATAGGGCTGCGTGACAGCGACCGTCAACTCTGAGCCCTCGATCGTGGGCGATTGCGCGGGCACACAACCAGCAAGTACCAATGCCGCGGTAGTGGCCAGAGCAAGGCTCGCCACGATTCTCGGGGTGCTCACTGAACCTCCTGCACACAGACTCGCAGCGCGCGGTGGCACGCTAGAAACGAGTCTAAGTCAGAAGGGCCGCTCCCCGACGGGGAACGGCCCTTCTCACTCAATAAACTACGCGCCGAGTTTGATGTTGGCGCCGGGAATGGCTTCAAGCAGTTCCCGCGTGTACGGGTTCGTCGAATTCTCGAAGACCTCATCGGTCGACGCGGCTTCGACGATGCGACCACCCTGCATCACGCACACGTTGTCAGCGACAAGGCGCACAACCGCGAGGTCATGAGTGATGAACAGGTACGTCAGGTCGAGCTCTGTCTGAAGCTCAGTGAGCAGGTTGAGCACCTGACCCTGAACGAGCACGTCGAGCGCTGATACTGCTTCGTCGAGCACGAGAACCTCGGGCTTGAGCGCCAAAGCACGAGCGATTGCTACGCGCTGACGCTGGCCACCGGAGAGCTCACCGGGGTAACGATGACGTGCAGCCTGCGGAAGCGACACCTGATCGAGCAATTCGCTCACTCGGTTGTAGCGTTCCTTCGCAGTGCCTAGCTTGTGAGCAAGCAGCGGTTCCGCGATCGTGTTGCCGACGCTGTACTGCGGGTCGAGCGATCCATAAGGGTCTTGGAAGACAGGCTGAACCCGGCGACGGAACTCAAGGAGTTCCTGTCCCTTGATGCCAGCCAAATTCTTTCCATCGAACTCGATGGTTCCGCTCGTGAGCGATTCCAGCTGCAGGATGAGCTTGGCAACCGTTGACTTGCCCGATCCGGACTCTCCTACCAGCGCGGTAGTGGTGCCCTTCTTTACGCCGAACGAAATGTCGTTCACGGCGAGGAGCTTGTCCTTACGGAAGCCCTGCTTACGAATTTCGTAAACCTTGGTGATGTTGCTCACCTTGATCAGATCTTCGTTCGCACCGGCTCCCCGGCTTTCAGCACGAGCGATCAGCGCATTGTCAAGCGAACCCTCACCGAAAATACGTACGCTATCGTCGGTTGGCTTCGACGACTTGATCGACTGAATACGGCGCGAGGCGAGGCTCGGAGCCGCGGCGACAAGACGCTGCGTGTAGGGGTGCTGGGGGTTCTCGAGGATCGCACGAGACGGTCCGGACTCCACCACCTTGCCCTTGTACATCACCACGAGTTGCTCAGCACGCTCCGCGGCGAGGCCGAGGTCGTGAGTGATGAAGAGCACCGAGGTGCCGTAGTCACGCGTGAGTGTTTGCAGGTGATCGAGAATCTGGCGCTGCACAGTGACATCGAGCGCCGAGGTGGGCTCGTCGGCGATCAGGAGCTTCGGGCGAGCCGAAAGTCCGATACCAATGAGCACGCGCTGACGCATTCCACCCGAGAACTGGTGGGGGAACTGCTTAAGACGTTCGCTCGCGTCACTCAGGCCTGCTTCTTGCAGAACCTCAATGGTGCGCTGACGCGCTTCCTTGCCCTGAGCAATTCCGTTTGCCTTAATCGCTTCTTCAACCTGGAACCCGATACTCCACACCGGGTTGAGGTTCGACATCGGATCCTGCGGAACGTAACCAATTTGGCTACCGCGCACTTCGGCAAACTGAGCGTCCGAGAACTTGGTCAGGTCATGACCTTCGAACTCGATCGACCCACCCGAGACCTGACCGGCACCGGGAAGAAGGCCAATCACTGCCTGCGCAGTCGTGGACTTACCTGATCCAGATTCGCCAACAATAGCGAGCGACTGGCCCTGATAGAGCGTCAAATCAACGCCGCGAACGGCGGGGACTAGACCACGCTGGGTCTCGAAGCCGACCTCGAGGTTGCGAATTTTGAGCAGCGGGGTTTCCTCGGAAGAAGACTCTGATGCCATAGGAACTGTTTCTGGATTAGTCATCGGCGTGCTCTCGCTTCCGGGTCAAGGGCATCGCGAACTACGTCGCCGAACATCAAGAACGCAAGAACCGTGATCGACAGTGCGGCCGACGGCAGCATGAGTGTTTGCGGGTTCGTGCGGATTGATACTCGAGCCTGATTGATGTCATTTCCCCACGACATAACTGTCGGCGGAAGGCCGATTCCGAGGAAGCCCAGCGTGGCCTCGGCCACGATGAAGATTCCGAGCGAGACCGTGGCGATAACGATAACCGGAGCGATCGCGTTAGGAACTACGTGACGTACGAGCGTCTTGAAACGCGAGACACCGAGTGCGGCCGAGGCCGTGACGTAGTCCGAGTTGCGTGCAGACAAGACTGCACCACGCATGATGCGAGCGATCTGCGGCCAAGCGAACAGCGCAAGGATGAGCGAGACCGAGAGCGGGTCACGAACAGGAATGACCGAGATAACGACGATTGCACCGAGAACGGTGGGGATCGCGAAGAAAATGTCACCGATACGGGAGACAAATGCATCGAGGATCCCGCCGTAGAAGCCCGCGAGGGCTCCGACGATGCCGCCGAACAACGTGACCATGATCGTGGTCAGGAGGCCGATAGTTACAGACGCCTGAGTTCCGAAAATGATGCGCGAGTAGACGTCGCAGCCCTGGCGGGTGAATCCGAGCGGATGCCCGGCTTCTGGTCCGCCATCGCTGAACTTGAGGTAGCACTCAGTGGGGCTGTAGGTAGCGAAGAGGCTCGGGAACATGGCGACAACCACGATCACGAAAATCAGTACCGACGACACCCAGAACATGGGACGGCGGCGCATAGCTTCCCACGCGTCGGTCCAGGTGCTACGTGCCTTGCCCGTTTCGTCCACCTGGTCAATTTCTGCGACAGGGGTCTCAGCGAGCGAAGCGATGAAGTGTTCTTGGCCGGGCCGTTCCCGGCCAGTGTTGCTACTTGGCATAACGAATCCTTGGGTCGAGCGCGGCGTACAGAAGGTCGACGAGCAAGTTGGCGAGAACGAAGATGATGACCATCACCGCGACAAACGAGACGACCGTCGGGCCTTCTCCCAACGTGATTGCTCGGTAGACCGTTCCACCGACACCGTTGATGTTGAAGATTCCCTCGGTCACAATCGCACCGACCATAAGTGAACCGATGTCGACACCGAGATAGGTGACGACGGGAACGAGCGAGTTGCGGAGCACGTGCACGGTGACTACTCGCCGTCGAGATAGTCCCTTAGCCGTAGCCGTGCGCACGAAGTCGGCACCGAGGTTGTCAGCAACGCTGGCACGCGTGAGTCGCACAATGTACGCGAACGACACAGAGGCAAGCACAATCGCCGGCATGATCAGCTCGCCCCACGGTGCATCACCGCTGACGGTTGTTCGAGCCCAGCCAAGCTGGATACCGAAGATAAATTGCAGAACGAAACCGACCACAAAAGTGGGAACCGAGATCAGCAGAAGGCTGATCACGAGAGCGGAAGCGTCGAACAGCTTTCCCTTGCGGAGACCAGCAATGAGTCCAACGATGATGCCGAAGACGGCTTCAAACGCGAGAGCCAGAATTGCGAGCCGGGCGGTGATGGGGAAGGCCTGAGCCATCACGTCAGAGACAGCGCGGCCTGAGAAGGTTGTGCCGAAGTCGCCTTGGAACAATCCACCGATGTACAGGAGGTACTGCACGATGAACGGCTTGTCGAGGTTGTACTCGGCCCGGATGAGTTCAATGACTCCGGGAGCTGGTGGGCGATCGCCATAGAGCGCGGCGATCGGATCGCCCGGAACCGCGAACACCATGAAATAGATCAAGAATGTCGCGCCGAAAAAGACGGGGATCATCTGGAGGAAACGCTTGCCTGCGTACCAAAACATCAGATGGTTCCCTCGAAGGAACGGATAAGCATAAGAGTCACAATCACTGAATGAGGGTACTCAGTGTAATGCCCGGGGCCTAATGGCTGCCCCGGGCATCACACATTGAGAGTGGAAACTGGGTAAAACTAGGGGCTAATTAGCCCTTGGTTACCTCGTTGTACAGCGGGACGGAGTCCCAACCGAATACAACGTTGTCAACGCTGTCTGAGAAGACACCGGTGACGTTCGAGTACCACAGCGGGATCGAAGGCAGGTCAACCAGGAGAACTTCCTGAGCTTCCTGGTACTTAGCCGTTGCTTCTTCGACGGAGGATGCGCTAGCACCCTCTGCGAGGATCTGTTCGAACTCGGGGCTCGAGTAACCTTCCTTGTTCGAGCCAGCGCCATCAACGTAGAGCGGGCCGAGGAAGTTGTACAGCGACGGGTAGTCCGCCTGCCATCCAGCACGCGTTGCACCGGTGAGCGCGTTAGCGTCACGGTCGTTCAGCGCGTCCTTGAAGGTGGGGTATGCCTTGCCGACAGCCTCGATATCGAGCGTGTTGCTGATGCTGTTTACAACAGCGTCAACCCATGCCTGGTGTCCACCATCTGCGTTGTATGCGAGGTCGAAGACAGAGTCTCCGTAGGGCGCAATAGCGTCAGCTTCAGCCCACAGCTTCTTTGCCTCTTCGGGGTTGTAATCGAGAACCTCAGCACCTGCGAGGTTGTCAGAGTGACCAGCGATTACCGGCGACGTGAAGTCGGTTGCCGGCGTACGCGTGCCCTGGAAAATGATTTCCGTGATCTCTGCGCGGTCGATCGACATTGAGATGGCTGCACGGCGCAGCTTGCCCTCTTCGCCTGACCAGTGCTCAAGGTAGTACGGCATGTTGAACGCCTGGAAAATTGCTGCAGGCTGGTTCACCGAACGACCCGGGAAGTCCGACTCGTAGGTTGCGAATGCCGAGTCAGGAACAGCGTCGAGGATATCGAGGTTGCCACCGAGAGCATCAGCATATGCTGCGTCCTGGCTGGTGTAGAAGATGATCGAAACGCCGCCGTTGGCAGCCTTGCGAACACCGTCGTAGTCAGGGTTCGTGACGAGGTCGATCTGTACGTCGTGCGACCAGGCGTCTTCGCCGTCGAGCATGTACGGACCGTTACCGATCGGGTTCTCACCGAAAGCGTCTAGGTCTTCCCAAGCGACCTCGGGCAGCGGCATGAATGCCGAGTAGCCGAGACGCAGCGGGAAGTCAGCCTCAGGGTTGATCAGCGCAACGGTGAACTCGGTGTCGCTCACGACGTCAAGACCCGTGAGCTCTGAGTTCTCGTCGTAGCTGAAGCCCTCGATGTTGTCGAAAAAGTACGAGGAGCTCTGCGCGTTGTCGAGAAGAGCACCGTACTGCCACGCCTTGACGAACGACTCAGCCGTAACCGCTTCGCCGTTGGTGAAGGTCCAGCCATCGTTCAGGGTAACGGTCCAGTTTTGGCCGTCTTCTGATTCGATCGACTCAGCAACTTCATTCACTACATCGCCATCGGCGGTGTAGGAAACGAGGCCTGCGAAGATTGATGTGATTACCTTGCCGCCACCGGTTTCGGTGGTGTTGGTAGGAATGAGCGACTGCTGTGGCTCGCTACCGTTTGTGGTGATGATCGCGGCGCTGTCGCCCTCGGCGGGCGCCTCGCTCGCCGAGCAACCCGCGAGCGCGAGTGCTGAGGCTGACAGCAGTGCGACTGCACTGATGCCTATGCGTGATCTCTTCAATGTTTCCTCCTGTGCAGAATTGCGCTAACGGCACGGAAATTGTGGCGCCGCACCGCGCTTGATAGTTCACACCCTAAATCGGGGGGATACCCCAATCAAAACTGTAAAGCCAAACGTTACACAGCGGTAACGCTCGTGAAGATTATGTGCAGACTTTTCCGATATCTCGCGCACAAAGCATGTCTTTCACAGAAAAAGTGCGCAAAGCCCGCGTAGTTCTGCGCTCAGGATCGTGAGTTAAGATCGTGCCATGTCGCAATCGAGCCCGACTTTAAGCCCATCCGATACCGTTCTCATCTTTGATGGAGACTGTGCGTTCTGCACTTTGTGGGTTAATCGACTTGAGGCGATTCTTCCCACGTTTCCGACCACAACGCCCTGGCAGTGGATCGATCTCGACGACTACGCGCTCACTCAAGATGACGTTGACAAAGCGGCGTGGTTCGTGACTCCTACTCGACAATTTGCCGGTCATCTAGCGTTCTCGCTGCTTCTGAGAAGCCAACCAAATTTCGGATGGCGGTTCCTCGGGCACCTCATCGCGACCGAACCATTCAACACGCTCGCAGCGCTCGGCTACCGCTTCGTCTCGCGTTTTCGCCATCGGCTTCCCGGCGGAACCCCCGCCTGCGCGATGCGTCCGACGGCGTGAACCCACAGCCGACTGCGGTCCTCTCTCGGGGCCGAATCTGGAGCGAAATCTCGATCGTTCTCGCTCTCTCGCTCGGGGCATCCGCCGTGTATTCAGTGGTATCGATCACGGAACGTCTGACGCGAGCGGTTCCACTATCGGAACAGTCGACGACGATTAATCGATCGCTGAGTGAGCGACCGAACTTTGATCTGATTTACCAGCTGCTCGGCATAGCTTTCGATCTCGCCCCTGTTGCTCTCGTGATGTTTCTCCTGTGGAACACAGCCCGCCCACGACTAGGCCGGCTCGGAATCGACTTCACGCGTCCCGTTCGTGATGGTCTCAGCGGCCTCGGGCTCGCTGTGATTGTGGGAGTACCGGGCATCATCCTGTACCTCGTTGGGCGCAATCTGGGATTCGGCGTTCCAGTGAACGCGGCCGGCCTCACCGACTACTGGTGGGTCATCCCGGTGCTGTTGTTATCAGCGCTGCGCGCCGGGCTCACGGAAGAAATCATCGTCGTCGGTTATCTCTATGCTCGGTTGCGGGATCTGGGGTGGGGGCGCTGGCAGATCATCCTTTCGACCGCCGTATTGCGGGGCACCTATCATCTGTATCAAGGCGTCGGAGCATTTGTGGGCAACGTCGCGATGGGGGTGCTCTTCGGGTGGATTTATACCCGCTACGGTCGCGTGCTCCCCCTTGTTATTGCCCACACGGTGATCGACGCCGTAGTTTTCGTGGGATACCGCTGGGCCGCCGGGACCTATCCTGAGCTTTTCGGGGTTACTGAATAACTCGCAGCGCACTGAGGGCGACCACCTCTACCGGCACTCTGGCTTCGAGCGTAAAGTGTTCTCATGTCTCCGGAAATCACGGTAGAAACGGTCGCGACGAAGTTAGTGGCGGGCCTTGACTTCTCCACAACGTTCTCGAGCCTCCCCCGCGATATGAGCGAGGCGATCGGCGCACTTCAGCAGCACACTGCTGATTCGGCGATAACTGTTTCCGGTCCGGTCATTGCCGTCTACACGGATGAAATGCACCCAGATCGACCGTGGAATTGCGAAGTATGCGTACCTGTGACCGACGCTTTCGCTGAGCACCCCTCCCTGCGCTGTCACGAGCTGCCCGGCGGCACGGTAGCCACCGTCACCCACCAAGGCGCGTACACGGGCTTGAAAGGCTCTTACGACGCAATCTTTGAGTGGTTCTCACAGCACGGACACACGTACGCTGGAGCACCACGCGAGATCTACCTCAATGGCCCGGATGACGTCGCCGAGACAGAACTCCTCACGCGGCTCGAGTTTCCGGTCGTGCTCGCCAGCAACGATCTGTGAGCACTCTGAGCAGGTTGGCCCGCTCTGCGTGCGCTCGCCCTACGCGAGCGCCTAGGTGCAGTTCGGACGGCAGGAGCGTTGGCTCAGTGCATCGACCAACACGTTGCCGAGGTCTTCGGGCACGGTCGCTGAGTACGCGGCCCCTCCCGTTGACTGTGCAATCTCCGTCATCGACGCGAGGTCGGTGTCAGGGCCGAACCCGATGAGGATCACCGGCACCGGCTGAGTCGGATCTTCTAGTGCCTTCAGGCTCGCCAAGAGGGTCTGCAGATCGATGCCGTTATCGTCTTCGTTGAACCCATCAGTAATGAGCAGCACCGAATTCACCTTGGTCGGGTCGTAATCTTCTTTGACCTGCTTCACTGCTGCCAAAATCGTGTCGTACAGGCCGGTGTAGCCGTAGATTCGGTCGGGCAACGATGCGACAACACCATTAATTTGAGCGACGTGAGCCGGATCTGACAATGGTGCGATCGGAGACAGCGGCTCCCAATCCTGGGTGCCGATACGGTTCTGTGAGAAGGCCCACACGCCCAGTTCGGCCTCACCCGAGAACTTAGAAAGAGCTTCACTCGCCGCAAGCTGGAACACATCGATGCGTCGCAGTCCATTGTTGGCTGGTTCGAGCATCGAACCGGAGACATCAATCACGACGAGGAGCCGCGATCGAAGCGTGAGAACGCTCCACGCCCGCAGAATTTCGATCTGAACCGCGGCATCCGCGGTCGGCTTCGCCTCGGTCGCAGTTTCGGCTACCCCCGCAACGCGCAGAGCGCCGCCACCGTCAGCGTCGCGGAATCCGGCATTCGCCAAAACCTCCGCGGACGAGCGAGTCGCGGTGGCAAGCGCTGTCAGCAACTTTCGCGGCGCGTCGGCCGCCGTGGTGTCTACTGCAGCCGCTGCTGCAGCATCCGTTCCGCCGCTGGGAGCAGCATCAGCTTCCGCTTCGCCACTGACCACCTCGACGAACGGATAGGTCAACTCGACGGTGCCGTCAGTCGGGTATAGCGCGATCACGGGTGATGTTGGTGTCGTCGCGTTATACGCAGCGACCTCGCGTTCGGTGGTAACAACGACCGTGGGCACCTGAGCGGTCGCCGCAGACTCGAATGCCTCAGTCGTTGACTGCGGAATGGTCTTGCCAATCGCAATCATTGCTCCGGCGAACTGTCGCGGATCTTCGGCAGAGGATACCGATTTCAATTGCGCCAAGGCCGCCAAGCTGGCGGTTGACGCTTCGGGGTCAGGCAAGAGAGTCGTCACGGTCCCCGAAAGCAAGGATGACCACGACAGCGGCGAATCGCCCAACTTGGACACCTGCGATGCCGTTGTGGCGAGGACTACCGGCGTGCTCGCAACATAGTCGGTGATTTCAAGCTGAGGAGCGGTGCGACCAAGCGACGATGCCATCGACTCGACTCGCTCGAGCCACGCCGCCGAATCCGGAACCCACGCATCGACGTCACCCGAGGCGCCAGAAGCAAAGATAGCTGCGGTATCGGCAGAGAGCAGGGAACGAACTTCAGTCTCGGTGCAATTTCCCTCTGCCGCGTCAAAGTCAGCAGCGACGGCAGTGAGCGCCGGCGCGATCGAGGGGTCAGCGGCGATGACGACAGGACGGACATCCGTGCATCCCCCAGCCAATGGGGTCACCGCATTAGTAATCCAGCCAACAGCGCCAAATTGAATACCGGCGAGGGCAAGCGATGCAATTGAAACGAGAGCAATGGGCACGAGCCACCAGCGCTTCTTCCAGCGTTGCCAGAAGGACTTACGGTGTCGATGCCGTCGAGTCGTCACGAAGGTCTCCAGTCGGTGCCGTAGCGATTTGGGGTCGTCGGGTCGACCACTCGCCACACACCAAACGCACATTACAACAACTGGCACAACAAAATCCAGCCGTTACAGCGAAAAGGTGAGCATTCGAACACGGATCTCAAGCGAACACTGGTGTCCCACTTTCAGGGGACAAAGAAATGGCGCGTGCGGAATCGAACTGGATCGATTCCGCACGCGCCGTTATCCGCTAGAAAACTAGCGGGCGCGACACCCTCGGCTAGTGAGCAAAAGCTTCGATCGGAGGGCACGAGCAGACCAAATTGCGGTCACCATACGCGTTATCGACGCGGCGAACCGGCGGCCAGTACTTGCCTGACACGAGCGATGCCAACGGGTACACCGCTTGTTCGCGCGAGTAGGAGTGCGGCCAGACGCTCGATACCGCCGACTGAGCCGTATGCGGAGCATTGATGAGAGGGTTGTCGTCGGCTGGCCACGTTCCGGCCGCTACGGCATCCGCTTCGTCCTTGATCGCAATCATCGCGTCGATGAAGCGATCAAGCTCGGCAAGGTCTTCGCTCTCGGTCGGCTCGACCATGAGCGTGCCCGATACCGGGAACGACATCGTCGGAGCGTGAAAACCGTAGTCGATGAGGCGCTTGGCGACATCGTTGTTGTCGATGCCCGTCGCCTCCTTGAGCGGACGCAGGTCGAGGATGCACTCATGAGCAACCAGACCGTTGTCTCCCGCGTACAGCACGGGGTAGTGCTCGCGCAGACGAACAGCGACATAGTTGGCAGCGAGCACGGCGGCACCGGTCGCAGCCTTGAGGCCCGCCGACCCCATCATGCGCACGTAGGCCCACGTGATGGGCAGAATGCTCGGGCTTCCGTAGGGTGCAGCGCTAACCGCTCCCCCGCCGTGCACATAAGGACCAGCTTCGCCGGTTTGCATGTCAAAGGCCGGATGCTGCTGACTCTGCGCCATGGGGTGGCCGGGCAAGAACGCGGCAAGGTGCGCTTTCGCGACAACCGGACCAACGCCGGGCCCGCCGCCGCCGTGAGGGATGCAGAAGGTTTTGTGCAGGTTGAGATGACTGACATCTCCGCCAAAGTCACCGAATCGCGCATAACCGAGCAGAGCGTTGAGGTTGGCGCCATCGACGTAAACCTGACCGCCAGCGTCGTGAACGGCTTGAGTAATTTCACGCACTTCGTGCTCGTACACACCGTGAGTCGAGGGGTAGGTGATCATGAGGGCGGCGATTTCGCTCGCGTGCTCGGCGATCTTGGCGCGCAAGTCATCGAGGTCAACGTTGCCGAGTTCATCGCAGGCCACGACAACGACGCGCATGCCCGCGAGCACGGCGCTAGCCGCATTTGTGCCGTGGGCGCTCGACGGGATGAGACAGATCGTGCGGTCGAGGTCACCGTTGGCGCGGTGGTAGCCGCGAATAGCAAGCAGGCCAGCGAGCTCGCCCTGGCTGCCGGCGTTCGGCTGCAGCGACGCGGTGTCGTAGCCGGTCACTTCGGCAAGCCACGATTCCAAATGCGAAATCATGACGAGGTAGCCGGAGACATCTTCAGCGGGAGCGAAGGGGTGGATGCCCGCAAACTCAGGCCAGCTCACCGCTTCCATCTCGGTTGCCGCGTTCAGCTTCATCGTGCACGAGCCCAGCGGGATCATGCCGCGGTCGAGTGCGTAGTCCTTGTCGGCGAGGTACTTGAGGTACCGCATCATGCTCGTCTCCGAGCGGTGCGTGTTGAACACCGGGTGCGTGAGGTACTCGCTCGTGCGGTTGAGGTCGGCAGGAATCGTGTCGTCCTCAGGGCTGTAGGCGAAGCCGGCATCCAGCCCAAAGGCCTTGGCGAGGTCGTTCTTTTGCGCGGCGAAAATGCCCTCGTAGGGTTGCGTCGACACTTCGTCGAAGCTCAAACGCACCGTGTCAGCATTCACAACATACAGAAGAATGTCGCTTTCGAGAGCCTTCGCGGCAATCGCGTGGGCCTGACCGGTCTTCGTCACCGAGAGAGTGTCGAAGAAGGTGCTGTTCTCCACCGTGTATCCGGCCGCAGTCAACCGTGCCGCGAACTCCGCGGTGTCATTGTGGATGCGCTGAGCGATGCGCTTGAGCCCCTGCGGCCCATGATAGACGGCATACATGGATGCCATTACCGCCAGCAGAACCTGTGCCGTACAGATGTTAGACGTCGCCTTTTCGCGACGGATGTGCTGCTCACGCGCCTGCAGCGAAAGGCGGTAAGCGGGGTTGCCCGCGGCATCCTGAGACACACCGACAAGGCGGCCCGGAAGTTGACGTTCGAGGCCCTTACGCACGGACATGTAGCCCGCGTGCGGACCACCGAAGCCCATCGGTACGCCGAAACGCTGCGTGGTGCCGACTGCGACATCGGCGCCCAATTCGCCGGGAGACTTCAGCAAGGTCAGTGCCAGCAAGTCGGCGGCAACAACAGCGAGTCCGCCGTGAGCCTTGACCGCGGCGATAACTTCGCTCGAATCCCAGACGAGACCCGAAGCACCCGGGTACTGGATGAGCGCGCCGAAGCATGCCGGCAGCTCAGGGTTCGCGCCCAGCGCCGCAAGGTCGAGCTCAACAAGCTCAATCCCGACAGCCTCCGCACGGTTCGCAAGCAGTGCTTTGGTCTGAGGAAGAGTGTCGGCGTCGACGATGAACACGTTCGACTCCACGCGCGCAGCGCGGCGGGCGAGCAGCATGCCCTCGACTGCCGAAGTGCCCTCGTCGAGCATCGAGGCATTCGTCGTTTCCATGCCCGCGAGGTCTGCAACCATCGTCTGGAAATTGATTAGCGCCTCGAGGCGGCCCTGGGAGATTTCGGGCTGGTACGGCGTGTAGGCCGTGTACCAACTCGGGTTCTCGAGCACGTTGCGCTTGATAACCGCGGGCGTGATGGTGTCGTAGTAGCCAAGCCCGATCATGCTGCGGCGAACCTTGTTCGCGTTGCCGAGGGCCCGGAGTTCAGCGAGCGCTTCGCGCTCCGAAGCAGGAGCCGGAATCGTGGAGTTCACGACGGGGGTCTGGTGAATAGCAGGCGGAACCGCGGCATCCACGAGCGCTTCAAGGCTGTCGTAGCCGACAGCGGCGAGCATGCTCGCCTGAGCGGCGGCATCCGTGCCGATATGGCGGTCGGCGAAAGTGCCGCTGATGATCGTGTTGGGCATTACTCGCCTGTCAGTGCGGTGTACTCGTCGAGGCTGAGCATCGACGGGAGTTCGGAGAATTCGATCTTCACGAGCCAGCCCTCACCGAAGGGGTCGCTATTGACGAGTTCGGGGCTGTCGGCAACCGCGTCGTTGGACTCAACGACGGTTCCCGCAACCGGAGCGAAGAGTTCGCCCACGGACTTGGTCGACTCGATCTCGCCGACGATCTTGCCCTCGGTGACGGTGTCGCCCACCTTGGGAAGGTCAACGAAGACGATGTCGCCGAGCTTGCCCGCGGCGAAATCGGTGATTCCCACGGTCGCGACGTTTCCGTCAACCAGCACCCACTCGTGCTCGGCGGTGTACTGCAGTTCGCTCTTCTCAGCCATGATCAGGCCTCTCTTTTGTAGAAGGGTAGGGAAACAACGGATGCAGCAATGCGACTGCCCCGCACATCAATGTGAAGCTCGGTGCCGACCTCGCTCACGTCGGGGTCGACGTAAGCCATCGCGATCGGGTGGCCCAAGGTAGGCGAAAGCGCGCCCGAGGTAATAACGCCGACTTCTTTGTCACCGTGGAAGAGCAGGTAGTCGGCGCGACCGGCGCGACGGCCTTCAGCAGCAAGGCCAACGAGCACGCGGGAACCGGCATCCGGGCCTTCTTCGATTGCAGTGCGGCCCACGAAGTCGCCCTCTTTGCTGAGCGCGACGACGCGGCCTAGACCGGCCTGCACCGGGAAGGTCGTGAGGCTGAGCTCGTGACCGTACAGGGGCATGCCCGCCTCAAGACGAAGAGTGTCGCGGCAGGCGAGACCGGCGGGCACGAGACCGAGCGGGGAGCCTGCAACCGTGAGCGCTGCCCAGAGGGCGGCTGCGGCATCCACGTGAATGTACAGTTCAAACCCGTCTTCGCCGGTGTAGCCGGTGCGACCAATGATGAGGTCGGTGCCGTTGAAGGTTGCCGCGGTTTCGCGGTAGTACTTGAGTTCGTCGAGCGGCGTTGCGAAGTCGCTGAGCCCGACAGTCGCTTCGAGGATGGCGCGCGAAACGGGGCCCTGAACGGCGATGAGCGCGTAGTCGTCGCTCTCGTCGGTGACGGCAACGTCGAAGCCTTCGGCGCGTTCGGCGAGCGCCGTCGCTGCGGCGAAACGGTTGCCGGCATTAGCCACGACCAAGAAGTGATCGTCGGCGAGGCGGTAGGTGACGAGGTCATCGATAATGCCGCCGGCCTCGTTGAGCAGCAGGCTGTACTTGGCCTGCGCGAGGGCGATGCCCGAGAGCTTTCCGGCCAGAGCGAAGTCGAGGTACGCGCCGGCGTCAGCGCCGCGAACGTGAATCTCGGCCATGTGCGAGATGTCGAAGATTCCCGCAGCGGTGCGCACGGCATGGTGCTCGGCGAGGTCGGAGCTGTACCGCACCGGCATCATCCAACCGGCAAAGTCGGTGAAAGCGGCACCCAGTTGTTCGTGGATGCTGTGCAGCGGCGAGTACTTCACCGAGGCAGGCGAAGAGTCAGCGGGTGACGCTGACGAGGGTGATTCATCGGACACGGAGTTCTCCTGGCGCGTGGGCTAGTGAATAGAACTCCCCCTCTGTGATGAGCCTGAGAGCTTCACACACTAAAGAATCTAGTGAGCTTTCACCGTCGGCGGAACCTCAGGGTGATGCGAGGTTCTCTTTCCAGAGTGGCCAGTGCGGTGCGGTACGTGAACCTGAGAGATTGGCGGGGAGGCTTGCTCCTTCGGTGCCGGCCTCGCGCCTGCCAACTTCTGTTGACGAACGCGGGGTGCCCGGCTCTCCCGCATCGTGTTGCGGCCCGATGTTCAGTTGTTAGCTCAGCATAGCAATGCGGAGCGGATGCGCGCGTTACAAGAGCGCCGAGCTCAGCAGCAGACTGGTCTCGCTATTCACGACGCCTTCGACATTGCGCATGCGGGCGAGCACGCGGTCGAAGTTGCTGAGGCTGTCAGTACGAATGTCGGCAACGAGATCCCAGGCGCCATTGGTGGTGTGGAGTTCATGGATCTCGGGCAGTCCACGCAGCTGGCTGATCACGGCATCCGTAGATCGCCCCTCTACCTCGACAAACGCGATCGCGCGAATGAAAGATGGATCGCGATCTTCTCGAATTCGAATAGAGAAACCGAGCACTGTGCCATTACTGACGAGCCGATCGATGCGGCTCGTGACGGTCGCGCGAGTGACGTTGAGGCGGCGCGACAGGCTCGCCACGGACTCGCGCGCATCGGCTCGAAGGGCGGCGAGAAGGCGGCGATCAAGGTCATCGAGATCAGACATAAACAAAGTGTATATTTTTGCATCACAAAATGCGCAGTTATTAGCCGAAAATAGCGTTGACTGCGAGTTGTGGGTACATAGTGCTCATTCGTAACGTGGGGACTAGCAATACTGCAACGAAAGGAGTGACATGGTTCACTACGTAGACGTCCCGAACATGCGCCGCTGGATCGCCGACACCGGCATCGAGCCGATCATTATGGGCATCGTGAGCTACCTCGAACAGGACTACGCCAAGTGGCCTCAGTTCGATAAGAGCCCCCGCGTCGCCGCCCACTCCACCGAGGGTGTTATCGAACTCATGCCCACGAGCGACGGCGAAACCTACGCCTTCAAGTACGTCAATGGGCACCCCGCAAACCCAGCACTCGGCTTCCAAACCGTCACCGCACTCGGCATGCTCGCCCGCGTTGACAACGGCTACCCGACGTTCCTTTCTGAGATGACGCTGCTCACTGCGCTTCGCACCTCAGCAACCTCGGTGTTAGCCGCTCGCGCACTCGCCCGCCCCGACTCGAGCGTGCTTGCGCTCATCGGCACCGGTACACAGTCTGAGTTTCAGGCGCTGGGCTTCCGGGCTGGTCTCGGCATTACGAGCCTGCGCGTGTGGGACACCGACCCCGCCGCCCTTGACAAGTTCATTCGCAACGTTGAGCCTCTCGGCTTTGACATCGTGCGCGCGACGTCTGCTGCGGATGCTGCGGCCGGCGCTGACATCGTCACCACCTGCACCGCTGACAAGAAGAACGCGACGATCCTCACCGCCGACATGATCGAACCCGGCATGCACCTCAATGCCATCGGCGGCGACTGCCCCGGCAAGACCGAACTCGAAGCGGCAATCGTGCGCAACGCGACGGTATTCGTGGAGTTCCCCGAACAGACTCGCATCGAAGGCGAGATTCAGCAGCTCGAAGCCGACTCCCCCATCACCGAACTGTGGGAAGTTCTCGCGGGCACGGCTGCAGGCCGCACCACCAATGACGAGGTCACGCTCTTCGACTCGGTCGGTTTCGCGATCGAAGACTTCTCCGCCCTGCGCTACGTTTTCGACGCCGTCCGCGGCACCGAATACGCAACGGACCTCGATCTGATCGCAGACCCGGCTGACCCCAAGGACCTGTTCTCGCTCGTCTCGCGCGCTCCCGCGCTCACCGCGTAACCGTCAATGAGCGTTCAGGCGCCTTCGGCCGCAGTACTGATTCGCCCGCACCTGTTCACCCCGAACAGCCAGACCGCGGGAGACAACGCATTTCAGTCCACCGACCCCACGCGAACACCGGATGAGATTGCTCGCGCTGCGTACGACGAGTCCACCCAGGTGGCCGAGACTCTGCGTAACGCGGGCGTGAACATCCACGTGTTTGAGGACACGGAGAGCTCACGCCCTGACAGCGTGTTTCCCAATAACTGGTTCTCAACCCACAGTGGCGGTCGCGTAGCGGTCTACCCGATGTACGCTCCGAACCGTCGCACGGAGCGTCGCCCCGACGTGATCGAGATGCTGAAACACGACTTTCGAGTGCAGGATGTCGTCGACTACTCCGGTTTGGAGCACGACGGCATCTACCTCGAGGGCACGGGGGCGATGGTCATTGACCACACCAACCGCGTTGCCTATGCGGCTGAGTCACACCGAGCGAACCCGCTCGCGCTTGAGCGATTCTGTGCATCGTTCGGCTACGAGCCGATGATGTTCGAAGCGCGCGATAGCCACGGGGTGCCGATTTATCACACCAACGTCATGATGTGCATTGCCACCGATTTCGCGATGATTGGGCTCGACCTGATCGCGTCAGGCGACCGTCGCATGGAAATGGCTGAACGGCTGACAGCGCCAGGACGCACTCTCATCGACCTCACGGCTGATCAGATTGCGAACTTCGCCGGCAACGCGCTCGAACTCAAGGGTGCCAACGGACGCATCTTGGCTCTCTCAAGCCGAGCGCTGAAGAGTCTGACTCCCGCCCAGCGCGCAGTCATCGAGGCCAGCTGCGAAATCGTGCCTCTCGACATTCCGACGATCGAGTTGGCTGGTGGCTCTGTGCGCTGCATGGTGGCCGGCATCCATTTGGACCGCCGTTCCCGCATGGCGGCGGATGTTGCTGCTGGCGTTCCTGCTGCCGGTTCTGCCGAAATAGCCCCGACAGCAGGCGCCTAACCGATCTGCTCTGTCAGCGGGTCCCGCCGCCGCCAGAACAAACCGCAGCAGCCTGAGATACCGCCGATGGCATCTCAGGCTGCTGGGTCTTTTTGCTAACTGCAGTTCGGGCGGCAGTCGCGCTGAGACAACGCCTCGAGCATCACGTTGCTGAGCTCAGTCGGGTTGTTTGCTTGGTAGGCCGTTCCGCCCGTGACCTGGGCAATTTTTCGCATCGCCTCGACATCGGTATCGGGGCCGATTCCCACCAGCACAACGGGCACTGGCTCGTCTCGGTTGGCGTCGATCATGACATTGAGTGAGTCGACCAGCTGCTCGAGCGAGATTCCGTTGTCATCTTCGTTGCGACCGTCGGTGATGAGGATCACCGAATTCACTTTGTCGGGATTGAAGTCTTCGCGAACATGAGTAACCGCGGCCAAGACGGAGTCGTTGAGACCTGTGTAGCCGTTGATGCGCGATGGCAAGGTGTCAATGATTGCTTGCAAGTTCTCGACGTGTTCAGGATCGTTCATCGAACGGATGCCGGCGACGTCTTCCCAGTCTTCTTCGCCAACGCGCTCCTTGGAGAAGAGCCACATGCCGAGTTCGTCATCTTCGGAAAGGGTGCTGAAGGCGTCTTCAGCAGAATTCTGGAACATCTCGATGCGCCGTTGACCGTCCCAAGCACGCTCAAGCATGGAACCGGAGACATCTACAACGGTCAAGATGCGCGAACGCAGGTTGAGCGCGTTCCAATTTCGGAGGATGCCGACGAGTTCGTCAGTGTCCCCCACGCTCTTCGTCGCCACCGGAGCAGCAATCACTCCCGAGGCCAAAATTTCGCCCTCGCCAGCGTTGTCTCGGAAGCCTTCAGCGTTGAGCACCTGGGCAGAACCGCGGACAAGGTCGGCGAACTCTTCGAGCAACGCGACACGGGCCGTTTCGTCATCCGCAACTTCCGCCTGCTCTTCTTCTGTCATGCGCGAGAGCTCGACCTCGGTGACGGTGGAGTTGTCGACCACCACAAATGGGTACGTCAGCGCTACGGTGCCCTCTGCAGGGTAGAGCGCGACGAGCGGCTCGTCGGGATTGGAAGCGTTGTGCTCGACGATTTCGCGTTCCGTTGCCAACGCAACCATGCGGGAATCGGAGATCTGAAGCTCCGTAAATGCCGCTTTGGTGGAGTCGGGAATCGAGCGCCCGAGGTTGGTTAGCACCTGATCGAAATCGGAAGGATCTCCATCTGCCGCAAGATCATTGAGGGTCGCAAGAGCGATCATGCTCGACGCTGACGATTCTGGATCGGGCAAAAGCGTGCGGTAACGACCAGCGAGAATCGCCCCCCACCCCACCTCGGAAGCTTCGAACTCGGCAACCTTGACAGCGGGCGTTGCGAGCACGAGAGGGCTCGACGCGATCGAGTCCCACTCTTGAATTTGGGGAACCTCGCGCCCGAGGGCTGTCGCGGTGCTCTCCACTCGGTTAAGCCAAATGGGGGAATCTGGAATCCACGCATCGGCGCCCGTCGACGTGCCCGAGGCTAGCAACGCAGCCGTGTCGGCAGAGTGCTGAGTGACGATGGTGGCCGAGAGGCACTGGCCAACGTGCTCAGCGTTGAACGCGTTAGCCACGGTCTGAACTGTCGAGGAAATTGTCGGGTCTGTGACTACAACAAGTTCGGTTGAGTTCGGGCAGCCGAAAGTTTGAGCCACAAAATCATCAAGCTTGTTTTGGGCAGCAAGCGCGACCAGAGCGCCACCGCCCGCAAGCGACAGGGTAAGTAGGGTTGCGAGGGCGGGGGTACTTGCGCGAATGAGCCAGGATTTGAGCGTTCTGGAACGGTGGCGAGGTCGGGACACGGGGACTCCATCGATCACGGGTGCACTCGGCTTCGGGGGAACCGAGAGTCGGCCCCCTTTCGGGGGCCTACACAATAGTGACACAATTTCGCGTCATTGAAACGGGTGTCCACAGCTTTTTCTCGCTGGATAGCCGAAAAATTGCCGAAACCCACAAAAAAACGCACGCAACCGAACTCTGGCGCATGACGCTCACCCGCCCCAGTGGACTCCGCTGGAGTAGCGGTCGGCCCTAAAGTCGAATTTCGACAGCCACCGATTCTGCGGCGACACCACGCACCTTCTGCGCAAGCCGGATGGCCGTGTACTTCGCGCCGTACTTCTTCTTGAGGGCAGCATCCATCGCTTTCAACGTCGCAGCATCGTCGAGAACCGCAGCCGCACCAGGCACGGTCGCGGCCCCTTCACTGAGCGTGCCGCGCATGTCGCAGGGCGTGAGCGTGACCCTGTTCGTGTGACGAATGCGCTTCACTTTTCCTGAGGTGGAGGACGTCGTCACGAGCAAACGATCACCGTCTGCCACCACCCACACCGGAGTGGATACCGGCTCGCCCGATTTGCGAAAAGTAGTGACAGATACATAAGTCTCGTGAGCGAGTGAGGAAAAAGTGGTCGGGGTCATAACTCCATTATCGAGGCGGGCAGCTAAGCCTTGAAATTGATGAGCTTGTGTGTACCGTCACAGAACGGCTTGATTGCCGACACTCCACAACGACAGAGCGCAACTGTTTTACGGGTCTGCTCGATCGGCTCGCCGTTCGCTGCGCGCAGATCGATCTCGCCACGGACAAGCAGCGGCCCATTGGTGCACGCGACAACCTCCACATCGTCGTTCTTGTCGTGGGAGTTCATCGCGCCGCTCCCGCCGCCGCGCCCGCGCTCGCGCTGGAGTCGCCCACTGAGCCCTCGTGCCGGTTCGCGATCACCGCATTAAAGGGAAACGGTTTGCGCAACGAAGATTCCCCGGCCAGCCACGACTCGTGCATGTGCTCGCCGACCCAGTCATCGATCATGAGGCAAGCACTAGCGCCGAAAAATATCTCGCTCAACAGGGCCGGTTCGCTCTCGGCAAGGCCGCCGGCAAGATCGCGCGCGGCGATCTGCTCGTGCACGGCATCAGCTTCCACGTGCTCATCGAAATACTCAGTGACATTGTCATCGAATCCCAGACGGCGGAAGCCTCGGGCATACAAGCCATTGGGCACCGACGACGTCATTTCGAACGCAGCCAAGTGCCCCGCAATGGCGCCGCGCAAACGGCGATTCATGCCAAACAGCGAAATCATATTGAACGAAGCCAGCGTGATTGCTGGCGCGAAGTTGACGTACGTACCGTAGCGAGAGTCGAGTCCGATGCCGCGCATCGACCGCGCGAACAATTCGGAGTGCATCCGATCGCGTCGCCCATTGCCGTACTCATCAGCTTGAATCTCGACCAGCGCGGCTTTCGCTCGACCCGTGAGGCGCGGGATCGACCAGGAGTGAGGGTCAGCTTCCTTTAGCGTGTAAATGGAGCGCTGAACCATGAATTCGATGGCCTGCTCGTGAGTAAGACTTTTGGCGATGTGACGCGTCAAGCCCGGCTTCGCATCCGGGTCGGGCGCCGTAAGAGTAAAGAGGGCTTGAGCTACATCTTCCGCGGCAGCGTTAGGCAGCTCAGGGACCGAAACTAGGTTGCGAAGCTGTGCCTCGAAGGCGCGCTCAAGTTCGAGCCGAGCAGCGATGGTGTCCACGTGCCATTCCCACTGGTCGCCATTGTCGACAACCCGCCCGTAATAGAGCCCGTAAAGCAAAAACAGGGCGAGCTGCACATCTTCGTCACGCACCAGATCCCGCCCGCTCTTGATAGCAGCCGCCACTTCATCGGCAAGGCCGTCAATCATGTGCGGCGCGGTCTGGCGTGAAAAGGCATCGATCAGCAGCGAGCTAATGGGACCGCGCGGCTCGATATCTTCGTCATGCCAGTTCTCGCAGAGCGAGGAGGATGAATGGGGGGCCGCATCATGCGCGGCATCGTGGTGCTCATAGTCTCGCGCGGGAGAGCTCTCCGTGGGGTGCATTATGACCTCTCCAGTTCAGCCGAAGTCGTCAGATCAGACACCCGAATTGCCTGATCAGCTTCGTTAGTAAACTAATGTTGCCAACCCCCTAGGTGGGGGTCAACGCAATTGCCGGTCTCTCGAATATCTCTCAGGAAGTTCACTGACAACCCCCAAGTGAGCCTCGTATAGTGATCAACGCTGATGCGATATCTGATTTTCGGCCGGGTGCTAAGTTGTTGCTCGTCCCCACGGGAGTCCGACAGCACGGGCTGAGAGGAAGCTGACGCCGCTTCGACCGTTGAACCCACCGGGTAATGCCGGCAACGGAAGAACGGTCTGATCTATGTCTTCGTTACATCCTGCTGTCCCCTCCGCCCTTCCGGATCCGCCGACAGGGCATGCGCCAAAGCTTCCGATTGGCACAAAACGCGCTGTACGAGGCGGCATCTTCGGCAACTATGTCGACCAGTTCGATATCTTCCTGCCGGTCATTGCTCTGGCTCCGGCATCCGCCCAGCTATTTGGCTCGGATAACCTCGTCGGTAACGCAGGGCTGATCTTCGTGGCCACGCTGCTGGGGCGCCCGATCGGGGCGGCGATCTTCGGATCGATCTCTGATCGCATTGGGCGAACCGCGACCACCAAAGTTGCCCTGCTCGGTGTTGCCCTCACGACGCTGCTGATCGCGCTCGTTCCCGATCACACGGTGCTCGGCGGTGGCACTCTGGCCGCAATTCTGCTGCTGCGGTTTGTGGGCGGCATCTTCTTGGGCGGCGAATACACCTCCGCCATCCCGCTCGCGATGGAATGGTCGCGGCCCGAACGGCGCGGCCTCGTCAGCGGCCTGATCATGTGGATGTCGCCCTGGGCCAACGCCTCGATCGCGGGCATGGTCTTTGTGCTGCAAAGTGTGCTCGACGCCGCCGCCTATAACCAGTGGGGGTGGCGAACTCTCTTCATCCTGGGCTCGCTGCTCGCTTTCACCATGCTGTTCTACTACCGTGCGCGGGTCGAAGAGTCGCCGCAGTGGCAACGTCCTTTGCAGCGCACTAACCCGTTGAAAGAGATTCTCGTCGGCCGCGACCGCCGCGCCCTCTGGCAAGTGTTCATCATGATGAGCGGCCTGTGGCTGCTGACGAACATGGCGATTCCGGTGCTGGCCGGGCAGCTGGGTTCCGGAGCCGGAGCGCTGGGTGCGACAGGAACTCTGGATGGTCGAACCCTGTCATTCGCGATGATGATCGGCACCGCGGCATCCGCTCTCACCATGGCAGCGTGCGGTCACCTCTCGACCTTCACCGGACGGCGGCGCTTCTTTATGGGATTCGGAGCGCTGACTGCAGCAGCCGGACCACTCGCCTTTCTCGCGGTGTTTGCGGCACCCAGCCTGGGGCAGCTCGTACTGGGCGTGATCGTGCTGCAAGTCGTGACGGTTTCGGCCTACGGGCCGGTCGGAGCGTACCTGGTCGAGAGGTTCCCCACTTCGGTGCGAGCAAGCGGGTACGGGGTCGGGTACAGCCTGTCGATCGTGATTCCGGCGCTCTACCCCTACTACTTGCCGGCATTGCAGAGCGTGCTCGGACAGCAGGGCGCGGTGGCTGCGTTGCTCGCGCTCGGCGGGGTGCTGATCGCGGCGGGTGCGTTCCTCGGGCCGGAGACGGCGCGGGTTGACCTCGATTCGGAGTGAGCTGCTGTTATTTGTTGGTCTCGGCAACAGGAGCAGGCTCATTCATTGCGAGAAGAACAGCGAAGCCGGCCCAGAGCGTGCTGATGCCCATCGCCGTGTCCTTACCGTTCCAGATGGACGACTGCCACATGGCGAACCACTCAGAGCCAATGATGATGAAGCCAACGAACCAGATGAGGAAGCCCAGGCCATAGGCGGCGTAGCCCCAGGTGCGGGCCTTGTCGAAAGCAGCAACTGATGCATCACGACGACGGAATAACTTCACACCACCGATAAGAGCGAGAACTGCAAAAAGGCCCTCGGCAATGATGATGCCGATGTACGCGATGTGGTGAATTACTGGGCTTTCGATGGCACGCCACATCAGGGCATTGCCTTCGAACGTAGTGTCCATCGAGAGCACGTGCCGAACGAACTGAAAGTTGGAGTCGTAGTCCATCAGGTTGCCTGCAAAAACGAACAGCCCAAAGGCTCCCGCCAAGAACAGAGTGAGCGCTTGCAGGAGACGAAGAGGGTGCTTCATAGTTTCTAGTCTTTCCGTGTGAATACGAGGTCGATACGTGGCTCGACGTGCTGTTCGAACGAGATCGCCTGCACGAAGTTCCAGCCTTCGGCAGCGTGATTGCGGATTATCTCCTGATAGTCCTCGGCCAGCGAAAGGCCTTCACGGCGACGGTTCGTGGTCACGCTGACAAATGTGTATTCACGCATAAAGTACCTTCACAGTTCGCTCACGTCTGATGGCGGATCTCGCAGCCACTCTAACGCTCACGCGGCATCATCATCAAAGTTGATTAAAAGGAGTAGACCACTCTGGGCTACACGCCAATCCACTCAACGAGCGCAGGCGGGAACTAAGAGATTGAAGGCGCGCGCTCGGCATCGACCACGGGCATCACGTGCTTCACGAGCGCCTCGAGAATACGAGTGTTGAACTCGACTCCGAGCTGGTTGGGCACGGTCACCAGCAGGGTGTCGGCGGCCTGCACTGCCGCATCGCGTGCGAGCTCGGCTGCGATAACGTCGGGCGCTCCGATGTAGGAGCGGCCGAAACGGGAGCGTGAGCCGTCGAGCATGCCGACCTGGTCGCGCTGCTCCACTTGCCCTTGGATTCCGAAGTAGTACTCGGTCTCGTCATCAATGATGGGCAGGATGCTGCGGCTCACGGATACCCGTGGCGAATGGTCGTGGCCGGCACTCGCCCACGCCTCGCGGAACATCGCAATCTGTTCGGCCTGCAGCTCGTCGAAGGGCACTCCGGTGTCCTCAGTGAGCAGTGTTGAGCTCATCAGGTTCATCCCCTGCTCAGCAGTCCAGATGGCCGTGGCACGAGTGCCGGCGCCCCACCAGATACGTTCGCTGAGCCCGGGCGCTTGCGGCTGAATGGGCTGCAGAGCGCTCGTGCCGATCATCTGCGGGTTGCCGGGAGCGAATCCCTCGCCCGCGATCGCCCGGCGAAACTTGTCGGTGTGTGCGCGAGCCATGTCGGCATCGCTCTCGCCCGCTGCCGGTTCGTAACCGAACGCGCGCCATCCATCAATCACTGTTTCGGGTGAGCCTCTGCTAATGCCCAGCTGGAGTCTTCCTGCAGCGATGAGGTCTGCCTGCGACGCGAGTTCTGCCATCGCGAGCGGGTTCTCGTACCGCATATCGATGACGCCAGTACCAAGCTCGATGGTGCTGGTGCGGGCAGCAGCGGCGGCGAGCAACGGCCAGGGTGATGCATGCTGACGCGCGAAATGGTGCACTCGAAAATACGCTCCATCGACGCCAACTTCTTCAGCCGCAACGGCAAGTTCCACTGCCTGGAGCAACACATCAGCCCCGGTGCGAGTACGCGAGCCTTCGACGTCGTGCCAGTGCCCGAAGGAAAGGAACCCAAGTTTTGTCATACTGGCGAAACCGGTGACTCGAGCGCGCTATTCCCGAGCGAAAGGGCGACGCCGTCGAGGATGTCGTGCTCGCTCGTCGTGACCCACTCGAGCGGGTGTCCGGCTGCAGCCGCGGCATTCGCCACTCGCCGCAGCACTGTCGCCCAGATGATGGCACCCGAGGCGATCACGTCGACGCGACCGGGGTGCATGTAGGGCAAGGCTTCGCGTTCGGCGCGCGACATGAGAGTGAGCGCTTCGCACGAACGGAGCACGTCGGCGAGCGGCAGCCGACTGCCGCTGATCGCGACGGGGTCGTAGCTAGTGAGCCCGAGAACATGCGCGGTGATCGTCGTGACGGTGCCCGCGACTCCAATGACCTCGGTTGCCTGCGAGAGGTCGACGGTTGCGGTCGCGATATCGAGGGCTGCGCTGACGTCGCTGCGGATGGCGGCGAGCTCAGAATCGGAGGGTGGATCGCTTGTGATGTTGCGTTCCGCCAAGCGCACGCAACCAACATCCATCGAATATGCCGCTTCGGGGATGTCGCCACCGATCACGAGTTCAGTGGAGCCGCCGCCGAGGTCAACGACAAGGTGTTGCGGCGCTGGCGCGGTGTTGGTTGTGGCGTCGGGCTCGTCTGCAGGTAACGCTGTGAGGGCTCCGCGGAACGACAGCGCGGCTTCTTCGGTTCCGGCAATCACTTCGACCGGCACGCCAAGAATCGCGACGACCGCGTCGGTGAACTCGGCACGGTTGGCGGCATCCCGGGTGGCTGAGGTAGCCACGAATCGGATGCGCTCGGCTCCGTGCTCGCGGCACAGATCGGCATAGCGGCGCACGGCCGCGAGGGTGCGATCGAGGGCACCTTGGCTGAACTGGCCGGTGCGGTCGACGCCCTCCCCTAGGCGTACCACTTCGAGGGTGCGCAGCACATCGGTCAGCCCGCCGTGCCCGTCGAGGTCGGCGATGAGCAGGCGGATCGAGTTGGTTCCGCAATCAATAGCGGCGACGCGAGTCATGGGTTCTCCTGAAGTGCGGTGGGCGGGGCTAGCGGGCGCGGACTAGCGAACGACAACGAGGGCTTCGTTGCGTTTCAAGAATCCGGGCTTCCACGGCGGGTCGTAGCGGGCGAAGTACACGGCACCCAAGGGTGCGACGCAGTCACGGTTGAGGGCAGCGAGTAGAGCATCCGCATTCTGTTGGTATTTCTCTTCGTTGGAACCACCACTGAAGCGCCGCGCTGCTACCCGCTGTTCGGGAACGTCGGTCGTGCGCACGGTGGCGTCACGAGGGGCGGGAACGCTCGTGGCTCCGGCCGGCATCACGAAACTCACGGTGTAGTTCTTCGACTGCCCCGGTGCCTGAATAACCGGCGCCGTCATAGAAATACTCGATGCGCTGATGTACCGGATGAGCGGACGAAAACCCTGATTGCCCGCGTCGAAGAACGACCCATCGGCATCCACCTGAGCAAGAATGTGCGCGGGGTACAGCCGCACTTCGTAACCGTCGTGCTCAGAAATCACGGTGTACGGCTGCTTTTCGGTCATGGCGTCACCCTACGCCTGCGCTCCGTGAGTGCGCCTGACGGTTCGCCGCGCAGGAAGCCCGCGGTTGCGGGAGCCTAGACCTTCTTGACGACGCTCGACTTGAGCTGCATCTGGCCGAAACCGTCGACCTTGCAGTCGATGTCGTGGTCGCCAACACCGTCAACGAGGCGGATGTTGCGCACCTTCGTACCGACCTTGATCGACGTGGGGCTGCCCTTGACCTTGAGGTCCTTGACGATGCTCACCGTGTCGCCATCGGCGAGGGGCGTGCCGAACGCATCCTTGATCACTGCGGCGTTCTGCTCGGCTTCGGCAGCGGCATCCGCCTCGCTTGGCGACCACTCGTGCGCGCACATCGGGCACACCAGCAGCGAGCCCATTTCGTAGGCAAGGTCGCTTGAGCAGTTCGGGCAGAGAGGCAGGGCGTCAGACATAAGGCACTTTCGGCTTGGCGCCGATCGGGCTGGCGCAGCGCTGAACTAGTCGCTAATCGTCAATTTTACCTGATCGAGCGGTTGCAGATTGGTGCTCTGATCTGGAATACGACCGGCAATGCGCACGTTGCACCCCACGACATCACAGTTCAACTCCTGAAAGGCCCCTCCATGACCATGCTTCACGACCGTCTCGCCGCGACCGACTCCCCCATCCTTGATGTGCTTGCCGAACGGTGGAGCCCCCGCCACTTCGACGCCACCGCACCTCTTGACGAGGCGGCACTGCAGAACGCTCTCGAAGCTGCTCGTTGGGCGCCCTCGGCCTACAACAGCCAGCCCTGGCGAGTCGTTATCGCTCGTCGCGGAACCCCGCAGCACGACGCCATCGTCTCCACTCTCAGTGGCTTCAACCAGTCGTGGGCTCCCTCCGCCTCTGCGCTGATTCTGTTCGTTGCCGAGCATCACAACGAAGAGGGACGGGCACAGGCCATGGCGTCGTATGACCTCGGCCAGGCCGTTGCCTACTTCACCATCCAGGCCCAGAGCCACGGACTGTTCAGCCACCAGATGTCAGGGTTCGACCCGGATGCCGCGGCCGCAGCCCTCGAGATCGACGACCGCTTAACCCCCACCACGGTCATGGCCGTTGGCTCACTCGGCGACCCCGCCGAGATGACCGACGTTATTCGCGAGCGCGAGACGGCGCCCCGCGCACGACGTGCCGCTGCAGAGTCGGTGCTCGTTAACGCGTAGCGTGTGATCCCACGCTCCGGCCACGCCGCCGTGACCTGTCGAGAGCTAACGGATGGAAGTCGAGACAGGCGCGAGAAGCAATAAACAGGAATCGGGCTCGTACGCATCCACTTTCGCAGTGATACTCAAATTGGTCCCGGTACCGACAGAGTCAGGCAGTGCTCCGGCGTAGTTGAGATCGCTGGTCGTGTTCACGTCGCGAAACTGAAATGCCGGCCCGCGCGCGGTCGTTTCGCTATAGTCGCCGCTACCCATGAGAATGTCGTATCGCGTCGTCGCGCTGCCATGGGGAGTTATCGCTGCGATATTGGCGGGGAAGGAGATAGTGTCTCCCGCGAAATCTTCAGCGAAATCCTCGATCGAAGGGTCGCAGTAGTCACCGAGTTCGAGAAGAGCTCTCAGCGGCGCGTGGTTGTCAGGAGTGATAACCGATTCCAACGCTTCAGCGGTGGCTGTGGCGGTGGCTGAAGGCTGACTGGGCGTTTCGCTGGGCTCGCTAACGGTCGGCAGAGATTCTTCAGCGGCCGGTTCCGCAGGCTCCTCGCTCTCTGACGTGATTCCCAGGGCTACGATCGCGATAAAGATAGCCGCAGCACCGACCGAGGCGGCGATCACTAAACCCTTCGGCAACTTTCGTTTGGGGCGGCGAAACGTCATTTCCGTTCTGAGAGTTAGCGGCCGCTGGGACACAAACTCCCAACCATCGGCCTCACGCTGCGCAATCGTCTTCGACTCGTTGATTCGAAGGACACGCACCATCTCAGTCGTGTACTCGATTTCGTCGTCCATCTCGGCGATGCTCCCAGCGTCTGTGGCCCTCGATAGCGCCGGATGTTGAAACTATAACTGCGCTCTAACACTCCAGCGTTCGCCGAGCCGTACCAATAACGCGGAAGCTGCCCGGCGGTCGATTCCGAGACGAATATTGGCGCTGCCGCGTTTCGGTGCTGATTTCCTTGGCCGTGTTTTCGAGGCTGATCGTTGCGGAGTCGATCGCGCTCCACATCGGCAATTTGCCCAAGATCGCGTAAGGACGAGGCGGGAGAGAGCCCTACTCGCGGCCGTCTTCGAGCGGGATGAGCATCGTGCGGAACTCGCCTGCTGCGGCGTGAATGTCCCAGATGCGTGATGCGACATCGTCGATGCCATTGGGCAGTTGAAGCTTGGGAATGCCGCCCGGGATGACGAGCTGACGAACGCGGATCCCCTCGCCTTCGAGTGCTTCGTGCAGCATCTCGCCGTAGGCACTTTCGGCGGGGAACGCGAGTGACGTTCCCGCGAAGCCAGCACGCGACTTCACCGAGGTTCCGCCGTTGATCAGGATGATGCTGCCGTGGCCAGCATCCCGCATTGCGGGCAGCACTGCACGCACGGTGTGGATGAGCCCGAGGGCAGAGAACTGGAGCGCCTCGAGCGCGAGTTCGGGAGTCAGGTCGAGCACCGGCTTCAGGTAGTCGCGCGAGGGAAGCGGGCTGTACTGCACCGTCGTGATCGGCCCAAGTTCGGCAGCCGCACGAGCGAGCGCGCCTTCGAGCTGCGTCGGCTCGCGAACGTCGGCGGCAAAACCGCGGGCTGTCACCCCATCTGTTTCGAGCTCAGCGGCGAGCGCATCGAGCTTCGACTGATCCCGCGAGATGAGGGCAACCGCGAAGCCCTCGCGTCCGAACCGGCGGGCTACTGCAGCGCCGAGTCCGGGGCCTGCTCCGATGATGGCGATAACGGGCATGAGCATCCTTTGATCAAAGCGTTCGGCGGGCCGTGCTGCTCGAAAAGCCTAGCGTCGATTTGTGCGAGCGAGCCGGCCTAGTCAATGGGATTCGTCGGGAATATGAGGCTAGACCGACTTCGTCTAGCAAGAAGGCCTCAGCGTTTAGCGTTGGTAGCTGCACCACTGCTCGTCGACCGTGAACCCCAGGGAACGAACTAAACCTAAACTCGCGTCGTTCGCACCAGCTCCGCCGGCGGTGAAAGTTCGTACTCCGTCATTCGCGAACGCGATGATTGAGGCAGCCGCTATCGCTGCCCCGACCCCGCTGCCGCGATAGTCCGCGAGCACCGACGCGAAGTCGTTGTCACCGACTCCGTCATTGACTTCTCCAACGACGGCTCCGACCAACCGCCCATTATCAACGGCGCCGAACACCCGCTTGCCGTGCAGCCATAGTCCTTCGATTTCTCTCATCACCGGCAGCGGCTGGTGAGTCGCTGGCGTGAACGGGTAGTCAGCATTGTTGGCTAATTCCAACTCGAATAGCGCGTTCGCAAAACCGGCGTCGAGTTCCTGAATCGCGATCCCGGTCGCTCGCACCTTGGTCACTACTTGCTCGAGTCTTGTCAGATCGGGTGAATCCGCGAAGCGCAGCCGTGCACCCCATGATCGACCCACGATGCGGTAGCCGTCTGCTTCAAGCGCGGAGCAACGCGGGTCGTCCTCCCGAACGATCACAACATCATCCATAAACGGAGTCTAGACGCGTGGTCATTCGGACAGGAGGAGCCGCAAGTTGAAGCGGCACCTCACGGCATTCCGGCACGCGCCAAGTTCTCGCCCAAGAACCGTCACACCTAGAAGTGCCGCGTCAGGTCCATCCACTCGTGCAGGATGCGGATCACAGCCACGCTGTTGGCTCCGACAGTACAAAAATCAGGACTGCCGATGCCGTAGCGGCGGCAGCCCTCGCAAACGACTTCGCTGACGGAGCGGTACCGCCCGGTTTCGACCTCGCGGGAAAGGAAGTCCGCGAAGTGGTCGTCCAGACTGATCGAAGTGTTGTGAGCCATGCGCTCAGAGCACCAAGGATGGTATTTCTGCGCGCTGCGATGCGATTGGTTGCCACGGAACGTCAATAGTTTCCGCAGCTATGATCGCGGGATGAGCACCACCTACCGTGTTGACGCGCCACTTGATCGCGATGCGATCATCGACCTGTACGCTGCAGTGCAGTGGACGGCCTACACCCGAGACCCCGAACGGCTCGTGGCCGCCATCGCCGCCTCACTGAAAGTCGTGACCGCGTGGGATGACTCCCGGTTAATTGGGCTCGCACGTGTCGTCGGCGACGGACTAACGATCGTGTACCTGCAAGACATCGTGGTCGCGCCTGAGTATCACCGCACCGGAATCGGTCGTGAGCTCTTCATGCGAACCTTTCAGCCGTACGAAGACGTGCGGCAAAAACTCCTTCTCACCGATGACGAGCCGGGACAGATCGCCTTCTACCGCGCGATGGGATTCACCGAGGTGCGTGACCTCGAGCATCCAACCTCGGTTTTCACGAAGTTCGCGTGACCCTGCAGCGACCGAGAGAACGCGAGATCAAAGGCTGAGCCGCGACTCGTTGCTGAAGCGGAACTGCACCGCATTCCATAGCCGATGAACCTCGGTGTGCTGTTCAGATGACCAGCCCCGGCCCCGTGCAACGACAGTAGAATGGCAGGAGCCCAACGAAGGAGACTTATGTGCCGCGTGCTCGCCTACCTCGGTCCTGAGACACCACTGGAGAACCTCCTCCTCAAGCCAGAGAACAGCCTGATCAACCAGGCACTCGACCCCGAACGGCACCCCGAGCTCCAGTTGGCCGGATGGGGATTCGGAATCTGGGGCGAGCACCTGCTGAAGCCCGAAGAACCCTTCATTTACCGCCGCCCCATGGCGGCTTTTTACGACGACAACGCCAGCCGGATGATCCCCAGCCTCCAGGCCAGCACGATGTTGGCGCATGTGCGAGCCGCCGCGTACGACTCGAAGGTCGTGATGGTCGACGAGAACTGCCACCCGTTCTCCTTCGAGGAGACCCCGTGGATCGTCGCCCAAAATGGCTACCTGCCCAACTGGCAGCTCCTGCAGCGCGAGCTGCTCCAGCACTGCCAAGACCGGTATCTCAAACAGATGCGCGGGAACACGGACACCGAGTTCATCTACGTGCTACTCCTCTCGCTGCTCGAGGGTGACAGCAACGAGGACGTCCAACGAGCGATCGAGAAGCTCATCGAGCTGATCGCCCAGGCGATGAAGGACCTCGACCTCGGCGCTCTGACCAAGCTGAAGATGGCCCTCGTGTCAGCCGACCGCATCATCGGTGTCAACGTCGGCCTCGGTCACCACGGTGAGACCAACCCCGCTGGCGACTGGAAGGAGCTGCGAAAGTCAGCCCCCGACAGCGACGACTTCGCGCTCTCGATGCTCCTAGAACCGATGTACCTACTGATGGGGTGCAACTTCGAGGACGACGCCACGACCTACGATTTCGAGGAGAGCAGCGAGGATGACGCGACCGGTGTCATCTTCGCCTCCGAGCCCTTGACCGAGGGCGACGACTGGTCGCAGCTCGAGTTCGGCCAGATCGTCTTCCTCGAGAACGACGGTGAGCGCATCACCAAAACCATCAACACGCTGAAAGTCTGAGCGCGCTAGGTGTCCTACGCAAGGAGATTGTGATCAGCTTGGCGTGACGGAAGACGAAAACCCCTAGTTGTTGAAGCGGAACTCCACGACGTCGCCGTCGCTCATGACGTATTCCTTGCCCTCAACGCGGGCCTTGCCCTTGGCGCGAGCCTCAGCGATGGAGCCGGTCTCAACGAGGTCGTCGAAGCCGATGACCTCCGCCTTGATGAAGCCCTTTTCGAAGTCAGTGTGGATGACGCCGGCAGCCTGAGGCGCCTTGGCACCCTTCGGGATGGTCCAGGCGCGAGTCTCTTTCGGACCAGCCGTGAGATAGGTCTGCAGACCGAGAGTGTCGAAGCCGATGCGAGCGAGCTGGTCGAGACCACTCTCTTCCTGACCGGTGCTCGCGAGAAGTTCTGCGGCATCCTCTTCGTCGAGGTCGATGAGTTCGGCCTCCAACTTAGCGTCGAGGAAGATGGCCTTCGCGGGAGCAACAAGGGCCGCCAATTCGGCAAGCTTGTCTGAGTTGCCCAGCACCGCTTCATCCA
This sequence comes from Rhodoglobus sp. NPDC076762, assembly GCA_040687235.1. Taxonomy (GTDB): domain Bacteria; phylum Actinomycetota; class Actinomycetes; order Actinomycetales; family Microbacteriaceae; genus Rhodoglobus. The sequence continues at coordinate 462,180 of JBFBMV010000002.1, read as the reverse complement.
CGTTGAAAACGTAAATGAACGGCTTGGAGGTGAGTAGCCCGAGTTCGCGGATCAACTCAAGTTCGATCTTTGTGGCCTCGGAGAGCGGCTTGCCCTCGTTGAGGAATGCCTGCGCAGCAAGCGCGGCCTCAAGAACGGCGGGCTCAACACGCTTGGTCTTGAGTTCCTTCTCGTACCGCGCGACAGCCTTTTCGAGCGTCTGCAGGTCAGCGAGAATTAGCTCAGTGTTGATGGTCTCCATGTCGGATGCCGCATCAACCTTGCCGTCGACGTGAACAACATCCGGGTCGCTAAAGCCGCGCACGACCTGAGCGATAGCGTCAGCCTCGCGGATGTTCGCCAAGAACTTGTTGCCCAGGCCTTCGCCCTCGCTGGCGCCCTGCACAATGCCTGCGATGTCAACGAAGGAGACGGGAGCGGGCAGGATGCGCTCGCTGCCAAAGATTTCCGCCAGCACCTTGAGGCGCGGGTCGGGCAGGTTAACGATGCCCACGTTCGGTTCGATGGTCGCGAACGGATAGTTCGCGGCGAGCACCGAGTTCTTGGTCAGAGCGTTAAAGAGGGTGGACTTGCCGACATTCGGGAGTCCAACGATTGCAATAGTGAGAGCCACGAGGGTCAATCCTACCGGCGATAGCGGCCCCGAGGTGCGGGACCGCTATCGCGACGGTAAAGCAGGCTAGTTATTAGCCGTTGTTCTGCGGAAAGCCGAGGTTGATTCCACCGTGGCTGGGGTCGAGCCAGCGGCTGGTGACAGCCTTCTGACGGGTGAAGAAACGGATGGCGTCGGGGCCATAAGCCTTCGTGTCACCAAACGCGGAGTCTTTCCACCCGCCGAAGGAGAAGTACGCCACCGGAACGGGGATCGGAACGTTGATACCGACCATGCCGACCTCAACTTCGCGCTGGAAGCGACGAGCCGCTCCCCCGTCGTTCGTGAAGATCGCGGTGCCGTTTCCGTACTGCGAGGAGTTGATCAGCTCAAGACCCTCTTCGTAGCTGGCGACGCGAATGACGCTGAGCACCGGCCCGAAGATCTCGTGCTTGTAGACATCGGAGTCAGTGGAGACGTTGTCGATCAGCGTCGGGCCGAGCCAGAAACCATTAGCGTCGCCATCGATCTCAATGCCGCGACCGTCAACAACAACGGAAGCGCCATCAGTCTCAGCGAGTTCGATGTAGCTGGCGACCTTGTCACGGTGCTGCTCGGTGATGAGCGGCCCCATGTCGCAGCCGCGAGTGCCATCACCGGTGCGCAGCGTCGCCATGCGCTCGCTGACCTTGGCGATGAGTTCGTCAGCAACGGGCTCGACGGCAACGACGACCGAGACGGCCATGCAGCGCTCGCCAGCGGAACCGAAACCGGCGTTGACGGCAGAGTCGGCAACGAGGTCGAGGTCAGCATCCGGAAGCACCAGCATGTGGTTCTTGGCGCCGCCCAGAGCCTGAACGCGCTTGCCGTGGTGGGCAGCGGTTTCGTAAATGTACTTAGCGATCGGGGTGGAGCCAACGAAGGAGACGCTGGCAACATCCGGGTGCTCAAGAAGAGTGTCGACGGCGAGCTTGTCACCGTGAACGACGTTGAAGACACCGTCGGGGAGGCCGGCCTCGGTGAAGAGTTCTGCCATCCAGAGCGAAGCGGACGGGTCCTTCTCGCTGGGCTTCAACACAACGGTGTTTCCCGCGGCGACAGCCATCGGGAAGAACCACATCGGCACCATGGCCGGAAAGTTGAAGGGGCTGATGATCGAGACAACACCGAGCGGCTGCTGCAACGAGTACACGTCAACACCGGTCGACACGTTTTCGCTGTACTCGCCCTTGCTGAGCTGAGCGATGCCACAGGCGAAGTCGAGAACTTCGAGGCCACGAGCGATCTCGCCAGCAGCATCCGAAAGAACCTTGCCGTGCTCGGCGGTGATGATGGCAGCAAGTTCATCTTTGCGAGCGTTGAAAAGCTCACGGAAGGCAAACATTACGGCGGTGCGCTTGGCAAGCGACGTGTTGCCCCACTCGGGGAACGCAGCCTTAGCCGCGGCAACACCAGCGTTGACGTCAGCGACGGATGCGAGAGGAACGGTGCGTGCGACGGCGCCGGTTGCGGGGTTGAAGACATCGCCACGGTTGGGCGAGTCGCCCTCGGTAGCGGCGCCGTTGATCCAGTGCGGAATCGTGGAGTACATGGGCCTACTTTCGTCGGAAGTAGCCCCAGTCTGCGACCTTTGCGATCTGCGATCAAGACCTATTAGTGCACGGGCAATCTGCAAAAACGCACAGCCGGTGCACGGGCGTCAGCGGCCGACACCCAGCAGCACTAATTGAGGGGCAAAAGCTCAGAACTGCGACGGGCAACTTCGCGGTGCAAAGCGGCCCGGACCAGCTGAACTGCCTCGACATCCGCGGCCTCTTTTCGCACCGAAAGCGCAAACTCGAGGCGAAAACTGACCTCGTCGGGCAGCACCGCAACGAGTCCAGGTTCAGGCTCGGCCATGAACGCGTGCAGCAGCCCAATGCCGGCTCCCTGACGCGTGGCCTCAAGCTGCGCAAACACACTCGTAGAACCGAAGCCCACACGCATACCGCCGAGCACCGGGGCGAGGTCGAGCTCGCGAACGGTGAGCAGAGCATCCACATAGAAGACCAGCGGATGGGCGTCAAGATCGGCAACCGAACGGATCGGCGGATGCGAAGCCACGTAGCCGGGCGAAGCGTAGAGGCGCAGAGCGTACGCGGCGAGCGGTTCGGAGGCGAGGCGAGAGGTTGCCGTCGTACCGATCGTGATCGCCAGGTCGAAGCCAGCTCCACGCAAGCTGAGGGGGCGTGTTGAGGTCACCAATTCGACCGTGATGGATGGATGCTCCGCCTGCACCGCCGCGAGCGCTGCGGTCACAAAGGTGGCCCCGAATCCATCGGGCGCCACGATGCGCACGGTGCCGCGCACTTCGTCGGCGCTGCCGCTCGTGGCACCGACCACGTATTCGACGATGTTCTCGAGCCCGGCGGCACGCGTGGCCACTTCGCGGCCGATGGTGGTGAGTTCCCAGCCGTCGGCACCGCGGTCGAGCAGGCGCACTCCGAGGGCGGCCTCGAGGCGATCGATGCGGCGACGCACTGTCGTGTGGTCGACCCCGAGCAGCGTGGCGGCAGACACCATCCGGCCGGCCCGCGCCACAGCAATGAGGTAGCGCAGATCGTCGGTGCTCACATCGAGCGGATGCACGGAGTCGCTGGCCATGCCCTTAACCCTAGGGGCGGTTCGCGAGGAACGCTGTGCGCGGATCGCACTCGTGACCCCTGCCCCTTTTCGCTGCGTGAGCAATCCGCTGAGCCCCGCTCACGCTGCCCTCCCGACAATGTCGTTGCTGGCTGGCACACTGACGGCATGGATCCTGTTGTTGCTCTCGTTGTTGGCCTGCTCGTTGGTGCCGTGCTCGGTGTCGTCATCGGCCTGCTCATTGCGCGTGTGCGCTCGACCGCCCCCACCGGCCAGGTGCCGCCCGAGGTTCTCGAAGCACGCCACCAGGCCGCGATCGCGAACGTGACGGCGGCCGAGCGGGAGCAGCAGTCGCGACTTGCCGCCCAGCTGGCGTCCACCACTGCCCGAGCGGATGCCCTGAACGAGCAAGTGGCGTCGCTGCAGTTGCAATACCGCGAGACTCTCGATCGCCAGCGCGACGAGGCTGCGGCCCTTGCCGAACGTGAGCGCCGCGAGTCGAAGGTGCTGCAGGCTCTCACCCCGGTGCAGGAGACACTGCGCACGATGCAGAACAAGGTCACCGAACTGGAATCGCAGAGAAGCCAGCAGCACGGCGAGCTGAGCCAGCAGCTCAAGTCGGCCACGGAATCCGAAGAACGTTTGCGCAGCACCGCGGAGTCGTTGGCATCAGCGTTGCGCAACAACTCCACCCGTGGCGTCTGGGGCGAAACTCAGTTGCGCAACGTCGTGCAGGCTGCCGGCCTCATCGAGCGGGTCGACTTTGACGTGCAATCGAGCATCACCTCGGATGCCGGTGCCGGGCGCCCCGACATGGTGGTGCACCTGCCCGGCGGCAAGAACATCGCCGTCGACGCCAAGGTGCCGTTCACCGCGTTCTTGGAAGCAAGCCAGATCTCGGTCACCGCAACGGGAGAAGAAGGTGCTCGTCGCGAAGCCCTCATCAAGCAGCACGTGAAAGTGATGCGCGGCCACATCGACACCCTCGCGAGCAAGGCCTACTGGGCGGGGCTCGACGCCTCCCCCGAGCTTGTGATCGCGTTCATCCCCAGCGAATCGCTCGTGTCATCGGCGATGGAGGCTGACCCCTCGATCATGGATTACGCCTTCAACAAGCGCGTCGCCCTCGCTTCACCCGTCACCCTGTGGTCGGTGCTCAAGACAGTCGCGTTCTCATGGCAACAAGACGTGCTCACCGACCAGGCCAAAACCCTGTTCGATCTCAGCAAGGAGCTCTACCAACGCCTCGCGACGCTCGCCGAGCACGCCGACAAGCTGCGCCGTTCGATCGACACCACCGTGAACAGTTACAACCAGTTTGCGAACTCGCTCGAAAGCCGGGTACTCGTCACGGCCCGCAAACTCAACGCACTCGACGAGTCCAAAGTGATCGGCGATACCCAGCTGGTCGAGGGCACACCAAAACACATCACGGCCGCCGAGCTAGAACTGCCCTCAGCCGACCCTGCTTCATAGACACGGTCGGTTGCGATCTGGTTATGAGGTAGCCGCTACTTCAGATCGCGCGCGTTTGCTTTTGCGCACCAGCATTCCGATCAGCGTTCCGATCAACAGGCCCGCGATGGTTACTCCAATGCTCAGCAACCACCAGAGGTTCAGGGAGATCAGGAACAGCCCTATCGCGGCCCAACTAGCCAGATAGCTCAGGACCGCAGCGTTCGTGTGGAGCCCCCGCAGAATCGACGCGAAGACGCCCCACCCCGCGGCGAAAAGTCCGGCCACGATATAGATCGATATGTCGTTCGCTGCCCCACCTTCGGATGCCCCGAATACACCGACGCTGACAAGAAATCCGCGCAAGGCGATGATTTGAGCCACGAGCGCTACAAGCGCACCCGCACCAATACTTCGATACATAGCCAACTCCTTTCGATGCTATTCGCTTGCGTCAGTCGCCGCTGACAGGAACATCATGGGGGACAGAAACTCCGGGCACATAAAGCTTCGTAGCGATCGAATGCGCGAAAGTTGTCCACAGAGGGTACGGCAACCAACTTTTGGGCGGCGTTACTGCTTTGGGACCAGTGGCATACGTCCGCATCTGCGTTCCTGTAAATGAGAAGGTGATGTAGTTATTTGCACCTTCCAGATGGCCGGGAAGCGACTTCAATTTGAATGAGGACGACCCCACCGCGACAACCTCGACGGGGTTCTTGGCTGAAGTGCCGCGAACGTATAGCTGCAATTTTTTCCCCACAGTGGGATTATTGACCATCCCGCCCAGCGGGAAGAGCGATGCAAGACGCGGCTTGACGAACGCGAACATGGCGGTTCCGGATTTGCTCTCTGGCTTCCACGCCGCGCCCCCGGTTCCCTTCAAGGAGAACGTGTAGTCATAGCCATATCCAGCGGCCTGGGCGCTGGTGGCAGAGAATATCGACGCTGTCCCTAGTACGACGCCCATCGACGAGAGTCGGATGAAGCTTCTGCGATCCATGTGGTTTTCTTTCTCGAAGTTAGCCAATCACCTTCCCTAATTATAAGTATTTTTCATAATTTCGTGAGGATTTTTTGCTAGCTTTGATCGCGGCAGCCCCGCACCCAGCCGGAAGAGCTAAGTCGGTCCGAATTCAGCGCACGGTATTCACGCGCAGAGTATCCAAATTGAGCCACCGACTAGCCAGATTGTGAGCAGAAATAACGGTTCCGCCTCCGACGAGCGCGCGGTTGGTCGCTAATGAAGAAGCGCTCCAGCCATGGAGTATTTTGAATCTAGTGGTCGAGCCACTTCTCGGCGAGGTGGTCAGCCGAAATTCGGCGGATCGTTCCCGAGTGGGAACGCAAGACGATCGACTCGGTACGAATGATGGGTCCATAGCGACGGACCCCCTTCACGAGTCCACCATCGGTGACACCCGTCGCAACGAAGAACGTGTTGTCGCTGGCGACCATCTCGTCGGCCGTGTAGACGTGATCGAACTTGAGGCCCGCATCCATGCCGCGCTGGCGCTCGTCGTCAGACTGCGGGTAGAGGATCGTCTGAATTTCGCCGCCGAGAGCCTTGATGGCACAGGCCGTAGCGACGCCCTCAGGGCTACCGCCGATACCGACACACATATCGATGCGCGTTCCATACAGCGCCGCATTGATACCGCCAGCAACATCACCATCGAGCATGAGGCGCGTTCCGGCACCCGCCTCGCGGATGTCTTCAATCAGTTGGGCGTGACGCGGACGGTCGAGTACCGCAACCACGATGTCTTCGGGCGCCTTGCCCTTGGCCTTGGCGAGCGCGCGAATGTTCTCGCCGATCGGCTTGTGGATGTCGACAACGCCGACACCCTCAGCGCCGGTGACGATTTTGTCCATGTAGAACACGGTCGAGGCATCAAGCATCGTGCCACGGTCAGACACTGCAATCATCGAGATCGCGTTCTGGCGTCCAGCGGCGGTCAGCGAAGTACCGTCGATCGGGTCGACCGCGATGTCGCAAGCGGGGCCGCGACCGGTGCCGACGTGCTCACCGTTGAAGAGCATGGGGGCGTTGTCTTTCTCGCCCTCACCGATAACGACGAGACCATCGAAGTCCACGGTGCCCAAGAACTTGCGCATCGCATCAACGGCCGCGCCATCGGCACCGAGCTTGTCGCCCTTACCGATGAAGGGAACGGCGCGAATTGCAGCCGCTTCGGTGGCCCGCACAAGCTCGAGAGCGAGGTTGCGATCGGGGTGGAGGAATAGCGTGCCGGTTTCTGTACTCACCTAAGGCATCCTTCGTTGAGAGTTGGTCGACTGGGGACGCGCCGGTGGTGGTCAGCGCAGCCCCAGTCTATCCGGATCGGCGCACCGCCCCCGGTCGATACCGCAGAGATCGCACTAACGTGCAACAGTTCGCGCCCGCCCAGAGCAGGTGGATAGAATCGACGCGAGCCGGACCAAAGCGGTAGTCGGTACCGCATGAGGAGAGACAACAATGCCCGTCGCAACCCCAGACCAGTACGCAGAAATGCTCGACAAGGCGAAGAAGAACTCCTTCGCCTACCCCGCCATCAACGTTTCGTCGTCGTCCACCATCAACGGCGTGCTTCAGGGCCTCAGCGATGCGGGCTCTGACGGCATCATTCAGGTCACCACGGGTGGCGCAGACTACTTCGCTGGCCAGTCAGTTAAGGCACGCGCATCCGGAGCACTCGCTTTCGCTGCGTTCGTCACCGAAGCCGCTAAGAACTACCCCGTCACCGTTGCTCTGCACACCGACCACTGCCCTAAGAACGCCCTCGATGACTTCGTTTACCCGCTCATCGCGGCATCCGAAGCTGAGGTCAAGGCCGGCCGCAATCCGATCTTCCAGTCGCACATGTGGGACGGCTCGGCTGTCCCCCTCGACGAGAACCTCGCCATTGCGCGCGAAATCCTTCCCCGCATGAAGGCCATCAACTCGATTCTCGAAGTTGAAATCGGCGTCGTCGGCGGAGAAGAAGACGGTGTGAGCCACGACATCAACGACAGCCTCTACACGACGCTGGATGACGTTATCGCTACCGTCGAAGCGCTCGGCCTCGGCGAACAGGGCCGCTACATCGCAGCCCTCACCTTCGGCAACGTGCACGGCGTGTACAAGCCTGGCAACGTGAAGCTGCGCCCCGAACTACTCGGTGAAATTCAGGCGGGCATCGCTGCGAAGTACGGCACCGACGCCAACCCCCTCGACCTCGTATTTCACGGTGGATCGGGATCGACCGATGAAGAAATCGCGACCGCCGTGGCTAACGGTGTCATCAAGATGAACATCGACACCGACACTCAGTACGCCTACAGCCGCTCGATCGCTGACAGCGTTCTGAAGAACTACGACGGCTTCCTCAAGATTGACGGCGAAGTCGGAAACAAGAAGATCTACGACCCTCGCGCCTGGGGTAAGACAGCAGAGTCGGCTCTCGCCCTCCGCGTTGTTGAAGCCACCAAGCAGCTCGGCTCGGCTGGATTCTCCGGCAAGTAACGCTCCACACGGTTGGGGGTTGGCCTTCGGGCCGGCCCCCATTCGTCGTTAAAGTGACGCTTCGACCGCAGCTGGTGTTACCGCCGCTGCTAGTGCAGCTGTAGCTGTTACTAGTGCCGCTGCGATTGCTCGCAGACCGCGCTACTGCTGCTGGATGCTGTCGACGTAGGTCATGAAGCCAGGGTCGCTCAGCACGGCGACGAAGATCGCAACGAGCATCGCGAGCGTGGCGATCGTGGCGCCCACAAGCGGAATCCAGAACGCGATTCGCTTGCGCTGCACTTGAATGAGCGCGAACACGATCGTGAGCACGAGAGTGACAACGCGCACGATGTTGGCGACCGCTCCCGCTTCGGCAGCAGCCTCATCCGCAGCGAAGCCCTCGAAGCCCTGAGCCGCAAGGCCTTCACGCAAGATCGGGCCAAGGTCAGCGACGGTTCCGAAGGTGTTAATCACATCCACCACTCCGAAGAGCAGCAACGTAGCCGTCAAAAAGACATCCCACATGCGCTGCTGACGCTCGGGTGGGGGCGTTGGCGCTGACGCCGGGATCACGTTCGGCACTGCAGTCTGCAGCGTCGGAGTTGGATACTGTGCACCCGTCGCGGGCTCCGCTATCCCTTCAGGCGCGGCCGGGGGCAGAGGTGCGTATTCGCCATATTTCGGGCGGGGGCGGGGATCAGTCATTAACCCTGTTGCCAATCAAGTTTGCGATTGCGGCCGCCGAGACCACGTTCGTCGGGGTTGCCGTCAGCGTCGGTGCGCAGTTCTTTGGGAAGCGAGAACATAAGGTCTTCCTCCGCCGTGATCACGGTGGAGACGTCGCCATAGCCAGCTTCGGCGAGGTCGGCGAGAACTTCTTGTACGAGAACTTCGGGAACGGATGCTCCGCTGGTCACTCCGATCGTTGCGACACCCTCAAGCCACTCCTGCTTGATTTCGCTCGCGTAGTCAACGCGGTAGGCGGCCTTGGCACCGTTCTCGAGCGCGACATCCACGAGGCGCACGGTGTTGGAACTGTTGGCGCTGCCCACCACGATCACCAGTTCTGCCTCTTCGGCGACCTTCTTGATGGCGACCTGGCGGTTCTGAGTGGCGTAACAAATGTCGTCACTCGGCGGGTCTTGAAGTGTGGGGAAACGCTCGCGCAGCAGGCGAACCGTCTCCATCGTTTCGTCGACGCTCAGCGTGGTCTGCGAGAGCCACACGAGGTTGTCGGTGTTCTCGACAACGATGTGGGGAACGTCGGCCGGGCTATTAACGAGGATGGTGCGCTCGGGCGCGTGGCCCATAGTGCCCTCAACCTCTTCGTGGCCATCGTGGCCAATCAGCAAGATTTGGTAGTTATCACGGGCGAAGCGCGTGGCTTCCCGGTGCACCTTCGTAACGAGTGGGCAGGTGGCGTCGATGGCGTGCAGCTCGCGGTCGGCGGCTCCCTTGACGACAGCAGGCGAGACACCGTGGGCGGAGAAGACAACGGTCGATCCTTCAGGAACTTCTTCAACCTCATCCACAAAAATGGCACCCTGAGCCTCAAGCGTGGTGACGACGTGGATGTTGTGCACGATCTGCTTGCGCACATAGACGGGAGCACCGTAGTTAGCGAGCGCTTTCTCGACCGCAATGACGGCGCGATCAACGCCAGCGCAGTAGCCGCGCGGGGCTGCCAGCACGACGCGCTTGGCACCCGCAACCGGCAAATCTTTCAATTGCTCTCGGCGGGCGGGCATCGGGGGCATCGCTAGCGCTTGGGCGCTTCCGTTAGAAATGGTGCTCACAGAAAAGATTCTACCGAAGACTGCTGCACGGAAGCCGAACGGAGGGCGGTATCAGCGGCATCCTCTACCCTGTAATCACAAGCTTGAGGAGGCTAGGTGACGATCACAGAGGGCCCGCCCACCGTCGATACGCCGTGGCCGGTATCAGTTCTGTCGCAGAAGATTCGCGGCTGGATCGAACGACTCGGCACCGCGTGGGTCGAAGGCGAGATCACCCAGTGGGGTGGCTCGGGCGGCAACATCTACGGCAAGCTCAAAGACCTCGAAGTGGATGCCACCATCTCGTTCACGATTTGGTCGTCGGTGCGCGCCAAGCTGCCCAAAGATCTCAAGCAGGGTGACCGCGTTGTCGCCCTCGTCAAACCCAACTACTGGGTCAAGGGTGGCACCCTCACGATGCAGGTGCTCGAAATGCGCCACGTTGGCCTCGGTGACTTGCTCGAGAAGCTCGAACTGCTGCGCCAAAAACTGCGCGCCGAGGGTCTCTTCGAGCACAAGAAGCCTCTCCCCTTCCTGCCCAACTGCATCGGGCTCGTCACCGCTAAAGACAGCGACGCCGAGAAAGATGTCATTCGCAACGCGCAGTTGCGCTGGCCCGCGGTAAAGTTCCGCACCGCGCACGCTGCCGTACAGGGCGAGCGTGCTGTCTCTGAGGTATCGCAGGGCATCCGCGAATTGGATGCCGACCCCGAGGTCGATGTCATCATCGTCGCCCGCGGCGGTGGAGATTTTCAAAACCTGCTCGTGTTCAGCGATGAAGCGCTAGTGCGCACGGCCGCGGCCTGCGTTACTCCGCTCGTGTCGGCGATTGGGCATGAGAACGATCGACCGCTGCTCGACGAGGTTGCTGATTTGCGGGCATCCACCCCCACCGATGCGGCAAAACGCGTCGTGCCAGATGTCGCAGAAGAGCTGAGTCGCGTGCAGCAAGCGCGCGCCGGAATGCGGTTACGCATTACCCAGCGCTTGGGCTACGAGGGAGATCGCTTGGAGTCGCTGCGCACGCGGCCCGTGCTGGCGAACCCGGTGTCGCTCGTCGACGCGCACGCCGATGAACTCTCGCGCTACGTGTCGCGCAGCAATGAGCTCATGGAGCGGGCGATTGAGAAGGCGCACTCCGGCGTCACCGAACTCACCGGCCAGTTGCGAGCCCTCTCACCGCAGCGCACTCTGCAGCGCGGCTACGCGATCGCACAGCTGCCCGATGGCACTGCGGTGCGCTCTACCGCAGACGCCCCTGATGGCACCGAGCTGCTGCTCACCGTTGCCGACGGCAAGATTTCCACCACCGTCTCCGGCCAGCCGGCAGACCACTAGAGAACAGTAGAATTACATCGTGGCTACCCCCAACGAAACCCCCGTCAGCGAGCTAAGTTACGAAGAGGCTCGGGATGAGCTCATCTCGGTCGTGAGTGAGCTTGAGCAGGGTTCGGCAACGCTCGAACAGTCGCTCGCGTTCTGGGAACGCGGCGAGGCTCTCGCTCAGCGCTGCGAAGAGTGGCTCGTTGGTGCCCGCGCTCGACTCGATGCCGCGCGCACTGCCGGTCTGGGTGACGACGCCAACTCGGGCGACAACCAGTAATGGCCAAGAGCAGCGAGCCGCGCGAAGTCGCCGGCCTAGGGCGCCCCGAGACTCCCGAAGAGACTTTCGCACGCAAAGCCGAGACTTCTCGCAAGCACCGCGCAAATCAGACGACGCTCAACCTTGTAGGGGCGACTCTTGCCTCCCTCGTCATCGTGCTGTTCTTGGTGCTCGTCGTCGTGCGCCCGAGCACCGAGACTCCTGTCACGGCCGACTACGAACAAATTGCGGCTGACGCCCAAACTGACGCAAGCGAACCGCTGCTCGCGCCCGCAACTCCCGACGACTGGTACGCGAACTCGGCACGACTCGGCACCACGTCATCCGTTCAGACCTGGTACATCGGCTTCATCACGGGCGCTACCGACTCCGCTTCGGCTCAGTTCATTGCACTCGAGCAGGGCATCGAGGCGAACCCGACCTGGCTCGGCATCGTGACGGATGGCGCCCTCGCCACCGAAACGACCACCATTGACGGCATCCAGTGGACAATTTACGACCGTCGCTCTTCCGCTGACACCGGAAACTACGCATACTCAATGTCGGCAGAGATTGGCGGCAGCACGGTCGTGCTTCACGGCACCGCTGCCAATGCAGAATTCGAACTACTCGCCGCAGCGATCGCTGCCGACTCGGAGGCGCAATGACGAATCCCACCAGAACACCAGCGCAGGTTTGGCAAGAAATGTCACGCGGCAACGATCGCTTTGTTGCTGGCGAGCCCGCTCACCCCCGTCAAGACGTAGAACGCCGCACCGAGCTGGCCAACGCTCAAGCCCCGCATGCGGCACTGTTCGGCTGCAGTGACTCTCGTCTCGCCGCCGAGATCATCTTCGACAAGGGCCTCGGCGACCTCTTCGTCGTGCGTAACGCCGGCCAAGTCATCTCAAGCTCCGTTGTCGGGTCGCTCGAATATGCCGTGAGCGTGCTCAACGTGCCGCTGATTCTCGTGCTTGGCCACGACGAGTGCGGCGCGGTTGCCGCAGCCATCGAATCGCAAACCGAAGACGCACCGGCACTGCCCCCGCACATTCAAGCTCTCATCTCAAAGATCGTTCCCGCAGTGCGCCGCGTCGCTGGCAACGACACTGGCACCGTCGAGGTTGACAACATCAACGCCTACGACGTGGGCCGCATTCACTTGCGCGCCACCATCCTTGAACTGATGAACGCTTCTGAACTCATCAGCGACGCGGTAGCCGCCGGTACGCTGGCAGTAGTAGGCGCCAACTACCGTTTGCTCGAAGGCCGCGCAGTTCCCGACCTCGTTATCGGCACGGTCTAGCGCTTCCACCACGTTCACACACCACATCGCTCGCAAACAAAGGATTACAACGCTGTGACGAGTTCCACCGAATACCGCATCGAACACGACACCATGGGCGAGGTACGCGTGCCCAAGGATGCCCTCTACGGCGCTCAGACGCAGCGTGCTGTCGAGAACTTCCCCATCTCGGGCACTGGCCTCGAGCCGGCTCAGATCGTGGCTCTGGCTCGCGTTAAGCGCGCCGCTGCGATTGCCAACAGTGAACTCGGAAAGCTCGACTCATCGATTGCGGATGCCATCGTGGGCGCCGCTGACCAGATCATCGAGGGCCAGCACCACAGCCACTTCCCCGTTGACACCTACCAGACCGGTAGCGGCACCTCGTCGAACATGAATATGAACGAAGTTCTTGCTCGCTTGGCCAGCGACTCGCTCGGCAGTGCCGTGCACCCCAACGACCACGTCAACGCGTCGCAGTCGTCGAACGACGTGTTCCCCACTTCGGTGCACTTGGCCGTCACGGGTGCCCTCATCGGTGACCTCATCCCCTCGCTTGAGCACCTCGCTGCAGCCCTCGATGTGAAGGCTGAATTGTGGAAGGGCGCTGTCAAGGCTGGCCGCACCCACCTCATGGATGCCACGCCCGTCACCCTCGGCCAAGAGTTCGCCGGCTACGCCCGCCAGATTCGCCTCGGCATTGCCCGCATCCAGTCAGCTATCCCCCGCGTTGCTGAAGTTCCCCTCGGCGGCACCGCAGTGGGCACCGGAATCAACACCCCGCTCGGCTTCCCGCAGCGCGTTATCGAGATCCTCGCCGAAAACTCCGGCCTGCCGATCACCGAGGCTGAAGATCACTTCGAAGCTCAGGGCGCTCGCGACTCCCTCGTCGAGGCATCCGGTGCTCTTCGTGTAATCGCTGTCTCTGTCACCAAGATCTGCAACGACCTCCGCTGGATGGGCTCAGGCCCCAACACCGGTCTCGGCGAACTGCAGATTCCCGACCTTCAGCCCGGCTCGTCGATCATGCCCGGCAAGGTCAACCCCGTCATCCCCGAGGCCGTGCTCATGGTCTGTGCTCGCGTTATCGGCAACGATGCCACGATCGCCTGGGGCGGAGCATCCGGAGCCTTCGAACTCAACGTGGCGATCCCCGTGATGGGAACCTCGCTGCTCGAGTCGAGCCGCCTGCTTTCCAACTCGCTGCGTGCCCTCGCCGACAAGACCGTAGACGGTCTCGAGGCAAACCTCGAGCGTGCGCTGGCTCTCGCTGAGTCGTCGCCCTCGATCGTGACGCCGCTCAACAAGATCATCGGTTACGAAGCCGCAGCCAAGATTGCAAAGCACTCCGTCGCGCAGTCGATGACCGTGCGTGAAGCCGTGATTGACCTCGGCTTTGTCGAGCGCGGCGAAGTGACCCTCGACCAGCTGGATGCCGCCCTCGACGTTCTGTCGATGACGACGCCTGGCTAATTTTCCGAACCAGCCATCGCGAGCGGCGTTCCGTCGAGAGCTTCGACGGAACGCTCTCCGATGCGGTCGTGGAGTCGCACAGGGATCAGCACCGAGCCGGTCAGGTCCTCATCGAGAGGACACGCAGCGACATTGTCCGGAACCGATCCGTCACTAGGGGTGGGCAACCCGTATTGCACTGAGAGCTGCACGCGCTCAGGAGTTTCAATCGCGACAACACGGCGCGGAACGCACAACAGCGGCCCCCGCACATGAATCACGACATCTGCCCGGCTGATTGTCGAGTCTGTCTCTTCTGGCTCGGTGCCGATATAGCCGGGGATATTCGTTGTTCCGAGCCGAGAGAACGGCTCAAGGTCGAGCAAGTACAGCGGAGCCCGCTCTTCATCGTTGACGGGCAAATAGCTATCGATCGGAACTTCGACGAGCGTCGGATCCGGCGCCGTCGCAGTCTGGAATGTGCGGTAGACGAGCAGCGGCAGGGGTGAACCCCAAGTGCTTTCGATCGAACTAGCTTCGGGCAAAGCTTGAGGAGTTCGCGACGCTTGCGAGATGAAAGCGAATGCCACCATGAGCAAGGCGAGCCCGAGGGCGACGGCGGCGATGATCTGACGATAGGCATAGGCGGCCCCACCTGGCTCCGAGGAGTGGGCGTTAGCCACAGACCACGAGAACAGGCTGCGCCACTGGTTTCGTGGCGCAAAAATCGCCCACACAACAGCGACCCCTAAGGGAACCGCAAGTAACCACCAAACCCAGCCCACGAGAAAACCTTACGTTGCCTGAGCGCGCCTCGCTGACACTGACGCGGCGCGCTCAGACTTTGGCAGGCAATTACTAGGCGAGCTCGTTGCCCTCCAAAAGATCCGTTACGAGGGCAGCGATGGCCGAGCGTTCGGATCGTGTCAGAGTGATGTGACCGAATAGCGAGTGTCCCTTGAGAGTTTCGATCACGGACGCAACGCCATCGTGACGCCCTACGCGCAGGTTGTCCCGCTGGGCCACGTCGTGGGTCAGCACAACTCGCGAGTTCTGCCCGATGCGACTGAGCACCGTCAACAGCACATTCCGTTCAAGCGACTGGGCTTCATCCACAATCACAAACGCGTCGTGCAAGGAACGCCCACGGATGTGGGTGAGCGGCAACACCTCAAGCAAACCTCGTTCGAGCACTTCTTCAAGAACGTTCTCGGAGACGACCGAGCCCAGAGTGTCGAATACGGCCTGAGCCCACGGATTCATCTTCTCGGCGGCGTCACCCGGCAAATAGCCCAGCTCTTGACCTCCGACCGCGTACAGCGGACGAAACACCATAATCTTGCGGTGCTGTTGCTTCTCTAACACCGCCTCAAGCCCTGCGCAGAGGGCGAGGGCCGATTTGCCGGTGCCGGCACGTCCACCGAGAGACACGATGCCGAGCTCAGGGTCGAGCAACATCTCGATGGCGAGCCGCTGTTCCGCACTGCGACCATGTAGTCCGAAGATGTCGCGATCGCCGCGCACGAGGGCCATTTTTCCTCGAGCTGTCACCTTGGCGAGCGCAGAGCCACGTTCGGAGTGCACCACGAGACCGGTATTGACCGGCAGCTCGGCGATCGCTCGCGTGTGCAACTCCTCTTTGTCGTAGAGCGTCGCGACCTGATCGCCGCTGAGTTCAATCTCGGCCTGGCCTGTCCAGCCGGAGTCCACGGCCAGCTCGGCTCGGTACTCTTCGGCCGCGAGACCGATGGATGCCGCCTTGACGCGCAGCGGGAGATCTTTGGAGACCACCGTGACATCCAGCCCCTCGTTGGCAAGGTTAAGAGCGACAGCAAGGATTCGCGAGTCGTTGTCGCCGAGCTGCAATCCCGAAGGGAGAACCGACATGTTGGAGTGGTTGAGCTCGACGCGAAGGGTGCCGCCATCGTCACCCACTGCGATCGGAAAGTCGAGGCGCTCGTGCTTGATGCGCATCTCGTCCAGGCTGCGAAGCGCTTGCCGGGCAAAGTAGCCGATCTCAGGGTCGTTGCGTTTCGCTTCGAGTTCGGTGATCACCACCACGGGCAGAACAACATTGTGTTCGGCGAACCGCTTGATCGAGCTCGGGTCGGAGAGCAAAACTGACGTATCCAGAACGTAGGTACGTTCGGCTTGCCGCTGAGCCCGACCTCCCGCCTTCGACGTGGTGTTCGTGGTCTTGGGGGTTGCTAGGTCGGCCAACGTGCACTCCATCCCCGAGTGCGAGCACTCGGATCCAGTCTGCGAAGACGGCCAGTACTTTACGAAAACGAACTTACGTGGCCGTCTCGATCAGGCGCCATACCTGATGTCTTGAACGCTAAACCTGCGCTGCGTTCTGGGCGTAACGACACGCCACGAGACACCATTGCGTCACTTTCACGTCGACTGTGTGATTCAACGCGATGAGGCGAGCCGGCGAAGAAAACCTAAGCGCCGAAGCGTCGGTTGCGCCGCGAGAAGTCACGCAACGCGCGCAGAAAATCAACCTCGCGCAAATCGGGGCCGAGAGCCTCCATGAAATACAGCTCGCTATGAGCGGACTGCCACAGCATGAAGTCGCTGATGCGCTGTTCGCCCGAGGTGCGGATGACCAGGTCGGGGTCGGGCTGACCCTTCGTATAGAGGTGCTCACCGATCAGTTCTGGGGTGAGCAGCTCGGCGAGCGCTTCAAGGCTGTGCCCTTCAGCGCTGTGGTTGCGCACGATGCGGCGCATCGCTTCAGCAATTTCGTGGCGCCCGCCGTAACCGATCGCGAGGTTGACGTGCAAGCCGGTGTTCGTGGCCGTGCGTTCGTGGGCCGCCTTGAGCTGAGCTTTGAGCTGATCCGGGAGTCCGGCATCCGACCCCACATGCTGCACGCGCCAATCCCGAAAGTGCGAGAGATCTTCGGCTAGATCACCGATGATTGTGAACAATTCGGCGAGCTCTTCAGGTGACCGCCCCGTGAGGTTATCGGTCGACAGCAAGTAGAGCGTCGCTACAGAGATGTCGAGATCGTCGCACCAGACAAGAAACTCGCGGTACTTGGCGGCACCGGCGCGGTGGCCGTGCGCTGCGGTCTCGAGATCTTTCAGCTTGGCCCAACGCCTGTTGCCATCAATAATCATGGCTACGTGGCGCGGCAATTGCTGGCCCTCTAGTTGGCGACGCAGTTTCTTTTGGTAAAGACCGTAGAGAAAACCGCGACCTAATGGAGACTGTCGCTTACTCACGGGACTACGTTAGACCACTGCGGCGCTCAGCAAGTCAAATTGCGCCGGGCGTAAACTGTGAGCATGAACCAAGATGCCGCCGATACAGCTGCCGCAGCGGCCGTCGAGCAGGAAGATGCATCGCGTCTTCCCGAGATCCCACTCGTTGACGATGCGATGCTGCATTCGCCAGCAGAACCTAAGCCAACGTGGCGCGGCTGGATTCACGCGGGCACCTTCCCGCTCGCTATCGCGCTGGGTGTCATCCTGATCGTGATGGCCGATGGCACTGCCGCCAAAGTGAGCTCCGCAGTCTTTGTCGCCTCGTCACTTATGCTGTTTGGTATCTCTGCGCTGTACCACCGCTTCAATTGGAGTGAGAAGACGCGGATGCTGCTAAAGCGCTTTGATCACTCCAACATTTTCTTGCTTATTGCCGGTTCCTATACGCCCATCACAGTCTTGGCGCTGCCTCCCGAGAAGGCAACGTTGTTGCTCTGGCTCGTGTGGAGTGGTGCCGCTCTCGGCATCGGCTTCCGCATCTTCTGGGTGGGCGCCCCGCGCTGGCTCTACGTGCCGCTCTACGTGCTACTGGGCTGGGCTGCGATGATGTTCGTCGTCGACTTCTTCCAAGCGAACTGGATCATGATGACGCTGATTCTGGCTGGAGGGCTTTTCTACACCGTAGGCGCCGTGGTCTACGGCATGAAGCGCCCCAACCCGATCCCCGGGGTCTTCGGCTTCCACGAGATTTTTCACACGCTGACGCTACTGGCGTTCCTCTGCCACTGGGTCGGCATCTTCCTCGTGGCGACTAATCCGCCCGTGGTGTAGCTGTGTCGTCGTCGGACGCATCCACGTTAAGGTCGGGGTCGGCGTCTACCGCCGTACCCAACTCGGCTGAGCTCTCTGCCGCCGCGGCATCCTGCTCAGCACGGATCGTGTCTTGAGCAAGCTCGCGGTAACGCACGCGGCGCACTCGGCGGATCATGTCGATGATGATCAACACGGTAGCGACCGCAACGAATGCGGTGGCAACGAAACCCACGACACCCGGCGTGACCGAGTTCGGATCACCCTCGAACGCCGGGTACAGCGTCGGTTCGGGGCTCGGAGTAGCCGTCCAGAGAATCGCACTGGTTGCGAGCGAAGTGAAAGAAATCAACTGTTGTCCTCTGGGGTGTTCACTCGATGATTCCATCACGCGAGTTTGCGAATAGCCTTGTAACAACCAGAATACCGTCGCATGAAGGAGCCCCGCGTGCCCGAAGCATCCAGTAGCCCCGCTGGCACCGCTGACAGCGCCGCAACTGCCAGCGCCGCATCCACCAATTTGGATGCCCGTTACGGTCGCAGCCCCAAGGCCAAGCGCAACAATCGCATCATCGTGATCGGAGCTGCGGTCGGTTTCGTCGTGGTTTTCGCCGCGTGGCTCGTGTGGGGTGGACTGCTCGAAGCCCCTGCCCAATTCGAAGCAAAGGACACCGGCTACGACATCATCGATGAAACCGCCGTCGAAGTTCGATGGCAATTTAACGTTCCAGAGAACACGGATGCGCGCTGCGCTGTTCAAGCGCTCAACTCCACTTTTGCGATTATCGGGTGGAAGGTCGTAGATGTGCCGGGTAGCGATCAGCGCAACCGCGACTTGAGCACGACGGTACTCACAACAGAACAAGCAGTGTCAGGCTTGATCTACCGGTGCTGGCTCACCTAGGCTGTAGCAAATCATCTCGAAACCGGTCGTCTTCGGCCGGTTTCTCTTTTGTGTAGGGAGAAACACAGTGGCTGCAGAAAACGACGTCACATGGTTGACCCAGGAGGCGTTCGATCGTCGCACCGCCGAACTGGAACAACTCACCGGCGAAGCACGGTACGAAATCGCCAAAAAGATTGAGGCCGCGCGTGAAGAGGGCGACCTCAAGGAGAACGGCGGCTACCACGCTGCTAAGGAAGAGCAGGGCAAGATTGAGGCCCGCATCCGTGTTCTCACGCAACTGCTTCGTCACGCGGTAGTCGGCGACGTTCAAGACGACGATGGTGTCGTTGAACCCGGAATTTTGGTCACGGCCGAGATCATGGGTGAAGAAAGCACCTTCTTGCTGGGAAGCCGCGAGATCGTTGACGAAGATAGCGATCTCGACGTTTACAGCGAGAAGAGCCCACTCGGTCTCGCCATTAATGGTCTTAAGGTCGGGCAGTCCAAGAAGTACACCGCCCCCAATGGCAAAGAGATCACCGTCAAGATTGTCAAGATCGCGACCTACTCGGGTTAAAACTTCGCCGAGGGTAACGCCTCCGGCTAGAAGTCGACCTGCGGGTCAAATCCTTCGTCCCTGAGCCGCGCGAGCACTGACTCCGCGTGCTCGGGGCCTCGGGTCTCAATGTGCAGTTCCAGCTGAACCTGGCTGAACTGCACTTTGCTGTTGTGCCTGCTGTGCAAGACCTCGACAACGTTGGCGCTTGCTTCCGCCACGAGGGCCGAAATACGCGCGAGCTGCCCGGGCCGGTCAGGCAGCGGGATTCGCAGCCGCAAATAGCGCTCGGATGCCGAAAGACCGTGGCTGATGATGCGTTCCATCATCATGGGGTCGATGTTTCCGCCGCTGAGCAGCACCACAGTATTGCCACTCGGAGCAATCGCGCCCGCGAGAATAGCGGCTACTCCCACGGCACCGGCCGGCTCAACGACCTGCTTGGCGCGCTCGAGAAGAACGAGTACCGCATAGGCGATCTGGTCGTCAGAAACCGTGATTACTTCATCCACGAGGTCGCGAACCATGCTGAAGTTGAGCACACCCGGGCGGCTGACGGCGATACCGTCGGCGATTGTGGGAGTGGTGCGCACTTCAACGATTTCGCCCTTGTCGAGCGAAGGACGGTAAGCGGAAGCATTGGCTGCTTGCACACCGATGACGCGCACGTTGCGACCATCGAGGCGAGCACGTTGCTTGATCGCGCCAGCGACGCCGGAGATGAGTCCGCCGCCGCCGATGGGAACGATAACGGTGTCGACCTGCGGGACCTGGTCAAAGACTTCAAGAGCGAGAGTGCCTTGGCCTGCCACAACATCTTCGTGATCGAAGGGGTGGATGAGCACCGCACCGGTCTCTTCAGCGAAGCGAGCGGCAGCCCGCAGGGGCTCATCGACAGTGTGACCTCGCAGCACGACTTCGGCGCCGTAGTCACGAGTGGCCTGCAGCTTGGGCAGGGGCACGCCTACGGGCATGAAGATAGTCGACTTGATGCCCAGCTCGCGAGCGGCGAAAGCGACGCCCTGAGCGTGGTTTCCCGCCGAAGCCGCCACCACTCCCCGAGCTTTTTCTTCGTCTGTGAGCCCGGCCAGCCGGTTGTAGGCGCCGCGCAACTTGAAGGAGCCTGTGCGCTGCAAGTTTTCGCACTTCAAGAAGACGGGCGAGCCCAGAATCTCCGCGAGAAAACGCGATGTTTGCATGGGGGTGACGTCGGCAACTTCTGCGACCCGAACGCGTGCTGCTTCGTACTCAGCAAGGGTGGGGCCGGGCATCCGGTTATTTACCATTACCGAGAACATCCGTGATCGTAGGGCGGCCGTGGATTCGCCAATCGCCGCTGGCTATGTATTTGGTCATGACATTGACTACAGCCACTAGGGGCACCGCGAAGAGTGCGCCGGGAATGCCAGCGACAAACGATCCTGCGGCTACCGCGAACACGACAGCGAGGGGGTGAACCTTCACGGCCGTGCCCATGACGAGCGGCTGCAGGACATGGCCTTCGAGCTGCTGAACAAGCAAGACGATACCGAGCATGATGATCGCCGGAATCGGGCCGAGGAACACGAGGGCAACAAAGACCGCGAGTGCGCCTGTGACGAGCGCACCGATCACCGGGATGAATGAACCGAGGAATACGGCGACGGCGATCGGGATGACGAGCGGGAAGCCTCCGTAGAAGAGGCCAAGAATCCAAGCGCCGAGACCAATGCCGACGGCGTCAACGGCAGCCACGAAAATCTGCACCTTCACGAAAGTCGTGAGTGTGAGCCATCCGGCTACTCCTGCACCGTCGACCGCGTTGCGAGCACGGCGCGGGAACAATCGAACCGTCCACGCCCAGATGCGTTTACCGTCAATAAGGACGAAGATCGTCGCGAACACACTCAGAAGGGCGCCGGTGAGTACATGACCCGCGGTAGAGCCAACGGAGAGGATTCCAGAAACTAGCGCTTGCGAGTCGCGCTGAATAACGTCGAAGATTTCGTTCAGGTAGCCATCGAGATCAGCATCGCTGAGTTGCAGCGGCGAATCTCGGAGGAACTCACGCAGGTTCTGGTAAGCCGCCGCCGATTGCACTTGCAGCGCCGGCAGCCCCGAGCGCACTTGAGTGACGACGACCACGATGAGTCCGCTGACGACAGCGAGAAAGCCCGCGAGCACGACGGTGACGGCCGCCCAACGCGGCCACTTCATCCGCACACAGAAGTTCACGACGGGCACGAGTAACGCCGCGATCAGAATGGCAATCAGGAACGGAATGACAATGTACTTGAGGGTAATAACCAGGTAAATAAGAACTGCGACCAGGCCTAGAACAACAAGCATGCGCCAGGAGTAGGCAGCAGCTATCGAAAGCCCGGCGGGAACCTCAGCGGCGTCTGTTGTGCTGGCGCGTGACTGGACCCGACTGTCTGTTTTATTTCGTCGACCGAATACCACGTGCCTATCTTAGTTGTGCTGGAGTGAGCGCTTGATGCGCTCGGAATGGCTCGGCAACTCGCCACTACTTTTTTGTCTTGGGCGGCAACGCGCTCACCGGCGCACCCTTGAGTCGCACTGTGACGGCTTCTCCCGGCAGTGGATGCCGCTCGACTTCGTGCTGGATCGCAACGACGGTTCCGTCATCAAGTCGCACGCGCGTGCGACGCAGCGAGCCCAAGAAGCTCGACGAGATGACCGTGCCGGCGATGCCGTCGGTGGAGAGGGCGATGTCCTCCGGGCGAACGAGCGCGACGACAGGGCCATCGGGCATGGGTTCGCCGAGGAGGTTGAGGGTGCAGCCGTGAAGGTGCACTTGGCCGTCGATCAGCTCGGCGGGCATCCGGTTGCTGAGGCCAACGAAGTCGGCAACGAACGCGTTGGCGGGCGTCGCGTAAAGCTCTTCGGGAGTGCCGATCTGTTCGATGCGACCGTCGCGCATAACGGCAACCCGGTCGGCTACGGCGAGCGCCTCTTCTTGGTCGTGCGTCACAAAAACGGTCGTGATGCCGAGCTCGGTTTGCAGACGACGGATTTCTTCGCGCAGTTGCACGCGCACCTTGGCGTCGAGGGCACTGAGCGGCTCATCGAGCAGAAGTACGCGAGGGCGGGTGACGAGGGCGCGGGCCAGAGCTACACGCTGCTGCTGGCCTCCCGAGAGTTGGTGAGCGAATCGATCGCTGTGCTTCGTGAGACCGACCATCTCCAGTGTTTCGAGAGCGCGTTCGCGACGACGAGCAGCGGCGACCTTGCGCATCTTGAGGCCGAACTCCACGTTCTCGAGCACCGTCATGTGCGGAAACAACGAGTAGGCCTGAAAGACCATTCCGATGTCGCGCTTGTTCGTGGGAGTGTCGGCGACATCCACACCATCGATCACGATGCGACCGCTGTCGATGCTCTCGAGCCCCGAGATGCTGCGCAGCGCGGTGGTCTTCCCACAGCCCGAGGGCCCGAGGAGCGCAACGAGTTCTCCCGGCGCCACTTCGAGGTCGATGCTGTTGAGCGCGGTGTGCCCGGCGAAGGCCTTGACGACGGCGCTGAGCTGCACCGTGGCGCCCGTGGGCGGAGCGGCGCTGGCGGGATCGGATGTTGGCGTCGGGCCCGTGAGGGTGAACGTGGCGGTCATGATTTTCTCCTAGCGGGCGAAGCTGCGCCGAGGCGGCCGATGATCAGCAGCAAGATGAAAGCGAGGGCAAGGGCTGCGAGCGCGAAGATCACAGCGACCCACGGGTCGGACTGAGAGACCTGCAACAGCGCGGTTTGCAGGTTACGGCGGTTGAGCAGGCTCGCAATGGTGAACTCCCCCAACACGACGGCAATCGAGATGAAGGATGCCGCGAGCACTCCCCGGCGCAGGTTCGGCAGCAGAATTTTCCACAGCACGGTCAGCCAGCCAGCACCGAGCGTGCTCGCTGCTTCGCTCAGGGTCGTGACGGGGATCGCGTCGAGGTTGCCTTGGATAGCGCGGTAGGCATACGGCAACACCGTGATGCCGTAGGCGAAGGCGAGCGTCCAGGTGGAGCCGCCGAGCACCTGCACGACCACCGAGTAGACCGGGGCAAGGCCGACGACGAGCACGATGGCGGGCACCGTGATGGGGATAATGCAGATGAATTCGAGGGTGCGCTTGAGCCTCGGGAACTGCATGTGCACGAGCACCATGGTGGGCAGCAGGAGCACGAGCACGATGCCCACAGTCACGGCGGCGAGCACGAGCGAGTTTTCGATCGCTTGATAAAGCCCGCGGTAAGTGCGGGCGCTGTCTTCGCTGAAGAGGCCCGTCCAGTGACTCGTCGTGTAGTCGCCGGCAAGGCCGTTGCGGAAGGTGAACTCGATCATCGCGATCACCGGGATCAGGAAGATGCCGCCAATGATGCCGAGGATGAGGCGGCGGGCCAGGGCGCTCGGTTCGGCCCCGATGCGCACCGCCTGGTTCGCCGGTTTCGCGCGGGGGCTGAGCGGCGCGGATGCGGGGGCTGGCTCCGCCGGGCTCAGCGGCGCGGCCACGTCGGCGCTCACTTCTGCCACCGCGAGGTGCGGGACTGCAGCGCGGAGTAAGCCCACATGACGACGACCATGACCACGATCATCCCGAGCGCAAGAGCGCCCGCCATGTTCTCGCGGCCGAGCACGGTTTCGCTGACGAGCGCCGCACGGATCTGGAGGGGCACGATTTGCGAGCCCTGGCTGATGAGCGCGGCGGCTGTGGCGAACGACGAGAAGGCGTTGGCAAACAGCAGCAGTAGCGAGCCGAGAAACGCCGGGGCGAGCACGGGAGCCGCAATGTGGCGCCAGTACGCGAAGCGGGTGCCGCCGAGCGTTGCACTGGCTTCTGCCCATTGCGGCCGCAGCGCGGTGAGAGCGGGCAGGAAGGTAATCACCATGAGGGGAACCTGAAAGTAGACGTAGGGAAGGATGAGGCCGGGCACCTGATAGAGCCACACCCCATCCGCAAAAATGTCGACGCCGAAGGTGTCGCGCAGGATGACCGTGACGAGCCCCTGCACGCCGATCGTCGCAATAAACGCGAAGGCGAGCATCACGCCACCGAACTGGGCGAGCACGCTGGCGGCCGATTCGATGATGGTGCGTAGCAAGCCACCCACCTTGGTGCCGAGCATTGCATAGCAAATGAGGGCACCCACAACGGCACCGATCACGGCGGTAACTCCAGAGAGCCAGAACGAGCTACCAAAGGTGGCGAGGATGGTCGGGGTGAACAGTCCCGTGATGTTGTCGAACGTCAGCGAACCGTCGTCGGAGAAGAAGCCCGTCACCACGGCAAGGATGGTGGGCAGGGCGAGAAAGATGAGAACGTAGGCCGCAAACGGCGTGAGCCCCGCATAGGCGAGGCGACGACGCCGGTTCGACGGCTTCTTGGCCGGAGCCACGCGAGGATGGTGCCGAGCGGTGAGCTCGACACCATCCTGAGCGGGCGCTGGCGCAGTGGCTAGCGACACGATGTATTAGCTAAGAGTGCGTGAGGGAATCAGCGTTAGCCGATTGCCACAGTCCACTTTTCAGCCAAGATTTCTGCATTCTTCTCGGCCTGCTCCGGGGTGGGCGTGACGAGTTCACCCTCGAGGGCGCCGAGGGCGTCGAGCGCTGCAGTGTCGACGGTTCCGGCATCCTGAAGCGCCTGAATCGTGACCGGGTACGCGCCGCCGACGATGAAGAGGTTTTGCGCTTCGGGGCTGTAGAGGAATTCCTGCCAGAGACGAGCAGCGGCCGGGTGCGGGGCATCCTTGTTGATGGCCTGGTTGTAGAAGCTCGTGTAGACAGCGCCGGGAAGAGTCGTGACCTTCCACCCGTCAACCGTTGCGGCGGCAGCGAGGTTGTTGTAGCTCCAGTCGAAGGCAACCTTGGTCTCACCGGCAGCAATGGTTGCTCCCGTGACGTTGACCGGGATGAAGTTGCCGGCGTCGTTGAGCTCTTCGAAGAACTCGATGCCGGGAGTGAAGTCATCGAGCGTTCCACCCTGGTGAACCGTGGCGAGACCGAGCGCAGCAAACGCGGCGCCAGCCTGCGTGGGGTCACCGTTCAGCGCAACAGCGCCGCGGTACTCAGGCTTGAGCAGGTCGTCAAGGCTCGTGGGCTCGGGAACCGAGTTGGAGTCATAGCCAATCGACATGCTGCCGGTGTAGTCGTTGACCCAGAGGCCGGTTGCTTCCTTGTTGCCCTCAGGAATTTCATCCCAGTTGGCGACCATGTAGGGAGCGAAGTAGTCGAGGCTGTCGAGCGTTACCGCGGTGCCGAGGTCGAAGACGTCGGGGGCAGTGTCTTGGCCCTTGAGGTTGTCAGCGGCGGCGATTTCTTCGGCGCTGGAAACGTCAGGGTCAGCCGAGTTGACGATGATGTCGTACTTCTCTTCAAAGAGAGCCTTGATCTCGCCGTAGTTTGCCCAGTTGTCGGGCAAGGCGATGACGTTGAGTTCGCCCTCAGCCTGCGCGGCTGCGATTAGAGCGTCCATTCCGCCAAAGTCTTCGGCGGTGGTTGCGGTCGATGCGTCAACATCGCCCGCTGCTGCCTCGGTGGTGCTGCAGCCACTGAGTGAGATCGCCGATGCTGCAACGAGTGCAACTGCGGCGAGGGTGCGCTTAGTGAACAAGACTTCCTCCAACGACCGCCACGGCCGCCCGCGCTGTGAGCGGGCAGAGGGTACCGAAACGATCCGAGGATGACCGTACGCAGCAGGATGCCTCCCTCCCTGTCATCCGGGTAAACGAACGATGAACGACACAAACACAATTGCTCTCTGAGCCCCCACGCGAGAAGTCAGAGTGGATGTCGCCGCCGCTCGGTAGAGTCAGTTCCGTGGCCGATTCCCTCTCTGCAACGCAAGCACGCCGAGTGCTGCTTGCTGCCCAAGGCTTTGGGCGCGGCACCGCGAGTGCGGGCAGCCCTGCGGGAACGCGCCAGCTCAACCTGCTGTTCGACCGCATCCGACTGCTGCAACTCGACTCGGTGAACGTGTTCGAGCGCAGCCATTACCAGCCGGTCTTCGCGCGCCTCGGGCACTACGACAAAGCGGCGCTCGATGCTCTGACCTTCCGCAAGCCGACGCAGCGTAACCCCGGCCGCTACGTCGAATACTGGGCCCACGAGGCCGCGCTCATTCCACTCGAATCGTGGCCGTTGTGGCGCTGGAAGATGGACTCGCTGCGCGAGCGCGATGCCGACCGCTACGAATGGGTGCGCAATAACCAGCCCATGCTGCAGTGGCTGCGCGAAGAGCTCGCCACTACCGGGCCCGTTACCGCCCGCGAGATCGAACACGACGCCAACCGCCGCACCGGACCGTGGTGGGGATGGTCTGACGTGAAGCAGGGCCTCGAAATGCTGTTCCGCTGGGGCGAAGTCGTCAGCGCCGGCCGCACCCGCTTCGAGCGAACTTACGCGCTGACCGAGCACCTTGTTCCCGCCGAGCTTCGCGAGCGCGAAGTGAGCCGCGCCGACGCGCATCGGGCCCTGGTTGCTGAGTCAGCACGGGCGCTGGGAGTCGGCACGGCATCCGACCTCGCCGACTACTTTCGGCTCAAAGGCGCCGACGTTCGCCCGGTCATTGCCGAACTAGCGGATGCCGGCGAACTCGTTCCCGTGACCGTGGGCGGCTGGGATCAACCCGCCTGGTTACACCGGGAGGCACGCATCCCCCGCCGCATCGATCACGTTGCCCTGCTCTCGCCCTTCGACCCCGTGGTCTGGGATCGCAAGCGTGCCGAGCGCATGTTCGGGTTCCACTACCGCATCGAGATTTACACGCCCGAGCCGCAGCGCCAGTTCGGCTACTACTCGCTACCCGTGCTCGTGGATGACGCGCTAGTCGGCCGCATCGACCTCAAGACCGACCGTCAAGCGGGTGTGCTGCGCGTGCAATCCGCCTGGCACGAAGAGGGGCTCGACGCCCTGCCCGGAGGCACCGGAGCCCTTGCCGAACGCATCGTGCCGACCCTGCGCGACATCGCGCTCTGGCAAGGCATGGGCGAGATCAGCGTGACCGGCCGCGGCACCCTCTCCCCCGCTATCGCGGCAGAGTTGCAGCGCTAGTTAGAAACCGCCGCCGATTGTGCTCAACCGCTCAACGCGGTCCGCGATCGGCGGGTGTGTGCTGAACAAGCGATCCATGATGCCCGGCTTCGTCGGGTCAGAGATCCACATGTGTGCCATCGTGGAGTTCTGCTTCGCCATCGGGCGACCGTAGTCCCCCAACTTCTGCAGGGCGCTGGCCAGAGCATCCGGGTGTCGCGTCGTCATCGCGCCGGTTGCGTCGGCAAGATACTCACGCTGACGCGAGATCGACGCCTGCACCGCTGCCGCTACGAGCGGCGAGATTACGAGCGCAGCCAAGCCAACAACAATCATGATCGGGTTGCTGTTCTGATTATTGCCACGGCCACCGAAGAGCGTGAACCGCAATGCGATATCCGAAATGAAACCGACAGCAACGACCAAACCGAAGACGATCATCGAGACCCGGATGTCGTAGTTGCGCACGTGGCCAAGCTCGTGGGCCATCACGCCCTCAAGCTCGGCATCGGTCATCAGGTCGAGCAGACCTGTTGTCGCAGCCACAATTGCATGCTCGGGGTCACGCCCTGTCGCAAACGCGTTCGGTGCCGGGTCATTCACGATATAGACCTTCGGCATCGGCATACCCGTCGTAATCGACAGGTTTTCGACAATGCGATACAGGCGCGGGTTATCTGCCTTCTGAATCTCGACCGCACCGCTCAAAGCCACGGCTTGACCGCTCGCCGCAAAATACTGAATCAAAGTAAACGCGCCAGCACCAATGATCGTGCCGATCGTAATCGTCATCGGGTCGCCACCCATGATGAGGCTCAGCGCGAAGCCAAGGAACCCAATGAGGATGACGAAGAGGATGATGATCAGAACAGTGTTGCGCTTGTTTTTCGCTATCGCGCGATACATCTAGACATCCTGGTCACGCCGGTAGAAAGACAGAGAATTAGAACTGAACGCGAGGGGGCTCGGCGATGGATGCGGCATCCGCAACCTCGAAGAACTCACGCTC
Source organism: Rhodoglobus sp. NPDC076762 (assembly GCA_040687235.1). GTDB lineage: Bacteria > Actinomycetota > Actinomycetes > Actinomycetales > Microbacteriaceae > Rhodoglobus. The sequence continues at coordinate 433,444 of JBFBMV010000002.1, read as the reverse complement.
GTGGAAGCCAAGGTTGCGCGCGAACAGTGTGTTCGGGAAGATCTTGATCTTAGTGTTGAGCTCACGCACGCCACCGTTGTAGAAGCGACGGCTGGCCTGAATCTTGTCTTCAGTGTCGACAAGCTCGCCCTGAAGCTGGAGGAAGTTCTGGCTAGCCTGCAGCTGCGGGTACGCCTCAGCGACCGCAAAAATGCTCTTGAGGGCAGATTGCATGTGGTTCTCTGCCTCAGCAGCATCCACGGGACCCTGCGCGCTCAGCGTCTCAGCGCGAGCCTTCGTAACTGCCTCAAAGACGCCCTTTTCGTGAGCGGCGTAGCCCTTGACGGCCTCGATGAGGTTCGGCAGCAAGTCAGCACGACGCTTGAGCTGCACCGTAATGTCGCTCCACGCTTCGTCAACGCGAACGTTGAGAGTCACCAGAGCGTTGTACGTGGTCCACAGGTAAATACCCACGATCACGACGAGCAGAACAATGACGCCAAGTACGATCAGGAATTCCATGCCTCAACTATAGAGCGCCCCGCTGTGCCTCCACCGAGAAAATGGGCCACTTGCGGCCCCCAATCGCGGGTCGACAACCGCCGCCAAGCCAGCGGGCCCACGGAGCAAACCGCTCACTGATTCAGAGCTTTTGTTCCCGTGACAGCCGACGTAACGAACTTGCCGATCACGGGCGCCGTGAGCAACGCGAGCCCCACGCGACGCTTCCACAACTGGAACGTGGTGTGCGGCAGAAAGCCGTTCGCGGCACGACGGCCAGCGGCCTGCTTGTCGGCGACCACCGGCATCCACTCTTCTTCGTACTCGGCGAAGGCGGCGCTGGGCTCGAGATCGCCCGAGAGCTTTTCGGCGAGCAGCAAGCCGCCGGCGATCGCCAAGGACGCCCCCTGCCCGGCCAACAACGACACCGCTTGGCAGGCGTCTCCGGCAAAGACCACGCGACCGCGGCTCCACACCGGCAACTCGATCTGCGCAACCTGGTCGTAGTAAATCTTGGACGGTTCCGGGCACTTCTCCAGCGCTTCGGCCACATCGTCACCCATGCCGGCATAGGCGGCCTGAATAGCCTCGCGGGAGTTGGCGGGCAGCACGGTGTCATCGACGCGGTGCGCGGCGAACAGAGCCACCCGACCGTCGTGGAGGCCATACAGGCCGACCATGCGATCCAGCTCATCAGTGGAGATCAGATTGTCGGCAAGCTTGGCGTGAAGCGTCGGCGAATCGAACGTGTATGCGCACGTGTGCATACCGAGTTGACGATCGAACGCCGCCGAATCGCCAAAGATGCTGTGACGAACAGCCGAATGGATGCCGTCAGCCGCCACCGCAATGTCGCCCGAAATGCGCGTGCCATCGGCCAACACCGCGGTGACGTAGTCCGTACGATCTTCCACCGCGACGACAGCACTGCCGAAGCGCACATCCACGGATTCAGGCAACGCCTCAAAGAGCGTCAATTCAAGATCTTGGCGCATGAGACTCATGAGCTTGCCGCCCTCATTGGCCGCCACCACGCCGTAGTCGAGCGACTGACTGCGACCATTCGGGCGCACAAATCGCGCCTCGGTGATCGAGTAGCTCAGCTCGCGCAAACGCCCCAGAATGCCCATCTTCTCGGCGGCGTCATAGCCGGGCCCGAAGAAGTCGATCATGTAGCCCTGCGTGCGACGTTCGGGCGCAGCCTCCAGCAGAGTGACCTCCCAGCCGCGCTCGGCCAACTGACCGGCAACCGTTAGTCCCGAAATTCCTGCTCCACACACAATGGCTTTAATAGTCGTGCCCTCTCGCTACATGTATTGAGCCTGACTTCGGCCCCAGGCAGCTACTGCCCCAACACTCGGCGCAGATAATCGTTCGCGAACACGCGACCCGGATCGAGCCGGTCACGAATTGCTAGAAACTCATTGAAACCCGAATACGCCGCCGCGAGTGATTCGGCTGGCCGGTTATGCAACTTTCCCCAGTGAGGTCTCCCGTCATGCGCCATCATGATCGCCTCGACTTCACGAAAATACTCGGCCGGGTCTTCGCGCCAATACCGGTGTACCGCGACATATCCGGTGGTTCGCCCTGACGCGGTAGAGAGCAGCAATGAGTCCGCAGCGGCCGAACGCACCTCGATCGGGAACGAAACTCTCCACCCTCGATCGGCGATCAGCTTCTGGATGGTGGCTACGGCATCCGGTACCGCCTCGATGGGGAGGGCATATTCCATTTCGCGAAAGCGCACGGTGCGATCGGTCACGAAGACGTTCGTGGAGGCGTCGGTGAACTCGCGATTGCCCGAGAGCTTCACGGCGAGACGATTGACCGGTGGAATGATCGCGGGCGCGGCCCTGCCAGCAGCGCTGATGGCGCGGAAGACGCCGTTGGCCATGAAGTCGTCATCGAACCAGCGAGAAAACGTGGTGAGTGGATGCCGCGGCGCATCGCCCGACATGCGCGTGTTGCTCTTGGTGAGGGCTGTGGTGGTGTGCGGCCAGACGAAGAACTCGAAGTGGTCGGTTTCGGCACTGCGCTGCAGCCACTCATCGAGCACGGCGGCTGCGGGTTCAGGGCGCTCGACCGCGTGCAACAGAAAGCTCGGCACGCACTCGATGGTCACGTCAACGAGGATGCCGAGGGCACCCAGGCTGAGTGCTGCAGCCGACAACAGGTGCGGGTTTTCGGTCGCGTTCACCCGCAGCAGCTCGCCCGCCGCCGTCACGAGGGTGACGCCGCGCACTTGGGTGGCGATGCCGCCGAAGCGCGCGCCGGTGCCGTGGGTGCCCGTGGAGATCGCGCCGGCAATCGTTTGGCGGTCGATGTCGCCCATGTTCGCGAGCGCGAGCCCGAGGGGTTCGAGCAGGGCGGGGAGTTCGTAGAGGTTCGTGCCGGCGCCGAGCGTGACCAGCGCACCGTCGACGGCAATGACTCCCGCGAGCGCGCCCACGTCGAGGTGCAGACCGTCGGTTGCCGCGATCGAGGTAAAGCTGTGGCCGGCACCCCAGGCCTTGACCGTCACGCCAGTGTCGCGCGCGAAATTCACCGCCGCGATAACCTCGTCGACGCTCTCTGGGCGAGCCGTGAATTCGGGATGCGCACGCTCAGATCGACCCCAGTTGCGCCACACGGCGCCGGGGCGGAGGGATGCCGGGGCTGCGCTCGATGCGCGGTGCTCCGATCGCGACATCCACTCCGGATTCGTCATAGGAAGGCTTTGCCCTCGCCGCGATACGTCGGCACGGTATCGATGATGCGGCCGTCAGCCACGACCGCGAACTCGTTGAGGTGTTCGGAGAGCTCGCCCGCCTTGGCGTGACGGAACCAGACGCGGTCGCCCACCTCAAGCTGCTCGGCGGCGGGGCCGGTGAGCGGTGACTGCACTTCGCCGGCGCCCTCGCGCGGCACATACTTGAGCCCTTCGGGCCACGTGGGCTGGGGCATCCGGTCGACGCCGGCTTCGCCCGAGGCGATCCAACCGCCACCGTGCACCGTCGCGATATCGAGCGAGTATTTGCGATCAACAGCGAGCGCGAAGGCCGCCGCCGGGGCCGGGGTGAAGTGGCTGTAATTGTCGAACAGGTGTGGGCCGAAAAAGCCGCTACCGGCGGCGATCTCGGTGACCGACGTGTCTTCGGCGGTGGACTCGAGCGACCCCGTTCCCCCGCCGTTCACAAATTCGAGTTCGGCGATTTCGCTCACCGAAGCGACGATGTCACCCCGACGCTCGCGAAGTTCTTTGGCAGAGGCAGCCTGCATGACATCGAGCAGGCGACCGAACGCAGCCTTGTTCGGCGGGCGGTTGCCCACCCCCGCGATCTGCGCTTCGTACGCCATGATGCCGACGAGAGTGAAGCCGGCACGGTCGACCACTGTGCTGGCGAGGGTGCGCGCCTGCGCCGCCGAGCGCACGGGCGAGCGATGCGCTCCGACGTGACCGAGCAGCGGGGAGTGGAAGGAGGCATCCACATCGATGCAGACGCGGATGGTTTCGCGGTGTTGCGGCGACAGCACTGAGTCGACAAAGTCGAGGTGTTCGACCGAGTCGATCATCAGAGTCACTCGTTCGGCGAGCGCCGGGCTCGTGCCGAGGGCGGCGATGGCGGCGCGGTCCACGGAGGGGTAGCCGACGACAACATCGTCGATGGTTTCAGCCAGCCAGAGCGCCTCGGTGAGGGTGTACGCCAGAACGCCCCGAAAATCGTCGAGCTCAAGCACGGCAGCCATGACCGCCCGAACCCGAATCGACTTGCTCGCCACCCGAATCGGCACTCCGGATGCCCGCCGAACCATGTCGGCGGCATTGTACGAGAGCGCCTCGAGCGAGAGCACCCCGTAGGGAGCGTCGAGGGCGTGCGTGGCATCGGCGAGCGTCTGCCAATAATCCTCGGGCGTGTGCCAGGGCGTTGCAGGGGTGCTGAGAAGCTTCACGGGTTCCTTCGGGCCACGGCGGCGAATATCAAGGCACAGCGCGACCGGGGTGGGCATCGGCGCCGTGGTGGCTCAACTTTCCCAGAACCGCGCGCGCAGCACAACGGGCCGCGCTGAGTTGCGGCTCTCCTACTGCGCCGGTGCGCTGGCCTCGGCGCTCGTCGCGGATGGCCGCTTGACCGTCGCGCGCCAGTGGCGTTGAGTGGAGCCATGACTTTCGTAAACGTAGGCACCCTTGGAGTGAAGCCCGGCCACCGCGATGAGGTCGTCGCCATTCTCACGAGGCGCAGCACAGACCTCGATAGCGCCGGATGCCTCAGCTATGAGGTTGGCGTGAGCGACGAGCATCCCGACACCGTGTTCGTTTCCGAGCTATGGGAATCGGCAGAGGCCCATGCCCTCTCGCTACAGCTGACAAGCGTGCAGGCCGCGATCAAGGAAGCGATGCCCCTGCTCAGTGGCGAAATGGGCGGCCACCGCTTCGAGGTCGTCGGGTCGCCGCTGCGCAGCTAACTGCTGCGGTTCGCTCTGGTGCGCTTACCGGCGTTCCACCAGAACACCCACACGATGAGCCCCAAATAGGGGAATCCGAGCAGCACGACTGCCCACAGGAGCACAAAAAACATCGACAGAGTTGTTTCGCGGGCCGTGACAATGATGGCCCAGCTGCTCGCGGCGTACGGCAAGACCAGCAGAAGGACAATGACGAGATGCCACAGGCTGAAGTTGTCGAGCATCGCACACCCATCGTCGCAAATTGAGAATCTATCTGATTGAGATTACGCGATTCGGCGCTCAGGAAACACCCATCGCACGAGCCCGAAGCCAATCGCTGCGCCAAGGAGCTGGGCCGCGATGAAACCGGGGGCCGAGCCCGGGGCGATGCCGGCGAACGTGTCGCTGAACATCCGACCGATGGTGATGGCGGGGTTGGCGAAGCTCGTGGAGCTTGTGAAGAAATAGGCGCCACCGATGTACGCGCCAACGGCGATCGGAGCGAGGTTTGCGCGCCCCGTGCGTACGAGAGCGAAGATCACGGCGATGAGTCCGGCGGTGGCGACGACCTCGCTGAGAAAGTGTGCCGGGGTCAGGCGCTCAGTCGTACTGAAGGTGACAGCAGCCTGCGCGAACATGAGGTTGGCGAGGATCGCGCCGGCGACGCAGCCGACAATCTGGGTTGGGATGTAGAACGCCGTATCGCGCCACGACCGCAGCCCACTGAGCGAATCCACGATCGAGACGACCGGGTTGAAGTGCGCGCCACTGACCGTCATGAACACGAGGATGAGCACGCCGAGCCCGAAGGCGGTCGCTAGCGCGTTCTCGAGAAGTTGCAGCCCGACGTCGCCCGGCGAGAGTTGCTGCGCCGCAATGCCGGAGCCGATGACAACGGCGGAAAGCCCCGCGCTGCCGACGAATTCGGCGGTCAGGCGTCGGGCGAGAGCGAAGGTGCGAGGCGTGGTCATTCGGCGATCATACCCAAACATTGATAACTGTCTATGAATCGGATGTTGTCCTTTAGACTGCTTGCTATGTCAGCGATCGAGCACCCCGCCTCCGAACGCGCGGTGGCCGAACGCATCGCCCAGAGCATGCGCGCGATCGCCGACCCCACACGAGTGCAGATTCTGCGCCTGTTGATGGATGCCCCCGAAGGCCGCCGCGGAGTCACCAACCTTGCTGCTCGCCTCGGCCTCACCCAGCCGACCGTGAGCCACCACGTGCGCATCATGGCCGACGACGGCATTCTGCAAAGTGTTCAAGAGGGGCGCCAGGTCTGGTACTCCCTCGTTCCGTCACGCTTGGCCGATGTCTTCGGCTTCGTGCAGCACTCCCCCACGGATGCCGCCACCACCGTTGATCCCGCGATTCTGGACCGCATCACCGACGACCTAGCCATACGTTTCTCCGGCATATTCTCCCGCGAGACTATCGCCGAGTACGTCGCGAGCAGCTACGACCTGCTGCGCCAAGGGGCGCCGCGCGATCGCTATCTGTCGTCCCACACCTCGCGGTTCGCGGCCGATCGCCTCGGCGCACTTGCCGGGGCCGAGCGTCAAGGAGACCCTGCCGCCAGCGCGAGCCCGAGCACGCCCCAGACAGCGACTTCCCTCACCACGTCAGCCACACGCCCTTCGAGCGTGCTCTTCGTCTGCGTGCAGAATGCGGGCCGCTCGCAACTCGCCGCGGCCATCCTGCGGTCCCTCGCGGGAGACCGCGTGCGCGTGCTGACCGCAGGCTCGCAGCCGACCGAGTCCATCAACCCCAAGATCGTGGCCGCCCTCGACGAAATCGGCGTTTCGGTCGATGGCGAATACCCCAAGCCGTTGACCGACGAGGTCGTGCGCGGTGCGGATGTCGTAATCACGATGGGCTGCGGCGACGCCTGCCCCATTTACCCCGGCCGCCGCTACCTCGATTGGGAACTCCCCGACCCTGCCGACATGGCAATGGATGGCGTACGAGCCGTGCGCGATGACATCGACGCCCGCGTGCGAGAGCTGCTTCGCTCGCTGCCGCCGGTGAACGCTGAGTGAACTAGTCGCGCCGCACCCCGCCACCCTCGTACAACGCATAGACATTCATCTATGCTTTAGGCATGACCACCGAAACCACTGCCACCACCGAGGCCCGCAAGCCCGTCGTTCTTTTCGTCTGCATTCACAATGCTGGCCGCTCCCAGATGGCCGCCGGCTACATGACGGCACTCTCGAACGGCGCTGTCGAAGTGCGTTCGGGCGGCTCGGAGCCCGGCAACGAGATCAACCCCACCGCGATCGCCGCGATGGCAGAAGAGGGCATCGACATCTCACAGGCAGTCCCCCAGCTGATGACGACTGACCAGGTGCAGGCCTCGGATGTCGTCATCACGATGGGCTGCGGCGACGTCTGCCCGATCTTCCCCGGCAAGCGCTACGAAGATTGGGAACTCGTCGACCCCAAGGGCAAGGGCATCGATGAGGTTCGCCCGATCCGCGACGACATCAAGGCGCGCATCCAGAAGCTACTGACGGAAATTCTTCCCGCCTAACAGTGCCCCGAGCGCCTGCAGTTCGCGCGGCTTGAGACTCCAGCAAGAGACAGAAAATGATCCGATTGCCAACTTCCTGCGACCCGAAGTCTTTGAGAAACGAGGCTGTCCAGTTGCGAGGTTGAAGTGTTGCCTCAGCGTAGATAGAGAGCACACACGGCAGACAGTTGATGGGGCCGTACCCGAAACAACAGTTAAGAGGGCAGTTAGGCGGTCTCGAGCGCTCGGGTTACGAGATCTTTCTCGAATGAGTCTAGAGAGCCAATACTCGCAACGTTCAGTCCCCGGAGGTGTTCCAGCAGCTCGTCGAGGGTGTCGTAGCGAGGAATCATTTCAATGAGGCGCTTCGACACATTCATTGGAATTCCGAATTCTTCCAGCGTCATCAGCATCGGCGCTTGGAAGCCGGCTTCTACGCGCGCCGCAAAGGCAGAAAAATTGCCGACAGCCATGCCCCTCTTAAGCAAGATCTCGTTAGCGATCGAGCCCACAGCTCGCACTAGAGCTGGAAGGTTGTGATCGATCCAAAAGCGAAGGAAGTCGAATGCGAGCTCAATTCTGTCATCGATGGTATCGGCGGAATGCCAATACTTAGGCTTCTCACAGAACATTGCGATCACCTGAGCCACGTCGCCATTGGCTTGCGATGCTCTGGAAACGAGCAAAGTCAGTTGGCTCGCAGAAAGCGCACCGTGGCTCTGTAGGCCCTCAGGGGGAAGAAACTCCCAGACAAGGCTAACGACGGATTTGAGTTGCGCGTATGACGGGTATGCGTCAGACCACTGCAGCGACACCAATGTCCCTTCAGGAGCGTTGAGAAGGTGTCGCGCAAGCTCTATCTGCTTCTCCGGCTCGATGCCAGTGTTTTCCCGGAGTGTGGCCTCAGTCACTAGCTCCTGCTGGAGGATTGGACGCAAGCGCTCTGATGTGCGATCGGAGCGCTCGCCGGGCTCTATAGAAAGTAGTAGCGAGCTGGGCGCGGCTTCACTCTGCGTAAGGACCGGTATGTCGACTTCAGGCAGCGAGTTATGGGGCGGCTTATGAAAGAGGTAAATAGTTCCAATGAAGTGCTTGAGCATTCGCCCAGCGCGACCACGAATATTTGCAAACGTGAAGTAGTTGTAAGCGCGGGTCGCGATCTTCCTATCAAGGATAATGATGTTCTTCGCTCGAGTGTTGACACCCTCAATCAACGTATTCGTACAGACCAGCACTTGCAGGTCACCCACATTGAACCCGGAGACGATTTCCTGAGCAAGCCATCTTGGTAGTCGGCCGTGATGGGCGCCGATTCCCAACCGCAGTGCTCGAGGCAGAATCCAGCTGTCACTGTAATTTCGCTCAATCCAACTAGCGGCAGACTCCATTCCCGGCCCGAGGCTCGACTCACGATCTTCAGTTAGCCAACGCATAACTTCGCGAACCCTTTTGGGGCTCTGGCAATAAATTAGAGTCGGCTCGGTAGTGGCGCCGATAATCCGCAAAACCGCCTCCTTTCGCTCGCTATCGTTGGCTGCATCAACCTTTACCGTGTCTGCAACAACAGTCGAATAATCCGTACGTATGAACGCAGCTTGGATCGATCCAGGAAGAAGAGCATCGAGGGAACCGATACTCGGGCCAGCCATGTAGAACTGCGCGCCGCTACGAAGGAGCTTGCTTATCGCTCGGTTCAATAGTGCTGATCGCCCAGTAAGTAGCGACGAATCGTCTTGATCGTCCAGTTTGTAGAACTCGTCTACAAAAAAGAAGTCAGGAATCGGCATCTCCTCAATCGCTAGGTAGCGCTCTTGGGTTAGAACGAAAAGGTTTCGGTCTGCGAGGCTCTGTCCTGGGTGAGTGATTATCTTGTAATTGCGAAATTTACTTAGCCGCCGCCGCGTCTCGTCCATCAGCGCAATCGTCGGCACAATGATGACGGCATTCAAGAATTTGTTGCGTGCTATCACGGAGTCCACAATCAGGCTTTTCCCGAAGCTTGTCGGTGCCGAGAGAATTACGTTCTCACCGTTTACCAGTCGCTGGTACACCTGCGCCTGCACGCTGTGAAAAAAAATATCCATGCTGTCAGGTCTGTGCATTTCCATTGCGATCGCATCCCGCAAGGGCAGGTCATCAGCCGATATCTCCCCCGCCAAATTGGTGATGTAGGGGTAAAGTCCGTGTTCCCGCACCAATGCCATAAGTAAATCCCGTTGGTCAGCGAAAAACTCGGCTTTAGCGAGTGCGCGGATTACCAATTCGGCGGTAGCTGGAGTCGGCCCGTCCCTGCTGGCCATCGAGGCGATATCGGCGAGCACCTCGAATGAATTGCCAGTTTGGTCGATCGCAGTGACACCTGCCTTCACGGCTTCAAAGTTTTTTGCCATGCTTTGAGCCTCCCGTCAAATGCTGTTATCAAGTCGTCTTTCGACGCCATAGGTAACAGGATCAGTTGCACTCGGACTTCTTGGGGAAGAGCTATTCCCGCCAAACTGACTTTGAACTGGTCCCATTCCGATCTCAATTCAGCTTCGATCTCGCTCATGTACTGCGCGCTAGAGTTCGTGTGGCGCGCTGATACCGGGCTGTCGAACGTGATGAAAACCGGCACTACGACGCGTTCGAAAACCTCATCGAGCGACTTCGTGCGAGCGAACAATGCTCGGAGAGCGTCCTCGTGCTTCCAACCAGCCGGGATTTTGTCGCTAATAGCTGCGAACTCTTGTCGCAAATAGTTTGTTTCCAAGTGAGTCTTTAGCTCCGCAAGAACCGCTCTGACCGCAGAACCGCTGCTCTTATAAAACTTGGACTCGCCCAACCAGAGCTCCAAGTAGTCAGTCGACGTTTGTTCATCGCTGCATTCGACGATATGCACGGCATCAAAACCTTTAACAGTGTCATTCGCCGCATCCTTAAAATAGAGGCGAGAAATGACTTTTTCGCTCCCCATAAATCGCCGCAAGATGACGTGAAGCAACAGCTCACCGATCTCACCTCGGGCGTGGTATTTCGTCGAAGAATAAATTCTGCTCAGTGCCTTCTGCAAAAGGACGACAGCGTTGGCTGCCCCGAACCCCTTTAGCTCCTGCGGCGTGAGAATCCAATCTGCGGCCCAAGCGATCAGGTCGAACGTCAACGCTTCGTATCGCCACGAACCATCTTCGTAGCCGACGTCCACACCAAGAAGGTTGGCTAGGTCATCGATCTCAGAAACCGTCACTGCGAGAATCGTTTCAGGCAGGTCCGCGCTAGAAATAGGCACCTCCAGTAGTTCTTGAACACCGCAAACATAACGCTCGTGGGCCAATAACCGACGAACATTCGGTTACGCGTGCAGCCGTGTCGGCGCACGGTGCTCGGTGCTCGGTGCTCTTAGGCCACTCACCTGGGACAAGTAGAGCGACACTCACGGAGAAACTGTCTCTCTTTCAAACACCTAGCCTTCACAGGACAAGCACGGTAGAGCAATCGTGCCGGTGGTTGCGGGTCGTCTACGGCAAATTACGGGCACGCAAAAGAGGTTGCGAAGAGTTGTACCGTCAGCGATTCGTTCGAGCACGATCACTGATTAGCGCGGTGAGGGCTGGAGGCTCTCCCACTCTTCGGCTACATCGGAAGGGAGCCCACAGCGGACGCTTGACGCTCGCGACGAAGGCCTTTGCATGTACCAGACCACTGGGGCTCTCAATACAAGTCGAGGGCTTCGACGCTAAACGCGCTCAGATCTAACAGTGCCCCGACAGGGACTCGAACCCTGACTGTGATGATTTTAAGTCATCTGCCTCTGCCAATTGGGCTATCGGGGCACGCATGCTCCACGTTTGCGCGTGGAGCATGCGGTCACACTACTTGGGGCGTGACGCGAATTCCTCGAATGCGCGGCGCGGTTCTACGCGAGCCTCGATCGAGATGGTGTCGCGACCCCAGAAGAAGTTGATGATCCAGTTTCCGAAGACGCGAGCCTTGCGCTCGAACATTGGCATCGCCATGCCGTGGTAACCACGGTGCATGAACCAGGCCGGGAAGCCCTTAATCGCGATCTTGCCGGACTGGAAGACACCGTGGTACAGACCGAGACCGGCAACAGCACCCTGGTTCTTGTGGAAGTAGTCCTTGGGCTCTTCGCCGCGAAGCGAAGCCACAATGTTCTTGGCCATGAGCTTGGCCTGGCGAACAGCGTGCTGAGCGTTCGGAACGCAGAAGCCGCCAACGCCACCACCGGTGAGGTCAGGAACAGCACACACGTCGCCGGCCCCCCAGGCACCCTCGACAACACCGTCATCGTTGATGACACGGAGGTCAGCCTGCACGCGGATGCGTCCACGCTCTTCGATGGGAAGGTCGGTGCTGCGAACAACAGGGTTCGCCATCACGCCCGCGGTCCACACGATGGTGTCGGACTCGAAGCTTTCACCGGTCGACAGCTCCACCACGCCATCCACAGCAGACTTCAGCTGGGTGTCGAGGTGAATCTGCGCGCCTCGGTCAGCGAGGTTCTTGATAACCCACTTGCTCGTCTCGAGCGACACCTCGGGCATGATGCGGCCCATGGCTTCGATGAGGTGGAAATGCGTGTCTTCGAACTTGAGGTTCGGGTAGAGCGGCAGCAGCGACGAAGCAAGGCTGCGCATTTCGCCGAAGGCTTCGATACCAGCAAAGCCGCCACCAACAACAACAAACGTCAACAGACGGTCGCGCTCGGGGCCAGCAGGCAGGTTGGATGCCTTGTCAAAGTTGGTGAGGAGACGGTCACGAACGGCAACAGCCTCTTCGATCGTCTTCATGCCGATGGCTTCGTCAGCAACACCGGGAATGGGGAAGGTACGCGAAACGGCACCGGCGGTCACGACAACGAGGTCGTAATCCATCTCCCACGAGTCGCCCACCTCGGGCTGAATCGTTGCGGTCTTGGCTGCGTGGTTGATCCCTGTGACCTTCGCCGTGACGACCTTGGTGGTCTTCAGGTGACGACGGTGAGGAACAACCGCATGACGAGGCTCAATCGAGCCCGCAGCAACCTCGGGCAGGAAAGGCTGGTACGTCATGTAGGGAAGAGGGTCAACCATGGTGACCTCAGCTTCGCCGCGGCGTAGCCACTTTTCGAGCTTACGAGCAGTGTAAAAACCGGCGTAACCGCCGCCGACAATCAAGATTTTTGGCACGAGTTAGAGTCTCCTAAAAGGGGAAGTTCGCCACCAAACTTACTCCCTCTCGCGCAGACTCCTAAACCGGCGCCAGGCGAGAACACCTGAACCAGCCAAAATGAGGAGGAAAATCCCGTAAATAGCGAGCGGAACGCCCACATTGCGGAGCATGCTCACGGTAGGAAGCAGCGTTCCGAGGGGGCTCACCGGGCCGGCGATCGTTTCCGTCTCAGCTTCGGGAGCAGGAGTGGGCGACGCGCTGAACGTCGGCACGGGAGCGGGGATCGATTCCGCACGACGGTAGATGGTGATCCAGTCGGCGAGACTCCCCATTGGGTTCTCGTCGACCAAAGGCACATTTGCGTTGACTGCGTCATCGGCATCAATCAGGCCGAAACCATAAATTGCATCTGTGCCTGGAGCGCCCGTGTCATGAGCGGTGGCCACGATCCGGTTGATCACGTTCGCGGCGTCTAGCTCTGGATGAGCCGAGCGCACTAATGCAACGATTCCCGCCACGATCGGGGTTGCCCCACTGGTTCCGTTCCAGAGCACGTGCGAACCACCCGGCGCGACGCCGACCAAATCTTCACTCGGTGCAGCAACACCAATCGTAATTCCCTGGGTGGAAGCGTTGAAGCTGGCGACACCGTTGACATCCACGCCCGCGACCGTCAGCACGCCGGGCATCGTTGCGGGAGCACCGACCGACGTTGTTCCACTGCCGCGGTTGCCGGCTGCGGCAACAACAACAACGTCGTTCTGCATGGCGTAGAGAAATGCGCTGTCCCAGCTTTGGGGCCAATCCAAAGTCTCACGCGTCAGCGAGAGATTGATAATGTCAGCGCCTTTATCGACGGCATAGCGCACTGCCTGAGCAATCTGGTCGTCGGAACTCACGAGCCCGCCCGCGAAACCAATAGAGATCGCCATGATGTTCGCAGCGGGCGCGGCACCGATTACTCCCGCGTCCTCACCTGTGCCGCGACCTGCGGCCAGAGAAGCGACAAGTGTGCCGTGCGCCGGGTTGTCATCGCCCACAGGCTTTTGCCCATTCGATGCACCCTGTCCAGAAAAGTCTGTTCCGCCGGTAACTGCTCCTACGAGTTCTTGAACCGTGCCATCAACACCGGTATCGATCACAGCGATCGTGACCCCGGCGCCCTGAGTCGTCGCCCACGCGGCCTCAATGCCGTACTCCTGCAACCAGTACTGCTGATCGCGCACCGCGTCAGCGTTCGCTGGACTCGCTACCAACACGGATGCCAGAGTCGCCAGTGCTACAGCGCCAGCAGCCCAGCGCTTCACTGCCCGCTCTCCTCCGCCTCGTCTGCAGCGGCATCCGAGTAATCGGGGCACTGGCACACGGTGGGGCTCCACGAAGCGCGCTCTAAAGCGATGTCGCCAATGGGGTTAACTCCGGGGCCTGCCGCGAGCGAATGTCCCACGAGCGCATGCAGGCACTTGACACGAGTCGGCATGCCGCCAGCGGATACGCCGGCGAGTTCGGGCACAACCTCGATGCCGTCGCGATCGGCAATGTAGGCCTCGTGCGCTGCCTGGTATTGCGCGCCAATGTCGCCGTCCAGCATCGCTGCGAGCTGCGGCATTTGCCCCTCAGCTTCGAGCGTGGAGACCGACGCCGTAGCAGCCGGGTGGCATAGGTAGTAAATAGTGGGGAACGGCGTGCCATCGCTCAGCCGTGGTTTCGTTGAGACCACGGTCGGAGCGCCGCACACGCAGCGCGCTGCGATGCCAATGACATCGCGGGCGGGGCGGCCGAGCTGCAGCGACACAATGCGCACATCTTCATCGCTGACGGCGTCAAACGGTGGGGTGGTCATTGCTGAGGTCCTTCAATTACGGGGGCGGTGAGCTCGTCAGGCGCAGCTTCGGTGAGACCAGCAGTGTAGATGGACGACACGAGAGTTTGCACCCAGTCAATCTGAGTGGTTTGGATGCTGGCACTCACCGGCACGCCATCATTTGTCGTGACATCGGCGGCATCGCCGGTAACGAGGTAACTTACCTCGCCCGGGTACACGTAGTACAAGCGGTCGCGAGCCTGAGACTCGATATAGGCCGGGTCTTCCCACCGAGCGATGTTCTCGTTGAGTTGGTCGACTGACTCTTGAGCTTCGTCAACTTCTCGCTGCAGTTGCGCGATCGTTTGCTGTTGATCGATCAGGATGCGCAGATTGGGGGCGAGAACGACGACGGCGAGTATGAGCAAACCAAGCATCAGCACGGTGAAGCCCGAGAAGCGGATCGTGCGCAGCCAATGTTCAGGCGCGCTCTCCTCGGGCAACGACACCGCTACCTTTTTTGCTCGTACTCGCCTAGCCATGCGTTCGATGCTAGACGACGCTAGTGAGTGCTAGCCGTTGAACCGCGGGAACGCGGAACGGCCAGCGTAAACCGCGGCATCGCCGAGCTCTTCTTCAATGCGCAGCAGCTGGTTGTACTTAGCCACGCGCTCGGAGCGAGCAGGTGCACCGGTCTTGATCTGGCCCGTGTTGAGCGCTACCGCGAGGTCAGCGATCGTGGTGTCTTCGGTCTCACCGGAGCGGTGCGACATGACGGCCGTGTAGCCGCTGCGCTGAGCGAGTGAAACGGCGTCGAGGGTCTCGGTGAGCGAACCGATCTGGTTCACCTTGACGAGGATCGAGTTCGCCGTTGCGAGCTCAATGCCCTTGGCGAGACGCTTGGGGTTGGTGACGAACAGGTCGTCTCCGACGATCTGAGTCTTCGAACCGATTTCGGCGGTGAGCTGAGCCCAGCCCTCCCAGTCGTCTTCGTCTAGCGGGTCTTCGATCGACACGAGGGGGTACGCAGCAACGAGCTCGGCGTAGTACGCGCTCATGTCACCAGCGGACTTCGAGACACCTTCGAACGTGTACGAACCGTCCTTGTAGAACTCGGTGGCAGCGACGTCAAGGCCAACGGCGATGTCCTTGCCTGGCGTGAAGCCAGCCTTCTCGATTGCTTCCATGAGCAGGTCGAGTGCTGCACGGTTGCTGGAGAGGTCGGGAGCGAAGCCACCCTCGTCGCCGAGGCCAGTGCTGAGGCCCTTGGTCTTGAGGAGTCCCTTGAGCACGTGGTAGGTCTCAACGCCCCAACGGAGGCCTTCGCTGAAGGTCTCCGCACCGTGCGGGAGGATCATGAACTCTTGGATGTCGACGTTGCTGTCGGCGTGCGATCCACCGTTGATGACGTTCATCATCGGCACGGGGAGCACGTGAGCGTTCGGTCCGCCGAGGTAGCGGAAGAGGGGCAGGTCTGCCGAGTCAGCAGCAGCCTTAGCGACGGCAAGCGAAACACCGAGGATCGAGTTGGCGCCGAGGTTCTTCTTGTTCTCGGAACCATCAACCGCGATGAGCTCAGCGTCAACGAGGCGCTGGTCGGAGGCGTCGAGGCCTTCGATTGCGGGGCCGAGGTCGTCGATTACCGCGTCAACGGCCTTCTGAACGCCCTTGCCGAGGTAACGGTCTTTGTCGCCATCGCGAAGCTCGTAAGCCTCGAATGCACCGGTAGAAGCTCCCGAAGGAACTGCGGCGCGGGAAACTACGCCGTCGTCGAGCAGAACCTCAACTTCGACCGTGGGGTTACCACGGGAATCGAGAATTTCGCGGGCGCCAACTGCTTCGATCAAAGCCACAGGGGGTCTCCTTAAAGAAAGTTTGTTTGGACTGGAAGTGGTGGATGTCCGTGTGAAAGCCTACTCCGCGCCAGCGACGGGCGCTGACTCGTTACGAGTGACCACCGGCTGCGGCTGAGCGGGGCGGAACTGCCCGGTGGCCAGCAGCACGATCACAAGAACCAGCGGAACGAGCCATCCGGTCCACCCCAAAATGCTGGCCTGAAGCGGGTCGAAGCTTTCGCCGACCATGATGAAAATCAAAGAGAAGCCGGCAGCTGCGTTGAACGAACCGTGCGCGAGAGCGGCTGGCCACACCGATGCCGAACGGATGCGCAGCCACGAGAACACGCCTCCGATCACGATGGTCATCCCCACCATCGCAGTGAGAGCAAGCCAGCCGGGAGCGCCCGGATAGTTGTAGCCGAGCAGGATGAGCGGCGCGTGCCAGAGCCCCCACATCACTCCCGAGATGAGAATGGCGGGAACGATGCCAAGGGGCAGCAGCTTGGGAAGCAGCCAGCCACGCCAGCCCAGTTCTTCACCGAGCGCCGGAACCGTGTTGATGAGCGCACCGATTGCCACGTTAAGGAACTGCACGGCCACGAGCAGACCAATCGGAACGGGCAGCGGGGCTTGCCCCAGAGCCTCGAGCTGAGCATCAAGCGTCGCTTCGAACCCGGAGAAATTCACGAAGTCGGCCGGATAGACGCCCACGAGCGCCCCGACGACGAGCGCCGCCAGAATAAGGGCGGGTGGAATGACAAGCGCCATGGCCAGATAGCGCAGAAACCGACCGACGGGCCGCACCGAACCGAGCCCCAGCGCCACCCGGCGGGAGCGAGCATCCGGGTGCTTCTCAACAAAGAAGACGACGATCAGCGCCGCAATCGCCGGCGTGAACATCATCGCTAGGGCGAATACCGTAAAGAACGGATTCTCGAGACCGCCCGTAAACCACAGAGGAAGGGCGAACAACCACGCGAGCCCAAAGCTCACAACAGTGAAAATGAGAATCGGCTTTGCTGCGACGTTCACTATTGCTCCCTCGAAAAGTGGGCGCCAGCTAACCACCCAATGGCTTGAACTCAAGGTTATCAATGCTCACGTTTTCTGCACGAACCGTCGCGAAACCGGTGAAACCGGCATCCCGAAGCTGGTCGAGAAGCTGCGGCAGCTTTTTGGGGCGAGCCTCAAGCCGCACACGCTTACCCTGACGAATCAGCGCTGCCTGCAGGCTCACGAGAGTTGCCGCCTCGACTTCTGCGTCATAAACGAGCGCGACCTGCTCGTCGTTTGTTGTCGCGCCGAGGTCAACCAGATCAACCAAGCGCTCGAAGCCGAGCGAGAAGCCGACAGCCGGAACATCACTGCCCAGGAAGCGACCGATCATTCCGTCGTAGCGACCGCCACCACCGAGCGAATAGCCGAGCGACGGATGCGCGACCTCAAAGATCGCGCCCGTGTAGTAGCCCATCCCCCGCACCAACCACGGGTCGAACTCGATGAGCGATCCGGAGTCGCCGCGGCCCGCTTCAACCGCGCGGCCGATTGCCGCGAGCTCAAGGATGACCTCTTCGGTGACGCCGGCGGGCAAAGCGGCACGGATGGCATCCGCATTGAATTCGGGCGTGGTCTCCGGCGCCGGTCGCTGAAGGAATTCGGCGAGCGCCGCCACCGGAGCGTCGGGAAAAGCGCGTTCGCGCAGTTCAGCGATGACCCCGTCGGCGCCGAGCTTGTCGAGCTTGTCAACGGTAATGAGCACAGCCTCGTGCTCTTTGGCCGGAAACCCGAGGATGCTGAGCGAACTCGTGAGCAAGCGACGATCGTTGACTCTGATGGTGCAGCCCTGCACGCCGAGGGCGTCGAGGGTGGCGGCCGTGGCGGTGATGAGTTCGATCTCAGCGCTGGGTCCGGCTTCGCCCATAATGTCGATGTCGCACTGCACGAACTGGCGGTAGCGGCCCTTTTGCGGGCGTTCGGCACGCCAGACGGGTGCCATCTGAATCGAACGGAAAACCTTAGGCAGTTCAGCACGGTGGGTCGCATAGAACCGAGCAAGCGGAACCGTGAGGTCGAACCGCATCCCTAGGTCAGCAAGATCGAGAGCATCGGATGCCGTCTGCAGCTTCTCTGCCGTGAGACCGCGCTTCATGACAGCAAAAGCGAGCTTCTCGTTGTCGCCGCCCAGCCCTGCATGCAGCCGTGAGCTGTCTTCCATCACGGGAGTTTCAATCTCGTCGAATCCGTGCGCGCGATAGCTGGCTCGGATCACACCGAGAACTCGCTCGCGCTGAGCCTTCTCTGCCGGGAGGAAATCCCGCATACCGCGGGGAGGATTAACCGTTGACGCCATGCTTCCTATTCTCTCGCACGCGGCAGGGTTTCGTTGTTACCGCGCTACCTCAGCGAGCAGTTGCTCGATCCGCTGGCGGTGGTGTGTGACCGCTGCGTTGAAGACGGCGGCGGATGCTTCGCGATTCTGGTTGAGAACGAGGTCGAACTGTACGCCGTGGAACATGTTCACGAGCAACCGTGCCTCGATCTGAGCTTGTTCCTCGGAAAGACCGAACGAGACGAGGGCCGTCGTGCCCATCGTGATCCACTGGGTGAACAGTGGGCGGGTCACGCTGAGCTCGTCGCGCTCCACGGCTTCGAGTAGTCCCGCTTCGAGTTCGAGACGTTGGCGGTGCAGGTTCTCGGGCAACTGCGTCCACTGCCATGACAGAGACAGGCTCGCGAAGTAATCGTCAAGGGTAGTGATGGGAAGTTTGGAGGCCTCATCGGGGCTCGCTCCCCGCGCATTGGCGTGCACAATTTCGCGGATGAGCTCGGCGCGCGTTCCGAATTGGTAAACGAGCGTGAAGGTACTAACGTCGAGCGCTCTCGCGAGAGAACGAAATGTGAGGCTAGACAGCGGTTTATCAGCAAGATAGGCAATAGTTTGCTGAATAAGAGCTGGCTTGCGCGTCGGGTCGGGTCTGCGGGCCATGGTTATTAACATAACGGTTGTTTGCTAATGAACGAAGCAAGGGTTATGATTTCTCCTTGTGCCGGAAACTCGTTAACGGCGCCACAACTACTTGAAACCCCCTCACCAGGGGCTTCTCCAACGCTGGATCGGTAGGCCGGGTAATCCCACCGATCCTTCAGCGCGCGATGCCATTCTGTAAACGATCGACGTGCGATCACATGTCTCGTTTGCCGGCATTGCGCCGGTGCCCTCCTTATTCGGGTTAAGGGGGGCACCACCCACCCGGGTCTTCTCTCACGACCCGTTAGCGCGCGACGTTAGAGCGACGCCTCGTGTTCTTTGATCTCGTCGGTTAACTGCCGAAGCGCCGCGCGCAGCGCCCGCTCCGAGTCCAAGCCATTGGCTTTGGCGGATGCCACAATCGCCAGCAAGAGCGGGCCCAATTCATCTTCTTCCGTGACATTGATCGCACCGGGGGCCGTGGCATCCAGAAGCCCCACCTTGTGGGCGCGGCCCAGCAGCTTGTCCGCCAAAGCGAGTGCGGGCATCTTCGCAGGGATGCCGTCGGTAACGCTGGTGCGGTGCGGTTTCTCAGTCTTCTTGAGCTCGTCCCAAGCAGCGATCACGTCATCCGCCGTGTCAGCAGTGCTGTCGGCGAAGACGTGCGGGTGGCGACTAACCATTTTTGCCGTCATGTTTGCGGCGACATCTTCGAGTGTGAAGCGCCCGGCCTCAGTCGCGATATCAGCGTGAAAGAGCACTTGATAGAGCACGTCTCCCAGCTCTTCGACCATGTCGGCCGAGTCACCGCTCTCGATCGCCTCCACCAACTCGTAGGTCTCTTCAACCAGATGCTGCACGAGCGACTCGTGGGTCTGGTCACGATCCCAGGCGCAACCGCCCGGAGCCCGCAACCGTTTAAGGGTGGCGATCAGGGTGTCGAGTTCAGGATGGGGTGCAACAGGCTCGGTCATGAACCAATCCTCCCACTCCTAAAAGTAAGCCGAAGTCACGAATAGCGAAGGGGTATGTCGCGGAGTGCGCGGCCCCAGCAGTCGACCAGTATATGAACCGTGGATCCGAAAAACACGCCTCCTGAGCGCGCCAACGGCATCTCTCCACACACTCCCCTCATGCGACGGCTGATCGCCGGCGTTATTCATCTTTTTCGGCCGCTGTTGAAGGTGAACCTCCTCGCCTACCGTGCCGATTCAGCCAATGCTCTCTTCCCGGCGGGAATTCCGGCTGGAGAAGTCAGCGCTCCCGAACCTTTGCGCCTTCTCTTTCTGGGTGACTCCGCCGCCTCCAGTTACGGTGTGCTCAATCACGGCCTTGGGGTGGTCTCGCAGACCGCTCGTTATACCGCCCGACAACTGACCGCCGGATGCTCGTGGACCACAATCACCGACACAGAACTCACGATGGCGCGAGCCGCAGAGGAGCTACGACAAGCCGACCTCAACGTTGACATTGTCGTCGTGATTCTCGGTCCGCCCGATGTGTTGCTCGGCACCACGGCGACTGAATGGGCCGCCAAATTACGCACAATTATTCACACCGCGAGGCAGGGCCCCAACCCCAACTGTCCTGTCGTAATCGCCGCAGTTCCGCCAATGTACAGGTTTCGCGCGATGCCGCGATTTGTTCAACGGCTTCTCGCACTGCAAATCACGCGCCTCAATCGCGCATCACTTGTCGTTGCAGAAACCGTTCCCGGAGTCCACTATTCGGTGTTCCCCAGCCTACGCACTCCCGCTGAATTCATTCAAGACAGCTTCAATTGGAAGAGGGTTCACGCTTTGTGGGGCAAGCAGCTAGGCGCCACTACCGCGCTAGCCCTGGATGAGCGCCGCAACGCACATAACGGAGCCTGAGCGGACGACAACTCGGTAACGTTCGCCGCCACCAGCAACTCAGCGCACCGTCACGGCGCGGCGCACGTGTAAGAATCGTGGCGTGTCTGCTCCTCGAAAACGTTCTCGCCTCGTCGGCGTCGTCATTGTGCTCGCGTTGGTCGGCGGCGCCGCGGTTGCCGCATACTCGGGCGCCGACGTGCTGGGAGTCACGAGCGATAACACGCCGCTCGTCGGCACTGCGGAGGCTTCAGAAGCGGCATCCGAATCATCGACGTCAACCCCGGACGACGGCACCGCGAATCAGGCTCAGAATGCATACGGCGACCAGGTGCCATCTGGCGCTTTCGCGGCGACCGTCACCTATGTGCATGATGGCGACACCCTCTACCTCGATAACGGAAGCGCCGAGGAGCTAAAGGTACGCCTCATCGGACTCGACACCCCCGAACTTGCCAGCCAGCAGCGACCGGATGCCGAAGAATGCTACGGAATCGAAGCTCGCGAACTGCTGCGCGACTTTCTGCCGGAGGGCACCGCCGTGTGGGCACTCGAGGATCGCGAGCCCGAGGACCGTTACGGCCGCTCGCTACTGTACGTCTACCTTCAGGACGGCACGCTCGTGAACCTCGCCATGGTCGAACTGGGCGCCGCCGAGGCCCTCAAAGTGGGCCTCAACGATCGCTTCTGGCCCGAGCTGCGCAACGCCGAGGATGATGCCTACGCCGCGAAGCGCGGCATGTGGGGCGCCTGCTAACTTGCGAGTCTCTCTCGCCTACTGAGGCAGTGCTCCCACCCTCGGTGTGGCATCCGGCAAGCGCATGGCACGATTGGTGCATGCTCGACCCCGCAAACCCGCTCATGCTTGCCCTGCTGTGGGTACTGCTTCTTGGTGTGCTGACCGCATTGGCGCTGCGCACCTTCCGCCGCGACCAGCGCGAATATCGCCGTTTTAAGCGCTTTCGCACCACCAAACGCCGCCAGTTGATGCTTCGGCGGTGGCTACTGATTTCGTTCTCGCTGTTCGGCGGACTTGCCCTCGTCTCCCTTCTCGCCAGCGGTGCGTTTGCCTCGCCGCTCTTGGCCGAAGTGCAAGCCTGGCCGTGGGTGTCATGGTTGCTCGGCATATTTGCCGCCTACCCCACCGTGACCGCTGGTGTTCTCATCGGACTGCTCATCGGGTTCATCGCGCTTACCGTTGTCGCGATTATCGCCGTACGCAACGAAGGCGAAGAGATCGTTAGTGTTGGAGACGTTCAAGCGATACTCCCGCGCAATCGTCAAGAACTCGTTCTCGGCGGCCTGCTCTCGATCAACGCTGGCGTTGTCGAAGAACTGTTGTTTAGGCTCGCGCTGCCCGCTCTGCTTTTCGCCACAACCGGGAACGCCATCGTGGCAATCGTGCTGAGCCTTCTGCTCTTTGGGCTCATGCATTCGTATCAAGGACTAGCTGGGATCGTTGTCACGACGGTGCTGGGTGCGATCTTCATGGCCGTCTACGTGCTGACGGGCAGCATCCTCGTGACGATTGTCGCGCACGCTCTTCTCGACCTGCGCTCGCTCGTGCTGATTCCCATGGCCATCGGGCGCGTTCATCGCATCGACGGTCGGCGCAATCCGCTGGCGTTCACGCCGAAACCAAAGCCCATCGCGGTCAACCAGGATGCCGTCGAACCGGATGCCGCCCAGCCGGATGCCGCCCAGCCAGATGCCGCCCAGCGGGCTGCGGGCGAGCGGGGCGCCCCAGAGCCCTCCTCGGAAGCAACGAAGCCCTAAACAGCGCCCCGCGACCAGCTACTTCTTAGCCGTGGATGCTGAACCAGCGTCCTTGCCCGCCTGTGATCGTTCGGCTGCTTTCGCCGCGGCCTTGTCGGCCGCGAGCTTCTCGGCAGCTTCCGTCGCGAGAGCAACTTCTTTGAGCTCTTCGGCTGTGTCTTGAGCACCGAACACCGACACGAGGAGGTCTTTCGTCCACTCGATGAGGGCACCATCGTCGGCCCCGGTCGGCAGAGGAATGATCGCCGTCGATGCCGCCGAGTGATACTTGGAACCCGGGTACATGCGCTGCAATCGCACTTGCTTGGAGTCGAGAAGATCGGCCGGCGCGATGCGCAGCTTGTCACCCATGACGACCACTTCGCTCAGCTTCAAGCGTTGCGACATCCGGCGCAGTCGTGACACCGCGATGAGGTGTTTCACTTCCTCGGGCGGCTCGCCGTACCGGTCGGTGAGCTCTTCGAGCACGCGATCGATGCTGTCCGCTGCCGCCGACGGCGAGCTTGCCGTGGAGAGCTTCTGGTAAGCCTCAAGCCGCAGGCGCTCACTCTCGACGTAATCTTCGGGGATGCTGGCATCCACTGGCAGTTCGAGGCGCAGCTCGGTCTGGCCCTCGGCGACATCACCGCGGAAGGTGGAGACGGCCTCGCCGATCATCCGCAAGTACAGGTCGAAACCCACCCCGGCAATGTGGCCAGACTGTTCGCCACCGAGCAGGTTTCCGGCACCACGAATTTCGAGGTCCTTCATGGCAATCTGCATACCGGCGCCCAGCTCGTTGTTGGCGGCGATGGTGTCGAGACGCTCGTGGGCAGTTTCGCTCAGCGGCTTCTCTTCGTCGTACAGGAAGTACGCGTAGGCGCGCTCCCGGCCACGACCTACTCGACCGCGCAACTGGTGCAGTTGGCTGAGACCGTACTTGTCAGCACGGTCGATGATGAGCGTGTTGGCGTTTGGGATGTCGAGCCCGGTTTCCACAATCGTCGTCGAGACGAGCACGTCAAACTTGCGATCCCAGAAGTCGACCATCACTTGCTCGAGTGCGGCTTCAGGCATCTGTCCGTGGGCGATCGCGATGCGAGCATCCGGAACCAGTTCTGCAATCTTCGCCGCAACCCGGTTGATCGAGCTCACGCGGTTGTGCACGTAGAAGACTTGACCTTCGCGCAGCAGTTCGCGGCGAATTGCCGCGCCAACCTGACGCTCAGAGTATGGGCCAACGAAGCTGAGGATCGGATGCCGGTCCTCTGGTGGAGTCGCCAGCGTCGACATTTCGCGGATGCCTGTGACGGCCATCTCGAGCGTGCGCGGAATCGGGGTTGCCGTCATCGCCAGGATGTCGACATTGGTCTTGAGCTTCTTGAGAGCATCTTTGTGCTCAACGCCGAAGCGCTGCTCTTCGTCGATGATGACGAGCCCGAGGTCTTTGAACGCGACGCTCTTGGAAAGTAGGCGGTGGGTGCCGATGACGACATCCACAGTGCCGTCGGCGAGGCCCGCTACCGTTTCGCGGGACTCTTTCTCGGTCTGGAAGCGGCTGAGCGCCCGCAAGTGAACGGGGAAGCCGGCGAAGCGGTCGGCGAAGGTCTCCATGTGCTGACGCACGAGCAAAGTGGTCGGCACGATCATGGCGACCTGCTTGCCATCCTGCACAGCCTTGAAGGCGGCGCGAACGGCGACCTCGGTCTTGCCGTAACCGACATCTCCGCTGAGGAGGCGGTCCATCGGGACCGGGCTCTGCATGTCGGCTTTGACTTCGTCAATCGTCGTCAGCTGGTCAGGTGTTTCGGCGTACGCGAAGGCCTCTTCAAGCTCGCGCTGCCACGGGGTGTCCGGCCCAAAAGCGTGGCCCTTGCTGGCCATGCGCGCGCTGTATAGCTTCACGAGCTCGACGGCGATATCGCGAACAGCTCGCCGTGCTTTGGTCTTGGCCGCCGACCAATCGCTGCCGCCCATTTTGTTGAGCGAGGGCGCTTCGCCGCCAACATAGCGCGACAGCAGGTCGAGCTGATCGGTGGGCACATAGAGCTTGTCACCGGGGTAACCGCGCTTGTTGGGCGCGTACTCCAGCACCAGGAATTCGCGCTGTGTCTTGACCGCGTTGCGGCCGCCCGTGCTGACCTGCCGCGTGACGAGTTCGATGAACTTGCCGATGCCGTGGGTCTGGTGCACCACGTGATCGCCACTCTTGAGCTGCAGCGGGTCGACGACATTCTTGCGGCGGGTGGCGAGCTTGCGCGCCGGGCGCGAGGCGTAGCCGACAGAACGGCCAAAGAATTCGCCCTCGCTCAGCACAGCCAGCTTGGCTTCGGGCATAGCAAAACCGTGATCGACGGATGCCCGCAGCAAATACGCGACGCCGGGTTCCGTGGTCTCGGGGAATGCTTCGACCGCGCGCCCGGAGAGCTCGCGCTCCCCCAGCAGGTCGGCGGTGCGCTCCACTAGTCCGGCGCCTTCGGCGACGATCGCCACCGTCCAACCATCGGCGAGTAACGTGCCGACGTGGTCGAGGGCGCCGTCGACGGTCCCTGCGAACGAGGGCGTGGCGGTGGCATCGATGCGCACGTATTCAGATGCTTCCTCTGCCGCATCGAGCAGGGTGGCGGCATCCGCTTCGCCCGAGTCGAACGTGCTGAGGGTCCACCAGGGGCGGTCGCCAGCGGATGCCCGCAGCTTGGTGAGCGTGACAAAGTCACCCGCATCCAAGTCGATGGGCGCTTCGGCACCCGCGGTCGCAGCATTCCACGCGGCGCTCAAAAACTCTTGGTTGGTTTCGGCAAGGTTCACCGCCCGCGATGACACCTTCTCGGGCGAGAGAACCGCGATGGCGGCATCCGCGGGAAGGTAGTGCGTCAGCGGAACGAGCTTGTCGACGAGCGCGGGCGCGAGCGACTCCATGCCATCGACGGGGATGCCCTCAGCGATCTTGGCCAGCATCGTGGAGAGGCTCGGAAACTCGTGCTGCATTTCACGGGCGCGCTGGCGCACCGAGTCGCTGAGTAGAAGCTCTCGACTCGGCACGAGTTCGGCGTACGCGATGTCGCCATCAATTGACCGTTGATCGGCCACCGAGAACTCGCGCATTTGCTCGAGCTCGTCGCCAAAGAATTCGAGACGGAGCGGATGCTCGTGGTTGGGAGCGAAGACGTCGAGGATGCCGCCGCGCACCGCGAATTCACCGCGGCGCGTCACCATGTCGACACGGGAATATGCCAGCGCCACGAGTCGCTCCGAAAGCGCCGAGAGGTCGTAGTTACGACCGCCCTTTGTCAGCATGACCGGCTCGATCGTGATGAGGTTGTCGGCGATGGGCTGCAGCGCTGCCCGCACGGATGCCACCAGCACAAACTGGCCAACCGGGTTCGCTTGCCACTTGGCCAAGTCGCGCAGCGCCTGCATGCGCTTACCTACCGTCTCGGCACTCGGGCTGAGCCGCTCGTGTGGCAAAGTTTCCCAGGCGGGAAACTCCACGATCTGGGCGTCGGGAAGGTAGCTCGCGAGTGAGCGGCGCAGGGACTCCGACTCGCGACCGGTAGCGGTCACCGCGAGCATCGAGCGCGGAGCATCAGAGGCCGTGAGCAGGCCACCGATGAGGGGCGCCCGTAACCCTTCGACGAGGGAGAAGTCGGCGCTACGCTGCGAGTAACGCAGGGCGCTCTCCACAGTTTGGGCGCGCGAAAGCGCTGAGATAATTCCGTCGAGAGTCACCGCATTACTCTACTCGCGGCCACCGACGCTGCGATGAGAGTTCACCCACAGCGCAGCGTCACAACTAGCGCGGGCTGTGGAAGCGCTGTTGGGCTGCTTCGAGCCCTTCTTTGGCGACCATGGCCACGGCATCCGCTGCGTCCCCTAGGAGGTTCGGGAGAACCTTGCGCTCATCGCCCGAGAAGTCTCGAAGAACGAAATCAGCGGCGGGCTGGCGGCCGGGAGGGCGGCCAATACCGACGCGAACGCGCGTGAAATCGGGAGACCCGACGGCGGCAGCGATATCGCGGATGCCGTTGTGGCCTCCGTGACCGCCACCGGTCTTGAGCTTCACGGTATCGAAGTCAATGTCGAGCTCATCGTGCACGACGATGAGACGCTCAACGGGAATCTTGTAGAACCGCATAAGTGCTGCCGTAGGGCCGCCCGAAAGATTCATGAATGAATTGGGCTTAGCCAGAATCAGCTTGGGGCCATCCCCGAAGCTTCGGCCTTCTGCCACGGCAGCGTTCGCTTTGTGGTTCTTGAAAGTGGCCGACAGTTCGTCAGCCAAGTGGGCCAACACCATGTGGCCCACGTTGTGGCGATTACCGGCGTAGCCGGGCCCGGGGTTACCGAGCCCGACTACTAACCATTGGTCATCCACGATTTCTCGCTTGCGGAAGAATCTGATTATTCAGCAGCCTCTGCAGCGGCCTCTGCAGCAACAGCAGCGGCTTCTTCTTCAGCAGCTTCGGCTTCAACCGAGGCACGCGGCATGCTGACAGCGACAACGAGAAGCTCGGGGTCGGAGAGCAGGTTCGAGCCTTCGATGAGCTCGACGTCGGCAGCGTAGATGTGAGCGCCTTCTTCGCGGCCCTCGATGTCAACGGTGAAGTACTCAGGGATGTGAGTTGCTTCAGCCTCAACCGAGATGGTCGGTGCGTCGAGGTTGGCAAGGGTGCCAGGAGCCGACTCGCCGGTGACGTGGATCGGCACGTCAACGATGACCTTTTCACCCTTGCGGATGACGACGAGGTCGATGTGCTCGATGATCTGGCGAACGGGGTCCTTCTGCACGTCCTTCACGAGGGCGAGCTGGCTCTTGCCGTTGATGTCGAGGTCCAAGATCTGGTTCGACTTGCGCAGGATCAAAGCGATCTCGTGGCCCGGAAGAGCAACGTGGATGGGGTCGGTGCCGTGACCATAGATGACGGCAGGAATCTTGCCGAGGGCACGGAGCTTACGAGCAGCACCCTTACCGAAAGAATCACGAGCATCTGTAACAACGTGGTTTACGCCTGGCTTAGCCATAGTTATCTCCTGTTCGACCGAAGTCAGTAGTGAGCTCAGTGCCTGCAACGAACGGAGTGCTCGTAGCGGGCTCAGTGCCCAGATCTTTGTCTGTAGTTCAACTCGAACGCCGGCAGACCATAGATCTGCCGCGTGAGGAAAAGCCCTGTGAGGAAATAGCCCTGAGACTTGCCCGCCGCGTCGATAACGGAACCGAATGGTTCCCTCGCCGAAGTTCAACTGCCGAGTTTACACGGTTTGCGACCTTATTAACCCAGTGGTGGCCCCCGGCTTCACCGCGGGCCACCACTCAATCGCTCTTACTGAGCGTCGACGGATTCCTCGTCTACTTCAGCAAACTCAATTTCTGGAGGCATCTTCTTGAATCCACGGGTGATGATGCCCAGAATGACCACGCCGATTGCGAGCCAGATGAGGCCAAGAGTGATCGCATTCGAGTCGAGTTGAGCCATGAGGTAAAGCGTCACGATTCCTCCGATGGCAGGAACGACGAGGTACATTACCGGGTTGAGACGCGTGCCCTCGTTCTTTCGCTTGACGTAGTAAACAATGACCGAAACATTGACCATGGCGAAAGCGATGAATGCCCCGAAGTTGATGAATGAGGTCGAGGTCGCCACGTCGAGGAACAGAGCGACGAACCCAATGACTCCCACCGTGACGAGGCTGAACACAGGCGAACGGAAACGCTTGCTCACCGCGGCGAAGAAGCGTCGCGGCAAGACTCCGTCACGCCCCATAGCGAAGAGCAGACGGGATGCGGATGCTTGCGCAGCAAGGCCTGAAGCGAATTGAGCAAGGATAAGCCCTGCGAGGAACACAGCGCTAAAGAGGTTGCCTCCGATTTGGAATGCGATATCGAATGCCGCAGAATCTTGATTCTCGAAAACGCCACCGGGGTATACAAGCTGAGTTGTGTACGACACCAACACAAAGATAACTCCGCCGATAAGAGCGATGAGCAGAATTGCCCGCGGCACTGTCTTGCGGGGCTCAATGGTCTCTTCGGTCAGGGTGGTAACCGCATCAAACCCCAGGAACGCATACGCTGCGATCGCAGCCCCCGCGGTGATGCTCGAGAACGAGCTTTCAATTCCCGTGAAGGGGGCAGCACTCACGAGGCCGGCTGCGCCATCAGCACCGAGTACTGACCCGATCGAAAGCGCGACGAAAAGACCGATGACCAACACTTGGAACGCCATCAGAATGTAATTTGCGCGGTTGGCCACCTTGAGGCCGAGGATGTTCAATGCCGTGGTCACCGCGATGAAGCCAACAATCCACACCCAGGTGGGCACGCCCGGGAACTGGGCCTGCAGATAGGCGGCTCCGATCAACCAAATCACCATGGGCAAAAACAGGTAGTCGAGCAGGACAGCCCAGCCAACCATGAAGCCAACCCGTGCGTCGATGGTGCGACGAACGTAAGTGTAAGCCGACCCCGCCAGAGGGTATGCCGCCGCCATTCGCCCGTAGCTGAACGCGGTGAACAACATAGCGACCGTGGCTACAAGGTAAGCAGCCGCACTGGCTCCACTCGTCACCGACGCTACGACGCCGAAGATTCCCAGCACGATAAGCGGCGTCATATAGGCGAGCCCAAACAGCACCAAAGAGGGCAGCTTGAGGGTTCGGGCAAGGGTCGGGGTATTTGTCATGAGCGAGCATCCTCTGAGTTAGGTAGTGCTGATTGCGGTGTCCAGCGCGTAGGCGAGATGCGTCCGCTGTAAATCGGCAGCTCGAGCGTTGGGTCTTGGGGGGTGAACTGGGACCACATGCGGTTAACGCCTGCGGTGCCGACCTCGCGAACGCGGATGACGCTGTCGAGGTCGAGACTGTGGAGCAGTACTTCAGCGCCCTGAGCCGCTTCATGGAGAACTTCGCCTTCGGGGCCGACCACGATGCTCTGACCCTGACCAGTCGGCGCAGCGCAGTTGATACTGACGGTGAAGGTTTGGTTGACGATTGAGTTGGCGCGCGCGAGCACAAGCTCTTGAGCGCGGTCCGGTGTAGTCGTTTTGACGATGTTGAGCACCACATCGGCGCCCATCCACGCGAGCTGCCTCGTCGCTTCGGGGAACCATGCGTCGTAACAGATCGAGAGGCCGAAGCGACCAAGACCGTCGATGTCGAAGACGACAAACTGATCGCCCATGTCGTAGGGCTCAGAGGGGCGCCACGGGAATACTTTGCGATAGTGCGCGACTAATTCACCTTCGGGCGAGAACACGAGCGCGGTGTTGAACAGCTCTCCTCGCGGACCCCGTTCACAAATGCTGCCCGGCAGGAGCCAGACCCCCGCGCGCTGAGCGATAGCGCCGAGTTCAGCGACAAATTGACTGTCGAGGCCAACCGCAGAGTCGCGAAGGGCGGCATTGCGATCGGCCATGGCAACTTTCTCCGCCCCGAAGAGGTGAAGCTCGGGGAAAATTACGAGATCTACGCCCCCGGAGGTCGCGAGAACTCCGGCGAGTTCATCGCTCAGCGCGGTGAGCGAAGTACCGATCGCGTGCGGCTCCGCCTGCACTCCGGCGATCCTAATCAGCCTTGACATTGCACTCTCCTGTGTCGACTTCTGCGTCGTTCTTCCACCGCGACCTTCGCCGGCCGTTTGGTACAGGAATCAAAATAGATCATATTGATCAGTTAAGTCCACCCCTGAGGCTTTACTCTTAAGGAATGAGCTCTTCAACACACAACGACGCCGCCGCCGTTGCCAGCGTTGATGCCCTCTCTTCCCCCGCCATTTCTGGAATCACCCGCTTGAGCGCAGTCGACACTGTTCGCGCCAGAATCGCGCTCTCGATCGAACTCGGCCTACTCGCGCCCGGCGAGGCTCTCCCGCCAGACTCTGAAGTAGCTGAGGCTCTCGAAGTGAGCGAAATAACCGTCCGACGAGCGCTCAAGAGCCTCGCGGACGACAATCTACTCGTGCGCAAACGCGGGCGCAGCGGCGGCACATTTGTCAGCGAAAAACCTAGCGATATTCCGGTGGATGCGGTTGCCGCGTTTCGCGCCGACAGCACCGAGGTGCACTCGCTCATCAACCGACGAACGCTTCTCGAAACCGCAATCACTCACCACGCCGCCCTCAACGCAAGCATCGCGGACCTCGACGCGCTCGATGGATTGGTGCTCACCGCCGGTAGAGCGCACACGTGGGCCGAGTATCACGCCGCCGACGAAAAGATTCATCTGGCACTCGCTGAGGCAAGCGGCCTCGACTGGGCGATTCCCATTTATCGCGATGCTCTTCACAAGCTCTATCGCTACTTCTTGCCCTACCCCATCGAATTTCTTCATCACGACAACGAAGAGCACGCTCAACTGGTTCAGGCTTTACGCAAACGCGATCCCGTCACCGCGGTCGCGATAATCGAACGCCACGTCTTAGTCCTCCACGAAACGATGTTCGTCGGACTAGACGAGAGCCCCTCCCGTACCTGAACCACTACTCTTGAAGCATGCCCGGAAGCCTTCACGCACGCGTGCTCAACGATCTCGGGCTCAGCATCGTTTCGGGTGAGATCTCCCCCGAATCAACGATTCTCGCCGAGCAGCTCGAAGAGCGTTACAGCGTCTCGCGTTCGGTCGTTCGCGAAGCCGTGCGTGTGCTGCAATCGCTCGGCATGGTGGCCTCCGTCAAGCGGGTCGGGATGCGCGTTCTGCCGATGTCAGAGTGGAGTCTCTACGACCCGCTCGTGATCCGGTGGCGCCTCGAGCAGGCCGAGAACGGACGCCAATTGCGCTCCCTCACCGAGCTGCGCAGCGCCATCGAACCGCAGGCCGCGAAACTCGCAGCCCTGCACGCCTCCGACGAGGCAGCCGGCGAGCTACTGGCGCTGGCCGCGCGAATGCGGGCCGTTGGCCGCTCCGGCGACCTTGAATTGTTTCTCGAGCTCGACATCCGCTTTCATTCGCTGGTTCTTGCGGCGAGCGGCAACGAGATGTTTGCCCGCCTCGATCGCGTGATCGCCGAAGTGCTGACGGGCCGCACCCACCGTGGCCTTATGCCATCGACCCCGCACGAAGAAGCACTGCAACTGCATGTGGATGTTGCGGATTCCATTCAGGGAAAGCGCCCGGCCGACGCGTTCGCCTCGATGGAGCGCATCATGAGCCGCACGATCGAAGAAGTCGAGCCCATCTGGGCTGGCGAACCGCGCATCTTCCTCGACTAGAAGCGCAGCAGTACCCTAGAAGCGCAGCAGCACCTTGCCGCTGTTCTCCGAGTCCTTGGCAACGGCAAAGGCCTCGTGAGCATCGGATGCCGCGAACTCGTGGGTCACAATCGGCCCGACTACGAGGCTTCCGTCGGCGAGCGCCGCAATCACTTCGTCAATCTCGTCGTTGAAGCGGAATGACCCGACGAGTTCGAGCTCGCGCGTGATGGCGAGAGAGATGAGTGCGGGCTGCTGGCCGGAGGGCAAAAGCCCTACCATGACCACGCGGCCGCCACGAGTTGCACCGCGCACGGCGGACTCGAGACCGCGGTAGCTGCCCGATGATTCGAAGACGATGTCGGCGTCGACGGCGGCGATGGCATCCACGTCGGTGGCGTGAAGAGTGTCAGTTGCGCCGACCTGGCGGGCAATGGCGAGGGGGCCAGCGAACATGTCGACGGCCACAATCTCGCTGGCACCGGCACGCTTGAGCACGGCGACGATGAGCGCACCGATGGGGCCAGCGCCAATGACGAGAGCCCGTTTTCCGCGAACGTCACCGGCACGAGAAACTGCGTGCCAGGCGACGCTGGCGGGTTCGACGAGGGCGGCATCGCGCAGAGTCGACGAGCTGGGGAGTGCTCGCAGCATCCGGCTGGGCATAGTAACGAACTCGGCGAAGGCACCTTCGGTGTGCGGAAAGCGTGCCGCGCTGCCGAGGTAGGTGCAGCCGGGCGAAAGGTTCGGGCGGTCTTCGGGCCAGCGAGGCTCGGTGCCGCCGGGGGTTGCGGGATGCACGGCCACGGCCGTTCCCGCGACAGGGCCGGTGCCATCAGCAGCTTGCTGAATGACGGTGCCGACAACTTCATGACCGAGAATCATCGGTGCCTTGAGAATCGACTCCCCCGCGGCACCGTGCGACCAGTAGTGCAGGTCAGACCCGCAGACCCCGCCGAACGCAATCTGGATCACGGCTTCGTCGGCGGCCGGAGCGGCCAACGGAATGCTCTCCACGCGCAAGTCATCTTGAGCGTGAATCGTAACCGCGAGAGTTTCGGCGGGGGCTGCACTTGTCATGACAATCTTTTCTGTAGAACGGTGCCGGCAGCGACGCTCGGCGATAAAGCAGGAGGTTAGACGACGACCGTCATGCCGCCATCGATGAAAATGACTTGGCCGTTGACGTAGTCGGACCCGCTTGAGGCGAGCCAGACTGCGGGGCCACCGAGGTCGGCGGGAGTTCCCCAGCGACCGGCAGGCGTGCGCCCGAGAATCCAGTTATTGAAGGTGTCGTCGTCGACCAGTGCCTGCGTCATCTCAGTGTGGATGTAGCCGGGAGCGATCGCATTGATCTGCAGCCCGCCGTTGGCCCACTCCGCCGTCATGGCACGAGTGAGGTTGCGGATGCCGCCCTTCGACACCGTGTACGGCCCGATAGTCGGTCGCGCAAGGTCGGTCTGCACCGACGCGATGTTGATGATCTTGCCCTCACCTCGAGCCAGCATGTGGCGCGCAACTTCACGCCCGACGAGGAATGCGCTGGTGAGGTTGGTGGAGATGACCCGGTTCCAGTCCTCCACGTCGAGGTCGAGCATCGGTTCGCGATGCTGGATACCCGCGTTGTTCACGAGCACCCCGATCGCACCGATGGATGCCTCAATCTCGGCAATAGCGGTGGCGACAGCCGTGGCATCCGCTACGTCAAACGCACGAGCGTAGACGCGTTCGGCCCCAAACTCGGTACTAAAGTCGGCGTGAGTAGCGGCAAGGCGCTCTTCGTCGCGACCGTTCAGCACGATCGTTGCACCGGCTTCGGCGAGGGCTTGGGCGATTACGCGCCCGATTCCTCGGCTCGATCCGGTGACGAGGGCGATGCGCCCAGTGAGGTCAAACAGAGTGGATGCCACGGCTATCTCCTAGAACATTCCGGCGATGATGAAAATGACGAACGCAATCGCGAAGCCCATAACACCGATGAGCGCCTGGCCGACGGTCCACGTGCGCAGGGTGGTCTGGGTGTCCATGCCGAAGAAGCGGCTGACCAACCAGAAGCCCGAGTCGTTGACGTGACCAGCAAACACTGAACCGGCGGCGAGCGCGAGCACGATGGCGGCGAGTTCGACGGGGTTGAGCGAAGCGTCAGCGAGAACGACAGGCTGGATGAGTGCTGCCGCAGTGGTGAGCGCGACAGTCGCCGAACCTTGAGCAACGCGGATGATTGCAGCGATCACGAAGCCAGCAACGATGAGCGGCATGCCGATCGACTCGAGCGAGGTTGCGATGCTGGCGCCGATTCCGCTGGCACGAAGTACGCCACCGAACATTCCACCGGCACCGG
The DNA here is from genome assembly GCA_040687235.1 of Rhodoglobus sp. NPDC076762. Classification (GTDB taxonomy): domain Bacteria; phylum Actinomycetota; class Actinomycetes; order Actinomycetales; family Microbacteriaceae; genus Rhodoglobus. The sequence goes on along the minus strand of JBFBMV010000002.1, from coordinate 399,132 downwards.
TGATGAGGATGATCGAGCTAACCGGGCCGAGCGCGCTGTCGACGATGGTCTCGATGAGCGTGCGCTCCTTGTTGCGCTTCCATCCGAGCAGCCACATTCCGAAGACGACGGTGATGAGCAACGCGATGGGGGTCTCGCCGAGAAGGCGCAGAACCTGAACAACAGGGTTCTCGAGGTCAACCACACCGGCGGTAGCGAGCGCGTTGAGCCCGGTGTTCATGAAGATCAGAACGAGGGGCAGCAGGAGCAGGAAGAGAATAGTGCCGAGCTTGGGGTTCGACTTGAATTGAGCAGCCTTCTCGTCATCCTGGCTTCCGAAGAGGATGTTCGGAATAGCAACGTCGAAGCGCTTGCCGGTCCACGTTCCGAACTTGTAACCAACCACGTACCAGGTGGGCAGTGCCACGATGAGACCGAAGATGAGGACGAGTCCAACGTCGGCACCGAGCAGGCCGGTGGCGGCAACGGGGCCGGGGTGCGGCGGCACGAAGATGTGCATGACCGAGAAGGCCACGGCCGACGGGAAGGCGTAGAAGAGCAGCGATCCACCGAGGCGACGTGCCACCGTGAAGATGATCGGCAGCATAACGACAAGACCAGCGTCGAAGAAGATGGGGAAACCCATCATGAGCGAGGCAACAGCGAGAGCGAGCGGCGCACGCTTTTCACCGAAACGACGGATGAGCGAGTCGGCGAGCACCTGTGCTCCACCACTCATTTCGAGCATCCGCCCGAGCATCGCACCCAAACCGACCAGCAGGGCAACGCTGGCAAGCGTGCCGCCGAAGCCCGATGTGAGCGTCGGGATTATCTGGTTCGTCGGAATACCTGCGGCCACGGCAGTCACGAGGCTGACGATGATCAGAGAGAGGAACGCGTGAACGCGGCCCACGATGATCAGCAGCAGCAAGAGCGCAATCGCGCCTGCGGCCAGCAGGAGAAGGCCCCACGTGGGCAGCTCCCACAGCAGTTGGAGATCGGTCATCATTGTCCTAATTTCTTCTGTGCAGCTCAGCCGACGAAGTTGTCGGTGAGGTCGTGCGTGATGGACCGGACGATTTCGTCCGGAGTCTGAGTGAGATCGACGAGCACACCGCGCTCGTCGTCCTGTAGTGGTTCGAGAGTGTCGAACTGGGAGTCGAGCAAGCTGTTCGGCATGTACTCGTGGTTGCGGTGTGACTGCCGTTCGGCGATGACGTCGCGCTCCCCGTTGAGGTGCACGAAAACAGTGCTCGGCGCATAGGCCGTGAGCATGCGGCGATAAGAACGCTTGAGCGAAGAACACGCCACGATGATGGGGTTGCCATCAGCGAGTTCAGCACCGATCCGTTCGGCGATGATCTCAAGCCACGGAGCGCGGTCTTCGTCATTGAGAGCGTGACCGGCGGCCATCTTCTCTTTGTTGGCGCGAGGGTGAAGATCGTCGCCATCGATGAATTGCATACCCAGTTCGGCGCCGAGGGCTGCGCCAACGGTCGACTTACCTGATCCAGAGACACCCATCACGATGAGGGGTGGAAATTGTGAAGCCACAGTCTTCCTAACATTGGACGCATCGTTACGTCTGATATCAATCAGGTAAGTCTGCCTTAAAGCAGACTTAATGCAAACTCGACCCCGCGAATTCACTCGATGAGCGGGGCATCAGGGCAGAAATAACCTGACGATTTCTTTCTATCCCGGCTCCCTCTGGTTTATCAAGACTCTCAGTGGGAACATTGAGGAAGGGAAGAAGGAACTGCTATGAGCGAGAACCTGAACGATCCAGTTGAAGAACTGTCGTCGGATACCTGTTGGGAGTTACTGCGCACTGCCACTCTGGGCAGAATCGCGGTTAGCTTTCAAGGAGAGCCGGAAATTACCCCGGTGAATTTCATCGCCGTGAACAACCGGCTCATGCTCCGCACATCACAGGGCACCAAACTGCTCAAGCTCACGATCAATGATCGAGTGGCTTTCGAGACGGATTACGTGGGCCCACACACGGCGTGGAGCGTCGTCGCTAAAGGCACCGCCCGCATCATCGAATCTCAAGACGAGATTTACGAAGCCGACCAACTGCCACTCACGCCGCTGATCCCAACGCTCAAATACGTCTGGGTAGAAATCAAGCCGACAGAAGTGACCGGGCGCCGCTTCACGCTCGGGCCGGAGCCCGAGCGCTACTAGCTGCTCGCTGGTCGTTGCTAGGTGCGTGCGTGTCGCTGCTCGCGACCTCTTAGAGCGCGCCCTTGCCTGGCGAGCCCATGGGCAGCGCCGTCATGCGCAGCACCGAGACCTCGGCGGTCAGGTGGTCTTTGATCTCGCCCACGAGAGCGGCCACAGCGGGGCTCGACCCATGAGCGTCGAGCAGTGCTTCTGATTCCCACTTCTCGATCATGACGAAGGAGCCATCGGCGGCCTCGTGCATCGCGTACAGTTCACACCCCGGCTCGTCGTGCACAGCAGTCAACGCGGGCTCGAAGGCGGCAACGACCGCATCCCGACTTGCGGGGCGGATGCGGAAAACGGCGGTAACGATCACAGGTTCAGTCATGCGCTTCACGCTACTCCTCGCTTCCTGAACGCCCTCAGCGAAGCGAGACTGAATGGATGCCGCGAGCCCGTTGCGCGGCGTGCCCTAGGCTTGATGATTGGGCCAACCAGCCGCGCTGCATCGGCCCGCCACTTTGTCCCAGAGTCAAGGAGTGAACGATATGACCGCTGCTGAGCAAGCATCCGCAAACATTGGCGTAGTAGGGCTCGCAGTTATGGGCTCCAACCTCGCCCGCAACCTCGCGAGCCGTGAGGGCAACACCGTTGCCATCTACAACCGCTCCTACTCGAAGACCGAGACGCTGCTCACCGAGCACCCCGAAGCCAACTTCGTTCCGGCATCCACCTATAAAGAATTTGCGGCGTCGCTGTCGAAGCCACGCACCGCGATCATCATGGTGCAGGCCGGCAAGGGCACGGATGCCGTGATCGACGCTCTGACAGAAGCTTTCGAACCCGGCGACATCATCGTCGACGGCGGAAATGCGCTCTTCACCGACACCATCCGTCGCGAGAAGGCAGTGCGCGAGACCGGCATCAACTTTGTGGGTGCTGGCATCTCCGGCGGCGAAGAGGGCGCGCTGCTCGGCCCGTCGATCATGCCCGGCGGTTCCGCTGAAGCGTGGGAAACCCTCGGTCCGATCCTCAAGTCGATCGCCGCTGTTGCCGAAGGCGAGCCCTGCGTGACCCACGTGGGCACCGACGGTGCCGGCCACTTCGTCAAGATGATTCACAACGGCATCGAATACGCCGACATGCAGCTCATTGCTGAGGCCTACGACCTCATCCGCCAGGGCACAGGCGCTACCCCCGCCGAGATTGCCGACATCTTCGCCGAGTGGAACAAGGGCGAGCTCGAGAGCTACCTCATCGAGATCACCGCCGAGGTTCTGCGCCAGGTCGACGCCAAGACCGACAAGCCCCTCGTCGACATCATTCTCGACCAGGCTGGCTCCAAGGGGACCGGCGTGTGGACCGTGCAGACCGCCCTCAACCTCGGAGTACCCGTTTCGGGCATCGCCGAAGCCGTGTTTGCTCGTGCCGTCTCGTCGAAGCCTGCTCAACGCGCGGCATCCGCAGCGCTGCCCGGCCCGAGCTCGGTACCTGCTGTCGAAGACAAGGCCGCCTTCATCGAAGATGTTCGCCAGGCTCTCTACGCCTCGAAGATCATCGCGTACAGCCAGGGCTTCGACGCGATCGTCGCCGGCGCTGAAGAGTACAACTGGGACATCAAGAAGGGCGAGATCGCCAAGATCTGGCGCGGTGGTTGCATCATCCGTGCACGCTTCTTGAACCGCATCACTGAGGCCTACGCCGAGAACCCCGGTCTCGTGGCTCTCGTCACGGCGCCGTACTTCACCGACGCGATGGCAGGCACGCAGGATTCCTGGCGCCGCGTTGTCGCTGGCGCTGCCGCCGCCGGCATCCCGACCCCCGCGTTCTCGTCGTCGCTCGCGTACTACGACAGCCTGCGCGCACCGCGCCTGCCTGCGGCCCTCGTTCAGGGACAGCGCGACTTCTTCGGCGCTCACACCTACAAGCGTGTTGACATGGATGGCACCTTCCACACTCTGTGGTCTGGAGACCGCAGCGAGATCGAAGCGACTGACTCGCACTAAGCACGTGCACTAATGGAAATGGCGGCGGACCTCGGTTCGCCGCCATTTCTGTGTTTCGGCGTTCGCGCGGGCACATCCCCAGCGGTGAGTGACAGAATGGCAGGACCATGAGTTTGTCTGACGAAAACCCCGAACTCGACGGCTATGTACCGCACGGGGATCGCCCGCTACGTTCACGCGCTTTCAAGTCCGTAATGCGGGTCGTTGTCGTTCTCGGTCTCATCGGCCTCGTCGTGCCCGGCATCGTTTCGGCGGCAGGCACGGCCAACAACACGGCTCATCGCACCTGCGCCATTTACACCGAGTACCTCGCGCCTCAGGCCGTCTCGTACGACGTTCGCTTCGAGCTCACGGGCGACGGCGATCCCGGCTGGAAGTGCTACGCCATTTCGTTCAGTGGCGGCGAGACTCTGTTGCGATCGCTGGGGCTCATCCCCGGCCCCGCCGTGCTTCCGACGAGCCCGGCAGACAACACCTAGTCTTTCTCGAGCAGCTGCTCTCGCACCTGACGACGCAGCACCTTGCCGATGAGCGACCGCGGCAGCTCGTCAACCACGACGACACTCTTGGGCACCTTGTAGGCCGCGAGGTTGCGGCGCAGCGACTCGCGAATGGCACTTTCGTTGAGAGATGCTCCCGGGGTCAGCACGACGGCGGCAACGACATCCTCGCCACTGTGTTCACTCGGCATACCGACTACCGCGGCGTCAGCGATCGTGTGCTGCTGGCGGAGCGCCTCTTCGACCTCACTCGGGGCCACGTTGAAGCCACCCGTGATGATCAATTCTTTGATGCGGTCAACGATCGTGACGAAACCACCCGGGTCTACCGTGACGATGTCGCCCGTGCGGAACCAATTGCCGCCATCATCCGTTGCCTTCACAAAGACCTCGGCGGTTTCTTCGGGCTTGTCCCAGTATCCCGAGAACACCTGAGGGCCACGAACGATGAGCTCGCCCTCCTCCCCCGCGGCACGATCGACCGTCGGGTTCTCGGGGTCCACCACGCGAATCTCGGTGTTGGGCAGGGGTAGCCCGACGGTACCGGCGCGACGCGAAGGGCCAACCGGGTTCGCGATGAGGATCGGGCTTGTCTCCGACAGACCGTAACCCTCCACGAGAGTTCCGCCCGTGCGCTCCTCCCACGGCTCCACGACTGACGCCGAGAGCGGCATGGCACCGGAAATTGCGATCTCGATGCCCTTGAGGGAGACGCCAGCGGCATCCGCAGCAGCCGTGAGGCGCTCGTAGATGGGCGGCACGGCGGGCAGGAAGGTGGCGGGGCGTTTTTTGATGACGGGCAACACAAGATCAGGGTCGAACTTGGGGAAGAGCACGAGACGCGCCCCCATGCTCATGGCGAAGGTGAGGCACAGCGTAAGCCCGTATGCGTGGAACATCGGTAAGACCGCGTAGACCACAGCGGTGCCCTTAGGAACGGCGGGTACCCAGGCGCGCGCCTGAGCCGCGTTGACCGAAAGGTTGAGGTGGCTGAGCATCGCCCCCTTGGGGTTGCCCGTCGTGCCACTCGTGTATTGGATGAGCGCCAAGTCGTTCGCGTCGGGGCGAACAATGCGCTCGTTGATGCGTTCCGACTTGAGCAGGTCTTCCCATACGATCGTTCCGCGTACGGCGGTGGTGAGAGCGGCACGCGATTCCCGAGCCTTCGCGATGGGCAAGCGCAGCAGAGTACGCGTCTTCAGCGGCATGGCACGCGTGACATCGACCGAGATGATCGTCTCGGCTGCAACATCCGCGGGCATCTCCTGAAGGGTGTCAACGACGTTGTTCCACGCGATAACAACGCGGGCACCATGGTCTTCAAACTGGTGGCGCAGTTCGCGCGGCGTGTAGAGCGGGTTGTGTTCGACCACGATGGCGCCAAGGCGCAGCACGGCATAAAACGCGACGATGTGCTGCGGGCAGTTCGGCAGCACGAGAGCAACGGTGTCGCCCTTTTGCACGCCCAACACACGCAGGCCTTCGGCGGCACGCTCGATCTGCTCGCCGAGTTCGGCGTACGTGGTTTCACGGCCGAAGAACTCGAGCGCAACCGCGCGCGGGCATTCGGCGATCGTCGCGGCGACGAGGTCGTACAGCGACCCCTCGGGCAGCGGAATTTCGTGGGCGACGCCCTCGGCGTAGCTAGAGAACCAAGGTCGATCGGACAACACAGTCATGGATTAACTGTATGCCGCCCACCGGGGCCCCGATTACACCGGGGCACTAAACACCGCGAGAAATTTAGGCGGCGCCGTCGAACATCGAGGTCACCGATCCGTCGTCGAACACTTCGTGGATGGCGCGAGCCAGCAGCGGAGCAATCGGCAAGATGGTGAGCGTGGGGAACCGCTTGTGTTCCGGCACTGGCAGGGTGTCGGTGACAACCACGGAGTCGATGAAATCGCTCTGCAGAATGGTCGGAGCAGGGTCAGAGAAGATCGCGTGCGTTGCCGCAACAACAACCTTGAGGGCGCCAGCTTTCTTGAGCGCCTCTGCCGCCTTGACGATCGTTCCGCCGGTGTCGATCATGTCGTCGACGAGCAGGCAGACGCGACCATCGACGTCGCCGACGATGTCGTGAACGGTGACCTGGTTAGGAACCAGCGGGTCGCGGCGCTTGTGAATAATGGCCAGCGGAGCACCGAGCTTGTCGCTCCAGATGTCAGCGACGCGTACGCGGCCCATGTCGGGGCTTACGACGGTGAGAGTTTCGGGGTCAAGCTGCTGCTTGAAGTGCTCGAGTAGCACGGGCATGGCGAAGAGGTGGTCGACGGGGCCGTCGAAGAAGCCCTGAATCTGAGCAGCGTGCAGGTCGACGCTCATGATGCGGTCGGCGCCGGCAGCTTTGTACAGGTCAGCGATGAGACGGGCACTGATCGGCTCGCGGCCGCGGCCCTTCTTGTCTTGACGGGCGTAGGGGTAGAAGGGCGAGACAACGGTGATGCGCTTGGCCGAGGCGCGCTTGAGGGCATCCACCATAATCAGTTGTTCCATGAGCCACTCATTGATGGGCTCAGTGTGCGACTGGATGACGAAGGCGTCGCAACCGCGAACACTCTCGTCATAGCGGGCGTAGATTTCGCCGTTCGCAAAAGTGCGCGCATCAGTGGGAACGAGCTCGCTGCCCAGCTCTTCTGCGATATCGATCGCGAGTTGCGGATGTGCACGCCCGGAAACAAGCACGAGTCGCTTTTGACCGGAGATCTTGATGCTGGCCACGGGGGGACTCGCTCTCTGCCGCGGTTACGGCGTACTTCGGTCAGGCGTCGTTATCGTCGTTTGCTGCGGCAGCTGCTTGAGCCGCTGCAGTGCCCGCGCGATTGGTTTCAACCCAGCCACTGATATTGCGCTGTGGAGCGACAGTGATACCCAAGGAGCCTGCCGGTACATCTTTTCGGATGACCGAACCGGCTCCGGTGTACGCTCCGTCACCAATCCTAACCGGAGCGACGAAGACGTTGTGCGACCCAGTGCGTACGTGGGCGCCCACAACCGTTCGGTTCTTATTCACGCCGTCGTAGTTTGCCGTGATGGTGCCGGCGCCTACATTGGACTGCTCGCCCACTTCGGTGTCACCGATGTAGCTGAGGTGAGGCACCTTGCTGCCCTCACCAATGCTGGAGTTCTTGGTCTCGACGAAGGTACCGATCTTGCCGTTGACGCCCAGCTTCGTGTTGGGGCGCAAGTAGGCGAACGGACCAACGGAGGCGTAAGCGCCAATCACGCTGAGGGTGGCATCCGTGCGCTTGACGACCGCATTCTCGCCAACTTCACAGTCAACGAGGGTCGTATCCGGGCCGATGATGGCGCCGGACTGCACGAGCGTTGCACCCTTGAGCTGCGTACCGGGAAGAATCTCCACGTCGGGGTTGAGGGTGACGTCGGCGTCGATCCAGGTGGTGGCGGGGTCTTCGATGGTGACTCCCGCTCGCTGCCACTTCTGCACGATGAGCTCGTTCATGCGGCGAGCGGCTTCGGCTAATTGAACGCGGTCGTTGACTCCAGCGACCATCCAGCCGGCGGTCACGGGCATCGCAGCGACCGTGGCACCGACTCCGCGAAGGAGGCCTACGACGTCGGTGATGTACTTCTCCGACTGCGCGTTGTCGGTCGTGATGCGCACGAGTTGCTCACGCAGCGGGCCAACCTGGAACACGTAGGTGCCCGAGTTGATTTCGGTGATGGCGATCTCGTCGGCGTTAGCATCCTTTTGCTCAACGATGCGGTCGAGGCCGCCACTGGAATCGCGAACGACACGGCCGTAGCCGGTGGCGTCGTCGAGGATGGCTGAGAGCACGGTAGCCGCCGCTGACTGTGTGCGGTGCTGCGCGAGCAGCGACGCGAGAGTGGCCGAGTCGAGGAGCGGTACATCACCGCTGACGACAACAACGTCGCCGTCGAAGTCGGCGGGCAGGGAGTCGACAGCGACCTCTACCGCGCGGCCGGTGCCGGGGGTGTCATCTTGGTCGACGATAAGAATGTCGGGCATGAGTTCGGTAAGCGTAGCCACCACCTCGTCACGCTGGTGGCGCACGACCGCGATCACGTGATCGGGGTTCAGCTCGCGCGCGGAGGCAACAACGTGCCCAATGAGCTCGCGGCCAGCAAGGCGGTGCAGCACCTTGGGCTTGGCAGACTTCATGCGAGTGCCTTGGCCTGCGGCGAGAACAATGACGGCGAGTTTGTGTTCGGTCATAGTTCTATTCTGCCCTGAATGAGCGGCGCTCAGAACGCGCGCCGAGAACTCGGGAAGATATAAGGAAAAGCTCCGCCTCTAGGATTCGAACCTAGACTGGACAGCTCCAAAGGCTGCCGTGCTGCCGTTACACCAAAGCGGACCGCACCCGAAGGCGCGCATCAATTCTGCCAGATCATTGGCCGTCTGTCGTGCACGTAGCCCGATTCGGAGCCTTCACACACGTTTCTCGAGGGTTCTCGGGCGCGTTTGTGGCGCACATCCGGGGATTGAAGCTGAGATAATAACCGGATGCCCCAACGCGACGAAGTCGACCGAATTGTCGAAGCGTGGTCGCGCGAGCGCCCCGATCTCGACTTTGCGCCGTTGCATGTTCTCAGTCGCGTCGGCCGCCTCGCCAAGCATCTTGAACGCGCCCGTAAGGCCGCTTTTGCTGTCGCTGGCGTCGAACCGTGGGAGTTTGATGTTCTGTCTGCCCTGCGCAAGGCCGGCGCTCCGTACCAGTTGAGCCCAACAGCTCTCGTGCAGCAAACAATGGTTTCGAGCGGCACGATGACGAACCGCATCGACCGCATGGTGGCCCGCAAACTTGTCGAGCGACGCACCGACCCCAATGATGGTCGCGGAGTGATTGTGATTATGACGGCCAGTGGGCGCGAACGCGTCGATGAGGCCATCACTTCACTCGTGCACGACGAGACGGCCCTGCTGGCCCGTATGTCTCCCCTAGAACAAGAACGATTGAGCTCCCTGCTCAGAAAGTTGAGCCTCGACGGTGAATAACCTGCAAGTCCCGACCGCTTTTCGCCGCAACTCCCCCGGGCTCGGTCTGGCACTTGCCGCTTTCGCTCTCGCTGTACTCATCAGTTTTCTGGTGCCGGCAATTCCGACGCTGACCGCGTGTGTGGTGCTGGGCATCCTGTTCGCCGCCCTACCGTGGCGCGGTTCGGTTCGTGCAGAAGTGAAACCGGGGCTAGCGATTGCCGCTCGTCGTTTGCTGCGCATCGGTGTTGTCTTGCTCGGCTTCAAGCTGAGTCTCGTAAACATCGCGGAATTGGGCTGGCTCGTGCTCGGCATGATCGTCGCCATCGTCGTCGTCACGTTCTTCTTCACGTGGGGCATCGGGCGGATGCTGCGCCTGCCCGGTCAGCAGTCCGTGTTGATTGCAGCTGGATTTTCAATCTGTGGCGCCTCGGCCATCGGCGCGATGGCGGGTGTCACGCGCGCGAAGGACTCCGACACGGCTACCCCGATCGCGCTGGTCACACTGTGTGGCACTCTCGCCATCGCCTTGCTTCCGGCACTACGCCCACTCCTCGGTCTTGATACTGCTGAGTTCGGGATGTGGGTGGGGGCGAGCGTGCACGATGTTGGCCAAGTCGTCGCCACCGCTCAAATCGCGGGGGCTACTGCCCTCGCGGTTGCCGTTGTTGTGAAGCTCACCCGCGTCGCGATGCTCGCGCCGATGGTGGCGCTGGCGGGCGTTGTTGCCGCGCGGGCCGACCGCGTGCAGGCTGCTGCCGCGAGCGCCGCTGGCGAGCCTGCTGCTGATCGCGGCGAGGTCAAGCGCCCCGCCATCCTGCCCCTGTTTGTTGTTGGTTTTTTGGCGGCGGTTCTCGTGCGTACCCTCGTTCCGCTGTCCGACGGTTTTCTTGAGGCAGCGGCCTACGGCCAAGAACTCGTACTTGGCATGGCCCTCTTCGGGCTCGGAGCCTCGATCAGCATTGGCAATCTCGTTCGTACCGGTGGGCGCGCTCTCGTGGTCGCACTCATCTCGTGGGCTGTTATCGCCCTGCTGTCCTACGGCGCGGTAGAAATCGCCCGCGCCGCAGGAGTCGCCGCCCTGGGCTAGCGCGAGAGCGAGAGCCAAAGCCGTTTGCTGATGCCAGCCCCCGCGGCTGACATCAGCAAAGGTGCTAAAGCCAGCGGCGAACCGGAGCCGAGAACCAGCGGGTTTCCGGCTTCCTACGTTGCACGAGCTTCTCGACGATTGTCGTGACCGACAGCCGTGACGCGCTGACCACGAAGACTGCGGCGACGATCGAGAGCGCCAACATGATCGGGTACTCGTCAATCAGTTGGTCGGCGGCCCAGTAGGTGAGCAACGTGAAGGCGCTCATCAAGGCTGCCGGAAGGGTGAGCACTCCGACGATAAGGGCGATACCAAGGCCGACTTCAAGAGCGGGAATGGCCCAACCGAAGAAGCCAGGAGCTCCGCCGAGGAACGTAGTGGTGAATGCCTCGAAGAAATCGGGCACGCGATTGTTGGAGACGGTGCTGTCTACAACGAGTCCGATGTCGGCCCCGTCGAATCCTGCCTTCAGCTTGAACAGACCTTCGTTAAGCCACAGGATGCCGAGGCCCACCCTCGCCGCTCCCGTGATGACGGAAGCGACGAGGGAAAGCGCACGGTTCATCATGAGAGAAGTGCGGATCCGAAGATTGCCTTGACCTTGTCGCAGTAGATGACGACGGTGTCGTAACCGGAAACATCCATGGCATCGAAGGTGAAGGTCTGGGTCTCTTCATCGAAGACGACGGAGTCGATCTGCATGCCGGCTGCAATGGCATCCTCATCGTCGCCGTTGGTGAGGTAGATGTGAAGGTCGGGGCCCTCGTCGGAGGAGTACCCGGAGAGCACGATTTCTGAGTCGCTGACCGTGACGGTACCAGCGACCGACTTGTCGCCCTGGCCGGCGAACTCACCGGTGCGCGTTACTTCGTCAACGGGAGCCACCGTCTCGGACTGCGACGACTCGGGGGCGGTGGATTCGCTGCTCGTGGTGTCGGTTGCGGCACCGCTGCAGGCACTGAGCATAAGCGAGAGAGCGAGGATTGCTGCGCCGGAGATAACTGATTTTCTCATGAGGGAGTTCCTAAGTTCGTGTGTTGTTGGAGGAAGCCAGCGAGTCAATGACGCGGTGACGGTTACGAACCTAAGCCGGGGGTTCAGCGAAAATGACGGATGTTTCAAGAGCGTAAGAATTGAAACCGGTATTCCCTCGGGCAGCCAATCTAGGCTGGGGTTATGGAAAATCAGCCGAGCGTCACGATCGTCGAAGACGACGCCACCGTGCTCTCGGTGGTCACCGAATATCTGCGCGGCCGGGGATATTCCGTTACGGGCATTAGCGACGGAATTCAGGCGCGCGATGCCCTGCGCGGCCCGCTACCCGACGTGCTCATTCTCGATCGGATGCTGCCCGGTGTCGGCGGCGACGAACTGTGCCGACAGGCGCGAGCGGCATCCCCGCAGCTGCCGATCATCATGCTGACCGCTCTGGATGCCGTGGAAGAACGCATCGATGGTCTCGAACACGGCGCCGATGACTACATCGCCAAGCCATTCTCGTTGCGCGAATTGCAACTGCGGGTCGACGCGATGGTGCGCCGAACGCGCAGCTCGCACGTGTCGTCCGAACCGTTCACGCTTGGTCAGTTTCGCGTTGACCCGGCGCACCGCAAGATCTTGCTCGACGGCAACGAGATGACGTTGACCACCCGCGAATACGAGCTGTTTCTCTTTCTGCTGCAGAACCCCGAACGCGTGCTGAGCCGCGACGACATCCTGCGCGAGGTGTGGGGGTGGAGCTTTGGCGAGGCCTCTACCGTCACCGTGCACGTGCGCCGCCTGCGCGAAAAGATCGAACCCGAACCCCGCTACCCCCGCTTTCTCCTCACGGAGTGGGGTAAGGGGTACCGCTTCACCGTGAAGGATGCCGCATGATCCTCAACTCGAGCGAGCTGCTGTTCATTCTCGCCACCGCCGCCGTCTGCACAACCGCCGTGATGCTCGTTGCGCTGCTCGTTTTGCGGTGGGGCCGTCGGCGTTCGATCGCGTTCCAGTTCACGGTCGTCGTGATCGCGGCGATCGTCTCGATCGCCGTAACTACGGTCGTCGCGACCGCGCAAATGTATCTCTCGGCCCACGATCTGCAGGTCGTGCTGTGGGTCGTCGGCATCTCCACGGTGATGAGCCTCCTCGCCGCGCTCGTGAGCGGGCGGGCCGTTCGCCGGGCCTTCGCCAAGTTGCGCGAAAGCGTGGCGCAGGTTGGAGCCGGCGATGTTGTCGCCCCCAATTCCGACACGTGGAAAGAGGTCGCCGAAGTCTCGGTGCAGCTCTCCGAAGCCTCCGAACGCCTCGCCGCCGCGCGCGACGAAATTGCCCGCCTCGATGCCTCGCGCCGCCAGTTCTTCGCCTGGATCTCCCACGACCTCCGCACTCCCCTGACCGGCATCAGCGCCCTCGCTGAGGCCCTCGACGCTGGCGTCGTCGAAGACCCGAGCGATTATCTGCGTCAGATTCGCGCCCAGGTCGGCACCATGAATCGACTCGTCGATGACCTCTTCGAGCTGTCGCTCATCCAGAGCGGCACCCTCAAGCTGCGGCCCGAGAACGTCGAGCTGCTCGATATTGTGTCGGATGCCGTTGCCGACGTCAGCCAGCTAGCTGCGGCTCGCGGCATCCAGATCAGCCATGCCGGGGTGGAGGGACGGATGCTCTGGGCCGACCCGCACGAGCTCACGCGCGTGGTCGTGAACCTGCTCACCAACAGCATCCGCTACGCCCCGGCTGACTCGCAGATTCTCGTCAGCGCCGACCAGCGCGACGAATCAAGTCTGGTGCTCTCGGTGCTCGATCAGGGCAGCGGAGTCGCCAGCGAAGACCTCAGTCACATGTTCGAGATCGGTTGGCGCGCTACCGAAGCGCGCACTCCCGAGCAGGAGTCGAGCGGTTCGGCCGGCGCCGGGCTCGGCCTCGCGATTGTGCGCGGCATCGTTGAAGCCCACGGCGGCGGCGTGAACGCCGAGCAGCTCCCCGAGGGGTTCCGGCTCAATGTCGCGCTACCGACCGTCGCGGCCTAGCACGCTAGCTAGCGTTCTAAGAGAGCAGTTCGTCGAGTTCGAGCCAGCGGGTCTCGACAGTATCGAGCGCCTCTTGCAGAGCCTGCTGTTCACCAACGAGGGCACCCAAACCAGCAAAGTCTGACTGGTCGTGCGTGGCCATGCGCTCGTGAAGTTCAGCGATCTGCCCCTGCAGCTTGGCGATCTTGCGGCCGGCAGCAGCGTGCTCCTTCTGCGAGTTGCGCAGTTCGGCACCGCCCAGCTTGGGCTTGGCTTTCGCGGCCGTGGCATCCGGAGCACCCGCGGCAGCACCAGAAGCATTGCCCGAGGAGCCCTTGAGTTGCTGATTGCGCAGTTCGAGGTACTGGTCGACACCACGCGGAAGGTGACGGAAGTTACCCTCCATCACGGCGTACTGCTGGTCGGTCACGCGCTCGAGCAGGTACCGGTCGTGGCTCACGACGAGCAACGTGCCGGGGTAGGTGTCGAGAAGGTCTTCGATGGCCGCGAGCATGTCGGTGTCGAGGTCGTTAGTCGGCTCATCGAGAATCAGAACGTTCGGCTCCGAGAGCAAAATGAGCAGCAATTGCAGGCGACGCTTCTGACCACCCGACAGGTCTTTCACCGGGGTGGAGAGCTGTGTGCTCGTAAAGCCAACGCGCTCCAGCATCTGGGTGGGCGTCATCTCCTTGCCACCGGCAACATAGGTGCTCTTGTGGCGACCGATAACGGTGCTGACGCGCTCGTTCCACACGTCTTCGAGCTCAGCGAGCTGCTGCGTGAGTGTGGCGACCTTGATGGTCTTGCCGCGCTTGACGCGACCCTTCGTGGGCAACAGGGTTCCCGAGACGAGCGACAGCAGCGTCGACTTTCCGGCGCCGTTGACACCCAGGATGCCGGTGCGCTCGCCCGGAGCGATGCGCCACGTGACGTCCTTGAGTACGGTCTTCTCGCCCGTGGTTCCGGATGCCGGATCCGTGACCTGGTACGTCACGGTCACGTCTTCGAGGTCAACAACATCCTTACCGAGGCGCTGCATCGCCATCGACGACAGCGAGACGCTGTCGCGAGCGGGAGGCTCGTTTTCGATGAGTTCGTTAGCGGCATCGATGCGGAACTTCGGCTTTGTGGTGCGCGCGGGAGCACCGCGGCGCAACCACGCCAGCTCTTTACGCATGAGGTTCTGACGCTTCGACTCAGAGGCGGCCGCCATGCGGTCACGCTCGACGCGCTGCAGAATGTAGGCCGCGTAGCCACCTTCGAAGGGCTCGATCAGTCGATCGTGCACCTCCCACGTTGCGGTACAAATCTCATCGAGGAACCACCGGTCGTGAGTGACGACCAGCAGCCCGCCGGCGTTAGTTCCCCAGCGACGCTTGAGGTGGCTCGCAAGCCACGAAATACCTTCGACGTCGAGGTGGTTAGTGGGCTCATCCAAGAAGATGACATCCCAGTCACCAATCAGCAGAGCGGCAAGAGCAACACGACGACGCTGACCACCGGAGAGGTCGCCAACCTTGGCTTCCCACGGGATGTCGGCCGCGAGGCCCGCAATGACGTCGCGAACCTTGGGGTCGCCCGCCCACACGTGCTCGTCGATATCGCCGATGACGGTCTCGTGCACCGTCTTGGTGCCATCGAGTTCGTCGGCCTGATCGAGCATGCCGAGGCGCACACCGTTGCGGCGCGTAACGCGACCCTCGTCGGGCTCGAGTCGGCCCGAAAGCATCCGCATAAGGGTGGTTTTGCCGTCACCGTTGCGACCGACAATGCCGATACGGTCGCCCTCGTCGAGGCCGATCGTGACATTGTCAAAGATTACGCGGGTCGGAAATTCAAGATGAAGGGACTCAGCGCCAAGAAGGTGTGCCATTCGGGCAAGCCTAGCCGGGTTAGTCGTTAATAATTCGCGCGCCGTGAACTGGACCGGTCGCCCGCACTACGTTCATTTGCGCTGCGCTCAACGCAATCTGCAGTTCGAGGGCCGAATCGAGGTCAGCGGTGAGGAAGGCAACCGTGGGGCCCGAGCCAGAAACGACACCAGCGAGGGCACCGTTTTTCTCTCCGAGTTCGATGACACCGGCGAGGGAGGGCGCCATCTTGAGCGCGGGAGCCTGTAAGTCGTTGTGGAGGCATTCGGCCAGCATGTGCGGGTCGCCGGCACGCAGCGCCTGCAAAACATCGGAGTCAACCGACGGGGCGACCTCGGCGGGGAAGATGTCTTGAGAATACTGCTGGCGGTGTTGGTCGAGGGCCGTATACACCTCGGGAGTCGAGAGCCCCGCGTCGGAGAGAGCGAGCACCCACTGAAACTGGCCTTTGGCAAGGGCGGGGCTGAGCTGGTCGCCACGACCTGTTCCGATAGCGGTTCCGCCGGTAAGCGCGAAGGGCACGTCGGCACCCAGTTCGCTGGCGAGGCCGAGCATTTCTTCGCGGGAGATGTTGGTGCCCCAGAGCGCATCGCAGGCCAAGAGGGTTGCCGCGGCATCCGCCGAGCCGCCGCCCATGCCGCCCGTGACAGGAACGTGCTTGTCGATCTCGAGCCGAACGCCGCCACGGTAGCCAGTGCGACGTGCGAGGAGGCGAGCCGCCATGATGGCAATGTTGGAGCCGTCGGTGGGCACACGAGAAAGATCGACGGTGCCGGTAACCGACACCGAGAAGTCATCAGCGTGAAAAGCGCGCACATCTTCACACAGTGAAACGGCCTGATAGGCAATGGCAACGTCGTGATATCCATCGTCGAGCAGCGAGCCGACCTTGAGGAAGACATTGATCTTGCCGGGGGCACGAGCGTGAACCATTGTGGAGGCTGCCGGGACGGTAGTCATGATCCAAACTTACCTTGTGGGGCGTACCGGTCTGTTCGTGGGATGGGGATAACGGGCCTCTACCGGAAATCGTGAAGGTCTCGTTACCCTGGTGAAACTACTTCGAAATACTGAGCCCTCGAACCGCCGCGTAGCGCGCCGTGACTGACTCCGCCCACTCGGCGCTCACATGAGCGGCGTTGGCCTCAAACCAGCCCATAAACTCGGCGTGCTGCCACTTGGTGGCGCCCGCCATGTCAAGAAATGCGAACCATTCATCCGGATGCCGCCCCGTTCCTTCCAGAACGCCGCGGTCACTGGGGGTGTTGTTCGTTGCTTCCGACATGAGGCCAACTTACCGTCGTTCGGCACCAAACGGAATGGCTGATCTGACGCAGCCCGCAGCGGGCGAAGGGATCTCGCTAGCTACTCAGCGCGCGCAATAGCAAGGAAATCGTGCACCGTGAGCTCCTCGCCGCGGGCGGTGGGTGCGATACCCGCCGCTACGAGTCGCTCGGAGGCGGCCGTTGAGCTGCCCAGCACACTGGAGAGCGACTGACGCAGCATCTTGCGACGCTGCTGGAACGCGGCATCCACAAGGGCGAATGTTGCTCTGCGCTCCTCGATCGTGCCGGGCTGTTCGCGACGCTCGAAGCGCACGAGCACCGAGTCGACGTTGGGAACGGGCCAGAACACCTGGCGGCTGACGAGACCGGCGGTGGAGAACTCGCCATACCAGGCAGCCTTGATGCTCGGCGAACCGTAGACCTTGCTGCCGGGGCCGGCCGCAACGCGATTGCCGACTTCGGCCTGCACCATCACGAGACCGCGGTCGAGTGAATCGAAATGCTCCAAGAAATGCAGCAGCACGGGAACCGACACGTTGTACGGCAGGTTCGCGACAAAAACGCGGGGTTCGTTCGGCAACTCGGTGACGCGCAAAGCGTCTTCGGTGATGACCGTGAGTCGAGCATCCGGCTGCATCTGGCTCACCGTGATGGGCAACTGGGCGGCCAAGCGCTTATCGATTTCGACGGCGACGACGGATGCCCCGGTCTCCAGAATTCCGAGTGTCAAGGAACCCAGCCCTGGGCCAACCTCGACCACCGTTTCGCCCGAGACGACGTGCGCGGCCTTGACGATACGACGCACCGTGTTGGGATCGATGACAAAGTTTTGGCCCAGCTTCTTGGTGGGCTGGATGCCGAGCAGATCAGCGAGATCGCGGATCTCGGCGGGGCCGAGCAGGGTATTCATCGCGTGCCTACATTCTGTGCGCTCGAGACGGAGGCAGCGGTCGTCTCGCCGCGTGCCGGTGCCGGTTCGATGCCCGCGGGAAGTTCGGTATCCCACGAACCATAAACGGCCTCAGTAGTGGCGGAGAGTTGAGCCGAGAGTTCGAGCTCGCTGATTTCGAGGTGGGCTGCCATCGCGCGCACCGTGTGCGGCATCAGGTATGGCGCATTCGGACGGCCCCGCAGCGGATGCGGCGTGAGATAGGGAGCATCGGTCTCGACCATGATCCGGTCGAGATCGATCACGGAAAGCGCTTCGCGAAGGTTCGCCGCATTCTTGAACGTGACCGTTCCGGCGAACGACAAGAACCAGCCGTTGTCGGCGGCGATGCGTGCCATTGCAGCATCGCCCGAGAAGCAGTGGAAGACCGTGCGCTCGGGAGCGCCGACGCGCAGCAGCGTCTCGATGACGTCGCCGTGGGCGTCGCGATCGTGAATCTGCAGCGCCAGGCCGTGCCGTTTGGCAATCGCGATGTGCTCTTCAAACGAGCGGAATTGCGCGGGGCGGCCCTCGTCATCCGTGCGGAAAAAGTCGAGACCCGTTTCGCCGATGGCGCGCACTCGCGGAAGCGCGGCAAGTTCGTCGATGGCGGCGAGCGCAGCATCCAACTCCCCCGCTGCAGCAAGCTCAGGAGCATCGTTCGGGTGAATTGCTACCGCAGCGAGAACGCGTGGGTTGGAGGCGGCGAGTTCAGCCGACCAGCGACTCGTGGCGACATCCGTGCCGACCTGCACAACACCGCGAACGCCAACCGAAGCAGCGCGCGCGAGGTGTTCAGTGAAGTCGAGCGCGCCGTCAGGGCCACCGTCAGCGATCTCGAGGTGCGTGTGATTGTCGTAGACAACGCCCTCGAGAGGTTCGGGCAGCGGCGGATACTGCAGCTTCTCGGAGGCTTTCTCGTCGGCGCTGCGATGACGCTGCCTGATGAACGGGTCGGTCACGCCTTGCCGCTCTCGGCATCCACTTCAATGCGCGGGAACAGCGACGATTCGAGAGCCGTGACGCGACCGGAGTGCGACCAGTTCTGAGCGTCGTCGATGCGCTGCTCACGCAGTTCGCCGACTCCACCGATGGCGGTCCAGAGCTTTTCGGTTGCCTTGGGCAGCACCGGCGACAGCAGAATGGCGAGCGTGCCCAGACCGTTGACGGTCGTGGCGAGCACGGTGCCGAGGCGTTCGCGGTTGGCGGGGTCTTTCGACAGCGCCCATGGCTCTTGCTCGGTGATGTATCCGTTGAGTTCATCCACGAGTTGCCACACCGAGGAGAGTGCTTCGTTGATCGCAAAGGTGTCGATGTATGCGTTCGACTTCTCGGTGGCACGCTTCTGCGTCGCGATGATCGCTTCGTCGGATGCCGTCAGCTCACCGAGCGTCGGAATCTCGCCATCAAAGTACTTATTCACCATCGCGATGACACGCGAGGCGAGGTTGCCGAAGCCGTTGGCCAGCTCTGCTTGGTAGCGCGCGCTCAGGTCTTCCCAGCTGAAGGAGCCGTCTTGACCGAAGGTAATGGCGCTCATGAAGTAGTAGCGGAAGGCGTCGGAACCGAAGGTGTCGGTGATCTGGCTCGGAGCAATACCGGTGAGCTTCGACTTGGACATCTTCTCGCCACCGACGAGCAACCAGCCGTGGCCGAAGACGGCGCGCGGCACGGGCAGGCCAGCAGCCATGAGCATGGCGGGCCAGATGACCGCGTGGAAGCGGGCGATGTCCTTACCGACGAGTTGAACGGCGGGCCAGCGCTTAGCGAACTGTTCGTCGTCGACGCCGTAACCGATGGCACTGACGTAGTTGAGCAGGGCGTCGAACCAGACGTACACGACGTGGGTTTCGTCCCACGGAACCTTGACACCCCAGTCGAAGCTGGAGCGTGAAATGGAGAGGTCGTCGAGACCCTGCTTGACGAACTGCACGATCTCGTTGCGCACGCTCGCGGGCTGCACGAAGTCGGGCTGGCTTTCGTAGAGATCGAGCAGCTTCTGCCCGAAGTCGCTCATGCGGAAGAAGTAGTTCTTCTCCTTGAGAATCTCGACGGGGCGCGAGTGAATCGCACAGACGAGTTGGCCCTTGTATTCGCCGTCGGGGGCGGTGACGAGGTCATCGAGCTGCTTGTACTCTTCACAACCAACGCAGTAGTAGCCCTCGTATTCACCGGCGTAAATATGGCCGTCGTCGTAGAGGCGCTGCAAGAACGTGGCAACGGCCTTCTCGTGACGCTCATCGGTCGTGCGAATGAAGTCGTCGTTGGCGATGTCGATCGTCTCGAGCAGCGGCTGCCAGGAGTCGGCAACGAGGCGGTCGGCCCACTCTTGCGGCGTGGTGTTGTTAGCAACGGCGGTGCGCAGAATCTTCTGGCCGTGCTCGTCGGTGCCCGTGAGCAGCCAGGCGTCTTCACCCCGCTGACGGTGCCAGCGCGCAAGAACGTCGGCGGCCACCTCCGTATACGCGTGCCCGATGTGGGGAACGTCGTTCACATAGAAGATGGGCGTCGCAATGTAGAAGGAGTCGCCGGCAGACATGCCTTCATTCTATTCGCCTGTGCCGATTGATTACGCCGGGGGCACCCGCTTTCGCTGGGAGCACCGGATGCCGCACTCCCGAATGTGGGAGTTTGTGGTTTTTTCTGTATTTGAGTTGCAATGCCACACGAAGCCGCGTAGTCTCACAGAAACGCAGTCGGGTGCGTTGACAATCAAAGGAGATTACGGATGTACGCAGAAGAGCGGCAACAGCACATAGAGGGACAACTTGCTGAAGCTGGTCGCGTCGCCGTAATCGACCTCGCTCGCACGTTCGACGTGTCAAGCGAAACGGTCCGTCGAGACCTCGATCAGCTTGAAGCACGAGGCGTATTGCGCCGCGTGCATGGGGGTGCGGTCTCGGCGGCTCGGATTAGTCGTGTTGAAGAAAGCGTCGCCGCCCGCACCGACCGCAACTCCGATGCCAAAGAGCGCATAGCGCTGGCAGCGATGGCCCTCATTCCGTCCACCTTCACGGGCGCGATCAGCATCGACTCGGGCACCACAACCAGCCGCCTAGCTCAGCACTTGCGCGACTGGCAGCCCGCGGCATCCGCCGGTTCGCTGACGGTCATCACCAACTCGATCTCTATCGCGGCGATCGTGAGCGAGAACCCGCACATCGAGGTTCAACTCATTGGTGGTCGCCTGCGCGGCATCACGGGGGCCGCGGTTGGTTCCGCCACCCTTGCTCAGCTCTCAGGCATCCGCCCCGACATCGCCTTCCTGGGCGCCAACGGCGTTCATGCCGACTTTGGCTTCAGCACGCCCGACCCCGACGAAGCGGCCGTGAAGAGCGCGCTCACTCGAGGTTCGCGTCGCGCCATCGCTCTCGTCGATGCCTCGAAGCTCGGCATCGAAACCCTCATGAGTTTCGCCTCACTCTCGGAGGTCGACACGATCATTACCGATCACTCCCCCGACGATGACCTGACCCTTGCCCTCGAGCGCGCGGATGTTGAAACGGTGATCGCATGATCGTCACCGTCACCGCCAACCCCAGCCTCGATCGCACGATCGAGCTCGACTCCGCTCTCGACCGCGGCGAAGTGCAGCGTTCGATAGCCAGCAGCGAGCAACCCGGCGGCAAGGGCGTCAACGTGTCGCGAGCGCTCATTGCGTCGGGACTCGACACGATTGCGGTGCTTCCCGGAGATGCTTCTGACCCGATGCTCGTCGCCCTGCGCGCCGAGCACACTCCGACCGCTGGGCTGCCGATCGCGGGTCGCGTGCGCTCCAACGTAACGATCACCGAGCCCGATGGCACGACCACCAAGATCAACGAGCCCGGTCCGCAGCTCTCCGTTGACGACGATGCTGCGCTGATTGATCTCGTGGTCTCGCACGCCCGCCGGGCCGAGTGGGTTGTTCTTGCCGGCTCGCTTCCTCCCGGGCTGAGCAGCGACTTCTACGTGCGCGTGGTTCAGGCGATTCGCACCGCCACCGACGGGCACGGCCCGCGCATCGCCGTCGATTCTTCGGGTGCCCCGATGCAGGCCCTCATCGAATCGGGAGTGGGCGTTGACCTCATCAAGCCCAACGCTGAAGAGCTTGCCGAAATGACCGGCCTTCCCGACACCTTTGAAGACGACCCGGATGCCGCCGCTGCCGCCGCTCTCAGCCTCGTCGCTCGCGGCTGCCGTGCCGTACTCGCCACACTCGGATCACGCGGAGCACTCCTCGTGACCGCCGACGAAACCTGGCGAGCCACCATGCCTCCCGTCGCTGCCAAAAGCACCGTCGGAGCAGGAGATGCCTCCCTGGCCGGCTACCTCTTGGCCGACCAACGCGGCGCTGCCCCCGAACGACGACTGGCACAGGCCGTCGCCCACGGAGCCGCTGCCGCCGCCCTCCCCGGCAGCACGATGCCGAGCCCCGAAAACACCACCCCCAACGCCGCTGACGTGCACCTGCTCAGCCGCCCCACCGCACCATAAACCCCAGCACGCCAACTGCTGCATACAAGGAGAAAGCAATGTCGCAACTCATCACCCCCGACCTCGTGTTGTTGGATGCCGATCTCGGCACCGACCGCGCGGGCGTCATCCGTGCGCTAACGAATCTCGTCGCCGAACAGGGCCGGGCCACCGCTGCAGAATCACTTTTTGACGACGCGTGGGCTCGTGAGCAGCTGACCGATACCGGAGTTCCTGGCGGTATCGCGATTCCTCACTGCCGTTCCGAAGCCGTCACCGAAGCAACCCTCGTGATGGCACGCCTCGCGCCGGCCGTTGACTTTGGTGCCACGGATGCTCCCGCCGACCTCATCTTCTTGATCGCTGCCCCCGCTGGCGCTGACCAAGAACACCTCACGGTGCTTTCCGCTCTTGCGCGGTCGCTCGTGAACCCCGAGTTCGTGGACAGCCTGCGCGCTGCGGCGACTCGCGAAGAGATCGTTGCTCTCGTGGAGCAGGCGACCGCTCCCGAAGAGAAGGCCGCGCCCGCCGCCGCCGGTGCTGCCGCCGCGACTGCTTCCAAAGCGCCTTCCCAGGATGCGAATGCAGACGCCGCCGCTCGCCCCGTGCTGATTGCCGTCACCGCGTGCCCCACCGGCATCGCCCACACCTACATGGCGGCCGATTCGCTCGCCGCCGCCGCCGAGCGTGCTGGCGTAGAACTCCACGTCGAGACTCAGGGCTCGTCGGGATCGACGCCGCTTGATCCTGCGGTTATTGCTGCGGCATCCGCCGTCATTTTTGCTGTTGATGTGGATGTTCGCGACAAGGCTCGCTTTGCCGGTAAAGCTCTCGTGCAGTCGCCCGTCAAGCGCGGTATCGATGCCCCTGATGAGATGATCGCGGAAGCAATTGCCGCGGCCAACGACCCCAACGCCGCCCGCGTCGCGGACGGCGACGCCAGCGAAGCCACCAGCAGCACGAGCGACGAGCACTTCGGCCAGACCGTGAAGCGCGCTCTGCTCACCGGTGTGAGCTACATGATTCCGTTCGTCGCCGGTGGCGGTCTGTTGATCGCGCTCGGCTTCCTGCTCGGTGGGTACCTCATCACCGAGACCGCGGGCAGCATCATTCTCGAGAACAGTCTGTGGAACCTGCCTGAGGGCGGCATCGCGGCGTACCTTGGCGCCGCGGCCTTCCAGATCGGTGCCGCCTCGATGGGCTTCCTCGTTCCCGCCCTTGCCGGTTACATTGCCTACGCGATCGCTGACCGCCCGGGTATCGCTCCCGGTTTCACCGCCGGTGCAGTTGCTGGCCTCATGGGTGCCGGCTTCCTCGGCGGTATCGTCGGTGGACTCCTCGCGGGTGTTGCCGCTCACTGGCTCGCTCAGCGCAAGACCGCAGCTTGGTTCCGTGGTCTCATGCCCGTTGTCGTGATTCCGCTGCTCGCGTCGATCTTCGCCTCCGGCCTCATGGTGCTCATTCTCGGCGGACCCATCGCATCGCTCACGGTAGCCCTCAACGACTTCCTGAACGGCTTGAGCGGCGCCTCCGCTGTCGTTCTCGGTCTGATTTTGGGAGCCATGATGGGCTTCGACCTCGGTGGCCCCGTCAACAAGGTCGCCTACTCGTTCGCCGTTGCTGGCCTCGGTGCCGGTGCAATCGACAACCAGGCACCATGGATGATCATGGCCGCTGTCATGGCATCCGGAATGGTCGCTCCCCTCGCGATGGCTCTCGCCTCCACCGTGCTCGCTCGTCGCCTGTTCTCGCCCGTCGAGAAAGAAAACGGCAAGGCGGCGTGGTTGCTGGGCGCTTCGTTTATCTCCGAAGGCGCGATCCCATTCGCTGCTGCTGACCCGCTGCGCGTCATCCCCGCCAGCGCAATCGGTAGCGCGGTCACGGGTGGACTCATCATGGCGTTCGGTGTCACGTCGCAGGCACCTCACGGTGGCGTGTTCGTGTTCTTCGCTATCAACCCGTTCCCGATGTTCCTGCTCGCGATTGTCGCCGGAACCATCGTTACCGCGCTGATCGTAGTCGCCCTCAAGCGCTTCGTGCGCAAGAGCGAGCCCGTGGCATCCACCGCCGCTCAGGTACCGGTGGCCGCCTAAAGTCGTAGGCTAGGGGCCGGGCGCACTGCGACTCAGTCGCAGAGTACCCGGTCTCGACACTGCGCAAGGAGCATCAATGAAGATCACCGACAACGTCTATATCGATGCGCCAGTGGAGACAGTTTTCGAGACATTCTGCGATCTCGACAACGCCCCGACCAATGTCAGTGGCATCGTCGCACTCGACGTGCTCGAGGGGCCCGCACAACTGCAGGCCGGCACCAAGTGGCGTGAGACCCGTGTTTTTGCCGGCAAAGAAGCGACTGAAACGATGTGGGTCACCGCTTATGAAGAGAACGTGTCGTACACGGTCGACGCCCGGTCCCACGGCATGCACTACCAAAGTGTTTATCTCTTTATGCCGAGCCACGGCGGAACGCGCCTCGATTACCGCTTCACGATGACGCCCCTGAACTTCGGCGCACGTCTCATGAGCATCGTCGGACTGTTGTTCCTCGGGGCAACCAAGAAGGCGCTAACTCAAGACCACCACGAGTTGAAAACGGTGTGCGAAGCCCAGGCCTAATCGCCTTGGGCGTGCGGGCGCCCTTGGGCGCGCGGGCTACTTTTTCTTAGCCTGCAAAGCCGCTTCGTACAGTTCGCGTTTGCTCAACCCGGTCTGCTCGGCCACTTCAGTTGCCGCTTCTTTCAGTCGAGCGCCGTCGGCGACGAGCGAGAGTACGTAGGTGACCGCGGTCGGCAGATCGGATGTCGCGGGGGCCGCGCCTTCGACGACCAGACAGATTTCGCCCCGGGCTCCATCTTTGAACTTCTCGGCGAGCTCAGCGGCGGTGCCGCGAGCGACCTCTTCGTACATCTTGGTGAGTTCACGGCAGACGACAGCGCGACGGTCATCGCCCAGGGCTGTGGCGAGATCGGCGAGCGCCGCTGGCAGCCGGTTGGGGCTCTCGAAGAACACCATCGTGCGTTCTTCGCGAGCAAGACCACGGAAGTACGCGACCCGTCCCTTGCGGGGCAGGAAGCCTTCGAAGCTGAAACGGTCGGTGGGCAATCCCGACACCGCGAGGGCGGTGAGCACGGCACTCGGCCCGGGCAGAGCGGTAACGGTGACCCCAGCGGCGGCGGCTGCCGCAACGAGCGGGAATCCCGGGTCGCTGATAGCGGGCATCCCGGCGTCGCTGAGTACAAGAACATCGGCATCGCGGGCGAGCTCGACGATCTCGGTCGCCTTCTCCGACTCATTGTGTTCGTGCAGCGGAATCAGTCGCGGGCGGTTCTCAATGCCCAAAGCGCGCATGAGATGGATGGTCGTTCTCGTGTCTTCGCTCGCGATCACCTCGGCGTTCGTGAGTGCCTCGATGAGACGCTGAGAAGCGTCGCCCAGATTGCCGATGGGAGTCGCCGCAAGAATGATCACTCCCCCATTCTCCCACCCGCTCCCGCTGCGCGCGGCGCGGGCCCATTCCGGCACGATCTGGCGTGCGCAAAGCACCCCTGCTGAGGTCGTAGTGTTGCACTATGTCGACTCCCCCGCCCTTGAGAGGAACCCCTCTCGGCGCCGCCATGCTCGTGGTCTTTGGGCTCATCTTCCAAGACGTTGGTGCCTCGGTTGCCGTCTTGCTGTTCCCCGAGGTCGGGCCCGGCGGAATGGTGTCACTGCGACTCGTCTTCTCGGCCGCGATTCTGCTCGCGATCGCGCGCCCCAACCTGCGCGCCATCTCGAAGCGCGCGTGGCTCATGGCCCTCATTTTTGGTATTTCGCTCGGCGGCATGAACCTGTTGTTTTACGAAGCTCTCTCGCGCGTTGACCTGGGCGCTACCGTGACAATCGAGGTGCTGGGCCCTCTCGTTCTTTCCGTCATTGTTGCCCGCCGCGCTAGCGCGTGGCTGTGGGCAGTGCTCGCCTTCGCCGGCGTTGCCTTGCTGAGCCTCGGCAGTGTTGGCGCTCTCGACCCGGTCGGTGTTGCCTTCGCGCTTGCCGCCGCGGTGTCGTGGGCAGGCTACATTTTGGCGTCGCGCAAGACCGGGCAAGTGTTCGCCGGGTTGGATGGCCTCGCCATCGCCATGGCAATCGGCGCGATCATCAGCCTTCCCTTTGGGATCGCGCAAGCGGGTAGCACTCTGCTCGAGCCGTCAATCCTGGTGCGCGGCCTCGCGGTGGCTATTTGTTCCTCGGCGATTCCTTATGCCCTCGAACTCATTGCGTTGCGACGCATCTCTGCTGCCGCCTTCTCGGTGCTCATGGCACTGGCTCCAGCCATCGCGACGGGGGCGGGATTCTTCGTGCTCGGCCAGAGCATCACGCTCATCCAGGGTGTCGGCATCGTGCTCGTGATCGCGGCCTCTATCGGGGCAGTGCGAGCGGCATCCCGCATCCCGGGCGCACCCGGGGCGGGGCCAAACGCACTACTGCCCGAAGAGACTCCGCTGTAGAGCGAAGCTTCTCCGGGCAGGCACGCTGGGCGTGCAGTCACTAACGAGCGATTGCTAGCGAGCAGTCGGTGTCGACTCCGAGGCAGTGCTCGCGTCATCCGCAGCCTGGATCGGGTGGCTGCGCTCGAGAGCAGAACCCTCGACATCCACGCTCGGCAGAATGCGGTCGAGCCAGCGCGGCAACCACCACACCGACTTACCGAACAGGTGCATCAGGGCCGGGACTAACATCATCCGCACGACGAAGGCATCGAAGAGCACGCCGATGGCGAGGCCGAAGCCGAGCGGGCGAACGATCGCCAAGTGCGAGAAGACGAATCCGCCGAAGACAGCAATCATGATGATGGCGGCGGCGGTGACGACGGCACGACCGCTGCGGAGTCCGCTCATGACGGCGGCCTTGGCGGGCACTCCGTGAATGTAGGCTTCGCGCATTCCCGAGACGAGGAACAGCTGGTAGTCCATCGCGAGACCAAACAGCACGCCCATGATGATGATGGGCGCAAAGTTCAGCAGCGGTCCGGGGTCGGTGACACCAAACACCGTGCCCAACCAGCCCCACTGGTACACGGCGACCATCGCGCCGAATGCCGCCAGTAGCGACAGTACGTAGCCCGCCGTCGCGATCATTGGCACAAGCAGCGAACGGAACACCAGAATCAGGATGATCAGCGAGAGGCCAACGACAACCGCGAGGTAGAGCGGCAGCACATTGGCGAGCTTCTCTGAGATGTCGATGTTTCCGCTGGCCGAGCCAGCGACACCGAGCTCGATGTCTCCCGCGAGCGGAGAACTGTCGCGCAGTTCGTGAACGAGTTCCCCCGTCGATACGCTCGTGGGCCCCTCCACCGGAACGACCTGGAACGCGAAGTAATCCCGATCATCGGAGACACCGATCGGCGCGACCGCTTCTACGTCATCAACGGCCAACAGCTGGTCGGCCAGATCGGCTTGAGTTTCTAGTTCCGCGCCTTCGGCGACACCGGCGGGAAGAGTCGCGGTCACCAAAAGGGTGCCGTTCTGACCAGCCCCAAACTCTTCGGCGATCGCCGTGTAGGTACGGTATTGCGTGGAATCCGCGGGTTCTGACGAACCATCCGGCAGACCCAGGCGCATCGAGAGCGCGGGAATCGCCACGATCAGCAGCCCGAGCGTTGCCACAATGAGCATGACTACCGCACGACTGGTGCGCATAGCGCGGGCCGGAGGAAGCACGTGCGACTCGTGACCAATGTTGGCGCGCGCCTTGCGAGAAAGCACACGCTTGCCGAGCAGAGCCAGCAGGGCCGGGGTGAGGCTCACGGCGATCAGCACCGAGATGAGAACGCAGACAGCGCCGACGGTACCCATGACTCCGAGGAACGGGATGCCGCTCACATTGAGCGCGAGGAGGGCAACGAGCACGGTTGACCCGGCGAATAGCACGGCGTTGCCGGAGGTGCCGTTGGCAAGACCAATGGATTCGTGGAGTTCCATGCCCGCCGCGAGTTGGCGACGGTGACGCTGCACGATGAAGAGCGTGTAGTCGATACCGACCGCGAGGCCGAGCATCACACCCAGAATCGGCGTGACCGACGTCATGTCAACGACGCCCGAGAAAGCGAGCGAGCCGGCGACACCCACTCCAACACCGATGATCGACGACACGATCGGCAGCGTTGCCGGTAAGAAGGAGCGGAACAGCACCAGCAGAACGACTCCAGCGAGCAGTACACCGATAATCTCGCCGATGCCGAGAAGACCGTCAGTCGACAGCGTCAAAGTCGACGAATAGTCGACCGTCACGCCTTCGATATCGACATTGTCGAGCACACCAGTGATCTCGTTCTTTGTCTCCTCCGAGAGATCGAGCAGTTCGCTATCGAAGGTGATCAGACCGAGAGCCGTCGCACCGTCGTCGGAGACGAAGCTGATCTCGGAGGCCGCGTCGAGAAGACGTTCACCGAAGCCGAGCTCTTCCCCCTGCTCGGCGAGCAGCGCGCTGTTGTCATCAATCGTGACCTGCTGGGTCTCAATTTCAGCAAGTCCAGCATCGATTTGTGCTTGCTGGGCGTCGAATTGAGCCTTCGACGCTTCGTAGAAGCCGGCCGCCTGAGCCTGCTCAATCGCGGCGTCGAGTTGCGCTTGCCCTGCGTCAAGTTCTGCGACAGCGGCATCAAGTTGAGCCTGGCCAGCAGACAGCTGTTGCTCGCCCGCGTCTATCTGGTCGCGGCCCTCCACGATCTGCTGCGCTTGCGCGTCGCGCTCAGCAGCGGTCTCGAACGGATCAATGACTGCGCTCACATCGCTCTGCGAAGTGAGCGCGGCGAGAGCATCCGTGATCTCGCTCTGTTGGGAGTCACTTAGTGCGCTGCCATCTTCTGAACTGAACACGACGGTGGCAGAGATGCCACCGACGTTGCCTAGTTGCTCGGTCAGTTCATTAGCGACCCGTTCGGTTTCGGTACCGGGAATGGTCATGGTGGACGAGAGCGTGCCTCCGAAGACCGCAAAGCCAGCGCCGGCAAGACCGAGCACTGCGAGCCAACTGATGATGAAGAGCCAGGCGCGGCGAGCCGATAGGCGGCCAAGGCGGTACAGGAGTTCAGCCATGCTGAAGAAAACCTCTCGTAGGGAACACAAAAACGAGCACGTCTTCGGGCCAGACTCCAGCCTAAGTCCCCCAGCCCCAGTTTTCCAACACTTGTCGGAAAACTCACCCCTTTGCGGGGTATCTCTGCAATGATCGACGAATGGATGCTCGCGTAGAACGAACCCGGCGAAGCCTGCAACAGGCTCTTTTCTCGCTCGCCCAAGAGCAACCACTCGATGAAGTGACGGTCGCCGAGATCGTGGAGAGTGCCGGCGTCAACCGCAGCAGTTTTTACCAGCACTACGCCGACAAAGAAACACTGCTCGCCTTCGCCATCGAAGCCGCCGCCGATGACGCGGGAGTTCAACTGGCCGAGCTCGACACCAACAGCGCCGAGCCGCCCCCCGCCTTGCTGAACTATCTCTCGCACCTCGACGACAACGCCGCAATTTACGCCAGTGCCCTCGGCCCGCGCGGCTCGGCTCGCGTCGCCTCCCGACTACGGGCCCGGCTCAACCTCATCGTGCGCCAAGGAATCCTCGACCACGACCCGATAGCCCCCGAGGGTGTCGCCCTCGATATTGCGAGCGCCAGCATCACGGGCGCAACCTTCGGAATCATCGACGCATGGCTTACGATGACTCCTCGTCCGCCGGCCCACACCGCCGCCGCCTGGATTTGGCAAACATTCACGGCACCCCACGGACCCACGACGCTGAGTACGATTGCGGAGTGAGCCAGAGCAATCCGAGCGACTTCGACGCCATTCTGGCGAACGATTCGCCGACGGCTTCAACCCCGAAGCCTGGTGCGGCTGCGGAGATGTATGCCGAAGGAGACTCCGCGCACGCTTCCGCTCCCGATGATCGCGCTGGCAGCCGCCACGCCACCGAGGGCTCGTTTCTCGATGATTGGTGGGCGGCGAGAAATCCGCTGACCCGCCGCTGGCTCGGGTGGGCGGGGCCGGCGATAGTGCTGGTGATCGCCGCGTTCACGCGACTGGTGGGGCTCCCGCATCCGTCGTCGCTGGTTTTTGATGAGACCTTCTATGTGAAGGATTCGTGGACGCTCGTAAACCTCGGCTACGAGGCGCAGTGGCCGGCCGAAGCGGATGCGCTCTTCAACAGCGGCAAGGTCAACATCTTTCTGAACGACCCGTCGTTCGTCGTGCATCCACCGCTCGGCAAGTGGTTGATTGGTTTGGGCATGCTGCCGGGCGGCGGCGAAGACCCATTCGGCTGGCGCATCGCCACGGCCCTCGTCGGCATTCTCGCGGTCGTTGTGCTCATGCTGATCGCCAAGAAGCTCTTCGACTCCACGCTTCTCGCCACGCTGGCCGGGTTGCTGATGGCGATCGATGGCAACGCGATTGTCATGAGCCGCGTCGCCTTGCTCGACAACTTCGTCATGATCTTCGCTCTGCTCGGGGTCGGTGCCATGCTGCTCGATCGTGAGCATTCGGCCACCCGGCTGGCGCTGTGGGTTAGTCGCCGTGGGCTTCGCGGTGCGAGCACCGAATGGGGCCCGGCGCTGTGGTGGCGACCGTGGCTCATGCTCGCCGCCGTCGCGTTCGGACTCGCTGCCGCCGTCAAGTGGAACGGTCTCTACTTCTTAGCGGCCTTCGCCGTGTACAGCCTGGTGGTGGATGCCCTCGCTCGCCGCCAGGCCGGCATCAGCTTCTGGGGCTCCGGCACTCTCTTCAAACAGGCCCCCGTGAGCTTCCTGCTGACCGTGCCGATTGCGCTGCTCGTGTACCTCAGCACGTGGACGGGCTGGTTTCTCAGCGACAACAGCTACGACCGATCGTGGGCCGACACTGACGGCAATGCGTGGACGGGTGTTCTCAGCTGGGTGCCCCTCGACATCCAGAGCCTGTGGCACTTTCAGTCGAGCGTGTACAACTATCACGTGGGCGAAACCCGACCACACCCCTACCAAGCGAACCCGCTGACGTGGCTGCTACTCATCCGCCCCACGAGCATGTTCTACGAGAACCTCTCCCGCGGCGACGATGGCTGTCTCGCGGATGCCTGCGGCGCCTCCATCTCTGGAATCGCCAACCCGATCATCTGGTGGGCCGCCACCGCCGCCATGCTGTACCTCGTGTATCGCTTGGTTCGCTACCGCCAGTGGCAGACCGGCTTCATTCTGATGGGCGTCGCGGCCGGCTACTTGCCGTGGCTGTTGTACCTGAACCGCACCGTCTTTCAGTTCTACACAATCGTGTTCGAGCCGTACCTGATTTTGGCGCTTGTGGCGGCGCTCGGGGTGATCCTCGGTAGCCGCGACGACGACCGCTATCGACGAACGAGCGGCCTCGGGGTCGTCGCGGTATTCATGGTCGTCGTGATCGCGGTCAGCGTGTTCTTCTGGCCGCTCTGGACGGGCCAGGTCATCGACTACGACCTGCTGCGCCTGCGCTGGTGGTTGCCGACCTGGATCTAGGCCAGCCGTTTCGTGGCGTTCTGTTACGTCACAAATCTTGGGGCGGCATCCGCTTGGGTAGCCTGTGGCTATGGCTGATCAGAGTGGTTCCGACCGCAACTATGGTTTTCGCACGCGCGCAATTCACGCGGGCAACATCCCCGATGCGACTACGGGCTCTCGCGCCCTGCCGATTTACCAGACGAGCGCGTACGTCTTTGATGACACCGCGGATGCCGCCGCCCGCTTCGCGCTGCAGAAGTACGGCAACATCTATTCCCGGCTTGCGAACCCCACGGTCGCGAGTTTCGAGGAACGAGTGGCGTCGCTCGAAGGCGGACTCGGTGCCGTTGCCACCGGCAGTGGGTTGAGCGCGCAGTTCATCACCTTCGCGTCGCTCGCCGGTGCCGGCGATCACATTGTGTCGAGCGCCAACCTCTATGGCGGCTCCATTACGCAGTTGGATGTCACGCTGCGTCGTTTTGGGGTGGAGACAACGTTCGTGCGTTCCGCCGACCCCGAAGATTATGCGGCGGCCATCACTGACAAGACCAAGCTGATTTTTGCGGAGACCATCGCGAACCCGTCGGGCGAGATTGCCGACATCGAGGGTTTGGCGGAGGTTGCTCATGCGCACAATCTTCCGCTCATCATCGACTCAACGGTCGCGACGCCGTACCTGAATCGCCCGATCGAGTGGGGCGCCGATGTCGTCACGCACTCGGCCACGAAGTTCTTGGGCGGCGCGGGCACAACCCTCGGCGGCGTAGTGGTAGAGAGCGGCCGCTTCGACTGGGCCACCGACCGTTTCCCCCTCTTCGATGAGCCGGTGCCCAGCTATGGCGGCCTCAACTGGAGCGGCAACTTTGGCGAATACGCCTTCCTCACTCGCTTGCGCGCTGAGCAGCTACGCGACATCGGGCCTGCCCTGTCGCCGCACTCGGCCTGGCTACTCGCGACCGGCGTCGAAACTCTTCCCTTTCGGATGCAAGCCCACGTCGACAACGCCCGCACCGTCGCCGAGTGGCTCGAGGCCGATTCACGGGTCGAGACCGTGTACTGGGCTGGCCTGCCGGGGCATCCACATTTCGACCGCGCGCAGAAGTACCTGCCGAAGGGCGCTGGCTCGGTGTTCTCGTTTGAGGTGCGCGGCACGGCAACCCAGAGCAGCCGCGCTGTCGGCCAAAAGTTCATCGAGAGCGTCGAGCTAGCCAGCCATCTCGCCAACATTGGTGATGCGAAAACGCTCGTGATTCATCCCGCGTCGACGACGCACGCGCAGCTCACCGAGCAGCAGCTCACCGATGCCGGCGTACTGCCCGGCGTCGTGCGCATCAGCGTGGGAATTGAAGACCCCGAAGACATCATCGCCGACCTCGATCAGGCGCTAACCGCAGCGACGAAGGGCTAAGGATGTCGACCGAAGAACTACAATCCACCCAGCTCAGCAACGGGCTCACGTGCGACCTGCCCGCCAGCTCGCCGCTCGCCAAACTGCTCAAATCGCAGCGAACCTGGGTGGGGCCGGATGCCAAGAAGCGTGCCGCCATCCTGCGCGGTGCGAAGTCGATCGCGATCGTGGGGGCCTCCCCCAATCCCTCGCGTTCGAGCTACTTCGTGGGCACCTACCTGTTGCAGTCGACGGACTACCGCGTGTACTTCGTGAACCCCAACGCCGACACGATTCTGGGCCAGAAGGCCTACCCCGATCTGGCATCGCTGCCCGAAGTGCCCGACATTGTGGATGTCTTTCGCAAAGCCAGCGACATCCCCAGCGTGATCGACGATGTGCTCGCCATCGGCGCGAAGGCTGTGTGGGTGCAGCTCGGCATCTGGAACGAAGAAGCCGCCGTCTACGGCGAATCGCAAGGGCTCACGGTGGTCATGGACCGCTGCCTCAAGGTGGAGCACGCCCGCTTCAACGGCGGGCTCAACCTGATGGGCTTCGACACCGGGGTCATCTCCTCGCGTCGCGCGGGGCGCTAGGCGAACGGGGCGTTACTCACTCGGTACTCCCAGCAGGGCAAGGCCGTTGCGATCGCCATGCTCGATCATCTCGCCGTAATACTCAATGACGAAGGTGCGAGCAAGGTGCCCGGCGCGTGCGCCATCCCGAGCTTCGATTGCGTGGAAGATTTCGTAGTCGTGGGCGAGCGATAGCTTCATTTGAGCCCGCGAGTCTGGCGCGCTGTCGATGCGATCGTTGACAAGATCAACGAGCGCCCCACGGGCCGCATCTCCGCAGATCTGCATGAGCTGGTTGTGGCTGGCTTCCCACACGGTGGCATGAAAGTCGACATCCGCCTGGCTGAAGGCGGCTGACCCGCTGGCGATGCTCGCCTCCATCGCTTCTACCGCAGCGCGCATTTCTTCCAGCTGCTCGGGAGTGCGGTGTTCCGCCGCCAGCGTGCACGATGCGCCTTCAAGCATGACGCGAAACTCGACCAACTCGGTGAGTTTGATTGTGCCGCTGCGTACCAAACGGTTCATCGCTTTATGCAGCGTTGCCGGTGATGCTTGGAGAATTTCGGGACCGCGAGGATCGCCGGGGCGTGAGCGCACCAACCCACCGCTTTCGAGCACACGAAGGGCTTCCCGCACGGTTGCGCGGCTCACAGCGAAGGTGCCCATCAGGTCTCGTTCGCTGGGCAGACGATCTCCGGGATTGAGTTGACGCGTGGCGATCGCTTGCTCGATCTGTTCCACGATCGCTTCATACGCACGCACAGGCTTGACGGCGACGAACTCAGTTTTGTCAGTCATCTACTTTCCTTTTGCACCTCATTGTTGCCGGTTTTCGATCGTTTTGCGCCCCGTGTTGACGGCCTTCGACGACCGTGCAACACTATCGGACACGTCCTAAGTGTACTGGTCAGACCAGTTGTTTCAGGCCGTTATCCATCACATTTCACCCCCGTTTCGCACCGCTCCATTCCCGCAATAAATCGGAAACAAACCAAGGAGATTGTCTAGACATGAGGTCCTTTACCCGGCGGAAATCCCTCGCCATCACCGCAACCGCAATGGTTGCTTCACTCGCCCTTGTTGGATGTTCAGCAGCCGGCGATTCCCCCGATGCAGCCCCCAGCACTGAACTGGTTGTCGGCCTTCTCGCTTCGCCCGCAAACCTCGACTACTCAACAACCGGTGGTGCCGCGATCCCGCAGGCGCTGCTCTACAACGTGTACGAAGGCCTCGTCAAAATCGACAACGCCGGCGACATCCAGCCACTGCTCGCCGAGTCCTACACGGTCAGCGACGATGGACTCGTCTACACGTTCCTCCTGCACGAGGGCGTGACCTTCTCCAACGGCTCACCTTTCACTGCCGAGAGCGTCAAATTTAGCCTCGAACGCGTCGCCGACAACTGGACTGCGAACGGGCCGGGCTACCTCGACCCGATCTCCTCGATCGACGTCGTATCGGACACCGAGGTCACCATCACACTCAGTGCGCCGAGCAACAGCTGGCTGTTCAACATGGCCGGCCCGGTCGGAACGATGTTTAGCCCCGACAGCATCGACGATCTTGCGACCGACCCCGTAGGAACCGGCCCTTACGATGTGACCGAGTTCACCTCCGGCACGAGCCTCGAGCTGACCGAGCGTGACGACTACTGGGGCGACGCACCCTTCATGAGCGACGTCACGTTCAACTACTACGCCGACGCCACCGCTCAGACCAACGCCCTTCTCGGCGGAGACATCGACCTCATCTCCGCCCTTACCGCGTACCAGCTGATCGGCCAGTTCGAATCGGATGACGACTTCACGGTCTACGAAGGAACCTCCACCGGCGAGACCACGATGACGTTGAACAACCAGAGCGACGCTTTCAGCGACGTTCGCGTTCGTCAAGCCGTTATGTACGCCGTCGACCGCCAGGCAGTTCTCGACACCGTGAACAGCGGCTACGGTTCGCTCATCGGCTCGATGGTTCCGCCGACTGACCCGTGGTATGACGAGTCACTAGTTGACCTCTACCCCTACGACCCCGCCAAGGCAGAAGCGCTTTTGGCTGAAGCAGGCGTCAGCGACCTCACCATTTCGATGAAGCTCCCCAACCTGCCCTACGCCGTGGATGCCGGACAGGTCGTCAAGGATCAACTCGCGCAGGTCGGAATCACTGCCGACGTCAGCACTCTGGAGTTCCCCGCAGTGTGGCTCGACGAGGTCTTCACCAACCACGATTACGACATCTCGATCATCGCCCACACCGAACCGCGCGACATCAGCGCGTTTGCAGCGCCGACCTACTACGCGGGTTACGACAACCCCGAAGTAATGGCGCGGTTCGCTGAAGCAGATGCCAGTGATGAAGCAACGTTCGTCGAGTTGATGAAGGAAGCTAGCGCAACCATGGCCGAAGAAGCCGCGGCCGACTGGCTCTTCCTCAACCCCAACGTGACAGCAGCAGATGCTGACCTCACTGGAGTTCCTCTGAACGCACCGACGTTGTCATTCGACCTGACAACGATCGCGCGCTAACGACCGCTTCACCAGCACCACTCTTCTGACGGGTGGGGCCGGTACGTCACCATCCCCGACGCCCCGGCTCCGCCCGCCAGACCCTAATCCCATCACTGCGAAAAGGCCCCACCATGCTGTTGACCATCGCCCGCCGCATCGGCATCTTTGCCGCGACTCTGGTGGCGGCATCCATCATCACCTTCTTGATGCTGTCGATCCTCCCCGGTAACGCTGCGCGCGTCGCCCTCGGCATCGACGCCACTGAAGCTCAAGTCGCCGCCCAAGAGCAACTCATGGGCCTCGACCGCCCCCTGTATATCCAGTTCTTCGACTGGTTTGGGCACCTCGTGATCGGCGATTTCGGCACCTCAACGGTGTCGGGCCAAGAGATCGGGCCCCAGATCGGCGATGCCCTCGCCATCACCGGAGTGCTCGTGATCTCGAGCGTAATCCTCGCTCTGCTCTTCGCGATCCCCATGGGCATTCTTTCGGCCGTTCGCCAAAACAAAGCCGACGGAGTGATCATCTCCGGCATCAGCCAGATCGGCATTTCGATCCCCGGCTTTCTCTTCGGAATCCTTCTCGTGGCGCTCTTCGCTGTGAAGCTCAAATGGCTACCGGCTGGGGGTTGGGATGACCCGGGAGTCGACTTCGTCGGGTTCCTTGAGCACCTGATCCTTCCGGCCATCGCGCTCGGCTCAGTGCAGGGCGCAGTACTCAGTCGCTACGTGCGTTCCTCAGTGCTTGAAGTCATGCGCGAAGACTTTCTCCGCACCGCCCGCGCCAAGGGCCTCACCCCCAACCGCGCGCTCATGCGTCACGGTCTGCGCAACGCCGCCATCCCCGTGATGACCGTGCTCGGCCTTCAGATTGCATCGCTGCTGATTGGCGCCGTCGTCATCGAACGCGTCTTCGCGATCCCCGGACTCGGCAGCCTCCTGCTCGACAAAGTAGCCCTGCGCGACCTGCCCAGCATCCAAGGAATTGTGATGGTTCTCGTGGCCCTCGTTCTGCTGCTCAACCTACTTATCGACATCGCCTACACCATTGTTGACCCCCGACTTCGGAGCGCCTCATGACGACAACGACCCCTGCTCCTGCTCCTGCGATTTCACGCCTGCGCCGCAACGCAACCCCCTCGGGCAAGCGCCGCAATGGCAACCTGATCGTCGGTCTAGTTCTGATCGGACTCATCGTCTTCGCCGCGGTGCTCTCCGCATTCTGGACACCGTTCGACCCGGAAGGGGTCTTTCCCCAAGAACTGCTGCTTCCACCCGGAGGTGAGCACCTTCTCGGCACCGACAACTTCGGTCGCGACGTGCTCAGCTCCATTCTGCGGGGCGCTCAAATCTCCCTGATCGTCGGAGTGGTCGCTGTCGGCATCGCGGCCGTGCTCGGAGTGCCGTTCGGAATCGTCGCCGGAATGAACCCCGGTCGACTCGACCAGTTCATGATGCGGGGCAACGATATTCTGCTCGCCTTTCCCGCCCTGCTGCTCGCGATCATCTTCGGCGCCGTCTTCGGAGCCAACACCACGACCGCGATGATCGCCCTCGGCATCGGTTCAGCACCCTCCTTCGCCTCCATCGCGCGCAGTGGCACGCAGCAGGTAATGAGCCGCGAATACGTGCAGGCATCGAAAGCCTCCGGAAAGAACGGCTGGTTCGTCGGCGTGAAGCACGTATTGCCGAACATCTCCGGAATTCTCATTGTGCAAGCATCCGTCTCCTTCGGTATCGCCGTGCTGGCCGAAGCAGCCCTCTCGTACCTCGGCCTCGGAACCACCCCGCCGACTCCCTCGTGGGGCCGCATGCTGCAAGACGCCCAGGGCTACCTCTATGTTCAACCGCTCTTGGTGGTCTGGCCCGGAATTGCGATCGCGATCGCGGTGCTCGGCTTTAACCTCCTCGGCGACGGATTACGCGACCGGCTCGACCCCAGAATGCAGGTAAAACGATGACCACGACAGACTCCCCCATCGAGCCGACGCTCAGCGTTCGCAACCTCACCGTCAACTCCGCCTTCGCCGAGCTACTGCACGGCGTCAGCTTCGACATTGCTCCCGGCGAGCGCGTCGGACTCATCGGAGAATCGGGTTCTGGCAAGTCGCTGACGGCAACATCCGTCATGGGATTGCTGCCCGAGACTCTCGCGGCCAACGGCGAAATTCACCTTGCCGGCGGCCATGGAGATCTCGTGCACGCCTCCGAATCAGCGCTGAGCCAGTTGCGCGGCAACACCATGGCCATGGTCTTTCAGGAGCCCATGACCGCGCTGAACCCACTCATGAGAGTTGGTGCACAGGTCGCCGAGATCATGACCCAGCACCGCACCGTTCCGACCGGCCAATCGGCCGCCGCCCGCGCCGTTGAGCTGCTGGCGCAAGTGAAGCTCCCCAACCCTGCCGAAGCTGCTCTCGCGTTTCCGCACCAGCTTTCGGGTGGTCAACGGCAACGCGTCATGCTCGCCATGGCACTCGCCAACGACCCCCAGTTGCTGCTGTGCGACGAACCAACAACCGCACTAGACGTCACGGTGCAAGCCGAGGTATTGCGCCTGATCGAAGGCCTCGTCACTGAACGCGGCACCTCGCTTCTCTTCATCACCCACGACATCGGCGTGGTCGCTGAGGTCTGCGAGCGCGTGCTCGTCATGTACAAGGGCGACATCGTTGAAGACGGAACGGTTGAGCAGGTCATCACGAACCCGCAGCACCCGTACACGAAAGCTCTTATCGCCGCGTCGAACCTTTCTGTCGTGGATGAGCGGGGTCGCCTGCACACGATTGCGACGAGTGCGATCACGCTTCCCACCGCTGCCGAGCTCGCCGCCGCGCTGGAGGAACCTGCCGCTCCGAGCGCCCCGATAGAGCCGACCATCGCCACCCCGGCATCGGCAAGCACGCTCGATTTCGTCATCCCGCACCAGCACCGCACCGATCCCGACGAGCGGGTCATCTTCAATGAGGTCGAGGGCGAGCCGCTGATTCGGGTGCGCGACCTCACTCGGCAATACAAGCGCCGTGGAGGAAGCAAACTCTTCAGCAAGGCACCCGTCGTACACGGCCTGCGTGGCCTCGACTTCGACGTCGCTAAGGGCCAACGCTTCGGCATCGTCGGAGAATCGGGATCAGGAAAGTCGACCTTGATGCGACTGATGTGCGCCCTCGATGAGCCCACCGGGGGCAGCATCACAGTCTCCGGGCAAGAGCTTGCCGGGGCGAAAGAACGCGATCTGCGCGACTTCCGCAGCCAAGTGCAGATCGTGTTCCAAGACCCCATGGGGTCGCTCGATCCGCGCATGAAGGTGGAGCAGATCGTGGCTGAGCCGCTGCGCGGGGTCAGCCGCGACGAGTCCCGCGAGCGAGTGATTGCCCAACTGGAATCTGTCGGTTTGGAGGCGGATGTCATGCACCGTCATCCGCACCAGTTCTCGGGTGGTCAGCGCCAGCGCATTTCGATCGCGCGGGCCCTCATCACGCGTCCTCGCGTGTTGGTGGCCGATGAGGCAGTGAGCGCTCTGGATGTGTCAGTGCGGGCGCAGGTGCTCAATCTGCTCTCGGACTTGGTCGACGAGTACGCACTCACGCTGTTGTTCGTCTCGCACGACCTCGGGGTTATCCGGCACGCGTGCGACACCGTTGCGGTGTTGTCGGATGGTCGCATCGTCGAATGCGGGCCGACCGATGACGTCTACGACAACCCTCTTCACCCGTATACCCAGAAGCTTGTGAGCGCGACGCCGTCGATCTCCGAGCTCGCCGGACGGGCCCGCTCGTGAGCGGCGCAGCCGGCGCCGGCCGTCGCGACGTTGGTTCCATTACTGATGTCGACGGCATCCGCGTTGGTCAGGTCAACAAGCAGGGCGACGGTTGGCTCAGTGGTGTGACTGTGGTGTTGCCCGACGCCGACACCATCGGCGGCGTTGATGTGCGCGGCGGTG
Organism: Rhodoglobus sp. NPDC076762; assembly: GCA_040687235.1. Classification (GTDB taxonomy): domain Bacteria; phylum Actinomycetota; class Actinomycetes; order Actinomycetales; family Microbacteriaceae; genus Rhodoglobus. Next base: position 359,001 of record JBFBMV010000002.1, on the reverse strand, counting down.
GCCCCGGCACCCACGAGACCGATGCTCTCGACCCGCGCACTCTGGTGCCGACGGTTGATGCTGTGGTGCTCACGGGCGGAAGCGCCTACGGGCTGGCTTCGGCCCAGGGCGCTCAGCGCTGGTGTGAGGAAGATGAGCGCGGAATTCTCGTCGGAACTCTCCCCCACGAGGTAGTGCCAATTGTTCCCGCTGCCGCAATTTTCGATCTCGGTCGCGGTGGAGAATTCGGCAATCGCCCTACCGAGCAGATGGGCTACGACGCCGCAGCAGCCGCTGCCGCCAGCCCATCCTTCGGCCCCGTTGAGCGCGGTAATGTCGGTGCTGGCACCGGTGGCGCGCTCGGCGGTCTCTACAAGGGCGGCGTCGGCACAGCCTCGGTCACCCTCACGGGAGACAACGCCGGAATTGTCGTCGGGGCCATCGTGGTCGTGAATGCAGTCGGGATGCCGTGGCTTCCTCAGACGTCAGCGTCGACGACCGCAGGTGGCAAGGCTGCAGCCGCGGCGGCTGGCCTCGAGCCGGTGCGTTCGGCATCGCCGCCGCAGGGACTCAACACGACCATCGCTGTAGTCGCGACCAATGCGATTCTCGATCCGGCGGAAGCGTCGCGCACGGCGACGACCGCCCACGATGGGTTCGCTCGGGTGTTGAACCCCGTGCACACGCTCACCGATGGCGACACCATTTTTGTGCTCGCTACGTCCAAGAAAGAACTGGCCGGCGATGACCGCAGCGGCCGCGTAGCCTCGCTTTTCGCCTTGCAGACGGCAGCGGCAGAAGCGATGCGTCTCGCGATTCTGGATGCCATTGATTCGGCCCGCACCGTGACGACCCCGGTTGTGACTCTGGAACGTTTCCCTCTCCCCACTGACCTCGACTGGAGCGTCCTCGCATGACCGCCACCCCCACCGGCAGCGCCGCATCGCTGGCAACACTGACCGCTACAGAACTTGGCTCTCTCTTCGCTAGCCGGGCGCTCTCACCCGTCGAGGTCACCCGCGCCGTGCTTGAGCGAGCTGAAGCCAAGCAGGCTGAGCTGAACTGCTTCTATGCCATCGATACCGCGGGGGCTACCGCTGCGGCTGAGGCGAGCGAGAAGCGCTGGGCTGCTGGCGAACCGCTGAGCAGCATCGACGGCGTTCCGACCACAATCAAAGAGAACGTAGCGCTGGCCGGCTTCAGCCAGCCCTCGGGCACGGCAGCGAAGTTCGATGCGCCTCCGGCCACCGCCGATGGCCCTCTCGCGGCCCGCCTCAAAGAGTCGGGTGGCGTTATTTTCGGCATCACGGTGATGCCTGATTACGGGATGCTCTCCTCGGGTGTCTCGTCGCTGCACGGCATCACCCGCAGCCCGTGGAACCCCGCGTGGACTGTTGGTGGTTCCAGCGGCGGTGCCGGTGCTGCAGCGGCGGCAGGCGTTGGCCCACTGCACTCTGGTTCTGACATCGGCGGATCACTACGCCTTCCGGCAACGTGGCTCGGGCTTGTCACGCTCAAGCCCAGCTCGGGACGCGTCGCCGTCGACCCGCCTTACATGGGGCGCGTCGCTGGCCCCCTCACCCGCACGGTCGATGACGCTGCCCTCATGATGAGCGTCATGACGCGACCCGACATTCGTGACTACACGAGCCTCGGCCAGCAAGATCTCGACTGGAGCGACATCCACTATCTCGACCTTGATTCTGCGATGCGCGGCAAGAAGGTCGCCTTCCACTTGGAGGGTGGCGCTGGCTTGCCAACCGACCCTGAGGTCGCCGCTGCGATTCAGGATGCCGTCAGCCACTTTGCTGCCGCGGGTGCCGAGATCACCGAGATAGCTGCGCCCATGACCGAAGAGTATCTCGATGACCTCGACATGTTCTTGCGGGTGCGTTCGCTCGGAGACTTCGAGGCGCTGAGCCCGGAGCGTCAAGCGATGGTGCTGCCGTTCATCCAAGACTGGGTACTCGCCGGTCAGGGAGTTACCGGCGTTGAATCACTGCGTCATTACCAAACCATTCAGTCGATGCGAGACAGCACGGTGCGCTCCACCGCGCCCTACGATTTCGTGCTGTCGGCGGCATCGCCCGTCGCAGCATTCCCTGCCGAGTGGCCGATGCCCAGCAATGATGCCGCAACCTCGCTGCACCACATTGCCTACACAGCGCCCTACAACTTCTCGGAACAGCCAGCATCGACGCTCAACTGCGGCTTCACCGCCGACGGTCGCCCGATCGGACTGCAGATCGCCGGGCGTCGCTATGACGACCTCGAAGTCATGCGCGCCAGCCACTGGTACGAGCAGACCCGCCCGTCCAGCGCGACCCCGGCTTGGCCACTGTGAATCGGCGCTGGGGCGGCCCACTCGCCCTGGCCGGCATCTTGCTCGTCGCCCTGAACCTTCGCCCCGCGGTTGCGTCGCTGTCGCCGATCATTGTCGCGGTGCAGCGCGACATTTCCCTCCACAGCGTTGCTCTCGGCATCCTCGGTATGCTCGCGCCGGCATGTTTCGCTGTCGCCGGCCTCACGATGCATGTGGTCAGCCGCCGCTTGCACGCGGAGTGGATTCTGCTTGGCGCTCTCGTGGCGATTGTGGGCGGTCAACTCGTGCGAGCGACCAGCTTCTCGTTCGCGGGTCTGCTCGTGGGTGGCATCTTCGCGTTCCTCGGCATGGGCGTCGCGAACGTTCTTTTGCCGCCGCTGGTCAAGAAGTACTTTCCGCGACGCATCGGGCTGGTCACGTCGCTCTATGTGACGCTTATCTCGGTTGGCGCGCTCGTGCCACCGTTGCTGGCGGTGCCTCTCGCGCAGGCGACGGGGTGGCGTGAGTCGCTCGGATCGTGGGCACTCATTGGCATGCTGGCGATCATCCCGTGGATCGCACTCGTTGTCGGGCGCCGCAGTCGAGACACCGCCAATGCCGCCTCCACAATCCCGACGCCGCGCATCGGCGGACTCTGGAAATCACGGATCGCGTGGGGCGTTTCGCTCATCTTCGCCATCTCCAGCTTCAACGGCTACGCGATGTTCGCGTGGCTGCCGCCCATGCTGGTATCAACCGCGGGCGCCACCGAAACCGGAGCCGGGCAACTTCTTTCGCTGTTCGCGACCATCGGCATCCCTGCCGCGATCCTCGTGCCGTTTATCGCGAATCGGATGCGCGAACCCCTGCACCTCGTCTACCCGGGCGTTGCCGCCTTCGTTGTCGGTTACCTTGGCCTCATCTTGGCACCGTCGGTCATGACGTGGCTGTGGGTCGCTATCCTCGGAGTCGGCACGCTGATCTTTCCGCTGAGCCTGCTTCTCGTCAATCTGCGCACGCTCACCTACCAGGGTTCGATCGCGCTCAGCGGTTTCGTGCAGGGAGTCGGTTACGTGCTCGGAGCCCTCGGACCGCTGTCAGTCGGTGTCGTTCACGCCATCTCGGGCAACTGGACGGCGCCCCTCATCGTGCTGCTCGTCGCCTCCGCCGTGGTTGGTGGCGTCGCACTGCTACTGATGACTCCGGGAACTCTAGAGAATCCGGGTGGGGGCTCCCGGCGGTCGCATGCCACGGCGACGTCAGCCTAGGCGGTAGCACGCGGTGCACTAACTTAGCCGTATGGCTGTAGCGCAAACTCGACGGGCGCGTGCTGCACGACGCCGCAAACGTCGGGTCGACGCCGCCGACAACAACCTCACCGCTGAGCAGTGGGAAGAGCTCAAGCGCGAGTGGGGCGGCTGCGCATATTGCACCGCCACCGACACTGCGCTTCAGAAAGATTGCGTGCAGCCCATCTCCCGCGGCGGCAGCTATACCGTCGGCAACGTCGTTCCCGCCTGCGGCTCGTGCAACGCGAGCAAAAGCAACAGCGAAGTGACCTCCTGGATGCGCCGCAAACGCCTCGACGAGCGCGCCTTCCTCACGCAGTACGTGCACGTGCGGCAGGCGCTCGGGATTCTGTAGCTCGCCTGCGCGGCCGCCCTCGCGGTTGCGCAGAACGCCCTTATGTACATTTTTCTGCTGCAAACGTACAATTGATCCATGTCGACCACCAGCATCGCGGATGCCCGCAAAAACTTCTCCGAAGTCATCGCCACGTCGGAGCGCGAAGCTGTTTTCATCGAGCGCCGTGGACAGCGCGCAGCCGTTGTCGTGAGCCCAGAGCAGTATGAGCGCATGATGGATGCGCTAGAAGATGCTGAAGACGTGGCCGCCTTTGACGAAGCGATGGCCGACGAGGGCCCGAACATTCCCTGGGATCAGGTCAAGGCAGACCTGGGCTGGTAGTGGCATATCGCATTGAGGTCACGCCCGCCGCAGCGCGTGCCCTCACACGAGTTGACCATCAGCATCGCGACAGAATTCGCGGCGCGATCGCACTGCTCGGCCACGCCCCGCGGCCTCCCGGCGCCAAGGCACTTCAGGGGCGACCCGGTTTTCTCGTGCGCATCGGCGACTATCGCATCGTCTACACAATTCAGGACGACGTGCTGCTCGTCGTTGTCGTCACGCTGGGGCATCGGCGCGACGTCTACGAACGCTAGTTCGCGCCCAGCAATGCTCGCAGCGCAGGCGCGTCGGTGAGCGGCAGGCGACACACAAACTCTTCACACAGGTAGGCCGTCGGTTCGCCGCCGGTCGCGGTGCGGGCAGCAAACAGCTCGAAACCGGATGCCGCAAAAGCGTCGGCCTGAGCCTGCGAGACCGCAACACCAATGCCACCAGCGCGGTGCAGCTTGCGGGCCAGACTCGTGAGCTCGCCGCCCGTTGCGGCGCTTCCGTCGGAGGCGTCGCCAGCCGCATCCGCAGCATCAGCGGAGTCCGCCGCGCTCGCCTCATCCCCCGTCACGACGACGAGCTGGCGCAAGGGTGCACCAAGCTCCGACATGAGGGTGAGGGCGGTTCCGAACGAGATCGGTTGCTGGGCTGCGAGTTGGCCGACCAACTTCATGGAAGCTTCAGCGGCATCCCGATATTGGGCATCGCCGGTGAGAGCGAAAAGGGTGTGAGCGGCGGCGGCCATGGCGCTGAGACCGCTGGGGTGGGCTCCGTCGCTGATGTCAGCTTCGGTCGAGAGACCTTGCGCGGCGAGCACGGAGTCGCTGCCGCCGGGGAGACCGAAGGGCGAGCTCACCGAGCCCGCGGCTCCGGCAGCGAGCGCGCCATCGATGAGGTCGCGGGCGGCGAGCGCGTAGCGAACCTCGCCGGTAGCGATCGAGAGTTCGAGCAGACCTTGGGCGAGCATCCCGCTGTCTTCGAGGGTCGCGGCCGCGTCGGAGAGGATGCCGTCGATCGAGGTGCGCACGAGCCGCTGCCCCGCACCACCGACACGCACATGCTCAGCCAGCAGGAAGTCAGCGGCACCGCGAGCCAGCGCGATCCACTCGGGGTTGCTGTGACGGGCGCCGGCGAGAGCAAGAGCTTCGATGGCGAGACCGTTCCAGCCGGTGAGGATCTTGTCGTCGCGGGGCGGGGCTTCGACGCGGGCGCGGTTCGCGGCATCCAGCGAATAGTAGAAGCCTTCGACGCGTTTGCCGTCGACGGTGCTTTCGGAATCGAGGCCCGAGGCGAATGCCCCAGAGGGCAGCAACAATTTATCGCGCAAGAACTCGGCGACGCCGGTCGCAATCACGGCCGAGTCGGCGAGTGCGTAGGCGGCGAGCAGTTGGGCGTTGTCGTAGAGCATGCGTTCGTAGTGCGGGTCGGTCCAGTCGGCCTGGGTGGAGTAGCGGAAGAAGCCGCCATCGACCGGGTCGCGCAGGGCGGATGCCGCCATCGCCGTCAGCGTGCGGTCGGCGAGACCGGCTGCCTCAGGCGAGTGTTCGGCGGAGCGGGCGCCGCGATCGAGAAGGAATCGCAGCACCGGCGTGACCGGAAATTTGGGGGCGTCACCGAATCCGCCATGGTCAAGATCTTCGGCGGCAGCGAGCGCATCGATTACGTCAGCAAAGTCGGCGACGAGCTCGCTCTCGACGGCTCGACTCTGGGCGAGCGCCTGGGCAATCGCAGCCCCGCTGGTCTCCACTTGTTCACGCCGCGCAGTCCACGCCTCCGTCACCGATTCGAGCACTTGCCGGAACGCCGGATGCTGCCCCACCGCGGTCGGCGGCCAGTAGGTGCCGGCAAAGAACGCGCGCCCCGCTGGGGTGACGAACACGTTGAGCGGCCAGCCCAGGTTGGGCGTGAAGGCGGATGCCGCCGCCAGATAGGTGGAGTCCACTTCGGCGTGCTCTTCGCGGTCGACTTTGATCGCCACGAAGTTGTCGTTGAGGTAGGCGGCCAGCACAGGGTCGCTGAAGGATTCGCGCGCCATCACGTGACACCAGTGGCAGGTGGAGTAGCCGATGGAGACCAGCACAGGCACATCGCGGCGCTCCGCCTCGGCAAAAGCTTCGGCAGACCACTCCCACCAGTCCACCGGATTGGTGGCGTGTGATCTCAGGTACGGGCTCGCAGCAGTTTCCAGACGATTGGGCATAGTCTCAGAGTATGTCGAAGTTGACCGTGACCTACATTGGTGGCCCCACCGCGTTGCTCGAATATGCGGGATTGCGCATCGTGACTGATCCCACATTCGATGCCCCGCAGCTTTACCCCGACGAGGGCGGTGTACCACTCACGAAGACAGCCGGGCCGGCACTGAGCCGAGCGGATGTTGGCGCTGTCGACCTGGTGCTGCTGTCGCATCACGAACACCAAGACAACCTCGACTACGAGGGGCTCGAACTTCTCGCTACGGGCGTGCTGACCATCAGCACTATGAAGGCGGGTTCTGACCTCTTCGGCGGCGGTGTCGTCGGTCTCGACTCGTGGGAATCCCGCGAAGTCGGTGCCGTAACCGTCACCGCGGTCCCGGCGCTGCATGGACCTCCCGGTTCCGAGGCCCGGCTCGGTCCGGTCACCGGTTTCGTGCTGCAGGCCGAGGGCGAACCGACCATCTACGTCAGCGGCGACAACGCCTCTCTCCCGCTCGTGCAGCAAATCGCCGACCGCTTCCCCGACATCAGCATCGCGGTGCTCTTCGCGGGTGCTGCTCGCATCTCCGCGGTCAACGGCCCTCTCACCTTGACGTCAGCGGATGCCGCAGAAGCCGCCAGAATCTTGGGCGTCGACCATGTGGTCGGCCTCCACACCGAAGGCTGGGAACACTTCACCGAAACCCGTGCCGACCTCGAAGCTGCGTTCGCGGGGACGGGGTTGCTCGTGGAGACGCCGCCCGGCGTTGTGGTGGCGGTCGGGAGTGAGGCCGCAAGCGCCTAGCCGCTAGCGGCGGCAGCCAGCCAGCCAGCTAGCTAACCTCAAGCCAGTCCGCGCCGGCAGCCTAGCGGGACGACTCGAGCGTCATTCCGCCGGGTCCGACGAGCCGAACGCCTTCGGTTCCCGGAATCTGCTGCAAGTGAACGTTGCGGTCGCGACCACGCTCATCGACGGCGATCGGGCGTCCGGCAACGAGATCTTCCACATCATCTGATGCCAGCATCACTTCGTATTCCGTCCATGCCCACGCCTTGACAGCGACGCTGTACTTGCCGAAATCAATGGCATAGCGCTGGTCGAACGAGGCGGCCGCCGCGGTTAACCCCGCGACACTGGCAAACCCGATGCCGAGAGCGAGCGCTGTCGCCGCACAGGCTCGAACACGATATCCCGTCCCCGCAAACCAAATGAGCACGGCAATGACCGCGAGACCGCACGCGACGAGTGCGCCGATGAAGGGGATGAACGCCCAGCCCTCGGTCGGGCTGTGGAAGACACCGGGATTTTCCACAGTTGGTCACTCTCGTCTGGCGGCTCTGGCCACGTTAAGGGGAGTGGAAATCATAACAGTGGCCTGTCGACCGCCCACGACAAAGGCCGACATCCCCTCACCGAAGTTAAGGAGGATGCCGGCCTTTATGTCGAGCGCGACGCTAACGTTAGAAGGTCGCCTCGTCGGGGTTCGCCCCCACGCGCTGATCACGGTCGATGGCGTCAATCGACGCCATCTCAGTGGCGGAAAGCTCGAAGCCAAAGACATCGAAGTTTTCTGCCATGCGCTCGCGCGAGTTCGACTTGGGGAACACGATGATGCCGCTCTGCAGGTGCCAGCGGATCGCTACTTGAGCGGGCGAGACGCCATGCGCTTCGGCTGCGGTGGTGAGCGCGTCTTCGCTAAACAGGTCGTACTTGCCTTGACCGAGTGGGCCCCACGCTTCAATGTGCACACCGAGCTCGGCACCGTAGGCGCGCAGGTCGCGCTGCGCAAACGCCGGGTGCAACTCAATCTGGTCAACCGCCGGCACGGTGTTGCTACCCGCAATGATCTTGTCGAGGTGCTCGCGGTGAAAATTGCTCACGCCGATCGAGCGCGTCTTGCCCTCTGCCTTCAACTGCTCAAGTGTGAGCCAGCTGTCGAGGTAGCGGTCGAGATCCGGGCGAGGCCAGTGGATGAGGTAGAGATCTACGTAGTCGAGGCCCAACTTCTCGAGGCTGAGATCCATGGCATCGCGAGCAGAGCCTGTGCCCTGGTCGCTGTTCCACAGCTTCGTCGTGATGAAGAGTTCTTCACGCGGGATGCCCGAGGCTTTGATGGCGTTACCAACGCCCTGCTCATTGCCGTAGATCATGGCGGTGTCGAGGTGGCGGTAGCCAACCTCGAGCGCGTCGGTGACGATGCGCTCGGTTTCTGCGGGATCAACCTTGAAGACTCCGAACCCGAGCTGCGGGATGGAATTGCCGTCGTTGAGTTCAATCTGGGGAACAGTCATTTCCCCATCTTGCCACTCACGACTGACGATTCCACCCACGCGGCTCAAGCTCCTAGCGAACGTGCAAACCAGCGAGCGGACTTCTAGCCGATGTGGCGCTCGTCAACTCCCGAGTACGCCGCGAGGGGGCGGATGAGGGCGTTCGAAGCAGCCTGCTCCATAATGTGAGCGGTCCAGCCGGTGATTCGCGCCGCGACGAACAGCGGCGTGAACATGTCGGTGTCGAAGCCCATCAGGTTGTACGCGGGACCACTCGGGTAGTCGAGGTTCGGTTTGATGTTCTTGCGGCTCGTCATGGCCGTTTCGAGGGTTTCGTAGAGTTCCATCATGTCGGGACGGTCGTACTCGGCAATCAGAGTTTCGAGCGCTGCCTTCATGGTGGGAACGCGCGAGTCGCCGTTCTTGTACACGCGGTGTCCAAAGCCCATGATCTTGCGCTTTTCGGTGAGCGCGGTCTCCAGCCATGCTTCGGCGTTCGAAGCTGTGCCGATCTCGTCGAAGACATGCATGACTGCCTCGTTTGCTCCGCCATGCAGTTGGCCCTTGAGGGCGCCCGTTGCCGCCGTGACGGCACTGTACAGGTCGCTCAGCGTGCTGGTAACAACTCGGGCAGTGAACGTCGAGGCGTTGAACGAGTGCTCAGCGTACAGAATCATCGACACATCGAACGCGTTCACTACGACAAGGTCAGGAACCTCGCCGAAGGTCATATGCAAGAAGTTCGCCGAATAGCTGAGGTCGTCGCGAGGCTCGACAAGATCCTGATCGCGACGGCGGCGCTGGTCATAGGCGATGATCGACGGCAACTTGGCCATCAGGGTGATCGCGCGCTGCTGGTTGAGTTCTTCGTCGACCATGCTCGCAGGGTCGGTGAGGGTGTCGTCCATGGCCCCGATCACACTGATCGCGGTGCGAACGACATCCATCGGATGCGCGGTCAGCGGCAACTCGTCGATCACGCGCTTGCTGTGCGCATCGAGGTGACGCTGCGCACGCTCGGAGGTTTGGAACGCCTCCAGCTGCTCGCCGGTCGGCAGCTCGCCGTGCCACAGCAGGTAGGCGACCTCTTCGAAGGTGCACTTCTCGGCCAGCTCTTGCACGGGGTAACCGCGGTAGAGCAGCGAGTTCGTTTCGGGGTTGACCTTAGAAATCGCGGTCGTGTCTGCGATGACCCCGGCTAGGCCCTTGCGGATCTCATTTTCGGGGGTTCCGTTTGAGTCAGTCATGTTGCTCCTCGGTTGTGTCTATCGAGTCAAGAGTGGTGAAAACAGTCAACTAAAAGTGGTTATCGAGAGTGAAGTTGAACACCGACGAATCGAAAGAGTTGTAGCTCTCGTAGTCGAGGAGTTCATAGAGGCGGGCCCTCGTCTGCATCTCACCGACAACAGACTGCTGAGTACCGTCGGCGTTGATCGCATCGAGGGTGCGCTCTGCAGCACCCATGGCACTACGCAACAGGGTTACGGGATAAATAACAATGTTTACGCCGATATTGCTCAATTGTGTTGTCGTGAAAAGTTCGCTCTTTCCGAACTCTGTCATATTCGCGAGGATCGGAACATCCACGGCATTGCGCATCGCCTCGAACTCGCCGAGGTCTTTCATCGCCTCAGGGAAGATCGCGTCGGCACCCGCATCGACGAGCTGCTTGGCGCGGTCCATCGCAGCTTCCAAACCATCCACCGCACGGATGTCGGTGCGAGCCATGATCAACAGGTTCGGATCGCGGCGCGCGTCGGCAGCCGCGCGGATGCGCTTAAGGGCGGTGTCGGTATCGACAACCGCTTTGCCATCGAGATGTCCACAGCGCTTCGGGTTGACCTGGTCTTCGATGTGGAGCCCAGAGACTCCGGCATCTTCGAGGGTCTGCACGGTACGAGCCACGTTCATGGGCTCGCCGAAACCGGTGTCGGCGTCAACGAGTGACGGGAGGTCGGTCATCCGCGAGATCTGCTGTGAACGACCAGCCACCTCGGTGAGAGTCGTCAGGCCGATGTCGGGCAACCCCAGATCGGCGCTGATAACAGCGCCCGAAATGTAGACGCCGTCAAAGCCCTTGTCTTGGATGAGGCGAGCACTCAGCGGGTTGAACGCGCCGGGCACGCGCAGTAGTTCGCCGCTCGCGAGGCGCTCACGAAACTGGGCGCGCTTGGTGGCTGGATCTGTTTGGGCGTACAGCATTAGAAGATTCCTTTGGCGGGGGTGGCGGGGAAGTTGCCACGAACGGTCAGCTCTCCGAGTTCGGATGCCTTCAGCTCGGGCAGCCGTTCGGCCGCAGCCAAGAAGCGTTCGATTTCGTCACTCGCGAGCACGCCATCCGCGAGGGTGCGGAACTTGGAGACGTACTGAGCGCGAGCGAAGGGGCGAGCACCGAGCGGGTGAGCATCCGCGACGGCGATTTCTTCAACAATGCGGCTACCGTCGGTCAATTCGATCTCGACGCGACCACCAAATGCCTTCTCGGCAGGGTCGATCGAGTGGTAGCGACGTGTCCACTCGGCGTCTTCTTCTGTGGTCACGCGCTTCCACAGGGCAACCGTGTCTGCGCGGTTGGCGCGCTCGGGAGCGTAGCTGCGCACGTGGTGCCATTCCTTGTCTTGCAGGGCAACCGTGAAGATGTACGGAATGGAGTGGTCGAGCGTTTCGCGGCTTGCGTTGGGGTCGTACTTTTGCGGGTCGTTGGCTCCGGAGCCGATCACGTAGTGCGTGTGGTGGCTCGTGTGCAGCACGATGCGGTTGATGTTCTCTTCAACCAGTTCAGGATGCTCGCGCCCGAGCTTGCGGGCGAGGTCGATCCACGCCTGCGCCTGATACTCGGCCGAGTGCTCCTTGGTGTACGAGTCGAGAATCGCGGTGCGCGGCTCCCCCAGCTCGGGCAGCGGAACTTCGTAGTGCGCGTCTGGACCGTCGAGCATCCACGCAATAACGCCGTCTTCGCCTTCGTAAATCGGGGTGGGGCTGGTCTGCCCGCGCATGGCACGGTCGACTGCCTCAACGGCCATCTTGCCGGCGAAAGCGGGAGCGTGGGCCTTCCACGTGGAGATCTCTCCCTTGCGGGACTGCCGCGTGGCGGTGGTCGTGTGCAGCGCCTGGCCAACAGCTTGGAAGATAGTTTCGGTGTCGAGCCCGAGGAGGGTTCCGATGCCAGCGGCGGCGCTCGGGCCGAGGTGCGCAACGTGGTCGATCTTGTGCTTGTGCAAGCAGATCGCCTTCACAAGGTCGATCTGAATTTCGTAGCCGGTGACGATACCGCGCAGCAGATCGGCACCCGTTCGGCCGGTGTGCTGAGCCACGGCCAAGATTGGCGGAATGTTGTCACCGGGGTGCGAGTAGTCGGCGGCCAGGAAGGTGTCGTGGTAGTCGAGCTCGCGCACGGCAACGCCGTTGGCCCAGGCTGCCCACTCCGGGCTGACGCGCTCGTCGGAGCCAAACACGGTGGCTCCTGGCGTGTACGGGTGGCGCTCGGCTTGCGCCCGAGCAGCAACAACCGGCGCCCGGGTGAGGGATGCGGTGGCAACAGCAGCGTTGTCAATCACACGGTTGATGACCATGTCGGTCACGGCATCCGTCGGTTCGAGCTGTTCTGCAGCGATCGCTGCGATCTTGTGGGCAAGCTGGTCTTCGCGAGCGAGGTTCTCGTCGCTGCGGTAAACGCGGAGGGCGTGGTCTTTCACAGTGGAGCCTTTCAATTGGCGGCGCGCAGCGGAGAATCTGCGGCCATGGCTAATGCGCTTGTGAGCGCGTGATGGAGGTGAACATGAGTGGCGTGCGCGGCAAGCTCAGCGTCGCGAGCGACGATGGCTTGCACAATAAGAAGGTGTTCACGAGCGGCTGCGGCCAGTCGCTCGGGGTTGTCTTTGGCGAGGCGACGCACGCGCACGAGATGGGTCCGCAGCGAGTTCAGGGCGCCCGTGAGGTAATCGTTAGTCACCGCATCGTCCACGGCGCTATCGAAACGGCGCACGAGATCGAAGTAAGCACTGCGGTCGCTATCGTCGCGCGCCAACATTTGGGGCACTGCCTCGAACTCACGCTCGAGATCAGCAAAGGTCGTGCCGGTGTGATGCTCGGCAGCCAAACGCACGGCCTTCACTTCGAGCGCCTTGCGCACATCGAAGAGTTCGCGGATGTTGTTGACCGACACGTCGGTGACCACAAGTCCCCGACCGGATTGGCTTGCCACCAGCCCATCCGTCATGAGCCGCGACAGCGCTTCGCGCAGTGGGGTGCGAGAGACCCCGAGCCGCGCCGCTTGTTCGACTTCGCCGAGAATCGTGCCGGGAGCGAGTCGCCATTCAACGATGTCGTCGCGCAGCGCTTGGTAGGCGCGCTCGCTGGCTCTCAGTGGTGTTGCCATGCGCACCTCCTGAACCAGCGAACTCAACACCGGGGCGAGAGGCCCCAGAACGCGAGTTTGTATACAAGAACTTCAGTCTAGGCTTGATCTAGAAGAAATCAAGCCAAATTCTCGGTGAACTGTATACAGATCAGCGCAGTGCGCGAGCCTCGAGATAGGCGGCGAATGCTTCCCGACTCGTTTTGCTCGGGGTGAAACCGAAGGTGTTCTTGAGCGCAGTGTTGTCGAGCACAGGCCGATACAGCAGAAAGTTGACCTGAGCAGGCTTATGGGGCGTGAGCTTGAGGGCGTGGCCAATGCTCAACGCCACAGTGAACAACCACGGCGGAATCACAAACATCTTCTTGCCGAGCGCGTTCGCGATCTCCGCGACCGTCATCTTGCCGTTCCCCGCGACGTTGAAGATCCCGGCCGGGCCACCGCTGGCGGCACGCACCATGACCTCGACGACGTCATCCACCCAGACAAACACAAAAGGGCTGTCTGAGCCAGCGAGTTTCAGCACCCGCTTTCCCTCCCAGAGCGCTGTGATTTGGTTGTCGACTGCTGGGCCCAAGATGGTGCCGATACGAAACACGGTCTGTGTCAGCTGCGGCGCCGTTTCGCGCAACTCGGCCAGCATCTCTTCGACCATGCGCTTGTGACGGCTATACGGAAAATCATCATTGCCACGAATGGGGTCGCTCTCCACGATCCACTCAGCATTATTCGGGTGGTAGCCGTAAGCGGCACCACTCGACGACACGACCACGCGCGTGACCCCGGCCGCAACGCAAGCGTCGAACACGGCGCGCGAACCCTCAACGTCGACCGCAAATTCTTGGGTGACCGTGGTGCTCTTGCCAGGGTTCACGATGGAGGCAAGGTGAACGACCGTGTCGATCTCGTGCCGACGCAGCAGCGCGGGCAGGTCGGGAGCATCCGTCACGTCCACGCGTTCATACAGCACCCCCGGCAGCCGCACGCCGGGGCTGGGGGTTCGAATATCGGCACTGACCACGCATTCAATGGCGTCGGATGCAGCCAACCCCGCTACTACCGAGGTGCCCAAGAATCCGGTGCCCCCCGTCACAAGAACTCGACTCACGCGTGTGCCTCCGCTTCATTCGCGGGCATACCGGAATTCGGCCCCGCGCTGTCTGTGACACCCCGCGCCTTGCGGCGGCCCCACCAGGTCGCCAGTGCGAGCCCGGCGATGATGTCCCAGATACCCCACCATCCCGCAACAACGGCCATTCCGCCTAGTCCCCCAAAGAAGGTGAATACAAGTCCGAGGCCGAGGCCGGCGTTACGGATTCCTACTTCAAAGGTCACCGCTTTAGCTTCGTAGAGCGCCAGACCTCCGAGACGCGCACTGGCATAACCGAGGCCGAGCGCAACGGCGTCGTGCAAGAAGACAGCCAGCAAGACAATGCCAACGTAGGCAATAAAGAATGCGAAGTTACCGGCGAGCGCCGCGATGATGAACCCCAGCAGCGCCAGCAGGCTGATCCATTTCACGGTGGGCTGCACCTTCTTGGCGAATGCCGGCCAGCGGTTCTTGATCGCGAAACCGAGCACGAACGGCAGCCCGATAATCAGTACGATCTCCAGCAGCATCTGCCAACCGTTGAGACTGACATTTTCAAGAATCGCGGATGCGGTGGGATGCCAGCCTCCCCACAGCGACAGGTTCACCGGCAACATGACGATGTAAATCACGTTGGTGACCGCCGTCATCGAGACCGAGAGAGCAACGTTGCCGCGCGCTCGATAGGTGAGCACTTGGGAAATATTTCCCGGCGGACAACACGCAACCAGAATCATCCCGAGCGCAATAGAGGGCCCGACCTGCAGCAGCAGCGTGAGCCCGAACGTGACGGCGGGCAAGAGCACGAGTTGAGCCACGAGGGAGATCGCGAAGGCGCGGGGAGCTTTCAGCACCGCGCGAAAGTCGTCGATGCTCGTATCGAGGGCGATGCCGAACATGATGAGGCCGAGCACAATGCTCAGCGCGATGAGCGAGCCCGGGCTGAAGTTGAGCAGCGCATCATCGATGGTCATGACCGTTCCTTAATGTCGCGAGCCTTGCGGGTGAGGGCCTCGCGAGCGCGCCGCACTGCGCGCCGGTAGGCATCCTTATTGACGTAGTACGACATCCGTTCCAGCGCCAGATATTTGTACCCGCCTGTGAGATCGGGCCACGGTTGTTCAACCTGCGCGCGAAAGTGCGCCGCGGCCCGGGGAGCTTCGTCTTGAGCGGCGAGGTAGGCCGCGAGCAGTTCCGCCTGTTCGTACCGGCCCTGCCACCCGATGCCACTGGCCTCGATCATTCCCATGACATAAAGACCATTGAAGCTGGGCGGGAAAATGTTGAGATAGAGCTCGGGGGCGAGGGAAGACCAATTAAGGTGCTCGCGATCAACGAAGGGGTAGTCCAAGGAGTAACCGGTAGCCAAGACAATGAGGTCATAGTCGGCTTCTGTGCCGTCCGTAAAGTGCACGGTATTACCTTCGAAGCGCTCCGGCGCGGGCACCACTCGCAGGTCGCCCTGACCGAGGTGCCCCAGCACCAGCGTGTTCACAATGGGGTGCGACTCATAGATCTTGTAGTCCGCGGGCGGAAAACCGAACTTCACCGGGTCACCCGTAAAAGCCTTCAGCACTCGAGTATCGACGAACTGCTTAATCTTCGCCGGCAGCGGGCGGCCCTGGTTCAAGGTGTCCGCTGGTTTGCCGAACAGGTAGCGCGGCACGAAGTAGTACCCCCGCCGCACACTCAGGTCAATGCTGTTGGCGTGGTGCACCGCATCCACCGCAATATCGCAACCGCTGTTGCCTGCACCGACAACCAGCACGCGCTTGCCCGCAAAAATGCGCGCTTTCTTGTACTCACTCGAATGAATTATCTGACCAGCAAATTCACCCTCGAATTGCGGGATGCTGGGGTGAGCTAAAGTGCCGTTAGCCAGAATCACGCCGTCGAAACGTTTCGTTCGCGGCACATAGCCGCGCGTCACGCTCGTGACGTCCCAGCCGCCATCGTCGGTGGGCTCGAGCCGTTCTACCGTGGTGTTAAAGAGAAACTTCTCGCCGAGATCGAAGCGATCGCTGTACGCCCGAAAGTACTTGCGCAGCTCACGATGGCTCGGGTAGTCGGCAGTCGACTGCATCGGCAGTTCGCGAAACTCGGTCGTCGTGCGCGACGAGATCAGGTGCGCGGAGTCGTACATTGTGCTGCGCGGGTTATCGATGTTCCAGAGGCCTCCGACGTCGGCCGCGGACTCGAATCCGACGTACGCAATGCCTGCCTTATCGAGTGCGCGGGCAGCAGCAAGTCCTGAAGGACCAGCGCCAATGATGGCGATGGTGCGAGGCATCCATTCCTCCCCCGGGTGAACAACGTTATTCAAGGCGTTTCCGCAGCTTACTAGACCGCTTTTGGCGAGTAGACCAATTAGTCGTCCCGTAGCATTTTCTTGCAAAGACTAGGCCCAGTACTAATACTGGGCGTGCAAGATACCCGACGGCGATTACCCGAAAATCGCCGATCTTGCACAAGGGGACCTAACCAACATGCCCAAAAATCCTATGGTTGCGCCTGCCCGGCGACGCCAATGGGGCGCTGAATCGCGCCTCGAACCGCTGCCCACCGTTCATCCCGCACCGAGCGATCGCACCATCGCGCTTGCTCGCCTTTCTATCGTCGCCACAGTGCTGTTCTGGCTGATCTATGTGATTTATACGATCCTCCGGCAGTTCATCAACAACGGCACGGAGAGCTTTCGCTTCACCGCTGAAGCAGTGTCGTACCTCATCGTGGTGACGTTCTTGACGTTCTCCGCCCTCATGTACTTGATTGCGCGCCACGGCGCCTATCAACGCTTTCGCGCTCACGCGCGCGTTCCCCGCGCCGAACTCGACCGCCACTTTGCCGAGAACCAGGGCTCCATCACCGTGCTGGTTCCCAGCTACAGCGAAGAGCCGGATGTCGTGCGCGCCACCCTTTGGTCGGCTTGCCTTCAGGAGTACCCGAGCCTCAGCGTGGTGCTCTTGCTCGATGATCCGCCGTTCCCCAGCGACCCGGATGCCGCAGCACAGCTGTCGAAGTCACGGTTGCTGACAGAACAGATCCAGTCTGAACTCGCGGTGCCGCGCTCGCGCTTTATCGGGGCACTCTCGGCTTTCGAGCAGCGTCTCGAACAGAAGCGACCCTTGGGGCTCACTGAGCTCAGCGATCTTGCCGACGAGTATCACTGGGCCGCCATCTGGCTTCAGACCAAGGCCGAGAACGAACAGCGCATCGACCACGTCGATGAGTTCTTCGTCTCGCAGGTTTTGTTGGGGCTTGCGGACGAGTTGCAGCTCACGGCGGATGCTCTGGGTGCAGCGCTCAACGAGCGCATGGTTCCGCCGGCGGCGCGACTGCACGAGCTCTACCGCCGTCTCTCGCGCACCTTCGACGCCACGCTCTCGACCTTTGAGCGCAAGCTTTACGCCTCGGTCTCGCACGAAGCCAATAAGGCGATGAACCTCAACGCCTACATCGGCCTCATGGGCGGCAACTACCGCCCAGAAGAGACTCCCGATGGAACGGTGTTGCGCCCCGTCGCACGCGCCGAAGCTGGCGACCTCTCTATTCCCGATTCGGAATACCTCCTCACCCTCGACGCCGACTCTTTGTTGCTCCGCGACTACTGCCTGCGCCTCGTCTACTTACTCGAGCAAAAAGACAACGCTCGCGTTGCCGTAACGCAGACGCCGTATTCCTCCTTCCGTGGGGCAAGCACGCGCATCGAGCGTCTTGCCGGAGCCACGACCGACCTGCAGCACATCCTTCATCAGGGCAAGTCGTACTACGGCGCCACCTTCTGGGTGGGCGCCAATGCGGTCATCCGCAAGGCTGCGCTGGATGACATTGTCGAGACCGAAACCGAGGGCGGCTTCACCGTCAAGCGCTTCGTTCAAGACCGCACGGTCATCGAAGACACCGAATCGAGCATCGACCTGGGTGCCCACGGTTGGACGCTCGTGAACTACCCCGAGCGCCTCAGCTACAGCGCGACTCCGCCCGACTTCGGCTCGCTCGTTGTTCAGCGTCGCCGGTGGGCGAACGGTGGATTGCTGATCATGCCGAAGCTGCTGCGCCAAATGCGAGAGCGCCGCGCTCGGGGCGAAACCGTGCAGTGGACCGAGTTCTTCCTTCGCGTGAACTACATGACCTCGATCGCGTGGGCCAGCTTCGGCCTCGTGTTCCTGCTCGCGTACCCCTACGACAGCCGTCTACTCAGCCCGGTCGTACTGCTCGCCGCTGTTCCCTACTTCTTGTCGATGGGAGCCGACCTGCGCTACTGCGGGTACAAGTTCACTGACATCTTCCGCATCTACGGCTTCAACCTGATTCTGTTGCCCGTGAACCTTGCCGGGGTGATCAAGTCCATCGAACAAGCGATCACGAGCAAGAAGATCCCGTTCGCGCGCACTCCCAAGGTTCGCAACCGCACAGCAACGCCACTTCTTTACGTGATCTCGCCCCTCATTATCATTGCGTTCTCGGCCTTCACGTTCTGGCGTGACCTCAATGCTGAAAACTGGGGCAATGCCGCCTTCGCCGCGTTCAACACGGTTCTCGCCGGCCTCGCGCTCGTCTCCTACATCGGCATCTGGAACACCGTCGTCGACATCTGGCTCGGCGTCACACGCCCGCTTTTCGTCGAGCGCGGCCCCAAGAAATCCAAGATGTCTAGCCAGAAAGAGAGCGCCGCCCCCGAGCCGACAACGCTCGACTGGCGCTCGATCCTGTACTACGGCGACGACAGCGGAGTGCACTCCAAGGTGCGCGACTCGATTGTTTTCGCCGAAATGCTCCCGCCCGTTGACGAAGCAAGAGAGGTGCGATCATGAGTTCCGCAACCCACCGACTCTCCTTCTGGCGACTAGTTATCGCTGCGATCGTAGCGATCGCTGTCGCCTCCGGAGGCTTGTTTGCCTACCAAGCGTGGGCATCCACGCAGGCTGCTCCGGCGCCCGACCCGTGGTTCGCCGCGTACGTCGACGTCACAGCCACCCCCAGCTACGAGTTCGAATCCGCGACGAAAGAGAGCGGCAAAGAGGTCATGCTGTCGTTCATCGTCGCCGCTACCGACGACGCGTGCACCCCCACGTGGGGCACCGCCTACACAATGGATGAGGCTGCCGTATCCCTCGACCTCGACCGTCGCATCGCTCGCCTGCAGCAGCAAGGCGGCGACGTCGCGGTCTCGTTCGGTGGACTCCTCAACGACGAACTGGCCACCGGATGCACGGATCACAGTGCCCTCGTCGCTGCCTACAATTCCGTGCTCGACCGCTACGCGTCCACGACGATCGACCTCGATATCGAGGGTGAGAACCTCAGCGATACCGCGGCCGGCGAGCGCCGCGCAGCCGCCATCGCGAGCCTTCAGCAGTCGCGTCGTGCCGCTGGCGACGACCTCGCGGTCTGGCTCACGCTCCCCGCTGCCACCTTCGGCCTCACCGAGGATGGCACGACCGCCGTCGCCCAGATGCTCGAGGCCGGCGTTGACGTATCAGGCGTCAACATCATGACGATGAACTTCGGTCAGAGCTTGGCCGATGGAGAAACGAGCGGAGAAGCATCCATTCGTTCACTTCAGGAGACGCACCGCCAGCTCGGTGTGCTCTATGACCAAGCCGGCATTGAACTCACGGATGCCACGCTCTGGACCAAGCTCGGTGCTACCCCGATGATCGGCCAGAACGATGTCGAGGCCGAGGTCTTCACGATGAAAGACGCCGTTACGCTCAACGAGTTCGCGCTTGAGAAGGGCGCAGGGCGCATGTCGATGTGGTCGCTCAATCGCGATACGACGTGTGGCCCCAACTATGCCGATGTCACGCGAGTTTCCGACTCGTGCAGCGGCGTAGCGCAGGGCGACCTATTCTTCGCCGATGTTCTCGCCGAGGGCTTCGACGGGCACGTCGCGAGTTCAGCCAAGACCATCACGACAGAGGAGCCCTCCGACCCGTCGGATCTCGTGGATGACCCGGCAACGAGCCCGTATCCGATCTGGAAAGAAGATGCGAGCTATCTCGCCGGCACCAAGATCGTCTGGCACCGCAGCGTGTATCAGGCTAAGTGGTGGACGCGGGGCGACCTGCCTGACAACCCCGTGCTCAACGCGTGGGAAACCCCGTGGACGCTCGTCGGGCCCGTGCTCGAAGGCGAGTCGCCCGTAGAAGTGCCGACGCTGCCCGAAGGCACCTACCCGAGCTGGGATGGCACGTCGATTTATGAAGAAGACGACTGCGTGCTCTTCGACGGAGTTCCCTACGAAGCCAAATGGTGGACCCAGGGCGACAGCCCCGCGGCGTTCTCTTCTGACCCCGACGGCTCGCCGTGGGTTCCCCTCACCTCAGATGACATCAAGGCAATCGCCGACACCACCACGAGTGACGAGTCGACGACATTAGCTCCAGCCAGCACGGAACACTAGATTTCCTGTTCCCTGCCCGGTTGGTCACGGGAAGCAGACGGCGGGAATCGGGTTCCCGCCGTCTGCTGAAGTTCCGTATTAGGAGAAGAGCGCTTCCCGCTCGCTGCGGCGGCGGCGCTGTTCTTCAGGGTCTGGCAGCGGAACGGCTGCGATAAGGCGCTGCGTATATTCCTCTTGGGGATTACGCAGCACTTGATCGCGCGTGCCCTGCTCGACGATCTTTCCGCGGTGCATGACAGCAATGCGGTCGGCAAGAATGTCGATAACGGCCAGGTCGTGGGTCACGAAGAGGCAGGCGAAGCCCAGTTCCTTCTGGAGCTCTTGAAAGAGTTCGAGCACCTTGGCCTGTACTGAGACGTCGAGCGCCGACGTAGGTTCGTCGGCCACGAGTAGCTTGGGGCTGAGCGCGAGCGCACGGGCGATTCCGACGCGTTGGCGCTGGCCGCCAGAAAGCTCGTGCGGGTAACGGTTGCGCATGTGGGCCGAGAGCTGCACGCGGTCGAGCAACAAGCTCACGCGGGCTTCCTCGTCTTTGCGACTGAAGCCGCCGCCGAGGCGCATCGGCTCTCCGATGCTTTCGCCGATCGGCATCCGGGGGTTCAAAGAGGAACCCGGATCTTGAAAGACGATGCCGATGTCACGACGTACGGCGCGCAAGTTCGCCTTGTTGATACCGACCATATTGGTGCCGACGATGTCGAGCGTGCCTTCCACTGCGGGAAGTAGGCCGACAACCGCGCGACCGATTGTGGTCTTACCCGATCCAGACTCCCCCACCAGGCCGAGGACTTCACCCTGACGAATCGTGAGGTTGATGTCATCCGCAGCGCGGAACGCGGGAACCCGGCCGCGCTTGGGGTACTCAATAGCCACGTTGGTCATCGTGAGAACGACTTCACAGTCATCTTTGGAGGCTGATGCTTCGCCGGCTTCACCCAGATGAGGCACCGCCGCGAGCAGAGCCTGAGTGTACGGATGCGTGGCTCCGGCGAACAGCGAGTCTGCTGTTCCCGTCTCCACAACTTCGCCGTCCTTCATGACCATGACGCGATCGGCGAGGTCCGCAACGACACCCATGTCGTGGGTGATGAGGATGATCGCGCTGTCGAGCTTGGAGCGCAAGTGGTGCAGCAGTTCCAAGATTTCGGCCTGCACGGTCACGTCGAGCGCCGTCGTCGGCTCATCGGCGATGAGCACGCGGGGGTCGCACGAGATCGACTGAGCGATCATGGCACGTTGGCGCTGACCTCCCGACAACTGGTGCGGGTACGAATCGAACGCCTTTTGCGGGTCGGGAAGTTCCACCATCGCGAGCAGTTCCAAAGCGCGCTTTTTGGCATCCACCCGCAACATGCCAGCGTTGTGCACTTGAAGCGCCTCCACGATCTGGAAGCCGATCGTGTACACCGGGTTGAGCGCCGTCATCGGCTCCTGGAAGATCACGGCGATACCGGCACCGCGCAGCTGGCGCAGTCGGTGCAGGGATGCACCCACGAGTTCTTCACCGGCAAGCTTCACGCTGCCCGAGATACGCCCGTTCTCGGGCAGAAGTCCGAGCAGTCCCATGGCGCTCGTGCTCTTGCCCGAGCCCGATTCGCCCACGATGGCGAGCACGTCGCCACCGTGCAGCGTGTAGCTCACGTTCTTGGCTGCGGTGACCCACTCGCCCTCGACCCAAAAGTCGACCCCGAGGTCGGTGACCTCGATGGCGGGAACCTTCGCGGTTGCCTCGGTAGTAGCTGATTCAGTCATCAGGAGTCTCGCCTTTCACCCTGGATGCGTGGCTCTCGTGGGAACATGGTTCCGTGTCGCCAAACTTCACCCTGCACTCGCGATTCGGGCGCGTACTTTCGATTGTTGTCATTGCTGCCTTCGCAGCGGGACTTCTTGTTACAGCTTTTCAAGGCCGGTGGCTGGATGCTCTGCAGGTCGCGCCCGTCTTCGGACTGCTCGGCCTGCTCACGTGGGGCATGTTCTGGCGCCCCAATGTGCGCGTCACGGCGTCGGGTATCACCCTGCGCAACGTACTGCGCACCATCGAGGTCGCGTGGCCCGAAATTCGCCGCATCGACACCAAGTACGCGCTCACTTTGGAGACCGCCCATGGCACCGTCACGGCGTGGGCTGCACCCGCTCCGGGCCGCCATGCCGTGTTCAGCGCTGTGCGCCAAGACGGTAAGAACCTGCCCGAATCGAGCTACCTTGCGGGCACGGTGCGACCCGGCGACCTCATCACGTCGGATTCCGGTCAGGCTGCGTACGTCATCCGCACACACTGGGAGCAGTTGCGCGATGCTGGACATCTGGATGACGCCACGAGCGAGTTCACGAAGCTGCGAGTCACGTGGCACTGGCGCACCATCGCGGCTCTCGTGGTGCTGACTCTGCTCAGCATGCTCACGACGTTCAGCTAGCTGCGCCGCCCTCATTTGTTTGACGTTCCGTCGCCGGGACGTGCGCCGGGGCGTGCTCCAGGAACGTACGCCTTGAAGAAGGTGCCGATCTCGGAGCCCAAGCTGCGCTGACGCGGTACGCGCTTCTGGCGCGGGTCGAAGGCATCGCGAAGACCATCGCCGATGAAGTTGATGCACAGCGCGATCACCACGATGAACAGACCTGGCCACCAGAACAGCCACGGGCGCGTCTTGAACGCTTCGTTGTATTGGCTGATGATTTGACCGAGTGAGATGTCGGGATCAGTGATGCCGAAGCCGAGGAAGCTCAGCGAGGTCTCAAGCAAAATCACGGCGCTCATGAGCAGCGTCGCACTCACGACGATCACGCCGACCGTGTTGGGCAGGATGTGGCGGAAGATGATGCGGAAGTCGCTGGCACCGGCAACCCGGGCTGCATCCACGAACTCACGTTCGCGCAAGCTCAGGAACTCGGCGCGCACGAGTCGCGCCATTCCGGTCCACGCAATGAGCCCGATCATGACGGCCAGCAGGAACGCGTCGCCACCGATCGTCTGGCCGAGAACGGCGCCGAGGATCAGCAGCGGCACGATGATGATCACGTCGGTGATGCGCATAATGACCTGATCGACCCAACCGCGGTAGTACCCGGCGAGAGCACCAAGAACGACGCCGATAACGGTCGAGATGATGCCGACGATGAAGACAACGTTGAGCGACTGTTGCATGCCGCGCATCACGCGAGCAAAGACATCCTTACCGGTGTTGTCTTGGCCGAAGGGGTGTTCGCCGAAGCTGAACGGCCACCATGTGAAGGTCGGGGCACCACCCGGGAGCATGATGTCGTAGCGCTCCCACCAGGTGTATCCCCACCAACCGGGAATGCGGAATCCATCGACGATGAGACGGGTACCAGAGGGGTCTGGAGTGAGTTTGCCGGTGCCGCCAATAACAGTGCCCACGGAGGTGAAGGCGAGCAGCACGAGGAAGAGCAACACGAACACGGAGACAACGGCACCGCGGTGCTGCAGGAAGCGGCGGCGAACGATCGCGCCTTGGCTGAGACCTACCGTGGCGCGCTGTTCAATACTGAGTTCTTGGCCCACCGACTGTTCGTCGACTACGGGCTTTTTGTCGGTCATGATCAGCTCACCCGAATTCTGGGGTCAAGGGCCGAGTACAACAGGTCGGCAATAACGTTGAAGATAACGGCAAGGATTCCCGTGACGAGGAAGAAGCCCATTACGAGGTTCACGTCGATGCGGTGAAGCCCCTCGTTGAAGAGGGAGCCCATCGCCTGCCAGGCGAAGACTCTTTCTGTGATCACGGCACCACCGATCACCGCCCCGAAGTCGAGCGCAATGATGGTCGCGATCGGGATCATGGCGTTGCGGAAGGCGTGACGCATCACAACGGTGCGTTCGCCGAGACCCTTGGCGCGAGCAGTGCGCACGTAGTCCTGGTTCATCACGTCGAGCAGACTGGCGCGAGCGTAGCGCGTGTAGGCCGCCAACGAGATGATCATGAGCGCGATCGTGGGCAACAGCATGTGGGTCAGTGAGTCGAGCATGTTCAACCACGTGTCATCCACCCGCCGAATCGCGGGGGTTGAGGCACCGATCGTGGCGATCACACCGTTGCTGAGTGGGATGCGCGCCACGTACTCATCCCAGCGGATGAACATCTGGTCGAGCACGAGCGGCAGCACACCGAGGCCACCGACGATGGCTGCGGTTCTGGCTACGACAGCTTTGCCATCGCCGCCCACGAAGAAGCCGACGAGTAGTCCGAGGCCCACCAGAATGGCGAGAACGAGCAGCACGGTCCACGGGCTGTTGACGTAGTA
The DNA here is from genome assembly GCA_040687235.1 of Rhodoglobus sp. NPDC076762. Lineage (GTDB taxonomy): Bacteria > Actinomycetota > Actinomycetes > Actinomycetales > Microbacteriaceae > Rhodoglobus. The sequence goes on along the minus strand of JBFBMV010000002.1, from coordinate 334,200 downwards.
GAAGAGGAACTGGAACGGCCAGCTCAAGATGACCGTGAGAACGACGATGATTCCCACGGCGAGCAAAGCGCGACGGTTGTGGAAGCCGGTGGAAGTAAAGAGCACCACCGCGCCCGTCGCCACAGACATCAGCGCTATACCGACGAAGCCAATCGAGGGGCTTTCGAACCAGCGAGTGACATCGAGAAGGATAAGCAACGCGGCGATACCGCCGCCAACGCTGACGAAAGAAATGACCCGCGTTCGCAACTCTCCCCCCACAATCGAAGAGCCGATGAAGCCCATCACCAGACCGATGATGAGAATCGACCACCACGGGATAACGGGGTCGCCGAGGAACGAGTTGAACTGAATGGCACCGAACTCTTTGAGGAGCACCGCGACCCAGAAAATGGGGAGCGAGTAAAAGACGAAGGTGAGGAACGTGACGACGTAGTCATAACCGCTGTACTGGCGAAGCGCGGTCGTCATTCCGATGGCGACACCGATGACGATCGCGAGGATCGTTGCGGCGAGCACCAGTTGAAGTGTGGAGCCGAGTGCTCCACCGATGGCTTCGATCACGGGCTGTTGGCCACGGGCGACCGAGATGCCGAGGTCGCACTGACCGATGAAGCAGGCCCCGACTCCTCCGAGCCAGGAGAAGTAGCGAAGCACGGGAGGCTGATCGAGATTGAGCAGCCCGCTCAAGTACGCGATTTGATCTTGAGCGCTGGGATCTCGACTGCCTCGAAGTTCTCGAAGCGGATCACCGGAATTGGCGGTTAGTACATAGACGATAAATGAAGCCACAAGCAGAACAAGAAGAGTGGCCACAAGGCGCCTGGCGACAAAGGTCAGCACCGGAGATCCTCATTTCGGGGGCATGCAAAACAGAACAAAAACAGTGCCGCTGAACGGCATTACGACGTGCACGCAAGTGGGCCGGACTGGGAGTCCGGCCCACTCGTGAGCGCTACCGAGTGATTACTCGGAGTCGGTCGGTGCCCACTCCCAGAAGTTCCAGAAGTAGGTCGGCGACAGCGGACTCGGGTCCACGTTCGTTACTGAGTTGTTCCAGACGGTGATTCCGGGGAACTGGAAGATGGTGACGCCGTAAGCGTCTTCCCATACCAGCTTCTCGACTGCAACCTGAATCTCGGTCTGGGCGTCAGGGTCCAGCTCGGTCTCGAGGTCCTTGAGGAGTCCGTCTACCTCGGTGTTGGAGTATCCACCGAAGTTGCTGGGCTGGCCGGTACCGAGGTACTGGTCAGAACCGGTGAGCGCGAGGCTCGTTGACTGCCATGCGAAGATAACCGCGTCGTGCGGGTTGACCGGCAGTGCTTCCTTGTCGGTGAACGCCCAAGTGGGCTCCGAGTCGTCAACAACCGTGAAGCCGGCAAGAGCAGCCGACTGCTGGATGAACTCGAACTCTGATGCACGACGGACGTTGCCCTCGGGGTACCAGAACTTGACCTCAACGGGAGTGGTCACTCCGGCATCAGCGAGCAGCTTCTTGGCGCCTTCGATGTCAACCTCGGCGTAGTCAGCCGAACCGTTGCTCGAAGCGATCTCGTCGTAGCCGGGAGCACCAGGAATCTGGAGTACCGAGTCACGCAGGGTGGCGTTTTCGTTCAACGGCACGATCAGCTTGTCGAGGATCTCCTGACGAGGAATGACCTTCAGGAATGCCTGACGAACTGCCTTGGCCGTGTCTTCGTCTCCACCGTAAGCGGCGGCGTCGAACGGACCACCGTTGTTGAACGTGAGGTCAACGTGCTCGTAAGTCGCTTCATCCGCGGTTACGTAGTCAGCGTTGTCGAGTCCCTTGACGAGCTCAAGCACGTCGGGAGTCGGCTGGCCGGCGGCAATCTGAACGTCACCGTTCTCGATGGCCTGAACCTGAGCGGTCGAGTCCTCGATCTGGCGAACGATGATGCGTTCGTACTTGGGCGACGGACCCCACGTGTAGAGCGGGTTGGCCTTGAGCGCAACGTACTCGTTTTCTACGAGTTCGTCGAGAACGTAGGCACCACTCGAGAGAGCAACGAGGTCGCTGTCGGGAGTGCTCGGCGCCTGGTAAGCGTCGTTCCATGCCTTAGCTACCGGGGTGAGCCATTCGACGTCGTCGTTCTGAACTGCTTCGACGAACATTTCCTTTGCTTCCTCGGGATCAGTGATCTCGGGGTAAGCAAGCGACACGACACCGTGAGCGGCGACACCCATGTCGAACTGGATCTCCCAGTCAACGTAGGCCTTGTCGTACACAATCGTGATGCTCTTGTCGTCGATCTCCGGAAGAGCCGAAGCAAGGTCGCCACGCGGGTTGGCGTGGGTGAAGAGCGGTGCGCCCTCAGCATCCTCAACACCGGCGAAGATAGTGGTCCACGCCAGCAGCAAGTCGGCGGAGTCGATGGGGGTTCCATCAGACCAGGTGACGTTGTCGTTGAGGGTGTACTTCACCGTCAGCGGGTCATCGCTCGTCTTTTCGAACGAGCCGAAGTCGGTGTTACGCACGAGAGCTGGCTCGCTGTTGTAGTACAGGAACGTCGAGTTCATCATGTACAGCACAACGTTGTTCGCCGTGTTGTTACCTGCTGCGCTGCTTCCGTTGAAGTTGTCAATCAAGTCATTCCACGCCACCGTGATCTCGGTGTCGGCAATTACTTCTGACTCATACGGCGGAGTACACCCTGTTAGGGCGAGGGCTCCGGCCGCGAGCACAGCTATGGCAGCTGAGACGCGCTTCTTCTTCATCTTTCCTCCAGTAGAAAGGTGGTCGAAGGGACGGCGTAGACCAATCCCATGGCCGCCATTACACCGTATTGCTGAACGTCAGGGCAATAGAAACTGACGATTCGCACAATTCGCAACAAGAACGACACATTCCTGCGTGGATAACTGTGTCTACCCCACAGGGAGGGTGATGCGCGGATGAGCGCAGGGTGAGAGCCCACAGCATTTGTGGGCTGTCGAGGTGTTGCACAGACTTAACACAACGACAGCCGAGAAGCCGAGCATCCGACTTAGACTTGGAAATAGCGAAGCCCACACCGGCCGTCACTGTTGCCGCTGGACAACAGAGAAGGAGTGCGCTCATGTCGCCCGAAAACGCCCCGATCACCATCTCGATCGAACGCACCGTCGACCCCGCGCGCATCGCCGAAGCAACTGCTTGGATGCAGACCGGCATCAACCTTGCCACCAGCTACCCCGGGTTTCTCGGCTCCGGATGGGTGCGCGCCGGCACCAACAGCACCACGTGGCACATGCTCTACCGATTCGCGGATGACGCAGCACTCTTGCACTGGGAACAATCCCCCGAACGTGCGTGGTGGCTGCAGAGCGGCAGCGGGTTTGTGCACGATCAGCGCACTGAGCGACGCACCGGAATCGAAGGCTGGTTCGACGAGCCCACCGAAATCACGGTGGAACACGCGGGCCTCGTCTCGCCGGTTCCCGCCGCTCCCCCGCGCTGGAAGCAAGCGGTCACCATCTGGTTGGGGTTCTTCCCCCTCAACCTCGTCTTCACTCTGCTCGTGACGATGTTCGTTCCCGGCTGGGATGAGCTGCCGATCGTCGTGCGGGTGCTGCTCACCACGCTCTTCCTTACGCCGATCATGACCTACCTCTTGCTGCCCGGCGTGACGCGGATGCTTCGCCGCTGGTTGTCACCGACGCCCTAGTTACCGCCACACCGCGTAAGCTGAAGGGCTATGTCTGCCTCCGAAGTTCACTCCGCCAGCACCGCAGCCGCGCTGCCCGCTGACGTTGTCGTGACGTACCCGCCTGAGCTGCCCGTCAGCCAGCGCAAAGACGACATTCTGGCGGCCATCCGCGATAACCAGGTTGTGATCATCGCGGGCGCGACCGGTAGTGGAAAAACCACCCAGCTGCCCAAGATTTTGCTGGAACTGGGTAAGACATCCATTGGGCACACGCAGCCGCGACGCATCGCTGCGCGCACCGTGGCCGAGCGCATCGCCGAAGAACTCGGCACCGAGATGGGCGACCTCGTCGGTTACCAAGTGCGCTTCACCGATCGCGTCGGCAAGAACACGCGCGTGAAGCTCATGACCGACGGCATTCTGCTGAACGAGATCCACCGTGACCGCGACCTCACGAAGTACGACGCGATCATCATCGACGAGGCCCACGAACGCAGCCTCACCGTGGACTTTCTGCTCGGCTACCTCAAGCAGCTACGCGCCCGACGCCCCGATCTCAGCATCATCATCACGAGTGCGACCATCGACCCCGAAAGCTTCTCGAAGCACTTCGACAATGCTCCGATCATCGAGGTGTCTGGCCGCACCTATCCGGTCGAGATCCGCTACCGCCCGCTCGTAGCTGAAGAGCTGGAAGCGGAGGACGCTGAAGAAGAAGCCGCCAACCGCGCCGACCGCGACTACCTGCAGGGCATCAACGACGCTCTCGACGAGCTTGCCCGCGAAAGTGACGGCGACGTGCTCGTGTTCCTCTCGGGTGAGACCGAGATTCGGGATGCCGAAGAAGCGATTCGCGGCCGCATCAGCGGTGGAGGGTTGCACGAAGGCACCGAGGTGCTGCCGCTTTACGGTCGCCTGAGCGCTGCCGAGCAACACCGCGTGTTCGAGTCACGCCGCACTCCCGGCACGCGACGCCGGATCGTGTTGGCCACCAACGTGGCCGAAACCAGCCTGACCGTGCCCGGCATCCGCTATGTGATTGATGCGGGAACCGCGCGCATCAGCCGCTACAGCACGCGCGCCAAAATTCAGCGCTTGCCAATCGAAGCGATCAGCCAGGCCAGCGCCAACCAGCGCTCCGGGCGTTCCGGCCGAACGAGCAACGGTATTGCGATTCGCCTTTACTCCGAAGAGGATTTCAACTCGCGGCCCGAGTTCATGGAACCCGAGATACTGCGCACGAACCTGGCGGCGGTCATCCTGCAGATGGTGTCGCTCGGGCTCGGCAACATCGCCGAGTTCCCTTTCTTGCAGCCGCCCGATTCGCGCGGCATCAAAGACGGTCTCGACCTGCTGACCGAGCTGGGCGCCGTGGAGAACACCGCCAGCATCCGCAGCACGAAGACGTCGTCGAGCGTGAACGGTCCGCGCGCGGGAGGCACTGCCGGTAGCGCCGCCCCGAAGGATGCCGCCCCGCGCATCACCCGCATCGGCAAGCAACTCACGCAGTTGCCCATCGACCCTCGCCTCGCCCGCATGGTGATCGAATCGAAGCAGCACAGCACGACGCGTGAAGTCATGGCGATCGTCGCCGCGCTCAGCATTCAAGACCCCCGCGAGCGCCCCCTCGATAAGCGTCCGCAAGCCGACCAGCAGCACGCGCGTTTCATCGACCCCACGAGCGACTTTCTCACCCTGCTGAACCTCTGGAACTACCTCGAAGAGAAGCAGAAAGAACTCTCGGGCAACCAGTTCCGACGCCTGTGCAAGAACGAGTACCTCAACTATTTGCGCGTGCGCGAATGGCACGACGTCTACCGCCAGTTGAGCCGGATGGCCAAGCCGCTTGGGCTGGTTATTGGCGACGCGCACTCGAACCCCGACGGCATCCATCGCTCGCTGCTGGCGGGTCTTCTCAGCCACATTGGGCTCAAGGATGTCGCGAAGCGCGACTACATTGGCGCGCGTCAGACCCGCTTTGTCATCTTCCCCGGCTCGGCCCTCGCCAAGAAACAACCCAACGCGATCATGAGCGCCGAACTCGTGGAAACGAGCAGGCTCTTCGCGCGCACCAACGCCGCGATTGACCCTGTCTGGGCCGAGAAGCTCGCGGGCGACCTCGTGAAGCGTAGCTATTCCGAACCGCACTGGGAAAAGAAGCAGGGCGCTGCGGTCGCGTTCGAACGCGTGACGCTCTACGGCGTGACGCTTGCCGCTCGCCGGCGCATCCAGTTCTCGCGCGTTGATTTGCCCGCCGCTCGTGAGCTGTTTATTCGCCATGCACTCGTGGAGGGCGAAGACGACCTCACCAAGCGCGACAAGCGTGTGTGGGGCTTCGACGCCTCCAACCGCGCGCTGCGCCGCGACCTCGAACAGCTCGAAGAACGCAGCCGTCGTCGCGACATTTTGCACGACGATGAAACGATCTTCGAGTTCTACGACAAGCGCATCCCCGCCACCGTCGCCTCGGTTCGTGACTTTGAGGGCTGGTGGAAAAAAGCACGCCACGACTCCCCCGACCTGCTCACGCTCACCACCAACGATCTGCTCGAGAACGCGGATGACGCTGAAGTCGACGAAACCGCCTTTCCCACCACCTGGGTGCGCGGCGATCAGACGCTGAGCCTGACCTACCGCTTCGAGCCCGGAACCGACGATGACGGTGTCACCGTTGCCGTGCCGCTCCCGCTGCTCGCCGGGCTGCGCCCCGAAGGCTTCGACTGGCAAGTGCCGGGCCTGCGCGAAGAACTCGTGACCGCCCTGATCAAGTCGCTGCCGAAACCGATTCGCCGCAACGTGGTTCCCGCCGCCGACTGGGCTCGCCGCCTGCTCGAGGAGGCGCCGGCCGATCCGGCTGCTGCCGCCCTCGACGACGGCCCTGGCATCACTGACTATCTGGCTAAAGAAATCGCGCGCTTGACCTATGTGAAGGTGGCGGCATCCGATTTCGATCTCGACCGAGTGCCTGCGCACCTCAAGGTCACCTTCGCAGTGATCAACGAGCGCGGCAAGAAGGTCGGCGCCAACAAGTCGCTGCGCAGCCTGCAGGCAAGCCTGAAGCCCGCCGCCCGCGAAAGTGTGGCGCGTGCCGTTGAAGGCGCCGCTGGGCGATCGCCCGAGCGTTCGGTAAACACTCTCGAGCGTTCCGGTATCACCGCGTGGGACTTCGGACAGCTCGACCGCTCTCGCGACACCAAGCACGGCGGCAACACCATTCGGGCCTACCCTGCGCTCGTGGATGACGGCGACTCGGTCTCCCTTCGCCTCATGTCGACCCCGCACGATCAGGCCATCGCCCACCAGGGCGGAGTGCGTCGTCTGCTGCTGCTGACGATTCCCTCGCCGCTCGGGTACATCAACGAACATCTCACGGGCAACGAAAAGCTCGTGCTCGCACAGAGCCCGTACCGTTCAACGAACGCCCTCTTCGATGACTGCCTGCGCGCCTGCGTCGACTCCGTCATGGGCGACCGCGAGGTGTTCGAGCAGACCGAGTTCGAGGCGCTGCGCAACGAAATTTCGGCAGGGCTCGTCGACTCGCTCTTTGCGACCGTCTCGCTCGTGGCATCCATTGTGTCGGGGGTGCGGTTGGCCGATAAGGCGATTCGTGCCGCGACAAGCATGCATCTCATCGCGCCTCTCGGTGATGCGCGCGAACAGCTCGATGCCCTCGTGTATCCCGGCTTCGTTTCGGCGACCGGGCTCACCCAACTGCGCCGCTTGCCCGTCTACCTCAAGGGCATCGAACACCGCGTCACGAAGCTCACTGAGAACCCCGGTCGAGATCGCGGGTGGATGTCCGAAGTCGAGTTGGCAACCCGCCGCTACAAGGACGCGGGCGGCACGCTACCGCTGGAGCAGCATCCTGAACCGCAGATCGCTCGAGCCCGCTGGATGCTCGAAGAACTGCGCTTGAGTCTCTTCGCCCAGCACTTGGGAACAGCCGAATCGGTGAGCCTTCAGCGCATCGCCAAGGTGCTCGCCTCCTAAAGCCGTATTTTCAGCCGCAGACCGCCCTCACCGGCTACTCTTGAGGCTGCGAGTGGCACGAGAACGTGGCCTCTCTTCTGAAAGAAAGCAGTTCACGCGTGTCCGAAAGCACCACCGACCACCCGACCACCCACGAGGTTTCCGCCGAGATTGCGCGATCGTGGCTTCTGGTTGCGGCGACCCGCCCCGAAGACTTCGACGCCGCTGAGCGTTCGCGCGCCGACCAGATCATCCTCGACGTTGAAGATGCCGTCGACCCGCGTCTGAAGCCCGCCGCCCGCGACGCTGTTGTCGAGTGGCTGAGCAATGGCGGCAGCGGTTGGGTTCGCATCAACGACCGCGCCTCTGACTTCTGGTCGGACGACGTGGATGCCCTCGCCGGCCTTCCCGGCCTGCGCGGCGTCATGCTGGCCAAGGCTGAAGCCGCGGCTCACGTTTCTGAAACCTTCGACCGCCTCAAGGGTGTCACCCCGGTGATCGCTCTCGTGGAGTCGGCTCTCGGCATCGAAGAGGCCGTCTCGATCGCCCGCGCCCGCGGTGCGTACCGCCTCGCTTTCGGCAGTGGCGACTACCGTCGCGACACGGGCGCCAGCGCGGACGACCTCGCCATGGCTTACCCTCGCTCACGTTTGGTCATCGCCAGCCGCGTCGGCAACCTGCCCGGCCCGATCGATGGCCCGACCGTCGGCACGAGCCATCCCGTTCTGCGCGAGCAGGGCGACATGGCCGTCTCGCTCGGAATGACCGGCAAGCTCTGCCTCGACATCGAGCAGTTGCCGATCATCAACGAGGTCATCAGCCCCACCCGTTCCGACGTGGCGTGGGCTCGCGACTTCCTAGAAGACTTCGAAGCTCGTGGCCGCGTCATCCGCGACGGCAGCGACCTGCCCCGCCTCGGCCGTGCTCAAAAGATCGACAAGCTGGCTCGCGCGTTTGGTGTCGAACCCGCCTAAAACTGTCACTGTCGTGGCTCTTCCGCGCACCCGCACCCGCGGTTAGGGTTGAGCCATGACAACGGCAGTCATTGTTGACGCGATTCGAACGCCTTCGGGCCGGGGAAAACCTGGTGGGGCGCTCTCGAGCGAGCATCCGGTCGATCTTCTGGCCGTAGTTCTGCGCAGTCTGGTCGATCGTCACGATCTCGACCCGGCCACGATCGACGATGTGATGGGTGGATGCGTCACGCAATCCGGCCGGCAAGCCGCCAACGTCACCCGCACCGCGGTTCTCGCTGCAGGGTTCCCCGAGTCGGTGCCCGCCACCACGATCGACCGCCAGTGTGGTTCAAGCCAGCAGGCAGCACACTTTGCCGCGCAGTCGATCATGGCCGGCGTCAACGACATCGTGATCGCCTGCGGTGTCGAGCTCATGAGCACGCATCCCCTCGGTCAGGCAACGCTGGGTCAGGGCGGCATGAGTCGCTTGATCCGCAATCGGTACCCCGAAGGGTTTGTTACTCAGGGCATCTCTGCTGAGCTGATTGCCGCACGCTGGGGTCTCGAACGCGACGACCTCGACGTTTATGCGGCCCTCTCGCACGCTCGCGCTGCCGCCGCCGATTTCAGCTCGGAGATTCTGCCGCTCGCCGGACTCGATCGCGACGAGACCGTGCGCCCCGGCACCACCGCCGAGAAGCTCTCCGGGCTCTCCCCCGTCTTTTACGACGCCAAGATCGCCGGTCGTTTTCCCGAAATTCAGTGGCGCGTGACCGCCGGCAACTCCTCGCCGCTCACCGATGGTGCCTCGGCGGCACTCATCATGAGCGAAGAGCGGGCGGCTGCCCTCGGTCTGAAGCCTCGCGCGCGCTTCCATTCCTTTGCTGTGGTCGGCTCCGATCCCATCGAGATGCTGACCGGCATCATTCCCGCCACGCATCGCATTCTCGAACGCAGCGGCATCCGTCTCGACCAACTCGACAGCATCGAGGTCAACGAAGCCTTCGCCTCGGTCGCCCTCGCCTGGCTGCAAGAGTTTCCCGTCGATCCCACGATCGTGAACCCCCGCGGCGGAGCCATCGCCCTTGGCCACGCCCTCGGTTCCTCCGGCACTCGCCTGCTCACCACGCTCGTCAACAATCTCGACGCCAGCGGCGGCCGCTTCGGACTCCAAGTCATGTGCGAAGGCGGCGGCATGGCCAACGCAACCCTCATCGAAAGGCTTTAATGAAGATTCAGGATGCCGCAGCTCTTATCACCGGCGGCGCCAGTGGCCTCGGCTTGGCCACCGCTCGCGCTCTCGCCGCGCAGGGTGCTCAGGTCACCATCGCCGACCTGCCCAGCTCCCGCGGAGTCGACATCGCCGCCGAACACGGCTTCCGATTCGCCCCCACCGATGTGCGCTCCGAAGTGGACGTTCAGGCTGCCGTGGATTTGGCACGTTCCGTTGCTCCACTGCGCATCGTCGTGAACTGCGCTGGCGTTGCGACGCCGGGCAAGACCCTCGGCCGCAAGGGCGTGCTGCCTTTGGAGACCTTCGAGACCGTGATCGGCATCAACCTTGTGGGCACGTTCAACGTCATCCGGCTCGCTGCGGCGGAGATGGTCGAAACCGAGCCCATTGATGGTGAACGCGGCGTGATCGTGAACACGGCATCCGTCGCCGCCTTCGACGGCCAGATCGGCCAGCCCGCGTACGCCGCCTCCAAAGCGGGCGTCGCCGGGATGACCCTGCCGCTCGCCCGCGAGTTCGCAGCGAGCTTGCTGCGCGTGATGACGATCGCTCCGGGCATCTTCGAGACGCCGATGATGGCGGGCCTGCCGCAAGAGGCGCAAGATTCCCTCGGCGCGCAAGTGCCGCATCCGTCGCGTCTGGGACGACCCGCGGAGTATGCCGCGCTCGTCCAGCACATCGTCGAGAACCCCATGCTCAACGGTGAAGTGATTCGGCTCGACGGTGCGATCCGGATGCAGCCGCGCTAGCAGCAGCACCCGGACCGACCGAAGCTCGCAAGCGAGCCAAAGGAACCGAGCGAACCGAGGTTAGAGAACCTTCGAGAGGAACGCTTTCGTGCGTTCGTGCTGCGGGTTGCCGAGAACCTCGTCGGGGTCGCCCGACTCGACGACAACGCCGCCATCCATGAACACGAGCTGGTCGGCGACTTCGCGCGCGAACCCCATCTCGTGAGTGACAACAATCATGGTCATGCCGGATTCGGCGAGACCCTTCATGACATCGAGCACTTCGCCCACGAGCTCCGGGTCGAGCGCCGACGTCGGCTCATCGAAGAGCATGAGCTTGGGCTCCATGGCGAGAGCGCGCGCGATAGCCACACGCTGCTGCTGACCACCCGACAAGTGAGCCGGGTAGGCATCGGCCTTGCCCGCGAGACCAACCCGAGCGAGCAGCTCTTGGGCGTGCGCGACCGCCGCCTCTTTCTTGACCTTGTTCACCCGGATGGGCGCCTCAATGATGTTTTCGAGAGCCGTCATGTGTGGGAACAGATTGAAGCGCTGAAACACCATGCCGATGTCCCGACGCTGGCGAGCAGCTTCGCGCGGCTTGAGCTCATAGAGCTTGTCGCCACGTTCTTCGTACCCGACCAGCACGCCTTCGACACTGAGTCGACCGGCATCCACTCGTTCAAGGTGGTTGATGCAGCGCAGGAAGGTCGACTTGCCCGAACCACTAGGCCCGACCAAACACATCACTTCGCCCTGCGGCACCGACAGCGAAATGCTCTTGAGTACTTCGTTAGAACCGAAGCTCTTCGAGACACGATCGGCGTGCACCATGGGCACACTGCTAGTAGCCGCGTTCATCATTGGTGCTCCTTTCCTTCAGGATCGGTACTCAGGTCGGTACTGGCATCAGAGCCGGCGCCGCCGTTGGCAGCGGATGCCGCACCCGGCGTCGAGATGACACCCGTCTTCAGCGTGATTGCCCCTGTCTCGGTGCCTGCCTTATCCGGGCGAGCCTGACCGACACCGCGCGAGAAACGCTTCTCTAAGAAGTACTGGCCCACCATCAGGATCGAGGTGAACAGCAAGTACCACGCGGAAGCGACGAGCAACAGCGGAATCGGGTCGAAGATCACAACGGAGATATCGCGCGAACGACCGTAGAGCTCCAAGCTGAACGGGATGGCCGTGACCAGCGAGGTGGTCTTGAGCATCGAAATCACTTCGTTGCCCGTGGGCGGAATGATGATGCGCATGGCCTGCGGAATCACGACGCGAGTCATTGTCTGCATCCACGACATTCCGAGCGCGGTGGCAGCTTCGTCTTGGCCTTTGTCGACCGAGAGGATGCCGGCACGCACGATCTCTGCCATGTACGCAGATTCGTTGAGTGCGAGGCCGATGACGGCCAACCAGAACACACTGATTAGGTCGTTCGTCTCGAACGAAAGCCACGGCTCCGTGAACGGAATGCCGATGTCGATCGTGGAGTAGATCGTCGCGAAGAGACCCCAGAATACGAGCTGCACGTACACGGGAGTGCCGCGGAAGACCCAGAGGTACAACCAGGCGATGCCCTTAACGACCGGGTTGTCCGAGAGGCGCATGACCGCCAGAGTGACGCCCAAGATGATCGCGATGACCATCGAGTAGACCGTCAGCAGTAGCGTGTAGCCGGCTGCCTGCGAAATGCGCTGATCGAAGATGTACTTGGCGAAGTTCTCCCAGCCGTACGCCTCGCGCTGAGCAGCATCCAGCACAAAAAGCGCGAGCATCGCCACGAGAACGACCGCGACGACATTGCGCCAGGGGTGGCGAAGGCGAATGGCCTTGATGGCCTCCGCTTGTTCGGCGCCGTTCGGCGACACCACTGCTGATGTCGCCGAACGGTTAGAGCCTGATGCAGCCATCTACTTAGCTAGCGGTTGCCGCGTTGATGGTGATGGTGTCAACAGCACCGCTGTAAACACCCCAGTCATCGAGGATCGCCTTGTACGTTCCGTCGTCGATCATCGACTGCAGTGCGGCCTGAAGAGCGGCGGGGAGCGTCGAGTCCTTGGCGATCGCGATTCCGTAAGGCGCGGTGTCGAAGGAGTCGCCCGCGAGCTCGATCTTGTCTTCGACCTGGCTTACGGCGTACTGCGTGATGGGCGAGTCGGCACTCATCGCGTCGGCACGGCCCAGAGCAAGCGCGTTAGTTGCTTCGTCTTGAGTATCGAACTTGAGGATGTTGATGGGCTCGTTGCCGGCATCCACACACTCTTGCGACTTAGTGGGGAGCTCGTCGGTTTCTTCGTAGGTTCCGGTCTGAACAGAAACGGTGAGGCCACACGCGTTTGCGGGATCAACGTCGCCGCCCAGAGCTTGCGCCCACTGGATGCCCGCTTCGTAGTAGTTCACGAAGTCGACGACCTTCTCGCGCTCAGCGTTGTCGGTGAATGAGGAGAAGCCGATGTCGTAGCTTCCGCCAGTAACGCTCGGGATGATCTTGTCGAAGCTCGAGGGCTCGTACTGGGTTTCGAGACCAAGAGTGGCGGCCATCGCGTTGGCGAGGTCGACCTCCCACCCGATGGGGTTTCCGGCGTCGTCTTTGTATTCGTTGGGCGCGTAGGTCGGGTCGATACCGATCACGAGCACGCCGGCGTCCTTGATGTCATCAGGCAGCAGAGCGGCAGCAGCTTCGTTCACTCCCACGTCAGGAGTGTTGCCCCCGGTGGTGGTTTCGGTGCCGGTGCTGTTGTCGACACAACCCGACAGCATGAGCGCTGCGGCAACAACCAGTGCCGGAGTCACGTACTTGATTCTCATGGTTCAACCTTCTCTATTTCCCGATGAATAGTGGCGTCGGTGACGAGGATCGAATCCGGAACGGAAACGCCTCGCGTCAACGCCGACCAAGGAAGCCTACCCCCGGGCGCACGGAGATCATCGTTTGGTGAGAAACGATCCGGTATCCATTATTTGTCGTCGCGCGAATCATGCAGCAGGCGAGGGAAACGTGCGGCTGGATGCTCGTGAGACTGTTTATCGTTGACAGCCGCGGCCGGGCCCGGCATCGTTTCAGTACTCGCCCTCGGCCGCGGCTTGCAACTCGGCGAAGTTGATATTGCGCAACTCACGCAGGCGAACCTCGCGATTCTTTTGATACTGCGGATCAGTCGCCGGCATATAGGCGTCACGCAACTTCGCGATGATGGCCGTACCGATCTCGCTCCACGCGAGCTCGCGTGCCTCGTCAATGATGTTCGAGATCAGTTCACCATCCATCGAGGCTTGGCGGAGTCCCTCAGTGAGCCCCTCTTGCACTGCCCGGTTGCGGTCAGTGCGGGTGACTTTGAGCAGACGCTCGGCCTGATCAGCGAGGTGGTCAAACTCCACGTGCACGAGGCCCGCAAGCGCACCGTCGTCGTAGTCGAGGTGGTCGCGCGCTGCGTCGACGATGATGCGGTTCTTGACCGCCATGCGCACCGCATTGCGCGCGATGAGCACGCCTTCCTCGACAACGCGCTCGATGGGGGCTTCTTCTACCGGCTCGGGCGCCCTAAATTTGCCCAAGTTAAGGCGCGGGCGCCGCCGGAAAAGTCTCACAGTGCAATTGTTCCGAGTTAAGTGGATGAAGGGTATCCCCCATCCGGTGAAGCTTAGAGTGCGTAGCTGAATGAACTACAGGGGTTTCTCGTAGCAAATGCCGAATGGGATGTTGGCGTAGTCGCCGAAAGCTTCGATATGACGGTAGCCAAGGCTTTCATAGAGGGCCATCGCGGGCAACTGAGCGTGACCTGTTTGCAGTACGAGCGAATGAGCGGATGCCTCACGCGCGACCGTCTCGAGTTCGTTCATGAGGCGGCGGGCAGCGCCCTTGCCCCGATAACGCGAATCGACGAAAACCTTCTTCACTTCGAGCGATTGCCCGAAGGGACGAAGCGCGGCGTGACCGATGACGGTCTCGCCGTCGAGCACCAACAGCGTGTGACTGATGTCCTCGGGCGCGACCGTCAACGCAGCATTCACTGCGTTGCGGCCTGCCTCGTCGAGGGCGGCCTGACGATCGGCATACATCGCCGTCGTTTCGACCGTCATCAGTTCGCGCTGGTTTACCGCTCGTGGGTCGAGCCAGTCGACCCACTCAACGGTCAGGCTCACTCCGCTTTTGCTTTGGTGGTTGCCGACGCGTTGGCCTCGTACGAGGTGTTGGTCGACTCAAAGAAGTTCACGAGCTCGAGAGTGTCGTTGGCTGTTGCCATCCACTTGGCCGGGTTCGAGACCTTGTAGTGCGGCTCGAAGCCGAGCTCTTCAAGGCGACGGTCAGCCAGGTACTTCACGTACTGGTTGATGTAGTTGGCGTTGAGGCCGAGGATGCCACCGGGGAGCAGGTCGTGGTTATACGCCTCTTCCATCTCCACAGCATCCAAGATCATCTGGCGAATTTCGTCAGCGAACTCTTCGGTCTGAATCTCGGGGTTCTCTTCGAGCACCGTGAGGATCAGGTTGATACCGAACTTGAGGTGCAGGCTCTCGTCGCGAACAACCCAGTCCATGAGCGAACCGAAGTTGCGCAGCAGGTTGCGCTGGCGGAACGACAGGGCAACCATGAAGCCCGAGTAGAACCAGATGCCCTCGAGCACCACGTTGTAGGCCACAAGGTTGCGGATGAAGTCTTGCTTGCCCTCGATGGTGTTGATGTCGAGAGTTTGCTCCGTCATGCGACGGATGTACTTCATTTCGAACTCTTCTTTGCGCGCCATGGACGGCACATCAACGTGAGAGTTGTAGGCCGCTTCACGGTCGATGGGGAAGGTTTCGAGAACGTACTCGAAGCTCATGCAGTGGTTGGCTTCTTCCCACATTTGCTTCGCGAGGTACAGCGAGCACTCTGCGGCTGAAACGTAGGGGTATACGCCGAAGGCGAGTGCCTTGTTGACGAGCAGCTCATTCGGGTTGAAGTAGCTCATGAGGAAGGTCACCGCGTGACGCTCTTCATCAGTCATCTTCTTGAAGTCGGCGATGTCTTCGCCCAGCTGGATCTCGTTAGGGAACCACGTGTTAGCCACGGCCTGGTCGTACAGGTCCATAGCCCATTGGTACTTAATTGGCTTCAGCAGGAGGCCGTCTTGCAGGCCTGTACCTAGAATTCCCATTCCGGTGACTTCTTCTTTCTCGATTGGTGCTCGATGTGTGTGGTGGGGAACACGACGGTGTGGTGTCGTGTTCCCCGGGGGAGGTTAGTGAGTGGCTGCTCTTACTGGCAGCTGTCGCACTGCAGGTCGTCCATCGGGTCGACCGGTACGAAGTAGTCCTCAACGGTGTTTTCGCGGTTCATAATTACTCTGCCTTCTTTGCGAATCCGCCGAAACCTCGGCGTGCGGGAGCTGCGCCCGCGGTTGATGTGGATGTCGAGGCTGTTGCAGCCTTGGTCGACGAAATTTCTTCTGCCTTGTTGACCTTCACCGTGGACTGCTCGGCCTGGTGGCGAGGCTTCATGTGCAGGTAGTAGGTTGTCTTGACTCCGCGCGACCATGCGTCGAAGTAGATGTCCATCATGTCGCCGAGGTCACGCGTCTCGAGGTACATGTTGCGGCTGATGGCCTGGTCGATCCACTTCTGGGCACGAGCGGCAACTTCAAGGAACGCGTACGGCGAGAGCTGGAAGCTCGTCTTGAACACGGCCTTGATGTCGTCGGGGATGCCTGCAACGTTCTGCACGTCACCCTGGCTACGCAGGATCGCTTCGCGGTTCTGCTCCCAGAGGCCCTTTTCTTGCAGAGTCGCAACGAGGTTGCGGTTCACTTCGAGGAACTTACCGTTCGAGGTCGAGCGGCTGAAGATCTGCGAGAACTGCGGGTCGAGACCGGGCGTGGTGCCGGCGACGAGACCAATGGATGCGGTGGGAGCGATCGCCATGAGCGTTGCGTTACGCATTCCGCCCTTGACCTTTTCGCGCATGGCATCCCAGTCGAGACGCGTCTTGCGGTTGACCTTGATCTCCATGCCACGGTCGGCTTCGGTGAGCGCGATGGAGTCGAGCGGCACGAGGCCCTCTGACCAGCGGCTGCCTTCGAAGTTCGTGTACGAGCCACGTTCCTTGGCTAGCTCGGTGCTGGCGTCGATCGCTGCGTACGAGACGTGCTCCATGATTTCGTCGATGAGGTCGTAGGCCTCTTCGCTCTCGTAGCTGTAGCCGAGCTTCTCGATGATGTCGGTGAATCCCATGACGCCCAGACCGACGGCGCGGTTCTGCTCGTTGGAGAAGTCAGCTTCTTTCACGCTGGAGCGCGTGATGTCGATGAGGTTGTCGAGCTGGCGAACGGCCAGTCGAGCGCTCTCCGCGATCTTCACGAAGTCAACGCCGCCTTCGGGCAGAAGGTGACGCGAGAGGTTGATCGACGCGAGGTTGCAGACGGAGACGTTGTCTTCATCCTGCGGCAGCGTGATTTCGGTGCAGAGGTTGGAGAGGTGGATCGTGCCCGTGTTGTTGTTGAGCGCACGGTTGTTGATCGTGTCTTTCCAGGTCAGCCACGGGTGGCTGGTGGTCTGCAGCGAAATGAGGATCGACTTGAACTGCTCGCGAGCACCGATCTTCTTGAACATGTGCATTTCGCCAGCTTCGGCCATGGCGACATATTCGGTGTAGCGCTCGGAGAACGCCTTGCCGTAGAGCTCGTTGAGGTCAGCAACTTCGAGCGGGTCGAAGAGGTACCACGGCTCGTCGTTCTGAACGCGCTTCATGAACTCATCGCTGATCCACACGGCCGTGTTGGCGGTGCGGGTGCGGCGGTAGGGGTCACCGGAGTTGCTGCGGAGTTCGAGGAACTCCGGGAAGTCCATGTGCCAGTTCTCCATGTAGAAGCACAGCGCACCGAACTTCTTGCCACCGCGGCTTACAGCACGAAGGATCGAGTCGATCGTGTGCATGAACGGGATGGGGCCGGTGGACGTGGTGTTGTTGGAGCGGATAGGCGAACCCTGGGCGCGCAGCTTGGTGACCGAAAGGCCAATTCCGCCGGTGCCCTTGGTGAGCCACATAACATCGCGCGTGGTTTTGGCGATGTGCTCCATGTCGTCTTGCATTTCCATGACGAAGCAGTTGGCGAGCTGCGGGTAGATCGTTCCCGCATTCACGAGAGTGGAGCCGGCAGCCAAGTATTCGAGGCTGGACATCTTCTCGTAGAACTTGAGCGCTGCCTCGTTGGGGTTCGCTTCGTTGAGCGAGAGGCCCATCGCGATGCGCATCCAGAAGTATTGCGGAACCTCGAGGGCATCGCCGTTGCGGCCCTTGATGCCGTAGCGGTTGTTGAGGGTGACAACACCGATGTACTTGAGCAGCTCGTCGTGAGCGGGCTCAAGGTGCTCGGCGAGAGCATCCAAGTCGAACATGCTCGTGAGACGAGGGTCGAGGAGTCCCTCTTCTACGCCGCGGGTGACGTTGGTGGCGAAGTGTTCTTTGTGCAGGCGCTTGAGGTCAGCAGCGTCGGTGTAGTCACCGAGAACGCGCTTGTAAATGGTCTTGAGGAGAAGACGGGCGGCGACAGTGTCGAAGGCCGGGTCATCTTTCACGTTCTGGAGGGCAACCTGGATAACAGCTTCGTCGAGCTGCTGCGTGGTGATGCCGTCAAACAGCGTCAATTCGAGCTCAGAAGCGATCTGAGTGACCCACGTGATGTTCTCGTCGAGGCCGGCTGCGGCTTCTTCGATTGCGATGTTGATCTTGTTCGCATCGTACGGCTCTCGCTGACCGTTGCGCTTGACGACTGTGATTGCCACAAATACTCCCTAAAATCCCCGTAAAACACTCAAAACCGCGACCCCCGGCCAAGCGGTTCCACCACTATATATCGTGGGTGCCACCGGCCGCCAACCCTAGATGTAGTGGGCGTGTCCTCCACAGGTGTGGATAACTTCGCTGGGTTTTCCACAGCCTAGGGATAACCACTGACACCCGGAAAACCCGCAGAAATCCGGCCTCTGAGCGCCAAAAAATGGCCCAATTCGGCAGCTAAGCTGGAGTCCTTGTGAACGCATACATCGACCTGTTGAAAACTCCGGGCATCGCCAGGATCATCGCCGCGCAGCTCACTGCCCGGCTTCCGAGCGGAATGCTCTCGTTGGCGATTCTTTTGCACGTCGAGCAGATCCACGATTCCTACGGCGCCGCCGGTCTTGTGCTCGCTGCCACGAGCGTCGGTCAAGCCGTTGCCGGCCCCTTGACCAGCCGGTGGATGGGCGTGTGGGGAATGCGCAAAGTTCTCATCCTCACCCTCGTGATTTCAGCGGCATCTATTTTTGCGATCGCCCTCGTACCGATGAGCGTCGGAATGTTCATGGTTGTCGGCCTCGTTGCTGGCTTGAGCAACCCTCCGGTCCAGCCCGCGGTTCGCACGATCTATCCCAAGATGGTCAACTCCAAACAGCTGACGCCACTTTTTTCGCTGGATGCGTCGGCTCAAGAAATTATTTGGGTTGCCGGCCCCGTCGCCGCGACCTTCATTGCGGTGCAGATCTCCACAACTCTCGCCATCGTCGTCGCCGGCACCTTCCTCATCTTGGGTGGCATCTGGTTCATCGCTAGCCCCGAAGTTGGCCAGGTGCGCATCCCACGCAGCAAGCGTTCCTTCGGAACCGTGCTGCGCCGCCCGCCCGTATTGCTCGCGACCATCACGGGCTTCCTGCTCGTGGGTGCCGCTTCGGCAGTCGAAGCATCCGTCGTTGCCGTCTTCGGGCACGGCGGCCCACAAGCCGGTATCGTGCTCGGCATCTGGGCGATCGGTTCACTCTTCGGAGGATTGCTCTTGGGCCACCTCCCCATTGGGCCGTGGGCTCTCGCACGCCGCATGTTCATCGTGTTCGTGGGCATGGCGTTAGCGATGATCTATCTCGACTTCTGGTGGTTGGCCATCATGCTGCTCATCGCCGGTATTGGTATCGCCCCTGCGTTCGCTGTGATCTTCGCCATCGTCTCCGCCAGCGTGAAGTTCAGCGACACCGCTGAGGCGTACGGATGGGTCGGCACCGGCCAACTCATCGGCGCCGCGCTTGGCTCTGCCGTCGCCGGATTCCTCATCGACGCCTATGGCCCCATCGGTGGCTTCTGGGCAGCGACCATTATCGCCGCCCTCGGAGTTCTCGTGCCGACGCTGCTGCGCGGCTGGCACCCTGACCTTCGCGGCAAAGACGCGAGCCCCATCCCCGACACTGAACCGATCAGCACCCTGCGCCAGTAGCGTCCACAAACAGCGGCCCTGCACGCAAGTCCCGCGCCAGCAAGTCCTACGCCCGCAGCCCTCACGAAAGGCGGCCGCGTCCCACCCTCAGAGGCATGATGCGGCCGCTCGAATCGTGTGCGATTACCAGCGTGGATGCACGGCAGCGCGGAAGTGGCGATCGTAAATGTCGCGCACCCCGGCCATGAAGCCGTCGCTCAGGGCGGGCACTTCGCCGGCACCGGCATTGGACTGAGCCTGAGCCACGTTGCGTGCTCCCGGAATCGCCGCAGTCACTCCAGGTTGCTGGGTAATCCACGCGAGCGCGACCTGCGAAGTTGAGAAATCAGTCACGGCCGGCTCGGCCGCCAGCAGCGCCGCAAACTCCTGAGCAGCGGCGACACCAGTTTCGAAATCGACCCCCGAAAAAGTCTCTCCGATATCCATGACTGCGCCGTCGCGGTTGTACGTGCGGTGGTCGTTCTCCGCGAACGTTGTGTCAACGCGGTACTTGCCGCTGAGCAGACCGGAGGCCAGCGGAACGCGGGCGATGATCCCGACGCCCGCGTCGAGAGCGGCAGGAAGCACGGCCTCGAGGGGCTTGAGACGGAAGGCGTTGAAGATGATCTGCACACTGGCAACGTTGGGGCGAGCAATAGCGGTGAGCGCCTCGGCCGTCGTCTGCACACTCACTCCGTAGGCGGCAATAGCGCCCTCAGAGACGAGAGTGTCGAGGTCATCGTAGACGGCATCCATGCTGTAAACAGCGGTGGGCGGGCAGTGCAGCTGCACAAGGTCGAGGGTGTCTGTGCCGAGGTTGTGGCGTGAGCGGTCGGTCCATTCGCGAAACTTGGCCAGAGTGAAGTTGGCAGAGTCTTGATCTTCGCGGCGCCCCATCTTGGTCGCGACCGTAATGTCGAGCTCCGGGTTGTCGGCGAGAAAACTGCCGATGAATTTCTCGCTGCGACCATCGCCGTACACATCAGCGGTGTCAAAGAAGGTTATTCCGCCCTCCACCGCGGCGATCAGGACGTTGCGGGCATCTGCCTCGCTCACATCACCCCAGTTGGCACCCAACTGCCACGTGCCAAGACCGATTGCGGAAACAGAACGGCCGGTGCGGCCCAGAGTGCGAATGTCCATGACTCAACGCTACGCCTCCGCGCCGACAAAGTTCGACCACGCAACAAACGTCGCCCGTCCGTGAGGGCAGTCACGAACGGGCGACGAGTGTGTGGCGCTTAGGCGGCGACGCTCTCGAGCGCCGGAGCGAAGTGTTGACGAAGCACTCGAGACCACCGGTTGTGCGGCAGTTCTGGGCGAAGGGCGGCAAGGCCGGTCGCAAACTTAGAGATGCGATCCGGTCGGTGCCCCATCTTCCAGAGAAGGCGGTCGACCTCGCTGGCCTGGCCCGCCGACTTGGTTTCGACAATGACGGTGTCATCGAAGCGAAGCGCGTCGTCATCGCACTCCCAGGCAAGAGCACTGTCGATCGTGCACCGGCTGCCGCTCCCCGGCAAGAACAAAGTCGTGCGGGTGTAGCGCGTCGTGAGCACCGGCTCCATGGTGTCGGAGTCGATACCGAGCACCGAGGCATCCTGCAGTAGTTCGTCGATGTACTCGCGACCTTCGACCGTGAGACGGTCGCGCTCGTCGAAGCTGTACGGCAGGCGCTGCTTGGCGGTCGTGCCGCGCGAGCCCTTCGTCTTCACTTCGAGGTAGCAATCCCCCGTGTCCAGATAGCTGCGAGTGCGGGCCTTGAAGCGACGGCGTCGCGGATGCGCGGCCAACAGGTAGCTCGCCGCCTCTGGAGTATCGAAGTACACCGACTCGTAGTCGAAGTGCTGGTGCCCATTGATCTCGAGCACCCGAGCCTGAGACTCCAGCTCGGCGAGCAGCGCTTCCAGATCGGATGCCGGCACCAGGTACTTGCGGTCGACCCGCGTGAGCAGCTCGGCGCGTTCGGCCAACTCCTCGAGCGAGATGGATGCGAAGCGGGTGGTGTTTGGCGTGTTCATCGCTGTGCTGCCTCAAGGTTGTCGTGCGCGCCGCTAGCGGCTGCAGTCGGCGTAGCGGTTGCGGTGTTGCGGGCCGAGCGCGCACCCTCAACGAGGCGGTAGCGAACATCCACCACCGTCGTGTCGTTGACAAGGTCGAGCTTGACGACCGTGAGCGAGTGAACGCGAGCGCCCAGCAAGTTTTCGAGACGCACACGCAGGGTGGGCTCGTCGGCGATCGCGGCATCCAGCGTCACCGTCTGCTGACGGTAGGCGCGGAACAGTCGCGGGTGGTCGCCGAAGGTCATCACGAGCAAGATCATGGCCATGAGCGCCGGGGCGACGTAGACCGAGACCAGTGAGGTGGATTCGCTGGCGAAGCCGGCAGCTCCAAGACCCGCGATGAGGCCGAGGGCGAGTGAGGCGAAGTAGTACGCCACTTCGTGCTGCGCGATCTCCGAGGAACGGAGGCGGATGATCGAGAGAACTCCGAACAGGCCGAGACCAAGGCCGACACCGACGGCGCTATCGGCCAGCATGACCGTAACGGCCATCACGCCAACATTCACGATGAGGTAGGCGACGAGCAGATCGCGGCGGCGGTGGCGCGCAAAGTACAGAGCGAAAGTGAGGAGACCGACGGCGACAAGGTCGAGGGCGATCATGGTGAGTTGGCTCATTGCGGGGCTCCAAAGTTGTTACGAAGTGTGGTCGTGCTTTCACGCTGCTCCCCATTGAGCCCGAGAACTCTATGGACTTTCTATGAACGATCTCGACGCGGCGTGGGAGTCCTAAAAAGACCTCACTCGTGGCTTCGAGGTGAGACAATTCCCGAATGGATGCCCTTCTCGACTCCCTCGCCCGCACGACCCCGGTCGACATCTCGCCGACCCTGCTGATCGTCATCGTGGCCGCAGCGGCCGTGCTGAGCATCCCGCAGCCGATCTGGAAATGGTTCGGACTCTTCACGACCCTCGTGCACGAACTCGGTCATGCTGTCGGCGCGATTCTCACCGGTCGCTTCGTGCACGGCATGAAGATCCGGATGAACCACTCCGGCGAAGCCGTCAGTAGCGGCCGCGGCAAATTGGGCTCCGTAATCAGCGGATCGCTCGGTTACCCCGCGCCGGCCATCGTCGGCGCCGTACAACTCTGGTGCGTCACCCAGGGCTACACCGCCATGGCACTGTTCGTCGGCGGCATTGTCCTCGTGCTCACGCTGCTCGTGATTCGCAACCTCTTCGGCTTCCTTGTCGTGGCCGTTTCCGCCGCCGCGAGCGCCGCCCTCTGGGTGTGGGCAACGCCCGAGCAGCAGAGCTACGTGCTCCTCGTGATCGCGATCGCCCTGCTCGTGGGAAGCGTGCGCGGCCTCGCCACCGTGATCGGCGTGCACACTCGCCGCCGCGACCAGCTGAGCACCTCCGACGCCTACCTCCTCTTCAAGCGCACCGGAATTCCCTCGGTATTCTGGCTTCTCGTCTTCGCCGCCCTGATCGGTGCCAGCGTTGTTTGGGCGGTCACGATGGTGCTCGAGACGTACTAGGCGCGGGGTTTCAGGATGCCCGGAGCGATGCGTTCCGGGCGGAAGCCGTAACCCACGATTCGCGCCAAAATCGGGCGCACGCGCGGCAACACCACCGCGATCACGAAGCGTTCGCGCAGGCGCGGTGGGTTGTGCAGAACGACTCCACTCGTGGCGCGATTGAGGAGCCGGTGCGCCACTCGTTGCATACGCTGCATGAGTACCGTGGGCAAGGTGCGGCGGCGCTGCACCACGGCGCATGCAGCATCGATTGCTGCGGCATCCGCCCCCTTCTTGCGCAGCACGGGAACGAGAGTATTCGCGAGGGCCACGGCGTCTTGAATCGCGTAGTTGATGCCCACGCCGAACGCGGGCGACATCGCGTGCGCGGCATCGCCAATGCAAATCGCGCCCGGCACCGACCATTCAGGCAGGCGATTGATTTGCACCGACAGCAGTTTCACGTCGTCAAAGCTCGCGATCTCGTGGGTCACGTCGCGTAGGCGTGGTGCGGTCGCCGCAATCGTGTTGCGGAACGCTTCGATGCCCGCCTTCTGAAATTCAGGAAAACTGCCTTTTCGAATGAGGAGCCCGCACTGAAAATAGCCAGGTCGCGGGATCGTAACGAGAGCCGAACCACCCCGGATGTTGGCGAGGGTGTCGCGCATCGGTTTCGTGGGGCGCGGCACCCGAAACCACAGCACATCAATGGGAACGCCATAGTCGGCCGGCACTAAACCGAGGGCATCGCGCACCGCTGAAGCGCGTCCATCGGCGGCTACCGAGAGGGCCGCGTTCACGCGAAGCGGCCCGTCGGGCGTCGTCGCTTCGATTCCGACAACGCGCCCGTTTTCCTGAATTTCCGAATGGGCTGTGGCCTCGAGCACCAGGCGAAATGTGGGTTGCCGCTGGGCTTCTTCCACCAGCATGTTCAGCAGATCCCACTGCGGCATGAGCGTCACGTAGCGGTGTGGCCCCGGCAGCGTCGTGAAGTCAACGGCACGAAGCCGGATGCCGTCGATCACCGCATCGAGAACGGAAAGCTCGCTGTGGTCGATCTTCGCCGCCGCCTCGCCCAAACCGAGCTGGTCGAGCAGATTCAGCGTGGACGGGTGAACGGTGTCGCCGCGAAAGTCGCGCAGAAAGTCGGCGTGTTTCTCAAGCACCACGACATCGATGCCGGCGCGAGCCAGAATGAGGCCGGCCACGATTCCGGCCGGGCCTCCCCCGGCGATGCAGACGGTGGTGTCGAGTTGCTGGGCCATGAGAGCTCCCTCCGTTGGCTCCACGCTACTCCTGCCGCTCGCGCGGGGAACCGCTCGCGGCTAGCGGGCCTTCTGCGCCAGTTCGGCGCCGCTATCGATCACGGAGACCAGTCGCTTGGCCAGGCGTTTGCGCACGAGGTGGTCATTCGCTTCGACGCGATGCATCGTCACTTGCCGCATCTGCCCAACGATGCGCATCGTTCCCGGTGCGATGAACTGGTCGAGCGACCCGTACACGACGTCGATCGGCACCCGCACCGAGGCGATGTCGCTCACGGTCGTCTGTGTTTCGATGCAATTCTTGAGGCTCAGCACGAAGGCTTGCCAGTTGCGCTCAGATACGTCGAGGATGTCCTCGAGCTGAAAGAGACGGCCTAACGTTTCGGCGGTCGCCATCGTGAAATCTTTATTGTCGCGCAAGAACTCGTAGGCCCGCATGTAAGCACCGACGCGGGCACGCACGAGCGGATCGCCGATCTGGTTCGGCGGCACGTAGATGGGTGGGCTCACCAGAACGAGGCGACTGACCTTGCTGGGGTGCATCGCCGTGTAACGCGCAGCGAGAAGGCTGCCGAGCGAGTGACCCACGAGAATAAAAGGGGCGTCGAGCTTGAGCGAATTGATCGTGGCACGGATGGAATCCACGTGCTCTTCGATCGTGAAGGTGGCATCCGCGGGGCTGGGTGATTCTCCAAAGCCGAGGAGATCGAACGAGATGCAGCGGTAGTGATCTGAAAGCTGCGGGATGACATGGGTGAACGTCGCCGCGGATGAGGCGATCCCGTGAAGAAAGATAATCACGGGGCCTTCGCCCTCATCCGCAGCAATATTCAGCAGCGGTGCCTTCGACGGGGTAACCCACCGTCGAAACGCCGCCCATAAACCCATGTGCTTAGTATCCCAGTCCCAGACGGGTGGATGCTGAGTTAGCGAACCAATTTAGCGAAGGTTCTCTTTGTACTCGTTCTTCGCTTCGGTGGCTTCGCTCTCGGCTTTCGCGCGCTCAAGGTCGGCTTCTGCCTTCTTCACTTCGGCATCGGCCTCAGCCTGATCGGCTGCGTCGCTGACGCGCTCCTTAGTGTCGTCAACGAACTCTCCGACCTTCTTTGCCGTGGCTTCGCCGGCATCCTTTGCGTTATCGATGAGACCCATGATTCCTCCTTGTGTAAGTAATCCGTGTCTTTCAGTGCCTCGCTGTGAGGCGCCATTTCACGATATCCGCGGGGTGCCAGCGGCATCCAATTTTCCATAGAACCCCAAGTTCGCTTTCAGAAAACGTCAAGCTCACGCCCACTGCGCGCGGAGCTCACGAGCGATAACGATCAGGTGGTGACGCTCGAATCGTGACAAACGTTGGGTAGTTTTTCCGCATCCCGCAGCCCTACATTGAAAACATGAGGCGCACACTAAAGATCACCACAGCACTGGCATTTTCCGCACTCGTTCTCTCGGGCTGTTCTGCCGGGGTGAGCGATCTCTCGACGAGCGAGTCGTCGGAGTATCTCGTTGACGAGGCGATCGAGGGGCGGTCCGGCACGTCCGGCGATGTTCAAGAACTTGGTGCCCCCGCCGCCGACGGCGCTCTCGCGAATGAGTCAGACATCAGCCGCGAGGTCATCACTACGGGCTACATGGCCGTGACGGTAGTGAGCCCCGATGAAGCAACCGCCGAGGCCATCCGCATTACCGAATCTGTGGGTGGTCGCGTTGACGGCCGCAACGAGTATGCGCCGTCGGAAGGCAACCGGGGCAGCTCCACCCTCACGCTGCGCATTCCGGCATCCGACCTCACCGCCACGCTCGACAAGTTCAAGGAGCTGGGAGAGCTGCAAGAGGTCTCCACCAACGCCCAGGACGTCACGATGCAGTCGCGTGACCTCGAAGCTCGGATCACCGCCCTCGACGCCTCCGTCGAACGCCTGCTCGCCTTGCTCACGAACGCGAGCGACACCGAGAGCCTCGTTCAGCTAGAGACCGCAATCTCTAGCCGCCAGGGTGAACTCGAGAGCTTGAAGTCGCAAAAGCGCTACTTCGACGACCAAGTTGCGATGTCGACGCTGACGCTGACGCTCGTCTCTGAAGCGGACGCCCCCACCACCGAGCCCGACACCTTCCTTGATGGAATCGCTGCCGGATGGGCAGCACTCGTCGCCTTCTTCTCCGGCCTACTCGTGTTGCTCGGAGTGCTGCTGCCGTGGCTCGTTCTTCTCGCGATCGTTGGAGGGGTCACCGTGGTGATCGTGCGAACGGCACTGCGCTCAGGCCGACGTTCGCCCTCCGCAGCACCGGCCGCGACATCCGCCCCGGTTGAGACAGCCACGGCTGAGACGGAAACGGCACACGCCGACGCAGCCGCCACCACTACCCCCGAAGAGCCGAAGGCCGACTAGGCCTTCTCAGCCAGCAACTCCCGCACCCGAGGAATGACCTCGGTGGCGTACAACTCAATACTGCGCATCATGCGTTCGTGAGGCAGGGTTCCTGCGCTGTACTTCATGTCGAATCGCTGGATGCCGAGGGCAGAGATAGTTTTTGCGATCTTCTGCGCTACGGTCTCCGGCGATCCGGCGTACATGGAGCCGTGCTTCACTTCGCCGATGAACTCGTCAACGCTCGACTCGGGCCAGCCGCGGTCGCGACCGATGCGGTCACGCATGGTCTTGTAGTGCGGCCACATCTCCTCGACGACCTTGTCGTCGGAGTCGGTGATGTAGCCGGGCGAGTGAACAGCGATGGGCAGGTCGGGTTGCCCCAACTCGGCCAAGGCGTTGTGGAACAGCTGCGCGTAGGGCGCGAACCGTTCGGGCTGGCCGCCGATGATCGCCAGCACCATAGGCATCCCGTAGCGAGCCGCACGCACGACAGATTCGGGGCTTCCGCCGACGCCGATCCAGGTCTTGAGAGAGCCCGATTCGGTGCGCGGAAAGACCTCTTGGTTCTTCAGACCGGCGCGCAGAGTGCCTGACCACGTGACCGGCTCTTCCTTGATGAGTTCAGAGAACAGGTCGAGCTTCTCGGAGAAGAGCGTTTCGTAGTCGGCGAGGTTATAACCAAAGAGCGGGAACGACTCGGTGAACGAGCCGCGACCGAGAATGATTTCCGCGCGGCCGTTCGACAGAGCATCCACGGTGGCAAAGCGTTCGTAGACGCGCACCGGGTCGTCCGAGCTCAAGACCGTGACGGCCGAGCCCAGCTGGATGTTCGTGGTTGCAGCAGCGAGCGCGCCCAAGACTGTCTCGGGAGCAGTAATCGCGAAGTCGTCGCGGTGGTGCTCACCCACACCGAAGAAATCGATGCCGAGCTTGTCGGCCAGCACGCCCTCGGCGACCACGTTGCGGATGACCTGCGCCTGGCTGAGTGGCGCACCATTTTCATCTACCGTGACGTCCCCAAATGTGCCGAGTCCAAACTGAACCTGCTGATTCACGAGCTCCCTTTCGCTGAGACGCCAATCGCGTCTGTAGCCAAAACCGTAGCCGGGCATCCGCTATTCCACGATTCCGGGGCAGGCACCCGCCAGATGGCGGTGGGGCGGATGCCGGGCTCACGCCCGTCGCGAGCTAAACCGAGTCGCGCCGCACGAGAGAGGTGGGCAGGGTATCCCGGATCGGGCCCGCCGTCGGAGCGGCGATGAGCTCGGCGAGCGCCGTGACCATCCGCGCACCGAGCTCGTCGAGGGGCTGCCGCACGGTCGTCAGACGCGGTTCAAGAGTTGTCGCAATGACGGTGTCGTCGAACGAGACAAGCGAAATATCTTCGGGCACTCGTCGACCGCGCGCTTTGAGCGTTCCCACTGCACCCGCCGCCATGAGGTCTGACATCACGAACACCCCATCGAGGTCAGGATACTGATCCAGAAGTCGCGCCATCGCTTCTGCGCCGCCGGCTGTTTGGAAGTCTGATTCGGCGACGAGAGAGCTATCGAGGCCGTGGGCGTCGAGGGCCTGCTGGAAACCGCGAAGACGGTCTTGAGAAACGCCCATGCCGTGAGGACCGGTGATGACCCCGATGCGGCGGCGGCCGGCGGCGATCAGCGCCTCAGCCGCGAGCACACTTCCACCGACGTTGTCGGAGTCGATATACGACAGCGGGGCCTCGGCGGACTCAGTGGGTCGCCCCAGGAATACGACGGGAAGATCGGACTGCGCGAGCAAGCGAGGAAGCTCGGTGTTGTGCGCTTCGAGAATCACCATCGCGCCGTCAACGTGGCTGGCTTCGAGAAAGCGCAGAAACTTTTCGTCGCTTTCATCATTGGCGCGCAGCAGCATGACGAGTTGCTGATCGGTCTTGGCGATCTCCCGAATGGCTCCGTGGAGAGCCATCGCGAAGAACGAGTTCGTCATGCCTTCGATGTTGGTTTCCGAGACGATGAGCGCGACCGAGTCGTGGCGTCCTCGGGCCAGCGAACGAGCTGCCGGATTAGGGCGAAAGCCTAGTTTTTCGGCGGCTCGCTGCACCGCGGCGCTGCGCTCGGGGTGCACCGTGAGCTTGCCGTTGATCGCTCGGGAGGCTGTAGTGCGCGATACACCGGCCTCACGCGCGACGTCATCGAGGGTAACCATCTGCACATCATCCCCTGCCGCGTCGTGATTTGTGGAACGCGCACCGCTCATCGTTACGAATTTTAGGGAAGCGCAATCTTTTTGTTGTCTTTCCCGACATAAGCCTATACGGTGGCATTACTTCCTCAAGGAAGCGCTTCCTCGCCTAAACCTCGACCGACGCTTCCCGACGGATGCCCCCTCAATTCCCCAATCACACCTCAACGTGGAGGACGCAATGTCAGCGAAAAAAATCGCCAGAACAGTGATCGCCGGAGGCGCAGCTCTTGCGCTTCTTGCCGGATGCTCGGGCGGAGGTGACACCGACGGAAAGATCACTCTCGACGTCTGGACCTTTGGTGGCATGGGCCTCGACGAAGCATTCGCGACATACCAAGAAGAGAACCCCGACATCATTCTTAAGGTCACCAACGCGGGTGGTTCTGACGAGCAAGCACAAGCCCTCACCACTGCTCTGGCTGGAGGTAAAGGTCCTGACGTCGCGGCAATCGAAGTCGGCTATATGTCGCAGTTCAAAGCCCAGCCGCAGAACTTTGTTGACCTGCGCACTCTTGGTGCCGACGACATCGAAGGCACGTATCTTGACTGGCGCTGGTCGCAGGGTGTCGCCGCTGACGGTTCTGTTGTCGGCATCCCCACCGATGTCGGCGGACTCGCCATGGCGTACCGCACCGACCTCTTTGAGGCGGCGGGGCTCCCGACCGACCGCGATGCGGTGAGTGCCCTCTGGCCCACGTGGGATGACTTTATTGACGTGGGCGCTCAGTACCGTGAAGCCACCGGCAAGGGAATGATCGACAACGTCAACAGCGCGATCTTCAACCCCGCTGTACGCCAGGGCGACGAGATGTATTACGGCTCGAGCGAAAACGACCTCGTGTACGACAGCAACCCCGATGTGAAAGAAGCGTTCGGGTATGCGCTCGACGCGATCGATGCCGACATCACGTCGCGCACTCCGTCATGGAGTGAAGCATGGAACGCCGGCATGAACAACGGCGACTTCGCTGTGCTCGCCGCCCCCTCGTGGATGATGACCTACATTTCCCAGCAGGCCCCCGACACTGCGGGAAAGTGGGACATCGCAGCGGTTCCCGAGAACGCCGGCAACTGGGGCGGTAGTCAGCTCACCATCCCGGCCAAATCTGATCACCCCGAAGAAGCCTTCGCCTTCATCGAGTGGCTCATGTCACCGGAGCGTCAGCTCGAGATCTTCCAGGCTCACGGCAACTTCCCGTCGACTCCGGAACTGTACGAAACCCCCGATATCCAGAACTTCACGAGTGAATTCTTCAGTGATGCTCCGGTCGGGCCGATCTACGCCAACAGCGTGGAATCGATCCAGCCCATCTTCGAAGGCCCACAGCAACGCATCATCGACACTGCGATCTTGAACTCGCTCTCACAGGTTGAGAACGGTGAAGAACCGGCAACGGACGCGTGGACTAACGCAATGAAGAACGTCACAACTGCCCTCGGCGGCTAGCGCTCTCGGGGCGGGCTCGCGCTCGTGAGCCCGCCCTCCCATCCCCACCGTCAAGGAGTTCGCCATGGTTTTGTCTGCCCCGCCCCGTTCAACCCCTCCCCGTTCGGCGTCTGCTCGTCGGCTCACGAAGAGTGCAGCCCCCAAGCCTCGACGCCGTATCAGGTCGGCATCGCGCATGGATGCCTTTGCTCCCTATATGTACATAGCGCCGTTCTTCGCCCTCTTCGCCGTGTTCGGCCTGTTCCCCACCGTCTTCACGTTCTACGTCGCTCTCTTTGACTGGAACCCAATCGGCGGCCAAACCTTTATCGGCTTCGAAAACTTCGTCACTCTGTACGGCGATGAACGGTTCTGGAATGCGATGCGCAACACCTTCAGCATTTGGATTCTCTCGACGGTGCCACAGCTTCTGCTCGCGCTCTTCTTGGCCCAGCTACTCAACAACGTGCGTTTGAAGTTTGCGAACCTCTTTCGAATGACGATGCTCGTTCCGTACATCACCTCGGTGGTGGCGACGACGATCGTTTTCGCGTCGCTCTTCGGCCGCGACTACGGCCTCATTAACAGCTTCCTCAACCTTTTCGGGATCGAGTCGATTGACTTCGCGGCGAACACCTTCGCGAGTCACGTCATGGTCTCTACGATGGTGCTGTGGCGATGGTTCGGCTACAACACCCTCATCTACCTCGCGGCGCTTCAGGCTATCCCGAAGGACGTCTATGAGGCGGCAGCGATCGATGGCGCCGGTGGGTTCAAGCAGTTCATCTTCGTCACGATCCCCTCGCTTCGCCCGGTCATCATCTTCACGGTGATCGTGTCGACGATTGGTGGCCTGCAAATTTTCACTGAGCCTCTGCTGCTTTCCTCGCCTGGACTCACCGGAGGAGCTGGGCGTCAGTTCCAGACCCTGAGCCTGTTCATGTACGAGCAAGGCTTCGGAGATTTCAAGTTCGGTTACGGCTCGGCCATCGGAGTAACACTGTTCGCTTTGATCGTCGTGTTCTCCCTCATCAACTATTTACTCTCTCGTCGCATCACCTCAGACGAATAAGGACGCCATCGTGACCACTCACTCTTCAAGCGCCGCCCCTGTCGCCCGGTCCACGGGCCGCCCGCTCAAGCGTGCATTCGCCGGCCGTGTTCGCTGGTGGACCTATGCGTTCCTCATCGCCTCGGTCTTCATGAGCGCCTTCCCTCTCTATTGGATGTTCGTCGTCTCCACCAACGATTCGGCTGCGGTCTCGCAAATGCCTCCGACCGTTCTCCCCGGTGGCAACTTCTTCGCGCTCGCGGAGCAGGTGTTCACGACCGTTCCGTTCGTGCAGAGTCTCGTGAACTCGTTCATCGTGGCGGGAAGCATCGCTCTTGCCCAAATGGTGCTGTGCACTCTCGCTGGCTTCGCGTTTGCGAAGCTGCAGTTTCGCGGCCGGGATCCCCTCTTCATCGTGGTGCTCATCACGATGATGGTGCCCACTCAGCTCGCGGTTATCCCTCTCTACATGATCATGTCGAACCTTGACTGGATCGATTCGCTGCAGGCGCTCATCGTGCCCGGAATGGCGAGTGCGTTCGGTATCTTCTGGATGCGCCAGCACTTGGCGAGCGTTCTCAACAACGAGCTCATGCAGGCAGCACGAATCGACGGATGCAGCACGTGGCAGATCTATTGGCGCATCGCATTTCCCCTCGTGCGCTCGGCTGCTTTCGTGTTGGGCCTGCTTGCCTTCGTCACGGCGTGGAACGACTTCCTCTGGCCCCTCATCGTGATCCAGTCGCCCGAGAACTACACGGTGCAATTGGCCATCAAGGCGCTGCAACGGCAGTACTTCGTCGACTACGGCCTCGCCATGTCCGGGTCGTTCCTCGCGACGATTCCATTGTTGATCCTGTTCATTTTCGTCGGCCGCAAGATGGTTGCCGGTGTCATGGATGGCGCGTTCAAGGGCTAAGCCTTGACCTGCCTCAGCTCCCCTTCGCTTCCACCCAGAAAGAAATAATGACTCTCTCCACTACTGCACTCTCTGACTTTCCCGAAACGAATGATCAGGTCGAGCACCTCATTGCGCAGATGACTCTCGAAGAAAAGCTCGCCCAGCTTGTTGGCATTTGGGTCGGGGCCGGAGTCGATGGCCAGAGTGTTGCGCCGATGCAAAGCGCGCAAGACGATGGCGCCGACGATTTCAACGAGTTCTCGAAGAATGGCCTCGGCCACCTCACTCGTGTGTTCGGCACGGTACCCGTCAGTCCGAGTGCTGGCCGGTCGGCACTCGGCCGCACCCAACGTTGGCTGCGCGACAACACTCGGCTTGGCATCCCCGCGATTGCCCACGAAGAGTGCCTTACCGGGCTCGCTGCGTGGCAAGCCACAACGTTCCCTACGCCGCTGGCGTGGGGCGCAACCTTCGACCCAGCGCTCATCGAGGAGATGGGGCACGCGATTGGCGAAAGCATGGCGAAGCTGGGGGTTCATCAGGGCCTCGCTCCCGTGCTCGATGTGATCCGTGATGTGCGCTGGGGTCGCGTTGAAGAGTGCATTGCCGAAGACCCTTTTGTGGTCGCAGAACTCGGTTCCGCCTACGTCCGTGGGCTGCAATCTACGGGCGTCATCGCGACCCTCAAGCACTTCGTCGGGTACTCGAATTCACGGGCCGGACGCAACCTGGCTCCCGTCTATGCCGGTCCGCGCGAAGTCGCCGACGTGCTGCTTGTTCCTTTTGAGATGGCGGTGCTGGATGCGGGGGTGGGCTCGGTCATGCACTCCTACGCCGAAATTGACGGCGTGCCCGTCGCATCCGACCCCACTCTCTTGACTGACCTTCTGCGTGACCGTTGGGGCTTTGAAGGCACTGTGGTCGCCGACTACTTTGGCGTCGCGTTTCTCGAATCGCTGCACCAGGTTGCGAGTGACCTTGGCGACGCGGCCGCCCAAGCTTTGGCCGCGGGTGTCGATATCGAGTTGCCGACGGGGAAGGCTTACTTGGCACCGCTCGCCAAGAAGGTGCGCAGCGGTGAGGTCGACAGTGCGCTCGTCGATCGAGCGCTGCGCCGAGTGCTCATGCAGAAGCAGCAGCTCGGCCTGCTTGACCCCGAATCCGCCGCATTCTCGGTAGACGCGGATGACGACGAGATCGACCTTGACCCGCCGCATCACCGCGCGATCGCCGCAACCATCGCGGAGAAGTCGGTCACGTTGCTGAACGACGGAGGCATTCTGCCGTTAGCCCCGGATGCGCAGATCGCCGTCTTGGGACCCAACGCGCACCGCACCGCTGCCCTGTTCGGCTGCTACTCCTTCGTCAACCACGTACTCGAGCGCCACCCGGAGGTCGAGATGGGTTTCGAGGCCGCGACGCTGCTCGAGAGCCTCCACCACGATTTCAGCTCGGTGCTCGGTTTCGCGCCGGGTTGTGCCGTGGATGACGAAGACACTTCCCAGATTGCCGAGGCTGTTGAGCTGGCGAAGACCGCCGGGGTCGCGGTGATTGCCGTCGGTGATCATGCTGGGCTCTTCGGCCGCGGCACCGTGGGTGAAGGCTGTGACCGCGACTCACTCGAGCTTCCCGGGGTGCAGCGCCAGCTCGTCGAGGCCGTGCTCGACTCCGGAACTCCCGTTGTTCTTGTGGTCATTTCCGGTCGCCCCTATGCCATTGACTGGGCGGCAGCTCGCGGAGCGGCCATCGTTCAAGCGTTCTTCCCGGGCGAAGAGGGCGCCGCCGCGATCAGCGGTGCAATTGCCGGTCGCCTCAACCCCGCCGGCCGACTTGCGGTGTCGGTGCCGCGCTCAGCAGGGTCGCAACCGTACTCCTACCTTCATCCGCGACTCGGTGAACCGAGCGAAGTCTCGAACCTCACCACGGCCCCCGCCTTCCCCTTCGGCTTCGGGCTCAGCTACACGAGCTTTAGATATTCGGAGGCGGGCGTCGCCTCCGAAACCATTGCGGCTGACGGCAGGTTCGACATCCACTTCACGGTGACGAACACGGGCGCCCGCGAAGGCGACGACGTCATTCAGGTGTACGCCAACGATGTCGTGGGTTCCGTTACCCGGCCCATGCGTCAGTTGATCGCGTTTACTCGAGTGACGCTTCAGCCGGGAGAATCGCGAACTCTTTCGATGAGCATCCCGACCACCCGCATCGCGTTCAGCGATCGCAGCATGACGCGCATCGTTGAGCCCGGCGACGTGCGGTTGTGGCTCGGCAGCGACTGCGAGACCGAAGCCGCCGCTCTCGGAACAGTCACGATCACGGGGCCCGTTCACGCTGTGACCACCGACGACAGTCGCACCGTGGACATCACCGTCGTCGCTTAAGCGGTCTGGCTTTCGGCGGGCGACGGAGCATCGCCCGCCGAAATAGCGGATGCCGCACTGCCCGTACTTGTCCCACGGGCACGCGGACTCCGCACACAACAGCGCCCCGGTCAAGATGGAGACCGGGGCGCTGCTGGAGCCGATCAGTTGATCGGAGAGGGTGTACTTACGCTGCGGTGAGCGTGTTCGTTACCGAGATGAGGGTAACGATTGCCGCGTTGATGAAGCCGGCGATGTACGGGTTGTTCGTCTCACGGTAGATCTTGCGCGAGATGACTGCAGTTACGGCCAGGATGAGGATGACCGGGTAGAGCCAGATGCTGAAAATTCCGCCGAAGCCGTCGATCGTGTACCCCGTGGTGAAGAAGTTGGTGTACTGAGCAACGACGAGAACGATGGGTGCCAGAGCGTTGAAGAACGCCAGCAGTGCTGTGTTGATCCACTCCTTGCCGCGGATGGAGAAGCGGTTGAAGGCGTTGACCGCAACTGAGTTCGCCACGAAGTAGATCGCGAAGAGCGGCAGGTACATGAGCGCAATGCCGACCTTGTCAGGCGTGAAGGCCTTGACGGCGACGACCCACCAGCGGAAGTCCGTCTTGAAGAAGTAGTCGAGCACGAAGACGATCGCGTAGGCCGACACAACGACGACAAACGACAGACCGAGGCCGTGGAAGAACTTCTTCCAGCCAGGCAGTACTCCGGATGCGCGAAGGTCGAGACCGTTCTTGCGTCCGAAGACGAGGTACGAGATCACCATGATGATGATCGCTGCGATGGCGTTGACCGCGGCCCAGAAGGCTACGAAGAACACGGCACCCTGAGGCATGAAGAACTGAACAGCGTTGAACGCGATCGCGCCCACCCACGGGGTGTTAGCGAGGATCAACCAGCTCCAACCGGAGATGATTGCCGAAACAACCAGTCCACCCCAGAACCAGGCGAGTCCCTTGCGGGTTGCGGGTACTACTGCTGCAGCAGGAGCGCGCAGTCCAGCGAAGGCGCGGGTCGAGAGCAGTGCACGCGTGAAGGCGACGAGGAAGATTCCGAAGCCGATCAGTCCGAAGAGCGTGAAGGTCTCCTTGACCTGCCACACCTGCGAACCGGCTGCGATCTCGTTGGGAGCGCCGAAGGCTTCTTGGAAGAACTCGATCTGGCTGCCGACTGTCGTCTTGGAGATGGTTCCCCACGGGTGGTTCTCTGCTGGCGTGTAAACGATGCGGAGAGCATCCTCACCATCGACAGAGTCGGTGTAGAACTCGCTCGCTTCGCGAACGTCAGAGGAAACCTCTTCTGGGTTTGCACCGAAGTGGAGGAACGACTGTGCGTTCGGGGTTCCGATGTACTCGCGCGGCGGCGTGAGAACTTCGCCTTCGGGGCTGTAGCTGCGGAAGAAGAACTCGTCGTACTGGTCAGCAACGATTCCGACATCGCGGGCACCGTAGAGGTTGAAGTAGGCGTTCTCAGCTTCGGCATCCGTGTAGACAGCGTCGTTGTCGACGAGCAGGATGGCCGAGATGAGCTGTTCGTCAGCGGCGTTGTCGATCACGGTCGAGAAGTTTGCTGCGCGCGCACCGTTCGAGTGACCGCTTACACCAATCTTGTCGGTGTCAACGTAGGGGAAGTCGGCGACGAGCTTCACAGCGTCGTACATACCGGTTCCACCGAGCGTGACGTCAGGGGTCAACGGTGAGGAGTTTCCGTGACCGTACATGTCGATCGACACGACGACGTAGCCGCGACGTGCAAGCTCAACGTAGTTGGCGTCTTGCATTTCGCGGTTGTTCCACCAACCGTGGCTGACCACGATGGCCGGAACCTTGTTGTCGACGGTTGCGGAGTCAGGCTTGAAGAGCAGAGCGCTCATCGTCTGACCCGACGACGTCTCCCAGTTCATGTCTTTAACGCTGATTGAGCCTGCACCGGTTTGAACGATGGACGCACCGATGGATGTGACCAACATCATGACTAGCGAGAGAACGAGCCAGAAGCTGTTCCTCTTTACTAACGAGGTTTTCATTGATTCCCTACCCCTTCGTGGGTATCGATTGCTGTGTGGTTATGGACGTGACTGACAGCACGCCCGTCATGGGTAAATCAGGCAGATCAGGTCTCCACGTCCTCATCAACCCAGCCCATGGTCTTGGTTACCGCTTTTTTCCAGTTGCGGTAAAGCTGATCTCTCTCGAGGCGAGCCATTTGCGGCTTCCACCTCTTGTCTTCGTTCCAGGTCGAGAGCACGTCGTGCTCGCTGCCCCAAAACTCGACCGCGATGCCGGCCGCGAATGCGGCACCGAGAGCGGTGGTTTCGGTGATGCGGGGGCGGATGACATCCACGCCCAGCTGGTCAGCCTGAAACTGCATGAGAAGTTCATTGGCCACCATGCCGCCGTCGACGCGGAGTTCCGCGAGGTCGACTCCGGCATCCGCATTCATGGCGTCCATGACCTCGCGCGTTTGGTACGCGGTGGCTTCGAGCGCTGCACGAGCGATGTGGTTCTTGGTGACGTAACGGGTGAGTCCGAGGAGAGCTCCCCGGGCATCCGGTCGCCAGTAGGGAGCGAAGAGTCCGGAGAAGGCGGGCACAAAGTAGGCGCCACCGTTGTCTTCGACTTCGAGCGCGAGGCGCTCGACATCGGGAGCGTCGGAGAACATGCCGAGGTTGTCCCGCAGCCACTGGATGAGCGATCCCGTGACAGCGATCGATCCCTCGAGGGCGTACACGGGAGCGGCGTCGCCGATCTTGTAGCAGACCGTCGTGAGCAGGCCGTTGTTGCTGTGAACGCGCTTGTTGCCGGTGTTCAGCAGCAAGAAGTTGCCGGTGCCGTAGGTGTTCTTAGCCATTCCCTCGCTGAAGCAGGCCTGGCCAAATGTCGCTGCCTGCTGGTCGCCGAGGATGCCCGCGATGGGCACTCCGGGCAGCGAACCGTGGTCGCGGCAGTGGCCGAAGATCTCGCTCGAGGAGCGAATCTCGGGCAGCATCGACATCGGGATGCCCATGTCTGCTGCGATGTCTTCGCGCCACTGGAGAGTGTCGAGATCCATGAGCATGGTGCGGGAGGCGTTGGTCACGTCGGTCGCGTGCACTCCCCCGTCGACACCGCCGGTGAGGTTCCAGAGCAGCCAGGTGTCGATCGTGCCGAAAAGTAGCTCGCCGCGGTCTGCGGCTTCTTGAGCGCCGTCGATGTAGCGCAGAATCCACGTCACCTTGGGGCCGGCGAAGTACGGAGCGAGCGGGAGCCCCGTGATGGCCTTGTACTTCTCAAGACCTTCGGTGCCCGCAAGCTCCGTGATGATGTGCTGGGTACGAGTGTCTTGCCAGACGATCGCATTCGTAACGGGAACACCCGTGGTCTTGTTCCAGACCACCGTGGTTTCACGCTGATTGGTGATGCCGACGGCGCCAATGTCTTGATAGGTCAGGTTGGCCCGCGAGAGCGACAGCCCGACGGTCTCTCGAACGTTGTCCCAGATCTCCATCGGGTCGTGTTCGACCCAACCGGCACGAGGGAAAATCTGCTCGTGCTCGAGCTGACCGCTCGAAACGATACGCGCGTCGTGATCAAAGATGATCGAGCGTGAGCTCGTCGTTCCTTGGTCAATCGACAGTATGTACTGTGTCATCGTCGGCGTATCTCCATTGATCGTCTGTACTTCGTGAGGCGCTTGCGCGCCCAAATCCAGTAGTTCGGTTACTTTGATTCGAGTGCTGCGGGGGTGACGAGCGGCACGATTTGCGGTGCTGCTTCGCGCACGTCGGATGCGCTTTCGTCATCGCGGGTGAGCGCAGCAGCTGCTACGGCCTCCGCCATCTGGGTGTAGACAGCGACTTCGTGAGCGGTGGTCTGCTCATCCCAGCCGAGAAGCTTCGCGGCAATTTCTGCCACCTCGGGCACAGCGGCCATTGCCTCGTTGAGGTACTCGTAGTTCATGCGGGTGCGACGAACCATGAGGTCTTCGAGGTGCAAGGCACCTTCGTGGGTGATCGCGTAGGCGATTTCGGCACGGAGGTAAGCGGAGGCTTGCGCCAGCGGCTTGGCCATCTCCGGCTCGGCGTCAGCGATGGCGGCGATCTCGGAGATCTTCGCGCCGTAACGGTGCAGCAGGTGGTCGATCATCTGATCGCTCCAGCCGAACTTCGCTCCGAGTGCCGCAGCACCGGCGGTTGCTTCCTCGAGTCCTTCAGCGCCCAACAGTGCGACAGTTTCGGTGGTCGAAGGGTTGGCCTTGGCCGCGTCCTTACCGATCGCGAAGTCAACGGCATCCTTCGCCATCACGCGGTAAGTGGTGAACTTTCCACCAGCGATAACCGTGAGGCCCGGGATGGGCGACGCAACAGTGTGCTCTCGCGAGACCTTGGCCGAGTTTGTGCCCTCCATCGTGCCCGGCTGCAGCAAGGGGCGAAGTCCCGCCCAGGTGCCGATAACGTCGGTGCGGTCGATGGGGTTTGCGAGCACTGCGTTGGCTTCAGCAATGACGTAGTCAATGTCATCGGCGGTTGCCGCAGGGTTGAGAAGGTTCTCTTTCCACGGAGTGTCAGTAGTGCCGATGACCCAATAGCGTGACCAGGGAATCACGAAGAGCACGCTCTTGGAAGTTTGCAGGATCAGGCCGGCTTCACCCTTGATGCGTTCGCGAGGAACAACAATGTGGATGCCCTTGGAGGCCAGAACCTTGAGTCCGCCGCTTTCGTGCGCGAGAGCTTGAGTCTCGCCGGTCCAGACGCCGGTGGAGTTGATGACGGCCTTGGCGCGGACGGGGAAGGTCTTTCCCGTTTCGAGGTCAACCATGACGGCGCCGTTGACGACACCCTCATCGTTCTTCGTGATCTCGACGACCTGCATGCGGGTAGCGGCGCCGGCGCCGTGAGCCGAAGCGGTGCGGATGACGCTCACGACGTAGCGAGCATCATCGACGTTGGCGTCCCAGTATTCGATCGCGCCGACAGCGGCATCGTGAGCCAGGCCGGGGAAGCGAGCAGCGAGCTGCTTGCGCGACATGTGGCGGTGCCACGGAACGCTGCGCTTGCCCGAGGTGCTCTTGACGGTAACCGAAGCGAGGAAGTCGTAGAGAGCAATTCCGGCGCCGACGAAGGCGCGCTCCCACACGTGGTGGCGCAGCGGGTACAGGAACGGCAGCGGACGCACGAGGTGCGGTGCCACGTTGTTCAGCAACAGGTCGCGCTCGGTGAGTGCTTCGTGCACGAGCTTAAAGTCGAGCATCTGCAGGTAGCGGAGTCCGCCGTGGATGAGCTTGCTGGCGCGGCTGGAAGAGCCGGCGGCCCAGTCTTGGGATTCGACAACGACGGTGTCGAGACCACGCGTGGCGGCATCCAGAGCAATTCCGGCGCCGGTGATTCCACCACCGATGACGAGAACGTCGAGTTCACGCCCCGGCTCTGCGCTCTCCATAAGACGCTGGATGGCGCTGTCGCGGGTTTCGCGGGTGAGGGACTGGTCAGCCATGAACACTGCTCTTCTATCGTGTGGTGGTGGTTACCGCCGAGGACGGCTGTGAATCTTCTGGGATGATCCACTGCTCAGCAGCGTATTACGCTAGCTAGGGTCAATGACAAACTGAGCAGCACATCTGCACGAACGTGCAAGGATGGACGTTATGGAACGCGAAGAGGCAATGCTGGCCGCATCGTCGATGTATTACCTGCAAGACATCAAGATGGACACCATTGCGAACCACCTGCACATGTCCCGCTCAAGCGTGTCCCGATTGCTGCGGGATGCCCGCGATAGCGGCCTCGTAGAAATCACGCTTCGCCCGACTCCCACCCGGGGTCCGGGCCTGGCCAAAAAGATAGAAACGTGCTTCGGAATCGCCACCCATGTCGTGCCCGTCGCTGACCTTGCCGACGAGACAGAACGGCTCGAGCAGGTAGCGAAAGCCACCGCTCGAATGGTCACCGGCTGGTTCGATTCCGACATGATCATGGGCGTGGCTTGGGGCACCACGTTGGCCGCAATCTCGCGCCATTTGGGCAAGAAACCCACCCGCGGAAGCGCCGTCGTGCAGCTCAACGGAGCAGCCAACGTTCGCACCTCGGGCGTGGAATATGCCGGTAACCTGATTGCCAACTTCGGTGACGCGTTCGATGCCCAAGTGCACTTATTCCCAGTGCCGGCATTCTTCGATTACGCGGAAACACGCAACGCCATGTGGTCAGAGCGGTCAATTGTGCGCGTGCTCGAGTACCAGCGTCGCGCCGATATAGCGCTGTTCTCGATCGGTGCCATCGCCGGTGAAGTGCCCAGCCACGTCTACTCCGCCGGCTACCTCGAAGCGGGCGACATCGAAACGCTCGACAGCGAAGGCATTGTGGGCGACGTGTGCACCATCTTCCTTCGCGAAGATGGCAGCTACGAAGACCTCTCGATGAACGCACGTGCAACCGGCCCCACCCCGGCAGAACTGCGCGCGATCCCCCGCCGCATCTGTGGTGTGGCCGGCGACAACAAGGTCGTTCCGCTGCTCGCAGCACTGCGGGCGGGCGTCATTACCGACCTCGTGATCGATGAACAGACCGCCACGAAGCTCGTCGAGCACGTCATGGAGCTGAAAGAAGGAGCAGCGTCAGCCGAAGAGCTAGCCTTCCAAGAACGCCAGAGCGACGCCGAGCAGGGCGCGGCAGAGCCAGCGCCCGCTGGCTAGAGACTGCGGGCTAGCGACCGCTGCCTAGCGCCCGCAGGCTAGTGAACGACGTGCATGGCGCGTGCGGCATCCGTAATGCTGCCCGTCAGTGACGGGTACACGGAAAAAGCGCGCGCAATCTGGTCGACCGTGAGGCGGTGTTCTACCGCGAGCGCCATCGAGATGATGAGCTCAGAAGCATTCGGCGCCACGACCACGCCACCGATCACGGTGCCAGAGCCGGTGCGAGCGAAGAGCTTCACGAAGCCGTCCTTGATGCCCATCATCTTGGCGCGCGGGTTAGAGGCCAGCGGCAGCTTATAGATGGTGCCCTGAGCGAGGCCGTCTTCAATCTGCTTTTGCGACCAGCCGACGGTGGCAATCTCGGGCTGAGTGAAGATGTTCGAGGCGACGTTGCGCAGTTCGATCGGCGTGACGCCGTCGCCCATTGCGTGGAAGACCGCGGTACGTCCCTGCATCGAGGCAACGGACGCGAGCGGGAAGAAATCGGAGCAGTCACCGGCCGCATAGATCGACGGCATCGAGGTGCGGGCAACGCGGTTGACGCGGATGTGGCCCGATTCGGTCAGCTGAACGCCAGCCTCTTCGAGGCCGAGACCTTCCGTGTTCGGCAGCGAGCCGACGGCCATAAGACAGTGCGAGCCTTCTACAGTGCGCCCGTCGCTGAGGGTGGCAATGACGCCATCCTTGGTGGTCTTCACGGATTCGGCGCGCGACTTGGAAAGAACGGTCATACCGTTGCGCTTGAAGACGTCTTCAATCACGCGGGCGGCGTCTTCGTCTTCTCCCGGGAGCACGCGATCGCGCGAGGAGATCAGAGTGACTTTGGCACCGAGCGCGGTGTAGGCCGAAGCGAACTCGGCACCCGTGACGCCGGAGCCCACCACGATGAGGTGCTTGGGGGTTTCGTCGAGTGTGTAGAGCTGAGTCCACGTGAGGATGCGCTTGCCATCGGGCATAGCGGAGTCGAGCACGCGCGGGCGTGCACCGACGGAAACGATGACGGTGTCTGCATCCACTTCGTCAAAGTCGGTGCCCGACTTACCTTTGCCGGTAGAGACCACGAGCCGCTGGGGGCCATCGAGACGCCCTTCGCCCTCAATGATGCGTACGCCGGCCTTGATCAGTTGCGACTTCATGTCGTCGGACTGCTGTTGGGCAAGGCGCATGAGGCGCGCATTGACCGCAGCAAGGTTCACGGTGATGTCGGGGCGAACGGCCCGCCCGGAGTCGGAGCGTGAGTAGAACTGCACGCCCAGGTCAGCCGCATCCCGAATCGCGTTCGTCGCTTCTGCCGTTGCGATCAGCGTCTTCGAGGGCACCACGTCGGTGAGCACTGCCGAGCCACCAACACCGGCGCGCTCAACGAGAGTGACGTCCGCTCCCAACTGGGCACCCGCCAGGGCTGCTTCGTAGCCGCCGGGGCCACCACCGAGTACTGCAATTCGTTGGGTGCGCTCAAACTCATAGGCCATGCCCTTATTCTCGCGCGGTTCTGCCCCAGCGACAAACCGCCGACGCACCAATGTGCATGCGGCTCTCATCGGCGGCTCACCAGCAGCGGCACGCGCGCTTCGCTGCTCACATTCGCGCTCAACCGCTCGGTGAGTTAACTGTCCCAGCGTTTAGAGTGGATGCCATGTCACAGTCGCCCACCACTAATCCCCTCGACGACCCCACCGCAGACCCGTTTGAGGTCGCCAAGCAAGCCGCTGCCGCAATCGCAGCCGCGACCGGAGTCGAGAAGCACGACATTGCCCTCACGCTCGGTAGCGGCTGGGGCAAGGCCGCCGACCTCATCGGCGAAACTACTGCCACGATCCCCGCCTCCGACATCCCCGGTTTCTCCAAGCCGGCGCTTGAAGGCCACGTCGGCACCCTGCGGTCGATCCTGTTGCCGAGCGGCAAGCGCGCCCTCGTCATCGGCGCACGCACCCACTACTACGAGAACCACGGCGTTCGCCGCGTCGTTCACTCGGTGCGCACCGCGGCAGCGACCGGCGCTACGACCATGATTCTCACCAACGGTGCCGGCGGCATCAAGGAGACGTGGAAGCCCGGAACCCCCGTGCTCATCAGCGATCACCTCAACCTCACAGCCGACTCGCCCCTCGAAGGTGCGACGTTCATCGATCTCACCGACCTGTACAGCAAGCGCCTGCGCGAGATCGCGAAGTCGATCGACTCAAGCCTCGACGAGGGTGTGTACACGCAGTTCCGCGGCCCGCACTACGAGACTCCCGCCGAAGTTCAGATGGCTAAGACCATGGGTGGCCACATCGTGGGAATGTCCACGGCGCTCGAAGCGATCGCTGCGCGCCAGGCTGGCATGGAAATCTTGGGAATGTCGCTCATCACCAACCTGGCGGCCGGCATCCAGACCACTCCCCTCAGCCACGAAGAAGTAATTCAGGCGGGCAAAGACGCCGAAGTGCAGATCAGCAACCTTCTCGCCCAGATTGTGAGCGCCCTATGAGTGCAGCACCCCTTGGCACCGACGAACTGATTGCCGCCGCCCATGCTTGGCTCGAGCAAGACCCTGACGCGGTTACGCACACCGAGCTCGAAGCCTTGATCACGGATGCCACTCAGGGCGACGAGGCCGCTATCGCTGGCCTCCATGACCGCTTTGATGCGCGGCTCGCCTTCGGTACGGCCGGATTGCGCGGCGAATTGGGTGCCGGCCCGAACCGCATGAACCGGGTGCTGGTCACTCAGGCGGCTGCGGGACTTGCCGCCTACCTGCTCACCCACGAACTGAGCCCCAGCATCGTGATCGGCTACGACGGTCGCGTGAACTCCGAAGTCTTTGCCCGCGATACGGCCACGATTATGGCGGGTGCCGGAGTGCGCGCCATTTTGTTGCCGCGCCTGCTTCCGACGCCAGTGCTCGCGTTCGCTGTTCGACACCTCAATGTGAGCGCGGGCGTGATGGTTACCGCTAGCCACAACCCCGCGATTGACAATGGCTACAAGGTCTATCTGGGTGGCGACAACCACGGCTCGCAGATCGTCTCCCCCGCCGACGCCGACATCGCCCACGCGATTGATGTCGTAGCCAAGGGAT
Organism: Rhodoglobus sp. NPDC076762; assembly: GCA_040687235.1. Taxonomy (GTDB): domain Bacteria; phylum Actinomycetota; class Actinomycetes; order Actinomycetales; family Microbacteriaceae; genus Rhodoglobus. The sequence continues at coordinate 289,598 of JBFBMV010000002.1, read as the reverse complement.
CGATTGCCGACCTGCCCCGCTCAACCGATTTCGTCACGACCGACGACGGCGTTGTTGATGAGTACATCGCGCGCACGGCAGCTCTCGCAGGCCCAGTCACAGGCATCACTTACACGTATACCGCGATGCACGGTGTCGGTTGGGAAACCACTCAGGCTGTGTACGCGAAGGCGGGCCTCCCGGCCCCCGCGCTCGTGGAGGAACAGGCTCAGCCTGACGCCGCGTTCCCCACCGTCGCCTTCCCCAACCCCGAAGAGCCGGGAGCCATGGATCTTAGCTTCGCGAAGGCTTGCGAAGCTGGGGCCGATCTCGCGATCGCTCACGACCCGGATGCCGACCGTCTTGCGGTCGCCGTTCCCGATCGCGATGGTGAATGGCGTCGCCTGAGCGGAAACGAAGTCGGCATGCTGCTCGGCTGGCGTGCCGCAGAGCGTTCAAACGGAACGGGAAAGCTCGCCGCGTCGATTGTCTCGTCCCCTGCCCTGCGCGCCATTGCCGCCGATTACGGCCTCGACTACTCCGACACCCTCACCGGTTTCAAGTGGATTTCTCGCATCGATGGGCTGATCTTCGGCTACGAAGAAGCCCTCGGCTACCTCGTCGACCCCGACAAGGTTCGCGACAAAGACGGCATTTCGGCCTCGGTCGACTTCCTGTCGATGGCGGCCGAGCTCAAAGCCGAAGGCTCAACGATCCTCGACCGCCTCGACGCGTTCACCGCACGATTCGGAGCTTTTGCTTCACGCCAAGTCTCGCTGCGCTTCGCTCAGATCTCGGAAATCGGCGACACCATGACGCGCTTGCGTGCCGCGGCGCCCACGAGCGTCGGCGGCCTCGCGGTCGAGTCGTTTGATGACTTCGAGAACGGCGTCGACGGGTTCGCGCCCAGCAACATCATCCGCTTGCAAATTGAGGGCGGCGCCCGCGTGATCGTGCGGCCCAGCGGCACCGAGCCCAAACTTAAGTTCTATGTGGATGCCTCCAGCACGGCAGGCGATGGTGCCGAACGGCAGGCTGCCGCAGAGGCCGTCGCGAGCCAGCTTGAGGCAGGAATGCGCGAGCTTCTCAGCTAGCGCGAGCGCAAGAGCGAGAGCGAGCGCTCACGCACAATCAGACACTCTCAGAGGGCGTCCTTGGTCTAACCGAGGGCGTCCTCGAGTTTTTGTGCCAGCTCTGAAGTGTCAAAGAGATTCACGATCACGATCACGTCAGCGTTCGTCTTGCCAATCGCTTCGACGAATTCTTGACTCGTGAGAATGATCTGAGCATCAGCGGCGACAGTGCGCACCGTGCTGACGTCGGCGGCGACCACGGTCGCTTCGAGGTCAAGTGCCTTCAGAGCGCGTTCCGCGTTGATCTTGAGAACACCGGAACTGCCGATACCAGCACCACAGATGGTCACAATTTTCATTCGGGGGTCACTCCCATAATGCGCTGAACTTCGGCGGGGGTTGTTGCGGCGGCCAACTGGTCGATAGCCGAGGAGTCGTTGAAGATGTTCGCCACGGCGGCAATGGCTGCCAGATGTGCACCGGCTTCTGTGATGGCAAGGCCGAGGACGACACGAACCGGGTCGTTGTGCGCGTGCCCAAAGCGTACGGGCTCCTTGAGCGTGACGATCGACAGACCGTTCGCAATCACTTGCGGGCCGGGGCGCGCGTGCGCCAAGGCCAGGCCCGGTGCGATCACAACGTAGGGACCATGATCTTCGATCATCCGGATCATCTCGTGGGCGTAGCCGGGATGGGCCGCTCCGGAACGCGCCAGAGCTTCGCCAGACAACGCGACAGCAGCACGCCAGTCTTTGGCGCTCACACCAATTTCAATCGCTGATTCGGGCAGCGGGGGAAGTGACATCACTACGCTCTCTCGAAACCGACGCTGATTGCCTCGGAAAGCTCTTCACGTTCTTCGATGGGCAAGAATGCTGCCGCAGCGGCATTGATCTGGAAGACCTCCAGGTCGGTGAGGTCATAGCCGAACGCTTCTGTGAGCAACGCGAGCTCGCGGCTGAGGGTCGTGGCGCTCATGAGGCGATTATCGGTGTTGACCGTCACGCGGAATCCAAGCTGGTAGAGCAGGTCGAAGGGGTGATCGATCATTTCGTCGCCCCACTGTTCGATTGCGCCGGTCTGCAGGTTCGACGAGGGGCTCAGTTCGAGCGCGATCTCGCGATCCTTCACCCACTGTGCCAAATCGCCGAGCGTGACGTAGGTGTTCTCATCGTCTTCGTTGGCGATCGTGATGTCTTCGGCCAAGCGCACACCGTGGCCAAGACGAAGCGCACGGCCATCAAAGAGGGCACTGCGGATGCTGTCGAGACCATCCGCCTCTCCAGCGTGGACCGTAGCGGGCATGTAGTTGTGCGCGAGCAGGTCGAAGGCTCCACGCATGCGGCTCGGCGGGAATCCCGCTTCGGGGCCGGCAATGTCGAAGCCGATGACGCCGCGGTCGCGGTGACGAATCGCGAGCTCGGCGATGTCGGTGCCGCGCTCGGTCTGGCGCATGGAGCTGAGAAGCTGACCAACGCGGATGCTTTGCCCACTCGAACGCACGGCATCCACACCCTCTTCGAGACCCTGTTGCACGGCGCTGACAACCTGATCGAGGTCAAGGCCCTTCTGCAGGTGCTGCTCGGGAGCCCAACGAATCTCGCCGTAAATGACGCCATCAGCGGCGAGGTCGTGAACGAATTCGCTCGCGACGCGCTTGAGACCCTCAGTTGTTTGCATGACAGCGATGGTGACGTCGAACGTTTTGAGGTAGTCGACGAGAGAACCGGAGTCGGCCTGACTCGAGAACCACGAGGTGAGTTTCGCGGCGTCATTCTCGGGAAGTTGGTAACCGATTTCGTCGGCCAACTCCACGATTGTCTGGGGGCGAAGCCCGCCATCAAGGTGGTCATGCAGGGAGATCTTGGGTAGCGCAGTGATGCTTGCGCCGCCTCCGGGCATTACGAGATTCTCAACAGCGGCGTTCATACCTACAAATCTACCGTGCCGACCGCTGAAAGCGCCCTGAAGCTTCGCTGGATGACGTTACGATCCTGTGAAAGCTTCCTCGCTAAGAGAATCTGAGATTTCCCTCGCGGCCGCTTCGACGAGTTCGCGCACATTTTCTGGCGCCACATCACTGAACGTGCTTGAGACATACGGCACTGTGAGAGCGGCAAGAATGAGGCCGTCGGCGCTGCGGACAGGGGCGACGATATCGGTGATTCCCGGATGAAGAGTGTCGACTCCCGCTGCAGGGCTTTCCGGAATGGGAGCGCCTCCGGTGAGCACTGCGCCGGTGGCCGTGGTGTCTACGCCGAAAGTCGCTCCGACCCGCACTCGAAATCCGAAGTCGGCGGGCGATTCAACTTGAGCCAGCACCCGCACGAGCGCCCCATCGAGCACCGCGAGATTGCACGACTGCCTAGCGTGTTCAGCGAGCTGCTGCATGATGGGCAGCGCCACACTGACCAGGCTGCGTAGGGGCGGATGGCGGTGAGCGAGATCGAATAGCTTCATCGCAAGCTCGTACAAGCCCGATTGTTTGTCGCGCACGACGTAGCCTCGTCGCTCTAGCGTGGAGAGCACGCGAAAGATTTGGCCGATGCTGCGCCCAGTGCTCTCGGCGATTTGTGACTGGCTCAGCGAGCCAGAGGTGTCAGCAAGCAGCTCGAGTATGTCGAGCCCTTTGTCGAGGGCGGGAGCGCTGTACTCCGGGCCGGTGGCCATCAGCGGTCCGCCTGCATGACGGCGAGCATCCGCCGCGCCGCTTCACGATTGATGCTGTCAGGCACTGGCTGCGCTCCCGGTTCGAGGGTGCTCGCCAGAGTGGCGATTCGCTCGAGCGACAGTGCTTGAAGCAGAAAGCCGAGATCCATCGACTCAATTGAATTGCCGCGCGGTTCTCGCCCCGCAAGATTGATCATTCGCCCGTCAGCCAGCAAGGTCACATGCCGGTTGCCGGGGAGATCGATTCGCTCGATTGCACCATCGATCACGGACGTACTGACAGCGGTATCGCGCAGAGCCAATACGTCAATTTCCCAGTCGAAGTGGCCGCAGTTGACGAGCATAGCCCCGTCAGCAACCACCTCGAAGAAGTCGGTCGTGAGAATTTGTGGATGACCGGTAGCCGTAATGAAAACCTCACCCCATCCGGCAAGGTCGAACATGTTCGCCACTCGAAAGCCATCGAGGGCTGCTTCAAGAGCCCGAATTTCATCGACCTCGACAACGGCCACCTTGCCGCCCAAAGCACGAAGGTACTGAGCAACTCCGCGCCCACACCATCCGTAGCCAGCCACCACGAAGCGGCGCCCCGAGACCATGACGTTGGTGATCCGCATAAAGCTCTCCACCACCGATTGCCCTGCAGCATGTTTGTTTTCGTTGATAACGGTCAGCGGGTTTTCATCGATAACAAAGATGGGAAAACGGATGTGCGCAGCGAGCTCATCGCGAAGCCGGTAACTTCCTGAGGTGGTTTCTTCGGTACCGCCTACGATGTGGTCCGTCTTCCCCTGCTCCACTAGGCGGGCGACGAGGCCAGCACCGTTGTCGAGAATGATGTCTGGCTTGGATTCCACCACGTTCCAGACATGCGCCTCATACTCGCACTCAGTGTCATTGCGGGCCCCGAAAATGGTCATGCCCTGGGCCCGCAGGTAGGCGGCCACATCGTCCTGGGTTGATCCGTGATTGCCGGTGGCGACAATCTCCGCTCCCCCCGCCTTGAGGGTCTCGAGCAAAACAGCAGTCTTAGGCTCGAGGTGCATGGCCATGCCGATACGATGCCCGACGAACGGCTTCGTTTGCTCAAAGCGCTCTCTCACCTCGGCGAGCAGCGGCATCCGCGCCCTCACCCACAGCAATCGAGCAGCTGCCGCCTCAACAAGATTATTTGTCATATCGCAATCCTACATATATGAAGATCAGTTTCATATATGCTTTTCGCTATGGCTGAAAAAATCATTCTCGACTGCGACCCTGGGCACGACGATGCGATTGCGCTGCTGCTTGCACACGGCAACCCCGATATCGAGCTGCTGGGCGTCACCACCGTCATGGGCAACCAGACGATCGAGAAGGTCACGCGCAATGCGCTCGCGATCGCGCGAGTAGCCGGCATCACCGATGTGCCCTTCGCTCGCGGAGCGCATCGCCCGCTCGTGCGGGAGATCGAGGTTGCCGAGTCCATTCACGGCGAGTCAGGTCTTGACGGCCCAGTATTGCCCGAGCCCATCATCGAGCTGGATGCTCGGCACGCCGTCGACTTCATCATCGACACCGTCATGAGCCACGACCCCGGCACCGTCACACTTGTGCCTACCGGCGCACTCACCAACATCGCGCTCGCTGTACGCAAGGAACCGCGCATTGCCGAGCGCGTCAAACAAGTCGTTCTTATGGGTGGCGGCGTCAACGTCGGCAACTGGAGCGCAACGAGCGAATTCAACATCGTCATCGATCCTGAAGCCGCTCACATCGTCTTCAACGAGTGCTGGCCCTTGACGATGGTCGGACTCGACCTCACTCATGAAGCTCTCGCGACTGACGAGGTTGCAGCATCCATCGCGGCAGTAGGCACCGGTCCTGCTCGTTTCGTTGGCGAGCTTCTCGACTTTTTCGGCGAGACCTATCGCGATGCACAGGGCTTTGATCACCCACCCGTCCACGACCCCTGTGCGGTCGCCTTCGTGATTGACCCCACCGTTATGCAGGTCGTCAAGGTTCCGCTGGATGTCGAACTCGCCGGCACTCTCACGCTCGGTATGACGGTGGCTGATTTCCGCGCCCCGGCTCCTGCTGACTGCACCACTCAGGTCGCCCGCAACCTCGACCATGGCAAGTTTTGGGGCATGGTCGTCGACGCGCTCGAGCGCATCGGCGATCCCCAGCTATAAATCGCAGGAGCGTAACGAATGCGGCGACCGACTTCGGTTCGCCGCATCCGTCGTTTCAGGCGTGCTCTACGCGGTTGCGAGCGCCCGTTCGCGCCGCTTGCGGGCGCCGAGGTCAACAACGCCAATGAGAATCGCGATGGCAAAGAACACCGTTGTCGCGATCATGCCCATGCCATACGCGTGGTGGTAGAGCTCGACGGCGCTTTCGCCGCTGTTGCGCTCGTTATAGAGCGTTGAGTAGAACAGTGAGAGCGCTACGGCGGTGCCGATCGCGGTGCCGATGCGTTGCCCCAACTGGCCCACGGATCCCGCCAAGCCGCCTTCGAGCGGCGGAATGTCGTGCAGTGTCAGCGTCTGGTTGGGCGAGATCACAAGGCCGCCACCCGCGCCGCCAATGAACATCGCCGCCGCCATCACGAACGGCGTGAGCGCCGGCGGAGTCAGAATTGCCGCCGCCATGAGTACGCCAATGCCGATCATCAGAATCGCGAGCCCGACGACCACGAGCGAGCGGCCGTAGCGTTCGACAAGGATGCCGCCGCGCCACGACGAGAACGCGCTCGTCAGCGCGAAGCCAATCGTCACCATGCCAGCGAAGACAGGCTCGAGCCCCAAGCCCAGCTGCAGGTACAGCGTGGTCAAGAGGAACATCGCGGGCATTGCCGCGAAGTACACGGTCGCGAGCAGAGTGCCATTGCGGAACGAGCTAATGCGGAAGAGCTTGAGCGGCACGAGCGGCGCGCGTCCACCAGCAGCGTAGCGACGCTCCCACCAGATGAACGCCGCCGCAGAAAGCACAAACAGCACGAGCAGCCACCAGCGATTGGGATCATCCGTAGGTGCCCCCGTCGTGAACAGGAAGGGCCACATGAGGGCCAGCACCGTGACACCAAAGATCGCGATTCCGACCGGATCGAGATCGAGGCGGGCATAGGTGGTTTTGGCGGTCGAGGGCAGGATCCGCCAGGCCAACACGAGCGCGATGATGCCGAGCGGCACGTTCATCCAGAAGATGTAGCGCCAGCCGTCTTGGGCTCCACCGAGAGCAATCATGAGGCCGCCGAGCGTGGGACCGAAGGCAGTGGAGATACCGATCATGGCGCCGAAGAGGCCAAAGGCTCGACCGCGCTCCGGGCCTTGGAACAACTGCTGAATCAGTCCGATCACCTGAGGCATCTGGATGCCGGCCGCGACTCCTTGCAGCAAACGGAACACGAGCAACATGGCCGCATTCGGCGCGAGGGCGCAGGCGATGCTGGCGACGGTGAAGACCGTCAGCCCAATCAGAAACAGGGTTTTGCGCGAGCGCTGATCACCGAATCGTCCGGCGGGAACGAGCACGAGCCCAAAGGTCAGCACATAGCCCGACACGATCAGCTGCAGTTGGGTTGAGGTTGCACCGAGGGCGTCCTCAATCGAGGGCAGCGCCACATTGACCTTCGACAGGTCGAGAATCGTAATGGCTGCGACCACCACGCACACCCAAAAGGCGCGCCATTTAGTGGAGTGGTCGATGTCTGTATCGCCGGGGGCAGGGGTCGTGCGCCCGGCAGCGTTCCGCGCTGGTTCAGCGCTGGGGACGGTCTCATCCGCTGTCGTCATTTCAACAACTGTACGTCAGCGGATGAGACCCCTCGTTCAGACGCAGAGTCGCGTCGTCAGTGGTTCCGTTAGTCGATGCGTCCCGCGATGAGCGGACCACCATCGTGCACGGTGTCGCCCGCGTCGCCAATGCGGTACGCACCCTCAAGGGACTCGAGGGCGCGCTCAAAGCGCGCGGGTTCGTCGGCGTGCATCGTGAAGAGCGGCTCGCCCTTGCGCACGGTGTCACCGGGCTTCGCGTGCAGGTCGATGCCAGCAGCGTGCTGCACGGGATCCTGCTTGCGGGCACGGCCGGCACCCAGACGCCACGCGGCGATACCGAACGGCAGCGCTTCTTGTTCAACGAGAACGCCGTCGCGGTCAGCCACAACGACCTGGCTTTCCTTCGGCTGCGGCAGGGCGGCATCCGGGTCTCCGCCTTGCGCGCTGATCATGCCGCGCCAGGCATCCATTGCCTGTCCGTTGTCGAGAGCAGCCTCGACATCGGCGTCTTCGTGACCGACCTGAGCCAACATTTCGCGGGCGAGAGCAATCGTGAGTTCACGCACGTCAGCGGGTCCGCCGCCTGCGAGCACCTCAACAGATTCGCGCACTTCGTTGGCGTTACCGATGGCAAGACCGAGAGGCACGTTCATATTGGTGAGCAGGGCAACCGTCTTGACGCCGGCATCCTTGCCCAAGCGAACCATGGTCTCGGCCAGCTCCCGGCTACGGTCAGCGTCCTTCATGAACGCGCCCGAACCGAACTTCACATCAAGCACGAGAGCCGAAGTGCCTTCTGCGATCTTCTTGCTCATGATCGAGGATGCGATCAGCGGGATCGCTTCAACGGTTCCGGTGATGTCGCGAAGGGCATACAACTTCTTGTCGGCCGGAGCGAGACCCGAGCCAGCGGCACAGATAACGCCACCAACGCCACGCAACTGCGCGTAGAACTCTTCGTTGGTGAGGTCGGCGCGCCAACCGGGGATGCTCTCGAGCTTGTCGAGCGTTCCGCCGGTGTGGCCGAGGCCACGCCCTGAAAGCTGCGGTACGGCCACGCCGAAGGATGCAACTAGAGGGGCCAGCGGCAGGGTGATCTTGTCGCCAACACCACCCGTGGAGTGCTTGTCAGTCGTCGGTTTGCCGAGGCCCTCAAAGCTCAGGGTCTCTCCGCTGGCGATCATCGCGAGTGTGAGGTCGCGAATCTCTTCGCGCTCCATTCCGTTGATAAAGATGGCCATCGTCATGGCAGCCATCTGCTCGTCGCCCACGTAGCCGCGAGTGTAAGCATCCACGAGCCAGTTGATCTGGTCGGTGCTCAGTACTCCCTTGTCACGCTTGGCGTGGATGAGGTCGACGACGTCGAAACGTTCGACCTGCGTGGCTTCTGCGCTGTTATTCACCGCGGTACTCCTCAAGGGTTCGTGGCCCGAACGCGTCGGGAATTACTTCGTCAATGGTTTTGATGCCCGATACCGTCTCCAGCAGCATGCCTTCGGCAGAGTGCTCGAAGAGCAACTGGCGACAGCGGCCACACGGCATGAGGGCGTTGCCCTTGCCATCGACGCAGGTGAAAGCAACGAGCTTGCCACCGCCAGACATGTGCAGTGCCGACACCATGGAGCATTCGGCGCACAGCGTGAGGCCATACGACGCATTTTCTACGTTCGCGCCCGAAATTACCCGGCCGTCGTCGACGATTGCTGCGACGCCGACCGGGAACTTCGAATAGGGAACGTAGGCGTGGGTGAGGGCATCTGTGGCGACGAGCCTCAGTGCATCCCAGTCGATTGATTGCGGCTCGATCGTCATAGCGTTACCCCTTTACGTACGGTGTTCCGGATGCTGCTGGCGGTCGAGACTTTCCGACCAGACCGGCGACAGCAATGATGGTGACGACGTACGGCAGCATGAGCATGAACTCGCTCGGCACTGGCGAACCGACAACGCTGAGCGCGTTCTGCAGGTTACTGGCGAAGCCGAAGAGCAGCGCGGCAAGCGTTGCCTTGATCGGGTCCCAGCGTCCGAAGATCACGGCAGCGAGGGCGATGAATCCGGCGCCCGCTGTAACGTCTTTGCCGAACTGACCCGTTTGGCTCAGCGTGATGAACGCTCCACCCATTCCGGCAATCGCGCCAGCAAGGGCGACGTTCCAGAAGCGTGTCAGCGTCACATTGATACCGACAGTGTCGGCGGCCTTGGGGTGCTCTCCCACAGCGCGCAGACGGAGACCCCAGCGTGTGCGGTACATCGCGAAAGCAACGGCAGCAACGATGATGTAAAGCAGGTAGACGATGATGGTCTGCTTGAAGAGCACCGGTCCGATGATCGGGATGCCGCTGAGAATCGGGATCGGCAGCGTGGAGAAGCCTTCCGGGTTGTTCAGTTCGCCCGGGCTCTCGGTGAGCCACTGCGAGTACAAGAATCCGGTCAGACCAGACACCAAGACGTTGATAACAACACCCACGATGATCTGGTTGACGAGGTACTTGATCGCAAAGACCGAGAGCAGGAACGAAACGAGCATTCCCGCGACGGCTGCAGCGAAGAGGCCCGCAAAAGGGGACCCGGTGATGGTGCCGACAACAGCGGAGACGAAAGCACCAGCAAGCAGCTGCGCTTCAATCGCAATGTTGACCACACCAACGCGCTCAGAGATAACGCCACCAAGGGCACCAAACACCAGCGGCACAGCGAGAACCAGCGAGCCGGCGAACAGCTCGGGAACGCGCAGTGTTTCGTCTGCAGCAGCCCAGGTGAGGAATCCCGTGAGGGCGAAGATAGCGCCCGCAATCGGGATCCACTTGGGAACGCTGCGGTCTTGAGAAATCATGAACGCAGACCCGACAGCGATGAGGGCTGTCAAAATCGTGACGATGACTCCCGTGGCCAACGCAGGCAAGTGAACTACCGGCAGTTGGATGAGGTCGGTACCAGTCGAGAGGTTGAACCCGGTGGGAGCATCCTCAGCGAATCCGATGAAGAGAACGCCGGAAATCAAAGAGACGATCGCGAAAGCAATCGGCAGCTTCCAGCTACGGCGGTCGATTTTCGATGCCGCCGAGGTCTTACTTTCAGTGTTGTTCGTGAAAGTCATTAGCTAAGCACCTTCTTTGCGCGAGCGCCGGGTTGCGGCAATCGGAACACGGCACGCACGAGTGGTGGTGCTGCGATGAACAGAACGATGAGTGATTGAACAACGAGAACGATGTCAATCGGGATGCTCTGCGATGCCTGCATCGTGAAGCCACCGGCTTTGAACGCGCCGAAGAGGATTCCAGCGGCGAATGTGCCCCACGGTGTCGAGCGCCCCAAGAGTGCAACGGTGATGGCGTCGAAGCCGATACCGGCATCCACCCCGGACGTAAAGCCACTGGTCGTCGTTCCGAGCACCTCGGTGCTTGCCGCGAGACCGGCGTAACCACCGGCAATCAGCATCACGTAGACGTAGATGCGCTCGACTTTGACACCTGCCACTCGCGCCGCATGAGGGTTGAGGCCCACAGCGCGGAATTTGAAGCCGAGGCTTGAGCGGTCAATGAGCCACCACGCCAGAACAGTCGCCGCAACCACCAGGACGAACCCCCAGTGCAGCTTGAAGCCGTCGCCGAAGATGGGCTGCAGGACCGCGCTTTCTGCTGCCGGCGGAGTCTTGGGGTTATTCGAACCGGGGTTCTTGAGCAGGTCGGTGCGAAGCAAGAAGCTAATCAGGTAGTAGGCGACGTAGTTGAGCATGATCGTGACGATCACCTCGTGGGCGCCGGTGCGAGCCTTCAACAGCCCCGCAATAGCTCCCCACAGAGCACCACCGATGATTCCCATCACGACAGCAACAATGACGTGGATAACGATCGGCAGGTCCCAAGCGAAGCTCGCGTATCCCGCGAATGCCGCGCCCACGATGATCTGGCCGCGGCCACCGATGTTGAACAGACCAACGCGGAACGCGATGGCGACGCCGAGTCCAGCTGCGATTAGCGGAGTTGCAAAGACCAGAGTCTGAGTCAACGGCTTGATTGCCGAGAGGAAGTCATCGCGACGGAAGTCGTAGACCGAACCTTGGAACAGTGCGAGGTAAGCACCACCGACGGCACTCCCGATCGCGGCGAACAAGTCTCCCGGGCGGGCAAAGAAGTATCCGGCGGCTTCTTGCACATCAGGATCGGTGAACGCGATAAGCACTCCGCCAATCAGGATGGCGAGCACAACAGCGAGCACAGAAAGCAGGGCGTTACCAGAGGCGATCTCGCGGAACGCATTCGTCCAGCGTGCCGCATCCGGGTTAATCTGCGAGCTCTCGGCGTCGTTCAGTGCGGCGACATCCTCTGGCTTCTGTTCTTCGGGTTTCTGGGGTGTTGGCTCGCTCATGCTGCCTCCTCCGTAATGCGTTCGCCAGCCATCATGAGGCCGAGTTTTTCGCGCGGGGTATCCGCAGGCACGATTCCAACAATTTGTCCCTTGTACATGACCGCGATTCGGTCAGCCAGGGAGACGACCTCATCGAGCTCGGTAGAGACGACGATGACGGGTACACCACGATCACGCACACCCACAATTTGTTCGTGGACGAACTCGATCGATCCAACGTCAAGTCCACGAGTCGGCTGCGAGACAACGAGCAACGAGAGTTCACGGCTCATTTCGCGGGCCAGAACTACCTTCTGCTGGTTACCACCGGAGAGCTTCGAGACGTGCTCATGGATGCTCTGCGAACGGATGTCGTATGACTCGAGCTTTTCCGTAGCGAACTCGTTAAGCACCTCGGTCTGCAGAGTGCCGAACTTGACGAAGGGTTCTCCATCGCTGCGGTCGAGCATGAGGTTTTCAGCAACGCTGAAGCCGCCGACGAGGCCGTCAACGGTGCGATCCTCCGGCACGTAACCAACGCCCGTGTCGAGAATCTGACGGGGGTTGAGCCCGAGCAGTTCTGTGCCATTGAGCGTGATGGATCCGGATGCGCGAGACTGCATGCCAAGCAGCGCCTCAGCGAGCTCCGTCTGCCCGTTTCCCTGAACGCCAGCGATTGCGAGGATCTCACCGCCGCGAATGGTCACGCTGAGGTCTTTGACAGCTCGGTGGCCAAGCTCATCAGCGATCGTGAGGTTCTCGATCACGAGCGCGTTGTCGGTGAGTTGTGCCGGCGCTTTGTCGATCGTCAGGTCGACCGCACGGCCGACCATGAGTGAAGCGAGTTCTTCTTTGCCTGCGTTGGGGTCGGCTTCAGCGACGACCTTTCCGAGACGAATTACGGTGATGCGGTCCGCTACTTCGCGGACTTCACGCAGCTTGTGCGTGATGAAGACGATGGATGTTCCCTCGCTCTTGAGCTGACGCATGATTGCCATGAACTCATCGGTCTCTTGCGGGGTAAGCACCGCGGTGGGTTCGTCAAAGACGAGCACTTTGGCTTCGCGGGAAAGAGCCTTGACGATCTCAACCCGTTGCTGCACACCAACAGGAAGGTCTTCGATGAGGGCGTCGGGGTCGATGTCGAAGCCGAATCGTGCGGAAATATCGCGCACGAGCGTGCGGGCGGCATCCAAGTTGAGAAGGCCGGGCCCATAGACCTGTTCGTGCCCGAGGGCAACGTTTTCAGCGACGGTGAAGACCGGGATCAACATGAAGTGCTGATGCACCATGCCAATTCCCGAGCGCATAGCGTCTCCGGGGCCGACGAAGTGGCGGACCTCGTCGTCAATGAGAATTTCGCCCTCTTCAGCCTGGTAAAGGCCGTAAAGCACATTCATCAACGTTGACTTGCCCGCGCCATTTTCACCGAGGAGACAATGAATCTCGCCCTCTTCGACCGTGAGATCAATATGATCATTCGCGATTAGGTCACCGAAGCGCTTGGTTATACCTCGCAGCTCAAGCTTCACAATCTCTCCTCATTGCTGTGATGGCGTCTTCGCCATCGTGGGATTCACAAGAATAGCCTCAGGTAGCTATTCGAAAACGAAGGGGGCTGACCCTCGCGAGCCAGCCCCCTCAGAGTTATCTAACTAGTTAAGGTACGACTTCACTTCGATGCTGCCGGAGATGATTCCGTCCTTGACCGTAACGAGTTCGGCCTCGAGGCCTGCGTCTACCTTCGACTCGAATTCGTGGAACGGCGCGATGCCAACTCCACCGTTTTCGAGAGTTCCGATGTACGGCGTGGTGTCGAGCTTTCCGCTCGATGCCTCGGTGACAACGTCTTCAACTGCGACACGGATCTGCTTGAGGATCGAGGTGAGGAAGAGGTCTGCAGCTTCCGTCTCGGTCTCGGTCAGGTCGGCGTCGACACCGAGCATGGCGACGTCCTTGCCGGAGTCGCGGATTGCCTCAACCGCGCTCTGGAAGATGGGTCCACCAACGGGGAGCAGAACATCTGCACCCTGGTCGATCAGGTTCTGAGCTGCTGCGCGCGAGTCGGTTCCGGGAGCGAAGCTACCGATGAACGTTCCGTCCTGAGCTGCAGTGTCCCAACCGCGAACGGTAACAGCAGCGCCCTTTTCAGCGTTGTAGTACTCGACGCCCTGAGCCGCACCATCCATGAAGATCGAAACGGTGGGGAAGTTCATTCCGCCATAGGTACCTACGACGCCCGACTTCGAGTAGCTTGCTGCGGCGTATCCGGCGAGGAATGCTGCACCAGCGGTGTCGAAGAGGATCGGCTTGATGTTCTCTGCGTCGGTCGTGCCGTCGAAGTCGTTGTCAGCGGCATCGTCGACGATGGCGAAGTTGACATCGGGGTTTGCCTGAGCGAACTCAACAGTTGCTGCGGAGAGGTTAAATCCAACAGTGACGATCAGGTCGCAACCCTCAGCGATGAGGCTCTCGATGTTCGGCGCGTAGTCTGCGTCGCTGGTCGATTCGACAGTGTTGAACTCAACACCGAGTTCGTTTGCAGCGGCTTCGATGCCTTCGTAACCGAGCTGGTTGAACGACTTGTCGTCGAATCCGCCCGAGTCAGAAACCATGCAGGGAAGGAAGTCAAGCGTTTCGCCCGATCCTGCTTCGGTCTCTTCGGGTGCAGCTGCGCAACCGGCGAGTACGAGTGCGCTGGTCGCAACGAGCGCCATGCCGCTGAGTGCGCGGCCGTGAGTGCTGATTCTCAAGGTGTCCTCCAAGATGCTGTTCGACAGAAATTGTCGAAACATGATTCACCTACGGTACCGAAGAATCAAGTAAACGATTGTGCGAATATGAGCGCCGAAGCCGAATGGTTACAAACGCGAAATGCGGCCGTCACAGGACGTCATTGCGTCCGGAGATTTTTAGAGCATCCACTACAGATTTCACCCTCTGAGCGTTTGCAGTTGTAGTAACCAGCAAAGCGTCAGGGGTGTCGACCACGACAATGTCGTTTACCCCAATTAGGGAAATCAAACGGTTGGTCTGGCTAATCACGACTCCGGTCGATTTATCGGCTAAAACGCGAGCGTTCTCGCCCAGGATTGCGAGGTCGGATTTGCGCCCACCCGAGTGCAATTTGGCGATGGATGCGAAGTCTCCGACATCGTCCCAATCGAAGTCGCCTGGCACAACGACGAGTTTGCCTTCCGCCGCAGCAGGCTCGGCGACGGTGTAGTCGATCGCGATCTTGTTCAAGTGAGGCCAAACCGCGTCGACGACCGCACCACGATCAGGGGTGTCCCAGGCATCGGCAAGCTTCATCAGCCCGTCAAGCAACTCAGGCTCAGCTTTGCCCAATTGTTCCAGCAGAACGTCGGCACGGGAGATAAACATTCCGCCGTTCCACAGGTAGCTTCCGCTGGCTAGATACGACTGTGCGGTCGCAAAATTAGGCTTCTCGACAAACGACTTGGCCGCAATGGCACTGGGGGCACCATCGATAGCGAGCGCCTGCCCACAGTGGATATAGCCGAATCCAATCGCGGGCTCGGTGGGCGTAATGCCGATCGCAGCAATGTAACCGGCATTAGCGACGGCAATCGACTCACGAACACTTCTCCGAAAACCGCGGATGTCACGAATGACGTGGTCGGCAGCGAATGACCCGATGACGACATTGGGGTCACGCTTCAACAGGATTGCTGCTGCCAGTCCGATGGCTGCCGAGGAGTCTTTGGGCTCGCTTTCGAGCACGACATTGGGGTCGCTGAGTTCAGGCAGCTGCTTCTCCACGGCTGCCCGGTGCGCGCGCCCCGTCACCACCATGATTCGCTCCGGGCCGGACAGTGGGGCAAGCCGATCCCACGTGTCACGCAGGAGCGTCTGCCCTGAACCCGTGAGGTCATGCAAGAACTTAGGAGCGTCGGCCCGAGAAAGGGGCCATAGCCGTGACCCGATACCGCCAGCGGGGATCACGCTATAGAAATTGTCGAACGACACTTCATGTTGACTCATGCCTCAACCTTAGACTTCAGCACCCGTTAACTTGCCCGTTGTCCCCACCTCATACCGTGACGATTACCGATGCGAGTGAGGTGCTGATTGTGCGAGTAGTCGTTGTGAGTGAAAGCTTTCTTCCTACTGTCAACGGAGTGACGAACAGTGTGCTCAAGGTCCTTGACTACTTGAGCTCCGAGGGTCATCAGGCCATGGTGATCTGCCCGTCAGCCGGTGCGCCGAAAAGCTACGCCGGGTTTCGCATTCACGCTGTTCCCGCCCTCGCTTATCGACAGTTTCCTGTCGGCCTTCCGAACCCACAAGTGCACAAACTGATCGCCGACTTTCGGCCCGACGTGGTTCACGCAGCCGCGCCCTTCTTGCTCGGTGCGCAGGCTATCTCCTCCGCTAACCGCCTCGGCATCCCCACGGTTGCCATTTTCCAGACGGATGTCGCTGGCTACGCTCGCCGCCACCACCTCGGTCAGGCCACGAAACTGGCCTGGCGCATCGTGCGTTGGATCCACGATGGCGCACAGTTGACTCTCGCTCCCTCGAGCACGGCCATGGCCGACCTACAGGCCATCGGCTTGACGAAGCTTGAGCGCTGGGGTCGCGGCGTCGACTTGGCAATGTATCACCCTGCCAAGAAGCTCTCCCCCGCCACCGCTCGACTGCGCAAACGGCTCGCCCCTCGCTGCGAAGTGGTTGTCGGCTACGTCGGACGCATCGCTCCGGAGAAACAAGTGGAACGCCTGCGAGCTCTTCGCGGCCTCACCGGAGTGCGCGTGGCGATCGTGGGAGACGGTTCATCGGTACCTCTTGTTAAGAAGGAGCTTGCCGGCATCCCGGTCACTTGGCTGGGCAAACTGGGCGGCGAAGAGTTGGCCACGGCGTATGCGGCTTTCGACGTGTTCGCTCACACTGGCACGGAGGAGACCTTCGGCCAGACGCTTCAAGAGGCTCATGCAGCCGGATTGCCGGTCGTGGCTCCCCGCGCGGGCGGGCCAATCGACCTCATCACGCACGGCACGAATGGCTTTCTTTTCGAACCGGATAACGAGGATGAATTGCGCGCCTATATCGAGGCGCTCTGCCTTGACCCGGCGCTTCGTGCTCGCATGGGTGAGGCCGGCCGTCGAACAGTGCTGAACAAGTCGTGGAGCGGCATCTGCGCTGAACTCGTCGCGCACTACAACGATGCAATCGCGACGGCGCCTGCACAGCTCACGCGCTAGGCATCGCGCAACTCGCGACGCGACGGAGTCCTCGGCGGGCTCGTTGCTCGAAAAACTCTTCAACTGCTGCGGCTACACGCTAATTTTCTGGGCGAACGCTCATTGGCGCTCCTTAAGTTCCGCAATATTCACGAAAACCTTCGCGATTTCTTGCTATTTAGGGTCGACTGGGAAGCGGCCGTCTGTAAGCGGGAATAGAATGGGTAGGTCCGCTGTGCGGACACTCATCGGTCGCGGTGGACGCGACCCAAGACCGCAAGGAGGGTCCTCGTGCCAGAGAAGTCGGCGAGCAACCTAGTGGCGGAGCCGCAGTCGCCGCCCAAGATTCGCTCACCCAAGAGACCTGCTGGCACCCTGTACCGGGGTAACGAGGGCATGTGGTCGTGGGTGTTGCACCGTATTACCGGTGTTTCCATCTACTTCTTCCTCCTCGTGCACATCTTGGACACAGCACTCGTTCGCGTAAGCCCTGAGGCCTACAACATCGTCATCGACTCCTACAAGACGCCGCTTATGGGTCTTGCTGAGATCGGTCTTGTTGCGGCCATCGGGTTCCATGCGATCAACGGACTGCGCATCATCCTGATCGACTTCTGGGCCTTCGGCGCCAAGCACCAGCGCACCCTGTTCTGGGTAGTCGTTGGTATCTGGCTGGTGCTGCTTGCCGGATTCATCCCCCGCCAGCTAATGCACGTCTTCGGAGGTTGAGCATGAGTCTCATCGAAGCCCCCCGCACTCCTACCCGTGGTCGCCGCACTGGCGGCATCAACTGGGAAAAATGGGGATGGATCTACATGCGCGCCTCAGGTGTCGTTCTTGTCGTTCTCATCTTCGGCCACCTTCTCGTCAACATGTTCTTGGGCGAGGGCGTTAAGGCGATCGACTTCGCGTTCGTCGGCGGAAAGCTCTCCGACCCGTTCTGGCAAGTCTGGGACGGCCTGATGTTGTGGCTCGCCCTCATCCACGGTGCCAACGGTATGCGCACCATCGTGAATGACTATGCGACCAACCCGAAGGTGCGCACGGTTCTGCTTGCCGGAATCGCCGTATCGACCGTCATCCTGATCGCGCTGGGAACCCTCGTGATCACCACCTTCGACCCCTGCCCAGCCGGTGCTGACCCAGCACTGCTTGCAAGCTTCTGTGAGGCGCTTTAATTGTCTACGATCAACACCGGCGACATCGCCGACGGAACCGTCATTGACGGAGTCCACTACCACCAGTTCGACATCGTGATCGTGGGCGCCGGTGGTGCCGGTATGCGCGCCGCTATTGAAGCCGGCCCACACGCCAAGACCGCGGTGATCTCTAAGCTCTACCCCACGCGCTCGCACACCGGTGCAGCGCAGGGCGGTATGGCTGCGGCTCTCGCCAACGTCGAGGACGACAACTGGGAGTGGCACACCTACGACACCGTCAAGGGTGGCGACTACCTCGTCGACCAAGACGCTGCCGAGATCCTCGCGAAAGAGGCCATTGACGCGGTCATCGACCTCGAAAACATGGGCCTGCCCTTCAACCGCACCGAAGACGGCAAGATCGACCAGCGTCGCTTCGGCGGTCACACTCGCGAGCACGGCAAGGCTCCGGTTCGCCGCGCCTGCTACGCCGCCGACCGCACGGGTCACATGATCCTTCAGACGCTGTACCAAAACTGCGTCAAGCTCGGCATCAACTTCTTCAACGAGTTCTACGTTCTCGACCTGGTCATGACCGAGGTTGATGGCGTCGAAGAACCCTCCGGCGTTGTTGCCTACGAGCTCGCTACCGGCGAGCTGCACGTGTTCCAGTCGAAGGCGATCATCTTCGCTACCGGTGGTTTCGGCAAGATCTTCAAGACGACATCCAACGCTCACACCCTCACCGGTGACGGCGTCGGAATCATCTGGCGCAAGGGTCTTCCGCTCGAAGACATGGAGTTCTTCCAGTTCCACCCCACCGGGTTGGCTGGACTGGGCATCCTGCTCTCTGAGGCTGCTCGAGGTGAAGGCGCGATCCTGCGTAACGCCGAGGGTGAGCGCTTCATGGAGCGCTACACGCCGACGCTCAAGGACCTCGCCCCGCGAGACATCGTTGCGCGCTCGATGGCTACCGAGATTCGTGAAGGCCGCGGAGCCGGTCCCGACAAGGACTACCTGTTCCTCGACATCACTCACCTTGAGCCTGCCGTTATCGACGAGAAGCTGCCAGACATCACGGAGTTCGCCCGCACCTACCTGGGTGTTGAGCCGTACACCGAGCCTGTTCCCGTACTGCCTACAGCGCATTACGCCATGGGTGGCATCCCAACCAACGTTGAAGCTGAAGTTCTGCGCAACAACACGGATGTCGTCAAAGGCCTCTACGCCGCCGGCGAGTGCGCGTGTGTTTCTGTTCACGGTTCTAACCGACTGGGCACCAACTCACTGCTCGATATCAACGTCTTCGGAAAGCGCGCCGGAAAGTCGGCCGTGAAGTACGTGCAGACCGCTGAGTTCGTTCCGCTGCCGAAGGATCCTGCCGGGGGCGTCAAGCGCATCCTCGACATGGTCCGCTCTGGTGATGGCACCGAGCGCATTGCTGTGATCCGTAAAGAGTTGCAAGACTCGATGGACCGCAACGCTCAGATCTTCCGTACGGATGAAAGCCTCGAAGAGGTTACCCAGCTCATCCAAAAGCTGCGCGCACGCTACAAGAACATTCAGCTCCACGACAAGGGCAAGCGGTTCAACACCGACCTGCTCGAAGCCGTTGAGCTTGGCTTCCTGCTCGACCTCGCTGAAGTACTCGTGTACTCGGCTCGGTCGCGCAAGGAAAGCCGCGGCGGTCACATGCGTGAGGATTACCCCAACCGTGACGACGAGAACTTCCTCGTGCACACGATGGCGTACCTCACCGGCGACCCAGAATCAGAGGAGGCGGGTGACCACATCCGCCTCGACTGGAAGCCGGTAGTGATCACTAACTACCCGCCGATGGAGAGAAAGTACTAATGAGCACTGCCGTCGCTGACAAGAAGCCTGCCGCAGCCGAAGAGATTCCAACCTTCACTGCAACGCTCATCATCCGTCGTTTCGACCCGGATGTTGACGAAGAGCCGCGTTGGGAAGACTTTGACGTCGAACTGTACGCCACTGACCGCGTGCTCGATGCCCTGCACAAGATCAAGTGGGAACAGGATGGGTCGCTGACCTTCCGCCGCTCGTGCGCGCACGGTATTTGTGGTTCGGATGCCATGCGCATCAACGGCCGCAACCGCCTGGCCTGCAAGACCCTGATCAAGGATCTCGACATCACCAAGCCCATCTACGTGGAAGCCATCAAGGGCCTGCCGCTCGAAAAGGACTTGATTGTCGATATGGAGCCGTTCTTCGACTCCTACAAAGAAATCAACCCGTTCCTGATGGCTGGCGCCACCAAGGGCGGCAAGGAACGCAAGCAGAGCCCCGTAGAACGCGCTCGCTTCGACGACACCACCAAGTGCATCCTGTGCGCCGCGTGCACGTCGAGCTGCCCTGTGTTCTGGACGGACGGCCAGTACTTCGGCCCCGCCGCCATCGTGAACGCTCACCGCTTCATCTTCGACTCGCGCGATGAGGGTTCGCAGGTTCGCCTCGACATCCTCAACGACAAAGAGGGCGTGTGGCGTTGCCGCACCACCTTCAACTGCACCGACGCTTGCCCCCGTGGCATCCAGGTCACGCAGGCAATCGCTGAAGTGAAGCAGGCCATCATTAAGGGCAAGCCGTAACGGCGCACCCGCACTAGACAAGCTCGCCCCTGTCGCTACCAAGGTAGCGACAGGGGCGATTTGTTTGTGAGCGGCCGTCACCCACGGCGACCTCTCACAATAGGCATTCGGGTTGCCCACTAAAAGAGACTGGTATGCCGAGCAGCTATGACGGGGAAAAGGACCAAAGACCCCCGAACTGGGGTTTAACTCAGCAGTCGAATGTTGACGCCTTGGTTATTCCCGGATGACAAGTTCAGCGGCTTGATGAGGTCATTGATGAGGCCGTCTACGACACCCAGCAGCCCTCCCAACAGTCCGCCGCTGCCAACAATTCCTGCGAGGTAGTCGCGATCGACCGTCTGTACGAGGTCGAGGGAGGAGAGGCCTCCCGGGATCCCCGTCACGTTCAGCGCAAATGTGCCGTTGCTGGATACCGTGGTCGTCGCGTAAACAAGACCGCCAGCTTGAAGCGAAAGGTGGGCACCGGGAGTGGCTGTCCCCACAAGATTGAGGTCGATATCAGCGGCAACAACTCCACCCGGCGCAGTGTGGCCCGCTGGAGGAGCTCCGCCCGTAACTGTTCCCACGACGGCGTCCACGAGCCCTCCCACAGCTCCGCCCACGCCATCGACGACGCTCCCGACGAGCCCGCCGCCGAGCGTACCGTCATTCGACTCGCCAGGCGTCGCTGTCGTGGTGTCAATAACCGGAACAGTGGGGATCGCGACATTGCTTGGGTCGGCGCGGTCGCCACCGAGGTTGTCGTTTACCGCCGCAGCTCCCCCGGACGCGCTGCTGGGGGCATCCAGCGACTGACTTGACGATGTGCCCTCGGCATTCGAAGCCTCAGGAGAGATCGGCGCCAGAGCAATAAATGAGCCAGTGATGGCGATTGCAGCAGCGACTGTTCCAGCGATCGCCACGGGCATGGCCCCCACGCCTGCACCGCCCACCACCGCAACAGCACCCGCGCTCGCGCCTGCGAATTGCGTAGAGGCCACGACCGCTGCTGGCATGGCCGGTGCAGCCGCTGCCGTGAGCGACGCAGCGCCGCCCTGGCCGAAGGCGCTGAGGAAGCCTCCGCCGGCAACGCCACCCAGCAGCATCGGGATCATCACGAGTGCTAGGCGTGAACCAACTTCATCGACTTCTTCGCAAACGATGGCGCAACGGGTACACGTCGCGAGATGGATTTCGACCTTCTTAGAATCCCGGGCATTGAGGCTCTTGCGCGCATGCTCGCCAAATTTGGACATCGCCCACTGACATTCACCGGATGCGGTCGCGTCATTAATATGAGCCTGCAGCCATGCTTTGCGCAGGCCTTCACGCGCGCGATACGACAGCGCAGCGACGCTGTTTGCGGACATCCCCAACAGCGGAGCCACTTCGTGAGGATCCATGCCCTCTACTTCGGTGTACCAGAGCACCGACTGCCAGCGTTCCGGCAGTTCGCGGAAGGCCTTTGCAGTGAGCGTGTGGTCGAGGGCGATCGCAATCGGATCGTCAAGCGTGCGGGGGTCTTCGAAGTCTGCGATCTCATCCACTTGTACTTCGCGGGAGGCAGCACCCCAAGTCGAAGCGAGGTTGCGGATGGTGGTGTACAGGTAGGGGCGGAAGGCTCCCTGCGGGCCGCCACCCGCCAGCACACGCTGGTAAATACGCGCGAACGACTCAGACACGAGATCGTCCGCGTCTATCGACGTGTACTGACGGGCAACACATATACCCGAGCGGTAGTGGCGACTCCAGAGCTCGGCAAAGGCGTTTTGTACCCCCGTACGCGCCTGTGCCAGCAGCTGCTCGTCCGAAGTGGTTAGCTTCGAAGCCACGATTCCGCTCATCCCCCTGATCCATTTCCCGGGCCTCTCTGTGTCCCTTTGGAGTGAAGGTTATGGAGAAACAACCTTCTTACCCAAAGAGACCGAGCAACCCGTTCTCTATGACGCAGACTATCGAATTTTCTCAGAAATTTGTGACCCCACTAGGGGGGAACAGGTCGTTCTGTCCCGAATATTGCTGCGTTCTAGCGGCTTTCAGACTAGCGGCGCCGGTGTGCCAACCGAGGCTGCACTAGACCACCTATTTTCGCTGACAGCGCTCTCATCGCCGAGATCGTAAGGCGGGGCCGGCACAGCGCTCAACCACTTTCTGGCCGAGGCTCGCGCCCACTTTTGCCGATCAGCACCATTTTTGACCGCATCGATGAGAGCCACATCGTTCGGAAATTTGTACCCCGATGGAGCTTCAGGGTCTTCCTGAGATGCCATCAATTCTTTCGCGAAGACCCACCGTCGGTCGCAGGAATACACCTTTCGGGTGGACCACTTCGCGGCACCAAGTCCACGTTACGATTCCCGCCCCTGCAGCGTGAACCCCGTTAACGACGAAGTGCCGCCACCCGTTTGGGGGTGGCGGCACTTCGGGGGTTCTAGGTCTTAGACAGCCTGTGCTGCAGCTTCGCGAGCCGTCGGCCCGGTTGTTGCGTTGATAGCAGCAGCAGCGCGAGCCTTAGCCTGCTCGAGCGTGACCGTCAGCAGCTCGGCCCGCACGTCGGCGAGCGCCGCGGGCGTCATCGAGAGGCTCGTGACTCCGAGGCCGACAAGAACAATGGCGAGCTGCGGATCTGCGGCAGCTTCACCACAGACTCCGACAGGCTTGCCAGCAGCGGCCCCAGCGTCTCCGAGCATCTTCACCATGCGAAGCACGGCAGGGTGCCACGGGTCTTGGAACTTGGCGAGGGTGCCGAGCATCCGGTCTGCAGCCAGCGTGTACTGAGTGAGGTCGTTAGAACCGATTGAAACAAAGTCGCTGCGCTCGGCGACCTGATCGGCGAGAACGGCGAGCGAGGGAACCTCGGCCATGACGCCGACGGTATTGAGGCCGAGTTCGCGGCCCAAGGCGACGAAGTATTCGGTCTCTTCGGCATCCGACACCATCGGGGCCATGACCCAGAGGTCGGCGTCGGTCGCGTTCTGAGCGTTCACGAGAGCAGTGAGCTGGTCGCGCAGGATGTTCTCGTTGACACGAAGCGAGCGAAGGCCGCGCTGCCCGAGGGCGGGGTTAACTTCTTCACCCATGTCCATGAAGCTCAGCGGCTTGTCGGCACCGGCGTCGAGAGCACGAACGACAACCTTCTTACCGGGGAAGTGCTGCAGCATCTCGGTGTATTCCTTCGTCTGCTCTTCGACCGTCGGCGCAGTCTTGGCATCGAGGAACATGAGTTCGGTGCGGAATAGGCCGACACCTTCAGCGCCGAGTTCAACCGCCTGCGCAGCCTCCGAGGGAGTGCCCAAGTTGGCGAGGAGCGGAACGAGGGTTCCGTCTGCGAGAGCTCCATCAGTGATGGGAGCGTTTGCTGCGGCGGCGAGCTCGGCGATGCGGGCTTCAGCTGCGGAAACCTGCTCGGCGGTGGGCTCCGTCGTGATGGTGCCGGCACCGGCATCCACAATCACGAGCGTCTCGTCGGCAAGCTCAAGCGCTTCGGCAACACCCATGATGGCGGGGATCGCCTTCGAGCGAGCAAGAATTGCGGTGTGGCTGGTCGGCCCACCCTGGCGGGTAACGAGAGCGAGAACCTTGTCGAGCTCGAGCAGAGCGGTATCTGCTGGGGCGAGGTCGTCGGCCACGAGCACAAACGGGTCATCGCGCTGCGGAACGCCCGGCGCTTCTACTCCACGAAGGCGAGCAACAACGCGTTGGCTCACGTCGCTGAGGTCGGTGGCACGTTCGGCCATCATGCCGCCCAGCGAAATCAACATCTCACGGAACGAAGCGAAAGCCTCAAACACTGCGCGTTCGGCAGCCTTGCCGCCGTCGATAAGTTCGTTCACGCTGTCGAGAATCGAGGGGTCTTCAGCCATCAGGGCTGTAGCGGTAAGAACCTCGTTGGCCTCGGCATCCGCCTTTTCGGCGCGCGAGCGCAAGTCTGCAGCCACGAAAGTGAGTGCGGATGCTGCCGCTTCTTTTTCTGCTGCGGCATCGCCTGAATGGCGAGCATCTTTCGGTTCCGGAAGGGGGTCGGGCATTCGCACGACTTTTCCAATGGCAACCGATCGTCCGACTCCAACACCCTGAAGTTCCATGTGATCTGACCTCTCCTCTGAGTTACGCACAGACAGCCTAGCTATTCTTAACGGATGCAGCTTGCGCAACGACTGAAACCGGCCATTGAGTGGGTAATGGAGCTACGCCCGGTGCGTGTCTTCATGCACTACGCGGACAAATTAGGACCACTCCTCTCGTCGGGGCTGTCCTACCAAGCGATCTTTGCCGTGTTCGCCGCAATCTGGGTTGGTTTCGCTGTAGCCGGCTTCATCGTGCAGGGCGATCCCGTTTTGCTCGATGCGGTCTACAACTTCATCTCCACGAACATCCCCGGCCTCATCGGTGACGGCAGCGGCAATGGAGCGATCAGCCGTGACACCCTTGCCGACACCAGCATTCTGGGTATCACCGGTGTCATCGCTGCCTTTGGTTTGGCCTTCACGGCGCTGGGCTGGATTGCGTCGGGCCGCGACGCGGTGCGCTCGATGTTTGGCTTAGAAAGCTCGGAAACAAACTTTCTTATTCTGAAGCTGAAGGATGTCGGTCTAGCGATCGGCTTCGGCCTTGCCGTGTTGCTGTCGGCGGCGATGTCTGTCGCAAGTTCCGCCGCGCTGAACTGGATTCTCGGCCTCGTGTCAATCGATGAAGACTCCGATGTCGCAGTCATTGCCACTCGCGGCGTCGCCCTCGTGATTGTGCTGCTTCTCGACACGGCCACTCTTGCGGTGTTCTATCGCGTAGTTTCCGGCATCAAGATCCCCTTCCGTGTGCTCGCTCAGGGAACGATCATTGCGGCTGTAGCGCTGGGCGCGCTGAAGTTCGGTGGTGGTTTTTTGCTCGAAGGTGCAACACGCAACCCACTCCTCGCCTCCTTCGCGGTGATCATCGGTCTCCTGATTTGGTTCAACCTGATCTGCCAGATCATCCTCATTGGCTCCGCATGGATTGCGGTCTCGGCCGATGACGCCGATCTCGATATCAGCGGCGAGAAGCGCGATGAGGACGCGCCACGAGCGGTGACCTCAACGAAGGCAACCGCGGAGGCCAAAGCTGCGGCGAAAGCTGCCGCAGCTACAGAACGTGAGCAAGCACAGGCGAACGAAAAGAAGTTCAAACGCACCTTCTCTCGAATGATGAAGCGCAACAAGAAGAAGTAGCACCCGTTGCAGCGCGCCCGGCATTCACTTCCGGGTGCCGCACGGTCGGTGCGCGTCGGTAGTCTTGAGGCATGGCAACACGTCTTCGCATCGCATCCGTCAACGTCAATGGTGTTCGCGCCGCCTACCGCAAGGGCATGGGCGACTGGCTGGATGCCCGGGACATCGACATTCTGGCGCTGCAAGAGGTTCGCGCCGCCGACGCCGATATCGAAGGGCTGCTCGGCGATGGCTGGAACATCCTGCACGATGTCGCGACCGCAAAGGGCCGCGCAGGAGTCGCGCTGGCCTCACGCAAGGGTTCGGCGGCATCCGCCCCTCTTGCTCACCGGGTTGCGCTCGGTGCCGACGACTTCGACAGCGCTGGTCGCTGGCTCGAAGCCGACTTTGACGTCAACGGTACGACCGTCACTGTTGTCAGCACCTACGTTCACTCGGGCGTTGTTGACACCCCGAAGCAAGTAGAGAAGTACAAGTTCTTGGAGGCCATGCTCGTGCGCCTGCCCGAGCTTGCGGCCCACAGCGACCACGCGCTCATCGTCGGCGACCTCAACGTTGGTCACCGTGAGCTCGACATCAAGAACTGGCGCGGCAACCGCAAGAAGGCCGGCTTCCTGCTCGAGGAGCGCGCCTACTTCGACCGCTTCTTCGGCGCCGCTGGCGAGACCATCGAATGCGTTGACGGCACGACCGCACCCGGCCTCGGCTGGGTGGATGTCGGCCGCCAGTTCGCCGGTGAAGTCGACGGACCGTACACCTGGTGGTCGCAGCGCGGCCAAGCTTTCGACACCGACACTGGTTGGCGTATCGACTACCACGTCGCCACCCCCGCGCTTGCCGCCACCGTTGCGGATTACCGCATCGACAAGGCCGGCGCCTGGGATGAGCGCTGGAGCGATCACGCTCCCGTCGTTGTTGACTATTCGATCTGAAAGAATTAGCCCATGAGCACCACACCTCGCCTGTTTTCAGGCATGCAGCCGTCTGCCGATTCGCTCCACGTGGGCAACTACATTGGCGCGCTCATGCAGTGGCGCGAGATGCAGGAGAACTACGACGCCGTCTTCTGCGTTGTTGATCTCCACGCCATTACTGTTCCTCAAGACCCCGCCCTGCTACGCCAGCAGACTCGTCGCACCGCCGCTCAGTACATTGCCGGCGGTATCGACCCCGAGCACTCGGTGCTCTTCGTGCAGTCGCAAGTGCCAGCCCATGCGCAATTGGCGTGGGTGTTGAACACCATCACCGGTTTCGGTGAGGCTTCGCGCATGACCCAGTTCAAAGACAAGTCAGCCAAGCAGGGCAATGACTCTGCCTCCGTTGGGCTCTTCACCTACCCGATTCTGCAAGCCGCTGACATCTTGCTCTATGACGCCGCTGTTGTTCCCGTTGGTGAAGATCAGCGCCAGCACATCGAACTCACGCGCGACCTCGCCACCCGCTTCAACTCCCGGTTCGGCGACACCCTCGTGGTGCCCGAAGTGCAGATTCAAAAGGAAACTGCCAAAATCTACGACCTGCAAAGCCCTGAGTCGAAGATGAGCAAGTCCGCCACCACTGACTCTGGGGTGCTGTGGATGCTTGACGAGCCATCCAAGACGGCCAAGAAGATCAAGTCGGCAGTGACGGATGCTGGCCGCGAGATCCGCTTCGACCGCGGCGAGAAGCCCGGCGTCTCGAATCTGCTGACACTGCACTCGACGTTCAGCGGAACATCCATCGCTGAGCTCGAAGCGCAATTTGAAGGCAAAGGCTACGGCGACCTCAAGAAGGAGGTTGCCGACGTAGTGGTGGCGGAATTTGCCCCCGTGCGTGAGCGAGCGCTCGAGCTATTGGATGACCCCGCCGAACTTGATCGCGTGCTCAGCCGCAACGCTGAACGCGCAAGCGACATGGCCGAAGCCACTCTTGCTCGGGTCTACGACCGCATCGGCTTCTTGCCGCGGGTGCGCTAATGCAAGTCTTTAATCTCTCGAGCGAGCGTCTCACTCTCGACGCCCTCACCGGCGACGATGTCGAGCTCATGACCGCCTACTGCCAAGACCCGATCTTCGAGCACACGCTCACGATCCCGTGGCCGTATGCAAAGTCGGATGCCGAATTCTTCATCAACAACCTCGTAACTCAGTGGTGGGAAGACGACGACGAATACACCTGGGCGATCCGCGAAACCGGCAAGCCCGAACTGCTCGGCGTCATCAGCTTCCGTCTCTACAACGACACCATCGGATACTGGATGGGCGAACCGCACCGCGGCCAAGGCTTCATGAAAGAAGCCGTCGCCGAGGTCTGCCGCTGGGTGTTCTCCACCGGCCGCCCCGAAGTGCGCTGGGAAGCTCTCGTGGGCAACAAAGCCTCCGCCGCCATCGCGAAAAGCCTCGGCTTCATCTACACCGGCATCGAGCCCGCGTCGAGCGAATACCGCGGCGGCACACATCCGCCATCGTGGTGGGCAACGCTCACCGCACCGGACGAGAACCCCACCTATGAGGTCGAATCCGGCCAGCCGTGGCCGGTCTAGCGAGCACCACATGCAGCCCGTTGTCCTGACGACCGAACGACTCACGCTTGACGCGCTCACTGAGGCGGATGTCGATGTGATGACCTCGTACTGCCAGGACACCGTGCTCAAAGATGCGGTTCCCATCCCGTGGCCCTATGAGCGGGAGCATGCGGATGGATTCATCAATGAACTCGCACCCCAGTGGTGGGCAGAGGGCTCCGAATTCACGTGGGCTATTCGTCGCACGGGCGACCCGCTGCTACTCGGCGTTGTTGGATTCAACGTGAAGAGCGCCGCGATCGGGTATTGGTTGGGTGCTCCCCACCGCGGTGAAGGTTTTATGCCCGAAGCAGTCGCCGCAGCCGCGAAATGGCTTCACTCCGTGGGGCACGCTGAGTTGCACTGGGAGGCGGTCGTGGGAAATGTTGCGTCGGCGCGCGTAGCTGAGAAAGTCGGCTTCGAGTACACCGGCACCGCGCCTGCATTGGGTCGATTTCGCGACGATACTCGCCCCCTGTGTTGGCACGCGCACCGCGCTGCCGACGACGGTGAACTAGCCAAACCGACAGGCGCGGCGCTGCCGTGGCCCATTTAGCGCTCTCCTCAAACTGAGGGGTTATCGTAATCCTATGGTTGGTGCCGATTACGAACATCCTGAACCGCGGGGCTACTTCCCGATGGCAGGATTCGACGAACCCGACCCACTTGCTCAGAGTTCGCCGGTGCCTCTGACCGCCAGCACTTCTGCTGTGCGACTGATCGTCTTCATGCCCATTGCACAAGCCTTGCTCGTTATGGCCCATGTAATCGGAATGCGTGGAACCACGACATGGATATTTTTGGGCTTCACCATGGGAATCGGGGCAGCGCTGTCCTGCGTGTTGGCGTGGGCAGATCGTACTGAACTCGAACAGCGTGGGTTTTCGCGACTACCGTCGCCACTCTGGGCCCTCCCCTTGCCGATCATCTATCTCGCGTTTCGTGGGTTTGCCGCCGAGAAGAACGATTGGACAGCCCATCGGCCCACATGGGTGCATTCGGCCCTGTTCGCGACGCTGATCGCAATCGGATGCATCGTTATGATTTTTGACACACTCTTTTAGACGCGTGCCCCCGTCTGGATCACACCCCACCAACACCGAAACGGACGTGCATTGACCATCACCGTCGCCCTCTTTGATCTTGACGACACCCTGTTTGCCCACCGGGCATCCGTGGATCTCGGCATTCGCAACCACCGACGCTCGTTGGGGGCCGCATTTGCTGCCGGGCCGAGCGCCGATGGCAGTGCGGTCTGGCCCGACGACGCCAGTGAAAGCCTGCGCTGGACGGAGCTCGAAGAACACCACTATCACCGCTACCTCAATGGCGAACTGACCTTCGAGGGCCAACGCCAAGCCCGCGCCCGCGGTTTCGTCGAGCCCTACGGCGTGATGCTCAACGACGCCGAATCCAGCCTGTGGTTCGACACCTACTTCGAGGCATACCGCGCAGCGTGGCACCTGCACGACGACGCCCTCGTCTGCCTCGATTCGTTAGAGGCCCGCTCCCCCGCTACCCGCCTCGGCATCATCACCAACGGCGAACTCGACTTTCAAACGCGCAAGGTTGAAACGGTCGGTCTCACCCACCGGGTTGAGCACCTTGTCGCGAGCGGCGAATTCGGGCACACCAAACCCGACCCGCGCATCTTCCACCACGCGTGCGAGCTCTTCGGCGTCGAGCCCGCCAACGCGGTCTACATCGGCGACCGCCTAGCGACGGATGCGCTGGGAGCCGCGAACGCCGGACTCACCGGAGTGTGGCTCGACCGCGAGCGCAGCGCAACCACTGAACAACTCGACGAAGCTCGGGCGGCCGGCGTCAGCGTCATCCACTCACTTGATGAATTGGTGGCGCTGCTCGACTAGAGCAGTCTCATAGCTCCGTAACAAACTGAGAGGTTGGGGCGGGAATAGTTTGCGGCGAAACGCGTTGAGTAGACTAAGCAAAGCAAAACGTGCTCCGGGGCTCGGTGAGAATCCGAACCGGCGGTTATAGTCCGCGACCCGCGCCGAAGTGAAAACTTCGAAACGGTTGACCTGGTGAAACTCCGGGACCGACGGTAATGAAGTCGCAAGACTTCTCAGTCCGGATAAGAGGAAGCACGAGCCGAACCATCTGTAGTGCCCGAAATATGGGCACCCAGAATGGACCGGCGGGTTTTTCGAACCCACTTTCCCGGAGCGCGTCCCACGAGACGAGAGCCCGGATGACCACACCAGAACAGCAGGCACAGCTGGAGAAGCTGATGCGCCATGCGCTGTCGTTGGCGAGCCACGGCCCGATCACGGGCGGCAACCCTCAAGTGGGTTGCGTGCTCGTGGATGCCGATGGCCAGATAGTGGCCGAAGGTTGGCACCATGGCGCGGGCACCCCGCACGCTGAAGTGGATGCTCTCGCCAATCTTGGTGGCAACGCTGACGGCCTCACCGCCGTCGTCACTCTCGAACCGTGCAACCACCACGGCCGCACCGGCCCCTGCGCTCAAGCCCTGCTCGATGCTGGCGTGAGCCGCGTCGTATACGCGGTGCCTGATCCCGGGCCGCATTCCGCTGGCGGCGCCGAACGGCTCCGAGATGGTGGCGTCGAAGTGATCGCCGGCATCGCTCAGGCCGAAGCCGAAGAGTTTTTGCACTCGTGGCTGACCGCAGCTCGACTGCAGCGTCCGCACGTGACGGTGAAGTGGGCATCCACCCTCGACGGTCGCGCTGCGGCCGCCGATGGCACGAGCCAGTGGATCACCGGCACCGCCGCCCGCCAGCACGTGCACGAGCAACGAGCGCGCGCCGATGCGATCGTCGTGGGCATGGGCACAGTGCTCGCCGATGACCCGAGCCTGACCGCGCGGGGCGACGCCGGCGAACTGCTTGAGTCGCAACCGCAGCCGGTGGTGCTCGGTCGGCGCGAGATTCCGGCGGATGCACAACTGCGCCAGCACCCCGAGAAACTGCGTCAGTTTGACGGCAGCGACCTCAACGCGGCGCTGAGCGAACTGTTTGAGGCGGGCATCCGTCGCGTCTTCGTTGAAGGAGGCCCGACCATCGCGAGCGCCTTCATCGCTGCCGGGCTTGCGGATGAACTGCTCATCTACCTCGCCCCGAAACTGTTGGGCGGCCCCAAGGTGGCGCTCGGCGAGCTCGGGGTATCGACCATGACTGAGGCGAAAGACCTCAGCGTCACTGAACTTCGCCCGCTGGGCAGCGACGTGCTGATTGTCGCCCGCCCGGCGGCCAGCACGAACGCAGCCGCCCAACCGGCAATACAGCACACGGCAGCAGAGCCAACGGTCGCCCCGGCGACAGAGACGGAAGCGTAACCATGTTTACCGGAATCATTGAAGAGCTCGGCGACGTCGTCGAACTGGCCGCGACCGATGATGGCGCTCGCCTCACGGTTCGCGCCCCGCAGGCGGTGTCGGATGCCGGCCACGGTGACTCGATCAGCGTCAGCGGCGTCTGTCTCACCGTCGTCGATCAGGGCCCCGATTGGTTCACGGCCGACGTCATGGGCGTCACTCTCGACATGAGCACGCTCGGTTCGCTCGCTGCTGGCGCCCGCGTGAACATCGAGCGCGCCATGCAGGTCGGCGATCGTCTCGGCGGCCACATCGTGCAGGGTCACATCGACGGCACGAGCACGGTACTGAGCGTCACCGATGAGGGCAGCTGGAGCATCCTGCGCTTCAGCCTCACTGAAGAACTGGCCCCGCTCGTCGCCCGCAAAGGTTCAATCGCGGTGCACGGGGTCTCGCTCACCGTGAGTGCCGTGGGCCGCGACTGGTTTGAGGTCTCACTGATTCCCGAGACCCTCACCGCTACAACGTTGGGAGCGCTCGCTGTGGGCGACTCCGTCAACATCGAAACCGACATCCTGGCGCGTCATGTTGCCCGGATGGCGGAGTTCACCGGCGCTGATCAGCGTCACGAAAGGAGCGGGTCATGAGTCTCGCCAGTATCCCCGATGCCGTTGAGGCACTCCGCGCCGGTCGCCCCGTCATCGTTGCCGATGATGAAGGCCGCGAGAACGAGGGCGATGTCATCATCTCCGCCGAGCTCGCCAGCCAAGAATGGATCGCGTGGATGGTTCGCCACTCCTCGGGCTTCATCTGCGCTCCGATGACCAACGAGATTGCTGACGCCCTCGCGCTGCCGCCGATGGTTGCTCACAACGAAGACCCTCGGGGCACGGCGTACACAGTGTCGGTGGATGCCGCGAACCGTCTCAGCACCGGCATCAGTGCCTCGGACCGCGCCCACACCCTGCGCGTGCTCGCGGACCCTCTCTCGATGCCCTCGAGCCTGCACCGCCCCGGCCACATCTTGCCGCTGCGCGCAGTCGATGGCGGAGTGCGCGAGCGTGACGGCCACACCGAGGCATCCGTCGATCTGATGAAGCTTGCGGGCCTGCGCCCCGTTGCCGCGATTTCGGAGATCGTGCTCGACTCGGGCGAGATGATGCGCCTGCCCGAGCTGATTGAGTTTGGTGCGCGCGAAGACGTGCTCGTCATCACGATTCTGGACCTCATGCACTGGCTCGAAGAGAACCGCTGCGACACCATCCCGGCTCCGATCGAACCGATTCCCGAGATGAGTCGAGTGCAGTTCGAGGTCGAGACCACGATCCCCACCGTTCATGGTTCCTTCACCGTTCGCGCCTACCGCGACAACTCAACGGGCGCCGATCACGTCGCCTTCATCGCGCCCGGAACGCTCGAGCGCCTCAGCGAGGGACCAACTCTGGTGCGCGTGCATTCTGAGTGCCTCACAGGTGAAGCGTTTGGCTCGCTCAAGTGCGAGTGCGGCCCACAGCTCGATGCTGCGCTGGAGACCATCCAGCGTGATGGTGGCGCTGTGATTTATCTGCGCGGCCACGAAGGTCGCGGTATCGGGCTCATCAACAAGCTGCGCGCCTACCGTCTGCAAGAAGACGGTCTCGACACCCTCGATGCGAACCTGGCCCTCGGCCTGCCTGCCGACTCCCGCGACTATGGGGCGGCTGTCGGCATCCTTAAAGATCTCGGCATTTCGACGGTCAGCCTGCTCAGCAACAACCCCGAGAAGAAGCGTCAGCTTGAAGAGCGCGGCGTGATTGTCGGCGACCTTGTACCGCTCGTTGTTGGCGTTGGCGCCAGCAATGAGGGTTACCTCGAAACCAAGCGTGACCGCATGGGTCACCAACTCCCCTCCACCGCCGTGCTCGATGAAGCACGACTTACCGCGAAAGGCCTCTAATGAGTGGCGCAGGATCCCCCGAAATTGTTACCGACGCAACCGGCCTCAAAGTCACGATCATCGCTGGGCAGTGGCATGAAGTCATCACCAATGGCTTGCTCGCCGGCGCGCACCGCGCCCTCAAAGCGGCCAATGCCGAGGTTACCGAGGTGCGGGTTCCCGGCAGCTTCGAGCTGCCCGTGGCGAGCAAGGCAGCTCTGGATGCTGGGGCGGATGCCGTTGTTGCTCTCGGCGTCATCATCCGTGGCGGAACACCCCACTTTGAATACGTATCGGATGCCGCCACCAGCGGTCTCACTCAAGTGTCGATCCTGACCGGCAAACCGGTGGGCTTTGGCGTGCTCACGCTCGACGACGAACAGCAGGGCCTCGATCGTGCCGGGCTCGAGGGCTCGAAAGAGGACAAGGGCGAAGAAGCCGCCAACGCAGCCATCGCGACCGCTGTGCTGTTGCGTCAGCTTCGAGGCGAGTAGCGTCTGAAGGGATGGCTAGGGTGAAACTTTTTCAGCAACTCTAGCCATCCAACGGAGCGCCGCCCTAGGCTGACGGCATGCGAAACTCACAACGAATGACGCACTCTGCTCGATCCCTCGGGATTCTGGTGGTTCTCGGCCTCGCGATTGCGATCTCCGGATGCACCCCCGCAAGCCCCTCGGACGCAGATTCCACCGCGACGCCGACGTTCATCCCGGACGAGGCGAGCGCGTCAGCTTCGGCGGATCCCACGAGCGATCCGATCGAAAGCGCGGCTCCCGGCAGCGAAGTTGCCTTTCAGATGCACGACAAATACACGCTGTATGCGGACGGTCCGGGCACCGTGGTTCTCGCCGGACAAGCGCTAACCGGAAATTTCCGAGTCGGAGACGGGCTCGAGCTCCTCGGCGGCGGCCCCGATACCGGCATCGTGATCCTCGAGATCAGGCAGGGCGCACCGAGCGTCGCCGTCGATTCACTCCCTGCGGGCGAATTCGGCGACATCCTCGTCAACGGCAACTGGGACGATTACGACTTCGACGAGAAGTTCGTCAGGCCAACGGAGTAGCCCTCCGTTGAGCTCCTCGTCAATCGGCTCTTCTGCTCCCGATAGGATCGGGGCATGAAGGATCGCTCGTGACCGAACCAGTACAGCCGCCTCCTCGCCGCTTTCCGCGCCGCGTTTACGGCGTCGGCACTGAGCCGGATGCCCGCTTCAGCCTCGCGAACGAGCGCACGTTCTTGGCGTGGATCCGCACCGCGCTCGCACTGATCGCTGCGGGTGTCGCGCTGGAGGCATTCGTGCTGCCGATCGCTCCCGGATTCCGGCTCGGGGCATCCGTGCTGCTGATTCTGTTGGGTGTACTTGCCCCGATGCAGGCGTGGTTCGGCTGGATGAAGGCCGAGCAGTCGCTGCGACTCGGACGCCCGCTGCCCTCCCCTAACCTTGCTGGCCCCATCGGCGGCGGCGTTGTCGTGGCCGGGCTGCTGCTTGCGATCGGTATTCTCCTCCAGTGACGCGCGCCTTCGACCGCCCCTTCGATGCCGGCCTGCAAGCGGAACGCACCGCGCTCGCCTGGCAACGCACCGTGCTGTCGTTTGCCATTGCCGCGCTCGTCTCCGCGCGCCTCCTGCTCAACACCGTCAGCATCGGCAGCTACGTCGTGGCCGCGCTCGGCCTCATCATGACAGCCGTGCTGTTCTGGGTCGGGCATCGTCGATACCGCGCCGTGCATACGACGTTAGTTCAGGCATCCACTGACCGCGTTCGCCTGACAAGTGCGGCGCCGCTGTTTTTGTGGGCGCTGGCCGTCTTCGTGCTGGCCGTTGTCGGCGCGGTATTCGCTGCACTCGGTATCGTCGCGACGCTGCCGTCATGATGAGAGCTTCGGAGGGTGCCGAATGAGCAGGAACTCACTTCGCATCGAGAACGGAGTTCTCACCGTCTCCCCGCGAGGCCTCGACCGCGTCTGGTGCTTCAGAAAGAGCGTCGTCGTTGAACTAGCGGACATCAGTGATGCCGGGATCGAACGTCACGCCAGCAGAATCCCGACCGGATGGCGTGGCCCCGGCCTCGATTTCGGCGGCAGGCTGTGCGGAACTTTCCACACCGCTGGAGAGAAGCACTTCTGGAACTACTCGGGTTCGGGAGACGTTCTTCGGATCACGATCACGGGAAACCAGCACTTTCAGCAGCTGCACCTTTCCGTCGACGATGCGGAGAGCTCGCTCAAAATGCTTCGAAACGCCATCGCCTCCTAACCACTCTGGTGTTCTGCTGCACAGCCGATCGGCACCCGTCGCCGCTTGCGTGCCCTCACCGCCCACCGGCGTAGCAACATCCGCACAGATACACCGGATGTTGTACGCAGCGCCCAGACAGAAGGCTTAGTGTTTTAGAGGCTGATTGCTGATGCCGATGTCGCTGAACACTCGCGGCACCTCCGCCCTACATTTTGGGACAACGAGAAACTTCATGAGCTCGACTTCACACACCTCTGCACCTCGTCGCGGACGTTCTGGATCCCGCGACAACCCCGACGACGGCCCTCGCGCCAAGTTCAGCGAGCTGCTCCCTTACCTCTTCGAGCACCGCAAGGTCATGATCTTCGTGATCATCCTCAGCATCCTCGGCGCTGGCGCTTCTCTCGCCCAGCCGCTGCTCGTCAGCCAAGTCATCACGATCGTTGAGGCTGACGAATCGCTCGGCACCCTCGTGTGGCTACTCATCGGCCTCGTCGTCATCTCGGGCCTCATCAGCGGCTACCAGCACTACCTTCTGCAGCGCACCGGCGAAGGGGTCGTGCTCTCCAGCCGTCGTCGCCTGGTGAGCCGGATGCTCAACCTCCCCATCTCGGAGTTCGATCGTCGCCGCACCGGCGACCTCGTCTCGCGTGTCGGCAGCGACACGACCCTGCTGCGCGCGGTGCTCACGCAGGGACTCGTCGAAGCCATCGGTGGCTCGATCACCTTCATCGGTGCGCTCATCGCGATGCTCATCATCGACCCCGTGTTGCTCGGCCTCACGGTGCTTGTCATCGCCATCGCCGTCGTCACCGTCACAACCCTCTCTAAGCGCATTCGTGTGGCCAGCCAGCGCGCTCAGCGCAAGGTCGGCGATCTGGCGGCAGCCGTGGAGCGCGCGATTTCCGCCGTGCGCACGCTGCGAGCATCCAACGCCACCGAGCGTGAAATCGAGGCCGTGAACGAAGACGCTCTCGGCGCCTGGAAGATGGGCATCAGCGTAGCCAAGATCTCGGCACTCGTTGTTCCGATTGCCGGAATTGCCCTGCAGGTTTCGTTCCTCGTCGTGCTCGGCGTCGGCGGCTACCGCGTCGCTAGTGGCGCCATCGAGATCGCCGACCTCGTCGCGTTCATCCTCTTCCTGTTCCTCATGATCATGCCGCTCGGGCAAGCCTTCGGCGCCGTCACCGCGGTCAACCAGGCACTCGGTGCGCTCGGCCGCATCCAAGAAATCATCAAGCTGCCCAGCGAGCTCGAATCCGACGTCAACGTCGTCGCCGTTCCGAGCATCGAATCGGATGCCGCGATCACGTTCGAGAACGTCGAATTCTCCTACCCCGACGACTCCGTTCTCGTGAAGGTCGAAACCGAACTGGCCGAGCTCAAGCACGGCGGCGCAGAAGCTGCCGCAGACGAAATCGACCTCACCGTGCTGCGCGGCGTCAGCTTCACCGTGAAGCGCGGCGAGCGCACCGCCATCGTCGGCCCCTCCGGTGCCGGCAAGAGCACCATCCTTGCCCTCATCGAGCGCTTCTATGACCCGACGAACGGTGTTCTGCGCTTGGGCGGCGATGACCTTCGCGCCCTCAACCGTGAAGAACTTCGTGCCCAAATCGGCTACGTCGAGCAAGACGCTCCCGTGCTCGCCGGCACCCTGCGCCAAAACCTTCTCATCGGCGCCCCCAACGCGACCGACGACGAGTGCATCGCGGTGCTCGCATCGGTGAACCTCACGGGTGTGCTCGACCGCAACCCTGCTGGTCTGGATGCCGCTGTCGGCGAAGACGGAGTGATGCTGTCCGGTGGAGAGCGTCAGCGTCTCGCAATCGCCCGCACGCTGCTCGCGGCTCCCCCGATTCTGCTTCTCGACGAATCGACCTCAAGCTTGGACGGCCTCAACGAGCAGATGCTCCGCGAAGCCATCGACGCTGTCGCCGAGAACCGCACCCTCATCGTGATCGCGCACCGTCTCTCGACCGTGGTCGACTCCGACCAGATCGTCGTGCTCGACAAGGGCAAGGTTGTGGGCGTCGGAACCCACTCCGAGCTCGTGAAGTCGACCCCGCTCTACAAGGACCTCGCCAAGCACCAGCTGCTCGTCTAGCGGTTCGCGGGTGCCCCGCTTCTGCGGTGCACCCGCCCGCCAGCGGTCTGCTGCCGTGCTGCTGTTTCAGCCTTGCCGCAACAGCTAATCGACCGCGAGTGCGAACATCGCGACCGCGGCCGTCGCCGCAACGTTGAGCGAGTCGATGCCGTGACGCATCGGTATCTGCACGATCGAATCGGCAGCGTCGATGGCTTCGCGAGTGAGGCCGTGACCCTCGGTGCCGAGCACGAGCGCAACCTTCTCGGGAGCATCGGCCGCATAGTCGCGCAGTGACACCGCACCATCCTCGAGAGCGAGCGCAGCGATCTGAAAGCCGGATGCCGTGAGCAGTTCACGAGTGTCTGTCCAGTTGCCGATGCGAGTCCACGGCACCTGCAGCACGGTTCCCATCGAGACGCGGATTGCGCGCCGGTAGAACGGGTCGGAGCACTGCTCAGTGACAAATACGGCATCCGCCCCAATGCCGGCGACGGAGCGGAAGATCGCGCCCACGTTGGTGGGGTCAACGACGTTTTCGAGAATGACAATTCGGCGAGCATCCGCCAATAGGGCTTCGGGTGTCGGCAGCGGCGGGCGGTGCATCGATGCGATGACTCCGCGGTGCAGCACGTAGCCGGTCAGCTCGGCGAGCAGCGAGCCGTGGCCTGTGAAGATGGGAACGTCGTCGCCCACGAGCTCGACGATCTCGTCAACCGAGGTGCCGAGCGCGAGTACCGAGCGCACGCGGTGGCCGGAGCGCAGCGCCCGTTGAAGCACGAGCGTCGATTCGGCCAGGTAGAGGCCGTGCTCGGTGCCCTGCGCTTTCCGCAGTGCCACGTCAGTCTGGTGCGAATAGTCAGCGAGCCGCGGATCGCTGAGCTCGGTGACGGGGATAACAGGCACGCTACAGCTCCCGACTCACGCGAATGAGGATTACGGTACGGCCGTCGCTGCGTTGCCCACTCGCGGCCTCGAAGCCGGGGCCGGTAACTGACTCAACGCCCTGATAGAGCCGGAGGCTATCGAGGCCCAGCGCGTCCGCTTCGGATGCCCACGACAGGATTGGTGCCACCCGGTAGTCGCCCGAGCGCAGCGGGTCAACTGCGCCCTCCGACAACACGACCGTGGCGTACAGCAGCCCGACAGAGTCTTCAACGGTGGCGTAGTGCACGCTCTCAACTTCAGTTTCGGCGGGAAGGTCGATTCTCGAGAACTCGGCGATCTGGTCGAGCGACACATCGCTGCAGGTTCCGTCGGTCGCTTCGGAGGAGGATTCGCACAGCGTTTCAGTCGTGGGCCAAATAGCCGTGAACACTGCAGCACCACCGGCTACAGCAATCCCGATAACGAGTCCAAGGCCGACGAGTAGCGCTAGCAACCGCCAGCCCAAACCTTTGCTGGGCGGGAGAACGTCAGACTCCGCAACGAAGCCGGGAAGGTGAAGCTCTTCGGAAGAGTCCGTCATGCCAAGATCAGGCTTGAGCAGAGACGAGCGTGATGCCCGACTCTGCCATCGTTGCGAGTGCGGCCGTGCTCGACTCCGGGGCGACACCAGCCACCAGCTCGGTCAGCACCGACACCTCGCGGCCGCTGCCCGCGGCATCGAGTGCAGAGGCAAGAACGCAGTAGTCGGTGGCGATGCCAACAACATCGATCGTGTCGACGCCAAGTCGCGCCAGCAGGGCCGGAAGCGTCTCGTCGTCGACGGTCGTGCCCTCAAAGATGGAATATGCCGGAACGCCCTGGCCTTTGCGCACCTGCACGTTCACGAGAGAGGTATCGAGGGCGGGATGATACTCCGCGCCGGGGGTGCCCGCCACACAGTGAACCGGCCACGTGTCGACGAAATTGGGGTCGGCATCCGTCGCAAAGTGGCCACCGTTGCTGTTGTCAGCATCGTGCCAGTCGCGGGAGGCGATCACCACGTCGTAGCGCTCAGGGTTCGCCCGCAGATAGTCGGTGATTCCGGCCGCCACAGCGGCACCGCCGTCGACGCCTAATGCGCCACCCTCGGTGAAATCGTTCTGGACGTCAATGATGAAGAGTGCAGCAACCACGTTGCCAGTCTAAGTCGCGGCAGAGCCCGCAGATAGCGTTAGTAGTCGGAGAGGTTGCTTCCGCAGGAATAAACACCGGCCGCGAGATTATCAAGGGCAGTTCGAGCATCCGTACTGATGCCTTCGCCGATCGCGTAGAACGCGAAAGCCAACCGGGTGCCGTCTGCAGCGTTGATAATGCCGCCGAGTGAATGCTCTTGGTTGGTCCATCCCGATTTCGCGAAGACACTTCCGGATGCCGCAGCAGCGTCACCTTCGAAGCGATTGTAGAGATCTCCGCTTGTCCCGCCGATAGGGAGCATCGAGAGAACAGTGGATATTGCTCCGTTGCCCGACGCGCCCAGCGCCATGAATTGCGCCGTGACGAGGGGAGGAATCTGAGTCTTGGGGCTGAGACCGGAGCCATCGGTCATCGCTATTGTGCCCGCATCAGCGAGCCCGGCATCCGTTAGTGCGCCTTGAATGGCCTGGTTCAGCGTGCTTGCTGCACCGCTCATTCCCAGCTGAATCGACGTGAGCCGCGCCAGGTTCTCAGCGAGAGAATCGTCGCCCGCAATGAGCATCTGCTCTACGAGAACACTCACGGGCTGAGACTTCACTTCGGCCAAAACCGTCGTGCCGACAGCAGCCCCGGTAGAGAAAGTGACCGAGGGCAAACCGGCAGCTTGAGCGAATGCTTGCCCTGCTGCCGCGACGGGGTCAGTGCTGCGCGGGCTAATAGCGCTCGTCGGGTCCGCACGATCACCGTTCACCATAAGGGCAGTCACATACGAGTGGTACCCGCCAGTGCGTTCGCGCTCTGGCCAGTTGGAATCCCATGCGTCGCTCGGGCTCCACAGGGTCGAATCGAGCACGATTTCGGTGATGGGCACGCCAGGGTGCAGCTCTTCGTACCGCGTCATGGCCTCCGACGCGAGTTCAGAAATCTGGGGAGCGTCTCGATAGTACGACGCGTTGGTCGTTGCGAGCGTCGGGTCTCCCCCGCCTACCAACACAATGACTCCCGGCGATGACCCATCGATTACATAAGTACTAATTCGAGTGTCTGCGCCCAGCGTATGCAAAGCTGCTGCGGCGGTAAACGCCGTCGCTATATGGGCAGAAGGAGCCGATACTTCGGCTTCGCGATTCCACAACACCGATCCGGTTGCTGCGTCAGTGACGGCTCCGACGAGGGAGGGGAAGGTTGCGACGCTAGCGAGAGCTTCTACTGAACATGTGCGAATCGGGGCCGCTCCGGGCGTAACATCCGGTTGGCTCCGCTGCTCAACAGTGACTTCGTCTGGGGTGACATCAACTGCCGAGTTAGCGGAGCCAACCGAAATTCCGGCGAACACTGCTACTCCTGCGAGTAGTGCGAATACCACCGCCGCAACCGTTACCGCTGAAGCGGTGGGGTGCTTGGCAATAAACGCTCGTATTCCTCCCGGCGCTTTCGGCTCACTGCTGGCTGAATCAGTCACCCGGTTATAGTACCCGGATGCCTGCACTCGGTGCCTGCAGGTGGCCTAGCAGTACGTCCAACGTGCTGCGGCGCGGGTGAAGCTGTAAGGCTCATCGATTCCGCCGTGGGTCATCGCGAAGGCGATGCAGACCCCACCGGTGCTGGCACCGGGACGGTAGAGCGATGCGCGGTGAGAACTCGATGCCCACCACTTGGATGCGACAGTCGCTCCGCTGTTTCCGGAACCGCCTGCGAGGTTTCCGTCGCAACCGCGGGCCGGAACACCGTCTTCACGAGTGGTGCCGTTGTGGCCCCAGCCGTCGAGAGGGTTCGTGCTGGGCGATTCAGCCATCCAGAACAGACGATCTTCCATGCAGGAATCCCAGCGGAAGTTCGACAGCGGGATGGGCTGCAAGCAGTTGGCCACACGGATCGAGTTGTAAGCGTAGGCG
Organism: Rhodoglobus sp. NPDC076762; assembly: GCA_040687235.1. GTDB lineage: Bacteria > Actinomycetota > Actinomycetes > Actinomycetales > Microbacteriaceae > Rhodoglobus. The sequence goes on along the minus strand of JBFBMV010000002.1, from coordinate 247,598 downwards.
AATGACGAGAGATCGCCTGAAGTGGTTCCGGGCACACCCTGTGACGAGCTGCGGCTTGGTGCTCCGCCAACGCCGCCTCCGACGTTTCCGGGGCAGGACTGGCCTGCCGCGGCATACGAAGCGCGAATCTGTGCCGTCGACGTTCCACCGCTGTACGAACCGCTGCTCGATCGCGCGGTATTCACAACGACGGGCGGCGGCGGTGGCTTGGGTACGTCTTTCTGTGCGAGGTGCTCGGAGTCGACGGTGAGCGCTTTCGCTTCTGCCTTCAACTCAGCAGCGAGAGCTTCTTCGGTGATACGTTCGCTGCTCGCAAGAGCCACAACATCGACCGACTCTTCGATCGGACCAGTAGCGGTCGATGCGAACAGCGGTGAACGAGCGGCGGAGTTAGCCGTTGCGCTATCAGTTAGCCCTGGCCCGCCTCCTCCGACGAACGGCACTACTCCCACAATTACGACGGTAACTAAGGCCGTTAAAAACGGAACTCTCCCCATGAAAAATCGCCCCCCAGACGAATAGATAGGATGCAGACCCCTCTGCTTCCTGCTGCTAAAACTAGAGGCGAAATCACAGATATACAAGGGAAAAACCCCGGAAACATGCGGAAATACCCGTTAATGGGGGGTCTGGGTGACGGGTCTATCCTCTCTTTGGGGGACAGCGCCGTAGCCCGTTCTGCCCCTTTTCGGAGTGGACCAAAACCCTGACGTTCCCATCGCGAGCGACCCCCATTCGAGCGGTTTGCTAATCATCCTCATGTCCTTGATACTTGAGAAAACCACAAACTTGAGGGGGCACGGTGCCGTCGGTAACGAACGATCAATACAGCACCGTATTCGTGCTCTCCATAGCCGCAGCCACCATTGCCCACGTCACCGGTGTCGGCGCGCTCATGGTGTTAGCTATTGCTGTTGCCGCCTTCTCCGTCGGCATCGCTATCGCGATAGCAGCGAATAAGCGCACGCTAGATCCCGGCGATTAGGGGCGACTGCGGCCCACGCAAACCACCACGCACCCGCTAGTGCGGATAACCGAGCCGCGCTGGGTCGGCGATAGCGGTCTCGGCTCGACACCCCAACTCCCCTTTCTCCAAGAGGATGGGGGCAGGCCGCACACGGACCGCTTCGCCATCGATAAGCGACACAAGAACACATTCGCGTGGCGTAGTGCCCAACGCCACACCGACACCACGCTCTGTAATCACCACCGAGGGAAGAGCAAGCTCTTCGAGAGGGCCGGAAGGTGCGTCAAGACGAGCTTGTATCCGCTGACCGATCAGGTCAGCATCGTTCAGCGCCTGATCGTCAAGTTCCATCAGGACCTCAACGGCAGCCTCTTCGGCATTGCTCGCAACGACGGAGACGGGGGATGCATCTGCGAGCGGCGTCACAGCGACAGGGTTTTCAGGGCAACGCACCTCGGTGGGCTCGTTCTCAGCGTGAAGGACCCAGTAGTCGGTTGCGCCGAAGCGGTTGAACTCAGCTTCGTAACACGCATCGAAGGCATCGATGTAATTCTTGCCCACCTGAACCGGCGAGTACTGCACGCGAAAAATGAGAACCCCGAACGGCTCTTCGTCGTTCTGCGGCTCGGTGGCAAAGATACCCACCAGGGTGAGACTGTCGCCGACCATCGAGTCGATAACGGCGACGGCCGAACGAGCGACACCGTCAATGTCGTCATGCCGTTCAGTTCCAACAGTGGCCACGAGATCTGAAATGGCCTCGCGGGCCTGAGTGCGATGAAAGCCCGCCGGCGCAGTCGTACACGCAGCGAGAAGAACTCCCACGACCACCACGAGGCCAAGCTTTGCCAGCGATCGCAGCGTCATTCGTCGAGCATAACTCGACCAAGAACGATATCGGGGAAAAGCTGCGATACGTTGGCGAAACGAGTGCGGAGAACGGAGCCGCCTATCAGAATCGAACTGATGACCTTCTCATTACGAGTGAGATGCTCTACCGACTGAGCTAAGGCGGCCGGCCACATTTTCATGAGGCACAGCATGAAAGCTTAGCCGAAGTTTTGCGGTTGCATGACCCACTCTGCCAACTCGGGCTTACGCGCCACAGTTCGGGTCGCCGTTTGGCACTACTCCGTTGATGAAATAGGCATCTACAGCACCGTCGACACAGCCCACACCACCGTTGTACGCCGTGTGACCTTCACCGTTGTAGGTGATGAGCTGAGCGCTCTGCAGTTGCTCGCTCAGAGCCACACCCCACTCATATGGAGTGGCGGGGTCGCCGGTAGTAGAGATGATGAGTACCGGCGGGGCTCCCTCTCCAGTGAGCTCGGTGATGTCTGGACCAATGTACTGATAAGGCCAGTTGAGGCAGGTGAGATCCCCCGTCGGCGGGAAGTCGCGGTAGGTGGTCGGAGAAGCCTCACGCATGAGCTGTTGCTGCTGTGCGAGCACGGCCGGGTCTGTCTCGACAGGGTAATCAACGCAATAGATGGCGATGAACGCTTCGAGTGAATTGTCAGTGTAGGTGCCGTCGACGTCTCGACTGTAATAGAAGTCTGCCAAGAAGAACGCCGTCTCTGTTTGGCCGAGTGCAGCCTCAGCGAACAGATCGTTCAGGAATTGCCACGAATCTTGAGAATAGAGAGCAGTGCTCATCGCGATGTCGATGACACCGGCATCCATCATGCGTCCGTCGCGGCCAGCGATGGGGTTCGCATCGTAGCGATCGTAAAGCTCTCGAATCGTAGCGAGCGCGGGTTCAACGCCACCGGTGAACGGACAGTCGTCAAACATCTCGGGACAGGCAGCGAGGTAGTTCTCCAGAGCGCGCTGGAAGCCAGCGGTTTGCACGCGTCCGACCTCAAACACAGAGATCGAGGAGTCGGTGGCACCGTCGAGCACAATACGACCCACGTTTCCGGGAAAATTTTCAATGTAGTACGAACCAATATCGCTGCCGTAGGAGTACCCCAAGTACTGCAATTTCTCATCGCCGACAATCGCCCGCAGCATGTCGAGATCGTGCACAGTGCTCTGGGTATCGATGAACTGCAGGATGGGGCCGGTGTTCTCCACACACGCCTGACCGAAATCTATTGCCGCTTGCTCGCTGTCGGCGAGCCATTCATCACTTCCGACAGGCGCATTCGGAATTCCAAAAATGAACTCATCAAGACCCTCGTCGTCGAGACACGTCACGGGCGTCGAACGGCCGACACCACGGGGATCCCAGCCAATGACGTCGTAGTTTTCGCGCAGGTTGGAGCTCACGGCGAAATCAACGTCGTCATGGATGAGATCAAAACCGGAGGCACCAGGCCCGCCTGGGTTGACGAACAGCGAGCCCATGCTCTGCCCGGTGGCCTCATGACGAGCCATCGCGATTTCGATGTCAGTCTCCGGCGACGGGTTCGCCCAGTCCATCGGAGCTACTGCCGTGGCGCACTGTGCGCCGTTATCGCAATCGACCCACGTCAGAATCTGCTCATAGTAGGGAGCGAGCTCTGCGGAGACTTTTTCGCCCGTCGGCTCCGAACGCTCTCCAAGAAGACCGGCGAACAGGCTGGTGCAGCCGCTGAGGAGCAAGACAAGAGCGAGAGCGGGCACGGCAAGTGTGAGCCGACGACTGGGGCGCGCGCGAAAGGCAGGGTTGGAGTTCACGGCCCGAGCCTAGCGGCTAGCAGCTCGGGTCAGCGGCCGGAACCTCGCCCGTGAGGAGAAAGTCTTCAACCGCATCGTTCACGCAGTCATTCGATTTGTTGTAGGCCGTGTGCCCCTCGCCGTTATAGGTGATGAGGTGACCAGCGTCGAGATTGTTCGCGACCGTGACTGCCCATTCATACGGCGTCGCGGGGTCATTAGTAGTGCCGATGACGAGCATGTCGGCAGCACCCGGAGCGGCAATCGCGGTGCGATCACGCTTAGCCTCCACCGGCCAGTTTGCACAGCCCGGGTCGCCATACGACATCTGCGGGCCAAAGATAGGAGCAGCGAGTGCCAGTTCGGAAGCCTGCTCGCGCATACGCTCGTTGTCGGCAGGTTCACGGGCATCCAAGCAGTTGATCGCTATAAACGCTTCCGTTTGATTCTCGGCGTACGTGCCATCGGCGTTACGGCCGTTGTAGTTATCGGCGAGGTCGAAGGCGATTGACGCATCGCCCTTCATCACGGTCGTAAAAAGCTCACGGAGATAAGCCCAATTGGATTGGCTGTAGAGGGGCAGGATGATCGCCGTGAACATCGTGCTGCTGCCGAGTTTGCGGCCATCGGCGTTCGTCAGCGGACTCTTGTCGAGCCGATCGAGCAGGGTGCGGATCGTGGCGCGCGATTGATCGACCGATCCGGTGAACGGGCAATCGCTCGCGTTAGCGCAATCTTCAAGAAAGGCATCCAATGCTCCCTCGAAACCTTGGGCTTGCGCCTTAGTCGCTTCAAATTCGGATGCCGCGGGGTCAACCGCTCCGTCGAGAACGAGTCGCCCCGTCTTTTCGGGGAACAACTCGGCATAGACCTGACCGAGCAGGGTGCCGTAGGAATACCCCAGATAGTTGAGCGTCGTGTCACCTAAGGCGGCTCGCAGCATATCGAGATCGCGAGCAGCACTCGGAGTGTCTACGAAGCCTAGGAGGGGGCCCGTCTCTTCGCTACAGCGCTGAGCAAACTGTGCGGAAGCTTCAGTCGAGGCTGCGATCCATTCGTCGCTGCCCTTCTCCCCCGGCGTGATGCCATAAATGTACTGATCGAGTTCGGCAGGGTCGGAGTAACACGACACTGGCGTTGAACGGTTGACCCCTCGCGGGTCAAAACCAACCACGTCGAATTGCGACTGCAGTGCCTCACTGGTGGCGTAATCCACACTGTCGGCGATGAAGTCGAAACCGGAGCCGCCAGGACCGCCAGGGTTTACCAGTAACGAACCGAGGCGATCGTTGCCCCGCGCAGTCTGGCGCACCAGAGCAAGGTCGATGGTGTCGCCCTCGGGCGCATCCCAATCCACCGGAGCGATCGCGGTGGCACACTGCAAATTATCTCCGCACGTGTTCCACTCAAGAATTTGCTGATAAAACGTCTCGAGTTCCGGTGCAACCGCCTCTTGCGTAGGTGTTGACGTCGAGGACGATGCCGGTGGCATGAACCACGAGACGCAGCCGCTGAGCAACAGTGTTGTCGCAAGCGCGGCCGTCGTCAGCGCGGTGGCACGGCGGTAGCGCGGACTGCCATTTCGACGGCTCATGCCCCGCGCCCTGACACAGCTACCTTCACCAGCATCGCTTCGAGCGCGAGGGCCGGGGCAACGTTGCTCTCGATGCGCCGGCGGGCTTCGGCAATGCCGTCCATGATCGCCAGTGTTGCGGGAGCCGTGGTTCGGTCGGCGACTGCCGTGAGTTCGGTGACGATGCTGAGGTTAATGAGTTCTCCCGGAGCGCCGATCTGGGTCAACAGGATGTCGCGGTACAACGACAACAGGTCGACCATGATGCGATCGATACCGTCACGCAAGCTTCGCGTAGCGCGACGCTTCTGATCCTCTTCAAGATTTTTCAGTTGAATACGCAGGGCGGGAGGGATCGTTCCACCGGGCGCAACGCCGAGCGAGCGAAGAGCGCTTTCGCGTTCTTGCGCATCTTTCTCCTCGGTGATGGCTGCAGCATCCGCCTTCGAGAGTTCGAGAAGGGACGTCGCGGCAATGACGGCGTCAGAAACGGTGCGGATGTTGAGCACGGTAGTGAGCGCCCGTTCGCGTCGTTCGCGGGCCTCCGCATTGGTGGCAAGGCGGTGTGCCATGCCGATGTGGCTTTGAGCTTCTCGCGCGGCACGCAGGGCAATATCGGGTGCGACGCCATCACGGTCTTGTAGCAACTGGGCGACATCCTCGATGGCGGGAGTGCGCAGTCGAACGCTGCGCACGCGCGAGCGGATCGTCGGAATGAGATCTGCTTCGCTGGGGGCACAGAGAATCCACACGGTGCGCGGCGGTGGCTCTTCGAGCGCCTTCAGAAGAACGTTGGAGGTGCGCTCGACCATGCGGTCGGCATCTTCAATGATCATCACGCGGTAATGGCCAACTGAGGGTGAGAATTGCGACGACGCAACGAGCTTGCGCACTTCGTCGATCGAGATGATGACGCGTTCGGTGCTGAGCACACTGAGGTCGGGATGGGTGCGAGCGACCACCTGTTTGTAGACCGACTCTTCAGTCTCGTCCCCTCTCGTGCCGAGCAACGCCGCCGCGAAGGCGTAGGCAATGTTGGAGCGGCCCGATCCGGGAGGCCCCGTGATTAACCACGAGTGCGTCATGGACGATTCTCCGGTGCTGCCCAACGCCGAGGATGAGGCCGCAGCCTCAAGAACGGCGATCGCTTCAGCTTGGCCCGTCAGGCCTTCCCACAACGACATGCGCCCAGTCTAGGCGGGTTGTGGGAGGTGGTTCTGGATGCGCTCACGGATGGCCGTTGCGATCTCGGTGATCTCGCGGGCGGCATCCACCACCAGAATTCGTTCGGGCTCTTTGGCGGCACGCTCGAGGAATGCGTCGCGCACTTGAGTGTGGAATTCTTGTTTCTCCGCTTCGAGGCGATCGTAGCGAGTGCGGGCGCTGTCGAGCCGCTTGCGGGAGTCGGCGGGGTCAAGGTCGAGCAACACCGTTACGTCGGGCAGAAGACCCTCGGTTGCCCAAAGAGATAGCTCGCGCACTTCGTCGGAGCCGAGCACTCGCCCGGCACCTTGATACGCCTCCGAGGAGTCAATGTAGCGATCCTGCACGACGATCTCGCCACGTTGGAGCGCCGGGCGCACGACGGTAGCGATGTGATGGGCGCGGTCGGCGGCATAGATGAGTGCTTCAGCGCGTGGGTCCATGGCGCCACGACGGTGCAGCACAATCTCGCGAAGTTCGACGCCGAGGTCGGTGCCGCCAGGTTCACGGGTCACGACGACGGTATGACCGGCTTCGGTCAGCCAATCGACGAGAAGCCGCGACTGCGTGGTCTTGCCCACGCCGTCGCCGCCTTCGAGAGTGATGAAGAGCCCGGGCACGCTACTCCGCTTCGGGAGCGGCCGACGCTGAAGCCTTCGCAGCAGGCTTGGCTGCCGCAGGCTTCTTCGCCGCGGGCTTCTTGGCCGCCGTCGTCTTGGCCGCCGTCGTCTTAGCCGCCGTCGTCTTGGCCGCCGTCGTCTTAGCGGCTGGCTTCTTCGCAGCAGGTTTCTTGGCCGCGGGCTTCTTAACAGCAGGCTTTTTCGCCGCGGGCTTCTTCGTCGCCGGCTTCTTCGCTGCCGTCTTGCGCTTGACCGGTCCCTTGGCGCGCTTATCGGCGAGCAGCTGCACGGCGCGCTCGAAGTCCACGTCTTCCACGGTCTCGCCGCGCGGGATGGTGGCGTTGGTGGTGCCGTCGGTTACGTACGCACCGAAGCGGCCGTCCTTGATCTTGATCGGCTTTTCGCTCACCGGGTCAGCGTCGAACTCTTTCAGAGCACTGGATGCTGCGCGGTTGCCGTACTTGGGCTGGGCGTAGAGCTCAACGGCTCCGGCTACGTCGATGTCGAAGATCAGGTCTTCGCTCGGCAACGAACGGGTGTCGGTGCCCTTCTTCAAGTAGGGGCCGTAGCGACCGTTTTGGGCCGTGATTTCGGCGCCAGACTCGGGGTCTACGCCCACCACGCGGGGCAAGCTGAGCAGCTTGAGCGCGGTGTCGAGGTCAACCGTGTCGAGGTCCATTGTCTTGAAGATGGATGCCGTGCGCGGCTTGACCGCAGCAACCTTCTTCGGTTTCTTGGCCTTCTTCACTTCGCCAGTCTTGGGGTCGATCTCTTCGACGGGCTCCGGAACGGGCTCGGGTTCTGGCTCGAGCTCGGTCACGTACGGTCCGAAGCGGCCGTCTTTCGCGACGATCTCCTTGCCGTTTTCGGGGTTGACGCCAATGACGCGGTCGCCGATGACAGGTGCTTCGATGAGTTCGATCGCTTTGGCGAGGGTGAGCTCGTCTGGCGCAAGCGCTTCGGGAATGTTGACGCGGCGCGGCTTCTCCGGGTCGTCACTGGGGGTCTCCAGGTACGGGCCGTACTTTCCGATGCGCAGGGTCACGTCATCCGACAGCTTCATCGAGTTGATTTCCTTGGCATCGATCTCGCCGAGGTTGTCAATGACGGTGCGCAGGCCCCGGTACTTGTCGTCGCCGAAGTAGAACGACTGCAACCATTCAACGCGGTTCTGAGTTCCTCCCGCGATGCGGTCGAGGTCGTCCTCCATGCCAGCAGTGAAGTCGTATTGCACGAGGTCGCCGAAGTACTCTTCGAGCAAACGGATCACGGAGAACGCAATCCAGTTGGGCACGAGTGCCTGGCCGCGCGGCGTGATGTAACCGCGGTCGATGATCGTGGAAATGATCGACGCGTACGTCGACGGGCGACCGATACCGAGCTCTTCAAGCTTCTTGACGAGGCTGGCTTCGGTGTAGCGCGGCGGCGGGCTGGTTTCGTGGCCCTTCGCTTCAACGTCGAGAAGCGTGAGCGTCTGGCCTTCCTTGAGCGGAGGCAGTTTCGCTTCCTTGGGCTCAGCGGTGGCGTTGCGCTCTTCGTCTTGGCCTTCTTCATAGGCCTGCATGAAGCCGCGGAACGTGATGATGGTTCCGCTGGCCGAGAATTCGGCAACGGGAGCTTCGCCGGCCGCGATCGTGATGGATGCCGTTGAGCCCTTAGCGTCAGCCATCTGCGAGGCGACGGTGCGCTTCCAGATGAGTTCGTAAAGCTTGAAGTCGTTTCCGCGCAGCGTCGACTGAAGTTCGCTCGGCGTGCGGAAAGTGTCTCCCGAGGGGCGAATAGCTTCGTGGGCCTCTTGAGCGTTCTTGCTCTTGCTGGCGTAGACGCGGGGCTTGTCAGGCACAGCGTCTGCACCATACAGGGCAACGGCCTGGGTGCGGGCGGCGGTGATGGCCTGCTGCGAAAGCGACGAGGAGTCGGTTCGCATATAGGTGATGTAACCGTTTTCGTACAGCGACTGGGCGACGCTCATGGTCTGGCGAGCGGAGTAGCGCAGCTTGCGGCCCGCCTCCTGCTGCAGCGTTGAGGTGGTGAAGGGTGCTGCGGGGCGACGCGTGTAGGGCTTGGTCTCGACCGTTTTTACGGTGATGGTGGTGCTCGGCATCCGCAGGGCGTCTGCGAGAGTTTGAGCGGCCTTCTCGTCGAGAGCTACTGCTTCACCCTTGAGGTTTCCGCGGTCGTCGAAGTCGCGGCCGGCAGCGACGCGCTTGCCGTCGAGGCGCACGAGCTTGGATTCAAAGCCGTTGGTTTCGCTGTCGGGCGAAAGCTGGGCGATGAGGTCCCAGTAGTTGGCGGTGATGAAGGCGAGTCGTTCGCGTTCGCGTTCGACGACGAGGCGAGTAGCGGCGGACTGCACGCGGCCAGCGGAGAGCCCGGGGCCGACCTTGCGCCAGAGCACTGGCGAGATTTCGTAGCCGTAGAGGCGGTCAAGGATGCGGCGAGTTTCTTGAGCGTCGACGAGCGCGGTGTCGACGTCGCGCGTGTTGTTGATGGCCGCTTCGATGGCGTCTTCGGTGATCTCGTGGAACACCATGCGCTTGACGGGAACCTTGGGCTTCAGCACTTGAAGCAGGTGCCACGCGATGGCTTCACCCTCGCGGTCCTCATCAGTTGCGAGGAAGAGTTCGTCTGCTCCGCTGAGCGCCTTCTTCAGTTCGCTGACGGTTTTCTTCTTGGCATCAGAGACGACGTAGTACGGCTCGAAACCGTTATCGACGTCGACGGAGAACTTGCCGAGCGAGCCTTTTTTGAGCTCGGGTGGCAGGTTGCGGGGCTCAACGAGGTCGCGGATGTGGCCAACGGAGGAGAGCACGTCGTAGTCGTCACCGAGGTACTTTGAGATCGTTTTGGCCTTGGTGGGCGACTCAACGATGACAAGTTTTTTGGTGCCAGACACGGGACTCCTTGGATGATGACGCACTAGACCGGTGGCAGCGCCACTGTCAGCGACACAATACACACACCGACCGCTCACTTGCCTAATTCGCCCCGGTTGGGGGTGGGCCTGCTGTGGCGCTCGTTGTGACCAGTATGCCGAGGATGCGGCGACTGGCGGTAACTGTCACGATACGCCCATCTACAGTGCATTCCTTTATATGGGCGTCATTTACGCGTGCGAGCAGTTCAGCGTTGTCGCACGGGTAGCCGGCCACGAGCCCGCTCGCGGTATCGGCGGCGGCGAGCGCCGCAGCATCCGCAGCTCCGGCGAGGGCGTGACGAACGCTGAGCGCCCAATAGAGGGGAACAACGAGCGCAGTAATGGCGATGACGGTCGCGACGAGACCGACCATGAGGATCGTGCCAGCGCCATCGTCATCGTTCAGCCGGAGCCCCCACGCCCGTCGCGCGCCGGTCGCCCGCTCGTGCACGGTAGCCACTATTTGCCTCCTGCGAGCGCACAGCTGCTGGCGCTGAGCGTGATCGGCAGGAGCCCCAGCAGTGCGTTGCGCGCGGGAGCCGTGACGGTGGCGCACACGAGATTGTCGCGCTGGTGCGAGCTGAGCCGTGCTGACGAGACCAAAGCGGATGCCGTGGCCGCGACCGCGCCGGTGCTTTCCTCGCGAGCGAGGCTGCGTGCCGACGCGGCTGCCGCATCCTGAAGTCGAACTTGCAGCCCAGCGAGCTGCACTCCGCTGAGGCAACACACCAGCACGAGAGCGACGGCGGGCATCGCCAACGCAAACTCTGCGGTGACGCTGCCGCGCTCTGCACAAAGTGCGAGCGACGGCGCTGGCGTTCGCTCCGTCGCTCGCTGGCGCGTGGGCCGGCGCCCGCACTCAGACCGGGATGGAAAGCGCACTGCGCACAATGTCGGTGAGCATGCCGCGTACTTCTCCCGAGCGCAGAACGACTACGAGAAGGCCAGCGAACCCGACCGCGGCAAGCGTCGTGATGGCATATTCGGCGGTGGCCGCACCGCGCTCAGAGCGAAGACGAACGCGCAAGCTACGCGAGAGCGAAGTGGCGGCGTTTAGCCGCGAGCGCTGTGCGCGACCTGGTTCGAGGGCGGGAAAGTTGATGAGGTGCGGGTCGTTCATGAGGTACTCCTTCGTGCGCTGTGCGCAGTCTGCGGCCGAGTGATTCCAGCCTGCCAAGCCCGGCGACCTCGAAGTGCGGTTGCTTCCGATGTGGGGAACATGGCTAAAACCCCTCCACGGTGGAGGAGATAACCGCCACCATGAGCGGCAGCACCCCGAGCACCATGAACGCGGGAAGCACGCACAGCCCGAGCGGAAGCATGAGCTGCACCGAGAGCGCAGCTGCGGCGGCTCGAGCATCCGCATCGGCCGTCAAGCGCAGCTCATCGGCCTCTGCACGCAAGAGTTCAGCGGCAGGAACGCCCGCGTCGTGGGAAAGCTGCAGCACCTCGTCGAGGTGATCGCCGTCTCCGGGTAACGCGAACCGTTCGAGTGCTGCCGTGACGATCGCGCGGGCCTGAACGAGTGAGCCACCGCCAGAGACGGCGACGGCCATCAGCTCGCACTCGAGCCCCGGGGCCGCTCGCGCGGGTGTTGCCGAGCGAACGAGCCTGCGGTTCCACCGCACCGCTACGAAAACTAGCCCGCCGCCCACGACGAGGCAACCCCAGCCTATGGGCGTCGTAAACAGCACGCCCAGAGTGTCGAACCCGAGAAGCGCTCCAAACACGAGCCCCACCGCCGGCAACGCCAGAACCATGCGTGCCGTGGAAACCGGCGCAGCCAGAGCGGTGGCCACTTCGCGCTGGCTGTGCACGAGCATCCGCAATGCCCGGGCATGAGTGCGCAGCGCACTAGCCAGCGGCGCTCCCACTTGCGCGGCCACGAACCACGCTGCGGCGAGCGAGTTCCATCCCTGACGATCAAGCACCGGCAGACCAGCGGATGCCCGAAAAATACGCTCCGGGGCCCCTCCCGGTTCGCCGCTCTCCGCCGCTACCGCCGTGACAACGTTGTTCTCGGCGCGGCCGCGCGCAACATGCTGCCATGCCGAAGGGGGAGTCAAGCCTGCGTGCAGCAGTACGGCAAGGCGTTGGGTGGTACTGGCGACGTCGGGCAGTTGCGAAGGTGGGCGTTTCATTCGGTTTCGGCGATCGCAAGCCGGTCGTTGCTATCGAGTTCGAGGCGGCCAAGGTGGGTGAGCCGGCGGCGGCCATCGATGCGATCGATGTGCAGTACAGCACCGATCGCGCTGACAGCTTGGCGAGCAACGGCGGTGGCGTCGAGGCCGGCGAGCGCACCGAGCGCTTCGAGGCGGCTAGGCACGTCGCGCAAGGAATTCGCGTGCAGCGTTCCGGCTCCGCCATCGTGACCAGTGTTGAGGGCACTGAGCAGTTCCCGAATCTCGGCACCACGGCATTCGCCGACGACGAGGCGGTCGGGCCGCATCCGAAGCGCTTCGCGCACGAGCGCCGAAAGGCCATAGCCCCCGGCCCCTTCGAGGTTAGCTTGGCGGGCTTCGAGGGAGACGAAGTGCGGGTGGTCGACGCGAAGCTCGGCAACGTCTTCGATAGCGACGATGCGTTCTGTGCCGGAGGCCGCGGCAAGAAAAGCACCGAGAAATGTCGTCTTTCCTGCCCCGGATGCTCCCGAGATGAGCACATTTTCGCGACGGTCAATGAGCGCCTGAACGCGTTCAAGCGACACGTCGTTGAAGAAGCCAGCGAAGTCGAGTTCAGCGAGCCCGAAAGGCTCGCGGCTGGGCACTCGGATGGAGAGCAGCGTGCCGCTGGCGGAGATCGGTGGCAACACCGCGTGCACACGCACTCCCCCGGCGAGCCGGACATCCACACACGGTGTTGCTTCGTCGACGTGTCTGCCGCCCAGGCTGATGAGACGTATCGCGAGAGCACGCAGATCTGCTTCGGTCATACCGACGTCGCCGACCAGTTCGAGCCCACCGCCACGGTCGATCCAGACGTGCTGCGCGCCGTTGACGAATACGTCGGTCGTATTGGGCCGCCCGACATACGGAGCGAGCGGACCAAAATCGTGCAGCGCGCTCACTTCGCGGGAGGTTGAGCTAGCGCTCGCCGCTGCGCGCGCAATAGCTGCCCCCATACCGATGCGCGATCCTTGAGGGCCGCTAGCGGCGACATCTGGTTCTGCCGTCAGGATGCGGCGGGCTACGAAGGGAACGGGAGCGGAGAGGCGCGAAGTGTCAGTCACCCCGCCACGTTAGGGATCTCGCTGACACGCGTTCCCCGGATCGAGCTCCTCTGCAAAACAACACCCCTCCTCACCGAATGGGGAGGAGGGGTGTTGTGAGCGAGGCGCAGATAAGCGCAGGTTAGTCCTGAGCGACCGTGATGGTGACCTCGATGTTGCCGCGCGTTGCGTTGGAGTATGGGCAGATCTGGTGGGCGGCATCCGCGAGCGCCTGCGCCTGGTCGGCGGCGAGGTCAGGGATAACGACTTCGAGAGTTACGGCGAGCTTGAAGCCGCCGTCATCGGTGGGAAGCAGGTGAACTGCGCTGCCCACAGAAGAGTGCTCAATGGCCACCTTCTGGTTGCGGGCAACGAGCTGAAGTGCCGAGTGGAAGCACGCGGCATAACCGGCGGCGAAGAGCTCTTCGGGGTTCGATCCGTTGCCTGATCCCCCCATCGCCGTGGGCATTGCCAAGTCGAGGTCGACATTGCCGGATGTTGTCTTCACGTGACCGTTGCGGCCCGCGCCGGTCGAGAGAGCTTCTGCGGTGTAAAGGGCTTCCATTAGTTCTGCCTTTCGATGACATGAACTCCACCAGCGGATGCGGTGGAGAGGTGTGAGGTGACGCTGTGGAGGGTCGACAAGGTCGAGGTGAATTCGGGAAAGGTGATGTTCGTAGCGTCAGCGATGCAGCCGGGGATGTGGGCCAACTGCTCCTGCATGGCGAGGCCTTGACCGGTGGCCGCGACCACTACGCGGCGCTCGTCTGACACAGAACGTTCCCGCGAAAGAAGGCCGCGCTCTTCGAGTCGTTTGACGAGGGGCGATGTGGTGCCGAGGTCGAGCATCAGCTTGTCTGCGATCTCGCTAATCGTGACCGACGGCTGCTCCCACAACACGATGAGAACCAAATACTGCGGATACGTGAGCCCCCACGGCGCCAGCAGCGTTGTGTAGCGACGATTCATGGCTCGGGCCGCAGCGTAGAGACCGAAGCAGAGCATGCTGTCGAGCGCGGATGACTCCGTCTCTCGCGTGCCCAGTTCGTTATCCATGACACAAGCTTCGCACGCAAATAGTTTGTGCACAAAGTAATCCCACGAGCGCGCAGCGCATTCCCAGCCACGCTCCCCCGCTCAACCTCAGCGATAGGCCGAAACCAACTCCGCCCGATTCGAGACCCCCGCCTTACGCAAGAGATTCGCCACGTGGAATTTCACTGTGTTTTCGCTGATCGAGAGCGAGTGGGCGATCGTTTTGTTGCGAGCTCCGGATGCGAGCAACTCGAGAACGTCGTTCTCTCTCTCCGTCACCTGCCACTGCGCTTGGGGAGATCGGTCGAGCCCCTCCGCGCTGAGCGGGAGCACGACGGCCATCTCCGACCCCCAGCCCTCCGTGCCGGTCACAGCGAGCCTTCCGTTGAGAGCAATCGCGCGTTCGCTGAGCTGCCGCACCGCAGGATCGTCGAGCGATACCGTGCCAGGCCCGTCATCCCGAATTCCAATGAGCAGATTTTCGCCATCGCAATCCCACTGCACGCGCAGGCGCGCAACTCCCGGCTGATTGACTAACGACTGCACGGCGCCGCGAACGATAGCGCGCCCCGCATGAGCGACCTCACCGGGCAACGCACGCCCGTTTTCCGGAGGATCAACGAATTGCACGTCGCACTCCCCAAACCGCACAAGCGGGCGCAGGTCTGCTTTCAGTCGCTCAAATGCTTTCGCCACCGGCTCCTCAGCCAGCCGCCGATCCCTCTCCGACACCGCACGCAAGCGCACCAACGCGCTAACCGCAATTTCGGTTGCTTCTCGGCGGGCGGTGGCGTCCGCCGCATCACGCGATCGCAACGTCGTGAGCAATTGCTCCAGTGTCGTGGAGTGAGCATCAGTGAGATCCGCGATCACCTGAGCACGGTCTTGTGACGCCATACGGGAGTCCCGCAAATAGTCGGGGCTTGCGACCGCGACCTGCTGCTGGATGCTCACCGCGACGAGTCGCCAGAGCGAGCCAACCGTGGCAAGTGCTTCGTTGCGGTCCAAAGAATTGTTCGCGAGAACGGGATCGGTCAGCACGAGCAGGGCACCGGTGGGGGCGATCCACACCGCTGCGGGCCGCTCCTGACGCGCGACCGTGACGCTGAGCCCCCAGGCTGGATGGCCGAGCGCCGCCACCTCGGCTCGCACGCTATCGAGCTCGGCGATACTCACGTGGTCGGTGATCGAGTGGTCTCCCGCTTTCTTTTGAGGGCGCCCCGTGCAGTCTTCCGTGAATATCAACAGCGAGGTGTGAGTGACGAGCGGCGCCAGCACCGCTGAGAAGCTGCTGGCGATCTCCAGCAACGGGCTCGCCACCACAGAATGGACGGCGTCGATGAGGGGAACGGAGGGCACCAGGGCAGCGGAGGGCATCCCTCATTCTAGGCACCACCTACCCGTTCGGGTAGCAAAAACCGGCCGAAAGGTGGGCTGGCCACCACTCCAAAGGGTGGCACGGTGGAGTAATGGCTCGCGACGACTCCCCCTCCACCATTTCGACCGCACTCCCCCAGATCATTGATGAAAACATCGCAATGAGCACGAAGATCGTCGAGGACAGCGCGCCTGCGGTCAACGAAGCAATCTCCCTTCTGGAGTCTGCCGATCGCGTGTTCGTGCTCGGCGGAGGTCGCTCGGGCCTTGCGCTACGGATGCTCGCGATGCGCCTCATGCACCTCGGCCTGACGGTGCACGTCGTGGGCGAGGTGACGACGCCGGCTATTGCCGCCGGCGACGTGCTGTTAGCCGCAAGCGGCTCGGGAACCACCGCGGGAGTAGTGCGCTCCGCGACAACAGCCGCCGCTGCAGGCGCGCAGATCATCGCGGTCACCACGGCCCCGACATCCGCCTTAGCGACTATCGCTGCAGTGACGATCACTGTGCCTGCAGCGCAGAAGCAAGATCATGGCGCCACGGTGTCTGCTCAATACTCCGGTGGCCTATTCGAGCAAGCGGTACTGCTGCTGGGCGACGCGATTTTCCACGTGATGTGGAAGAACTCCGGCGCCACCGCCGAAGAGTTGTGGCCACGCCACGCCAACCTCGAGTAGCCGCAACACCTCCCCCTTATCGATCTCCACTCCTCACCCTCCCCCAATGAAAGAGAAAATCATGAAACTTCAAGTTGCAATGGATGTACTTACCACCGACGCCGCGCTCACGCTGGCCGCTCAAGTCGCCCCGTACGTCGACATCCTCGAATTGGGCACCCCGCTCGTCAAGCACGAAGGCCTGAGCGCCATTCGAGCGATCAAGGATGCCCACCCTGACAAGCTGGTCTTCGCTGACCTCAAGACCATGGATGCCGGTGAACTCGAAGCCGACATGGCGTTTGCCGCGGGCGCTGACTATGTCACCGTGCTCGGTGCGGCCGGCGATAGCACCATCAGCGGCGCCGTGAAGGCGGCAAAAGCGCACAACAAGGCCATCGTGGTCGACCTGATCGGTGTCGCCGACAAGGTGACTCGCGCCAAAGAGGTCACGGCCCTCGGCGCAGTATTCGTCGAGATGCACGCCGGCCTCGATGAGCAGGCTGAACCCGGTTTCACCTTCCAGACCCTCCTCAACGATGGCGAAGTCGCCAAGGTGCCGTTCTCGGTTGCCGGGGGCATCAACGCCAGCACGATTGCCTCTGTGCAGCGCGCAGGCGCGACCGTGGCTGTGGCTGGCGGATCGATTTACGGCGCTTCGGACCCGGCGGCAGCCGCAGCCGAATTGAAAGCAGCCATCGTCTAATACGAAGAACGAAACGTCAGGGGCGCCTTCGGGCGTCCCTGACGTTCGTTAAGGCGCCGATTGCCGGAGCAAAAGGCTCCCGTTAACGAGAGAGGGGCGGCGCCCAGTGGGGGGAAAGGGCGCCGCCACAGCGGCCGGCGATTGGGGGGAATCGCATGGGCCACTTTGCTGGACTCGCGCCCAGCGACTTTCAGTGTAACGCAACGGTATGGGCCCGCAACGGAGGTTCTAGAATCGGTGGAATACTTTCAGAAAGCATGTGATCGAGAACCACAATCACACGATCGAAGAGGATCAAATGACCAGTAATTCTATTGACAGTCTTTTACACGAAACGCGGCGTTTTGCCCCGTCAGAGGCCTTTTCTAACGCTTCCGAGGCGAGCGCCGATCTCTACACCGCTGCGAAAGAAGACCGTCTAGAGTTTTGGGCCGATAAAGCGCGCGAGTATGTGCACTGGCACAAGCCATTCACAGAAACACTCGATTGGTCTACCCCGCCCTTCGCCAAGTGGTTCGCCGACGGCGAGCTCAACGTGGCGTACAACTGCCTCGACCGCCATGTACTTGCCGGCAACGGCGACCGCGTCGCCATCCACTGGGAGGGCGAGCCCGGCGATAGCCGCAGCATCACCTACGCCGAATTGACCGCAGAGGTCAAGCGCGCGGCCAACGCCATGGCTGCCCTCGGCGTGGGCCAGGGAGACGTTGTCGCCATCTACATGCCCCTCGTGCCCGAAGCCGTCATCGCGATGCTGGCGACGGTTCGCCTCGGTGCCGCTCACTCCGTCGTTTTCGGTGGCTTCAGCGCCGAGAGCCTGCGCAGCCGCATCGACGACGCGAGCGCCAAACTTGTTGTCACCGCCGATGGTGGCTGGCGCAAGGGCAAGGTCTTTCCCTTGAAAGCGGCGGTGGATGCCGCACTCGCCACCGGGGAATCCAGCGTCACGAATGTGTTGGTCGTGGGGCGCGGCGGGAACGATGTGGAGTGGACCGAGGGTCGCGACCTGTGGTGGCACGATCAGATCGAGGCAGCGGAGCCGGAGCACGAGGCGCAAGCGTTCCCCGCCGAGAACCCTCTCTTTGTGCTCTACACCTCGGGCACGACGGGCAAGCCGAAAGGCATCCTCCACACCAGTGGTGGCTACCTCACGCAGGCTGCATTCACCCACAAGAACGTCTTCGATCTCAAGCCAGAAACCGATGTGTACTGGTGCACGGCAGATGTCGGGTGGATCACCGGCCACACCTACGTGACCTATGGTCCTCTCGCGAATGGTGCCACTCAGGTGCTGTACGAGGGAACCCCTGACGCCCCGAACCCGGGCCGCTGGTGGGAGATCATCCAGAAGTTCGGGGTGAGCATTTTCTACACGGCGCCCACCGCCATCCGTTCGTTCATGAAGGCCGGGCGTCAGATTCCGGAGAAGTACGACCTCAGTTCGATTCGCGTGCTGGGTTCGGTGGGCGAGCCCATCAACCCTGAAGCGTGGATTTGGTACCGCGATGTGATCGGTGGCGGCTCAGCTCCCATCGTTGACACGTGGTGGCAGACCGAAACCGGCGCGATTATGGTTGCGGCGCTGCCGGGCCTGACGACGCTGAAGCCGGGTTCGGCGCAGGTTCCCATCCCGGGAATCAAGATCGACATCCTGGGTGAAGATGGCACGCGCGTTGACCCGCCCAACGGTGGACTGCTGGTTGTTTCCGAGCCGTGGCCTGCCATGCTGCGCGGCATTTGGGGCGACCCCGAACGCTTCAAGGAAACGTACTGGTCGAAATTCCCGCAGCTCGATGCCCCCAAGTACTTCGCGGGCGATGGTGCTCACGTTGACGAAGATGGCGACATTTGGCTGCTCGGCCGGGTGGATGACGTCATGAATGTCTCCGGTCACCGCCTTTCGACGACAGAAATCGAGTCCGCTCTCGTCTCCAACCCCATCGTGGCTGAAGCTGCGGTGGTCGGAGCGGCGGATGAGGCGACCGGTCAAGCCGTCGTCGCCTTCGTCATCATTAAGTCGAATCAGGAGCACGCGCAGACTGCGGCTGAAGCGAGCGCGCTGCTGCGTCAGCACGTCGCAAAGGAAATTGGCGCAATTGCACGTCCGCGCGAAATCTTTATCGTCTCAGAGCTGCCCAAGACGCGGTCGGGCAAGATCATGCGCCGCCTGCTTCAGGATGTCGCGGAGGGCCGCGAGATTGGTGACACCACCACTCTCGCCGACACCACGGTGATGCAGATCATCTCCGACAAGCTCAACTAGCTCTCGCAGAAACGCTGAAGGCCGGGCCCCCGCGGGGACCCGGTCTTCGACGTTGGTACGCGGTAGTACTGCGTATCCGCTACTTGGCGCGCTCCTTGAGCAAGCGAATAGCGGTGTCGATGTCGCTGAACGGCACGCGCTCATTGCCAATGATTTGGTACGGTTCGTGCCCCTTGCCTTGCAAGAGCACTACGTCATCCGGGTTTGCTGCGTCGATTGCATAGGCGATAGCTGTTGCCCGATCGCGGATCTCCACAACACGTTCCGGATGCTCGAACCCAGCCCGAATATGCGCCACGATCTGGTCGCCATCTTCATTGTGAACGTCGTCGTCCGTGACCACGATCACGTCGGAGGCATCTTCCACAATGCGCGCCATTTCGGGCCGTTTGCCCGGATCGCGGTCCCCCGTGGCGCCGAACACGGTCACGATGCGAGCATGGCCCGACTCGCGAAGTGCCGTCACGGCCTGTTGCACGGCGTCAGGGGTGTGGCCGGCATCCACGACCACCAAGGGAAGTTGGTCATTCTCGCGGATGCGGGTCATGCGCCCCAGCACCGGTTGCAGCGGCGCCAACACCTCGGCGATCTTTCGCGGCTCGGTGCCCTGAGCCCAGAGCACTGCGGCGCACGTGAGCAGGTTGTCGACGTTGAAGCGCCCGATGAGGCCGCTCGCGACGTGGTGACTCTCGCCCTCGATCACGAGATCGAACTCCAGACCCTCGGTCGTGAGCTGCACGTTGTCCGCACGAACACTCGCTTCGTCGTGGCCTCGCGAGGTCATGCCAATCGCACGCACCCCGGCCGGAACCGTGTGATGAAAGTGGTTGAGCGCAGCGTCGTCGTCAAGGTTCAACAGCGCCGTCTGGATGCCCGGCAGCGTGAAAATCTTGGCCTTCTGCGCCGCGTACTCCTCCATCGACCCGTGGTAGTCAAGGTGATCGCGAGTGAAGTTCGTGAACGCCACGATGTCGAAGGCAACGCCATCAACCCGGCGCTGCTCGAGCGCGTGGGAGCTGACCTCCATGGCAACGTTCGTTACGCCGGCACGGTGGAAGTCATCTAAAAACTGATGAACAGCCGTGACCTGCGGAGTCGTCATGCCCATGTTGATGCGACGCTCACCCGTAATACCCGCGCCGAGCGTGCCGATCGTGGCCGACGGTGTGCCGAGCTGCGCCCAGGCCTGCGTCAACAAGTGCGCCGTCGAGGTCTTGCCGTTGGTGCCGGTGATGCCCACCATCGCCATGGCTGCAGAGGGATGCCCCAGAAAAGCATCCGCCTGAGCCCCGACAACGTCGCGCAGATTCGCGATTGCGTAAACCCGCTTGTCGAGTGCAACGCCCTCGGCCGCCTTCGCGTCCACGAGAACCGCAATCGCGCCCTGAGCTAGAGCCGCATCAATGTACGGCAGAGCCGACGACGCACTCGTACCGATGGCGACGAACACGTCATCCGCACCCGCCTCTCGGCTGTCTTGCACCAGGCGACGAGCCTGAAGTGTGACTCCGCTGTGCGCCGAGTCCCACAGACCGAGGTCGAGTGGGCGCAGCGGCGCGTTTTCCCCGGCCTGGCCGGGGTACCACACTTCGATCACGCGAACTCGAAAACGAACTCGACTTCAACGGGAGCGTCGAGCGGAAGAACAGCAACACCAACGGCGCTGCGAGCGTGCTTACCAATCTCACCGAAGATCTCAACGAGAAGCTCAGAAGCTCCGTTGATGACTCCGGGCTGACCTGTGAAGCTGGGGTCAGACGCGACGAAGCCGACTACCTTTACGACGCGCGTGATGCGGTCGAGAGATCCGATCGCGCCCCGAGCGGCAGCAAGGCCGTTCAAGACACACGTCTTGGCGTACTCATGGGCGTCAGCAGCATCGACCTCGGCGCCGACCTTGCCAGTCGCAGCAAGAGCGCCCTCCACCATCGGCAGCTGGCCCGACGTATAGACAAGGTTTCCCGACACCATAGCTGGCAAGTAAGACGCCAGTGGCTTCGAGCTCTCCGGGACAGTAAGCCCCAGCTCTACGAGTCGCTGATCAAGCTGTGACATTACTTATTCTCTTCCTTGATGCGTTTGAAATAAGCGACCGGGCCCCCTTCAGGGCCGGTACCGACCTGCACAAGTTCCCAACCCTCTGAACCCCAGTTATTGAGGATCGCGGTGGAATTGTGCACCATCAGTGGTGTTGTCAGGTACTCCCATTTAGGCATATTTGCGGCTCCCGTTCAGCATGGCGTTATCAATGATCCCCTACTCTTGATCATATGTCTGCCCAAAAAACTCCGCGTCGCGGCATCGTTTCGGCTATCGCCGGACTGATCGGCTTCAGCGCACTCTCCGGCGTGCTCGTTACCGCCATGGTTGCGCCCGCGCTCGCCGTCACCGGCATCACCGCTTCCAGCACCATCGGCATCTTCGATGGACTCCCTGACTACCTTGAGATCAACCAGCAGCCTGAGCGCAACACTATTTACGCTCAATACACAGGCGCAGGCAACGTCGATGGCTATCTTCCCATCGCAACGATCTACGACCAGAACCGTCAAGAGGTCTCCTACGACGAGATCTCTCCTTACGCTATTCAGGCCGTGGTTGACGGCGAAGACCGCCGATTCTTCGAGCACGGTGGAGTTGACGTGCAGTCGGTCATTCGTGCCGCGGTCGGCAACGTAGTGAGTTCGGGAATCGAGAGTGGTGCATCCACACTCACCATGCAGCTCGTTAAGAACACGTTCATTTCCGAAGCCGAGTCACTGGCCAACGAAGACGATCGCAATGCCGCCTACGCTGACGCCACTCGCGAAAGCTTCGACCGCAAGCTCAAAGAGATGAAGCTCGCGATCGGCCTCGAAAAGCGATACACGAAAAAAGAAATTCTCACGGCGTATCTCAATATCGCCAACTTCGGCAACGCTACCTACGGCATCCAAGCGGCGGCGCAGCGTTATTACAGCGTCAATGCGAAAGACCTCACTCTTGAGCAGTCTGCGAGCCTCATCGCTATTGTTCAGACGCCGAGCTCCCGCAATCTCTCCACCCCGGATAACTACGAAGCCAATCAGGAACGTCGCGACGTCATCCTGAGAGCAATGTACGACGTTGGCTCCATCGATCGCGAACAGTACGACGCGGCGCTCGCCATTCCCGTAAGTGACGAGACGATAGCGCTCTCTGCACCAAACAACGGCTGCACCTCGGCATTCAGCCACGCGAAATGGTTCTGTGACTACGTCGTCAAAAGCGTTAAGGACTTTGAGTTCCTCGGCGCGACTCCCGAGGAGCGCAACGACAACTGGGATCAGGGCGGATACAGCCTTTACACCACGCTCGACCTAGACGCGCAGATCCCGGCTCAGGACGCGACATGGCTCTACGCGCCGAACACCGAAACCGCGTACCAACTAGGCAGCGCTACTTCCACGGTCGAGGCCGGCACGGGGCGCGTCCTCGTGATGGCGGAAAATAAACTCTTCAACGAAACCCCCGACGGCGGCGGAACGGAAAGCACCGCGGTCAACTACAACACGAGCTACAACTATGGCGGCTCCAGCGGTTTTCAGCCCGGATCAACCTACAAAGTTTTCACTCTGATTGAGTGGCTCAAGCAGGGCAAGGGTATTTACGAGCGGCTCGAAGGCGCTGCACGAACTATGGATGGTTCGCAGTTCTTAGACACGTGCAACGGTCCGTACTCCGGAGACGTCCCTTTCAAAAACAACGCTGGCGAGCGGGGAATTTACACGGTCGCGGAAGGTACTGCTGAATCCATCAACGGTATTTTCTTCTCTATGGCCTCTCAGCTCGATCAGTGCAACATCCGCAACGTTGCAGCCGACTTGGGCGTGGAGCGCGCGGATGGCAAAGAACTCGAGAGCTTCCCGTCGTCCATCATCGGCACGAACGATGTGACGCCGCTCAGCATGGCTTCCGCCTATGCCGCCATCGGCGCTGGCGGATACTGGTGCGAGCCGATCATCATCGACCGCGCCATTGATGCGAGCAACAATGACCTCGGCGGTCAAGAACAGAACTGCCGTCAGGCAATTTCGGCCGAAGTTGCAGCAACCACGGCTTTCGTGCTCACTGAAGTACTCAACCGCGGAAACGCGCAGTATTCCGATCCGAACGATGGAATCCCGATCTTCGGTAAGACCGGAACCACCGATGGCGCTGTACACACGTGGATGGCCAGCGGTACGACGCGCTACGGAACCGCCACGTGGGTAGGAAACATCGCCGGCTTCCAAGACATGAGTCGTGTCTCGTATGTAGGGGTTCAGGGCTACCGTTTGCGTCACTACATCACGCGCGCAACAGACGCCGCGCTCAACGTCAAGTACCCCGGCGGAGCGCTCCCCGAGCCCGACTCGTCGCTGCTCAAGGGAACGGGAACCGAAGTTCCCGACCTCACCCTGCAGTCCTTGGAACAGGCAAAATCGGTTCTCGTGAGTTTAGGCTTCAACTTCGCTGATGGCGGCCAGGAAGATTCGGAGCTGCCCGCAGGGCAAGTGGTGCGCACTGATCCCGCCGCAGGCACCCAGTCCGCCGCCGGAGCAACAGTGACCGTCTACACGAGCAATGGCAGCAAGGTTGAGGTGCCCGATGTCGTCGAGGACGGCAAGTCTAACGACTACGCCACAGCCAAGGGCATGTTGAACAGCGCAGGGTTCACTAGCGTGAGTCAAGCCTGTCTCGAGGTGCCTTCAGGAGATCCGCGCGAAGGCAAGGTGACGGCTTCTAATCCTGCAGCGGGAACCTTCATCAAGCCCAGCACAGCGATCACCCTGACCGTCGCCCAAGATAGTTCCTGTTAGTGGCTTCACGTCTCTCCGCCACGGCTACCGCTCTCGGTGCGGTAGCCGTGGCGGGGGCAGCCACTTTCGCGTGGGGGGCTCTCGTTGAACGCAACGCGTTTACCGTGCGGCACGAGACTCTGCCGATTCTCGATCCCAGTGCCCGCGACATCACGGTGCTGCACATCTCTGATTTGCACATGGCTCCCTGGCAAACGCGCAAGCAGAACTGGGTTCGCGAGCTAGCGATGTACGAGCCCGATCTCGTGATCAATACGGGCGACAACCTTGGGCACACCGACGGCATCGTCGGCATCAAGCGAGCCTTCGAGCCGTTCGAGGGAACACCTGGCGTTTTCGTGCATGGCTCGAACGACTACTACGGCCCCCAGTTCAAAAATCCTTTCGCTTACTTCACGGCGCCCTCCTCGGGACACCGTCCGGTCGAGCACCTCGATACCGATGCACTCAATGCCTACTTCGAGGAAGAGCTCGGCTGGCTGTCTCTCAATAACCACGCGCGGGCGATTGAGATGCGCGGCTCACGCCTTGAGCTTTTCGGCACCGCCGACGCTCATCGCGGCTGGGAGCGACTTGATCGGCTGCCCGCCAATCTCGAGGAGATGCGCGAAAACGTGGGCTGGGCTGATGACCCGCGCGGCCCCGAATCGGTAGCGATCGGAGTAACGCACGCACCGTACCGGCGCGTTCTCGACGCTCTCGTCACTAATGGTGCCGACGCGATCTTCGCGGGGCACACCCACGGAGGCCAAGTACGCGTTCCGGGCATGCCAGCGTTGGTGACCAACTGCGACATTCCTCGGGAACAAGCAAGCGGTCTCAGCATCTGGCACCACTTGCGCCGAGCGGCATTCCTCAACGTCAGCGCGGGCCTCGGAACCTCGATTTATGCGCCTGTTCGCTTCGCGTGCAAGCCCGAAGCTGTCGTAGTGACGCTCACCGCCGGAGATATCGGCTATTCTTGATTTGTTCGTCGCGTAAGTGATGGATGATCGGGGTGTGGCGCAGCTTGGTAGCGCGCTTCGTTCGGGACGAAGAGGTCGTGGGTTCAAATCCCGCTACCCCGACAAACCGCTGGCCCTGAGCCTCTGAATTGCGAGTCTCAGACAGTTCACTAATCGCTCTCCTTCGGGAGAGCGATTCGTGGTTAAGCCGGCGGTGGGCGGCTCGCAGCGTTCTGGTCGGCCGGCAGTGTTCGAGAGCACCATTAGCAGTGCCCTACTCTTGACAAGTGGCCGATGTAACGCTTATAGCCGAACGAATCATTCGCCGCTTCGCCCGCGACACCAACCTTTTAGTCGCCGGCCGCAGCGTGCGCATCAACGCAGTGCAGCCCGAAACTGCTCAGCTCACGAGCACGCTCCGCGAACTGACGCGAATGTTCAGCGCGCTTGGCGCCCACGTCGTGACTGAAAGCCGGCACGACGCGAACGTTGCAGCCGCAGCATCCGCTCATCTCCTCGACATTCAATTGGATGCCGCTGGCCCCGACTCAGAGATCACCGCGACGCTCCTTCTGGGCGGCGCTCCCCTGCCGTCGCGCGGAGACGCCGACGGACGCATCGACTTCGCGGGCGAACACATGCCCGTTTCACGGCTAATAGCGAAGGGCCTCGGCGAGCGCGGCTCGGTACAGAGCTTGCGCATCGGCATCGCCATGGTGCTCGAACCCAAAACTGCCCAGTTGGCGCTGCTGCTTGCCGCTGCAGGCGCTGAGGTCGCGGTGTACGCGCACCCGGATGAAATCGATGCTTCCGTTGCGGAGGCACTACGGGCACGTGGTATTGCTGTCGACGGCTCCGAGACGCTGCGCGGCCAGGCCGAGCGCGCTGCTGCGCTGGCGTTCCTCGAACGCGGTTTCGACATCCTTCTCGACGATGGTTCGCACCTCATCCGTCTTGCTCATGAAGATGCTCCGCACCTCGTGAAGCAGTGGATCGGCACCAACGAGGAGACGACGAGTGGCTTGACGCCGCTTCGCCACATGAGCGCTCTGGGCATCCTCGACACTGCTGTGTTTGCGGTCAATGACGCTCAAATGAAGACGCGTTTCGATAACCGTTATGGCACCGGCCAGTCGTGTGTGTTCGCGATCGCGGATGCTCTTGACCGAGTCGGTGTGACCGTGCGCGATCAGCCCGCACTCGTGATCGGCTATGGCCCGGTGGGTGAGGGTGTCGCCGCTCATCTCGCGGCGCTCGGAGCGGAGGTGCGCGTGGCCGAGGTCGACCCCGTGTTGGCGCTTCGTGCTGCCCACGATGGTTACGACATCGGTGAGGCTGCCACGCTCGGCGTCGGCGCCCTCGTCGTTTCGAGCACCGGCGTTGCGCACACGATCAGCGCCGACCTCGCCCGCACGGCGCGGGCCGTTGCTGTGGCCGGCGGAGTTCCCGGAGAACTCGATCTCGATGGGCTGCTCACGAGCGATCCCGCCGCACAACTCACGCCACTCGCCGCCCACGTTGAACGTGCCGACCCGGCGGGCACTCTCGTGCTCGACCGTGGCGGCTGCATCAATATCACCGCAGCCGAAGGCAATCCGATTGAGATCATGGATCTCTCGTTCGCTGTTCAGCTCGCCGCCGTCGAAGAACTCGTCGTCACGCGGCCGGCCGTCGGAGTGCACGCACTCCCCACCAGCATCGACGACACCGTCGCCCGCGCCGCGTTGGCCGCCCGCGGTGAACACATCGACACCCCCGACGACGCCCAACTCGCTGCGGCCCACGACTGGCGCTCCCGCCGCTACCTCAGCTCTTCACCGAATCAGGGAACCCGATGAGTAACCTCCATCCCGAGGCACCCGCGAGCACCGCTGCGGATGCCGACCACCAGGTCGTGCTGTACACCGCCGGCCTCGTGATCCCCATTACTGCGCCCCCACTGCTGAATGGCGCCATTGCCGTGCGCGACGGTCGCATTCTGCACGTCGGCGAGCGCGACTGGGTTCGCCGCTCCCTCGCCGACCGCGGCATTGGTGCTCGCGAGATCCACTGGCCCGGCGTTCTGATGCCCGGGCTCGTCAACGCGCACTCTCACTTGCAGTACACCGGTATGGCCGAAGTCGGCCGCGGGCAGTACAACGGTTTCGACGACTGGTCGACCGCGTTCAATCCCGTGTACGACCAGCCCCACGACTGGGCTGCGGATGCCGCGGCAGGCGCTCAGCTCATGATCGAAGCGGGCACCACCGCCGTCGCCGACATCGTCACCGACGTTGAGGCATCCGCAGCGCTGCACGACGCGGGCTTGCACGGCATCACGTACTGGGAAGTAATGAGCTGGACCAACGACGACTGGGCTCGCACCGGCCGCCAGCAGGTCGAGGCGGCTCTGGATGCTCTGCCCTCACCTCCCGGAACCGGGCTCTCGCCACACGCCCCGTATTCGCTCGAAGTCGTGCCGCTGCTCGAAATCCCTGACATCGTGCGCGAGCGCGGTAGTCGCCTGCATTTGCACCTAGGCGAAGCGGCATTCGAGCGTGAGTTCCACCACGAGCACGGTGACCCGTGGCATGGCCGCGAACTGGGCAGCTTTCGCGAACTGCGCGCCGCAGGTTTCGGCACCGGCGCCACAGAGTTCGTCGACCAGCTCGGCGTGCTCGGGCCCGACTGCCACATCGCCCACGGCATTTACATGACGGCGCGCGACCGTGCCCTTCTGCGAGCTCGCGGCACGAGCGTGGCGCTCTGCCCCCGCTCCAACGCTGTTATCGGCCTCGACGAGCCTCCCGTGGCCGCGTACCTGACCGAGGGCAACGCGCTGGCCATCGGCACCGACTCCCTCTCGTCGAGTCCTTCGCTAGACCTGATGGCGGATGTTGCGGAGCTTTCCCGCATCGCCCACTCCCAAGGGCACACAATGCGGGATCTTCCCGAGCGCCTGCTGCGCGCAGCGACCCTCGGTGGCGCTCACGCCATGGGGATCGACGTGGGCCCCGACCGCACCGGCCACCTCGCGGTTGGCGCGCTCGCTGACCTCGCATTCTTTGACATCCCCGTCACCGGAATCGAAGACACCATCGTTGCCCTCGTCGAGTCCGGCACCGGCCGCGCCGCAGCCACGCTCGTCTCCGGCCGCGTACGTTTTGCCAGCACCTCCTTCACGAACCAGACCGGAGTAATCGCCCATGACTAATCCCACTGCTGCCTCCGGCGCCGCTCACGCCGCCGACGACACCCGCCCGGCGACCGCGCAGCTACTCAACCTCGAATCGCACCCTGAGGGCGGCTGGTTCCGTCGCACGTGGGCCGGCACTAGCCCCGTCGAGACTCCGAACGGCGCACGGCCCTCGGCCACGTGCATCCACTACCTGCTCGTTCCTGGCGAGCACAGTGACTGGCACGTCGTAGCCAATGATGAAATTTGGATGTGGCACGGCCCCGGAACGCTTGAGCTCTCACTCGGCGGAAGCGGCGACCTGCCCGACGAAGAGAACGTTCAGCACTTCGTTTTGGGCCCTGATCTCGCCAACGGGCACGTCGCTCAGGTCGTTGTCCCGGCCGGCGTCTGGCAAGCAGGCCGTCTGACCGCCGACACCGAGGTTCTCGTGAGCTGTTTTGTGTCGCCCGGTTTCGACTTCGCCGACTGGCGACTTGTAAACTAGCAAGTCTGCAATCCGTTTCTCCGCCCGAGCACAGCACCGCTCGGGTGACGTTTGTTCAACCACCTCACGCACAGCAACTGGAGACTTCCATGACCTCACCACGGCATTTTCGTCGGGCCCTCGTTGCCACCGCAGCAGCAGCTGTTTTGGCTTTGACCGCCTGCACCGCAGACACCACCGCTGACACCAGCTCGACCGTCGATGACGGTTCGCTGCCCACCCTCACCGCGGGCAAGCTCACCATCGCTACCGGCGAGCCCGCTTACGCCCCGTGGATGGTCGACAACGAACCCTCGAACGGTGAAGGCTTCGAAGCTGCCGTGGCCTACGCTCTCGCCGACGAACTCGGCTTCACCGCCGATGACGTGGTCTGGGTTCGCTCGAGCTTCGACAGCGCCATCGCACCAGGCCCCAAGGACTGGGACCTCAACCTGCAGCAGTTCTCGATCACCGAAGACCGCAAGCAAGCCGTTGACTTCTCCAGCCCGTACTACACGACCACTCAGGCGATCATCGCGACGGAGAGCTCGGCTGCAGCCGGCGCCACGTCGCTCGACGACCTCAAGGACGTCGTTGTCGGTGTCGCCAGCGGCAGCACCAGTTACACGATCGCCGCTGAAGCTCTGGGCGATGGCCTCTCGGTCTTCAACTCCACCGAAGACGGCGTTCTTGCGCTAACCAGCGGTCAGATCGATGCTCTCGTCATCGACCTCCCCAGCGCCTTCTACCTCGCCAACGTCGAAATCGACGGCGGCGTTATTCTCGGCCAGTTCGAGTCCTCCGCCGGTGGCGACGAGTTCGCCTTCGTGCTCCCCAAGGACTCCGAGCTCACCTCAGCGGTCAGCGAAGCCCTCGATGCTCTCGCTGCTGACGGAACCCTTCAGGCCATCCAAGACGAGTGGCTCAGCGCTGCCGTCGACGTTCCTGTCCTGAAGTAAGACCACGCCGATGAGCACCTCCACGAGCACGCCGTCGTGGCGTCCAAGCGAGCTTGAGCTGTCACGACGGAACGTGCGCCGACGCGCCACCGGCCGTTCGGTGCTCATCGGCATTGTGAGCACCATCGCTTTCGCAGCGATCGTCGGTGCGCTCATCGTCAACACCCCTGGCTGGGCGAGCGTCAAAGCATCGTTCTTCAACTTCGAGGTGGGGGCGGCAAGCGTGCCGTCGATCCTCGTCGGGCTGTGGCTCAACATCCAGGTTCTGTTTATCTCAGCGATCGGCGTTGCAATTTTCGGCACGCTGCTCGCTGTGACGCGATCGCTGCGCGGACCGGTTTTCTTTCCGCTCCGCGCAGCGGCAACGATCTACACCGATCTCTTTCGCGGGATGCCGCTGCTGATCGTTCTCTACCTGGTCGGCTTCGGCCTGCCGGCGCTCGACATCTTCCCGCGCATGCCCGCCATGTTCTGGGGGACGATCGCCCTCATCCTCACCTACTCGGCTTATGTGGCTGAAGTACTGCGAGCGGGCATGGAAGCCGTACACCCGTCGCAGCGCATGGCAGCCCGCTCACTGGGCCTGAGCCACGCCAAGACTCTGCGCATCGTCGTGATCCCGCAGGGCGTTCGCAAGGTCGTTCCCGCCCTCATGAACGACTTCGTCTCTATGCAAAAAGACGTAGGGCTCATCTCGATTTTGGGTGCCGTGGATGCCGTGCGTGCTGCCCAGATTCAGGTCGCCCAGAGCTACAACTTCACCCCCTACGTGATCGCCGCCCTGCTCTTCGTCGCCATGAGCTGGCCGATGATCCGGCTCACCGATTGGCTCACCGCACGACTCGCTAAGCGCGAGCAGATCGGAGGCGTCGTATGAGTGTTCTCGACGTGCGCGGAGTGCGCAAACAGTTTGACGACCACGAGGTTCTGCGCGGCGTCGACCTCTCGGTCAACCAGCACGAAGTCGTCGTGCTCATTGGAGCTTCAGGCTCGGGCAAGTCAACGCTGCTGCGAACAATCAACCTCATCGAGCGTGTGGATGACGGCCAGATCTTGCTCAACGGCGACGATATCACCGACCCCGGTATGAATGCCGACTCCGCCCGCAGCCGCATCGGTGTGGTGTTCCAGCACTTCAACCTCTTTCCCCATCTTCGCGTGATCGACAACATCACGTTGGCCGCGCGCGAGGTGCACGGAATGTCGAAGGCGGATGCCACGGAGCGAGCGATGACACTGCTCGTCTCGCTGGGCCTCGGCGACAAAGCGCGCGACTACCCCGATCGTCTCTCCGGCGGCCAACAACAGCGTGTGGCCATCATCCGTGCGGTGCTGACAGACCCTGAGCTGCTGCTTCTCGACGAGATCACGAGCGCTCTGGACCCTCAGCTCGTTGGCGAAGTTCTCGACCTCGTACGGCGCTTGAAGACCGACGGTTCGACGATTCTCATGGCAACGCACGAGATGTCGTTCGCTCGCGAAGTTGCCGACCGCATCGTATTCATGCAGGGTGGCCGCATCGTTGAGCAGGGAACCCCTGCCCAGATCTTTGACTCACCTCAAGAGCCTGAAACCGTGCAGTTTCTCTCGCGCGTTCGCCACTAGGACGCGAGCAGCGACAGCGACAGGAACGCGCGTCAGCACCGGCACCGGCACCGGCACCGGCACCGGCAAACAGTGCCTACGAGAAGTCGGCGTCGGGCGCGCTTCCGTAGCTGAACTCGATCTTGGGGCGCCAGCCACTGTTGAGAACGCCGCCGCTCTCTTCGAGATAGCAGGCTCCGCAGAGCGACTGGTAGCCGACATCCACACCGTCGATGGCAACCTGGTCGCCATCAAAGATGAAGTCGTCGCCGACGGTGCGCGCATTGAACACAGCCTTGCGACCGCAACGGCAAATGGTCTTGAGCTCTTCGAGCGAGTGTGCGATTTCGAGCAAGCGACGGCTACCCGGGAAGGCTACTGTCTGAAAATCAGTGCGGATGCCGTACGCCAGCACCGGAACCTTCTCGACGATAGCGATACGCAGCAAGTCATCGACCTGCGCCTCGGTAAAGAACTGTGCTTCGTCCACGAGCAGGCAGCTCACGGGCAAGCCGGTGTTCTCGAACACCTTTGCACGCTCGCGGGCAAAGACGTCATAAACCTCGTCGGTTGGTGAGATGGTGAAATCTACTTGGCGAGTAACGCCCAAGCGGGAAACGATCGCGCTGTCGCCCTTGGTGTCGATGTGCGGCTTGGCAAGCAATACCTGTTGGCCGCGTTCTTCATAGTTGTAAGCCGCCTGCAGCAATGCGGTGCTCTTGCCACTGTTCATTGCTCCGTAGCGAAAATACAGTTTGCTCATCAGCGTAGAAATCCATCCTCAGCGGCCCGACGAATCAGGTCAGCCTTTTTACTAGCCGGCCGGTTGGCCTTTGCGTACTTTTCCCGCACTCGCCGCAAGTACGTCTTCGCGGTCTCGTACTGAACATTCATACGCTCAGCGACCTGCGGTGTGCTTAGTCCAGAAGCGTACAGGGTGAGAGCATCCGCTTCCCCGGCACTCAGCTTCGGCTTGGACTGGTCGGCAGAACCCGAGGGCAGCGGTCGCCAGTCGTGCTGCTGTGCACCCTCCGCTTCGACGCCCATAATTTGGCGGGCGGCATCCATCACTTCCTGCATCGGAAGCGACTTGGAGAGGAAGGTTGCCGCACCAGCAGCGAGCGCCCGGTCGCGCGCCTCCCGGCTGTCGAGGCTCGAGAGCACGATTACTTTTGCCCCGGCGGCCCGGCACGTGCGTACCCGGGCTTCGATCGAAACCGGCTCTTTCAACTGAAAGTCGAGGAAGACCAGCTCGGTGGGAAACTTGTCGCTGTGCACGAGCTCGAGCCAAGTGCTCGCCGTGAGCACCACGTCGAAGTCAGGAGCATTATTTGTGATCCAGCTGTTGAGGCTGTCGAGTAACACTTCGTGATCATCCAGAATCGCGAGACGAATCGGCGGACGATCACCAAGGTGAGCGCTGAGGTGGGTCTCAGGGGGTGTCATACGTGAACCTTACGGTGAGGGAGGGTGAGCGATAGGAAATCTGAAGTCCAGTAAAAACTACGCGCAAAACGGCGATGTAGGGTGCCAGCGACGAGCGCCACGACGATTCGGACGTGCCAACCCGCCCCGTGACGGTGATGAGAGCTCCCGAAGGGGTGCGCTCAATTCTCAAGCGCACCGTGTGGGCCACCAGATCGCCGCCCGAAGCAACGGCAAGCACAGCAGCCCGAAGCGCTGTGCGTTGGTGGGCGTTCATCGCTGAGGCCAAGCGATGCGGATCCTGTACCCGGCGACCGTCGTCGAGCGCGCCGAAAGCGCTGGCTACGACGGATTCAAGCCAACTACGGTTGACTTCAGTCACCATCAGTTTTCGAATCGACTCCGAATACTGGCCAGCGCGATCGCGGTCTTCGGGAGTGATGATTCCGCGCTGCGCAAGCTCGGCAAAAAGCGGGACAACATCGCGGTTGAGAATCGTGACACGGTCCTGCTGCACCGAACGGGCAACGCTCTCGTGTTGGCGATCCAATTGTCGACGCGCAGCACGACGAGCTCGCGCCTCCCACCTTTTGTGGGTGCTCGCGAGCGAGCGGGCGAAAGCCGCACCTCCGAGTGACATCGTCAGCACCGGCGTCATCGTGTAAAGCACTACCATCATGGGCGGCGCCGCGACATCCGCCACAGACGACTGAACGAGGCCGATAAATCCCGTGAAGATAGACGCAACCACGCCGAGAGTGACCAGTTCGGCGATTGGCCGATACGGTGCGAGAGCCATGCATGCCACACCGATTACGAGCGGGCCCCAGAAATCCGTCAGCAGAGCGCCTCCGTCGCCGATCGACGCCGAGCTAAGAGCGAAAGCGATGATGAGGAGGCCGATGATGAGCGCATGCAGAGTGCCGCTAAACGGCGGGCGAATCGGACTCGTCGTCACGATGTAGAGAAGTGCCGAAATGGCGATGAAGAACAGTGCCGAGTTCGCCAGAAACGTGCTCTCTATCTCGTCCGCCTTGCTGAAGGTCATGGCGACGCTGAACACGAGCGAACCGACTACAGCGACGATACCCGCGGGCCGACCGTCTAAAGTACCGAGTGGATCGAGCTGCTGGACGGTTGTAGTGTCAACGATTGACCTCACTCTGGCACCGCCCCGCTGAGTGCCGGTTGGCTCGCCGAAGTAGGAACTCGGATCATCACGGAGGTACCTAGGCCTGGAGTCGACCACACCTGAACCGTGCCGGAGACAAGTTCGATGCGGCGACGTACTGACTGGCGAAGACCGAGACGGTCCTCACCGGTCTCTGCCTCATGGAAGCCTTTGCCACCATCGACCACGAGCACGCTCACCTCGTCAGGAGAGCCGAAGATCGCGACTTCCGCCTGCATCGTGCCCGAGTGCTTAATCACGTTCACGAGACACTGTTTAACTGCGGGCCCTAGAGCCTCTGCGCCTCGTGGGTCTAACCGCGACACCGCAGTAAGATCGCCTGTCACTTCGACTGCGAGTTCCAGAGCGCGAGCTTCGCTGATCGCCGTATGAAGGGAACTGCTTTGCCAATCGATGCGGGCATCGTCGGCGTCATTCGAGGCAGCGGAAGAGAGCCATTCCTCTCCGATGAGCACTTCGAGATCCCGAGTGATCTCGTGTTGAAGTTGCTCGCTCATCGCCCCGAAAGGTGCATGCGCAATCGCGGCTAAGTGACTGAGAACGGTGTCGTGCATGACCGCCGCGGACGTTGCCTCAATTCCGTAGCGGAGGCTTGCGAAGTCGTCGTCTCGCGCCGCGCGATGGAGGTGAGACTGCACGCGTCGAACACCTCGCTGGCTCGATCTCAGGATAAAAAGAACCACGACCACCGCGACATATACAGCGTAGGCCGTGGGATGAAGCTGAGCGTCACCGCTGAGTTGCCATGCCGCGAACGCGTAGGCCCCCTGCGAGATGCCAAGCCCCAGAGTGACCCACAACACGCTCCACACCAAGCTCGTGGCCGCGCCGCCCACCAGCATGATTCCAATCGTGGGTAAGTCGAGCAAAAAGTTACCGATGGCGTCGAGGGGACTGAGCTGCGACACCACAGTGAGCGAGTACCAATAAATTGCGGGTGCCCCGATGACGAGGTGCGCCACCGTGAAGTAGGTCGTGCGGTAGCGATTAACGAGGGTGCCGGTAACGAGCATCGGAATGAGCGCAAGTGCCGCCGGCCAAATCGCGAGACTGAAGTCGCTCGCTTGCAGAGTGACCACGGCAAGCAACGCAATGCTGAAACAAACGGAGGCGACCATGTTGATGGTGCGCGCGAATGCTCGGCTTACACTTTCTTTGCGCAGGTGGGCAGGCAGGCCAATAGACATGCGTGCTCCCCTTCGCCGTGTTGCAGATGCAACTGCTCCAGTATGGCACCGTTCGGGGTACGTGGTGTACCCCACAGACGGGGTACGTTTTGTGCTGCGTTAGACTATTTGGGGTACAAATCGACCCTGTTTGTCGAGACTACGGGTTGATGTGAAGCGTCTTAGCGGTGCGCTCGAGCGTGGCCTGAGCAAGCTCGGGCGAATCAGACAGCTGCTGGCCGAAGCTCGGAACCATCTTCTCGATCTTCGGACGCCACTCATTCATGCGGTCAGGGAAGCACTTCTCGACGAGCCCAAGCATGATCGGCACTGCCGTGGAAGCTCCCGGTGAGGCGCCAAGAAGACCCGCGATGGTGCCGTCAGCTGACGTCACAACTTCGGTGCCGAACTGCAAGACACCAATCTTCTTCGGGTCTTTCTTCATGACTTGCACACGCTGTCCAGCGGTAATGCGGTACCAATCTTCTGGCTTCGCATTCGGTACGAACTGCTTGAGTTCTTCAAACTTAGTCTCGGGGCTCGCCACCAGTTGGCTCACCAGGTACTTGACGAGAGAAAGGTTGCTGATACCGGCCGCGACCATCGGCAGCAGGTTGTGCCAGCGGATGGAGGCGAAGAGGTCGAGAACAGAACCGGTCTTCAAGAACTTGGGGCTGAACCCCGCGTACGGGCCGAACATGAGGCTGCCCGTGCCGTCAACGACGCGAAGGTCGAGGTGAGGCACAGACATGGGAGGCGAACCCACGGCCGCCTTGCCGTATACCTTGGCGCTATGCGCGGCCACGATCTCAGGGTTGTCGGTGCGGAGGAACTCACCGCTGACAGGGAAGCCGCCGAAGCCGCGGATCTCCTTGATGCCCGATTTCTGCAACAGGTTGAGGGCGTAACCGCCGGCGCCCACGAACACGAAGCGGGCGTTGATGGTGTCAACCGGAGTACCACCGATGTCGTGGCGGAGTTTGAGATCCCACGAGCCATCGCGCTGGCGCTTGAGGTTCTTGACCACGATTCCGGTGCTGAGTTCAGAACCCGACTCAACAAGATTGTCAATCAGATAGTTCGAGAGCGCACCGAAGTCGACGTCGGTGCCCGACGGGATGTGGGTGGCAGCAACCGGCTCCGACTTAAGGCGGCCCGGCATCATCAGCGGTGCCCACCCGTGAATCACGGCGGGGTCTTCGCTGTACTGCATTCCCGCGAAGAGCGGGTGATCTTTGAGAGCGTCGAATCGCTTGCGCAAGTACTCAACGTTGGTTTCGCCCCACACGAAGCTCATGTGCGGAGTGGCGTTAATGAACGAGCTGGGCTCAGGCAGTGAACCCTCGTCTACGAGATAAGACCAGAACTGGCGGGATACCTGAAACTGCTCATTGACCTTCACCGCGCTCGAAATTTCGATCGAGCCATCGCTCTTTTGCGGGGTGTAGTTCAGCTCGCACAGCGCGGAATGTCCGGTGCCAGCGTTGTTCCACGGGTTCGAACTCTCTTGGGCCAAGTCGCCCAAGCGTTCAAAGATCTGGATCTCCCAGTCCGGCTGCAGTTGCTTGAGCAGCGTTCCGAGGGTGGCACTCATGATTCCGCCGCCGATAAGCGCGACGTCGACGGTTTTCTTCACACCACCACTTTAGCCTTCTGTTAGAGCCCTAACGTGCGAAGAGCCTGATCCATCTGCGCGGCCATCGCCGCGTAACCATCATCGTTGGGATGAAGACCGTCGTTGGCCATCCACTCGGGGTGCCCTTCGATCCAGTGCGACGCTCCCGAAATGTAGTCGGCACCGCTGGCCGCGGCTGCAGCTTCGACCCACGAAATGATGGTCTCTACCGAATCGGGCCGCTCATCCGTGTACCAAAAAGGCTCAACAACAATGAAGCGGGCATCCGGCAGCGCAGTCGTCAAACGATCGAAGTCGTCAGTAATTTGAGCTTGGATGTCGCTTGCTCGCGCACCAAAACTGAAATTGTCGTTCAAGCCCATCGTCACAAAAACGATGTCGGGGTGATCCGCGATTATTTGGCTAGGCAGGTCACCATCGCCGAATGCCGTGCGATTGTTGATGAATCCCAGACCATTGACGCTCGGGTTGAACTCGCTCCAGTCGCGCTGCTCGCTCACGACCGTCGACCAGCGGTGGTCGGCATCCGCTGCTCCCGTACCCAGCGTGTAGGAATCGCCATAGAAGGCGACGCGCACGTCATTCGGATCACGGTCATCCGCCGGTTCGGGCGTGCTGCAGGCCGCGAGGCCAAAGGATGCCGCCACGACGACGGTTGCAGCAATGGTGCGGGTCACAGAATCGAACTTCATGCTTAGCGTTCGGTGCGGGTGCCCCGATCGGTAGGCTGCCTGCGCCGGAATACTCACTCGCGCACTACAACTGCAGGGCGCGCAGCGCTCGATCCATCTGGCCGGCGATCGCGGCGTGACCCGCATCGTTGGGGTGAAGGTCATCGCTTGACATCCACTCCGGGTGCCCTTCAAGCCAATACGATGCGTGTGCAATGTAGTCCGCATCGACTTCTGCAGCTGCGGCCCGCACCCAGGAAATGATGATTTCCACCGATTCGGGGCGTTCGTCTTTAAACCAGAACGGTTCGACGACGACGAGGCGAGCATCCGGAAGCTCGGTCGCTAGCCGAGTGAGGTCAGTCGAGATATTCGCTCGAATCTCATCGGCCTGCGACTCGAACGTGAAGTTGTCGTTGAGCCCCATCGTAACGATGACGACATCGGGATTATCAGCGATGATGAGGCTGGGCAGATCACCATCGCCGACGATCGCACGGTTTCGCGCGTAGCCCAGCCCGCTCACGCTGGGGTTGAACTCGCTCCACTCGCGCTGCTCGCTGAGCACTGTCGCCCAGCGGAGCTCTTGAACACTCGCCCCTGTTCCGCGCGTGTAAGAATCACCATAAAACGCAACCCGCACAGCGTCGGGGTCACGATCGTCCACGGCAACGGCTGTCGATACGCACGCCGAAAGCCCGAGCATCACGACAACCATCACAGTTGCCACGAGCGCGCGCGCTATCGAAATCAGTCGCATCGCAGTGCAGGCGGAGAGCCGGGAGAATGCTCCCGCTACACCGCTGCCTTCGCGATGATCTTCGCTGCGACGAGTTCTGCAATCTGCACTGCGTTGAGAGCGGCACCCTTGCGCAAGTTGTCGTTGCTGATGAACAGCGCAAGACCGCGACCGTTCGGCACGCCCTCATCTGTGCGGATGCGGCCCACAAAGCTGGGGTCGGCACCGGCGGCTTCGAGAGGCGTCGGGATGTCGCTGAGGCTCACACCCGGAGCATCCGCCAGCAGTTCCGTTGCACGCTCGGGGCTCAAGGGCTTGCTGAACTCCACGTTGATCGACAGCGAGTGGCCGGTGAAGACGGGGACGCGAACGCACGTGCCGCTCACCAGAAGGTTGGGCAGTTCGAGAATCTTGCGGCTTTCGTTGCGCAGCTTCTTCTCTTCGTCGGTCTCGTTGAGGCCGTCGTCGACGATGCTGCCGGCGAGCGGAACCACGTTGAAGGCAATGTTCTTGGGGAACTTATTGGGCGCGGGCATCGAGACGGCGGCACCATCTTCAACGAGCCCCATCGCGTTCTGCGACACCGCGGCCGCAGCCTGCTCGAGCAGCTCTTCGCCACCAGCAAGGCCTGCGCCCGATACGGCTTGGTAAGTGCTGACGATCAGGCGCTCAAGGCCCGCTTCGGCATGCAGAACCTTCAGCACGGGCATCGCTGCCATCGTGGTGCAGTTCGGGTTCGCGATGATGCCCTTAACAGCC
Organism: Rhodoglobus sp. NPDC076762; assembly: GCA_040687235.1. Classification (GTDB taxonomy): domain Bacteria; phylum Actinomycetota; class Actinomycetes; order Actinomycetales; family Microbacteriaceae; genus Rhodoglobus. Next base: position 208,894 of record JBFBMV010000002.1, on the reverse strand, counting down.
TGGTCGATCGCGTGCGGGTTGACCTCGCTGACGACCAAGGGAACTTCGGGATCCATGCGCCACCCCGAAGAGTTATCGATGACGGTGACACCGGCAGCAGCGAAGCGTGGCGCCTGCGCCTTCGAGGTGGTCGCTCCCGCAGAGAAAATCGCAACGTCGAGGCCCGTGGGGTCGGCAACAGCGGCATCTTCAACGGTGATCTGCTCACCCTTGAACGGCAGAGTCGTGCCAGCGCTGCGCGATGACGCGAAGTAGCGAATCTCTGCTACCGGAAAATCGCGCTCTTCAAGCAGACGGCGCACAACAGCACCGACCTGACCGGTCGCTCCCACAACACCAATACGGATGCCTGCATTACCCATGAAAACCTCTACCTACAGTCTGCGTTCGGCAACACTAGCGCCGAACGACCTAATCTACGACAAGCGGTGGCCGTGAGGCCAACGGGAAACTAGCGGCCCGTTCCCGCGTGTACGACGGCTTCTTCGTCACCATCAAGCCCGAACGCGGTGTGAACAACGCGAACAGCTTCAGCAACAGTGTCGGCACGCGTCACTACAGAAATACGAATCTCACTCGTGGAGATCATTTCCATGTTGATACCGGCCTCGAAGAGCGCCGTGAACAGTCGAGCGGACACTCCCGCGTTGGTGCGCATACCGCCACCGACAACGGACAGCTTGCCGATCTGGTCGTCGTGTTGCAGCGACTCGAAGCCAACTTCTTCTTGGCGGAAGGTCAGTGCACGCAGCACGTCTTCGGCATCCGACTTCTTCAGGGTGAAGGAGATGTCGGTGCGACCAGTGGATGCCAGAGAAACGTTCTGAACGATCATGTCAATGTTGGCATTGGCCGAGGCCACGATCGTGAAGATCTGCGCAGCCTTGCCGGGAACGTCAGGAACTCCCACCACCGTAATCTTCGCTTCGCTCAGATCGGAGGCAACACCTGTGATGATTGCTTCTTCCACGCTCTCTCCATCCTTCGGATTGACCACTAACGTGCCCGTGTTGTTGTTGAATGACGACCGCACGTGAATTGTGACGCCGTGTCGGCGCGCATATTCGACCGCACGCACATCAAGAACCTTGGCGCCCGCGGCAGCAAGCTCAAGCATCTCTTCGCTCGTGACGACATCGACTTTGCCCGCTGACTTTACGATGCGGGGATCGGCCGTGAAGATGCCGTCGACGTCGGTGTAAATCTCACACGTTTGAGCGCCGAGAGCAGCAGCCAAAGCCACTGCGGTGGTGTCTGAGCCGCCGCGGCCGAGGGTCGTGATGTCCCCCGTGACGCGGTTGAAGCCTTGGAAGCCCGCAACGATGGCGATCGCGCCGTCGTCGAGAGCCTCTTTGACGCGCCGCGGAGAAACCTCCACGATGCGAGCGGAGCCGTGCTGGGCATCCGTGACCATACCGGCCTGGCTACCCGTGTAGCTGCGGGCGTCAACGCCCAAACTCTTGATCGACATCGCCAGGAGCGCCATCGAAATTCGCTCGCCGGCTGTGAGCAGCATGTCGAGCTCGCGGCCCGTGGGCACAGGTACTACCTGTTCGGCGAGGTCGAAGAGCTCGTCGGTGGTGTCGCCCATGGCAGAGACCACTACTACGACGTCGTTTCCCGCTTTGCGGGTCTCGACGATGCGCTTTGCGACGCGCTTAATACTCTCAGCGTCGGCAACGGACGAGCCACCGAACTTCTGAACGATGAGGCTCATTGTTCTCCTGAAGCGTGGATATACGGGCAAGTCCTGCCCGAAGTGCGAGTCTAACGGTGCACGCACACCCGTCGAAGTTCGTTACGGGAGTGCTAGTTGTCGATCGTTCGACGACCCTCAAATGCGCGACCCAGAGTTACCTCGTCGGCATATTCCAGATCTCCGCCGACCGGGAGACCGGATGCGAGGCGTGAGATTCGAAGGTTCGGTTGAACGAGAAGCCGCGTGAGGTAGGTCGCGGTTGCTTCACCTTCGAGATTGGGGTCGGTCGCGATGATGACTTCTGTGACGACACCGTCAGCCAACCGGCCCAGCAGTTGTTTGATACGCAACTGGTCAGGTCCGATTCCGTCGATAGGGCTGATGGCCCCACCAAGTACATGATACAGCCCGTGGAATTCGCGGGTTCGTTCGATGGCGACGACGTCTTTCGCCTCTTCTACGACACAGATCGTGGCCGGTGAACGGCGCGCATCACGACAGATAGAGCATGTCTCCTGCTCGGTAACATTGCCGCAGATTGCACAGAAATGAACCTTGTCGCGGATGTCGTTGAGCAGTTCTGCCAGGCGTCGAACGTCAAAGCTCTCGGTCTGCAAAATGTGGAACGCAATACGCTGCGCCGATTTGGGCCCGATGCCGGGGAGCCGACCGAGTTCGTCGATCAGTTCTTGAACAATTCCGTCGTACACGGGTTACTCGTCTCTCGGCTGCGGAACCACGCGGGGCTCCACTTGCTGTTCTTCAATAAAAGTGGCGTTCAACAATTCGCGCACGACGGCTTCGCCGTAGCGCGAGCGATCCATGCGGGCGGCGGTTGCCGACATCGCGACCCGGGCTTGCGACTCGGGCGGGGCGGGCGGAGCCGCGGCGGCTGCCGCTGCGAGGCGATCGACGGCGGGCCCATCACTGTTCTGCTGAGCGCGCTGCGCTTGCTGCTTGACAGTTTCGTGGGCCGTTGCAGCACCGCGCGGTGCTGACGGGTCGATCTCAGGTTCTGGCTCGGATTCTGGGATAGCAGCTACAGCCCATCCCCCGGGCTCACGATCTTCGGCCGGCGCAGGTTCCTCGGGCTCGGGGCCTTCGTCAACGGCGGGAGCCGTCTGCTGCGGAGCACGCGACGGAGCCGAGGGTTCGGTCGGTGCCGCTGAGGGGCGCGAGTCGCGACTCGGCGCTGCCGGAGCCGCGGCTGCGGGCGGGCCGGCGGGAGGCGCAGACGGCGCTCCTTCGACCTTGGCAATGAAGGCAGGCTCGAAACCGAGCACGTGCACAAACGCCTTCTTGAGGTAGTCGCCGACGCCTTCGCCGGGCGCGCTGCGCTGCTTGAGGGCTTCGACATCCCGTTCGCTCGGGAACGAGAGCACCAAAATCTTGTCATCGCGCAGCTCAAGCGGCTTAGCGGTGAAGACAACCATCCAGGCAGTGCGCTTGAGCGTCTCGACAACCTCGAGAATTTCGGGCCAGGCATCCTTCACTTGCTGGATCGACACGGGAGTCGTGCGAGGCGCAGCGGGTGCCGAGAGGCCCGAGCTAGCGGCGGGAGCCGGAGCAGATGCCGGAGCTGGCGCGGCTGCCGGAGCTGCAGCAGGCGTCGTGCCAGTGTCGCGCTCGCTCGCCGGCGTCGAGGCCGGCGCAGCGCCAGAAACCGAGGCAGCAGGTGCAGGAGCAACCGAAGGAGCGGGAGCCGCTGTACGCGCGGCCGGGGCGGCAGCACGAGGCGCTGCAGGCGGCGTCGAGGCCGCAGCACCCGATCCGTCGCCTTCGATACCGATGCGGCGCTCAAGGCGCTCCACACGAGCAAGAGCACCACGTTGAGTGTCGTCGCTGGCGGGCACCATGATGCGCGCCACCATGAGTTCGAGGTGCAGTCGCGGCGAAGTTGCACCGGTCATGTCAGAGAGAGCCGCGTTGATCACGTCGGCTGCTCGCGAGAGTTCTGCAGCACCCAGAGTGTGCGCTTGCTGCCCCATACGTTCGAGCTGGTCTTGCGGGATGCCGCGAAGAACTTCGGCAGCGCTGCCCGCGGTGGCAGCCACGACGATGAGGTCGCGCATCCGCTCAAGCAAGTCTTCGACGAAACGACGGGGGTCTTGACCGGTCTGGATCACGCGGTCGACCGACGAGAAGGCGGCACCGGCATCGCCGGAACCGAGAGCATCGATAACTTCGTCGAGCAGTTCAGCGTGGGTGTACCCGAGCAGCGCGACAGCGCGCTCGTAGCCAACGGTTGCGGTGTCGGAGCCTGCGATGAGCTGGTCGAGCAGCGACAAGGTATCGCGCACAGAACCGCCACCGGCACGCACGACGAGCGGAAGCACTCCCGGCTCGACCGTCACACTTTCGCTCTCACACAGCTGCTGAACGTAGTCGAGCATCTGGGCGGGCGGCACCAAACGGAAAGGGTAGTGATGGGTGCGCGAACGAATCGTGCCAATCACCTTGTCGGGCTCAGTGGTCGCGAAGATGAACTTCACGTGCTCCGGCGGCTCTTCAACGATCTTGAGCATCGCGTTGAAGCCCTGAGGCGTGACCATGTGCGCCTCGTCGAGAATGAAGATCTTGAAACGGTCGCGGGCCGGGGCGAACACTGCGCGCTCACGCAGATCACGGGCATCCTCAACACCGTTGTGGCTTGCTGCGTCGATCTCGACAACATCGAGCGAACCGCCACCATCACGAGACAGCTCTACACACGACGCACACACACCACAGGGAGTGTCGGTCGGGCCCTCGGCACAGTTGAGACAGCGCGCCAGAATGCGGGCGGATGTCGTCTTGCCACACCCACGCGGACCACTAAAGAGGTAGGCGTGATTGACCCGATCGGTGCGCAGCGCTGTGCGCAGCGGATCGGTCACTTGAGATTGGCCGATGAGTTCAGCAAAAGTCTCGGGCCGGTATCGGCGATATAAGGCAGCAACCACGCCCCTAGCGTAGTCGTGCCCGCTGACGATCCCAACGCGCGGTGAGCGAACAGGCACAGCCCGCACTCATCTCAAAGTTTCTCGAAATCGACCAAACTATCCGGCGGCCGGTTCCGAATCATCTCTGGTCGGCTGGTTACCGACCACAGCCACACCTGATCCGTGGCAAGCGTTACCCGAATAGACGTGCAGGGCCAACCCGGGGGGAGGGAAAACCCTGCACGCACTTAGCTCTCAAGGCGAGTGGTTGGGTGGCAGCGCTCCAGTGCGCTGCCACCCCTATTTACGCCCGGTGGCGCCCGGTGGGGCGTCGAGAAACCATGAGCAACCCACCAGCGCCAAGGAGCACGAGCGCGGTCCAGGCGATGGGGAGACTCGAGGAACCGGTATAGGCGAGGCCGTCATCCGTGACCGCCAACGTTGTCAGCTGGAAAGTGAAGCCAGGCGTGCTGACTTCGGTCGCTCCCGCCGCAACCATCGCAGGGACCCACATCGCATCGTGCGCCGGAGTGCGAACGGTCGCCATGGTGTCGCTCACGACAGTGAAATCGGTTCCCCAGAAAGCACCGAAGCGTGCGCCAGTTGCGCTTAAGAAGCCGCTACCACGCAGCGTCACGAGAGTTCCACCAGAATCGGGGCCCACGAGAGGCCACATCGAATTCACGATCGGGATACCGGTGGCGGCGTACGTGAAGTCGCCCGCAGCCGTGTCGGCAATCGGATGCTGGATCACAATTGCCGCAGCACCCGCTGCGTGAGCCGGGGTCGTTACGGTGATCTCGGAGTCACTCACCACGGTGAACGACGTTCCGTCATCCCCGTCGAAGGTCACTCCGGTTGCCCCGGTGAAGCCGGTTCCCGTGATCGTTACCTCGGTTCCCCCCTCGAGCGGACCAGCATTGGGAGATACCAGGGTGACCGTGGGGTCGGCGCGGTACGTGAAGGTCGCCGGGATCGACGCTCCCCCGGGGTGCGCCACGATCACTTCGACTGCGCCAGCAGCGTGAGCCGGGGTGGTGACGGTAATCTCGGTATCGCTCACCACGGTGAACGACGTTCCGGCATCCCCATCAAAGGTCACGCCCGTCGCACCGGTGAAACCGGTGCCGGTGAGGGTTACCGAGGTTCCGCCGGAAGTCGGACCGGCGACCGGTGCGATACCCGTGATGATCGGTGCGGCGAGGTAAGTGAAGTCGCCGCCGTCCGCATCACCATTCGGGTGCTCGACCACAACTGCCGCAGTACCTTGCGAACCAGCGGGAGTCGTGACGGTAATCTCAGTGTCACTCACCACGGTGAACGAGGTTCCATCATCCCCGTCGAAGGTCACTCCGGTTGCCCCGGTGAAACCGGTACCAATAATCGTGACGGTGGTGCCGCCAGCGAGCGGTCCCTCATCCGGACTGATCGATGTCACTGTGGGCGGTGCCTGATAAGTGAACTCGGCGGGTGTCGAGTTTCCCGCGGCATGAGCAACCACAACGTCGACAGCGCCCGCAGCGTGAGCCGGGGTGGTGACGGTGATCTCGGTGTCGCTCACCACGGTGAACGAGGTTCCATCATCCCCATCGAAGGTCACGCCCGTTGCTCCCGTGAAACCGGTTCCCGTGATCGTGACGACCGTGCCGCCTGCTACCGGTCCCGTTATCGGCGTCAGCGACGCAATGGCCGGAGCTGCGGTGTACATAAAGTCACCCGCAGGGGCGTTTACGATCGGATGCTCGACCACCACTGCCGCGGCACCCGCAGCATGAGCAGGGCTCGTGACGGTGATCTCGGTATCGCTCACCACTGTGAACGACGTTCCGGCATCCCCATCGAAGGTCACGCCGGTTGCCCCGGTGAAGCCAGTTCCCGTGATGGTGACTTCAGTGCCGCCGACCAAAGGACCGGACGTCGGAGTGAGGTCGCTGACGCTGGGGTTAGCGAGGTAGGTGAAGTCGCCCGCCGCGGCGTTTCCACCCGCGTGCTCCACGACGACCGCGGCGTCCCCCGCAGCATGAGCTGGGCTGGTGACAGTGATCTCGGTATCGCTCACGACCGTGAACGACGTTCCGGCATCCCCGTCAAAGGTCACTCCGGTCGCCCCGGTGAAACCGGTGCCCGCGATCGTCACGGCAGTGCCGCCTGCGATGGGTCCCCAGTCAGGGCTCATCGCGGATACGGTCGGCGCCGCCACGTAGGTGAAGTCGCCTGAGTTGGCGTCGCCCGCGGGGTGCTCCACCACGACGGCGGCATCACCCACCGAACCTGCCGGGGTGGTGACGGTGATCTCGGTATCGCTCACGACCGTGAACGACGTTCCGGCATCCCCGTCAAAGGTCACGCCGGTCGCCCCAGTGAAACCGGTGCCCGTGATCGTGACTTCCGTTCCCCCCGCAAGCGGACCTTCATCGGGGGCGAGTGACGATACGGTCGGCGCAGCCTGATAGCTGAACTCACCCGGCGCTGAATCAGAGGGTGTGCTCTCGACGATGACATCAACCACACCGACCACATGCGCCGGAGTGGTGACAGTAATCTCGGTGTCGCTCACCACCGTGAAGGACGTTCCGGCATCCCCGTCGAAAGTAACTCCGGTCGCCCCGGTAAAGCCGGTACCGGTGATAGTGACGGCAGTGCCGCCCGCAACCGGACCGATGTTCGGCGAGAGTGAGGAGATGATGGGGGCTGTGGTGTAGGTGAAGTCACCCGCAGCAGCGTCTCCGCTCGGATGCGGCACAACGACGGCGACATCGCCAACAGCATGGGCGGGGCTCGTGACGGTGATTTCGGTGTCACTCACGACAGTGAACGACGTTCCGGCATCCCCATCGAAGGTGACCCCCGTGGAGCCCGTGAAACCGGTACCCGTGATGGTCACTTCAGTGCCGCCCGCAACTGGACCTTCGCTCGGTGTCATGCCGGACACCGTCGGTGCTCCGCGGTATGTGAACGTGGCGGGAGCTGAATCACCGGTGGCGCGTTCGATAATCAGGTCGACAGCGCCCAGGGCGTGTGCCGGGCTCGTCACCGTGATTTGAGTGTCGCTGTCGACGGCGAAGGACGTGCCATCGGTTCCATCGAATGTCACGCCCGTTGCGCCCGTGAACTCAGAACCGGTGATGGTCACGACAGTGCCGCCCGCGATCGGGCCGAAGTCCGGCGCAAGCGATGAGATTAGGGGTACCGGCGTGTAGGTGAACGTCCCCGCATTCGAAGCGCCCGCTGGATGTTGAATGATCACATCGACGTCGCCCGCAGCATGCGCGGGGCTCGTCACGGTGATTTCGGTGTCACTCACGACAGTGAACGACGTTCCGGCATCGCCATCGAAGGTAACCCCCGTAGAACCCGTGAAACCGGTACCGGTGATGGTGACCGCGGTGCCCCCCGTTGCCGGGCCACTCGCGGGATCGACGTCAGAAATAACGGGGACCACGCCCGTGTGGTTCGGACCGACGGCGGAGCGTGCGACATCCAGCTCAAGAAGGCTGGCTACCGGACCTTGAGCAAGCAGCCCCACGCGCAACGCCGTTTCGACAAACTGCTGTTCGGGTGCCGTGCCGATGAGCTCTTGGTTGTTGATAGTGATCGCGAGCACGGACTCTAGCGCTGTCAACACCGGCGAAAGCGCAGCGATCACGGGCGTAACGACGCCCGACTGCAAACCGGCGACAAAGATCTGTAATGCCGCGGTGCTCGGGTCGAGAAGGTCACTGACGAGAGGCGCGACAACTCCGCCAACGATAGCCGTCGTTAGTGCAGAGATATCGAGAACGCCAAGCGCCGCGATACCGATCGTCCCCGACGAACTCGCGAGTTCAGCCAGAGTTCCTTCAACGGTTACGCTGGCCAGCGGAATGACACCGAGCCCGAGATTGATACCCAAGGTCACCTCGATGTCGACTTCTGCGGCGTCGAGTGCCGCGGTGACCGCATCCTCGACGTTGTCAGCGAACTGACCGACCAGAGTGGTGACCGACGTGGTAATCGCCGTGAGTTCCGCGGAGGTCAAAACCGAGGTATTTGCCGGCTGACCGGACAGTGAGCCGCCCTTCAGCTCGGCAAGGTCGACGGTGATCTCTCCCGTGCCGAAGTCGATCGTCACAGCATCGGATGTCATCGGGACGTAGAGCGGCGCGAGTGCGCCAGGAAGATCGAGAGTAACGCTCGCCGATGTACCTGTCGTCGACACGAGACCCAACCCACCAAGAGTGCTGAGCGCAACGCTCGAGACGGCCCCCACTAGTGATCCGCCAGGGCCCGCCACGGCATCCACAGCTCCGGACAGCGTCCCTGCCAGCCCGTCGACTGTCGAGCTCACTCCGGCGACAGTGTCGCTCGTCAGTTTGAGCTCAGCGCCGACGATTTCATAGCTCCCGGTCGCCGCCGCTGGCGCAGCTGCCGCAGCGCGCGAGCTCGTTGCTCCGACCTCAAGTGACAGAGCAGTAAGTTCGCTCGCCAACCCCGCGTCGAGAACTTCCGCGAGATCGAGAGTGAGCGGCGAGGGGCGGTCGCCCACGCCAAAGAGGTCCACTCCGACATCACCGTTGACATCGACAAGTCCCGTGGCAGCAATCGAGCTGCCGTCGTCGGCTGCTTGCGAGAACGCACTCAACACACCCGCATCGGCGAGCACGATCGGTACGCCGACACCGCCCACGGTTGCGGTCACGCCCGCGAGGACACCAACGCCAGCCGTCTCTGTTTGAAGCGCCTGGGTGCCGTCGTTGCTGGCATCCGATTCTCCGAGAAGTGCCAGCTCGCCTGCCAGAAGCCCTGAAAGCAGGCTGCCGGAAAGGTAGGCGGACTCGGCGATTGAATCGTCACCCGCCGCCGCCTGTGCCGGCACACCGGCAGAGAAAACCGAAAGAGTTACCAACCCCGCCGCCGCGAACATAGCAACGCCTGCGCGGGCTAGGCCTGAAAGACCCCTCGCCTGCCCACGCGTTCCGAAAATTGGTTCCCTGAAAAACACAATTACCCCCTGATCGTGAGACCGCTGCACAATCTGTACACAGCCTCAACTCGAGCAGTGGTGAGCTACTCGCAGGTGGTTGACCCGACGTTGAGACCGCCCGAATCGATCTCACATTCAGAATAATTTCTCAGATCGTCTTTTTCAAGGGGCCATAATGGGGGACAACAAAATTGGTCTATCGGGTTACAGCTTCAACTGATTCTCGTGCTATCTGCAGTTCCTCGTTGGTGGGGATCACGAGAACCTTCACGGGCGAAGCGGATGCCGACACCACACGTTCGTCGCGTCGCGCTTCAGAGTTGGCTGCGGCATCCATCACGATGCCGAACGACTCAAGCCCTTCGACGGTGGCCAAGCGGGTGTTTGCATTGTTCTCGCCAACGCCGGCGGTGAAGACGATCGCGTCTGCTCCGCCCAACGCCACGAGGTACGCCCCGAGGTAGTGACGAAGTCGGTGGTAGTAGACCGCGAGCGCCGCCTGCGCACGCTCGTCGCCAGCATCCGCCTTCGATTGCACGTCGCGCATATCGCCCGTGCCGGTCATGCCGAGCAGGCCGCTTTCGCGATTGAGAAGGTGGTCGAGCCCGGGCAGGTCCATGCCCGAGCGACCCAAGTGAAAGAGTGCGCCGGGGTCGATGTCGCCCGAACGCGTGCCCATCACGAGGCCTTCCAGCGGCGTCATTCCCATTGACGTTTCGACACTGCGCCCGCCGTCGATGGCGCAGACCGAAGCACCATTGCCGAGGTGGAACACGATCAGTTTGAGATCAGCGAGATCCTTGCCCAGAACGGCCGCGGCCCGCTCCGCGACATAGCGATACGAGGTGCCATGAAAGCCGTATCGACGGATGCCGTGCGTCTCAGCCAGTTCGGTGTTGATCGCGTAGGTGTAGGCCTTGGCCGGCAGCGTGCCGTGGAACGCGGTGTCGAAAATCGCGACGTGAGGCACCGTGGCGAAGGTTGCGCGCGCAGCCCGGATGCCCTTGAGGTTTGCCGGGTTATGCAGCGGCGCCAGCACCGAAATCTCCTCGAGGCGATCCTCGATTGCGTCGGTGATGACGGTTGCGGCAGTGAACTCCGCTCCCCCGTGAACCACACGGTGACCGACGACCGCCGGATGCTCGTCGCCGAGCTCCGCCAGAATCTGACGCATGCCGTCGTCGTGGTCCGCAGCTCCCCCACCGGGTTCCCCGATGCGTTCCACGATGCCGCCGCTGTAGACGGAACCAGACTCGGCATCCAGCAGTTCCCACTTGATGGACGACGAACCAGAGTTCACGACGAAAACGGTAGTCATGCTTGCTCCTGTTTCTCGGCCGCGACGGCCTGCGCCTGGATAGCGGTGATCGCCACCGTATTCACGATGTCTTGCACGAGCGCTCCTCGCGAGAGGTCGTTGATGGGCTTGCGCAGGCCCTGAAGCACGGGCCCGATCGCGACGGCGCCCGCACTGCGCTGCACGGCCTTGTACGTGTTGTTTCCGGTGTTGAGATCGGGGAACACGAAGACCGTGGCACGGCCAGCCACCTCTGAGTCGGGCATCTTCGACTTGCCGACCGCGGCATCCACGGCGGCGTCGTATTGAATGGGGCCGTCGACCGCGAGGTCGGGGCGGCGTTCCGTGACGAGCGCGGTTGCGGAGCGCACTTTGTCGACATCCGCGCCGCTGCCCGAGGTTCCGGTGGAGTACGAGAGCATCGCGATGCGCTGGTCGATTCCGAATTGGGCTGCGGTGGCGGCGGACGAGATCGCGATGTCGGCGAGCTGAGCGGCATCCGGGTCGGGGTTCACAGCACAGTCTCCGTAAACCAGCACGCGGTCTTCGAGACACATGAGGAACACGCTCGACACGATCGACACATCGGGCTTCGTCTTGATGATCTCGAAGCTGGGCCGAATCGTATGTGCGGTCGTGTGCGCAGCGCCCGAAACCATGCCGTCAGCGAGGCCCAAGTGCACCATCATCGTGCCGAAATACGACACATCGGTCACGGTCTCGCGGGCGACATCCATTGTCATTCCCTTGTGGGCTCGCAGCTTCACATACTCGGTAGCGAAACGATCGCGTAGCTCTTCGTCGAAGGGGCTCAGGATGCTCGCGCCCGAGATATCGAGCCCGAGCTCAGCCGCACGCCCTCGCACTTCGCCCTCGTCCCCGAGGATCGTGAGCGTGGCAACACCTCGACGCAGCAGCGTGCTTGAGGCGCGAAGGATGCGGTCGTCGCTGCCCTCGGGCAACACAATGTGCTGCGGGCGCTGGCGGGCACGATCAAGCAGGCCGTACTCAAACATGAGCGGCGTCACGACCGTGGGCGGATGCAAGTCGAGGCGGCGCATGAGCTCGGCGGCATCCACGTGCTGCTCGAAGAGCGCGAGCGCAGTGTCGAACTTTCGCGGCGACTCCGCAGCCAAACGACCACGGGTCTTCGTGATGATGCGGGCCGTGTCATACGTGCCGAAGGAGGTGCGGATGACCGGCAGCGCCACATCCAAACCGTCCATGAGGCGCTCGATCTGCGGCAACAGATCGAAACCACCATTCAGGATGATGCCCGCCAGTGACGGGAACGTCTCCGAGGCGTGCGCCATCAGTGTCGCGAGCAACACATCCGAGCGGTCGCCGGCAACCACCACGACCGAGCCCTCGATGAGACGCAGCAGCACGTTCTCCATCGTCATCCCGGCCACAACCACGCCGAGCGCCTCGCGCTGCAGCAGGTCAGCGTCACCGCGCAGCAATTCGCCATCGACAGCGGCCAGCAGCGAGCCAAGGCTCGGGGCAATAAGGAAGGGGTCTTCGGGGATAGCCCAGACCGGAGTATCGTCGCCGACCGCGGCGCTCACTCCCCCGATGATGTCGTCGAGATGATCGGGGTCTGACCTGTTAACTACAACGCCGACCAATTGGGCGTGGGCGGCATCCAACTCTTGATGAGCGATCGAATAGACCTGAGCCATGTCGGCGGGGCTGCGGCTCTCGCCATCCTCCGACTGACCGCCCAAGACCAGGAGCACCGGCGCACCGAGGTTCGCTGCCACGCGTGCGTTGTACGACAGCTCGGTGGGGCTGCCGACATCCGTGTAGTCCGAGCCAACGATGACCACAACATCGCACTGCGCCTCGACGGCCTTGAAGCGTTCGATGATGCGGCTGAGCGCGAGATCCGGATCAGCGTGAACATCGTCGTAGCCAACACCGACGGCATCGTCATAGCGGAGGTTGACGGCCTCGTGACCGAGCAACATCTCTAAGACGTAGTCGCGCTCATCGCTGGTGCGGGCAACCGGACGGAACACCCCCAACCGTTTTGCTTCACGGCTAAGCGTGTCGAGCAGACCGAGGGCGATCGTGGACTTGCCAGCGTGACCCTCGATGGAAGTGATGTAAATGTTCCGCGTCACAGCTTCAGCCTACGCGTCGAACATGCTGATCAGCACAAAAGAAAAGACCCCTCGCGCACCCGCCAGAGCCCGGCTACCCTTGCTACGTTTCCGTCCTGGGGGAGTTGGCCTGGATGGCGCCACGCGAGGAGCCACCTCCAGTCTACCCAAAATTAGAACGCTGTTGCGCGCCCTCGTTACTCCCCTAATTCACAGCGATTGCCGCGCCGATTACCGCTGAACCCCCGACCCCGTTATGATCACTTGAGGTTGTTTGCGCTAACGCGTGTTCAACTTGCCAGGAGAATTCGCCTAGTGGCCTATGGCGCACGCTTGGAAAGCGTGTTGGGTGCAAGCCCTCGGGGGTTCGAATCCCCCATTCTCCGCACTTGAAGGCTGATGTCGCACGGCGCGAACTGACGAAAGGGACTGCCGTTGTCACGGAACAGCGATCCTTACAATTTGTCGCCGCACGATCCTCGCCAGCGAATCACCCCGCCACGCAGTCTGTTTCACCGTGGCGTCATTGCGGGCCTCGCGTTCCTCGGGCCCGTTTTCGGCGTGCTCTACATCATCGTTCTTCCCGATGGGCCCTGGCTTGCGGTCGTGATCACCCAGATCGTAGCCATCCTCGTGGCGGTCGGCGCGATCATCGCCTACTTTCGCATCGGCATCTGGTTCTCCCCCGACGCCCCCATCGTCAGCGAGCGCGGTTTCTTCGGCCGCACCGTGCACTTCGCGAAAGCGGATGCCGAATACATGCTTCTTGCCGAGGTCTATACGAGCGACGGCCTAGAGTCGCGGCCCACACTCGCCGTCATGGGCGCCGACGATCGCCGCCTGCTCCGGATGCGCGGCCAGTACTGGTCCCCCGAGCACTTCGATCAGGCCGCCGCCGCGTTCTCCGTGCCGACTACGCGGATTCCCGGCACCGTTTCGACGGGCGAAGTTCGCGAAGATTACCCAGCCTCTTTGTATTTCTTTGAACGGCATCCGACCGCCTTTATCGCGGTCGCGATTGGCGCTACCGCAGCAACCGCTGCGATCCTGATGGCGGCGTTGGCATACCTGCGCACACTCGGCGCTTAGCCCCTGCGCCAACGACAAAAGCCGCGCCACCCCACCCGCCGAAGCGGAACAGGATGACGCGGCTTACTACCGTACGGGGAACTTAGCTCTTGACCGAGCCGCTCATCAGCCCACCGATGAAGTACTTGCCGAGCACGATGTACACGATAAGAGTCGGTAGCGAGGCGAGCAGCGCTCCCGCCATCGCGGCACCGTAGTTGGCCAATTGCGCTCCCTGAGCGAGGTTGTTGAGCGCGAGCGACACCGGCCCCTCGTTCTGGTTCGACAAGAACAGTGCGAACAGGAAGTCGTTCCAGGCCGACGTGAATTGCCAGATGATGGTGACCACAAAGCCGGGAAGCGACAGCGGCAAGACGATGCTGCGGAAGGTGCGCAGCATCCCGGAACCGTCCATGCGTGCAGCCTCCATGAGCTCATGAGGGATGCCGGCGTAGTAGTTGCGGAAAATCAACGTACAGATCGGCAAACCGTAGATCACGTGCACGACCAACAGGGTGGAGACATCGCTCGGCAACCCTAGGCTCGTCTTCATCTGCACGAGCGGCGTCATGATCGCCTGGTACGGAATGAACATTCCGAACAGGATGAACGTGAAGACGACATCGGCGTACGGGAAGCGCCAGCGGGCGAGAACGAAACCGTTCATTGCTCCGAGGAACGACGCGATCAGTGCGGCGGGAATCGCGAGCAAGAACGTGCGACCGATGGATGCCGACAGCGCGTTCCACGCGAGCGCCCAGTTGTCGAAGCCGGTGGGTCCACCCTCAAAGGCTGGTTCCCACGGCCAGCGAACCGGCAGCCCCCACGAGGTGGCGGGGTTGACGTCCTGGGGCGGCTTGAGGCTCGTGACGATAAGCACGTACACGGGCATCAATACGATGATCAGGAACAGTACGAGCAAGACGTACTTGGCGGTGCGGCTCAATCCAGCGCGAACGCGGATTGACGACTGCTGCGGCATTCCCGACGTGCGCGAGGTAGCGGTCGAGCCGGGCTTCTTCTCGAGTCCAGTGCTGACACTCATCCTTGCCTCTTCTCTGCGCGAGCGGTGTAGATCAGGTAGGGAACGATCACGACGGCAACGAAGAGCAACAGAATGGTCGCGATCGTGGCCGACTTGGCGTAGTCGTTCGAGGTCAAAGCAACCCACAGGTAGGTTGCGGGAACCTCGGTCTGGTAGATCGACTTCGTGATCGCCATGATGAGGTCGAAGACCTTGAGCGACATGTGGCCCACGATGATGAGGGCGGAGAGGGCGACGGGGCTCAACTGCGGGAAGATCACGTAGCGGTAGAGCTTCCACTCGGTAGCGCCATCCATACGGGCTGCTTCACGCAGCTCTTCAGGGATGCCACGGAAGCCCGAGAGGAACAGTGCCATCACGTAACCGGCGAGCTGCCAAATGGCGGGCAGTGCGATGGCGGCCATGCCCCACCCGGGTTCGTTCCACCAAGAATTCTGAAGGAAGTCGAGCCCCAGGTTTTCGAAGACTCGGTTGAGTCCGGATGCCCGATCACCCTCAGCGCTGTTGAGCAACCAGCGCCACACGACACCGGATGCCACGAACGAGATCGCCATGGGGAACAGGAACACCGAGCGGAAGACGCCCTCTGCGGTGACGCCCTTGTCGAGCATCCATGCCCACAAGAATCCGAAGATCATGGTTCCACCGATGAAGAAGACGGTGAAGACACCGAGGTTCTGCAGCGAGTGGATGAAGCGCTCTTCAGCGAAGAGTGCAAAGTAGTTATCGAGTCCAACGAACTCGGTTGCCGGAACCAGGCTGTTCCGGTTGCTGAGCGACACCGAGATGTTGGCGCCAATCAGGCCGTACACAAAGATGCCGAGAACGACGATCGTCGGGGCAATCAGTAGGAGCGGCGGCCCCCAGTTTTTGTATCCTTTTTTCACGCGCGAGCTCCTCGGTTTGCACGGTAGTGGGTGGGGGCGCGTGCCCCCACCCACCGTTATCTCGTGGTGCTAGTTAGCCCTGAGCCTTGTCAGCTGCGGCAACGAGGCCGGAGAGCAACGAGGCTGCATCGCGGTCAGCGCCGAACTTACCGATAGCCGAGGAGATGTCTCCCGACCAGGCAATGCTGGCTGCTGCGCCGTGAGCAAGCGAGCTCACTACGGTGTCTTCACCGAAGGAGGTGATGGCGGTCTGCTGGTACGCGGGGTAGTCAGCAGCAACCGTGTCGGTGCGAGCCGGGATCGAACCCTTGGCGAGGTTGAATGCCTTCTGGCCTTCAGCCGAGCTGATGGTCGTTAGCCAGTCAATGGCAGCTGCTTCGTGAGGAGCGCCTACCGAGAGAGTGAACGAGTCAGCGAGGAAGTCGAAGACTCCGTCGGTGCCGGGGGTTGCCCAGGTGGTGTACTCGTTGTCGTAGGTCCAACCAGCCTGCTGGAATGCAGACTCAGCCCAGTCACCCATGACGTTGTACGCAGCGTTGCCATCGAGAACGATCTGCGTTGCAGCATCCCAGTCGAGGCCAGCGAAGTCGCTGTTGGTGTATTCGAGCAGCTCGCCATAGTGGCCGATTGCGGTCTCAACGCCAGCGTCGTCCCAGGAGGTGTCACCGGTCCAGAGGCCCGAGTAGCCCTCAGCGCCGAGGTCAGCGATGAGAACGTTTTCGAAGAGCTGCATCTGAGTCCACTCGGTGCCGAGTGCGAGAGGAGTTTCGACTCCGGCGTCTTTGAGCTTCTTCAGGTCAACGAGCCACGCGTCGATGTCAGCGGGAGCGGCCATCGGGTCGATTCCGGCATCCTCGAGCACCTGGGTGTTGGCCCAGACGACGTTGGCACGGTGGATGTTGCTGGGCACGGAGTAGATGGCGCCATCAACGGTGATGCGCTCGATCAGGCTCTCGGGGAAGACGTCGGTGAGCCCGTTGTCTTGGTAGAACGAGCTGAGGTCCTGCAGCTGACCGGCGTTGATGTAGTCAGTGAGTTCTGCTCCGGCGTGAGCCTGGAACGTGTCCGGCGGGTCATTCGACTCGAGACGTGACGCGAGAGCTGCCTTGGCGTTGGAGCCGGCGCCGCCAGCTACGGACGCATTGATGAACTCGATGTCGGGGTTCTGCTCGTTGAAAACGCCGACGAGAGCGTCGAGACCGACCTTCTCTGAACCTGAAGCCCACCAGGTGAATACCTCAACCTGGTCAGCGTTGTCGGGGTCTGAGCTAGGGGTGCTCGAGCAGCCTGCAAGAACGAGGCCTAAGGCCACCGCCCCTGCGATCATGGAAAGTGGCTTACGCATTCTGTGTTCCTCCATTGGAAAGTGAGTGCTGTTCCGTTCAAGAAGTGAATCGGACGTACATCAGTAAAGTGCCTCACCGTTGGGTTTGACAAGTGAACGCAGCAGATTTCTCCAGAATTTGTTGGTTACGATTTGGCAACAGCGACGCTACGGCGAGGCTCTCCGGGATGTCTTTGCCCGAGGCGCGGCGCGCAAGAAGCCCATGAATACTGGGAAGTAGCGGCCCTTGACGCAGTTTTCGCTCGCGCCCTGGCCACTCGGAATGATCGTTCGGTTAGCGCCGTTTGAGCGTGGAGAAAATTCCGCGAAGCACTTCACGAACGACAGTTTGTCCAGTTCGTGAACCCAACACGTCGCCCAAAACGTTCGTGTCCTTGCGCGTCGAGGTGCGCGTGGTGGTGCGGCTAGAGCTCGACGACGACTTTTTGTTCATGTCTTTTAGCGCGCGTTCGTACTCAGCCTGCACCTTCGCTTGCTCTTTGGCCTTGGCTTTAGCGAGCTTCTCGGCATCCTTCGCCGCGTCTTCCGCAGCTTCCACCGCTTCGGCAGCGGCATCCGCTTCTGCTGCCGCATTCATCTTCACGGCCAGAATCTCTCGGGCCGATTCGCGATCAACAGCGGTGCCGTACGTCGCCATGAGCGGGGATGCCGCAACTGCCGCTTCCATGACCGCGGCATCGGTCGGAGACATCGAACCTTGAGGCGCGCGAAGCCGAGTCCACGCCACCGGCGTCGGCGCACCCTTCTCGTTCATCACCGTGATGATCGCTTCACCGGTCGCGAGCGTCGTCAGCACCTCGCCGAGGTCGTAGCCCGAGGTCGGGTAGGTCGAGACTGTCGCCTTGAGAGCCTTGGCCGAATCCGGGGTATGGGCTCGCAACTGGTGCTGGAATCGTGAACCGATCTGCGCCAGAACATCACTGGGAACGTCCTTGGGAGTCTGCGTGACGAAGACCACACCAACACCCTTCGAACGAATCAAGCGCACCGTCTGCGTAATCGAGGCAATGAAGTCCTTCGACGCATCCTTGAACAGCAAGTGAGCTTCGTCAAAGAAGAACACGAGCTTGGGCTTATCGATATCTCCGACTTCCGGCAGGTCGTTGAAGAGGTCGGCCAGCAACCACATGAGGAACGTGGAGAACAGCGCCGGCTTATCGCTGACGCCCGGGATCTCGAGCAGGCTCACGATTCCCGCACCATCGGCGTTCGTGCGCAAGAACAACGAGGTGTCGATCTCAGGCTCACCGAAGAAATCATCAGCGCCCTCATTGGCGAACCCGATCAGCTCACGCAGGATGACGCCAGCAGTCGCCGACGAAAGCCCTCCGAGGTTCTTCAGTTCAGCCTTGCCCTCGTCGCTGAGTAGCCACTGCACCACGGCCCGCAAATCGCTCAGGTCAACGAGCGGAAGCCCGGCCTGATCGGCGTAATGGAAGATCAGGCCCAGGCTTGATTCTTGAGTGTCGTTGAGCCCCAACACCTTCGACAACAACAGTGGCCCAAAGCTCGAGACGGTAGCCCTAATCGGAACCCCTGTGCCCATCCCGCCCAGCGTGAAGTACTCAGTGGGGGATGCCGCGGGCCGCCAGTCTTGACCGATCGAGTCGGTTCGCTCCAACAGCTTCTCGCTCGACGTGCCTGCCGTAGCAATGCCCGAAAGGTCACCCTTGATGTCGGCAGCAAACACCGGAACCCCCGCAGCGGAGAGTTGCTCGGCGAGCACCTGCAAAGTCTTTGTCTTACCGGTACCGGTAGCGCCGGCGACGAGACCGTGACGGTTGAGCATCGCAACGGGGATGCGTACGGGCACACCGGCGAGCGCATCGCCGTTTACTAGCGCGCCCATCTCGAGCACTTCGCCCTCAAAGGCGTAGCCGTCGCGAACCGCAGTGACTTCATCGGCGGACAGCGGGCCATCGCCAGCGGCGGCGTCGTCGTCGATGGTCGCGACAGTGTCTGGCTTTAGCTCTACCTCGGCGGCCCGTTCAGCGGCGAGAGCGGCTTCTGCTGAAGCGAGTTCGGCGGCCGCGAGAGCGGCCTGAGCCTCGGCTAGGGCTTTCTTGGCTGCTTCTACTTGGGCTGCGGCATCCGTCATTCTTCTAGCCTACGGAGCGGGGAGGGTCACGACCATCTATTCGCGGAACTGAATATGCTCTAGGTTGTGGTCTCTGCTGCGAGCTTGCGCGCGAATGGCGCCCAGAGAACCACGGCAACGCCGATGCCCACGAGCGCTCCCCCGATGGTGTCGCTAAGCCAGTGCGCGCCAAGATACGTGCGGCTGAGGACCATAAGGATCGTATAGATCACTCCGACTACGATCATCCAACGACGTTGGAGAAGCAGTATGAGTACGACCGTGAGCGTTGCGGCGTTTGCAACATGCCCCGAGGGGAATGAACCGAAGTCTGCGGTGACAAGGATCTCCTCCGGGCGGGCGCGGCTGAAGAGCGATTTGAGCAGTTGCACCACGCCAGCGCTCAGAGCGGAGGCTGCCAGAAAGTACAGCGCGGCCCAGCGTCGCTGGAGAAGCAAGAATGCAAGTGCGCCGCCCAGAGGAACAACAAAGACCCCAAACCAGCCCCCGCCCAGAAAGTTCATAACGAGCGCGGGGATGGTGAACACGTCCGCTCGGATGCTCAGAAAGTCGTCAAGAACCAGCTGGTCGAGGCTGAACGGCGTGCTGCGGGTTCCGATGAGAAAGCCCAACAACACCGCAACGACGACGGCACTGACCCCGCTGATGAGTGGCCAGCGGGTGGTGATGCGGCTCGCTTCAGCGTCTGAAATCTCTGTTTTCACAGCACCACGCTAGCCGCTCGACCTCAGCGAGTGCCGAGAACACCGAAGCGCGGCGGCTCTCCAGCGCCGTCACGACCTTTCGATGTTCAACGCGAAAGCGCAGGCACCGTTCGCGGTCGAACTACCGTCCACATCACGATGATGGAGACGATCGCCGTCGAACCCATCACGATGCCCATGGGGATCGCGTTGGTGATTCCGAACGCACCGACGATCGGCGAGGTGAGGCCGGCAAGACCAAAGTTCACGGCGCCCAAGACAGAGGCAGCCGTAGCAGCCTCTCCCCCGTGGTTGGCAAGCGCGAGCACCTGCGTGCAGGGGAACGAGAAGCCACACGACATCACGAATACGAAGAGTGGAATAAGTACGGCGATCAGATCGCCGTTCACAATGTCCAAGAAAACGATGGCGGATGCCGAGAGCAGCAACATGACGCTCGAAGCCGCCAAGATCCACTGCGGCCCGATAAAGCGCATGAGGAACGCGCTCGTCTGCACGCCGATGACGACACCAATCGAGTTGACCGCGAAGACGAGCCCGAAGGCTTGCGGGTCGAGCCCGTAGACGTTCTGCAGTAGGAACGGGGACGACGCGAGGTACGCGAAGAGACCCGAGAACGTCATGCCGGCGATCACCGCAGTGCCCACGAAGACGCGGTCGGTGAAGAGAGCCTTGTAGCGCTGGCGCGCAGTGGCGTGGCCGAGGTCGCGACGGCGAGCGGGCGGCAGCGTCTCTACGATGAAGAACCAGGCGGCCAGCAGCACGAGGCCGCCATAGATAGCGAGGAAGACGAACATTCCGCGCCACGGCGTAATGAGTAGTAGCTGCGATCCGATCAAAGGCGCGAGGATCGGGGCAAGTCCCTGCACGAGGGCAAGCCTCGAGAGCATGCGCACCAGGGGAAGACCACCGAAGAGGTCGCGCACGACAGCCATCGCGACGACAGCACCGGCCGCAGCGCCCATGCCCTGAATCAACCGAAAGACAAAGAGAAGTTCGATGTTGGCGGCGACTGCCACGCCAAGGCTTGCGACCAGGTGCACCGAGGTGGCGACGATAAGCGGCAGCCGACGACCGAGACGATCGCTAAGGGGCCCGACGATGAGCTGGCCCAGTGCAAAGCCCAGCGTGGTCGCGGTGAGCGTGAGCTGAACGATCGCCGCCGTTGTATCGAGATCAGCTTCGATCAATGGAAACGCCGGCAGATAGAGGTCAACGGTGAACGGTCCAAGCGCAGTCAGCGCTCCGAGCACCAGAACGTAAACGAGACGCTGGCGCGCAGAAAGAGAGTCACCCGGATGAACAACGGTAGTCAAGCGATTCCTAGCTAAGAGAGTGGCCCGGTGCGGGCGCGGTGATGAGAGAGTGCCCGCAACCCCGAGGGCTTACCCAGCTTATGCCTCCTTGAGCAAGACCCAAGACTTCCCGACTAGTGGGCTCAGCGCGGCAGCGCAGTAGATGACCACTGCACCCACGAGCACCGGGAGCAATCCCCACGCCTCTACCGTCACGCCTGCGAGCAAGCTACCTACAGGCATTCCTACCGTGACTCCTGTCGTCAGCGCACCGAGAACTCGTGCTCGAATAGCCCGCGGAACTAACGAATACAACGCCGCGGAAAGCAGCGGGTTCAGCGAGCCGGCGGCAAGTCCAGCGCAGAGCATCGCCACGAGGAAGGCCTGCGGTGAAAGATCCACGAGCATCGCGATATAGGGCACCGGGCCAGCGATCGCGAAGCCTCCTACGAGAAGTGCCCTGCGTGGAAGACGATGACCCCACCGTGCGAACAACAGCGCACCCACGACGGCGCCGGCGGCGAAGCATCCCATAATCAGCCCCAAAAAAGACCCGTCCGGCGTCACCCCACGACCATAAACGGGGAACAACACGAGAAAACCAGCGGCATCGATAAGGTTCGTCACGACCACGAGGATGACGATATTCCTCACGAGTGGGGTGTTGACGATATAGCTGACACCCTCCTTAAGCTGTTCCCGGAAGCTCACGCGCCGAGGAAGAGCAACGTGCGGCGGAGTAGATGTCACGGAACGCGGGAGGACTAGCCCGATCAGTACCGCCGAAACCACAAAAGTCAACGAATCCACAATCAACGAGTTGAGCGCGCCGATCGCTACGAGCAGCACCGACGCCCCTGCGGCTCCGAGAAGAGATGCGGAACGTGAGATAGCCGCGCTGGAGGCCGCTGCTCGGGTGAGAGCGATGCCAGCCTCGTTGGCGAGATCAGGCAGAAGCGACTCCTTTGCGGTGCGGCCCGGTGTGTCAAGCAGACCGCTAAGAAAGACCAGAAGGAGAAGCAGCCCGAAAGGCATCCCGAAACTGTGGGCCAGTAACGGGATAGCGAGCACGGTGACTCCGCTGGCTAGGTCTGAGATCACGGCGGCTGCCCGAAACCCCAGCCGGTCCACCATGACCCCGCCCAGCACCCCACCGATAATGATCGGAACTGTCGCAAATGCTCCGGCCACACCCGTAGCCGACACCGACCCCGTGAGATCGAGCACGTAGAGCGGCACGACGATTATCGTTATCGCATTACCGATTAGCGAAAGTCCGTGGGCCGCTAAGAGCACCACTAAGGGGAACAGGCGCAGCGAACTACCGCGAGGTCGTCGATCGCGCCGCTCGGGAGGCGGCGTCATGGCTTCACAATCGCGTGCCCAATCAGATACGCAGCGCGCGCTTCGGTCCGCGCGCGGTCGCTGCGCGAGTGCCACTTACTCAGCACAGCCATAAGCTCGTCGCGCGCCTCGCTCAGCTCAGCAGGGCTCAAGAAAGTCACGATGTCGGATGAGCCTCCCGCACTCACCCACTCAGCCGTGAGCTCTCGTTCACGTTCGATCGCAGTGTGCAGCTCGCCCGCTAACACGTCGACTGCTTGGTGTCGCAGCTGATTATTTGATTCGCGAAACTCCGGCGTCGCGGTCGCGCTATCACCGGCAAATTCTGTGAAATCGTGTCGCGCTTGCCACCAAGTCTCTCTGCGATCCTCGGAGACCCCAGCCGCTCGTTCGATGAAACCACCGGCCGCTAGCGCCTTGAGATGGTAGCTGACAGAGCCCGCGGACTCGCCGAATTGCGTCGCCAGAGCACCTACCGTAGCGGGGCTAGTTACCCGCAGTTCGGCGAGGAGCTTCATGCGCAGTGGATGCGCCAGTGCCCGCATTCTCTTCATGCTGTCAAGCGGGATAGAGGTCACTTCTGACGAGCGAGGGGCTTGAGTCATAGACTCATGATATTTACACAAGGACTATTGTGCAATAACTCTTGTGGTTTTATTAGTCGGTGCGGTTTTGCTCCGCATACAACCGCGAATACACGCCGCCGCTCGCGATGAGCTCACTGTGGGTTCCCCGCTCCACGATGGAGCCACCCTCAACGACGAAGATCACGTCCGCTGATCGCACTGTCGACAACCGGTGGGCCACTGCGATCGTCGTACGGCCGCGCGATGCTGTGTCGAGCGCACCCTGAACGGTGCGTTCCGAAATGGAATCCAACGCGCTGGTCGCCTCGTCAAGGATTAGAACGCTGGGGTCTTTGAGCAGCACGCGCGCGATCGCGATGCGCTGCTTCTCGCCTCCCGAGAGACGGTACCCGCGCTCTCCCACGACAGTGTCGTAGCCCGCGGGGAACGACATGATGGTGTCGTGGATGTTGGCGGCACGCGCCGCGTCTTCCACTTGCTCTGTCGTGGCATCCGGGCGCGCATACGCGAGATTCTCTGCGATGGTGGCGTGGAAGAGGTAGGTCTCTTGGCTCACGATGCCAATGTTGCGAATCAGTGAGTCCTGCGTGAGATCCCGCACGTCGTCGCCAGCGAAGAGCACACGGCCGCCACTCGCCTCGTGCAACCTTGGGATCAGGTAGGAGACGGTAGTCTTGCCGGCTCCCGACGGCCCCACGAACGCGGCGTACTGGCCTGGCTCAATGCTGAAGCTCACGGAATCCAACGTCGCCTTGGTGGATGCGTCGGCATCCGGATACCGGAAGGTCACGTTGTCGAACTCGACGGCACCGAGTGCGTTCTCCCGCACCTCGTGAGCATCCGGTTTGTCGGTAATCGCGGGGGTGAGATCGAGATACTCGAAGATGCGCGCAAAGAGTGCCGACGAAGTTTGGAGATCGAGAGCCACCCGCATCAGGCCAAGCAGCGGGAACATCAGCCGCGCTTGAACCGTGGTGAACGCCACGATTGTTCCCGCCGTCACGTCAACGCCACCGGTAATAAGGTACGCAGCAACCATGTACACGATCGCGGGAATGACCGAAAGAAAGATGTTGACGGTGGCGAAGAACCATTGGCCACTCATCTGCTGGCGAACCTGCAGATCGACCTGCTGCTCATTCTCGTCCGAGTAGCGCTGGGTTTCGACCTCTTGCTGGTTGAAGCTTTTCGACAGCAGGATGCCTGAGACGCTCAAGGATTCTTGGGTGATCGCGGTCATGTTGCTCAGCGACTCTTGCGTCTTGGTCGCGATTCGAGCTCGAATTTGCCCTACGCGTCGCTGAGCGATCACGATGCCCGGAAGCACGATGATTGCCACGATCGTGAGTTGCCAGCTCAACACGAGCATGCTGATGAAGGCGGCGATGACAGTGACGGTGTTGCCAATGACGCTCGACACAGTGTTGTTCAGAACACCGGCTACGCCACCGACGTCGTTCTGCAAGCGAGATTGGATGACGCCCGTTTTAGTTCGCGTGAAGAAGGCAAGTTCCATGCGCTGCAGTTGGTCAAAGAGTCGAACGCGCAGCGCGCCCATGACCTTGTTGCCGACCGTCGCTGTGAGGTAGGTCTGCCAGACGCCGAGAGCTGCGGAGGCGACCCAGAGGCCCACCATGATGAGCACGAGCTGGGTGAGCACCGGGATGTTGGGGGTTCCGGATGCGGGAAACAGACCTTCGTCGAACGCTTGCTTAGTCAGCAGGGGCGGAAGAACGCTAATTGCGGCACCGATGAGCACGAGCGTGATGGTGAGGATGAGGGTCGCACGATGCGGTTCGAAGAGTGTCGCGATGCGACGGAGGAGATTCGGGATCTTAGGGGCGGCTGCATTCTCCGCTTTTTGCGCAGAATAGTCTCCGCCGCTTACTCGGCCACCGCGCCGGGGGCCGCCACCTGCTGTGCTCATTCTTCGAGACTAGTTTGCTGATCCCCGATTAAAGGCCAATCGCACAGCGCCCGAGTGCGCTGTGCGAGAAACCACAGAATGGGGTTCGGCGGGCAACTAGGGTTGCCCGCCGAACAGTCAGGATCAGCTGCCGCGAACTACCGAACGTCGTCGCGCAACGCTGAACCCTACGAGCACCAATCCGAGCTGCAGGAACCCGAGTCCAGCGAGTGTCGGAGCGATTGTGCTCGAGCCTGTGTACGCCAGGGTAGGCAGCTCAGGAGTTGGCAAGCCGAGGGTCGGCAGGTCAACCGTGGGAGGAGTGGTTACCGGGGGAACCGTTGTGGGCGGCTCCTCGGGGGGAAGCGGGAAGGTCGGAAGGTCGCACTCTTCGACCGTGACTTCTCCCGTCGCGCTCAACGTCTTCGCTTCGTTCTCGATGGTGACCGTGTACGTTCCGCCGTTGGGCACCTCGGAGAATGTCAGAGCGTGGGTCGGCAGCTCAGCTTCGAAGCTGATCGGTGCTACAGCATCGAGCGCTGCGCCGGTGGACTTGTCAACGATGCTCACCGTGTAGGTCTGACCTACAGCGAGGTCCTTAGCCGATACGGCAACTTCGGACGCTCCGAGCACGTTGCACTCAGCCTGGGCGATCATCAAGACTGGCTGCTCCGGGCACGGCGCGAGGTAGATATCAGCTGCGGCGGTCACTGTAGGCGTCGACTTGGTGTCCGTCACGACGACGCGGTAACTGTTGTCTGGCTCGAGACCGCTGAACGTAAACGTCTGCGCGTCTCCCGTTGCCGAGGTGAACTGCTGAGCCTCGCCTACAGCCTTGTTGTTGAGCATGACAGCGACACTGTATTCACGGCCGATAGCGAAGTTCGACACGACAGCGGTGAGTGATGCGTCTTCGCCTGGAGCAGTGCACTGCGCAGCCGTCAACTCGACCGTGGTCTCGCTAGTGGCACAAGGCACCAACACTACGGAAGCGCTGCTCGAGTAGTCCGGAAGAGCCACGTCGGTCACGGTTGCCGTGTAGTTACCTGCATCCATTCCCGTTAGCTTCTTCTCGAAACGGTCGGTGGTTGCAATGTAGCCAGTTTCAGCGAGGACGGACTTGCCTGCACCGTCGGTGATGACGATGTCATAGGTGCGACCGGGAACGAGTCGCTCAACAGTCAGCGATACTTCGCCTTCAGCATCCGTCGACACTGCGTCACATTGAGTGGCCATTAGCACTGGCTCCGGGATAACACCGGGGCAGGGCAGGAAGGTGTGAGTGCTGCTCTTCAGCGGCTCGACGTTCGACTGGCTCGTGTCGACCACAGTGGCGTAGTAGCTGGCAGAAGGCGTAGCGGGCGAGTTGTAGGAGCCTGTCGCGGAGTTGGCCGTGAAGGTGTGACTATCGATAACAGCCTTTGAGCCGGCATTGACGATGTCGATGCGGTAGGTGCGACCGACAGCGAGGTCGCTGACCTTTACCTTGATCGAGGCTCCTTCGCCAGGAACGGTGCACTCATTCGCAACGATCGCGATTCCAGCAACAACCGGGCACGCGATAGTGATGACACTCTTACACGCGCTCAGGTCTCGGTTCGTGGTGTCGGTGATCGTCACCTTGTAGGTCGAACCGGCTGCAACCTCACTCCAGGTGTAGCTGCCCGCACTCTGAGTCGGCGTGTAGATAACGGTCTGAGGTGCCATTCCGCCACCTTCGAGCGTCAACTCGTACTTGCGGTCAGCGACCAGGCCTTTGAACGTTGCGGAGATGTCAGTCGAACCACCGGGAACTTCACAGCTGGTTGCCGTGACGTCCGTGATTACCGGTGTGGCACATGGGGTGGATGTCTTGGTCCACGTGCGGTTCCAGCTCGAGTGAGTGGGGTTGTTCCACGCGGTTACCGAAGCGGTAAAGGTGTGGGCTTCGGTGGAGTTGGGGAACGCGAAGAAATGAGACCCGTTCTTGCTGAACGGAATTACCTGCTGCTCGCCGCCTTCAAGCTGAAACTTGATGAGATTCTGCTGGCCCTGGCCAGAACCGCTGGCTTCGTAGTAGCGCCCTGTGACGGTGACGCCTTCACACGAGACGTCGATGCTCGGGGTGTGCGCCTCAGCAGCAGAGGAGACCGAGACAACAGCCAGTCCGGAACCGACGACTAGCGCGAGGGCAACCATGGCAGAAATGCCACGGGTGTTGCGCAACGACCAACGCGTTTTCTTCTGGCCAGTGGACTGATCGAATCGGGGGCTTCGATTTGCGGCGCGCCAACGCACCAAAAAGTTATTCACTTCGGGTTTCGCTCTCGGGTAACGAGCGACCGGAAACAACGAACTAACACGCTGGGGGCGCGTTAACTCGGCGGGGGAATCCGGGCTGCTCTATCGGGTGTTGTCACACGTTCGGGGGTCAAGAGTGCGACGTGCCTATTATGGGGGGTGTTCGAGAATGAACGCAACCCCGACGCGCGGAGGGAGTAGTCTATGACTCTCGCGTCACCCACCCGACTAGGCGAGAACTACGAACTCATCGAGACGATCGTCTCGAAGGGGGGAATACAGCAATGGCGACTGCCGACGTGAGCGCACTCGAGCGCGCTTTTAACGCCGCTCGCTCTACCGGCGACTTCACTTTAGCCACTGAAGAGCTCCGAGAATGCTGGCCGCTCGTCATCAGCAGTTCCGGTGCAGCTTTGCGGTCGATGCTCGACTCAACTCCCGCCGAGCTGTGGCATAACGACCCTTGGCTCGTCACGTGTTACGCATCAAGTTTTCGATCTGCTGACACCCAGAGCCGCACGGCAGCATTGCCGTATTTCGAAGCAGCCTTCGCCCTCCTTAGTCCCGAGACTCCGGCATTCGTGCGCGCAACCTTGCATGTGCGATACGCAGCAGCACTTCGGTCCCTTGGCCGCCTCAACGATGCACTCGCCGCGATCTCGCGGGCGAGTGCAATTGCTGATAGCCGTGATGTCATCCCACTAGCGCGACGCATTCCTCTTACTGCCGAAATCGCTCTTCATCGCGGCGCGATCGCTCTGCACGGGGGCGACTTTGACCGCGCTAAGGCCGACTTTCGCCTCGCCGGCTCGCTGGCAGAAACGAACCTCAGCGTTGCGAACCAGCTTGAAGTTTTCGGATGCCTCGCTCTCATCCAGTTGCTGATGGGCGACTTCGAACAAGCACTGAGCTATGTCGCTCGCGCAGAATCGGCTGGCGCCAGCCCGGTTCTGCGCACTAGCCGCTTCAACGCTCCCGCCCTCATCACCGAGCTATTAGTGACGGTTATGCAACGCGGCGGCGCAGAAGCGAGTTCTCTCGTGAACAGGATGCGGGATGCCACGGCTGACAGCGATTGGGAGCCCCTCGGGCTCTACGCTCATGCTTTCGTGGAACTTTTCGATGCACGCCCCCATGAAGGGCTCGAACACTTGCGGCTAGCGCTGCTTTCGCTCGACGGTTGGCAGCCCTCGGGCTTCGTGGATGCCGAAATTCGTGGCCTACGGGCGGCAGCATTTCTCCAACTCGGCGATAGCGGCGCGGCGTGGGACATCCTCGCCGACTTCACACCGACGCAGCACCACACCGTATGCCCTGGCCGCCTAGTTGCTCATTTGCGGTTCGTCACGGGAGACGCTCGCGGCGCACTTGACGCGATTCGCGAATGCGAAATGTTGGGTGACGCTCACTCGAGCCGCAACCTCGCCGACGTTTTTCTCCTGAAAGGAGCGGCGCACCTCACCCTGGGAAGCGAGGAGCAATCCGATGTTGCGTTCGATCGAGCTCTGCGCTTGGCCGCACGCAACCGCATGCACAGCCCCTTTCGACTCGTGCCCAGCGAAGTAGTTCAAAGCATGCTTACGCGGGCTGGCGCACGAAGCCAACCGCTCGAAGTTAGCGCCCTGATCAAGCGCTTGGATGGCCTGACGGTGATTCTGCCACCGCGCGATTCTCAGGCACTCAGCGACCGTGAACGCGCCATTGCGCGGGAGCTTGTTCGCGGCAGCAACTCTGCGGAAATCGCTGAGACTTTGTTCATATCGGTCAATACGGTCAAGTCTCACCTCAAGAGCATTTACCGCAAGCTCGGTGTCACGTCTCGGGTGGAAGCGATTCACAAGTCCCGGGAATTGGGCCTGCAAGTGGATATCACCCATGACTAACCCTCCATTCACCCTCGACGTTGTTGCCGGGTGGGTATCGCGTCGGTACATTGGTTGAACAACTTCCGCTAGCCCCGCTTTCTTTGCGCGCCTAGCGGTTTCGTGCCGAAATATCCGCCTCCGGAACCTGATCCCTGGTGTCAACGGATTCGGCACGCTGGTGGGGCGCTCGGCTGGTTACCAAGCGCCCCACCCCCTCTCTTACCGACTCTCCCCCGAGACAGTCCCCGTCGGTCGGATCAGTGGGCTCCCCCCGCGCCCACTGTGGCTTCGTGAGAGACCACATCGCCCAACCCCCATCAGAGCTCCCACGCGACGCCCGTGCGCGCTCACAGAGCCTCCTGCTGAATACCGTCGCCAATGCATCCGCCGGCCCGACAACGTTCCTTAACGCAAAAAGGCGCCACCCCGAAGGGTGACGCCTTTTCGGCTAAGCATGCCTCTGATGAGGCGTGATCCTCGTGAGAGGAATCGACTACTTAAGGGTTACGGTTGCGCCGGCTTCTTCGAGAGCAGCCTTTGCCTTCTCCGCGGTCTCCTTGTTTGCGCCCTCGAGCACAGCCTTGGGAGCGCCGTCAACGACTGCCTTCGCCTCTCCGAGACCGAGGCTCGTGAGTGCGCGCACCTCCTTGATGACCTGGATCTTCTTGTCGCCAGCAGCCTCGAGGATGACGTCGAAGGAGTCCTTCTCTTCAACTTCCTCAGCGGCACCAGCAGGCGCGCCAGCAGCTGCAACAGCAACCGGGGCAGCAGCGGTAACTTCGAAGACCTCTTCGAACTTCTTAACGAAGTCGCTGAGCTCGATAAGGGTCAGTTCCTTGAACGCCTCGATGAGGTCGTCGCTTGACATTTTCGCCATGATTTTCTCCTAATATTTCTTGAACTAGCTAGCCCGCGCGTTACTGCGCGGAATCCTGCTTCTCGCGCAGCGCGTCGACCGTGCGAACGGCCTGAGCGAGCGGTGCGTTGAACAGATACGCGGCGCCGAACAGTGAAGCCTTGGCGGCTCCTGCAAACTTCGCGAGGAGCACCTCCCGGCTTTCCAGATCGGCCAGCTTCTTGACCTCGTCTGCAGTGAGCGCGTTACCGTCAAAGTAACCGCCCTTCACTACGAGAAGAGGGTTTGCCTTGGCAAAGTCACGCATAGCCTTCGCAACGGTGACAGGGTCTCCGTGTACGAATGCGATTGCAGACGGACCAACGAGCTCTTCGTCGAATGACGAAATGCCAGCGTTGTTAGCTGCAATCTTTGTCAGCGTGTTCTTCACCACGGCGTATGTTGCGTGCTCACTGATTGACTTGCGCAGCGTCTTAAGCTGGGCAACAGTGAGTCCGCGATACTCGGTTAGCAGGACGGCGGTCGAGTTGCGGAAAAGATCCGTAAGCTCGGCGACCGATGCTTCCTTGTTCGCCATGGTGCTCCCTAATGATTGATGTGTGTCTGCCTGAGAACCGCATAAAGATATCGGAGGAGCGCGGGGCTCTTAAACGAAAAAGCTCCGGCCCTTCTGCACTAGCGCAGAGGCACGGAGCTGAGTTGCGACCAAATCTGGCCGGAAAACTACTTCATACACCTGCGCTGGCCTTCGTTTTCACGAACTTCGATCGCACACATTTTCATGCACGCGAACGACCTGCGGTCTTTGGCTCCCGTAAGAGTACGTGATCGACTGCTTCACCGCAAATCCGAGTCCGGGACAACTGGGACGCCCCGGCAGCACCTAAGCGGTTGTCGCCGCCGGGAGCTCAATCCTGAATACAGTGTTGCCAGGCTCACTGGTGACAGTCGAGGTGCCCCCGAGTGATTCAACGACCGCCGAAACGATGGCGAGGCCCAATCCCGTACTACCCGCAGCACGTGATCGAGAGCTGTCCCCGCGCACGAAACGTTCGAAGACGGTCGCTTGCAAGTCATCCGCAATGCCGGGGCCAGTGTCTCGTACCTCGATGACGGCGCGACCGCCCTCGACGGTGAGGCTCGCGGTCACACTAGTACCCGCCGGAGTATGCACGCGAGCGTTGGTGAGCAAGTTGACGACAACCTGGTGTAGTCGCCCGTTGTCGCCATTCACCACGACTGCGTCATCCGGAAGCTCAAGAGCCCATTCGTGATCAGGTCCGGCGATGGCGGCGTCTCCGACCGCGTCGATCAGAAGGCGAGAAAGATCGACGGCTTCGCTCTCGATCGGCGCGGCCTCATCGAGGCGTGCCAAGAGCAGCAAACTTTCGACCAAGCCGGTCATACGAACCGACTCAGCTTCGATCCGGCCGATAGCGTGAGCGACGTCATCCGGAATCTCATGACCACCGCGACGCGTTAATTCGGCGTAGCCCCGAATAGAGGCCAATGGAGTTCTGAGTTCGTGGCTCGCATCAGCAACAAACGATCGCACTTTGTTTTCGCTTGCTTGACGAGCGGAGAGAGCGGATGCCACATGTTCAAGTAAGCGATTGAGGGCAGACCCCACCTTCCCGACCTCGGTGCGCGGGTCAGCATCATCGAGCGACACTCGCTCGGCAAGCGCCACAGCACCGCGATCGAGTTGGAGCTCAGACACTCGAGTTGCCGTGCTTGCCACACGCTCGAGAGGCCGCAAAGCAAACCGCACCGCGATCGCACCGGCGACAGCAGCAACCGCGATCGCGAAGATGCCAATCCCCACGACCAGCATGGTCAATTGCACAACAGTCTCTCGAACCCCGGAAAGTGGGAGACCCACGATGAGAGAATCCCCCGTTACTGGATCTCGCGACACGATCATCCGGTAGTCACCGAGGTCTCCCCCCAGAGCCACCGTCACCGGCTCATTGAGCTCGCTCAACGCAGCGAGCTTCGTCAACTGCTGCTCAGTGAGCGCTGCGGGAGCACCTTGGTTGCCCAACACACCTGCACTGATGCCACCGGAACTACTGACAAGCCCCGCAATCGTTCCTTCACTCTGACCCGGCAACGCGAGGAACTCGCGTGTGGGCGGGCGCTGGCCGTTAGTGAACTGACGTTCATCGAGCGCTCCTTGTGAACGGCTCGACGCTGACAACAACTGGTTATCGAGGCGGCCGATTAAGAATCCTTGGAGTGCAAGAACACTGACGACTCCGATGAGGATCGCGGCGAGCGCGATGAGCGCAGCACTCCCAAAGACGAGTCGCTTACGCAGGCTGAGGGGCGGCCGCCCGGTGCCGGGAGCCTTCACCTCGCGCGGCCGCGTCACTCGGGAGCCCGCAACATGTAGCCCACACCGCGCACGGTTTGGATCATCGGAGGACCAAGTACGTCCACCTTTTTGCGAAGGTAAGAAATATAGATCTCAACGACGCTGGCCTTACCACCGAAGTCATAACTCCAGACGCGGTCAAGAATTTGAGCGCGGCTGAGTACGCGGCGCGGGTTGCGCATGAGGTAGCGCAAAAGCTCGAACTCCGTAGCAGTCAGTTCGATGGATGTGCCGGCCCGGCTCACTTCATAGGTGCTCTCATCGAGCATGAGGTCGCCCACCTCAATGATGGGATTCGCTTCCCCCGCAATGGTGAGCGCTGAACGGCGCAAGAGCGCACGAAGTCGAGCAACGAGCTCTTCAAGACTGAAGGGCTTCGTGACGTAATCGTCGCCGCCGACCGTGAGACCAGCGATGCGGTCATCCACCGAGTCCTTGGCGGTTAGGAAGAGGATGGGGGTTTGAATACCGTCTGCTCGTAAACGCGAAAGCACCGAAAGACCATCAATGCCCGGAAGCATAATGTCGAGCACAACGATGTCTGGCTTGAACTCGCGGATGGTCGAAAGCGCCGATGGTCCGTCGGACGCGAGTCGCACATCCCATCCTTCATAGCGCAGCGCCATCGAGAGAAGGTCGGTTAGCGAATCTTCGTCGTCAACCACAACCGCTCGAATCGCTGTTCCGTCGGCGCGGCTAAGTCGCGGTTGCGCCTGAACCGCGGGGAGGTGGTGTGACTGGGTCATGTGCTCTAGTTATTCGGAGTTTCCTATGAAATTTCTGAATGTGGATGCACGAAGCTCTCTTCGTTGCGAACTTTGCGCTCTCCAAGCTTCTTCACAGGATCGCCATAGAGCCCTGATAGACACCGTTCCTACCTTTACCTCGACCACCTGCATCACCGCGCATCACCCGAGGAGACCCATGTTCGGAACGTATCTGTATCGAGAACTCAGCAACCGACGCAAACAAACTGCCATCATCGCTGCGGGAATGGCTCTCGCCATCGCACTCGTCATGATCGTGAACGGAGTCGCGGCAGGCGTACGCGACGCCCAATCGACCGTACTCGCCTCGGTTTACGGCGTCGGCACCGACATCACTATCACCCAAGAACCGGTTCAGTCGGCCGCTGGAACAGAAGGCGCGGAGGGCGCCGCGCCGGAACGTCCGCGCTTCGAATTCGGCGCGGAAGACGGCGAAACGACCGACGGCACGACAGCGCTCAGCCAGTCACGCCTCACCAGTGGCATCGCCAGCATTACGTTCGATGCGGATGCTCTCGCCACAGCACTGAGCCTCGACTCCGTTTCGGCAGCCACCGCCACCCTCGCGCTCACCAACGTGAGTTTTAGCGGCGAAGTTGCTGCGCCCACAACAACCGACGCCGCTGAACCCGGCAGCGGGGCTGGCGAAGGTGGCGCTGCGGGAGGCCGCGGCGGCCCCGATGGCGCGGGCGGAAGCGCCTTCAACGTCGACACCTTCACTGTGGTCGGAATCGATGTCGGCGGTGAAAGCGTTGGACCGCTCACTTCCGTCGAACTCGTCGACGGCCGCGCCTTCGAGTCGAGCGACAGCGACGCCAACGTCGTGATCCTCGACACGAGCTACGCCACCACGAGCTCACTCAGTGTTGGCGACAGCCTAGAGATCGGTGGCGAAGAATTCGAGGTCATTGGAACCGTTACCTCGACCTCCGCTGACGCGAGCACGGCATCCAACACGTACATTCCGCTCGACACCGCGCAGCGGGTGGCCGGGCTCGAGAACCAAATATCTACCGTCTACGTTCAGGCAGCGAGCTCCACCGATATCGCCTCTGTTCAGGCATCGCTGCAAGCGGAGCTGCCGGATGCCTCGGTGAAGACGCAGGAAGACCTCGCCTCGAGCGTGTCTGGTTCGCTCTCTACGGCATCCGACCTGGTCGTAAAACTTGGAACGTGGCTCTCGATCATCGTCTTAGCCGCCGCCTTCTTGATTTCAGTCTTACTCACCACATCGGGTGTTTCCCGCCGCACACGGGAGTTCGGCACCCTCAAAGCCATCGGCTGGAGCAACGGCGCTGTCGTGCGCCAGGTTGCGGGTGAATCTCTCGTGCAGGGTGCAATCGGTGGTGTGGTTGGAGTCGCGATTGGGCTTCTCGGGATCCTCGCCATCAATATCGCTGCTCCCGTGTTGAGTGGAAGCGCAGCCGCCACCGCTGTTGCTGGTCAAGGCGGTGGCACAGGCCCCGGCGGTGGAGGCAACCGCTTCGGCGATGCAGCAAGCACCGCAGCAGCCACAACCGACATAGCACTGCAGATTCCCGTGACGTTCGGCATTATCGGCATCGCCGTCTTACTCGCAATCGTCGGCGGACTTGTCGCTGGAGCGTTCGGCGGCTGGCGTGCAGCACGACTCCGCCCAGCTGAGGCTCTCCGCAGCGTCGCCTAACCCCCTGAACCCTGTCCACCTCAAGGAGACTTTCTATGTATGAACTCAGTGAACTCACCAAAAAGTACGAGACAAAACGCGGGCCGATCAACGCACTGAACAAGGTGAGCTTAAACATTCCCACCGGCCAGATGGTCGCAATTCAAGGCCCAACCGGTGGCGGCAAATCGACCCTGTTGCAGATGCTCGGCGCTCTTGAGCGTCCGACAAGTGGCACTGTCACCCTCGAAAATGACGAGCTCTCCGGGATGCCGGACTCGCGGCTCGCAGAAATCCGCGCCCGCACAATCGGGTTCGTTTTTCAGGGCTTCAATCTCATCCCAACGCTGACCGCCCAAGAGAACGTCGAGACCGCTTTGGCACCGCTCGGGCTATCCACTAGCGACCGTCGCAGTCGCGCACAGGCAGCGCTAGAAAAAGTGGGGCTTGGCGAACGGCTGAGCCACCACCCCACTGAATTGTCGGGCGGGCAACAACAACGCGTCGCGATCGCACGCGCCCTTGTTAAAGAACCGAAGGTGCTCCTCGCAGATGAACCAACGGGCAACCTTGACGAGCAGACGCGTGACGAGATCATGGATCTTCTCGAGGGGCTGTGGCGCGACGAGGGACTCACGCTGATCATCGTGACTCACGATTCGGCAGTTGCGAAGCGAGCGGAGCGGCGCTTGCACTTGAAGCACGGATCCGTCACCGAGAAAAAGTAGCGGCGCACGGTTCGGCTGAGGGCGGCGCGTGAGGTTTAGCGCGTCGCCCCAGGAACCAACCACTGGTCGCCGCGAGCTCGAATGCCGAGGGTGACAGCACGCGCGCCGATGTACCCCAATCCAAAAGCGAACCAGAGCGCCACCATCGCCGGCGCGCCCGAAAGATTCGATACGTAGACCCAGAGGAGCAACGGCGCATACACCGCAAGGTTAACGAGGCCGGTGAGAGCAAGGTAGCGAGCATCCCCCGCGCCGATCAGCACTCCGTCAAGCACGAAGACGAAGCCAGCGATCGGGATGCCGAGGGCAACTACCGGCAAGAGCGCGGCTAACCCAGTGCGAACGATCGGGTCAGAGCTGAACGCGAATCCAGCCCAGGGAGATGCCCCGAGCACGAGCAGCCCCAGCACTACCCCGCTACCAATCCCGAGC
Organism: Rhodoglobus sp. NPDC076762; assembly: GCA_040687235.1. Taxonomy (GTDB): domain Bacteria; phylum Actinomycetota; class Actinomycetes; order Actinomycetales; family Microbacteriaceae; genus Rhodoglobus. The sequence goes on along the minus strand of JBFBMV010000002.1, from coordinate 172,680 downwards.
TGAGTAAGTCGGATTGTGATGGCTCGGGCTTGCGCGAGGTTACTCGCTCCGAGTTCCTTACCGATCATCGCCTGCCCGGCAATAGCTAACGCATCGAGGATGAAGGCGAGGGTTGCGAAGATCGTCAATGCGATCTGAACGGTCGCAAGTTCGGGAACGCCAATGCTGGTGGCCACAGCAATCGTTGCGAGCATGGCCGCGCGCAACGATGCAGTGCGCAGCAGCAGCCACGCTCCCGCATGCCCGGCCAGCAACATCCCGCTCGCGTGTGGCCGGAGGCGAGCTCCCTCGCGACGCGCGAGAGTCGTCAGCATGACGAGGTACGCCGCAGCCATTCCCCAACTGGCAACTACGGTGCCGATGGCTGACCCCGCGACTCCCCAACCGAAACCGTAGATGAAGAGCGTGTTAAGGAGAGCGTTCGAGACGAAACCAGCAACAGCAGCAACAAGCGGGGTGCGAGTGTCTTGAAGCCCCCGAAGCAGACCGGAGGCAGCGAACGTGATCAACATGGCTGGCAAACCGAGGATCGAAATCGCAAGGTACTCGGTGGCGAAGCCGACAACGCTGGCCTCAGCGTTGAACAGGCTAATCAGCCACGGGGTGGCGGGAATTCCTGCAACAACAAGGATGATTCCGAGCACTACGGCGAGCCAAACTCCGTCGACCCCGGCGGCGACAGCGCGTGCTCGGTTGCCTACCCCCAGCCAGCGCGCTACCGCAGGTGTTGTGGAGTAGGCCAAGAAGATCAGAAGGCCGACCGCAGTTTGGAGCACCGCGCTCGCGACACTCAGCCCGCCCAACTGAGCACTACCAAGATGCCCCACGAGGGCTGTATCGGTCAGTAGAAAAAGGGGTTCTGCGACAAGCGCCCCCAGCGCCGGAACGGCGAGGCGCCGGATGGCCGGGTCAAGCGGTGAACGGAAAAGTGCCACTGCCTATTGGGGTGCCGAAGTATCAGTCGCGTCGGTCCCGGCTGACGTCGGCTTCGTTCTTGCGGGCTTGGCTGTCGCCGCCTTTTTCGCGGCGGGCTTTGTGGCGGCCGCCTTTGTGGCGGCAGGCTTCTTGGTGGCCGGCTTCGTAGCGGCCGTCTTCTTGGCTGCCGGCTTTTTCACCGTTGGCGCTGTGGTTTTTTTCGCTGCTGCCTTGTCTGCGGTCGTTTTCGTTGCCGGCGTCTTGGTCGCAGGAGTCTCGGTTGCCGGAGCCTTCGTCGCCGGAGTCTTCGTTGCCGGAGTCTTCGTCGCCGGAGCCTTGGTCGTAGGAGTCTTCGTTGCAGGAGCCTTGGTTGTCGACGCCTTAGTTGCTGCCTTTGTTTTCGGAGCCGTCTTCTTAGCGCCAGACGATGTGGCCGTACCGCTCTTAACCGCGGGCTTTATCTTTGCCGCTGCGGCAGTCGCCGTTCGGGCTGATGGGATCTGGGCAGACGTCGACTTCTTCTTCGAGTCAGCTTTCGACTGTGCAGTCTGAGATGACTTCGTCGCGGCACGAGCTGTGCTGGGGGCTACGGCCTCGGATTCAGATTCAGATTCCACCGGGGCATCGTTTGTTGGCGCACTTGCTTTCGTCGGTGACTTTGCAGCGGCCGCGGTAACGGGAGCCACGCCGATGCCAGTCTCCACGTCGGGGCTTCCTGCAGAGTCGCTAGCGACCTGATCGGCACTCGCTGGGCCGTCAGCTTCTTCTGCCAGACGAGCACGGCGTTCGCGTACCTTACCCAGAACGGTGGGAATCAGCAGCGCCAGCAATACGACCCCGATAGTCGTGACAATTAGCACAACAGATTGCACTGAGCCCTGATCGGGTTGAGGGTTTTCCTCGACAACCTCAATCAGCCTGCTTGAGACTATCGGTTGGTACGCAGCGAGAGTTGTCTCTCCGGCAACCTCGCTAGAACCCCGCACTAACGGGGTGATGACGTCATCAACAAGGGCGAACCAGGCATCGGTCTCTGGCTCGTGAATCAAAATGGCATCGTCATCGACGTCGTCCAAAGCGAGCGCCGTTCCCGGGCTACGTATGAAATCGATCATCTCCGGCTCGACCGTGGCAGGGTCGAAGCCGATCAGCGCAACGCCGATGGGCTCTTCGCCAATAAGCACTGGCACCTTCCAACGATTGACGTACTGCACGGGTGTCTCAGTCGCCTCACCCGCGTGATAATCGTTCGACCACAGGAACACTCGATCTATTGCGCCCAGCTCGATACCGTCGGAGAAGTCAATGCCACTGCCGCGCTGATCGACACCAAAGAACTCCTCGAGCTCCAGCAACAACCCCTGGTCGTCTCCCGCGAATGAGGTCACGTCGGGGGGAATTGATCCTGTCGAAGCAGACGCCGCTGCCGATGGCACCAGCGTCATCATCGCGACGATAGTCGCTGCAACCACTCCGGCCAACCGGTAACGGGGTGAAGACGCTGTAAGGGGGTGCACGACTCGCATGAGCCTAGTCTGCCAGTTGGTGCAGTCATTTCCCGCCGATCCAGGTCACAGTCCGACACCGACGACTACCGAATTGCCGGCGCCGCGCACGGCATGATTCTCGTTGACCTCGAAGGGGCGAGAATAGAGGGGTGATTATGCAACCCGAACTCGATCTTTGGGAGCCCATCGCGCCCAATCATCGTGACCGCATTGTTGCGCATTCTGAAGATCGCGTCGCGTGGCTCCGCGCGCGCAGCCGCGGCGTTACTGCGACGGACGCCGCACGGCTCGCTACCGAGCAGTCCTTGCGTGCGGTTGTGGAGAGTAAGTTGCTCGGCTCAGGATTCTCGGGCAATGCGTTCACCGATCATGGCCGCGCTCGGGAACCGGAAATCGCACGTTGGGTGCTCGGGGAACACGGCATCCAATCGAGTTCGGCGCTGTACCACGCCCATGACCAACCTCTCCATCTGGCGACACCCGATGGGGTTTCGATGATCGACGGTTCTCTCATTCTCTCGGAGATCAAAACCACAGTGAAAGCGTGGAAGAGCATCCCTCGCTCATATCTACGGCAGGTCTGGTGGCAGCAATACGTGCTGGGAGCAGACCGCACTCTCGTGGTGTGGGAGCAGCACACTGATTTTGTGCCGACACACTCAGCACCGAAGTGCCAGTGGGTGGAGCGGGATGAGAACCAGATTCACACGCTCGTCGGGCTAGCCGATCGGCTGCTCGACCTCATGCGTGCACCCTAGGTGTACCGCGCAGTGCGCGCGCGGCGATCACAGTGCCGAGCATGATGAGCCATGCAATAGCAATCGTGGTGGCGACAAACTCAAGCCTGCTGCCCAACACGACCTGAAAGCGGAAGAGCGAGAACAATCCACCGGTTCCGGCAATCACTGCCACAGCAACAGCTGTCATGATTGACATGCGCGCAAGAACCCGATGCTCTCGAGCAAAGGATGTCTGAATCATCGCCCAGCACGCTGCCGCGAACGCGAGCACCGCAGCGAGGGTATGGGTGAAGTCTTGCCAGGTGAAGCTCGGCCCGTAAGGCAATGGGCAACCGGACGTGCACGTCACTTGGGACGCGACAAGGAAGAACCCGCAACCAACCCACAGCGAAATCGCGGGAGACCCCCACGACAGCACGGGCGGCCACGCTCGCACGCGACGCGCAGCCCAGGCAACAGCCGAACCGCCCGCAACGATGAGGAGAAGAGCGACCTCGAACGCGGCGGCTGTAGGTTCGCCCTCAGCGCCTAATTCACTGACGTAAAGCTCGCGCGGAACCATTAGCCGGGATGCCCAAATCAGGGTCAGCGCGATGCCGACAGCGACGCTGCCGGTCACCGCTGCGATGCCCTCAACCCTTTGCATCGACACGCGCTGCGGAGCAATGACCGTCATAGAGCTAACGAGCCTAGACACGAGGGCGACGGTGCGGACATCCCCACAGTTTAGAACAGCAGATGCGGGATCGGGCTAGAGCTCAGCGGCGTCGCGGTGTAGCGTAAATTCGCGAACGAAGTCGTCTTCCCACTTCTCGCCAACGAGGAACTTCTTAGTGCCGCGAAACTCGAACCCCATCTTTTCGTAGAAACGATTAGCGCGAGCATTTTCTTCATTCACTCCGAGCCAGACTGAAGCGAAATTGTGAGTGCGAGCCCACTGAATACCGGTGCTCACGAGTGTGGCAGCGACTCCGGCACCGTGGAATTTGTCGAGCACGTAACACTTGCTGAGTTCGACCGTGGGGCGAAGGATGACAGCGGAAGCGACATCCGCATCAGCAGGCTCCTCGGCACAGAACATCACATAGCCGGCAGCCTCGTCGTCAATTTCGGCAATGAGAATCTCGCGGGATGAATCTTCAAGGTATCGATCGAAAGAGTCGACCGACAGGTGCTCCGCGATAAATGCCGCGATCGCCTCTTGCGTCGTAGCCGGCGGACACGCGAGCGGAAAAGTCTGACGGGCGAGATCGTGCAGGACATTGGCATCCGACTCAACAGCGCGGCGAACTGTGGTGGACACGGAATCTCCTTCAGCGGAATGCAACAGCGGTGCATCTCTCACGCTACCCCGTCTGTTCGACCGCCGGGGAAAGCAAAACGGGGGCCGGCACAAGCCGACCCCCGTTTAGCGAAGCAGTATTAGATCGAGTTTACGTCGACCGGAATGCCGGGACCGAAGGTGGTCGAAACCGTAGCCTTCGTGATGTAACGACCCTTCGAGGAGCTGGGCTTGGCGCGAAGAACCTCTTCGAGCGCTGCCTTGATGTTCTCGTCGAGCTGCTCAGCGGTGAAGCCAGCCTTGCCCACAATGAAGTGAACGTTGGAGTGCTTGTCAACGCGGAATTCAATCTTTCCGCCCTTGATCTCCGAAACAGCCTTAGCGGTGTCGGGAGTAACCGTTCCGGTCTTCGGGTTAGGCATGAGGCCACGGGGACCAAGAACCTTACCCAAACGACCAACCTGGCCCATGAGCTCCGGGGTCGAAACTGCAGCGTCGAAGTTGGTGTAACCAGCGGCTACCTTCTCGATGAGCTCCGAGCCACCGACCTCGTCAGCGCCAGCAGCGATAGCTGCATCTGCTGCGGGACCGGTTGCGAAAACGATAACGCGAGCAGTCTTACCCGTACCGTGAGGCAGGATAACGGTGCCACGAACCATCTGGTCAGCCTTGCGAGGGTCTACACCCAAGCGAAGAGCAACCTCAACGGTGGAGTCGAACTTCTTCGAAGCCGTTTCGCGAGCAACTGATACAGCCTCGGTGGGCGTGTAGAACTTGCCCTCTTCGATCTTTTCAGCGGCGGCCTTGTATGCCTTGGAATTCTTGGACATTATGCCTCCACCGTGATTCCCATCGAGCGAGCGGTGCCCGCGATGATCTTCATTGCGCCGTCGATGTCGTTGGCGTTGAGGTCAGCCATCTTCTGCTCGGCGATCGTACGAACCTGGTCTTTAGTGAGCTGCGCAACCTTGACGGTGTGCGGCGTGCCCGAACCCTTTGCAACTCCAGCAGCCTTCTTGATGAGCTCTGCTGCAGGCGGGGTCTTGAGGATGAACGTGAATGAACGGTCCTCGTACACGGTGATCTCAACCGGGATAACGTTTCCACGCTGTGCCTCGGTTGCGGCGTTGTACGCCTTGCAGAACTCCATGATGTTAACGCCGTGCTGTCCCAGCGCAGGCCCGATGGGCGGTGCGGGGTTAGCGGCGCCGGCTTGGATCTGAAGCTTGATCAGACCTGTAACCTTCTTTTTCGGTGCCATTGTGTTTCCTTTTCGGTACGAACTGACCCGTGTGGCCAGCTCTCCCGCACCCCAACGGGGCGCGGTGGTTTTTTAGGGGCGTGAGCCCTTAAAGCTTGGTGACCTGATCGAAGCTGAGCTCGACCGGGGTCTCGCGCTCGAAGAGCGAAACCAGCACGATGAGCTTTCCGCTCTCGGGCTTGATCTCGCTGATCGAACCGGGCAGGCCCGCGAACGAGCCTTCCTTGATGGTGATCGTTTCGCCGATTTCGAAGTCGATCTCAGCCGGAATGGAGCGTGCAGCAGTCTTGCTCTTCTGCGATGCACCCTTAGCAACAGGAGCTTCAACGATTTCTACGAGGCTCTTGAGCATGTTGAATGCTTCTTCGAACCGCAGGGGTACCGGGTTGTGAGCGTTGCCCACGAAGCCAGTAACACCGGGAGTGTGGCGAACGACCGACCAGCTGTCTTCGTTGAGGTCCATGCGAACCAACACGTAGCCGGGGATACGGACGCGGTTGACGAGCTTGCGCTGGCCGTTCTTGATCTCGACGACGTCTTCCATCGGAACCTCGACCTGGAAGACGTAATCTTCCATAGCCATGGAAACCTTGCGGTTTTCGATGTTGTGCTTGACGCGCTTTTCGAAGCCGGCGTAGGAGTGGATGACGTACCACTTGCCCGGCTGAAGACGCAGGTCCATACGGAACTCGGCGTAAGGGTCAACCTCTGCCTCGTCGTCGGATGCAGCAGCAACGTCGGTTGTTTCCGCGCTTTCAGCCTTGTCGGCAGCTTCGTCATCCGTCGCAGCTACAGAAGCGTCAGCCTCTGCAGCGTTGTCGATGTCGAGTGCATCGTTCACTTCAGCATCAGCTTCGGGGTCGACAGCAGCATCCAGAGCTTCAAGAAGCCCAGCAAGATCGGCGTCAACATCAGTCGAACCATCTTCGACGTGCATTGCCTGGTGCTCGGCGGAGTCTTCTGAACGCTCTGCCTCAGCCAGGGTGTTACCCGTCTGCGCCTCATCCTCCTCGGAGGACTGCTCTGCTGCCGTAGCGAGCTCGGAGTCCTCGCGGTGGTTCTCGGACACTAAATCTCTTTTCGTTACTCTGCAATGCGGCCGTAGCCGCTGCGGTTTGTGAAGGGCCTAGACCACGAGGTTGGGATCGCCGAACAAGAAGTTCACCAAGGCGCTGAACCCAAAGTCGAGGCCGGAAACGATACCCATCATGATGATCACGAAGACAAGAACCACGAGAGTGAAGCTGACCAGCTCGCGGCGGGTCGGGGTCACAACCTTCTTGAGTTCGTTGATTACTTGGCGGATGAAGAGTGCCATGCGACCGAAGGGTCCACGACGTTGCGCGCTTTCCTTCTTCGCCTTGGCGACGACGTCCTCGCTGGGCTCGTCTACGACTTTCTTGGCCACTCTTAGATACCTTCCGATACTTCGGCTTGCTCGACCCACTCCGCGTAAGACGGACCGGGACTTGCAGGGCGGACAGGACTCGAACCTGCAACCTGCGGTTTTGGAGACCGCTGCTCTACCAATTGAGCCACCACCCTTTGCAAGAGACCTAAATCTCTTACTCACACCTTCGCACAAACACACCACGACCTGCACATCGAAACGTGAGGAGTAGGCGCGCGAAAGTATGGCAGTTATCAACTACCTGAACAAGTGTACGTCATCCTGACGAGTCCTGCAGTTCGCACTCCCCTATAGGGCGACCAATACAGAAAACCCGCAGAAAACAGCGCCGCATCTACCGCCGAAAAAAGTTTTCGAGAAAGTTTGAAAACCCGCGTCATAACCGGAGGGGGTCTCAGTCTCTCTATACAAGCGGGGCGAACCAACCCTTCTTATTTCGGGCAACACCAGTAGCACCCGGGCACAACCAGCCCACCCACACGAGAGCTAACCATCTCGTTGCACAACTCAAAAGCACAACCACCACATGGGCAAGCGAAGCTGAGATCAGGCAGTAGTTCGTGGCACAACCCTCACGTTGGCCTCATTGTCGAACCAGCTTCCTTTTCCGCACAGGATCAGGAAGGTACCAGTCGTGTTTACACAACACATCCCGCGCACTGGGAAGCCAGTCGGGAAAAGCAACCACACCGTAGGAGTCCGTTTCGGAGCGGCCCTCGGGACCATGGCTCTTGTATCGGGCTTCACATTCATTGCACCCGCTGCTGCTAGCGCAGAAGAGGCCAACGGAGCCTCGTACGCCTACGCAGAATTCCTTTCCGGAGACGTGCTCGGAACCGACCTCGGCAATGTAGCCGGTCTTGGCCAAGTAGTAGCCAGCAACGATGGCAGCCAAGCACGCCAGGTACACCGCGATCCCCTCACTGTTGATGCGCTTGGCGCGACGGTGCTCAACCAGCCCGGTGGACTGCAGTTGCCGCTCCTCGATGTAGTAGACGCTGGCGTCATCAGCCAATACGCGGAGGCTGACAAAAACGGTGAATCGTTCGCGTCAACTGGAGCTATTCAAGACGACGGCGCGATCGGCATTGGCAATACGACATCCGGTCGAGCCGGCGATCTGACCATCGACCTCAACCGACTGCTCGCGAACGAGTTCGCGTCGGTGCTCACCGACCTCACACTCGACCTCGATGCCGTGTCGGCTCGCGCCGACGGAAGCATGACATCCGCTTCCGGCGACTACACCCTCGCGGATGCGACCCTGAGTTTCTCTAGCCCGGCGATCAGCCAGCTGACCAATAAGGTCACGACCGCTCTTAACGGAGTGAACGGCCAACTCGTCAGCATCGGCAGCGATGACGGGGTGCTTGGAAACTCAATCGACGGCATCCTCGATCCGGTTCTCGGAGTCGTTGGATCGTCAGCCGATGTCAAAGTTGTCATCGACGCCGACATTCAGAACGCAGTCAGCGCCCTGCTCGTCGGTCAATACGGCAATGGTGCAGTGAGCTTCAACCTCGAAACCGGGGCCGTGGTCGTTGACCTCGAAACTCTATTGGGCAGCGACCTAAACAACCTCGCCCCCAACACCGAGTTGCTGACGGATGCGGTGATCAACAAGATTCTCAATGGAATCACCGAGACCGTCGCCGACCTGGCAGACGACATCGTGCACCACGTTGAACTTGCCCTGCGCAACGCTCGCGTTGATGTCTCGGCGAAGTTGAACCTGCTAACCGCGCAAGCCCCCACCCAGCAGACGGTGTGCCGCGACATCCAGATTCCGATCATCGGTGACATTCTGAACGGCGAGATTCTCGGCGGCGGTACGTCAGGAGGTGGACTCGTGGGCGGCCTGCTCGGCGGACTCACCGGCGGTCTCACTGGAGGGCTCACCGGCGGCGGAACTCACGGCGTCACTCAGGGCATCATCGGCTACACCACCGACACCGTATGCGACCTCGTGAGCACCGTATTGCCTGACCTGCGCAGCACCGTCGACGTCAGAATCGTCGGCAATGTGAATGACTTGATCAACGGAACGGCCGTGTCCGCGAAGGCAGACATCTCACTTCTCGGCGGAACCGTCACAACCGGCCTGAACGTCAACACCCTCATCGGCAGTCTCGGAAAGAGCCTCAACTCGTCGCTCTTCTCCAATGACGGAGTCGTAACGTCGCTGGTGAACAGCTTGAACAGCGGGCTCGTCAACCCCGCGGTTACCGGCCTTCTCGGCGACTCAGGCGTGGCGAGCGTGCTGCGCGATCTGGTCTCCATCAAGGTCAACGTTCAAGAACGTCTCACCTCCTCCGGAGCCGTTACCGGCAACATGTTCAGCGAAACCGCAGTGCGGGTTTCAGTCGGCAGCGGAAGCGTCGCCACGCTGAACGTGGCTCGCGCTGTAGTCGGCCCGAACGTGAAGACGATCGTCGATCCCGGGTGCACCGAGAACTGTGGCCCCACAGACCCGGAAGACCCCGACTGCACCGAAAACTGCAGCCCGGCAACTGACCCCTGCGTCGGGCTGTGCCTCTTAGATCTTCCGACCTATGCCCTCGATGGGCAGCTCGCATACACCGGCGCCGGTGTTGCGACTCTCATCGCCCTCATCGTCGCGTTGTTGGCAGCGGGTGCCTACTTCGCGCGTCAAGGTTACCTACGTACACACCCCACGTCCGAGCTCTAGGACGGCGTAAGTAACCTATAGCGGCCGGAGCTTATCGTCCCCCCAGGATCACAGCTCCGGCCGCTTCTCTCTGCCCCTATCGCGTTCGCGCGATAGGGGCAGTTTTCTGCACCACGGCACCTTTCGCGGCCCCGGCGACCTCTGGGCATCCACGCCTCTGAAGCCATACACTTGTGGGGTGACCTCACCTCGCCTCTCAGCCAGAATTTCCGCCATCGCCGAGTCAGCCACCCTCAAGGTGGATGCCAAAGCCAAGTCGCTTCTTGCGGCCGGGCGGCCCATCATCAGCTATGCGGCGGGCGAGCCCGACTTCGCGACTCCCGCGAACATCGTGGAGGCGGCATCCAAGGCTGTGCTCGACCCCAAGAACCACCGTTACACGCCCGCGGCCGGACTCCCTGAGCTGCGCGAAGCGATCGCCGCCAAGACGCTGCGCGACAGCGGCCTCGAAGTGGGCATCAATCAGGTCGTCGTCACCAACGGTGGCAAGCAAGCCGTTTACCAAGCCTTTGCGACCCTTGTTGACGAGGGCGACGACGTCATCGTTCCCACCCCGTACTGGACCACCTACCCCGAAGCCATCAAGCTTGCGGGCGGCAACACCGTTGAAGTCTTCGCCGGCGCCGACCAGGGCTACCTCGTCACGGTCGAGCAGCTTGAAGCCGCTCGCACCGAGAACACCAAGGTGCTGCTCTTCGTGTCGCCCTCCAACCCCACCGGCGCCGTCTACTCGCCCGAGCAGACCAAGGCCATCGGCGAGTGGGCTCTCGAGCACGGCATCTGGGTGATCAGCGACGACATCTACCAAAACTTGGTCTACGACGGAGTGCGTGCCGTCTCCATCGTGGAGGCTGTTCCGGCGCTCGCCGACACCACCATCCTCGTGAACGGTGTCGCCAAGAGCTACTCGATGACCGGCTGGCGCCTCGGCTGGATGGTCGGCCCCGTCGACGCTATGAAGGGCGCAGCAAATCTGCAGTCGCACCTCACGAGCAACGTCTCCAACATCTCCCAGCGTGCCGCGATCGAAGCCTTGACCGGCCCGCAGGATGCCGTGGAAGAAATGCGCCTGGCCTTCGACCGCCGCCGCAAGCTCATCGTCTCGGAACTCAACAAGATTGAGGGACTGAACTGTCCGACTCCTCAGGGTGCGTTCTACGTGTACCCGGATGTCACGGGCCTGCTGAACCGCGAATGGGGCGGAGTCACACCGACCACAAGCCTCGAGCTCGCCGACCTCATTCTCGACCAAGCCGAAGTTGCCGTCGTACCCGGTGAAGCATTCGGCCCCAGCGGCTACCTGCGCCTCTCGTACGCCCTCGGCGACGACGCCCTTCTCGAAGGCGTGCAGCGCCTACAGAAGCTCTTTAGCTAAGACAACAACCGCCACCCGTGCGGTGGAGGAATTATGGATGCAACACCGCCGCCCGATGCCGCTGGCCGATTGAGCGCAGCCCTCACCGCTGCGCTGCCATCGCAACGGCTTCAGGCTGCTATGTCGGCCGGAACTCACCCGCGAGACGAATTCGTGCGCGTGCTGCTTGAGCGGTGCGCGATCGAACCCGACCTCAATGTTCGGGAGACTCTCACGTGGGCGTTGATGCGGCATCCGGCGGCGGTGACCGTGCCGCTGCTGGTGGCCGAAACTCGCTCGGGAACCGCCCAAGCGCGTAGCCAAGCGCTGCACACTCTCTCGAAAATCGGTGACCCCGCGGGCTGGGAAGCGATCACGCCCGACGTGCTGAACGACTCCGACGAGACCGTGGCGCGCACCGCGTGGCGGGTGGCGACAGTACTTGTTCCCGAGGGCAGCGAAACCGAACTGGCGTCGATTCTCGTAGCCCACTTGGGCCACGGCGAGCGCGACGCAAAAATGAGCCTCAGCAGGTCCTTGGTCACGCTTGGTGATCACGCCGCTGCGCAGTTGGACGAGGTCGTCGATCACGGAAGCGGGGATGCACGGCTGCACGCCATGACGACCGTGTTGCTGCGGGATTCCCCCGACGACGGCTACGATTCCGCGCTCTTCGATGCCGAGTTACGCCTGATGTTGGCCGATGCTGCGGAAGGCGAAGGTCTCGTCGCCAACGACGATGCGAGCGCAGGTGCTGAGTCGGACGACACCGAGTCAAAGGGCAGCAAGCCCGACGACAGCACGCAGGCTTAGCGACCCGGCAACTCGACGGACACTGTCGTTCCGCCGTAGCCATTGGCCTGATCACGACCCTCGATGGTGACCTCAGTAATGCCCTCAGGGATTTCGACACCCGCCTGAGTGCGCGTAAACGGCTGCTCGCTCGCATGATCATGCGAGAGAGAGTGCTCGCCGAACACCGTGCCATCAGGAGCGACTACACGCCACCCGTCGGCATACTGCTCCGGGGTGTCATACGGAGAGCTAATGGTGACCGCAAAGTCGAACAGGTTGGTGCCCGTGGGCGAGACCCTCACCTCCTCGACATCGGGGAAGAACGTGGCCGCGTCAGAGCTTGAGCTGGCTGGCGGTGTTGTGCTGAGCTCAGAGGTGTTGGTGGAGGTGCTCGGCGACGAGCATCCGGTGACCACGAATGTGGCAGTGAGCGCGAGCGCGGCAAGAGCGGTGGTGCGGGTGCGGGCCGGCGAGATCATGGTCTGACCGTAGTGGTGCTGGCTGAGTGCCCGCGCCATAAGCGCTCGAAGCTCCACCCCTGCACAACCGCTCGCCGCGAACCGCGCAACTCTCGCTCTATCAACCGATCGGTTGATAGAGCTCTAACCGTCTGCACCTGTCGCGCGGGGCTCAGACAAGCGACGATAGAAGCATGAACACCACCGCTCCCGTCGTGCAGGTCGAGAATCTGCGCAAAACCTACGGTTCCTTTGCCGCTGTTGACTTGGTCAGTTTCGAGATTCAGCGCGGCGAGACCTTCGCTTTGCTCGGCCCCAATGGTGCCGGTAAATCGACCACGATCGAGATCCTCGAGGGATACCGTGACCGAACCGGTGGCAGCGCGAGCGTGCTTGGCGTTGACCCGGGCAAGGGCGGCCTCGACTGGAAGGCCCGGCTCGGAATTGTGCTGCAGTCCACCGGCGAGAGCGGCAACGTAACGGTGCGCGAACAGCTCACCCACTTTGCCGGTTACTACCCCAGCCCCCGCAATGTTGACGAAGTTATTGCTGCGGTGGGACTCGAAACCAAGGCCAGCAGCCTGATTCGCAAGCTCTCGGGCGGACAACGCCGACGGGTGGATGTTGCACTCGGCATCATCGGCAACCCCGAGCTTCTTTTTCTTGACGAACCCACCACGGGCTTTGACCCCGAGGCGCGTCAGCAGTTTTGGCAACTCATTCGCTCTCTCAAGGCGGAGGGAACGAGCATTCTGCTCACCACTCACTATCTCGATGAGGCTGCCCAGCTGGGCGACCGTGCTGGAGTTATTGCGGGCGGAAAGATGATCGACATCGGCGCCATCGACGAACTCGGTGGGGCCGAAGCTCGCGTGCCGATCGTGCGGTGGCGCGACAACGGCGTGCGACGCGAAGAGCGCACCCATACCCCCGGCGCTGTAGTGGCGTCCCTTACGGCCGACGGCACCGAACCGGCCGGGCTGGAAATCATCCGGCCGAGCCTTGAAGACATTTATCTGCAGCTGGTCTCTGACCACGCGCACGCCAGCGAAGTGGAGAACGCACGATGAGCACCACGACCCCAGCCCCCGCCACGGCCCCCGAGCCACAAGTGTTTGTCGGTCGAAGCTACGGCATCGATTTCGGGCGCACCTTGACGCTCGGCTTTAGCCGCATCAAGTACGAAGTTCGAGCCTATTTCCGCCAGGGCGACTCGGTATTCTTCACCTTCCTCTTCCCCGTGGTCATGCTCACCATCTTCTCCCTCGCTTTCAGCGAGCAGAACTTCGGCAGCGAGGAAGAACCGCTCACCGCCGCCGCCTTTTACTTACCTGGAATGCTCGCCGCCGGCCTGCTCTTGAGCGGACTGCAAAACATGGCCATCGACATCGCTATGGAACGCAGTGACGGGACCCTCAAACGATTCGCCGGGACACCCCTGCCGATCATGAGCTACTTCATCGGCAAAATCGGCCAAGTTTTCGTCACCGGCGTGCTGCAAGCCACCCTTGTGATCGTGGTCGCGAGCGTCGCGTTCGGCGTTGAACTGCCGAGCGAGCCAAGCAAATGGCTGACCTTCGCCTGGGTTTTTGTGCTCGGCGTCACGACATCCGCCGTGCTGGGAATCGCGCTCAGCGCCTTGCCCCGCTCCGGCAAGAGCGCCACCGCCGTCGTGATCCCGATCGCTCTCGTACTGCAGTTCATCTCGGGCGTCTACCTCGGGTTCTCATTGCTGCCCGTCTGGCTGCAGAATTTTGCGAGCATCTTCCCGCTCAAGTGGATGGCACAGGGCATGCGCGAAGTGTTCCTGCCCGCGAGCTTCGAAGTAATGGAGCAATCCGAGAGCTGGAACCTTCCCGGAGTGGCCATCGCCACCGGCCTCTGGTTGGTTATTGGCCTCATCGTGACGCGCATCACCTTCCGCTGGATCCGCAAGGATAGCTAAATGGGTTTTGTTCGCTGGATGAGCATTGCGGTGACCGTCACCACGGCGGTCATGGCAGTGCTCATCGTCGGCTCCGGCGGCTACGGCTCCGGAAGCAAGATCGGTGCCGGGGTTGCCCTCGCGGCCTTCGCGCTCGCCTGGTTCACTCTCGGCATCCGCGCCCGCGACAACTCCGTCATGGCGATCGCCTACGTGAGCGTGCTCGTGATCACCGTCGGCGCTGCCGTCGCGTTCATGCCCGTGATGGCCACCCTGCAATCCCTCGCCTACCCACTCGTGTGGGTGCTCGCCGAACGCACCCGCAACGCCATCATCGGCAACGTCGCGCTCGCCCTCTCGGTGGGCGTTGGCTTTCTGATTAACACGGGCCTCGACGCGGATGCCGTGCTCTACACGACCACGATCGTTGCCCTGTCGCTGATCTTCAGCCTCGCCCTCGGCCTCTGGATCACCCAAATCTCCGCCCTCAGCGACCAACGTCACGACCTCGTGCTTGAGCTGCAATCCACGCGTGACGAACTCGCCGCCATCAGCCGGGATGCCGGCGTCTCCAGCGAACGAGAGCGGCTTGCCCGCGAAATCCACGACACCATCGCGCAAGACCTCACCGGGCTAGTACTTGTTGCCCAACGGGCGAAGCGCGAACTGGATAACAACAACGCTGCTGCCGCAGCCGAACAGCTTGAGCTGATTGAAGACAGTGCCCGCACAGCGCTCGCGGAGGCGCGCGCACTCGTAACGGCATCCGCTCCCGTGGGGCTCACGGGTGACGGCATCACGAGCGCTCTGACCCGACTGGCCGAGCGATATAGCCGCGAAACCCACCTGACCGTGACGGTGGATGCCGCGGGGTTGCCCGCGATCGCCCGCGAAACCGAAGTCGTTGTGCTGCGCTGCGCCCAAGAGGCCCTCGCCAATGTGCGCAAGCACGCGAACGCTACTCGCGCCACGATCACCGTGACCGTCAGCGACGCCGGACTCACGATTGCAGTGGCTGACGATGGCACCGGCTTCGACCCCGCGACCACGCACACCGGCTTCGGGCTCGAAGGAATGAGCGAACGACTGTCGCTGGTAAACGGCCGTCTCGATGTTGATAGTTCGGCCGCCGGCACCACCGTGCGCGCCACCATCCCGAAAGAAGTTCTCGCATGATTCGTGTCGTAGTTGCCGACGACCATCCGATCGTTCGCAGTGGAATCGTTGGCCTGCTGAGCTCGGCGGATGACATCGACGTCGTCGGCGAAGCCAGCGACGGCACCGAAGCGGTCGCTCTGGCCACGAAGCTCTCCCCCGACGTCGTGCTCATGGATTTGCGCATGCCCGGCCTCGGAGGGGCCGAGGCCACCGCGCAGCTCGCAGCCGCGCGCCCCGACGTGCGCGTGCTCATTCTTACCACCTACGAGTCCGACGAAAACATTCTGACCGCGATTGAGGCGGGCGCGAGCGGCTACCTGCTGAAGGCTGCACCCCAGGAGGAGATTCTGGCGGGGTTGCGCTCGGTGGCTCGCGGTGAGGTCGCCCTGGCTCCGTCGATTGCGGCTCTACTCGTGAACCGCATGCGCGAACCCGCGAAGGTGTCGCTGAGCGAGCGCGAAACTCAAGTGCTGGCTCTTGTGGCAGCGGGCAATAGCAACCGAAAGATTGCTGCCGCCCTGTTCGTGAGCGAGGCGACGGTGAAGACGCACCTCATCCACGTGTTCGAGAAGCTCGACGTGAAAGACCGCACTCGTGCAGTGACAAAAGCGATGGAGTTGGGGCTACTGCCCCGGTAGCACTCAAGGCTTCTGAACTTCCTCTCGACGGGGAGAGGCTCCATGCGGCACAAAGTACGGGCGTTGCGGAGCGGCCCGAAGGCTGCTCCGCAACGCCATTGCGTGAGGCTAGCGTGCAGTTCTGTTGCGGCCTCGCACCCACAGCAGCGCTGAGCCGAGGGCGATGACGACGAGAGCCCCGATACCGGCAACCCACAGTGGCGCCGACGACGAACCCGTCACAGCCAGGGCAGCATCGGCGGCGCTTGCAGTCACCGTGAGGTCTGCCGAGGTGGTTTCGCCGGATGCCGCGATCAGCACAATCCGATGAGTTCCGGGCGTCGTCGAAGCAGGAATCGTCACCGCGCGCGCAATACTTCCGCCGGAGTCAGCCACCACGTTCGCCAACAATGTGGGGCTCGAGTGCAGCTCGATGCGAACTGCTTCGCCCTTCTCGAATCCTGAGCCAGAGATGTCAAGCTGTGCTCCGGCTGCCACCGACTGCGATGACATGCTGACCGCAGCATCCGTGAGGTCGACGGCTGGTTCGCCGGGGTTTTCACCGCCAGGCTCACCGGGCTCTCCAGGCTCACCGGGGGTTCCTTCTCCGGGCTCCTCAGTCTCGGGCGCTTCGCGGCCCAGCGAGAAACGGTCGATGATCCACGGGGCGACATCCGGGGTTCGCACATCGAACGCGTAGGTCACCACTTCGTTCTCACCGGTGTCGAGCATGGTGAACACGGCGAGGTCGTTGTTTTGCACGAAGGGCATCGGGGTACCATCCGCCGTCGTGAAAGGGGCAACTGAGGGAACGACGGGGTCAAGCCCGCCCGGGTTTCCCTGAGAGAGATAGTTGCTTGCAACCCATGGCTCTGGCGGAAGCGGACGCGAACGACCGCTGAGCTCGTGATACGCGCCGTAGGAGTTTCCCGTGTTGGAAGTCTCGAGATAGTTCACTCCGTTGTCTGACTCGAACCGGTTCCACAAGTGCGAATGACCGTTATGCACGAGGTCTACACCGGATTGCTCGAGCAACGGCGTGAGATCGTTCAGAAGCATGTTGCCGGACGTTGGGTATTCGTAGCGAACCCCGATTACCTCGCCAGCGGGGTTGGTTTCTTCGATTCTCACGGGATCAGCGAACTGAGGCATCACGTTGTCGCCGAGCCCTTGGGGGCCTTCGTGAAGCATGACGACACGGAAGCGAGCGTCTTGGAAATCGTCGCTGGCCAATTCCGCCTGCAGCCACTCGTACTGATCGCTCCCCACTGCGAGAGACTCGAAGATGTGCTCTCCGTAGCCTTGAGCAAGGGGGTCAGCCAAAGCGGAGGTGCTTTCTTGATAGCGAGAGATCGATGCTCGGTCTTCGGGAAGCGGGTTCGCTGTGCCGCCACGCCAGATTCGTGTCGAGTACAGAGACACCAGTCGAACATCGCCGAAGCTCGTCGCGTAGTAAGTTTCGCCACCCGGCGAGTCTTCCGGAAGGGTGAACATCTCCTCATAAGTCGCGGTGCTGAAGGAATTGTCCTCGATCCACTGCGCCTTGATCGCGGGGTCTGCCGACGGGTTCACTACAGAGGCGACAAGTTCGTACTCCTGCTCAGCGATTGCCAAAGGCACTGGCGATCCAAAACTGGAACCGATGCTCGTAGCTCCATCAATACGGCCCTGCACTTCGTGGTTGCCAACGGCAGGGTAAAGCGGCGCGTTCTGCACGATCTCGCCGCCGGTGTATTCAGCAATTCCGTTGTTGTCGATGCGCCCGGCGTTGCCTTGGAGCGTCGCGAAGAAGGCGCTTCCACGAGTGTCATCGAACCATTCGGAGGCACGATCGGGGTGGTTGACGAGGTCTCCGGCGAGGAACACGGCGTCAATATCGCCGATCGTTTCTGACGCTTTCTGGAGGTTTGCCGGAGTATTAGCCATCGCTTGGTGATCGCTAGTGAGCAGAATCTTTAGCGCATCGCCTGTTTGAGGAAGCGGAGCTAGCGAGAAGGTTCCTGAGAGAACGTACTCAGACCCCTCGCTCGACAGCACCCGGTAAGCAGTTCGCTCTCCCGCCACCAGCCCGTTCACGCGAGCCTCGTGGCGCCACACATCGCGAGCGACAATGCCTTCAGCGGCCGTGGGCTTGATGTCTAGGCGCGAACTGCTGTCTTCTGCAAGACGCGAGTATTTCGTTGTCGCGGCAGAAACCGCCACAACGCCGGAGAAAGTCTCGCCGGCAACCGCTCGCGCGGCTTCGCTCTCAGTGAGAGCGGCGACCCCGGCTCCAACAAGCACTGAGTGAGAAACGCCCGCAAACTCGGTGTTCCAGACGACGCTAACGAAGTCGGCACCGGGCGCTTGCAGAAATGGGTCGCTCAACAGCGAAAGAGAACCAGTGGAATCAGTGCTAACAATCGCGCTCGGCGATTCATCTGCCCCGAACGCTCCCGTCGGAACCAGAGTTGAGGCGAAGAAGGTCGACGCGAGTGCTGCGGCTGAGAGAGCCAAGCATCGACGCGCAGAAAGCGAACGCGAAGGCGTTCGAGGAGTGGCGATCAAAGATCGTCGTAGATTCATTGAGAAAGTTCCTGATCGGAGTTGGTTGAAAACGAACGCCGTCAGTCTGCGTATCCTCTATGAATCAAATATGAACCAGATGTGAACTAGATAAGCTCAACTCCGACGCCGACGGGCTCCGGCTGCAAGTGGATGCCATACCGGCTCAGCACGCATGCCCCGATGTAGCGAGCGAGTTCTGCAATCTCTGCGGCGTCGGCGCCCGTGCGGTTGACGATCGCCAGACTGTGCTTAGTGGAGACGGCAGCGCGCGATCCGGGAAGGCGGAAGCCTTTGTTCACTCCCGAATTTTCGATGAGCCAGGCGGCGCTGAGCTTCACCAGTCGGGGCTTAGGCGGCGGTGGTGGTGCGGGCGTTTCACCGAGCGGGACCACAACATCGGCGACCGGCTCGTCGTCAATGACCCAGCGTGGGGCATCCGCGGGAAGAGCCCGGGCGATGTGTTCGGGCACGATGGGGTTGGTGAAGAATGAACCACAACTAGCGGAGTCGGGTTCGTTGGGGTCAAGAACCATTGCTTTGGATGCCCGCAGCGCGAGCACCGTGTCGCGCACCTGCTGCACGGGCACGCGGTCTCCGATGCTCACGCCGAGCGCGGTCGCGAGCTGCTGATACTGCACAGCGCTTTCGGGCGAGGCAGTGAGCGTGACGTACACGGCGAGAACAACGCCGGCACGACCCTCTTTGATCACTGAGTTGCGGTAACCCAGTTCGAGTTCGGCGGTCGTCAGATGAACGAATTCGCTGTTGTCGTAGTCGAGAAAGTCGACGCCGTCGAGCACGCTGGCGATTTCTTGCCCGTAGGCTCCGATGTTTTGGATGGGGGCTGCGCCCACTGAACCGGGGATGCCGCTGAGAGCTTCGAGCCCGGCCCAGCCGCGTGAGACGAGCTTTGCTACGAGTCGGTCCCACGATTCGCCGGCTTGCACTCGAAGGCTGAGAGTGGTGTCGGTCTGGGAGACGAGTTGGATGCCGCGGGTGGCGATGTGGATGACGGTGCCGTCAAATCCTTCATCGCTGATGACCATGTTGGAGCCGCCCCCAATGAGCAGCCATTCGTCGCCTCGTTGCCACACGTCTCGCATGGTTGCGATCAGTTCTTGCTCGGTAGCGGGGCGCAGCAGTGTGTGCGCTGGCCCTCCTACCTTGATGGTGGTGAGATCGGCGAGCATCGCGTTGTGTTGCGCTGCTGTGCTTTCGCTGGGGGCGGTATCGGTCATTTGTTGAGTTTGACCCTCACTTGTGACTTGCCGAGCACGGTCTGGTTGGCGGCGCTGACCGTGAGGTCAATGCGCGTGATGTCGTCTTCGATCGCGCCAACTTTGGCGCTGACGCTAACGGTGATTCCGCCATTGCCGTCGACGACGACGGGGCGCGTGAAACGCACGCCGTATTCGACAACTTCGCCGCGGCCATCCATCCAGTCAATGACGGGTTGAACGGCGAGGCCCATTGTGAGCATGCCGTGGGCGAGTACGCCAGGCAGGCCGACCGACTGGGCGACGTCGTCGCGGTAATGAATGGGGTTGAAGTCTCCGGATGCTCCGGCGTATCGCACGAGGGAGAAGCGAGTGAGGATGACGTTGCCGGTGATGAGTTCTTGCCCGACGGTGAGGTCGCTCATTCTGTGCCTCTCATGACGAGTACGGACGTTGCGGTGACGACGTGGTTGCCTTCGGCATCGCTGATCGCAGTTTCAGCGGTGATCATGTCGTTGCCACCGAGAGATTTGATGCTCGTGACAGTAAGGATGGCGGTGAGTTCATCGCCGGCGACGATGGGTCGCGTGTAGCTGAACTTTTGTTCTCCGTGCACGATGCGGGAGAAGTCGATGCCAGTGTCAGGGGCGGCCAGAAGAAGGGCGAGGCCTGCTTCTTGGATGACGACGGCGAAGGTGGGCGGTGCTACAACATCTGCGTAGCCTGCTGCTTTCGCAGCCTCAGCGTCGTGGTTAAGGGGGCTTTTAGCGAAGACGGCGCGAGCAAACTCGCGTACTTTCTCGCGCCCGACAAGATACGGGGTGGTGGGCGGGAAGACCCGGCCTTCTAGTTCTGGATTTACTGGCACGGTTACCAGCTTAGGCAATCTTGAGGGTGAGCGGGTTGTGAGCTTTTCGGCTGTGGGCGGGGCAACGCCAGCCCGCTGTTTTTGGCGCGTTTCTGGCGCTGTCTGTTAAATGGGTGAAGCCCCGGTGACCTGTGGTCTGCCGGGGCTTCAGGAATCCTGTGAGGCGTTAGCTCAGTAAGTTTTTACTGGCAGCTGTCGCACTGCAGAAGATCCATTGGGTCGACGGGAATTGCGTATCCGCCAACAGTGTCGTTTTCGTTATCCATTCGATCCTCCTTAAAGTCTTCTCGAAGTTTGCCGACGGTTTGTCGGAGATTTCACTATATATGGGTAATGACACCCATGTCATTACCCCAGATGTAGTGTCTCGGCGTGTCGGCCAACTTTCTTTAAAACTACCCGCAGCCACTGACAATTCCTGAAATGCTGCTCCCTCATAAACAGCTCAACGTCGCTGAAACCCGCGACCACCTAGTGCAGAATAGGTCAACCGATAGCGAGAGGAACCCCATGGATTCAGACACGAAGCTTCCCCCCATCGAACGCTGGTGGCCCGAACTCAGCATCTCTGCGAAGCATGCGCTTCAGGAAAGCCCCCACGGCGAGATTAGCGCGTCGGTGCTCGAAGAAATTCAGACGCTTTCGGGAAGCGCAGTACCGGCAGCACCCCAGCACCTTAACGACGAAGAGCGCGCCTACATCGCGACTCAAACCGAGGCCGTCGACTAAGTCTGCGAAGACACACTCAACGAGGTGAGGAATAACTCTGCGCCCTTCGGCGCGACGCAGGATACTGAGCCTCATTTGCGCGTCTGGCGCGCTAGCGATGCCCCGGCGTTGATCGATGCCTACCGTTCGTCTCCGGAGCTGGCTGTGCAGTTGGGCTCTCCCGACCTTGCAACGGATCACCTGGCGCGAATATTCATCGCCGACAGCCTCGGCCGAAGCGATACTCACATGAACTGGGCCATCGTGGCAGAGAGTGCCGCAGTCGGCAACGTTGGAATTTCGCACATCGACAGGCGGCACGGAACAGCGTGGGCCTACTACTGGCTCGCTGAATCGGCCCGCGGGAGAGGGCTCGCGACCCGGGCGCTGGCTACAGCGACGGAGTGTGCATTCTCCGCCGGGCTCTTTCGTCTCGAGCTTGGCCATCGCCTGAATAACCCCGCATCGTGCGGTGTTGCGACGCGCGCCGGCTTCACCGTAGAGGGGATCCAGCGACAGAAGCTTCGGTATGACCATGAACGGTTCGATGTCGAGTTGCACGCTCGGCTCGCGAGCGATGAAGCACCGACCGTTCGAGCATTACCACTGCAGAATTAACCGCGGCGAGCGGTGTCTCCGGCGCCAACTTCGGCGCAGCGCAATGTCAGGAGCGGCTGCTTCACTACCTTCATGGATGACGCAGCGCACGATTCTGACGGGTACGACTCAGACTTTCTCGACGTCACTGTTCCATTTCCTGTGCCCTCGCCCGCACGTTCTGTTGCGCCCGACGCAGCGATACGCGAGCTGTCCTACACCCACTTTTCGGTGAGCCTCAATTCGTTGCGCGGTCTCGCCATGGCCACCGGCGTGAATATTGATGGTGCGCGGCTGATGAACGTGGGCCGGGGCAACGACTGGCACCTTGATCCTCGCATCCCGGAACACGAACAAACCGGCGAAGCGGTATACGCACGCAATGACCTCGACCGCGGGCACCTGGTGCGCCGCCGCGACCCAGTGTGGGGTGACGGGGCGACAGCTGCTCGCGCCAATTACGACACTTTCGCCTTCACTAACGCCGCACCCCAGGCTGCCGGCTTCAACCAATCGAAAGAACTGTGGCTGGGGCTCGAAGATCATGTGTTGGAATACGCCCGAGCGAACGAGAGCCGCATCAGTGTGTTCACTGCACCAGTGCTGGCGACTGACGATCCGAGCTACCGCGGCGTCGGCATCCCCCAGCTGTTCTGGAAGATCGCGGCGTGGGTGACGGCGGGCGAATCTGGCGTTGAACTTCGGGCGGCCGGGTTCCTTCTTGACCAACGGCCTCAGCTCTCCGAGGTTGACCTCAATGAGGCTCGCGCGCTCGCTCTGGCCAACGACGCTCCCCCGCCGCTTGGCCCCTTCCGCACTTTCCAACTACCCATCGCTGACATCGCCGAAGTCACCGGGCTCGATCTTGTTGCCCTGATCGGCGCGGATGCGCTAGACCACGTTCAGGCTATTGACGACACCGCGCGGCCCGAAGCCTGCTGGGTCGAGTTGCTCGACCCAGCCTCAATTAGCCTGTAACTCTTCGAGCAAGAAACCTGCCGTGCGCCGTTAGTACGCGAGACGTGGATGCACATTCCGCTGAGGTTTTCGAACGGTTCAGAGTGCTATTTGCTAGTCTGCGACTCTGCCACTGGGGCAGTGCTGCAGTCTGGCTACGGCATCCGAGAGGGTTCGAATGTATTCACCGATTGTGTTCGATTACTGGTTGCCGACGTACGAGCGCGAGCCCGCGTTTGACGCCCTGTATGTGGTGCGCGTCGCCGAATCGCTGCCCACCAACACCGCCGTAACTCTGCTGGATGTAGCCGAAGGGCCAAGCATCGTCAGCCTCGTGACGTCGTTCGCGGAACGTCTCGACTTCACCGATGGGCAACGGATTACGAGCGACCAGCTGCGCTCCGAACTCGACGCCGCCGGGGTCGCCCTCAATGGCACCGACCGACTCTTTTACCTCCCGCGGCACGCCCAAGAGACGCTGCGCGCCGAAGTCACCCCGGAGTCAACACGTCCGCTGACCGAGGCGGATGCCGCAGCGTTCGAACAGTTCACGGCGGCGATCCCCGAGCAAGAACTCGACGAAGCGTTCGTCGAGCTCGATCACTGGCTTGTGTATGGAACCTTTGCGGATGACCGGCTCGTCGCCGCCTCAAGCATGTACCCGTGGCGCGGCTCGCAACTCGCCGACCTCGGCATCATCACCCTGCCCGAGTACCGAGGTCAGGGATTCGCCACTCGTACCGTTCGCGCCATCAGCGCACGTGCTCTCGCGGACGGCTACGAACCGCAATACCGCTGCCAGCTCGGCAACGATGGGTCGTCGGCGGTGGCGCTCGCTGCCGGCTTCACCCTGTTCGGGCAGTGGGATGTTGTGCCGCTCAACGATTGATGTGCAGCTGCGACTACTCCCCGCGCCAGGTAGCCGGCACGATCGTCCAGATCACTTCGGCGCCGAGCTCAGCATCGGCTTGCCAGTTGTGGGGTTCGCGACCGGGAAAGGTGAGCGAGTCGCCCGCAGCCAGGGGGATCTCACGATCCACGAAACGCGCGGTGACGGCACCCGAGATCACGTGCAGCACCTCTACTTCACAACTGATTGTGTAGAAGGCGTCGCCACCGTTAGCACCGGGCTGCATGTGGGTGCGAATGACTTGAACACGAGATTCGTTGCGCGGCGAGATGAGCCGCTCATCCACTCCTTGGCCACCGAGATTGATATGCGGGGCATCCGCTAATGAAATTTTCACCGCTTCGGGCTCAGCAAAAAGTGACCCAATTTCGAGCGACAGAACCTGGCAGAGCTGCACGAGAGTGGCGATGCTGGGCGAGGTCTCGTCGCGCTCGAGGCGACTCAAAAAACCCTTAGTTAACCCCGCAGAAGTCGCGATCTGCTCGAGCGTGAAGCCCTGGGCTTTGCGGGCGCTGCGGATACGCGCTCCGATGGCGAGCGCTTCGGCACTGGGCGAGGGCGACAACGGTCTCATGGCTCTACTCCATCACTCATCAGGGTTGACGACGCGCACCTCGGGGTTTACTGTGAGTTCACGTTTACTGCTGATTATCGAAAGTTTACTATGACGAAACCTATTGTTGGCCCGGTCGATGCAAGTATTGTCCCTCGCTTTGCCGGTATCGCCACATTCGCTCGTCTGCCGCGCATCGAAGATGTTGAGCACACCGACATCGCGATCGTCGGAATCCCTTTCGATAGCGGAGTGAGCTACCGCCCCGGCGCCCGCTTCGGCCCGGCCCACGTGCGTGAAGCATCACGACTGTTGCGCCCCTACAACCCCGCTCAAGACGTCTCACCCTTCGCCGTTCAGCAAGTGTCGGATGCCGGCGACATTGCCGCTAACCCCTTCAGCATCGACGACGCCATTCTCGAAATCGAGGCGGCTGCCCTCGACCTCGCAACTCGCGCCGACCGCATCCTCACCATCGGCGGCGACCACACGATCGCACTGCCCCTCTTGCGTGCCGTCACCAAGAAGCACGGCCCCGTCGCGGTGCTGCACTTCGACGCTCACCTCGACACGTGGGACACCTACTTCGGGGCGCCCGTCACTCACGGCACTCCCTTCCGCCGCGCATCCGAAGAGGGTCTTATCGACCTGACCGCGAGCATGCACGTCGGCACTCGCGGCCCGCTCTACAGCGCCGAAGACCTCACCGACGACAGCCGCCTCGGCTTCGCGGTCGTCACGAGCGAGAACATCGAAGAAGACGGAGTGGCCGTCGCGATCGAACGCATCCGCAACCGCATCGGCGACAAGCCTCTCTACATCTCCATTGACATCGACGTGCTCGACCCAGCCCACGCGCCCGGCACCGGAACCCCCGAAGCCGGCGGACTCACAAGCCGCGAACTGCTGCGCATTCTTCGCGCCCTCGCCGACAAGAACATTGTGGGCGCCGACGTCGTCGAAGTCGCCCCCGCCTACGACCACGCGCAACTCACGGCTGTGGCCGCGAGCCACGTCGCCTACGAGCTGCTGAGCGCGATGGCTCCCCGCGATACCAAGAACTCGACCGAATAGCCCGAGAGCTAGAGGAGCACACCATGAGCACGACAACACCGCACGAGGATGACGTGCTCAGCGCAGCATCCGCCATCGTCGATGCCTTCGCAGCCACCGACGGCGACCGCTATTTTCGCGGCTTCGCGCCCGACGCAACCTTCATTTTTCACACCGAACCCGATCGCCTGAACAACCGCGCCGAATACGAGCGCCTCTGGGCCGGCTGGCTTGAGGGCGGGTGGAAAGTACTCGAGTGCGAATCATCGGATGCCGCAGTGCAGTCGTTCCCCGGCGGCGCTGTCTTCAGCCACAACGTTTTCACTCGCGTCGACACCGGCGACGGCGAAGACTCCTACCGCGAGCGCGAAACCATCGTGTTCCGCCTCGACAACGACCAGCTAGTAGCAGTGCACGAGCACTTGTCGCCGGTGCCCGACGGCAATGCCGCTGCTACCGAATAGCTCACTGGCTACCCGAACACCCCACCTAACCGCACCCTATTGAGGAGACAGCAGCAATGTCGCTCTATTCCCGTCTAAGCAAACACACCCAAGATCAATCCGATGGCGGCAAGCCCGTCAAGGGAACCTACTCACTGCTGCGCATCGGGATGATCTGGCTCGCAGCTAACCTCGTCGTCACGACCCTGCTCACGGGAACGCTCTTCGTTCCCGGCGTCGACTTCGCCACCGCGTTCCTCATGATCGTGCTGGGAACACTGGGCGGAGCGATCGTGCTCACCGCCATCGGCGCTATCGGAACTCGCACCGGGCTACCGACCATGGCCATTACTCGCGGCGCGTTCGGAACGCGCGGCAGCCTGCTGCCGGTTGCCGCTAACGTGATCGTGCTTATGGGTTGGAGCTGGGTGCAGGCGATGCTGGCAGGCGTCACCGTCAACTTCTTGGTGGAGAGCGCTACGGGGTACTCCAACCCCATCCTCTTCTCCGTGCTCTGCCAGAGCATCGTCGTAATTCTCGCGATCTTGGGCCACGAAGGTATCTCCAAGATTGAGCCGTGGCTTGCCGTTCTGATCCTCGGCATCATTGCGTGGGTCTTCATCACCGCATTCACCGCGTTCGACCTTGGCGATTTCCAGGCTGTTGCGCCCGATGAGAGCCTCGGCTTCACGCCGATCATTGTGCTCGACATCGTGATTGCCACTGCCGTCTCTTGGACGGTGCTGTCCGCTGACTTCAACCGTTTCGCTCGCACCACCAAGGCTGGCGTGATCGGCTCGGGCATCGGTTACACCGTCTCGACTGTTGTTGCGATGACGCTCGGCCTCACCGCCTTCGTCTACGTGGTTCTCAAGGGCGACGAAGCGGCCGCGTTCGACCCCACCACGATTGTCGGCGCCTTCGGTGCACCGCTCGCCATCATCATCTTCCTCTCGGTGATGGCCACAAACACGATGGTTGTCTACGGAATGGTCACCTCGGTCGTCAACGCCAAGGTCAACAGCAAGGCGAAGTTCTTGCCGACCGCGCTCATCCTGGGCGGCATCTCGATTATCGGCTCGACCTGGCTGCAGTTGCTCAACCAATTCACCGACTTCCTTGTCGTCATCGGCGCCTTCTTCGTTCCGGTGTTCGCGATCATGATTGTCGACTACTACATCGTGAAGCGCGGCGCCTACACAAAGGACATCCTCGAAGCTCGCGGCGGTCGCTACTGGTACAGGGCCGGCATCAACTGGTTTGCTGTCGCCATCTGGGTCATCGGCGCCACCATGTCGTACGTGTGGGCCTACGTGTGGCCGCTGCCGATCGGTGCCACGATTCCCGCATTCGTTCTCACCTTCGTGCTCTATCTTGCAGTCATGCTTCCCGAACGAAAGCGTCACGAAGCCGTTCGCAGCCAGCACCTCGCGGACTCTACGGATGCCGATACTGCGGATGCCACCGCCAGCACCGTCGCCTAACTCGGCCTCAGCCTCACCAGGAATCAGGTACCCCATGCGCGAATTGAGCCACCCCATCACCAGCGGAATGCAGGTCTACCCCGGTGACCCTACGGTCTCAATTGAAAGCGCACTCAGCGTGGAGCAGGATGGCGTCGACGTCAGCCTGCTCCACCTGGGATCACACACCGGCACCCACCTCGATGCCCCCTCCCACACTGTCGCTGGAGGCCGCACGACGGGTTCCATTTCGCTCGACGAACTTGTCGGCGATGCGCTTGTCGTGCACCTCGGCGAGCAAAGCGCTCACGCAATCTATGGCCTCGCCGAAATCACAGCAGCATTGGGTGAGATTCCCGCCGCCGTGCCCGCCATCGTCGTCATCAACACCGGTTGGGCTCAGCGCTTCGGGTCGGGCGGGGCATTGAATCACCCCGCGATTGCTCCGGATGCCGCAGCCGAACTCTGGGAACGCGGCATGCGATTGCTCGCCGTCGACACCCTCAGCCCCGACCCCACCGGCGAAGGTTCCACCGATTTCCCGGTTCACGAAATTGTGTTGGGGAACGACGGCCTGATCATCGAGAACATCACCGGGCTTGAAGGCCTACCTGAGCGAGTGCGCATTGGCTTCTTCCCGTTGGCGATCGATGCCGATGGTGCCCCCGTGCGCGCGGTCGTTCTCGACGACTAGCAGCTCAGTTGGCGATAGCCGCCAAAATCGTGTCGCAGAGCGCCATCGTGCGCACGTTATCCGCGGCCGACGGGCTGAGCTCTTCGGTGCCCTGAAGCACACCCACGAAATGTTTCATCTCGCCAACGTAGCCCCGCAGATTGAGATCTTTCAGACTCCCGGATCCAGGAGAGTTCGACGCGTCAAACGTGATGGACCGCTCGGCGAGAGCTTCGCCCGGCCCGGCAGTGGTGCCCGCAACTTCGCCCGTGAGCACTTGGATGCGACTCAGGTCGGAAACCCGCACAACACCATTCACGCACGTAACGCTGAGCTTTTCGGTCTCGCGCGACCACGCTCTCGCGGAGACGAAGTTCAACGACCCGACGATACCGCTCTCGTGGCGGACTTGCACGATGATTGCGAGCCCGTCGTCGATACTGTTCTGCAGCGCTGAGACATCAACGACTTCGCCAAATAGGTCGCGCACGAGGTCGATAAGGTGGATGACCGCCTGCGTAATGAACTCGACCGGAGTGAAGTCGGGCTTCCACGCCGCGAAGCCGAACTCGCAGGCGTAGGAAATGACCGGGCCCTGCTCAGTGTCTTGACCAATGAGGGTTTTCAGCTGCGTGTAGGCGGGGGCGAAACGCTTCATGAAGCCCAGCATCACGGGCACACCGGCATCCTCGGCAATCGACGCTACCTTTTGAGCTTCGACCTCAGTCGAGCCGAGTGGCTTCTCGACGAACACGGCAACACCCGCGCGAACGCAGTCGGCAACGACGTCAGCCTGAAGGTGAGGCGCGAGCGACACGACGATGCCGTCGAGGCTGGTTTCTTCGATCAGCGCGAGATGGTTCGGAAAGATGGGGTGGATGCCTCGAGCTTCCAACTCAGCAACGCGGGCAGGGTTGCGCTCAGCAACACCTGCCAGAGGAACCCCTGTCGCGGCGAACGCGGGGTACAGGTTCAGCGAGGAGTGTTGGCCTGCACCCACAAATCCGATTCGCGGCTGCTCGACAATCGGCATGGTTCCTCACCCTCTGGCGTGCACGAGTGGCACGGTCCCCATTATCTACCGGTACGGCTAGCTCAGGTTCAGCAGCTCGGCTGGTAATACGGCGATCGCCAGCAACACCGTGCTCGTTACGTCTGGTGTTGGCAGTCCGAGGCAATGTGAAGTTAGGTTACGACCCCATTATGACCACTGCGGCTAAGGGCATTGAATTCGATAGGGCTGCTTGTTCATCGCGGCCGGATTGGATGGCGTGGAATGAGTTCACTCACAGAGACCGAGGCTGCTGCTACGCCTCGCACCCCGGCTCGCGACCCTTGGGTGAAATCGGTGCGCGCCACCGGTTCGTGGCTGCGTCAGCTGCGAACGCGTGTTGGCATCCGTGAGTTCGGATTTGTCACCGACCAGCCGCTCGCCAAGGGCGGAGAGAACTCAGCCCCGACCCCCATGGAGTTCGTGGCCGGTGCGGTCAACGCGTGCATCACCGTGACGATTGAGTCGGTCGCGAAGGAACTCGACATCGATCTCAAAGACATCGAGACTCTGAGCCGTGCGCACATGGACGTTCGAGGTTTTGCTGGAACGGCGGATGTTTCACCGCATTTCTCTGACTATGCGCTCCTCGTGCAGGTCGTGACAAACGCCTCAGAGTCCAAACTGGCCGAGCTCCGCCTCTTGGTCGAGAAACGCTGCCCCGCCACAAACTTGCTGCGGGATGCCAACGTGGCGCTCGATCTTCAGTGGCAGTTCTCCCCCGAATCTTTTGCCCCGCATTCCGACGATAGGTACCGCTCATGACCGACGCAGGACTCTGGACAATCGGGCTGGCGATCGCGTACACCGCGTTGCTCGTCACTGGTGGAACAGTCATTCAACGTCGAGCGGCGCGCAAGCCAGCGACCGCTGGGGGTTTCTTCGTTGGTGGCCGCACGTTCAGCCCGTTGACGGTGGCGGTCTGCATCACGGGCTTGTTCTCGGGGTCGTCGTACATTGCGATTCTTGAGCTGAGTTATCACACGGGAATTTCGGCGATTTGGTACGGGGCTGCCGAAACGGTGCAGGTGCTACTCATCGCCCTGCTGCTCGTGAAGCCGCTCCGTGAAAAGCTTGTCGTGACGGTCACCGGGATGATCGGCGAACGTTTCGGTCGGGTCGCCCAAATCATTTCTGGGCTCATCACTGCTTTCACGTTTCCGATGTGGTCCGTTGCAACGGCCATCGCCTTCGCCTCGGCCCTCGCCGCGTTCACTGATCTGTCGATTTACGCATCCATCATTGTGACCGCAGTTCTGCTGCTGGTCTTCCTCTGGTTTGGGGGAATGCGTGCAATTGCCTTCAGCCAGACAATGAACTGCTTCGCCTTCATTGCGATGCTCGCCGTGGGACTCACCGCTTTCCTGATCCGGCCCGGATTCGTCGGTCTGGCCGAGTTGGCGACCACCGACCCGAAGATGCTTGATCTGTCGAACTCAGGCGTGACTCTAGTCGTTGCGTGGTTTGGAACATTCATCGTTAACGTGCTGCTCGCGCAGGCCGCGTTCCAGATGAGCCTGTCGTGCCGCACCCCTGAGGACGGCCAAAAGGGGCTCTTCCTCGCCGCCGGATTCGGGCTTCCGCTCATTGTGGGTGGCACAATTCTCGGCACTGCCGCAGCGATCGTTGTTCCCAATCAAGCTCTGGGACTCGTTGCAGTACCCACCTATATCTCTCAGGTACTCCCCGCACCCCTAGTTGGTGTGTTCTTCCTTGGTGTCTGGGCGTGTGCCCTCGGCTGGGCTGGACCGTGCCAGTTCTCGGGCGCGACGAGCCTTGGTCGCGACGTCGGCGGCGCACTTCGCCCCGGCGCCACCGAGGAGCAGTTGGTTCGGTACACCCGCTGGTCTCTCGTGCTCCTCACTGGCCTGATGATCCTCTTTGCGTTCTTGCGCACCGAACAGGCCGCATGGTGGAACATCTTGGCGTGGACGCTGCGCAATGGCGCAACGCTCGCACCGGTGCTTGCGGTGTTCTTCTGGCCGCTTGCCACCCGTCGCGCCGCCTACGCATCCCTCCTCACCGGCTTCCTCGCTGGCCTGACCTGGTACCAGCTCGGAGCATGGTCGCCATCAAGCTTCCACCTCGGAATTCACCCCGTGTGGGTCGGCATGTCTATCAATGTCGTTGTGCTGATTTCGGTCACTCTCGCAACCGCACGCTGGCGTCTCGCGGCGGATGCTCGCCGCCGGTCACGAGGTACGGTCGTCGCAACCGCGTGGCTCGCTGTGATTGCCGTCTTTGCTCTGACCAGCGGTTGGCTCAACAGTTCGGGATTGCTCGGACTCGCGATCTTCATTCTTGTCGCGATCGGGGCAACAACAGCATTCTTGCTGACCGAACCGGCGCCGGAGGTGGAGGACACGACACCGGAGAACACAACGTCGGAAGACACAACGTCGGAAGACGATTCAGCTGAAAAGTCCGCCGCTACCGCCTCAGTGCCTGTTCGGTGAACCGCGAGGAGCGACTGCGCGACTACC
This sequence comes from Rhodoglobus sp. NPDC076762, assembly GCA_040687235.1. Lineage (GTDB taxonomy): Bacteria > Actinomycetota > Actinomycetes > Actinomycetales > Microbacteriaceae > Rhodoglobus. Next base: position 141,045 of record JBFBMV010000002.1, on the reverse strand, counting down.
CCGATGGATGTCGTACCGCTCCGCTCTGACGGTTACGACGCTGACGTGTTGAGCCCCGCCGTTCTGATGCCTTGCCCAGCCACGGATGGGCAAACGTGAAACACGCCTAGGAGCGTGAGTCTCCGCCGGAGATGTCTGCGATGGCATCAGCGAGATCCGGATGCTCGAACGTGAAGCCCGCCTCGGTGAGCGTTCCGGGAACAACCCAGCGGCTCTTCAGGATGAGTTCGGGTTCGGTTCTGAGCACCCCCATGGCGGGCTCGAGCATCCATCGCCAGGCCGGCAAGCCAAACGGTGCACCCACTGCTTTACGCAGGATGCCCATGAGCGTGCGGTTGTCGGAGGGGTTGGGGCTCGCGAGGTTGACCGGCCCGGCAATCGTGTCGGTGTCGCGGATAAATCGGACCGCACGCACGACATCGTCGAGGTGAATCCAGCTGAACTTTTGGCGCCCGCCCGTCTTGTGACCTTCGGCGCGACCACGGCCGGTGGGTGTCGGGCCGATGCCACGGTAGCGGTTGTGACCGAACCACCAGCCATCGATTTGCGGGCCGCCGAGTCCGATGCGCGCAAGCCTCAGCAACAGGTTGGTGGCGGGGCCATCACCCAGCACGATCGCCATGCGGAGGGCGACGCGGCGCGTGTGCGGCAGGTCGCCTTCGAAGAATTCGTTCTCCCAGTTGCGGGCAACATCCACCGAGAAGCCCTTGCCGAGTTCGCCGTTGTCGTCGCTGTTGGGGCGGTCGGTTGAGTGGCGATAGATCGTGGCGGTTGACGCGTTCATCCAGATGGCGGGCGGGGCGGATGCCGCGGCAATCGCCTCACGCAGTGCCCGGGTCGTCTCCACTCGCGAGCGCAAAATCTCGTTGCGGTTCTTGTCGTTGTAGCGGCAGTTCACGGATTTACCGGCAAGGTTCACGACGATCGCTGAGCCGTCGATGAGCTGGGCAATCGCAGCGGCATCGTCCCACGTGACGGCGGCGCTGCGGCCAATAAACCGCACGTCGTAACCGTCTTCGCGAAAGGCGTCGGCGATCGCTGGCCCGACGAAGCCACTGGCCCCGGCGATCACGGCGATTGGCTGCGCCGCGCCCAAATTCGTCGCGGTCGGTTCCGGTGTCATGACGCCCCTATCAGCCTGAGTTCTTCTCAGACAAGTCTACCGAGCGAGAAGCGAGCGCTAAGCGCTGATTCCGGTAGCTGCGCACTCACGCTCTTGACGGACATTCCCGCTGTGGGTATATTGCCAATATGACTGAAACTTCGTTTTGGATTCTCACCGCCCTCTCCGCCGGGGCGCGCCACGGCTACGCCATCCTGAACGAGGTGGCCGAGCTCAGCGACGGTGCGATGAAGCTGCGGGTGACGACTCTCTACGCCTCGCTTGAAAGACTCGAGCGCCAGTCTCACGTTCGGGCTACCGGCGACGAAATCGTCGAGGGCCGCGCCCGTCGCTACTACGAGATCACCGACGTTGGTCGAGCCCAACTGGAGGCTGAAGCTGCGCGCCTCGCTCAACGCGCGACCGTTGCCCAGGCGCGGATCGCGGCCCAGACCACCCCCGCGCGCCCCGCAGCAGCGCGCCCTTCCTCCTCACCAGGGGTGGCGTTCTCGCCTCTCGCAAGCACGGCGGTCCCGGCGTGAATACACGTCGCCGCAACCGTTACCAACGACTGCTGCGGTGGTACCCCGCAGCGTGGCGACGCGCTAATGGCCAACTGATGCTCGACACCCTCGAGCAGGCGGCGGATTCCCACGAACGCGCCTTGCCATCGCTCAGCGAAGCGTGGTCGATCCGCGCTCACGGTCTCGTTGAACGCGCGACTCCTGCTGCGATCACAGTGGCTGCCGGACTCGCCCTCGCCCTGAGCGCGGTCCCCACGGCGGCATTGTGGGCCGGCGGCTTCAATTCCTCAGCATGGTTGCTCGCGCTCGTGTTCGGTGCCCAGTACGGCGGCGCCCTTCTCGCCTCGCTGGCTGTGGGCGCCCTGCTGTTGCGCACCGGCCTCATCCCGGCCGAGCAGGCTGTTCGCGCGGCGGCCGCCGCCGCTCTCGCCTGGACCTTCGGCGCGCTCATGGCAGCCTCCTGGAGCGTTGGGTTCGACGAAGCGGATGCCGGGACTGGTCTGTCATGGTTCGGCAACGCGATCCTACTTTTTGCGTTCCTCGCGTGGCTCTTCGGAACCCTTGCCGTCCTACCCCTCACGCTGGCGGCCTTTCGCCACCTCGCATCGCAGGCCACCCGGTGGGCGCTCGGACTCAGCCTCGCCGCCGCTAGCGCCCTCGCGTGGGGCATCATGGGCCTGCTTCCAGCGGGCCCGATTTTGGTCTCGGCTGCGACGCTCTTTGCCGCGAGTCGGCTCATGGCCGCGACTCCACGCACCCCTCGAAATCGCCCGAACCAACCTGCCGTGCGCACGCCACTCTCGCTGCGCCGCCGACACCAGCTTGCCGTTGTGGCTGCGGCATCCGCGATCATCGGGCTCGGCTGCGTCGCCTTCGCGCTCACCGGCAGCCTGTGGGGCATCGGCACCCTCGACGCGACAGACACCATGCGCATTGGGATCCTCGTCGGCTCGCTGGCATCCACCATCACAGTTGCCGCGAGCGCAGTGGCACTCTTCGCTCGCGTCGGCCCGCCAGTTGTCGCGGCCGCCGCCGCCCTGACCGCCGCCCTGGTCATGGTTGCTCTCAGCTATGCGCTTCGTGACGGCGATCCCAAGGGCTGGATGCTGCTGATACTCGCCGCCGTTGCGACCGGGCTTGCCGGTGGGTTTATCTTCACCCCCTTGTTGCCAGCGCGATGGTGGTTGCGCGCGCTACTCGTCGCAGGAATCGGCGCGGCAATCGCCGCGACCGTCGGCATCCTAGGAATCATCATGGCGACGTTCATTTCGCCAGTAGTGGCCATCGTGCTCGCCGTGATGATGGCTCGCCCTCCACGTTCACCCCACGCGACACACGAACTCGCACCCGTCAACGCTGGTTAGGTCAGGCCGACGCCGTCTGAGACTCAGTCGAGGTCGCAGCCCGCACGAGCCCGCGCGCCAACTCGATGCTCACCGAAAGGGTGTCGAGGGAGAGTTGCTGCGTGACGAGAGCGCCCTCGTGCAGCACCAAGAGTCGAGTGGCAAGCGTGTCGGGAGCCGAGCATCCGGCCGCCGCTGCGAGCTCGCGGAACAGGTCGATCAGCCACTGCTTTTCTTGCGTGGCGACGACGTGAGCGGGATGAGTCGGGTCGGGCAGTTCGGCGAGGGCGTTGATGAAGGCGCAGCCGCGCGGATTGTTTTGGTTCCAGGCGCGGAGGGCTTCGAGAGGGGCGAGCACTGCCTCGATCGGTGACGCGGCGGCGGCGATGGTTTCGCGAACCAGCAATTGCCAGCGCTGTTCGCGCTCCTCGAGGTAGGCGACCACGAGCTGATCTTTGGAGCCGAACTGGTTGTAAAGGGTGCGCTTGGTGACGCCCGAGTGCTCGGCGATGAGATCGACGCCGACCGCCGTAATGCCGCGGCCATAGAAGAGCTCGCCGGCGGCACCCAAGATGCGGTGCCCTGCGGCTGTCATCGGTTTCGTCTCCGACATTCGACACTCCTTTACCGATCGGTGTACTGTGGGTCTAGTTCACCGATCAGTATACCTACGAGGAGACTCCCATGGACGTTCCCACCACGATGCGCGCCGTACAGCTCACCCAGCACGGAGGGCCCGAGGTTCTGCGCGTGACCGAGGTGGCGACCCCCGCTCCCGGCGCTGGCGAAGTGCTCGTGAAGGTGAGCGCCGCGGCCCTCAACAACACCGATCTCTGGACTCGCGAAGGCGAATACGGACTGCCGGGACCGCGCGCCGGCTGGCGTGGGCCGCTCGACTTTCCGCGCATCCAAGGAGCGGATGTTGCCGGCCACGTCGTTGCCGTCGGCGAAGGCGTTGACGCGGACGTGCTCGGCTCTCGCGTGGTCATCGACCCGGCCATCTACGACGTGGATGACCCCGACGCGAACATCACCGGGCTCATGGGCAGCGAACGCGATGGCGGCTACGCCGAATACGTGATCGCACCGGCCGACCGCATCCATGACGTGACCGAGTCACCCCTCAGCGACGACCAGCTCGCCGCCCTGCCCATCTCGTACGGCACCGCGCTCGGCATGATTGAACGCGGCCGGCTGCAGTCGGGCGAGACGGTATTGGTGTCAGGAGCATCCGGTGGAGTCGGCGTTGCGCTCGTGCAGTTAGCGCGTGCCCGTGGTGCCCGCGTGATCGCCATCAGCAGTGGTTCCAAGATTCAGGCGGTGCTGGATGCCGGTGCCGACGTCGTTGTCGACCGCGCGACCGACGTGCCCCAGCAAGTGCGCGCCGCCGCCCCCAATGGCATTGACGTCGTTCTCGATGTTGTCGCCGGAGACTTCGTTCATGACGGACTCTTCCTGTTGCGCAAGGCCGGCCGCTGGGTCGTTGCCGGAGCCCTCGGCGGTCACACGATCGGCTTCGACGTGCGCGACCTCTACCTACACAACCTGCAACTCATCGGCTCCACGATGCACACCCCCGAGCACTTCAAATTGCTCATGGGCATGGCTCGACGGGACGAGATCACGCCCCTCGTCGCCGCAACGTTCCCGCTCGCGCAGGCTGCCGAAGCCCAGGAAGAGCTTGCTCGCCGGGCGCACGTCGGCAAGATTGTGTTGCACCCCTGAGCTGATGCCTAAAGAGCGTCGTGCCACTCGTTAGTAAACTCTTCGACCGTCTTCTCCTCGAGATCCCGGCGAACCACTCGAAGCAGCTGGTCTGCCTCTTCGACCGAGTCCACCGGCGTGCGGATGACCTCTGCACTCGTGTCGCGTCGCACCACTACGAGATCGGCACCTGGCCCTCTCGGACTGGTGTCACCCATCAGCAGACTCCCGACCAGCTCGGCCGCGAACCGGACCGCATGACGCACCGGATGGTCGCGGCGCTTCTCGATGCGAACCTCGAGGTGTTCGGCCGCGCGATCCTGCTCCGACATGCTGCGCTCCTTGGGTGCTCAGTGAAACTCAATAGCTGAGCCTAGATCATTTCATGCACAGCGCAGCGTGCGGCCAAACACCTCCGCACTTTTCACTTCTCCTCGCGCTGCAGCCCAGACAACCCCTCGTCATTTAGGCTGAACGCAGCGGTCTGAGCGACCGGATGCAGGCAAGAGGATTCCGCCCATGACGACCACCCCTGAGTACGTTCCCACCATCGTTTTGTCGAAGGCTTCGGCAGGTGGTGCTCACGAGAAGCCCGAGCTGACGGCGCTGATTCATGGGCTCGAAGCATCCATGAAATCGGCCATTGAAGCGACCGGTGCCCGCGTGATTAACGTCGAGGGTTTCACCGAGGCAGATGTGGATGCTGCGCTCAGCCAGGCGGACGGCGTCGTGCTGCTCGGCGGTGGCGACGTTGACCCCGACGAGTATGGGGCGACGGAGCGGCATCCGAAGCTTTACAACATCGACCGCACCACCGACCGGGTCGACATCGAGCTCGTGAACCAGGCCACCGAACGTCGCCTGCCGCTGCTCGCCATCTGCCGCGGGATGCACATCGTGAACGTTGCGCGCGGTGGAACGCTCATCCAGCACCTCGAACCGAGCGCCGTTGTTCACAGCGGCGGCGGAGTCGACGCGATGGTCGACCACGACGTGACGCTCGAGCCCGCCTCGCAACTGTCCGAGCTGTATGGCGACGGCACCATGACGATTCGTTCCGGTCATCACCAAGCGGTGGATGTCGTCGGTGCCGGCCTCACCGCCACCGGTCGCGCGGCGGACGGCGTGGTTGAAGCAGTGGAGAGCACCGACCCAACCTCTCCCCTGATTGCCGTGCAGTGGCATCCCGAAGACGACAAAGCGAGCGAACGCGACCGCGAACTGCTCTTCGGCTGGCTCACCACGCAGGCGCGGGAGTTTCATGCGCGCCAAAGCGAGGCCGCAGTCTAGCGGCTAGCAATCAGCGACTAGCGAACCGCCATTGCGGCGCGAACGCCCTCGTTGACGATTTCACCATTGGCGACGTTGAGCCCGCGAGCAAGTGCGGGCGATGCGGCAGCGGCTGCATCCCAACCGTGGTTCGCGATGGCGACAACGAAAGGCAGCGTGGCATTGCTGAGCGCGCGGGTCGAGGTGCGAGGAACAGCGCCGGGCATGTTCGCAACGCAGTAGTAGAGCGAGTTGTGAACGGTGAAGGTGGGATCGTCGTAGGTCGTGGCGTGCGAGCCTTCGAAGCATCCGCCCTGATCGATCGCGATGTCGACGAGCACGGAACCGGGCTTCATCGACGCCACCATTTCATCCGTCACGAGTTTGGGAGCGGCGGCGCCGGGGATCAGCACTGAGCCGATAACGAGGTCAGCCTCGAGAAGCTGCTCGGCGATTTCGTAGCGCGTCGAAACGCGGGTCTGAATTTCACCGTTGAAGCGCACTTCGAGCGCACGAAGACGCGGCAGCGAGATGTCGATGATCGTGACGTCAGCGCCCAAGCCGAGCGCATTAGCCGCAGCGTGCTCACCAGCAACGCCGCCACCGATAACAACGACCTTGGCTTTGGGGGTTCCAGCGACTCCGCCGAGAAGTTGACCACTGCCGCCCTCAGCCTTGAGCAGAGCGTGGGCACCCGCGACGATCGAGAGTCGACCAGCGACCTCACTCATCGGGGCGAGAAGAGGAAGCGAACGGTCATCGCCCTGAACAGTTTCGTAAGCGATCGCGGTGGTTCCCGAAGCGACGAGGGCTTCGGTCAGCGCGCGGTCGGCAGCGAGGTGCAAGTAGGTGAAAAGAACGAGGTCTTTGCGAAAGTAGCCGTACTCCGAAGCGATCGGCTCTTTGACCTTCACAACGAGGTCAGCGGATGCCCATACCTCGTCAGCGTCGGCAATAATCTGTGCGCCTGCTGCCGCGTACAGCTCATCCGTGAAGCCGCTGCCAAGACCGGCACCCGACTGAATGGTGACAGCGTGCCCGCCAGCTACCAAGGTGTCGACGCCCGCCGGGGTTATCGCAACACGATTTTCGTTGTTCTTGATTTCAGCAGGCACAGAAATGCGCATCGACTTACCTTTCGCAGCGGAGTGGAGTTGCTCAACCCTGTCAGAAATTCTGTCTTTTGTGGAAAAGTCAGAATTTTGATCGGAAACTAGTGTGCTGGAGCCCAAATCCGTGCCAAAATTGCGCTGAATCTGCTTTCCAACCGAAGGATCTTCGCATGGCTGACGAGCTAGACCCGATCGACACCAAGATCCTCACCCTTCTCTCGCGGGACGCCCGGATGAGCAACGCGGCAATCGCGAGCACCGTCGGCATTGCGGCATCCACCGCTCACACTCGAGTCAAGTCACTCTTCGACCGCGGTCTCATCACCGGGTATCACGCCGCGCTCAACCAGGCGAAGCTCGGGCGCGGGCTGCAAGCGATCATCGGAGTCTCGCTGCGCCCGGGTGCCCGCCAAGAGAGCATCCAAGCCTTCACGGAAGAAATCCGTCGGCTGCCCGAAGTGATTCAGCTGTTCTTCGTGGGTGGCGGTGACGACTTTCTCGTGCACATTGCGGTCGAAAACTCGTCAAAGGTTCGGCTATTCGTGGTCGACCACTTATCGGCCCGCCACAGCGTTGCCTCCACCAACACGAGCATGATCTTTGAGTACCACCGCAACGCGGTTGCTACCGACTTTGCCTAGAACATCCTTGCCATTCTGAACACGCCCCTCATAGGCTCGCTAAATGGCAGATAACCTCAACTTCACTGGAACCATCATCAATCCGGAGTGGATGCCGAGCTGGTCGGTGATCGAAATTCCCGGCTCAAAAGACTTCTTCGGAACAGGAAAATCCGTCAAGGCGACCGCCGCAGTTGACGGCATCGCCGTGACTTCGGCGCTGATGCCGACCGGCCAAGGGAACCACTTTATCTCCGTGAGCGCGGCACTACGCAAGAAGCTCAAGAAAGATGTCGGCGACGAAGTGCAGGTTCACATCGAGCGCTAGAGGCCCAGGCTAGAAAAGGTCGAAGCGCGGGTTCGCAAGCGGCCAGTCTCGTTCGATCCAGGCCGGCACGAATTCGTTGAGTGCCGCTTCGAGCTCGGTGCCGACGTACTCGTCCCGCACCCACCAGGAGATGTCAGCATCCGCTGTCTCGTCCTCGCTGGGGTCGATGTACACACAGCCGATGAGCTCCATCTCGTCAGCAAAACAGCGCGGGTCGGATGCTGCCACTCCGCTGGCAGCCACTGTACAAGTGATAGTGGTTCGGTTGGCTCAGCCACAATCAGCACCTTCTCTGATCTGTACACGCGAGAGTTGATGGCACGATTTTAGCGCGGCCCGGCGAATCTTGGATTCTGGGAATATTTCGACAGCAACCTGTGCGGTGGCTGAAATCCCCGGCACCTCGGGGACCCAATTTTCTAGGGTGGAGGAGTTAGCTATCCACTCTCGATAGGAGGATCAGAAATGGGAACCGTAAAGAAAGACATTCAGGTCGATGTCCCAATTAGCGTCGCCTACAACCAGTGGACGCAGTTCGAAGATTTCCCCGCCTTCATGTCTGGTGTGAAGGCGATCACACAACTCGATGACCGCAAACTGCATTGGAATGTATCCGTCGGTGGTGTCGAACGCGAATTCGACGCCGAGATTGTCGAGCAGACCCCCGACGAACGCATCGCTTGGAACAGTACGGGCGAGAAAGTGCACGCCGGTGTCGTGACGTTCCATCGCTTGAGCGACGACACCACCAGGGTCACCCTGCAGATGGATTGGATGCCCGAAGGGTTCGTCGAGAAGGCTGGCGAAATTCTCCAGATCGATGATCTGCAGATCGCACGAGACCTCGCCGAGTTCAAGCGGCTCATTGAGTCCAACGGTTTCGAATCCGGGCAGTGGCGCGGAGAAGTCGCGCGCGCCGAGGACGCGACGGGACGCTAGCGCGACGCGATCGCCGCCTCGGAGTTGTCACCGCTCCGACGCGAACTGAGATTGCTGCGCTCAGGCCAAAGCCTCAGCGCAGCAATCCATTCTCGTAGGCGTGCGCCACAATTTGCAGACGCGAGGTGAGCGACAGCTTCGCCAGAATGCTGCGAATGTGGCTCTTCACTGTCGTCTCTCCGATGTAGGCCGTCTGCGCTATTTCTGCGTTGCTTAGCCCTCGCGCCGCCAACAAGAAGACCTCCTTCTCTCGCACCGAGAGAACATCAATTGCTTCGGCGACGCGCTCGCGCTGCACTGATGATTTTTGCGCGCGGATGAGGTCTACCGTGTCGCTCGCGGCGATAACCGACTGCCCAGCGTGCACCGCCCGAATCGCTGCAAGAATGAACTCTGGAGTCGCATCCTTCACCAGAAACCCCTCAGCGCCAGCCTGAATTGCACGGATCACCGCCTGATCACGCTGGAACGTAGTGAGCATGATGATCCTCGGATGCTGCGTGGTCGCGGACGCTTTGGCGTACGACGCGAGAGCTGCGGAAGAGTCACGCAACGCGCCCATGATGCGGGACGTCGCGTCGATGCCGTCGAGCAGCGGCATCCGAATGTCCATTAGAAAGACGTCGGGGTTCACCGCGGCCGCAAGCGCAACGGCCGCTTCTCCGTCGTAGGCTGCGCCCACAAACTCGAGGTCAGCTTGCGACTCGATCAGCATTTGGATGCCGGAGCAGAACAATTGGTGATCGTCGGCGATTGCCACGCGGATGACACTCACAGCGCGGCTGCCTCTTCTGCGAGCAGTGGTTTTTCTGCGTGCTCGCCGGTGGCTGTTTCCGCGTCGCCAGTCGACGGGATGAATGCCGTCACCAGATAGTCACCGCTCTCGTCATCCGCACCCGAGGTCAGCCACCCTCCGGCCAATCGAGCGCGTTCGCGCATCCCGTAAAGCCCGCGCGTCATACGGGAGTTGCTATCGCCTGCCTCGTCGGGGGTCACGAGAGTGCCGGTCGACGAAATACTCAACGCCAACCCCGGCCCACGCCAGTCCATCGTGATGCGGGCGGATGGTTCACGCCCGGCATGCTTCAAGGCGTTCGTGAGTGCTTCCTGAGCGATCCTGTAAACCGCGAGCTGCTGGCCGGGAGTCAGCGATCGCGGGAATCCAAAGTTCTCGATCGTGGCGGTGAGCCCAGCGCCACGCATCCGCTCGACCAGTTCGTCAAGGTTCTCGATCGTAGGGTTCGAGTGCCCTTCAGGCTCGGAAACCAACGACTCGATAAGGATGCGGACCTCCGAGAGCGAGGAGCGCGCAGAGCTCGCAATCTGTTCCAAAGAATCGCCGATTGCTTCAGGTCGTTTGGTGCCGATAAACCGAGCACCGTCAGCTTGCGCGATGATGACGGCCAACGAGTGCGCCATAACATCGTGCACATCCTGCGCAATTCGGTCGCGCTCACGAGACACGATGAGATCGATCTCGGCAGAGTGGAGCTCCTCGACGGTGGATTCAAATTTGAGGGCAACTGCCCGCCGAAGACGGGAAGATCCTAAAGCGAATCCAAGCGACCAAGTGGCAACGGCAAAAGCGCTGAAGTAGGCAGCCAAAACGATGGCTGTCTTATCGGCGGGGATTGAGGGCGTCCCCACCCACGCGCCCCACCCGTAACCATCGGATAGCGCCGGCACCGCCAGCAACACCGCAACCATGATGGCGTAGGAAATACTCACCGGAAGCACCACCCAGCGAACATTCCCCGCTGCGCCAACACTGACGATTAGACAGGTGATCAGAATCGACAAGTACACGGGCCACGAGTTGTCATCCAATCGGGCGGCCGGCTCCAGCAGCTGCAGGAGGATGACAGCTCCGGGAATCGCAATCGCCAGCCAGGGCAGACGTCGTGCAACTCCCATTGACGCCGCAAGCACGGCGACAACTAAAGGAAAGAGCGGCAACGGTGCATTGCCGATGCGGCCGCTCTCGGCGATCATCCAGAGCACGAAAAACACGACGGCAATGGTCGGCTCGAGCAGCCAGCGGTACTTGCGAAGAGTAGTGAGCATGCGGCAATGCTAGGTGCGTGGCTCAGAGAGAACCTCACGAATTGACGGAGTTCATCCCAATGGAGGAGGAAGGCCGCCTCTAGGGCGGAGGTGGGAACGCACGAAGCTGTGGAGTGCTGAGCGTCAAGAACGACCAGCATCCACAGCCGCGCCTTCGCGCTACCCCGCCGTGAGCACCGTCCAGGTGTCTCCGCCATCGAATGACTCGACGAGTCCGCGCTCGTCAATCAGGGCAATGCGGTCACCCTCTGCACCCACCGCAAGGGCGAAGGCTGTGCCCTGCACGGTTCCGCGGTCAGACCACGCCTCGGTCTCAGCCGAACGCACCCAGACGATACCTTCGACATCCACTCCCACGAGCACACCAGGCGCTTGCGGCGCTGCGGCAAGCAAATACAGCAGCGGCGCCCCCGCCGTCAGCGCGAATGACTGCCCCGCATCATCGCTCACCGTTAGGCCATCTGGCGTGGTGGCGTACAGCCGGTCACCACTGCTCGGATCAGCGACGAGTGAATAGGCTTGGATGCTCGCTCCTGCGCTCCAAGTCGCGCCCCCGTCTGCGCTCACCGACAGTGGTGCGCCATCCGATGACAACCCGTACAGCCGGCTGGAGTCGTTGGGGTTGACCGTCAGTGCATGAAAATCTGTTTCCCCGGCCAGCGAGATGCTAGCCCAGGACTCCCCCGCATCAGCGCTCGAGAGCAGCCCCAAGTTGGGACCGTCAAAGGCGTTAGAGCTGGGATCCGGATGCCCCGAGACGAAGTATTGGTCGCCCGCCGCCGCAAAGCCCATTGCGTCGAATGACTCTCCGCCAAGCGGACCACTCAACTCACCCGTGGCATCCACCCGGTAAATGCCCGAATGGCTTGCCACGAGAATGTTCTCGCTGGAGTCGATACCGAGGCCATGCACGTGCTCGAAAACGCTGAGGGCTGACGGCGTGCTGTCGGCCTCCACAATTGGCGTAACCGCGGTGCACCCGGTCAAGGCAATCGCGGTGATGGTTGTCGCGGCTGCGAGCGCACCGCGGTTCATGGTGATTCTGTTCTTCACTGTGTTCCTTCTCATTCGTACTCAAATCGGCGGCGCCTCGAAGGGAGCCGTAAAGATCTCGGCTAAGCCGACATCCCGCCGATTAGGTGCGATTAATAGAAAGAGCGTGAAGCGAAGGTGCGGGAGCACCCAGAATGGCGCCGGTGTTCAGCGAGTGGGAGGCCGGAAGCGGACCCGCAAGTGCACACTGCGAGCGCAATGACGCCGGGGCCACGGCGCCCGTCAAGGCCGCAATCGGCGTGCACTCCGCCATCGACATCGACGAATCGGAGTCGCTGGGGCAGGGGCAATGCTCGACGCCCGTAGGTTCCGAGTCGTGCGATGCTGCGGAGGTTTGGGCAACGGCGTGGCCGGTCATGGCCGGAGCCGCATCCGCCGCAACCGAGTGCATAGCGAGAAGCGCCACCACTACCAGCAGTGTTGTGATCCCCACGAGGGCAGCACGAAGCAATCGAACAACGTTCGCCGCCTGCTCCATCTTGGTTACCGCCCCTGCCTTACTCTCCACTGATCGTAATCGACGACGCGCTCTCGCTAGCTGAGCGCTAACCGAGGTCGGAGACCCTTCAGCCGCCAGTTGACAGTCGCCACCGAGAGCGGGCCGTGATTCTCAGCGACGCGCTTCTGCACGCAAGTGATAGGTCAGCGCCTGCCGCACACACTCGCGCAACTCGTCGACCGGCACAACGTCGCCAACGCTGAACATCACCGCGCGGTCGCCCTCGTAGGCAAACGTGTCGCCGAACTGGGCCCGAAAGTCGTTCACCAGATTCGTGCTGCAGATGAAGAACATCGCATAGTCGTGTGCCGACTTCGCGTTCGTCGGAGCGATGCGAATCGTGCTTCCGCTGCGCGTCTGGCTCGTGAGGTAGGCCGGCTCGCCCCACTTGAGGGTTTCGGTGATCGCACCAACACCCTCGGTCTCGGATGCCGTGCTGAAGATCAGCTCGCGAAGCGTGAGCAGTTCAGTGCGTATCGCCTCCGGGTAGTCAGCGAAGGTCGCGGCGACCTCGGGCGGCATCATGACTTCTCCTGACGGCGCACCATCTCCGCAATCCACAGCGGCGCGTAGGGCGAGGTGCATCCCGGCGAGGTCGGGTAGTCCTTCAACACCTCGAGTCGTTCGCCAATCTCGAGTGCGCGTTCCCGAAGCTCCGCGTGTTCGATGCCGATGTACGCGAGCGTGTTGTTCATCTCCCACTGCAGGCGATCCGGGGCGCCCTTCATCTCGGTCTCGACCACATCAAGCAAGCTAGGCAAGTCGAGCCCGTCAGCGTTCTTGCGCACCCGCTCGGCCGTCAGAGCCCAACCGGCACTGCGTACGCCGGCATGCGGGTCAGCCGTCCAGGCCACGCGCAACTCTTCGGCGTGGGGGCTCTTCTTGACGACATAGTTGATCAACCAGTCGCGCACCTTTGATGCTCGCGCCTGGCGCACCATGGCATCCAGTTCGTCGCGGGTGAATTCTTTGGGCTTGCAGATCAGCAGGGCCACGAGTTGCGCGGGAGTCTCACCCGTCGCCCACAATTCAACGGCGAGTGGATGCTGCGTCTTGAGCCGCTTGGCGATGGCCCGCAGCTTACTCAGATTCACCCCGTGGTCGTCGCCATGCCGTTCGTTCACGGCGCGAACCTTGGGGTCCTCGAGCGAAGCCAACTCGGCCAATACTTCTTCTGCTGCAGCGCTCATCACCCCTCCGACGCTACTCCCCCACGGCGCAGCGGGCGAGCGATTGCCTCTCCGAAAAACGTATCCGCTCAGTTAGTTGCTTAAGGTAAGCAATATAGTTACCCTCGCTAAGTACTTAAAGGAGATGAGACTTGCTAGACAACACGGATGCCACGGCCATCCTCACCGGAATGGTGACGATTAGCCGCACCTTCCGCAAGGCCGCCCAGCGCAGCCGCGAGCGCAGTCTCGCCGGCACCAAGTACGGCTTTCTGCGTCATCTGCTGGAGGGCGATGCGCGCCTCGGCGAACTCGCCCACCAGCTCGTTGTCTCCGCCCCCGTTGCTTCGCGCGCTGTCGAAGCGCTCGAAGCCGATGCGCTCGTCGAACGCCGCACCGACCCTCTCGACGCCCGCGCGGTGCTCATCTCCATTACGGAGCAGGGACGCGCAGCGCTTGCCGAGGGCGACAGCCGCATCATCCGCAAATTTGCTGCAGCTCTTGACGACTGGACCCCCGAGGAAGCCGAACGTGCCGTCGCCCTGCTCACGGTGCTGAACGAGCGACTGGCTGAGGTTCTTCAGCCCTCCGAGACTCCGGCCGCCGCCGAATCGGGCACCGCGCCTACCACCGCGCCTGCCAACGCTCCTGCCACCACTCCCCTCACTGACACCCGCACTACCGACGACGAAGACGAGATCTCTGAATGACCGCTCCCGCCCGCGCTACCACGCCATCCCCCGATGATTCCGGTGCCCCCGGGACCTACACTCACCGCGAAATTCTGCAGGTGATGACCGGCCTTCTCGCCGCACTCTTCACCGCCATGATCTCCACCACAATCGTGTCGACCGCGCTGCCGACGATCATCGCCGAGCTCGATGGAACCCAACGTCAGTACACCTGGGTCATCACCTCGAGCCTGTTGGCGATGACCATCACTACGCCCATCTGGGGCAAACTGTCTGACCTCTACGACAAGAAGCTGCTGACCCAACTCTCGATCATCTTCTTCCTCGTCGGTTCGATCGCCGCGGGCTTTGCGGGTTCGATCGGCGTTCTCATGATCGCCCGCGCCCTTCAAGGAATCGCGATGGGTGGACTCACGGCTCTTGTGCAGTCGATCATGGGCTCGATCATCGCTCCCCGTGAGCGCGGCCGCTACGCCGGCTACATGGGTGCCGTTATGGCCGTAGCCACCGTCTCCGGCCCGCTGCTGGGTGGCGTCATCACCGACTCGCTCGGATGGCGTTGGTGCTTCTTCGTGAGCCTTCCGCTGGCCGTGATCGCCCTTATCGTTCTTCAATTGAAGCTGCACCTGCCCGCGACCGTGCGCCGCCAGACGCGCCTCGACTACCTGGGCGCACTGCTCGTCTCGATCACTGCCGCTCTGCCCATGCTCTGGGTAACCTTCGCGGGCAACGACTACGACTGGATCTCGTGGCAGTCGGGCGTCTTCCTCGCCGCTTTCCTCGTGGTCGGCTTCTTTGCCATGATCGTCGAACTGCGTGCGCCCACCCCGATGATTCCGCTTCGCTTGCTCGGCAACTCGACCACCATTTGGATGATCGTCGCCAGCGTCGGCATCGGAGTCGGCATGTTCGGCTCGGGCATCTTCCTCACCCAGTACTTCCAACTCGGCACGGGAGCGAGCCCCACGCAGGCTGGCCTGATGACCATCCCGATGATCATCTCGCAGCTGCTCTCCGCCACCATCGGTGGTCTCATCGTCAGCCGCATCGGTCGCTGGAAGCCCGTCATGCTCGTCGGTAGCGTCTTGCTGCTCGCCGGCCTCACGGGCCTCGGCACGATCACCCACGACACTGCCTACTGGACCGTCGCGATCTACATGGTGCTCATGGGTGTCGGTATCGGCGCGCTCGTGCAGAACGTTGTGCTCGCCGTCCAGAACACCGTTGACGTGAAGGATGTCGGCTCAGCCTCGGCTGCCATCGCCTTCTTCCGCTCGCTCGGCGGCGCCGTCGGCGTCACGGTTCTCGGCGCGGTTCTCACCAATCACGTCAGCACGAACATCGTCGACGACCTTGCCGAGATCGGTGTCGATCCCAGCGCTCTCTCGAACGGCTCAGGCGAAACCAGCCTCGACATCACCGGACTACCCGAAGCCATCCAGACCGCGTTCCACCACGCCTACGCGGATGCCTTTGGTTCCGTCTTCATGATCGCCGCGCTGGTAACCGCCACGGCCGTCATCGCGATTGCCATAGCGCGCGGCTCTGTGCTGCGCACCACGATCGGGATGTCACCCACCGCCGAAGCCGAAGCGACCGGCGCGCCTGCGACCGCGCCTGCGACCGCGCCTGCGACGCAGCCTGCGACCTCGACGGAGAATGCGGCCGACGAAACCGAACCCGACGACGAGGCCGACTCGACCGACGGTCCGGCTAAGGGCTAGGCGCTAGGGGCTAAGCGAGCTCGCGGATGGCAGCGACGAACTCGTCGATGTCGGCGGCCTGGTGCGCGAACGACACCACGATGCGCACGACACCAGCCTCCCAGCGGTTGGCGTAGAAACCGAATCCGCGCTCGTGGAGAGCGTCGGTCAATTCGTCGGAGAAGATGGCGAAGATGATGTTGCTGCCGGGCTCGCTCGTGACGGTCACGCCCGCGACATCCGAGATTCCAGCACGCAACCGTGCGGCCATGGCGTTGGCCTGACGCGCGTTGTCGAACCAGAGATCATCGGTCAGATAGGCATCAAGCTGGGCGGCCTGAAAGCGCATCTTCGAGGTGAGCTGCCCGCCGCGCTTGTGGCGGAACGACAGCTCGGTGGCCAGCGTCGGGTCAAAGCAGACAATCGCATCCGCTGTGAGCGCACCATTCTTGGTGGCACCGAACGAGAGCATGTCGACGCCCAGCTTCCAGGTCATCTCGGCCGGGCTCACATCGAGGGCAACGAGAGCGTTCGCAAAACGGGCACCATCCATGTGGACGCGCAGGCCGGCCTCACGCGCAATGCTCGTCAACACGCGCAACTCGTCGATCGTGTAAACGCTGCCCGTCTCGGTGACCTGCGTGATGCTGAGCACGGAGGCCTGAACGCTGTGCACGTCGCCCACGCCAACCTTCACTGCTGCGCGCAGTTCGTCGGGGTCAATCTTGGAGTGCTCGCCGCCGAGCAATACGATCTTCGAACCGTCGGTAAAGAATTCGGGCGCGCCGGCTTCATCGTTCTGGATGTGGCTGTCGCGGTGCGCAAGAATGCTGCCCCACGGACGCGTCAGAGCCGCCAGCCCGATACCGTTCGCCGCAGAGCCCGTGCCCACCGCAAAGACGTCGAGTTCGCATTCGAACGCGGCCGCCATCTTGGCGCGCATCTGAGCCGTGAGCGCATCGTTTCCGTAGGGGGCCGCAGGGCCGGCGGATGCCGCGACGACGGCATCCAGAATCTGCGGCGAAGCACCGGCAGCGTTGTCACTCAAGTAGCCGCGCAGGATGGAGTCGGTCGGAGTCATGGCAGCTTTCTGAAACGAGAAAAAGGGAAATGCCAATCGGATGCGCCTCGGGCCCGTGGCCTCGAACGCTACTAGACCGAATCGCCACCGCAGAAAGCGATCCAGTCGAGTGTTCGGCAACGATCAGCACTGCTCCGAGCCACTCTTAGTCGATGATAACGCCCGCCGAGCAGCGCCCGGTAGGAGGCGGAGCCCTGCGCCATACGCCTGCAGCTTTATTGCGCCAAACGCAACGACGCGACGCCCCTTTGCGGGCTATGGTGCGCGGCTCAAGCGAAGTACCTTGGAGACATGAGTGTTTTCGCAGCAACAACCAACGGCGCACCAGAATCAGCGATCGCTGCCATCATTTTTATGGTGTTCTGGTTCGGCTACATCGGGTTCTTCGTCGTGGCAGGTCTTGCCTCTGCGGTGGTCGCGGTGCTGGCGCTCGTCTCCCTCTATCGCAACCGCGACAAGCTGCGAGCGATTGAGCTCGCCGTCTGGGTGGGAATTTCTCTAGTCGTCACCATCGCGGGCCCGCTGTGCTGGTTCTTGATCGGGCGCAAAAAGATGCTGGAAGACACCCGCGCAGACCAGTAGGCATTCGGTCCATGGGCCGCGATGACGTTCAGTCCCGAGACAGAACACCACCGCGGCCGGGATGTTACTGAAGATCAGCCTTATTCAGCGTCCGCGGGAACGAATAGCCGAATGTTGGTGAAGGATGCTGAGCCCTCGTAGTAATTGAGGTGTGGGTCACCAATGATGAAGTGATCGGGATAAGCCGACCCCTCCGGCCACTGCTCGACATCGTAGGAGCCAAACGGTCCATCGAAGGTGAGCGTCTGGTCGAATTCACCGTTGTACTCATCCGCGGTCTGGTTGAAGTGCCAGATCGGAGTGCCGTCTTCAACGAAGTCACGTTCGTATCGCAGCGTCGTTTCGCCGACGTGGCGGAAGTTGCCGGTCATCTCGGTGACGTATCCCGTAGCGCTGCGTTCAATCGCGAAGTTGTAGGTCTCGTCTGGCATTAGCTCGGGCTGCAGCTCTGCGGTTGCGACAATGGACTCACCCTTGGTAGCGCCATCACGGACACCGCACTCCGTGGGCATGATGAATTGGTTGTACCCGATGGATGCATCGCGAAAGCGGGAGCCATCGAAGAAGATCTGGTTGATCCCGTTGGCATTGCCTTCGTCATAACCTGCGATCTCCCCCGTTTCGGGATTGCAGACCTTGTACCCACTCGACCAGGCGGCATTCACTGAGTATGTATCCATCCCGACCTTGCGATGATTGTGAATGAATACGTTGTTGTGAGGGGCGGGATCGTCGTAGTCCATGATCGACAAGAGGTAGAAACCATTCTCAGCGCGCACATCACCGAATGCGTCTGAGCACGGTTCAGCGTCACCCGAGTAGTCACCCGAGCGAATCCAGGGATAGTTCGATTTGCACCCCTCCGTTGCGTACCCGTTAGTTTTTCCGTCATATTCGAAGGAACCGTCCCGCTTGCCGCCGAAGTCGACCGTGCGCAGCGTGTACTCAATCCGATACTCCGCTGGCAGCGGTTCGGTGTTGGTGACAATGATGCCGCCGTCATTGGTCGGCGAGGAGAGTTCGGCGTACGAGCCATCGTCGTCCGATGCGGCCGTCAGACTGGGTTCGGAGTCGGGCACTCCGTCACCATCGGTGTCGCGCGTTGCCATTTGAACCGTAAGCCAGTCGTCGTCGCCAAACGTCACCTGCTTACGAAGGAGGTCGAAGCTCGACAAGTGACGCTCTAGATCTTCACCGGCCTGGACTTCGTAGAACCGTCCGTCGTCATCGAGGTGGTCGACGTTCCACGGGCTTTCTTCACCGTAGGGGTCGACTTGCCACGCAGCACCGTTGACATCCAGCCCGCCCGAAAAGTCCTCTTGGTGCACAAGAGTCCAGCCTGGTTCTCCATTGCTCGGCTCGGGAGGCTCGGCTGCTGCAGTGCACCCGGTCACCCCCACCGTAACCAACGCGAGAGCCGCGCAGCCTAATGAACTTCTGAACGTGGAACGTTTACTCATTTCGTACCTCCCGAAGATGCTTCGCCGCGGCCGTGCGACGAAGTAAGAACCACTTTATGCACATTAATGATTGAAAACAGCGTTGCACGCTCACTATTAATCATCTAACCTGTGGCTATGTCTGCTCACGTCTGGTCTGAAATCAACTCCCAACCCTCCAGTTGGCGCACCGCCGCCGAGGAACTGGAAGGGGCTAGTGGTCGCCTTCCTCGCGACGGCGAGCGCATTGCGGTCGTCGGCTGCGGAACATCGTGGTTCATCGCCATGGCGTATGCGTCCTTGCGAGAGACCGCCGGGCTGGGCGAGACGGATGCATTTGCAGGTTCAGAGGTGCCCGCTGGCCGCGAGTACGACCGGGTCGTAGCAATTAGCCGCTCGGGAACGACTACAGAAATCATCGACCTCTTGCGCGCCGCGTCGACCCCCACCACCCTGATCACTGCCGTCGATGGCAGTCCGGCTGCAGAGTTTGCTACCGACACCATCGTTCTCGGTTTCGCCGACGAAGAGTCTGTAGTTCAAACCCGATACGCAACTACCGTTCTTGCGCTGCTACGAGGATCCCTCGGCGCCAATCTCGAAGACCTCGCCGTCGACGCGCAAAAAGCTCTCGAAGCACCCCTCGATGCCTATCTCGATGCCGACCAAATTACTTTCCTCGGTCGCGGCTGGACCATCGGCCTTGCCCACGAAGCGGCCCTCAAATGTCGAGAAGCGGCGCAGCTCTGGACTGAGTCGTACCCCGCAATGGATTACCGCCACGGACCAATCTCGATCGCCCAGCCCGGGCGCCTCGTGTGGGCTTTCGGCGAGGTTCCTGCCGGCCTCGCTAACGATGTTGCATCCACCGGCGCGACGTTCGTGCACCTTAGCGACATCGACCCGCTTGCCCAGCTGATCGTCGCGCAGCGCGTTGCGGCCGCAATTTCAGAGCGCAAGGGCTTCAATCCCGACAAGCCCCGCAACCTCACGCGGTCCGTCATTCTCGATGACGAGTAAGCCACTCGGCACTGATCGCGTCGGCGAGGTCATCACCGCCGACGCGATCGTCACCTCCACCGAAACATATGCGCCGGGATGGCTCCATATCGTTGGCGACACTATCGCCGCGGTGGGAGAAGGACTCTTTCCTTCGATCACGCCCGCGAGCGAACACATCACGGCAACGATCGTTCCCGGATTCGTCGACATGCACTGCCATGGTGGCGGGGGAATCAGCTTCAGCGACGTCGTTGAACATCCTGACGCGGTTGAAAGAGTTCGCCAGACTCACCTGCAGCGAGGCACCACGAGTCTTATAGCGAGTCTCGTCACAGCTACGCCAGAACGGCTCCTTGCTGAAGTCGCCGCGCTCGCACCGCACGTTCGCGCTGGTGAAATTGCGGGCATCCATCTGGAGGGACCATGGCTGTCGGATGCTCGAAGCGGTGCCCACGATAAGGCCCAGCTTCGCCACCCCGACCCCGCTGAAATCGACGCACTCTTAGCAGCGGCCGGCGAAACTGTGCGCATGGTCACCCTCGCTCCGGAGCTCCCCGGTGCAATCGACGCCATTGCTCGCTTCGTGAATAACGACGTCATCGTCGCGGTGGGCCATACCGACGCCAACGCCGAGGAGATGGACTCCGCTTTTGCGGCAGGGGCCACAGTGGCGACACACATTTTCAACGGCATGCGGCCACCACACCACCAGGATCCCGGGCCTGTTTATGCATCTCTCGCCAATGAGAGAGTCACGATCGAGCTCATCCTCGATGGCCACCATGTATCGAACACCGCAGCAGAGGTTGTGCGCTTGACCGCCTCGTCTCGTCTTGCTTTGGTGTCAGATGCGATGTCTGCCGCCGGGGCATCTGACGGCGAATATGCGCTGGGCACGCACACCGTGCATGTGCGCGATGGGGTGGCCCGGCTCGCCGACGGCAGCTCGCTCGCGGGGAGCACGCTCACCCTCGATCGCGCGCACCAAAGGCTGCGCAGCGATCATCCCTGCTCACTCAACGACGCGGTACGCGCTTGCTCGACCACACCATCCCGCGCCCTGAGACTCCACGAGCACGGGGACCTCACCGCAGGCTTCACCGCTGATCTAGCGGTGCTCGATTCGCAGGGCACTGTGATTCGCGTGATGAAAAAGGGGAAGTGGATTCTGTGATCACCACCGTTACGCCCAACCCTGCGATCGACATCACGTACACCGTGAACTCGATCCACAGAGGTGAAAGTAATCGAGTTCAGTCAGTAGCCGACCGCGCTGGAGGCAAAGGCCTTAACGTCGCTCGCGTTCTCCACCGCTGCGGAGCCGCCACTGCTGTCACCGGACTGTTCGGAGGAGACTCGGGGCGCTGGATCCTCAACGAACTCTTCACTGCCGGGATTGCGGTTGAGCCCACTCTGATTAGCGAATCGTCTCGACGCACAGTGACCGTGGTTGAGGATGCCAAAAGCCATAGCGCGACGGTTCTCAACGAACGCGGGCCCACCACGACATTGGCCGAGTGGAACGCCCTCTACGCGAATGTTGCAACGCTGCTCCACCGCAGCACAGTGCTTGTGGTCTCCGGGAGTATTCCACCCGGCAGCGAACCCGATGCCCTTAGCCCCCTTATCGTGGCCGCTCGCGATGCCGGTGTCCCCTGCATCGTCGATACAACGGGACCGACGCTCTTAGCGTCAGCTCGCGCAGGCGCAACGCTTCTCAAGCCGAACATCGACGAGCTTCGTGAAGCGTTCGACGTTGACATTCGAACACACGATGAAATCGTGACGACAGCGCGAAAGCTCGTTGCGCTGGGCGCCCGCGGCGTTGTGGTCTCTCTAGGAGCAGAGGGCATGCTCGGCGTGGACGACGAGCACGTCTACTGGTGCCCGGCCATCGCCGGAGTATCGGGCAACCCCACGGGTGCCGGCGATGCGGCTGTCGCTGGCCTGGCCCAAGCCCTTGCCGATAAGGGCGATTGGACGATGCTGCTGCGCAATGCGGTCTCATTCGGGGCGGCAGCCGTGCTCGCACCTGAAGCCGGCGATGTCGCCCCTGATGCCATTGAACGTTTCTTGCAGGCGGCACATCCCACCGCTCTCACCCCGTCCTAAATTTCCGAAAGGTGGCGTCATGCCTCACACCCCGATTCTCAACCTCCTCTCCGACGCGTCGACACGGTCGGTCGCCGTTGGCGCGTTCAATGTCATCCTCGTCGAAACAGCTGAAGCCCTCGTGGCCGCCGCAGAGAGCGTCAACAAACCGATCGTTCTGCAGGTGAGCGAGAATTGCGTCCGCTACCACGGAGGGTTGCCGCCGATCGCAAACGCATCACTCGCAATTGCGCGATCAGCCAGCGTGCCCGTCTCACTGCACTTGGATCACGCTGAGGATCGCACGCTCATTTCATACGCCATCGCGCTCGGCTTCGACTCCGTCATGTTCGATGGGTCGCACTTGGAGTACGACGAGAACGTCGCTGCCACAGCCGCGGTCGTGCGCGAGGCGCACGCGAGCGGAGTTGCCGTTGAGGCAGAGCTGGGAGAAGTCGGAGGCAAAGACGGCGTTCATGCCCCCGGAGTGCGCACAGATCCGGCTGAAGCCCAGCGTTTCGTCGCAGCCACCGGCGTAGATTCTCTCGCCGTAGCGGTGGGCAGCTCTCATCAAATGACGTCTCGCACCTCAGAGCTCGATCTTGAGCTGATCGCTGAATTACGCAACGCGGTCGATGTGCCTCTCGTACTGCATGGCTCCTCCGGTGTCGCCGACGACATGATTCAGGCGGCGGTTGAGGCGGGCATCCGCAAGGTAAACATCTCGACACACCTCAACCGTCACTTCACGGATGCCGTACGCACAGTGCTCGAAAGCAGCGCCGACATCGTCGATCCCCGCAAATACGTAGATGCTGGTCGTCACGCTATGGCCGCGGAGACGGCTCGCATTCTGGAATTCTTGACGACACCAACCAGCACCAGGGTGCGCTAGACGACGATCGTTTCGACTCCGGCATCGCGGAACTGCTGGAGAATCTCCGGCGTGGCATCGGCATCCGTCACTAAAGTATCGATCTCATCGATGCTGCAAATATTGGCGAACGCCGTGAGACCTAGCTTGCTGCTGTCCGTGATAATCACGACGCGTTTCGCGCGCGAAGCCATAAGCCGATTGA
This sequence comes from Rhodoglobus sp. NPDC076762, assembly GCA_040687235.1. Lineage (GTDB taxonomy): Bacteria > Actinomycetota > Actinomycetes > Actinomycetales > Microbacteriaceae > Rhodoglobus. Next base: position 117,650 of record JBFBMV010000002.1, on the reverse strand, counting down.
CGTCGGCCTCTTTCTCATCCACTCCCGTAGCACCCGCTACCGGGTCCATCGCGTTGACTCCGATCATCGCCACGTCAAAGTGCAACTGTTCGATGACAGCCCCCACGAGCGGTCCGATGAGTTCGTACGACTGCGCTCGCGCAACGCCGCCGGTGACGACGAGTTTGATGTTTGGCCGCACTGCAAGCTCGTTGGCGATGTTCACGGCATTGGTGGCTAAGGTCAACGGGCCGATAGTGCTGTTCGGCGTGGCGAGATCTTCGCGGGCGGCGAGGGCGCGGGCAAACTCAGTAGTTGTCGTACCGCCGTTGCACACCACTGCCGAGCCAGGAGCAATCAGCTTTGCGGCGGCAACAGCGATGCGTTGTTTCTCCGAGGCGCGCCGGGTGGTTTTGTAACGAATGGGGAGGTCGTAAGCGACATTGCTCGCAATAGCACCACCTCGAGTTCGCGTGAGCATTTGCTGTTCATCGAGATAGTCGAGATCGCGCCGAATCGTCGCGGCTGACACCCCTAGCTCCGACTGGAGGGTGTCGACTTCAATCGTGTGGCGCTCGGCCATCAGCTCAAGCAGCCGGTTCAAGCGTTCGCGGCGCTTCATATGAACCTTTCTTCAGAGGGCGAGGCCTCGGGTAGTGCGAGTGCAGCTTCCTCGCTCATGCGTGAAACACATTCACGAGCGTAACAGCGGGCGTGCACTGCTGATGAGTCCGCTGACATGCCAAAGCGCCGGGGTGCTCACCATAGTGGGCTCCCCGGCGATTAGGCCTGCGTTATTACTGCAGGTAGAAGATCCGATCCGCGTTCTCGTTGAGCAGTTTCTCGTTCCACTCAGCGCCACCGTCGACATTGGCCGCCAAGAACACGGGCGGGGTGATTCCGCGGTTGGCGAGCTCCTCGATAATTGCCGCAGAGAGTGTGTGAAGAAGTGCGGTGCTCGTTACTCCAGACGCGGGAGTGAAGCGCTGCGGAACACCCTCGTGTTCGAGAACTGCGTCACCCTTGTCCACTTTGTTGTCGAGCACAATGTCAGCGAAATCCTTCATTTTGCGGCCCGACTCGTGACGAGAGGTCACATTGTCGCTGTACTCGTGTGATGTCACCGCAACAACAATGATTCCGCGTTGTTGGGCCAACTCCGCCATCTCAATCGGCACCGCGTTGCGCCCCGATACTGAGACCACGATGAGCACGTCGCCTTTCTGAAGCGGAGAGTTGTCAAGCACTGCCTTCGCGACGCCCGGAATCTGCTCCATCGCCGAACCAAGTGTGGTCGGGCGGGTATCCAGGGCAGCGATGCCCGGCGCATAGAGCGGATTTACGAGCATCAGACCGCCGGCACGGTACACAATGTCCTGCACCGGCAGAGAGGAGTGCGAGCATCCGAAAGCGAATAAGCGACCACCTGCCGCCAGCGAGTCCGCGATGGTGGTTGCTGCCTTCTCGATAGCTGGAGTTTCTTCGTCTCGCAGCCGCTCGAGCAAGGCGATGGTTTCGTTGAGGTAGTGGGTGGTGAGTTGTGTCATTACAGATCCTTACTGATTTAGAAGCCGAAGATGCGACGAACGACGTCGACCAGAATGGCGGGGACTAGCGCGTCGGGCACAGTGAAGCCAAGGGCGGGGGCGCCCAGCGCGGTGAGGTCACCGAACACTTCGAATTTGTAGGCGTAGGAGATGAGGAACCACCCGATGACTCCCCACAGGAAGCCGCCGACCCAGGCAGCGCGACGCCCGCCCATGGCGTTGGCAAAGATAGCTCCAGCGCCAGATGCAAAGAACGCAACGATGATGCTCGGGATCGGTACCGGCCATCCCATCGATGCCAAGATGATCATTCCCACGACCTGGCCGATAACACCGGAGATCAGGCCGACGAGCAGTGCGTTCGGTGCAAAGGGAAAGATCACAGGAACGTCGAGAGCGGGAATTGCGTTCGGGATGAGTTTGCGGCTAATTCCCTCGAATGCCGGCACAATCTCAGCGATGAGCATCCGAACGCCATAGAGAAGAATGAGCATTCCGGCTGTGAATCCGAGCGCAATGAGGATGGTGAAGACGGCCCAGTTTTGGCCCGCCGAAATTTGCGCCTCGAACTCGGCCGCACCGAGGGTGACTACGGCCATGATTCCTGCCGCGAACGAGACCAACAGCATCACGATCGTGGTGGAAACGGCAATGTCGCGGAAGAAGTTGAGCTTGGCCGGAAGTTTGTAGTCTTCCGTGCTCTTCGACGGATCGCCAATGAGCTTTCCGAGGTAGCCGACACCAACGTTAAGAAGTGTTTGGCCGTGACCGAAAGCGACTTCGTTTCCACCAGTGATCTTGCGCATGAACGGTTGAGCTAGAGCTGGAGCCAAGGTCATGTAGGTACCAACCATCAGCGACGCCGCGACGATGTTCCATACGAGGCTGAAGCCCAAGCTGTGAAAGAGGATCGCGTACGCGCCCGAGTGAACCCAGATCATGTGACCGGTGAGGTACACGTAGTGGAACGGCGTGATGCGCGCGAGCAGAAGGTGGAACGCGTAGCCGAAGAGCAGCGTGAGACCAATGATGAGGCCAAGGTTGGCGACATCCTCCGTTTGAACTGCACTAACCACAGCCTCGTCGAACGTGACAAAGGTCTGGAACGAGTCTTTCGGTAGCGAGAGCTCGAACATCGATTGGAGCGGCGTCAAGCTTCCGATGAGTACCGTGACACCACCGGCGATGATGAGAAGGCTCAGCATCGTCTTGATAGTTCCGGCAACTACATCGCCGACGGGTTTGCGTTGAACGAGAAGCCCGATGAGGGCGATAAGGCCGATGATGACGGCCGGCACTTGGAACAGTGCGACGATGAACTGAAGTGTTTCCATGAGTCTTTTCTTGGGTTGGCGAGACTGGGGCTACTTGCCGAGAGCCTCTAAAGCGATACGGATTTTGCCTTCGATCTCTTCGCGGTCAACGAGATTGTCGATCAGCACAATTTCGGCGGAGGTGCCCTGAACTTGGGGTTCCATCGCGCGCGTCGTTACGACGATGTCCGACGGGGATGACTTGAACGAGCCCAGGTCGATGGGGTCGACTTTGCCTTCGACGTTGAGGCTTGTCAGCACTTGCCGCACTTGCATGGCAAGCATCATGCTCGTGCCAAGGCCCATTCCACATACGGTTGCGACTGAAATCATGATTGGTCTCCGTTCTTGGCGAGCTGGAGCGCCGCCATCAGTTCTTCATTGGTCTCTGCCGAGCGCACAGATGCCATGGCATCGTCATCTCCGAGCAGGCTTGCAATTGTCTGGAGCGATTCGAGGTGACTCTCTTTGTTTTCGGCAGTGAACGCGATGAGGGTGTCGACTGGGTCGTTCGCAGGATTTCCAAAATCGCGCGGCGTCGACAACGTGATCACCGCGCTGCCTTGAATGAGGGCGCCGCTTTCTGGCCGCGCGTGGGGAATCGCGACTCCGGGAGCTACCACGATGTAGGCACCGAATTCCTCTACCCCCGCGGCCATCGCTGTCACATACTCGGGTGTGCACGCGCCGCCCTCGACGAGAAGTGCGCCGACAACATCGATTGCCTCTCTCCAATCAGCGGCATCGACGTGCGCACGCGCTCCAAAATTGGCGAATGTGTCGTTGCTTGTCACAGGACTCCTTAGGCCGGACGACAGCTGCACGCAGAGGGCACAGTGTGCGTTATTGATTGTTTACGGTAGTTTACGCACATAAACAAGCAATATAAAAGTGAAATCTGCGCAATTTACAGGATCGTCACGAAGCCTTGACCGCTCAGGGGCACGGGCCTGGATACCAACCAACCAGCCTACGAACTGCCACCTTGGTGAAAACCCAGCGTGCCGCCGCGCAGAAATACGGCGAAGAAGTGCACTCAACGCGCGACTGAGCGCGAATCCTTCGAAAAAGCTAATAATGCTCGAATGAAGCCTCGACAGATGGCGCCGAGAGGGGTTGAATCTTAGAAGAGCACAACCGCACTGCCGTGGCCCCAATCCCCGCAGTGTCTGAGGTCTTCAATAGTGTGAACTCGAAGGAGTGGAAAACTATGACGATTGCCGCGCCCCGGCCGACCGAAGGTTCAGCAGACCGAGCACGCCCCGCCGTCGCTTGGACGACCATCCAAGCAGGACTATGGGTTGGTAACGCCGCCGGTGAATTTGCCGGCATGATCGAACGAAGTGCGGCCGGTGAGTTCTTCATCACCGACCATCGCGCTCGCCCCCTCGGCACCTGCGCCACTCTCGACGAAGCTAAAGCCCGCCATCAGCGGCAGTTTCAGCTGAGCCAAAAGTCAGCACAGCCCAAGATCTAGCAGTCCACCCCTCGCCCCAGCACACTGGGAATACATCCCGCGCTATTGATATTAGAATCTGCGCATGTGATCATATTCGCATGAGCGCAGATATCTCAGAGTGGACGGATCCGAGTGACGACTACGTGTCGGTCGCCGTCGAAATCTTCTCGCTGCTCGCGGATGCCACGCGCTTTCGAATCGTTCTCGCGCTGCGAGAAGGTGAACTCGCCGTGGGCGAAATCGCCGAACGGGTTGCTAAGCCTCAGGCGACTGTGTCGCAACACCTCGCGAAGCTTCGCATGAGCCGAGTGGTCACCACGCGCCATGAAGGCGCCCGCGTGTACTACCGCCTCAGCAACGACCATGCTCTTGAGCTCATCCGGGTTGCGGTGTTCCAAGCGGAACACGCTGTCGATGACACCGTGCGCCACAGCCACCACGTCACGAATAGCGCTGGCAGCACCGCTCGTGGCTCAAGCGGGGTTCGCTGATGGGTGCCGGGCACGACCACGGGGCGAGCACCAACAATCGCACCCGTCTACTGATCGCCTTCATCATCACCGTCGGTGTCGTCATCGCTCAAGCGATCGGGGCGATCGTTACGGGCAGCCTGGCCCTGCTCGTCGACACCGCGCACATGCTCACCGATTCTGCAGGCCTCTTCATGGCGCTCATCGCGGCGGGCCTCATGCAGCGCCCCGCCACCAACAAACACTCGTGGGGCCTTAAACGCGCCGAGGTCTTGAGCGCCATGGCCCAATCGAGCCTACTGTTTGCCGTCGGCATCTACGCCCTCATCGAGGGTGTGCGCCGCCTCTTCGATCCACCCGAGATTCAAGCCAGCAGCCTCGTGATCTTCGGAATCATTGGTTTGCTCGCCAACCTCGCCGCCATGATCGTGCTCACGAGCGGGCGCAACTCGAACCTCAACATGAAGGCCGCATTTCTCGAAGTCGTCAACGACGCGCTGGGCTCCGTCGGCGTCATCCTCAGCGCTATCGTGATCGCGCTCTTCGGCTGGTACCAGGCGGATGCCGTGGTCGGCATCCTGATCGCCCTTCTGATCGTGCCGCGCACCATCATCCTGCTGAAGGCTAGCCTCGGTGTGCTCTTGGAGTCCACGCCTCAGGGCATTGACCCCGAAGCAGTGCGCGCCCACATCATGGAAATGGATCACGTTACCGACGTGCACGACCTGCACATCACGCGCATCTCATCCGATCTGCCCGTGCTCACGGCGCACGTCATCGTCGATGATTCGTGCTTTCGTGACGGTCACGCCGCCGAGATGCTGCCCGCGTTACAGAAGTGCGTCGCCGAGCACTTCGAGCTCAGCATCGAGCACTCCACGTTCCAGATCGAGCCCGAGAGCAACATCGGCGAAGAGCACGTTCACCACCACTAGACCGCGCGCTGCCCCGGAATCGCCGCGAGCAGCTCGCGCGTGTACTCGTGCTGCGGGTTCGACATCACGTCGCCGGCAGTGCCCGCTTCGAGCACTTTGCCGAAGCGCATCACGGCAATGTGGTCGGAGATCTGGCGAATCACACCGAGGTCGTGCGAGATAAAGAGGTAGCTGAGCCCGAACTGCACCTGAAGATCGACCAACAGCTGCAGAATTTGCTCTTGCACCGAGACATCCAGCGCGGAGACCGGCTCGTCGAGCACGATCAGCTCGGGGCCTATGGCGAGTGAACGCGCGATGGCGACGCGCTGGCGCTGACCGCCCGACAACTCGGTGGGGCGACGCTGCGCGAGCGACGGGCTGAGGCTCACGTGCTCGAGCAGTTCGCGTGCTACTTCGGCGCGGTGGGTGCGGTCGCCTACTCGGAACGCGCGCAAGGGCTCGGCGATGATCCGCTCAATCGACATCTTGGGGTCGAGCGAACCGAAGGGGTTTTGGTAGACGACCTGCACGCGGCGGCGCAGTTGACGCAGAGCTTCGCCCGAGAGCGAGGTGACGTCGGTGCCGTCAAAGCTCACGGTGCCCGAGTCGGCCGAGGCGATACGAGCCGCTATACGCGCGGTCGTCGTCTTGCCCGAGCCCGACTCCCCCACGATCGAGAACGTCGATCCGCGCGGGACCACGAACGAGACATCGTCCACGGCGCGCAACACTTGCGAGCCACCACCCTGGCGGCGCAGAGCGAAAGTCTTCACCAGGTTCGAGACCTCAAGAATGTTGGCGGTTTCAGCGGCATCCGCCCCGCTGTTGGCGGCGGAAACCGCGACGGCTCCGGATGCCGTGGCTGAGCCCGCAGGCTGCGCCGGGCGGGTGTGGGTGAATAGCTTTCCCGCGCTTGATTGCTGTTGTTCGCCGAGAGCCGTCACTGACGGGGTGAGGCGTCTGCTCGCCAGCCCCGGAGCGGATTCCACGAGTTTCTTCGTGTACTCGTGGGTGGGCGACGAGAGTACTTGCTCGGTGGTGCCCTGTTCGACAATTTCGCCATTGCTCATTACGGCGACATAGTCGGCACGGTCGGCAGCGACGGCAAGGTCGTGGGTGACGAGAACGACGGAGGTGTTGTGGCGACGCACGAGTTCGTCGATGTTGTCGAGAACGTGGCGTTGCACCGTCACGTCGAGGGCGCTCGTCGGCTCGTCCGCAATAACAAGTTGGGGGTTGCAGGCCCACGCGATTCCGATGAGCACGCGCTGGCGCATGCCGCCCGACAGTTCGTGCGGAAACTGGGTGGCGCGAGCTTCCGGATCGGTCAGCCCGACCTCGTCGAGAATGCGCACAGCTTCGGCAGCCGCGGCAGCCTTGTCGAGCTTGAGGTGCAGGCGCAGGGCTTCGGCGATCTGGTCGCCGACGCGCATGAGCGGGTTGAGTGACTTGCTGGGGTCTTGCGGCACGAAACCGATGCGACCGCCGCGAATGGAGCGCAGCTCGCGCTCCGACATCGGGCCGAGGTCGCGCCCTTCGAACTCGATGGAGCCGCTGTCGATGCGGCCACCGGATGCCAACCGCCGAATCAGCGCTTGCGAGGTCGTGCTTTTGCCGGAGCCCGATTCGCCCACAATCGCGACGATCTTGCCGCGCGGAACAACGAAGCTGATGCCGCGCACCGCCGCCACGGACCCCGAGCGGGTCGCGTAGGAGACCTGCAGGTCACGCACGACGAGAATGTTGTCGTCGGCCACGTCGCTGGCGGCTGCCGCAGCCTCTGCACCAGACCCTGCTTTCGCGCCAGACCCATCCTTCGCACCAGAACCATGCTCGATCATTCGTCGCCTCCGATCGCTCGCGCTACCCGGTTCACGGCCAGCACGACCACGAGAATTACGGCACCCGGAATGATGCTGAGGCCGGGGTTGGTCGCCACGTAGTCGCGGCCCGCCGAGACGAGGGCACCCCACTCGGGAGCGGGCGGCGGAGCGCCAAAGCCCAAGAAGGTCAGAGCTGAAACCGAGAGAATCGCGGTACCCATTTCGAGCGCCGCCATCGCGATCACGGGGCGTGCGGCGTTAGGCAGCACGTGCTGCACGAGAATCGCGGGCGAGCGAACGCCAAGCGTGCGCGCCGCTTCGACATACTCTTCGCTGCGGATGCGCAGCACTTGCGATCGCATCACACGAGCAAAGCTGCCGGCGGCCCCAAGGCCAACACCGAGAGCGAGCGAGACGGGGCCGAAGCCGAGGCTGGCGACCACAATCAGGGCGAGCAGAACTCCGGGAACGGCGATCAGCACATCCACGAAGCGCATGATGATGAAGTCGGTGCGACCGCCAACGAAGCCCGAGATGAGACCGACGACGGCGCCCACGACTACACCGACGACAACGGCGAGGGATGCCGAGAGCAGCGAGAGGGCAGCTCCATAAATAACGCGCGAGTAGAGATCGCGACCGAGGTTATCGGTGCCGAACAGGTACTGAGCGCTCGGCGGCAGCAGGCGGTCGGTCGCGACCGACTCGAAGGGATCGTGAGTCGCGAGCAACTGAGGCGCTAGAGAAGCCACGATTGCCAAGGCGATAACGATGAGGCCCAGAACGAAGCCGGGCTTGCGCAGATTGGTCACTTCTTCGCCCCCAGTCGAGCGCGCGAGGGAACCCCGCCACCGATGCGCGTTCGCGGATCAATGAAGCCGTAGGCGACATCCACGAGCAGGTTGACGAGCGCATAGATCGCGCCCACCACCAGCACGACGCCCTGGATGACATTGATGTCGCGAGCGAGCACGGCGTTGACGGTCATGCGGCCTATTCCGTCGCGCGAGAAGACTGTTTCGACAACGGCGGTTCCGCCCGCCAAGTACCCAATGAGCAAGCCGAGAATGGTGATGGAGGGCAGCAGTGCGTTGCGCAACAAGTGCTTCGTGAAGATGCGGCGCGGAGGCACACCCTTGGCGACGGCCGTAAAGACGTAGGGGCTGTTCTGGGCTTCGAGCACGGCAGACGAGAAGACCTGGAAGAAGAGAGCACCGACAGGCAGGGCGAGGGTGATCGCCGGCAGGATGGCGGCGTCGAAGCTGCGAGCGCCGGCCGAGGGCAACCAGCCGAGAGTGAAAGCGAAGACGCTGATCAACAGCAGACCGCTCAAGAAGGCGGGCACCGCGATCCCGAATGGCGGAACCTGCAGCAGCAGTTGACGTAGCCACGGCCACGGTGCTGCGTAGGCCAAGAAGGTGATGAGAACGGCGGAGGTGACGCCGAAGAGCAGAGCGAGCGAGGCGATCTGCACGCTGAAGGGGAAGGCCCGGGCGATCATTTCGGTTACGGGAACACCGGTCGAGATGGAGACACCGAGGTCACCCTGAGCCGCCGCGATGAGGTGGCCGAAGTACTGCTGCCAGAGTGTTCCGTCGAGGCCGTACTGCACGCGCAAGGCGTCGAGTTCAGCCGGATCGATGACCGTTGATGCGCCGCCCTTTGCTGCAAGGGCGGCGATCAACGGGTCACCGGGCAGGAAATGGACCAGCACGAAAACGAGCGTGTAGGTAGCCACAACAACGAACAGGAACTGTCCGAGTTTGGGCAGCAAGTAGCCTGCCCAGGCTTTCACCTGTGTCACGACTGACGCTCTTTCATGCTGGTCACATCACCTAGTGAGAGTTATTCCGAGACGCTGACGTCGTACATGATCAGTCGCGACGACGAGTCGAAGGTCAGACCAGAAACGTTGGCGGTTGAGGCGTGCACCTGAGCTACTTCGAGAAGCGGGATCAGGTACGCACGGTCAATAATCATCTCCTGAATTTCGGCGATGAGTGCCGTGCGCTCGGTGGTGTCTGCCGTGCTGGCCTGCTCGTTGAGCAGCGATTCCAGTTCAGCGTCGTCGATGATGGCCCACTTCGAGACGGCATCCTTCGAGAACGTGACCCGCAGAACGTCGGGGTCAGTGCGCGTGAGGCTAGCGCTCAAGAAGTCGTAGTCACCGGTCGCGATGGCTCCGAAGAAGTCTCCGGCGGTCACGATGTTGAGCTGCAGGTCGATGCCAGCCTTAGCGAGCTGAATCTGAGTTGCCTCAAGAACATCCTGGCCGTAGAAGGCGGTAACGCTCATGGTGAGACGCTGGCCGTCCTTCTCGCGGATGCCGTCAGAACCGACGACCCAACCGTTGTCGTCGAGCAGCGCGGTGGCTGCATCGAGGTCGTAGGCCATCGCGGCTTCCTGGCTGCTGTAGCCGGGGGTTGCGGAGCTCAGCGCGCTCGAAGCGGGCTGCGACTGCGACGAACCGGTGAGTGCGGTGATTTCTGCACGGTCGGTCGCGAGCAGCATTGCCTTGCGCACGATCTCGTCGCTGACGACGGGACGCGTGGTGTTGGGCACGAGGCTCGTGGGCATTCCGGGGTTTCCGCGGGCGTAGATGTTGTAGTCCGCGGTGTCGAAGCGGCTCTCGTCTACAGCAGGAAGATCCTGAATGATGTCGAATTCGCCGGTCTGCAGTCCACCGGTGCGCACGCCTGCCTCCGGCGTGATCGGGAACGTGACGGTGTCAACGAGTGCTTCACCGCTGTGGCCGCGAAGTTCGGATGCCCAGTCGTAACCGACACGCTTGGCGATCACGACGGAGTCGTTAGCCACGTAGGAGTCGATCGTGAAGGGACCAGTGCCGACGACAGTCTGGCAACGGTCTTCGGGGCTGAGCTCGGTGGTGGCGTCAGAGACGAGGCCGAGCGTGATGGTGCTGGCACCCTGCAAGAACTGAGCGTTCGACGACTCGAAGTTCACGGTCACCGTGTTCTCGTCAACCGCGGTGCTGCCTTCGTACCCGGCGAGGTACTGCGAGGCGAGGGATGCGGTGGAGCCCATCTCAAAGAGAGCGTCGAGGTTCTTGACCACGGTGTCTGCCGTCAGCGCGGTCTCATCGCTGAAGGTGACGTCATCACGCAGTTCGAAAGTGAACTCGGTGAGGTCATTGTTGGTTTCCCAGCTCTCTGCGAGCCACGGCACCAGTTCGCCGGTTTCAGCATCCTGATCAATGAGCGAGTCAACAACCTGGCGGCCAATGTTGAGCGCGGTGGTGAGGGTGACCTGCTGAGGGTCGAGGCACACGGGGTCGCCCGTGACTGCCATCGTGATATCCGTCTTGGGCGAAGCGGCTGGCCCTGCCGCGCAAGAGGCCAACAGGCCCAGTGCGGCAAGCGCTCCGATGGGCGCAATGCCCCAGCGAAGTACTCGGTTTTTCGGGGAGTTCATACTCGGTCCTTTCAGTGCTGTCGACGCAACGTGGTGAGCGTTGCGGTGGTACTGCGGAATGTGATGCGGATGCTGGTGGTGCGGTGCTGGTGCTGCAGTTACTACTGGAGGTAGTCGTGCTGGTAACGCCGGTGGTGCTGGTAACGCCGGTGGTGCTGGTAATGCTGGTTGAGCTGGTAACGCGATTACTGCGGGAGTTCTCCGAACACGACGACACCGCGCGAGACAACCGCGACGATGTTTTCGGTACGAAGCTGAGTGATGTCTTCCCACGGACGGCCCTTGAGCACGACAAAGTCAGCGCCCCATCCGGTCGCGAGGGTTCCGACCTTGTCTGCCAGGCCGATTGCGTCGGCGGCATCCGAGGTCGCGGACTGCAGCGCACGTTCTGCGCTCCAGCCGAACATCTCGGCCATCAGACGCACTTCTTCCATCTGATCGCCGAATTTCACGAAGATGCCATTGGCATCGGTGCCGAGCACGAAGCGCACCCCGGCGCGACCTGCGGCAGCAAAGTTGGTGTTGCGCTCAATCACGACGGCTTGCGCCTTTTCTTGCGCTTCAGCCGAGACCGGGATGCGGGCTTCGGCAATCACGTCGTTGATCATGAGCGTGGGAGCCACTGAGATGTTGCGCTCGAGCAGTGTTGGCCACTGCTCTTCGGTGATGCCGGTGCCGTGTTCGAGGGAGTCGACTCCGGCATCCAAGGCAATCTGGTTGCCCTCGGTGGAGTGACTGTGGGCGGCAACCTTGAGGCCGAGCGCGTGAGCTTCGTCGAGGGTCGTCTCGATCTCGGCGGTGGTTTGGTTGCGCCAGCCGACCTTGTCGCCGGTTGAGAGAACGCCGCCACTGGTGAAGATCTTGATGCCGTCAACACCGGCGCGAGCGTATTCGCGCACGAGCTTGCGGCACTCGTCGGGGCTGTCGGCGGTGGGCGTGCGGTGCGGGTAGTGCGGAGGGATGAAGAGATCGCCGTGACCCGCGGTCATACCGACGGGGCCGTGCACGAGAATGCGCGGGCCCTGCTGAATGCCCTGGTCGAAAGCGCGCTTGACGGCCAGTTGACGACCGTCGCCGGCGAGATCGCGCAGCGTCGTGACGCCGTTGCGGGCGGCCTGGTGGGCGTTTGCCGCGATGTGGAAGACCTGTTCTTCCCACGGCGTCATGAGCGGCCACGAAACCCAGTCCACCTTGCCTGGTCCGGCATAGCCGCCGAGGTGAACGTGGGTGTCAATGAGGCCCGGAATCACGCTGTATTCGGATGCCGTGGTTGCGGCATCCGAATCGGTGGCCGTGGCGTCGTTCACGGTTTCTACCGCGTCGATCCGGTCACCTGTCCAGCTGAGGGAACCAATGCCGTGCGCGGCCGTACCATCCCATAGCGATATTCCCTCGATGCGCTGGGATATTTCGGTCACGAATGGCTCCTTCAACTTATGATTTGTATGACGCTAGCAGAAGAGTCGCACTTGTAAACAAGTGGCGGTACCCTGAAACACAGCAGCGGACACGTCGAATGAGGTGCGCCACAAGCGCACACCACGCGCCATGTCGCGCCGCCTGAGAGGAATCAACGATGAAAGCCCTCTACAAGGACAAGGCCGGACCAGGCCTCATATTGGCCGAACGCCCCGAACCAACGCCCGGTCGCGGCGAGGTAAAAATCAGGGTTGCCCGCACCGGAATTTGCGGCACTGACCTGCATATTGAATCGTGGGATGCGTGGGCCGCCGGCGCCATCAACGCTCCCCTGATTCCTGGCCACGAGTTCTCAGGCCACGTTGTTGAGCTGGGCGAAGGAGTGACCTCGGTCGAGGTCGGTGCTCTCGTCTCCGGCGAAGGCCACGTCGTGTGCGGCCACTGCCGCAACTGTCGTGCCGGCCGCCGCCACCTCTGCAAATTCACTTCAAGCATTGGTGTAAACCGCGACGGCGCCTTCGCCGAGTTCGTCGTGATTCCTGAACAGAACGTCTGGGCGCATCCACTCGACATCGACCCCGAGCTTGCCGCCATCTTCGACCCCCTCGGCAACGCCGTGCACACTGCACTCTCGTTTCCGATGGTCGGCGAAGACGTGCTCATCACGGGTGCCGGACCGATCGGGCTCATGGCCGCGAAGGTTGCTCGCCACATTGGCGCTCGCCACATCGTGATGACCGACGTGAATGAAGAACGCCTGCAGCTCGCCCGCGACATGGGCGTCGACCTCGCGATCAACGTCTCGACGACCCGCATCGCCGAAGCTCAAGAACAGCTCGGCATGAAAGAGGGCTTCGACATCGGGCTCGAAATGAGCGGTCACCCCACCGCGCTGCCCGAGATGATCAGCAACATGAACCAGGGCGGCCGCATTGCGATGCTCGGCCTGCCCGCCGAACCCATCGGCATCGACTGGGCCACCGTCGTGACCCACATGATCACCATCAAGGGCATCTATGGCCGCGAAATGTTCGAGACCTGGTACGCCATGAACGCCATGGTGCACACCGGTTTGGATGTCTCTGCCGTGGTTACCGACCGCTTCCCCGCCGAACAGTGGGAAGAAGCCTTCGCGACCGCTCGCCGCGGAAACGGCGGCAAGGTCATCATCGACTGGTCGTAGCGCCTGTCGCTTTCGCCACCGGCCCGCCACCCCACAACTTTCAGGAGCACATCATGTACGGAACAGTTCGCGACCAACTCAACGACACCCTGAGCGAGATCCGCTCGGCTGGCCTCTACAAGACCGAGCGCCAGCTCGACACTGCGCAGTCAGCGCATGTGGAAGCGAGCGGAAAGCCCGTTCTCAACTTCTGCGCCAACAACTATCTCGGCCTCGCCAACCACCCGCGCCTCGTGGCCGCCGCTAAGAATGCCCTCGACGACTGGGGCTTCGGCATGGCGAGCGTGCGCTTCATCTGCGGCACCCAGACCCAGCACGTTGAGCTCGAGAACCGGCTTTCGGCGCTGCTGAGCATGGAGGCGACCATCCTGTTCCCCTCGTGCTTCGACGCCAACGGCGGCATCTTTGAGGTGCTGCTCGGTGCTGAGGACGCCGTGATTTCCGATGAACTGAACCACGCCTCGATCATCGACGGCGTTCGCCTCTCGAAGGCCGCCCGCTACCGCTACAAGAACCGCGACATGGCCGACCTCGAAGCGCAGCTGATTTCCGCGAAGGATGCCCGCCGTCGCCTCATCGTCACCGACGGCGTCTTCTCGATGGACGGCTACCTCGCCCCGCTCGAAGCGATCTGCGACCTCGCCGAGCAGTACGATGCGATGGTCATGGTCGATGACTCGCACGCCGTCGGCTTCGTCGGTGAGTCCGGAGCGGGAACGCCCGAGCACTGCGGTGTCTCCGACCGGGTCGACATCATCTCGGGCACGCTCGGCAAGGCTCTGGGTGGAGCATCCGGTGGTTACATCAGCGCTCACGCCGAGATCGTCGAGCTGCTGCGCCAGCGCGCACGCCCGTACCTATTCTCGAACGCCGTTGCGCCCTCGGTAGTCGCCGGCTCCATCGAAGCCCTCAACCTCGTGGCCGAAGGGGCCGAGAGCCGCGCCAAGCTCAAGGCGAATGCGGAACAGTTCCGCAGCGGAATGGCCGAGGCCGGGTTCACTCTGCTGCCGGGCGAGCATCCGATCATTCCGGTCATGTTTGCCGACGAACACGAAGCTGTTGCCATGGCGGATGCCCTGCTCACGCTCGGCGTCTACGTCATCGCTTTCTCGTACCCCGTGGTGCCGTTGGGCAAAGCTCGTATTCGCGTACAGTTGTCGGCTGGACACTCAAGCGAGGACATCAGCCGTTGCGTTGAGGCTTTTGTGGCCGCTCGAGAGTCGATCGCCGCATAGGAGCGCACATGGAAATTACGGTCCCCGAAGGCCGCATCGCCACCGGATCACTCACTGAGGATGAGCGAATTCTCAGTGGCGTGCTTCGCCATGTGCGGGAAGCGGCCCGTGACTCCAACTTTCTACTGCCCGGCGAGCTCAAGCTTGCCGAGTGGTTGAATTGCAGCCGCCCCCAGGTTCGGGTGGCGCTCGCGCAGTTGGAGCGTCAGGGAATTGTGATTCGCAGCCAGGGTGCCGCGACCGTCGTTGACCCGGTTGCTCTGCGTTTGAGCGCACGCTTCGAGGCGAGTGTCTCGTACGGTGAAGTGCTCGCGCGTATGGGCTACACGCCCTCGGTCGAGATCTTGACGGCCGAAACGATCGAACTTCCCGCCGATCTTGCCCCGCTGCTTTCGCCGCTCAGCACCACCCGCGCCGTGAAGATCGTGTTGCGCTGGTTCGCCGACGACCAGGCCGCGATGGTGGCCGAATACACGATCCCGCTGCCGGCTGGCGAACACGACCCGATTGACCCCACCGACCCGGTCTACGAGTCGGCCAAGAAGCTCTGGGGCGAAGGAATCGCGTGGGAAATCGTGACCGCCGGTGTCGCGCTGCTCGACGACAACTACGCCGATCTGCTTCAGCTCAACAAGGGCACTGAAGCCAAAATGTGGGAAACCATCGGCGTCACCCTCAGCGGCGAGCGCATCTTCTACGCCCTCGAACACCACCACCCCACCCTCGTGATGTACTCCTTCGTGCGCACCATGCGGGCACCGTGGAGTGCGATCCCCGGGCACTAGATTTTCTCGCGTGCCGCGGCTAACGGCAGTCAGAATTCGGATGCTGATCTTCTGAGTTTCGGAATTCTGCGGGGGCGCTGCCCTGTTGACCTAGGCATGAGAGCAATTGTTTACCGCGAGACCGGCGACACCTCCGTACTTCAGCTCGTCGAGCGGCCAGTGCTCGAACCTGGGCCCGACGAAGTGCGCGTGCGCATTGTCGTGAGCGGGGTGAACCCGACCGACTGGAAGTCACGGCGCGGTGCGGCATCCGGTCAGGCATTGCCCTTTGATGAGGTTGTTCCCGGCCAGGATGGTGCCGGCATCGTTGAAGCAGTGGGCGATGACGTGCAGCATGTCAGCGTCGGCGACCGCGTGTGGCTCGCCCTTGCGGCCTACCAACGCTCGAACAGCGGCTCGAGCCAAGAGCAGGCTGTGCTGCCCGCCGAACGTGTTTTCGCGCTGCCGGCGAGCGCGAGCTTTGACCAGGGCGCCAGCATGGGTGTTCCCGCGATTACGGCGTACCGCGCGCTGACGGTTGCCGAAGACGGGCCCGACGAACTGCATCCGACCGCTCTCAGCGACAAGGTCGTACTCGTTGCCGGCGGAGCCGGTGCTGTGGGCCATGCCGCCATTCAGCTTGCTCGTTGGGCCGGTGCGACCGTGATCACGACCGTGAGCGGACCGACCAAAGCGGCGCTCGCTGCCGCCGCTGGCGCTCACCACGTTCTCACCTATACCGACGCCGACATCGTTGAGCAGATCCGCGCAATTGCCCCCGAAGGCGTCGATCAGATCGTTGAAGTCGCCCCCGCCCAGAACGCGGAGCTCGACCTCGCGGTCATCCGCAACCGCGGCTCCATCTCTGTCTATGCGAACAACGGCGGCGACGAAGTGACGCTCGATGTTCGCCGTCACTTCGCCCTCAACGTGCGCTACCAATTCGTGTTGCTCTACACCGTCGGCATCGACGCTATCCGTGCCGCCGGCGACACGATCAACATCGCACTCGCGGATGGCGCGCTCGGCATCGGCGAAGAGACCGGCTTGCCGCTGCACCGCTTCTCACTGGAGCAGACTGCGGATGCCCACGCTCTCGTTGAGAGCGGAGCCGTCGGCAAGGTGCTCATCGACGTTACGGTCGCGTAAGGCTAGCCGGGCTGTAGTCGATGATCTGAAAGCGGCCGCAGTCGATCGTCGTCGAGGGCAGCCGCTCGGCGACCGACGGAAGCGTGAATGGTGCGCTGTGCTCGTCGACAATCAGAAACGACACCTCGCGCTGGGCAAAATCTGAACGATCGACCAACCACGCGTAGTCGTGGAGGGCGAAATCGGTTTGGATGAGCTGAGCCGGGTCATCCACATGGGTCTTGACGGCGCGAACACTCCAGAACTGACCGGCACCCACCGCGCCTGATGCGTTCACCCAATCCACCGCGCAAGCGAGCGAGGTGTCGTGCTCGGTTGCTCGTGGGGCAGCCGCCGGCAGGGCAAGCGCGAACAGGATGCCGCCGACTAGCGCGGGCACGGCAGCAGTAGCGAGCAGCCGTCGATACGAGTGTGGCGC
The DNA here is from genome assembly GCA_040687235.1 of Rhodoglobus sp. NPDC076762. Classification (GTDB taxonomy): domain Bacteria; phylum Actinomycetota; class Actinomycetes; order Actinomycetales; family Microbacteriaceae; genus Rhodoglobus. Next base: position 100,542 of record JBFBMV010000002.1, on the reverse strand, counting down.
GCGATTCGTGAGTCGGGCATCCGCAATCCAGACGATGAGCGCGAGCGGCGGGGTGAAGGCCCATAACTGCAGATAGCGGGAGGCTTCGGTGCCCAACAGAATGAAGCCAACCGTGGTCGCGAGCGGGGCAAACCACGAATATGTGGCGACGACAGCGGATGCTGTTGCTCCGTGGCGCAGTGAACGCAGGGTTAGCCAGACCCCGAGGACGGTTAGGCCAAGGACCAGAGCAACCGCGACAGCGCCACCCGGCGCAGAGAGTCGGTCGACCAGCAGCGCCCAGTGATAGCCGAAGGATGCCCGCGAACGGCCCGGTCGAGAGTAATTATCTGGGTCGGCCACGATCCACGGCGCTAGCGGGATGCGCAGCAGGTAGCCGAATGCGGAGCCGGCCACGAGGGAGATGAGTGTCCACTGCGCTGAGCGTGTCCAGCCTGCGCTCACGGCGACGACGATGATGATCACCACGAGGGGTGCCGTCACCCAGGCCAGATAGAGCGGATTCGAGAAAGTTGAGAGCGCTGCGAGGGCGAAGAGGCCAACATCGAGCGAGCGCTCCTGCGGGCAACCGCCGATTATGCGACGCGCAATGCCCACAGTGAGTAACGCGCCAAGAACGGTCGCGGCGTAGTAAGTCGTCATTGCCAGCAGTGACGCGAGTTCGGGGCTGTCGCCACCGCCGTTGCCCTCGGTGAGCACTAATACGCACACCACGGCGAATGCGGCAGTGGCACCGAGTGCTGCCCGCGAACTCTGAAGGATGGCGACGGCAGCCACACGAAAAACGAGGTAGAGCCCGACGAAGTTCAGGACGCCAGCCAGAAATTGTGATTCCTGCAGACTCCACCCGAGCAGCGAGAGAGCGATAAACGACACACTCTCGGGCACGAAGAGCACCGCGGACATCGCCCAATCGCTCGCAGTACCTTCGAGGATGGATCGCGAGACGAGCGGAACGATCATCGAGTCGCCGTCAAGAAACATCAGCTCTCCCCGGCCTGATGTGCCGGCGAGAAAGGTGACGGCGAACAACGCGAGCCCGAGTGCTCCCAGCAGCCACAGTGCCTCCAGTGCCCAGCGACGCACGAAGAGTCGCAGCGCAGACGCGGTGATGGCGGCGAAACGCATCCGGCCTACTTTCTGCATCGAGCTCTCGTTAGAGTGCAGCCAAAAACCGCGCAGCGCTCACCTTTACCTCAAAACGTAACACCGGCACTGCCGAATGCTGTTGCATAGAGCCATGCGACGCGTATTGATTCTTGGCGGAACCGGATGGCTGGGGCGATCAATTGCGCAGGCCGCAATGCAGGGTGGGGCCGAGGTCACCTGCTTGGCGCGCGGAGAAACCGGTGTAGTGCCCGAAGGCGCTCACCTCGTCCGCGCCGATCGCACACAGCCCGACGCCTACGACGATCTGGCGGGCGACTGGGATGCTGTTATCGAGGTCTCCCGGGATCCCGAGCAGGTGGAGTCAGCGCTACAGTCGCTAAGCTCGCGCGCTGAGCATTGGACGTTCGTCTCGACGGTGTCCGTCTACGAATGCAACGACGAACCGGATGCCGACGAGCGCGCACGAGTCGTCGAGCCCATCGACAAAGCCGACTATGCCCACGCAAAGGTCGCCGCGGAGAGAGCGAGCCGCCGCCACCGCGGCGAGCGCCTGCTCATCGCGCGCCCGGGGCTCATCGTGGGCCCCGGTGATCCCACCGACCGCTTCGGCTACTGGCCAGCACGACTGCACCGCGGTGGTCGCATTCTCACCCCGACCTTTGCAGACCGCTGGGTGCAAGCGATCGATGTCGATGACCTTGCGACGTGGATCGTGCACGCCGGGCTTGAGGGGACTACCGGAACGATGAACGCCGTCGGCACTTCGGTTCCCTTCGACGAGTTCATGAAGCTAACCGCTGACGTTGCGGGCTTCACCGAGGGTTTCGAGCAGCGCGATGACGGGTGGCTCACCGACCACGAGATCAACTATTGGGCGGGACCACGTTCATTGCCCCTCTGGATTCCCGCAACCGACGCCGGCTTCCTGCAGCGGAACAACGCCCGCTACCACGCCGCGGGCGGCACGCTTCGGCCACTTCGCGACACCATTGCGCGCACTCTGAACGATGAACTCGAGCGAGGTCGAGATCGCACACGCACCGCCGGGTTGAACGTGCACGACGAAGCACTCGCGCTCAGCTCTGACGCTCAGCGCTGACGACTAATTTCAGAGCGCTTCCCGCTTTCGCCCCGCTAGGCGTCGGGCAGCTCGATGACGGGGTACTCGACGCCGGGCAGAGTCCAGATCGCGCAGGTGCGAGCAGCCGCCGAGAGCGTGAGCCCGGCGGCAGAGGATGCCAGAGTCGCGTCGCCGGAGAGGAACGCGGGGCTCGCAACATCCGCCCCCAGCTCAACACCGAGCGCGTTGGCCGGCAGCGTCACCGTCAGCGGCGAGCGCGCAACGACTACGAGCACGGTGGCGTCGGTATCTTCGCGCACGAACACGAGGGCATCGTCGGCGACGTGCAACCAGCGCAGGCCGCCGTGCGAGAGCGTGGGCAGCTCACGCCGCAGCGCGATCAGCTGGCGATAGACCTCGAGCGTCGGCGCAACGGCAGCGTCAGTTTCGGTGCCCCACGGGATGGGCGTGCGCGACATTTCACCGTCGTCCCCGCTGAGTCCGAACTCGTCGCCCGCGAACACGACGGGCACTCCGGGCAACGTCACGGAGAGGGCAAGCGCGAGCGGCACGTTGTCGGCCGGCGCATGCGTGCGGAACCGCGCGGTGTCGTGAGTGTCGAGCGCGTTCATGTTGCCGAGCCGAATGCGCCACGGAATGCTGGCCGTGAACCGCACCGTCATCTCTGCACAGTCGCGCGCGCTGTAGTTCGGGATGCCGCCGATGGGCTGCCCGAAGAACCACGCCTCGGGGTCGATCGACCCATCCGCCGTGACGTGAGAGGTGTCACCGGGTTCGGTGAGCCAGCCCCACACCGGCCGCGTGAACGAAGGATACGTCATCGCCCCGTGCCAGGCATCACCCTGCAGGTCGCTCGCGGCATCGTTCGTCGACTCCGCCAACAGCACCGTGTCAGGATTCACGTTCTCCATGGTGCGACGGATGATCTGCCGCACCTCTTCGTTGAGATCCTCAGCGCCCATCCGGCCGGTCATGTTCGCGACATCCACGCGCCAGCCATCGAAGTTGTAGGGCTCTTTGAGCCAGTGCGCGACCACCGAATCGTCGCCCTCGATGAAGCGTCGACGCAGTTCGATCGAGTTCCAGTTGAACTTCGGCAGGCTCGGCGTGCCCAACCAGCCCACGTACTCGGTGTGCTCGTCGTTCGTGAAGTAGTAGAAATCGCCCTCGGGCGCGTCCGGCTTACCGAGCGCGGCCTGGAACCACTCGTGCGCAGAGCCCGAGTGGTTCGTCGTGAGGTCACCGATGACCTTGAGTCCGCGAGCGTGGGCCTCGCCCACCAAGCGGATCAGCGCTTCGCGCCCGCCCAACAGTTCATCAACATCCACGAAACTCGACGCGTCATAGCGATGGTTCGAACGGGCCGGAAAGATCGGCGTCAGATACAGCATCGTCACGCCGAGCGCGGTCAGGTGATCGAGGTGCTCGGTGATGCCGTCGAGGTCTCCCCCATAGAACTGCTTGGAGCGGCCGGGCAGCACCGGGTCAACCGGCTCGTCCCAACGCGCAGCAATTGCCCACTCAGGCTTGGCGTGAGCATCGGCGGCGGATGACCGGGCAAAGCGATCGGGGAACACCTGATACATGACCGTCTCCGCCAACCACTCGGGCGCAGCCGGAGTCGCGAGCAGCGCGAAGTCCTCGGAGTCAAGCGTCTCGATCGAGTGCAGCCCGCTCTGGTTGAGCCACTCGGTGCGGCCAGTTTTACCGTGGCCAGCGGGCGCTGCCCCTGCCTCAGAAGCCCCCGCCCCGGCCTCGTGCACAAGCAACCAGCGATATCCATGCCGCGGGTTCTCGACCACGATGTCGGCCTGCCACCAGTCCCAGCCCGCGGCAGTTCCGGTGAGGCGAGCATCCGTCCAGCGCGGTTCGTGATCGGGATTCTCGCGCACCCGCACTGCTTTCAGCGGGCCATAACCGACCGGCACGCGAAGGCGGAGCGTGACGGTGTCGCCGAGCGCGGGGGTCTGGGTAGAGACGTGCAGCGCTGAGCCATCGTGGTGCGGAAGCAGGGCATCCATCACTTCACGCTTCCCGCGGTGAGACCACCGACGATGTATTTCTGCAGGAACAAGAACAGGGTCATCACGGGGATGGCCGCGAGGACGGCGCCGGCCGCGAAGATGCTCCAGTTGCGCGAGAACTCTTGAGAGACGAACTGGTAGAGGCCAACCGCGAGAGTCTGCTTGTCGGGGTCGATGAGAACGATGCTGGCGATCACGAACTCACTCGTGGTGCCCACAAACGAGAGCAGACCAACGACCGCGAGAATTGGTGCGACGAGGCGCAGGATGATCGTGAAGAAGATGCGTGCATGACCCGCGCCATCGATCTTCGCTGCCTCGTCAATGGATGACGGAACCGTGTTGAAGAACCCGTACATCAGGTAGGTGTTCACTCCGAGCGCGCCACCGAGGTAGACCATGATGAGCCCGATCTGGCTGTTGAGGCCGATCGCGGGGAAGATCTCGGAGATGCCGGAGAGCAGCAAGAAGATCGCGACGACCGCGAGAAGCTGCGGAAACATCTGTACGAGCAGCAGGGTGAGTAGCCCAACGCGTCGACCGATGAAGCGCATACGCGAAAACGCATATGCCGCGAGGGCGCCGAGGAAGACGGTGCCGAGTGACGAGATTCCGCCGATCAACAGGGTGTTGCCGAACCACGCCGCATAGGGCTGCTGGGGTCGGTCGAAGAGGTCGGCGTAACTCTGAAAGCTGAAGTTTGAGAACAGCGAATTGGCCGTCACGAGCGTGCCGCCCGGGTTGAGCGAGGCGCTGAACACGTAGAGCAGCGGGAACGCGGCGAAGATCGACATGGCGATACCCACGAGGTGACGCCAGCCCGTCTCGCGGAAGTAACGCTTGAAGGGCCGCTTCGGGTGTCCGACGACGGCACCCGAGCGCACGGCGGCATCCGGGTCGATCACGGCATCCGGATTGTGGTGCTGAGTTGCTGTAGTCATCTCAGTTCAACTCCTCAAGCGACTTGGTGCGACGGAAACTGATGATCGAGATACCCGCCACCAGAATGAAGATGATGATCGCGAAGGCACTCGCTAAGCCGTAATCTCGGTTGGCTCCCACGAAGGCAACCTTGTAGACCATCGAAATCAGGATGTCCGTGGCGCCAACATTCACCCCTGCGGAGACATCGCGCGGCCCACCATTGGTGAGCATGTAGATGAGGTTGAAGTTGTTGAAGTTGAACGCGAACGAGGAGATCAACAGCGGTGCGACCGAGACCAACAGCAGCGGCAGCTTCACGAATCTGAAGATCGCCCACGGCTTCGCGCCATCCACCGTCGCGGCTTCGGTGAGCTCTTCGGGAATCGCCTGCAGCGCGCCCGTCGTCACCAAGAACATGTAGGGAAAGCCCAGCCACAGGTTCACGAACAGCACCGAGCCCTTGGCCAGCCACTCGTTCGTGAGCCAGGGAACTTCGGCCCCGCCCAAGAGCACCGTGTTGATGAAGCCGAACTCCTGGTTCATCATTCCGGCCCAGACGAGCGCCGAGAGAAAGCCCGGGAAGGCGTACGGCAAGATCATGATGATCCGGTAGTACTTGCGGCTCTTCATCCGCTTGTCGTTGAACACGATCGCCAAGAACAACCCGAGTGCGAAGGTCGTGAACACCGAAAGGAAGGCAAACGCGAACGTCCACACCGTCACGCTAATCAGCGGACCACGGATGGATTCCTCACTGAATGCACGAATGAAGTTGTCGAAGCCGACATCAATTTTCCATCCCGGCAGCAGCTCTTGGCCGGCATCCGAGGTGAAGGCACCCGTGCCGATATCGGAGTAGACGGTGCCGGAGTTCGTGTCACGCATCGTGCCCGCGGCCTCGTCGTACTCGAGCGAGGAGGTGTAGAGGAAGGCGCTTGACCCGTCGGGGGTGCGCAGCATTCCGTCGTTGGGATCGTCGGTGAGGGGCACGCTGATGGCGGCGATCTCGGTTTGCTTGGCGATGATGTCTTGGAAGCCGAGCGGGGTGTAGCCGTTGAGCCCGACGGCGACTCCGCCCTCGAGCTGCGCGTTGCGCACGTCTTCAAGGGGGCGCTCATTGCCACCGATGCTCACGCTGCCATCGGGTTCGGTAACGAGGAAGGAGATTTCTCCCAGTTGCTCGAGCACCGTCAGCTTGTAGCTGGGTGAGTCCTCGACGCGGTTTTGCGACGAGAGCAATAGAGCGTTGACCGCATCTTCCTTGGTGGAGTTGTGGCCCGTGCCGTAGTTAGTGAAGGCGATGTAGCCCGAGTAGAGCAACACGAAAATCTGGAAGATCGCGAGGAAGATTAAGCCGGGTGCCAGGTACTTGGCGGGCAGCTTGCCGCGGGAGAAGTAGATCCAGTTGACGAGCAACGTCACAGCGGTGACAAGACCGGCGACAAGCCACGATTCGCTGCGCACGAGCACGAAGAGCGCATAGATCGCGATGGCGTCGACGACACCGAGGCCGAGGATTTTAGCGGCGACGACTTTCCAGCCACCGGAGGCGGCATCCGCAATTCTGGTTGCTCGCTTGGAGCGGGCTGACTGCCGGAGGGGTCCGGGGTCAGTCTGAGGGGAAGTCGTCACGAGGGTTCTCCGTTGAAGACGTGGGGTTCGCTTGTACGGCGAGAAAGTAAAGGGGGAAGGAAGTGGCCGCCCGCTTGCAGACGGACGGCCACCGTGCGCTATCCAGCGATAGCGGTTTGAATGTCGCCCGACATCTTCTGCCAGAGCGAAGTGGGGTCACCACCGTTGATGATGGCGGCTTCGGTTACGCCCCAGAACTCCCACACGGCTCCCATGGCGGGAATCGAGGGCATGGGTACGGCGTTCTCACCGACGGTGCCGAAGCCGGCAACGATCGGGTCAGCGCTAGCGGCTTCGAAGGATGCCGTGAGCGCCGGCGCGCGACCGCCCACTTCAAAGAGTGCGGTCTGCACTTCTTCGCTGCCCATGTAGTTCACGATGAACTCGTTCGCGGCGAGCGCGTTCTCGCTCTTGGCGCTGACGAAGAATCCCTGCACGCCTACGAAGGGCTGAGCGTCTTCTCCACCGGCAGAGGGGATCGGGTCGATCGCCACGTCGATGCCTGCTTCGACGGCGGCGGGAACGTTCCACGGTCCGGTCAGGTAGAAGGGTGCCTCGCCTGCGACGAACTTCTCTTTGGCAAGGTCGCCAGTGATGTTCGTGTTGAGCACTCCTGCTGCACCCTGAGCGGCAAGCCAAGCAGCGAAGGCGTCGCCACCGGCGTTGCCGATTTCGAGCGCTTCGGCGTCATAGCTTCCGTCAGCGTCGGTACCGAATACTGGGGCACCGAACGACGTCTGGAACGGGTAGAGGTGGTACGGGTCAGCCGCTTCGGGGTCGAGGCCGACGAGGAAGGGGTACTCGGTTCCGGCAGCTTGCCCCATCGTGACCATTTCGTCGAAGGTCGCCGGGGTGCTGGGAGCGAGGGCGGTGTTGCGCACGAGCGCAATGTTCTCGATCGAGTACGGGACGCCGTAGACCTGACCTTCGTAGCTCATCGCCGTGACGCCCACTGCTTGGAAGTCGTCAGCCTTGTCGCCAAGCTCCACGGGAGCGACGACACCGTTGGTGACGAACGTGCCGAGCCAGTCGTGGGCGCCGATCACAATGTCGGGTCCCTTGCCGGTGGGCACTTGTGCGACGAATTGGTCGCGAATGTCACCGAATTCTTTTTGAACGAGCTTGACCTCGACGCCGGTCTCGGCGGTGAAGTCGGCGGCGGCGTCTTTCAGCACGCTTGCTCGGTCGGCGTCGACCCAGACGGTGAGCGAGCCACCGTTTCCTGCGGCGCTATCGGTCGTGTCGGATGCTGCTGTGCATCCGGTCAAAACGAGGGATGCAGTAACGGTGAGCGCGCCTACGGCCCACAGTCCTCTCTTGGTCACCTTCATTGGTGGCTGCCTTTCGTCAGTGAAAGCATTGCAAACTGCAAGCGCTTCCATGTATACCTCTTATAGACAGCATTCAGCAAGCACCTCTTCCGAAAGTTTCGGTTGTTTCGGAGGAAGAATTGGGGAGAACAATGTGGAAGCGCTTAGATTCCGACGCCAATCGCGATAGTGTGGCGGCTATGACTTCCGTGCTCCCGCACACCGAATGGTGGCGTTCCGCAGTGATTTATCAGATCTACCCGCGGTCATTCGCCGACGCGAACGGTGACGGGATGGGCGATTTGCTCGGCATCCGCGACCGCCTCTCGGAGCTCGCTGAACTAGGCATCGACGCCGTCTGGCTCTCGCCGTTCTACACCTCGCCGCAGAAGGATGCCGGCTACGACGTCGCGGATTACTGCGACGTCGATCCCCTCTTCGGCACGCTCGACGACTTCGACTCGATGACGAGTCGTGCCCACGAGCTGGGACTGCGCGTGATCGTTGACCTCGTGCCCAACCACTCCTCGAGCGAGCATCCGTGGTTCCAAGAAGCACTTGCCGCGGGCCCCGGCAGCCCCGAGCGCGATCGCTACATGTTCCGCGATGGTCTCGGCGAAAATGGCGAGCTGCCGCCCAACAACTGGCAGTCGGTGTTCGGCGGCGACGCGTGGACCCGCACCACGAACCCCGATGGCACGCCCGGCCAGTGGTACCTGCACCTCTTCGACAGCACCCAGCCCGACTTCAACTGGGAGAACCGCTGGGTTCGCGACCAGTTCGGCGACGTGTTGCGCTTCTGGCTCGATCGCGGCGTTGACGGTTTCCGGGTGGATGTCGCCCACGGCATGATCAAGGCTGACGGCCTTCCCGACTGGACTGCCCCGCTCGCCGGCGGCAGCATGGGCGGCGCCGGCACGACGGATGCCGAGATCGCCGCAGCCCGCGCACCGTTCTGGGCGCAAGACGGCGTTCACGAGATTTACCGCGAGTGGCGCGAGATTCTCAATAGCTACGAGGGTGAGCGCATCCTTGCCGCTGAAGCGTGGGTCGACCCGCTCACCGACATGGCTAAGTGGGTGCGCCCCGACGAAATGCACCAGGCCTTCAACTTCCCCTACCTCGAAACCCCGTGGGCTGCCGGCCCGCTGCGCTCCGTGATCGACGCGTCGATCAGCGCGTTCTCCGCGGTCGAAGCTCCGAGCACGTGGGTTCTCTCGAACCACGATGTTGTGCGCCATGCGTCGCGTCTCGCGCTGACCGCGGAAAACCCGCAGGGTCACGGCATCGGGCCGCGCTCGGCCGGGCTACCGATTCCTGAACTCGGCCTTCGCCGTGCTCGTGCCGCGAGCGCGCTCATGCTTGCCCTTCCGGGCAGCGCGTATATCTACCAGGGAGAAGAACTCGGGCTGCCCGAGGTTATCGACCTCCCCGACGAAGCCCGCCAAGACCCCACCTGGTTCCGCACCAACGGTGAACGGTACGGTCGCGACGGGTGCCGCGTGCCGATTCCCTGGGAGGCTGCTTCGCCCTCGTACGGTTTCGGACCCTCGGATGCCGCGTGGTTGCCGCAACCCGCCGAGTGGGCAACTCTCGCCCGCGATGTTCAGCGCCACGACGACACCTCAACGCTCTCGATGTACCGCCACGCTCTCGCCCTTCGCCGGGCTCACGAACTGGCCAGCGGCGAGCTCGAATGGCTCGAATCTGGCTCAGAAGCAGTGCTCGCGTTCCGCAGCGGCGATGTCGCCGTCTACGCCAATACCGGCGATGCGGCAGTTCCCCTGCCTGCCGGTGACGTGCTGCTGGCCAGCGGTCCCGTTAGCCACGACGAGCTACCCGCCGACACCACCGTGTGGTTGAGGGCATAAACCAGTCGAGCACCAAATAGCCGGGACTGGATGCCGGTCGATAGAATCAGCAGCGGCGAGACCGCTCTGAGCGGCATCCGATCTCGTTCGCATCCAATGGAGGGCAACTGATGGCAAGCATCGAAGACGTTGCCCAGCGCGCGGGAGTCTCCACGGCCACGGTATCGCGAGCACTCAGCGGCAATGGTCCGGTCTCGGCGGCGTCCCGCCTTAAGGTCACCGAAGCTGCTGCGGCGCTCGATTATGTTGTCTCGTCGAGCGCGTCGAGCCTCGCATCCGGTCGCACTAAAAATGTCGGCCTCATGGTGCCGTATCTCACCCGCTGGTTCTTCACCTCGGTTGTTGAAGGGGCCCAGCAGGCCCTCATGCGCCACGGCTATGACGTGACTCTGTACAACCTCTCGGGCAGCGTTGCCGAGCGCGAAACAGTGTTTGACGAGTTCTTGCAGCGCAAGCGCATCGACGGCATCATCACGGTGTCACTGAAACTCTCCCCCGCCGAGGTTGAGCGGCTACACGCCCTCGACAGACCCGCCGTCGGCGTCGGCGGACCGATTGATGGCGTGCGAACCCTCACCTTGGATGACGATGCGGTGTCGAGCCTCGCCACCGCCCACTTACTGGCCCTCGGCCACACCAAGATCGCCCACATCGGTGGGTCAGAAGATTACGACCTCGAGTTTCACATCCCGACCAATCGCCGCCGCGGTTACGAAGCAGCTCTGCGCGAAGCGGGAATCGAGCCTCGACCCGAGTACTTTGCAACCGCCGATTTCACCATTCAGGGCGGCTATCACGCCGCCAAACAGTTGCTCGGAAACCCGTTGCACCGCCCGACCGCCATCTTTGCGTCGTCAGACGAGATGGCTATCGGCTGCATTCTGGCCGCCCGGGATCTTGGTCTTGTCGTTCCCCGCGACATTTCCATCATGGGAATCGACGGCCACGAACTCTCTGAGTTCTTCGGACTCACCACGGTGTCGCAGTCACCACAAGCGCAGGGCGAGCACGCGGTCGAGATCTTGATGAGCCTTCTCATTCCGGGCAAGCATCCCGAGATTCCTGAGAACTCCCCGATCGACTACGAGCTCATCGTGCGGTCGAGCACAAGTCGCCCGCCCGAGTAGCAGGCGCTTCCCTCAGCAAGCGGGGTGCCGCAGGATGCTCGCGCTCTAGCCGCGCGGCTCCACGAGCCGTTGCGCTGCCTGGCGCACTGAAGCACACCGTGCCTCTTCGCTTTCTGCGTATTCGGGGCATCCGATGGAGCGCAGTTCTGCCGGGGCGCGCTCCCAGTTGCTAGCGACCGCCAGCAAGAGAGCAAGGAGCTCTTCGGGCTTCCACGAGGAGTCAACAACGCCGCGTTCTTGAGCGTCAGCGATCACCTCGAGTTTGTGACGGTAGCCTTCAACGCGCCCTTCAGAGAAGGAGCCGAGGGTGGCCGCGTCGTGCAGCCAGGCCCACATGGCGACGCGTTCGGCCGAGGGGTCGTTGACGAAGTAGTTGTGCAGTCGCACGGTGTATTCCACGAGATCGGCGTCGATCGGCACTGCGTGGGCGAGCCGATCGAGACCCGTTTGCATCACGTGATCGAAGAGCGCGTCTTTGTCGCCGAACCAGGCGTAGATGCGTTCTTTACTGGCTTTCGCCGTTTCTGCGATGCGGTTGATGCGCGCACCGGCAACGCCGTACTCGGCGAATTCAGCTGCAGCTGCCTCGAGTACGCGCTGTTTTGTTTCGCGGCCGCGGAGCTGATCACGCGGCATTGCTGTCGAAACCACCAAACACCTCCTAATCGAACCTGTTGGTTTGACTTAGCCTACACGTCGACATAGTGTCGAACCAATTGGTTTGATAAAGAACCAACGTCTTCGGTAAGGAGCTTTTATGACAAACGTACTTATGGTCCTCTCGGCCGCATCGCACTGGACGCTCGCCGATGGAACCCAGCACCCCACCGGTGTCTGGGCAGAAGAATTCCTCGAGCCGTACCGCATTTTCACCGAGGCCGGCTGGAAGGTTCAACTCGCCAGCCCCGCCGGTGCCGCCCCCACTTTTGACGCCGTCAGCCTCAGCGAGGGTGGCGTCGGTTCCGCCGAGCGCGTCGCAGAATTCGAATCACGCATCGCCGACCTGCAGCCTGTGCTGCAGCATCCACTTCGCTTGGATGCCGTCAACGCCGGCGACTTCGACGTAATCTTCTACCCGGGTGGCCACGGCCCCATGGAAGACCTTGCGGTCGACGATGACTCCGGCCAGCTGATCGTGGAGGCCGTGAAGTCCAATACGACTCTCGGTGTGCTCTGCCACGCCCCCGCCGCGTTGCTCGCCGCCAACGACAAGAAGACCGGCGACTGGGTACTCAAGGGTCGCAAGATGACGGGCTTTGCCAACAGCGAAGAAGAAATCGGTGGTCTCGCCGACAAGGCGAAGTGGCTCGTCGAAACCCGTCTAGTCGAACTCGGTGCGGAATATTCGAAGGCTCCCGAGCCGTTCGCCTCCTACGTGGTTGTTGATGGCCAGCTCTACACCGGCCAGAACCCCGCATCATCTGTCGCGGTTGCTGAGCGCATCGTCGCCGACAAGGCGTAACGAGCCCCACCTCTTTTCACTTTCACCACTCTTACAATTTCAAGGAGCATCACATGACCACCAGCATCCAATGGCAGCTCGCCTCTCGCCCCACCGGGGAGCCCACCACCGAGAACGTCGTCAAGGTCGAGATCGAACTTCCCGAGCTCGCTGAAGGCGAAGTTCGCGTTCGCAACTCGTTCCTCTCCGTCGACCCCTACATGCGTGGTCGCATGAACGAGGGCCGCTCATACGTCGCTCCCTACAACCTCGGCGAGACCATGACCGGTGCCGCTGTTGGTGAAGTTATCGAGTCCACCGTTGAGGCTCTGCCCGTCGGTACGCTCGTGCAGCACCAACTCGGATGGCGCGACATCTCGCAGGGCCCCGCCGAGCAGTTCACCGCTCTGCCCAACGTTCCCGGCGTCTCGCCTTCGCTCTTCCTGAGCGTTCTCGGCCTCACCGGCATCACGGCCTGGACCGGCCTCACGCAGATCGCCCAGATCAAGGAAGGCGACACCGTCTTCGTTTCCGGTGCAGCCGGCGGAGTCGGAACCATGGTCGGCCAGATTGCTCGCCAACTCGGCGCCGCCCGCGTCGTAGGTAGCGCAGGAACCGCCGAGAAGGTTGAACTTCTCACGAGCAAGTACGGCTACGACGCCGCGTTCAATTACAAGGATGGCGACATCGACGGCCAGCTCGCCGCAGCCGCACCCGACGGAATCGACGTCTACTTCGACAACGTCGGAGGCGACCACCTCTCCGCAGCGCTCGGCGCCTTCAACGATGGTGGCCGCGCCGCCATCTGCGGTGTCATGTCACTGATCAACGCCAAGGACAACGGCATCAAGAACAGCGCCAACATTGTCACCCGCGGTCTCACGGTCAAGGGCTTCACGATGGGTGCCTACTTCCACCTCGCACCTCAGTTCGCTGAAGCTATGCAGGGATGGCTCGGCGCCGGCAAGATCGCTTACGACGAGACCATCACCGACGGCATCGACAACGCTCTGGATGCCTTCAACGGCCTCATGAAGGGCGCGAACGTCGGCAAGGCACTCGTTCGCATCTAGTCCCGTGGGACCGCCGACCCGAACGGCGCACACCCTTCGCACTCCGGTGCGAAAAAGAAATGTCCCGCAGCACTAGCTGCGGGGCATTTCTTATCTAACGCGTAAGTTAGGCCGTCCGTCGGCGCAGTGCGATTCCTGCCGCGAGCAGAAGTGCCGAAAGCAAACCGATCGGGAGAAGCGGAGCTGAGTTGCCCGTTTCCGCGAGCATCGGCTCAGAACCGGCAGCAGCGGGAGCGACAGCAGCATCTACCGTCCAGCCTGCGAATAGTGTGGTGTTGGCGACGACCACGGTGCTGAAGTCCGCGAGAGTCGTCAGCGCAGCATCCATGTACCAACCTGAGAAGGTGTAGCCGGATGCCGTGGGCTCAGCTGGAGCGGCAATGGCGGTGCGGAACACTGCTTCTTTCGGGGCGATCGCGGCTCCACGACCGGAGAGGTCAAACGTCACGACGGGGTTCGGTACGGCGTTGTAGCCCTGCCAGGTTGGTGAGGTGAAACCAGCGGCCACGGCTGGCGCAGCGAAGGCACTGCTGTAGTGCACAAGGACTGACGGAGACCCGCCCAAGGACCCGTCTACACCCGTAGCAGCGAACGTTGTGGGTGCGGCGCCTAGGAACACGACATCGGTCAACGAAGCGTTGTCCCGAAATGCAGAAGCGCTGAGGGCTGCGAGAGACGCGGGAAAAGTGACTGAGGTGAGCAGATTGTCCTCAAATGCAGACTCTTCGATCGTCACTAGAGAACTGCCCAACGTCACCGACGTGAGGGAGTTCCCGTAAAACGCGTACTCGCCAATCGTGGTGACAGAATCCGGAATCACCACCGTTTCTAGATCATTGTCCTCAAACGCATACTCTCCGATACTCTCTACCGAATTCCCGATAGTCACGGTTGTCATTCCGTTGTAGTTGAAAGCAGAATCGCCCAAGGACGTCACCGAGTTGGGGATCACTGCAGAATCTAAGTGGTTGGCTTCAAACGCGGAGTTGCCGATGACTTTTACACTGCTCGGAATAACGACCGACGTGAGCCCTTCATCCCTCATCGCGGCGTTGCCAATCGTAACCACGGGGTACGTCTCGCCCGCGAACGTGACTGACGAAGGGATTACGGCGTCGGTGCCGCCGCTTGCGGCTGTGGGGTTGTAGGCGGTGACAGTTGCACCAGCGTCAGGGTCAAAGTCGTCGCCAGAAAATGTCATCCCGTCCTGGGTGAACAAGACGGGGAACGCGTAGGCCGGGGTCGCGGTGATAGCGGAACCAGCCGCAACCAGAGCAGACGCGATAAGAACCGCGGCGATTCGCCCCATCCTGTTCGCGGGCCGGTGGGCCATCGGCGCGGGGCTAGAGGCAGCACTATTCATCATCAGATCCACAATCGGTTCGAGTCACACACCGGCGTTCGCAACATTCGGCGCAGAGCGTGAGTAGAACCGACCCGGCTAACCCTATTGGCCCAGCGCGGTCAGCGTTGTTTCGCGGCCAAGTGGTCTAGCGCGCTTGCGGATGCTCCGCCCCTCAACTCGTGAGAGCCGGGATGATCGCCCCCGAGAACACCTGCCAGGCAAGTGCAGTCTTCGCGACCAGGCTGAGCGTGATGTACGTGCGCTCCCCCTGCAGGTAGCTCTTCCACTTGCCGACTTGCTTGTATTGCAGCCACTGGTTGAGCGCGAACGTGTTGAAGAACACGAAGAGCGAAATCACGATGCCGACAACAAAGCTGGGGGCGGCAACTTCGTTCGCGCTTCCCGGTCGCAGGAAGTAAATGAGGATGAGAATCCACGGCACGACGCCGACCATCGATCCGAAAATGAAGGGCAGCATCCCGCCCGATCCTGGCTTCTCGTACTTCTCTTGCAGCGCGCCGAACAGAATCATCGCGGCGTTGACGGCGAAGACCGCGAAGAGTGCGGCGATATCGGTGACGCCGTTGATCGCGAGGATCAGCCAGATCATGATCGAGGAGCTGAGCGAGTACTCCGTCCAGCGGAAGTAGTTGCGGCTCTCAAGAAGCCCGTTTTTGTAGCGCTCAAAGAACCACGGGCTCGACACCAAAAAGTGGAACAACGCACTGAGTGCGAGAAAAGCTACAACTCCGACGCCGATATTGACCTCGAAAACGGTCACCCGCTCGGGCGGAATGGGCGCCCCGGGAGGGCCCGCGAGGTAGTCGGCTGTAACCGCGAAGAGAACTTGAGTGCTCAGCATGGTGAGCACGATCGCGAATCCGACGGCCTGCACGAGGTGCAAGCTGCCCGCCACGAGGTTGTAGATCCGTAGCCGATCTACTTGTTGTTCTGGAGAATAGGTCTTCTTTGACACGGGATATTCCCTTCGGCGGTGGCTGTCACGCTAGCACCATCGTGCTCCGCGCTGCGAGAAAGTGACTCAGGGAAACGCAGCCAACGGCCCATTTCGCCCCACAAAAACAGTGCGATCAGCGGTGCCCGGCAGCGGATGTAGCTTGAGTTTGTGGGCGAGGGCCATGGAAGCGGCGTTTGCCGGATGCACGATTGCCACGAGCAATAGGGCTTCAATGTGCACCCGCACATAGGCCAGCACGGGGCGCATCGCTTCGTACGCAATCCCTTGCCCTTGATAGTCCGGGTGAACGATCCAGCTCACTTCGAGGCAGCGTGTTGCCGCGGTGAGAGAGCGCAACTGAAGGCTGATCTCACCCACCAATTCACCTTCGTGTTCGATGACCAAGGCAAGCACGTCATCCACTCGGCGTAGTTGTGTCTGTCGTGTTCTGCGTTTCAGTTGGCGCAGTGATGCTCGCCGCGTGCGTCGGGGCCAAGCCGTATATTTGCGCACCTGCGGATTTGACTGAACCTCGTGCCAACGAGCTGCGTCCGTCATTCGGTGTGAGCGAAGCAGCAGCCGCCGGGTGTGGATGATCGGCACACGCACGGGTGCATCGAGGGTGAGTCGAGCGTCGTTCCTGAACATGAACCTACCGAACCGCCGTATCCGTCGAGCGTGCCACTCGTGGCATTTGCTGAAGTCTGACACAACGGTTCGCGCTAGTGCGGCGCGGGTGTTCCGGCGCTGTAAACACCTCGTAAATTACGAGAAGTGTGGCGAGATGGGTCCGTAACCACCACGATTGGCCACCACGATTGAGGGACGCGATGGGGCGTCACTGCTGAACGACTCCGGACTGCTTAACGAGCTTGGCGTCGCCTTCCGGGCGTTGACTTTCCCTTAACAGCCGGGGCGCGGCCACGGCCTTTGGATGCCTTCGCTTTTCCGCCGGGCTTCGCTACAGACGCGGCCGCCGCCTTTGCCGACTTATCAAGTTGCCGTTCGGCGTCGAGAAGAAAGACTTCGCCTTCCGGCGTGAGTTGCGTGGTGCTGGCTGTGGTGTCGAAGAGGTCATAGCCGAGTTGCGCTTCAAGACTCCTCACGGCGGCAATGACGCTGGACCGTGGCACCCCCAGCGAGCGGGCGGCGTGGGCGAAGTGCAGTTGGCGCCCGGCGGCTACGAACTGCTTGAGCAAGGAAGGGTCCATTGGCTTCAGCGTAGGCGATGCGAGGCGCCTGCGCCCACGCGGCCGCCGCGAGCAGCCCACCCGGTGCTGCGGAAAATTATTCGCGCAGATTGCCGGCGACGTATCCGAGAGTCTCGTCGTCGCGGGTCATCTTGTGAAAACCCAATCGTTCGGCAAGCACAATTGAAGCGGTGTTCGGCTCTTCAATCAGCGCGACGAGGAGCTGAATCTTCACCTCGTTGAAGGCGAAATCCATCATTGCGACAGCGGCTTCAGCGGCGAATCCGTGACCATAGTGATCAGGGTGCAGAATCCAGCTGATCTCAGCCGTGCGGCTGACGTTCACCACTGAGCGTAGATGTAGAGCGACATCGCCAATGAGCTTGCCCTCATGCTCGATGGCGAGCGCGAGAAAGTCATTCGCTTGCTGCAACACCACGTGCTTGGTGCGTTCCCGAAGGTGGCTGCGCGACTCAGCCGCATTGCGCTGAGGCCACGAGGTGTAGGCGAGCACTCCCGGTGAGGACTGAATCTCGTACCACCGATCAGCATCCTCGAGCCGGTGCGGTCGAAGCACAAGTCGTTCGGTGCGCAGAGTGGGCGCGTGAAAAACACGTTCGAGCGATGACCCACGAAGAATCCTGGGCCGGATGCTGGGGCTCATAGACCTGTCACACTCTCCCGCATTTGGCACTGTTGAAAACGGCGAACCACTCACTGTGATCCTGTTCATAAACTCTAGTCGCCTCGGAGTTGGGCATCCCCTCCGTCTCGGCGAAGCGACGCGCGCGCCGTTGGTGAAGTGTTAGGAGTGGACCCGAACACGGCGCCAGAGGTCCTGCGCGACCTGAACGACGACCAGCAACAGGGCCACTAATCCACTCGCGCCCGCTAACCACAGCGACCAGGCTGCCGTGCCTGCGATCCAGTCTGTTTCCGCTGCAGTCCAATCCGATTCACTCGTCTGCACAAAATAAGACAATCCGAGAGCGACAAAAAAGACCACCACAAGGAGGGCAGCAGCCAAGGACGCCAGGATCGTTGCTCGCTTCATCCGGCCATGCTAATCCGAGTTGTCAAGAACTGAGAATTTATACCGTAAATCGGTGCTTTGCACGCACATCCGGAGCGCGCACACGCACCACTCGTGACGGGAGACCGAGACCGTCAGTTCGCCACACGGTGACGACCGGTCGTTAAAACAAAAAGGACACTTTCAACAATTGAAAGTGTCCGTCTGTAGCTGAGGCGGGATTCGAACCCGCGACCTCACGATTATGAGACGTGTATCCGTTGTAGCCGCTCGCCATGCGAGCAGACACTTCCACCACCGAAACCGGCGCAGCTGAGGTTATCGCGCGCGGTTGCGTGCGCCCCATCAAGACCTCCACGGGCATCTGGGTGCGATGTGGTTCTCGCATCAAAAGCAGCTGCGGCTCGTGCGCGGAACTGTACCGGGGCGACTGGGCTTCTATTGCTCGCTCCGGCGTTTTCGACGGGCCGGTACAGAACTATCGCTTCTACCTTCTGACGCTGACCGCTCCTTCCTTTGGTGCGGTTCACCGCGTCCCGCGTAGCGAGAAGAAGGCCGCGCCGGTGTGCGGCTGTGGCGTGCACCACTCGGTGAAGGATGCGGGCTTGCGCGGTGTGCCTCTTCGCCCGTCGACCTACGACTACGCGGGGCAGGCCGCATGGAATCGTGACGCGGGGCTGCTGTGGGATCGCACGCGGCGGCGGTTGCGGGATCGCTGGGACTCGGTGGAGTACTTCATCGTGCGGGAATGGCAAGACCGTGGCGTTCTGCACGTGCACGTACTGGTTCGCATCGAGCGCTCCGAAGCTCCCGGTGCTGCCGTGCTGCGTGACGCTGCACGCTCGGCTGTCGCCTTCTCCAAGATCGACGGCGCGCGCGTCGAGTGGGGCGCACAAGCGAAGTGTGACGCTTTCCGGGCTGACGGTGACGGCGCGAAAACGATCTGGTATCTCTCCAAAGCCCTGAACTACGTCATGAAGGATGTCGTGCACCAGGGCGAGACTGTGCACCCTCGCGTGTGGTCGCATCTGCTCGCGCTCGAGCTAGCAGCACGCGCAATGCGTTGCGCGCCTGACTGCGAACCAGAGTTCTGCCGTGGGCGCGTGCATGAACGTTACGGCGCACGCTCTCAAGTGGTGAGTGCGTCCCGACGCACGAAGCACCGCCCCGGCTGGTCGTTCACCGGCCTGACCCGCACGGTGCAGCGTCGGCTGCGCCTCGAGTGGTTTCTAGCGAACGTCGAGGCACCGGCAGCTGCCGCGCATCCAGCGGAGCAAGTCGAGGCCATCGAGGGCCGCTCGCTGCGTGTCCGACGAGAACTAGCCCCCTGTGCGGCGGCGGTTCCGTGAGCGGGAAGGGAGGTGATGAGAATGGCTGAACCTGATTGCCAAATCTGCGTAATGATGGGCCTTCGCGCATGTGATGCGTGCGGCAACCCAACCCCGCCGAAGGAAGAACGTGACGCGTTTGGGCGCGAGTTGTGCGCTTACTGCGTCTGACTGGTGGATGTAGCCGGCCATGAAGGTGGCGGGCTGGGCGGGTGTCGCGCGTGGTAGCCCCGGAGGGGCGAACGCGCGGCCCCGCACGGCCACCCGCCTGCACTCCGGGCCATCGAACCGGCCGTACACGGGAGCCAACCACGAGACCAAGGTCAACCGTAGCGCGAAGCGTCGGCGGTGTAGTCGAGCAAAACCCTAATTGAGGCTAAGGTGCCTCCATGGGAATACATACGCGCTTCACTCGTGTCGGCGTCGCCACTATGGCATTCGCCCTCACAGTCTCCGGTTGTGCGGTTGAGTCCGGGCCGACAGAAAACTGCGAGAACGCTGTCATCAAGGCTTTAGATGAGGAGAAGCGCTTATACGACACGCACCCTCTTTGGGATTTCGAGACAACGGTCGACAGCACCCCGGAAGAATTCGCCGAATGGGATCGTCTCGTGGCTGACGAGCAAGCACAGTGGACGGCCATTTACTCCCAGATCTACGCGAGTTGTGAAAGCCCTGCCGATTGGTGGGCCGCCGCACAGATGTACCCGGGTATCGCCGGGGTGACCAGCGCTGATGTGCTCAAACCTGAAGATATTAGCCTCTGGTGTCGTGACAGTCTTGAGCTGCCAGCCTGCGTCGGCATCGAGGATTGGCTCGCGACTCAGTAAGTGGGTTTCCCTCGCAGCCCGGGCCCTCTTTACCGTGGACGTGACGTGTTTGAGCGCGCTCTCTGCCCCCAAAGCGCCTGACTGGTGGATGTAGGCGGCCATGAAGGTGGCGGGCTGGGCGGGTGTCGCGCGTGGTAGCCCCGGAGGGGCGAACGCGCGGCCCCGTACAGCCACCCGCCTGCACGCCGGGCCATCAACCCGGCCACGCTGGGGAGCCAACCACGATTCCAAGGGCAACCGTAGCGCGAAGCGCGAAGGGCGGCAGCCGCTACGCTCCAGACAAGCAATCGCAAGTGAATAACGACAACGCTCAGGCTCTAGCTGGGTAAAGCGTTCAAGATCCCGGCGCCGCACTTTCGATGTGCAATACTTTGAAAATGAATATAAATGCTCCGGGCCAAGCCCAGGTTAGTGTTGAATTTTCTACGCTCGAAGAAACGCTATCTTCTGATTCCGTGTTGTTTGACCGGTACGTTGAGCTGGCGAAGCTGGCAAGCCTGCCGAGCCAGAGAGAGACTCCACGGTACTGGGCGCCACGGCCAGCGCCGCTCACAATTTCGGCGCACTGGCACTAGGAGCTGTTCGGCTTGTCTACTTGGAACCAGCTTCTTGAAGAGTTGCAACGTCTCGGCGGGGAAGCTCGCGATGAGTGGTTCAAAGAGAAACTCGAAACAGGCATATCCGAAGTAAGCAGGCTTCGGAACGATCGAAACGTACTCGTCTATCATTCTGCGTTTCTTCAGAAACCCCACGTGAATCCTGCGCACATCATAATGATGGCTGAGGATCTTAACGGTGTAATGGCCGCGTTTAGCGGAATGGACTGGTCCAAAGGACTCACCATCGTTCTTCACACTCCAGGCGGGGCGACGATGGCCGTGCAGAGCCTCGTTAGTTACATTCGTTCCAAGTTCGATGATGTTGAGGTTATTGTTCCTGCATTCGCTATGTCTGCAGGGACAATGTTGTCGCTGGCATCCGACCGCGTCGTTATGGGTAACCAGAGTCAGCTGGGCCCGATCGATCCACAGCTTTCCATAAACGGTTCTCAGCACTCGGCACGAGCGATAGTCGCACAATTTGAACAGGCGCAACGTGACATTCTTGGGGACCCCAGTACCGGGGCACCACCAAACCCAATGGCCGCGCACGTTTGGGCACCGATAATGGGTTCCCTTGGTCCGTCGTTACTCCAGTATGCGCAGGATCAGCTCGATTTTTCAGAGTCGATGGTCGCTGAATGGCTTGAGAAATACATGAAGTCGAGCGCCGCTGACCCTTCTGGGGAGAGCAAAGCAGTTGCGCATTTCTTCAACGATGCCTCGAACCACAAGAGTCATGACAAGCGCATTGGCATCGTGGAGGCGCGCGACGCCGGAGTTGAAGTTGAGAAACTCGAGGAGGACCAAAATCTGCAGGAGGCCGTGCTGACTCTTTATCACGTCCTCACGATCCTCAGCGAGCAGACCCCGATGGCAAAAATCATCACTAGCGGGTCTGGGCGCAACTGGGTAAAAAACTGGAATGAATCTTAAACCTTGATCTTGTATAGAAGATTTCGGGAAAACTAAAAACTAGTCGCGTGCATCTTGTGCTTCGAGAGGGTTCTGCGCCCAGCGGTTCACTGTGCTTGCCGCTACCCCGAGATACCTTGCGACGTCGCGCTGAGACAGACCCTGCCTCTCTAGTGCGTACTCCGCAATCGCACGCTCCCAATATTCGTAGTTCCGGCGGAATTGCTTGAGGCCCGAGAGAGTGCGAATTACGACGGCCTCCGTACGCCTATCGAGTTCGTCGATAACGTCATCATCAGTGACACCGTGAACGCGGATTTCTTGCAGGTCACGCTTCACGTCATTGGCCTCTGCGCGGTTCGCCACAGTGTTCAGCTGCTCGGCAAGTGTCTCAATTAGAGCGCCGAGCTGGTCGAACGTAACTTCTTCGAGCGCAAGCGGCGGCGCGTCCTCGGGTTCTTTGCTCATTTCTCCAGCGTACCGCGACGCACCGATATTGCTCGTGATCGCGAACGCGTGCGTCGCTGTTTGCGTTCGCTAACAGCACCCCCTAGACTGCTCCTATGCGCTAACACTGGCGCACTCACAGGAGAACGATGGAATCGCAAAATGCAGGGACTCGAGCGGCGCCAGCCGCTGCGCTGCGCTCATCGACGCTGACTCTTTCGGATTTCTACGAGGCTTATCACGAGGTCGCGAACGAAAATTTAGTTTCGAACGCGATTGCCGCCTACGGCCGTGCGTGGCGACTGCGCGTCAAACCGTCCCTCGGTGACTTGGCACTCGACAGACTGACGCCCCTCACCATCTCTCGCGCTCGCGCCTCTTGGAGCGGCAGCACCTCCACAAAACAGGACGCGCTCGCGCTACTTTCCAGCCTGCTGGGCCTTGCCGTGATGGAGGGTCTCATTCTTGCGAACCCCTGCAAGTCGCTCCGCGCGTCACGGAGCAAGGCTCACGATGCTGACCCCGTAAGCCGTGCACTGAGCGACGTTCAGGTCGCACGCATGCTCACTCTCGTGGACTTCCACCCGTTCGGGCAGCGTTCGCTCGCCGGGCTTGCCTTCACCGGCCTGCGCCTGGGGGAACTCGTCGGGCTGCGCTGGGAGGACGTTGACACGGGGCAAGGCCTCATTACGGTGCGTCGAACCTACTCCCCCAACGGCAGCGGCAAACTCGAGATTCGCCCCACGAAGAGTGGGCACATCCGAAGCGTGCCGATCCTCAACGAACTGCTGCCGTGGCTTGAGCAGGCACAGGAGGCCGGATTCGATCATGTTTTCACGGGCGTGCGCGGCGGGCCGTTTGACAGCGGCAACCTCTCGCGGGCCGTGAAGTGGCCGCAGATTCGCGGCCAGATCGCGACATTCTCTGACGGGCGTGAGCTTCGGTTCCATGACCTCCGGCATACGTTTCTGACGCGCCTCGCGCGGGCGGGAAACTCGCCCCAGAACATTCAGCGCGTAGCTGGTCACGCATCGATTACGACTACGGAGCTTTATACGCGCTCGTCGTCAACCGAAGCGGCACTGGCAGTACGAGAGAAGATGAACCCCTCGAATCGTGAGGTCACATTTCGAGGGGGTGAGAACGCGGCAAATCTGCGGATTCTCGGGCATCTTTAGTTGTAGCTGAGGCGGGATTCGAACCCGCGACCTCACGATTATGAGTCGTGCGCTCTCACCAACTGAGCTACTCAGCCGCATCATCCAATTACTGGACGAGCGAGCCCCCTATGGGAATCGGACCCATTACCTCTTCCTTACCAAGGAAGTGCTCTACCAATGAGCTAAGGGGGCACACAAAAGCGCAGAACGCGCGATTGGCACCGTAAGAGACTAGCACCCGTTAAGGGCCTCTAAGTACGCTTTTGGCCTAAAAATGACCGCTGGCGAAGATTAGTTGACCGCATTCGCCGTGAGCCAGGCGTAAGGGTCGACAGGAACGTCATCCAGGTGAATCTCGAAATGCAAATGGGCACCATAGGCGATGCCTGTTTCGCCCACGAGACCGAGGAAATCGCCGGCCTTGATCTGCTGACCGACAACGATCGGGCTCGAGTCCGTGATCATGTGAGCGTAAAGGCTCGTGACCTGCTGCCCATTGATCACGTGCGAAATAACGGCGTGGTATCCGTAGCCCGACCAGTCGGCCTGAATGAGCTCCACAGTGCCGTCAGCGATGGCGTAGATGGGGGTGCCGGATGCTGCGGCAAAGTCGGTTCCCTTGTGGAAGCCGCTCGAGCGGTACCCGAAGCCGTCGGTGATCGGGATCGCATAGGGGAAGGGCCAGCGGATAGCGCCAGTAGTAGCCCGGTACTCGTAGTCGACTCCGGCGTATTTGAGCGCGAGCACTTCCGCATAGGAAATGACCTTGATGTCGTCGTGAGCTGCGACTTCGCTCTGCACGTCTTCTGAAACTGCGAGCGACTGAGTGCTGCGCACGTTGGCGGCGAGGGCGGCGAGATCGCCCTCAGGCGCTGCCGCGACTACGGCTGCATCCGCATCCATAAAGACGTTGGAGGGAACAGTGCCGCCCACCAAAATCGCACCAGCAAAAAGCATTGCCGCAAACGTCAGTGCCTTGGATGCCGCGCGCTTAGCCGTCGGACGAGAAGTGCCACTCGGCGCGAGCGCCTTCTGCGTCACCCAGACACGCTTCGAGCGCACTTCGGAACCCGTTGCTTTGCGAGTGCGAGGCGCTGTGGCAGCTGCGGCTTGCTTCGGCGTACGCGTGCTCTTGCCGACCTTCGCGCGCTTGCGCGTCGTCGGCGCCGCTTCGTATGTCACGGTCGGTGTGGATGCGGTGGTTGCCGGTGAAGCGACCGACTGGACGGTCGTGGGCATCAGCCCAAAAATATCGAGAGGGGCATCTGCCCGAATGCTGGCAACTTCGGCGTCAGCCGCCTCTTCGAGAACAGCTTCGGTGATGGTCGCGATCGGCGCGGTGAAGAGGCGCTCCGAAACAGTTGGGGCTCCCACGAGTGCTGCTGGCGGAACAACCGCAACCGGCGCCGACGTGGGTGCTACAGGAATAGAAGGAACAGCTTCTGCTGCCTGCTTGCCCCGCATCGAACGACGGCTGGGCAATGCGAGCGGCTCGATGGAAGCTGCGGGCTGAGCCTGAACCGGCTGCACGTCGGCAGCCACGGGGGATGCCTCGTTGTGCACGGTCCGAGCGGTGGCTTGCGCCGGCCCTGGCGCGGCAGCGGCAGTGGCAGCGGCAGCGACGGCGGCAGCGGGAACCTCGGCAGCGGTGGCGTCTGAATGCGGCGTGAACAGGTCGGCGAGCACAGGAACAGCCGGCGCCTCCACCGGGTGCTTCGAGCTGTGCTGCTTGTGCGCGGCCTGCTGAGCTTGACGTTCGCGTTCGCGCATCTCTTTGCGCGTGAGGGGAGGGTTCTCTCCTGTGGCGAAGGGCGAGGGGAATGAAGTGTCGCGAGTCATAGAGCGAACCCGTGATGGCGGGAGGGGAACGTCACTGCGGCGTAGGCGCTCGTCAGTGACATTCTTTTCCTCCACGCGATTCACCTGCTAGGTGTGAATGCATAATTCGGGTGATTGACCCACGCACGTTACGGGTTGCGCGCGGGTAACAGATTCATAAAGGTTAGCGTGCAAGTGGTCTAGTCGCCAGACCTTTTTTAAGTGGTCTACTCAAGCCTGCAGCTGCCCCAATACTGCCTCAAGTTTCTGGGCAACGGCTGGTTCCGCAGCGAGGATGAAATCCTTGCCCTCAGCCTCAGTTCCACGACCCTTCACGACCGCTCCGGCCTCGCGCGCAATGAGCGCCCCCGCCGCGTGATCCCACGGGTTCAGGCTTCGCTCGAAGTAGGCATTGACGCGACCCGAGGCCACCATGCAGAGATCCAACGATGCGGTTCCCATACGGCGAATATCCCGCACTTGCGGAAGAAGGCCGGCAATCACTCGGCCCTGCTCGACACGCAACTCTTGTAGGTACGCGAATCCCGTGGCGATGAGCGCCTCCGAGAGGTCTACTTCTTCGGCCACGTGCAAGAGCTGTCCGTTGAGGTGGGAACCGCCGCCCGCCGTGCCAGTGTACGTCTCTCGGGCGCCAAGATTTACGACGGCTCCGGCGAGTGCCTTCCACGACGAGGGCTCGGGCTCCCCCTCCACTACGGCGATGCTGACCGCATAGTGCGGGATGCCGTACAGGTAGTTGACAGTGCCATCGATCGGATCGACGACCCAGGTCAGTCCGCTCGTGCCACGTTCGGCACCGCTCTCCTCGCCCAGAAAGCCGTCTTCGGGGCGAGCGTCGGCGAGGAGGGCGCGGATGAGCTGCTCACTCTCGCGGTCGGCGTGGGTCACCACATCCACCGAAGAAGTTTTGCGATCAGCGACCGCGACTCCTTCGATGCGCCGTTGAGCAACAAGCTCGGCGGCTTGAGTTGCAACGCTGCGGGCGAGATCCAAGAGTTCGTCGAGAGGCATTGTTCAAGCCTAGAGCGCACTCACTTCGAGTTCATGCGCTTCGAGTCGGGTGCGCAGTGAGCGCGAGAGGGCAAGAGCGACCCCATCAGCGGTTGCCCTCTCTTCGGCCCCCGAATTCTCGGGCGCTCCCGCAACGAGAGCCAGATCGGCCGCGAACAGTGTTTTTGCCCAGTCCGCGTGAGAAAGCTCGTGGCTTCCAGCGAGCGCGCTCTGTAACCGCAGCACGTCTTCCCGCAGAGCGTCAGCACTATCGACTCCCCACATCCGCAGTACCTCTGGCCGGGTGTCAGCGGATGACGTCAGCCGCCCCAGGCTGCGGATCACGTGGGCGAGCTCGTCGTTGGTGAGGTCGAGGGCAACAGGCGGGTCGACTCGATCAGCTTCTGCCTGCACTGCTTCTTCACGTTCAATGCGCAGCGACTGCATGGTGTCAACGATTACGGCGATGAACAGGTTGAGGGTGATGAAGGCGGCGATCAGAATGAACGGGACGAAGAACAGCCACGCCATCGGCATCACTTCCATGATGGGGCGCACGATTCCCATCGACCAGCTTTCGAGCGTCATGATCTGGAACAGCGAGTACGTCGACTTGCCGATTGACCCGAACCAGTCGGGGAACTGGTCTCCGAAGAGTTCCGTCGACATCACGGATGCCACAAAGAAGACGAGAGACATCAAGAGAGCGATGGCGCCGATGCCGGGAAACGAGCGAAGTAGCGCTTCAACGACCATCCGCACCTGAGGAAGAAACTTGATGACGCGCAGGATGCGGAGCACTCGAAGAGCGCGAAGAACTGAAAGTGGTCCAGAACTGGGCACAAGCGCGATCGCTACAACGATGAAGTCAAACACCGACCAGCCGTCGGTGAAGAAGCGCTTGGGCCCATACGCGACGAGCTTGAGAACGAGTTCGATAACGAAAACAACGAGCGCGATCGAGTCGAGAAGGTGAAGCACGTCGTAGGTCGTTGTGCCCTCGTTTGCTGTGGTCGCAAGGGCAATGATCACCGCATTAACCACAATGACGGCCAAAACCACATTCTGAACGGGGGCGGAGTCGACGAACTGAGCCAACCGACGACGAAAGGGTGCGATCTCGGGAGAGGGAGTTGGATTCACGCGCCCATTATTCACGAAAGGCCCCACACTGTGCGCGCGGGGCCTTTCGAATAAGTGGTGGCGAGTGAGGGATTCGAACCCCCGAATGCGAAGCAGTCTGATTTACAGTCAGATCCCTTTGGCCACTTGGGTAACTCGCCAAGACGCCTCCGGCCACATGTATTCATCTGACCGAACGCGCTGGACAAGGATACAAGGAATCTGAGCGCTGTGTGACCACTTCGGCAAAACTGGCCTGCGGGAGTTCTCGGGGTTGCCCGGGTAGCATAGGGATATGGCTGATTCTTCGTTTGACATTGTGAGCAAAGTTGACCAAATGGAGGCGGAAAACGCCGTCAACCAGGCGCAAAAGGAGCTTGCTCAGCGCTATGACTTCAAGGGCGTTGGCGCTTCGGTCGAGTGGACCGGCGAGAAGCTTCTCCTGAAAGCGAGCGCTGAAGAGCGCGTCAAGGCCGTTCTCGAGGTGCTCGAGGCCAAGTTTATCAAGCGCGGCATCTCGCTTCGCAGCCTCGACGCGGGTGAGCCCTTCCCCAGCGGCAAGGAATACCGCATCGAGATCAGCCTCAAGAACGGCATCTCGTCTGAAGATGCTAAGAAGATCTCCAAGATCATTCGCGACGAAGCGCCGAAGAGCGTCAAGTCACAGATTCAGGGTGATGAGCTGCGCGTGCAGTCGAAGAGCCGCGATGACCTGCAGTCCACGATGGCGCTACTCAAGGGCAAAGATCTTGAAGTTGCGCTCCAGTTCGTGAACTTCCGCTAACAACTGTTCAGCACGGACGTTCTCCCGCTGAAATGCGGGGGAACTCGTTAGACTGCGCCCATGGACTTGGGCAACATCGACTTCAGCTTTACAGCGATTCTCGCTACTGCTCTTGTCATCATCGACTTCGCTATTCGCGTGCTGTCGATCATTTACGTTCCGCGTAATCGGCGACCGCAGACGGCGATGGCGTGGCTGCTCGCCATTTTCTTCATCCCGTACGTCGGCATCTTGCTCTTTCTCATTTTTGGAAGCCGCAAGCTCCCCAAGGGGCGCCGCGACAAGCAGTCCGAGATTAACCAGTTCATTCTCGAGTCGACCGAGGGCATGGATCAGGTCAAACAAGACCAGCCCTGGCCGTCGTGGCTTGAGCCCGTCGTCGAACTCAACCGCACGCTCGGTGCGATGCCGCTCGTGGGTGGCAACTCGGCAACGCTGCACTCACGTTACGGAGAATCGCTCGAAGCGATGACCGCCGAGGTCGACACGGCGTCCCGGTTTGTGCACGTCGAGTTCTACATTTTGAGTCTCGATGACACCACTCGACCATTCTTCGACGCGCTCGAACGTGCGGTGGAGCGCGGCGTTCGGGTGCGGGTGCTTCTCGATCACATTGCCTCGTTGCGATCGCCGGGTTATCTCGCCACGATCGGTCATCTCAAGAAGATCGGCGTCGACTGGCGCGTCATGCTCCCGGTTCAACCGCTCAAGTGGAAGTTTCAGCGCCCCGACCTGCGCAACCACCGCAAGCTCCTCATCATCGACGGTAACGTCGCGTTCACCGGTTCGCAGAACATGGTCGATTCTTCGTATAACAAACGTTCCAACCTCAAGCGTGGCCTCGAATGGAAAGACCTCATGGTGCGCTTCGAGGGCCCCATCGTCTCGGGAATCAACGCGCTCTTCATCACCGACTGGTACAGCGAGACGGATGAACTGCTCGTGCGAGAGGGAAGTCTCGCACTCTCCGCAGCCTCCCCTGCCAGCCTCGACGCACAGGTGGTGCCGAGCGGCCCGGGATTTGAGGGTGAGAATAACCTTCGACTGTTCAACTCGCTGCTCTACGCCGCACAGCATCGCGTGATCATCACGAGCCCCTATTTCGTGCCGGATGACTCGATGCTCTATGCCATCACAACCGCAGCCCAGAGCGGTCTCGACGTGCAACTATTCGTCTCCGAAGTGGGCGATCAGGCGCTCGTTTACCACGCGCAGCGCAGCTACTACGAGACGCTATTGCGGGCTGGTGTGAGAATCTGGCTGTTCCCCACGCCGACCGTGCTGCACGCCAAGCACTTCACTATCGACGACCAGGTCGCGGTGATCGGCTCGAGCAATATGGATATGCGCTCGTTCAGCCTCAACCTCGAAATCTCCGTGATGGTGCGCGGCGCCGAATTCATTGCCGAGATGCGTGAACTCGAAGCCGAATACCGCAGCGTCAGCCGTGAGCTCACTCTTGAAGAGTGGATGAAGCGCCCACGGCGGTCAAAGGTGCTCGATAACCTCGCGCGCCTCACCGCCGCGGTTCAGTAGCCGTTCACTAGCGGTGCAGCAGAAAGTGCTGCACGGCGAGTGTTGCGATGGGCCCTTTCGGAGCCGCGCCCTACTCCGCGTCAGTGACCTTGGATGCCGCAAGCATTTCGTCGCGGTCAACCAGCTTGATGCGCGCGCGGCCCTCAGCCTCGCCCAGAGCGATCTCGTGGGCATCCAGAGACTGCCACCCCTGCAGGTTCGTGTACTCAACGTCACGGCTCTTCAGGAGGTCAACGATGGCCTGCTCGTCAGGGCTCTCGGGGCTCCACCAGTTGGCTTGGTCGTTCATGACGTGCTTGATGGTTTCCATCGCGTCAGACTTGGTGTGACCGATGAGGCCGACGGGACCGCGCTTGATCCAGCCCGTTGCGTACACGCCGTGAACCTGCTCGTCGTTATCGTCGATGACCTGACCTTCACGGTTGGGAATGACTCCGCGGTTGTCGTCGAACGGGATGCCGTCGAGCGGCGATCCGAAGTAACCGACAGCGCGGTACAGGCTCTGCACCGCAACCTCGCGGAACTCGCCGGTGCCGACGACTCCACCTTCGCCGTCGGGCTTGGTGCGCTCGTACCGGAAGCCTTCAACGCGGTCAGTGCCGAGCACCTCAACGGGGCCGGCGTAAAAGTGCAAGTGCAAGCGACGCGAGGCGTTGCCCTTTTCTGCGCCGCGCCACTTCGTGAAGATGCGGTCGAGCACCATGATCTGTTTGTTCGACTCGATCGCAGCCTTAGACGCGTCGTCGTAGTCGAAGTCTTCTTCGTAGACGACCATGTCGACATCGTTGAGTTCGCCGAGTTCGCGCAGCTCAAGCGGCGTGAACTTCACTTGCATGGGTCCGCGGCGGCCGAAAACGTGCACGTCGGTCACAGGGCTCGCTTTGAGGCCCTCGTAGACGTTGGCCGGAATCTCGGTCGGCAGTAGGTCATCCGCGTGCTTAGCGAGCATTCTGGCCACGTCGAGCGCGACGTTTCCGTTGCCGATTACGGCGGCCTCTTTCGCGTCGAGGGTCCACTCTCGCGGAAAGTCGGGGTGGCCGTCGTACCAGCTGACGAAGTCGGCGGCACCGTGGCTGCCGGGCAGATCGATGCCGGGGATCGGCAGCGGAGCATCCCGCACTGAACCGGTCGAGAAGATGACCGCGTTGTAGTGCTTCTTGAGGTCGTCCAGCGTGATGTCACGCCCATAAGTGACGTTGCCGAAAAGGCGGATGTTGCCGGTGTCGAGCACATCGCGCAGGGCGTTGACGATGCCCTTGATGCGCGGATGATCGGGGGCAACGCCATAGCGCACGAGACCGTACGGCGCTGGAAGCTGCTCGAAGAGGTCGATCGATACGTCGAACTGGCGCTCTGCCTTCAGCAGGATGTCAGCGGCGTAGATTCCGGCGGGGCCAGCACCAACAATGGCGAGTCGTAGCTTGCTCATCAGTTGTCGTTTCCGTTCATCTCGGTGCGCCCGGGGCGCGGGCGAGTGGGCGTACTAGTTGGAGCGTTCGACGATGCTTTCGGCAAAACGCGTCAGGGCTTTTTTGACGGAACCATCAGGTAGCGGGGCGAGGGCTTCAACAGCTTCGCGACCCCAGCGACGGGCTTCGTCCAACGTTTTCTTCGTCACGGCGTGCTCGCGCAGGTCAGTGACGGCAGCATCAATAGCGGCTTCGTCGCCTTCGCCATAGAAGTTGGCGTTTACGTCGCGTTCAATGCGGGTGAGCAGCTCTGCGGCATCGCTGTCGGTGACGACCAGTTCGCGCAGGTACAACAACGGCAGGGTGGCAACACCGCTGCGCAGGTCGGTGCCAGCCTTCTTGCCCGTCTTGCCCGTCTCGGCCGAGAGGTCAATGACGTCGTCGATGAGCTGGAACGCAACACCGATCTTCTCGCCAAAGTCGCGCACGGGAACGGTGTACTCCTTGGGCGCGTTCGAGAACATGACTCCGACCTCGGCCGCTGTCGCGATGAGCGATCCGGTCTTGTCGGCCAACACCTGCAGGTAGTGCTCTACGGGGTTCTCGTCAGGCTTCGGCCCCAGAGTCTCGTGAAGCTGCCCCAGACAGAGGCGCTCAAAAGTGTTCGACTGCAGAATGAGGGCCTCGGAGCCCAGGCCGGCGATGAGCTTACTCGCCCGCGCGAACAGCAGGTCGCCGGTGAGGATCGCGACCGAGTTGCCCCACACGTTCTGGGCGCTCGGAACGCCGCGGCGCAACTGCGCCTCGTCCATAACGTCGTCGTGGTAAAGCGAAGCGAGGTGAGTGATCTCTACGGCTTGAGCCGCCGTGACCACGTCAGCGTTATTGCCGTCACCGAGCTGCGCGGTGAGCAGCGCCAGCACCGGGCGCACGCGCTTGCCGCCCGCTTCGAGCAGGTAGCGGCTCGTCGCATCCGCAATCTCGTCGGCAAAGCCCATGTGCGAGAGCAAGCCCGCTTCGACCTCGTCAAGGCCTTTTTCAATTGCCGTCGCAAAACGACGCTCATCGCTTGAGGCGAAGAGTTTCTCCCCGAGCCCCAGAGAGGAGCTCAGAGTGTTGCTGCGACGAGCAGGCGGAACGCTCGGGTTCACTAATCGACCGGTTTCTTTTGCGAAGCGCTAAGGCTTCGGTTTGACGTCTGAGTTGGTTTTTGCCGGCTTAATCGTCTTGATCGGACGAGTGGCATTTCCCTTGCGCTTGGCAACCGAAGCAAGCACGGTGGCGTCAACGGGCTTGTGCCCACGGTGCATCGCCACGATGCCGGCGGTGAGGTTGCGGTACGCAACACGGGTGAAACCGGCAGCCCGGATCCACTGACTGAGCTCGCCCTGATCGGGCCACTCACGAATTGATTCCGCGAGGTAGGTGTACGCCTCGGGGTTGGAGCTCGAGCGATCAGCGATGATCGGCATCACGCGATTGAGGTAGGTGAAATAGCCGGCGCGAACAATCGCGACGGGAGGCTTGGAGAACTCGGTGATCACCAGACGGCCGCCGGGCTTGAGCACGCGATACATCTCGGAGAGCGCTGCACGAGGGTCGTTGATGTTGCGCAGTCCAAAGCTAATCGTGACCGCGTCGAACTCGTTGTCGCCGAACGGCAACTGCTGAGCGTCGCCCTGGATGAACTCGATCTTCTTGTGGCGCTTGCGAGCCTGCTCGACCATGCCTGTGGAAAAGTCGAGGCCGACGACGCGAGCACCGTTACGGTGAAGAGCAGCAGAACTGGTGCCCGTTCCCGCCGCAATATCGAGGATGCGCTCCCCCGCTGCCGGAGCAACAGCACGCACCGTGGCGGCCCGCCACAGCAGTGCGTTTCCGGCAGAGAGCACGTTGTTCGTACGGTCGTAATGTTTTGCGACACCGTCGAACATTCCGGCTACGTCTTCCGGTCGCTTGTTCATGTCAGCCTTACCCACCCCATTAGTCTAGGGCGCTCTGAGCCGATGCTCACTTTCTTGGCCGCAACTGACAGGTACTCTGATACTTGTGGGGCATAAAGGGGCTAAAGAGCGGTCCGTTCACGGGCAGAATCGGAGACAGAGCGATGGCTAGCACCCACGACATTCTCAGCATTGTCACTCGCCCCACTGCCGCAGTTGATCGACTTCTCGACTGGATCACCCCGCAACATCCCATCGCTTTCGTGCGCGACGGCGAAGGCCTCGTCGGTATCGGCGAGCTGCTGCGCCTCGAGTTCCGCGGCGCCGACCGCTTCACCGCTGCCGCTGCCGCATGGAACGAGCTCGCGCGCACCGCGATCGTGCACGACAGCGTCAAGCGTCCGGGCACCGGACTCGTCGCCCTTGGCAGCTTTGCCTTCGCCGATTCTTCCGAATCTGTCAGCGTGCTCATCGTGCCGCGCATTGTCGTCGGCAGCCGCGACGGCATTCAGTGGGTAACCACGATCACCACCGGCGAGACGAGCGGTTTGCCCGGTGCCCTAGACGGTCTTCCTGCTGGCCCTCACGAACCCGCCGGCGATCTTGTGCAGGTTGACTTTGCACCTGGCGAGATGAGCACCAAGAACTTCACCAAGACAGTGAAAGCTGCGCTGCGCGAAATCTCTCGGGGCGCCGCCGCCAAAATCGTGATCGCTCGCGACCAAAGCGCCGAACTGCCCGCCGACGCCGACCTGCGCTTGCCCATCACGTCGCTCGCTAATCGCTATCCCGACACCTTCACTTTCGCCGTCGATGGCCTCATTGGCTCAAGCCCTGAAACTCTCGTTCGCGTGCAGAATGGGGCCGTCAGCGCCCGCGTGCTCGCCGGCAGTGCCGCGCGCGGCGACGACCGCATCTCCGACGGGCGAGCCGCCGGAACCCTCATGAGCTCACCCAAAGATCAGAAGGAACACGCGCTCGCGCTCGCCAGCGTGATGGATGCCCTCGCACCGCTCTGCAGCGAACTGCACGCGGCATCCGAACCCTTTGCCTTGCAATTGCCCAACCTGTGGCACCTCGCGACCGACGTTGAGGGGCAACTCAGTCAGCGCTCCAGCGGGCTCGACCTGATCGAAATCTTGCACCCCACGGCGGCCGTTGCGGGCACACCGACGCCCGATGCCATCCGGCTGATCGATGAGCTCGAGGGCTTCGACCGCGGCCGCTACGCCGGCCCGGTCGGCTGGGTGGATGCCAACGGAAACGGCGAGTGGGCTGTCGCGTTGCGCTGCGCCCAAGTCAGCGGCGCGCGCATCACCGCGTATGCCGGCGCCGGAATAGTCGCCGGCTCTGACGCCAAGAAGGAGCTCGCCGAGACGGAACTCAAGTTTCGCCCCATCGTGGAGGCGTTCGGCTAGCGCAGCAGAAACCAGCGTGTGGGGTTACGGGGCGATCTCCCGCAGCAGCGCCTCTACGTGGGCGCGGATCTCATCACGCACGCGACGAACGCCAGCTGCATCCAACTCGGCCGGATCAGTGAGTCGCCAATCGAGATAACGCTTGCCGGGATAGATCGGGCAGGCGTCGCCACACCCCATGGTGATGACCACGTCGGCAGCGCGCACGACGTCGTCGGTGAGGGGCTTCGGAAAGTCCTCTCCGAGGTCGAGGTCGACCTCGGCCATAGCTTCGACGACGCTCGCGAGAATCGCCCCTCCGGGCTCAGACCCTGCCGAGCGCACATGCACTCGATCCTTGCCGAGTTCACGCAACCAGGCTGCGGCCATCTGCGAGCGCCCCGAGTTCTGTACGCACACGAAGAGCACTTCCGGAACCGGCTTCGGAATGACCCCCTTGGCCTGCGCGAGAGCGGCGAGCCGATCGTGAGCAAAGCGGTAGGCCAAGCTCGGGAGATGAGTGGAGACCTTCGCCGTGCGCGCGAGCGAGGCGTACGACTCGAAGAGGGTGCGCTCGATGGTCTCTTCGCTCACCAACCCGGCGTACTGAGCGGCTAGTCGCTCCGCACTGCGGCGAAGCACGTTGTCGGGATCGCTGAGGGGCAGTTGGCCCTCGGATGCTGGTCGCATGGTTCCTCGTTTCGCTCGAACATTAAAAGCATAGATGCTTGTCTATGCTTTCGACTTGTTCGACAACGAGATTCACCCGCTGTTCATCGAGCAGCGCCGCAGTTAGCTGTCGGCGAGACGAACTTTCTCGGCCT
The DNA here is from genome assembly GCA_040687235.1 of Rhodoglobus sp. NPDC076762. Classification (GTDB taxonomy): domain Bacteria; phylum Actinomycetota; class Actinomycetes; order Actinomycetales; family Microbacteriaceae; genus Rhodoglobus. Next base: position 65,300 of record JBFBMV010000002.1, on the reverse strand, counting down.
CAACGTCATAATCGGCACTCGGCCACTGAGGGTCAATGCCCTCGAGAGCCTCGAGCAGAAGCTGCTGAACGGCCCAACGGGCGTACCACTTGTGGTTGGCCGGAATCACGTACCAGGGCGCACTTTCGGTTGTCGTGCGGCGCAGAGCAATCTCGTACACCTCTTGGTATTCAGCCCAGAGCAAGCGCTCATCCACGTCACCGGGGTTGTACTTCCAGTGCTTCTCGGGGCGGTCGAGTCGCTCTTGTAGCCGCTCTTTCTGCTCGTCGGCACTGATGTGCAGCATCACCTTGATGATGACCGTTCCGTTAGCCACAAGCTCTTCTTCGAACTTCTGGATGATGCCGTAGCGCTCTTCGACGGTCTCGGGCGAGGAGAATCCCCGCACTCGGTGAATCAGAACATCTTCGTAGTGCGAACGGTCGAAGACACCGATGAACCCTGCCTCGGGCAGTTCTTTGCGAATGCGCCAGAGGAAGTCGTGCGACTTCTCTTCGTCCGTGGGTGCCTTGAACGCATGAATCTGCACCCCCTGCGGGTCGACCCCGCCGATAACGTGACGCAGGATGCCGCCCTTACCCGCGGTATCCATGGCTTGCAGCACGAGCAGAACCCGGCGCTCGCCACCGAACTTGCTCTCAGCGAAGAGTCGCTCCTGAAGGGCGGCGAGTTTTTCGCCGTTCTTGGCTAAAGCCTTTTCGGCATCCTTCTTGTCGCCATCAAACTCGGGAGTTGATGACGGGTCGATGCGTGCAAGCTCGAAGTCGGCGGTGACTGGCGTGAGTGTGCTCATGCCTCAAGGCTACTCGCCGGCACTCTGCCCGACCCGTTGCCCGGGGGTTACTGCCGCGCGAGTGGAACCTCAATGATCGTCGGTTCGGGGTGAGCCGACAGCGCCTGATCGAGTTCGCCGCGGGTCGCCGCAAAAATGTAGCGCCAGCCGTAGGCCGTCGCGAGGGCTTCGATGGACGCATTCTGCTGGGTGAGCAGCACGCGGTCAAAGCTCTCGCCTGCCTGGCTCGCGACCTCGAGTGCGTCGAAGATCGTGCCGCCACCGTCGTTGCCGACGATCACTTGGATGCGCGGGCGCGGTTCTCCCGCGCCGAACATGAGAGCGCCCACATCATGAAAGATGGCCAGGTCGCCGAGGAGCACGCGAGTGACTCCCTCGTTGCCCTTTTCGGTCTGGCTCGCAAGCGCGATACCGAGGCCGGTCGAGATCGTGCCGTCGATGCCCGCGAGCCCGCGGTTAGCGTGCACGGAAATCTTCTTGCCGGGAACAACGCGGTCCACTTCGCGAATCAACCGTGAAGCACCGAGCACGAGGCGGTCGTGCGGCCACGTCGCACGCCAGACGGCTTCGGCGAGCATCCGTCGGTCGACGGGAGTGCGCACAATCGCGAGTTCGGACTTGGCGTGGGTTCCAGCATCCGCATCGATATCGGGCGCGATGCTCTCGGTTTCGAGCAACTGGCGGCTCGTCGTAACCCAGCGGCCCAACCAGGCGCGGTCGGTAGCTTCGCCCGAGACAGAAACCTCATCGACGAAGAGTCGCACACAGCGGCCGGGGTTGTAATCGTCGGCCGACGGATGCCGCACCACGACAGTCTCGACGCCGCGACGCTGGATAAGCGCCGGAATTTCGCGGCTCAGAGTCGGATGCCCGAACACGATCACCCGAGCGACGCGGTCGCCGAAGTTGGCCGTGTTCAGCAGCTCGCGGTACGCCACGACGAGGTTGGGCCCAAAATGCGCGCCGCTGGAGACTTCGGCGATGAGCGGTGCACCCAGCTCGCGAGCAACCTGCTCGGCCCGGGGGCCAGCGCCGGTTCCGGCAACCACCACGGTTGCCGGTGACGGGCTGAGCGCGAGCGTCGCGGGAGCACCCGGCGACCGGTGCGTGGTGTTCTCCACCACGGGGTCGAGGTCACTAAAAAGGTCAGGGAACACGGGCTCGCGGTGAGCAGCCGGTTCGGGGGCTACCTCGTTCTCGGTGGGGTGCCACACGAACGGCGCAGATAGCGGCTCGTCGAAAGACAGGTTGAGGTGAACTGGGCCGTTGACCGCGGCCACGGCCTCGCGCGCGAGTTGAGCTGCGGCATCCATCTCTCCGGCTGCACCCGTCGGAGCTTCAACATCCCACGTTTGGTGAACCGCGGTACCGAAGATCCCGGGCTGCTGAGTGGTCTGGTTCGCCCCAATGCCGCGCAGAGAATCCGGGCGATCGGCGCTAATGATGATGAGCGGAACAGCAGAGTGATGCGCTTCGAGAACAGCCGGGTGCAGGTTGGCTACTGCGGTGCCTGAGGTCGTGACGACAAGAACCGGCGATCGTGTTTCGACCGCGAGCCCGAGAGCGAGAAACGCACCCACGCGCTCGTCGATGCGCACACGAAGTCGCAGCAACCCCTGCTTTTCAAACTCGGCAGCAGCAAGCGCAATCGCCTGCGAACGCGAGCCGGGGCTCACCACGATGTCTCGAACGCCGAGACGAACGAACTCTTCGAGGAGGGCTACCGAAAAATTGGTGGCGGGAGAGTTAGTTGGTCTTATCGTCATCGTCGAGATCTGCTAGTTCCTGTTCGAGGCGGCGAATGCGCTCATCTTGTTCTTCTTTGGCGCGCATGTTGCGCAAGAAATCGGGGTCATCGTCGGGCGCCACGGTGCGCGGACGACCAGAGCTGGAACTACGTGCCTTACCAAGCATGAACCAAAGCACTACGCCAATGACGGGCAAAAGCACGATCACGAGAATCCAGAGGGCTTTCGGCAGTGCCCGCACACGGCTGCGATCAGTAAGAACCACATCCACGATGGAGAACACGTCCACCGCAACGAGCGCGAAAGCGAGAACGACCAATAGACGAGGCATGTACCCAGTCTACGCTCGCAGGCTGCGCGAGGGATGCGAGCCTAGACTGATGCCGTGAAACCTTGGATTGCCTACTCGCTGCTCCGCCTCGGAGTGTTCGCTGCTGCGTTTACTGTGCTGATGATTGCCGAGACCGAGCCATGGCTCGCCGCCGTCATTGCGACCGTTCTCGGGTTCGCCGTCTCCTATGTCTTTTTCGGCAAGCTTCGGGATGCTGTCGCTCTCGATTTTGCCGCGCGACGCGAAGGCCCGAGCCACGACCCCGATCGAGATGCCGAAGATGCCGAAGCCGACTTCGACCCTGCTGATGCGAAAGAGGCCAACGCCGCAACTGACGCGAAAGCAGCTGACGTCACGCCCACCGAGGCCGTTCAGCCAGCGGCAGTGAAATCTGCCCTAGAAGGCAATAGCCAGGGCGAGACCGATGCCGAACAGCAGAGCAGTGAGCCCCGTTAGTTTGAGCGCCAAGATCAGCTCGGCCGGCGTCTTTCCCGTGAGCACGATCACGCAGGCCGGGAGTGCTGCCAGCAGCACGAAGTACACGAGATAAGCGTTGAAGAATAGCAGTGTGAAAACGCCGAGAATTCCGAACGGCACGAGCATCGCGACAACGTAGAAAATGCGCGAGGGCAGGTTGCCCATGCGCACTGCGAGGGTGCGCTTGCCCGCGATTTTGTCTTGAGCGATGTCTCGGATGTTGTTGACCATGAGCGTCGCGACCGCGAACAGCCCTACGGCAACGGCGGCCAACCACGACTCGAGGGTCACGGTATCCGCCAGCACGTAGGTCGTGCCCGCCGTGGCAACGAGTCCGAAAAAGATGAAGACGAAGATCTCGCCGAGGCCGAGGTAACCGTACGGACGCTTGCCGCCGGTGTAGAAGTAGGCGGCGACAATTGCAGCCGCTCCCACCGCAAGTAGCCACCAGTGCTCGCTGCGCACGACAATGATGAGCCCGGCAACAGCGGCAATGCCGAACCAGACGAACGCGACCGTGATGACGGTGCGCGGGCGAGCGGCACCCGAGGCGGTGAGACGACGAGGACCAACGCGGTGATCATCCGTTCCCCGCACTCCGTCGGAGTAGTCATTGGCGAAGTTCACACCGATCTGCAGCGAGACCGCGACCACGAGGCAGAGCAGGGCACGCAACCAGTGCCAGCCAGCGCCGTCTTCTTCATGCGGCAACACATAGGCGGCAGCGGTGCCGAGAGCAACGGGAGCAAAAGCGAGAGGAAGCGTCTGGATGCGAGCGCCGCTGATCCAGTCGCGCGCCGTTGCCTTGGCAATCTTGGGTGCTTTCGGCGGGCGCCCACCGGGGCGGCCACTCTTGGCCGAGTTTTTCGCGGCGTTTTTGCTGCCGTTCTTGCCCGCGTTGTTGATAACACCCGAATTCGACTTCGAGCCCGCCTTCGGCGAGACGGTCTTCGGATCGATGCGTTGCTGTTTGGGAGAGGCCACGGAGGGATTCTACTTAAGCACGACTGACGCTAAGGCGAGTTTGTCGGGTTTTCCCGTCGAAAGCAGAGGAATCTCATCGATAAGGATGACGCGAGCGGGAGCCGCTGCCGTCGAAGACAGCTGGGCAGCGACCGACTGGCGCAGCACATCTAGCTCGATCGCCGTCGTCGTGATGACGACGGGAGCTTCGCCCCACTCGGGATGCGGAGCCGCCACCACTACCGCGGCACTCTGCCCGGGAAGCGCGCGAACAGCGGTCTCCACCTCGGTGAGGGACACCTTCACCCCGCCCGAAATGATCATGTCGTCGGCGCGGCCGCGAACCCTGAGCACGCCGTCCACGATCTCCCCGACATCATCGGTGCGGTACCAGCGCACGCCCTCGTGCAGACGGAACGAGAAGGCACTGCGGCGCGGATCGTCGAGGTAGCCCTCAGCGAGCATCGGCCCCGAAAGTTCGATGCGGTCATCCACGAGTCGTAGGCCCACGCCGGGCAGCGGTTTACCGTCCCAGACGGCACCGCCGCTGGTCTCGCTTGACCCATACGTCGTCGAGACGGCGAGGCCGCGAGCGCGAGCTGCCGCCAGCAGAGCGATCGGGGTCGACTGGCCGCCGACCAAAATCCGAGTGAAACGAGAGAGGGCCGCAACAGCCTCATCCGACTCGAGCAGTCGCGAGAGTTGTACGGGCACGAGCGAGACAAAGCGACGCTCGGCAGTGAGTTCGGCCGCAGCAGCCACGAAGCTCTCTGCCGTGAATCCCTTCGGAGGCATGAGTACGGGTTCGGTGCCGGCAAAGTACGACCGCGCCAGCACGTTGATACCCGCGATGTAGTGCGCCGGAACGGTCAGCAGCCACTGGCCGGGTCCGCCCAGAAGTTCGTCGGATGCCGCAGCACTCGCCTTCAACGCCGCAGCACTGAGCATCACGCGCTTGGGGCGGCCGGTCGATCCGCTCGTTTCCACAATGACCGCTACGTTCGCGGGCACGGTCTCGGGCAGGCCAGAGGGGGAGGCAGGGTGCGGCAGAATCGCGGCTCCCGATCCATCGAGTGCTGGCTTCAGCGCCGCCCACACCTTGCGGGGGTCACGGGCGTCAACAGACCAGATTTCTCGGGTCGGAGTGTTTTCAGCGGTCACGGGTAAACCTCTCTGCGTTGAGTTGTCGGAGCGTTAGTACTGCCAGGGGAAGGGCGACCAGTCGGGTTCGCGCTTCTGCAGGAACGAGTCGCGGCCTTCTACGGCTTCATCGGTGCCGTAGGCAAGGCGCGTGGCTTCGCCGGCAAAGACCTGCTGGCCCACAAGCCCGTCGTCGACGGCGTTGAGGGCGAACTTGACCATGCGGATGGCGGTGGGCGACTTGGTCATGATCGTGGTCGCCCAGTCGTAGGCCGTGGCTTCGAGCTCGGCGTGCGGCACGGAGGCGTTGATCGCTCCCGCGTCAAGGGCGCGCTGCGCGTCGTACTCGCGGGCAAGAAAGAAGACTTCGCGGGCAAACTTTTGGCCGACCTGGCGGGCGAAGTAGGCGCTGCCGTAACCTGCGTCGAACGACCCGACATCGACATCCGTCTGCTTGAAGCGGGCGTGCTCGGCGCTGGCGATCGTGAGGTCGCAGACCACGTGAAGCGAGTGCCCTCCCCCGGCCGCCCAACCGGGAACGACTGCAATGACGACCTTGGGCATAAAGCGGATGAGGCGCTGCACTTCAAGAATGTGCAGGCGGCCGGCGGCGGCACGGCGTTTTCCGGCGGCGGCAGCAGCTTCGGCCTCGGCTTCCGCTTCGGTCAGTCCGGCAGCGGCGGTGGGGTTGGTGGCGCCCTCTTGGCCTTCATACTCATAGCCGGCACGACCACGGATGCGCTGGTCGCCGCCGGAGCAGAACGCCCAGCCGCCATCCTTCTCGCTCGGCCCATTGCCGGTGAGGAGAACGACACCGATGCGCGGGTTCTGGCGCACGTCATCCAGGGTTTGGTAAAGCTCGTCGACGGTGTGCGGCCGGAAGGCGTTGCGCACCTCGGGGCGGTCGAACGCGATGCGCGCAATCGTGCCCGTTACATCGTGGTGATAGGTGATGTCGGTGAGGTCATCGAACCCGGCGACTGATCGCCACAACTTCTCGTCAAAGATTTCAGAAACAGGCGCCATGGCTCCACCATAACCATCGCGGCGCCGAGCGGGCTGATGCCGAACCGTCGAGGTCGAGCTTCTCTTCGCCGCAGGGAGGCGTTAGCGGTCGAAGAACCGAAAGACAGTAAGCACGATGAGTGGGTTGGCCAGGACCGCGAGCGCAAGTCCAAACCCCGCCCAGCGACGCTGCAGACCAAGAATGAGCGAGATTACTGCGGTAATCGCCGCCGAAATTGAGGTAACGATCGTGGCGTAGGCGAGCGCCGTGCCGGTGGGATAGTCGCCTCCTGCCGAGACGATCATCGCGATGATGAAGAGAACGAACGTTGCGAACCCCAGCGCAGCGGCAATGAAGCCCACCCAGCGGGGTCGTCGGCGTCGCACTACGGGAGCCTCTTCGGGCTCAGCAGACGCTCCTGACTCGCCATCGATGGGCACATCAGTTTCTTCGTCATCGACAACGCCGACGACGTAATACGGCACGACTTTGGTCGCAACGCGCTCGATATCACCCGGATTAGTCACGCAATTACCCTAACTGACAGTGGAACTTGTCAGACTGGGAACATGTTCCCTTCAGTGAACGAAATTCTTGACACCGCCCATGTCGTGTCGTTGCCCATGACGTCGCGCTTTCGCGGCATCGATCAGCGTGAAGCTCTGCTCTTCCGCGGCCCGCGGGGGTGGAGCGAGTTCTCCCCCTTCGTCGAGTACGACGACGCCGAAGCGACCTCGTGGCTCGTGGCCGCCATCGACTACGCCTATAACGAGCAGCCGCCGCTCGTGCGCGGTCATGTCTGGGTCAATGCCACCGTGCCTGCCGTACCCGCCGACCTTGTCGAAGCGGTTCTCGAGCGCTTCCACGGCTGCCGCACTGCGAAAGTGAAAGTCGCTGAGCCTGGCCAGACCTTGGCGGATGACATTGCTCGCGTCGCCGAAGTGCGTCGCGTGATGGGCCCGGCAGGTCGCATTCGCGTCGATGCCAACGGCGCGTGGACGGTAGATGAGGCCGAGCGCGCTGTGCACGCCTTCGCCGAGTACGACCTCGAGTACGTCGAACAGCCCTGTGCCACCGTGGAAGAGCTGGGCGAGCTGCGCACCCGCATCAAGTACATGGGGATCCCGGTCGCTGCAGACGAAAGCGTGCGCAAAGCCGCCGACCCACTCGCGGTGGCGAGAGCGGGCGCCGCCGACCTGCTGGTGATCAAGGCGCAGCCGCTGGGCGGCATTTCTCGCGCACTGGCGATCGTCAACGATGCCGGGCTGCCCGTCGTGGTTTCCAGCGCCTTAGAGACCTCGGTAGGCCTCGCAATGGGCGCGCACCTCGCCGCCGCCATCGAGCCCCTCGACTATGACTGCGGGCTTGCCACGGCATCCCTGCTCGCCGCTGACGTGACTGCTTCTCCCCTGCGGGCCCGCGATGGACAGCTCGAAGTGCGCCGCGTTGATGCCGACGAAGCGCTGCTCACTCGGTGGGCCGCCAATCCCGAACGAACACAGTGGTGGCTCGACCGCCTGACGCGCTGCCACGAACTAGGTAAAAACTACTCACAGCAGTAGCGAGGCCGCTCAGTAGGCTGGCTCCGTTGGTCGCCACCGAGGGCGGTCCGGTTTCGAGGAGTACAGATGTCTACTGAGTTGCGCCGCCTGCGTGCACTAGCCGCCGTCAGCGTTCTCAGCGTGGGCGCGTTGACCGCGTGCAGTGCGCCCGCGGATTCTGAAGAGCCCGTGGCGTCGGAGACGGCTGCCTCGGTCCCTGCTGAACCCGAAGAAGAAATGGTGAGCGGCCCCGAGTGCCTTATCGGCGATTGGTACATCGCCGAAGACCAAATGCAAGGCTTCTACAGCGCCGTCAGCGGCACCACCGAGGGACTCAACCTCAGCGTGGAGGGCGGAACCGGGCTCTCGTTCACCGACACGACATACACCTACACGCCCGACTTCACGATCCTTCTTGAGGTGGCGGGCAGCGAAGGCGTTGGCTCGATCACTGGCGCTATCAACGGCGACTACGACGCCACCGAAAGCGTCATCACGACTTCTCACGAAGAGAGCGATATCGCTGTGACGGTCTCCGTAGGAGGCGTGAGTGTCGATGGCACCGACCTCACTCAGGGTTTCATCAACAGTGCCCCAATCAACTCGGCGCCCTACGAGTGCGGCACCAATGGCCCGATCATCCATTTCTCGACAGGCGACGACAACCCGACCGTAGCCATGCAGCTGACTCCGGCCAGTTAAGCTCGAGAACCCTGAGCCGCTTGCGGCTCTCCCAAGCAAACGCTGGGGTGCTGCTCGGTGCGGCCCCAGCGTTTTTCTTTGCCTCGGCGACGCGTTTAGCGGCTGCGGTTGCGGTTGCGGCGCCGCAGCTCCAGCCGAAGCCGAGGTCGCGGTCGCGGTCGAGGTCGCGGCGACTGGCTACAGGCCTGAGTAGGCGTGGAGTCCCTTGAAGAAGAGGTTCACGATCGTGAAGTTGAAGACGATCGCGAGGAAGCCGACGATGGCTAGCCACGCTGAACGAGAGCCGCGCCAGCCGCGCGTTGCCCGGGCGTGGATGTAACCGGCATAGAGGGTCCAGATGATGAAGGTCCAGACTTCCTTGGTGTCCCAGCCCCAGTAACGGCCCCACGCACGCTCAGCCCAGACAGCGCCGGCGATGAGCGTAAAGGTCCACATGACGAAGCCGACAACCGTGAGGCGGTACGCCAAGGTTTCGAGGCGGTCAGCAGCGGGCAGGGTGTCGAGGAAGCGCAGCTTGAGCGCCTTGCCGGCTTCGCGGCGTGCCTGCATGAGCTGCACGATTGAGAGGCTGGCGGCGAGGGCAAAGAACCCCGTACTGAGACTGGCGACGAATACGTGGATAACCAGCCAGGCCGACTGCAGCGCTGGCGGCAGGGGTACGACATCCACATAGAAGCTAGAGGTACCGACGCCCAAGGCGATCAGCACGAAGCCCGTAATGAACGAACCGAGGAAGCGCAGGTCTTGCCAGAACTGAACGATGAGAAAGACACCGACGATGAGCGCGGTGGCGGTGAGCGTGAACTCGAACATGTTGGCCCACGGCACGCGGTTTGCAGCAACGCCACGGAAGATGACCGCACCGACGTGCAGCACCCAGGCGAGCACCGTCATCGCCATCGCGAGCTTGAGCGACTTGGGCGAGTGCGCAACGATCTTCGACTCGGATGCCCCTGCCGTCGTCAGGGTGTCGGTGCCGCCCGCACTGGAGCCGTTCACCATCACGCTGGCCTGCTGGGCGGATGCCGAAGCAAGACCGGTCGCGCGCGCTGCGGAAGCGTCGCTCGACTCTGCCGAACGGCGCGCCAAGTCGACAGCAAACAGTACGAAGGCAAGGGTGTAGATCGCCATCGCTGAATAGACCGCAATCAGCGAATACGACACGAAGGTCTCAGTCACGAATCCACCCTAACCCCGAGTTGCTGGGAATGTTTCTCGGCGAAGTCTGTGACCGCGGCCTCAAGGTTGGGGTCGTCGCCGCGAGCCAGTGCGGCGTACTCAATCGTCGTGGTTCCTGAAGCGTCGGTGCGCGCTGACACCCACATGCGGCGACGCGGCACAAACAGGCTGGTGATGAGTCCGCCGAAGAGGAGAACAGAGAACAACAGCACGGGCAACTGGGAGGGGTCATGGTGCACATCGAGTGACACAAAGCGCGGAATGCTTGCCAGCTCGACGCTGCCAAGACCATTGGGCAGCTCGAGCCGATCGCCGGGAGTCAGCCGCAGTGTTTCTGCTTCGGAGGTACGCCCCGCTACCTGCTCGAGGGAGTCAGTGTTGAGCGCATAGGCGTTGGAACCCTGGCCGTTGTCGAGGCCGAGGTCGCCCTCGTAGACCTCCAACGTGAGCACGGGTGAGATGAGGTCGGGATAGACAGACGCGAGCGCTCCCGAGCTGAGAGTGCCGGTGGTCGGGTAGAGAAAGCCGAGCATCCCAATTTGCTGGTCGAGACCATCCGGAATTTTGATGACGCAGGTGCTGCCGAGGTTGGCATCGAACGGAAGGCACGGCGTTGGCTGCGACCAGATGACTTTCTCATCGGCGTCACGCACGGTGAGCACGGGCGCATAGCCGTTACCGAGGAGGTACAGGTTTGTTCCGCTGAGGCTGAGCGGCTCGTTGACCTTGATTTGCGACTGTTGCGGCTCTTCGCCACGCACGGTGGTCGTAACGTTGGCCGTGAAGTCGATCGCTTGACCGATCGCCTGGCGGTTGTTCTGCTCGTACACGGGCTCGAACGAGTCGAGGGCGACGGTGTACGGATCGAGCGCGTCATCTGTGAAGAAGCGGCCCGGGTTGAACGAGTCGTAGCTGGCGAGCGAATTGCTAAAGGCGTAACCCTCGACAACAACGCGCTGGCCCGTGTAGCCGAAGCCACCACCGATTCCGACCGTGACCAGAACGCCTACGAGCGCGGCGTGGAATACGAGGTTTCCGGTTTCGCGCAAGTAGCCGCGTTCGGCGCTGACCGAGTCACCGTAGAGCTCGGTGCGGTAACGCTGCGAGCGCAGCAGGCGACGGGCGGAGGCGATAGTCGTGTCGACATCCGCTTCGGTCGTGCGCGTCGTGAAGCCCTGCAAACGCGACAGCCGAGCGGGGGTCTTGGGCGGGCTGGCACGCAAAGCATCGAAGTGGTGTTTGGTGCGCGGCAGCACACAGCCGATCAACGAGATAAAGAGCAACAGGTAGATCGACGAGAACCACACCGAGGTGTAGGTGTTGAAGACTTGGAAGAAATCGAGCACCGCAGCGGTATCGGGGTAGTTGGTGCGGTACGCGATGACACCGTTGGGGTCCGAGGTGATCTGCGGAACTAGCGAGCCCGGGATCGCGGCGACTGCCAGCAGCAACAGCAAGAACAGCGCGGTGCGCATGCTCGTGAGTTGACGCCAGAAGAACCGCGCGTAGCCCGCGAGACTCAGTCGCGGTTGCTGAACTTTGCTCTGCGGCGCGGGGGCCGGAGCATCCATGTGGTCACTGGGACGCGTTGAATCGCCCTCAGTCACCGAGTTATCCGCGGCCGAGTCGCCGTTCGTCGAATCAGAGGAGTGTGTCGAAGCCACCGATTACCGCTCCCAAACTTGTCACGATTGCACGCCACACGCCGGTGACCATGAGTACGCCGATCAGTACGAGCAGTGCTCCGCCAATCAGGTTAATAAGACGGATGTGGCGGCGCATCCACGCCACCGATCCGGTCGCCCAGTTGAGGCCGAGGGCCACCAAGAGGAACGGGATGCCGAGACCGAGACTGTAGGCAATCCCGACGATAGCGGCTCGGCCGGGGTCGCCACCATCCAAAACCATGCTGCCGACGGCGATGAGAGTGGGGCCAACGCACGGAGTCCAGCCGAGGGCGAAGACGACACCCAGCAGGGGTGCTCCGGCGAGGCCGGTTGCGACCTTGAACTTCGGCTTGATCGTGCGCTGCGCGAAAGTGACTTGCCCGATGAACACGACGCCCATCACGATCACGAGAGCACCGGCGATGCGAGTGATCAGGTCAAGCCAGGGCCGCAGCAAAAGACCAGCCGTGCCGAACAGCACGGTGAACGCCACAAACACCACGGTGAAGCCCAGGATGAACAGGCCGACACCAAGAACGAGGCGCTTCGTGCTGCCCTTCTCCTCCGCACTCGTGAACCCGCCGATGTAGCCGAGGTACCCCGGAACGAGGGGAAGCACGCAGGGCGACGCGAACGAAACGAGGCCCGCGAGCAGAGCGATCGGGATCGCGATAAGGAGGTTGCCGTCGAGAATCAGCTCGCCGACGGGGTTAGACACTTACTGTTCCTCGGCGACGACAGAGTCGATCATCGCTGCGAGGATGCTCGGGTCACGCACGAGGCCGCTGATGCGAGCGGCGACGCGACCCTCGCGGTCGACTACGAGAGTGGTCGGCACCGCGTTGGGAGGCACGGAGCCGGCGAACGCTAGCTGCACGCCCGCGGTCGTCGCATCCACGACAGAAGCGTAAGGAATGCTGAACTCGTCGGCGAAGGTGCGGGAGGTCTCTGCGGTGTCCGCCACGTTGACGCCCAAGAACGGCACCTCGGTGTACTCCTCGCTCAGGTCAGCAAGGTCGGGAGCTTCGAGCCGGCACGGCGGGCAGCTCGAGTACCAGAAGTTGACGACGTAGACCGAACCAGCGAAGTCGCTGCTCGAGACCGATTCACCGGTATCGAGCGTGGCGTCGTACGTGATGGGTTCGTCGCGATTGCTGGCCGGGATTTCGACGGTCGAACCGTCGCCCGAAATGTAGCCCTCTTCCGATCCGTTTTGGTACTGCTCAGCAAGGGACTCGTTCGGGCTGGAACACGAGACCGTCGTGAGAGCGGCGAACGCCACAACAACGGCAATGAGACGGCGGTTCACACTGCTCCTAGATCGATGGATGCTGCGAGCAATTCTCCCGCAGGTTCCTGATAGTCAACCTCGACGAAATGGTCGCCCTCGCGAGCGAGCGTCGTGATGCTCGACAGTGTGCAGCGACGGTTGCGGGGGTCGTGCGCCAAGCGCATCTTTTTGACGGAACGTGCGACCATCACGATGGGCAACTGGTGGCTGACCATGACCACTTCGCCGCCCTCGGCAGCCGACCACGCGTCATCGATAGCGGCGAGCATGCGCGCTTCGATGCTCACGTACGCCTCGCCCCAACTGGGTTTGAGCGGGTTCACGAGGTGCGGCCAGGCCCGCGGCTGCGTGAGAACCTTCGGAAATTGCAGGCGACCGCCCTCGAACCAGTTAGCCGGCTCGATGATGCGTTCTTCGGTCGTGATGGGCAATCCGTAGCGTTCCGACCAGGGCTGCGCTGACTCTTGAGCGCGCTGCAGAGGGCTCGCGTAGAGCGCCGTGAGCGGCCGGTCGGCGAAGCTTGCGGCGGCGACATCCGCCATCTTATGACCGAGTTCACTGAGGTGATATCCGGGAAGACGGCCATAGAGAATGCGGTCGGGATTGTGCACTTCACCATGGCGGACGAGATGGATGAGGTCTGCTGGCACGGTATTCAGTCTACGTTGGCAGCCCTGCCGCACTTTCTCTCGCGTTATCCCTTGTAAACTCGGCGCTGTGACTACACGCACCCTTATTAAGAACTTGGCCGCCGCAAGCGATGGAGAGACCTCCGTTTCGGGTTGGGTCGACACTGTTCGAGATCAAAAGAAGGTGCAGTTCGTCGTACTGCGCGACGAGTCGGGTGCGGTGCAGCTTGTTCACCCCCGCTCGTTCAACGACGACGGCACTCCGGCAGAGGATCCCCTCGCCGAGATCATCTCGGGCCTCGCTCAGGGCACCTTCCTCACCGCAACCGGCGAGTTGAAGCACGACGAGCGCGTGAAGCTCGGCGGCGTTGAGATCAAGCTCGCCGCTATCGAGATCGCCGCTGAGGCCATCCCCGAGACTCCGATTGCGGAAGACACCAGCGTTGACAAGCGCATGGACTGGCGCTTCCTCGACCTTCGCGTGCCGCGCAACAACCTGATTTTCCGCATCCAGACCACGCTCGAGCACGCGTGGCGCACCTACTGGGTCGAGAACGACTTCATCGAGGTTCACACCCCCAAGCTCATGGCCAGCGCGAGCGAATCGAAGGCTGAGCTGTTCGAGGTCGACTACTTCGACACCAAGGCTTACTTGGCGCAGAGCCCCCAGTTCTTCAAGCAGATGGCTCAGTCCGCTGGCTTCGGCAAGATCTTCGAGATCGCCCCGAGCTTCCGTGCCGACCCCAGCTTTACCTCGCGCCACGCCACCGAGTTCACGATGGTCGACAGCGAGATCAGCTGGATCTCCAGCCACGAAGACGTCATGAACTTGCACGAAGAGCTCATGGTTGCCGGCTTTCAGGCTGTCAAAGACAAGCACGGCGACGAGATCGAGAAGCTGTTCGGCATCGAGATGACGGTGCCCACTCGCCCGTTCCCCCGCATTCCGCTGGCTGAGGCTAAGCAGATCGTCAGCGACCGTGGCTACACCGTGCCGCGCGCCGACGCCGACATGGACCCGGAGGGCGAGCGCCAGATCGCCGCGTACGTGAAAGAGACGTACGGCCACGACTTCGTATTCTTGACCGACTACGCCGCCAGCATCCGCCCGTTTTACCACATGCGTCACGCGGATGATGCAGGCCTCACGAACAGCTACGACCTCGTGTTCAACGGCGTCGAGATCTCCACTGGCGCCCAGCGCGAGCACCGCGTTGACGTGCTGGAGGCGCAGATTCGCGACAAGGGAATGGACCCGGAGGAGCTCGACTTCTACCTCGACTTCTTCCGCTACGGCGTACCGCCGCACGGTGGATTCGGCATGGGCCTCGGTCGCGTACTGATGCTGCTGCTCGGACTACCGAACCTGCGCGAAGCAACGTACCTCTTCCGCGGACCAACCCGCCTCACTCCGTAGCCGCCCTGTGGGGCTCGCGAGGGCCTCACAGTTCGACACACCGAACCCATAGCCAGCGCATAGCTCACTAAGGCAGGATGACGTCATGTCAAAGAAAATTGATGCTGCACTCAAGGATCTCAAGAAGGCACTCAACAAGCACGCCGAGGTAGTGGGCAGTTCTGCTGTCTCCCTCAAGAAGGCGCAGCGAGCAAGCGCGAAAGTGGCCGCGGCCGCAACCGCTTACGCCGAAGTTGTGCACTCCAAGAGCGGCATGGGAAACCCATTCGACGACATGCTCCAGCCGGGCCTCGACAGCGGAACGCTCGCGTCGCTAGCCGCTGAACGGGACTCGATCAAGGACCACATGACCGGCCCGATCGCGGTCAACAAGTAGGTTCTATACCTCGAAGTCGACGCAGGCACGCTCGCGGGTATTCGCCTTGACTACGGCGCCCGCCTCCACGTGCAGCGGGTGAGTACCGTAAGCCACCAGCGCCTCAGGAGTGGTGTGGTCTGACACCAGGATGACGTCCCAGTTGGAGTCGACCGCTGTGGCATCCGCTCGCACGGTCAGCGCTTCGAGACCATCGATCTGACCAACGAGGGGTTGAAGCGCGGCAGCTATGGCATCCGATGCTGTCTTCTTGCCTGCGCCATCTTCAGCCTTGAGCTTCCACATAACGACGTGACGGATCATTCGGTTTCCTCCTGAAGGGCGGCGCTCAAGCGCTCGGGTTCGACACGCCAAATGGTGTGCACACGGTCGTTGATGAGCACCACGGGAATTTCGTCCCAGTACTGGGCATGCAGCGCCTCGTCATCCAAAATCGACTGCTCAGTGAGCTCGACGGAGAACTCCGCTGGCAAAGCTGCGATCACGGCCGCAATCGTGTCGCGGGCGTCGTCGCAAAGATGACAACCGGGTTTTCCCAATAATGTGAGACGTTTCGTGGGCACGGTCTTAGAATAATCCGAATGCACGAGGTAACGGCGCCCCTATCAAGCCATAACGCGGTTGTGGCTTTCTTTGACGTGGATAACACGCTGATGCGGGGAGCGAGTGCTTTCTATTTGAGCAAAGAAGCGTGGCGCCGTGGAATCGTTGGCTGGCGTGACATTGCACGCTTCGCGTGGCACCAATTTCGTTTCGTGGCCGTAGGCGAAAACCACAAACACATGACGAATGCCCGCGAACGTGCGCTCGAGATTGTGGGTGGCCACTCGATGACCACGCTCATCGAACTCGCAGAGACGATTTACGAGCGCGACATTCTGCCGAACCTCTGGCCGGAGACAGTCGATCTCGCCAAAGAACACCTCGCGAAGGGTCACGAAGTGTGGCTCATTACGGCAACACCGCAGTTTGTGGCGCAAGTGATCGCGGAGCGGCTGGGGCTCACAGGCGCGCTCGGCACTCGCGTGCGTGCCGAGGATGGCCTTCTCACGGGAGAACTCGACGGCCACGTGCTGCACGGCCCCGAAAAGGCCACCGTCGCGACAGAGCTGGCAGAGCGCCTCGGAGCCGACCTGGCAGAGTGCTGGGCTTATTCAGACTCCAGCAACGACATCCCGCTACTGAGCGCCGTCGGAAACCGCGTCGCTGTCAATGCGGATGTCAAGCTCACTCACCACGCCCAAAAAATGGGCTGGCAGATCATGCCCCTTAACCGCGCAGGCCTCAAAGAGGCGCGCAAACGCGTGAAGCGGCAAGCCAAGAGTGTGCGCAAAAACTCTCGTTAACCTCGAACACCCGATCGCTCAAATGAACGTTCGGGTGTTCGAGATGTGACCATCGAGAAAGACGGTCACCTAGTCGTTGGGACTAGTTACTTCTTGTTGCGACGCTGGTGGCGAGTCTTACGAAGCAGCTTGCGGTGCTTCTTCTTTGCCATACGCTTGCGACGCTTTTTGATGACTGAACCCATAGGAACCTCACTGATTTCTGAACGAACCGACCCGGTCCGATTCAGAACCGCGGAAAGACATACCGGAAGAGTTTACCGCACCGGGCGGGTTTTAAAGTCTCGATGAACTGGGAACCAACCCAGAGCGAACTTTTGTCGCTATCCGACCTCGGAAATTGGGGGTGCGACAGCACTCGCCACAGCCGATTCCGGAATACGGAACGAGCGGCCGAATCGAACAGCGGGTAGTTCGCCAGAGTGAACGAGTCGATACACGGTCATGTTCGACACACGCATCATGTCCGCCACCTCAGCGACGGTAAGAAAGCGCATCTCAGAAAGATCCCGCGACATCGGACCAGCCCCTTTTGGTTTGGCTACTGCGCAACTTTCAGCGACTACGCAGCGCCCGCTATAACAACTCGACGCACCCAGCGTGTGACTGGAGTGCTAATCGGTAAGAATAGAGGCTGGTGTGACTCGCTGTCCACCCCTAATAACGCCTACGCGGCGCGCCTGAGGGCTAATCCTTGCCGAAGATGCGAGAGCGCACGGTGCCCGGGAGGTGCTTGGCGGCCTCCGTGACATCGTGCAGCGCGGAGCGAGCCTGGTGCGTGCGCTCGGCGACACGACGACCGAAGTTGTCTCCGACATCCGCCCCAGACCAGGCAGCGAACGCGCCGGTCGTTTCGCGAAGCTCGTCGTCGAAGTCGTCGTGGAAGTCCGCGCTCAAGAACGGGATCAACCAGTCTTCGACCTCTTCTAGAGGAGACGAGTCGAGGCGGTAATAGCGGTGCTGGCCGTCTTCACGCACCGACACCAACCCGTGGTCGCGCAGCACCTTCAGATGCTTGGATACGGTCGGTTGGCTCAAATCGAGCTTCTCGACAATCTCACTTACGCTGAGCTCGCCACTCGGAGATTCCGAGGCGATGTACTGCTCAAGCAGTACCGTCAAAAGGCTACGCCGGGTTGAATCGGCTACTACGTCAAAGATGTCGGCCATGAGAGACAGGGTACCGGGGCTTGCTGAGGAGTACCATTGCCTCCTGTGCGTGGGGAGATAATTAGATGAGTTCTTGGGCACCCATGCGTGCACACCCTCGTGAACGCAGCCTCCTTGCTCGCATTCGCGATGTGATCGATCGTTTCGCCGCCGCCACTCCCGCGCGTTTCGCGATCGCCATCTTCTCCGCACTCGTTGTCGTTCTGACCACGCTGCTCGTACTACCCATCTCGGCTCGCGACGGTCAAGCCACTCCCCTCGTTGACGCGTTGTTTACCGCTGTCTCCGCCATTTGTGTCACCGGGCTCACGACCGTCGACATGGCAACGCACTGGTCCGCCTTCGGAAATACCGCGATCCTGATCGGCCTGCAGGTGGGCGGTATCGGCGTCCTCACCCTCGCGAGCATGCTGGGCCTTGTGGTCTCACGCCGGCTCGGCTTGCGCCAGCGCCTCATCGCTGCGAGCGACACCAACCCCTCGCGCATCCACGTCGGCCCCGTCTCCGAGTCTCAAGCCATCCGCCTCGGCGAGATTGGCGGACTGCTCGCGACCGTCGCCATCAGCGCTCTCGCGATCGAGTTCGTTCTCGCCCTCGTGATCATCCCTCGCTTGCTGGTCGAAGGGTTCGACGTGTGGCCCGCCATCTGGCAAGGCTTCTACTTCGCCGCATCCGCCTTCACCAACACCGGCTTCGTTCCTGCAGCAAGCGGCATGGAAGCATTCGCTCAAGACCCGTGGATGCTCGGCGCGATCGGAACGGGCGTGTTCCTCGGCAGCCTCGGCTTTCCGGTGATCTTCGCGGTAGTTCGTAACCTCAAAGACGGCGCGCGTCTCTCGGTTCACGCTCGCCTCACCCTCTTCACCACGGTGTTATTGATCTTTATCGGGGCACTGGCCGTGCTGGTGCTCGAGTGGAACAACACCAACACCATCGGTGGGCAAAGTCTGATTTCTAGACCCTTGACATCCACTTTCTTATCGACGATGACGCGCTCGGGTGGCTTCTCGACCATCGACATCAACGAGCTCAACGGGTCGACTCTGCTCGTTTTCGACATGCTGATGTTCGTCGGTGGCGGTTCTGCCTCGACCGCCGGCGGGATCAAAGTCACCACCCTGGCCGTGCTGTTCTTGGCGGCGCTGGCAGAAGCGCGCGGTGACAACGACATGCATGCATTTGAGCGCCGCATCCCGACCGACGTGCTTCGCCTGGCCGTCAGCGTGACGCTGTGGGGAGCCACGATTGTCGCGGTGTCGACGATCGCGATTCTGCAAATCACGAAAGAGCCGCTCGACAGGGTGCTCTTTGACGTCATTTCAGCCTTTGCCACCTGTGGGCTCTCTACCGGCCTCACCGAGTCGCTGCCCGATAGTGGCAAGTACATCCTTGCCGCCACAATGTGGGCCGGACGAGTGGGAACAGTTACTCTGGCGGCAGCCCTTGCGGCCAGTCAGCGCCGTCAATTGTTCACGAGAGCAGAAGAGAGGCCCATCGTTGGTTGACAAGATTCCGCACAATGCGCCGGTCCTAGTGATCGGACTCGGCCGCTTCGGAGCGGCAACCGCCGGTCAGCTGCAGCGCCTCGACCGCGAAGTTCTCGCCGTCGATGCCGACCTCAGCCTCGTGCAGAAGTGGTCGGAGCGCGTCACTCACGCCGTGCAGACCGACGCCCGCAGTCTGGATGCTCTTCAGCAGATCGGCGCGCAAGACTTCTCCATCGCGGTGGTCGCCGTCGGCTCCTCGATCGAAGCAAGCGTGCTCATCACCGCCAACCTCGTCGACCTCAAGATTCCCCAGATCTGGGCCAAGGCCATCAGCCGATCGCACGGCAAGATCTTGAACCGCATCGGCGCCAACCACGTGATCTATCCCGAAGCCGAAGCCGGCGAGCGCGTAGCCCATTTGGTATCGGGCCGCATGATCGACTTCATCGAGTTCGATGATGACTTTGCCATCGTGAAGATGTATCCCCCGAAGCCCATCCGCGGCCTGCCGTTGAGCGAGTCGCAAGTGCGCCGCAAGTACGGCATCACCGTGGTCGGCGTGAAGTCTCCGGGCAAGGAATTCACCTACGCAACGCCCGAGACCGTGATCTCCAACCACGACCTCGTGATCGTCAGCGGCAATTCCGAAGACATCGAAAAGTTTGCGACTCTCGCAACCTAGCCCCGTTCGTGGACTGATCTGCGGCCGCCCGCTACCTGTATCTTGATTCCGTGAGCAAAAAACGGGCGACCCCGGGGTCGCAGACTTCGCTCCGCGAAGCTAACCGCGCTCGCATCATCGACGCGGTGAAGCACCATGGTGGCCTCACGCAGATCGAACTGGCCGGTGTCACCGGGCTCTCCCCCGCCACCGTCTCCAACATTGTGAAAGAGCTCGTCACTGCTGGCGTGCTCGCCACAACAATGAGCACGCGCAGCGGTCGACGTGCCCATCAAGTCACTCTCGCTCGCGCACTCGGCCTTGTGGTTGGCGTGCATTTCTCCGAGCGCCACATGCGGGTAGCGCTTTCGGATGTCGCCCACACGGTTGTCGCCGAGCATCACATGCCGCTCGCGAAAGACCATCGCGCCGACAACGAGCTCAATCGCGCTGCCCAGCTCATCACCGACATGCTCGAGTCTGTCGATGCCACCCACGACGAGATTCTGGCCGTGGGACTCGCGATGCCCGCTCCGATGGATGCCGCGACGGGCATCATCTCGCGCACCGGAATCATGCGCGGCTGGGACGGTGTTCCGGTCGCGGAATCACTCGGTATCCGCCTGAATAGCCCGGTGTACGTTGATAACAACGCCAACCTGGGGGCGCTGGCCGAGTTCCGCTCGGGGGCCCTGCGGGGCAAACCCAATTCGCTCTATGTGAGCATCGACGACGGTATCGGTGCCGGCCTCATCCTCAACGGTGCAGTATTCCGTGGCCATCACGGCGCCGCCGGTGAATTTGGGCACATGGTGCTCGATGAAGACGGCGCCCTGTGCCGGTGCGGCAATCGCGGATGCCTCGAAACTCTCGCCGGCGGTCAAGCCATCGTCGAGTCGGTGCGCACGGGCCGTCGCGGTCTCAAGCTGCACGATGTTGTGGTGCGGGCAATCGCCGGGGATAGCGCGTGCATCCGGGCCATTGCCGATGCGGGACGCCACCTCGGCATCGCCGCGGGCAACCTCAGCAACGTCTTCGACCCCGAACGCATTGCGGTCGGCGGCGAACTCTCGCAGGCGGGCGAGCTCCTACTCGGCCCCATGCGCCACGCGATGGAACGCTCGGTGATCGTGGGTTCGGGGCAGGCCGCCGACCTCGTACAGAGCCAACTCGGGCCGCGCAGCGAACTGCTGGGCTCAATTGCGTTCGCGATTGACCAACTCTCCATCGGATCCGGAACCACTCTCTCGGCAGACACCTCGGACTCGGACGACTCATGATCCGTACCCGCTCGCGCCTGCTGCGCGTGATTGCCTCCGCCGTGCTCGTGATGCTCGCTCTGAGCGGCTGCGGGCTCGTGATGCCGAGCACTGGCTCAGATGGGTCGCGCACGATTGCCCTGCTGCTGCCCGAATCGAAGACGGCACGCTACGAGGCGTACGATCGGCCGTTCTTTGAGGCGAAGGTGGCCGAACTGTGCCCCGAGTGCGACGTGATTTACGCCAACGCCGACCAAGACCCGGCCAAGCAACAGCAGCAGGCCGAATCGGCTTTTGCTCAAGGCATTAGCGTGCTCGTGCTCGACCCCGTCGACTCCTCGGCAGCAGTGACGATCGTGGCCACCGCTCAGTCGTACAAGGTTCCCGTGATCTCATACGACCGCCTGATCGGCAGCCCCGAGCTAACTTTCTGGGTGTCCTTCGATAATGAAAAAGTCGGCGCGCTGCAGGGCAAAGCCCTCGTCGAACGCCTCGCCGACCAGGGCCTGTCGTCGGGCAACATCGTGATGATCAACGGTTCCCCCACCGACAACAACTCACGACTCTTCAAGCGCGGCGCACACAACGTGATCGACGGCAGCGCCTTCACCGTCGTCGCCGAGTTCGACACCCCCGACTGGAGCCCCGACAAAGCCCAAGAGTGGATGGCGAGCCAAGTCACGCAGTACGGCGACAGTCTGGTGGGGGTCTACGCCGCCAACGACGCCACGGCCGGCGGAGCCATCGCCGCGCTCAAAGCGGGCGGAGTGAGCCCGCTGCCTCCCGTCACCGGTCAGGATGCCGAGCTCACCGCAATACAGCGCATCGTGAGCGGCGACCAGTACATGACCATCTACAAGGACCTCAAGCGTGAGGCCGAGATTGCGGCCACCCACGCGGTTGCTCTCCTCAACGGCGAACAGTTGATCGGGCAGAGCCCCGAGACCAACGGCATCCCGACCACGTTGTTGACGCCCGTGATCGTGACGATCGACAACATCATGGAGACCGTAGTGGCCGACGGTTTTTACACGGTCGAGCAAATTTGCACGGCGGAGTATGCCGCTGCGTGCGCGGCGGCGGGGATTCAATGATGATCCACGGCAGCGCCAGTGAACACTCGCCCACACGTACGCCCACGCCGAAACGCACACCCACGCATGAACTCAAGGAAGAGAGCATCTTATGACCGAGGTCACCCCGACCAGTTCAGACGATGAACCGATCCTGTCGCTGCGCGGAATCAGCAAGCAGTTCGGCGCCATCAACGCGCTGAACGACGTGTCGCTCGACATCTACCCCGGCGAAGTTGTTGCGATCGTGGGCGACAACGGTGCGGGAAAGTCGACACTCGTGAAGGTACTGGCGGGCGTACATCCGGCCAGTTCGGGCACTATTACGTACCGCGGCGACGAAGTGTCGCTGGCGAACCCGACCGACGCCCGCGACCTCGGTATCGCCACGGTATTTCAAGACTTAGCCTTGTGCGACAACCTCGACGTTGTGTCCAACCTTTTCTTGGGGCGCGAGTTGGGCCGCAGTGCGCTCGACGAAGTTGAGATGGAACAGCAGACGTGGGCGCTGCTCCGTCAGTTGTCCGCCAAGATTCCATCGGTGCGCACTCCGGTTGCGGGCCTCTCGGGCGGGCAGCGGCAGACCGTTGCCATTGCGCGCTCGCTCATCGGTAACCCGTCGATTGTGGTGTTGGATGAGCCCACCGCCGCCCTCGGCGTTGCGCAGACTGCTGAGGTGCTGAACCTTATTGAGCACCTCCGCGAGCGCGGTCACGGCATTGTGCTCGTGAGCCACAACATGGCAGACGTGCAGGCTGTCGCCGACCGCGTGGTCGTGCTGCGACTCGGTCGCAACAACGGCGACTTCGCCGTCGCCGACGTGACCTACGAAGACATCATCGCAGCCATTACGGGCGCCACCGACAACGCTGTGAGTCGTCGCGCCGGGATGACCGGATCGACGTTTACCCGCGTCAAGGAGGGACTCAGCTCATGAGCACTTCTGAGAACCGCCCGCCAACGAACAACACGCCTGCCGTCGACCTTCCGCCCGCTACCGGAATCGCCGAGTCCTGGGCGGCGTTCCGCTCGCGGGTGCGCGGTGGCGACCTCGGAGCTATTCCCGTCGTGGTCGGCCTCGCCCTCATCTGGACGATCTTCCAGATTCTGAACCCGACCTTTTTGTCGAGCGCCAACCTCGTGAACCTCGCCATGCAGTCCGCCGCCCTGGGCACGATTGCCCTCGGCGTCGTGCTCGTTCTCCTGCTCGCCCAGATCGACCTCTCGGTAGGCTCGCTCTCCGGCCTCGCCGCCGCAATTCTCGCCGTCACCTTCACCCAACTGGGCTGGCCGCTCATCGCCGCCATCGCCGCTGCGCTAGCCGCTGGGGCGATCTTTGGATGGTTTTACGGCTTCTTGCTGACGCGATTCGGTGTTCCGAGTTTCGTCATCACTCTCGCTGGCCTTCTCGGCGTTCTCGGCCTGCAGCTCTGGGTACTGGGCAAGCTCGGCTCGATCAACATCCCGTTCGACTCCTGGATCGTGCAATTCGCCCAGCTCATGTTCTTGCCCGCGTGGCTCTCGTACGTGCTCGCCGGAGTCGCAACGCTCGCCTACGTGGGAGCCCATCTCTCGCTCGCGCACCGTCGCAGCCGCGCGGGGCTGTTGCCTGAGTCACGCACCGCGATCCTGCTCCGCGGCGCCCTGATGATCGTCGCCCTGCTCTTCGGCGCCTGGTACCTCAACACCGACCGCGGCATCGGGCTCATGTTCCTGCTCTTCATCGTGCTCGTGATCACGATGGACTTCGCGCTCAAGCGCACGCGCTGGGGGCGCTCCATCTACGCGGTCGGCGGCAACGTCGAAGCAGCCCGGCGTGCCGGCATCCGCGTTGATCGGGTCTACATCTCTGTCTTCATGGTCAGCGCGACGCTCGCCGCTCTCGGTGGCATCTTGGCTGCATCACGACTGGCCGCCGCCAACCAGAGCAGTGGTGGCGGAGACACTAATCTCACCGCCATCGCGGCAGCCGTCATCGGCGGCGCCAGCCTCTTCGGCGGTCGCGGAAGTGCGTGGTCGGCACTGCTCGGAATCGTCGTCATCCAATCGATCTCGAGCGGCCTCACACTGCTCAGCCTCGACTCCTCCGTGCGCTACATGGTCACGGGCGCGGTGCTGCTGCTCGCCGTGATCATCGACTCGATGTCGCGACGCTCGCGCGCGCTGCACGGCCGCTTCTAGCCGGAACTGCGCTAGCCCGCAGCGAGCTCCTTGGCGCGCGCCAGAGCCGCAGCGGTAGCGCGGTCGAAGATCGCCTTGAGGTCAGCGGCCTGCAGCTGCTCCACGGCGCGCTCGGTTGTTCCCTTGGGGCTCGTAACCTGCTTACGCAGTTGCGCCGGAGCGCTGTCGGATGACGCCAGCAGAGCAAGAGAACCCTCGAACGTTCCCGCCACCAAAGTCAGTGCCTGCTCGGGGGTGAACCCCATGTCTTCGGCGGTGCGAGCGAACTCTTCGAGAATCAAGAACACGTAGGCGGGGCCGGATCCCGAGATGGTGCTGAGCGCATCAATCTGAGATTCGGGAGTTTCGATGACAGTGCCGACTGTTTCGAACACGGCGCGGCCGATCGCGAGGTCGTCTTCGGTGGCGCGCGATCCGGCGCTTACTCCGGTCACTGCCTTGCCGACGATGGCGGGAGTGTTGGGCATAGCCCGCAACACGACGTTGTCGACGATGGCTTCCATCCGCGCCGTCGTGACACCAGCGGCAACGCTGATGACGATCGCATCGGGTTCCAAGAACGGCTTGAGGTCGGCGAGAGTGTCAGGGATCATCGCGGGCTTTACGCCCAGCATGACGACCTTGGCGCCCTTCACGGCGCGAGCATTGCCATCCGGAGTATTCTCCAAGGCAAATGATTCGACACCGTCAGAGCGCACCGCGGCAGCCTTCGCTTCCGTGCGGTTCGTGACGCGGATGCCCCCACTGACGGTCACTGAAGGGTCAAGTAAACCCGACAGGATGGCACCTCCCATTGATCCGGCGCCGACAATTGCAATGCTAGGAAGGGAAGTAGTCACGTGAACATCCTAGGATTGATCGCATGAGCGCGTCAGGCGGAACCAAAGCAATCCTCGCGGCGATGGCGGCGAACGGCGGAATTGCCGTTACCAAATTCATTGCCTTTTTGATTTCGGGATCCAGTTCCATGCTCGCGGAGAGCGTGCACTCCGTTGCAGACACCAGCAATCAGGCCCTCCTGCTGCTCGGTGGCAAGCAAGCGAAGAAGCATGCAGATGCCGAGCATCCGTTCGGTTACGGCCGCGAGCGCTACGTCTACGCGTTCGTCGTTTCGATCATCCTGTTCTCGGTCGGTGGCGTGTTTTCGCTCTACGAGGGCATTCACAAGCTGCAAGATCCCCACCCGCTTGAGCAAGCCTGGCTGCCGATCACCGTGCTGCTCATCGCGATTGTGCTCGAAGGCTTCTCGCTGCGCACTGCTGTCAAGGAATCGAACCTTGTTCGGGGTAAGCAGAGCTGGATCGCGTTTGTGCGTCACGCGAAAGCACCTGAGCTTCCCGTAGTGCTGCTCGAAG
Organism: Rhodoglobus sp. NPDC076762; assembly: GCA_040687235.1. Lineage (GTDB taxonomy): Bacteria > Actinomycetota > Actinomycetes > Actinomycetales > Microbacteriaceae > Rhodoglobus. The sequence continues at coordinate 39,508 of JBFBMV010000002.1, read as the reverse complement.
ACGTTGCCGCTGAAATCGGTCTCGTGCTCGCCCTCTTCGGCGTCGGTCTCACGGTCATTACGGGCGACTCGACCTGGGATGCCATCGGCACGATCGCCATCGGTATTCTGCTGATCATCGTCGCGATCATCCTCGGCATCGAGACCAAGAGCTTGCTCGTGGGCGAAGGCGCGACAGTGAAGCAGCGCAACGCCATCCGCGACGCCATCAACGCGCACCCCGACGTTCGCTCGCTCATCCACATGAAGACGCTCTACCTCGGCCCCGAAGAGCTCATGGTCGCCGCCAAGGTCGACTTCGGCGCTCAGACCCGACTGGTGGATGTTGCCGCCAGCATCGATAGCGTGGAAAAAGAGATCCGCGAAGCCGAGCCGATGGCCCGCGTTATTTACATCGAACCCGACGTCTACCGTCGCCCGCCCGAAGCCGCTCCGCCCACGGACACCATCGTCATCGTGGGCAACGACTAAGAAAGATCGCTTTTCATGGAAACTCTTGACCTCGTTCGGTCCCTGCTGCTCATTACCCACATTCTCGGACTCTCGCTGATTCTGGGATCGTTCTTCTTGCAGTTGCGTCGCAAGAAGAGCTTCGAATTTGGCACCATGCTGATCGGTGCGATCACCCAGCTCGTCACGGGTCTCGCCCTTGTTGGTGTTCTTCAGATGGGCGATGGCGATGTTAACAACGCCAAGATCGGCGTCAAGACGGCCTTTGCCGTTGTTGTACTTGTCGCTGTGTTGGTCGCTCGAGCTCGCCAGGCCAAGGCGCTGGCGAACGGCGGCAACGAGAAAGCGGCGCTACCGTTCCTGCACCTCGCGGGCATGGGAGCGCTCATCAACGTATTCATTGCGGTGCTCTGGCACTAAGCAACAAGCACCTCGCACGCGCCGCGAGCGGGCGGGCGCTAGCGTCGGGCTTCGAAAAAGTCCGTCAACAGCGCAGCACATTCAGCCTCTTGGATGCCCGCCACAACCTCGACCTTGTGCGGAAGCCGGCGGTCACGCAGCAAATCATTAACGCTGCCTGATGCGCCGGCTTTTTCGTCCCACGCCCCAAACACCACACGCGGGATGCGGGCCTGCAGAATCGCGCCAGCACACATCGTGCACGGCTCTAGTGTGACCACGAGGGTCATGGAGTCGAGCCGCCACGAACCGGTGGCCGCGGCAGCTGCCCGGATTGCCACTACCTCGGCGTGCGCCGTGGGGTCGCCCGTGAGCTCCCGCTCGTTGCGCCCGATGGAGACGAGATTGTCGTTCTGATCAAAGACCAGAGCAGCGACCGGGACGTCAGCAGAATCGGCCGTGAGCTTAGCCTCAGCGATGGCCCGCGTCATCCAATGATCGAACTTTGTCACGATCGGTTCTCCAAGTGGTCCGTACCTCAAGTAGATTTAGCCTATGCGAGTTCACGTTGCCGACCACCCGCTCATCACGCACAAGCTCACCGTGCTGCGCGACAAGAACACCGCCGCTCCCACTTTCCGGGCGCTAACGGAGGAGCTCGTCACGCTGTTGGCATACGAAGCCACCCGCACAGTGCGCGTGGAAGAGGTCGACATTGAGACCCCTGTCACCGCGACAAAGGGTGTGGCGATTAGCTCGCCCAAGCCGCTCGTCGTGCCGATTCTTCGTGCCGGGCTCGGAATGCTCGAAGGAATGGTCAAGCTCGTTCCGACCGCTGAAGTCGGATTCTTGGGCATGGTGCGCAACGAAGAGACTCTGCAGCCCGACACCTACGCCGAGCGTCTGCCTGACGACCTGTCGAACCGTCAGTGCTTCGTACTCGACCCCATGCTTGCTACCGGTGGCTCGCTCATCGCGGCTATTCAGTACCTGCTCGACCGCGGTGCAACCGATGTCACGGCTGTCTGCATCCTCGGCGCCCCCGAAGGTCTTGCTGCCCTCGACAAGGCCATGGGCGACCAAGACGTGACGATCGTGCTCGGTGCACTCGACGAACGCCTCGACGAGAACGGCTACATCGTGCCCGGCCTCGGCGACGCGGGCGACCGCCTCTACGGTCTCGTCTAGCAGCACCTTTTTCGCGCGCGTAACTTGACAGACGCGCGCTGCATGAAACATAGTTGCAGTCATGACCGTACACACTCGCGACCTGACCGCCCCCGTGGCTTCCAGGACCGCTGGCGCACTGCTTTCGAGCACCGTGCCGGCAAGCGCGATGCTGTGTTGTCGAATGTGTGCCTAGTAGGCCAACCTTGAGCCGGGCGTTCTCACCAGAATGAATGCCCCCAGATTTTCGTCCTCATAACGGCGACTTTCTGACTTGACACACCTGTTTTATTTCGAAGGATCACACCCTCATCATCAGAGGCCCTTCACCCTTATCCAAGGATTTCTGGACCCATGTCAATTGCAACAATCGAACGCACCCCTCGCACCTCTTTCGCTCCCGCGGCTCCCGCTCACAGCGCACCGCACGCAGCACCGCGCACCACGCGCGAACTGTCGCTCGCTGTGCAGCCTGCCCGGGACACCCGCCCCGCTGTTGCACCAGCACCGGCTCCGGCCGCACCGACCGAAGCGCCGCACCTGCGCGCTGTTCCTCAGGGAACTGAAGCCCGCGGCTTCGTGCTTTACGTCGGCATCGACGAGCTCAAGGCGGCCGCTGCCGGCACCGATCTGAGCGCGATTGTGGAGCAGCTCAAGCAGCTCACGCAGCAGCTCGTGCCGAACTCCGAAACTCACGCCGCCGTGGCCCTCGCTCCCGTCGGTGCTGGTGGACGCGATGTTGACGTCGTGCGCCTTGCCCTGCAGGATCCTTCTGCTCTCGCCAAGCACCGCCAGGTCGAAGAGCCCGAAGAGAAGCCCGCGAGCGGCGTGGTCGTTGACCTCTCCCGCAAGCGCGTGCTCATCGATGACTCCCCCGCAGCCCTCACCTACAAAGAGTTCGAGTTGCTGCAGTTCCTCATCTTGCGCGAATCGCAGACCATCGACCGCGCCCAGCTCATCGCGACGCTCTGGTCGGCCGAAGATGACGAGGCTCCCAACGAGCGCACCATCGACGTTCACATCCGTCGCCTGCGTTCCAAGCTCGGAGCGTACGAAGATGTTGTTCGCACCGTTCGTGGCATCGGCTACCGCTACGACCGTCATCCGGATGTCTCGGTACGCTTCGCCTCAACCCCCAGCCCCGACTTCATTTAGCGGCTGCCGCCGCTCGTTCGGCGAGAGGGCACTTGAGAGGTTGGATGCGCGAAAGCGCACCGTTCGCTCGCTAACCTCGTTTTGCGGCCACGGAATTGGCAATACCCCAGATAACGTTCAGCACAAACACTTGTGCCGCGGCGAGCAGGACGAATTGCTGGAGCACCAAGGCGAGCACGAACTCGGCCATCGCGAGAGAAAGTGCGGCAACGCCAACAACAGCGAATCCGTTCCTCGCGAGAAGGCGGTCGCGTTCGTCACGGTATTCGATTGCGTTGAGCCGAAGGACATCGCTGGCTTCCTGACCCCGCGCATAAACAGCACTGACAAAAATAAACGCGGCCGCGACGAGTAACAGCGCCATCCCGAACCAGCTACCTAAGAGCCCCGCGACAACCGCGCCGGCGAGCAGAAGGCCCAACAGCACTACGTTGATCGTCGAAACTTTGAAACTAGTCGTTGTCTTCAATGTGAAACACTTCCTCAATCGTCGACCCAAAGAACCGGGCAAGCCGCACTGCGAGAATCAGGGATGGATCGTAACGCCCCGTCTCAATGGCATTGATGGTCTGGCGAGAAACGCCGAGCGCAGCGCCGAGGGCCGCTTGGGAAAGCCCCGCAGCCTGACGTCTGTCTCTTACTTCAGATTCCATGTGACAAGCATGCTTTACATATCTTCGATGTGTCAAGCGTGCTTGTCATGTTGCGGAGCGGTTCGGAATCTCTCGACCAGTCGACGGGCAGCCAGCAACCCCTGATCCCGCATGCCACACTGGCGGAATGACAACGACTGATGCCACCCGGATGCCCGAGAAGATGTCGCGCGACAGGGCCGCACTCGATGCCCTCCTCGACTCGGAGATTGTCGGGAACGTCGCCTATGTTCACGCCGACGGAACCCCCGGAGTACTGCCGACCGCTGTTGCTCGCCTCGGCGACGAGTTGATCGTGCACGGCTCGAGCGGTTCGCGCTGGATGCGGCTCGTTTCTGGTGCGCCCGTCGCCGTTTCGGTGACCGCTGTTGGCGGCATCGTGGTGGCGCGCTCCGCCTTCGAGTCGTCGCTCATCTACAGCAGCGCCGTACTGTTCGGATCGTTCCGGGTGCTCGAGGGCGAGGAGAAAGCTGCCGCCGTCAATGCCATCACCGAGAAGCTGATCCCCGGCCGCCTGGCCGAAGTGCGCCCCAACAGCAAGAAAGAACTCGCAGCAACCCTCGTGCTTGCGCTGCCCATCGCGGAGTGGTCGTTGCGCACCTCCGACGACTGGCCCGATGACACCGACGCCGACATCGCGGGCGATGCGTGGGGCGGGCACGTGCGGTTCGGAGCTCAAGCCGTGGAGGTTGTTGCCACGCCCGACCTGCGCTCCGGCATCCGCGTGCCTGAGTCTGTGCGGGCATTCGAATAGAGATCCGCTCGGTGCGGGCGCCACAACCCCTGCCAAGCCGCGCCCACTTTGCTACGCTGAGTTCGTAGCCGCAATCGACGGCTCCCGACGACGGATCAGTACCGGGTATGCGACAAGACTGGCCAAGGAGACTGTTGTGTACTGGCTTATTCTGATTCTTTCTGGCGTGCTCGAAGCCGTATGGGCGACCGCCCTAGGCAAGTCGGAGGGCTTCACGAAGCTCTGGCCGACCGTCGTCTTCGGCGTCGCGATTCTCGCCAGCATGGGTGGCCTCGGCTACGCCATGCGCGAGATTCCCATCGGCACCGCCTACGCCATCTGGGTTGGCATTGGCGCTGCACTGACCGTGGCCTACGCCATGATCTTCGGCGGCGAACCCGTGTCGTGGGTCAAGATTCTGCTGCTCATGGGGCTCGTCGGCTGCATCGTCGGGCTCAAGCTCGTCGACTCGGCGCACTAGGGGCCGCGAGCGGCGCGAGCGGCGCGAACGGGCCTGGGACTCAGCTTCTCCCATGACGCTCATCTGCGCAGAAAGCACCCCATTTCGGCCTGTTTTGCCCAGAAACACAGGGGGTAGACAGACTTTTCTGGAAATTTGCCAAAAATAACGGAACGGTAACTAGACAGCGTTATCTTTCCGTTATACATTCATAGAGCAGAAGTTGTTTGCTGTGGCAGCTACTGCGGAATGTGATTGCAGGACACTCTTGGTGCAAAGGGAGAGGGTCGGTTTCATGCCTCTGAAACCGGCCCTCGAACTATTTAACCGGTGCGCAATTTCTTGGAGTAGCACGGCCTAGGCTGACACGACCGCCGAATCGAACGGACGACCGTGACCACTGCCCCGCTGCATCCGGATGTAGCCCGCGCCATCCGCTTCCTCGGCGACGCGCTGCCCGAGCACGATCAACTCGTGGCCGAGCCCGACAACGCCGAGTACGGGGCCGTCACCACGCTTCCTGCTGCAACCCGGTTTCGGGTCGCGAAACTCACCCCCACCAAGCCGGGATTCTTCGTGACTGTCTGGCGCCGCGACGTGGATGGCACTACGCAACCATTCCCCAGCGACGATGGCACCCAGCACCTCGTCGTCGTCACCCGCGATAGCAACGGCTTCGGCGCCTTCGTCTTTCCGCTCAGCGTGCTGATCGCCCACGGCATCGTTTCGGTCGACGGCCACGGCGGCAAGCGCGGGTTTCGCGTGTACCCACCCTGGGCTGATACCCGCAATCGTCAAGCCCAGAACACCCAGCGCTGGCAGTGTGAGCACTTTCACCCGTTCAGCTAAATAGTCAGCCTCCAACCGTAGAGTTGAGCCGTGAGCGGAAACCAGAATCAGCCCTCCATCGTGTGGCTGCGCAACGACCTGCGACTAGCCGACAACCCTGCGCTAACGGCCGCCGCGAGCGAAGGCCGACCGCTTGTTGTCGTTTACATTCATGACGAAACTGGCGACGGCATCCGCCCGCTTGGTGCGGCAAGCAAGTGGTGGTTACATCACAGCCTCACTGCTCTGGATGCCGCCCTGCAGAATCTAGGCGGCCAGCTGACCCTGCGTCACGGCCCTGCCGCGCAGGTGCTGCCGGCGCTCGTGGACGAGCTCGGCGCCGCCTCGGTGCACTGGAACCGCCGCTACACGGCCGCCCGCGATATTGACGCCGGCCTCAAAACGAGCCTGCGCGAACAGGGGCTCACGGTCGAAAGCCATCAGGGCAATCTGCTGAACGAGCCGTGGCACATCCGCAATGGTCAGGGCGAGCCGTACAAGGTTTTCACTCCGTATTGGCGTGCGGCACAAGATCGTCCGGTGCGGGATGCGCTGCCGGCGCCGACCGCAGCCGAGCTGAGTTGGCCTGCCGACTCCCCCGCGAGCGACGACCTCGCCGATTGGGATCTGCTGCCTACCCGCCCCGACTGGGCCGAGGGACTGCGCGAGACCTGGACTCCCGGCGAAGACGGCGCCCACGACCGCCTCGAGAGTTTCGTCGCCGAACGCCTCGCCGACTATCACCGCCGCGATGAACCTGCCGTGGATGCCACGAGCGGCCTCAGCCCACACTTGCGGTTCGGTGAGATCAGCCCCACCCAGATCTGGAACCGGCTGCGCGGCAACGGTAGCGGCGCTGACAACGGAAGCAACTCCGGCTCGGGCAACGGCTCCGCCGATGTGCCCACCGCCGCCCGCAAGAACGTCGCCAAGTTCCTCAGCGAAATCGGCTGGCGCGAATTCTCCACCGCCTTGCTCTTCGACAACCCGCGCCTCGCGACCGACAGTTACCGCCCCGCCTACAACGCGTTCCCCTGGGGTTATACCGTCGACCAACTCGGCGACGTCGATGAACCAGCGGGCGTTGCCGAAGTCGACGCGTGGCGCCACGGCCGCACCGGCATCCCCCTCGTCGATGCTGGGATGCGCGAGCTCTGGCACACCGGCACGATGCACAACCGCGTGCGCATGGTCGTCGCGAGCTTCCTGATCAAGAACCTGCTCATCGACTGGCGAGCCGGCGAACAGTGGTTCTGGGACACCCTCGTTGACGCCGACGAAGCCAGCAACCCCGCCAACTGGCAGTGGGTTGCCGGATCCGGTGCGGATGCCGCCCCCTACTTCCGTGTGTTTAACCCGGTCTTGCAGCAGAAAAAGTTTGACCCCACGGGCGACTACGTCTCGTACTGGATTCCCGAACTCGGCACCGACGCGTATCCCGAACCCATCGTCGACCTTGCCGAAACCCGCCGCGAAGCCCTCGAGGCATACACGGCAGTGAAGGCCGCTGCGGCCGACTAGCCCGCTGGATGCACCACTCGGCACTTCACCAGATTCCACTCAGTTGACTGCCAGCTTCTGTCTTCTGCCCCGGAAACATGCGGATCTGCGCGCACCCGGCAACCAGCATCCGCACCCCAGATTGCCCGATTTAACACTTTTTTGAAATGACCCCCAAACCGGTCACAGCCTCGCTCCGGAGTACTCATTGCGGCTCGGGAAAGCCTCGAGACGCAGAGCCTCTACGGAGGCCGACCACGTAAGAAGGAGTTCAGTCATGAACGCATTTACGAAGAAGACAACGCTCGGCGCAACGGCTACCGCAGTAGCCCTCATCGCAGTCGGAGCAGCAGCTCCCGCCATGGCAGCAACCGGTGACAGCTACACCTCGACGAAGTCATACTCCTACTCCTCCCCCAAGCAGACCGACATCCCCGTCGTTGTAGCACCCGAGGTCGGCGACGTTGACCTTCTGGGTGGAGACATCCTCGGCGGCGGCATCCTCAACGGTGACCTGCTCAACGGCAACGCTGTTGCTTCCGGCAACGAGGTCAACGCTCCCGTGGCATCCGGCAACGACACCGCTGTTGGCAACGTGAGCGACTCCGCGAACGTGTCTGACATAGCGAACAACGCGAACGTCTCTGACGTTGTTGACAACGCCACTCAGGTGACCGACGTTGTCGACAACGTTGCTGAGGTAACTGACGTTGTAGACAACGCCACTGACGTGGTCACCGATGTGACTGACGTTGTAAACGTTGACGACATCCTCGACGGTGTTATCGACACCGACGACCTCATCGGTGGCATCACCGGTGACCTTGGTCTCGACGGAATGTTCAACTAACTTTCTTCACTCGTTTGCCCCCGCCTGATGTTCTCCGGGCGGGGGCAAACGCCTTTAACTACGTCTACCCGTACTTGAATCTTCGGCTTTAGACTGGGCGCATGTCGGTCACAGAGCTCTCGGTCAGCACCCAGAACTACTTGAAGACCGTGTGGAGTCTTTCCGAATGGTCAGATGCCCCCGTTACCGCCACCGTGATCGCTGAGCGCACCGGCTACACGCTGTCCAGCGTTTCGGATGCCGTGCGTCGACTCACCGATCAAGGCTTCCTGGACCATGCTCGCTACGGTTCCATCGCCCTCACCGACGTGGGTCGCGCCCACGCCGTGGCGATGGTTCGCCGCCACCGCCTCATCGAATCGTTTCTCGTGAGCGTGCTCGGCTACGGCTGGGACCAAGTGCACGACGAAGCCGAAAACCTCGAGCACGCGGTCTCTGACTTCATGGTCGAACGCATCGATGAGTTTCTCGAACACCCCACCCGCGACCCGCACGGCGACCCTATCCCCAGCGCCGATGGCGTGATCACGATCCCGGATGCCGTGCAGCTCACCCGCATCGCCCCCGGCAGCACCGTCGTCGTGGAACGCATCTCCGACGACGACCCCGAGCTGCTCAAGTTCTTCGAAGAGCGCGGCATCGTGTTCGAAGCGACCCTCAGCGTGAATGCCGGGGCACCGTATTCGGATGCGCTTGAGGTGGTTGTGGTCGGTGACGCTCGTGGCGTGAGCGGTGAGGCGAATGACGGTGCAGTGCGCCAATCCGCTGTGCCGATTAGCTTGGGCCGGAGCGCGACCGATGCACTCTACGTATCGGGCGGCACCCTCACCGAATGACCTGAGGCGCACCGCGCGGGTTCTGCGCGCAGGCGGTGTCTTTGCCTTTACTGGGCGGCGAGCATCCGCTGCCGCTTCATCGCGCCGAGGCGCTTACCGATCACACCCTGTGTGGGGCTGAACAGGTAGACGAGCGCGAACATGCAGCCTTCGACGAGCACGATCATGCCGCCGGATGCCGTGTCGAGGTAGTAGCTGAGGTACAGCCCGGTGACGGCCGCGAGCGCCGACATTACCGGGGCAATCACGAGCATGCGCGAGAAGCGATCGGTGAGTAGGTACGCGGTGGCGCCGGGGATGATGAGCAGTGCCACGACGAGAACGACGCCGACGGCCTGAAGCGCGACGACAGCGGTGAGGGCCAGGAGTCCGAGAAGTGCAGCGCCGAGAACCTTGGGGTTGAGACCGATCGCGTGGGCGTGGGTTGCGTCGAAGGCGTAGAGGGTGAAGTCGCGGCGCTTCGCGAGCAGGATCGTGAGCGTGATCGCGCCGAGGATGAGCACTTGGGCGAGGTCGGCCCAGGAGACTCCGAGGAGGTTGCCGAAGATGATGTGGTTCAGGTCGGTCTGCGAGGGCGTCACGGAGATCAGCACGATTCCGAGCGCGAACAGGGTGGTGAAGACGATGCCGATGGCGGCATCCTCTTTGATGCGGCTCGTGTTTCGCACGATGCCGATGAGGGCGACAGCAAGGAAACCAAAGATGACAGCACCGAGTGCGAAGGGCGCGCCCACTACATAGGCGAGCACCACACCGGGGAGCACGGCGTGCGAGACAGCGTCGCCCATGAGCGACCAGCCGATGAGGACCAGCCAGCACGAGAGCACCGCGCAGACGATCGCGGCGGTCACGCTCGTGGCGAGTGCCCGCACCATGAAGTCGTAGCTCAAGGGTTCGAGGAGAAAGTCGAAGGGGTTCATTCTGAGTCTCCCGCCGTGACATCGAGCCCGAAAGCGCGTGCAAGGTTTTCGGGCTTCAGCACTTCAGCCGGCGTGGATTGCAACAGCACTGTGCGCATCAGCAAGATTGCTTCGTCGGCGAGTTTCGGCAGCGCATTGAGGTCGTGGGTTGAGACGAGCACCGTGGCACCCTCGGCGGCGAGCTCGCGCAGAAGTTTGGTGATCGTTCCCTCGGAGCGCTTGTCGACCCCGGCAAAGGGCTCGTCGAGAAGCAGGATCGTCGCGCCCTGAGCGATGCCGCGCGCCACAAACGCCCGCTTCTTTTGGCCGCCCGAGAGTTGGCCAATTTGGCGGTCAGCGAGGTCGGTGAGTTCTACGCGGGCGAGGGCCTCGGCGACGGCAGCCTTATCGGCGGCCTTGGGGCGACGCGAGAATCCCATATGGCCGTAGCGGCCCATCATCACCACATCGCGCACCGAGAGCGGGAACGCCCAGTCCACGTCTTCGCTCTGCGGAACGTAGCCGACGGCTCCGGCCTTGCGCGCGAGTGCAGGCTGCTGACCGGCCAACGTGACGGTTCCGTGGTCGGGGCGCAGCATCCCGGTAATGGTCTTGAAGAGCGTGGACTTGCCCGAGCCATTCATGCCGATGAGGCCGTAGATGCGGCCGGGCGCGAGGGTGAGGCTCACGTTGTCGAGCGCGAGCACGTCGCCGTAGTGAACGGTGACGTTGCGCACCTCGATGGCGGGCACCGAACCGAGCGGGGCGGATGACGCGGCTCCCCCTCCGTCTTGTGCAGCGCCGGTGCGCTCGCCACTCATTCGGGTGCCCCGGTCAGCCCGGCGATGATGATGTCGGCATCGTGGCGCAGCAGCTTGAGGTAGGTGGGCACTGGGCCGTCGGCCTCCGACAGCGAGTCGACGTAGAGGGTTCCGCCGAAGGCCGCGTCGCTGGCCTCCACGACCTGCTGCATTGCGCGGTCGGAGACGGTGGATTCGCAGAAGACGGCGGGCACGTCGTTGGCCCGCACGAATTCGATGACGGATGCGATCTGGCGAGGCGTCGACTGCTGCTCGGCGTTGACCGCCCACAGGTACTGTTCGGTCAGGCCAGCATCGCGGGCGAGGTACGAGAACGCCCCTTCGCAGGAGACGAGAGCCCGCTGCGAGGCTGGCAACTCGGCCAACTCCGCCGTGAGCTCGTCGTTCACAAGCTGCAGTTCGGCTTTATACGCCTCAGCGTTGGCGGCGTAGTCGGCAGCGTTTTCGGGATCGAGCTCAGCGAACGCGGCCTCCATGTTGTCGACGTAAATCTGGGCGTTGAGTGGGCTCATCCAGGCGTGCGGGTTGGGCAGGCCCTCATAAGCATCTTCGGCAATGTTGATGGTGTCGACGCCGTCAGAAACGACAACGTGCGGCACGTCGAGACCATCGACGAACTGCGCGAACCACGCTTCAAGGTTGAGCCCATTGTCGAGAATCAGGTCAGCTTCGGCCGCCTTGGCAATGTCGCCGGGCGTGGGCTCATAGCCGTGGATCTCAGCACCCACCTTGGTGATCGATTCCACCCGCAGGTTGTCGCCGGCCACGTTCTCGGCAATATCGGCGAGCACCGTAAACGTGGTGAGCACGACAGGACGGTCGTCGTTCGGGTCAGTCGTGGCGCCCGCATCCGAAGTCGCCGTGCAGCCAGCAAGGCCGAGCAGAAGAGCGGATGCCAGAGCAGCAATCAGCGTCGTGCGTGCTGTGCGCGTGCGACCTGTGGCCACTCTCGATCCCATGTTCTGATCCTATGTTGGGAGAGCCTCGTTAAGGAACTACGTCTAGACGTAGTTCCTCGAAAATACGGTGAACCAGCAAAAGTTGCGGTTCTTTCGTGGCCTCAAGTGCACGCACGATCTTCCGGTGCATGCGTTCGCCGAGATGGTCGCCCCGAAGCTTCTGAGTGAGTCGCCGGAGCGTGTGTGACGACATCAGCGTGTTCGGCTCTCCGCTTGTGACACCGTTCGAACTCCGGGATGCGGAGGCGAGTATTGCAGTCGAACTGCGTTGCCGAATACAGTTGAGGTCACCAGAAGGGACCAACGATGTTCACACGGTTTCTCAATGTGATGGGTCGGGCCGCTAAGCGCCTGGCATTCGTGTTTACCCAGTTAGGCGGAGCGGCCAACGGTGGCCGAAGCGCGGATCCCAGCGCTCGCGCACTCTACGAAGACCGCGACGACCGCGAAGACTACCGACCGTAACAGGTTCCCCTTACGGACCGTCGTGGTCACGAACCGTCCACGTGGGGTACACCCCAAACCGACGTCAAGGTCAGCCGAACCCAACACGGCGTTGGGGCGGACCAAAACGAACGACGCCCAACGCGGCCCGAACTAGGTGTCGCTTGGTCGCCTCACTGAGTCACACGAAGGCGACTCGCCTATGGCTGCTGGTAAATGCTCAAAGGTGAGCCCGCCGCGTCGCATTCGACGGCGAGGGCCGTCGTCGCTTCTCCTAACGCTGATGCGTCGCCTACGGCCGGTTCGGCACCGTCGGCGGCCAGCTCCGTAATTGCCGAACGCAGATCGTCGACTTGGGTGCTCAAAGTCGCGTCCTTGTGCAAGATTCCGAGAACCGGGAAGCCGCCAGCAATAGTGGCAATCACGTAGTCGAACGATTCCCTATCCAGTTCGCCGGTCTCGTACCCCGAGACCACGTCGTACACCGTCATGAGTTCGATCGAGAGCGAATGGCACAGCCCAACGTTGCCGTCCTCCGCTGAGGTTGACGCTGCGCTTGACGAAGATTCGGTGGGCGATGGCGGCTCGACTTGGGTGCACGCAGAAACAAATATCAGCATTCCGGCACACAGGGCCGCGGGCAGCAAACGTCTCATGATATTCCTCCAACAAGTTGCGGATTCAGCGAACCGTGGAAGCAGGTGCGCAGATGTTGTGTATCCCAGACACGGGCTCACCACATCGAGATGCACTGAAATCAATAATGTCTCACATTTCGCTGACCTGTCTACTTTTTCAGCTTGAGACTGAGGCAGTCTCGGGAAACCGAACCCGGCGCCGCGTTGCTACTGTGACCTCATGACCGACTTCGCTAGCGCGCCCACTGACGACCCCGCCGCGACACCCTTCGACACGATCGTCGTCGGCGCCGGAGTCTCGGGGCTCACCTCGGCACGCTTTCTCGCCCAGTCCGGGCAACGCGTGCTCGTGCTCGAAGCCCGGGACCGCACGGGTGGCCGCACCTTTACCGAACGCTCCGGTGACGTTGCCACCGACCGCGGAGCATCCTGGATTCACGGCATCGACGACAACCCCCTCACCGCTATCGTCAACGCCTTCGGCATGCGCACGGCCGAGTTCACGGTCGGCAGCTACCAACCCACTGGCCGCCCCATTGCCTATTACAGCCCCACCGGCGAGCGCCTCAGCGACGACGCTGTCGCCCAGTTCGCGGATGACGTACACACCTTCGACGAGCATCTTGCGACGGAGGTGCAGGACTCCACTCTCGGCACAAGCTATGAGCAGGCGATGGACGCCGCGCTTTCCACGCTCGGCTGGAACCCCGATCGGGCGGAGCGCGTGCGCGAGTTCGTGCTGCACCGCTCCGAGGAGCAGTATGGCGTGCACGCCGGGTTGCTCGATGCGCACGGTCTCGACGATGACACGGTTGAGGGCGACGAGGTGGTGTTCCCCGACGGTTACGATGAGCTGGCAGCGAATCTCGCACAGGGACTCGACGTGCGTCTCGGGCATGTGGTCACCGGCATCCGCTGGTCGAAGCAGGGCGCAACGGTCGCCACCGCGCAGGGCGAATTCGCTGCGGATCGCGTGGTCGTGACGGTGCCGATTGGGGTGCTCAAGAGCGGCGATCTCGCGTTCGAGCCGGCGCTTCCCGAGTGGCTTACCCACGCCATCGACGGCTTCGAGATGAACAACTTCGAGAAGGTCTTTCTGCGCTTCCCCACTCGCTTCTGGGATGAGAGCGTTTACGCGATTCGCCAGCAGGGCGAGGCGGGCAAGTGGTGGCATTCCTGGTACGACCTCACCGACCTGCACGGCGTTCCCACCCTGCTCACGTTCGCGGCCGGCCCTAGCGCTATCGAAGCGCGCGAGTGGAGCGATGAGCAGATCAGCTCGTCCGTTCTCGATGCTCTGCGCGGGCTGTACGGCGAGCGCGTCGAGCAACCCGACGAAGTGATCGTGACGCGCTGGCAAGATGACCCCTACTCGTACGGGTCGTACGCGTACATGACCCCGGGATCCACGCCCGACGACCACGACCTGATGGCCACGCCGATCGAGAACGTGCTGCACTTTGCGGGCGAAGCAACGTGGACGGATGACCCAGCCACCGTCACCGCGGCTCTACGCTCCGGTCACCGCGCAGCCGAGAACATTCTCGGGGTCGCACTCCCCTTTGACGCCCTCACCGCTGCGCTCTAACACTGCGCTCTAACCCAGCAGCGCAGCGCTAACCCCGTCGCGTCGACGCCCGGTCTCGAATGTCGTACTGGATCTCGGGCGGCGACGGCTGGTCGTCTTCGTCGGCTTCGAGAAGCGCCACGAGGTACGCGACGGCGGCCTTCGCGGTCGCTTCCGGCGCGAGGTCAACCGAGGTGATCGGCGGAGTGCTGTTGCGGGTCTGTTCGGAGTCGGAGCCGGCAACGATCATCACGTCATCCGGAATCCGGTAGCCTGCGGCTTGCAGGCCAGCTTGGATGCCGGCCGCATGCCGCCCGGTGAGGCAGTAGATCGCATCCGGTAGTGGCGCATCCGAGGCCAAGAGTTCGTCGGCGATCTCGCGACCGCCCTCTTCGCCCAGTCGCTCATCTTGGTTGTAGACGATCGGCGTCTGGTTGTTCTCAGCAGCCCACTCGCGGTACGAATTCTCGCTGTCGGCATTCCACGAGTTAGCGTCGGTTCCCGTGACGAGCGCGATGCGCTTGGCCCCGCGTTCGTGCAGGTGGGCGATAACGCTATCGACGTTGCGCAGCGTGCCTCCCCCAAGCCAGGCGGTGAAGTCTGGTCGCTCGACATCGCGCCCCACCGCAACAAGCGGGATCGCATTTCGGGTGAGCAAATCGATCACCGGGTCTCCCGCGAGCGGGTCAGAAATGATGAAGCCGTCGGCCGCGAGCGCGATGCCGGGGGCGTTACCGGCGGTGGGGTCGCGCATGAGCACAAGACCGTAACCGCAGTCCAAGGCTTCTACCGCTGCAGCACCGGCGAACCGCAGAAAGTAGTCGACACCTTCGGGTTGATACGAGCCGAGAGTATCGAGCGGGCGAATGACGAGGCCGAGCAATCCAAGCCGGTTGCTGCGCAATCCGCGAGCGATGGCATCCGCGCTATATCCCAGCTCGGCGGCGACCTCGATCACGCGTTGGCGCGTGGCTTTCGCGACGACCCCTTTGCCGTTGAGGGAGTGCGACACCGTGGTGATGGAGACCCCGGCGTGCCTCGCCACATCGTGGATGGTTGATCGTCGTCGCCCTCGCGCAGTACTCACTCTGGCAGGTTAGCGCTCATTTCCGGAATGTAAAACGTTTTGGCAATATCTCCCCCAAAACGTTTTGGTCGACTAGGTTTTCACACACATCAAGCGTCTTAGCGTTCAGGTTCTATCTACCTAGGAGCAATTCAATGAAGAAACAAGCAATAGCGATCGGCAGCATTCTTGCCATCGCGCTCACCGGCTGTGCCGCAGGCACCAGCAGCGACACCTCATCCAGCATCGACACCGACGACCTTCTCACCACGACTCCCGCCGCTACCGGCGAGCTCGATCTGGTGACCTGGAACCTCCCGTTCGGTGAGCCAGCGTCGATCGACCCGATCAAGTCGTTCAACTATCCCGAGAACACCGTGGTGGCGAACTTGTGTGAGGGTCTCATGCAGTTGCAGCCCGACTTCTCGATTGAGCCGGGGCTGGCCGAAAAGGTCGACACCCCCGATGACCTCACCTACATCTACACAATCCGCCAGGGCGTCGAGTTCTGGGATGGCGCCGAAATGACCGCCGATGACGTCGTGTTCAGCTTGGGTCGCCACGCGGATGCCAACGAGGGCAGCTACTGGGCCGGCGGTCTCATCAGCAACATCGCTTCGATCGAGAAGACGGATGACTGGGAAGTCACCGTCACGCTCACCGAACCTGACGCCACTTTCAACTCCTACATGGTCACTCCCGCGGGAACCATCGTGCAGCAAGCGCACCGCGAAGCGGCCGGCGACAGCTACGGAAACCCCACCGGGCAGGTCATGTGCACCGGCCCCTACTCGGTAGGCGAATGGGATCAGGGTCAGTCGATCTCGCTCATCAAGAATGAGAACTACTGGAACACCGCCAAGCAGGCCAAGACCACTCAGGTCGACATCAACTTCATCGTTGACTCCGCCTCGATCGCTACCGCGCTCGACACCGGCGCCATCGACGGTTCGTACGATGTGCCGCTCGGAGCACTGCCGACACTGGAGAAATCCGAAGCCGGAACGCTCTACCTGGGCAACTCGCTTCAGCTCGTTGCCATCATCGGCACCGGAAACGGCGCCTTTGCTGACCCCGCTGTTCGCCAGGCTCTCATGATGGCCACCGACCGGGATGCCATCGCCGCAACGGTCTTCGAGGGCACGGCTACCGCCTCCCGCTCACTCGTCCCCAACAATGGTTGGGCTTACGGCGACAGCGAGTTCACGGCAGGTCGCGATGACCTCGCCGAAACCGCGATCGACATCGAAGGTGCCAAGAAGGTTCTCGAGAGTGCCACGGTTGACATCACTCAGCCAATCTCGATTGTGTACCCCTCGGAGCGCACCTACTACGCCGACATCATTTCGGAAATCGCCAATGGTGCTCGCGAAATCGGGCTCACGGTTGAACCCGAAGGTGTTCCCAGCGCGCAGTTCGGCGCGTTCTTCTCCGACCCCGCCGCGCGTGAAGGTCACGACGCTTTCGTCACCTACAACTACATGGATGTGCCTGACCCGCTCTCGTTCCTCCGTGCCATTGTCGGCAGCGACGGTTCGCAGAACTACAGCGAATACAGCAACCCCGAGATCGACTCGCTCCTGAGCGAAGCCGCAGCAGCCACCGACGAAGGCGAGCGCGCACTGCTCGTCAACCAGGTTCAGGAAGCTGCCATGGAAGACCTTCCGTGGATCCCGATCGTTGACCCCGCCGTTCGACTCTTCATGGCGGATGGCGTAACAGGTGCTCCGGCATCCTTCGTCTACCTGTACTACCCCTGGGCTGCCGACCTCGGCGCTTCGGGCGAATAATCCACGCTCGGGGGCTGCCGCTTCGGCTGGCAGCCCCCGGGTTTCATTCCCACGGAAGTAGACACTGCAGTGACTTTCATCCTTCGACGACTGGCGGCCCTCATCGGGGTCCTCATCGCCTCTAGCTTTCTTGTTTTCGCCGCCATGTATGCGGCGCCGGGCAGCCCGGAGAACTTTCTGGTTCAAGGGCGAACCGTTAGCCCAGACGTGCTCGCCGCTATTCGCGCCCAGTACTCTCTCGATGATCCGTTCCTCGTTCGTTTCTGGAACTGGCTGATCAACGTTCTTCAGGGCGACTTCGGCCGCTCGCTCGCCAACCAGCAGGATGTCGGAGATCTGCTGGCCGGCCGCCTGCCGACCACGCTCATGCTGGTCTCGCTTGCCGCCATCATCATCGTCGTGTTGGGTGTCGGTCTCGGCATCCTCGCGGGCACCAAGGGTGGAATCGTCGACAAGGCAGTGCTTCTCGGCTCCAACCTCGGCTTCGCCATCCCCACCTTCTTCGCCGCCCTCATCCTGATGAGCATTTTCAGCGTCGGTCTCGGCTGGTTCCCGGTCTTTGGTTCGGGTGACGGTTTCTTCGACCGCATCTGGCACCTCTCCCTCCCCGCCCTCGCGCTCGCTCTGCCGTCGTCGGCGGTCGTGGCGCGGATCACTCGCACGTCCATTCGCGAAGAGCGCGACTCCGAACATTCGGTCATGGCACGAGCTCGCGGCGTCGTGGAAGGTCTCGTCATGCGCCGCCACGTCATCCGCAACTCGATGCTGCCGGTCAGCACGATTGTCGGCGTTCACATTGCGGGCCTCATTGCCGGCTCGTTCGTCGTCGAATACGCCTTCACGCTCGACGGCATCGGAACCCTTCTCGTCAACGCCGTGCAACGTAAAGACTTCGCGGTTGTTCAAGCCATCGCGATTGTGCTCGTTGCCGCCTTCGGTGTGATCAACCTTCTGGTTGACCTCCTCTATGCCTCCATCGATCCGCGAGTGAAAGTGCAGCAGACCCGATGAAACAATTCGCTGAACGAATGGGCACGCTGGGCCTCATCGCCTGCGGCATCATCCTCGTGGTGGTTCTCGGTGCCCTCCTCGCCCCCATCATTGCCCCCTACGATCCGACCATCGGATCGGTCACCCAGCGCTACCAGGGCATGTCTGCCGAGCACTGGTTTGGCACCGACCAAGCCGGCCGCGACATCTTCTCGCGCCTGGTGTGGGGAGCTCGCTCCAGCTTGACCGGGCCGCTCATCGTGGTGGTCATCACCGCCATCTTCGGCACCACTATCGCGCTCACCGCGGTCTGGTTCGGTGGCTTCGTCGACTCGGCGCTCAGCCGTGTTCTCGACTTGCTCTTCGCCTTCCCGAACCTGCTGCTCGCGATGCTCGCGATTGCGGTCTTCGGCCCGAGCCTCACCACTGCAGCTCTCGCTCTTGCCGTCGCGTACATCCCGTACTCGGCGCGAGTGGTGCGCAGTATGGCGATGCGCGAACGCAACTTGCCGTACATCCGCTCTCCTGAACTTCAGGGAATTCCCGGCGCCGTCATCACGGTGCGCCACCTGCTGCCCAACGTGGCTCCGCTCATCGTTACGGGCGCCACGATCAACTTTGGTTTCGCCATGATCGAGCTCGCCGCACTGTCGTTCCTCGGCTTGGGCGTTCAACCACCCGAAGCTGACTGGGGGCTCATGGTGTCGAACGGTCAACAATCGCTGCTCAACGGCTATCCCGCCGAGAGCGTGCTCGCAGGCCTCAGTATCGTGATCACCGTGGCAGCAGTCGGCTATGTCGGCGAACGACTCGGCGGCCGTGCCGCCGCAGGGAGGAAAGCCTGATGCTCGATATCACCACCCTCTCGCTCACCATCGGTCCCGACCGCCAGATTCTGCGCGACGTATCCCTCTCCGTTGCGGCGGGCGAAGCTGTCGGCCTCGTCGGCGAATCGGGCAGCGGTAAGTCGATGACACTGCGCTCGATTCTGCAGATCGAACCCACCGGTTCCGAAGTCACCGGTTCCATCACTCTCGACGACGTCGACGTTCGCGCCCTTCGCGGCGAAGAATTGCGACGGATGCGGGCCAACGATGTGTCGATGATCGCCCAGAATCCGCACGCGGTTCTCAACCCCGTACTGCCCGTTGAGCGCTACCTCATTGAGGGAATGCACGACGCTCAGGGCCAACCCACTCGCACCGCGAGGCTCCGGGCCGGCGAACTACTCGAGCAGGTCGGCATTGACGCCGTCGATCGCGTGCTGCGTTCCTACCCCCACCAGTTGTCGGGCGGGATGCTGCAGCGCGTCGTCATTGCCGGCGCGATTGCCGGCAAGCCGCGACTCATGCTCGCCGACGAACCCACCACCGCCCTCGATGTCACCACGCAAGCCGAAGTGATGGCGATCCTCGACGAATGCCGCCACGAACTCGGCATGGCAATGCTCTTCGTCACCCACGACCTCGACCTCGCCGCCGCAGTGTGCGACCGGATCGCCGTCATGAAAGATGGCGAAATTGTGGAAATCGGATTGCCCGAGCAACTTCGCGACAACCCCCAGCATCCGTACACGCGCACGCTGATGGAATCACGCCCCGCAGGAATCACCTGGACTTTGGAAGGCGACACCACACCATGACCACACCAGGAATCATCGTCACCAACCTGACCAAGACGTTCCCCACCGGGCCCAAGAAGCGGATGACGGCGCTCGATGCTGTCTCCCTCACGATCGACCAAGGTTCGTGCCTGGCCGTCGTGGGCGAATCCGGTTCGGGCAAAACAACGCTCGCGCGCATCATCGTCGGGCTCGAAACTCCCGACTCCGGCGAGGTGGCCGTCAACGGTGAACCCGTGGCAGCGCGCGCGAATCGCAAGGAGCTTCGGCGCCGAGCCCGCGACATCCAGATGGTGTTTCAAGATCCGCAAAGCTCGTTGAACCGTCGCCTGCCCGTTCGCGTGGCCGTCGACGAAGTTCTGCGAGCGCACTCCACCCTCAGCGGGGCCGCACGCCGCAAACGCTGCGCCGAACTGTTCACTCTGGTCGGCCTCGAGACGCGGTTCTTGGATGCCCTGCCGAGCGAACTTTCCGGTGGCCAGAAACAGCGCGTTGCTATCGCTCGCGCGCTGGCCGCGAATCCCGCCGTTATCGTGCTCGATGAGTCAGTCGCTGCTCTCGACGTGACGGTGCAAGCGCAGATTTTGGAACTCTTGGCTGAGTTGCGCGTGTCGCAGGGCCTCACCTATCTCTTCATCACTCACGACCTTTCGGTCGTGCAGATGATCGCCGACCAGGTGGTGGTGATGCGCAAGGGCGCCATCGTTGAGCGCGGAACGACCACCGAGGTACTGACCTCACCCCAGCATCCGTATACCCGCCTGCTGCTTGCCTGTGCTCCGCGCCCGGGCTGGAAACCGCAACGCGGAATGATCGCCAAGCTTCGAGAAGAGATCGCTTCATGACCGGCACCACACCCACCATCATCCGCATCAATTCGGCGGATGCTTTTCACCGCGGGCTTTCGCGCGGGCTCGCGACCGCCGACGCTCTGCGCCAGGGAATCGAGATCTACCTCGACCTCTTTGAGACGTCAGGCATCAGCCGCGCCGATGTGCAGAAGCATGGTGAGCAAGCTGTTGTTGCGACCGCCGAGTGGAGTGCCGATCTCGCCAACGAGATGCGCGGCGTTGCCGAAGGCAGCAAGATTCCGCTGTGGAAGATCGCAGCGCTCAATGCGCGCACCGAGATCTTGTCGCGCTCGGTCGGCGCGAAGCCGGGCGAATGCTCCACCATCGTGAACGCTGCCGGTGACCCAGTGAGCGCTCAAACGTGGGACTGGCACGAAGAGCTCTCCGCGTTCTGGCACTTGCACGAAGTCTCGGGCACTCCCCGCAACTTTGTGGGGCTCACGGAGCACGGCATCCTCAGCAAAATCGGCATCAACGATGCCGGCGTCGGGATCATGCTCAACATCCTCGGCCACACCTCCGACCGCCCGGATGGCGTGCCCGTTCATCTGGTTGGCGCCCGCGTGCTTGCCGAAGCATCCACTCTCGCCGAGGCCGTGGAGATTCTGCGCACGGCCCCGGTCAGCACCTCGAGCGCGATCACCGTCGTCAGCCCCGAGGGTGCCGTGATTGTGGAGCTCAACCCTGAAGGCGCTGCCGTGCTGCAGCCCGTCGATGGCGTACTGCTGCACACCAACCACTTCTTGGATCCCGTGCTCAGCACCGGCGAAAAGCTCGGCCTGTACGACCCCGACACTCAAGCGCGCTACGACGTGCTCGTCGAACGGGTCGCCGCAAAGCCGCTACCGGCGGTGGCGCTCGACCTCATTCCGTACATGCTGTCGGAGCCCGGCGACGCCGCTCAACTGTGCTGCGTGCCCGCTCCCGGTTCCGTGTTCGGCGACCGCTGGGCAACGCTCGCCACCGTGACGCTGGATGCCGTTGCCCGCACCATGACCGTCTCGGCCGGTTCGCCACAGGATGTCGGCACCGCAACGACCGTGCGATTGGTGGCGGCGAGCGCCTAGCTTTCAGACTGCTGGCCCACCACTATTCGCGCAGACGCCGCCTTCCTGCCGCTGTCACATGTCGCCATCTGGCACCCCACGGTGTTAACGTGAGAACACTCCTTCGGGGGTAGCGGGTCGCTATTTCGGGGCGATCCCAGCGACGGTCATTCGGGTGACCATCACGCAGAGGAGCAACTGTGTCAGCGCAACAGCATTCGGGAGCACACGGAACGGTCGCCTCACGGCCGCGCGAACAGTGGTCGGGCCAGCTCGGGTTCATCCTGTCGGCCATCGGCTCCGCCGTGGGTCTCGGCAACATTTGGCGCTTCCCCGGTGTCGCCTACGAGAACGGTGGCGGTGCATTCCTGATTCCGTACCTGATCGCACTGGTCACGGCCGGCATCCCGATTCTCTTTCTTGACTATGCGATCGGGCACCGCTTTCGCGGTTCAGCGCCGACCGCGTTCCGTCGCCTCGGCGGCAAGGCGGGCAAGTGGCTAGAGTCGCTTGGTTGGTTCCAGGTCTGGATTTGCATCGTGATTGCCGTCTACTACGCCGCCGTTGTCGCGTGGGCAGCCAGCTACTTCACGTTCAGCTTTGACCTGCGCTGGGGTGATGACACCGCCGGATTCTTCTTCGGAGAGTTCCTTCAGACCTCTGACCCCGGATTTAGCTCGCAGTTCGTGCCCGCTGTGCTCATCCCCCTCGTGCTCGTCTGGGTCGCGGTGCTTGCCGTTCTCGGCTCCGGTATCGCTAAGGGAGTGCAGCGTGCCAACGTGATCTTCCTGCCACTGCTCGTGGTGGCCTTCCTCATCCTCGTGGTTCGCGCCCTGTTCCTCGACGGTGCGATGACCGGTTTGGATGCTCTCTTCACTCCTGACTTCTCTGCCCTGAGCGACCCCGGCGTGTGGATCGCGGCGTACAGCCAGATCTTCTTCTCGCTGTCGATCGCGTTCGGCATCATGATCACGTACTCCTCGTACCGCAGCCGCAAGGCAAACGTCACAGCACCCGCTCTCGTTGTTGCGTTCGCGAACTCCTCGTTCGAGATCATCGCCGGCATCGGCGTCTTCGCCACTCTCGGTTTCTTCGCCTTCCAGCAGGGAGTCGGCCTCGATGAGCTTGAGAACATCACGGGAGTAAGCCTCTCGTTCGTCACCTTCCCCGCGATCGTCTCGCAGATGCCCGGCGGCCCGCTCTTCGGGGCGCTGTTCTTCGGCTCGCTCGTGATGGCCGGGTTCACCTCATTGTTGTCAGTGCTGCAGGTCGTGTCCTCTGCCTTCCAAGACAAGTTCGGGATTACCGCCCGCCAAGCTTCGCTTCGCGTCGGCGTAGCGCTCGCTGTCGTTTCGGTGCTGCTGTTCTCGACGACCACGGGCGTGATCACCCTCGACACCGTCGACCAGTGGGCCAACAACATCGGAATCGTCGGTGCGGCAATCGCCTCGACGATTCTCGTGATTTGGGTCTTCCGCAAGGGGCCAGAGTTGGCAGGCCACCTCAACGCCGTTTCCACCTTCAAGGTCGGGCGAATCTGGCAGCTTCTCGTCGGAATTCTGGCGCCTGCGGTTTTGCTCTACATGCTCATCCAACGCATCATCGTGCTCGTCACGGAAGGCTACGAGGGCTACCCACTCTGGTACCTCGCGATTGCGGGCTGGGGCACCATCGCGGTGATCCTGATCGGCGCGATCACCATGACCGCGCTGCGCTGGAAGCACGATCCGGATGACTTCACCCCCTGGCCAAGCACTCAAGCATTGAAGGAGCTCAAGAAATGAGCGGCATCGCCATCACGTTCTTCATCATCGCCGCCGTGCTCGTGTGGGGCGGCCTCATCGCGAGCATCATCTTCCTTGCTCGCAAGCCCCAGCTCGACGTATATCCCGAGGGCTCAGAACTCGTCAGCGACGACGACTAACTTTCGAGGCGCAGTGAGTTCGACACGATCGGGTTACTGATGGTTCCGATGCGTTCGATTTCCACCTCGACCACGTCACCCGGCTGCAACAACCATGCGGGCGTGCGAGAGTAACCGACGCCCGAGGGAGTTCCCGTGCAGATGATGTCGCCGGGCTTCAACGTGAAGCTGTGCGACACGAGCGAGAGAACTTCGCCCAGTTCGTAAATCATGTTCTTGGTGTTGCCGTCTTGAACTTGCTCGCCGTTCACACGAGTCTGCACCCGCAAGCCGTCGCGCAGATCTCCGACTTCGTCAGTCGTGACGAGCGCACCCAGCGGGCCGCTGTTGTCGCCATTCTTGCCGAGGATCCACTGCGAGGTGAGCTTCTGGGCTCGTCGCGAGGTCACGTCGTTGAACGCCGAATAGCCCATCACTGCAGCACGAGCTTTGTCGGCATCCGCATCGGTCAGGGGCACACCGATGTACGCGGCAATCTCCCCCTCCCAATCGATACCATCCTCATTGGACGGAACGGGGATAGGAGCACCGCTCACCGTGAGCGATGAGGTCCAGCGGGCGAAGAGAGTGGGGTGCTCGGGAAGGCCGGCATCGGCATAGCTTCCCTCGAGTACGTGGTCGAGGTAGTTGAGTCCAATGCAAATGACACGGGCGCCGGGCAACACGGGAGGAACCAGCTGCAACTGGTCGAGAGGAACAACGGTTCCGCCTTCAGACGAGTAGCTTGCCAAGGCGGCGGCCGGCGATGCCCAGAATGTTTCAAGGTCCGTGAGGATGCGTGCGGATTCCACGCCATCCTTCGTCGTCAATGCTGCGATGAACGTATCGCTCCCCGGGGAGAGTCGTGCTCCGACAAGCCTCATACCGCGCCTTTCTCAGCGATGGATGCAGGTGTAGCGCTCAGCGACCCTGCGTGAAATCGATCCTGAGCCCACCCGCCATCACGGTCAACTGCCTGTCTCGATTCACGGGACACCTCCTACGAGAGGGGCTAACTGCTGTGCTTCAATGGCGACGTGATGAGCGACGACGCTGGTTTCCGGCACTACCTATACCCATCGGACGATGAACGGATCGTGGGCCTGCGCGGCCTCGATGCCTACTCTTACCGGGAGGCCGCGAAGCATGACGCCTTCACGGGAGACCTGATCCGGGGGTGGCAACCGCTCTACCCCGCAGAGTTCGTCGGCGTCACGTCTGATGGCACGATCATCCCGAACCTGTTCGAGGCAGCCCCCAACGGTGCGCCCGTTGCGGCGATGGTGACTGCAGCAACGGCAGCACTCGCGGCACTCACCCCCGCCGAGCGCGAGACGCTGCAGTACCCGGTGGATGCCGTGGAGTGGCAGTCGTGGGCGAACCCCGAATTCATGCAGCACGACACCGGTCTGCGGCTGGAGTTTCTCAACGCCGACGCGCGCGAAGCGCTCCTCGCGCTCCTCGATGCCACGCTGAGCCCCCAGGGCGCAACGCTCGCTCGCAAGCTCATGCACATCAACGGCTACTTGGGTGGGCTCACCGGCCTTGAGCCGATCATGAATGACCTCAGCTACAACGTTTCCTTCTACGGAACCCCCTCGCTCACCGAGCCGTGGGGTTGGCAAATCTTCGGGCACCACCTCGCCCTGAATTGCGCGGTCGTCGCCGACCAACTCGTGATCTCTCCGATCTTCTTTGGTGCCGAACCCGACAAGCTTCACGATGACGACGACCCTGCGCTGACCCCGCGGGTGACGAAAGCCCGCGCGGTGCTGGCTGCCCTGACTCCGGCCCAAAAGAGCACAGCCGTGCTCTTCGATTCGATGGTGGATCCCGCAATGCCGGCGGGCCGTATCCATCCCGGTGATGAACGCCACCTCGCTGGCGCCTTTCAAGACAACCGCGTGATTCCCTACGAGGGTGTGTGCGTTTCAGATCTCGAGCCAGAGGCGAAGGAGAAGCTGCGCGATCTCGTGCGCGAGTTCATCGACTACTTGCCCGAAGGCCCTGCACGCGCACGGCAGCACGAAATCGAGGCGCACTTCGATGAGACCTGGATCTCGTGGATCGGCGGAACCGGCCCCGAGGATGTCTTCTACATCCGCGTGCAGAGCCCCGTCGTGATTCTCGAACTCGACCACCACTGCGGTGTCTTTCTCAGCAATACCGAGCCTGCCGGATTCCATATCCACACCATCGTGCGCACCCCCAACGGCAACGATTACGGCCGAGCCCTGCTTCGCCAGTACGAGGCCACTCATGACTAACGATGCACTGGCGGCAGCCCAACAACTCCTCTATAGCTACGGGGCGATCGCCGACGCCAAAGATATCCCCGCGGCGTTGGAGCTGTTTCGCGGCGCAACGGTGACGTTTCCGCAGCGCTCCGTGACCGGCGACGAGCAGCTCACCGAGCTCTACTCGCAGCTATGGGGCAAGCCCAACCAGCACCGGCACATCATCACTAATGTTCGCCTTGTTGAGTCAGAACTGGGATACTCAGCCGTAGCTTTATACAACCGGTGGGAGTTCACTCCTGCCCCACTCTTGACGACGATGGGAGAGTACGCGATGGCATTTTCGCGCGACGGGCACACCTGGATAATCGACTCCCTCGTCGTCACTCGCACCTGGCAGGCGAGCTGATGTCTATCTTCGGCCGCGCAACGACCATCCTGAATATCGTTGCCGAAGGCCGCGGCCAGCTCTCGCTCACCGACCTCTCGCAGCGCAGCGGTCTGCCCCGGTCGAGCGTGCATCGCATCATTCAAGAACTCGAACGTGAGTGCTTCGTCATTCGTGCCTCCTCGGCCGGCGGTTACGCCCTCGGCCCCGGCGTTTTGAAGTTCGGGATGAACAGCCACTTGCAACTCGTTGCTGGCATGCGCCCCGTGCTCACCTCTCTCGCCCGCGCCGTCAACGAGAACGTCGAGCTCGCCATCTTTAGCGGCCGCGAGGTTGTTGTCGTTGACCAGGTTGCCTCCACCGCGCGACTTCACGCCGTCACCCAGGTCGGCAAGAGTTTCTCGCTGCACGGAAGCTGCATCGGCAAGGTGCTTCTGGCTCAGTTGCCCAATGAAAAAGTGCGGGAAGTGTTGCCGAACGTGCTCGTCGGCCACACCAATAAAACGATCACCGATGTCGACAAGTTCATTGCTGAGCTTGACGACGTGCGCGCGAACAATCTGGCGTTTGACCACGAAGAACGCGACGTCGGCATCTCGGCCGTTGCCACGTGTGTCCAGAACTCTGCGGGCGTCAATCAGGCTGTCGCGATTGTTGCTCCGACCGAACGCTTTGACGTGCTGCAGGCACTCTTTGTCGAACGCCTCACGAAACTGCAGGGCAGCATCGATACCCGAAACCTTCTGTTCGACTCTCGCAGCATCCCCTCGGCCAGCTAGCTAGAGGCCCGCGCGGTCGCCCGGCCAGCCGGTCCACACGCCGGTCAGCCGGTCGGCCCGACGGTCAGCCGAGATAGCTCGACAGCAGACGGGCATCCGCGAGCAACTCTGCGGGCTTGCCCTCGAGCGTGATCTCGCCCTGGCCAAGCACCATCGCACGATCGGCAAGGCCTAGAGCGCGGTCGACGCTCTGCTCCACGACGATCATGGAGACGCCCGAGTCTCGAATCGCCCCGAGCGCCTCGTACACTTCGTCGACCGCGATGGGCGAGAGCCCGAGGGAGATCTCGTCGAAGACCAGGAGCGTTGGCGCCGACATGAGCGCGCGGCCGATGGCAAGCATTTGCTGCTGCCCGCCAGACAGGGCGGTTCCTGAATTCTTGCGACGCTGCTTGAGAATGGGAAAGATCGAGTAGACCGCCTCGAGTCGTTCTGCCTTGACGTGCTTGCGCGCATCCAGACCGCCCGCGATGAGGTTCTCCTCAATCGAGAGGGTGCCGAAGATCTTGCGACCCTCCATACACTGAGCGATTCCCAGCGCGGTGACCTCATCGGGGCGGAGGCCCGCAATGGATTTGCCGGCGAACGAGATCGTTCCCGAGGTCAGCGGAACCGCTCCCGCCAGCGAGCGCGCCATCGTCGTCTTGCCCGCACCATTCGCGCCCAACAGGGCGATGCACTCGCCGGGATTCACCGAGAGCGAGACGCCCTTGAGAGCGTTCAGCCCGCCGTAGCGCACCCACACGTCGTCGACCGTGAGCAGTGGTGTGCCGGGCGCCGTGTTCGGTGCGCTCACGAGTGAGGTGAGCGAGGCACGGATCGCTGCCCGCTTGCCTTCATCAACCACAACAGTGTCGGCACTCTCCGCGACCGAGCCGAGGTATAGGGAGGCGACCACGGGATCAGCGAGCACCTTGGGTGTCTCGTCTACCGTGACCATCTTGCCAAAATCGAGAACCGCAGTGCGATCGCAGCACTGCGAAATGACATCCATCACATGCTCGATGAGCACCATCGACTCGACCTCAGTGCGTAGGCTCTGGATGATCGCAATCAGCTCTTCGGTCTCGGAACGAACTAGGCCAGCGCCGATTTCGTCGAGCAGCAGCACCCGCGGCTTCAACGCCAGTGCTCGTGCGAGCTCGAGGCGCTTGCGGCGCAACAGGGGCAGCTTGCCCGCAACCTCTTCGGCAAACGGAGTAAGCCCGAGGCGCTCCAGAATTCCGGCGACGAATGGCTCGAGTTCGCGCTGCGAGATGTGGTGGCCCGAGTTTGTCGCGGCCAAACGCACATTGTCAGCCACGGTCATCCGAGTGAATGGTCGTGGGATTTGGTACGTGCGACCGATGCCCAAGCGCGCCCGATCGGCGGAGCTGAGCTTGCTGATGTCGCGGCCGTCGAACGTGACCGTGCCCGAGTTTGGGGTGAGCGCTCCCCCGATGACTCCGATGAGGGTGCTCTTGCCGGCTCCGTTCGGCCCGATAACGCCCAGCACCTCGCCGGGGGCGACGTGCAACGACAAGCTATCGAGTGCCCGAACGCCGCCGTAGGACTTGGTGATCGACTCGAGCTGCAATACGGCGGTCATGAGAAGTTCCTGTTCTTCTGCAGAGCGAGCGTCAGCGTGCCCCAGATCCCATTAGGCATAAAGCGGATGACGAGCACGAGCACCACACCAACGACGGCCAAGTGGATTTCGGGGAACTGGATGAGAAACTCACCGAGCAACACGATAAACACGGCGCCGACCCACGGGCCGACCTTGGTGCCCATGCCGCCGATGATGGCGACGGAGACGATGTCGATCGTCCAGCTCATCCCGAAGCCACCGTTGGGTTGAACGATGCCCTGGTTGAGTGCTTGGATCGAGCCGACGATCGCGATGAGTGCACCCGAGAGTCCGAACGCCCACAGCTTGGTGCGATAGGTGCGCACCCCCAGCTGGCTAGCGACATCTTCATCGTCACGCACCGCTTGCATCCGGTACGACCACCGGCTGCGCAGCAACAGCAGAACGCAGACCACCACGAACACGGCAATGAGCAGCGCGATCCAATACAGGTCATAGGCCTTGGGCGCTCTGGCCGTGAGGAATATGCCTGCTTGGCCGCCGAACCACGGGCTATTGACGACGAAGATGCGCATCGCTTCGGCGAGCGCAAGAGTGCCGACGGTAAAGTACAGGCCGCGAAGACGGAACAATGCCGGGCTCACAATGAGCGCGAACAGGCCCGCCATCACCGCGGCGAGAAGAACACACAGCGCAATCGGCAGGCCCGCGTTGCTCGCGATCGCCATCGTGTAGACGCCGATTCCGAAGAACGCTGCGGAGCCAAGCGACACTAGCCCCGTGTACCCAGCGGCAATATTCCAAGCTGCGGCGAGCGCGCCCAGCTGCAGGATGCGAAAGCCGACTTCTTGTTGGTAGGTTCCCGCGAAGTACGGCACCGCGAAGGCGACCGCGGCCAGCACAGCGACGACGATGAAGTCTCGCGGGCCTACCCGCGTGGGGGTCGCGATGCGACTGAGCAGGATAGAAATTCCGTTCTTCACAGTGAGCGCCTCCGTTTGAGGATTCCGTTAGGCGCAATGGCCAGAAGAATGATGAGCATGACGAGTCCAACAAAAGTGCGGTAACCGTCGCCCATGAAATAGGCGCCGAGCGATTGGATAACGCCGAGGGCGATTCCGCCGACGAACGTTCCCATGATGTTTCCGAGGCCACCGAGCACGATGATGGCGAACGCGGTGAGCAAGTACTCAGAGCCGGATGACGGGGTGAACGAGAAGCACAGTGCGATGAGCACTCCACCCATCGATGCCAACCCTCCGTTGAGGGCGAAGGTGCCCCAGCGCACGCGACTCACGTGGATGCCGACAATGGCCGCCGAGATCGGGTCTTCAGAACTGGCCCGCAGCGAGCGACCGAACGAGGTGCGGGTGACCAGCATCCAGACGGCCAGACAGACGGTCAGCGAAATGGCGAACCCGATGAGGTAAATCGTCGGGAGGTTGATGGGGCCGATAGCGAGCGTTTCGCGGCTGAAGGCCGTGTCGAGCGATCGGCTGTCGCCGGAGAAGAACCGAATGAAGAGGTTCTCGAGAATGATCGCGAGAGCGAAGGTGGTGAGCAGGCCCGCTTCTTCACCGTGCTTGGCTACGGGAGCGAGGATGAAGCGTTGAACGGGCGCGGTGAAGGCGAACCCAAGCACAAAGACGATAGGCAACGCGAGCAGGGGGCTGATGCCCCAGAACGCGGCCAAGTAGAAGGCGACGTAAGCACCAAGCACGACAATCTGGCCGTGCATGAGGTTGACGAGTTTCATCACTCCCAACACGAGGGAGAGCCCTACCGCACTGAGGGCGATGAGCCCACCGAGAAGGGCTCCGCCGAGGACTGTGTTAGCCAGTCCTACAGGGTCAATCGAGTTCATCCGAGAGTCATCCACATCGTTGTAGGGGCAGTGAGGTGAGGGGCCGACACCGCAGTGCCGGCCCCCATGTCACCGGGGTTAGGGAACGGGAAAGAGGAAGTCCCCTGTCGCCTGTTCCGTAGGCCACACGATGATCGGAACACCGTCTTGCCACTGCGACGACACAACCGGAATCTTGGCCGCGTGTTCGTCGTCAAACTTCACCGGACCGACCGCGTAGATACCGTCTGTTTCTCCGATGGCGTCGTTGATTTCGTCCTTGTCGAGCGACCCTGCCGCTGCGATGGCATCCATCAGCACCATTGCTGCCGTGTAGCTATCGGCAATGTGCTGGCTCGAGGTCAGGCCGGTCTCGGATTCGAATGCGTCTTTCAGCTCCTCGGCGCCGGGGTAACCGAACGACGGGTCCCAGTACGCTCCGACGATGATGCCATCGGCGAGGTCTCCGAGTGCTTCAGCGAACTGCACTGGCTCGGCGCCCTTTTCGGCGACGATAACCTTCGGGGTCCACCCGATGGCGGCCATCTGCTTGCGGATCGAGATCGCCGCGGGAGTGATCGACGAGATGAGAACGATGTCAGCGCCCGACTCTTTCGCCTTCTGAATGGCGGCGGAGAAGTCGGTGTTGTCGGCGGGGAACTCGATGTTGCCCGCGACCGTGTAACCCTGCTCGGCCGCAACGACTGGCCAGATCTCGTTACCGATGGCCTGGCCGTCAGGACCATTGTCGTGAAGGATGAAAACCTGCTTGTTGGTTTCAATCCCATTGGCCTCAAGCGCTTCGAACGGAGCGACAGCCTGGTCTGCTACCGAGAAGAAGATGTCCCAGGCGTAGGTCCACTCCTTCACCGACTTGAACACCTCGATGGGAGTACACTCCGCGACGAAGGGAACGCCCTGAGAGTCAGCAACGACGGCACCCGGGTTGACGAGGTCGGGGGTGCACGAGCCGAGCAGAGCATCCACCTTGGTGGAGGAGATGAGGGTCTTGATCGACGACGTGACCTCGTTGGGGTCAGACTTGTCGTCAACGAGCGTGAGTTCAACCTCGCGGGCTGTTCCGTCGATCATGATGCCGCCAGCCGCATTCACTTCATCAACGGCATGCTGGTAGCCCCATTGAAGGAAGCTACCGAAGCCGGCGAGAGTTCCGCTGAGCGGAATTGTGGCCCCGATGCGGATGGGATCTGACGAATCAGATGTTCCGCCATCCGCGCCTATAGGGCTGCAGCCGGTGAGGGCAAGTGCTGTTGCCGTAATGAACGCGAGGCCGCCAGCCAAGCGCCTACGTCGGGTACTGAGGTGCATCGCGAATCTCCTTTGATTGCGGCCCGTGGTGCACGGGATACCCCATACTCAAACCCCGCTGGCGAGCAAACAACTTTCCATCCCGTATTTCGGGACAGAACTTCGGCACCCGGTTTCGCTACTTCTAGGCTCGGCGACGTGAGCAATGAAGCTACGCCGCCAACAGCGGCAACCGACAACTATGACGTAATGATCGTGGGGCTTGGCCCAGTGGGAAAGCTGCTGGCGATCCAACTTGGCCGGGCCGGCCACCGCGTTCTCATCGCTGATCGCAAGACTGAGGGCTATCCCCTGCCCCGCGCGGTGACTCATGATTTCGAGTTCGCGCGGATTCTGCAGTCAATCGGTCTCGCGCCCGACACGATCCCCGAGATCACCGAGCCGTATGACGACATGTATATCTGGCGCAACGCCGACCGCGAAAGCCTCGTCGAAGTCGACTGGAGCGGAATCGGCTCCTCTGGTTGGTACAACACCTACTTTTTCAGTCAGCCTGCGCTCGAAGACCGCATGGAGGCAGTGCTCCTGACATTGCCCACGGTGACGGTGCTTCGCGGATGGTCGGCTCAGGTTATTGCCGACGACGACGTTGTCTCGACCAAACTCAGCAACCTCGCTACGGCGGAGGAGCTCCTCGTGACGTCCCGCTATTTGGTGGGTGCAGATGGAGCGAACAGCACCGTTCGTCGGTGGGCCGGCATCGACTGGCACGACATGGGATTCTTCTACGACTGGCTCGTCGTCGACGTCATCCCTGATCCCTCGCTTGAGTTTCCTCATGTCGCGATCCAAACCTGCGATATCGCTCGCCCCGCCACGATGGTTCCTGGCGGGCCCGGGCGACGGCGTTGGGAGTTCATGCGCTTGCCGCACGAGACCATCGAGTCGCTCAACAAGACCGAACGGGCCTGGGAACTGCTCGAACCGTTTGGTATCCGCCCCGAAAACTCGGAGCTCGAACGCCACTCGGTCTATACCTTCCAAGCTGGTTGGGCCACCAGTTGGCGCAAGCGTCACGTCTTGCTGGCGGGCGACGCCGCCCACCTCATGCCTCCGTTTGCCGGGCAGGGGCTGGGCGCGGGCCTTCGCGATGTCATGAACCTGTTCTGGAAGCTCGGGGCAGTGCTCGACGGCCACGCAGCCGAGAACATTCTCGATACTTACGAGACCGAACGCCTCACGCACATCCGCGAGTTCATCGACTTCTCCATCTCGCTAGGGCGCGTCATCTGCATCACCGACCCCGACGAAGCGGCAGAACGTGACGAGCGGATGATCGCCGAACTTGCCAAAGGCAACACTCCCCCCGCACCTCCTGCCCCGCTGCTGGGGCCAGGGCTTCATCTTTCCGCTGGCGGACAGTTGTCCCCTCAAGGCGTCATCCGCTTCGATGACTCCACCTCGCGTTTCGACGATCTGTACTCAGGGTCGGTGTTGATGCTGGCGCACGCCGATTTGTTCGAGGCGCTTACCGCCGAGGCTACTGCCGCCATCCGGGATCTCGCGATCACCGTTGTTGCTCTCGCTGGTTCGCATCCCCTAGTCATTACGATCGACGAGGTCGACGACACTTACGCGGCCTGGCTGCGCGAGCTCACCGCAGAGAGCGTACTCATTCGCCCTGATTTCTACACTTTTGGTGCCGTCACTGGAGCCGACACGAGCGCCATGGTTCTCGCCCTGCGGCACCAACTCGGCGTTGACGCTCTGGAGCCACAAGCATGAGCGACACCGGTCCGCTCAGCGGCTACCTCGTGCTCGACCTCACTCGCGCCCTCGCCGGTCCCCACGCCGGGATGATGCTGGGCGACTTAGGCGCCCGAGTGATCAAGGTCGAAACCCCGGGCACCGGTGACGACACTCGCGGATGGGGTCCGCCGTTTGTCGGCGAGGAGGGAGCCCGGGAATCAACCTATTTTCTCTCCACGAACCGCAACAAAGAATCCATCACTCTCAATCTCAAGGATGCCGCCGACTCTGAACTGTTGGCCGACCTCATCAGGCGAGCCGATGTTCTTCTCGAAAATTTCCGGCCAGGAACGCTCGATCGCTTGGGTTTCTCCCCCGCACGCTTAGAAGAGCTCAACCCGCGCCTTGTGCTGCTATCGATCAGCGGCTTCGGGCACGATGGCCCGGAAGGCGGACGAGCAGGCTACGACCAGATCGCTCAGGGTGAAGCCGGACTCATGTCGCTCACCGGCAGCAAACCGGATGACCCCCAGCGCGTTGGCGTGCCGATCGGAGACTTGCTCGCCGGAATGTACGGTGCCTACGGCGTGCTCGCAGCATTGCTCGAGCGAGAGCGCACGGGGCGCGGGCAAGTTGTTCGCACCTCGCTGCTCGCCTCCGTCGTGGGAGTTCACGCCTTCCAAGGCACTCGCTGGACTGTCGCCAAAGAGGTCGGGCTCGCGAACGGAAATCATCATCCGTCGATCGCTCCTTACGGGCTCTTTCACACGGGATCCGGAGCGGTTCAAATCGCGGTGGGGTCGGAGAGTCTCTGGGCGCGGTTGTGCGCCATGACGGGCCTCGCCGTTGATGACGCGCGCTGGGCATCTAATGGTCAGCGCGTCGACAATCGCGACTCCCTCATCATCGCCTTAGAGGAAGTATTCTCCGATTGGAATGCGGATGCCCTGCTCGTCGCTCTCGAGGAGGCGGGCATTCCAGCGGGACGCGTGCGCAACCTGCAGCAGGTCTACGAATGGGACCAGACGCAGTCGCAGGGACTCATCGTGGATGTCGACCACGAAACTCTCGGCGAGATCAGCCTGCCCGGCCCGCCTTTGCGTTTCTTCAGCGCCGACGGCGAAGAACACACGCGCACGGCACACAGCGCGCCGCCCACTCTCGGACAGCACAACGACTCTGTGCGTGATTGGCTTAACCAATGAACACCCATCCCAGCGCTCGCGAGCTCATCGCTATGACGCTCGACGATGGCACTTTCGTCAGCTGGAACTCGCCGCTGGCTCCGTTGCCCATCGAGGACAACTACCGCATCGAACTGGAGGCGGCTCGCGCCAAGACCGGTGAAGACGAGTCGCTCGTCACCGGCGAAGGCCTCCTCAACGGCGCCCGCGTTGCTGTCGTCGTTGGAGAGTTTCGTTTTCTTGGGGGCTCGATCGGGGTGAACGCGGCGACTCGGATGGTCGAAACGATTCGGCGCGCGACAGCAGAAGGGCTGCCCGTGCTCGCGGCCCCCGTCTCGGGAGGGACGCGCATGCAGGAGGGCACGCGCGCGTTCCTGCAGATGGTCAAGATCACCGAGGCTGTGGTGGCGCACAAAGCGGCGAAACTGCCTTATCTTGTTTATCTCCGGCACCCCACGACCGGTGGAGTGTTCGCTTCGTGGGGCTCACTAGGCCACATCACTGTTGCCCAGACGGGCGCGCTCGTCGGCTTTCTCGGCCCGAAGGTCTATAAGGCGCTGTACGGTGCCGACTTTCCCGAGGGTGTTCAGACCGCCGAGAACCTCTTCGCCCACGGCATCGTCGACGCCGTGCTCGACGCCAAACACTTGCGCACGATGGCGGGTGAGGCACTCGCAATTATTGCCGCGTCGGGGGGGTCCGCTCCCCCACCGGCGGAGGAGCCCGCGACGCAGATTCCGTCGTCATGGGATTCGATTCAGATTTCGCGCCGCAGCGGACGCCCCGGCTTGCGTTCCCTTCTGCGCTACGCCGCCACATCCATCGTTCCGCTGAGCGGAACAGGCCAAGGCGAGTCGAACAAGTCAGCCGTTGTCTCCTTGGCCACCATCGGCGGACGAGGAACGGTCGTGGTGGGGCTCGACCGCCGCGCTCAGGGTGAAGCAGAGTTGGGGCCGGATGCTCTGCGCCAAGCTCGGCGCGGAATGGCTCTCGCCGCGGAGCTCGGGCTGCCGCTCATCACCGTCGTCGACACTTCCGGGGCAGCGCTCTCGCGGGAAGCAGAAGAGGGCGGCCTCGGCGGAGAAATCGCGCGCTGCCTTGCCGAGATGTTGGACCTTTCCGTGCCGACCGTCGCCGTGATTCTGGGCGAAGGAACCGGCGGCGGTGCACTCGCGCTCATGCCCGCCGACCGCGTGATTGCGGCCAGAAACGGGTGGCTCGCTCCACTGCCGCCCGAGGGAGCCAGCGTGATCATGTTCGGTGACACGATCCACGCTGCGAGCATGACGATCGACCAGCGCGTGCGTTCTCAGGATCTGCTCGACGACGGAATCGTGCACGAAATTGTCGAAGAGTGGCCCACCGCCGACGTTGAACCCGCTGACTTTTGCCGCAGAGTCGGCCACGCCATCGTGCGCCAGCTGGCCGAATTGGAGCAGCTTGGCGACGACGAGCGCCGTGCCGCGCGCACGGAGAACTACTTGGGGCTCGGCATCACCCCGAACGCCTAGCCTTCGCTCCACAGCACGCGAAAAGGCGAGCATCCCACAGGATGCTCGCCTTTCGTAGGTTCTAACTATCGCTGAGCGCGACGGCCATCCACGATTGTGTTACTCGGCAGTGTCGCCCTCGGTGGCGGCCGGAGCCGACTGAGGCGCCGCGTTCGCGACGGTGGTTGCTGCCTGAGCGAGCGTGGCGCCGAGAGCGCTGTCGTTCGACTCTCCGCGAGCGGCTTCGCCTACAGCCTGACCAACTGTGCGGCCCTGGATGATCGACGCGAGGTCAAGGCCCGTTGCAGCCTTGATCGATTCGAACGTTCCGCGCAGCGCAACAGCACTTTCGGTGCCGACGGTGTCTCCACCGCTGGCTCCGCTGCCGCCGATAACGGTGACAGAACCGATCTGGCCGTAACCCTTGGCCCACTGCTCCATGACCTGCGGCAGGGTTTCGAGGGCGCGCTGAGCGAGAAGCGCGTCTTGGTGCTTGGCGAGAGCCGCGGCTTCTGCTTCGATGCTGGCAGCCTTGGCTTCACCGGCAAGGCGGGTGGCATCCGCATCGGCAGCGGCGCGAACGCGCACTGCTTCAGCTTCGACAGCCGCGATCTGAGCCTGCGCTTCTGCACCCTTAACGAGGCGGTAGGCGTCGGAGTCGGCATCCTTCTGCGCCTTGTAGAGGTTGGCGTCAGCGAGACGCTTCACGTCAGCGTCGAGCTCTGCCTGACGGTTCTCAGCACGCTGCTGCAGAACGCCCTGTTCGGCACGGGCGCGAGCGAGAGCTTCGGCCTGCTCGGCTTCAGCGTTAGCCTTACCGACCTCGGCCTTGGAGTCTGCGGTGTTCTTGTCGAGCGCGGTCTGCTCGATCAGGTTCGCCTCGGCGACGGTGATGTTGCGCTTGGAGATTTCGCGGTTCGCGTCGGCAGTAGCCAACTCAGCTTCGCGACGCTTCGACTCAATCTGTGGGGTTCCGAGCGACTGGATGTAGCCCACCTTGTCGCCGATGCCCTTGATCTGGAACGAGTCAAGAATGAGGCCCTGCTCGGCAAGCTCAGTCGAAACATCCGTTGCGATCTGATCAGAGAACTTCTTGCGCTCACGCATAAGTTCAACAACCGACAGCGTGGCAACAACGCCACGAAGAGCGCCTTCGAGCTGCTCTGTCGTGAACTGTTCGATCGCGGCATCCTGCGAAGCGAAACGCTCAGCAGCGCGACGCACGAGGTTAGCGTCCGAGCCGATCTTCACAATTGCAACTGCTTCAACCTGAAGCGTCACGTTGTCGGCTGACTGCGCCTCTGCAGTCATCGAGACTTGCCGGGAGCGCAGCGAGATCGTCTCGTGGCGCTGCGTGATCGGGTTGACCAGCGCCTTGCCATTGACGATAACGGTGACGGCCGAATCATTGCCGGCACCGTCCTTTTGCGAACGCCCCGAAACGACGAGAGCCTCGTCGGCGCGAGCGACCTTGAACCAGGCGCGAGCGATCAGCAGCATGACCAGGAAGAGTACAACAAGAACGACCACCCCGATTCCGATGAGGAGGACGAGTCCGCCGGTGGCGAAGAATTCCATGTATGCACCTTTCAAAAAATGAGCGATCTACACCCATTGTCCTTGGTTAGAGGCCGCGCATCCACTCTTCAATGCCGGTTGCCGTAATTGGCAGTGCGTCAGAGAGCACTTCGTGGCCTGTTGGAGTGACCATCACGTTGTCTTCGATGCGCACGCCGAGGCCGCGCAGCTCGGGTGGCACCGTGTTATCCCACTCGTGGAAGTAGAGTCCGGGCTCGACCGCCATGACCATTCCGGGCACGAGTTCGCCGCTCTGGTAGGCGGAGTAGCTCGACTGCGCGCAGTCGTGAACGTCGAGGCCGAGGTGATGGCCGATGCCGCAGACGATGTAACGGCGGTGGTGCTGCCCCTGCGGGCTCAGTGCCTCATCGACCGAAACGGGAAGCATGCCCCAGTCGTGCAGACCGGTCGCAATCACTTCGAGCGCCGCGAGGTGAAAGTCACTGAAGACTTTTCCGGGGCCAACCGCCGCGAGTCCCGCACGGTGTGCCTTTTCGACTAGGTCGTGCGCTTGACGCTGGGCGGCAGAGAACGTTCCGGATGCCGGCAGCGTGCGCGTGACATCCGCGGTGTAGAGAGAGCGGGCTTCCACTCCCATGTCGAGCAGCACGGCGGCGTCGGGATTCACGGGGCCGTCGCAGCGTACCCAGTGCAGCACGGGTGCATTCTTTCCGCTGCCGACGATCGTCGTGTACCCGGTGCCGTTTCCGACGGTGCGCGCGTAGCGGTCAAAGGTGCCCTGCAACCAGCGTTCGCCGCCGAACTCTATAGCTTGCGGAATCTCGCGGGCAACCGCCTTGAAGCCTTCGATCGTGTGGTTCACGGCACCGCGCAGTTCGGCGATTTCCCACTCGTCTTTGATCATGCGGATCTCCGAGAGCACCCGACCAAGATCCTGCGAGACCGGGATGTCGCGCAGCAGCGGGCGGGCGCCGTGCCGCGATCCGGTGAGCGCGATGTCGCTCGCGCGGGCCAAAGCCGCATCAAGTTCCGAGAGCGGACGCGTCTCAATCTGCAGCGCGGCAGTCCACTCGGGCATGCCGGGGGCGGAGCCGACCCAGAGTTCGCCGTGGGCGGCATCCGCAAAAAAGTCTGCCTCGCCCGGATATGCCGGTGCGGGAATGAAGAGCGTGGCGTCGTGGCCACCGGCTGTGGGACTCATCACGAGCACGGCGTCTTCGGCCGAGCATCCGCTCAACCAGAAGAAATTGCTGTCGGGACGGAACCCGTAATAGTTGTCGTTCACGCGCACGGGAGCAACGCCGCCGACTACCACGATCGTGCGGCCGGCAAACGCGGGGCTCAGCCGCTCGCGGTGCGCTGCCGTGGCCGCGGCGATGCCCGGCACGGTGTCGGGCGTGCGGTCGGGAGTAGCCCACCCAGTCTCCATGTACTCGATGAAACCGGTGGCGTTGCGCAAGTGCGGCAAGCGCGGGTCGCCACGATCAGGGTGCGGCACCAACGCTGCGGGAGCGGTGTGCGAGTGGGAGTCAGAAGTCGAGTGCATGGCGCAGCCTTTCGAAGCAGAGAACTGGCTGTCGTCGGTGCGCCCGGCGACAGAAGTCGTAGCTCCATTTTAGAGCCCGAGGACTCCGCCTGCTCGGCTGAGGATCCTAGACCAGGAATGCGCGCCGGCACTCCAGACTGGTTGGTGAAATCGGTCGTTAACGCAAGAAAGCCACACCCGAGGGTGTGGCTTTCTCACAATTTAAGTCCGGCGGTGTCCTACTCTCCCACAAGGTCCCCCTTGCAGTACCATCGGCGCAGAGAGTCTTAGCTTCCGGGTTCGGAATGTA
>JBFBMV010000001.1:0-2072572 GCA_040687235.1 Rhodoglobus sp. NPDC076762 | reverse complement strand
TACATTCCGAACCCGGAAGCTAAGACTCTCTGCGCCGATGGTACTGCAAGGGGGACCTTGTGGGAGAGTAGGACACCGCCGGACTTAAATTGTGAAATGGCCACCACTGTGTTTAATAGACACAGAGGTGGCCATTTTGCGTTAAGTTCCACCCATATTCAGGAGCAATTTGTGAGCGATTCGTCAGGTAACGACGGCCGGCGAGACAGCCGACCCCACGGAAGCCGTTCAGGCGCGCCTCGATCCGGTGGACGACCCACCGGCGGACGCCCCGGCGAAGGACGCCCGAGCGATGGAAGGCCACGCCGCGACAACGCCGCTGGCGGACCGGCTCGCGGCAAGCCCGCATCCAATTCAGACCGTCCCTGGCGCGACAAGCCAGAGGGCGATGACCGTCGACCTCGTCGCGACGCCGGAGCTGGCGATGACCGCCGCCCGCCGCGCCGTGACGGCGACAGCAGCGATCGTGCACCGCGTCGAGACTACTCGGCAGGTGACGACCGTCGTCCGGCCCGCAGCAACGAGCGCGATTCCCGGCCACAGCGTTCGGGAGATCGCGATTCGCGTCCACCACGTTCCGGCGACCGTGACTCACGGCCGCCTCGCTCCGGCGACCGCGATGGTCGTCCGCAGCGCTCCGGCGATCGCCCCGATAGGGGAGACCGGCCGGCACGCCCGTTCCGTTCCGATGGCTCAGGGCGCCCCGAGCGCGGCGGACGTCCCGATCGCGGATCCGATCGCCGCGGTGGCCCCGACGAGAAGCGTCTCTGGACCAAGGGCGGTGCGCCCGCGCGCGGAGACCGCAACGCCAGTGAGCGTGAACCTGAAGAGGATCGCGATCCCTTCGGCATCCGCTCAGTTCGTGCCTTCCATCAGGCCCCGGAGATCCCCGAGGGCGTAACGCCCAAAATGCTCGACCGCGTTGCTTCCAACGAGCTCAAGACCCTCAGCAAGGAGAACGCCGAAGGCGTTGCCCTGCACCTCGTGATGGTCTCGCAGCTCATTGAAGAAGACCCCGAGCTTGCTCACCAGCACGCTATTTCGGCTGCGCGTCGTGCCGGCCGTATCGGCGTCGTTCGCGAAACTCTTGCGATCACTGCGTATGCGACAGGCGACTACGCGCTGGCTCTTCGTGAGCTGCGTACGTATCGCCGTATTACCGGTCGCGATGACCAATTGCCCATGATGGTGGACAGCGAACGTGGCCTTGAGCGCCCCGAACGTGCTCTCGAACTCGGCCGTTCGGTGAAGCGCAGCACGCTGTCGGTTCCCGTGCAGGTTGAGCTGGCTATCGCGATGTCCGGTGCCCGTCTTGACCTCGGTCAGGCTGAAGAAGCGCTCGTTGAGCTGCAAATTCCCCAGCTGGACCCCACTACGGCGTTCACCTACAGCCCGGCACTGTTCGGCGCGTACGGAACGGTTCTTGAAGAGCTCGGTCGTGAAGACGAAGCGGCAACGTGGTTTGCGCGAGCGGATGTTGCAGCCGAAGCTCTGGGCGACGATGACGACGACATGATCGAAGTTATCGAAGAAGACATTGAGTTCGACGACGAGTCGTCAGAGACCTCTGACGCGGATTCCAAATCTGACTTGGACTCCAACTTTGAAACTGAGGGCACCGATGG
Organism: Rhodoglobus sp. NPDC076762; assembly: GCA_040687235.1. Classification (GTDB taxonomy): domain Bacteria; phylum Actinomycetota; class Actinomycetes; order Actinomycetales; family Microbacteriaceae; genus Rhodoglobus. The sequence continues at coordinate 2,070,947 of JBFBMV010000001.1, read as the reverse complement.
GGCTGTGGACAGCGCTGAAGAAGCGGACGGGAACGACAGCGAAAGCACCCCACGTGGCGAGTAATACGCCGCTGACGGGTATCGATCTCGTACTCGCTGATCTCGATGGGGTGATCTACCGCGGTCCGGACGCGATTCCGTATGCCGTCGCGAGCATGAATGCGATTGAGAGCGCTCAGGTGGCCTACATCACCAACAATGCTTCGCGCACCGATGCGTCCGTTGCTGAGCATTTGAGTGAACTGGGGCTGACCGTCGCACCGCACGACGTGGTGACGTCACCGCAAGCCGCTATGGGGTTGCTCCGCGACCTCGTGCCCGCCGGCTCGACCATCATGGTCGTCGGCGGCGAAGGTCTCACGAGCGAACTCGAGAAGTCTGGTTTCGTCGTCACTCGCTCAGCGGACGACTCGCCCGCAGCAGTGGTGCAGGGCTTCGCTCCGCACGTGGGCTGGAAAGATCTCGCCGAAGCATCGTTCGCTCTCAAGGGTGGCGATGACGGCATCCCGTGGATTGCGACAAACACTGACTGGACGATTCCGCAGGCGCGGGGCACCGCTCCGGGTAACGGAACCCTCGTTTCAGCCGTGCACTCGGCGGTTGGCCGTTTGCCGATCGTGGCAGGCAAGCCAGAAGTCGCTATTTTTGAAGAAGCCTTCCGCCGTTACGAATCGCGCTCGGCGCTCATGATCGGCGACCGTCTCGACACCGACATCCTCGGGGCGAATCGTGCTGGCATCCCGTCGCTGCTCGTGCTCACAGGAATCGATCAGGCCAAGCAAGTACTCGCGTGCATCCCGGATGAACGTCCGACGATGATCGTTGACGACTTGCGCGGGCTGCTGGAGCCGTATCCCGAAACTGTGGTCACGCACGACGGCGCCGCCGTAGTGACGACAGTGGGGACGGCGACGGTGCGCCTCGAGGGTCAGCGACTGAGCGTGACCACGGCCGGAACATCCATCGACCGCTTGCGTGCAGGAGCGGCAGCGATTTGGAACTCGGGGAGCGCCATCTACGCCCTTGAGGTTCCCGCGGAGCTATATTCGTGAGCATGGATGACGAATCGCCCGTTGACGGATTGATGTCTCGACTGAGCCTGATCGAGGATCAGCCGCTCGAAACCCGTGCCGCCGCGTTCACTCAGATTCACGATCAACTGCAGCAGCAGCTTGAGGGCAAGGACGCGTTCTCGCGCAATGGCTAGCATGCGGCTCGATGCAGCACTTGCTGCCCGCGGACTCGCTCGCTCGCGCACGCACGCGGCGAAACTCATCGCGGACAACCTCGTCACTGTTTCCGGCGTTGCTGTGCCGAAGGCCTCAACTCCCGTCACCGACGAGCACGAAATTGACGTCGCTGAGACCGATCACTATGTCAGCCGCGCCGCGCACAAGCTTGTAGCGGGACTCGATGCCTTCAGCATTGACCCCACGGATCGGCTTGCGCTCGATGTCGGCGCATCGACAGGCGGCTTCACCCAGGTACTCCTCGAGCGGGGTGCTCGCGAGGTTATTGCGCTCGATGTGGGGCACGGGCAACTCGTCGACCTGATCCGCTCGGATACCCGAGTGCGGGTGGTCGAGCGAGAGAATGCCCGCTATCTCACCGCTGAATCGCTAGCTGAACTGAGCGGGACATCTGAAACCCCGACGCTCGTGGTCTCAGACCTCTCGTTTATTTCGCTGCGCACTGTTCTGCCCGCGTTTTACGCTGCGGTGGGGGAGAGCGCCGATTATGTGTTGCTCGTGAAGCCTCAATTCGAAGTGGGCCGCACAAACATTCGTGAAGGAATTGTTCACGGCTCAGCATTGCGAGACGAAGCGATCATGGGCGTTTTGTGGGCGGCCTGGGACGTGGGGCTTGGTACCGCCGGTGTCATCTCCTCACCAATCGCCGGTAACGCGGGAAACCGTGAGTATCTTGTCTGGTTGAGCGCACGATCAGGCAGCAATCCGACAGAATGGTTAACGCAGGTTTCTGCAATCGCCTAAGGCCATCATTGAGTGATGGCGAAACGAACTATCACTACGAATGAGAGGTGCACGGTGCAGTCCGAGAACTCTCATGTTTCTGAGCGTCACATTTTGGTCATTGCCCACACGGGGCGCGCAGAATCCCTGACCGCCGCGATCTCGGTGTGCCGTCAGCTGATTAGCGCGGGCATCGTGGTGGTTTTGGCCCCCGATAGCTATGAAACGATCTTGCAAGCGGAGCCCGACCTCTCACCAGTGCGCCGACTCGGCAATGAGGTCGAGACCGGTGAGCTTGAACTTGTGATCGTGCTCGGTGGCGATGGAACTATCCTTCGTGCCGCTGAATTGACCCGCGGCTGCAGTGCACCGCTGCTCGGCGTGAACCTCGGCCACGTGGGGTTCCTGGCCGAGAGCGAGCGCGAAGAGCTGACATCGACCGTCGAGCGTGCCTTGGCCCGCGACTACCTCGTTGAAGAACGAATGACCCTCGCGGTGCGCGTAAAGGTCGATTCCGAGGTTGTCTACGAAACGTGGGCTCTCAACGAAGCGACCGTCGAGAAAGCCAGTCGCGAGCGGATGCTCGAAGTGGTCATCGAAGTCGATGGCCGCCCCCTTTCTTCTTTTGGGTGCGACGGCGTTGTCATGTCGACGCCCACCGGCTCTACCGCTTACGCATTCTCCGCGGGCGGACCAGTTGTCTGGCCAAGCCTCGACGCCCTGCTCCTTGTGCCGCTGAGTGCCCACGCGCTCTTTGCGCGCCCGCTCGTCGTCGGGCCCGATTCTGCGCTTGCCGTTGAAGTTCTGGCGCGCAACATGGGAACCGGTGTTCTGTGGTGTGATGGCCGTCGCGCCTACGACTTGCCGCGCGGCGCCCGCGTAGTGGTGCGCCGATCGCCCGTGCCGGTGCGCCTTGCGCGCCTGTCGCAGGGTCCGTTCACCGATCGTCTTGTCAAGAAATTCAATCTGCCGGTCAATGGATGGCGTGGGCCAGCATCGGAGGAGGTACCCCACTCGTGATCGAAGAGATATCCATTCGCGACCTCGGCGTTATTGCCTCAGCACGCCTCCCGTTAGGCCCTGGATTCACAGCGCTCACTGGCGAGACCGGCGCTGGTAAGACGATGGTCGTCACCGCGCTCGGGCTGCTTCTGGGGGAGCGGGCCGACCCCACCTCGATCCGGGCCGAGAGCAACCAAGCCTCTGTCGAAGGCCGTTGGGTCATTGATCCGGAATCGGCTGTTGCTGAGCGCGTACGCGATGCCGGCGGCGACCTCGACGAGGGCGAACTTCTTCTCGTGCGCACCGTTGCGCGCGAAGGCCGCAGTCGCGCCGTGGTGGGCGGCCGCAGCGCCCCCGTGGGAGTGCTCACCGAACTCGGTGACCAGCTTGTCGTCGTGCACGGGCAGTCGGAACAGATTCGTCTCAAGTCGTCCACTGCGCAACGCAATGCGCTCGATCGTTTTGCCGGCGCTGAGCTGGCTACCGTGCTCGAGCAGTATCAAACTGTCTTCCGCCGCTGGCAAGCAGCCCAAGGCGAACTCGATGTGTTGATCGCCGAGAGCGACCTGCGCAGCCGCGAGGCCGATGAGCTTCGCGTTGCGATTCAAGAGATCGAAGCGGCCGACGTGCGCCGTGGAGAAGATGTCGAGCTTACTGAGCGCGCCGATCGACTCTCGAACCTCGAAGGGCTGCGTCTGGCCGCTGAGGGTGCCCACGCGGTGCTGTCGGCGGACGCCGTAGACGAAGGCTCCGATGTCGTGGCGATGCTTGCCAGTGCCCAACGAGGGCTTGAGCGGGTTGCCGAGCACGACGCACAACTCGCGTCGATCGCCGAAGCCCTGGCGGCAGCATCCATCACTCTCGGCGAGATCTCGACCGATCTCTCGGGCTATCTTGCCGGTCTGGACGCCGATGGCAGCCGTGAGCTGGAGCAGGTCGAAGAACGTCGCAGCCAGCTTTCGGCTCTCATTCGCAAGCACGGCGTGAGCCTCGACGATGTCGTTGACGTTCTCGATACCGGTAGCCAACGCCTTCTCGAGCTCGACAACGATTCCACCCGCATTGATGAGCTGCGTGCCCAGGTAGAAGCCGATCAGGCCGAGCTCATCGAGCTTGCCGCCCGCGTCAGTGAAGTGCGCATGTCGAGTGCTGAGCGCCTAGCCGCCGAGGTGAGCAACGAGCTCACGCATCTGGCGATGGCGAACGCTGAAATCGTGGTGACCGTCGAAGACCGCAGCGACTACTCGCTGAGTGGTAAAGACGAAGTGGCGATTCTGTTGCGTCCGCACCCCGGTGCGCCGCCGCGTCCGCTCGGTAAGGGCGCTTCTGGGGGAGAGCTCTCCCGGGTGATGCTGGCGATCGAAGTTGTCATCGCCGGCAACGATCCTGTGCCCACGTTCATCTTCGATGAAGTGGATGCCGGCGTTGGCGGTGCTGCCGCCATCGAAATCGGCAAGCGTCTCGCTCAGCTCAGCCGCACCGCCCAAGTGATTGTTGTCACCCACCTGGCGCAAGTGGCGGCGTTCGCGGATAACCACCTCAGCGTCATTAAAGGCGACGACGGCTCGGTCACGGCATCCAGCGTTCATAAGCTCGAAGGCGAGGCTCGCATCGCTGAGATGGCGCGGTTGCTTTCTGGGCTTCCCGATTCAGAATCGGGCCTCGCTCACGCGCGCGAACTGATTCAGACCGCCCACGAACTCGAGAGCGCCCACAGCTAGAAACCGCTCAAGCTGTTAAGCCGATAACGAAACGCCCTGAAGCGGCGACAAGATCGTCAGTCGTGGCATACGATAGAACCCCGTGGTGGACAATCAAAACGCGGTCGTAACAAAGCACATCTTCGTCACCGGAGGAGTCGTCTCTTCTCTCGGTAAAGGCCTCACGGCGGCGAGTCTCGGTAACCTGCTGACAGCACGCGGGCTCCGCGTCGTCATGCAGAAGCTGGATCCCTATCTGAACGTGGATCCCGGCACTATGAACCCCTTTCAGCACGGTGAAGTCTTCGTCACCGATGATGGCGCCGAAACTGACCTCGACATAGGTCACTACGAGCGTTTCCTTGACATCAAGCTCAACCAGGCAGCCAACGTCACTACCGGACAGATTTACTCCGAAGTGATTGCCAAAGAGCGTCGCGGCGAGTACCTCGGCGATACGGTGCAGGTCATCCCGCACATCACCGACGAAATCAAGCGCCGTATGCGCCTGCAGGCCGCCGGTCCGTTTGACGACGAGAACCCGCAGCCCGACGTGATCATCACCGAAATTGGTGGAACCGTTGGCGACATCGAAAGCCTTCCGTTCATCGAGTCTGCTCGCCAAGTTCGCCACGAACTCGGCCGCAAGAACGTCTTCTTCGTTCACGTCTCGCTCGTGCCGTTCATGGCCGCTTCGGGCGAACAGAAGACCAAGCCCACGCAACACTCCGTTGCCGCGCTGCGTTCGATCGGCATCCAGCCCGACGCTCTCGTGCTGCGCAGCGACCGCCCCGTCTCCGAGTCAAACAAGCGCAAGATTGCGCTCATGTGTGACGTGGAAGAAGACGCCGTCGTCAACGCTACCGACGCGGCCAGCATCTACGATATCCCTGAAATGCTGCACAGTCAGGGACTCGACGCCTACATCATCAACCAGATCGGCCTCGAAGCCGACTCGGTCAACTGGGATGGCTGGAGCGAGCTTCTCGAAGCCGTTCACCACCCCAAGCACGAGACCACGATCGGTCTGGTCGGTAAGTACATCGACCTGCCCGACGCTTACCTTTCGGTCACCGAAGCACTGCGTGCCGGCGGTTTCGCGAACAGTGCCAAGGTCAACATCCGCTGGGTTCCCTCCGACGAGTGCGAAACTCCCGAAGGTGCTGCCAAGCACCTCTCCGACCTCGACGGCATCATCGTTCCCGGTGGTTTCGGCGTGCGCGGCATCGAGGGCAAGCTCGGCGCTCTCAAGTTCGTTCGCGAGAACGGCATCCCGGCCCTCGGCATTTGCCTCGGCCTGCAGTGCATGGTGATCGAATACGCTCGCGACATGGCCGGCCTCGAAGGTGCGTCATCCACCGAGTTCGACACCGACACGAAGTACCCGGTTATCGCCACGATGGCCGAGCAGGTCGACATCATCGCTGGGGGAGACATGGGCGGCACGATGCGCCTCGGTCTCTATAACGCCAACCTCGAGTCCGGCTCGATCGTCGAAGAGCTTTACGGCGCGCCGACCGCAGCCGAGCGCCACCGTCACCGCTACGAGGTCAACAACGAGTACCGCCAGCAGATTGCGGATGCCGGACTCACGTTCTCCGGAATCTCGCCCGACCGCACTCTCGTTGAGTTCGTCGAGCTGCCGCGCGAAGTTCACCCGTACTACGTCGGAACTCAGGCTCACCCTGAACTTCTCTCGCGCCCCAACCACGCGCACCCGCTCTTCCGCGGCCTTATTGCCGCAGCGATTGAGCGCCAAAAGTCCAACCGCCTCTTCGAGGTGACCGAGCAGGATGATGCATAACGAACTGACCGACGACAGCGTTACTCCCGAGCTCCTCAGCACCGAAACGGTGTTTGCGGGGCACGTGTGGAACGTGGACCGCGAGCGTTTTCAGCTCGACGGTACTGCGATCACTCGCGAGTTTGTGAACCACACCGGCGCCGTTGCGGTGCTGGCGATGGATGAACGTGATCGGGTGCTGCTGATCAAGCAGTACCGGCATCCGGTGCGCCTGCGCGATTGGGAACTGCCCGCAGGCTTGCTCGATGTGCTCAACGAGTCACCGCTTATCGCGGCTCAGCGCGAGCTGGCAGAAGAGACCGACCTGCAAGCCGAGTCGTGGCACGTGCTCAGTGAAATGTTGACCTCGCCGGGCGGGAGCAACGAAGCCGTGCGTATTTACCTCGCGCGGGGCGTCAGCGCTACCGGTGAAGTCTTCGACCGTTACGCCGAAGAGGCCGGAATCGAGCTTCGCTGGGTTCCGCTCGAAGATGCTGTGGAGGCCGTACTGGAGCGCCGCGTGCAGAACTCGATTCTGTGCCTAGGGCTATTGGCGGCGCAGTTGGGCCGCGACCGAGGGTGGAGCACGCTCGGTGACGCCAACGCACCGTGGCCGCGGCATCCGCGTAACTACGCTGAATAGCCTCTCGCGGTAGGTTGAGCGACATGACCGAGTCCGCGCGTCCCTCAACGAAGAACGCGATCGCGGTGGCCGCAGAGCGCTATCTGCGGCATCTTGCGATCGAGCGAGGTCTCTCGGCGAATACTCTCGCTGCCTATCGACGTGACCTCGACAAGTACCTCGAATTCTTGAGCGCTCGAGGCTTGGTCGCCCCGGCTGCTGTGGCGGCGGATGACGTGACGGCCTTCGCGCACAGCTTGCGAGCCGGTACCGAGCGCCCGCTCGCGGCCTCCTCGGTCGCGCGCATGCTCTCAACCGTGCGCGGGCTCCACACCTTTTTCGTCGACGAATCGCTCGCCGTAGAAGACGTCGCGCACACCGTGGCGATTCCGAAACAACCGATGCGGCTACCGAAAGCCATCACTATTGAGCAGATGACGGCGGTGCTCGGCTCGTTCCCGGGCGACGAGATCATTTCGTTGCGCAATACCGCTCTGCTGGAGCTGCTGTACGCCACAGGTGCGCGCGTCTCGGAGGTCACCGCGCTCAACGTCGACGACATGATTGACGGCGACATCGTGCGCCTGCTGGGTAAGGGAAATAAGCAGCGCATCGTGCCGGTCGGCAGCTTTGCGCAGGCCGCGATTGAGAAGTACCTCGTGCGCGCTCGTCCCGTGCTTTCGGCCAAAGGGGCCTCGACGCCGGCTCTGTTTTTGGGGGCGCGCGGGGCTCGACTGTCTCGCCAAAACGTGTGGTTGATCATCCAATCAGCTGCAGAACGTGCCGAGCTGGGCATCGATATCTCGCCGCACACCTTCCGGCATTCCTTCGCGACGCATTTGCTCTCGGGCGGTGCCGACGTGCGAGTGGTGCAAGAGCTACTGGGGCATTCCTCGGTCGCGACGACGCAGATCTACACGATGGTGACCGCCGACACTCTGCGGGATATGTACACGACCGCGCATCCTCGAGCCCGGTAGCGGGCACCCTCGTTGGGCGTGTCGCTCTCTCAAACCTTCAACCTTTGGTAGAGGCGACCCTGCCGTGTCCGCGCGTGGGAGCACGAGCTGCAACGAAAGCGCGACGTAAACTTTTGGCATGACGAAACAGCGTGAGAACGAATCGACGCTGGCAGGGTTGGATGTTCAGGCAATGGGTCCAACCGGCCGGCCGATCACCAACTTCCCGGAGCCCCCGCCGCTCGATGGGCACGGCCCCGCACGCATCATTTCGCTGTGCAACCAGAAGGGTGGCGTCGGCAAGACCACGACCACCATCAACCTTGGCGCGTCGTTCGCTGAGTATGGTCGCCGCGTTCTCGCCATTGACTTTGACCCGCAGGGTGCGCTCTCGGCTGGCCTCGGCGTTCCGACGCACGATGTGCCGACTATCTACGACCTGCTGCTCGGCTCTATCAAGAATCCGGCCGAAGCGATCGTTCACACGAACGTTCCTGGCCTCGACGTCATTCCGGCCAACATCGACCTCTCGGCCGCAGAAGTGCACCTCGTCAACGAGGTCGCTCGCGAAACGATCTTGGCCCGCGTGCTGCGCAAGGTTAGCGATGACTACGACGTCATCCTGATCGACTGCCAGCCTTCGCTGGGTTTGCTCACTGTCAATGCCCTCACGGCTGCCCACGGCGTGCTCATTCCGTTGGAGTGCGAGTTCTTTGCCCTCCGCGGCGTAGCGCTGCTCGTGGAGACGATTGAAAAGGTTCAGGATCGACTGAACCCGGCGATCAAGCTCGATGGCATCCTCGCCACGATGTTTGACGCCCGCACGCTGCACTCGCGTGAAGTGCTTGAGCGCGTTGTCGAAAACTTCGGTGGCGATGTTCTGGAGACCGTGATCGGTCGTACCGTGAAGTTCCCGGATGCCAGTGTTGCCGGTTCTCCCATCACGACCTTCGCCCCCGACCACTCTGCGGCGCACTCTTACCGTCAGGTGGCGCGAGAGCTGATCGCCCGTGGCGCCGTCGCCTAGCGACGTTGAGGCGCCGTCGGCGAGTGGCGCCGACGAAACAGAGACCCCCGCGGCGGGATTCTCTGTTTCTCTCAGCAACTTCAACGGGCCGTTCGACCTGCTGCTGTCGCTCATCACCAAGCATGAGCTCGACGTCACCGAGGTCTCGCTGTCAAAGATCACCGACGAGTTCATCGCCTACCTGCGCGACTTCGAATCACCTGAGGGCTCGGATGACATCGACGAACTCGATCAGGCCAGCGAATTCTTGGTGGTTGCTGCCACGCTGCTCGACCTCAAGGTAGCGGGACTCCTTCCTCAGGGAGAGCTCGTGGATGCCGAAGATGTTGCGCTTCTCGAGGCGCGCGACCTGCTCTTCGCTCGCCTCTTGCAGTACCGCGCCTTCAAACAGGCCAGCGACTGGTTCGGTTCGCACTTCGAGGCGGAAGCCACGCGCACGGTTCGCTCGGTGCGTTTGGAAGAGAAATACCGCACCCAGACTCCCGAGCTCGTCTGGACGCTGAGCCTCGACGATTTTGCCGCCCTCGCGACTCTCGCTTTCACGCCGCGAGAGATTCCGAGCGTCGGACTAGACCATTTGCACGCCCCGCTGATCAGCATCCGCGAACAGGCTGCTCACGTCGTTGCCTTGTTGCGTGCGGGGGAGCCGATGACCTTCCGCCAGCTGATCGCGGGCGCCGAGCTCAAGGGCGTGATTGTTGCTCGCTTCTTGGCGGTGCTGGAGCTGTATCGCGGCTCGAACGTGGCGTTCGAGCAGATCGAACCCCTGGGCGAATTGACGGTCCGCTGGACGGCGGATCACTGGTCAGACGATAGCCTCGCTAATCTGGGAGCTGATTATGGAAACTGACATCCTGCCCACCGAGCAGCCTGACACCGAACCGACTGCGGAAGAACTTGCTGCCGGCCCCGTTGTCGACCTCGCTCGCGGGCTCGAAGCGATCTTCATGGTGGCGGATCAGCCTCAGAGCATCGTGAGTCTTGCGACTGCACTGAATGCTCCTGTCGCCGAGATCCGTAAGACGATCACCGCGCTGCGGGCTGATTTCGATGGCGAAGGCGAGGGCCCTCGTCGTGGTTTTGAGCTGCGGGAAGTGGGCGGTGGCTGGCGTATTTACGTGCGCGCCGACTACGACGCCGCGGTGCGCGATTTCGTTTATACGCAGAATCCTTCACGCTTGAGTCAGGCCGCATTGGAGACTCTTGCCGTGATTGCGTACAAGCAACCGATCAGTCGCGGGGCGATCGCCGCCGTGCGCGCCGTGAATGTTGACTCAGTAGTGCGTACACTGCTGAGCCGAGGACTTATTACGGAGGCGTTTACCGACAACGAGACGGGCGCCATCCATTACGAAACAACGGAGCTCATGCTCGTGCAACTGGGGATCAACTCCATTGCCGAATTGCCTCCCATCTCGCCACTTTTATCTGATGGTTCGGACGGTTTTGATGAACAACGCTAATGGCGCAGGCGCCAGTCACCCCGAGGGCGAACGCCTTCAAAAAGTAATGGCCGCAGCCGGAGTCGCCTCCCGCCGTGTGTCTGAAGATTTGATCTATCAGGGCCGCGTTGCGGTCAACGGCAAGGTCGTTGAAGAAGCCGGTCGCCGCGTTAAGCCGACCGACCGGGTGACGGTGGATGGCTCGGCCATTCAGCTCGACACGACCAAACGTTACGTCATGCTCAACAAGCCTGTGGGCGTTGTGAGCTCGATGGCGGATGAGAGTGGTCGCCCCGATCTGCAGCAGTTCACCGGTAACTATGACGAACGTCTATTCAACGTCGGACGCCTCGACGTGCAGACCTCCGGGCTGATCGTTCTCACAAACGACGGTGAACTCGCGCATGTGCTCGCACATCCGTCGTTTGGGGTTACTAAAACGTACATCGCGAAGGTCGAAGGTGTCGTGAGCGCTCAGACGGTTTCGCAACTCACCAAGGGCATCGAGCTCGAAGACGGCCCAATTGCCGCCGACAAGGCTCGCGTTATCGGCCGCGCCGTCAACGACGAGTCCATGATCGAGCTCACGCTCCACTCCGGTCGCAACCGCATCGTTCGACGCATGATGGAGGCTGCTGGCCACCCCGTCGTCGAACTCGTTCGTCGCCAGTTCGGGCCGCTCAACCTCGGCAGCCTCGGCGTGGGCAAGACCCGCAATCTCACCAAGGTGGAGCTGGGTGCGGTCTTGACGATCGCCCGTGACGCCGAGGAGCGCTCGTGAATCTAGGCCGCATCACTGGGCAAGTGCGCATCGTTGGTGCGGGGTTGCTCGGTGCCAGCATCGGTCACGGCCTGCGGGCCAAGGGCGTTGACGTGATCTTGCACGACGCGTCGCGCACCACAGCAACGCTCGCGATTGACTATGGCGCCGGTCGTGCGCCGCAGGCTGACGACAAGCCGTCGCTCGTGATCGTGGCGGTTCCGCCGGATGTCACGGCCGAGGTTGTCGCGCGCGAACTCATGGCGTGGCCTCAGGCAACCGTGACGGATGTCGCGAGTGTGAAGGTCGGAGTGATCGACGAACTCATCGCGCTGGGTGCCGACCTCGATCGCTACGTGGGCTCGCATCCGCTCGCCGGACGCGAACGCGGGGGAGCCATCTCGGCTCGGGCCGATCTCTTTATCGGTCGCCCGTGGGTGATTGGTCGGGGAGAGCCCTTCCGCCGCCGCGCAATTGAAGACGTTGTTATCGAACTGGGCGCTATCCCCGTGACGATGTCGGCCTCCGAGCATGACGACGCGGTTGCCTTGATTTCGCACGTTCCCCAAGTGGTGGCTAGTTTGCTCGCGCACCGGTTGGCGGGAGCATCCGATGCCGCTGTTGGCCTTGCCGGCCAAGGGCTGCGCGACACCACTCGCATTGCGTCGAGCGCGCCGGAACTGTGGGTTCAAATCTTGGGTGCCAACGCTGGCCCCGTCGCTTCAGTACTTCGTGAGTTTCAAACCGAGCTTGCTGTCGCGATCGAAGCGCTGGAGAATCCGGATGCTCCGGGCTCGCGCCGCGCCCTGGCCGAAGTTCTTGCCGGCGGCAACGACGGGGTGGCCCGTATCCCGGGCAAGCACGGAACGAGCAAGCAGTTCAGTCGTCTCGTCGTGATCATCGATGACAAGCCGGGTCAGCTCGCACGACTGCTCACCGAAATCGGCGAAGCGAATGTGAACATGGAAGACTTGCGCCTGGAGCATTCACCGGGTGCCCAGTTCGGCCTCGCCGAAATTTCGGTGTTGCCCGAAAAAGAAGCCACATTGTTGAGCGAGCTCGAAGCTCGCGGTTGGAAGATTGCAGAGACTTTCGCGTGAATAAGAACCCGTCGTTTGTTGTGGTGGCCGTCGATGGCCCGGCCGGCAGCGGAAAGTCGAGTGTCTCGAAGGCGACCGCTCGCGAACTCGGCTTCGACTACCTCGACACGGGAGCCGCTTACCGCGGTTTCGCGCTGCACTGCCTCGAGCGCGGTGTCGACACCCTCGGGCCCGGCGACGTGATCGAGACGCTCCCGCGGTTCGAGTACTCCATCGGTATCGACCCCGACAACTACTTTGTGAAGGTCGACTCGGAGATCGTGACCAACGACATCCGCGAACCTCGCATCACCGGCGTTGTGTCGAACATTGCCCGGGTTCCCGAAGTGCGGGAGTACATGGTGAACCTCTTCCGCGGCATCATCGCCGGCAGCGACAAACCCGGAATTGTGGTGGAAGGCCGCGACATCACCACGGTGGTCGCACCGGATGCTCAGGCGCGAATTCTGCTCACGGCCAGTGAAGAAGCTAGGATGGAAAGGCGTGCGGCCGAACTCTCCGGAGAATCGAGCGCGACAACGGCGCAACAACTCAGTTATCGAGATGCGCAGGACTCCAAAGTCGTGGACTTCATGAACGCCGCCGATGGAGTCATCACCATTGACTCCACCAATCTTGACTTCGATCAAACCGTGACGGCCGTCGCGAGTTTCGTTCGCTCCAGCATGTAAACAAAGGACTACCCATGGCCGATCATTCGCCCGCCGACGACGACTTTCCCGAACTAAACCCGGATCTCGTCGAGCGACTCTCCGGCATGAACGAAGAAGAGGCTGCCCAGCGCACCTCCGCTCTTCGTGCGGGATTGAGCGACTACGACCTCGACGACGACGACATTCAGGTTCTGGAATCAGCATCCGACGACCCGGACGCCATCTACTACCTTCCCGCTCTGCCTGTTCTCGCGATCGTTGGTCGCCCGAACGTCGGCAAGTCGGCCCTCGTCAACCGCATCATCGGCCGTCGTGAAGCTGTTGTCGAGGACACCCCCGGTGTTACTCGCGACCGTGTGAACTACAAGGCCGAGTGGAACAACCGTCACTTCACGATCGTCGACACCGGCGGTTGGGAACCCGACGCTAAGGGAATCGACGCTTCGGTTGCCGCGCAAGCGGAGATCGCTATCGACCTCGCCGACGCCGTGCTCTTTGTTGTGGATGCCACGGTTGGCCCCACCTCGACTGACGAGCACGTCGTGCGCATGCTTCGCGCCACTAAGAAGCCCGTGATTTTGGTCGCCAACAAGGTTGACGACGTTCACCAAGAATCGGATGCTGCCTCGCTTTGGAGCCTCGGCCTCGGTCAGCCGTGGCCGTCGTCTGCCGTTCACGGCCGCGGTGTTGCTGACCTGCTCGACCACGTGCTCACGGTGCTGCCGGAGATCTCGAACGTTGCCAAGGAAGAAGTGGGTGGCCCGCGCCGCGTCGCTATCCTCGGTCGCCCGAACGTCGGCAAGTCGAGCCTTCTGAACAAGACTGCTGGCGAAGAGCGCGTTGTTGTCAACGACCTCGCCGGCACAACTCGCGACCCCGTCGACGAGCAGATCGAGCTCGGTGGAAAGTTCTGGCGCTTCGTTGACACCGCCGGCATTCGTCGTCGTGTCGCTTTGGCCCAGGGCGCAGACTTCTACGCCACGCTGCGCACGAGCGCCGCACTGGAAAAGGCTGAAGTTGCCGTTGTCATCTTCGACGTGAGCCAGCCGCTCAGCGTTCAAGACCTCAAGATCGTTGACCTCGTGCTCGAATCGGGCCGCGCGCTCGTTTTGGCCTTCAACAAGTGGGACCTTCTCGACGACGAACGTCGCGATCTGCTCGAGCGCGAGATCGACAAGGACCTCGGCCACGTTGCTTGGGCTCCTCGCGTCAACATCTCGGCTAAGACCGGTCGCCACATGGAGAAGCTGGTTCCGGCTCTCGAACTGGCGTTGGAGTCATGGGATACCCGCATTCCGACCGGTAAGTTCAACGCGCTCCTGGCTGAACTCACGCAGGAGCACCCTCACCCGCTTCGTGGTGGCAAGCAGCCGCGCATCCTCTTCGGTACGCAGGCATCGAGCCGCCCGCCAACGTTCGTGCTCTTCACGACCGGATTCTTGGACCCGCAGTACCGTCGATTCATTACGCGTCGACTGCGCGAGATTTTCGGCTTCGATGGCAGCCCCATCCAGGTCAACATGCGTGTGCGTGAGAAGCGCAAGCGCAAGTAGTCTCTCGAGACCACAGGCTTCGGCTTAACGACTAAACGGCGAGTCATTCTCCTAGGAGAGTGACTCGCCGTTTGGCGTTAGGTGCGGGGGGAACGGATGCCGGTGGGCGCCCGCTCACACTCCAGCGTTAGTGAGCGACCGGTGCGGCGTTAGCGTCGGCATCGGAGTCGACCTCGGCGTCGTTGCGCTTGACGAAGAATGTGGCGACGATCGCGAACAGCGAGATGATGCCACCCGCCATGAACGCGAGACGAACGCCGCCGGCGAGAGCTTCGGTATCGGGGGCTCCTTCCGCGGCAAGCGCGACGGACTGCACCGTAAGTAGCGCAATGAACAGCGCGGTTCCGGCGGCGCCGGCGAGCTGCTGCACGGTGCCGATGGTGGCGCTGCCGTGCGAGTACAAGTACGGTTTGAGGCTGCCGAGCGCTGAGGTGAACAGCGGTGTGAACATGAAGGCGAGCCCGATGCTCATGGGGACGTGAATCGCGACGACCATGAATGGAGAGCTTGTCTCGGAGAGCATGGTGAAGCTCCAGAGTGACGCACTGACGACGATCGCGCCGGGGATCATGAGCGGGCGCGGGCCGACCTTGTCGTAGAGGCGGCCCACAATCGGTCCGAGAATTCCCATCATGAGGCTACCGGGCAGTACGAGGAGTCCGCTCTGGATGGGCTCAAGGCCGAGTACGTCTTGCGTGAACATCGGAAGCAGGATGATGGTGCCGAACAGGGCCGCCATCATCACCATCATGAGGCCGATCGAGATAGCGAATCCGGAGGCAGCGAAGGTGCGGAGGTCGAGGAGTGCTCTGTCAGTCTTCTGCAGCTTCAGCTGGCGAATGATGAACAGCGCCAGGCTGACCGCTCCCGCGATGATCGGGATGGCGGGCGCGACAAGTACTTCGCCGCTGGCAGATTCGCCGAGGCTCGAGAGACCGTAGATAAGTCCAGCAAAGGCAATCGCCGAGAGAATGACCGAGAGTACATCGATCGAGACCTTGCGGGGGTCTGTGACGTTACGCACCTTAGTGATGCCGAGCATGAGCGCGGTGACCGAGATGGGGATCATGACAATGAAGACCCAGCGCCAGTCAAAGACCGCGAGCACCAGTCCCGCGACCGTGGGACCAACGGCGGGAGCCATCGACATGACGATGGATACGTTACCCATCGTCTTACCGCGGGTAGCCGGGGGCACGAGAGTCATGACGGTGGTCATGAGCAGCGGCAGCATGATCGCGGTACCGGAGGCCTGGATTACTCGTCCGACAATGAGGATGAAGAACGTCGGCGCGATAGCTCCGAGCAGAGTACCGGCGGTGAAAAGGGACATCGCGGCGATGAAGATGCTGCGCGTCGTGAAGCGCTGGATGAGGAATCCGGTAATCGGAATCACTACCGCCATCGTGAGCATGAACGACGTCGACAACCACTGCGCCGTGCTGGGCTCGATGCTGAGGTCTTCCATGATGCGGGGGATAGCGACGACAAGCGATGTCTCATTGAGGAATACCACGAAGGTTGCCGCGAGCATGAGCGCGATGACGAGGCGGTTGCGACCGCTGTTGTCGACGGCGCCCGCTGACGAGCCCGCTCCGGGCGGGGCGAGGGGGATACTGCCGGTAATCGGCGCGGTGCTAGTCATGAAAATCCTGTCGTGTCTCAAGCGGTAGGACGAAGCAGCAGCCGGGGTCGAAAGGGCGCACAAATCAGTCGTCGTCTTTATTCTCGCTCAGTGCAACGACATCCGACAGCAAAATAATCCCAATTGCGCGGAGTCTGCGTCATGCGGACCTCGAGCGGGGTGGAAGTGGGCTGGAAGTTGACCTTTGCGGCGGGCGCATTACCACTGCCCGAGCATCCGTGTGACCCGCTATCGTGGAGGCACAACTTGTGACACGGGGTGCCCTGCGGGGCTGAGAACACACCCGTCGAACCTGATCTAGTTAGAACTAGCGAAGGGATGTCGTGCATGTCGCGTACGCCACCGAACCTACTGACCGCCACTCAAGACGCGCTCGAGGCGGTGAGATCAACGTCGCCTCTCGTGCAGTGCATCACCAATAGCGTGGTGGTGGGCTTCACCGCCAATGCTCTGCTCGCTGTCGGAGCGGCTCCGGCCATGGTGGATATTCCCGAAGAAGCTGGCATGTTCGCGGGGGTGGCATCCGGAGTGCTCATCAATCTCGGCACCTGCCGTGAAGAACAGCGCGCTGCAGCCCTCGAAGCGGCACCGGCAGCCAACGCTGCCGGAACGCCGTGGGTGCTCGACCCGGTGGCTATTGGCGCTCTGCCCGTGCGAACTCCGCTGGCATATCGCCTGCGTGACCTCGGCCCCTCCATCGTGCGGGGTAACGCCTCCGAAATTCTGGCGCTCGCCGAACTGGGCACGGGTGGGCGTGGTGTCGACAGTACGAGCAGTGTGGATGCCGCGCTCACCGCTTCTCAGATGCTCGCGCGGGTAACCGGCGGCGTTGTTGCGGTATCGGGAGCGACTGACGTGGTGACCGATGGCGTGAGTGTCGTGAGACTGACGAACGGGCATCCGGTGCTGACCAAGGTCACGGGCGGTGGTTGTGCTCTCGGAGCGATCATGGCGGCGTTTGCAGCAGTGACTCCGGATGCGCTGACGGCGGCTGTGGCGGCGACGAGCGTGTACACGGTAGCGGCCGACCTCGCGGCGGAACGTTCGGCGCTGCCGGGCAGCTTCGCGGTAGCGCTTCTCGACGCGCTGAGCGAAGTCTCGGTGGACGATATTGCAGAACGGGCGGTCATCGCGTGAGCGGGTTTGGCGTAGGCAACAGTAAGGATGCAGCAGCAGTGACTGGTTTTCGTGAGAGCTTCGACCTCTCGACGTATTTGGTGACGGACTCGGGGCAGGCGAAAGCTGCGGGCCACGACCTCGTCGATCTTGTCTACGAAGCGGTCGCGGGGGGAGTCACCATCGTGCAGTTGCGCGAGAAGGACATGCCGGCGCGAGAGTTTCTCGACCTGGTGCTGCGCGTCTCCACGGCGGTTGCCCGCAAGGTGCCCGTGCTCGTCAATGACCGCGTTGATGTGTACCTCGCTGCGCGCGAGATGGGGGCGAAGGTAGCTGGGGTGCACGTGGGGCAGAACGACTTGCCCGCGGCATCCGTACGCGCCCTTGTGGGCCCGCACGCGATCGTGGGGCTCAGCGCTGCGACCGAAGACCAACTGTATGAAGCGAGTGTGGGCTCTGCCGGTGTCGACTATGTCGGTATTGGTGCCCTGCACCCCACGACAACGAAGAAAGACGCCCCGGAGTCTCTGGGACATGAGCGCATGGCGGAGCTCATGGCAGTCAGCACCCTACCCGCGGTCGCTATTGGTGGTGTGGGGGCGGATGACCTCGCGCTGCTGCGGGCGGGCGGTGCAGACGGTGCCGCGGTCGTGTCTGCCATCTGTGGTGCGGCTGATCCGCGAGAAGCGGCACGGGCGCTCGCCGCAGCATGGGCCGGCGTAGCGGCTACTGACGACGAGGGAGAAGACGCGTGAGCGGGGCACGGAGCGAAAACGGTAGCGGTAGCGGTAGCGCAGTGCGGGTTCCTCGGGTGCTGAGTATTGCCGGTAGCGATCCCTCGGGCGGTGCGGGGATCCAGGCCGACCTGAAGTCGATCGCAGCCAATGGTGGCTACGGGATGGCAGCGATTACCGCGTTGACCGCTCAGAACACGCAGGGGGTGCGCGGAGTTCATGTGCCGCCCGCCTCGTTCTTGCGAGAGCAGCTCGATGCGCTCAGCGATGACATCGCCATTGATGCCGTAAAGATCGGCATGCTCGGCACCGTTGAGGTCGTGGGGATGGTGCGGGAGTGGCTCGAGGCCGTGCGCCCGCCGTTGATTGTGCTTGACCCGGTCATGGTCGCCACGAGTGGAGACCGACTACTGGATGCCGAAGCCGAGCAGGCGCTGCGCGACCTGGTGCGGGTGTGTGACCTTGTCACTCCCAACATTCCCGAGCTCGCGATCATCGCCGCGGAACCCGCCGCTGAGTCGTGGCCTGAGGTGCTGGAGCAGGCGGCGCGGGTCTCTGCCTCCTACGGGGTGCGCGTACTAGCCAAGGGTGGACACTTGAGCGGGGCCGAGGCTCCGGATGCGCTGGTGGATGCTCGTTCCGGGAACGCACCGGTCGTGACTGAGTTTGCCGGCATCCGTATAGAGACCAGCAACACCCACGGAACCGGATGTTCGCTATCGAGTGCGCTCGCGACCCGGATTGCGGCCGGCGGTGAGTGGGCTGCCGCTGTGGGGGAGTCGAAGCGCTGGTTGAGCGAGAGCATCCGTGCCGGTGCGTCGTTGCAGGTGGGCGGCGGGCGTGGTCCGATTAACCACTTTGCCGGGCTCTGGGAGCGTGGAGGCGTAGAGACGGCGCTGACTGCTGCTGAGGTGCGCGAGCAGTGGTGGGCGCAGATAGCCTCGGTGCGGGCGCAGATCGACGAAGGTGACTTCGTGCGGGCACTCGGTGACGGTTCTCTCGACCGCGGCGACTTCGTCTGGTACCTGGCTCAAGATGCGCTCTACCTGCGCGATTATGCGCGGGCGCTCGCCGAAGCTGCCCGACTAGCACCTACAGCAGCGGAGCAAGCGTTCTGGGCATCAAGTGCCGAGGGGTGCATCGTGACGGAGCTGCAGTTGCACGAGTCGTGGTCTCCCGAGGGCGAAGTATTTGCTGCCTCGCCCAGTGCGACCACTACCGGGTACCTCAACCACCTGCTGGCGACCGTTGCCCGGGGCGACTACGCCGTGCTCGCTGCGGCCCTTCTGCCGTGCTTCTGGGTGTACCACGACGTCGGATCCCGCCTGCACCCGCTAGCGCACCCCGAGCACCCCTACGCCGACTGGTTGACCACCTATGCCGACGACGCGTTCACGGATGCCACAGAGAAAGCCATCACGATAGTGACGGCGCTCGCCGCAGACGCAACCCCGCAGGTTCGGGATGCGATGCTCACCGCTTTCGTGGCATCCACGGAGCACGAACGCGAGTTCTTCGCCGCCGCACACGGGGTCAGCTCGAAATGATTCGGATTCTGTGCCACTTTTGACCCCAATGTGAACATAGGCACCCAAATTTCACGATAAGCTATTCGAGTTGTCACGGGCTGTGGCGCAGCTTGGTAGCGCACTTGACTGGGGGTCAAGGGGTCGCAGGTTCAAATCCTGTCAGCCCGACAATATGCCCCGGATTTCTCACGAAGTCCGGGGCTTTTTCTATGCCTAAGCACCTGCTGACTGCGGATTAGCGTCGTGCCGAGCATGAAAACGGTTTATCCCGGACGCGGTCTGACTAACATGAGACATCAGGTGAGCGAAGCATTACTAATGCCATGGTGGAGGCAGTCCCAGATGACAGTGAAGAACCGAGTTACTGACGCTTTCGAGCTCCCGGTGCGTGATGCCGTAGAAGCGTTTCATGAGGCGCTGGCCGCTTCGGTCGCGCCGACAGCGGATACGCCTTGGTGTTGGTGAGATTCTCGACCACTGCGCAGCCGTTCGATACTCCGGAATGTACTCTCGTTCGCGTCGATACGGGCGAGAGCATGCCAAGCGAGACCGGTCAGCATGTGAAACCACCGCGGGGGACTATTTTTCGACTACGCCGCAGATCGGCTGGGGCCGACGAAGTCGTGAGAGTGTTGCACGTCAATTATTAGAAATCCCTTGCGCGTAGCTCAACGCGCAAGGGAAATGAAGGTTGGGCGCTCTTTTTTCAGTAGCTAGTTAGTTCAGCACAACGAATGGACGACGGAGTTAGAACATGACCATTTTTGAGCAGCCCCATCCTGCTTTTCTTTCGACGACTCGTGCCGGAATGTGTGCGCTGTGGGAGCCGTCGCGTTTTACTCATGTGAATGACTTAGACGCGTGGGAAGATGCGTTCGATAACGACGAATCGATCATGAAGATGATCGAAGAGGGTGCTTTTGTTCCTCTGAACGTGGGTGGGGGCTCAACTTTTAAGATTGATGTTCGTTCCGGAGCGCTCACCGAAACGGAACAGCGGCTACGAATCGTAACATCGGAGCCGTATCTGTTGAAGACCGAGGGACTGATACAGGTGGGTGCCCTAGAAGAAATTGGTTCGCTAATGGGGGGCGGGACTGAAATCGCTGTGGGCAAGGGGAGTTATTCAGTCATCGCTCATCTCATTGATTGGGAAGCGAAGCCGGGCGCGCGAGATGCAGCGGGGGAAGCTTCCCCGGATGCGCTGCCAGATTTCATTGTGCAACTTTCTCTGATCGAGCCCGGCAGTGCACCTGTTTTTCGAACTGAAGTGCTTACCTTTCCGCTCCCGCCCGCTGACTGAGAGCCTGGCATCCAACATGAATGAAACTGGTTGCTCAGGTGTGGGAAGGGGGCCGCAGTGAAGAAGATCGTTGTCGGGGATGTGTTTATTGTTCCTACGGGTGACGGGCGTGCTGGCGTCGGGCAAGTGGTAGGGCTCTACGGAAAGAGCTCTTACTATTTCGCGATCTTTGACGCTGTGTTGCCTCTCGACGTAGCCGCCGAGAGAGCGATCGAGGCGCTCACATCGCCAGTACTTTTTCTCGCGTTGTCTTTAGACGCCAAAATCTATGTGGGGCACTGGACGGTAGTGACGCGGACGGCTGTGCACGCTGCGGTGCGTCTCCCCGCCTACAAAGTAGGTGTTGGGGGTGCCCAAAACATGCACATAGAGGACTACTCGGGGACTCGCAGGCGTTTAGCCACTCGCGCTGAAATCAACGTCCTGCAATACCGGAGCACAGTGGCGCCAGCCAGATTGGAGATGGCTCTACGAGCGTATTCGGGCTTGGAGCCCTGGCAGCAAGAGTTTGATGAGCTCAAGCCTGATTGGGTAGTAACGACCGCTGCGTTTTTCGACTAACCGTGAGCGTTGTGAGAGGAAAATGAAGTGAGCTTTGTGCGTTTGGCCACCGTGGCGCCGGATCTTGTGGAAGAGATATCCCAGCGTGATGGCTCCGAGCTGAGTGCTCTATCGAAGGCTGTCGTGGTTTGGGTGCTCGGGCAGGCGGAGGTTGAGGATACTCGCGCCGTCTTAGCGCTCTCCGCTCTGAAGGAGCGGCGCGTGAGTGACCGAGTTCGTGACGAACTGTGGGAGCTTGTTCAAGAACTGGACGAGTCGGCCTGGGACCTTCAGGAGTCAGAAGCTGGTGATGAAACCCTTGTGGGGTACGCCCACGCGTTCGCCCGAGCGCGTGCAGCGAACGCACTGTGGTATTCCCTCGTAGCGCCTGCATCGGCTGAGTCGGTTGCTGATTGCCTGTACGAAGCTCAGTCGGCCAATGGCGATCTGAGTGGTGTGCGAGACGTCGTTCGTCAGACTTTGGCCAACCCCTGACCAACACGGTGACTCGGGGCGGTTCCCTTTTCGTGCTCTGAGCATCTGGTTCTAAGAATCTGCAGGCGAGACTTCTTGCACAGCTTCTCGCGCATCGCTTACGGTCACGTTCCTGTGATTGCATCGGCAGTGCGAGGTGACGGCCTGAACGACCGAGTGCAGGCCGAGACAAGTCTTTGAGGAGTAACAACTCTTACTACGGCTATGAAGATCGGTAATTTCGGTTTCTCGGGTGCCCGCTGAATCGGCTGACCAAGGCGGAGGTCACCGCACCGAAGGCTACTGATTATCGGTAGTAGTGCGGACGTGGGCGCGTTGGCCCTGCCGCCCGACAAGGCTGAGATATTCAACGGGGCCCGCGCTGGTCGCGCCAAACCAGTGCGGCGTGCGTGTGTCGAATTCGGCGGCTTCTCCCGCGTGGAGGATGAAGTCGTGGTCACCGAGAACGAGGCGCAGGGTGCCGTTGAGGACATAGGCCCAGTCGTATCCCTCGTGAGAGCGGAGCGCAGGCACGGCATCGTCGTTGCCCGTGGGAAGAACAAACTTGAATGCTTGGATGCCTCCGGGGCGGCGGGTGAGCGGGATGATGATCGACCCGTCGGTGCACGACATGGGGCGAAGGTCGACGCGGGGGTTGGCCGTGCGCGGCGCGTCAACAAGAGAGTCGAGCGTGACGCCGTAATAGCGGGCCAGCGGCAGGAGTTGCTCGAGTGTTGGTCGGCGTAGACCGACCTCCAACCGTGAGAGCGTACTCGCGGATATCCCAGTCTCGGCAGCAAGCGATGTCAGGGTGACGTCACGCCGCAGGCGCAGGTGTTTGAGTCGGGGGCCGACGGTCTCGAGAGTCTGGCTAGCAGGTTCGTCCATATCGCCATTTTGCCATTTAGCAAGGATATTTGCCAGAACGAGCGGTGGCGAGGGAGTCTGGTTCAAACATCACGACCGACAGGAGCGCTGCCACGGTCGGGAGATTCGTGATGGGCGCATCTCGTCGATGCCCAATGAACCAACCGTGAAAGGAACTCCTCAACTATGACTTCCACCCCTGCGACCGATGACGCCACGGCCTCGCCGCTCATTGATGATCCACGCCGTCGGCGTGCGATCCTCTGGGCCGTCTGCATCGCACTGATGGCCGTCGTCGCCTCCGTCTCGGGGCTCAACGTCGCCCAGCCACAGCTGGCCACGACCTTCGATGCCTCTCAAGGGCAAGTGCTCTGGATCATCAATACCTACACCCTCACCCTCGCGGCTCTTCTGCTGCCCCTCGGCGCAGCAGGCGACCGACTGGGACGCAAGCCCGTCCTCATCGTTGGGCTGATCGTCTTCGGGACCGCGAATATTTCCGCCGCCGTCGCCCCGATCGTAGAGGTCATGCTGGTAGCGCGCCTACTCAGTGGTATCGGCGCGGCGATGATTATGCCCGTCACACTCTCTGTGATCACTTCCTCGTTCCCCGACAAGGAGCGTTCCAGAGCGATCGGCTTGTGGACCGCGGTGGCCGGTGGCGGCGGCATCCTCGGCATGTACCTCTCCGCCCTGCTGGTGGATGTTGCGTCCTGGCGGTGGCTCTTCGCGTTTCCCATCGTGCTCACGGTTGCAGCAGTGCTAATCGGAGTCCGTGCCGTTCCGAACTCTCGCGAACTAGCCCCGGGCCGGTTCGACCTGCTCGGCACTCTCACCTCGATCATCGCCACTGTAGGATTCGCCTTCGCCCTGCATGAGGCCCCCGGACTCGGCTGGACTGCTCCAATCGTTCTCGCCACTCTGGCTGCCGCGGTGATCGCCACCGTCGGGTTCGTTGTGTGGGAGCTGCGCACCCCGTTCCCTCTGCTGGACATGAGGCACTTCCGTACCCGTGGGCTCTCCTCCGGGACCACGCTGCTGCTGGTCCTGTTCGGCGTTCAGGGGGGAATCTCTCTGGTTTTGTACCCGTTCTTCCAAGTCGTACTCGGCTGGACTGGGCTGCTGGCCACTCTCGGGCTGCTGCCGATGGCGCTGCTGATGATGCTCGCGTCCGGCCTTGCACCTCGTCTCGCGGCCCGGATCGGCGCCCGCGCAGCAATGGTTGGAGGGCTGAGCATCACCACTATAGGGCTTGCACTCATGGCAGCACTCGTCTCAACTTCAGGCGGCTATCTCAGCGTTCTTCCCGGTCTGATCGCCATGGGACTTGGCGCAGGTCTGGCGATGACTCCGTCAACCGAGGCAATCACTTCTTCGCTCCCGCGGGAACAACAAGGCGTGGCGTCCGCACTTAACGATCTCACCCGCGAACTCGGCTCTGCGCTTGGTATCGCTCTGCTTGGCGGCCTCCTTGTTGCTGGATACCAAAACACCATCTCAGCTCGTCTTGACGGCGTACCAGAGCACCTCGCAGCCACAGCGAGCGAAGGCATCGCCAACGCCGCCGCCGTCGGCCATGACGCCGGCGAGTACGCGGAGCAGATCCTCACAGCCGCGCAGGAGGCGTTCGTCGCCGGGTGGCAGCAGGCCATGTGGGTCGGAGTCGCCGTGATGACCGTCCTTATGCTCTTCGTCCTCTTTCGTGGCCCCACCACCGCACCAGCTGAAAGGGGATCCGTCGACGCGAGCGAGAACACAACGGCGGATGCTCTGGCCGCCGAGCACGACCGCTGAGAGTCTCTCCGAGCCTCAGACAGCCACGGCGACCTTAATCCGTCTCAGTTCTTCTAATGAGTCATGACAATGACTTCGGTGATGGACTTGATGTTGTAGCACTGAAAAGGCATGATTCCGAGGCCTCCCGACTCAGGGCGGGAGTCAAACGTGTGAGTCGATCCCGTATTGGTCGTGAAGATAAATCTGAGCTCTTTGGTTGACTGGACCATGAAGATGCAGGTTCCGACGCCAGTCCAGCCGATTGTGATGTCAGTCGGCACTTGCGACTCAGGCAAGTCGAAATGAGTAGCTAGGTTGCTCATCGTCGTGGAGGAAATCGACGCATCGTTCGACGACAGCCACTCTGACTCGCGAAGTGGTTCACCCGTGAACTTCCAGCCGTAGAGGTTGGCGGGATCTTGCACCCCCGAGCGATACATGACGCGGAGCTGGCTGAGGGGTTGGTCTGATCCTCCTTCTTCGGTGATCTGGTCGGGGGATTGCTGCGCTGCCTCGTCAGTGGGGGCGGCAGGTGCTTCCGCTAGCGGTTCGCTCAACTCAGTGGGGATTGCCGTGGGTTCGGTGATTTCTTCGGTGGGGGCCCCGGTGATTGTTGCCGCGTGCACGACGTCGCTTGCAGAAAGATCGATCGTGATCTCGATGTCTCCCTCTGGCTTCAACAGCGGGACAATCTCCTGAACGGTGCCGTCTGCGCTCAGGATCTCGAGGTCCATTCCGATGATCTGGTCGGTCTCAAGGTCTGTTGCGGCAACACCGGTGGAGTCGGTCACTATTTTGCGGGCGTCCGGGAGGGTAGCGGCGTCAGCTTCGTAGCTGGATGCTGTTGCTGGGGCAACCACAACGGTGACGTTTTCGGCTGGGTTCCCATCCTCAAGCAGGGTCAGCGTGAGTCGTCCGCCCATGCGGTCGGGGTCAAGCTGTGTCGCTGGGGTTTCGCCGGGCATGGGGAGGTTGGAGCGTGACGGACCTAAGACGACGATCTCGCCGATCATGAAGTTGCTTCCCAACTCCTGGATCATGTCGGTGTCGGTGACAAGGACGTCGTAAACACCGTCAGGAACGCTGGCGAAGTATTCGCCAGAAGCATTAGTGGTGACCTCGATGCCACCGGAGGAATCCGATCGCGACACGAGAGTGACCAACGCTCCTTCTACCGGGCTGCCATCGCTGCTTTCTACGATGCCGCTGAGCGAACTCTCGGGGGCCAGATCTGCTGTGGCGGTAGCACTGGTGCAGCCCGCGAGCAACGCGATGACGGTGAATGCCCCAACGCTGGTGATGCCGGCATGGCGTGGGTTGCCAGTTTCTTTCATTTTTCCCCCAAGGAAAAGCAACCTCGTATCGGTTGCAGAACTAATAAATGCGAACAGCTGTGTGGTGGTTTTGTCCCCGGGGTGATCGGGCGCATTCGACAACCACGAACGGTTCATACGTACTACAGCGCTATCGAGCTTGCGGCGATAGCGGTACTTTTAGCGAAGAAGCACATGAAACTCAGTAACGGAAGTGCCCTCGGCGCACCGAAAATCTAGGCTTTTCGACCACGAAGGCAGATGCGTTGGGGCGAACATGTGCGTCGACCCCGTCGACGTGGTGAAGCGATAATTGAAATTATTGCTAGAGACCACCAGAAGGTTGCAGTCCGAGCTGTACCGCAATGACACCGATATGTTAGTTGGCACCTTCCACGCCGGCATCTTGTAAGTGGTAGGCAGGTTGCTCATATTTCCGAGAGTAGGCGTCGCACTGTTTGAGCGCATCCATTCTTCAACGTGAAGTGGTTGACCGGTGAAATTCCACCCGGTTATTTGATCGGGATCAATGGTCTCAGAGTCGTAGACATCGCTCCAGGTCCTAAGCCGGTTGAGGGCTGTGCCTGGTTCGTCTTCTGAGGTAATCTGGTCGGGGGAGTTTTGGGGTGCCTCGGCGGTGGTGGGTGCTTTTGCTAGCGGTTCGCTCGCCTCGGTGGGGATTGCCGTGGGTTCGGTGATTTCTTCGGTGGGGGCACCGGTGATGGTTGCCGCGTGTATGACGTCGCTTGCAGAGAGATCGATCGTGATCTGGATGTCTCCCTCTGGCTTGAGCAGCGGGACGATTTCTTGAACGGTGCCGTCTGCGCTCAGGATCTCGAGGTCCATTCCGATGATCTGGTCGGTCTCAAGGTCTGTTTCGGCAACACCGGTGGAGTCGGTCACGATTTTGCGGGCGTCCGGGAGGGTAGCGGCGTCAGCCTCATAGCTGGATGCTGTTGCTGGGGCAACCACAACGGTGACGTTTTCGGCTGGGTTCCCATCCTCAAGCAGCGTCAGCGTGAGGCGTCCGCCCATCTGATCGGGGTCGGTGCGTTGTGACGGGATCGATCTCGAGAGGGGAAGATGATTACGTGACGGGCCGGAGACCACGATCTCGCCGATCATGATGTTGTTTCCGTGATCGTTGCCGTTGTTGGCGACTGCGCCTGCTGTGGTCCCGGACAGGGTCGATGACTGACCGCTAGCGGAGTTGCTTCCCGGTTGCTGGATCATGTCGGTGTCGGTGACGACGACGTCGTAAACACCATCGGGAACGCTGGCGAAGTATTCGCCAGAAGCATTAGTGGTGACCTCGATGCCACCGGAGGAATCCGATCGCGACACGAGAGTGACCAACGCTCCTTCTACCGGTGTGCCATCACTGCTTTCCACGATGCCGCTGAGCGAACTTTCGGGAGCCAGATCTGCTGTGGCGGAAGCACTTGTGCAGCCCGCAAGCAACGCGATGACGGTGAACGCCCCAACGCTGGTGATGCCGGCATGGCGTGGGTTGCCAGTTTCTTTCATTTTTCCCCCAAGGAAAAGCAACCTCGTATCGGTTGCAGAGCTAATAAATGGGAACAGCGGTGTGGTGGTTTTGTCCCCGGGGTGATGGGGAGCATCTGGGTGGAGACTTCTCCTAGTGATTTTTCACGCGTCGTCGTGACATCACGAGGAGAACTATGGCGGTGAGGATGAGTAAGGTTGCGAGCCCGGCGGTGGCCCAGGGGAGTCCGGAGCCGGTGTAGGGCAGGGTGCCGGATGTTGCGGCCGTGGTTGCCGAATCGGTCACGGCGATGTCAGCCCAGAGCGAGGTGCCGTTCTCGAGACGCAGCTCTATGCGGTGCGATCCTGCCTGAACGCTCGCCGGCAGGGTGATGGTTTGGGCGAGAGTGCCGTCGTTGTCGATGACTCCTGACCACACCATGACCGGGTGTGAGTGCACCCAGATTTCAGCACCGATGCCAGCCGGGGCTCCTGCCACCGTCACACTCACGCGGCCGCCGACCGAAGGGGTCGATGTCGACAACGCGATTGTGGCCTCCGTGGGAGCGGGGCTCGGCGACTCCGTGGGGGTGGGGGTCGGAGTGACAGTGGGTGTGGGTGTGGGTGTTGGTGTGGGTGTCGGTGAGGTTTTCGGCGTCGCCGTCTCAACGGTGGAGGGTTCACCCGTGCCGATCGCGTTCATGGCAGAGACCCGGAACTCGTACTCCACCCCATTCGTTAATCCGTAAACCGTATAGGGACTGTCAGGCACTGATGGTGCAACCATGATCCACATGCTGGTGCCCGATTCGCGGTACTGCACCGAGTATCCGGTTATCGCCGCTCCACCATCATCAGCGGGAGCTACCCAGGTCAGCTCGACCTCTTCGTCACCGGCTGTGAGCGCAAGATCTGTCGGTGCGGCAGACATTTCGCCCCACTCGATGACCACTTTTGTGTCTTCCCACGGTTGCTTCGCGCTCACGCTCTCGGTGTAGTTCCAGACGCGCGGGGTCGATTCATCGCTGGTTACGGTGCTGGCACTCGCCCGGGTGCCGTCCTTCGGGGCATAGCTCGAGGGAAGCGAGGGCACCGGGTCCGGGGCGAAACCTTGGAAGACAATCGTGCCGCCGCCGAGCTGCGCGGACCCCGTGGTCGTACCACCCGAACCGATCGCTGCCCCGCCAGAGCGGAAGTTGGAACCATCAGCCTTGGCGGTTGCCGTGATTCGGCCACCAGAGATTGTCACCGCGGAGCCAGCTCCGCCAGCACCGCCGCCAATGCCTGCTGCTAGCCGGCCACCGGTGGCGTCGAGTTCGCCACCGGAGATCTGAAGGGAACCGCCACCGGCGTCCACGCCGCCGCCAACTCCTGCGCCAGTCCAACCCCCCGTTGCAGACGTTTCGCCGCCAGAGATTTCCACGTTTGCGCCAGAGCCGAAGCAGCCTCCGCCGATACCGGCTGCTTCCGTCCCGCCTTTCGCCGTGACCACGCCACCGGTGATCGTTACGAGACCACCGTTGCCGGCTGCTCCGCGGATGAGGCAACCGCCACCTCCGATACCAGCGCCACCATAGGCGTCGAACTTGGGTGTTGAACTGCCCGTTGCGGTGACCACGCCACCGGTGATGGTCACTTTCCCTCCGGGGCGACCACCCTGGCTATCTCTGCCTACGCCGCCGCCGATTCCGGAGCCGCCTGAAACACCAGTGGCCGTGACGGTTCCTCCAGAAATAGTGACGTCGCCGCCGTCGCCATGCCAGCCGCCGCCGATTCCGGAGGCGTACTCGCCGCCCGTTGCCGTAACCACGCCACTCATCACGGTCACAGCGCCGCTAGCGCCGAGAGCACCGCCACCAATACCCGCTCCAAAGTAGCCACCGGTTGCCGTCAACTGGCCGTCGGAGTTGGCACTCGTGTCCTGAACAACGAAGGAAGCTCCCGGTTGAACGTCGATTGCCGCGGTGTTCTTCAGGGGGCTGCTGATCGTGAGGGTGAAACCGTTGAGGTCGAGGGTTTTCACCGTGGAATCCGTGGGCATGACCAAGTGCTCGCCGGGGTCGGCGGTGATGTTCTCACCGAGTCTGACGGTGCGAGTGCCCGGCAAATCGAAAAGTTCTTGAAGCGCTGTGAACGCTGTGGTCGGGGCGGCGAACACCGCATCGGCGGCGACCGTGGGAAGCACTATCGCACCCGAAGCGATGAGACTGATCGATACGAAGACCGCAGCCAACCGTCGGGCGCGATTGTTTCGGTAGCTCTTCGAGCTTGGAACGACATGCATCTGTATAACCCCACGGTTCAGAAATGGCGGATGTCACCTGGTGCAAGACATCTCGAAATTGACACTACGTAGTGACG
Source organism: Rhodoglobus sp. NPDC076762 (assembly GCA_040687235.1). GTDB lineage: Bacteria > Actinomycetota > Actinomycetes > Actinomycetales > Microbacteriaceae > Rhodoglobus. The sequence goes on along the minus strand of JBFBMV010000001.1, from coordinate 2,041,230 downwards.
GTGCAAAGCCGGGTACTGCGCACTACGTGCTTATCGGTTTATCCCTACCTGATTGCCTGACCCGGGCATCCTGAGCCCCGAATGCCCTGAGACGATCATTCTCAGAGCGTCGCCCATTGGGGGAGCGGCCTCGGAATGGTGAGATGAAGAAGAGTGCAATTGCCGCAATGGCAGTGTTTACCTTGTTGCTAACCGGATGCACGGCCTTTGGCAATAGCGAGAGCGCGCGGCAAGCCGGAGCGTTTCCTGAAATTTATGATCAGAAGATTGCCTGGGGCGAGTGCAACGATGACTTCGCGATCAGCGAATCTGTGTTGATCAGGCTGGCTGAATTGGGCACATCCGTCGACAACTTCGCCTGCGCGATGGTGACGGCCCCGCTCGACTGGAACGATGCCGAGAATGCGGAAACCATCGAGCTCGCGACCCTGCATATTCCGTCGACGGGATCTGACGCTGCTCTAGGCACCCTTCTCAGCAACCCGGGAGGGCCCGGTCACGGGGGCATCAGCCTCGCGTATGGCCTGACTGTGGTGCCAGCCTTTGCCGAAATTCTTGAAAATTACGACATCCTTGGATTCGACCCGCGCGGGATGGGGCGCAGCACGCCGCTGGGGTGTGAAGCGGTCTCATCCATTGGAGAACTCAATCTTGCGAATTGCGCTGAGGAAGAGTCTCTGGCCGCCACCATGGGAACCTCTCAGGTTGCTCGCGACATGGAATTGCTCCGCAGCCTCATGGGCGATAACGAACTGAACTATCTCGGTTATTCGTATGGCACGATGCTCGGTGCGACCTACGCGACGCTCTTCCCCGAACGGCTCGGACGCGTTGTTCTCGACAGCGCTGCGCCCAGCGACTGGGCGAGCCCGACCGGAGCGTTCAACCAACAGGTTGCTCTTGTGAGTCAGACGGTTGCACTCATCGAGGGGTGCGACACGCTCTACCAAGTGTCTACCTGTCCGCTGGAGGGGGAGGACGATCTGTTGGCAACGTACCTGGCGCTGAACGAGGTGCCATTGATGGCGACTGACGGCAGTGAAGTAACCGGCGACTCCATTTATGGCTATCTGATCACTTCGTTGTACCAGCGGGCAGAGGCGCGAAGTCTCGTGCTGCACACTCTGGGGGCAGCGCTCGCGGGGGAGCAGAGCAAGATCGATGACATCGCCACGGCGATGCAAGGCGGCGGTGCTTCGGTGCAGCTCGATGGCACGGTCGTGAGATGCCACTCCTTTCCCGAAGATCCACATCTGCTCGAGCTGGTAGAGCACATCGAGGAAGTCGGAATCCCGGTGATGTTGGGTGGCCCCGAGATCAACGATGAGACTCTGGAGCAGTTCATTGATCTCACGTGTGACGCGTTGCCTCACAGCGGCGATGACATCACTGATTCTTTCTCCGGATCTGCGGATGCACCCATCCTGGTTATTGGAATCACCGACGACCACGCCACACCCTATGAAGGCTCACAGTCACTGGTAGAAGAACTAGGTAACGCCACCCTGCTGACATTAGACGGCACCGGTCACGGCGCTTCGTATGGAAACCGATCAACCTGCATCGATGACTTCACCACCGCATTCCTCATCGAAGGCACTATGCCGCCGACCGGAACTGTCTGCCAAGACGACTAAACGGGAGAGCGCGTGCACTCTGCCTCAGTATAATTTTGGGGTGGGTGGACACAGCAGCACATGGGGAAATTTGGGCGCTCGATCACGGAAGCTCGTACCGCTGCCGTCGCGAGAGTCAACGCGCGAATTGGCGCAACGGCACTGGGACGATGGCCGTGACCTCGCGGTGTTCGGCGAGTCGGGGAGTGGCCGCACTTTATTTGCGGAACGCGTATTGCAACCGTGGGCCGGCCCTGTGCACCGCTTCACCGGAAAGGCGCAGTTGCAGAGCGTGCCGTTCGCGGCACTTGCCGCGATCGCGGCACAGGCCACCGGTAGTTCAGCCGGAGCATTAGCTCCACTTGAACTGATTACGATGCTCGCGGTGAGTGATCCCCATGGCGCTCAGCGCACGCTAGTGCTCGATGATGCCGAATTTGTCGATGATGCCAGCGCCGCCGCCTGTGCCCAAGCTGCGATAGACAGTGGACTTCGCATCATCCTCATCAGTACTTCGGCAAGCAAACTTCCGGTGCCCCTCCGCGCGTTGGCGCTGCGCGGAGAAGTGGTCAACCTTGAGCCCCTCACCGATGCAGACTCAGTCTGCATTGTCGAGGAAGTGCTCACAACCGCAGTCACCATTGACACAGCGCACACACTCGCCGAGGCTGCTGGCCGCAACGCCCGCTATTTGCGGGAGCTTGTGGTCGATGCCCAGGAATCCGATGCCTTCGACAGCGTTCGCGGGTACACCACGCTCAACAAGAACTGGCGACCGCACGGCCGTCGTATTGGAGAGTTCGTGGCGGTGCGGCTAGAACACCAGAACGAACGGGTGAGGCGCGCGGTCGAAATGATTGCGATCACGGGCGATATTTCGCGGTCGCTCGCAGTCGAGCTGGCCGGAGCCGAGCACATAGATGGCGCCATCGCGGCGGACCTGCTCGAGACATCCAATACTTCCTCGTTGCCAAATTCCGATGCTGACCTCGAAATTGTGAGGATGGGCACCGGCCTCACAACGCAAACGGTTTTGGCGGGTAAACCGGTCGCTGAACTGCGCGAGCACGCAGAGCAAGCCCTTACCTTCCTCGACAAGATGGATCCCTTGACCCGCATCAGCGTCGCCGTACACGCGTCGCGAATCGGCGTGCGCGTCAACGACGCAGATCGCGAGACAATCGTGGCCGCTGCGGTTGACACTCGGCAGTTCACCGCAGTGCTCGCGATAACTGAGCCCGACGGCGAATTGCCTGAGTTGTCGGAGGATCTTGTGCTCGCACGCTCCCGTGCCCTTTTCGAATTGGGGCGCGGGCACGAAGCCCTTGTGGCTCTTGGTTCGCTGCCCTCCCATTCGCAAACTGCACGAATCTGGGCAGCAACCATCATTGCTGCAGATGGCCGCGTTGATGAAGCGGAAGCCCTCTTGAAGCCGAGGCCAGAAGATGATTCGGTCAGCACGATCGACATGACAGCGAGACTCGACCTGTTGCGAGCGCGCTCCGGGCGCCGAGTGACGACTGAGCAACTCCGTAGCCACGCCCTCAACCCCGAATTAGCTCCGGATGTTCGCACTGCAGCACTGCAGAGTGCGCTATTTTCGGAGGTGCTAACGGGGCGCTCGCTCAGCGTCGTCGAGGAAGTCGCCGGGATGTTGGGCGAGCCGTCATGGCAGCAGATCCCGATCACGGGGCAAGTGGAACTGCTCGCTACGCTATTTCTCGCCGCCGTTGCCTCTGGTGGCTCCCAGCATGGCGTTACTGACTTTGGTCAGTCCGAGTGGGCTGCTCTCCATATTCCGGCCGGACTCTTTCTGGGAGCTGAGGGGCTTGCACGGCTAGAGACTGGGGACGGCGCCAACGCTGCCGACATGCTGCGCCAGGCTCTTGTGGCTCTCGGCGATGAGAACCGCTTCGGGATGACTGCCTACTTCGCCGCGGCCGCCGCATCAGCCAGTGCTCTGCTGGGAGATTCGGAAGCAGCAACCGAGCTGTTCGACACCGCCGCGATTTCGCTCGCGGTGGGTGGCGCCCTCAACGCTGAGGCAGAACGGATGCTGCTGCCCGCTCAGATTCTGCGTGCTGTTGCTCACGCTTCCGCCCCGGCCGCCGTAGCTCAACGCTGGCGAGACCAGGTGGACCGCGCGAAAGCTAACGGTCACCAGTACGTCTATATGCGGTTGCTCCATGACGGATGGCGCTGGGGTCTACACAACGACTTGGCGCTAGTGTCTGCCTCTGCGACGGGCGTGCAGGGAGCTCTTGCGGCGGCGCTAGCCGAGTATTCAGAGGCGTTATCCGGTGACAGTGAGGCCCTTGAACGTGCACTGATGGTGCATCGGGCCGCAGCGCAGAAACTTTTCGCCGGTGAACTGGCACTCGCAGCGGTGCGGTTCGCGCGGGATAGGAATCACAAGCGACCTGCATCGATTCTGGTGACTCAGGCTGTCGAGACGATGACCGAACTCAGCGGAGTGGACACCCCCATCCTCGGGCGGGTGCGTATCGACCGGTCGCTTCTTTCAGAGCGCGAGTTCGAGGTGAGCATCCGCGCGATCTCTGGCATCAGTAGTGCCGAGATCGCCCAGCAACTTTTCCTCTCGATCCGCACCGTCGAGGGACATCTGCAGCGTGCATTTGGCAAGCTTGGAATCGCAGGTCGTCAGCAGATGGCGCCGCCTAGCGTGCGCCGAGTTTCTTAAGCGCAGCGTTTCGAGAGCGTGAGGGCCCCGTGAACTTTCGTTCGTGGCGGCGGGGAATGGTTGCGTGAGTGTTGATTCGAACATTCCCCGCGCCGCGGACCGAGGTCTAGTCCTTGCGCTTGTTAGCGGCCTTGTCTTTCTTGTCAGCGCGCTTCTCCTTGAGAGACTTGCTCGCTACAGTCTTGCCGGATGATTTCTTGGGTGATTTATCGGCCATGACGTTGTCCTCCTGTGAGCCGAGTGGCTCGTGCCCCGAGCGTACCCGCTATTGCTTGTGGCGGGAGAGTCGGCGTAGCCCCTCGTCAATACTCACGGCTGGCGACCAGTCCAGAGCCTCGCGGATGTCGCGCTGATCGAACCAGTGTGCTGTCGACAGCTGCTCGGCGAGGAAGCGCGTCATGGGCGGCTCGTCCGCTCCGGGGCGTACTGCCCACACCCGTTCCACCAGGGAGCCTGCGGTGCGGCCAACGGCAGCTGGGATGCTCCAGCGCGGCGGCTGGACTCCCGAAGCGAGGCAGATGCCCGCCAAGATATCGGCAACGGGACGCGGTTCGCCGTTGGTCAAAACGTAGGCCTTGCCGTGCGCTGTGTCGGCGCGGTGCAGTGCAGCAACGATTCCGGATGCCGCGTTGTCGATGTACGTCGTGTCGATGAGGGCGGTGCCGCCATTGAGCAGGGGCAGGCGTCCACGGCGAGCTCGATCAACGATGCGCCCGACGAGTTGGGTGTCGCCGGGGCCCCAGACGAGGTGCGGGCGAATGGCGACCACGTGCATCCGGTCGCTGTCGCTGGCGAGAGCGAGCAGCTCGGCACTTGCCTTGGTGCGCGCATATTCACTGCGAGCATGTTCGGGCGACGCGGGTTCGGCGCCGACGCCCGCCAGCGCGGAGCCCGAGTGCGCGACCGAGGGCGATGACACCTGCACGAAGCGGGATACGCCCGCTGCTTCGGCCGCGGCGAGCACGAGTTGGGTTCCCTCGACGTTGACGGTGTGGAACGCGTGCGGGTCACCGGCGAGCGACACCTTCGCGGCGAGATGAATGACGCCCTCAGCGCCATCCATCGCCTGCGCGACGTGCTCCGGGTCGGTGATCGAGCCGAGGAAGTCTGTGACGCCGTCGACACCGGATGGTCGTCGTTGCAGCGTGCGCACGTCATGCCCCGCGGCGACTGCCTCAGCGGCGACCGCGCGTCCAAGAAATCCGGATGCCCCGGTGATCAGCACGATCATGGTGCAGTCGGCTTTCCGCCGGCCAGCAGTCGCTCAGCCCACACCGACAGCCGCGAGCGGTCGATCTTGGAGTTGTGGCGGATGTCGGTCGGCAGCTCGGGAACGGCGAGTACGGCCACGAGCGGCAGCGTTGTGCACTCACGCACGGCCGCAGTCAGCTCAGGGCTGGCGAGCCCAGGTCGACGAGTCGGCGACACAGTCTCGACCACCGCGACGGCTTGCCGCAGCTGGTGCGGCCCGACGCCCACGACAGCAGCACGGCGCACGGCCGCGACACCTTCAACGTCTTGCTCGGCGCCGACGGGAGCGATCGGTCCTGTCGAGGTCACGATCACGTGAGGGAGTCGGCCTTCGACCCAGAGGCGGCCGAGCTCATCGAGGTGACCGACGTCGCCGGTGCGGTGCCAGCGCGCGGAGGGCGCACCCGGTTCAGCCGTCGCGTCCGATGCGGCGGCAGTATCCGTCGCATCCGTTGAGGCGGCAGAAGCGGCGGCATCCGTCTCGACCGTAGTCTCGCGAGCAGCTTCGCGGTCGGTCAGCCACAAGCGGTCGTAGTGGTCCTTGAGGTGCGGCGCCGAGACGACGATTTCACCGAGAACGCCGGGCGCTGTGCTGGGCGCCCCAGTCGCTGCGCCGTGGTCGTCGAGCGCGCTGATGCGCAGCTGGTTCTCGCCGATCGGCTTGCCCACGCATACGCCAGTGTGCGCCCCACCGGCGGCCGCACGGATGCCGTCGAGCGTGATGTCCGTCACGAGCAGGCATTCGGTCATGCCGTAGGGCGAGTGCGCGGTCGCGTTCGGCATGATCGTGCCTACGGAGGCGAGCAGCTCGGCACCGATGGGTGCGCCGGTGGAGAGGAACGAGCGAACGCGTTCGAGTTCGCTGCGGTCGTGCGCCGTGAGTTCTCCCGCCGTCGCCACCACATTGAGGATGGCGGCGGGGGAGAGGAAGACCATGCTGGCGCCGGATGCTTCGACGGCAGCCGCCACGGCCCGAGCCGTGAGTGTGCGGGGAGCCGACACATCCATCTCGGGTGTCACTGATCGCGTGCCGAGTGCAGGACCCAGCAGGGCGAACGGTGCGAACCCGGTGACGAGTCCGGTGTCGGAGGTCACTTCGAAGTGGCTGGCGAGCACATCGCGCAGGGCGGAGAGCTGACCGTGGCGGTACACGACACCCTTGGCGGGGCCGGTTGAGCCCGAGGTGAAGAGGATCGCTGCGTCATCCCCAGACCGCGGTTCGGCGGGGAGGGGCGTGCTTGCACCGAGTGTAATGAGGTCGCGCAGGCTGTACGAGACCCCGAGAGTCGCGGCGGAAACCTTCGGCAGTTGCGCGGTGGAGATGCGCACTCCCGGCCAGCCGAGCGTGCGGGCGGCGATGAGGCCGGGGGCTTCGCCAATGATGAAGTCGGGCCAGGATCCGCGCACGGCACGGGTGAGTCCCTTGACGCCGAGACCGGCATCCGCGACGACGATGACGGCGCCGATGCGCAGGCAGGCATAGACCACGGCGGTGAGCGTCGGCCCGGGCGGGACGAGTAGCGAGACCCGCTGACCCTTCTTCACGCCGATCGCGGTGAGGCCGGCGGCGATGCGGTTCACGCGGTCGCTGAGCTGGCGCCAACTGACCTGCTGCGGTCCGCGGCTTCCGCGCGTTGACATGTCAATCACGGCGGTGGCAGTGTCGTCGGCGCGTTCGTCGAGGTTGTGCCAGAGCGGTACGAAGCTTGAGTCGTCGGAGGCTGCGGATGCTGATGCTGCGGCGATCGCTTCCCGCGGCGACGGCGACGGCGAGGCCGAGGCCGACGCTGAGCCTGGGCTCGCGAGATTCGCGGCGTTGTCGCCGAGCCAGGTCAGCACGAAGTCGGCGTACGGCACGTCTTCGGCAACGAGATGGCCAGCGCCTTCGAAACGATGCACGTTGGCGTGCGGGAGGCGCTCGATAAGGTCATCGAGGTAGTAGTCGCTGAAGATCGGATCGCGCGGCCCCCACAGCATGAGCGATGGCAGATCGAGCTCCGCGACAGCGGTCGCGATGCGGTCGAGTTCGCTATAGCTTTCGTGATCAGCATCCACGGGGATGTCGGCAACGAAGCCGCCGATTCCGCCACGACGGGCTGCCGTGCGGTACGGCGCCCGGTAGGCATCCTTCACCGCTGGGTCGAGCGGCTCAGACGTGAGCGCGAGCGTGGTCTCTAAGAACGCGGGGGTGCGAACGGTGGACGCTGCCAGCATTCCGCGGGCGCGAGCGAGCCGCAGCGGTGCCGGAATCGGCTTGCCGGCTTCGTGATGCACGGCGGTGTTCAGCAGCATGACACCGCTGAGCTGCTCCGCGTGGTCGACGGCCCAGCCGAGGGAGACGACGCCGCCCCAGTCATGACCGAGCGAGATAACGGGGCCATCAATCGAGAGCGCTTCGGTGAACGCGGTGAGATCGGCGACGCGCTGCGCGAGCGGACGATGGATGCCGGTGCGCTCCGAGAAGCCCATGTCGAGTTGGTCGACGGCGATAACGCGCCACGCGGGCGCCCCAGCTCCAGATGCGTCGCCGGACTCAGCCGCAGCCCCATCCTCGGCTGCCTGCAGAGTCTGCGTCAGCAGCTCGCGCCAGTAGTACGACCAGGTCGGGTTGCCGTGGACGGCCAAGATGGTGCCGGCAATGGGGACGCCGAGGCGTGCCAACTCGTCGCCGTTATCGAGGTAGTGCCATTCACGGGTGAGCCCCGCATCCAGACCGCTACCGGGCACAGCGGCAACTCGGCTGAAGCGCGGGTCGAGCCCAGGTAGGTCGTGCGGCGGGCGGGAGGCGGCTTCTGTCACCATGCGAGTTCCATCATTGCTGTGTTGAGGCCGGAGCCCACACCCATGAGCAGTACGCGGTCGCCCTTCTTTAAGGTTCCTTGCGCTTCGTCGAGGGTGATGGGAATCGATGCGGGGCCGACGTTGCCGTATTGCGGGAAGGTGGTGGGCACGCGGTCGCGGTCGAGTTTCGCCGCTTTGACGATGGCGTTGGTGTGCACTGACGACACCTGGTGGGTGACGTAGAGGTCCATCTTCGACCAGTCCCATTCGGTGGATGCTTCTTTCCACGCCGAAACGACGAGATCAAGGCCACCTTTGAGAAGGGCTTTTGCGTCGGTGAACATGCCGTCGACGCTGCCGACACAGAGTTCATGGAACTGGGTTGCCGCGCGCGTCACTCCGCCGAGAATCGGATGACCGGCCGGATGTTCGTCGGTGCGTCCGAGTACAGCAGCAGCGGCTCCGGAGCCGAGGGTGAGCGAGGCGAATTCGCTCATGAAGCCGTCACGATCGGAATCCTGCTTCAGCAGGCGGTCGATGGTGTTGGTTTGAATGTCGTCGGCGTCTTCGCCATTGACGATGATCGCGTAGCGGATCTGGCCCGACTCGATCATGTTGGCGGCCAGATTCATGCCGCTCACGAAGCCAAGACAAGCATTCGCGACGTCGAAGTTGATGGCCGAGCTGGGCAGGCCGAGGCCGTGGTGCAGGCGCACCGCCACCGAGGGTTCAAGGTGCTTGCGGCTCACAGAAGTGTTGATGAGGAGGCCGACTTCAGAGGCATCCACACCAGCTTCAGCTAGCGCGCGTTGGCCTGCTGAAACGGTGGCGTCGTCAGATGTTTCGCCGACAGCCCAGTTGCGACGTTCGAGAACACCGGCGACCCGTTGCAGGAGTCTGCTGGGCAACGCGAGGCGCGAGAACGCCGGGGCGAGGCGTGCCTCGAGGTCTTCTGATGTGGTTACCCGGCTGGGTAGTGTGCTCGCGACCGACAACAGTGAAACGTTGTTGAAGCGCGTGTTGGCATTTCCGGCCACGGAACCTCCGTCGAGCGAGCCCCGCGGGCTCAGTAATCAAGAGGCCTAGTTTATGCCAGTTGGCTGAGCCTTGCCTTCTGGCCCGGCGGTGGGGCGTGAGCAGCACTCGCGCGTGTCGCGAGACAGCCGCCGAATGAGTACGTGAACTAGAGCTTGTTCTGCAGTTCGCAGACGACATCTGCTTCGATGGGAGTGCCGTCTTCGAACTCGCCTGCCCAGCGCACTTCGACGATGTCACGGCTGCCGTCGACTGTTCGTGCGCCGAGCTCGGACTGCGGCGTGAGTTGTCCCTTGGCGGGGCTGCCTACGCCGGCAGCTCCGGTGAGGTCACCGAATCTGAACCCGCCGTCAGCCACCGACACCAAGTTCATCGACATCTCTTCGTGCGCTTTCACGTTGTCGAGGGCGAGGATCATGAAAAGACCGGGCATGGTCAGGTCTCCGACGTCTTCGCTGCCCGCCTGACGGCTGATATCGCAGTCCCCAGTGAAGTCGGGGAACTCGACACCGTTGATACGGAGCGTGGCGTTGCCGACATCATCGGAGCTGAGGCCACCGGCGGCAGGTTCGGCTGGCGTCTCCTCGTCACCTGTGGTCTCATCCGTCGTGGATTCTTCTGTCGTCGCAGAGTCTGCGGGCTCGTCAGCGGCGGGGGAGCAGGCCGCGAGCGTGGCACTGACGGCGAGAACGATTGCTGCGAGCCGTGCTGTGCGCGCCCGGAGAACGGAAGAGGGCATGAGGGATGAGTGCGCAGTTGTCATGAGATCAAGGTTCCTCGCCGGCAGAGTGGTTGTGCAATACGTCTTTCGGCGTAACCGCGCGGGTAGGGTGTTGGAGCATGGGACTCAGCGATTCTGATGCGCAAGCGGTCTTGCGAGTTGCCAGTCGGCTTACGCAGCATCCGCCCCTCGAATTTTCGGATGTTCTGGATGCTGTGCGCGAGGTCATCGACTGCGACAGCGCATCGTTCAATGACATGGTGCTCGCCACCCGCGACTTTCGCTACGTCATGTCGCCCGCCAACGAGATTGCTAAAGCGACCCGACTCAAACCCGAGTACGACAAGTACTTTCACCAGCATCCGCTGAACGCCGCCGCGAACTCCGAGCGTGGGCTCGGCGCTATCCGCTTCTGTGATGTTGCGGGCGGCGCGGCTGTCACCGAAACCGACCTCTACCGCCACTTCTACGGACCGTTCGGTGTGCGCTTTCAGCTGGTGACGCAGTTGCCGTCGCCACCGGATGTCGTGGTCGCCTATGCACTGAACCGTAGCGAGCAGAGGGGGGAGTTCAGCGATCGCGACGTTGCCGTCATGAACGCTCTGAGCGGTCATCTCGCGATGCACCACCGTTCATCGCTTGACGCGGAGCGTTCCCGCCTCGTGGATGCGGAGATGGATCGCTACGCCTGGGCGGTCGTTTCAGTGCGCTCGGATGGTGTGGTGGAGGCGTCGTCGTCGACGGTGTTGGATGCCGGAGCCCGGGTTCCCGACAGCCTCGCGTCGATCATTGCCGACACCGCGCGAGCGCCCGGCAACGATTCTCGTCACGATGTGATCATCGGCTCGCACCGGTGGCAGTGCATCGTGCATCCGGTGCGGCTAGGCCCGACGGTGCTGCTCTTGCGCCGGCAACAGGATGTCGCTGCCGACACGAACGCGCTCTTGGTGGCGGGCCTCACCCCTCGTCAGGCCGAAGTGCTGCTCACCCTCGCGCGCACCGGAGGTTCGAACAACGAGCTCGCGCGCGAACTCGGCATGTCGGAGTCGACCGTGAAGAAGCACCTCGAAGGGGTGTTTCGCGTGCTTGAGGTGACTAGTCGTGCGGCGGCGGTGCTTCGGTTGCGCGGGCTTACGGAGTAGGCCTTGATCTCCTCCTGTGATCCAGAGAGCTTATTGAAGGATCCGGTTGGCTAGCGCTTTCGCACCCATTCTCGAACTGTAAGAACCGGGCGAATTCCGAAGTCGCATGCGGCTCGGGCGCGCCAAACACCCCGCGGACGCAATCGCACTGGCGCGCATCGAACTACGAAGCATGTCGCGTTCCTTTTGCCGTACGCATTCACTGGAAGCTGAGGAAAATCGTGAAGATAGCGCATCCATCGATTGAAGGCGAAGCTACCATGGAGGCAGATGCAATAAGGGACAAGAACGGTCGGACGACAGCGCACAATGAGCAATTCAAGCGTGAATCAAAGGTAGGTTGCGATGTCTGATGGAAAGGATGAACCCAGAAAAGTTCGATTTTATAGTGCGCATGATTTGGCGGCAGGCCTCCACGCTCCGCGTGCTTTGGAACTCGTGCTTGCTTTCGATCCAGCGGCGCAACCCAGGAACGTCGAGGATGCGCTCGAATTGCATAATGCCAGAGAGTATGTCGAACACGGCGTCTTTCCACCCACTCTGACGGCCGAACAACGCGATCGACTCGGAGCTATCACGTCGAACATTCGCAGCGCAATTGCTCGATTTTTCAGCGATGTGGACAATTCGAACTTCGTCGTCAGAGTCGCCGACGTTAGCCCCGAGTATCGTACGGACTTGCTTAGCCTCCTAGGTCAGTACAAGGTCATCGAACGGTGCGATAGCGACATCGTCCTGCCCGCGTTGAAGTCGGCGGGAATTCACCTCGGTGAAATGCTGGCGAGCAAACCCCTAGTAGCAGCTTATGACGGCGAGTTGCGGGACGAGCTCATCGCTTCACCGCGCGCAGCAGAGTACCTCGTCCGTAAATACCTCGAGAAAGACCCAAGGCGGGCGATTCATCTTCCTCCGAGTTTCACACGAACTGACAGCCACGATCTTCTTGTGCGCTACATCGATCATGACGATGCGAATCTGAATTATGTTCGGCTAATCGCTAACTCGAATGATCATGCGGTTGCGGGCATCGATGCGAAGCTACGCCTGCGTGCTAAACGGCGTTCAGATGAGCTCAATGCGGAGCTTTTCGCGCACGGCCAGACCTTCAAGACAGGGGTGGAGCTGAGTGTTTCCGACAATCAAAATGAGCCTGTCCTAGTCGAGACTGACACATCAGATGGACAGGTCCAGAAGTACACGTATAGCAAACGCTGGCTCGATGGCACTCTCGACTTTGCGAGCGTCCTGAACAACTTCCAACACCTCTTCGAATTCGTCGATGAAAATGCACTTCTGAGTTTCCCTGCATACCCAGCGGCTCTGGACGTGATGGAACGGGTGATGGGGCTTACAGGCGTGGCGGAGTACAAGATTGGGAGCGCTTTTCGAGCCACCGATTCCAAGTCGTTACTCCAGACACTAATGTACAGACAGTTTTTGGATTCTCACGAGCTGGACCTCGAAGAGATCATCGGCTGGTTCTGTGGAACATACCTCGCAGATGAGTTTGGCGCGCATAGCTTCTCATTTCATCCCTCCGTCGGTGATGCCGCCTATCTGCAGAAAGTTCGCCACCTATTCGCGGAGATGGAGAGCCTTGCGAACCAGTTCGCCCTGTTCGTGGAAAACGGGGAAGTGGATCGAGAGTTGCTCACCGTCGGATCGGAACAGGTCCGCTATAAGGCCTTACCCAGCCTTCTCGAAGGCAAATATGTCTACCCCGCGGGCGGTCAAGAGTTTGGCAGTATTCTGAATCTCCTATTTTCTGATCAATCGTCGCTGCAGTACATAAGTGAAACCTTACGAGCCCACAACGCAGCCAGTCTGCTGATGAATAACAAGATCGCATACGAGAGTTTTCACCAATATCAGAAGCCCGACGTTGACCTGCTGATTCAGCATGGGATCCTTGAGAATACGGGACGACACGTTGGAGTCACGAGTCAAGAGCAGCTGCTCGTTCTCGCGACTCTATTCAATACTCAAGCAGCCAACTACTACCATCTCTCCCACGCTGGAAGGGCTCAAGTCGATGCCATGGAAGACAAAGGCTGGGTGGTGCGTCGCTCTTCGCTCCTGACCGACGCCGAGGGCGATTACTTTAATTACTATCTCAACCGGGTGGGGTTCAGTAACGGACCAAACTTACGGAACAGGTACCAACACGGTGCCCAAGCGGGCGACGCCGACAGCGAGCATTTCAACGTCTACTTCGTCGCGCTGCGTTTACTGATCGCCCTTGTTATCAAGATGAACGACGATTTTTGTCTTTCGGCGGCAGAGAACGCCGCTGCCTAACGCAAGTACGGCAATTTTGCGCGACTCGGCCGGGCGATCCGAGCTGGACGCTCGCGTTTTGTGCAGAGGTCGCTCGGGGTAGTCGGCTAACGCGCAATTCTCGAGAGACGGGGTGGAGTCGCGCTGGATGACCGTGCGAGGGAACTTTCGGGCTCCGCGACGTGTCCGCCGACATTGGGCCGTCAGATTAGTTTATTGGCGACATCATCGAAGGCTTAGTGACGTGGGCAGCGTTCGCGGCGCGCTGCCGTTCAACTCTTCATCGGAGTTTGATAAAGCGCTGTGCGCGAGAGCAAAGAGCGGTTTGAGTCATATACCTAGCGATGCTCGCGACAGCGCCCACACCGGCGTTGTCCTCTTAGGAGTCGCGCGGCTCAGGATCAGCCACGACGTCCGGCGAGAGCATCCGCCGCTTCATGAGGGCAGCTTCGGCAGCCAAGATGCCGAGCACGACCGCGGCACCGATGGCGATGAGGATCAGTACGAGTCCGAGGTCGCCTTCGGGCGCCAAGACTTCGCCCGACTCGGTTTGCCAGGGCCAGAGGGCGCGCAGCGAGCCGAGCATGAGGCCCGTCATGATCACGAGGGTGATGCGGCGGCGGTGTTTGAGTAGCCACTGCAGGCCCGAGACGAAGAGGCCCAGTCCGACGATCGCACCGACGATGAACGCGCCGAGGTAGGCAAAGTTGCGGTCGTTGACGGCCGCGAGTGTGGGGGCGTACATCCCGAGGATCAGCAGAAGGTAGGAGCCCGATACTCCGGGCAGGATGAGAGCGCAGACCGCCAGTGCTGCTGCGAACGACACCACGACCAGCGCAGGTTCGACATCCCCGCCCCGCGGCAAGCTTGTGAGGGCAACGGCGACGCCGGCGGCGAGCAGGCCGACGATGACTTCAAGGAAGGTCCAGCGTCCGCCAACCATGCGAGCCGGAACGATGAGGGATGCCGCAATGAGGCCAGCCGAGACGGCGCGGGTGCCGGTGGGGTAGGCCTCGAGCAGGGGAGCGAGCACCGCGGCGCCGATCACGATGGCTGCGAGCATCCCGATACCGATAGGTAACACGACGTTCCAGCGCACCGAACGGAAGTGCGCACCAGCACGCGAGAAGCCGCGGCCCCGAACGCCATCGGCGATAGTTAGCGCCACACCGCGGGCGAGGTGCCCGGCACCGTCGATGAGGGTGTCGTACACGCCGACCAGGAGGGCGATGGTGCCGCCGCTGACGCCGGGAACGATCTCAGCGAAGCCGATCAGGGAGCCTCGGAAGGCGTCGCCAACAGTGCGTATGACGGGGTGCAGACGGGCCATCGCGAACTCGTTTTCTTCTCGTAGTCATCGCGCGCAAGTCGAGGCAGCGTGCTGCCCCAGCGCGGGGAGGTCGATTTAGTTTAGGTGGCGCACGCTGAACGTGCAGCCGGGTATCGGCGGGCACGCCATAGCCCCTACCCTTGACGAGTGACTAAGGGCAAGGGCAAGCGACTGCGGACATTTCAACAGCGAGTGAGCCGATCTCTCATCACTATGGCCGGGGGAGCGCTGCGCACCAACAACGCGCCCACTCAACTCCTCTCGTTACCGGGCAACGAACAGCAGCTGTCACAGCGTCATGCGCGCTCGGTTATCGACCTTTGTTTGCGTGCGGGCGAAGCGATGTTGGCGACCGGGGCATCCGCGGCCGACGTCGTGGCAACGGTGCTGCGCCTCAGCACCGCTTATGGCGTCAGCGGGATGCACGTCGACATCACCTTCACGTCGCTCACCGTTTCGGTGCATCGCGGCATGAACGAAGACCCCATGTCGATCATGCGCATCGTGAAGGTGCGCACCATCGACTACACGCGCCTGCAAAACGTGTACTGGCTCATCGACCAGATCACCGGCCCCGATGGCCCCGGCGATGTGGATGAAGCGCGTGAGCAGCTGAGCGCGATTCTGACCACACCGCACCCTTACCGTCGCTGGGTCGTGACCGCCGGCAAGGCGATCCTCGCGGCAGGTGTCGTGGTGATCTTCGGTGCCAGCTTCGTGCTCGTGCTTGTGGCTGCAGCATCCGCCGCCATCTCAGACATAATGACGCGGCGCCTGGAGCGACTGTCGGTTCCCGCATTCTTCGCCCAGATGGCCGCTGCCGGCGTTATCAGCGTGATTGCGGTCTTCATGTTTTGGTTGCGCTCGATCGGCATCGAAATCCCCGGATCGAACAGCCCGACTGTGATTGTGATCTCCGGCATCATCATGCTGCTTTCCGGTGTCGGCCTCACGTCGGCGGCGAGCGACGCGATCGGCGGCTACTACGTCACCGCCACCGCCCGCGGCATGGAGGTCATCATGATGACGCTCGGTCTCGCGGTCGGCATCTCGATCGTGCTGAGCATTTCGTTGCGCCTCGGAATCCCCGTCGCGGTCGGCGACTCGCTCGGTGACAGCCGCAGTGTTGTCACCGGGATGATCGGCTCGGCCATCATCGCTGTCGGCTTCGCTCTTGCTTCCTATGTGCGGATGCGGTTGCTCCCGATCATGGCAATGGGTGCTGCGCTCGTGTTCGCCGTCTACTGGTTCGTCCTCCCGTTTGCGGCATCGCCCGGCCTCGCGCCTGCCATCGCCGGAACCGCCGCCGGCGTCGTGAGCTACCTTCTCTACCGCTGGCTGAAAGTGCCAGAAGGCGCCACCAACATGGTCGGCATCATCGCGCTGCTGCCCGGTCTCGCGCTGTATCGCGGCATCTACGCGCTCATGGACTCTGAGTTTGGGGTCAGCGAAGCGCTGCCCTCGATGGTGATGGCACTTGCCACGGGGCTCGGCTTGGCTGCCGGAACCACTATTGGTGGCTTCGTTGCTCGTCGTACCTTCGGCTTTGACCGCGCTGCAATGCTGGCGCTGAAGCGGTCGCGGACGCCGCGGTAGGACGCGCTGGTGGCGGCGCGGACGGCGGCGGCAGGTGAGCGCTACGCTGAGTGAAACTTAGCGAATGAGGAGTGCTCGAAGATGCCCGCAGCTTCATCCACAACGATCGAATCGGCTGAGCACATCCCTCAGCAATGGCTCGTCGCATCGAACCAGAAGAAATTCAACGCGGAGCTCGCATTCGCTGATCGCGCGCTGATCGATTGGAGCGAGTCAGACTCGGCCCACATCGGAGTCGGCGACACGCTTTTTCTGTACGGATCTGCGCCGGTAAGTGCTCTTACCCACGAATGCAGGGTCGAAGAAGTGGGCAAAGTTGTAAGGGCGTTCACTCTGTCGAATCGTGGGTACTTCGAGTGGCGCAATGACCAGCTCTGTTAGGGGCAGTCGCTCCCGGGCTATCGGTAGCTCGTGACGATGGTGAACGAGACGAACGTGCCGGATGTCGTGAATCTTTCGGTCGATGATGCAGTGCAGGCCTTTCGGGCGGCCCTAGTCGCATTGGTTCCTTCCGCCGAGAAGGTGAGCCTTGTGTGGCAATCAGAGAGCACTCACGACGATTGGGAACAGCTCGCAGAATCCGTCTTCGAAGTAATGGTTGCGAACCCTGTCGCGATGGACACGCACCGAATGCGGGATGCTTTTCCTCTTGCCCGTTATGACTTCGATTGGAAGTCGTACGCGAGCGCGAGCTGGCTGGAACTCGATGCAGATGTCGGTGACGAATACGCTCTCGTGCTCGTGCGATTCACCAGCACCGCGGCACCTTTCGACATGCCCGAGTTCGCTCACGTGCGAATCGACACCGGGGAGCGAGTCTCTGACGAGATCACAGGGTTAACGTCGCCGACGTCGGGGTTCATTTTTCGCCTCCGCCGCCGGGCTGCCGGCCATTCTGAGATTGTCAGAAATCTGCGCCTAGACCAATAAGAAAAGAGCTCAACGTGAACGACGCTACACCTCCGCCGCTGACGCTACCGTTGTCCACACTCGCCACGACTGGCGCCGGGCTATGTGCGTTGTGGGATCCGTCGCGGTTCACTGACGTCGTTGACCTGGAGCAGTGGGAAGACTTATTTTGCGAGGACGAGTCGATCGTGAGGCTCATCACTGAGGGTGCATTCGTTCCTCTCAACATCGGCGGGGACGGTGCTTTCCAGGTCGAGGTTCGCACCGAATCTCTCACGGCCAGAGAGCGGAACGTTCTGGCGGCGACATCGCAGCCTTACCAACTCACAACCCAGGGGCGGATGCAGTTGGGCGGCTTAGAAGAGATCGGATCGTGCGTGGGCGGCGCGACTGAATTCGCGCTCGATGCCGGCATTTACTCGGTGATCGTTCATCTCATCGGCTGGGAAGCCGACGTGGCATCCATTGATGCGAATGGCAAAGTAACAGCCGGGGCCTTGCCCGATTTTATCGTCACTATCGCACCTGCAAGTTCTGAAAATGGTGTGGTTTACAGGACTGACGTGCGAACCTTCTCCGAGGATTAGCTCGTGTCATGCCGTCGTACCGCGGATTAAAACGCAGACCGAACAGTGCGATGCAGGCGACTCCCGTGGGCAGATAGAACTGCGACATCACTATGTTGCCGTTCGGCACGAGACGAGAGTTCGCGCCTGGGCGCCGCGCGATTCAACCCGGCTCAGCAGGAATCCCGACGATGGGCGTCACCAGCCGCCACCGGCGTAATCATCTACCTGCTCTACTGCTGGCCTTGGCTTTGAGGCGGGAGCGACTATTGGCGGCTTTGTCGCCCGACGGACGCTCGGGTTCGACCGCGCGGCAATGCTCGCGTTGAAGCGGTCGCGCACGCCGCAGTAGCAGGGCGCGCAGGGCGCGACAGCCCCCTCACAAAAGTTCTTGACATTAGTGTCAAGAGTCATTGACACTAACTAGATGACAACCACGCCTGAGCACGCTGCTTATGACGCCTCCACCGATGCTTCTGCAGCAACTACGGCGACTGGCGACTTACGCGCCCTTGCCAACACGGTTCGTCTTGATATGCTCCGCCTACTTCGTGATCGCACCTGGACCATGGCCGAACTAGCGACAGAGTTGGGGTTGCGCAAGGGGAGTGTTAGCTATCACTTGCGTGTGCTTGAACGGGCCGACATCGTGTGTAAAACGAGCGAGCGCAGCGTTCGTGGCGGGCGGCAGCAACTGTGGGGGGTCACGGCACCCGAAATCGCTGGCGACCCGGAGGGCACCGAGGCAGGCGCCCGGCCCGCAGTTTTGCGCGCACTGTCAGCGCAGATGGAACGGAGCAACTCCCAACGACTGCTGGTGTCACAGGTGCGATTGGATGCTGAGGGCCAGAAGGCTGCCGTCGCTCTGTTGGAGCACGCGCGGGCTTCGATCCGTGAACTGGAGACCGACAATGGAGACCTCGTATCGCTCGGCGCCTTCGCCTATTCGATACCCGGCCCGACGAGCACTGAATAGTGTCAGGCGGTCACACGCTTGGCCGTCCGTTCTGGATCTTCTGGAGCGCAGTCACCGCGACGAACTTGGGCGATGGCATCCGTCTAGTCGCGCTGCCCTTGCTGGCGACTCAGGTCACGCAAAGCCCCACCCTGATCGCGCTTGTCACCGTGTTTACCTATCTGCCAGCGCTTCTTCTGGGGCAGATTGCTGGAGTCTTCGTCGACCGGGTGCGTAAGCGGCGTTTGATCGCGCTGTCTCAAGTCGGTCGTTCCATCGTGTTGGCGCTCGTGGTCGGCGCGATCACCCTGGGGGTGCTGGACATTACGATGCTCTGCGCGGGCGCGTTCTTGTATGGCGCAGGGGAGGCATTTTCCGATCCAGCATCGCACGCGATGCTTCCCGGGCTGGTGGCGGCGAACGACTTGGGGCGGGCAAACTCAGACCTGCAGTCCGGGCAAATAGTAGGCGAGATGTTTGTGGGCCGTGCGCTCGGCGGGGTTCTGTTCGCTGTCGCTCAGCCCCTCCCGCTTCTGGCCAATGTGCTGCTACTTGTCGCGGCAGCACTGGCGATGGTGTCGTTGCGCGACGTAGAAACGAAGCCGGAAGTGACTCAGCCGGACGATGCAGTGACGTATCGAGGGAACGGAGGCATCCGCCATTTCCTCGAGCAGCTCGCTGAAGGAATTCGCGTTGTGATGCACTCTCGCTTGCTCGGTGTCATGTCGTTGCAGCTTGCGGTGTGGGCTGGAGTTTCCGGAGCGTTCTGGGGCGTTGCTGTGATTTACGCACTCCGCGATCTGCAATCCGGCGAAACCGGATTCGGCGTCATGTTGGCGTTGGCGGCGGTGGGTTCACTGGTTGGTGCGCGGATCGCCACTCGCGTTATCCGAAGACTGGGTGCACCCTTCGCCGCGGTGGCTTGTGCACTCGCGAGCGGAGTATCGATCATTGCCCTCGCGTGGACGTCCAACTTGGTGTTCGCATCTCTATTGCTCGCGTTTAATGGTGCGGGCGTCACGGTGTGGAACGTCATGACCATCACCATCCGCCAAGCCGTAGTTGAACAGCGCTTGCTCGGCCGCGTCAGCAGCACCTATCTCGTGCTCGCGCGCCTCGCGCTGCCCGTAGGCGCCGGGCTCGCCGGCCTGCTGGCTGCGGCTACAAATACGGTGACAGTGTTTGCAGTATTTGGCGGGGTCTTGCTTCTTGCCTCCGCCGTATTTCTGCCGCTGTTGTGGAAGCCCTTTGGGCTGGCGTGGCCGCGGGGGCAAGCGTCCGCACAAAGAAAAGAGATTATGTGAGCGCGCCGCCGACGCTGGGATGAAGGTGCTTCGATTCGAGCGCGACCACCGCCTGCGATGCAGCCGCGGCAAGCGCCTTTTCAATAGACGAGCCCGCCAGCGATGCGTGCAAGAAGCCCGCGAAAAAGGCGTCACCGGCACCGTTGGTGTCCCGAATATTTGCAGGCATTGCCGCCACTCGGTGGACTCCGTCGGCGTCGAACGCGACAGCTCCCTCAGTGCCGAGAGTGCACACCACCGCCGTGGCGCCCGCGTCGACCCGTGCGCGCATGAAGGGCAGGGGATCTGGCATCGAGTCGGCGTTCATAAAGAGGTAAGTCGCAGCGTGCACGAACGGCTCATGAAAGTTCGACTGGCCGTCGTAGTCATGCAGATCAGTCCAGAGGGGGACACCCGATGCAACAGCCTCGGGAAGAAGCGCTCGAGAGGTCTCCGATAGGTCCATCACAAGCGCCTCCGCGCCTTCGGCCAGCGCGCGAAACTGCGCGACATCTGGCTCCACGAAAGCGGGGGTCGACAGGTACAGCGACACGCGCTCACCGGCCCGCGTCATCAGATTCAAATGCCGTTCACTCGCGCCGGGAACAGTGACGTATTGCAGTTCAATTCCTGCCGATTCCAACACCGCGCGCAGTCGGATAGAAGCCGCGTCGTCACCCACCGCTGTGTGACAGGCGACTTTGCGGCCCAACCCGGCTAGGTGCAGAGCTTTGCCAGCGGATGTGCCCCCAACGGTCTCAAAATCCTCCAGCGCAAACTGCATGTGTGGGCTAGGTTCCGGCAGGCGATCGAGATAGACGATGCTGTTCCACGACACGGGGCCAGCGATGAGGATGTCGTGCGTCATGCTCACACAATAGTGGCGGCGTTGGCCCGGACGGCTTTGTTTGTCTCACTCAGTTATCGCACCCAAACATATGTTACCGTTCGGTACAGAACGCGAGTTCGCTCCCGGGTCGCTACCGCGATCCGTCCCCCCAATAGGAAGGATCCCCACAATGGATCTCACAAATCGCCGCGGAATCATCACCGGAGCTGGCCAAGGAATCGGTCAAGCCCTCGCCCTCGAATTTGCCGCGAAGGGAGCACACCTGCTGCTCGTTGGGCGCACGGAAGCCACCCTGCAGAAGACTGCTGACCTCGTGAAAGAGGCGGGTGGAACATCCGACATTCTGGTTCAAGACCTCGGTCAGGCGGATGGTGCGCAGAACGTCGCGGACGCCGTAAAATCATGGGAGACCGTCGACCTTCTCGTGAACAACGCCGGCAACGTACGCGCGGGTCGTCTCGAAGACGCCACCGCGGAACAGGCCACCGCAATGATCGACCTCAACCTCACCGCACCCGTGCTGCTCACGCAGGCACTGTTGCCGCAGCTTCGCGCCAGCGGTGCAGCTAACGGCAGCCTCATCCTGAACATCTCGAGCGAAATCGCTCTTGTCGCGATGCCGTTCTACGCGGTTTACGCCGCCACCAAGTCAGGTCTTGCCGCGTTCGGTGAAGCGATGCGTCGTGAACTTCACGGCACCGGCGTGCACGTGGCCACCGTTTACCCCGGCGCCACCGACACCGAGATGATGAGCAGCCAGAACGCCGACTGGACTCGCCGCCCGGTTTCTGACGTCGTCGCTCAGGTCATGACCGGACTTGCCGCCGACGAGCACGAGATCAACGCGTCGGCACCTGACGGCCGGGGGATGCAGGAGCTCAACGCTTCCAACCCGCTCGCTGTTGACGCCGCGATGGCCCCTGGCTTGGCAGACATGGAAGCCGCAGTGAAGGACCACAACAGCATCTAGCTGTCGCACGGAATATCTGAGGCCCCATTCGACTTGTTCTCTGAGTACCAAGTCGAGTGGGGCTTTTGTCGTCACTGTGGCTCGTGGGGCCAGTAACCTCGCGTCACACAACGCCGACGGGCCTGAACTCGCAATAACCTCGAAAGGTGAACGCTGTGGAAACCCTGACTGTGCTTCTCGGCCTCGTGGCACTCGCCACCGTGCTGGGCCTGGTCTGGCGTGCGCGAACTGGCCGCATCAAGCGCACTCGAACTGACGTCTCAACCGCCGCATCCGAAGAGAATCGCATCTCGATTCCGGGTGCCGCCCCGTTCGGCAGCCGCGTCACTCTCGTTCAGTTCTCCACCGAAGCCTGCGCCATCTGCCCCACCGTTCGCACACAGTTGAGCGCCCTCGCCGACGAGTTCGATGACGGAACCGGCTCAGTCGTTCACGTGGATGTGGATGTCACCTCGCGCCCCGAGATCGCCAACCAGTTCAACCTGTTGCAGTCTCCGACCACGTTCATCCTCGATGGCAACGGTGTGCTGCAGGCCCGCATCGGCGGAGCCCCCAAGATCAACGACCTCCGTGCCGAACTGGGCCGGATGCTCGCCCCCGCGTTGGTCTAACCACCAGGTTTCGCCCCCGTCCACCCCGAGACAGCGCCAGTACCCCGCACCCGCGCCCAGCGCATCATAGATAGCGACTCCCATGACTACGAATGACCCCCACGCCGCTGGAGCGGCTCAGCTCTCGGGTTCCAAAGCAGCTCTTGCCGCCAAGCCCGGCCAAGCCGGAATCGACCCGCGCGGTCCCCGCTTCGGCGCCGGCATCACCGCCGTACTCCTGCTCACCGTGATCGGCCTCGGGCTGGACGCCGCAGCAGCACTCCCGGCTACACTCGCCGAGCGCGCCAGCCAGCCGTCGTTCATTCTCTTTGCCGTGATCGCGGCGCTCTTCGCATGGGGCGCTTTCGCCGGCATCCAGCGCCACCCCTACGGTCTCTTCTTCAAGGCAGCGATTCGTCCGCGCCTGAGCGCGCCCAGCCACCTCGAAGACCCGCGCCCGCCCACGTTTTCGCAGGGCGTCGGCTTTGTCATCACCGTGCTCGGCGTCGTTCTGCACCTCGCCGCCGTGCCCTACGCCCTCGTAATCTTCGCCGGCCTGGCGTTCATCGCCGCGTTCCTGAACTCGGTCTTCGACTATTGCCTCGGCTGCCAGCTCTACGTGCTGCTCGTGCGCGCCGGTCTGATCGGTCGCGCTCGCTCCGCAGCGTAAGGCTCACTCCGCGGCGTGACGCTTGCGCCGCGGCATAGCTAGGGGAGCGCGAGCATTCGCCCCGCACTCCCTCCTTCCCAGTGAGTATGCCGTGACCTGGGCCGCAACTCTTCCTCCGGCCGGGGTGCGCGATTATCGTGACATTACAGTGGGCGGCTACCGATCACGATGGTTGCCCGATTCCTCAACGCGAGCGAAAAGGAAGAAACCATGTCTGATCTCAATAGCCCCTCCGCCTCGAGCAGCGCTTCTGGCCCCGACGCCCACAACATCCAAGACTGGACAGATCTTGGTAAAGAAATGTGGTCGTACCTCACCGGTCGTAGTGCCGTCATTGACTACAGCTTTATCGACATGACGGTCGAAGTTCCTCGCGATGTTGGGCAGGATGCGCCTCGCGCGACCTGGAAACTCAACGGCACCTTGCGGGTGACCACGAGCGAGGGAACTGGCTCCGAACCGACCGCCCCGTAGCGATGAGCACCTCAACGAGGCTCGACATTGATCTGGCCTTCTCGCTCATCGAACCAGTACTTGATGATGCGGATGCCGATTCTTCGGGCAATGGCAAGGCTGCGGCATCACAGCTCGAGACGGAGACGATGACGGGAACGGTTACAGCGCACGGCACTGACATCGACGTGTTCTCGAGTAACCCGGAGTTGTTTCTGCAAGCGCGATCCGTGAAGCTCAAAGAAGCACGCGTCGTGGCTAAAGCTTTCGCCGAACGAGGGCTAACCGTCTCCCTGTCGGGGCCGCTCGGATTGATCGCCCGCATTGGAGCGATCAAGCCTTCAGTAGCTCAACGAGTGTTGACGGGTTCGCCCCACATCGCGTTAGGTAGCCGTGCGGCGCTTGCGCCAATGTTGCGACGCCGGGATGCCTCGTCCTCTGGTGCCTCGCCCCTGCAGTTCCCTCCGGGAACATTGTTTCCGCTCGTGCCTACCTTCGACCGCACGATTCGCCGCAAGGTGACGACGACGCATTATGCGTCCGGAGCAGGGCGGCCACGGTTGTTCTTCGTTGTGGGTTCTGAAAACTGGAACGGCCAGATGCCGCGCGAGTTCGAATTGCGGTCGGATGTCACCACTATCGGATCATCGACGTCGGCAGACCTGCAGTTGCCCGGTCTCGATCCCATTCACGCCGAAATTCGCCACGATGATGATGACGAGTACGTGCTTCGGTCCTTCGGCGCTGTCGGCGGCGGCTCTCGACCACTCACTGGTCAAGAAACGGGCTCCCGCACGCTGCGCACCGGCGCGCTCATGGAAATGGGAGAGTGGCGCATCGGATTCTTTCGCGAAGAGTATGCCGATCACGGTCGTCCGTTCGGCGGCCGCATCGGCGGCGAGATGGGCCATCAGAAGCCGCAACCGGGGCGTCATCGCGCCGAGGCAGAACCAGTGGTGCTGCCGGAAGGGCCAGAAGTTCCCGAGACGCGCTAGCGCGCCTGGCACCGCAATGCGCGATGCGACGCGACGCACTGCGCGGGCTACTCAGCGATCAGTAGCCTGCGCAACGCCGAGCGCGTGGCAATCGAAACCGCGAGGTCGTCGAAGATCTCGTGAGTGCGAGCAGCGGCGTCGTGCACGATGGGGAGTTTGTCGGTGAGCCATTCGTCGACCTCGGCGCTCGAGCGAATCTCTTGCGGCTCGGTGCCCGGCGCGAGCGTGACGATGGTCGCCATGGCATGAACGGATGTCGCATAGTCAGCCGCGACAGCATCCGGTTCAACGCCAGCGTTGCCTAGGACTAGCGCACTGATCATGCCCGTTCGGTCACGGCCCGCACTGCAATGCACGAGCGTACCCGGTGTCGAGCTGGCAATCGCGTCGAGAGCACCTCGTACGAGGTGCGGCTGCAAGCGCCAATTGTGGGCCCAGTATTCGGGGGAGTCGAGGATGGGCGCGCAGGCCTCCCAAAACTCGGGATCGTTCTGATCCTCCGTGGGGGCGTTGACGATCGTGATGCCGTCGAGAATATGGTCAGCAATCGCGTGGTCGCCCACGCCGGGCCCAACTTCGTGAGCGCAGCGGAGATCAACGATGGATGTTAGACCCCACCCACGAGCATGGTCCCACCCGCTCTCGGTCAAGCGCTCCCGGCGCGGCCCACGAGCGACGCGACCGAAGCGAGTCGCGCCGGTGCTGGAGAGAGCGGTGGGAGAGCCGCCCAAGTCCCGCGCGTTGAGGTAGCCATCCCACTCTAATGCTGTCATTTCCTCAGCATATGGAGGTGTCGCGCGAAGAGCGATAGTTCGGCCAGCAGTCACGGCGAACTCGGATGAAGAGGCGGTTCCATTGTCGGCGTCGCCCCACCGCAGAGCGCAGTGCGTCGCAAGCCACGTAGGCTCAACCCATGGCTATTTCCCGCTTCGAAGAGCTCGACTTTCAAGAGACCCCGATGGGGGAGCTCAACCTGCGGCGCCGACGAGAGCCCACGCTCGGCGTGGACGTGTACGAGGTGAAGCTTGGCGAGGAGTACCTCATGTCGAGCCTCTTTACCGTTGCCGAAATCGCTCTCTCTGATCTCGGGCTAGCGGCAGCCAGCGGCGACAACTTGCGCGTCGTCAACGGCGGGCTCGGTCTCGGGTACACGGCGGTTGCCGCGCTTGCCGATTCGCGCGTCGGGTCACTCGAAGTGATCGATGCCCTGCCCGCCGTGATCGATTGGCACAATCGCGGCCTGCTTCCGGTATCCGCAGAACTTACCGGCGATAGCCGCACCACCCTCACGCACGCCGACTTCTTTGCCGTGATGCGTGCGGAGCCGACTGAGCCGTACGACGTGATTCTGCTGGATGTCGACCACTCACCTCGCCACCAGCTCGACCCCAGCCACGCTGACCTCTACACCGTCGACGGTCTTCGCCGCGTGCGCGCTCATCTCAGCGACGGCGGAGTCTTTGCACTGTGGTCGGATGACCCGAGTGACGATGAATTCATGGAGCGCCTGGGGCAGGTTTTCGAGAACCCCATCGCGCACGCGGTCGATTTCGACAATGCGTTGACCGGTGGGGTCTCATCCAACACCGTGTACGTCGCTACGAATCGCGCCTAGTTATAGCTCAGTCGTGGGAGCGAGTTCTTCGATCCACTCGACAATGGGGTCTTCATTCGCGTGGAGTGCTGCGTGCTCGCTCGCTGAGAGCGGCGGGAACGGTGGCTCGAGCACGTCCGAATCCCCTTCACACGCGGGTTCAGCCGCAACAGCCGCAACAGCGGCCGCAGCGGGGAGTTGCGACGTATCGGCAGAGCGAGCGTTAGCTTTTTTACACATTCGGGATCCTCGGGTTGTGCTTGATTAAAAGAGAGGTGCGCGCAACCAGGGGGTTGCGCGCACCTCGTTCAGTTCTTCGTTCTCTGGGGGGAGGGCTGAAGAACTGCTCCAGCTAGCTCTACAAAATGCTGCGGTTAGACGCGTCCACCGGTCAGTTTGCGAGCGAGGAAGACGATGACGGCGATGACGGCCAGCACAATTCCCACCCAGAGGAGGAAGTTGAGTGATTGCACGAGTCCGCCGGTGAGAAGCAAAGCGACGGCGATGATTGCCACGACGATAAGAAGAGTGTTCATGAAATACCTTTCGGGAAAAGCTAGTGGGGAGTGGGGGTTCGCGGTGAGCGCTATTCCGAAACAGCGTCTTTCACGTTTTCGCCGGCCTTCTTCAGGTCAGCCTTGGCCTGATCGGCGCGGCCTTCGGCCTCGAGCTCTTCGTTGTCGGTGACCTTTCCGGTGGCCTCTTTCGCCTTGCCGGTGAGGTCTTCAGCAGCGTTCTCAAACTTGTCTGATGCGCTCATAAGAGTTCCTAATCGTGTGGGGGATGGGGTTTGGCGTGGCGTGCCTGCCAGCGCTGGCGTAGAGCGGCAGGCACGCCACAAGCTGAGAATATTCTGGGCGGTGCCTGCATGACTTCACCCTTAGGGGTGAACTTTGCCCGCGACGCCATGGCGCCCCCTATCGTTGACCCATGAGTTCTGTGCAGGTGGCCTTGGTCAATGATTATGAAGTTGTCGCGCGGGGTGTCGTGGGCATGTTGCGTTCGTACTCGAACCGCATCCGAGTGGTGGAGCTTGACCTCAATAAGCAAGTGGATGAGCGCGTCGATATCGCCCTCTACGACACTTTTGCTGGCACGCAAGGCGATCGTGCGGCCGTACATCAGCTCGCCTCTAACCCAGCGGTGGGCGCGGTAGTGGTGTACTCGTGGAACCTCGACCCCGCGCACATCGCAGCAGTGCTGGCGAATGGTGCTGACGGCTATGTGTCGAAGGGGCTGCCCGCGGCAAAATTGGTGGCGGCGCTCGAAGATATCCACGCTGGCGGCGCGAAAGTGCATATCGGTGGAGTCGGCGTTCCCACCGTCATGGTTGGTGATTGGCCAGGCCGCGAAGAAGGGTTGACCGAGCGAGAAGCAGAAGTTCTCGCTCTCATTACGCAGGGGCTGTCGAACCTCGAAATCGCCGAGCGCACGCATCTGTCGATCAATTCGATCAAGACGTATATTCGAAGCTGCTATCGAGCAATTGGGGTGACAAGCCGAACTAACGCAGTGCTGTGGGGGATCGAACACGGCTTTCGACCTGATCGAGTGCGGATCGAGCATCCTGAACCATCACCAGGCACTGAAGAAATCAGGGTCAACGCGTGAAGCGACTGAGGTTCGATAACAACAGGTTGCAGCCGGTGAAGCGGAAGCTGCAGCCCGTCACGAAGACGGCAGGGCGGATGCGGGCGGACATTACCCGCACGCGCATGGTGCAAGCCGCAAAAACGGGTGTCGCCGTAGCAATCGCGTGGACAATCGCGCCTTACCTCCCCGGAGTTGCCGACAACTATCCGTACTACGCACCACTCGGTGCAATCGTCGCAATGTACCCGACTCTCATGGGTTCGATGAAAAACGCCGCCCAAACTTTGGGCAGTCTCACCGTGGCGATACTGCTCGCCGGCGCCGTCATCATCTTCAGTTCGCCCAGCGTGCTGACTATGTCGCTCGCTGTTGGGGCGGGAGCTCTCATTGCCGCAACGGGATGGTTTGGCGCCAACCGCGAATACATCCCGGTCACCGTGCTTTTCGTTCTCATTATCGGCGGACCGGATGCGGACGACTACTCTCTGGGATACCTCGAGCAAGCATCGCTCGGTATCGTCGTCGGACTGCTCGTCAACTTCCTGATCTTCCCTGTGCTCAGCCACAACGCTGTTGACCAGCAGCTATCGAACTTTCGAGCTGTGCTCTCGGATCACCTTGCTGAAATTGCAGAGGCTCTCGCCGAGAGCTGGCCTCCCGAACGCGACGGGTGGGCGTCGGGTAAAGACTCGCTCGTTGCCGTTTCTGCGCAAGTGCGCGAAGCGGTGCTGCTCGCCGACGAGAGTCGGAAAGCGAATCCCCGTGCCCGCCGCTATCGTCGCGATTTGAAAGCGGACTATGAAGACCTAGCGGCCCTCGAAAATGTGACGTTCCATGTTCGGGACATCACGGATGTGCTCACCGGTGCTGTGTGGGGAACCCCCATCAAAGTGCAGCTGCGTCCCGAACTGCGGCCCGCACTCAGCGACGCGCTGGCCGCTGTTGCGTCCGCTCTGCGCGACTGGGATTCGCTGGAAAATCGCGAAGAAGCTCACGCGCTTGCTACCGATGCACTTGCTGCTCTGACGGCGGAATTGGATGCTCGAAAAGCTGATGCTAACGCCACGGCGATGGGCGCCTCCGCGGCCATCTCCATGGACATCGCTAGAATTCTCGCGGCGCTCAACGCCAGGCTCGAACACGCTGAACAGATGCAAGCTGACGAGGAAGCAGCCGATCAAGCCGACGAGAACAGCGGCCACAACGCAGCTGCGAACGGCGAAAGCTAGTCACGCAGCGTGCCGTGGAATGGTTCAGTTCTTCGGTAGCGAGGCCGGCTGTGGCACCCGTACGGTGAGGCCGCCCGCCTTGATGCGCGTCTTGAACGCAATCGCTGTGCCGAATTCGTCGCCGTCGAGCTCGATCTGCTCTGGCCTGCTTAGGCGAACGGTTAGCTGCTTCGCCTTGACGTAGCTCAAAGCGCGGATGTCTCTTGTCGTCAGGTAATGGCCGCCCTTGATGCGACGGAGCACCCCGTTCTCCCACAGTACTTTCACAAGGATTTGCACCCAGCCGATGACGCCCTGTGGCCGCATGACCGCAACGTCGAGGAACCCGTCGTCGGGAGCGGCATCCGGCAACAGCAGCACATTGGCAGTCAACGAACCGCAGTTGCCGACAATGACTGTGTGCGCTCGAGCCGACCGGGAGCGTCGGGCATCGAGGCGATACTTCAAACGTAATTCGCTGTCGTCTGCGATGGCTTTAACAATTGCGCTCACATAAGCCAACCAACCGATTTTCGCTTTGAGATCGTCGTCGGTGTTGGCGAGCATCTTGGCGTCGAGGCCAAGCCCAGCCATGACCACGAAGGCGTGCTTGGAAAGTTTTTCGTTTTCATCGCGGATGTCGATGAGGCCAATGTCGACCGAGCGAACGACTCCGGTGAATGCAGTTCGCACCGCGCCTTCGAGATCATCTAGTGGAAGCCCCAGGTTGCGCGCAAAGAGGTTCCCTGTGCCTGAGGGCATCAATGCCAAAGCAGCGTCGCTGTCATGCACGGCTTCGGCAACGGCCCGCACTGTGCCATCGCCACCCGCGACGATGACAACATCGGCGCCAGCATCCAGTGCCGCATGGGTGGCGCCGACACCGGGGTCTTCCTTGCTGGTGGCGTGGAACGTTGTCGGCTGTGAACCGGTCTCGCTCTCGAGAGTTGCCACAGCCGCCTTGATCGCGTCGAGATCGACCTTGATGGGGTTGTAGACAACGGCCACAGCTCGCGGCGACGAGGCATCGGTGGTGGACTTCTCGGTCATCGGTCTCCCTCAAATAGGCCATGTTGCTCAACGCGCGACGGCTCTGCTGCGCGACGGTCGAGCAGCGCAGTTGCCGTCGTGGTGACGGCTGGTGCTGACAGTGAGATGACTCTAGCCGGTCATCGGTAATGGAGATCTGAGAAGGTAGGCAACCCGCCGAACAAAGTTTTAGCATTACGTCATGGTGAACTCACATCCCGAAGTTGCAGCGGTCGAAAGCGCCCACCGCGTTCGGCGTCATTGGCCGCTCGTCAGTGGCTGTGTCGCACTCGGTTTGGCTGTCGCTCTGGGAGCACTCATTGTTCTTCGAGATAATGGCAACCCGCTCGGCATCGATTCGTGGTGGATGACGCTGCTCACCGAGAACTCCAACCCGGTTCTGCAATCAGTGTCGCTCGCAATGAATTTTCTGGGAGCGGGCATAGTTGCGAGTTTCGTTGTCCCCGGTGCAATCATCATTTTCCTGCTGCTGAGAAGACGGCCGTGGGGCGCCCTCTATTTCACACTCGCGACGGTGCTCACCGGCGGGGCCGTGCAATTGCTCAAACACCTCTTCGCGCGCACGCGCCCCGACACTATCTTGGTGACCGTTGACTTCGGATCGTTCCCCTCAGGTCACGTCGGGAATGCCGCGGTGATGGCGTTTAGCTTGGCAATTCTGTTTCCCCGCGTGTGGGTATGGGTCGCGGGAATGCTTTACACGGTCATCATGATGCTCAGCCGCACTTACCTCGGTGCCCACTGGCTCACCGACACCGTTGGCGCACTCTTGCTGGGAGTCGGGATAGCTATCGTGGTCGCGGCTCCGCTGGCGGCAAAAATCGACGGCGAACGCCGGATCCGCAGAAGTCAGGTCTGATCTACAAGCGTGCGAAACGAGCACGAACGAAGCAGTAAAGCCCGTACGCGATAAGGCCGATCGCGATCACGATCAGCAGCGCGACGCCGAATGGCAATCCGACGAGGCTCGTAAGCGCGCCATCGAGTCCCGACGATTTGCTCGCGTCATGGGTGATGGCTGCGGCCACCACGAGCACTCCCGCGATGCCGATAGCGATGCCCTTGGCCACGTACCCTGAGATACCCAGCCCCAGAACAGCCTTTCGCAGTGGCTCTCGCGGCAGGGAGATATCTTCAGTGAATTTCTTCGTGACACCTTTGCGGATGAAGTAGGCGCCAACGCCGACAACAGCGACGCCCACAATGCCGAGCACGACGAGGCCCACGGGGTTTTCCATTAGCTTCGCGCTGAGGCTGCTGGTGCTGCTAGACGAATCGCTCGACCCTCCCAGTGCAAACGGAATGGCGCTCGAGCCTAGCGCCAGGTAGGTAAGTCCTTTCGCCGCTTCCGATGCGCGACGAGCCCACTGGCTTTTAGAGTCGCCGCCCTTCATGAGAAACGCTGAAATGAGTAGCCATGCGCCGAGCGCAAACATGCCGATGACAACCGTCCATAAGAGGAATACGCCGCCCGGAGTCGAGGCGAGCTGGCGGAATGCGCCGGACTGATCCGCATCAGTGCCGCCGCCTCCCGTAGCGATTCCGATCGCCAAGGAGCCGATCAGAATGTGAACTAGACCGTTCACTCCAAACCCTAGGCGAGCCAGGATGCGAAGAGCAGTGCTGTTCTGCGCGCTGCGGGCTGCGCTCGATGCGGAAGCATTATTCATGACGGACAGTGTATGCGAGTCATCTCTCGGGATACCATCTCCTATGCCCACGACAAACCCGGAAGCCGGAGCATGAACGACAGCACTTCAGCCGCAGCTAACTCCCGGCGAGCACGCCTCCATGAGCGACTCTTTACCGAAGAACGTGTTCTAGCCGCTCAAAAGAAGAAGCAATTATTCGTGGTCGCCGCCCTCTTGATCGCGACAGGGGCATCGGCGCTCGGCTTTCTGTGGTGTGCAGTGCTGCAGCCCTCAGTACTTGAACCTATGGATGTCACGGTTCAAGCGTGGCTCAAGTCGAACCAGACCGAGGGCCTCACAGTGCTCATGGTTATTTTTACTGAGGTGTTTGGGCCAATCGCTTTACCCATCATCGTGCTCGTGGTCACGCTTACATGGGGCATCCGCGCTGAGCATTCGTGGCGTCCGTTCGTGCTTGCTGCTGGCACACTATCCGGCGTAATCATCGTGCAAATCATTACTCGGGTAGTGCAACGTGATCGCCCGCCGGTCGATCTCATGCTCTACGGTCCTGACACGACGTTTTCCTTTCCCTCTGGTCATGTTCTGGGCGTTGCAGACTTTTTCCTCATCCTCACATTCCTAGTTTTTTCGCGCCGTCGTGCTCCCTGGGTCGCCGCTCTTTCTTACGTCATCGCCGTGGCATTCGTTGTGGGAACCGCACTTAGCCGGCTCTACTTGGGGTATCACTGGACTAGTGACGTGCTTGCCTCGATGGCGCTATCTCTCGTCGTCGTGGGTGCCGTAATTGCAATCGATACTCATCGCACGGTTCGCGTTCCTGTTGGGATCGAAAAAGAAACGAGCTAGCAGCGCAGACGCGTGCAGGAGCATCCCAGCGCAGGGTTGCAGGATAGACAAATGACTCCCGCCGGCTACCCCCGACCTTTGCCCCGCCCGAAGCCCATCAAGCCGAAAGCCGGGCAAGAGTCGGTGTGGGACTACCCCCGACCTCCCCGTGTGGAGCACATGCCCCAGCGCGTCGTCGTGCGGCTGGGCGGCGAAGTGATCGTTGACACCACGGATGCCGTGCGAGTACTCGAGACGAGCCATCCACCGGTCTATTACGTTCCGATCGCGGCCTTCCCGGAGGGTGTGCTCGTGCCGCTGCAGGGAACCAGCTTCTGCGAGTTCAAGGGAGAAGCGCACTACTTCGACGTTGTAGCAGGGGGAGTCGTGGCGGAGCGCGCGGGCTGGATCTACCCTGAGCCCACGCGCCGCTTCGACGAGCTGGCAACGCGGGTGGCGCTTTACCCCGGCCAGATGGATTCCTGCGAGATCGATGGCGAGCTTGTCACATCGCAAGCAGGCGACTTTTACGGCGGCTGGATCACCAAGAACCTCGTTGGCCCGTTCAAGGGGGCGCCGGGAACAATGGGCTGGTAACGGGCTCGACTGTTTCCGGTGCACGCGTGGTGGCCGTGACTCGGTTGAGCTTGCGGAGGCGACTAGTTCGTGCGCGGATTCGCAGCGAGGTCTAGCCCGCTGGTGAATTGCCTGAATGCAGAGAGAGCGCGCGAGGCAAGCAAATCAGGGTCATGCATCTCGCGATCGCTCTCAGCGCTAGCCTCAAGCGCAATGCGCAGGGCACTAGCACTGGCAGCGGCGAGTAAGCGTAACGTCAGCGAGTCGGTCTCGCGCGGCATGATGGGAGCAAGAACTGACCTGAGTTGCACTTCGGAATCGGAGTTCACGCGGTGCCAGACGTGCTGCAGTGCAACATCGCTCGTGCTCGCATGCAGAAGGCCTAGGGTCCACCGCAATCCTTCGAGCTCATCCTCCGTGCGTGGAGTGAGTACAGCGGAAATTGTGCGCTCGAGGGCGATAACGACATTCTCGGCAGGGTCTGCTGCCGCGACGAGCGCATGCCATTGGTCGGCTCCTACAGTGAGCAGAGGTGCTACAGCATCTTCTTTCGTGCTGAAGTAGCGATAAAAAGTGCGCACCGCCACGCCTGCTTGGCGGGCGATTTCTTCGGCGGTCACCGCGTCGGCCCCGCGGTCAGCGAACAGTCGCGCCGCCGTGCGCGCGATCTCGAGCTGGGTGTCGCGTTTGCGGCGTTCCGTCAGGCTGAGTGGTTCGGCATCCATATAGAGGAGCGTACGCGCTGAACCCCTAACTGCAGAAACTGTCACTCTGGCACAATGTGCCACTATGCCGTAACGTGGAGCCAACACTCATCGAAGAGAGGCTTACCCATGAACAGATACTCCGGACGCCGCGCCATCATCACGGGCGCAGGATCAGGCATCGGCCAAGCGACCGTGCTTCGCCTTCTCGCTGAAGGCGCCACAGTTGTGGCCGCCGACGTCAGCGAAGCGGGGCTAGCCGACACCGTCAGCAAGGCAGGCAGCCACGGAGCTCAGCTCTCGACCGTCGTCGTGAACATCTCCGATGAAGAATCGGTAAAGTCCGCTGTCGCAACTGCCTTGGAAACTCTGGGTGGACTCGACGTGCTCGTCAACGCCGCGGGCATCCTGCGTTCATCGCACACGCACTCGACGTCGCTTGAGCTCTTTCAGCAAGTGCTTAACGTCAATCTCGTAGGCACGTTTCTCATGATCCGGGAGAGCATCCCCGCATTGCTTGAAGGCAACGGCTCCGCGGTCGTCAACTTCAGCTCCACCTCAGCCGCTTTCGGCCACCCTTACATGTCGGCGTACGCCGCGAGCAAAGGCGGAGTGCAGTCGATGACGCATGCGCTTGCCGCTGAGTACGCGAAGCAGGGCATCCGCTTCACCTCTGTTCAACCCGGTTCGATCTCATCCGGAATGACCGAGGGCGTTGGCGAGAGCAAGCAGAGCATGGGTCCTGGCATCCCTGAAGACGCCGACTATTCGCTGTTCATGAAGATGAGCCCGGCGATCAAGGAAGGGTATGCCGGGCCTGAAGCAGTTGCAGGCGTCGTTGCGATGCTGGCGAGCGAAGATGGAGCCTTCATCACGGGCACCGAGATCCGGATTGACGGCGGCGCTCACCAGTAGAGCGACCCACAGTATGCGGAGGCGCGCTAGCTGACCGGCTTCGGTGAGATTGGCGCGCACTCAACATGGAGAAGGGCGCTGGGGCTGATAGCGCATGTCAGCCCCAGCGCCCTTGAGCGGTGCTCGTCTAGAGCGGCCCGCGGAACGTTGCGGCGACGGGAGAGTCATCCGGAAGGTCGTCGCTGCGGACCGCCTTCACCGTGCCCCCCGTACGCAAGACTCGCGCAGCGATCTCGTCGACAAGACCATAGGTGCTGGGGCCTGGTTCGTTCGCGAAGGTGGTGTTGCCATACTCGTCGATTGTGCCTTCGTCGACCGAAGTGAGGTCGAACAGCAGGGTGTCAACGAGGCCAGCGGTCGCCGCATGAGCAACGTCGCTCAGCTGGGAGCTGGCTAGACCGTTGCTTTGCTTATTTCCGAAACTCGAGCGCCACGATTCCAACTCAGCCGAGTGGCTTTCGGCCAAGAGAGCACGCCCGCGAACTTCCAAGTCGTCGATTGACAGTGAGCTGGGGTTCGCATCAATCGAGGAGGAAAGAAGTCCACGGTACGTCGAGACCTCGTAGTAAGCCGGCTGCAGGTCGGAGGATGCGGCGAGCACGAGCGGCAGTCCGGATGCGCCGATGACATCAAGTACTGCTTCCTGTACGCGAGAGCAGTAGCGGCGAAGTTCCACCTTGGGTCCTAGGGCGCCATCGGCCCGGGGCATATCTGCCTTGCCCTCATTGTCGGCAGTTTCGAGGGAACGCCCGAGGTCGTCAGGCAGGGTCGGCAGAGCGAGCTCGACGCTCGAATCGTCGGCATTGAGGGCCAACAGCCGCACGCTGCCCTGAGTGAGCGCGAGTACATAGCCCGAGTGTCCAAAGGTTGTGGCGCGGAGCAGCGGGCCGAGGTCGAACCGATCGCCAGTGGCGACATGAGAGGGAAGTTCGTTGCGCACGCGAAACGCTCGCGTCACTTCCGGCGAACTGAAGACCGCTACGGAGCGTGCGGAGGATGACCAGAAGTCTGTGTTGTGATCGAGCGCGGCCAATGCCTGACCGATCGCATCCAACTCGGTCTTCTCGACACCGAGCACGCCGAGTTCGGCAATCGCTTCCGTAGCGGAGGAGCGAAGGGCGAGGCGCGCAGCCTCAGTATCGCGGCCGATGGGCGGACCGCCATCGGTGGATCCCGGTGACACATACAACGAAATGCTTGCCGCATTCCGTTGCTGCGAGAGTTCTACAAGGTCTTCATGAGTGGGGATATCGATGCTCATGACGTCACCATATCGAGAGCAACTGGGAACGCAATCAGGTCGTTATGGTTGACTAGATGAGGGCGTTTGTGGCGCGAACGCGACTGAGCGCAAGTGCATTCAGAGTGAGGCGGATGTTTGCTACTCGCAATTTTGCTAGCTGCGGGCTTGCTAGCCGCGGCCTTGATTACGGCGACGGATGGCGCGCGGCGCCCGACCGCCCAAGAACGAGGCGCTCGAGTCGATCAAGAAGCCTTGGCTAAGGGCCTCACGCCCAATCAGCATCCGAAATCCCATGTCGCTGCGATCCGTCAGCGTAGTTTCCGCGGTGACCGTCTGCCCGAAGAGCTCGACGTGCAGCAAAACCACGATGCGGTCTTCACTGTGGCCGGAAGAGCTGCGCACGGCGCGACGATCGTGAATCTCACGTTCGACAACAGCAGCGTCGGCATCCGACTTCTGCCATGGCACGACCGTGAACCGAACCCAGTCGCTGCCATCGGCTCCGGTGAATTCTTCAACATTCGTCGCGTGGATGGCAGAACTGTGCGCGCCCGTGTCGAGTTTGGCTTTAATCCACGAAACGCCGATTTCGGGTAGCGCGACCCACTCACGCCAGCCCGCGACCGTGTTTGAATGGGTAGGTTCTATCACCCCCATATCTTGACAGGTCGCCCCATGAAACTCGCTATCCTCTCCCGTGCGCCGCATGCATATTCCACGCAGCGACTTCGTGCGGCTGCCGAGCAGCGAGGCCACACGGTCAAAGTGCTCAACACTTTGCGGTTCGCGATTGATCTCACTGGTGACGAACCTGATCTGCAATACCGCGGCAAACTGCTCTCGGACTACGACGCCATCCTGCCCCGCATCGGCAACTCGATCACCTACTTCGGTACGGCTGTTGTTCGCCAGTTCGAGCAAATGGATGTTTACACGCCCAACACCTCGAGTGGCATCACGAACTCGCGCGACAAGCTGCGTGCCACCCAGATTCTTTCTCGCCACGACATCGCAATGCCCGCGACCACCTTTGTGCACAATCGGGCGGATGTCGAGATGGCTATCGAGCGCGTCGGCGGTGCGCCCGTCGTGATCAAGTTGCTCGAGGGCACGCAGGGCATCGGCGTGATCCTTGCTCCGGACACTCAGGTCGCCAAAGCGATCATCGAGACTCTGCACTCAACGAAGCAGAACGTGCTGATTCAGAGCTTCATCTCCGAAAGCAAGGGCCGCGACATCCGGGCCCTCGTGGTGGGTGACCGTGTGGTTGCTGCCATGCGTCGTGTTGCGGTCGGAGACGAGTTCCGCTCGAACGTGCACCGTGGCGGCAATGTTGAAGCCGTTGAGCTTTCGCCCGAATATCACCGCGCCGCAGTGAAGGCCGCCCAGATCATGGGTCTGCGCGTTGCCGGCGTCGACATGCTTGAGGGCAAAGATGGCCCCCTCGTGATGGAGGTCAACTCGTCGCCCGGTCTCGAAGGCATCGAGCGAGCTACCGAATTGGATGTCGCGGGCGCGATCATTGACTACATCGCCAACCAGGTGGCGTTCCCCGAGATCGATGTTCGCCAGCGCCTCAGCGTCTCGACGGGTTACGGCGTTGCTGAGATCGTCGTCGGTAGCGACGCGGATTTCGTGGGCAAACAGCTGGGCGAATCCGGTTTGGGAGAGAAAGACATCACGGTGCTCACTCTGCACCGTGGCTCCAACGTGGTGCCCAACCCCCGCCGCAGCACCGTTCTCGAAGCGAACGACCGCCTGCTCTGCTTCGGCAAGCTCGAAGAAATGCGGGCCATGATTCCGGCTCGCCGCCGGCGTCGCGCGAAGGTACGCAAGCTTCCATCCGAGCCGATCGTCGAAGTCTAGACGTGGCTAAGATCGACGACGAGACCACCGTGGTGCTTGAGCGCTTCGTGGTCGTCTCTCGTCTGGCGGCAGCATGAGGCGGGTGATCGCGGGCATCTATCGTGCTCGTGTCATCATCGTGTACGTGTCGGTCATGACGATTTTTGTGGGTGCGATCGGCGTTCAAGCCGTGCCGGCAAGTCCCGTAAAGACAGTGCTCACACTGCTGCCTCTGGCAGGAATCGTGGGGATGCTTTTGGTTCTCGCCGTACTCGTTCCCGGCCTCAAGCTCGTACCCAGTCGAGAGCCGAGAACCGTTCTGTCTCCCGTAACGGGGCGATGGTCTGCGCTGAATAGCCCCGCGACGCGGGTGCCCAGCCACGGCGTGCGGGCCTACGGCCAGGCCTACGCAGTCGACCTCGTTTTCGATCCGAAGGAACGTGCCCGACCCGCCTTCGATACGGGAATGGCACTGCGGTATCCGAATGAGTACCCGGCTTTCGGCGAGCCCGTTCGAGCAATGATCGACGGCGTCGTCGTGTGCGCTAGTGACGCGCAGCGTGATCATCGCGCTCGGTCCTCAGTTCTCGGTTACATCTACATGCTGATGGAAGGCACGATTCGAGAGATCGGCGGCCCCCGCCTCATCATCGGCAACCACATCACCATTCGCGGTGAGGATGGTGTGTTCGCGCTTATCGCGCACGTGAAGCAGCATTCAGCTCTCGTCGCAGTCGGTGACACTGTGGTGGCAGGTCAGCCCATCGCCGCGTGCGGAAACTCGGGCAACTCCAGCGAACCGCACGTTCACGCTCAACTTATGGATCGGGCATCCGCTTGGACAGGCCACGGATTGCCAATGCTCTTCTCTGCCGTCAGCATCGACGACGAACAGAGTGAGCGAGACGCGATGCCCGCCGATAACGAGCACGTCACCGCGCTGTGATTACCGACAGTTGCAGCGCGGCTCGCTCAGTTCAGCTGAGGCGAGCAATTAGTCGTGCGACTGGTCGTGAGTGCTCAGCATGCCGATGACCCGGTGAGCAGTTTCAGTAGGCGTCAACGAGGTCGTGTCGATCACGGTTGTCTTCGCCTTCAGCCATGGCAGCGCTGAGCGGTAAATAGCGCGGTGCTCGAGGCGCCACTCTGCGGCGTTCTCCAGCACGGTGTCCGTTGCGATTCGCTGGGTAAGTTCTTCTTTTTCCACGTGGAGCGTGAATGATGCCAAATCGACTCCGGCGTCACGGAGTCCGTGGCGAATCTGATCCCAGTGCGACTCGACGAGCACTGACTGTGGAACCAGGATGTCCTTGCCGAGGTAATCAGTAAGATCAGCAAGCGCTGCGACTGTGAGGCGGCGCCAGGTAGGTAAGTTTTGAAAGTCTCCGCCAGGAAAGTCGGCGCCCAGCGCGTGCTTCAGCATGAAGCCCACTTCCTCCGGGTCGAATGTCGCGATGGCGGGCAACAGCTTCGCAATCTCCCGAGTGGTCGCGGTCTTGCCCGCTCCGAACGACCCATTAAGCCAAATAATCATCTCTGAAATCTAATCCATGGGAACTCGTTGACAGCATGGAGGCGCCGCCGCCGCGCAGAGCAGCGACGGCGCCCTTGGCAGTCGGCTAGAGGCTATTAGCCCTTGATCGCTTCCGACCAGCTCACGCGACTGCCAACCTTCAACAATGAGTTGTTGTAGATGCGTGCCCCGAGAAGCACGGCGAGTCCGGTGGTGACGAGCAGGAGTACGAGTGAGATAAGGGGCTCCCACCATTCGGCCGTTCCGAGGAAGAGGCGCATCGGCATCCCGACGGGCGCGGAAAACGGAATGTACGACATCACCGTCAGAACGATGGGGTTGTCATTGAAGAAGATGATCGCGAAGTACGGGAGCATGATCAGCATCGTCACAGGAGTCATCGCCGACCCCAGATCCTCCTGACGGGACACCATCGCGCCGACGCCGGCGAAGAGCGCGGCGAGCAACACAAACCCGATGATGAAGAAGCCCACAAACCACAGCAAGGGTGCGCCGAGAAGATTCAGAACTTCGGCTTGGCCAGTCACCGAAAGGCCGATGACGGCGAGAGCGGCAATCGCGATGATCTGGGCGAAGGCCAGCAACGAGTTGCCGATCACTTTGCCGGCCATTAGCGCCGATACCGGCACTGCCGACATCAGAATCTCGACAATGCGAGTCTGCTTCTCCTCGACAACGCTTTGCGCGATCATCGGGCCGAATGTCATTCCGGAGATAAAGAAGATGATTCCGAAACCTACCGCGGCAATGTAGCTGAGGGGACTGCTCTCATTATCGGGGTCGAGCAGAATCACCTCGGGGCTCACACTCAACCACTGCACCAGCAGCGATGGAGCCTCGGAATTGGCAATGATGATGGCGGGGGTGGCGGCGCCTTCAGCAGCTGGTAGCACCGCGGCATCCACTGTTCCTTCACTTACGAGAGTTTCAGCTTCTGCGCGGTCGGCAACGGTGGTGACTTCTACGCCGGGGAGCTTTGACACTTCGTCAGAGAGCGATCCGATGGTAGCGACCGTGGTCGTTCCAGCCTGTTGCGAGAAGATCCCACCGGCAATCACGCCGCCGAGAACCAGCAGAAGCAGGATGCCGGTCGTGATCAGGAAGCTCTTCGAGCGAAGGCGGGTGGTGATTTCGCGCTCGGCGACAAGCACGACTGACTGGGTGAAACGAGGGGAGTGGCGGCCAGCGATTGCGGAGTTCATTAGATAACCTCTCGGAAAATTTGTGCGAGGGATGCTCGTTGCGGGGTGAACGACGTGACGTCGCCCTCGTCGATGGCGCGACGGAGAACGCGCTGAGATGCCGACGACTCTTCAGCGTCAAAGGTGGCGTGGCCTCCATCGAATTCCACGACGGTGATGCCGGGCTCGTTGCGCAGCCAGCCCAGGTCGCCCGTCGTCACGATTTCATAGCGTGGAGCCGAATGTTGTGCGCGCAGCGCTTCACGCTCGCCCGCAGCGCGGATGCTCCCGTCGGCAATGATCACGAGATCGTCGCACAACCGCTCGACAATCTCGAGCTGGTGGGAGGAAAACAGTACCGAGGCGCCACCGGCGGCCCGCTGCTTGAGCGCCTCGACGACCGTATCGACGGCCAGCGGATCGAGGCCGGAAAACGGCTCATCCAGCACGAGCACCTCGGGGTCGTGAACGAGCGACGCGGCGATCTGAGCACGCTGCTGGTTGCCGAGCGAGAGGCTTTCGAGAGTGGAGTCCCGGCGCTCACCGAGTCCGAGCTCCTCAAGCAGGCTGTCTG
Organism: Rhodoglobus sp. NPDC076762; assembly: GCA_040687235.1. Lineage (GTDB taxonomy): Bacteria > Actinomycetota > Actinomycetes > Actinomycetales > Microbacteriaceae > Rhodoglobus. The sequence goes on along the minus strand of JBFBMV010000001.1, from coordinate 2,000,042 downwards.
CATTTCGACCAGCGGCGACCGGCGTGAAACCGTGGAGGCGCGCTAGGTACACGAGCTGTTCGCGCACCTTCATCTTCGGATATAAGCCACGTTCCTCGGGCATGTAGCCGAAGTGGCGGCGCTGCTCGGCGCCGAGAGGCTTGCCGTCCAGATGTATCTCGCCGGCATCCGATTCAAGAACGCCGAGCAGGATGCGCATGGTCGTCGTCTTGCCCGCACCATTGCCGCCGACGAAGCCTGTCATGCGGCCGTCGCGCACGCTAAAGCTCACGCCGTCGAGCGCTGAACGCGTCCCGAAGGTTTTAGAGATGTTGTCGAGTTGGAGCACGAATACCGCCTTCGTTCACAGAGGATCTCTCTGCGCTCAACGCTACGAGGCTCGGCAAACGAAGGGATCAGCCTGCGGGTGGGTTTTCGCCTCCGCCATGCGGGGGAGGCGGCGTGAGGTTAGAGGGAAGCGATGTGAGTTTAGCGGCAGGCGATGTGAGGACAGACGGAGGCGCGGTGAGCTGCAGGCTGATCGCGCTAGCGAGCGGCGGGGCGTTCGTGGCGGGAGGCGGGCACCACAACCCCGGTGTCGTAGGCATACACGATCGCTTGAATGCGGTCGCGCAAGTGGAGTTTCTGCAGCACTTTGGAGACATGCGTTTTCACTGTCGCTTCGCCCAGGAACAGCGCCGCCGCAATCTCCGCGTTCGAGAGACCCTCCGCCACAAGAACGAGCACCTCGTGCTCGCGGGATGTCAACTCCGTCGGGATGGTGGGCTCCGTCTGTGGGGGGAGCTGAGTGCCGGAGCGCGTGAGACGTTCCAGTACGCGACGCGTAACCGCGGGAGACAACAGGGCATCGCCGCTCGCTAGAGTGCGCACGGCATCCGCAAGATCATCGGGCGAGGAGTTCTTGAGCAAGAACCCGCTCGCTCCAGCATCCAAGGCATCGAAAAGCTGCGCTTCGTTGTCGAACGTGGTGAGAATGAGCACTGCGGCGGTGCTTGCGGTGTCGGCAACGATTGCGCGAGTCGCCTCGATGCCGTCGACTTCAGGCATCTGGATGTCCATACAAATGACGTCGGGGCTAAGCTCAGCAGCCAACTCGACCGCTTCGCGACCATTTCGCGCTTCACCGACGACCTCAAAGTCGGGCTGGGCGCCGAGGATGATTCGAAAGCCGGTCCGCACAAGCTCGTGGTCGTCAGCCAACAGGATGCGAATGGGTGAGGCAGTCATGCGCGCGCCTCATGATCATCGTGTTGCACCGGTAGCTCAGCGCGAACGAGAAAACCGCCGCGCGAGCGTGGCCGCAGCTCGAGGGTGCCGCCCACCGCGTTCACCCGCTCGGCCATACCGATGAGCCCGAGCCCTGTGGATGGTCGTCTGCTCGGTGCGCGACCGGAATTACCAATCTCGATCTCGACTGACGAGTCGCTCCAGCGGAGGCGGACATCCGCTTCACTCGTCGGTCCCGCATGTTTGCGAGCATTGGTGAGTGCTTCCTGCGTCACGCGGTACAGCGTGACCGAGGTCGACGCGCTGAGAGGTCGTGGTTCGCCCAGTTGCTCGAATCGGGTGGGCATGCCCGCAGTGCGGGTCAGCTCGATGAGCTCGACGAGGCTGTGAACGCCGAGAGTCGATGACGCGGCAGAATCAGTTTCGCGACTGTCTGCATCCCGCAGCGTGCCAAGAAGACGATGCATCTCATCGATGGCGTTGCGCGACCCTGACTCCACGGCACGCAGGGCTTCAGCTGCAGCGGGCGGATCTTGCGTGAGCACGGTACGTGCCGCTGCAGCTTGAACTCCCATGATCGACACGTGGTGAGCGACAACATCGTGCAACTCACGCGCAATGCGCAATCGCTCGATTGTGACCGCCTGAGCCGCGAGCAGTTCGCGCTCACGCACCAACTCAACCGAACGTTCGTGCAATGCGTGCTGCTGCACGCGTGAGCGGTAGGCGCGCTCACCAAAGTAGTAGGCGCCCCCGAAGTACAGCACGTTGGTCATGAACTGGATGACGAGGTACGCGAGAAGAGGAGAGAACGCTCCCACCCGAGAGAGTCCGCTGAGCGCATCGGGGTCGGTTGTGGTTTGGAAAATCGAGATCGACAACCAGACGAACATGACGATGATGATTGCGATGCGGGTGATCGTGGCGACGCGGCGTCGCTCTTCCCACACTCCCACTGAATACAGAGCGATGAACAGAGCAATATTGCAGAACGTCACTTCAGGTACGTGGAGGGCCGCGCCGATCATGAAAACGGCACTGATCAGGATCACGACGATGAGCGGGTGCTGGCGACGATACAGCAGCGGGAGCGTGATTCCGGCGGCCCAGAGTAGCGTCACCACGGGATCAGCCGGCTCATCGTAAATACCGGCGATGCGGGTGAGAACGGTGCTCAGCAGGGTGCCTACCAGCATGCCTACCGCGAGTACGACATCCCACCGGTTGGTCGCCTGCTGGCGCCGCGCGGGTAGCTCATCTCCGTGACGAGACTCCCGCTCGACACGGTGCACGTCGCTAGGGGTATCAGGCATGTAGGTAGAGTACCGCCCGATGCCGCCCCGGACTTCGGTGAGTGACGAACGCTCAGTTCGGCTGTCTAGGAGAGGTGGGTGTGCATTCGTTCGCCTTCGCTGTTGAAGATGCTGATCACCTGAGCGGGCGACGAACCTGCTGCGCTCACGGCATGTGGAATTCGAGTATCGAATTCGGCCGCTTCACCGCGCGTGAGGGTGAGGTCTTGATCGCCCAGCCGCAAGCGGAGTTTTCCGGAGAGCACATAGACCCATTCGAAGCCGTCATGCACGCGTAGTTCAGGCAGCGTCTCGGTGGGTGGGAAGGTGATTTTGTAGGTCTGAATGGCGGAGCTGTCGGGAGCAAGCGGCGCGATCGTCAATCCGTCACGAGTGACAACGGGGCGGTGCACTCGCGGATCACGGGTTTCAGGCTGAAGGAGGTCATCGATCCTGACTCCTAGGTGTCGGGTCAGGGGCACGAGCAGTTCGAGCGATGCCTGTCGTTTGCCGGACTCTAGGCGAGACAGCGTGCTCGTCGACATTGACGCTCGGCTGGCTGTCTCTTCGAGGGTGAGGCCGAGCCGTTGGCGGGCGGCACGGAGTCGTGGACCAACGTGGTCTAGTTCATCGAGCATGGTGATCCTCTGCAAGTGACTTGGAACAGCCCTGGCGCTGTTCGTGGGTTTGCTAATTCAGCAAATCTTCTTGCAGAAACTATACACTCGCGTTCACACTGCTGACATGGAAAATACTCACTGGGATGCTGTTGTCGTCGGCGCCGGGCCCGCAGGCCTGAGCGCTGCGCTTTTACTCGGTCGGGCGCGCCGCCGCACGCTCGTCGTGGATGCAGGGGAGCCCCGCAATCGTTTCGCCGCTCACATGCACGGGGTGCTGGGGAACGAGGGATCCTCGCCGCGACAGCTGCGCGACACAGGCGAAGCCGAGCTCGGGTTGTACGGTGTCGAGGTCGTTGCCGGCGCGGTCAATCGCTTGGATGATGTGAGTGATGGCGTGCGCGTCGCGTTGCAGGACGGCAGCGTGCTGACGACCCGCGCGGTGGTGGTCGCAACAGGAATCACCGATGTGCTCGCTGAGATCCCGGGCCTCGCCGAGCGGTGGGGCAGCAGCGTGATCCACTGCCCTTACTGCCACGGGTGGGAGATTCGCGACTCAGCCCTGGGCGTTCTTGCGACAGGATTCGTCGGGCTCCATCAAGCCTTTCTCGCTCGTCAGTGGAGCGACAACGTCACGGTCTTTACGGCCGCGGTGGGTGATGTTCCGGAGCAGACCGTCGCGCGCTTGCGATCTCGAGGCGTGAAGCTCATCGGCTCTCCCGTGGTGGAACTTGCGGGTGAGGCAGACGGGCCGATCGCAGTGCACACTGCCGACGGCCTCGTGACGTCCATCGATGCCCTGTTCACCGCGGGAACGCCGCGGCCAAACGATTCGTTCCTGACCGACTTGCAGCTCGCTCGCGCTGACGTTGCGGGCGTTTCGATGGTCGCGGTCGATGCCGCCGGCAAGACGAGCCATGATCGCATCTGGGCTGCAGGCAACGTGGTGAACCCGATGCTGACGGTGCCCATGTCCATCGGGGCGGGAGCGATGGCGGGGGCCGCCGTCAACGGAATGCTCGTGGTGGAAGACTTCGATCTGGCAGAACGGACGCTGATGCCAACCGAATTCTGGGAACGGCGGTATGCCGACAACACTCAGGTGTGGTCTGGTCGTGCCAACGCGGTTCTCTCTGACGTGGTTGCGTCAATCGAGCAACGTTTAGCTGCGGAAAACCCCAACGGCGCCCTCGGTCAGCGAACTGCAATCGATCTAGGCTGCGGAGAGGGCGCAGACGCGCTGTGGCTTGCCGCGCGGGGGTGGGAGACCACAGGAGTGGACATCTCACGGACTGCCCTCGAGCGTGCCAAAGTCGCCACTAACGCCGCGCAGCTTTCCAGCGATCAAGTTCGATTTATCGTCGCGGACTTGTCGGAGTTCGAGCCGGCGCACAGTTTCGACTTAGTCACCGCGAGCTTCTTGCAGTCGCCCGTGCGTCTCGCCCGCGCTGAGATTCTGCGCGCGGCTACACGCATGGTTGCTCCTGGCGGGCATTTGTTGGTCACGGCTCACGCCACGTCCCCCTTCTCGGGCAATGGTGGCGAAGGTGAAGGCCACGATCACGATCACGATCAGGCTCACGATCAGGCTCGGACGACCTCTTTCGAGGCCGACTTTCCCACTCCCGACGAGGATCTCGAAAGCCTCCACCTCGATGCCGCAGAGTGGACAGTCGTGCTCAAGGAGCTGCGGCCGCGAACGATCACCCGACCGGATGCTGACCCCTTCACCATCGAAGACTCGGTCGTACTGGTGCGGCGCTCTTAGGGCGCGCTGTCGGCGTGTGAGCTGCCAGAGTATGGTTCTGCGCGCGGGGTGGGTCGTTAGGCGGCGAGGTGGGTTCCGTCGGTCGTCGAGTGCGGTGCCTCGAACGATTCAATGTGCGCGAAGTGTCCAGCATTCGAGGCAACTTGCTGCGACGCGTGCGGGAGGACCGACGCGAACCAGACACCATCCGCGGAACTCACGAATACGTCGCGATCACCGCGCACGAGAGTAACGGGGCACAGGATGCTCGCCCACTGCGTTTCGTCGTACCGCGCCGCGGCAACCGCCGCGCGAACGAACGCAGTGGGTCGAACCTCTGACGCCAGCGAATCGATCACTGAGCTATCGAGCGTGCCGCGGTGTGCGAACAGGGGAGAGCTCAGCGGGCCGAGCAGTCGAAGGCGGTGAAGCATTCGAACGAGCGCAGTGCCTGCTGCCCCGAGCGCGCTGAGAAAACGCATCGCTCCGAGCATCCCTCCCAGCAGTGGCAAGACGCCGAAGTGGCGAATCGGATGACGCAGCACTGAGAGTGCGCCGGGTCCCGTTGCTGAGATTGCGGTCACGCTCACGGTGCGCTCCGGGTGCCTGGCGGCAATGGTGAGCGCGAGGTGTCCGCCGAGCGAGTGGCCGAAAATGCTCCACTTTGCGTAGCCGAGCGTTCTGGCTACGTGGGCTACGGCATCCGCGAGGTCTTCAACTGTCGCTGTGGCAGCAATGCTGCCGCTCGCGCCCCAGCCCGGTAGGTCGAGGGCGACCACGTTTGTCAGCGGCCGGCCGGTCGCGTGAGATGCACGAATAAGGGGGAGCCAGGTCGTCCAGGATCCCGCTGCGCCGTGCAGAAGCAGGGTCGCAGAGTCAGACAGCGCGGCAGCGTTGGGGTTGACATGCGCCACAACATCACCGAGATCGGTCGGCACCACAACACGCGTCATGCCGGCGGTGGCGCGGTCGAAGCGATTCTCGGCGTTGTACTGCGTGCTCGTGGCGGGTGTCATGTTCACCTCAGTGGTTCGGAGCCGACGCAGCTATCGATGGGATGAATGCGCGGCACCGAATTCGTGGCAGTGCGCTACTGCACAACCTCGATCTGAGTGGAGGCTTCTGCCTGACCGATCGAGCCGAGGTCGATCACGTTCTCGAAGCCGGCATCTTCCATCATCGCGACAGCTTGCCCGGAGCGGTTGCCCGACTTGCAGTAGACGGCGTACTCGGCCTCGGGGTCGAGGGTGGGGAGCGCAGCAGCAAAATCGCCGCCATTGAGATCGAGAAGCGTGGCGCCCTCAAGGTGGCCAGCGTCGTATTCGGCCGGGGTGCGAACGTCGATGAGGATCGAGTCAGCGCTGAGCTCGACAGTTTCACTGGCGGTCGAGCATCCGGCGATCGAGGCGAGTACGACGAGGGAGCCAGCGAGAGCGGCGAGGGGACGGAACATTTTTTCTCCTTGGGATGTGGGTGGTTATTCGGAAACCCGGCACGAATCGCCCGGGCAGTATTGGGGTGGTGTTGTGGTGAGCAGGCGTTGAAGGGCGCAACCAACGCAAATGCCGAGCGCAGCTTCTAAGAACAACATGGTGAGGCACAAACCACACAGCACCAGTGTGGCTTCGAGCGGCGCACCCAGGACGCCCATTCCGGCGCACGAGAGAAGGGCAAGGCCGTAGCCAAGCCACCACGCGAACTCTTTCTGCGGGGCACCGACCCAATTCGGCTGCTGTCGTCGCACGATGAGGCGGCCGAGGGCCAAGGTCGGCGACCAACGATCTCCGATCGTGACGCGCACGAGCATGTCGAGCATGAAGAAGACGCCGAAAGGCCGAAGGGGCGCAGCTGAATGCTGGATGACAGCAAGCGTGATCGAGATAGCTCCGGCGAGAAAGAGAATGCCTGCAGCTACACGGACAGCGCGCTCGTTCACCACTGGAATGTCGTAGCCATTGACAAGGGAACCCACGGTGGGAGCTTTATTCGAGTTCGGCACTGTCGTTGCTGATGTCGTCGTGGGCAACGGTCACGCTCCTGACACGAGTGGGATGAGCTGAGGGATTTCTTGCACGAGCACGAATGCCCCGATCAGGAGCACGAAGATTCCAAAGCCTTTGCGCAGCGCAGTTTCCGGGATGCGACCGGCAAGGGCTGCTCCCACAAACGAACCCGCAACGGCAATGCCGGTGAAGGCGAGGATCGTCGGCCACGGCAGGTCGACAGTGAAGAGGTGAGCGATGAGCCCGGCCGACGACTGCATCGCGATGACGAGCAGCGAAGTGCCAACCGCAACTGCTACAGGAAGCCCACCGAAAAGGGTCAGGGCGGGAACGATAAGGAAGCCACCGCCGGCACCAACAAGCCCAGCGGCAATACCGACGAAAAAGCCGTCACGAATAATGCGGATGACGGGCAAGGGAGCGGGTTCGTGGAGCGACCCTGCTGGCACTTTCTTGCGCCCGCGGATCATGGCGGTGGCCGTGGCAACCATCATCGCTGCGAACAGCACCATGAGAATGGTGCCGGAGATGAAGCCTCCGACAATACCGCCGGCGAAAGCACCTGCCATCCCAGCGACGCCGAAAATCAATCCGGTACGCCAGCGAACGCGCCGTGCTCGAGCATGATGAAAAACGCTAACGGCGCTCGTGACGCCCACTATAAATAGTGAAGCCGAGATCGCCTGCTGCGGCTCAAAGCCAGCAACGTAGGTGAGGATCGGCACGGTGAGGATCGAGCCGCCCCCGCCGAGCATGCCGAGGGAAACTCCCACGAGCACGGCGAGAGCCAGCGCGATAATCAGGTTTGGTTCCATGAGGGTGCGTTAGACCGCGGGCACTGCACCGGAAGTTGCGAGCCAACCAAGGTACGAGCCATCCAGTTCGGCTACGTCGTAGCCAGCGCGGCGCAGGGCACTCGCGGCCACGCTGTTGCGCACTCCGCTCTGGCAATATGTCACGATGGTTCCCTCGTGGGGGAGCTGGTCGAGCGACCACATGATGCGGCCACCGCTCAATTGCTCGGCACCGGGGATGTGTCCCTCGGCGAACTCGGTTTTGTTGCGAACGTCGAGCAGAAGCACGCGCTCAACGTCATCGAGCTTGGCGGGATCGACAAGTTCGGGCACCACGAGGGTGAGTCCGTCGAGAGTCGTCACGAAGCCTGACACCGTGTCGATGCCCACGCGCACGAGGTGGTCGCGCAACTCTTCGGCATGCTCAAGATCGTCGGCCAGAAGGATCACGGGACGCGTTTCTGTCTCGGGGTTGTAAACCCAAGCGCCGTAGCTTGCCGCTTTCTCTGGCCCGGGGACGTTGAGGGAGCGGGGCACAGTGCCACGGTGAACTTCGCTGTTGTTGCGGGTGTCGATAAGGATGGCGCTGTCGGCGTCGAGCGCTGACGCGACTTCCTCGGTCGTGTATTCACGCAGCGGGCTGACGGCGCCCATAACATTCGGGCCTTGTCGGTTCTGTGCCTTCATGCGACCAAAGTAGGCGTGAGCATCAGGTTGACCATTCAGCAGCTCGTCGATGAAGCCCTGCTCATCGTTGTTCTCGACGTAGTGGCTCCACCACGCGAATGCGCGTTCGTAGCCAACGGTAGTTGTCGGAATCGCACCGAGAGCTTTGCCGCAGGCACTACCGGCACCGTGGGCAGGTAAAACCTGCACATAGTCGGGGAGAGTCAGGAAGCGGTCGCGCAGGCTAGCGAAGATGTCCTTCGCTCCGCCGAAGCGAGTGTCGATGCCGCCAGCGGCTTCATCAAGGAGATCGGGGCGGCCGAGGTCGCCCACGAAGACGAAGTCTCCGCTCAGCATGAAACCGGGAGCGTCCGCTTGCGCACCATCAGTCACCAGGAACGAGAGGTGCTCGGGCGTATGCCCGGGAGTGTGAACAGCCTGCAGTGTGATGTTTCCGAGAGTGATGGTGTGGCCGTCTTTCATGCGCACAGCACCGTCGAAACCACTTCCATAGGTCCAGTCGGGGCCACCCTCGTCAGAGACAAGGATTTCCGCGCCTGTACGGGCAGCGAGTTCGCGAGTACCAGAAAGGTAGTCGGCGTGAATGTGGGTTTCGGTGACGGCCGTGATGGTCATCCCGTTCTTCGCGGCGATCTCAAGATAGACGTCGAGGTCGCGACGAGGGTCGACAACGATCGCTTCGCCCTTGGCCTGGCAACCGATGAAGTAGCTGGCCTGAGCGAGGTCGGTGTCATAGATACGTTCGAGAAGCATGATTACTCCAGTGAGTGTTCGCTATGTCCGGGGGGAGGGATGGTGCCAACGACGGTGGATGGTTAGTGGTGGCTGCGTGTTAGCAGTGGCAACGATCCTTCTCTGCGACGTCGGCGAGGGCATCCTCGATGTGTTCTCCGCAGCCAGCCCAGGTGGGCTTACCGCAGTTCTGGCAAGTAACTTGTGCGCACATGTGCTCTCCTAACGACCGAAGAGGCGGGCGAAGAAGCCGCCCTGGGTGGATTTTGAGGCGTCAATCTCGGACTGCGAGTGCTTGCCGTTGCACCAGTTGGATGCGGGCACACTGCGCTTGACGGACTGGATGTGTTCTCCGCATCCGGCCCACGTTGTTTTACCGCATACGCGACACGTGACTGCTCTGCACATAACTCTTCTTTCTTTGACCGACTATTCGTAAAATACCCTAGGGGGTATGCTTGAACTATACCCCACGGGGTATCCAAGCTGTCAACTCACTCGAGAGAAACGAGAACGAATGGTCCCGCTAGCAGAGTCAGCGTCAGCAGCAGGAACAGCGTCAGCCGCTGATCCCGAAGCTCACAAGAAAATCGCAAACCGACTGCGTCGCGCTCAAGGGCAACTCGGGGCGCTCATCACTACGGTCGAGAGCGGCGCCGGCTGCCGGGATGTCGTTCACCAGTTGGCGGCCGTCTCGAAAGCCCTCGACCGTGCCGGCTTTCTCGTTATCTCCGAAGCGATGCGGGAATGCCTGATTAACCCTGATGCTGAGGGCTCACCTCAGTCGGAGGAAATCGAGAAGCTCTTTCTCTCGCTCGCCTAACGATTCGGTGCTAGCGGCGCCACGTTCCGAGGCCCTGCGCGTCGAAGAACTCGAGAGTTACCCCGGCAACTGCTCCGCCGGAGCGTTCAAAGGTTGCCGATGAGAGGGAACCCGGCGGCGCATTCTCACCGGTGGGAACGAAGGCGAAGGTGTCGGAATCCCACGGTTCGAGCTCGAGCAGATAGCCGCCACGGGGGCCAAGCGCTGCCTGCAGGGCGCCATCCACTTCGGTCACGACAAGGTCGCCAAAGTAGCTGTTGCGGTAGGTTCCCACATAGTCGCTGAGGTAGACGGATGCTCCCGCGGTGCCGGGAGCAGTCGCGTCAACGAGATCTCCCGCCGGCGCACTGAGGCCCGAGAGGGCACCGCGGTAGTCGCCAATCCACTCTCGAGTGATCTCCCCGTACTGCACCAGATCGAGGAACTGTGCGTTAACCGCTTCGGCAGTGCCAATTGGGCCAGCGTTGGTCAGCGTCACGATTCCAAGATCGAGACTCGGTATGAGCTGGTAGTTGGTTCCAGCGCCCAGAACGAAACCGCCCGAGTGGCTCACTGTCGTGCGACCGTTCGCCTGGCTTCCCACATTGAAGCCGAAGCCATAGCTTCCGCTGCGCTGGTCGGGGACGGAAGCCCGCGCGCTAATGCTTTGCGCGGTGATGGCTGGCGTCAGCGATTCGGGAGTGACGAACTGTTGGCCGGCGTATTCTCCGCCGGAGAGCACCATCGTCATCCACTGCGACAGGTCTTCGACGGTCGAGGAGGCACCGCCGGCGGGGGACTGGGGGTCGGGGTTTCGCTCGAAGAGTGGTTGAAACTCGCCGTCTACGAGCGTGTGCAGCGTGGCGCGGTTGGGCTGCGCTACGAACTCCGCATAGCTAGAACTCGAGGATGACATGTCGAGCGGTTCGTAGACGAGCTCCCGCACGGCGTCGTCCCACCGCAGGCCGAGCGCCGCCGCTGTGGCCTCGGCTCCCACCGTGATGCCGTAATTGGAGTAGTGGTAGCTACTGCGAAAGTCGTCGAGTGGTTGATAACGCAGATGATCGAGGATGTAATCGCGCTCGTAACCCAGATCTTCGAGATCGTCGCCGGCGCCGGTGGCGAGCCCCGTTCGGTGGCTGAAGTAGTCAGCGATCGTGGCGTTCTGGGTCACGTACGACTCTGTCAGAGAGAAGTCGGGCAGCAGCGTGCGCACCGGGGTGTCCCACTCCACGGCGTCTTGCGTGATGGCGCGTGCCACGACGGTGGCAGAGACCGACTTCGAAACCGAGGCGATCTGAAAGACGGTGTCGGCATCCACCCGGTCGCTCGTGCCGACTTCGCGAAGCCCGAACCCCTCAGCGAAGATCATGTCGCCGTTGTGCACGACGCCGATTGCCATGCCCGGGGTGCCCGACTCATTCATCGCCGCCTCGGCCAGCTCCGGAAGTTCCTCAACCGCAGCAGCAACTGCGCGTGCAACTTCTACGTCGCTGCTGCCCGCGCTGAGCGCGATTACATCAGAGGCCGGCGAGTCGCCCGTAACAACCTCAAGACGATGGGATGCCGCTGCCGTGCATCCCGAGACCGCAACGGAAACAGCAAGCAGCGCTACGATCGCGGGCGCTGTGCGAGAGCGGCGGACACTGTGGAACTTGGTCGAAGTCTCCATGCAACCACCCTAGAACCTGGGCGACGAACCCGGCAGGGCTAGAGCGCAGTTGCCTCGAGAATAAGGCGAATGAGCTCTACGACCGGTTCCCGCAAAGCGGTAGTCAAAATGGCGAAGATCAGTATGTTGAGCACGACGGTGCCCCAGAATGCCTGGCGGAACATCGGCTTCTGTGTTTTGTGGCGCAGACGTTGCTGGGCCAAGATCGCTCCGGGCCAGCCGCCAAAGAGCCCAAGGCCGAGGAGGGCGCTCTCGGTAACTCGCCATTGTCGGGTCTGCGCAGCTTTCTTGTCGCTGGCGTAGGACGCGTAGGTGATGACGCTCATCACGAGGTACAACGCAGCGAAGATCCAGGGCAGGGCGCCGATTGCGGTGACGATGCTGATGGCGACGGCGAAGGTAGCCAATACGACATAGCTCATGGCGCCGGTGCGGCGACGAGTGGATCGGAGTGGGCGGCCGGAGGCCGAAAGGTACCGAATGCTTCGAGCGCGAAGCTTCCCTTCACGGGTTTGCTCCACAACAAAGCTGATGCGCTCGCCCGGGGTGGGGCGAGAGTCACGGGGCGGGAACGCTGAGATATGGGCGAAGAGACGATCGCTTGACCCGCCTGCGCTAGTTGTCACGGGGCCGTCGTCGACTTCGATGAAACCGAAGCCGCGTTCGTCGTTCCACGAAGCTAGTGCGCCTTCGCGACGCGTGCTTCGAAAACCCATGTACTGAGGGTAACTGCTGCACCTCGCTTGTCGGCGCAGTGCGGCGCGGCGAAAGCGCATTCCGCCGCGCCCGTTGGGGCGACCCGCAAGGGCGCGGCGGAGTGTAGAGGCTAGCGCTGTGCGTGAGGTGCTACCACCGCGCGACCGGAGAGCTCCCCAGACTCGAGCTTCTTGTAAGCATCGAGAGCATGTTCCATGTCGAAGATCTCGACATCCGGAGTGATCTTGCCAGCCCGGTAGAGGGCGACTACTTCGTAGAGGTCGTCGATTGTTCCCCAGTAGGTGCTGAGCAGCTCGGCCTCATAGGGAACAGTGTAAAAACCCCACTCGTAGGTGCCGCCGGCGATTCCGACGATCGTGACTCGCCCCTGTACGGCTACAGACTGCATCGAAAGCGCAACGGTGGGGGCAATGCCGACGAAGTCGAACACGGCATCCACTCCGCGGCCGCCGGTGATCTCGCGGATGCGCGCTGCCTGATCGTCACCGCCGGGCACCGTGATGGCGCCGCGGCGTGCAGCGCGCTCCATCGCGTCGTCTTTTGTATCGGTTGCGATCACGGTGGCACCGGTGATGGCGGTGAGAATTTGTACCGCGAGTTGACCGAGCCCACCGAGCCCTATGACGAGAGCAGTCTTGCCGCCACCCTGCAATTTTGGCAGTGCGTTTTTGATCGCGTGGTACGGGGTGAGCCCTGCATCAGAGAGGGGAGCTGCTGCCACCGGATCCGCATCGCCGAGCGGCACGAGGTTTCGCGCGGGCACAGTCATGTACTCCGCCATACCGCCGTTGCGCCCCAGACCCGAGGCGAGGTATGGCATCTCCGCCTGGTTCTGGCAGTAAGTGTCTTGACCGCGAGAACAAGCCGGGCAGTGTCCGCAACCGATCGGGCCGTAGACAAGAAATGCGTCACCGATCGTGATGCCGGTAACGCCCGGGCCGACTTCTTCTGCCCACCCAGAGTTCTCGTGGCCAAGAATGTAACGGGGAGCCAGTTGAGGGCCCGCGATCGTCTCGTCCATGTCGTTATAGACAGCGACATCGGAGTGGCAGGCTCCCGCTCCCGCCACTTTCAGGAGTACTTCGCCGGGGCCGGGAGTGGGCTTGTCCACCTCTTCGAGAGTGGGAAAAGTCTTCCACTGATTAAACATGACAGCGCGCATCGAATCCTCCTTAGTAGGTGGCGTGAGCGACGCAGAACGTGAAGCGCAACGTCGCGCACACAAACCCCATTTATTGGTTAGTAAGCATCCTATTAGTGCGCTCTTGACTATTGCCTGAATTGCGCGTCGTGGGGTGATAGCGCGAGGGCCTTTTTGTGCTTATGATTACCGAGACATCGTGGTGATGCCTAGCAATCGTGTCCCCTCGGGAGTTCTTCCCCGGACCGTCAGAAAGATCAGATCAAACGGGATGAACATCACCGACTTCGCTGTCAACGCGCTTGGGTTTATTGGAACCGGCTTCTCATTTCTCATGTGGATGCCGCAGGCTCGCATCACTTGGCAGAGCCGTAACGATGCTGTCCGACTGGCCGGTATTTCCGAGACGACGCAGTGGCTCTTGGTCATGGGCTACACAGTGTGGGGCGCCTATGGGGTTCTGAGCGCGTCGATGTGGGTTGCTGCACCAAGCGTGATCGCGATTCCCTTGGCTGCAGCGACGATCGTGGTGATCCGTCGGGGCCGGCGACTGCCCGACGAGGGTCGCTCGTTCCCGATTTTCTCGAGCACGGATGCCGATCCGCTCGTCACGATCAGCGACGGGCTGGTGGCGCTCACCGAATCCATTCCGATTATTTCGACGCACCACGAGACTGCCGCCGAGGGGGCCGACAGCGCTCACAGTTCGGCGGATCTGCTGGGTGAGCCTCTGCCACAGTCAGCCGGGTATGCGGCGACGGGCACGATACCGATCCTGGCGTAGCTAGCGCCGTCTACGCTTCTTCGACGATGTGTGGTCCTTGCGACTCAACGTCAGGGTTGTCGTCGGACGGTTGCTGTGTGAGTTGAGCGGTGTCCCCACGCAATGACATCGCAATAACTGGATAGATCAGCACGGACAGCAGGCCTGCGCCCACGAGAGCAGCAGCTATACCAGAACTGATGTACCCGTTGTCGACACCGATGGCGGTCACCGCCACAATGATCGGCAGCCCCGTTGCTCCGAGAAGTCCCAGGGCGATGCGCTCACGCTTGCTCGCGCCCTTCGGGGCGGCGAACATCGACGGTATTCCGCGCACGAGCAGCAGCAGCACGAGGAAGACGGGCACGAGTGCCGCGATTGTCCAGTCGGAGGTGAGGGCGCCGAGCTCGAAAGACACGCCCGTGTTGATATAGAAAATCGGCACGAGGAATCCGAAGGCGATAGCATCCAGCTTGGAATCGACCATCGCGCGATCGCGCTCGGGGGCCTGGCGCATCATGACTTGCCACAACAGCCCTGCCACGAACGCACCCAGCAGCATATCTAGGTCGAGGACGATGCTGAGCACCACGAGCGCCGCAACGATAAAGATTACGAGGCGGATCGCGAACTGACCCGACGTGTGCAAGGTCGTCGTGACGAGCCGGTGAAGTGAGCGGTGTTCGATCCGCGCTGCGAGAAACAGCAGGGTCACCGCAATAAGGATGAACACTCCCAGCACGATCGTTGAAACCCCGAGTGAGCTTGCGCCGAGAAAGATTGAGATCGCGATCAGTGGTCCGAATTCACCAACTGCACCCAGAGCGACGGCGGAGCCACCGAAGCGAGTGGGCAGTTCCCCGGCGTCTCTCAGAATAGGCATGATCGCCCCTAGCGCGGTCGAGCACAGGGCGATGCCGATCACCACCGCGCCGAAGCCGGGCTCAACGAGAAAGCCGATCGCCACACCCGCGACGAGGCCGACCAGCCAACCGAAGGATGCTCGCCGGCCGTTGCGCCCTCGAATAGAGCTGAGCCGAATCTCATTCCCCGCCATGAAGAACAACATTGCGAGGCCGAAGTCCGAGAGCTGCTCCACAAACTCGGATTCGCCGACCCAACCGAGAACGCTCGGACCGATCAGAATGCCAAGCAGGAGCTCAAAGACAACGATCGAAATGCGGACAATGGGGGAGAGCGCACGGGCTAGAAGCGGTGCCAGTACGGCCAGAATAGGAATCAACACGAGTCCCCAGTTCGCCGCTGCCATACTTTCCTCGGCGCTATCCATTGTTCAGGAAAGTATCGATTTCAGCCGCGATCACTTCGCGCACGACAGAGCTGTCGAGCGTCGCCACTCCGTCTCCTGCTTGCACGCCATAGTCTCCGAAGCTCGCGTGGTTGGCACCGTTGATGGGAACGAATGTCGTTGACATCGGTAATAGATCTGCCGCATCCATGATCTTCTCCGGCGTGCTCAGTAGATCGTTGCTCCCGCTGAGGCTGACAACGCGGGTGTCGACCGCGGCAAGATCGTTGGCGCAGTAGCTGCCCAAGAGAACGAGACCGCTCACGTCGGGCTGCTCGGCGTACTGGCACGCACGGACGCCGCCCAGCGAGTGTCCGCCGACATACCAGTTCGCGACGTCCGGCGCTGCAGAAGTGAAGGTTTCGAGTGAGCGCTGGTCGAAAAAGGCAAGGTTCAGGATGGGTTTCGTCACGATGATAGTGAGCCCCGACTGCGCGACTGCTCCCGACAGCTTGTAGAGGTAGGCATCCGCGCTGACTTTCGCGCCGGGAATGAAGACGAGGCCGTCGCCGGTCGCATCACCCGTGGGGGTGAGAATGAAGGAGTTGCTGTTCTCTGTAACGGACACGGCCGGGTTGGATCGCACACTGTCGAGGGCGCCCTGCTCAGCCTGCATCACTCCAACATTGGCCCACACGAGCATCGCGGCGATCGCAACAATGAGAAGCGCGACTAGCGCGATAACGCCATTCCGGATGACGCGGCGCCGTCGTGGCTGCGAAACCGCAGCCTGCTCGGCAGATGCCGTTGCCTCTGTGGAATCGACAGCCTCGACTGCGCTGGCGTGCTCCGTCGGTGTCGCGGGGTCATTTTCAGCGGAGGGTGGCGGTTCAACAGCGGGCATTGCCCCAGTCTATTGAGTGGGAACCCACCGTCGTGCGGGCGGAGGGCTACGTGAGGGGCGGATGCTGCGCTTTCAGGAATATCCACGCTGAGGGAGCGTTGAATAGCAGTGATGACTACACCACTTCGCCTTTCCGTTCTTGATCTCATTCCTGTTCGCAGCAACCAGACTTCTGCCGACGCTCTTGCGGCGACCACCGCGCTAGCTCAGCGCGCGGATGATCTAGGGTTTTCGCGCTACTGGGTGGCCGAGCATCACAACATGAAAGCCGTCGCGTCGACGAACCCGGCCGTGCTGATCGGTATTCTGGCGGCGCAGACCAAGAACATTCGTCTCGGTTCTGGCGGAGTGATGCTTCCCAACCACGCGCCGCTCGTCGTTGCCGAGCAATTCGCGATTCTTGAAGCCGCGTTCCCGGGCCGTATCGACTTGGGCATCGGTCGCGCTCCCGGCAGCGACCCCGTGATCACCTCGTACTTGCGGATGACGGGCACGACCAGCGATGTCGATGCGTTCCCGCGCAACGTGGCCGATATCCGCAGCCTCATGAACCCTGAGGGTGCCACGCTGCAGCTGCAACAGGGGCGCACTTACGAACTCACCGCGACGCCGAACGCGGCCTCCGTCGCTGACCTCTGGTTGTTGGGCTCGAGCGACTACTCGGCCCGTCTGGCCGCCTCGCAGGGCATGCCCTATGTGTTCGCGCACCACTTCTCGGGCGAGGGAACGGCGCGCATCTTGGGCCTCTACCGCGACAACTTTGTGCCGTCAGAACAGCAGAAGGCACCTAAGACCTTCCTCACCTTGAACGTTGCTGTTGCTGAAACGGCGGCGGATGCTCGCGCCGCTGCTCTGCCACAATTGCAGCAGATGGCTCGCTTGCTCAGCGGTATGCCGTTGGGGCCGCTGGCCACAATCGAAGAGGCCGCTGCTGCCGAGCTCGCCGCGCCGCAACAGCAGATGGTGGATGACATGGCTGAGCGCTGGGTCATTGATGAGCCGGTTGCTGCAGCAGCCCGCATCCGTTCGCTCGCAACCCGCTTTGGCGTTGATGAGGTCATGGTCGTGCCCGGTCTCTCGGCACATACCGAAGACGCCGCGAGCACGTCACCCGTGCGCGTGCGCGCGCTCGAGTTGCTGGCCGAACAACTACTCGCCTAGCCACCGATTACTCCGGATGCGCCTGAGGTCTCCCTAGCCGGGGATGCTGTTGATGGCTACACTCACTCGCGTAGCCACAGTGGCGCGGGAATGGGATGACATGTCACTAGTTGCGATCGCGCTTGTGTTGGCCGTGGTTGCTCTTGCTGCGCTCGCTCTGCTTCAGGTGGCGGTCGCTGCGGGGCTGCCGTATGGCAATCTTGTCTGGGGTGGGCAGCATCGAGTGTTGCCAACGTCGCTGCGTATCGGGAGCGTCATTTCGGTGGGGCTCTACGCCTTCTTTGTGCTCATCCTCGTTGACCGTTCGGGTCTGGCGCCGGCGCTCGGGGCGGGTGCCTTCGGAATCGTCGGGGCATGGGTGCTCGTCGGCTACTTCACGCTCGGAATTCTAATGAACGCCATTTCGCGAAGTCCGATCGAGCGCAGAGTGATGGTGCCGGTGACTCTCGTGCTCGCAGCGTGCTCGCTCGTGATTGCGCTGTCGTAGCCAGGTCTCGCGGTTACTTGGGGAGAGTTGCGTTGGCCCGCAAACGCAATTCACGCACGCCATTGTGCTCTCGGACCTCAACGTGGGAATGATGCGACGCAACGAATTCGCTGAATGTCTTGAACTTCAATGATGCTTCGTTGAACGAAGGATCAATTCGAAGCATCTGATTCTTGACGCCCGAACTGTTGAGCCACTCTGAATCTTCCTTCTGTTGCACCAGCAGCATCGCTCGCACGAGCATCTTGAAAGGCCGCATTCCGCTCGCCGCTGCACCACCGGGTGAAGTAGACGATCCCTTTGAGGCCACCACCGGTTGTTGAGCCCCAGCGCTTTTCAAATCCACAGCCGTCGTCTTTGGGGGTTGAGCGTGTGAAAGGTTTTTCTGCGTAGTGGTGGATTTGAGGGTCTTCGCCGCAGCAGGTTTTGTGGTGGCGGTGGCGGCTGTTTGTTTGACCGAGGCGCGGGGCAGGGGAGCTGCCGGGGGAGCGCCAAACTCGACACCCGGCAGCGAATCGTAGTCAGCGAATTTGTCGCAGGATGACGTGAGCGCGTCGCTGGTCCCTCCCGCGACGCCCACTCCAACAACGAAGCGTCCGAGTGTCTTCACGCGCTGAGCAAGCGCGACATAGTCGGAGTCGCCAGCAACGATGACGACGTGCGTGATGTCCGGAAGTCTGAACATGTCTTCCATCGCGTCTACCGACAGGCGGATGTCCGCGCCGTTCTTCATTTGTGCGGTCAGCGGAAAGAGTTGCACGAGTTCGACAGCTCGGTTGATGAACTGCTTATGATACGAAGCGTTCACCGGCACCGACCAGTCGGCGTAAGCGCGGCTAAAGGCCACTGTTCCGAACGACGAGGCGTAGTCGAGAATGGCTTCGACATCCACTTCGGCTTCGAGCAATTTCGTGCCGACCACACTGGGCGTTGCGCGATTCGAATTATGAAAGCGGGCCTTGTCCTTCTGGAACTGCCCATTGCCGTGTTTTTGGTTGTAGCGCGAGATGACGATGTTGTCGAAATCGATGTAGACAGCCACTCGGCCGTCGCTTGGCATGGCCAATGGGGTCTCCTCGGAAAAAAGTTCTTCTCAGTCTTCTGGTGAGGCTCTCTCAAGACAATCCCCGCATTCGGGGCAATCGGCCGGATCTCAGAGGTGTATGGCCACATGGTGTAGCGCAGGGGAAATGGGTTTCAGAATCCTCAGTACGATTGACGAGACGCCGCAAGATTAAGGAATGCCAGTGACGTATAGCGCGATTCGAGTTCGAGAGACTCCGGCAGAGCCAGGCTCTGGCCGCACTGGTGTCGCGGTGATTGTGTTCGGCACTGCGGTGGCGGGCTGGGTCTCATTCGGTCGTCACCTCTTTGGCCTCGGCGGCGATCTCACCGTCATTTACGCGGCGACGCTCGGTGTCGTTTTTGCGATTCTGTTGGTGCTTGTCGGCCTTGCGATGCGCCGCAGCGACCTGCGCGGCTTCACTACACGCCCCATCACGCACGCGATGCTGATCTCCTCTGGCCTTTCCGCCTTCTTGTTGGGGCTCACCATTCCCGATAACACCCCGGAAGGGTTGCAAACGATCGTGAGCGGGCCGAACGAGCCAGCCCTGGGGATCGCCATCGGAATCGCCAACCCCTTGGGGGTCGTGGGCATTGCGACCGGCATCATCGCGCTGGTGCTCGCAGTCAAGGAATCCCGCGGTCGCATCACGCTCGTCGAGAGCTGGGATGACGACGAGGCTGCCGGATTGACGCGCGCTTCCGAGTCGACGCAAGATTCTGACTCAGCTCACACCGCCGCGACTTCCGCGAGCCCGAAGTTGTAGCTAGCGGCGTCCGAGCTGCGACTGAGAGCTCAACTCGTGCCAGCCGCGGTCGTGGTAAACCAGCGGTGGGCCAGCATCCGTCTCGGTTCCCACATGAGACTCCTGCGCGAGAACCAGAATCAACGACGCTGACGCCGTATCGAGTTGATCAATGCGCTGGCCAACGATGCGCACGGGGGCGCTCGGAAAGTACGGCTCTCCGCTCGGCAGGCGCGACCACAGTGAACGGTCGGCGAAGCGGTCGACGCCACTGGTCGCGCACAGTTGGGCGATCGGCAATTGTTCGCTGCCGAGAAAGTGCACGACGTAGGAGTTCGCATTTCGAATCCCCGTCGCGGTGGATGCCTGATGTCCAATAGAGAACGCAAATAGCGGCGGATCCGCGCTCACCGACACGATCGACGTGACCGTAAGAGCGACAGGGCCGAGAGCAGAGTCAGCTGTCACCACCGCCACTCCACCCGGATACCGGCGAAACGCCGCCGCGAACTCTGCCGCGCTCAGCCCGGTAGCGGGCAGGGCATCGTCATCGGTGCGGTGGGGGCGCTCTGCCGTGAAGGGAGCGGTGGGGGCTGTCGTGTGCATTCGTCCATCCAATGGTTCGGGGGATGCGGACTAGCGTGCACTCCCTCGTGCCGCGAAGCGAGAATATGTCGATATGTGTCCGACTATTGCGCCTTTGTTTCGCTTCTAGGTGCGCAATATCGAGTCCGGGCGCACGATGAAGGCATGCCTAGACAAATCCGTTTCAATGCCTTTGATATGAACTGCGTCGCTCACCAGTCTTCGGGAATGTGGCGCCACCCCGATGACCAATCGTGGCGCTACAAAGACCTCGACTACTGGACCGAACTTGCTCAGCTGCTCGAAAAAGGAACGTTCGACGGCATCTTTATTGCGGATGTCCTTGGCACCTACGACGTCTACGCCGGCTCGAACGAGGCCGCAATTCGCCACGGTGCTCAGGTTCCCGTGAACGATCCGCTGTTGCTCGTGTCGGCGATGGCGCACGTCACCGAGAACTTGGGGTTCGGCATTACGGCGGGAACCGCGTACGAGCATCCGTATCCCTTCGCCCGACGGATGTCGACGCTTGACCACCTCACGAAGGGCCGCATCGGCTGGAACGTCGTGACGGGGTACTTGCCATCGGCGGCACGCAACATGGGGAACGACGATCAGCTCGAGCACGACGACCGCTACGACCATGCCGACGAGTATCTCGAGGTGCTCTACAAGTTGTGGGAGGGCTCGTGGGAAGATGACGCGGTGATCCGCGACCGAGAATCGGGCGTCTTCACCGACCCCAGCAAGGTTCACGACATCGAACACAGCGGCAAGCACTTCTCGGTGCCCGGCATCCATCTGGCGGAGCCTTCGGTGCAGCGCACGCCGGTGATCTATCAAGCCGGGGCCTCGCCACGAGGGATCCAGTTTGCCGCCGGTAACGCCGAGGCAATCTTTGTTGCGGCCTCGACCAAAGCGGGTCTCAAGGAAACAGTGAGTCGCATCCGAGATGCTCTCGAAGAAGCAGGCCGCGACCGCTACTCGGCCCGCATCTACACCTTGCTGACGATCATTACCGATGAGACCTCCGAAAAGGCCCACGCCAAATATGCCGACTACTTGAGTTACGCCAGCGAGGAAGGTGCGCTCGTCTTCATGTCGGGATGGATGGGCATAGACCTCTCGCAGTACGACCTGGACGAGCCGATCGGCAACGTGAAGAGCAACGCTATCCAGTCAACGGTCGCGAATTTTCAGAAAGCGAACAGCGACGGCAGCGAATGGAAAGTGCGAGACATTGCACGCCTGGGAGCCATCGGAGGCCTTGGCCCCTTCATCATCGGCTCAGGCGAGGAGATTGCGGATGAGCTGGAGTCGTGGGTGGCGGAGACTGACGTCGACGGGTTCAATCTTGCCTACGCGATCACGCCGGGCACGTTCGAAGACGTGGTCGAGCATGTCATCCCGGTGCTGCGGGCTCGTGGTTCATACCCCGAAGAGTATGTAGAGGGAACGTTGCGTCAGAAGCTGCATGGCCGGGGCGATCGCTTGCCTGCTGAACACGCTGGCGCGAGCTATCGGCGCCAACCAGTTTCGGCGCCCTGACTGGCTTAGAGCTCGACCGAGTACTTGAAACCGATGTGTGAGGCTTCGAAGCCCAACTTGGTGTAGAACCGGTGCGCGTCGGTGCGTGCCTCGTCTGATGTGAGTTGGATGAGGGATACGCCGAGCGTGGGCGCTGCGGTGTCGATAACCCAGCGCATCATCGCGCCGCCGATTCCGCTCGAACGCTGGCTCGCGGCAACGCGCACGGCTTCGACCTGGAGGCGGTGCGAGCCCCGACGCGCCATTCCGGGAATGGCAGTGAGCTGCATTGTTGCGACGACATCGCCCGATGGTGCGACGACAACGAGCAGTGCGTTTGCGGGAGTCGTGGCGATTGCGTGAAAGGCTTTTTCGTAGGCCGGGCGGTCTTCGGGGCGAGCAGTGTCTCCACGCAGGGCGCTGACGGGGTCGTCGGCGAGCAGTTGCAGGATGGTGTCGATGTCTCCGAGTTCGGAGTAGCGAAGAGTCATTTCGCCGTCGCGGGTCTGCAGGGTGGTGGGGACTGTCACTTTAGAGAACACTCCTACGACGTTAGCAGCGCTGGCGCGGTGCCTCGGTCGCAGCCGCCGTGTTGGAGAAAGTGCACGGCCCGAGCGCTCACCGTGGTGAGGGCCCGGGCCGTTGCCGTTCTCGGGGGAGAAGCTGCTAGAAGTTCATGATCTGGTAGCCGTCGACAACGAGCTTGCGAACGCTGGCTTCGCCGCCGTTGTCGGAGAGCAGCGGGAAGCCGCCGTCACGGATGGGTTCGAAGACCTTGTGCGACTTGGCGCAGAATTCGCAGGCACCGATGATCGTGTCGCCGAGGGCCGAGATGAGGCCGTTCATCGGGTGGCCAGCATCAGCGATCTTGGCGAGGGTCTCTACGCCCGAGCCGTCGAACATGACGATGACGTCGTCGCCGGCGGCCTTGAACTCGAGGGCGGTCTTGAGGCCGCGGTAGACGCGAGCGTTGTTGTTCTCGAGGGTTTCGAGGATGACTACGGCGATCTTGAGATCTGACATGAAAAACTCCTTGTGTCGGCCATCCAGCGTTTCTAGACGGATCCGTCTAGAAAATATAGACGGGTTCGTCTAGAATTGCAATATGGCTCCAGAAACCCCGCAGATCCGCGTCACCTCGCGCATGAAACTCCTCGCCACCGCGGCAGATCTCTTCTACGCGCACGGAATCAATGCCACGGGAATCGACACTGTGATCGCTCAGGCTGGGGTGGCAAAGGGCAGCATGTATCACCACTTTCCGAGCAAGGAAGCGCTGATCGCGGCGTACTTGGATGAGGAGGCCGACGCATGGCTCGATCGAGTGACTGAGCTCGATGACGCGGATGCCCCGCCAGCAGTCCGCATCGAGCGACTGTTCTTGGCAGTGGCTGACCAAGTCGATGGCGGCACTTTCTACGGTTGCCCTTTCACGAACGCCGCGATCGAATGCCCCGATATGCCGGACGTGCAGGCCGCGATCGCCCGCTATCGGCGCGTGCTTCGGGCGCACGTGAAGGAGATCGTCGGTGCGGATGTGACTGATTCGCTCGTGTCGCGTCTCATCGTGCTCTATGACGGCGCCCTCACGACGGCAAAGCTCACTCGAGACTCCGCCCAGGTTCGAGAGGTTGCCCAGTTCGCCCGCGAGGTCGCAGCAGCCTAACGCCACTCGCGTCGGCTTGCAGTCTATTCGAACATATGTTCGAATAGCGTTATGCGATGGAGTGGGCAGCAAGTCAGCAGCGAGGCGCCTGATGCTCTGCCCGGGCTTGCGAAGCTCAACAATCTCGTGCGAACGGTGCGAACGCCCGAGTTCGACGGCGTCACTTTCTACGAGGTTCTCGCCAAGAGCGCGCTCAATAGGGTGCCGACTGCCAGTGATATGCCATTCGGTTGGACGATCAACCCCATGCGCGGATGCCTCCACCAGTGCACCTATTGCTTCGCTCGCCCCACGCACGAATTCCTCGATCTCGATGCGGGCAAAGACTTCGACACTCAGATCATCGTCAAGGTCAATGTGGCTGAGGTGCTCGCAAAGGAACTCAGTAAACCCAGTTGGGGGAGGAGCCCTGTGGCGTTGGGCACCAATACTGACCCTTACCAGCGTGCTGAGGGTCGCTATCGGCTCATGCCGGGCATCATCGCTGCGCTGGCTGGTTCCGGCACGCCGCTATCCATCCTCACTAAGGGAACGTTGCTGCGCCGAGATCTGCCGCTCTTGGTGGAGGCGAGTGAGCATGTACCGGTAGATCTTGGCATGTCGATTGCTATCTACGACGATGACCTTCAGCAGTCGGTTGAGCCAGGCACCCCGACTGCCAAGGCGCGGTTGGCGACGGTAACCGCGGCACGCAATGCTGGTCTTGATTGTGCTGTGTTCCTGATGCCGATTCTCCCGTTTTTGACGGATACCCGGGATCATCTCGAGCGAGCCGTGGAGCAGGTCAAAGCGGCCGGCGGTACATCGATCACGTATTCGGCTCTGCATCTCAAGCCGGGAACTAAAGAGTGGTACTTCGAGTGGCTGGAGGGTGCGCATCCGGAGCTCGTGGGTAAGTATCGTTCGATGTACTCGGCGGGAAACTACGCGCCCAAGGACTACCGCAAGTGGCTTGCTGCTAAATTGCAGCCGATTATTCGGCGTCATGGGTTACAGCGCACCGCTCTCGATCCTGCCACCGGAATCGTCGGCTCTCGGGCCCAGCCGCGGGTCCATGCCGGGGTGCGCTCACGTTCAGGTTCGGTTGCACCTTCGTTGATCGCGGAGGAGATGCCGCCGCAATTGGCAGCGCGAGCAATGCCTCAACCGATGCTGTTCTAACGCTTTTCTGAACGCTTCCTCCGTGGCTCCTTGAGGGTTCCAGACAGTTCGTCGCAACTTTCACGCCTCTGCTTAGGCTGGTGGTGGCGCTATACCCGTAGCGTCAAGGCCGACCAGATTGAGGAGTTCGCTCATGCCCTCTCGCAAGAATTCAAGCCTCAAAGATCCCGAGCTCTACGAAGAGCTTCGTGAGGACGGCGCGTCGAAAGAGAAAGCCGCGCGCATCTCGAACGCGGCAGCGAATCAGGGTCGCTCCGAGTTCGGGCGACGGGGTGGAGAGTCGGGCTCGTACGACGACTGGACGGTGAAAGAGCTCAGACAGCGCGCCAAGGAGCTAGACCTTCACGGCTATTCGTCATTGACTAAGAGCGAGCTCATCGACAAGCTTCGTTCGCACTAGCGCTCACATCTAGTGCGCTGATGTGTATGGAGTTGTGAGAGCACGCAGCATCCTCAGTCTGAACCCTTGGGGCGGGTGGTCACTGCTGATTAGGCTGGGGCGGTGACTTCAACCCCCTCCTCGTATTACCTCAGGCACGGCGACACTCGCTTCGAGTCGACCATTCACGCTCAGGGCGCCTGGAACCCGCACGAGCAGCACATGGCTCCCGTCGCCGGCATTTTGGCGCATGCTTTGGAGGGCTTCGAGGCGCGGCCAGAGCTACGCATTGCGCGCATCAGCTACGAAATTTTGGGGCTAATCCCGGATGGCGAGTTCGACATCCACGTCTCGATGTTGCGAGCGGGCCGCACGATCGAGCTTGTTCAGGCGGAGTTGAGCGCCGGCGGCCGTGTCGCTGTACGCGCGACGGCCTGGCGTTTGCACACTTCAGACACTGCGGAGATTGCGGGCATCGTTGACGAACGCATGCTCGGCCCAGAGAGCGCGGGCGCGCCCGTCAACCTGACGCAGTGGCCTGGTGGCTACATCCGCTCTATCGAGGCACGAGCGTTACCTGAGCACGAAGCAGGCCGCGGGCGGGTCTGGCTGCGCACTCCCGTTCCGCTGCTCGCCTCCGAGCCCATCTCTGACTTCGTGCGGCTCATGGGCCTCGTCGATACGAGCAACGGTATTGCGACGCGGGTGAAGCCGGGGGAGGGTGGCTATGCCTTCCCCAATGTTGACCTTCAAATCCACCTTTACCGCGTTCCGGCTGGCGAGTGGCTCGGTCTCGAGAACGCGGTGAGTTTCGGCACCGACGGCGTTGGGCTCACCTCGACGGTGCTGCACGACAGTAATGGGCCATTCGGGAGAGCGGAACAGATACTCACCCTCCGCAAACTGTAAGCCTCTGCGCGCTCAACAAGATTAATCCTTGCGTTCCCGTGGAGCGCCGCGTAATCTACAACCAAATGGTTGTAGATGAACTGTCCGACTCTCAAGTCGACGCGATGTTTCGAGCGCTGGCGGATGCCACGCGCCGCGACATCGTCACGCGCGTTTTCAGCGAGGGAGTTTCTGTCTCGCAGCTCGCGCGCAAGTACGAGATGAGTTTCGCGGCGGTGCAGAAACACGTGGCGATCCTGCACACCGCAGGATTGGTGACGAAAGAGCGCCACGGGCGCGAGCAAATCGTTCGCGGCAATCTTCAGACCATTCAGCGTGCCCAAGAGTTGCTCGCTCGTGTAGAGAACGTCTGGACGCAGCGAGTGCTGCGCATGGAAGCCGTGCTCAACGAAGAGTAACGACGATGATCCACCACGATGGGAGACCCTAATGAACATCTCGACACACACCGACGCCGAAGCACTCTCGATGACCACGACGGCGGAATTCACCGCGTCGGCCGAGCGAGCGTGGCAGCTCGTCAGCGACCCCCGGCAACTGGAGCGCTGGTGGGGCCCGCCCGAGTGGCCCGCTACCTTCGTGCGTTTCGAGTTCGAGCCAGAGGGACGCGCGCACTATTACATGCAAGGCCCTGACGGTGAGCGCCTCCACGGGTGGTGGAAGTTCGTCTCGATCACACCCCCAACGGAGCTCCTCATCGAAGATGGCTTCGCGGATGATCAGGGCGAGCCCTCGGCGGATCTCGGGGTGACGACGGCCAGGTTGACGTTCGAACCCACAGCCGACGGAACCCGGCTCACAGTCTTCTCGCAATTCGAGTCGCTTGAACAACTCGAAGAGATGCTCGAAATGGGCATGGAAGAGGGAATGCGCCTTGCCGTCGGCCAGATCGCCTCAATCTTGGACGAGAACGAAACAGGCAATTGACCTATGTCCTTCCAGGCGTATCTCGACACCGTTGAAAAGAAGACGGGACTCACTCCTCGTGAACTCATCGCGATTGCTCGAGAGAAGGGTTTCGATAGTGACGCGGTGAAAGCTGGCCAAATACTCGACTGGCTCGCCTCAGACTATGGTCTCGGTCGGGGACACGGAATGGCAATCGTGCACGTCATCAAGAGAGGGCCTGAGATCGATTCCAAGCATGTCGGCTCGACTGGCTCTCACCGTGACGAGTCTGCTGTTTTATGGCTTGACGGTGCCGCGTCGAAGCCGCAGTGAGCAGCGACGCACCGGTGCGATGATCAAGGTGGCGGTGACGATTCACCCGAGTAGGTAGGGTGGATGGTGACTCTTCTGGAGTCACGGATATGGGCAGTTGAGTGTCCCAAGGAGATCGTCAGCATGAACACAACTCGCCCGTCATCATCGAAGCGCCCATCGCAAGGTCGCCAGACCAGGCCTCGTCGACAGCTTCCGCTGTTGTTGGGCGGGGTTGTAGTGCTCGGGCTTCTCGTGGTTGCCTTTGTGGCAGGCGCGCAGTCGAACTCCGACTCGTCACTCACCCAAACGCTTCCTTCGGCCACGAATGCCGATGACGCGCAGCCCGCAGTTGAACTTGCGCGACGGATTGCAGATGATCCGACTGCTCTCGGAGCGGTCGATGCTCCGGTGGTTCTTGTCGAGTATGCGGATTACCGTTGCCCGTTCTGCGGTGTACTGTCCCGAGAAACTCTCCCCGAACTGATTGCTGAGTATGTCGAATCGGGGCAGCTCCGCATTGAATGGCGTGACAATCCCATCTTTGGCGAGACGTCTGTACTGGCCGCGGTCGCTGCGCATGCCGCCGGTGAGCAGGGACTGTTCTGGGAATACAACACGGCGGCCTACGCGTCGGCGCCCGAGACGGGGCATCTCGAGATCGATCGCGACAAGGTTCTCGATTACGCGCGTGACATCGGTGTGCCCGATATGGCGAAGTTCGAGGCCGATTTGTCGAACCCCGCTCTCGTGCAGCGCGTTCAGGTCAACGCTCAGGAGGCTCAGCAGATTGGCGTAACGAGCGTGCCGTCGATTGTGATCAACAACACGGCCATCGCCGGCGCGCAGCCGCTCCAGGTGTTCCAGGATGTCATCGACGAGCAGTTAAGACTGGCAGCCCAGTAACAGTGGACATTGGTTACGCCGGCGCCTTTATTGGTGGGCTGTTCGCTCTTTTAAGTCCGTGTTCGGTGATGCTATTGCCGGCGTTCTTTGCTTATGCTTTCGGTTCAGCTTCGGCGTTGTTTGCACGTACAGCACTCTTTTTTGCCGGGCTCATTACGACCCTCATTCCGCTGGGAGTCTTTTCAGCAACTCTGGGTTCGCTCGTGAACGAGAACCGTGGCGCGCTGATCGTGGGGGCAGCCGTGATCGTTATTGCGGCGGGTGCCGTGCAATTGTTTGCCATCCCGATTCCCGGCCTAACTAGAACAGAGCGTGCGGATGCTGCGACCGACCGCACTTCTGCTGTCTCAGTTTTTGCGCTCGGCATGGTCTACGCCGTCGCAGGAGTGTGCGCTGGGCCAATTCTTGGCTCGGTGCTCGCGGTCGCAGCGCTCAGCGGAAACGCGGTCTACGGCGCCATCATGCTCACGCTCTATGCGCTCGGGCTCACGGTTCCGTTGCTCATTCTTGCTGCCGTCTGGAAGCGGCTCGGTGCTCGAGGGCGTCGTTGGCTGCGGCCACGAACGCTCACGATCCGCGGGTGGTCAAACTCGTGGACGATGATCGTCTCGGGGGCGCTCACTATCGGGATCGGGATCCTTCTCGTGGTGAGCGACGGCACGGCATCGCTGGGCGGAGTAATCCCGATCACGTTCCAGTACCGCGCGGAGTCGTGGGCGGCGACGACCGGGTCGAGCATCGATAACGCACTCTTCTTAGGCGCAGCAGTCGCGCTCTCCGCGGTAGTCGCGGGTACGGTGTGGCTCATCTCGCGCCGCTCGGCGACGCGAAGGCAGGCGCTGGACGAAGTTCCTGCCGAATCGGGCTCGCTCGACGGATGCCGCGAGCCTAGGCACAACTAGAGCTCGGGCATCCAGTCTTCGTTGCCATCTCTGCCACGCAGCTTGTCGATCTCCCGACGCTCGCGCTTAGTCGGCCGCCCGGCCCCGCGGTCGCGCAGGGGAGCGAAAGCCCGTTCCTCGCGAGAGGGCGGCGGGGGAGTCTCGTCGATGTAGCTCTCGGCCGCCGTCACCGCAGATACTCTCTTCACGATCGTCTGCTTGACCACCAGGATGCGATCGAAGCCAGCGATACGAATGCGCACTTGGTCGCCGATGCGAACCGGTTGGGCAGCCTTGACGCTGGTGCCGCCAATCTTCACATGACCGGCCCGGCACGCTGCCGTCGCTTGCGATCGCGTTTTGTACACACGTACTGCCCAGAGCCAGCTGTCGACGCGAACTGCTCCCGCTGCCACTAGACCGCTGCTAGTTCAGTTTTCCACTGAACGAGGCGTTGCACCGTGGCGCTCCCGTCCGCCGCGAGAGTGTTCATCGCGTCATCGGGTACAAAGAAGTTGATGGCGAGAAAGCCGCGTACCACCTCGGAGGGGTCGTCGACAAGCATTCGCAGCACATCGCACGGGGCGTGTTCGTTGCGGGCGACACAGGCACGAACGCCAGCATCGCTGTCGCGAGCGAGAACTTCGAATACGTCAACCGGGGTGTGGTGGCTGCTCGCAGCGCTCTCGCGAATCTTGGGATTAGGGTCGGCCGCGAGAAGACGCAGACGTGCAATCTTGCTGTCAGTAACTTCGGGCGCGGGGTGGAGCGCGGCAGCTTCCTCGGCGCTGAGCATCGAGGGGGCCATTGCTCGCATCTGTGCCCGTTGGGCGGGGGTGTTGAACCGGATGCATGACATGGTCTTGAGGATACGCGGGAGTCCCTGCGAGATAGCGCTGCATTCTCGGCATTTTGGATGCGGATGCTCGCTAGACTCGGACTGTGGCCAGTAGTAGTTCACCCGAGATCAGCAATCGTGTGTGGACTGTGCCCAATATCTTGAGTTTTCTCAGACTCGGGCTCGTCCCCGTTTTTCTCTATCTCATCATTACTGCGCAAGATGCTCTCGCGCTGCTCGTGTTGGTTTTTTCGAGTCTCAGCGACTACCTCGATGGCTTCATCGCTCGGCGCTTCAACCAGATGACACGATTGGGGCAATTACTTGATCCCGCCGCCGATCGCCTGTTCATCTTTGCTGCTCTGATTGGTCTCGCTGCTCGCGACGTAATTCCGTGGTGGCTGTTCTTCGTGATTGTTGCGCGCGAAGTCATGTTGGCAGTGCTGGGCATCATTTCTGCCAACTACGGTTTTGGGCCACTTCCCTTTCACCATTTGGGCAAAGTGGCCACCGCGGCCCTGTTCTATGCGCTTCCCGTTCTCATGCTGGGGCAGGCATTTCCTGCGATTGCGAGCGTCACCGATCCGGTGGGGTGGGCATTCGCGCTGTGGGGTGCGTTCTTATATTGGTGGGCAGGTTTCATTTACGTTGCACAATCGGTCCGAATTTCTCGGCTTCCGAGGGTCTGAGGAGTGCTCCGATCCGATACGCTGGTTAGTCAGGGAGGTTTGCGATGGTTGAGTCAATGAATAATGGTCACGGCGCCGACGTACAGTCGGCAAACGAGACGTCAGCGCAGCCTATTGTCGAGCGCATCGACACCACTGCAACGTACAGTCACGAATTTGCCGCGCAGGTTGCTGCGATGGCTGCCGATGTGTCGGCAGACGAACAATCGGCGATTACCGCTTTGCCTTCCGGTTCAGCGTTGTTGATCGTTCGTCGCGGGCCAAATGTGGGCGCTCGTTTCTTGTTGGATGCCGACCTCACCACCGTCGGTCGTCACCCCGAAGCCGATATCTTCCTCGACGACGTGACGGTGTCGCGTCGCCATGTCGAGTTCGTGCGTGCTGGAAAGACGTTCGAGGTGAAAGATTTGGGCTCGCTCAACGGCACCTACCTCGGTGGCGATCGCATTGCGACCACCGCTGTTCTTCGCGATCAAGCTGAAGTGCAAATTGGCAAGTACAAGCTCACGTTTTACGCGTCGCGACGCGATCTTGCGTCGGCGGCTGGCAATTAGTGGCTGGCGTTGCGCGCCAAGCACGGTCGGCTCCGGCTCCCGCTCTCTTAAGCATCGGGCAGGTTCTCGCCAAGCTCAGCCCTGAGTTTCCCGATCTCACACCGTCGAAGCTTCGGTTTCTTGAAGAGCGCAAGCTGGTTGCTCCAGCTCGCACGGCGTCGGGTTATCGCAAGTTTTCTCCCGCTGACATGGAGCGGTTGCGCTTTGTGCTCACGATGCAGCGCGACCACTATCTTCCGCTCAAGGTCATTCGTGGCTACTTAGAAGAGATGGATGCGGGGCGCACCCCTGAACTTCCTGGCGGTGCCGTTGCTGCTGCTTCCATGCTCTCGGCGGAGCGCAAGCTCACGCGCGATGAGTTGATCCGCGAGGCCGGCGCGAGCCCCATGCTGTTGGGCGATGCTATTTCGTCGTCGCTTATTGTGGCCTCCGACGTTTTCGGTGAGGATTCTCTCGCCGTGCTCAAGTCTCTTGTGGAGCTTCAGCGCAGCGGCATCGAGCCACGACACCTTCGTGGCTTCCGTGCGGCCGCAGAGCGCGAGCTGGGCCTCATTGAGAGTGCTTTGATGCCGGTTGCTCGTCGCAAAGATGCGTCGAGCCGTGCGCGTGCGGCTGAGATGGCGCGTGAAATTGCGGGCCAGTTGGAGATTGTTCGCAGCAGTCTTATTCGATCCGCCCTCAGCAGACTCGATTCGTAGTACGGTCGATCTGTTGACCGTTTTTCGGCTCCCGCCGACGACGGTTCAGTGAGGTTGGCCCAGTTTTATCCAACCGATTCCGACACGCCGCCGAGTTTTTGCGAATGTCGTTGATCGAGGCGGTGGGCGTGACTACCGTGGGGTAACACGAAACATTAAGCGTCAACTTCAACATGAAGGTTCGTTGTTTTCGTGCTGATCAATCAGAACTAAAGGGGCAAAGCCATGAGTGAAGTGAACCGTAGCGAAGAATCACGCTACGACCTTGGCCTCCTCTTCACCGACGGAATGCCTGACCTCGACGACACGTCGGGCTACCGCGGCGCTGTAGCTGCTCGCGCTGCGGGCATCAGCTATCGCCAACTCGACTACTGGGCTCGCACTCAACTCGTAGAACCCACCGTTCGCGGTGCTGCCGGCTCAGGATCGCAACGACTCTACGGCTTCCGCGACATTCTCGTGCTCAAGCTCGTCAAGCGACTGCTCGACACCGGAATTTCGCTGCAGCAGATTCGTATCGCGGTCAATCAACTGCGCGAATCCGGCATCCACGATCTTGCCCAGACCACGCTCATGAGCGATGGCGCTGGTGTGTACCTCTGCACGTCAAACGATGAGGTCATCGACCTCGTGAGCCGGGGCCAGGGTGTGTTCGGCATCGCCGTCGGTAAGGTTCTTCGCGAGGTAGAGACCAGCCTGATCGATCTCGACACCGTCAAGGGTGAAGACCCCATGGATGAGCTGGCTAAGCGCCGCGCATCCCGCGCGTCCTAAATAACGCTGCTTTCTCTCTGCGCGAGCGGCGCAGCTTCGGGGCACGCAAAAAGCCAGCACCGAAGTGCTGGCTTCACACGCAGTGGTGCGTTACTGGCCGTTGTTGTACTCGCCCATGCGCGCTGCGCGCATGACACGGTCAAGAATCTGGTCGAAGTAGCGCGCCATTTCTTGGGCGCTCTCGCCCGGCCACACGTGTAGAGGTTTCGCGGCGCCCTGAGCCTGCTGCAGTGACGTGCGTTCCGGTAGCTGGGGCGAAAGCACGAGAGGGCCGAACATATCGCGTAGTTCCTTGATGCGGAACTGGTGCTCGAGAGACTGCGAACGCAAACGGTTCACAATAATGCCGAGCGGCTGCAAGCGAGGGGAGAGGCCGCGACGAATTTCTTCGATCGCGCGAAGGGCGCGGTCGGCGGCGGCGACAGAAAAGAGGCCAGGTTCCGTAACAATCGACACACGGTCGCTAGCTGCCCACGCGGTGCGCGTTAGTGCGTTGAGAGACGGAGCGCAGTCGATCAGCACTAGGTCGTAGTCTGCTTCGACATTGGCGAGGGCTTCTTCGAGCTTCCAAATGTCGCGGATGCTGGGATGCGGTCCGTCGAAGTTGATGGCCGACGGCGAACCGATAAGAACGTCCACTTTGCCCGGACGCCCTTTAGTCCAGCCGCTGGGAGCGATCGCGGCGCGCACGATCTTCTCCTTCGGAGAGGCAAGGACATCAGCCACGTTGAGGTGGCCGGTGACATCAATGTCCATACCGGTCGAAACATCGGACTGGGGGTCAAGGTCGACGACGAGAGTTCGAAGACCGCGAGCGAAGGCCGCCGAAGCGAGCCCAAGCGTGACGGTCGTCTTTCCCACGCCCCCCTTGAGGGAGCTAACGCTAAGTACGTGCACGAGTAACGACG
The DNA here is from genome assembly GCA_040687235.1 of Rhodoglobus sp. NPDC076762. Classification (GTDB taxonomy): domain Bacteria; phylum Actinomycetota; class Actinomycetes; order Actinomycetales; family Microbacteriaceae; genus Rhodoglobus. The sequence continues at coordinate 1,966,561 of JBFBMV010000001.1, read as the reverse complement.
ATACCTTCACTACAGTTAAGAAACCTAAAACTCCGCCAACTTTTGCGCACCCTTGAGGAAACTGCCAGAGTTCAATCACTCTAGGCTTGGTTTTTGTCAGGAAGGACCGAATGTTCAAGAAGATACTCGTTGCTAACCGAGGTGAAATTGCCATCCGCGCTATGCGTGCGGCTGTCGAGCTCGGGGCAAGAACCGTGGCCGTTTTTCCGTACGAGGACCGTAACTCGGTTCATCGTCTGAAAGCCGATGAGGCTTATCAGATTGGTGAGGAAGGGCATCCCGTTCGTGCCTACCTCGATGTTTCGGAAATTATTCGAGTAGCGAAAGAGTCCGGCGCAGACGCGATCTACCCCGGCTACGGCTTCCTCTCGGAGAATCCTGACCTCGCTCGTGCAGCGGCGGATGCAGGAATCACGTTCATCGGCCCGCCCACCAAGGTGCTCGAGATGGCCGGTAACAAGGTCACCGCTAAGGAACACGCCATTGCGGCGGGAGTTCCCGTGCTCAAGTCCACTCCGGCGAGCACCGACCTTGAGGCCCTTCTTGCTGGCGCTGATGAGATCGGTTTCCCCGTATTCGCCAAGGCTGTCGCCGGTGGTGGCGGTCGCGGTATGCGCCGCGTCGACAAGAAGGAAGACCTGCGCAGTGCTCTCGAAGAGGCCATGCGTGAAGCCGACAGCGCTTTCGGTGACCCTACGATGTTCATTGAGCAGGCGGTAGTTCGCCCGCGTCACATCGAGGTGCAGATCCTTGCCGATTCACACGGCGGCACGATTCATCTCTTTGAGCGTGACTGCTCGGTCCAGCGTCGTCACCAGAAGGTTGTAGAGATCGCTCCGGCGCCCAACCTTGACGAAGATACCCGTCAAGCGATGTACCGCGATGCGATCGCTTTCGCTAAGTCGATCGACTACGTCAATGCGGGAACCGTCGAGTTTCTGCTCGACACGGCGGGGGAGCGCAAGGGCGAGCACGTCTTCATCGAGATGAACCCGCGCATTCAGGTCGAGCACACCGTCACCGAAGAGGTCACCGACGTCGACCTCGTTCAGTCGCAGATGCGCATTGCTTTTGGCGAGTCGCTCGAAGAGCTCGGGCTCCGTCAAGACGAGCTCAAGCTGCGCGGAGCGGCTCTGCAGTGCCGTATCACTACAGAAGACCCTGCCAGTGGGTTCCGGCCCGACACCGGCAAGATCACGACGTACCGTTCGCCCGGCGGCGCCGGCATCCGTCTCGATGGTGGAACGGTTTCTGCGGGTGCGCAGATCTCACCTCACTTCGACTCCATGCTCGTCAAGATGACCTGCCGTGGCCGCGACTTTGCGTCGGCCGTGCGCCGCGCTCGTCGTGGACTCGCAGAGTTCCGTCTTCGCGGTGTCACCACGAACATCCCGTTCTTGCAGGGTGTTCTCGACGATCCTGAGTTCATTGCGGGCGATGTGAGCACGGCATTCATCGATGAGCGTCCGTGGCTCGTCAACTCGCACCGCTCGAAGGACCGTGGAACCAAGATCCTCACGTGGCTTGCTGATGTCACCGTCAACCAGCCCAACGGCGATGGCGCGGGAATCATCAAGCCGCAGCTGAAGCTGCCCGAGGTCGACCTCACGGTTGATGCTCCGGCTGGTTCGCGCCAGCGGCTACTCGAGCTCGGACCGGCCGGGTTCGCTTCCGCACTGCGTGAGCAGAAGTCGCTTGCTGTCACCGAAACCACGTTCCGGGATGCTCACCAGTCGCTCTTGGCGACTCGCGTGCGTACCCGTGACTTGGTGGCAGTGATGCCGCACGTCGCACGACTGACGCCTGAACTGCTGTCGGTTGAGGCGTGGGGCGGTGCAACCTACGACGTTGCGCTTCGCTTCCTGGCCGAAGACCCGTGGGAGCGACTCGCGTCGATGCGTGAGGCCCTGCCCAACGTCGCGATCCAGATGCTGCTGCGCGGCCGCAACACCGTGGGCTACACGCCGTATCCCACCGAGGTGACGGATGCCTTCGTCCGCGAAGCCGCCGACACCGGTGTCGATATCTTCCGTATTTTCGATGCGCTCAACGACGTCTCGCAGATGCGTCCGGCGATCGACGCAGTCCTCAACACGGGCACTGCTGTTGCCGAAGTGGCGCTTTGCTACACGGGAGATCTTCTCGACCCCGACGAAGATCTGTACACGCTGGACTACTACCTCAAACTCGCCGATCAGATCATGGAGAGCGGCGCTCACGTGCTCGCGATCAAGGACATGGCTGGCCTGTTGCGCGCAGAAGCCGCTGAGACGCTCGTAACGGCGCTTCGCGAGCGTTTCGACGCTCCGGTTCACGTGCACACTCACGATACGGCTGGTGGCCAGCTAGCCACGCTCTTGGCTGCGTCGCGTGCCGGTGCGGACGCCGTGGATGTTGCTAGCGCTCCGATGGCGGGAACAACCAGCCAGCCGTCGATGTCGGCTTTGGTTGCTGCTCTCGCGCACACCGAACGTGACACCGGAATCTCGCTCGACGCGGTCTCGGATCTCGAGCCGTACTGGGAGGCCGTGCGCCACGCCTACGCTCCGTTCGAGTCGGGTCTTCCCGGCCCCACAGGGCGCGTGTACCACCACGAGATTCCCGGTGGTCAGCTCTCCAACCTGCGTCAGCAGGCGATTGCGCTCGGTCTCGCCGATCAGTTCGAAACAATCGAAGATCTTTATGCGGCGGCCAACAAGATGCTCGGCCGTCCGCCTAAGGTGACCCCGTCATCCAAGGTCGTTGGCGACTTGGCCTTAGCCTTGGCAGCGGCGAACGCTGACCCGGCTGACTTCGAGGAGAACCCCGACAAGTACGACATCCCGGATTCCGTTATTGGCTTCATGGCGGGCGAACTGGGCGAGCTTCCCGGTGGTTGGCCTGAGCCGTTCCGCACGAAGGTGCTCAAGGGGCGCAACGTGAAAATTGGCGTCGAAGAGATTAGCGCTGAAGACCAGGCTGCGCTCGACGGCGAACCGCAGGATCGCCGCTCGGCGCTCAACCGCTTGTTGTTCGCTGGCCCGACTCAGATATTTGAGACGGCTCGCGAGACCTACGGCGACCTTTCGCAGCTCGACAGCACCGACTACCTCTATGGAATTCAGCAGGGTCAGGAGCACGTGGTCGAAATCGAGAAGGGCGTTCAGCTGTTCGTCGGTCTTGAAGCGATCGGTGAGGCAGACGAAAAGGGTATTCGCACGGTGATGGCGACCTTGAACGGTCAGCTTCGCCCGGTGTTCATCCGCGATAAGAGCATTCAGGTCGATTCGACCGCTACAGAAAAGGCCGACGCGTCGAAGCCTGGCCACGTCGCCGCACCGTTCTCGGGTGTCGTTACGTTGCAGGTCGACGAGGGCGCCAAAGTCGAAGCGGGCCAGGCTGTTGCCTCGATCGAGGCCATGAAGATGGAAGCAGCGATCACCGCCTCAGTTGCGGGAACGGTCAAGCGATTGGCTATTCCCAAGACGCAACAAGTGGATGCTGGCGACCTGCTTGTGGAAATCGAGCCCAGCTAAAGCTCGTTTGAACGTAGGGTGGAGACGTGACCGTTGAATATTCAACGGTCACGTCTCCCTCGTTAACGCGGTAGAGTGGTGTGTTTGCTTTCTGGAGGGGATCGACACGTGACTACAAAGCGCAATGAACCTGATGTGCAGTCGTCCGTCGACGAACAAGATTCGTCGACCGATCACGACTCGAAAGACTCAACTGTCGAGCAGGTGCCGACAACGGATAACGTGACGTTCACGTTGTCATTACCGGTTGCCGTTCGCGAGACACCTGAGCACGAGGCCGCTGTAGCAATCGACGATGTGGCCGTGACGGCTCATCACGTCGACCCTGCGGCGATGGCGACGACGACTGTCGCATTCGCGCCGGAGGCGGTCGTCACTATTCCGCCTGAGTCGGTGCCCGAAGCCGCAGTTATTCCGGAGCTTCCCCCGGCTGACCGTCCTGCAACGCGCAGAGGGCGGCAGCGCACCGAAGTTCGCACTACTCCGGAGACTGCGACGATGCTAACGGCAGAGCGCCTCATAAACCAGGGTAAGAAGAGTCGCCAACCTGCTCCGGAGGGATTCCTCCAAGAGCTCGTTTATGCCGTGACATTTCACCTCGTGAATCTGGGCGACTCATACCGAGTAAAAGAGCGTAAAGCTCTCGAAGCTCGTGTCACTAAGACGTTCGTTGGCGGCACGCGATTTGTGCCGGTACTTACCCGCAAAGGTGGCGTCGGTAAGACCACGATCACCGCGCTACTCGGCATGGCGCTGGCTGACACTCGTGAAGATCGCATCATTGCGATCGACGCTAATCCTGATCGCGGCACGCTCGCAGAACGGATCGACAAGCAGACGCGCGCGACCGTGCGCGATGTTGTCATGCGTGCTGATTCGCTCCATACCTTTAGCGAGTTCCAGACGGTTGTTTCTCGCGATGAAACTCGCCTCGATGTGCTCGCGTCGGATACCGATCCGCACGTCTCTGAAGCATTCGACGAAGACGATTACAACGTCGTCGCCGACATGGCTGAGCGTTTCTACTCTGTCGCCATCACTGACTGCGGAACGGGTATCGTTCATTCAGTCATGCGGGCGACGCTGCAGCGCGCCGATTCGATCGTCATCGTTTCCGGAGGTAGCGTCGACGAAGCTCGTCTCGCCTCTGAAACCCTGACCTGGCTCGAATCGAACGGCCACGAAGACCTCGTCAAGAACGCCGTAGTTGCGATCAACACCGCGACGCAGGGCACCAATTTGGTCAAGCTTGAGGAGATCGAAGCTCACTTCAAGTCGCGCGTTCGTGAAATTGTGCGGGTTCCCTACGACCCCAGCTTGGCTACCGGTTCCGTTGTTCATTACCGGGATCTGAACAAACTAACCAAGGCTGCGGCGACGGAACTTGCTGCGGTAGTCATGGATGGACTTCCTGCGGTGCGGGCCAACTGACGCCATGGCTGTTCGTGAGATCCGTCTTTTTGGCGACCCTGTTCTTCGCTCGGCGTGTGACCCGATCACTATCGGAGACCCGCGCGCCGCGGCACTTGTAGAAGACCTCATCGAAACGGTGAAACTGCCGGGTCGAGCGGGGCTTGCCGCCAATCAAATTGGGGTTGGCCTTCGAGCGTTTAGCTACAACATCGATGGAGACATCGGCTACATAATTAACCCCATCCTTGCCGAAGTTTCGGGAGAGCCCGAACTCGTCGATGAGGGGTGCCTCTCGGTGCCCGGCTTCTATTTCCTGCGCCGACGCTACCCGTACGCGCGGGTTACCGGAGTAAACCTTGCGGGGGAGCCTGTAGAGCTCAGCGGCGATGGCCTGATGGCCCAAGCGCTCCAGCATGAAACAGATCACCTCGACGGACATCTCTACATCGAGGGTCTCGAGGCTGAGACCAAGCGTGAAGCGATGCGCGAGATTCGTAGGGCGCCCTGGTACTAGCAGCCAGTGATCTCGCTGTGGTGACCGCGGCTAGACGCACCAACAAGAAAGCCCCCGTCACGCATGCGTGACGGGGGCTTTCTGCGGTTAGAACTACTTGAGGGAGATTCCTTCGGTTGCCGGCGAGTTCGAATAGAGCCCGTCGATGACGTCGGCGAAATCAGCCAAGATCACATTTCGCTTGATGCTGAGCTTCGGGGTCAAGTGTCCGCTTGCCTCCGTCAGGTCCGCATCGAGGATGTGGAACTTACGAATGGACTCGGCTCGAGAGACCCGGGAGTTCCCCACGTCGATTGCCCGCTGTACTTCTGCGAGGACAGCGGGATTTTTCGCCGCCTGCTCGAGCGTCCACGTCGAGTCGAGGCCGTTGTTGCCAAGCCACGTGGGCAGCATTTCTTCGTCGAGTGTTACTAGAGCAGAGATAAAGGGGCGCTGTTCTCCGACAACGACAACCTGTCCGATGATCGGGTTGGCGCGAATCGGGTCTTCGAGAGCGGCGGGGGCAACGTTCTTGCCTCCGGCGGTCACGATGATTTCCTTCTTGCGGCCGGTGATCTCGAGGTAGCCCTCTTCATCGATTTGCCCGATGTCGCCGGTCTTGAACCAACCGTCCTCGAACACTTCGTCTGTGGCAGCCTGGTTGTTCCAGTATCCGTCAAACACGCAGACGCCCTTGGCCTGAATTTCGCCATCTTCAGCGATGCGGACCGATACTCCGGGAAGCGGGGGACCGACCTTGCCAATTTTGAAGTTCGATGGCTTGTTGACCGAGATAGGAGCAGTGGTCTCGGTGAGACCGTAGCCCTCAAGAATGGTCAGTCCAAGGCTGCGGTAGAAGTGTCCCAGGCGAAGTCCGAGAGGTGCAGAACCTGAAACGGCGTATTTGACACGTCCACCGAGTGCAGCACGGATCTTCGAAAGCACGAGGCGATCGAAAACTGCGAACTGGATCTTGAGGCCCAGCGGTACGTGACCGGCGTCGATCGCTTTGGAGTGCGCGATAGCGACTTCGGCAGCCTTGCGGAAAATCTTGCCCTTGCCGCCGGCTTCCGCTTTCTGCTCTGAGGAGTTATAAACCTTCTCGAACACGCGTGGCACTGCGAGAAGGAATGTTGGCTGGAACGACGCCATCGACGGCAGCAGGAGCTTGGTGTCGGGCTGGTGGCCGACCTTCACTCCACCGTGGATGCAGAGAATCGAAATGAAACGAGCAAAGATGTGCGCTGTCGTGATGAACAGCAGTGTGCTCGAGTCGGGGTTGACTACCTCAGGAATCGCCTTCTGTGAGTTGCGGCACAACTCGACAAAGTTCGAGTGGGTAATGACGCAACCCTTGGGCTTTCCGGTGGTCCCTGACGTGTAGATCAATGTTGCGAGGTCAGAGCCTTTGGCAATATTGCGGCGACGCTCGATCTCGTCATCGCTGACATCTGCACCAGACTTTGCGAGCTTGTCGAGGTCACCAAGATCGATTTGCCACACGTTGGAGATCGCAGGAACATCGGCACGAATCTCATCAAAACGTGCGAAATGATCGGGCGTCTCGGTGATCATGGCAGTAGCGCCAGAATCGGTGATGTTCCAGTGGATCTGGCTGGGCGAGCTTGTTTCATAAATGGGCACGAGCACGGCTCCCGCAAACCAGGTTGCGAAGTCGATCAACGTCCATTCATAACGGGTTTTGCACATTAGGCCGATTTTGTCGCCGGGCTCGATGCCTGCTGCGACAAGGCCCTTCGCGAGGGCCTTCACTTGGGTGAGGAACTCGGCTGACGTTACATCGCTCCAGCCACCGTTGGCGGTGGGGAGCGAGAACAACGCATTGTTGGGTGTAGCCGCAACGCGATCTATCAGGAGATCGGTAGCGTTTGCTTCCGGGTCAGCCTCAACTAGGGCTGGTACATCAAACTGTTTCACGGCAACTCCTTTGGCACCGGTTAGGTGGTCTACTCCACTCTAGCTAGGTCGTAGGGCACAAACCCAGTGCGAATGAGAGCATGAGAATATTTTGCACCCGTTTGTGGGGTAGGTCGTGGCGGACGGTAGAGTGGGTAATCCCGCGACGAGGAGAAGAGGTGCCATGTTCTATTGGTTCATGAAGAATCTGGTTGCCGGCCCTATCTTGAAAACCGTCTTCCGTCCGTGGGTATCCGGTTTGGAGAATATTCCGCGCAAAGGCGGAGTCATATTGGCCAGCAATCACTTGTCCTTTATCGACTCGGTTTTCTTGCCCCTCGTGATGGATCGCCGCATTTTCTTCCTCGCGAAGAGTGACTATTTCACGGGAAAGGGAATCAAGGGTTTCCTCTCGCGCGCGTTCTTCAATGGCACGGGAATGCTGCCGATTGATCGCTCCGGCGGCAAAGCGTCTGAAGCATCCCTCAACACCGGACTCGCCGTTCTGGCTAGGGGAGAGGTTCTGGGCATCTATCCCGAAGGAACCCGAAGCCCCGATGGCAAGATGTATCGCGGTCGTACCGGCGTCGCTCGCATGATCCTCGAAGGACACGTTCCCGTCGTCCCCGTCGCGATGATCGACACTGAGAAGGTCATGCCTATCGGCACCAAGATTCCTCGCATGGGTCGCATCGGGATTGTTTTTGGTGAACCACTCGACTTCAGCCGTTTCGAAGGCATGGAAGGCGACCGTTTTATCCTTCGCTCTATCACCGACGAGATCATGTACGAGCTCAATCGCATTAGCGGGCAAGAGTATGTGGATGTCTATGCCACGTCCGTCAAAGATCGCAGCGCAGCTCGCCGCTAATCCACTCGCCGTCCTCGGGCGTGCAGTTTTGCTCGCGTGGGTCGTAACGGTGACATTCATCCCTCTGCGGTGCCGTAGGCTCTTAGTGGGTCACAAACCCAGTCATTTTCGTAGTAAATGTATGAAGGAAACTCCTCGTGGTCGACCCGTCAGAACCAGTCGTGCTCGCTGATCCCGCCGTGATTGCCGGTCTAGACAACTGGCGCACTCTCCCCATTAAGCAACAGCCTCAGTGGCCGGATGCCGACGCCGTTGGTGAAGCATCCAGCAAGATTGCCTCGTTGCCGCCTCTCGTATTCGCGGGCGAAGTAGATCGCCTCCGCACGCGGCTCGCGCGCGCAGCCCAGGGTGACGCGTTCTTGTTGCAGGGTGGTGACTGTGCTGAGACCTTTGCCGGCGCTACCGCTCAGCAGATCAGCGACCGCGTCAAGACAATCTTGCAGATGGCTGTCGTGCTCACATATGGCGCATCGAAGCCCATCGTCAAGATGGGTCGCATGGCTGGCCAGTTCGCCAAGCCGCGTTCGAGTGACTCAGAGACGCGGGGCGACGTCACCCTGCCGGCGTACCGAGGCGATATTGTCAACGGTTATGACTTCACGCCAGAATCACGCACAGCCGATCCTGCGCGTCTTGTTGAGGGATACCACACGGCTGCCTCGACTTTAAACCTCATCCGTGCTTTCACGCAGGGTGGGTTCGCAGACCTGCGTCAGGTGCATTCCTGGAACAAGGGCTTCGCTGCTAACCCGGCAAATCGCCAGTACGAAAGTCTCGCTAAAGAGATCGATAAGGCGGTGCGCTTCATGGAAGCGGCCGGCGCCGACTTCGATGAGCTCAAGCGCACCGAGTTCTACGCGAGCCACGAAGGCTTGCTCATGGACTACGAGCGCCCCATGACGCGCATCGACTCGCGCACCGGCACACCGTACAACACGAGCGCCCACTTCTTGTGGATCGGTGAGCGCACCCGCGATCTCGATGGCGCTCACATCGACTACTTCTCGCGACTGCGTAACCCGATCGGCGTCAAGCTCGGTCCGACTACGACGCCCGAGACAATGAAGCAGCTCATTGACAAGCTCGACCCCGAGCGCGAGCCGGGACGACTCACCTTCATCACCCGCATGGGCGCTGGCAAGGTGCGCGACGCCCTTCCGCCCCTGCTCGAAGCCATCAAGGGCATGGATGCCACGCCACTGTGGGTCACTGACCCGATGCACGGCAACGGCCTCACCACACCGACCGGCTACAAGACGCGCCGTTTCGACGACGTGGTCGACGAGGTCAAGGGATTCTTCGAGGCACACCGTGCTGCGGGAACCTACCCGGGCGGCATCCACATCGAACTCACGGGCGACGATGTTACCGAGTGTCTGGGTGGCTCAGAGCAGATTGACGAAGCGACGCTCGCGACGCGCTACGAGTCGCTCTGCGACCCGCGTCTCAACCACATGCAGTCGCTTGAGCTTGCTTTCCTGGTAGCTGAGGAGCTTCGCGCCTTCTAGCTCGATAAAACGCCCGTCCCCGGTCATCCTCGTACGAGGGCTACCGGGGACGGGCGTTTTCGTGCGCTCAGCGTCTGGCGCTTTGGCGATTGTTAGATGCGCGGTCCGAAAATCGTAACCTCGGAGCCGCGTTTGATGGCCTCGCCTGGCGAAGGATCGATGGCCGAAACAATCGCTAAGCCAGACCCCCAGAACCCTTGGGGGAGATCAGTCTCTACGCCCACGACGAAGTCGAGGGACTCCAGCTCAGCGATGGCATCGTTGATTGTCTCTCCCGTGACATCCGGCACCTGGACGAGATCGGGGCCTCGCGAGGTGATGAGCGTGACGGTGTCGCCTTCGCGGAAAGTGCGAGCGACGCCTTCAGCATTAGCCTCTGGGTCGATCCCGACAACGCTTCCTTCGGCGCAGTCACTGAACACCTCGATGCCCAGCTGGGTGTTCAGTCCTACTCCGGCCAGAGTTTGCGTCGCGTCTTCAACGGCCAAACATGTCACGTCGGGCAAAGCGCCAGCAGAGATGACTAGCGAAACGTCTTGCAACTCGCCATACGTCTCAGCGCCCACGATGGAACTTCCGTCGGCACCGAGGACATCGGCCACGAGCCCAGTTGCGATTGCAGCATCGAACTGTCTGACGATGGGCTCGACGAGCGTGAAGGGTGCGTTCTCGATTGCTGTGCGAGCTTCGTCTTCAGTCATTCCGACGAAAGCGGGCACGGCGATGGGGCGTGGCCCCTGAGAAAGCAACAGCTGGACGGTAGACCCATTCGGCACGGCGGCGCCGATTTCCGGTGTTGAGTTGGCAACAAGATCGACTGCGACGACTGGGTCGTAGGTTTGACCGAACTCGTCACTCACAACGAGTCCCAGATCCTCGAGCACAGCGCGAGCTTCGTCCGGCGTTGCGCTAACAATGCTTTCGGGAATCGTTACTTGCGAGCCGGGACCAGCGCCGAAATACCATCCTGCTCCGGCCGCTCCGCCGACGAGAAGCAGAATGAGGGCGAGGAGCCACCATCCACGGGTCTTACGTTTTGTGGCCCGGGTAGAGAGCGTCGTGGTGTTTTCGGAAACTTGGGTGGGCGCTGGCGCCGCGACCTGCTGAAGTTCTGCTCCGAAAACTTGAGTGTCCGCGGTGGAATTATGGGGCTCAGCTGCCGGTGCGCTGGGCAACACCATGGTGCGCTGTACCGCGGTGGATGCCGTGGGCGGCAGCGCCGTCATGAGTGAGCTGTGCGTTTGATACAGCTGGTCGAGCAGTACGCGAGCGTCTTTCGGACGATCATCCGGTTCACGGGCAGTCGCCCATAGGACGAGGTCGTCGAGTTCCGCAGGCACGAGATGATTGGCGGCGCTGGGGCTGGGGACTACTTCGTTCGCATGCTGGTAAGCAATTTGCATGGGCTGCTCGCCCTTGAAGGGCTGCTCGCCGACGAGCATCTCGTACATCATGATGCCCACGGCGTAGATGTCGCTGCGGGTATCTGCGAGACCCCGAGTGACGAGTTCGGGCGAGAGATAAGCGATTGTTCCGAGCAGCGCGGCGCCCGTCGCGGTGTTCGCGCTTGCAGCTCGGGCGAGCCCGAAGTCGCCGATTTTGATGCGGCCGTCGTCAGCGAGAAGAACGTTTTCTGGCTTGAGATCGCGATGAACGATTCCTGCTTTGTGGGCCGCGGCGAGACCCGCCAGCACGGCCTCCATGATGTCGAGCGTCTGCTCGGTAGTGAGGATGCGGTGCTCCTGGAGCAGATCACGCAACGTAATACCGGGCAGGTACTCCATCACAAGGTAGGCCATGTCGCTGTCTTGGCCTTGGTCGAAGACATTGACAACGTTGGGGTGAGCGAGACGAGCGGAGGAGCGTGCCTCCTGAACGAAGCGCTCTTTGAATTTACTGTCGTCGGCCAGATGGCCGTGCATGACCTTGATGGCTACCTTGCGCTCGAGGCGCAAATCAGTGGCGAGGTAGACGGTAGCCATGCCGCCGCGGGCGATCCGCGAACGAATCTGATAGCGACCGTCGAGCAGACGGCCGATCATCGGATCAGTAGGGTTCGCATTCACTCTGAGAGTCTAAAGTTTTCAGCTTCGAGAGTGCCGCTAGACACGGCTGTTCCGCCGGTTAGCCCAGCTGTTGTAGCCATGAACGCGCAGATGTCTCCCATTTTGCGTATGCATCAGGGTGTCCGGAGATCTGAACGGCCTGAGCTGCGCGGGTCACTGTCATGTTCTGCCACCCGGAAATATCAAGCAGACCGCGGGTGATTCCCTTATTCGGATTGCTTGGACCGCCGTAGAAGAGTCGCGCCGCGTGGGCCGGAGTCGTTAGTTGGGTTACAGTGCCCCAGCCAGAACTCGGACGCTGCTGGAAGAGACCCACCGAGTCCCGATCGCCCCAATTGAGGTTGCGAAGGCTGGACTCTTGCATCGCCGTGGCGAGAGCGATCGTGATGCCGTAGTCGGAGACACCAAGTTCGCGGCCGATCTGGATGATGACTCGGGCGTTGGCGGTCATCTCGGCGTTGAGGTAAGTGATGCTCCCGCCAGTGCTCGCCGGTGTTGAGCTCGACGACGGGATGGTCAGCTTGTCGCCGATGTAAATCATGCTCGACGCGCTGAGGCCGTTGGCGCTGAGCAGCGCTTGAGTGGAAACCCCAAATCGCGACGCGATGGCAGAAATCGTGTCGCCCGAGACGACGAGGTACGTGCTTCCAGATGTCGGTGCGGGTGCGGGAGCCGGGGCAGGTGCGGGAGCCGGGGCAGGGGCGGGAGCCGGGGCAGGCTCCGGAGCGACGACAGGTTCGGGTTCCGGTGCGACGATCTCGGCCTCGACCGGAACGACGGCATCCTCGCTAGCAGCGGCATCCGGCACAGAATCGTTGTCCTCCGAAAGCGCTGACGATTCGTTCTTCTCGTTGCTCTCGGCTGTGACGTCGTACTGCTCAGTTTCTTGCGCAGGAGAGCTGAGGTTGCCAGGGATCACCATGGTTTGGCCGGGGTAGATGATGCTCGACCACCCTAGGCCGTTCGCAGACATCACTGAGATCGTAGAGACGCCGAACTTCTTAGCGATTCCGCTAATGGTGTCGCCAGCGACGATTGTGTACTGGCCGTTGGTCGTTTTGACGTGACTGACGCTCGGCAAAGGTGCGATGCTCGCTTTGGTGAGCGTGAGTTCTTGTCCGGGAAAAATCATCGACGACCAGCTCAAGCCGTTAAGGGCGAGGACGGATGCCGTGGAAAGACCATAGCGTGCCGCGATATCGCTTACGGTATCGCCTTCTACAACCTTGTAGCTCGCTGGTGCAGGGCCGATAACCGCTGCGGAGGCGTCGGCTACGGATGTGGAAGCGATGGTTGTCGGTTTGTTGGCTCGCTCTGCGGACAGTCGCGGATCGTCGGGTGTCTTCGCGTTCACCGGCTCTACCGGCCCAGTCAGGTTGAACGTTGCTGCGGCGAGGGAGCCCACGAGCAGCACGGGGACGGTGTTCATCACGCTACGGTTCACCCGGGCGCGTTGCTGGTTGAGGCGACGTGCGCGGTCATCGTTGGCGCGTGGCGTCGCGGGGACTAAGCCCGCGAAAACGCTTGATGCCACGTTGTCAGTTTCATCCATAGTGAATTGTGTCATTTTTACTTCCTGCTCCCGGCCCCGAGAAGGTACACGTAATCGTTGAGATCACCCGCTCAACGCTGTCACAGAAGGGATCTAGTGTCAACCATTGTGGCAGGTGTGACTAATGTGACCAATGTGACCTGAGTTCACTCGTGATTATTTCGCGCATACCGCGGGAACTGTCAGGTTTTCGACTCAGAGCGTGGCAGTCTTGTGGGGTGACTGAATCACCCACCACCAATTGGCTTACTGTTCCGGACCTCACCGAGCTCCTCGAGCTCAAGGTGAGTCAAGTGCGTCGCCTCATCGAAGAGGGCGCCCTACTCGCGCGAAAGATCGACGGCATCTGGCAGGTTCCCGACGTTTTCATTGTCGACGGCGCGGTAGTTCGCGAACTCAAGGGCACCGTGATGGTGCTTTCGGATGCCGGTTATTCGAACGAAGAATCGATGACCTGGTTGCTTTCGGCGGAACCGAGCCTCGGAACATCGCCGATCGAGGCGCTGCGCGCCGGCCGCAAAGCTGAAGTGCGCCGCGTAGCCCAAGCTCTGGGCTTTTAGCGCGCCGCCGATCCGCTCTAGAACGAACGCGTTGTCGCGGCTTGGGCAAGCTCGAGGAGTCGCGCACGGGCAGTCGGTGCCAGGTTGGCGGTTTCGATCGCTTCGCAGGCTCGCTCTAAATTGCGGGTGATCACGCGCTCAACTTGAGCGACGGCACCAGATTCCTCGAGTGTCGAGCGAAGCATTGCGACTTGCTCGTCGCTCAGGTCGGGGTCGCCCAGCAATTCGTCAAGGATGGAGTTGGCACTCGGCGACAAATTCTGGCGGGCAATCGCGATGATCGCGGTTCGCTTGCCCTCGCGCAGGTCATCGCCGGCGGGTTTGCCGGTGACTTCGGGGTCGCCATAGACGCCGAGCACGTCATCCCGCAGCTGAAACGCCACTCCCAAAGGCAAGCCAAATGCTCGCAACGCAGAGACTTGTGCTTCGGTGCCGGCGCCCAAACTTGCCCCGAGCGCGAGCGGAGCTTCGACGCTGTACTTGGCGGACTTGTAAACCAACACGCGCTGAGCGCGCTCGAGAGCTTCTGACTCTGGGTAGCTTGCCCACGCGCTCTCATCGTGGATGTCGAGGAATTGTCCCGCCATCACTTCAGTGCGCATGGTCATAAACTCTTTGCGCGCCGCTAGAGCGGACGGTCGGGGGAGTGTTGCCAATCCGCGGCCGAGCAATTCGTCACTCCAGCCGAGAAGCAAGTCGCCGAGCAGGAGCGCGGATGCTTCGCCATAAGCTTCGGCGCTGCCACCCCATTTTCCGTCACTGTGCATTGTTTCGAAGCGGCGATGAGCGGAAGGAGCTCCGCGTCGCGTGTCGGACCGGTCCATAATGTCGTCGTGCACGAGCGCTGCGGCATGGAATAGCTCGAGTGCGGAGGCGGAGAGCAAGACCCCGGTGAGGTCGTTGTTCTCCGAGTTGTCGGCGAATGGGTCGTCGGGGGACGCGAGCCCAGCTACTGCTTGCCAGCCCCAATAGCAAAACAGGGCGCGGAATCGTTTGCCTCCGGACAAGAGCGCGCTGCCCACGTCGGTAAGGGCGGTCAATTCGGGGGCAATCGCGCTTAGTTCGCTGTGCTTCTCGCTTAGAAACTCATCGATTTTCAGCTGGACAAGGTCAACTAACTGGTTACTCTCAGGCACTCGTCTAGCCTACCTAGTGAATCGGGGCGTACTATAGAGACCTAGCCGTAAATCCCAGAGAGAGGGGAACGGAATGCCGCTTTCAGAGCAAGAGCAGCGGGCCCTCGATGAGATGGAGCGCAGCCTCTATCAAAACGATGCCGATTTTGTAAGCACCGTGAGCCCGCGCAAAGGTAAGCCGAACTATCGAATGATGGTTATTGGCGTCCTCGTGGGCGTTGCCGGCATCATTGCCCTTCTCACTGGCGTGATCATCCAACAGCCACTCATTGGAGTGCTGGGTTTCATTGTGATGTTCGTCGGCGTCCTGCTCTTTGTTTCGCCTCCTCGAACCGCTGAAGAGAGCGAACTTTTTGGTGCGCCGGCCGGATCAGCGAACAAACCCACAAAACGCAGTACATCGTTCATGGCCACCATAAATGAGCGTTGGGATCGCCGTCAGGGCGGCCGCGGCTAACACTCCCACCTACTCCACTTTCAAGGACCAGCCTTCGGGCTGGTCCTTTTTTTGTGCCCTAAACAGGGTTGAACCCTCCCCAACGTGGAATATTGCTCCATTTTCCTCCACTCCGATAATCCTTATGGTTACTGGGATCTGTGGATAACTTTCACGCCAATTCGCCAAAAACCTTAGATATGTGGTTGAAAGTGGAGTAAAGTGGAGGCAACCAGAATCCGGGCCGGAGATTGAGGGGAGGGCGCCGTGTTTCTTGGCACCTATGCCCCCAAGCTCGACGACAAGGGCCGCATCATCCTCCCGGCGAAGTTTCGTGAAGAACTCGCCTCCGGTGTTGTGGTCACTCGTGGCCAGGAACGGTGCCTGTACGTCTTCAGTCAGCGCGAGTTCGAAGTGATGCACGAAGCGATCCGCAAAGCTCCCGTAACGAGCAAGCAGGGTCGCGACTTCTTGCGTCTGTTCCTTTCCGGCGCAAATCAAGAGACGCCGGACAAGCAGCACCGCGTCACCATCCCTGCCTCACTTCGCGAGTACGCCGGGCTGGGGCGAGACCTGACTGTCATTGGTGCGGGTAATCGCGCTGAGATCTGGGACACCGAAGCCTGGAACAACTACTACGAGGCCACCGAGGCCGACTTCGCCAACACCACCGAGGAGGTGATTCCGGGACTCTTCTAGCTCTTCGACGCTGACTCCCAGCCGAACGCCCTGATTTTCTTCCCCGATATCAGGTCGAATCGGATGGGGATCAGCATCCAAGAACTAGGCCCTTACGCCATGGCTGACAACACCATCCACACCCCAGTACTCCTTGAGCGCTCGATTGAGTTGCTCGCGCCGGCACTGAACGCTCCGGGAGCAGTTCTTGTTGACGGAACCCTCGGCATGGCCGGTCACGCGGAGGCATTCCTCCAACGATTCCCTGACCTCACGCTCGTGGGAGTCGATAGAGATGAGGACGCTCTTGCTATCGCTCGACGCCGGCTTGAGCCTTTCGCTGGCCGCACGCACTTTGTTCATGCTGTCTACGACGAGATTCCGCAGGCGCTCGATTCATTGGGAATCGCGTCAGTCGAAGGCATCTTCTTCGACCTCGGCGTCTCATCCCTCCAGCTCGATCGCGTTGAGCGGGGCTTCTCTTATTCTCAAGACGCTCCGTTAGACATGCGAATGGATGCCTCGACGCCGGTAACGGCCGAGCACATCCTTGCGACCTACAGCGAACTTGAATTGCGCCGCATTTTCTATGCGTATGGCGACGAGAAGCTCGCTCCTCGATTCGCGAGCAAGATCGTCCAGTTCCGTGAACAGCAGCCGCTGACAACTTCTGCTCAATTGGTTGAGTTGATCATCGCGGCTACTCCTGCCGCTGCACAGCGTGCGGGCCACCCGGCCAAGCGCGTTTTTCAGGCCCTCCGCATCGAGGTCAATCAAGAACTTTCGGTTCTGGAGCGCGCTATCCCAGCTGCGGTCAATTCTTTGACTCTGAACGGTCGCATGGTCGTACTCGCGTATCAGTCACTAGAGGACCGGATCGTGAAGCGTGAATTGCAGCGTCGCTCGCGCTCCACCGCGCCGGCGGGCTTGCCTGTCGAGCTTCCTGAGCACAAAGCAGAACTCAAACTCCTGGTCCGAGGTTCTGAACAGGCCAGCCAGGCAGAGCAAGACCTGAACCCTAGAGCGAAGCCCGTACGGCTGCGAGCAATTGAACGAATGCGAGTCACCTCATGAGCACTAACCTCGCTTATGCACAGCCACAACCGCTGCACCGCCCGTCGGGGCGCCCCTCGCACATCGAGATCGTTACGACGAAAGCACAGCGTAAGGCCCGCCCGAGGATGTTGTATGCGGTGGTCACGGTCGCCAGCTTCTTCCTCATTTTGGCTGCGCAATTGTTGCTGAGCATCGTTGTAACTCAGGGCGCCTACCAAATCGATGCCTTGCAATATGAGCAGAAGGTGCTCACTCGCACGGAGCAAAGCATCCTCGAAGACCTCTCTCTTCAGTCCTCTGCTCAGAATTTGGCGGCTCAAGCTGCAGGACTCGGAATGGTCCCCAACGCGACGCCGTATTCGTTGAACCTCAGTGACGGTTCTGTTTTCCGTCTTCCAGGTAGCGCGGACCCAACCGGGTGTGGCGGAAGCTGCGGTTTAGTGGGCAATACTTTGCTCAGTGGCGTTCCGCTTGTGAGCGCAACAGCGGCGGCCGAGGCTGAGGCGGCTGCGACAGCTGCCGTTGCCACCGCGGCTACGAATCCGGCAGCCTCGGGCGCTGCAGCGGCGGCCTCTCCCGCCGCGCCAGAGCCCGCCAATAACGCGATTCCTGCGCCTGTCACGCGATGATTAAGGTCAACCTGCTGGGGGAGGACCGATGAAACCGCGCTCAACTCGCGCACGAGTGTCTTTCGTCGTGCTCACGATTGTGGTGCTGACCTCGATCTTCATGGTCCGTTTGATAGACCTGCAGGTTGTTCAGGCGGAGGCCCTTACTGCCGAGGCTGATACTAAAAGAACCCTGACGCGAGTGACTTACGGAACTCGTGGAGACATCGTTGACTCCAAAGGCGCGGTTCTTGCGGACAGTGTTGAACGCTTCGACATCGTCATATCTCCGCGAGTGACACTGCTGCGCGAAAACGCCTCGGTAGTTGCCCTCGACGATTTGAAGAAGATCACTGAGATCACCGGCGGAGACCCGAACGAGCTATTGAAGATCATTCTGGAGAACCCACAATCTGACTTCGAATACTTAATCAAAGGCCTCACCCTTGAGCAATATCAGGCAGTAGGGGAGCTCGGCATTACGTGGCTTTACTACGAGCTTCGTTCAGAACGCAGCTATCCCAACGGAGAGATTGCCGGCAACCTTATTGGGTTTATCGGTACCGATGGCCCTCTGGCTGGTCTCGAACTCGGCGAGAATGAGTGCCTTGCCAGTGAAGACGTCGAGGCGAGCTATGCACGAGGCGAAGACGGCGTCGCTTTGCCCGGAAGCGCAGTTGAGACACTGGAGCCAAAAGACGGCGGAACGCTCTCTCTCTCTATTGATCGGGATCTGCAGTTCTACGTGCAGCAGCGCATGGCACAGACCGCCGAAGCGCTCGGCGCGAGCTGGGCAACGGGTGTGGTGATGCGAGTGAGCGATGCGCATCTGCTCGCGGTGAGCGATTGGCCGACTGTCGATCCTAACGATTTTCAGAACGCGGATTCGGATGCGCGTGGCTCTCGCGCGTTCGCAGTACCATACGAGCCGGGATCTACGGTGAAGCCGCTCACTGCGGCCTCGCTGATTGACGCTGGTGTAGCCAGCCAGACCACTCCCGTCGTTTCACCGTATGCTCTCGAGCTGACCAACGGCGGTGGGGTCATCAGCGATTCGTTCTACCACGCGGACCAACAGCTCACGCTGGCAGGCGCGCTAGTGGAGTCGTCGAACACAGCCATTGCGCAGTACACCGACCTGCTCGATGCAGCCTCGAGGCATGACTATCTGCAAGCGTTTGGCTTCGGAGAAAAAACCGGCGTCGGATTTTTGGGCGAGTCGAGAGGCACTCTCTACCCGGCAGTCGATTGGGATGCGCGCACCAACTACGCAGTTCAGTTTGGGCAAGGATTAAGTACGACGTCTATCCAGATGGCGAGTTCCTATCAAGCGCTCGGCAATGGCGGTGTTCGCCTTCCTCCCGTGCTGGTTGAGGGGTGTGAGTGGCCGGATGGAACAGTGACGGACACTCCCGACACTGAGGGTTCACGAGTGATTTCGGAGACTGCAGCCGACCAAACGCTTCAGATGATGGAGATGGTCTATAGCTCAAGCGGATCTGCGCCAAACTTGCAGATTCCCGGCTACCGCGTAGCGGTCAAGAGTGGCACAGCGCAGGTCGCGGAGAACGGTGCCTACGGCGATAGCGTCGTCATTTCATACGCTGGGCTCGCTCCGGCGGACGACCCTGAGTACATTGTGATCGCGACCGCCGGTATCCCGGATAGCATATATTCCGGCGCCATTGCCACGACGTTCCGCGACATCATGGCCCAAACGCTCACCACTTACCGAGTTACCCCGTCGACTACTGCGGGACCGGATCTGCCTTTGCGCTGGTGAGTTCCCCCGCGTCAATCAACCCTGGAGCACCCCACGTGATCGAACTGAGTCTTGCCGAGATTGCCACCGCCGTCAGCGGACAGCTGAGCGACGGTAGCGACGGTCAAAGGCGGCTCCCCGCGAGTACCGTTCAGACGGATTCCCGGCTGAACACTCCTGGGTCGATTTTCTTTGCGTTGCAAGGTGAAACGACTGATGGACACCTCTTTGCGGCGAAGGCTGTGGAGAACGGCGCTGTGCTGGTTATCGCAGAGCGCGCGCTTGAGCTCGATGTGCCACAAATCATTGTGAGCAATGGAGTCGCAGCTCTTCAGGCGCTCGCGCGAGTAGTCGTCGCTCAGGTGCGCGCTAAAGGCGCACTCACCGTAGTCGCGGTGACCGGCTCCAATGGCAAGACGACGACTAAAAACATGCTGCGTACGATTCTCGAACGTTCGGGTGAGACTGTCGCACCTCAAGGCTCCTTCAATAACGATGTCGGCGCACCGATCACCATGCTCGGCGTTACAGAGTCCACCCGATATTTGATTGTCGAGATGGGAGCCGACGGCATCGGGGATATCGCTCGTTTGCAGTCAGTGGTCATGCCCGACGTGGGCATCGTCCTTATGGTTGGTCTCGCTCACATTGGCAAGTTCGGGGATGCCGCAGCCACGGCGCGTGCTAAGTCTGAGATGGTTTCCCAGCTTCCTTCCACCGCAACAGCTGTTCTCAACAGTGATGACGGTCGCGTTAAAGCAATGGCGCGACAGACGGAGGCGGGTGTCGCCTTCTTCGGACTCGACTCGACTGCTGAGGTGTGGGCTGACGACATCCAGGCGTCGGTACAGGGCACCGCGTTTTCGCTGCACGTCGATGACTCCGTGTTTCCGGTTCAGCTGCGCATCTTGGGCGAGCATCACGTCACTAACGCTTTAGCCGCCATCACAGCAGTGCGGGCGCTCGGGGTTGCTCCCTCCGATGCTGTTGCGGCGCTGGAGACGATCGACAGAGCCGAGCGGTGGCGTATGGAGCTCCTCGAAGCCCCTGGCGGCATCACCGTGATTAATGACGCATACAACGCAAGCCCGGATTCGATGGTGGCCGCGCTCAAAACTCTTGTGCAGATTGTCGGACCTAAGAATCGGTCGGTTGCGGTTCTTGGCGAGATCGCTGAACTCGGCGACTATGCCAATGAAGAACACGATCGAATCGGACGACTGATCGTGCGGCTGAACGTGCAGAAGCTTATTGTTGTGGGGCATGCCGCCCGTCACATCCACAACGCTGCAGGCCTCGAAGGTTCGTGGGATGGAGAGTCGGTCCTCGTCGATAACGTTGAAGAGGCATACGCTGTGCTGCGTGAAGAATTGCGAGAGGGCGATGTTGTGTTGGTGAAATCATCGAACTCTGCGGGTCTGAGGCACCTGGGTGACCGGATCGCAGAGGTGAGCGCATGATCGCTCTTCTCGTCGCCGCGGCTTTTTCCCTAGTTTTCACTCTCCTGTTGACGCCACTTTTCATCAAACTTTTTGTGCGCTTAAAGTGGGGCCAGTTCATTCGCGATGATGGTCCGGAAAGCCATCACACCAAGCGCGGTACGCCGACGATGGGCGGAATCGTCTTCATCTTGGGCGCTACCATCGGTTACTTCGTAGGCCACTGGGTTGCGGGTGAGCCAGTCACACTGTCGGGCCTTCTGGTGATCTATCTCATGGTCGGCCTCGGAATCATCGGCTTTATCGACGACTTTATGAAGACGCGTAAGCAGCGCAGTCTTGGCCTTGGCGGCTGGTCGAAAGTCGCTGGTCAAGTCATCGTTGCTGCGGGCTTCGCCGCTCTCGCTCTGAACTTTCCAGATCCAGGGGGCCTCACGCCCGCCTCATCGATGATTTCGGGCATCCGGGATATCACTTGGCTCGACCTTGCAACCTTCGGCGTCGTCGCGGGCGCAATCTTGTTTGCCATCTGGGTGACACTGATCATCGTTAGTACTTCTAATGGTGTCAATGTTGCTGACGGCCTTGATGGCCTCGCCACCGGATCGGCGATTTTCGCAATCTCGTCATACATTGTGATCGGTTTCTGGCAGAACAATCAGTCGTGCAGCAACCCCAGCATCGACCGCGAAGTGCTCTACAAGTGTTATGACGTGCGCGATCCGCTCGACCTCGCCATCATCGCTGCCGCGATCGCAGGAGCTCTCATCGGATTCCTGTGGTGGAACACGTCGCCCGCGCAGGTCTTCATGGGCGACACTGGCTCCCTCGGTCTCGGTGGTGCGCTTGCCGCTCTCGCCATCATGAGCCGGACAGAACTTCTTCTTGTGCTGATCGGTGGTCTCTTCCTGATCGTCACCGGTTCGGTGATTTTGCAACGCGCGTACTTCAAGATCACTGGCGGTAAACGCATCTTCCTCATGAGCCCGCTGCATCATCACTTCGAGCTCAAAGGCTGGGCCGAGGTCACTGTTGTTGTTCGCTTCTGGCTCATTGCGGCGCTCTTTGTCGCAGCCGGTGTCGGAACCTTCTACCTCGAATGGATTAACCAGTAACTGTGCGCGACCTCACTTCATTCACCAGTTGGACCGCGGCGTGGAGCGAACTCCGCGTTGCCGTACTCGGGTTGGGCGCGACAGGCTTCTCAGCGGCGGACACCCTTACTGAATTGACGGCCGATGTTCTGGTGATCGCGGATGCGGCATCCGATAACCGCATTGAAATGACTCAGGTCATCGGTGCCACACTGGCGCTCGGCGGCAGCGCAAAGAATCAAGTCGCTGCGCTAGCAGCGCACACGCCCGATGTCGTCATCGTTTCACCGGGCTACTCGACCGACCACGCCCTCGTTGTGTGGTGCCGCGAGCACAGCGTCGCCATGTGGACTGAGATCGAATTGGCATGGCGCTTACGTGACAAGACCGGCGCTCCTGCCGAATGGATTGCGATAACGGGAACTAACGGCAAGACGACCACTGCACAGCTGACCGCCCACATCTTGAATACTGCTGGATTCCGGGCGGGAGCAGTAGGCAACATCGGCATTCCCGTGCTCGATGCAATTCGGTACCCCGATGGCTTCGACTTTCTCGTGGTGGAGCTGTCGAGCTTTCAACTACACGGCATGCCGCGTGACGGAGCGGGTGCGATCTCGCCGCTCGCCAGCGTGTGCTTAAACTTCGCTGACGACCACCTCGACTGGCACGGATCACGAGAGGCGTACGCCGCAGCAAAAGCGACCGTCTACGCAAACACGAAGGTTGCTGCGGTTTACAACCGCGCGGTGGTGGAAACTCAGACGATGGTCGAAGAGGCGGATGTGGTCGAGGGGTGCCGAGCGATCGGATTTGGGCTCGATACACCAGGTCCGAGCGACTTCGGCATAGTGAGCGACATTCTGGCTGATCGAGCGTTCGGAGATGACCGCCACAATGCCGCACTCGAGCTCTTTACTCTCGACGAACTTCAGCAACGTAATCTCGCTGCTCCGCACATGCTGGCCAATATTTTGGCGGCCAGCGCACTCGTGCGCTCGGCTGGGGTGAGTATCGAATCGCTGCGAGCGGGCGTGGCGACTTTTGAGCTCGATTCACACCGCAATCAGGTCGTCCTTGTGAGTGGGGGAGTGACGTGGGTAAACGACTCCAAAGCGACCAACTCACATGCCGCTAGTGCCTCCCTCTCTGCGGCTGATCCTGTGGTCTGGATTCTCGGCGGCCTCCTGAAGGGGGTCGATGTCGCACCCCTCGTTACTAAACACGCGGCTCGGCTTAAAGCTGCGATTCTGATCGGTAACGACAGGCTGACAATCCGAGCGGCATTCGAGCGACACGCGCCTCAGATTCCCGTTTTCGAGGTCGACGCGACTGACACTGAACACGTGATGCCCCGTGCCGTCGAGATGGCGCACGGGATCGCTACAGACGGCGACACCGTCTTATTAGCGCCGGCAGCGGCATCCATGGATCAATTCAGCAGTTATTCGGATCGCGGAGAAAAGTTCGCAGCAGCAGTGCTCGAACGAGTAGGAGGAAACGACGATGGCGCCTCCTCAGCGACCGAATCAGCCCGCTAACTCCGCTTCCGGCCGGCCCTCCCCATCCTCACCGCCTCAGCGCTCCGCCGGCGGTCCGGCAGTCGAAAAGCCTGTTGCGGCTCGGATCCCCATCAAAAAGATCTTCACCGCGGAATCAAGTAACTATTTCTTACTTCTCGGCACGACGATATTTCTGGTCATCTTCGGTCTTGTCATGGTTCTGTCGTCCTCGTCTGTGTCGTCGTATACCGCAGACGAAGGGTTTTTCGGCAGCTTTTTGAGGCAGGGGCTTTTCGCTCTATTGGGCGTACCTTTGATGCTCGTCGCCTCACGTGCCCCCGCGCGGTTCTGGAAGAGGATGGCCTTCCCGGGCATTATCCTCGGTGCACTGCTCCAAGTGCTGGTGTTCGTGCCTGGCATTGGTTGGGCCTACGGCGGAAACCAAAACTGGATTCGAATCGGAAATTTCAGCGCTCAACCTTCGGAGTTTGTGAAAGTCGCGATCATCGTGTGGGTCGCTTGGGTCTTAGCTACGAAGCAAGATCAACTCACCGAGTGGCGGCAGGTGCTCATGCCTATCGCTCCTGTTGCCGGTGGCGCGATAGTCCTGGTGCTGGTGGGAAACGACCTCGGTACGGCTTCGATCATGCTTCTCATCGTGTTCACGTGCATGTTCTTCGCCGGCGTTCGATTGAAATTTCTCGCCGTCGGATTTGCTGCTATCGCGTTCGCAGCTGTAGCGTTCGCCGGAGTCAGCAGTTCGAGAAGTGACCGCATTGATGTGTGGCTTAACGGCTGCACGGAGGTCGACTATCAAGGTTCGTGCTGGCAAATTGAACACGCATACTGGGCCCTTGCCGGCGGGGGCGTATTCGGCGTTGGGCTTGGCAATTCGGTCGCGAAGCGTGGGTGGCTACCTCACGCCGATAGCGACTATGTCTTCGCAATTATTGGCGAAGAACTTGGATTGATCGGCGCTGTCGTCGTGTTGTTGCTCTTCGTTACATTGGCGATTGCGTTCATCCGTATTATTCGATCGACCAGTGACAGCTTCGTTCGTATTGGTACCGCCGGTGTCATGGTCTGGGTCGTAGGCCAAGCTTTCGTGAACATCGCGGTGGTGTTGGGCGTTCTCCCGGTTCTCGGTGTCCCGCTCCCGCTGATATCCACCGGCGGTTCTGCACTGATCGCCACGTTGCTCGCAATCGGGGTCGTATTGTCGTTTGCGCGTGAAGAGCACGCGCGCGCGAAAGGTGCTCCTCGCTCGCAACAGCCCGGGCCAGCCGATGCAGTGTCGGCTGCGGCGCCCGCACCGACTAAACGTAGGAGGCAGGTTGCGGCGCCAGAGAAAGCGCCAGCGCCGCCGACACCGGCACAGTCGGCCGCTGAGCGTTCGCGCATGCTGGCAGCCAATCGAGCTAAAGGACGACGATGACTACTTATCTCTTAGCCGGCGGTGGTACCGCTGGCCATGTCAACCCGCTACTGGCGGTTGCTGAGCGAATTCGAGTACGTGAGCCCGAAGCCAATGTGCTGGTGCTTGGTACAACGGAAGGCCTCGAGTCGCGACTCGTGCCTGAGCGTGGGTTCGAGTTGCTTACGATTGCGAAACTGCCGTTTCCGCGACGCCCCAATCGGGCGGCACTGAGTTTTCTGAGCCGTCTTCGTTCGACCGTTGATGAGGTGGTCGAGATCATCACTGAACGCGACGTTGACGTCGTTATCGGATTTGGGGGTTACGTCGCGGCGCCGGCCTACCTCGGCGCGCGCAAGGCGAAAATTCCGCTGGTCATCCACGAAGCCAATAGCCGTCCAGGCATTGCCAACCGTCTCGGATCCTTTTTCACGCCATTCGTGGGAACGGCGTTCGACCGCACTCCCATTCGCGGCGGTGTAGTCGTCGGTATGCCCTTGCGGGCTGAAATCGAGTTTCTCGACCGATTCGCCGCTCGTACCGAGGCAGATCAATTTTTTGGGCTCGATCCGGAGAAGCCGACGTTGCTGGTGACCGGCGGCTCGTCGGGTGCAAAACGTATCAACGACACTATCTCGGCATCAGTCACCCGCATCTTGGGCGCGGGATGGCAGGTTCTTCACATTACGGGCGAGTACCGCGATGCTGTCGACGATCCTCAGTTCCCCGGGTACGTCGTCGTCAAGTATTGCGATCGCATGGAGCTGGCCCTCGCCGCAGCGGACTTGGCGATTGCGCGCGCGGGCACATCGACAGTGGCCGAACTGACGGGACTTGGTATCCCTGCCGTTTACGTCCCCTATCCCGTGGGTAACGGTGAGCAAAAATACAACGCTCGTACCGCCATCGATGCGGGGGCGGCAATGCTTGTTGCAGACGGCCAGTTTGTCCCGCAGTGGGTGAGCTCCGAACTCGTGCCTTTGTTGCGAAAACGGGCGCTTATCGCCGATATGGCAGCCCGTGCTTCTGCTGCCGGGTCGCTTGACGGAACGGACCGGATGCTTGAACTCGTCGATTTGGCCCTCGCTCGCGACCTACCATTGACATCATGATCTTCCCCGACTTGTCGATGCCCCTTCCCGGCCCGCTGCGCTCTGCGCACTTCGTGGGAGCGGGCGGTTCAGGCATGAGCGGCATTGCCCGCATGTTTCTGGACGCCGGAATCACTGTCACAGGCTCCGACCGGGCGACGAGCGCGAACGTCGAATCGCTGCGCGCCGCCGGCGCGACGATTGCTATCGGACATGATGCTGTGAACCTCGGTGAAGCGGACGCTCTGGTCTACACGGGCGCCTTGTGGCCCGACAACCCGGAGTATGTTGCCGCCGTCGAACGCGGCATTCCGGTCTTGCATCGTTCGCAAGCGCTGGCGTGGCTTGTGGGACGGGACCGTCTGATCGCGGTCGCCGGCGCCCATGGCAAGACCACCTCCACCGGCATGATAATTACGGCGCTCCGTGAACTCGGCACATCGCCCAGCTTCGTGAACGGAGGAATCATTCAAGGCCTGGGCATCAGCTCTGGTTCCGGTGCCGACGACCTTTTCGTTGTCGAAGCCGATGAGTCGGATGGTTCGTTCCTGTTGTACTCGACAGCGATCGCACTCATCACGAACGTTGACGCCGACCACCTCGATCACTATGGATCCCACGAGGCGTTCGATGATGCGTTCGTCGAGTTCGCTTCACAGGCGAGCGAAGCTGTCGTGGTATCGAGCGATGACGCTGGCGCGATCCGAGTTACCAAGCGTCTTTCGCATCGCAACGTGGTCACATTTGGCGAGGCCGCCGACGCCACCGTGCGAATTCACTCGATCACCTCGCAAGGACCTGTGGCGTTCACCGTTGTTGTGGATGGTCGTGAAGAATCCGTTCAGCTCGCAGTTCCCGGACGCCACAACGCGATCAATGCCGCAGGAGCTATCGCCGTCCTCATCGGTCTGGGGCACGAACTCAGAGCCGCGATCGATGCCGTCTCAACATTCTCTGGCACGCAGCGGCGCTTTGAACTTCACGCCGTCGTCGATGGAGTGAGCGTCTACGACGACTATGCTCATCACCCCACTGAGGTCGAAGCTGCGCTCAGCGGCGCGAGAAGCGTCGTTGGTGGTGGGCGCGTGATTGCTGTCCACCAGCCGCATTTATTCAGCCGAACCCGCGATATGGCGTCGGAGTTCGCAGAGGTGTACGAGCGTCTTGCCGACCACACCGTAGTGCTCGATGTTTTTGGAGCTCGCGAAGATCCCATTCCCGGGGTCACGGGCGAGCTCGTCTCATCTCTGTTCCGGGATGCTTCGCGGGTTGATTTTCAGCCTGATTGGGAGCTGGCCGCTCAGAGGGTGGCCGAGATTGCTCGCGACGGCGACATTGTGATGACGTTGAGCTGTGGCGATGTTTACCGAATTATTCCGCAGTTGATCGCGGCAATGGACCAGCGCGTTCACGCTTCTGAGGTGCCAGAATCGGGCACGAGCCAGGTGTCGAGTGAAGAGGCCTGAAGGATTCGATAAGGCTGCACAGCAGCCGGAGCAAGTTCCTCCGCGACCGCGCCGCAAGCGCCGCTCGACTGGCTTCGACGATGCCGCGCGAACAAGCAACGGCGCCTCTGCTGAACATCCGAGACCCTCGAGGGCGCTCCGCGCGAGTCGGCGACCCGCAGCGGCCACTACGCCCGCATCCACGCCACCGTCACCGCACATAGTTGCGGTTGACGAAACGGCGCCGCTGACGAAGCCCGCGAAACGGCCGGTAAGACTGAGTCGCAGGGGGCCGAGCCCCGATGTTGTAGCGAAGCGCCAGTTGCGCCGTGCGGCGCGAGATCGCCGACGCGCAGAGAAAGCGGAGCTGAAGCGGTTCACTCGCAGGGCACGCACGCGCAAGTACACGCTGATTGCCATCTCGGGGCTCGTTGCAGTGCTCCTCGGACTCATCGCGGTGGCTGTTTTCTCTCCGATTCTGGCGCTTCGCAACGTCGTCGTCGACGGGACGAATCGCATAGACCCGATTGAGATTCAGGCTGCAGTCGAGACGCAGTCGGGCACACCGCTTGCTCTGCTCGACTTCGACGCGATCAAGAAAGAACTGTCGGTCTTTCCGTTGATTCGCAGCTACGTCACCGAAATTGTTCCGCCGGATACTCTCCTGGTTCACATCGTGGAGCGTGAGCCGATCGGCTCGGTGCAGGTCAACGGTGTGTTCACTCTGGTGGATCCCGCGGGCATCACGATCCAAGAGTCTGCTGAGCGCATCCCCGGGGTTCCCCTGATCGACGCCGGGGGAGGGGATACTTCGAGCCCGGCCTTCGAAGCGGTCACTGAAGTCCTACTCTCGTTGCCTACAGAGTTGAGGGCTCGTGTCGAAAGCGTGTCAGCTTCAACGAAAGATGACGTCTCATTCATCCTCACTGGCGTAGGTCAGGGTGTGGTCTGGGGCAGCGCGAGTGACTCGGCTCGCAAGGCCGTTCTCCTCGAAAAGTTGATATCGATCACGGAAGCGGGGGCCGCGGGAGAGTTCGACGTGTCTGCTCCCAACAATGGAATTTTCCGAGCAGGCTAGAAGCTGAAGCGAGAAGCGGACTCGGGCGCCCTGATTTCGCTGAACACTTTCCGACACGCGGCTGTTGGTGCATCTGTGACGGGTGCTATCCGCATACTCTCAACAAAAGAAATACATACTGAGCATAACTTTAAACCTCAAGTCGAGGTTGATAGTTTCCAGTGGAGGCCGAAAGTGACATCAAACCAGAACTACCTCGCAGTCATCAAGGTAGTCGGCATCGGTGGCGGTGGCGTGAACGCCGTCAACCGGATGATCGAGCTCGGCCTGCGTGGCGTCGAGTTTATTGCGATCAATACCGACGCCCAGGCGCTGCTCATGAGCGATGCCGACGTGAAGCTTGACGTCGGGCGCGAACTGACCCGCGGACTTGGAGCCGGCGCTGATCCCGAGGTTGGCCGTCGTGCCGCCGAAGATCACGCCGAAGAGATCGAAGAGGCGCTTGCGGGTGCCGACATGGTCTTCGTTACGGCCGGAGAGGGTGGTGGAACCGGGACCGGTGGCGCCCCCGTCGTCGCCCGTATCGCAAAGTCGATCGGTGCGCTCACGATCGGTGTCGTTACGAAGCCCTTCGGCTTCGAGGGCAAGCGCCGTTCATCTCAGGCCGAAATCGGTGTCGAGACTCTCAAGAACGAGGTCGACACTCTGATCGTCGTTCCCAACGATCGCCTTCTTGAAATCAGCGACCGTGGCATCAGCATGCTCGAGGCTTTCTCGACCGCTGACCAAGTGCTTCTTGCCGGCGTTCAGGGCATCACCGACCTGATCACGACCCCGGGTCTGATCAACCTCGACTTCGCCGACGTCAAGTCGGTCATGCAGGGTGCCGGTTCTGCGCTGATGGGCATTGGCTCATCACGCGGGGCCGACCGGGCCATAAAAGCGGCTGAGTTGGCTGTTGCCTCCCCGTTGCTCGAAGCCAGCATCGATGGAGCGCACGGTGTGCTGCTCTCCATTCAGGGCGGATCCAACCTCGGTATCTTTGAGATCAACGATGCCGCGCGTCTCGTTCAAGAGGCCGTCCATCGTGAAGCCAACATCATCTTCGGTGCCGTCATAGACGACACTCTCGGTGACGAGGTGCGTGTGACGGTAATCGCCGCCGGCTTCGACGGGGGAGAGCCCTCGGCTAAGCCCGTCGAAGGGCGTCGTACTAACTACGTTGTACCCGAGCCTCCCGCTGAACACATCGCTGCGGATGCGTCCGTTGCGGCGAAGGAGCCGGACTGGAAGTCACAACCGAGTGCGGTTCCGGCGACGCCGATCGACCGCAGCTTCGATGATGACGACGAGAACGACAACGATCTCGACGTTCCTGACTTCCTGAAGTAGTCACGATGGTCGACCTAACTTCGTTGGGCGAACGACTTGCAGAGGTCGACGACAGAATCGCGGATGCTGCACGCGCGGCATCCCGCGATCTGTCGTCGATCACGCGTATCGTGATCACCAAATTTCACCCGGCGAGTCTCGTGCGTGAACTGCACGGGCTCGGTGTTCGCGATGTCGGTGAGAACCGGCATCAGGAAGCGCAAGCGAAGGCGGCCGAACTCGCGGATCTCGATCTGCGATGGAATTTCGTTGGCCAACTCCAGAGCAAGAAGGCCCGGCAGGTTCGCGCATACTGCCAATCGATTCATTCAGTCGATCGCGATTCGCTCATTACCGCACTGTCGAACGACGAGGTTGGTACGCCAATTGATGCGTTCGTTCAGGTTAATCTCACTGATGACCACGGTCGCGGTGGCGTTGTCGCGGCCGACCTAGAAGCCTTCGCCGATCGCGTTGCCGCAGCTCCAGGTCTGCGCCTGCGCGGCATCATGGGTGTCGCTCCCCTGGGGGAAGACCCGCGACCGGCGTTTGCCGCGCTGAGAGGTCTCTCTGAGCGCGTGCGGCTGCAACATCCGGATGCCTCAGCTCTCTCGATGGGCATGTCTGGCGACTTCGTCGAGGCGATTGCTGAAGGCGCGACACACCTACGCATTGGTACGGCAATCACGGGAAAACGACCCGATCATGGTTAATCTCGAAGCAGAAGCTTCACCATTCGGAGGATTATCATGGCCAACCCACTGCGCAAGACAATGGTCTACCTCGGCCTCGCCGATGAGGACTACGAGTACGAGCAGGGAACAGCCGCGCCAGCCGCGCCGGTTGCCCCTGTCGCAGCAGCCCCGGCTCCAGCGAACTCTAACCGTGCCCCGGTTACTCCGCTGCGTCGAACTGCGCCCAGCACTGCGGAGGCAGAGATGAACGAGATTTTGACGGTGCACCCGCGCCAGTACAAGGACGCTCAGCTGATTGCGGAGAACTTCCGTGAAGGCATTCCCGTCATCATCAATTTGTCGCAGATGAGCGAACCTGACGCACGCCGACTTGTCGACTTCGCCAGCGGCCTCTCTCAAGGGCTCTACGGCAAGATTGAGCGGGTAACGAGCAAGGTCTTCCTGCTCTCCCCGGCTCACGTCGCCGTCAGTGGTGAGCAGGCTGAAGTTGAGTCCGACGTCGACGCTTCCTTCTTCGGTTAAGTTCGCACTGTGCGGTGGGCGTGAATTCGCCCACTAACCTAGAGGGGTGAATCCCGTTTCAGTTATCGCCGCGGTGGCGTACTACGCCATTACTTTGTTCATGTTTGCGATGTGGGCTCGGTTCATTCTCGACCTCGTTGTCGTTTTCGCGCGCGGCTGGCGCCCCAGCGGTGTTGGTCTCGTACTTTCGGAAGCTGTATTCACGGTTACTGATCCTCCGATCAAAGCCGTGCGTAAGGTCGTTCCGATGATTCGAATCGGCGGCGGAGCGCTCGATCTCTCATGGATGCTCGTGATGCTGGTCTGCATAATTCTGACCTCCATTTTGCGGGGCTTTTAGAACCGTGCGCTGCGGATGTACTCTTGACGGAGAGCATGCGGCAACTAATCAGGTTTCGTCATTACGATGTGACGCGAACGTTGAACGTTGTGTATACGTTGAAAGAAAGTTTTAGAGGTGGCGGCAATGGCTTTGACTCCAGAAGACGTGGTCAACAAGCGGTTTGAATCAACTAAGTTCCGTGAGGGATACGACCAGGATGATGTCGATGATTTTCTCGACGAGGTCGTAGTTGAATTACGCCGACTCAACCATGAGAACGACGAGCTTCGTCAGCGCTTGAGCGCGGCTGAAGCTCGCGCAACTGAACTCCAGCAGTCGGCGGGCAGTTCGGCAGCGGCGGCTCCCGCGCCTGCAGCAATTGCTGCTCCCGCTCCCGCTGCGATCGAGAGCGCTCCAGCTCCAGCAATCCCGGCTCCCGAGCCCGTGTCGTCAGCTCTTGACGACGCCAGCAGCACCAACAATCTCCTGCAACTCGCACGCCGCCTGCACGAGGAGCACGTGCGTGAAGGTGTACAGAAGCGCGACGCTCTCATCGCCGAAGGTCAAGCCTCCGCCGCCGAGATCGTTGCTGAGGGCCAGGCTTCCGCCGCCGAGATCCTTGCCGAGAGCAAGTCGAACGCTGCTGACATTGCAGCGCAGGCTGAAGCGAAGCAGCGCGAACAACTCGGAGTGCTCGAGCAACAGCGCGAGGCACTCGAAGGTCGTATTGAATCGCTGCGCAACTTCGAGCGCGAATACCGCGAAAAGCTCAAGAGCTACATTGAAGACCAGTTGCACGAACTCGACTCGTCAAGCCTTGTTACCGCCGGTGGACCTTCGCTGCAGGAATCAGCTCAGCAGGGTCAGGCTTCGGCCTCTCAGCCCTCTGGTCATCTCACCCCGGAAGACTTCGCCGCGCCTCAGTCGGCACAGCAGCCTCCGGCAAGTTTCTCGGGCTTCTCCGGTAACTAGTTTTTAGCAGTGGCCGTCAGCCGGTCGGTGAGAGCTTAGGCTCCGCCGCCGCTGGCGGCTTTTGCTGTGTGCGCACCAAACTCGGACTCACAGTCGGAGCACGACACCACGTCGTCCGTTATATCTATCTAGGAGCATCAGTGGAAACTCGAAGCTTGCCGGTTCCCGAGGGGCTTGCCGGGCAGCGGGTCGATGCTGCTCTCGCCAAGCTGCTCGGATTTTCCCGAACGTTCGCTGCGGAAGTTGCAGCGGCGGGGGGAGTGACGATGGATGGCGCGACCGTCGGCAAATCTGACCGCTTGGCTGCTGGCGCGTGGCTCGAGGTGACCTGGGTATCGAAGACTGAACCACAGATTGTGCCGGTGGTGCTCGATACTCTCGGCATCATCTACGACGACGAGCATATCGTCGTGATCGATAAGCCCGCGGGCGTCGCTGCGCACCCTTCTATCGGCTGGGAGGGCGTTACCGTGCTCGGTGCTCTTGCAGGCGCTGGCTACCGGATCTCCACTTCGGGCGCTGCCGAACGTGCTGGAATCGTTCACCGCCTCGACGCGGGCACGAGTGGACTCATGGTCGTTGCTAAGTCTGAAATCGCTTACACGGCGCTGAAGCGTGCGTTCCACGACCGCGAGGTCAGCAAAATTTACCATTCCATCGTGCAAGGACACCCTGATCCACTCGCCGGAACTATCGACGCACCGATCGGTCGTCATCCGGGATCGAGTTGGAAGTTCGCCGTCGTTGCCGGTGGAAAAGACTCGATCACGCACTACGAGACGCTCGAAGCGTTCCCGTCGGCGGCTCTCGTAGAGGTGCACCTTGAAACGGGGCGAACGCACCAAATTCGTGTTCACATGGCCGCGCAGCGACATCCGTGCGTCGGAGACACTATGTATGGCGCCGATCCCACTATCTCGTCTCGACTGGGGCTTACCCGCCAGTGGTTGCACGCCCACAAGCTGGGATTCGCCCATCCGGCCACCGGTGAACAGGTCACGTTCGAGTCGCCTTATCCGGCCGACCTTCAGGCAGCACTTGAGGTGCTTCGGGCCGACTAGGGCGCGTCAATTAGAGTCCGCCTGTGGTGCTGGCTTAGGCTAGATTTCGAAAGAATTCGGAGTGTCTGTGGCTGCTAATAACGACTCGTTTGTGCATTTGCACGTTCACAGTGAGTACTCAATGCTCGACGGCGCCGCGCGCGTTGGACCGCTGTTGGATGCCGCTGTTGAGCAGGGAATGCCTGCGATCGCGATCACCGACCATGGCAATATGTTCGGCGCCTACGACTTCTGGAAACAGGCCACTGCCAAAGGCATCAAGCCCATTATCGGTACGGAAGCCTACGTAACGCCGGGCACGGCACGCAGCGATAAGACCCGAGTTCGTTGGGGTCGCAGTGACCAAGCTCGCGACGACGTCGGCGGTAGCGGTGCCTATACCCACATGACGTTGCTCTCTCAAAACAATGAGGGAATGCATAACCTCTTTCGACTCTCGTCGCGCGCCTCGATCGAGGGTTTTTATTTCAAGCCCCGCATGGACCGCGAACTGCTGAGCCAGTACTCGAAGGGCATTATCGCCACCACGGGGTGCGTGGGTGGTGAGGTTCAAACCAAACTTCGTTTGGGGCTCTACGACGAAGCACGCCAAGCGGCCGCTGAGTTTCAAGACATCTTCGGCAAGGAGAATTTTTTTGCCGAAGTCATGGATCACGGCATCGACATCGAGCGACGTACAATGCTCGATCTCATCAAGCTCGCTAAAGAGCTTGATATGCCATTGCTGGCCACCAATGACCTGCACTACACACACGCTCACGATGCCACTGCTCACGCAGCGCTGCTGTGCGTACAATCCGCCTCAACGCTAGACGACCCCAACCGTTTCAAGTTTGACTCCAACGAGTTCTATCTCAAGTCGGCAGCCGAAATGCGGTCACTGTTCCGCGAGCACCCCGAGGCATGTAACAACACTCTGTTGATCGCTGAGCGCAGCGAGATTAACTTTGAAGGCCGTGACTTGATGCCGCGCTTCCCGGTTCCCGAAGGGGAGACCGAAGCGACCTGGTTTGAAAAAGAAGTCGCGCGGGGCATGAATAAGCGGTTCAACAACGCACCATCCGAGGCCCATTTGGCGCAAGCCAAGTATGAAGTTGATGTTATTCAGCAGATGGGCTTCCCTGGCTACTTCCTCGTAGTCGCTGACTTCATCCAGTGGGCCAAGTCGCAGGGCATCCGTGTGGGGCCCGGTCGTGGTTCCGCTGCCGGTTCAATGGCCTCCTATGCGGTCGGGATCACCGAACTTGACCCGCTGGCGCACGGTTTGATCTTCGAGCGCTTCCTCAACCCTGAACGTGTGTCGATGCCCGACGTCGATGTCGACTTCGACGATCGCCGACGCGGTGAAGTGATTCGCTACGTCACCGATAAATACGGCGACGACCGAGTAGCTCAAATCGTCACGTATGGAACGATCAAGGCCAAGCAAGCGCTGAAAGATTCGGCGCGCGTGCTGGGCATGCCATATTCGGTGGGCGAGAAGCTCACCAAGGCGATGCCTCCGGCCATCATGGGTAAAGATATTTCGCTCGGTGATGTGCGCAACAAGGACGCTGCGCGGTACAAAGAGGCCGCCGACATCCGGGGCATTGTTGATACTGATCACGAAGCCGCGAAAGTATTCGAAACCGCTGTTGGCCTTGAGGGGCTGAAACGCCAATGGGGAGTTCACGCCGCCGGTGTAGTCCTCTCGGCTGAGCCACTGCTCGATGTGCTGCCGATCATGCGCCGAGAAGATGATGGCGCGATCATCACTCAGTTCGACCAGCCACCGCTGGAGAGCCTTGGCCTGATCAAGATGGACTTCTTGGGTCTTCGAAACCTCACGGTTATTGAAGATGCGCTCAAGATGATTGAGGCCAATACCGGGTCCCCGCTCATCATCGAAGATCTCGATCTGGATGCGGACCAAAAGACCTATGACTTGCTTGCGCGAGGAGACACCCTCGGCGTATTCCAGCTCGACGGCGGGCCAATGCGTGCCCTGCTCAAGCAACTGAAACCCACCAACTTCGAAGATATTTCTGCGGTAATTGCCCTGTACCGTCCAGGTCCCATGGGAATGAACTCGCACACCAAGTACGCGCTTCGTAAGAACGGTCTTGAAGGCATCGATGCCATTCACTCCGAGCTTGAAGAGCCCCTGCGCGAGATTCTTGGCACAACATTCGGCCTGATCGTGTACCAAGAACAAGTGATGTCGGTTGCCCAAAAGGTTGCTGGCTTCAGCCTCGGTCAAGCCGACGTTCTGCGCCGCGCCATGGGTAAGAAAAAGAAGGAAGAGCTCGACAAGCAGTTCCTCGGCTTCGAAGCCGGCATGCAAAACAACGGCTACAGCAAAGAAGCCGTCAAGGTGCTGTGGGAAACGCTCATGCCGTTCGCTGACTACGCCTTCAACAAGGCGCACAGTGCGGGCTATGGCGTTCTGAGCTATTGGACTGCCTATCTCAAGGCCAACTACCCGGCCGAGTACATGGCGGCGCTCCTTACCAGCGTCGGCGACTCTAAAGACAAACTCGGGATGTACTTGAGCGAGTGCCGGCGCATGGGCATTAAGGTGCTGGCGCCGGATGTCAATGAGTCGACCGTCAACTTCACCGCCGTGGCCGGCGACATCCGCTTCGGCCTCGGTGCAGTGCGTAACGTCGGTGCCGCCGTCGTGGAGCAGATCGTGCGCGCGCGCACCGAAAAGGGTCGTTTCGAGTCGTTCCACGATTTCTTGCGCAAGGTTTCGATTCAGGTCGCCAACAAGCGAACCGTGGAGTCGTTAATCAAGTCGGGAGCGTTCGACTCCTTGGGTGCAACGCGCCGCGGGTTGCTCGAAATTCATGAGGGTGCTTGCGATTCCGCGGTAAGCCTCAAGCGCAACGAAGCGAACGGTCAAGTCGATCTCTTCGGCGGAATTTTCGATTTCGACGAGGACGACGACGGGGTGCCCGATCGCCCCGAATGGTCGAAACGCGACAAGCTCGCCTTTGAGCGCGAAATGCTTGGCCTTTATGTCTCCGATCATCCGCTCTCGGGTCTCGAGCTTCAGCTTGCGAAGCATCAGGACTTTACGATTACTGAAGTGTTGTCTGGGGATGCAGTCGCTGACGGAGAGCACGTTTCGATCGCGGGCTTGGTGACGAGTGTTCAGCATCGTGTCGCCCGCAATAGCGGGAATCAGTACGGCATCGTCACGGTGGAAGACTTCGCGGGCGAGATTGACGTCATGTTCTTGGGCAAGACGTACCAAGAATTCGCGCCGGGGCTGGTCAATGACTCCATCGTCGTGGTGCGCGGTCGAGCTAGTGCGCGGGACGACGGCATGAATCTCCATGCGGTGAGTATGTTTTCGCCTGATCTGGGCGCTAGTTTAGGCTCCGGTCCTATCGTCTTGACCGTGAAAGAGCAGCGGGCGACGACCGACGTAGTTTCCGGTCTCGGTGAGGTTCTCATTCGGCACGCAGGTGATATCGAAGTGCGTCTGCGTTTGGTGCGTGGCGATGTAGCCCGGGTGTTCGAGCTTCCGTATCGGGTAAAGGTGTCTGCTGACCTTTATGGCGAAGTGAAGTCTCTGCTGGGGCCGGGTTCGCTCGGCTGATTGTGCGGTGCTCCAGTAGCCCGCTCAGGCGGCCTACGACGTCGCGACAGTTCGTCCGATAGCTAGACGGCTAGGTGTTAGACGCTCGGCGATTCGTGCTCCAGCGCTATCGGCCGCATATAGGTGCGCTCGTGGTAGA
The DNA here is from genome assembly GCA_040687235.1 of Rhodoglobus sp. NPDC076762. Classification (GTDB taxonomy): domain Bacteria; phylum Actinomycetota; class Actinomycetes; order Actinomycetales; family Microbacteriaceae; genus Rhodoglobus. Next base: position 1,929,319 of record JBFBMV010000001.1, on the reverse strand, counting down.
GCAGCGCTTCGTCTTCCTCGCCGAGGATGCCGTGCTCAATTTCGATGACAACAACGGCATTGTTGTGCACCGGATGCACATCAACAATGCGGCCGATCATGATTGCGGTGGCGCCTTCCAACAGGGGGAGCCCGCTCTCTGAGGGCTTCCAGTGGTCTCCCACGAATCGAAGGTCGTGGTCGGCAGCCATAGTTTCGGCAAGGTGACGGCTATGGGGACCGAGCATGTGGATGGCGATTTGGTTTCCGACAGTGATGGCGGGCCACGAGCTCGACACCTGCGCCATGTTGAACGTCGCCATGGGTGGCACGGCGGCGAGCGACGCAAGAGAGGTCGCGGTGAACCCCACCGGGTGTCCATCTGGGGCGACTGATGTGATGGCGGCAACACCCGCGGCATGGCGCCTGAAGGCAGCCTTGAAGGCGTCGATTCCGTTTGCTACGTCTGAATTATCCATATGCTCACCTCAACCCTAATTGCCCAAGGCGAATTCCAAGCAGAGAACGAACTAGCATGGTCAAGCCATGTCGCTGAATATTATTGATCTCCGGTCCGCCGCTCTGAGTCGTGCGGAACTCTCTCGTGTCATCCCGCGTGCCCAGATGGACGTGTCGGTGGCCTCTGCAGCTGCGATCCAGCTCATCAACGATGTGAGGGAGCACGGCGAGCAAGCGCTTCTTGATCAGGCCGAGCGCCTTGACGGCGTTCTCCCTGCGCGCGTACGAATTCACGCGGATGAGATCACGCGAGCAACTCGTGCCCTTGAGCCATCCGTTCGCGAGGCCCTTGAACTGGCCATTGACCGTGTGCGCACGGCGAGCAAGGCCCAAGTGCCGCCGCCCATGATGACGCAGCTGGGTGACGGGGCAGAGATTGTTCAGCGCTGGCAGCCGGTCAACCGTGTGGGTCTTTATGTTCCCGGTGGTAAGGCTGTTTATCCCTCTAGCGTGATCATGAATGTCGTTCCTGCTCAAATCGCTGGCGTTTCGTCGGTCGCCTTAGCCTCCCCGCCGCAGCGTAGTTTCGGGGGAGCAGTGCACCCCACGATTTTGGGTGCGGCCGGTCTGCTCGGCGTGGACGAGGTTTATGCCATGGGTGGCGCGGGTGCTATTGGTGCCTTCGCCTACGGCGTTCAGGAACTTGGTCTCGACCCCGTTGACATCATTACGGGCCCGGGCAACGTTTATGTTGCCGCAGCCAAGCGTGCTGTGCGTGGTGTCGTCGGCATCGACTCCGAAGCTGGTCCCACCGAGATCTTAATCATCGCGGACGGCTCGGCCGATCCCCGCCTCGTCGCTGCAGACTTACTGAGCCAGGCAGAGCACGATGAGCTTGCCGCTGCCGTTCTCGTCACCGATTCCGAAGAACTAGCGGATGCCGTGCGAACGCACCTTGCTGAACAACTGGCAGCAACGCCGCACTCTCAGCGCGCGTCCGTGGCTCTCGACGGGCAGCAGTCGGCGATCGTTTTGGTCAACGACATGGCTGCCGCTGCTGCGCTCAGCAACGCTTACGGTCCCGAGCACCTTGAAATTCAGACGGAGGAATCGGGGGCGGTACTCGACATGATCGACAACGCCGGAGCGATCTTCCTCGGTGACCAGTCACCCGTCAGTTTGGGCGATTACCTCGCCGGCTCGAATCACGTACTCCCTACCGGCGGACAGTCACGCTTCTCATCGGGACTCGGCGCGTACACGTTCCTGCGTCCGCAGCAGGTCATCCGATACAGTCACGATGCTTTGCGCGCACTCGAGCCCCACATCGTGGCGCTCAGTACCGCTGAGGATCTCCCGGCTCACGGCTCGGCTGTGAGTAAGCGATTCACCGATCGCTAACCGGGTACTCTTAAGGAACTATGTATTGCCCTTTTTGCAGGCATCCTGACAGCAGGGTTGTCGACTCACGAACCAGTGACGACGGCCTATCGATTCGTCGCCGTCGGCAGTGCCCCGAGTGTGGCCGCCGTTTCTCCACCACCGAGACCGCATCGTTGAACGTGATCAAGCGCAACGGCGTTGTGGAGTCATTCAGTCGCGAGAAGATCGTCAGTGGCGTACGCAAAGCGTGCCAGGGGCGCCCCGTCACCGACACCGATTTGGCCGTGCTTGCGCAAAAGGTCGAAGAGGCGATTCGCGCAACGGGGGCAGCTCAGATCGACGCTAATGAAATCGGTCTTGCTATTCTGTCGCCCCTGCGTGATCTTGACGAGGTTGCATATCTCCGCTTCGCGAGTGTCTATCAGGCCTTCGACTCGCTCGATGACTTTGACGATGCAATCAACCAACTTCGTCTCGACCACGGCACCGCTTCATAGTCGCTGCGGTGACCTGTCGATTCTCCCCACCTTCTACCGCTGAGAGCACCGTTAGCCATGTACGACTTTTTCTTCCGCACTGTTCTCAAGCGACTCGATCCGGAGTTCGCGCACTCTTTGGCGTTTTCTGTCATTCGCGCGCTGCCTGCTGTTGGCGTGGGAAAGCTGCTTCAGCGTCCGGTTGATCCCTTATTGCGCGTAGAGACTTTGGGGCTTACCTTCGACTCGCCTTTTGGTGTCGCTGCCGGGTTCGACAAATCTGGTGTGGGTATTCAGGGCCTGGGGCAGTTGGGCTTCAGCCACGTAGAGGTCGGCACGATCACGGCGTTGCCGCAGCCGGGTAACCCCAAGCCTCGCCTGTTCCGTCTCGTGGCAGATCGTGGCGTCATCAACCGCATGGGTTTCAATAACGCCGGAGCGATTCGAGCCGCCCACGTGATCGAGCGTGCTCGTCGCCGAGCAGGTCGACCAATCATTGGTGTCAACATCGGCAAGTCGCGAGTGGTCGCGGTCGACGATGCGGTGGCGGACTACCTTACGAGCGCTCGGGCATTAGCGCCGCTTGCTGACTATCTCGTCGTCAACGTCAGCTCACCCAATACGCCCGGTCTCCGAGGGCTCCAAGAGATCGACAAGCTCAAGCCTTTGCTCACCGCAGTCAAGTCAGCTGCGGGCCAGACACCGGTTCTCGTGAAGATCGCTCCTGACGTGACGGATGACGAAGCTCGCGCGATCGCGCGTCTCGCCGTCGACGAACTCGATGGCATCATCGCGACGAATACAACTCTCTCCCGTGAAGGTCTTTCAACGCCCGCCGAGACGGTAGAAGCCGCGGGGGCCGGGGGAGTATCGGGCAAGCCGGTCGCGGCGCGTTCTCTCGAACTGCTTCGCGTCATCCGGGCAGTCGTGCCCTCAGAGTTCTGTGTAATTTCTGTCGGCGGAGTTGAGACCGCAGAAGACGTTGCCGAGCGGCTTCGTGAAGGTGCCACGCTCGTGCAGGGTTATACCGGGTTCATATACCGTGGGCCGTTCTGGGCGCGGTCGATCAACGCGAAGCTCGCGAAAATGATGCGTTCAGAAGCCGCCTAGCAGCGCAGCGCAGCGCAGCGCTGATACTGCACCGCTACGGCTACGCCAGTGAACGGCTCCACGCGAGTGTTCTCACGCGCGGCGCCGTTCGGACGAGAAAACCTTAGGCCGGGAACTCGCCGCGCTTAACCTGCGGCTTGGGAAGACGCATGATGCGCAGCTGGAGTGAGCGCATTGCGGCGTACCAGCGGACGCGTTCGGCGCGAGACTCGCCAAACTTCTCGTTGATCTTCTTGCGCAAACGAAGTCCGAGCAGCACGGCGTCGAGAGTGGCGACGAGGAAGAAGCCCCACAGCGCCATGAGGCCGATGACCTGCACCTCGGGCTGCGGGAAGAAGGTCATGATGATAACCGCGAACATCATCGGCACCAGAAGTTCGCCTACGTTGAAGCGCGCATCCACGTAGTCACGGACGAAACGCTTCTGCGGTCCGCGGTCACGAATCGGAAGGTACTTTTCTTCGCCGTTCGCCATGCCAATACGGGCGCGTTCGCGCTCTGCCTGCATTTGAGTGCGAGCAGTACGACGCGCTTCTTTGCGGTCATTGGAGACGAGAGGGCGCAAGTTTGCGGCTTCGCGTTCCTTGCGAGTGGGGGTAGGGCGTCCCTTACCCGAGGTGACGGTGTCGTGCTCGTCGGAGTTCTCGGGAGTAGGGGTGTTATCGGTCGAAGATGTTTTTGCCACGGGGTTCCTTGCGTTGGTGTCGATCTAAGATTACTCGTATGACTCACACGCCGCAGCCGACGTCAGCGTCGACAACTCCCGATTCTCTGCTCGTTCCCCTCACCGACGCAGTAGAAGGGGCATTGCCGGCCACCGTTGCCGAGCTCGGGGCTCTCGTTCGCATCCCCTCGGTATCGTGGGATGGCTTCGACGCAGATCAGGTCAAGCGCAGCGCGGAAGCGGCCAAAGCGCTGATCGAGGGCATCGGTGTTTTCGAGACCGTCGAGCTTGCACGAGCGCCGATCGAGGGTGACACTCTGGGGCATCCCGCGGTGTTGGCAACTCGGAAGGCTAAGAACGGTAAACCCACGATCTTGCTCTACGCCCACCACGACGTTCAGCCTCCTGGCCACGATGAAGACTGGGATTCGCCTCCCTTCGAGCCCACAGTGCGCGGCGACCGCCTGTACGGCCGTGGTGCGGCTGACGACAAGGCCGGAATCATGGCGCACGTCGCCGCGATTCGAGCTTTTGTGGAGACAGTCGGAACCGACTTTGATCTCGGTCTCGTAGCGTTCTTCGAGGGCGAAGAGGAGTTTGGCTCTCGCTCGTTCGCGAACTTCATTACGGAGAACCGCGAGAAGCTTGCGGCCGACGTTATCGTGGTTGCCGACTCGGACAACTGGGATGTCCATACCCCGTCGCTGACAGTTGGACTGCGCGGTAACGTGACGTTCAAGCTCAAGGTATCCACTCTGGCGCATGCCTCGCACTCTGGCATGTTTGGGGGAGCGGTTCCGGATGCGATGCTCGCTGCGATCAAGCTGCTTGCGACGCTTCATGGCGAAGACGGCGCGGTCGCGGTGGAGGGACTCACTAGTCGCGAATCGCAGACCCCCGAGTACAGCGAAGAGAAGCTGCGCCACGAAGCAGGACTTCTCGATGGCGTTTCGTCGATTGGTGATGGAACCGTGCTGAGCAGGCTGTGGGACAAGCCCTCGGTAACGGTGACCGGTATCGACGCGCCCACCGTGATGAACGCATCCAACACTCTTACGCCGAGCGTGACGGTCAAGGTGAGCGCCCGAATCTCACCCGGTCAAGATCCCGAGGAGGCATTCGTAGCGCTTCGCGACCACCTCGAAGCGAACGCACCCTTTGGCGCCCACCTCGAGATCTCCGATGTGGACAAGGGCAGCCCGTTCTTGGTCGACACGAGTGGATGGGCCGTTGAAGTCGTCAAGTCGGCAATGCGCGAGGCCTGGGGCAACGAACCTCTCGAGACGGGGATCGGCGGGTCAATCCCGTTTATTTCCGACCTCGTCGAAGTTTTTCCTGAGGCGCAGATTCTCGTTACCGGGGTTGAAGACCCAGAGTCGCGCGCTCACAGCCCGAACGAGTCGCTCCACCTCGGGGTTTTCAAGCGCGCTATCCTCACGGAGGCGTTGCTGCTCGCAAAGTTGGAACGGCGGGCGTAGAATTACGTCATGACTGATTCCGCTGTTGAAACTGACACCCACGGTGTTGCGCTGACCGAGGCTGCCTCGAACAAGGTGCGTAGCCTCATGTCGCAAGAGGGCCGCGATGACTTGCGTCTTCGTTTGGCCGTTCAGCCGGGCGGATGCTCAGGGCTCATCTATCAGCTCTACTTCGACGAGCGCTTTCTCGACGGAGACGTCAGCCGAGACTTCGGCGACGGTGTTGAGGTTGTCGTCGACAAAATGAGCGTTCCGTACCTCGACGGTGCCAGCATCGATTTCGAAGACACGATTGAGAAGCAGGGGTTCACTATCGACAACCCCAATGCCGAAGGCAGCTGCGCCTGCGGCGACAGTTTTCACTAATTTCATAGCAATTTTGCGAGAAGGTGCGCCGATTTGGTGCACCTTTTCGCTTGTGCGGGGCGAGGCGGTAATCATTACCCCCTCTCGCTGCATATACACTGGAAAGGTATTAGTCCGTGTTCTTCGAGAGGTCACAGGTGCGCTCTAACCGCCGAATTCGATGGGCAGCGATCCCACTCGCTCTGGTTACGATGCTGGTGCTGACCGGCTGTACTCAAGAGCAGTTGCAGGGCTGGCTCCCGGGAGATCCCGAAACCACTAACCACACAAGCCGCATCATCGGGCTGTGGGTAACATCGTGGATCGTCTTGCTTGTGGTGGGTGTCATCACGTGGGGCCTCATTATCTGGGCCGCGGTTGTTTACCGCCGTCGCCGTGGACAGACCGGGCTACCCGTTCAGCTCCGCTACAACATGCCGATCGAAGTGTTCTACACGATCGTGCCTCTGATCCTTGTCATCGGTTTCTTCGCGTTCACCGCGCGGGACCAGGCTGCGATCGAGCAGGTCGAGGTCAACCCCGACGTGACAATCGAGGTCATCGGCAAGCGTTGGGCTTGGGACTTCAACTACGTTGACGACAACGTCTACAGCGCGGGTGTTCAGGCAGACTTCAACCCCGACGGCACTGTTGACGTCGACAACCTTCCTCAGCTGGTGCTTCCCGTTGACAAGAAGGTCGAGATCAAGATTGAGTCTCGCGACGTTATTCACTCTTTCTGGGTGGTGGACTTCCTTTACAAGAAGGACATGATCCCCGGCAAGAGCAACTACATGTACTTCATCCCCACTAAGGAAGGCACGTACCAGGGCAAGTGCGCGGAGCTGTGCGGTGAATACCACTCGCTCATGCTCTTCACCGTCAAGGTTGTGTCTCAGGCTGAGTACGACGACTACATCGAGGGCCAGCGCGACGCAGGCTTCGAGGGTCAAATCGGACTCGAATACAACGTCAACCAGAACTTGCCCGGCAACGGCAGCAGCGACGAGGAATAGGGCTCATGAGCGTCGAACGTAAGGGCAACGTCATGGTGAACTGGATCACCTCGACGGACCACAAAACTATTGGGTACATGTACCTGATCACGTCATTCTTCTACTTCCTTCTCGGCGGTGTGATGGCGCTGGTTATCCGCGCTCAGCTCTTTGAGCCGGGTCTCTCGATCGTGGCAACTGGTGAGCAGTACAACCAGTTGTTCACGATGCACGGCACGATCATGCTGTTGATGTTCGCTACGCCACTGTTTGCCGGCTTCGCGAACGTGCTGATGCCGCTTCAGATCGGTGCTCCCGATGTCGCCTTCCCGCGTCTTAATGCTTTCGCCTACTGGCTGTACAGCTTCGGTTCGCTGATCGCCGTCGCCGGATTCCTCACCCCTCAGGGTGCGGCATCCTTCGGCTGGTTCGCATACGCACCCCTGTCGAGCACCACGTTCTCGCCCGGCATCGGTGGAAATCTCTGGGTCTTCGGTCTCGCTATGAGTGGTTTCGGAACGATTCTTGGTGGAGTCAACTTCATTACCACGATCATTACGATGCGTGCTCCGGGTATGACCATGTTCCGTATGCCGATCTTCACGTGGAATACCCTCGTGACCTCGCTGCTGATCCTCATGGCGTTCCCCGTTCTGGCAGCAGCGATGTTTGGCCTCGGTATGGATCGTGTATTCGACGGTCATATCTATGACCCGGCAAATGGTGGGGTTCTGCTCTGGCAGCATCTCTTCTGGTTCTTCGGGCACCCCGAGGTGTACATCATCGCGCTTCCGTTCTTCGGAATCGTCTCTGAAGTATTCCCGGTCTTCAGCCGCAAGCCGATCTTCGGTTACAGCACCCTTATCTACGCGACAATCTCGATTGCTGCGCTGTCGGTCACGGTGTGGGCTCACCACATGTACGTCACCGGTTCTGTACTTCTCCCGTTCTTCTCGCTCATGACAATGCTCATCGCGGTGCCAACGGGTGTGAAGATCTTCAACTGGATCGGCACAATGTGGCGCGGTTCGATCACGTTCGAAACTCCCATGTTGTGGGCTATCGGATTCCTCGTGACCTTCACCTTCGGTGGACTCACTGGTGTCATCCTCGCTAGCCCGCCGCTCGACTTCCACGTGTCTGACACGTACTTCGTCGTAGCTCACTTCCACTACGTAGTCTTCGGAACCGTTGTATTCGCAATGTTCAGTGGGTTCTACTTCTGGTGGCCCAAGTGGACCGGCAAGATGCTCAACGAGAGCTTGGGAAAGATCCACTTCTGGTTGCTGTTCATCGGCTTCCACATGACCTTCCTCATTCAGCACTGGGCCGGCGTCGTTGCGCTGCCGCGTCGTTACCGCACCTATCTTGAAGAAGATGGCGTGACATGGATGAACCAGGTCTCGACGATCGGTGCATTTGTTCTCGCGATCTCGATGATCCCGTTCCTCTACAACGTCTACGTGACGGCCCGCAAGGCGCCCAAGGTCACGGTCAACGACCCGTGGGGCTACGGACGTTCGCTCGAGTGGGCTACGAGCTGCCCACCTCCTCGCCACAACTTCACGTCAATCCCTCGGATCCGTTCAGAGTCCCCAGCATTTGACCTGAACCACCCTGAAGCGGGAATCCCGGTCGGAATTGGTCCAGGCAAGGATGCTCCCGAAGCTCCGGTCTACGACCTCGCAGATGAGAAGGTGAAGTAACCGATGAATGCAAACGTCAAGCTCTATTGGATCCTTACGGTCTTCTTCTTCATCTTGGCCGGACTGTATACAGCATGGTCGCTCCTCGACGCTGCACACCAACAGGTCGAGTGGGTCGGAACGATCACGCTGCTTCTGAGCGGAATGCTCTGGGCTCTGATTGCCTTCTACCTCGACAAGGTTCACAAGGCACAGGGCGCTGAGCTGGCCGAAGACCGCATGGATGCCAACATTGAAGACGGCGACGCCGAGCAGGGGCACTTCAGCCCCTGGAGCTGGTGGCCCATCGTTCTCGCTGGTGCTGCTTCGCTCGTATTCTTGGGCGTAGCGATCGGACCATGGATTGCATTCATCGGCGGAGGAATTCTCGTCGTTAGCCTCGTAGGGTGGACGTATGAGTACTACCGCGGATACTTCGCTCACTAACGCGACGCAGATTCGCCCCGCGACTGTTCAGGACGCGTCCTCGGTATTCGAGCTGCTCAAGCAGCTGGGTACCGAGTACGCTCCGGATCGCGCAGCCTTCGATTCTGCTTTCGCTCATGCGGTCGACGATCGGGCGACCACCCTCATGCTCGTTGCAGCCCAGCCGGCTGGCGCGGTTGTCGGCTACGCCTTTGCCACCATTGCACACTTGCTCCACACCAACGGCAGCTCAGCTCAACTTCAAGAGCTGGTCGTGGATAGCAGCGTCCAAAGCACCGGTATCGGCACTCGGCTCGTTGAAGCGGTAGAGGCCGTCTGCCTCGAGCGCGGAGTGCGTCAGCTCACTGTTCCCAGCCGTGGTTCTGCAGACTTCTTTGAGCGCATCGGTTACATGTCGACCGCCGACTTCTTGAAGCGCGTCTTCGACTAACCACTCTGATTTTCACGGGTCGTGCTTCGTGCTTCGTGCTTCGTGCTTCGTGCTTCGCGACTGAGTACAGCATCTGTACCATTGGTGACCGGAGTCGCCGTTTGCGCCTCTGCTATCTCCCCGGGAGATCTGCACGCCATAAGGCCGTGGGTTATCCCGTGACGTAACCGTCGCGACGCGGGACCAACTCGAGTTGTTGAGCGACGTCAGCAGTCGTTGTGAACCTCCACGAGGTTCTCTGTGCTCGCCGCCTGAGCGAGACTGTTCAGGCGCTCCGTCACGAGTCGCGGTGTTTTTAGTGCGTCACGCTCACGCCCGTTCTCAGCGACACCGCGAACTTGGCGTGAGGGTCGGCCCCGTTTGGCGCTCGTGCGCTGCGCTCAGCACTCTAGCGGCTGCAGGAGAGATCGGCTCCGCGGGCCGGGCAGCGCGACGGCCTGCGCTGCTCGGGAAGTCTAGGAAGCCTGCGCTATACGGGGAAGCTTCGGAAGCCTGGTGTGGCCGGAAGCTTAGGATTGCCGGAAGCATGGGATTGTCGGGCAGTCCGGGCTAATCGGTCGTCCGGGCCACCCGGAACCAGCTGGGGAGACTAGTCAACGCCCTGGTGTGCGCGAAGGTGGTTGAGCCTGAGGTTGTTCATCCCGCGGCGCACATTCTCGCGCAGCAGACAAACCGGCGCGTCGTGCAGATGAGACTTGAGGGCTCTTTTGCTGGCGTATTGAGGTGAGAGGGCGGCCAGCGAACGCGGCTGTCCGGGGCCTCGTGGTCTTCGTGTTCGCAATATGAACTGCGGTGTGGGGTTCGCTAGGACCGCTGGTTCCGCCTGAGACGCGCCAGACGGTGCTGTGATCGCAGGTTCGGCATAGGGCTACCTAGGTTTTGCCACGGCCGCTAGATTGGCCGTCGACTATGCCGCTAACGCAGACTGGGCCCCACCGAAATATCTTCGGTGGGGCCCAGGCTGGTTAGAACGGGGGAGCAGCCTTAGTGGTGCTCGTCCTTGGACTGCTCGATCTCCTGTTGTGACACGGGAGCGATGCGGTCTTCGAAGAACCAACGCGAAGCCGAAGCACGCAGACGCTGTCCGAAGGTGATGCGACCCTGATCGTTGGGGCGAATCATCAACGGCTTGTAGTCCGTGTAGCTGACGAGCTTCCAGCGCTCGTACTCGGAGAGCTGCTCGTGAACTTCGATGTACTCACCGTGCGGCAAGCGAACGATGCGTCCCGACTCGTAGCCGTGGAGAGCAATCTCGCGGTCCTTCTTCTGCAGGCCGAGGCAGACGCGCTTCGTGATGAAGTACGCGATGATCGGTCCGAAGATGAGCAGAGCCTGGCAAGAGTGAATAACGCCCTCGATCGATAGCTTGAAGTGCGTTGCTATCAAGTCCGAGCTTGCTGCGGCCCACAGGACTGCGTAGAACGTGACGCCGGCTGCACCGATAGCGGTACGGGTCGGAGCGTTACGCGGGCGGTCGGCAATGTGGTGTTCACGCTTGTCACCGGTGATCCACGCCTCGATGAAGGGGTAGAAGGCAACGATCGCGATGAAGAGACCCAAGATCACCAGTGGAGCGATGATGTTGAATGACCACGTGAAGCCGAACCATTCGGTTTCCCACCCTGGCGGCACGAGTCGGAGCGCGCCGTCGGCGAACCCGATGTACCAGTCAGGCTGCGTACCTGCCGAAACAGGGGAGGGGTCATACGGTCCGTAGACCCAGACAGGGTTGATCGAGAACGTCGACGCGATCAGCGTGATGACACCGAAGACGATGAAGAAGAATCCACCGGCCTTGGCAGCGAAGCCAGGCATGACGGGGGAGCCTACGACGTTGTCGTTGGTGCGACCGGGGCCAGCGAACTGCGTGTGCTTGTTGATCACGAGCAGCAGCATGTGAATACCGATTGCAGCGATGATGATCGCCGGCAGCAACATGATGTGCAGGATGTACAGACGGCTCACGATGTCGATTCCGGGGAACTCGCCGCCGAACAGCAGGTAGGAGATCCACGTTCCGATGACCGGGATTCCCTTGACCATTCCGTCGATGATGCGCAGACCATTACCGGAAAGCAGGTCATCGGGAAGCGAGTAGCCGGTGAAGCCCTCAGCCATTGCGAGAACGAAGAGAACGAAACCGATGAACCAGTTGATCTCACGTGGCTTGCGGAATGCTCCCGTGAAGTACACGCGGAGCATGTGCAGCCCGATGGAAGCCACAAACAGCAGTGCTGCCCAGTGGTGAACCTGGCGCATCAAGAGGCCACCGCGGATGTCAAAGGAAATATCGAGTGTGGAGGCCATAGCCGCCGACATCTCGATTCCCTTGAGCGGTGCGTAGGAACCTTCGTAATGAACTTCGACCATCGACGCCTCGAAGAAGAACGTCAAGAACGTTCCCGAGAGCAGGATGACGATGAAGCTGTAGAGAGCTACTTCACCGAGCATGAACGACCAGTGGTCGGGGAAGATCTTGCGACCTACTTCTTTGACGAGTCCAGAAATACTGGTGCGCTCGTCGATGTAGTTAGCAGCGGCTCCCGTGAAACGCTGTCCGCGGGTTTTGGGCGCTGCGCTCTGGGTGGTGGTGGTTGTCATAGCTGGCGCTCCCAGAAGCTTGGTCCGACGGGCTCACGGAAGTCGCTCTTCGCGACGAGGTAACCCTCAGAGTCGACCGTAATCGGCAATTGCGGAAGTGGACGCTTTGCGGGGCCGAAGATGACCGCTGCTTCGCGCTTGATGTCGAACTGCGACTGGTGGCACGGGCACAGCAGGTGGTGTGTCTGCTGTTCGTAGAGTGCGACCGGGCATCCAACGTGGGTGCAAATCTTGGAGTACGCGACGATTCCGTCGTAGTTCCAGTCTTCGCGGCCCTCAGACACTTCGAGGTCCTCCGGCTTGAGACGCACGAGGAGCACGGCTGCTTTCGCCTTCTCTTCGATGCGGTGCTCAGAGTCGTTGAGGCCTTCAGGGATGACCTGGAAGGCCGAACCGATGGTGAGGTCCGATGCCTTGATGGGAGTTCCGCTGGGGTCGCGCGTCAACCGCATGCCTTCTTCCCAGAAGGTGTGCTTGAGCAGCCCTACGGGGTCTTCAGCGGGTGCCAAGTCGCGGAAAAGAACGATGGCGGGAAGAGGCGTGACCACGAGAGCACCGATGAGGGTGTTGCGCAGGAGCGTACGACGACCGAAACCGGAGTCCTTGTTGCCCAGCGTGAACACTTCGATCGCCTTGGCGCGAGTTTCTTCGCTGCCTCGTGTTCCGTGGCGCTGCTCAACGAGGTCGTGACCTTGCATCAGCGCCTTGGACCAGTGAACGGCGCCGACACCGATTCCCAGCAGCCCAAGGGTGATCCCCAAGCCGAGGAAGAGCGTGTTGTTGCGAACCGACTGCATGTTGCCGGGCTCGATCGGGAACGCGAAGTAGGCAACTACTGCGAGCACGCTGCCCACAATCGACAGCACGAACAGCATCGATACTCGACGCTCTTGCTGCTTGTCGACCTTGGGGTCGAGGTCCGTTACGCGGGGGCGATGCGGGAGGAACCCGGGGTTGGGCACCTCATCAGTTGCGACGACGGCGGTGCCTGCACTGTGTGCAGGAGCGCCGTGCTTCTCGACGTCCTTACCCGCAGCCGTGCTGCCGGCGGTGTCGCCGTGGTCGTCTGCCATTCTTATCCCTTCAACCGTCCGCTGTGAAGCGGTCGCTAACTAGTTTGACTTAGCCGTGAGCCAGACCGTGATTGCCACGATCGCGCCAAGGCCGAAGATCCAAATGAACAGACCCTCTGAAACGGGGCCGAGTGATCCAAGCGTGAATCCACCAACGGAAGGAGTCTCATCGAGGTACTTGAGGTACGTGATGACGTCAGCCTTCTCTTCAGGCGTGAGGTTGGTGTCATTGAAAACGGGCATGTTCTGCGGGCCAGTAAGCATGGCTTCGTAGACGTGCTTCGGGGTGACACCAGAGAGTGCCGGAGCGTACTTGCCCTCGGTCAGTGCTCCACCAGCACCGGCGACGTTGTGGCACATCGCGCAGTTGATGCGGAACAGCTCAGCGCCGTTAGAAACGTCGTCCTTGCCGGTGAGGTACATGTCAGCGGGGATTGCGGGGCCGGGGCCCTGCGCTGCGACGAAGACAGAAAGAGCTTGAATCTGCTCCTCGGTGAACTGAACCGGCTTAACTTCAGCCTGCGGACCAGTGATCGCCATGGGCATACGACCGGTTCCTACTTGGAAGTCGGTTGCTGCCGCACCGACGCCGATAAGCGTGGGGCCCTGAGTCGTTCCCTGAAGGTCGAGACCGTGACACGTCGCACAGTTTGCGGCGAAGAGCTTTCCGCCTTCTTCTACGAGAGCTTCAGCGGATGCGCTGGTATCTGCCGTTGCACTGGAAGTGAACAGCGCATATGCACCGCCCGTTCCCAAGAGGCCGACGAGCAGGAGGGCTACAGTCGCAAGGGGATGGCGTCGCCCAGCGGATTGAGATCCGCCTGACGCGCGAGCTGCCTTTGAGGCCATTACGTCTATTCCGTTTCTTATTTGAGCACGTAGATGATGAGGAAGAGGCCGATCCACACTACGTCGACAAAGTGCCAGTAGTAGGAAACAACGATTGCGGTCGTTGCCTCTTTGTGTCCGAACTTCTTGACGGCAAAGCCGCGACCGAGCACAAGCAGGAAGGCGATGAGGCCACCCGCCACGTGGAGTCCGTGGAACCCGGTGGTGATATAAAAGGCCGAGCCGTAAGAATCGCTCGAAAGGCTAACGTGCTCAGAAACGAGCGTTGCGTACTCCCAGACCTGGCCGGTGACGAAGACAGCTCCCATGGCGTACGTCATGAAGAACCACTCGGTCATGCCCCATTTGCGCATGTCGAAAAGCGAGCCGGTGCGGCTCACTTGCATACGCTCAGCGGCGAAGACGCCGAACTGGCAGGTCACGGACGAGAGCACGAGGATGATCGTGATGGTCGTCGCGAATGGCACATTGAGCTTTTCGGTCTGTTCAGCCCACAATCCGGGGGACGTCGACTTCAACGTGAAGTAAATAGCGAAGAGGCCGGCGAAGAACATCACCTCGCTACCAAGCCAAACGATGGTACCGACCGCAACAGTGTTCGGTCGCTGGACAGACTGGGCTCCAAGAGAGCGGTTGAGGGCAGCTGTGGTCACGTATCTATTATGGCTGATAACTCGGCGTAAGTTTTTCAATCTCCGGCCTGTCGGCTCAGGATCGGTAGGATTTCATTCATGTCTGCATCCCCAACTTGGCCAGAAATCCTTTCAACGCTTGTGTCCGGCAAGGATTTGTCGATCAGCCAAGCCTCCTGGGCGATGAATTCTGTGATGGTCGGTGAAGCGACATCCGCTCAGTTGGCCGCCATGTTGATCGCGCTTCGCATCAAGGGCGAAACAGTCGACGAGATCGTCGGATTCCGCGATGCTGCGCTGGCTAGTGCGCTGCCTTTGCCCGTAGATCCGATGGCATTGGACATAGTAGGCACCGGCGGGGACCCCTACGGCGCTGTGTTGAACATCTCCTCCGTCGCGTCGGTGATCGCTGCAGCGGGGGACGTGCCCGTTATTAAGCACGGCAATCGTGGCGCGAGTAGCAAGAGCGGTGCATCCGATGTTCTGAGTGCTTTAGGGCTCAAGCTCGACCTCACTCCGGAACGCGTTGCTGAAGTGCTGGATGAAGTGGGCATCACTTTCGTCTACGCCGCTCTTTTCCACCCCGGCTTTGCCCATGCTGGGCCGACCCGGCGTGAGATGGGGATTCCCACTCTGTTCAACATTCTTGGTCCGCTCTGCAATCCCGCTCGCCCTCAGGCCTCGGCCGTGGGCGTCGGTAGCCGTGAGCGAGTGAGCCTGCTCGTGGGTGTGTTCCAGACGCGCGGCGCTACTGCGCTCGTTTACCGAGGCGACGACGGAATTGACAAGTTGACGACGACTGGTCACAGCCACGTGTGGGAAGTATCGCGCGGCTTCGTGACCGAGCACGACCTCGACCCGCTTGAGCTCGGCATCCCGCGCGCGCCGATTGAAGCACTCTTGGGCAAGGACCCGGAGTACAACGCTCAGGTGATTCGCTCGATTTTGGCGGGCGAGAAGTCGCCGGCGCGTGACGTTGTCTTGCTCAATGCAGCCGCTGGCCTTGCCTCATTCGAACTGGCGAAGGATGCCGATCAAAGCCGGCGCCCGCTCGTGCAGCGACTGCGCGAACAGCTCGATCGTGCGGAAGACATTGTCGACTCCGGTCGAGCCAGCGCCAAGCTCGACGAATGGGTCGCCGCGACTAATCGCTAGGCGAGCGAGAGCCGCCTAGTCGGTGTCTTCGTTGACCCAATCGAGCGTCTTGGTGATGGCCTTTTTCCAGTTGCGGATAAGGCGCTCACGCTCGGCAGCATCCATTTGGGGCTCCCAGCGTTCGCCTTCGTTCCAGCGATCGCGCAGCTCGTCAAGCCCGCTCCAGTAGTCGACGGCGAGGCCGGCTGCGTACGCGGCACCGAGTGCCGTGGTCTCGGCGACTTCGGGGCGAACGACCGGCATGTTGAGGATGTCCGCTTGAAACTGCATGAGCGCGGAGTTGGCGACCATGCCGCCATCCACTCGCAGTTCTGTCATCGCGACGTCGGCATCCGCATTGGCTGCTTCGATGACGTCGTTGGTTTGGAACGCGGTGGCTTCGAGCGCGGCGCGAGCAATGTGACCCTTGTTGGCAAAACGAGTGAGGCCGAGAATGGCTCCCCGGGCATCCGGACGCCAATGAGGCGCAAAGAGACCAGAGAACGCAGGCACGAAGTAAACGCCGCCATTGTCGTCGACTGACGCGGCAAGAGTTTCGACCTCTTCGGAACGAGAAATGATGCCGAGGTTGTCACGCAGCCACTGGATGAGCGAGCCAGTTACAGCAATTGAGCCTTCGATCGCGTAGCGGGGTGCATCGTCTCCCAGCTGGTAAGCGAGCGTCGTGATGAGTCCGTTGTCGGAATGCACGATGTCGGTGCCGGTGTTCGTGATGAGGAAGTTTCCGGTGCCATAGGTATTCTTCGATTCGCCGGCTTCGAAGGCAGCTTGACCGAATGTCGCAGCCTGCTGGTCACCCAAAATGCCGGCGACGGGAACTTCGCGCAGCAGACTCGAGGTCGAAACGGTGCCGTACACCTCAGATGAGCTGCGGATGTCGGGCATCAGCGAAGCCGGAATGCCCAGTTCGGCGAGAATGTCTTCGCTCCATGTGCGCGACTCGAGATCCATCAGGAGCGTGCGACTCGCATTGGTGACATCGGTGGCGTGTACTCCGCCGTCAGGGCCGCCGGTGAGGTTCCATAGCACCCACGTGTCGGGGGTACCGAAGGCGAGTTCGCCCGCCTCGGCACGTTCGCGGACTCCCTCGACGTTGTCGAGCATCCACACAATTTTGGACGCCGAGAAGTAGGTCGCCAACGGCAGTCCGGTGATCTTCTTGAACTTGTCGGTGTCGCCATCGGCGATGCGATCGATGATGGCCTGAGTGCGGGTGTCTTGCCAGACGATGGCGTTGTAGACCGGCTTGCCGGTGGCACGATCCCAAATGATGGCAGTCTCACGCTGGTTGGTGATGCCGACCGCGGCGATGCTGTGGCGGGTGATATTGGCCTTGGAGAGCGCTTGACCGATTACCTCGCGCGTGTTGTTCCAAATTTGGGTGGCGTCGTGTTCGACCCACCCCGCTTTGGGGAAGATCTGATCGTGCTCCAGCTGGCCTGACGTGACCGGCTTACCGTCGTGATCAAAAATGATCGCGCGCGTGCTGGTGGTGCCCTGATCGATCGAGAGTATGTAGTTCACCGGTTCTCCTTGGTTCTCACTCATTAGATAGCGTCAACGTAAAGCCAGGCGCCATTGTCGCGCACAAAGTTGCTGTTCTCGTGCTGCTGGTCGGCTCCGCCAGCGTGCCGATAGTGCGCTCGAAACTCGACGGTGCCGGTGGTATCGAACATGCTGCCACCGGTGCGCGAGACAATGTCGAGTCGAAACCAGCGCACATCCGCATCAAGTTCGAGCGTTGCGGGACGGGTAGAAGGATGCCAGGTATTGAGCAGATAGGCGGTGTCGCCGACAGCGTAGGCGCTGTACCGCGAGCGCATGAGGCGTTCAGCAGTGGGAGCGAGTGCCTCACCGCGATGGAAGCGGCCGCAACACTCGTCGTAGGTCTCGGACGATTGGCACGGGCACGCGTTCATCTACCCAGATTAGCGACTCGTGGCCGCTTCGCTACGCATAGGTGGTCGCGACAAGCTGGTCGATAATGCCTATTTCATAGTTCTGGGTCGTGGCCATCCGTTCTGCCGTGGTGCGCACGTTTGCGATCGCCGCATTTTCGGTCGCCATCTCGGCCATGTGAACGCCGCCAACATGGTGAGCGCGCATGAGGGTGAGAAAGAGCCGGCCCTGAGCGATACCCGTGGCAGTGGCGAGTGAACTCATTTGTTCGTCAGTGGCGAGGCCCATCATCTCGGCTGCGGGCATTTCCATGCCCATCCATCCCATAACGGTTTCGGGCGGGGCGGTACCTTCGCCCCAGACCGTGAGCCACGTGTGCATGACCCCGCGTTCGAACGACTGGTTCTGCAGAATGTCAGCGGCCAGTGACTGCACGGAATCCCCGTTGTCTCGTCCGATTACTCGCTGGCACATGGCGAGAGCCTGCTCGTGGTGCAGGGCCATGTCAGTGAAGAAACCGATGTCGGTGTCGTTGGGAGTTTCTGTGCTCTCGCCTGCGGCATCCGAGTCGGTGGCGGTGCACGCGGCGAGCGCCGTGCCCGCCACTGCTAGCGCCCCGAAAGCGAGGAAGCTGCGGCGAGCGGTGTTGGGGGCACTGTCATCGCTGAGTGGCGTGCGGCGCATCGTTAGCCGCCTGCTCCGGGCATGCCGCCAGCGCCGGCGCCGGGATTGGCAGCACTGTTGCCGCCGAGGGCGTCGTCTGCGACATCGCCGTAGTAGCAACCGACGAAGTAGGGGAATGTGGTCGTGGAGTAGTAGCGGTATTGGCCGTCGCTATCGACGCGGCCGTTGCATTCGTCGAGGTCTCCCGAGCCTTCGACGTAGCTGTGGGCAGCCCAGGTGTCCGTGGCAAAGAGCGATTCGTCGGTCAGCTGCCAGCTACTCGTGAGCTGGACTGTTTCGCTGCATTCGTCGTCGGAGCACACGACTCCGGACATGATGGGGTAGCCGTCAGCGGCCCAGCCGATCACGAGCGACTCACCGGCTTCGACCTCATCCGCGTCATAAAGGCAGTCGACGCCGTCGGCGTAACCGAACCAGTGCATATGGAAGTCGGTGGGGCCGCTGTGGCTGCCGCACTCCGAGAGCGCACCCGCGAGCGACTTCACGTCCCCGCCCGTGCCTTCCGTGGGGCCATAGATGGGGACGCCGTTCACGGCGACGCCGAGCGCGCCCAGTAGGGGAACATCAGCGGGTTCATCCGCCACCGTGGGGTTTACGGGGATAGTCATCGTGACCTCGGAAACCTTAGGCGAACCAGGCGTCGTGGCGATGTAGAGGTAGTCGGGGATGCTGTTGCTGGTGATCGTCAGGGCGTCGCCATCGCACACTGCTGATAACTCGGGGTCGACAAGATCGGGGTTCGCGCTTTCAACGTCACGCAGCGTTGCGGCCATAGCATCGCAGTCCCCGTTGGACGCTGCGAAAGATGCCGCGGTCGCGGTCGTAGCGCTTTCTGTCGCCTCGACCGTGGGGGTGCTGGTTGCAGCATCCGTGGTCTCGGCTGCGGTACAGCCCGCAAGGGCAAGAAGCAGCACGCTTGTCGCGGCCACCGTGGGAAATCGTCGTTTCATGGTCTCTCCTGATCGTGATGAGAGCCATGGTGGCGGTGGTTCCTATGAAACCCTTATGGAGTCGCTGTGGGCTGAGGGGGAATGCTCTGCTGCTGATAGATGCTCGGCTGGGAAAGGAAGACGATGAGCACGACCAGGCCGGCAATTGGCACCAGGATCCAGAAGATATTGCCCCAGTGGCGTCCGGTATCACGCAAGCGGCGTACTGTGACGGCAAGCTGCGGCACGAGTAGCGCAAGCGACCAGGCGCTGCTTAAGCCCATCGAGAATCCAACATTGGCCATATCGGTTCCGGCAAAAGGATCGAGCGCACCAGCTATTGCCGTCGTGATAAACGAAAACAGAGCGAACCACCAGTACTCAGGACGGCTGGCAACGCCAGAGAACTCCGCATACTTGCGAAAGACGGTGGCGATGGATTCAAAGAAAGTCATGAGTGCTCCAAGAAGCTAGTGGTTGGTGTAACCCTACGGGGTGGTCGCGCGGGGCGCTCGAACGGGGTTGTGGCGGTCTAGCGCGCCGACGCAACGTACTGCGCAAGATGCTCGCCCGTGAGTGTTGACTTAGCCGCGACGAGATCTGCCGGAGTGCCTTCGAAGACGATCGAGCCGCCGTCGTTTCCGGCACCGGGACCGAGATCGATGATCCAGTCTGCATGGGCCATGACTGCCTGATGGTGTTCGACGACAATCACGGATTTTCCCGAGTCGACGAGGCGGTCGAGCAGGTCGAGGAGCCGCTCAACATCGGCCAAGTGCAGACCCGTGGTTGGTTCATCCAGAACATAAACGTCGCCCTTGTCGGCCATCTGGGTGGCGAGCTTGAGGCGTTGCCGTTCTCCACCGGAGAGAGTGGGGAGCGGTTGGCCGAGGCGCAGGTAGCCCAGCCCGACATCGACTAGCCGGTCGAGGATAACGTGGGCCGCGGGAGTGCGTGCCTCGCCTTCGCCGAAGAACGTTGCGGCCTCGGCAACGGACATCCCGAGAACCTCGCTGATGTCCTTCTCGCCAAGCTTGTACTCCAAGACCGAGGCCATGAAGCGTTTGCCCTCGCAGACTTCGCAGGGGGTTGAGACGGTGGCCATGACGCCGAGGTCGGTGTAAATCACGCCGGCGCCGTTGCAATTCGGGCAGGCGCCTTCTGAATTCGCGCTGAACAGAGCGGGCTTGACGCCGTTGGCCTTAGCGAATGCCTTGCGAATGGGCTCGAGCAACCCGGTGTAGGTGGCGGGATTGCTGCGGCGTGATCCCTTGATGGCGGCTTGATCCACCGACACGACGCCCTCACGCGGTACGACCGAGCCGTGAATGAGGGAGCTCTTGCCGGAACCCGCGACCCCCGTCACCACCACGAGAGTGCCGAGCGGGATGTCAACATCCACGTTCTTGAGATTGTGGGTGTCGGCACCCCGAATTTCCATGACGCCTGTGGGGGAGCGCACCTCATCTTTGACCGACACTCGGTCGTCAATGTGGTGGCCCGTGACGGTGTCGCTCTGGCGCAGTTCGTCGAAACTGCCCTCGAAGCAAATCTGACCGCCTTCAGTTCCGGCCCCTGGCCCGAGGTCGACAATGTGGTCGGCAATCGAGATCGTTTCGGGCTTGTGCTCAACCACGAGAACGGTGTTTCCCTTATCGCGCAGCCGGAACAGGAGCTCATTCATCCGCTGAATATCGTGCGGGTGCAGGCCGATGGTTGGCTCATCGAAGACGTAGGTGATGTCGGTGAGTGACGAACTCAAGTGGCGAATCATTTTGGTGCGCTGCGCCTCACCGCCCGAGAGCGTGCCGGCCGGGCGATCGAGCGAGAGGTAGCCGAGGCCGATCTCCACAAAGGAGTCGAGGGTTTGCTGAAGTGCTTCGAGCAGCGGGGCGACCGACGGTTCTTTCAGCCCGCGCACCCACTCGGCGAGGTCACTGATCTGCATGGCGCAGGCATCCGCAATATTGATTCCTGCGACCTTGGATGCTCGGGCACCCTCATTAAGTCGAGTGCCTCCGCAATCGGCGCAGGCCGTGAACGTGACGGCCCGATCGACGAAAGCACGGATGTGGGGCTGCATCGCCTCGCGGTCTTTCGACAGCATCGACTTCTGGATCTTGGGGATCAAACCCTCGTAGGTCATGTTGATCGACTGCATCTTAACCTTGACCGGTTCTTTGTAGAGAAAGTCGTGCAGCTCAGTCTTGGTGTACTTCTTGATGGGCTTATTGGGGTCGAGGAAGCCTGACTCGGTGAAGATGCGCACCATCCAGCCGTCGGCGGTGTAGTTGGGGATGGTGAGGGCGCCCTCGGCGAGCGACTTGCTGTCGTCATAGAGCTGCGTGAGATCGATGTCGTTGATGGTGCCACGACCTTCGCACGTGGGGCACATGCCGCCGGTAATGCTGAACTCGCGACGCTCTTTCGTCGTGACGCCCGCCTTCTCAAAGGTGACCGCGCCGGCGCCGGAGATGGATGCGACGTTGAACGAGAATGCCTGCGGCGACCCCACATGCGGGTCACCGAGGCGGCTGAAGACGATACGCAGCATGGCATTGGCGTCGGTGGCGGTGCCGACTGTCGAGCGGGCGTTGGAACCCATGCGTTCTTGGTCGACGATGATCGCAGTCGTGAGGCCCTCGAGCACGTCGACGTCAGGGCGAGCGAGCGAAGGCATGAAGCCCTGAAGGAACGCACTGTAGGTCTCGTTGATCATCCGCTGCGACTCGGCGGCGATGGTGCCAAAGACCAGGGAACTTTTGCCTGAGCCCGAGACACCTGTGAAGACCGTGAGCCGGCGCTTCGGAATGTCGACGCTCACGTCGGTGAGATTGTTCTCACGAGCACCTCGCACCCGGATCACATCGTGGCTATCCGCCATGTGGGCGCTGGGGGAGTCAAGGTTGCTCGTGCTGGCCATGGTGGGTGCCTCCCTGATGGAGCTTATGTCGCGGCTCTACGAAATCGCGGATGCTAGTGACCATTATTGCGAGTTGTTCGCGAAGTGGGGACGTTCGCGTGCGATCGACAAGTGATCGGCATCACGCACCACCACGAAGACGAAGACAATGGTGATCGCGAGCGACACGACGAGGCCGCCCACGGTGGAGTCGCTCGCATTCACATCGAGGAGCCCCCACGCTCCCAGAGCGAAAATAAGCACGTTGTTGACGATGTGGAGCGCGACAGCCGCTTCGAGGCCGCCCGTTCGCCAGGTCAGCCAGCCGGCGGCGATAGCGAAGATGCCAACATCGATCATCCCCAACAGTTCGTAGTCATGTCCCACGATGAACAGCGGTACGGGCAGAAGGATTGCGAATGCTGGATGCCGCAGCCAAGTACCTATGGTCTGCATGAGGTAACCCCGAAAGATGTACTCCTCCGCTGCCGCTTGAAACGGCACGAGAAGCAGCACCAGAACGAGCATGAGAGCGAGATTGGGGTTGACGTCCGCAACCATCACCGGCTGACCGGTGAGCATGCCAACGCCGAAGCTGACGAGCATCCCACCGCTACAGACGGCCGCAGCTAGCCCACTACAGCGAGCAAACCACCGCCAGCGTAGGCGGCCAGCGACTGAGGTTAGCAAACCCGCCGGGCGTGCGCCGAGGAGTAGGTTGGCGAGAATGATAGCCGGAAGCATCAGGATGATTGAAAGCATGACGACGCCAAAGGTGACGGGGTCGCTGAGGTCGATTGCGTCGAGCGCGTCGTTCGATTCGTCTAACCACGCCCCGACAGCGGGAAAAACTAAGGCCACAATCACCAGCGGCAGAAAGAGCGAGAGCAAAAAGCCGAGATAGAACCCGATAGCCACGACGGCAACGACCAGTGGTCGCCACCACCGGTGATTCGCGGAGGCGCGGCCGAGGCGATGGAATGGATAACTTCGCGGCTCGTCGAGGGCGAAGGGCGCGAGATAGGGCGAAACAGTAGGAGTGGTCACGCATCCCAGATTGGTCGGTAAAACGCGCGAGCGCTATAGAACTGAAGCGTGAACATTGTCGGCCAGCAGAACGAGGCGGATGTCGTACTTTAGGTCGATCTGTCGCGGTCAATGACGGGGTTAGCATTGCCCCGTGGCTTCCCCAACTTCTCCGCGTGCGCCGCGCGTTCCGGCCAGCGAATGGGGAGGGCTCGCCTGGCGACTAGCTGTGGTGGTCATCCTCGGATTGATGAGTTTCTTGGCCGCGTACGGCTTAGCGCTGGATGTCGCAGACGCCGGCGGGCGGGGAGCCGAGTGGATGGCTCCGCGAATGGTGATCGACGTCGTTCTCGGCACGGCGGCGATTCAGCTCTATCCGTTCCGGCGGCAGGCTCCCATAGTGGTGGTCGGCGTAATCGTTGTGCTTTCGGCTATGTCGGTGCTGGCCTTCGGCGCGGCGGCGTTCGCGATCGTCTCCGTCGCCACCCGCCGCAACTGGCGAGAAATAGTGCTTATCGCAGCGCTGTTTTTGGGTGCTACTACGGCATCCGAGCTCACCTGGCCGCTCGGTGAACCTCTCCCGGCGTGGCAACTGCTCATCGTCTCGACGCTGATGCTCACCGTGCTCATCGTGACAGGGATGTACATCGGTGGGCGACGGGAGCTATGGGCGGCAACGATTGAGAAGGCGGCGAGCGCAGAACGCGAACTGCAGGCGAAGCTTGCGGAGGCCCGGGCCAACGAACGCTCCAGCATCGCTCGCGAGATGCACGATGTGCTTGCTCACCGTCTCTCGCTGGTCGCGGTGCACGCGGGAGCTTTGGAATATCGCACCGATCTTTCGGCGCAACAGATTTCAGAATCCGCGGGAGTGCTGCGTTCGAACGCTCATCTGGCGCTCACAGAGCTGCGTGACGTGTTGGGCGTTCTGCAGCAAGGGGTGAGGCTGCCTGATGCTGAGACCGTGCGGCCGCAGCCCACGCTCGCCACGATCGACGAGCTTCTGGCAGAGAGCGTCGCCGCGGGAAGTTCTATTAACTTTCAGATTGATAGCATTACGAAACGAGACCTCGTGTTGCTGCCTGATTCACTCACCCGGGATCTCTATCGGTTGCTTCAAGAGAGCCTTACCAACGCACGCAAACACGCCACCGCACAACCGGTAGACGTGCGAATAAGCGGCTCTCCGGGCGCAGGAATTGCGCTTTGGGTGTCGAACCCGCTGGCAAGTGGCCTGTCTGTGGCTGCTTCGTCGCCGCCCTCGGGGCTCGGCCTCGCCGGTCTCGAAGAACGCGCGCGGTTGGCCGGAGGGGAATTAGTAGCGACTCGTGACCTCGCGACGTTTACGGTGGAGGTGTGGTTGCCATGGGAGAAGTAACGCGTCGAAACCGTGTGCTGCTCGTCGACGACGAGGTTCTCGTTCGAACGGGGTTGCGCCTCATTCTTGAGGGTTCTGCTGACCTCGAAATCGTAGGCGAGGCAGGCGATGGACACGAAGCGATTGCTGCCGTTCGGGACACCGCCCCTGACGTGGTGCTGATGGACATTCGGATGCCGGGGATGGATGGGCTTTCGGCCACAGAAACGCTGCTTGCCGAACATCCAGGGCTCAAGATTATTGTACTGACGACCTTTGACACCGACGAGTTCGTTCTCAGTGCATTGCGGCGCGGTGCTAGCGGCTTTCTCCTTAAAGACACTCGGCCCGTCGAACTGGTCGACGCTGTGGTGCACGTCGCTGCAGGTCGGATCATGCTCTCGCCGTCTGTCACGAAGCAGCTCGTAGCGGCCGTCGGAAGTCCTGCTGGCACCGACAGGCAGGCTGCTGCCGTCAGCGCACTGCAACTGCTCACTCCGCGAGAAAGAGAGATCGCGGCCGCTATTGCTCAGGGTCTCTCAAATGCGGAAATCGCAGCACGGTTGTTCCTCAGTATCTCCACTGTGAAAACACACATCGCCCGGATTCTCGACAAGCTCGCTGTCGAGAATCGAGTCCAGATCGCGATATGTGTCCACACCGCATCACCCTAGGTGACAGGAATTAGCTTCGTCCGGTAGCGTGAGGAATACTTTAGTCGCCCTCGACTGCAGCCCGGCGTCACGAAGGAGTTCGTTTGATTGAGTTTCGCAACCTTACGAAGAGATTTGGTGCGAAGCTCGCGCTCGATAATCTGAGCTTCACCGCGGTGCCCGGACATGTGACGGGCTTTTTGGGCCCCAACGGCTCCGGCAAAACGACGACGATGCGCATTTTGCTTGGCCTTGAATTTGCAACCTCGGGTGTCGCTTTGATCGACGGCGAACCTTACGGCCAGATAACAAACCCTTTGTTCAAGGTCGGCGCACTACTGGATGCCCGCAACGCACACCCAGGACGCTCTGGCTTCGACCATCTCAGGGCACTCGCCCTCACCCATGGGATATCCAATGACCGTGTCGAATTCGTGCTCGAAGAAGTGGGCTTGAGCGGTGTCGCATCTCGGCGCGTCGGTGGCTACTCATTGGGGATGCGGCAACGGCTCGGCATCGCGGCTTCCATGCTGGGCGATCCTGCCGTATATGTCTTCGATGAGCCAGTAAACGGTCTGGACCCCGACGGCGTCATCTGGTTTCGAGAACTTGTGACGAGCTTCGCCGCCGAGGGAAAAACGGTGTTGTTGTCGTCGCACCTCATTAGCGAGGTCGCGCTCACCGCTGACCACGTCATCATCGTGGGGCGCGGAACAGTTATCGCTGATTCTCAACTGTCTGAACTTGCTCGTGTCCACGGCGCAGAACGAGTCATCGTGCGGAGTGAACAAGCGCACGAGTTAGTGAAACCGCTTGAGGCGGCCGGTGCGAGTATCGCGGCAGACGGCGGCGCGCTCATCGTCGAGGGCCTCACCGCGGCTGAGGTGGGCGCTCAGGTTGCGCGTCTCGGCATACCGCTGTCAGAGTTGCGGACTCACATCGAGTCTCTCGAAGATACTTACCGTCAGCTCACCGATTCGAGTGTCGAGTATCGGACAGGTTCGTATCGGTGAGCGCGATCAGGTCACGTCCGGCGTGGAGCACAGTTACGTTCCCGAAGACGGCGTGGAGACTCGTGCGGTCAGAGGCCGTAAAACTATGGTCGTTGATCGCGACGCGGGGCGTTCTGCTCACATTGTTTCTCGTCCCGATCGTGCTGGGGGCCATACGCGTGCTCCCCGTTCCTGTCTTCACAGATGAGGTGATCGAGCGCGACAGCACGCCGATTCTCTTCGAATCTATTGCGTTGAGCGCGCTCCCGATGGCCTTTATCGCGGCAGTCGTGGGAATTATTGCGGTGGGGTCGGAGTATGTAGACGATGTGCTTTCCGGCTCCCTAGCTGCGGTGCCGCGACGTGCAGCCCTGATCCTCGCGAAGGTTGTTCCAGCTGCTGCACTTACCTTTTTTGTGAGCGTCTTCGGGGCGTCAGCGGCAGCGTGGATAGCTTTCGTCACGCTCGATTCGCGTGGCTATCTGGCCGCTTCGTTGTTCGAGACCGCCATGCTCGTAGCCAGCGTCGCTGCAGGCTGCGCGTTGTTCGCGATCCTTGGTGTCGCTGCGGCTGCGGTATCGCGCTCAACGGTGATGGCAGTACTGATCGTGCTCAGTCTGGTGTTCTTGGTGTCTCGTTTAGTGCTCGTGATCGCGGGGGAGGCGGGGCTGCAACTAGTGGAATGGCTTCCGTCCTCGGCTCTTCAAGCCATGACTACCCATGGGCCAGCGGAGGCAATCGTGACGGACATGGCACCGGCATCGTCGCTGAGTCCAAGCCAAGGGTCAATTGCGTTACTCGTCTTTGCTCTTGGAGCACTCGGACTGTCGATAGTGACCTTCTCTCGAAGGCGCGTGCACAGAGTGATCGGTGTCAGAAGAGCGCCGCAATTCTTCCCTTTAGAGCGGCGGATGCGTGCGCTTCCGCTTCGCTCCACTTTTGCGGGAGTGATCCGCTCCGAAGCGCTCAAGGCTCGCAGTGCGCCGTCGGTGAGGTGGCTTCTCCTGCTCAGCTTGCTAGCAAACGTCCTGCTGGCGGTTCAGTGGGCGGGACTGACCACACCAGAGCAACAGCAACCCGATCCGGTGCGGGCATGGGATCTTGAGTATCTAACATTCGATCAGTCGAACAGGGCCATCATCGCGGGGATCGCCCTCACCCACCTGCTTATCGCTGGAGTGGGCGCAATCATCGCAACGTCTGACTTTGCGACGGGAGCAATTCGACCAGCGCTGGCTGCCGTTCCCAATCGGGCACGGTTGGTTCTGGCAAAAGTCTTCGTCGCGGCCGCAGCGACCTTCATCGTGTCTGCTGCATCGCTCATCACTGCCGCACCTCTGGTCGTCGTAGTACTGCAGCATCAGGGTTATAACGCGTCCCTGACGGATCCCGTAATCGGTCTCTCGATTCTCAGGGGCTCTCTCGTGCTGGTCCTGACAGCAGCGATCGGAAGTGGATTGGGATTCATCGTGCGTTCGGCCTCCGGGACATTACTAACGCTGGCTGCCACCTTCATCGTCTTTCCCTACGTGCTTAGCTGGTTGCAGGAGCCGACCAGGCGCACACCATTCGTGTGGTTCGCGAACATTTCACAGCTTTTCCCGGATCCGATCGAAGCGGCAGGGCTTCATCACCCCAGCACCTCCTACCAAATACTCGATACGGAAAACCGACTACATTTCGGGTCGGAACTAGATTTGCCTGTGCTACTCGTGTGGGCAACGGCTACCGTGCTCATCGGTTGGCTGGGATTGCGTCGCCGCGGAGTCTGACCGTTGTGAACTGTGACCGTAAACGCCTCTGGCCGCAATCGCATTACCGAGGGCCCGCCCGGGTGATATTGCGCAACGCTTGCAAGTGCTGCTCATACGCTCGATACCCGGATGCCGTCGACGTTACCCACGTTCGCGGGCGATTGCCGACCGTTCCCTTGAGGGCTTTTGCGTAGCCGGCATCCACAAGATAGCTGATCGCTTTGCTGAGAGCTGAGTCCTCGACTTCGAGGAGTTTTTTTAGCGTCGCAAAGTCGATCTCATTTCTGGGGCCGAGCGCGGCCATGAGCGAGAGCCGTATCGGAGTGAGAAACGCATCATTCAGCTGATGACGGGGATGCTTCATGAACGTGCGTCTCTGGGTGCTGGCAGCGCGGAGGCCACGAGCATGACGAGGAATACAAGGATCGCTGACGGCACCGTGGCTGCGGGGGAGAGGGCGTGCAAGTGTGGATTAAGAGCAGAGAACACGAAGAGCGTGCTGGTTGCGATTCCGAACGCAGTCCACTGTGGCCAGCCCCACTCGAAACCGACTTGGGGCAGAATCCACCGGGATTCTGTCAGAACGAACGAGAGCATGATGCCTGCGAGCGCCGCAATCATCACCAGCATGGAGACAATCAGGATGTTATCGAAGGCGATGAGCAGGCCAGCCACCGTTCCCATGATTACCGTGTTCCACCGCACGGGCTTGCTGAGGGGGGCGTAATCACGATCCGCACGATTGCGTGGCTGCGGCGCGCGAATCAGTTGAGCTATCGCAGGTACTGCAAGCGGGACGAGAACGGTGAGCGTCACCAGGGCGATGAGAAAGCGGGGATACGGCACGTCGAAAACTGACAGACCTGCGAGGCTGAACATCCCGAGAAGCGCTGCGACTAAGGGGATCCACACCGACCGCGGCAGGGCCGTGCGGATGCCAAACCGTTCACGAGCACCCGTGGTGAGTACAGAAAAGGCCAGTATGGGAACGATCAATAGCGATGTCTGTGACATATTGCCGGGGTTGCTGTCTTCTGCGGTACCGACGCCGGCAGAGAACGCGAAGAGGAATACCCCAATGTAAGCCGCCGCCATTATCCCGCTCCAGAGTTGATACCAAGCGAAACCGCGCGACGGCCCGTGCTCCTGTACTGAGTCACGCACTTCCTGCTGCTGCTGGAGCTGGTGAGCAGCTTCCTCGGTCATTGTCTGCGGTCTGAGCTCGGGCTCAATAGGGGAGTCGGCTGGATTACTTTCCATCTGGAAAGTGTAGCGTACGTGAGTTTTCTACACTAGTTCGATTGGCGCGTCGGATCCGCGCGCAGGGTGCTCAGTGCTCAGTGCTCGTGTGACGGCACCGGTGCAGGGTCGCCGGCGTAGCATCCGACCGTAAACGGAAACTCCATAGTGGCGCTGTAGTGATATATCTCTTGCTCGACACCGTCGAAGAGCACCGTGCTGGTGCGGCCGTGGCATTCGTCGAGATCGGCATTGGTGGGCAGGTTGCCGTTGGAGTCGCGCTCGATATAGATACCGAAGCCATCGAGGGCGTACCCGACAAGCGTTGACCCGGTCTCGGGTGCGGCGTCCAAGAGGCACGACGGCACACCGTGGTAGTGGTAATAATCTCCGCCATCCGGATGCCCGTCGCAGAGGTCTTGCGTCTCGTGCGCCACCGCGTCTCCGCCCGAAGCGTCCACCGCGTTATAGAGGTACACCCCGTTCTTGAGCACTCCGACCGCACCCATGTCTACGCAGCTTGGTTCAGCAGCAACCTCGGGATCAACGTTCAAGGTGAGCTCGACAACCTTCTCGTCAATCTCGTTGGGGTTGCGGTCGAACTCTTTCGCCGGATCGGTGTCCGCGATAGGAAACGTACCTGTCATCTGCTCGGTAGGCAGATTGGCCGTCAGGATGGTGCGAGTGTCGTGCCCGACTTCTTCGGCGTAGAACGCTTGCGGCCACGACGCTTCGCCCTCGACGATCGCCTTGGTCGTCGAATCCCACGTGCCCTTGTCGTAATTGATCCAGGGCCCGCCGTCTACCGGCCCGCGCCCGCTGAAATCTGTCTTGCACGAATACAGGTAATCGACGGCGGGGGAGGTGGAGGTTTTGTCGTCGCCGAGAGGAATTGCGGTGACATCGATGATTCCCGACCACTCGTCGGGGATGTCGATGGCGGAGGCTGCGGGGGTCGGCTCAGAGCCGGGCGTTGCGACCGCGGGGGCCTCGGAGTCGGTGGTGCCAGACGCACAGGCGCTGAGGATAAGAACACCGCTCAGCGCAAGAGCGAGTGTCGTGCGTGACGTTGTCGAACGAGTGATCATGGCAAGAGCCCCCTAGAAGATCCAGGCTGCGCGGCTGTTGACCGCGAGCGCCGCTGATACTAGCGGATGGTTCTATGACTGGTTCCGGGGGAGAGGGTGCGAGTCGGCCAGCGAACACTGAGGCGACATCCAGAATCGAAACGTATAGTCAAACTTGTATAAAGCTCGATTTACCGCGACTGACTTTTCGAGGCCTATCGGTAAGTCGGGCACAAAAGTTCGATGAACCATCGTCGCTCAAATCAATCGTGAGCGACGCAACCACTCGAAAGGTTACTCATGAACCGCTTCTCAGATCGTGTCATTCTCATTACTGGTGGGGGATCCGGCCTCGGCCGCGCCGCCGCCGTTCGTCTCGCTTCGGAAGGCGCGAACCTGTCGCTCGTCGACGTCTCCGAGGCTGGCTTGGCTGACTCAGTGAAAGCAGTCGCTGAGGCTGC
This sequence comes from Rhodoglobus sp. NPDC076762, assembly GCA_040687235.1. Taxonomy (GTDB): domain Bacteria; phylum Actinomycetota; class Actinomycetes; order Actinomycetales; family Microbacteriaceae; genus Rhodoglobus. The sequence goes on along the minus strand of JBFBMV010000001.1, from coordinate 1,898,596 downwards.
ACCCGATGCTGAGGTGTTGACGGTCGTCGCCGACGTTTCCAAAGAAGAGGATGTCGACCGCTACGTAGCGGAGACAATTGCTCGCTTTGAGCGCATCGATGGCTTCTTCAACAATGCCGGCATCGAAGGCAAGCAGAACCTCACTGAAGACTTCTCCGCAGACGAATTCGACAAGGTTGTCGCTATCAACCTGCGCGGTGTTTTCTTGGGTCTCGAAAAGGTTCTCAAGATCATGCGCGAACAGGGTTCTGGCATGGTCGTGAACACGGCCAGCGTCGGCGGCATCCGCGGAATCGGAAACCAGTCCGGCTACGCCGCGGCCAAGCACGGCGTTGTGGGCCTCACTCGCAACTCAGGCATTGAATACGCGGAGCACGGCATCCGCATCAACGCCATCGCACCTGGCGCCATTTGGACACCGATGGTCGAAAACTCAATGAAACAGTTGGATGCTGAAAACCCCCGTGGCGCCGCTGACCAGTTCATTCAGGGCAACCCCACGAAGCGTTTTGGCGAAGCGCCCGAAATCGCTGCCGTCGTGGCCTTCTTGCTGAGCGATGACGCGAGCTACGTCAACGCAACCGTCCTACCCATCGACGGCGGACAGTCGTACAAGTACTAAGACGTTGAGCCACGAGCTCTGCTGACGATGCAGGGGAGCGGGCGGTTGAATCGGCCGCCTGCTCCTTTTGTGTACCAGCTCTGAGAATTATTCAGAGTGAGGCAACTTGGCGGACTCGCGTTCTTCGTCAGCCATCAGGATGCCATCACGAACGGCACTGCGAATGACGCCGTGCAGTATGTAGAGAAAAATACCGACAAGAACGATGGCGATGACGAAGTCCATAGTGTGTAGCCTCCAGTGCTTACTGCGGGACGATCTGTGGTGCGGGGTCATTTCAGTTAGAAGCTGACATAATGTGCATTATCGGATACCGACACGAGTGCCAAGAGGGGCTGACGTCGCCGGTGATGTTGATGACTCCGCTGGCTACTCTGGCGGCAACTCGGTGACCGTCACAGCCCCTGGCTGCTCGTTAGTCATAGAAACGGAAACTGAATAGCGTCCCGACGCATCGATCACCAGGTCGTCTCTATGAACGGCATCCTCAGCACTCGTGCGGCAGTCACGCGACGTTTCAGTGCCGGCGCCGAGTGCAATTGTGAGTCGTCCCGGTCCGATGCAGTCAGAGTAAATGGCGACTCGGCCGGTTTTTGGCGTGAATGCAGACATGTCGATCGATTCGCTCAGGTGTGAGTTCTGGGCCAACACTTTCTCGCCCTGAACGTCGAACTCGACCACCATCTGGCTTTCTGACATAACGTGAGCCTCGCTGCCGAGATCGCTGCCGCCGGTGCTGTCCTTGACATCCAACCCTCTCGAGTCACTTCCGGCGATGTTGATGTCCGCCGAAGTGCATCCCGCGAGAGCGCCGAGACTGATCGCGGCCGCGGCGATGGCAAGCCGTGTCAGCGGTCTACCCATGCCACTCCCCTGTCTTGGTGTGCTGCTAGCTCATGTCGTCAGCGAAACTGCGCGCGGTGGCTATTATTTCGAACATACACCTATTACTGGAGTATGTGTCAACTTCCGTCGCTCAGAAAGAGTGTCTCCGACTATCGAGAAAACGAGCGAGAGCCTCGGCTGCCGCTTCATGATCGAGGGCGTCCGGCTCCCCCGACATGGTGAGCGTGCCGACGACCTTGCCGCCCACTCGCAAGGGTATGGACCCACCGTGAGCTTTCACGTGGTCGTGATCCACATCGGTGCGATCCTCAAAAGGCGCACCATTCGCAAGATGGCGGAGTTTGATCAGCAGCGACGGCTCTTCAAACCGCACAGCAGCGGCAGCCTTACCCGCAAGCCAGGGGTCGTTCTCGGCGTTCGTGTCCTTGAGCTTCGCCTTGAACACCACGTCTGAACCGAGTGCGATCTCGACTGCAAGATTGAGATCCCACTCCTTGATGACCTGAATGGCGAATAGACCTAACGCCACCGCGTCGTCGTTGGTCAGCCGAACGCAATCGAGCACGTTCAAGTACTCGAGGTCGGCGACAGCGTATTCCGGCAAGGGGCGAGTCATTGGCTTCTCTTCTCTATGCGGGACCGAACGAGATCAATGAGCTCGGCCGGTTCGAAACGATCGGATGTCGCGGCCAGCTCATCGAGTGTCCACCAGCGGTGTTCGAGCACGTCGATGCGCTCGTCGTCGGTCCAGAACTCCTGCGACGGCTCAAAGGCGTCCACGCTGGTTTCGTAGAACACGGCGTGACCGGTGTCGTGGTCAGCCTGATTCCACTCAGTGTCAAAGTCGTGATTCCACACGGGATCGCCAAGATCGGAGAGTTCGAGCCCGGTCTCTTCGTGAAGCTCGCGCACGGCAGCCTCGTGATGAGACTCCCCCGTATCAACACCGCCTCCGGGCGTCAGCCAGCGTGAGATACCGCTCGTGTCAGGCGCCTTCGTGAGGAAGAGCAAGAAGCGGTTATCGCGGTCAAAAAGCAGTATCCGGCTGGTGGCCCGGTTCACCGGCATCCGGAACTCGTTACTGGTTGAGGAAGTCTGAAACGTCGCCGACGTAACGGGTGTTGTTCTCCGGTACGGGCTCGACCGCGGCAGAGGCAACCTCGGCGGCGAATTCGCTCACGTTGTACAGGCGGCCAGCGGCCTCCTTGCGGGCCTCGATCGCACCGGGGTTAGCACGCTGCAACAGCGTCGCTGTGATGGTGCCCTCGATCATGTCGCCTGAGACGACAACAAAGCTGATGCCCTTGGCTTCGAGCTCGGGAATCAGTTCGCGCAGTGCATCCTCGCCAGCACGCTTGCTGAGCGCGACAGGAATATACTCGGGCATGGTTTCGACCGTGCGAATGAAGTGTGCCTGGTGGCTCGTCACGAATACGACGCGCGAACCTTCGTGCAGCAGAGGCATCATGGTCTTCAAGAAGTTGACCTGCGCGTCGCGGTTCAGCTGCATGGCGTAGTCCTCAGCCATGCCGCCTTCCATGCCGCCGGATGCGTTGAGCACCAGAATCTCGAGGCCACCGAACTCTTCCTTGACGGTCTCGAAGAGCGCAGAGACAGTTTCGGGATCGGTAAGGTCGGCGCCAATAGCGATAGCGGAACCATCGGTCTCGTTGAGCTGAGCCACCAACTTGAGAGCGCGAGCCTCTTTGTTGCGGTAGTTCACGGCAACGCGAGCACCCGCCTGCGCGAAGTAGGCGGCGGTGTCCGCGCCAATTCCCCGCGAAGATCCGGTGATGAGCGCGCGAGCGCCATCGAGCGAGTGAGCGGCCAGAGGATTCGAATTATCGCTATTCACGCTACGACTTTAGCGGTCGAAGCCGCGCTCTGCAGTGATCTAAGTGCTAGCGTCGTGATTGAAGATTTGTCGAACAGCGCAACGATGAAGGGCGCCAGCTAATGCTCGTAGACCTCACCCAATATTTGTGGATTCTGTGGCTGGCCCTCGTCGTGCTCTTCATCGTTGTTGAGGTGCTCACTCTTGAGTTCACATTCCTCATGATTGCTGCAGGTTCGCTCATCGGCGGCCTTGGTTCCAATCTCCTCGGTTGGCCCTGGTTTGTGCAGATTGCTCTCGCTGCCGCTATAGCTGGCCTGCTGATCTTCACCATTCGACCAGTCCTGCTCATGAATCTCGAAAAGGGCGCGGATCCGGCGAAGAGCAACGTCGATGCCTTATTCGGCCTCGGCGGTCGAGTGACCGGCCCTTTCGCCGACGGAATCGGCGAGGTCAAGCTCGACAACGGTGAGACGTGGACCGCGCGCATTGGTGACAGTTCCGCACCCGCTGCGCTCCCCGTGGGCAAACGAATCTCAGTGATGAGTATCGAGGGCGCCATTGCTGTCGTCGTTCTCGAAAATCCTCTACCCGGAACCCCCAAGCCTCGAGTGGCTACCTAGCCGCCGAGAAAGGAAGAAAAGTGACTGATCCCGCTGGCTTTGTAGGTCAGATATTCGTGGTGATTCTGCTCGTCATTCTTGCCATATTCGTGCTCGTGACGCTGTTCCGTGCGATCCGCATCGTTCCGCAGGCGCGAGCCGGAGTCGTCGAGCGACTTGGAAAGTACCGCAAGACGCTCCTTCCCGGTCTCAATATCCTCGTGCCTTTTATTGACCGGATGTTGCCCCTTATCGACCTGCGCGAACAGGTTGTCTCGTTCCCGCCCCAGCCGGTCATCACCGAAGACAACCTTGTGGTTTCAATTGACACCGTGGTGTTCTTTCAAGTGACGGATGCCCGTGCCGCGACCTATGAGATCGGCAACTATCTTGGCGCTGTCGAACAGCTCACCACCACAACGCTGCGCAACGTCGTGGGTGGACTCAACCTTGAGGAAGCGCTCACGAGTCGCGACAACATCAACTCCCAGCTGCGGGTCGTTCTTGACGAAGCGACAGGCAAGTGGGGCATCCGTGTTGGACGCGTCGAGCTCAAGGCCATCGACCCGCCCCTCTCCATTCAAGACTCGATGGAAAAGCAGATGCGTGCCGAGCGTGACCGCCGTGCGCAGATTCTGACCGCCGAGGGAACCAAGCAGGCCGCCATCCTCGAGGCAGAAGGCTCGCGCCAGGCTGCCATTCTCGAAGCTGAGGGTGAAGCGAAGGCAGCAGTTCTTCGCGCCGACGGTGAGGCCGCCGCAATCAAGACGGTTTTCGCGGCGATTCACGAGGGCGATCCCGACCCGAAGCTTTTGGCGTACGAATACCTCCAGACGCTGCCTAAGATTGCAGAAGGTGACTCCAACAAGATGTGGATCATCCCGTCAGAACTGACGGAAGCGCTCAAGGGCATTGGTGAAGGATTCTTTAGTGGCAAGGGACCAGTCGCGCGCTAGCGCCAACTCGTCATTTCTCTCCCCCGCAAGCCCCCGCGTGTTCGCGCATCGGGGGCTTGCGCTTGACGCACCCGAAAACACGATGCTTGCCTTTGCGAAAGCCGTCGCCGAAGGTGCTCAATTCATTGAGACGGATGTTCATGTCAGCCTCGACGGAGTAGCCGTCGTTGCGCACGATCCCAGCCTCAGTCGCGTTGCGGGACGCGCCATCAAGGTGGAGCAACTCACCATGGCAGAGTTGCGACGTATTGACCTGGGCGATGGTCAAGGTTTCTGCTCTCTCGCTGAAGCGCTCGACGCGTTCCCTGAGACCCGCTTCAACGTGGACGTTAAGATTAAGGGCGCCGTTCTTCCCAGCGCGCGTGCGATTCGGGAAATGAAGGCAGTCGATCGCGTTCTCGTGACCTCATTCGACGAAGCCCGCCGTGCCGCAATAGTCGAGCAGCTGCCCGGAATCGCGAGCTCAGCATCCGCTCGACGCTTCTTGATGGCACTGATCAGCGCGAAAGCGGGCATCTCCCCCGCCATGCGGCGTGCTCTTTCTGGGCTAGTTGCCATCCAAGTGCCAGAGAAAGCGCTAGGGTTGCGGGTGACCACTCAGCGGATGATTTCCCGCGTGCACGATCTCGGACTAGAGATGCATGTCTGGACAATCAATGAACCGCAGCGAATGCGTCACCTGCTTGACCTCGGCGTCGATGGAATCGTCACCGACCGAGCAGACCTCGCCCTCGAAGTTGTGAAATCGCGCGCCTAACGAAGTCGCGCACACTCCACTTCATGGCAGCGGGAATTGTTGGCAATTGCTGACAACTCGCTGTGAAGACTGCGCGCTTGGAAGCATACGTTCAGCAAGAGGGTTTATTACTTGTAGAAACCGCGAATTGAAGGAGGCCACACGATGGCAGATCGCAGCTTGCGCGGCATGAGACTTGGTACCCAGAGCCTACAGAGCGAAGAGGGTGTCGAGTTTTCCCCGCGGAAAAAGAGCGTATACAAGGCGGCCGACGGCAACACTTTTGAAGTGATGTTTTCGTCTGACGCCGAAGTTCCCCAGCAGTGGCTCGATGCCAAGACGGGTCAAGAGGGAACGCTCCTTGATGACGACGGCGAACTGGTTGAACTTGATGAGGTCGACGTGAAGGTTCCCCGCAGCCACTGGGACATGCTTCTCGAACGTCGCACTCGCCCAGAACTCGAAGAGCTTCTTCAGGAGCGCCTCGACTTCTTGCGCGCCCGTCGCGGTCAGCAGAAGATCGGCGCCTAACGACGTACTGAACTCAGGGTCGCCGATATTCCCCATCCGGTGACCCTGAGTAGTGCCTCTGCAACAATTCCTGCATGCATTTTTGACCGGCCCGTCGAGCGCTCAACGAAGGTGATCGGATGCTCCGTCACTCGGTAGCCCGCACGTTCTAAGTTCCAGGCCAGCTCTACTTGAAAGCAGTACCCCTGCGACGAGACGCCGTCGAGGCCGAGTTCTCGCAGAGCACTCGCGCGGAACACCCGAAAGCCTGCCGTGAGATCCCGAATGTCTGAGTGCAGGACTCGGCGGGCATAGGTGTTTCCTGCCTGCGACACGCTGTGGCGGTACCACGGCCAATTCTTCACTGAACCGCCCGGCACCCAGCGTGATCCGATGACGAGATCGTTGCCGGCTTTAGCGAGGGCGATCATCGCGGGTAGTTCGGCGGGGTCGTGCGAGCCATCTGCGTCGATTTCGACAATATAGGTGTACCCGCGTTCCAGAGCGAGCGCGAAGCCCGCGAGGTACGCCTTTCCCAAGCCTTCCTTGGCGGGCCGGTGGAGCACCGATACTCCGGGATCAGCAGCAGCAAGTTCCTCAGCGCGCTCCCCGGTGCCGTCGGGGCTCGAGTCATCCACTACAAGCACATGGGCACGCGGCACCGCTTGGCGCAGACGACCGACGATCGAGGCGATGTTCTCGATCTCGTTGTAGGTGGGAACCACCACGACGACGTTAGGCATTCTTTCTCCGACCGGCCAATCCTGCAACGATGAGGGCACCGAGTCCGAGTCCAGACACGAGCCATTCGATCTCTCGACCCCACACGACAGCAGGAGTGATGCTCGTCGATAGCGGCACATCCTCCACCATCGTGGCGGCCGTGTACCACGGAACTTCGGCGATCGTGGTTCCATCAGGAGCGATGATCGCGCTGAGCCCCACGGTTGAAATATTGACGACACTGCGGCCGAGCTCAAGCGCGCGGATACGAGCCATAGCCAGCTGCTGAGCGCTCTCGTCAGTCATACCAAAGTCGGCGTTGTTCGACGACGCGATGATCACTTGCGCGCCCTGCTCGACCGACTCGGTCAAGATTTGATCGTCGACAATGTCGAAGCAAATGTTCACCCCGACCGTGACGCCGTTGACGTCAAAGACCATGTCAGTCGTTCCGATGGAGTAATCCCGCGCGATGAGTCCAATGAGATCGGGGGCGAACTGCGCCCAGAACTCGCGATTCGGCACGTACTCGCCAAAGGGAATGGGGTGACGCTTATCGTAAATGTCTACGACGCCCTCCCCCGGCATCCATAACAGTTGACTGTTGAAGATTTTGCCGCCACGCTCGGTGATGTCACCGGAGATGAGGGGCGCGCCAGCCTGCTCGACCACGTAGTCGAACGCGGATGCCGCATAGCTGTTGCTCAGCGGTGACACGTCAGTGCCGCCCTCGGGCCACACGACGAGATCGAGGTCCTGGCCATAGAGAGGCTCCGTCGCGGTGAGCTGGGCGGTAAGGAGATCGCCACGCTCACGCTCGTCAAAGTAAGCAGCCTTCCCATTGCCCTGAACGGCGCCGACGCGCAGGGTGCCGTCGAGCGTTGCCTGCCACGTCGGCACGTTGAGCATGAGCGCGAAAACCGCCACTGGCACAAACGCTGTGCGCAGCGCGCGCGACACGTGTTGAGCGCGGGCATCCAGAGGTAGCTCGCTGTAGTGACGCCACGAGTATTCGGCGGCGGCGAGAACCAGCGCAACGACCAGGACGATCGTGAAGCTCACGCCGGAGACGCCGATCCACGGAAAAAGTGGTGCAAGCGGGCTCTCGGCCTGGGAGAGCGCGACGCGGCCCCAGGAGAAGCCGCCGTAGGGCCACACGCTCATCCAGGCTTCGCGGGCTGTCCAGAGGCCCGCTACGACGATGGCAAGCCCGAGCGACGCGCCCCAGCCTGCCCCGAAGGCCCGAGGCAGCCAGCGATACGCCAGCGTGATCGCCAGCGCCCCGAGGGCGACGAAGAGCGACTCCAAGAACGACAGTGCGAGCATCGGAACGGGGCCCAAGAAGAGCGAGGCCCATGAGATGTGCGTGAGGTAGAACGCAAACCCGCCGAGAAAGCCGACGAGAAACGCGGCCCACGAGCGTCGACCGCGAAGAGCCAGCAGCATGAGGGCGATGCCCACAAAAGTCATAGGCCAGACGCTGATGTCGGGGAATCCAGCATCCATGATCGGGCCGGAGGCCAGTGCTGTAACGATCGCAGCCCATAAGGGCAGCACAGCAACGGGTTTATCGGGCATCACGAGTCGAGCCTAAGCGACAGAGCTGTAGGCGACGATTCCACGGCGGATGTCATCGAGTGCCTTGCGTGCGGTGCGTCCAACATCGCCGTCGGCCACTACCGACAACTGGTCAAGCAGATCGATTACCTGCTTCGTGACGCGCACGAAGTCGCCCGCGGCCATATCGGCAAGGTCGAGAACAGAATCGAGGGTGGCTCCATTGGCCCACCGATACATCGACAGGGCGAGGCCGGTGGCGAGAGGCTGGCTACCGGGAAGCCGGTTGTCGCGCTCGAGGTCGTCGAGTTGCGCCCACAGCGTGGAGGTCTTATCGAAAGCCTCGCGGAACGCACCTCGCGGCAGGTAGCGGTCACCCAGGTCGCCCTCATCGCGACGAGGTTCGTAGACCAGGGTGGTGGCCATCGCGGCAAGCGAGGCAGCATCCAGCGTGTTCCAGAATCCTCGGCGCAGCGATTCAGCGACGAGAAGATCGCGTTCGCCGTAGATACGGCGCAGGACGCGACCGTGTTCGTTGAGGGTCATTTCGCCGTTCTTACCCGGCTCGATGTATCCCAGTTGAGTGAGAACGTCGGTGACGCGGTCGAAGATCTTCGCGACAGCACCGGTACGGTTCTGAATCTGGCGGCTCAGCTGATCTGTTTCGCGCTTGAGGCGCCACCAGCGTTCGGCCCAACGAGCGTGAGATTCCCGTTCCGGGCACGCGTGGCAATCATGCTTGCGCATTTGATTGCGCAGGTCGCCGAGCTTGCGCTGTCGACGTTCACGTTCGCCGCGGTGACCGGCGTCGCCGCGTGGCTGAGCCTTCTTCTCAAGATCGTTGAGTTCGCGGCGGATGCGGGAGTACTCGGCGAAGTCTCCTACGTGGCATTCCATCGACTTCGCATAGCCCTCGAGCGAGTTCTTCTGCGAACGAACCTTGCGCGCGAGGTCGACGACCGCGCGGTCGGCTTGGAACTGCGCGAAGCTCGATTCCAAAATTTCGCGAGTATGTTCGCGACCGAAAAGCTCGATGAGGTTGACCGCCATGTTGTAGGTCGGTTTGAAGCTTGAGTTGAGCGGGTAGGTGCGGCGCGAGGCGAGCGACGCGACGGCCTGCGGGTCGAGACCATCGACCCATTGGATGACGGAGTGTCCCTCGATATCGATGCCCCGTCGACCGGCGCGGCCGGTGAGTTGGGTGTACTCGCCCGGAGTGATCGGCACTCGAGCTTCACCGTTGAACTTTTCGAGTTTCTCGAGCACCACGGTGCGAGCCGGCATATTGATGCCGAGCGCCAGCGTCTCCGTAGCAAAGACTGCCTTCACAAGCTTCTTTTGGAAGAGCTCTTCTACTACCTCTTTGAACGCGGGTAGCAGGCCGGCGTGGTGAGCGGCAACACCACGTTCGAGACCGCTGAGCCAATCCCAGTACCCGAGAACGGCGAGGTCTTCGTCGAGCAAGGTGCGGCAGCGGGCCTCCACGATTTCGCGGATCTCATCGCGCTCCTCGGAGGTCGTTAGGCGAACGCCAGCCCGCAAGACTTGATTGACAGCCTGATCGCAGCCCATGCGACTGAAAATGAAGAAGATGGCGGGAACAAGGTTCTTGGACGAGAGCATCGCCACGACATCCGCACGATCCATCCGTGAGCGCTGGGGGCGACCACCGTACGAGTTCTGGCGGCTGCTCTTGCGACGGTTGCCCACCGACTGGCTGCGGCCACCGAAGCGGGCCATCTGCGCGAGCTCGGGGTTCACGCGGTTGGTCGCGGCGAGTCCAGACGAGTCGAAGAGATCAATGAGTTTCGTGCCGACCAGGACGTGTTGCTCGAGAGGCACTGGCCGCTCTTCAGACACGATTACTTCCGTGTCGCCTCGCACCGCTTGGAGCCAGTCGCCGAACTCTTCAGCGTTCGACACCGTCGCGCTGAGCGAAACCATGCGCACATCTTCGGGAAGGTGGATGATCACTTCTTCCCAGACGGCACCGCGGAAGCGGTCACCCAAGAAGTGGACCTCATCCATGACAACGGTGCTGAGGTTCGTCAATAGGTCGGACTTCGCGTACAGCATGTTGCGAAGAACCTCGGTGGTCATCACCACGATGCGGGCGCCCGCATTCACGTTAGTGTCGCCCGTGAGCAAGCCGACGGCCTCGGGGCCATATTCGCTGACGAGCTCTTGGAACTTCTGGTTGCTGAGCGCCTTCATCGGGGCGGTGTAGAAGACCTTGGGGCCATCCAGTTGCATAGCCCGATAAATGGCGAACTCGGCGATAATCGTCTTGCCGGCACCGGTGGGTGCCGCGACCAGAACGCTCTTGTCGGACTCGACGACCTCGCACGCCGAGATCTGGAAAGCATCGAGGTCAAAGCGCTGACTAGCGCGGAAAGCTTCGAGTACCGGGTACCCCCGACGCTTCTTCGCCGCGGCGTACCGTTCGGCGGGAGACAGTTCACTCATTGACTACAGCCTAAGCGTTCGGAGTCTAGAGTTCGCTGCTCACGTCGGGGTCAATCAACGCGGCGCGTTTGGCCGCCCGACGATCATGGATCCAGGCAATGAAGGCTGCAAGGAAATACAGCATGATCATGGGGATAGCGAGAAGGAACATCGAGATGACATCGGCAGCTGGCGTAGCCATCGCTGTAAAGACCGTGATGGTGAGCACCGCTACCCGCCATCCTTTGAGGATCGCATTCGCGGAAAGAACACCGACAAAGTTCAGCAGGACAACGAAGACCGGAAGCACGAAGGCTATTCCGACCGACAAAAGCAGCTTAACGATGAAGTCGTAGTAATACTTCGCGTTGAGATTAGACAGGTCTTGGTCCCCGGCGAAGCCAAGCATCAGTGTGATGATGTTGGGCATCACATACCAGCCTGCGGCGCATCCGGCGAGGAACAACGGAATGGCTGTTCCGAGAAAACCTATTGCGTACTGCTTTTCCTTGCGAACCAAGCCGGGAACAAGAAAAGCCCACACTTGGTACAACCAGACCGGGCTAGCGGCGACGATCGCCACCGTGAAAGCGATTTGCATTCGGATGTCGAAGGCTTGAGTGACCGCGTCGTAATTAAGCGCTGCCCCGCGGCCAGTTGAATCCGCAATATTAGTGATCGGTGCGCGCAGCGCATCGATAAAGAAATTGGCGAAAATGAACCCCGCAACAGCGGTCACGAGAATCGCGATCGCTGAAATGAACAGCCGTTTTTTGAGCTCTACGAGATGCGCACCGAGTGACATCCGCTCTTCACTCTTGGAACGCCACCTCTCGGCGCGAACTGCCATAGGGGCTAAGGCTTAGGAGGCGTGTCGCCGCTTGAATCCACCGAGTCGTCGGTCGACGAAGAGGGACTGTTTTCATCCTTCATGGTCTTGACCTCGCTGCGGAATATACGCATCGACTGGCCGAGGCTGCGAGCAAGTCCGGGAAGTTTTGGAGCACCGAAAAGCAGAAGGATGACGACCAGGAGAATGACAAGGTGCCAACCGCTGAGAGCGTTGCCGAAGGGCATGAAGAACTTCCTTAAGAATCGAAGGCTGCGTAGCCCAAGCATACCTAGGTTCGTAGAGATTCGTCACACAACGTCAAGTTAGACCGACGGCTTCTTCTCGTGGCTAAATTCGCCGGCGAACCAGCGCCGTGGCTGCGAGCCGAAACCGATCAAGACGTAATCTGAGCGATTTCGATGTCGTGGATGATAAAGCACGACGGCGGGCCGTTCCAGCAATTGGTTGTCTCCCGCACTCACAACGGCCTTCACTACAACGCGCTCCATGCCCCTGTCGTCGGTATAGCGAACGGCAATTCGGGGCATTCGGCGACCGCGGCGCTGGAGGCTGCTCGAACCAGAGGTCTGTGTGCCCGCAGTTATAAGCAGCGCGCGAATCGCCCGCCGCCGTAGCCAAGTTGCGAACCACAGAAGCGCGATCAAGATGAGGCCCGCGGCGAAAACTTTACCCACCTACGACCAACTTTCGGGCCACTGCATTCGGGACGCGTCCCGCTTAGTGATTCTTTTGCCTCTTTCGAGACGGCGTGCACGCCGGGCGTCCCGCAATTCGAGTCGTCGACGCCTCTGGGCATCGTGCCGGTCTCGAATCTCGGCCATTTCAGCGAGAATCGCGATGTGCGGTTTCGAGATTCGTTCGGACTCGACGTCAAGGATCGCCGTCTTGTCGACGACATCCGACAGGTCCTTAACGAGCACCATAGCCTTGCGGAACAGCACCCACGCCATGACGGCGAGCATGATGAGAAGAGCGAGCACGAGGCCCACCCAGATCAGCAGCCACCCCCACCATGCGATCACGTCGTCACCTACTGCTCTTCTGCATACTGCTCGGCGCCAGCCTGTGCCCACCGCGCCACGGCTTCGCGTGCTTCCGAAGGTGAGACAACCGTCACGACCCCCGGCAGGCCAGAGATCAGTCGCTTGAGCCCGTGGAAGTGCGGAACGCGAACGGTAGTGCGCACGCGATCTCCGGCAGCAACTCGTGGCGCGTCATCGGCCACATAGTCCCCCAGCAGGCCAATGGCGCTGGGCACAACCTCGATGGCGACCTCGATATCTTCGTCTGACGTATCAAAGAGTGTCTCGGGAAGATTGACATCACCGGCGGTGTGCGTAATCGCCTCAGTAGTCATTGCTGGCTGAGAGATGCGGTCAAGGCGGAACGTTCGTACGTCTTCGCGCGAGTGACACCAGCCGCGCACGTACCAGTCGGCATCCACAGATTCGACTCGGAGCGGGTCAATGCGACGACGCTCAGACTCGCCGCGCGAATTGCGGTAATCAAACTCGATCTGGGTTCCCGCGGCAACAGATTCGCGGATGAGGGCCAGCGTTTCGTCGAGCGCGCTTGATTCCACCGCCACTGCTGTCGGAGCTGCCGAGGCGCCCCGGGAAAGCTTGGAGGTGAGCGTGGCGATGGCTTCGCGATCCGCATGCTCGGGCAGGCTCGAGAGGTACTGCAAGCCGGCGATCAAGGCCGATGCTTCGCGGGCGGAGAACCGTGGCGAATCATCGATGGCAACCAATTGGGTTAACACGATCTGATCGTTGTCTTCGAAGTCATCCCAGGCGATATCGAACAGATCGCCCGCTTGATACGTGGCGGTTTCTCCAGGAATACCCGACACCGCTATAAGGCGAACGGCCTCGCGAATCTGCTGTTCAGGAACACCGAAGTGCTTCGCGGCTTCCGCCACGCTGACTCGGTCACGATCCATCAAGTACGGCACGAGAGCGAGCAAGAAGACCAATTTGTCTTGCGCGCGCAGGGGCGGAATCTTGTTAGCCATGGTCTGCCACCGTTCTCGTGAGGCGCTCAATCACTGCGGAGCGCAGGGCGGGTGGAGAAATCGCGACAACCTCGGGACCGAAGCTGGCAAGCTCGTCCGCGAAAATATTCAGATCGGTGAAGTTCACTTCGAGGCGGCAATCCGGGTGCATCACTGCGCCGCGGCGTTTACCGAGCCGGGTGGCCGCGTCGGTTCCTGGCTCTACACGCAAGAGCGCAACGTTCGACTGCCAGACCTCTTCCAGCCCGGCGAGGGCTTGCGCTGTTGCATTATCGGTGGGGTAATCGAAGGTCTTTTTAGCGCGATGGATGCCGCTCACTATGCGACGAAGCAAGAACGTCTTGAAGGTGTCCGTCGCGGGATCTTTGGCGTAGAGGTGCCACCGCCCTTGATGCTGCACGAGAGCGAGTGGAGCCACGAGACGCGTCGTCGAGGTCTGCTCCCCCGGCTTCAGATATTCGAAGTTCACGAGTACGCGGCGGTCCATCGCTTCGCGCAGCGGCTCGAACGCCTCGTCGCGAACGCGCACTTGGGGCGCGTAGCTCAGAACAGGCTCTGCGGTCTCAATGCCGAGTGACCGCAGCTTCACGATTGCCCGCCGGGACCCCTCAGAGAGCGAGCCTTCACGCCACACCATGGCCGCGAGACCGAGAAGTGTCGACTCTTCCGCTGAGAAGGCGATGTCGTCGGGAAGCTCGTAATCTACGCGCGGGATGCGGTAGCGAAGGTTCTGGTTGTTGCCCGCTTGCTCGGGTGGCTCGATTGTTTCGAGCGGCACCCCGAGCTCACGAATGTCGTCTTTATCGCGTTCAAACTGTCGCTCAAGATTGGCGTTGTCACCCGAGTGCACGAACCGCTGGCGGTAGCCCTGAACGGTCGACAGTATCTCGCTCTTGGTCAGCCCATTCTCGGTAGAGAGCAACGCCAAAACGAGGCTGAAGAGCCGTTCTTCGTTAGGAACTTTCGGTGATGGCACGAGTCAAATCCTTTTGTCTCTGACACCCGGCCGTGTCGTGGGTAACGATTACTGCTCTTGAATTCCGAGGATGTCGAACACGAAGACTAGAGTCGCCCCGCTCGTGACGCCGGTGGGCCCTGAACCCGCGGCGAAGCCGACATCCGGAGTCAACACAACGAGGATCTGCGAGCCGACGGTCTGGCCGATGAGCGCCTCAGCGAGTCCGGGCGGCAGCCCGGTCGCGGACGTCGCGGCGCTCTCGACAAGGAAGGTGCCGGGAACACCCGAGTCCTCCCAGCTATTGGTGAATGTGGCATCTGCGCCCCACTCGATTCCGCTGACGTGCATGACTGCGGCGTCGCCCTCGGTGATCTTCTCGCCAGAGCCAACCTTGAGGGCAGCGTACTGAAGCTCGGAGGGAGCGTCGCCGGTCGGGAAGGTGAAGCCCGGCTGGCCATTCGGAGCCAAGACGATCGCGGGCAGTCCGGCCGGAGCGGGCTTGCTCACACCATCAGCCTTCCCCGGGAAGCGTGATTCGACGTCGCTCACCATGACGATGGCGTCGTCTTCGGCAAGCGCGAGTTGATTTTGCGCAATGTTCTCGGCACCGAGGATGTCGCCAGCGGCACCCACTGTGACGATTCGTGAGCCCACGGTCGAGCACTGAGCGATCTCACCGAAGATCGGCTCGCGCTCGGTGACGGGAACGCGCAGACCCGCAGTGTCGTGGCCTGTTGAGATGAGCTGATCACCCGTTGCTGCGTCGTAGATCGTGATCTGAATGGTGGCCACATCGCCGGCGTTGAGTTCGTCGCCGTCGCCGACCGTCACGATGGTGTTCTCCAGATCAGACGCCACGAGAGGCGTAGGAAACTCGGCCTCGGGGTCGGCGCTGAACTCACCCGCAGTGGTGACCAACGCGGTGTTGGAACCAGACGAGTAGATCGGAGTGCAGTCCGCAAAATTCAACGGACCATTGGCGCAACCGGCCAACGAAACAACAACTCCGGCACTCACGGCCACTACTGCAAGCTTGCGCACAAACACTCTTTTCATCGACACAGACATCGTCAACACTCTACCGGTCAGTTGTCGCGGCATCGGCCGCCTTTTTTGCTTCGCGTGCGGTCTTTCGCAGGCGCTTGGCGCTGGAATTACGGTCGCCAAGTGCGCCGGGGGTCCAGGCCTCGACATCTTCGTCCTTGAAGTCCGACTTCGAAGCGCGACGCTTGAGCTCGGGAAGAACGGAACCGGGTGCGAGACGGCGGGCCGTCATCAGGAAACCGGTGTGGGCAACCATGCGGTGATCGGGGCGTACAGCCAATCCTTCAACGTGCCAGCCACGCACCATGGTTTCGCTGGAATCAGGTTCGGTGAAGAGCTCAGTGGAACGGATGGCTTCAGCAACGCGCGACAGTTGGGTGACGGTGGCGATGTAGCAGAGCAGTACACCGCCGGGAGTGAGAGCCTCGGCGCACTCCTCGATGCATTCCCACGGGGCGAGCATGTCGAGCACAACGCGGTCGACCGAGCCCGGTTCGACGGATGCCGGCAGCTGCTCCTGGAGGTCACCAACGGTGACCGACCAGTTGTCGGGTTTCGCGCCCAAGAATGCCTGAACGTTGGATTGAGCGATCTCAGAGAACTCTTCACGACGCTCGAAGGAATTCAACTTGCCGCTCGGCCCGATGGCGCGCAGCAGCCACAGCGATAGCGCACCCGAACCCACGCCGGCCTCGACAACATGAGCACCGGGGAAGATGTCGGCCTGCCCGATGATCTGCGCTGCGTCCTTCGGATAGATGATCGCGGCACCGCGCGGCATCGACATCACAAAGTCGGTGAGCAGCGGGCGCATCGCCAAATATTCGATGTCGTTGGTGCTGACGACGACACTGGCATCCGGCTGCCCGATGATTAGATCGTGGCTTAACACGCCGCGGTGCGTGTGAAACGCTCCCCCCGCTTCGAGCGTCACGGTATTGAGCCGGCCCTTCGGGCCGGTCAGTTGAACGCGGTCTCCCTCGCGAAAGGGGCCGCACTGTCGTCGGAATACGTCGCTCATCGCGTGGTCACCTTTGCGTGAAGTTCGGAGAGATGGTCAAGAGTTCGGCCTTCGAGGGTCGGCCACAGTGCGTGGGTTTTCTCTTCGGGAATGTCAACCATAAATGGCACGCCGATCACGGTGGCGCCCGAGGCGTAGGCAGACGAGGCGCCGGGAGGTGAATCCTCGATCGCCACACAGTCCGAGATGTCGACACCGAGCGCGGCTGCGCCCATGAAATAAGGCTGAGGATGAGGTTTGGCGTGCTCGACATCGTCGCCCGAGACAACGGCGTCGAAGCCGTGGAAGCCGAGGTTGTCGACAATATGTCGAGCCATTCGCCCAATCGACATCGTGACGAGAGCGGTAGGAACACCCGCTTCACGCAGTTCTGTCAACAATTCGCGTGCACCGGGACGCCAAGGAATGCCCGATTCTTTGAGCTGTGTCATGACGCTGTCGGTGAGTTGATCGACAATCACCGGTGCATCGAGGGTCACGCCCTTCGTTTGCATCACGCGGGCAGACTCCAATAGTCCGTTGCCGACACACGACATGGCGTCCTCATGGGTCCACTCGCCGCCGAAGGATTCAACGACCCTGATTTCGGCCGAAATCCAATAAGGTTCTGAGTCAATGAGCGTGCCGTCCATGTCCCACAGGACGGCCGCTGGAGTGGAGTGAGTCACAACGCACCATCGTAGTTCTATCCTTGACTAAGCGACATTCGTGGCATGCACCCCAAGGAGACCTGTGACTGACACCCCATTTGCGAACGGACGACTCCTCGTCGTTGCCTTCGAGGGGTGGAATGACGCCGGAGAAGCGGCCAGCGGTGCAGTGCGATCGCTCAAGGAGCAGCTCGACGTTTATCCCATCTCCGAAGTTGACCCCGAAGAGTACTTCGATTACCAGTTCAATCGTCCTGTGCTTTCTCACGACGACGATGGCAACCGGGTGCTTACGTGGCCTTCGGTCACCATGTACGGTCCGTCGCGGCCCAATGCCGCTCGTCCCGAGAGCATCGCAGCGGATGCCGAACTGCAGTTGAGCGCCAACAACCAATCAAACATCTACCTTCTCCTCGGCACTGAGCCTTCGCGTTCATGGAAGGCTTTCGCGCGCGACATCCTCGAGACCGTCGTGGATAACGGAATCACCTCGATCGTCTTTCTCGGCGCAATGCTCGCCGACGTGCCACACACGCGGCCGATTTCGGTGTTCACTTCGAGCGAGAACGCTGGTGTTCGCACGGCTCTTGGTATTGAGCGCAGTACGTATGAAGGGCCGGTCGGCATCCTGTCGGTTTTGGGGCAGGCGGCAGAAGCCAGCGGCATCACCACGATGTCGATCTGGGCATCCGTGCCGCACTACGTGCACAACGCCCCGTCGCCCAAGGCCACGCTCGCGCTCATCGACAAGCTTGAAGAAATCGTGGATGTCGTGATCCCGCGCGGCGAGCTCGTCACCGACGCCGCGGATTGGGAAACCGGCATCGATGCTCTTGCGGGTGAAGACGAGGACATGTCGTCGTACATCGAGCAGTTAGAGAAAGCCCGCGACACCGTCGATTCGCCGGAAGCCAGTGGCGAAGCGATCGCTCAAGAGTTTGAAAAGTACCTCCGTCGTGGCGACGACAAACCCGACCAGGGCGCCGCTGGTGACGAACCGTGGCGGGGCAAGGACTAACGCCGCCCTCACGATTTTTTTGTCGGTGAGCCCTCGGTCTCAGGGCGGCGATCGTCGCAACTAGACGTGCTGGGTCGCAACTAGACGGGCTGGGTGACGCCGAGCGACAACAGCACGAAAAGCGCGACGCCAAGAACAACGCGATAAATCACGAACGGCAAGAACGACCGCTTCTCGATATAGCGCATGAGGGCGGCAATCACGACGTAACCAACGACGAACGCAATCACTGTGGCCACTGCTGTTTCGGCGTAGGTGAAAACCTGAGCTGGTTCACCGAAGCTGTGCACGAGTTCGTAGAGCCCGCTGCCGAATACCGCGGGAATTGCGAGCAAGAAACCGAACCGAGCTGCCGCAGGCCGCGTGTAGCCGAGCGCGAGGCCTGCCGTCATCGTTGATCCCGAGCGCGAGACTCCAGGAACCAGAGCGAGCATCTGCGCGAGGCCGATCGTGATGCCGTGGCCGTAGGTCATCTCGTCGAGCGCACGAGTGCGCTTGCCGAGATAATCGGCGATTCCCAAAATGATGCCGAAGACGATCAGCACGGTTGCGACGAGCCACAGCGAGCGGAACGTTGAACGGATGTACTCCTGAGCAAAATAGCCCACGAGCACAATGGGAATGGTGCCGAGGATAACGAGCCAGCCGAGTCGAACATCCGGATGATTCTTATCGATTACTTCGCCATGAGCGCCAGCGCTGCTGCGGAACTGTTGGAACCAACGGCTCAGGATTCGAGCGATGTCTTTGCGGAAATAAAGGATGACAGCGAGCTCAGTGCCCAACTGAGTGATTGCCGTGAATGTCGCGCCAGGATCACTCGCGGAGGGCAAAAACTCGCCCATGATGCGCAAATGGGCGCTCGACGAGATGGGAAGAAACTCCGTCAGCCCCTGAACAAGCCCAAGAATAATGGCCTCGATAAAACCCATGGAGCGCTCCCGATCAGCTAAGAACTAGTACTTGAGAAGCAGGTCTCCCAAGACCTGCCTGCCAAAGACTAATGCGTCTAGCGGCACTCGTTCGTCAACACCGTGGAACATGCCCGGGAAGTCGATTTCGGGCGGCAGCTGCAGGGGCGCAAATCCGTAGCCCGTGATGTCGAGCAGCTTGAGCGCTTTGTTATCGGTGCCACCCGACATCAGGTACGGCAATACGGGAGCTCCGGGATCGAAGACTCCGAGACTGTTGACCATCGCGTCGACAAGCGGACCGTCAAAACTGGTTTCGAGCCCGATGTCGCGGTGCATCATCTCGATCTCGATCTCGTCGGGCAGAAGAGCGCGCACTTGAGCGAGTACCTCATCCTCTTCGCCAGGAAGCGTGCGGATGTCGACGAGCGCTTCAGCGACGTCGGGAATCACGTTGTGCTTGTAGCCAGCATTCAACAGCGTGGGGTTGCTGGTCGTGCGCAAAGTGGCCTGCAAGAAGCCGGAAGCGGTGCCAGTAGCGAGAATGAGTTGGTCGGGGCCAACCTCTTCGGGATCAATGTTGAGAATGCGTGAGAGCTCAGCGATGAGAAGCGTGGTGGTATCAGTGAGGCGAACCGGCCATTCCTGACGGCCAATGATCGCGATCGCTTCGGCAAGTTTGGTGACCGCGTTGTCGCTGATGACGCGCGAACCATGGGCAGCCATGCCGCGGGCGGTCAGCTTGATCCACATGAGCGCCTTCTCTCCCGTTTGCAAGAGATAAGCGCGCTGACCTTGAAGATCAACCGAATAGCCGCCCACTTCGCTGATGGCTTCTGTTGCACCCGCGAAAACTTCGGGGTGCTTCTGAACCATGAAGTGTGACCCGTATTCGCCGCCATTTTCTTCGTCAGCGAAGAACGCGATCGTGAGGTCGCGAGCGGGGCGTTTGCCGGCGCCCAGAATGTCGCCGAGAGCGGTGACGATCATGGCATCCATGTTCTTCATGTCGACCGCGCCACGGCCCCATAGAAGGCCGTCTTGAATGACTCCCCCGAACGGATCGACCGACCAGTTCTTGGGATCTGCAGGCACCACGTCGGTGTGGCCGTGCAGAATCAATCCGGGGCGCTCGGCGGCGTGAGGAGCTGACGACTCGGTGTCGTAGCTTCCCTCGACCTTGGCGATCACCGTGGTGCGACCCTCAGCGGCGTTGAAGTACTGGGTGGTGAGACCCATTTCTTCGAGCAGTGCGCCCAGATATTCGGCGGCCACCGTTTCACCGTTCGAACGACCCTCCCCGTAATTGGAAGTATCGAATCGGATGAGATCTTGCGCGATGCGCGCGGTGCGCTCAAGTTCTGGCTCAGAAGTCATAAGGCCACGCTAGCCGTCTCGCCAGTAAAAATCTGCACGCCACGGCAGGCGAGAAAGGGCTTAGCGGGGGTCATGAAAGCGATGTGTGTTTTGGTACTCAAAAAGGGTGCTATTCTCTTATCTCGGCGGTGCTCCTAGAGCGCCGCAGATGCGCGCGGATGGCGGAATTGGTAGACGCGCTAGCTTGAGGTGCTAGTGCCCGAAAGGGCGTGGGGGTTCAAGTCCCCCTTCGCGCACAGCGAGGTGTCGTAAGACATCGAAATAGCTCGGATCCATGATTATGGATCCGAGCTATTTTTTTGCCCAGACGGATCACGCAGGTGAGAATGAGCGCCTGCGAAAACTCGGGAGAGCTTCCGCAGGCGCCTCGTTAGGACCGGCTTACAGGGCGCCCGGGAGCAACCGGATGTTACTTTTTGCTAGTTTCACAGCCTCGCCCGCTCCCCCATTCATGACGACTTTCGACATCGCTAGTGCGAACCCGCGGGCCATTTCCGCTGTGATAGTGGGGGGAAGAGACAGGGCAAGAGGGTCGGTAACTAGATCGACAAGTGCTGGCCCGTCGTGAGCGAGCGCCGCCGTGAGTGCTGAGTGGATGTCGGTGGGGTCTTCCACCCGTTGGCCAAAGATTCCGAGGGCGTTTGCGACTGCGGCAAAGTCAACAGTCGGGACATCAACGCCAAAATCGGGGAACCCGTCAACGAGCATCTCAACCTTGACCATGCCAAGGGTTGAATTGTTGAAGACGACGATCTTCACCGGGAGCTTGTTTGCCGCGACGGTGATTAGCTCGCCCATCAGCATCGACAACCCTCCGTCGCCACACATTGCGATGACCTGCTGATGGGGGTGGCTCAGTTGAGCGCCGATGGCTTGCGGGAGAGCGTTCGCCATCGATCCGTGCAGAAACGAGCCGATGAGGCGACGCTGACCGTTGGGGTTGATATAGCGGGCCTGCCACACATTGCACATGCCTGTATCGGCGGTGAAGATCGCGTCGTCGCTGGCGAGGTCGTCAAGCAGCGATGCAGCGAATTCTGGATGAATCGGAATCTTCTTTTCGACATTTGTGGCATAGGCGTCAACCACGCTGTTCAACAGACGGTGATGACGTTTGAGGGTCTTCTCCAGAAAGCTCCGGTTGGGGCGGCTCGTGATCAACGGTGTCACTGCGGCGATGGTCGCTGCCACGTCGCCGTGAACCGGAATGTCGACGTTAGTGCGTCGCCCTAAGTGCTCTGCCTTCGTGTCGATTTGAGCGATTCGCTCGTGCGAACCGTCTGGCAAGAACTGTTCGTAGGGAAAGTCGGTGCCGAGCAGGATGAGGAGATCCGCATCGTGGATGCCGTCGTGGGCGGCGCCATAACCCAACATTCCGGTCATCCCGACATCGAACGGGTTGTCGTACTGGATCCATTCCTTGCCGCGGAGGGTGTGGCCGACCGGAGCGGCAAGCAGATCTGCGAACGCTACGACCTCATCGTGCGCGCCTGCCACTCCTGCTCCCGCGAAGATTGCGATCCGTTCAGATGAATTGATGGCCTCAGCGAGAGACGCCACATCGGTAGCCGCAGGGGCCAAGACCGGAATACCCGGGCGAGCCAGCTGTGGCGCGCTGCCGACAGCGTCGAGCCCGGCAATGTCTCCGGGAAGCGTGATGACGGAAACTCCGCCGAGACTAATCGAATGGCGAAGTGCGGAATTCACAACTCGGGGAGCTTGTGCGGCCGTTGAGATGAGTTCGCGGTAGTTCGAGCACTCGACGAAGAGACGATCAGGATGAGTCTCTTGAAAGTACTCGCTGCCGATTTCAGCCGAGGGAATCTGGCTGGCTATCGCCAGCACCGGCGCACCACTGCGGTGCGCATCGAAGAGGCCATTGATGAGGTGCAGGTTGCCTGGCCCGCAGCTGCCGGCGCAGACCGCGAGCTGACCGGTCAGTTGTGCTTCGGCGCTGGCCGCGAAGGCTGCCGCCTCTTCGTTGCGCACGTGAATCCAGTCGATGCCGCCCTTAGCGGACCCGCCGGTGCGTCTCACCGCGTCGACGATGGGGTTGAGGCTGTCCCCCGCGATTCCATAGATGCGGGTGACCCCTGCGTCTTGTAGTTGGCCGATGAGCTGATCTGAGACTGTAGCTGCCATGCGCCCAGTTAACTCCTCTCACCTGCGCGAATACAGTAAAACGGGATTGTTGCTCGGGTCTACGAAAGAAGGCTTTGGGTTCGCTGAGCGTTACGCGGAGCAATAGTTAACGATGTATCGTTAACTATCGGCAGGGCCGCTTGTGCCCCGCATCCACCGATAGGAGGATCAGCATGAATAACTCATTCGGAACCAGCGGCCACAACTCGCGCCGCTCCTTCTCAGACGCTTTCGACACTGCAGGCCAAGGCCTGTGGGAGGCACTCGATAACGTGCGCTCAGAGTTCGAACGCCGCGTAGCACCGCGCATGGGCCGTGGAGACGTTCGCGTCGCCATCCTGTCGCTGCTCGCCGAGGAGTCGATGCACGGCTACCAAATCATTCGCGAGATTGACAAGCGCAGCAACGGTGCGTGGAAGCCCAGCCCCGGCTCGGTGTACCCCACGCTTCAATTGCTTGCCGACGAGGGCCTGATCGAGGCTCACGAGGCGGAAGGTAAGAAGACCTACACGCTCACCGAAAAGGGTCTTGACGAGGCTCAGGCTGCTCGTCCGGCTCCGTGGAAGGACGCGGATGCGCAGGGCACGACGCGCCCTACGGCTCTCCCCCGTTCCGCGGCCAAGCTTGCGGAAGCAGTCGTGCCCATCATGCGCACCGGCACTCCGGAGCAGATCGATGACGCCATCACGATCATTGATGATGCGCGACGTAAGCTGTACGCAATTCTCGCTCAGGACTGATCGGACCCGCCGCACCGTCGGCTCAAGGGAGATGTAATGACCGACACCCGACAGCTGCGCGCCCGCTACCGGCGGATTCTGCGCTTCGCTGCCCGGTACATGGTACTGGAGTGGTGGTTTGAGCTTGTGCTGCCGCGCTTCGGGCTGGAGCGGATCGCTGCTCGGCGCCGTCTTGCTCGTGCGGCTCACATCGCACGCAACTTTCACGGGCTCGCTGTCGACCTCGGCGGTCTCATGATCAAGGTCGGTCAGTTCATGTCTTCGCGCCTTGACGTGCTCCCTGCTGAAATCACTCGCGAGCTTGAGGGGCTGCAGGATGAAGTTCCCGCAGTCGACTTCGCACTCATTAGAGAGAGCGCCGAGCGAGAGCTGGGTCTGCCGCTGGAGCGCGCTTTCGAGCGGTTTGATCCCACGCCGGTTGCTGCGGCATCCTTCGGTCAAGT
Organism: Rhodoglobus sp. NPDC076762; assembly: GCA_040687235.1. GTDB lineage: Bacteria > Actinomycetota > Actinomycetes > Actinomycetales > Microbacteriaceae > Rhodoglobus. Next base: position 1,874,594 of record JBFBMV010000001.1, on the reverse strand, counting down.
TCACCGCGCTCGACTGACTGATGCCGAGGCCAGTGACGTCGGTTTCGCGGATGTCGTCGTAAAGGTACAGCGACCCGGCATCGCCGACATCATTGATGTCGACCTCGCCGCGCTGCGGCGCGTTGCCGCGTGGCTCAGTCGTGTCCGCTTCGTGTCGAGTCGAGTAGACCTCCCCGCGCTGTTGGAAGAGTTCGCGATCATCAGTCTGCGCGAAATTGACTATCTCAATGAGGGCAGCAACGCCGAACGCTTTGCTGAGAACTTTGCTGGTGATGCTCGAGTGCAGGCGCCCGAGGTGGTGTGGGAGCGCTCGACTCGTCGCATCCTGACCCTCGCTGACGCCACCGCGATCAAGATCAACGATCACGAGCGACTGCGTGCAGCAGGAATTGATCCCGCAGAAGTTGCAGATGAACTGTCGCGAGCGATGTTTGAACAACTTTTTATGCACCGCTTCTTTCACGCTGACCCGCATCCCGGCAATATCTTCGTGACACCGGCCGACCCCCAGCGCGCCGATTCCTCGACGCCGGATTGGACGCTCACGTTCATTGACTTCGGGATGATGGGCGAGGTTCCCGAAAATCTCAGTCGCGGCCTGCAGCGCCTCATCATTGCCGCAGCAGCGCGTGATGCCCCCGGGCTGGTTGCGAGCGTACGAGACATGGGAATCCTGCTGCGCACCGCCGAATCCGCGCCGCTCGAACGGGCCATGGGCGAGCTCTTCGATCGCTTTGGAGGGATGGGCTTCACCGAACTGCAGCAGGTTGATCCTCAGGAATTCCGTGCGTTCGGCAACGAATTCAGCGAAGTCGTGCGCACGATGCCGTTCCAGCTGCCCGAAAACTTTCTGCTGATCATCCGAGCCGTCTCTGTCACATCGGGGGTCGCGAGTGACCTGAACCCCGGTTACAACGTGTGGACCGCGATCGAACCCTTTGCGGCACGACTAGCGCGAGACGAAGGTGGGGGCACCGTACGGGAGTTCGCCAAGCAAGCCCTTTCCTCCGCAGGATTGATTCTCCGGCTTCCGCAACAGCTCGAGAGTGTCGCGACGTTGATGCAACGCGGCCAGCTCGCCGTCGAAACTCCCAGCGCCGATAAGAGACTGCGCGTAATCGAACAGCTCGTGCGCCGGGTGCTGTCTGCGGTGTTATTCACCGCACTCCTCCTCGGAGGTATTTTCCTGCGCCCCACCGACCCCACCGCGGGGCTCGTTCTGATGATCGCCTCCGCGTTGCCACTGGCTCACGCACTCTTCGCCGGAGTGTTCGCTCGAAACCGCCTCTTCTAGCCAATCGGCCAGAGCGCCCCGCAGGTGTACTGGGCGTGTACGGGGCGTGTTCTGCACTGGCTGGGAGTCACCCATGAATCTGTGTGATCGGCTATCGTGGAAAAAGGTTCGCGCTCTTGTGCTGCCAACCACCCTTGTCTAGTCGGAGAACAGCCGACTCGTAGTCGGCAGTGTTGCTGGCGTATAGCCGTGCCGGATAACCAGGTGCTCGGCTCACATCACATCGTCAGTCGCGCATTCTCGCGGCTCCTTTAGTAGGAGAACCTCATGGCCATCACGCAAGCAAATCGCGCCGACCGTTATCGAGCGGAGCCCTCCGTCATGACGGCCCTCCGCACTCCCCGCATCCTCACTCGCGAAGTGCTTGCCGGGCTTGTGGTGGCACTGGCGCTGATCCCCGAGGCAATCTCGTTCTCGATCATCGCTGGAGTAGACCCTCGAGTTGGCTTGTTTTCCTCGTTCGTGATGGCCATCTCCATCGCGTTCCTCGGCGGGCGACCGGCCATGATCACCGCCGCGACCGGAGCGATTGCGCTCGTCGTGGCCCCGGTCGCTCGCGAGTTCGGGATGGACTACCTCATCGCGACAGTCATTTTGGGCGGATTGCTTCAAGTGCTACTTGGCGTGTTGGGCGTCGCAAAGCTCATGCGCTTCATCCCGCGAAGCGTGATGTTGGGCTTCGTGAACTCGCTCGCCATCTTGATCTTCATGGCTCAACTCGAGCACCTCTTCCACGTGCCGTGGATGGTGTACCCGCTCGTCGCTGTCGGGCTCGTAATCATGGTGCTGATGCCACGTTTCACCAAGGTAATCCCGGCGCCTCTCGTAGCTATCGTGCTGTTGACGATTGTTACCGTCACCTTCGCCATCGCGGTGCCGACCGTCGGCGATCAGGGCGAACTCCCCCGCAGCCTGCCAGAGCTGTTCATCCCTAACGTTCCATTGACGTGGGAGACGCTTCAGATCATTGGCCCGTTCGCTATCGCGATGGCACTCGTTGGTCTTCTAGAGTCCCTGTTGACCGCCAAGCTCGTGGACGACATCACCGACACCCACTCGCGCAAAACCCGCGAAGCCTGGGGTCAAGGTGTCGCCAATGTACTCTCCGGCCTGTTCGGCGGAATGGGCGGTTGCGCAATGATCGGCCAGACGATGATCAATGTGAAGGCGTCGGGCGCTCGCACGCGTATCTCGACGTTCCTCGCGGGTGTCTTCCTGCTCATCCTCGTCGTCGTGCTCGGTGATGTCGTTGCGATCATCCCCATGGCGGCACTTGTCGCCGTCATGATCATCGTGGCTGTCTCAACCTTCAACTGGCACAGCGTCAGTTGGTCCACGCTCAAGCGCATGCCAAAGAGCGAAACGACTGTCATGGTCGCGACAGTAATCGTCGTTGTCGCTACCGAAAACCTCGCGATCGGCGTTCTTGTCGGCGTCGTCGTTGCCATGGTCGCCTTCGCGCGTCGCGTGGCTCACTTCGCCACCGTGGAGCGCACTCTCCCCGAAGACGAAGCAGTGCCGACCGCGTACTACCGCGTTAACGGTGAACTCTTCTTCGCTTCGAGTAACGACCTCACCACCCAATTTGAATATACGGATGACCCCGAGCGCGTGATTATCGACATGTCGAACTCGCACATTTGGGATGCGTCGACAGTGGCTGCGCTCGACGCGATTACCACGAAGTACGAACGTCTCGACAAGCGCGTGGTGTTAATCGGCATGAACGAAGCCAGCCAATACATGCATGAGCGTCTCGCCGGCAACCTCGGTGGCGAAGGCTAACGCCGCACGACACGAGAAAATGTGAAAAGAAGAGGCGCAGCGAAAGCTGCGCCTCTTCTTTATTAGCTTGAGAAGGTTTCGGCGGGTGACACCGTGGACTTATGCGTATTCGTGGAACCGTAAGACGCGGTCACCAAGATCGGCAAGTGGTCCGATGAACCGCGTGGCATGGTTTCAACGCCCTCGATCGTGAACCCTTGAGAGGTCACGAAATCGAAATGCCCGCGGAAAAATTTGTAATTGGTATAAGTGGTGCGGTCGCTCAATGACAGATCATAGCCGGTCTTGTTAACGCGTTGCGTGAGCCCGTCTTTGAAAAGCGGATAGTTGTAGTCGCCGAGCATCAGCATGGGCGCGCCCGCGCCAAGCTCGGCGAGCATCCCGTGGGCGGCTTTGATCTGGTTGCGGCGCAGCGAATTGAGTGCCGTGAGCGGTGCCGCATGAAATGACGCGACAACAAGCTCATGTCCCGTCTCGCGATCGACGAGTTGAGAGCCGACGAGGCGTTCCGTCGTGGGTGTAAAAACCCGGTCGTGAAGAGACTTCTTGAGCTCAAATGCCTGGCTCTTGCGATGCTCGTAGCGGTCGCGACGGTAGTACACCGCGAGCCCTAGGCGATTATTTTTTGTGGAGTCAGCGAGATGTAAGTTGCCAATTTCTTCGGGCAGCTGGGTAGAGATCGCTTCTTGGAGGCACAGCACGTCAAGGTCGGGGGTGTGCGAGAGAGCCTCGAGCTCCGACGCCGCCTTGTGCTTGCGGAGGTTGTAGCTAATTGCGCGAATCACGAACCGATAACCCTCTTTCTTAAGAGAAAACTAGCCTATGTTCCATGGGTGAAAACTGCCCGAGACTGGCGATTAGAAAGCAAACGTACAGGAATCCCGACTGCCAGAACAACGACACCAACGGCGATGCCGATGAAAGGAACCGTAGCGACCAGCAGCAAACACGTCATCGCGCCGAGGACGTTTACTGCACGCGGGACACGACGCTGTGCAGCCGGCTGCGTGTAAGCCGCGACATTCGCGACGAAGTAATACAGCAGCACTCCGAATGAGGAGAAGGCGATCGCCCCGCGCACGTCGGCGATCAGAACGATGACGATAACTAGCGCAGCGACAACGAGTTCTGCGCGGTGGGGCACTGAGAATGTTGGATGCACGGCATCCAGCCACCGCGGCAAGTCGCGGGTGCGCGCCATGGCGAGCGTGGTGCGCCCGATCCCCGCCATCAGCGCGAGCAACGCTCCCAGCGAGGCGAGAGCGGCGGTCACTGCCACGAGAGTCGATGCCTCGCTCCACCCCGCAGCAGAAAGCAGATCGCTGATCGGCGCCCGCGACGTTGCGAGCTCTTCGGGCCCAAGAACCACAAGGAGGGTTGCTCCGATCGCCGCGTAAAGAACTGCTGTAGTGGCGAGGGCGCCCATGATGGCGCGCGGGATCGAGCGCTCGGGGTCGCGTACCTCCTCCCCCAGCGTGGCGATGCGAGCGTAGCCCGCGAAAGCAAAGAAGAGGATGCCTGCCGACTGCAGGATTCCGTAGACGTTGGGCGCCCCCGGGGTTGTTCGGGCCGCTGACGAACTCGATGGCGCACCTTCGGTGATTAGACCTAACGCCATCACGGCGATCAGAACCGCGACTACGATCACGACGATGACCTTGGTCGCTGCCGCGGTGCGGCTTATCCCGCCTAAATTGACGGCGGTCACCATAACGACCGCGAGCACGGCGACCAGCTTCTCCCACCCTGAGGGCGCAATATAAGCGGCACAAATCAGCGCCATAGCCGCGCAGCTTGCCGTCTTTCCGACGACGAACGACCAGCCCGCAAAGAAACCCCACCAGGGGCCTAGGCGTTCGCGCCCATAGATATACGTGCCGCCAGCTACCGGATAGACCGCCGCGAGCTGCGCACTCGCCGAAGCGTTGAGCCACGCCACGAGAGCCGCGATCCCCAGCCCGATGAGTAACCCCGAGCCCGCAGCGAGAGCGGCCGGCGCGAAGGCCGCGAAGACGCCAGCACCAATCATCGAACCCAGCCCGATCACGGTGGCGTCGAAGACGTTGAGCCGTCGTGCCAGTGTGGCAGTGGTCTTCACGTGATCACCCTACTGCCACAAAGAATCGTGAGCGTTGTGCACGGAGAGATTGCGATGAACGATCGATAAAGAGGGGGTGAACCGCGAACCGTTATTCGACGAAACGGATGCCGCTAGTGAGTCGAGTGCGCACGTCGAAGAGTTCATTGCCGCCAATGTCGCGCCCGCGGCCGAGCTCGGGGCCGGTGCGAAGTAAGTGCGCCAGCACGCTTTGCCGTACGACAACGGCGGGTTGCCCTTTGACCGTTCCGAGCGAAATTTGGGGTTGAGCTAGCGCGTCATCGGGCACCACGATCACGAAACAGGTGAAGTTGACCTTCAGTTGGCGGCTGATCGACTTGGCCCGCGCAGCCAGCTCGTGCATGGGCTTCTCTGGTGCGACGGCGGGGCCGATGAGTTCGCCGCGGCGAACCTTTACTTCACCACCGAAGTCTTCGGAGAGCATCGCGAAGAGGCCAGTGGGTCCCAGCACGATGTGGTCGAGTTTGCGCTCCGGCGGCCCGGTCGAAACGTCGTGCCAGATCGTGTAGCCAATGCCGAGATTGCTCACCGTTCGAGCGGTAGCTTCTTCAGCCAGGGCGTCCGCGAGCGTGCGTCGAATTTCGCGTGGAGCGCTGCGAACGAGGGCGGGGTCGTAGGGGTCGTCGAGCGTGACGCCACGACCGACCCACTCGCGCATGCTGTCGAGAAAACGTTCGCGACGCCAGCCCCCCGGATGCCCGTGAGTGCGGGCGCGAGGACGGGAGTCTTCGCGCGCTGCTGTCGACGGTCGTGAAGAGAAGGGCGAGGAACCGGCCGGGGTGCTGGGGGCGCTCGTGCGTGAACCGGCATCGTAGCGACGACGCTTCTCTGGGGTGCCCACGCGATCCCACGCATCCTGTACTGCAGCGAACTTGGTCGGGTCTCCCCCGGTGTCGGGATGCGTTTCTCGAAGTGCTCGACGGAACGCCTTCTTGAGCTCGACTTCGGTCGCCGATGCCTGAACACCAAGTACGTCGTACGCACTCGCTGACATCGGGCTATCGGGCATGAACTCACTCTCGGTGTACCGCGCGAAGCGCGAGTGCAGAAACTCCCACTTTAGCGAACGTCGCTGGCAACTTTCGGGATGTCGTGGGCGGGCGCTCAGACTGCAGGCGTAGCTTTATAGCGTGACCGAACTCCGAAATATTCCCCTCACCACTATTGATGGCAGCGAGACAACGCTGGCCGACTATCAAGACAAAGTGGTGCTCATCGTCAACGTGGCATCGCGGTGTGGCCTCTCGCCGCAGTACGAGCAGCTCGAGCAGCTACAGAAGACCTACGGAGACCGCGGTTTCACGGTTCTCGGATTTCCTAGCAACCAGTTCTTGCAGGAACTGGGCAGCGAAGATGCCATCAAGGAATACTGCACGATGACGTGGGGTGTGACCTTCCCCATGTTTGAGAAGGTCAAGCTCAATGGCAAGTCAGCTCACCCGCTGTACGCCGAGTTGAAGAAGACTGCCGATGGTGCCGGTAAGGCCGGCCGGGTCGCATGGAACTTCGAGAAATTCTTGGTGACGCCCGGCAACGAAGTGAAGCGCTTTCGTCCGACTGTTGTTCCGGATGATCCGGCCATTGTCGGTGCAATTGAAGCCGCCCTTCCCGCCTAGGCTAGAGAGTTATGGCTACAGACTTTATTCATGAGAAGGATGCTGCCCGTTACGTCATGAACGTCGACGGTGCGCTTGTCGCTGTGGCGGATTACCGCACCAACGGAAGCTCCATTTCGTTCAATCACACGTACACGCAGCCGGCCCACCGGGGAAAAGGTTATGCCGCTGACCTCGTGAAGTTCGCGGTCGACGACGTCGAAGCGAATTCGTCGCTGCGCGTGTTGCCGATGTGCTGGTACGTCGCAGAGTGGTTTGAGCGCAACCCCGAGCGGGCTGAGCTGCTGTCTCGCTAACGTCGCCCTGCCTCGGTGCCGCTTTTACACCGAGGCGCTGTGTTGGGCCGCAAGGGCAGCATCCGCTATTTCTGACGTTGCAACTGCACCAAAAGCTCGGGACCGCGATTGTCGAGCATCGTTCCGCCGACGCGCACCCCGATGACGAGAAAGACACTGCTCAGTACGAGCGCGACGGCTAGCGCTACCCATCCGAGGGCCTCGTTGAAAGTGGCGAACCCCACCAGCGCGATCACCATTTCGGGCAGCGCGAGCACGGCGAGAGCCGTCCATGACGCGAACATCGACAGCATCAGGGTGAATCCCCCGCCCGGCCGGGCCTTGAACGGGTTCTCGCCCGGAGCCGGAACCGAGAACGCGAAACGCCCCGACACGAGCGACGACAGTGCGAGCGCGGTGACGAGCAGACCGAGCGAGATTCCGAGCATCCCCACCAGGCGGTCTCCGCTATCGCTGATCCACACGCTTGCCACCGTCAGGATGACGGTGGTGGGTACTGCGAACACGCTCACCGCGATCACTCGTCCCCAGCGGTCGGCGCGCCCGCTCACAGCCGTCTGCAAGTGCAAACTGAAGGCTGTGTTGTCGTAGGAGACATCGGTGTAGATAGACATCCCGAGTAACACCGCGACGATGGGACCAACGAAGAGCAGTCCGCTGAGATCGCCACTGGCTCCGGTATAGAAGAAGACAATCGCTGGCACGAGCGGAACGCTGATGAGCGACTGGGCGTAGCGAGGGTCGCGTGCCCAGTACGTCAGCGACCGGGCCGCAACGGCGCCTGTCGGAGTTCCCGAGAACACCGCAAACCAGCCCAATCCCCGTCGGGCTCCCCCGGTGGCCGTTGAGACGGCTGGACGTTCGAGCGCGCGGTCGAGAGCCCAGCGCCAGACAGCGGTGGATGCCACCAGAGTCGCGATACCGACGAGGGCGTGGAGCGCAGCGAGTCCGGGGCGCCCCGTAGCGAGGTCGCCGGGGACCGCCCAGATCGCGCCGAATGGAGTCCAGGAAACGACATCCGAAATGATCGGCAGGAGGGAACGGAATTCGCGAAAGAGAGTCGACACCGCCAGGATCGCTGGGCCGAGCAGCAGCAACGGGATGAGTACGAGAACCGTTTTCGCTTCTCGAGCGCGGCGCCCCGACGAGATGCGCACCGTGAGCGCTGCGAGCATCCGTGATCCGACAACGCACGTGAGAGCACCGATAATTGCGCAGATCACCGCGACGACGGCGATCGCCGGCGTGTGCCACCAGACGAGGCTCGTCGCCAGCGCGGCCAACGTCGTGATGATGCCGGGAACGCCAAGCACGCCGCTGATGGCGAGGGCGAGCAGTAGCGTCGGGATGGGGATCGGGAAGGTCGCTAGCTTCGCGGGTTCGACAGTCTCGTCGATTCCAGAGCTCAGAAGCGGTAAGAAAGTCCAGCCCAGCACGAGTACTGCACCGCCTAGAACTGTCACAGTGCGTCCGAACTCTTCGTCAGCGGCACTCAGGAAAAGAAGCCCGACAACAGTGAAAAAGAGCATAGCGAGGCCGTACATCGTGCCCAGCACGACCGCGACGGCTTGCCAGGGGCTCCGCGTCAGCGAGTTGGCGAGCAGCCGAAAGCGCAGCCTTACGAGATGCGCAACCATTCTGGCCCCTTCCCGTGACGGCGGCCACCGACGAGCTCGACGAAACGGTCTTCGAGCGTTGACGATCCCCGCACTTCATCGGTGGTTCCGGATGCCAGCACTCGCCCGTCGGCGATAACGGCAACGTGATCGCACATGCGCTGCACGAGATCCATAGCGTGGCTCGACACGATGACCGTTCCTCCGGACTCCACGAAGCCATGCAAAATGTCGCGGATATTGGCTCCAGAAACAGGATCGACTGATTCGAACGGTTCGTCGAGCACGAGCAATTGGGGTGCGTGAATAAGCGCGCAGGCCAAGGCAATCTTCTTAGTCATGCCGGCTGAATAGTCGACGACGAGCGTCCCCCTGACGGAGTCGAGGTCGAAAAGATCGAGCAAGTCGGCGGCGCGCTCGGCCACGACGGAGCGCTCCATCCCGCTCAGAAGGCCAGCGTAGGTGACGAGTTGAAGCCCAGTGAGGCGATCAAAAAGCCGCACACCATCGCTCAATACGCCGATCCGTCGTTTGGCGTCAACCAGATTGCTCCAGACATCGAGGCCGTGAACGGAGACCGAGCCGGCGTCCGGCCGCAGCAAACCAGTGGCCATCGAGAGGGTGGTCGTTTTGCCAGCGCCATTGGGGCCGACGAGGCCAAAAAATGAGCCGCGAGGCACGGTGAGGTTTACGGAATCAACCGCAAGTTTCTCGCCGAATTGCTTCGTCAGTCCAGTGATTTCGAGCGCAGGGGCAAGGGGCGGGGTTTCGGGCACAGGTATACCCTAAAACCGAACCGCGCTCAGAGCGGGGAACGCCGCAGAATCTGTGACGATAACCAGCTACTAGAGTCGAAGGACGCGACTTTCTCTGACTTCGCGAGCTCCACGAAAGGGTGTCATGACGATTACTGCTGCTGCTGATGGCTCCGCGCTCGGCAATCCGGGCCCGGCGGGATGGGCGTGGTACGTCGACGACAACACGTGGGCTGCGGGTGGCTGGGACCACGCAACCAACAACCAGGGCGAGCTCATGGCCGTGCTGCAACTGTTTCGCGCAACGGCGCACGTCGACGACGACCTTCTCATCCTGTGCGACAGCCAGTACGTGATTAACTCCGTAACCAAGTGGATGCCCGGCTGGAAGAAGAAGGGCTGGCGCAAAGGCGACGGCAAGCCCGTCATGAACGTTGATCTCATCAAGCAGATCGATGAAGCCATTACGGGTCGTCGCTACCGTTTCGAATGGGTGCGCGGGCACGTGGGCCATCCGCTCAACGAAGCTGCCGATGTACGGGCTCGAGGCGCAGCCGAAGCGTTCCAACGCGGAACGGTATGCCCCGTCGGACCTGGCTATCCCGGTGCCTCGGCCACGGATGCAAGCCTGCCTGGCGCAGCGGACGAGATCGCTCCCCTGTTCTAGAGTGCGGTGCTGTCGCGGGGCATTCCGCGCGACAGCACCGCCGCAATCAAGCTGCGCGAGTGCGTAGGGGCTTACTCCGGGGCGAAGAACGCCGCGATTGCGTTGCTGAGCGCGATTGGGTCGGCGACGCCACATAGTTCACGCGCTGAGTGCATGGAGAGCAGCGGCAAACCGACGTCAATGGTGCGAATGCCGAGACGCGTAGCGGTGATCGGGCCGATCGTAGATCCACAGGGCATGTCGTTATTGGAGACGAACTCTTGGTACTCGACACCCGCTTGGCGGCAGGCCCGAGCCCACTCCGCTGCTCCGGGGCCATCGGTGGCGTAGCGCTGGTTAGCGTTGATCTTGAGAAGTGGTCCCCCGCCTAGGCGCGGACGGTTAGCGGGATCGTGGCGCTCCGGGTAGTTCGGGTGCGCAGCGTGACCGGCATCCGACGAAAGGCACCATGACTCGGCGACAGCGCGCATCCGATCGGTTTCAGTACCGCCAAGACCGGCGCTAATGCGAGCGATGAGGTCGGCAAGGAATGGCCCACCGGCGCCCGAACGAGACGCCGAGCCGATCTCCTCGTGGTCGAAGGCAACGAACAGCGGAATCTGGTCGAGCTTCGTATCGAGACCGAGCAGCGCAACGAGACCCGCGTGCACCGACGACAGATTGTCGAGACGACCAGATGCGAAGAGAGCGTCGTCAAGGCCGAAGACGGCAGGAGCGGCGGTGTCGGCGACAACGATGTCGTACCCGTCAATGTCTTCCGCGGAGCGGCCCTTGGCCTTCGAGGAGAGGATGGAGGCGAGGTGGCCGAGGACGTCGGCGTCATCTCGTTCGCCCAGACCGAACATCGGGTTCATGTGCGCTTGACGCTTGAGGCTGAGTTTGTCGTTGACTCCGCGATCCAAGTGGATGGCCAACTGCGGGAAGCGCAAAAGCGGACCCGTGCGCACAAGCTCGGTGCTGCCATCGCGGAACGTTACTCGCCCGGCAAACTCAAGTTCGCGGTCGAGCCACGAGTTGAGCAGCGGCCCGCCATAGATCTCGACCCCAGCCTGCAGCACCCCCTCGGCACCTGTCGTTGGCTTGGGCTTCAGCTTGAAGCTGGGCGAATCAGTGTGTGCCCCGAGGATGCGGAAGGGCGTGGTGCCAATAGCCTTGGCGGGCTGAATCCATGCAGCGATTGCTCCATCGCGAATAACGAAATACTTGGCTGCCTTGCGGGTGCGCGCACCGTTCCAGTCATCAGCTTCGTGCAGTTCCGCGAAACCAGCTTCACGCAAGCGTCGAGCAGCCTCTGCTACGGCGTGGAAAGACGAGGGTGACGCGGCAACAAAAGAGGCGAGATCATGGACGTGTTTCAGGGCAGCAGTCATGCACCCATTCTCGCACCCCTCGCTGCACTCGTTCTTCCCGACGAGTCCTCACGGCTCAACGCGGAACTACGGCCTGAGCTAGAACCAGACACTCAACCACGGTGTAGTCGGCGAGTGGAAAACGCGCTCCAGCACGGTGCCAGCACCCACCGTGAGCTCAACAACTCGGCCAGCAGTAATCAGGGAAGACGCCGTAACTCCCCCGAGGTACAGCGAACTGAGCTCATTAACTGAGAGCGAGACTGACGGAATTCTCTCCGGAAGCACTTCTACGCGTCGTACCTTTGGCATGCCCTCCTCATTCGTCTCCAGCACGAAACGACCGCTGGCGAACCCAAGCTCATCGTTGACGTCAAAACCAATCTGAGCGGCGCTGGAGTAGGTGCGGGCGGTGAGCGACGCCGGAACATCGAGGATCCGCAACCAGAGGTGATCGATGGGCGACACGCGTGCTGCACGCATGTCGGAAAGCAACCACAGCAGGGGTTCGTCGACCGAACGCAGTTCTGCTGTGACCTCACGAACCAGGTCTACCTCGAGGACGTAACGCCAGAGTGTTTCATACGCTTCCGGAGTTTCGGCGAGCAAGTAGTCAACCGTGAGTTTGTGGTTAGTGAAGTCGAGGCCGCCACCGGCGACTCGGTACACGACAAATCCGCGCGGAGTGCCATCTTCGTCGTCAAAGCGAACCACTCGAGTGTTCTTGGTGTACTCGTCGTCACCGGGTGCAGTTCCTGCAATCTGTTCCCAGCGCAGCGGCCAGACATTGATTTGGCCGGGAGTGGAAAGCCGGATGCGTTCGAAGACCGTGGGGGCCTCGGCGACGAATACCGAGGGTGCCACATGCTGCAGCACACCGCGACGTTCGCGCACCGGGATAGTGGCCCGTGTGGTGTCGATCGTGAGGTCGGCAGCGAAGACCGCTTGACCGAAACCGAACCGACCGTAAATAGTGGATTCAGAGACCGTAAGTGTGGCCATCGGCAGTCCCATATCCACCGCGGAACGTAGCTCGCCTTCGAGCAGGGCTCGGGCGATACCGCGACGCCGGTGAGTGGGCGACACTGTTACCGAACTAATCGCCCACGCATCGATGCTGCGGTTCCCCGGAACTGTGACTTGTTCTGTCCAGGAACTCACCGTGGCGACCGGAACCTCCGGCGCAACGAGACGGTCGTCCCAAACGCCGACAGTGCGGCGGTACGTGATGCCGGCGAAGCCAGAGTCAATCTTCTCTTTCGACATCGCAGGGCCATGAAAACCGCGGGAGTCAGCCTGGAACCATGCCTCGAAGGCAGCACGATTAGTGGTATCTACGAGATCGTACTTAAAACCGCTCGCGGCGAGGGAAGCAGCCGATGTGGGGTCAACAGGGTGGCTGGCAAAGTCGTTGGTCATGCACCAACGCTATCGCGAACTTTACTGAATAAACCATGGCGGGTAGACGGCGACCTTGGTCTTAAACGAAGCACCATCGAGCAATGCCTTAACCCGCTCTCGCGCCTTGTCGCTTGCAACGCCCACAAGCTGAACATCGTCAAAGGCGAACGAGCCGTGGATAAGCACTTCAGCGTCATCGGTAAGCTCATCGGCCCGCAGATTACCGAGCATGCGAGTAATCGCGATCCCGTCAGTTGCAAAGCGAGTGAGACTTGCGGCGGCATCGCCGTCGGCGAGTACAGCATCGTCGCCGAGGGCGCGAACGGTGCTGACGAGAAAAACGAAATCGGTCGGCGTGGCGGCGCGAGCGGCATCCGACCAACGAGGTTCTGCGGCGCCGGCACGGAGCTCGCGCCACGAAGTGGACTCCGGAACGAGACTGAATGGAACATACCGGTCGACAGGATCGCCGGTGCTGAGCTCGGCCGCACTGCGCAGCTCACGCGTGAGTGGAGAACTGATATCCAGGATCGAGTCCTCGATCGAAGCCGCCGCGACGAGTTGGCCCTCGCGAAGAATGCTTTCGAGATTACTGATGTGAGTGACGTGATACACGCGTTGGTCAGATAACGATGGCACCTTCGCGCTCGATGCGCGCGGGGCTCCGGGAACGCGCTTGGAGCGAGAGGGGCTGCTGGCGCGGGTGATGGGCTTTTCAGGGGCTGCTTTGGGGAAGCAGGAATCGCACAGGCCATTTTCGAAGCCGTGGATACACTCGGTGCCAGACATAGGGTCCTCTCTCGGAGTTCAGAAATGACCTCCGTATCCAAGGTACGGCAATTATTGAAACTGTATTGCCGACTCCACGCGCCGAGCGAGTTCGCGGAGCAGTGTTTCGTGGCTCGAATCAAAGTGGCGCGGTCCCGTATCGAACACGCAGACCGCACCGACAATCTCACCGTTCGGTGCGGCTATGGGGTACCCCGCGTAAAATCGAATTCGGGGGCCTCGTATGACCCACGGATGATCGGCGAAGCGCTCGTCTGCGAGAGTGTCTTCGAGAACAACTAAGTCGCGAGTCGTAAAGGCTCTGCTGCAAAAAGCGCCGGCTTCCTCGCGTCGCATATCTCCGATACCAGAGGTGGAGGTGAACCAATGAGCTTTCTGGTCGTGGAAGGTAACGGCTGCGCCTGTCGTGTCGAAGAGCACGCGAGCGGAATCCATGATTGCGCTCAGTGCGGTTGATACAGATTTCTTGGTGAGCGTCGTGTTCTTGAGCGCAGCGGTGGCTAGCGCAGCGGCGGGTGGTGCCGCGGGTTCCAAAGCCACAGAAGCGAGCTGAGACGCGATTCTCGGCGCAAGTTCTCTAGCCCAGTGAGCGTAGGTTGAACTGTCGAGTGAGATTTGCGAGCTTCCCGCCCGCGCCGTAGCGGCAACAAAAGTCACGTGATCTCGAGTGGAACACAGCTCCTCGCTGATCGAGTTGAGGTTCGCAATATTCCCATTGACGATCGCAAGTAGTGTGCCCGGCAGGGATACAAACTCGCCGACGGGTGCAATCCCGAGGATGAACGTGTGGAGCGTTCCTCCCCGCGATTTTTCGATTGTGGCGAGTAGCGCTGTGATCTCGCGCCGCCAACCGAACAGGGAGCGAAGGCGAAAAACATCTCCCCCTCCTAGAGTGAGTACAAGGGCGTCAAATCTGTCCAAGCTTGCCCAATTGATGACGACTCCAATATCGGCCGCAGACATCGTCGGATCGGAGACAATGTCGACGCTGCAACCCCGCCGAGTTTGCGACGATAATTCGCGGGCAAGATGGCCACCCAGCCCGAGCTCATGAGTATGAACGCCAAAACCGGCGGACTTTCCTGGTCCTAGCAACAGGACCTTGTCGGGGTCAGGACCGATGGCCTCTGCTCGAGGGTCATCGGTGGGGACGGCCAGAGCGCGCCAACGCTGCGGATAGACCGCAAGCCACAACGTGATTATTGGCCACGCCAATAGCGCAGCGAAGCTACGAAACAATCGTGTCCCCACCCGAGAACCCAGACACGGGCGCTCTAGATTGCCCAGTATAGAGCTGAATACTTTTCAGTACCAGCAACGGTGAGGAAAACTGGGATTATTTGCGAGAGGCTTTTGCGGCGCGTTCTGACTTGATGCGAGCGTTCTCTTCATTCACCGCAGCGTGAACCGAGCGTTCTGCAACGAGCCACTCCGGCATCTCAACGAGCAGCGCTTTGATTTCAGCGCTGGTCATGACATCGGGAGCGCCCGCTCGGGCGAGGCCGGATGCTGACACACCTAGTTTCTGAGCGACAACGAGACGGGGGTGCGGGCCCTCAGCGCGAAGCGTGGTGAGCCACTCTGGCGGCGAAGCCAGAAGTTCAGCAAATTCTTCACGACTAATTTCTGAATCGCGGAACTCTTCCGGAGCTGCTGGGAGGTAAATTCCCAACTTCTTGGCGACGGTTGCGGGCTTCATGGTCTGGACTGGCACACCCCAAGACTAACCTGAACACATGCCAACATCATTCACTGTCGCCTTCGTTCTTGGGGCGACACCCGGCAAGTGGTCGCGCGTATGGCGTGAACGCCTCCCTGAGACTCCCATCGAACTGATGCCCAGCGATCAGGATGACGCCCTAGCCATGCTCGCCACAGGCTCCGCTGACGTCGCGCTCGTACGCTTGCCCATCGATCGCGCAGTTGACACTGATCGACCTCTTGCGGCGATCCCGCTCTACACCGAACGCGCCGTAGCTGTCATCCCCAAAGATCACGAGTTAGCGCAGGGCGATGACCTGACACTCGCCGAGCTAAGTTCAGCGACACTTATCGACGACGAGTGGCGGGCGGCCGTCGATTTGGTGGCAGCGAACATTGGTATCGCCGTAATTCCTCAAGCGGTCGCTCGGGCTCTCATGCGCAAAGATGTTGTCTCACGCCTCATCAGCGACGGACCGGAGTGGCAAGTCGCGGTGGCCTGGCGTGATGGCTCAGTAGATCCGCTCGTCGAGGAGTTCATCGGAATCGTACGCGGGCGCACAGCGAGAAGCTCACGTGGCACCGCCGGCGGAGTAGATGCAGAAGAGGCAGATTCGCCGAAGCGCACGTCACGAGCATCCGGGCAGAAGAAACCAGCTTCGCAACGTTCCGCAGCCCGCTCGTCTGGGGGTAAAGCGACTCCGCGTCGTCCCGACCGCCCCGCGTTTAGTCGAAATAAGCGCCGCAAAGGCTGAGTCGGTTTATTGGTCGTGGGTGTTGTTGCGCGAGAGCTGCTCCACAACATCGGGAACGAGGGCGGATGCCCATTCTTGGTAGCGCGATCGTCCTTCGATGTTTTCGGCATCTTCGGCAACTGGCCGAAACTCGACTCGATTCACCCGACCGTGCAAGTGTGCGATCAGCGCGAGTTGTTCGTTGAAGCCTGCCGCTGTCTTGGCAATACGGCGTTGATATGTCGCAGCGAATGTTGACATTTTGGGAGTGTTGCAGTCGACCAGAAAGATCTGAGTTGTGGGAGCGGATCGTGCGAGCACGGTAGTCACGAGCGCGTCGAGTCGAGCTCCCCAGCGCCGCGGCGGCGTAAGGGTGAGAATCTCGAAGGTGCCGAAGGAGAGCACGACAATATCGGTATCCGCCAATAGCGTCGGATTAAGTTGATGGCGTGCTTGGCTGACGTTAAAGCCGGGAGCGGTAATGGTGACCACTTCGGTTCCGCGCTGTGTTTGAGCGGTTAACGCTCGAGCAAAGGATCCGCCCAACGCGAGCTCATGCGAAGCAACGCCGTAACCAATCACGATTCCAGAGCCCGCGAGAATGACTTTGTAGGGATTGGGCCCCTCTGTGCGCACAGTAGCGTCGTCTTTGGGGTGAGGGTATCCGCGCCACGAATTAGGTGAAATACGCACCCACGTGAACATGAAGATTTTCATGATCAGATGTTCTAGGGTGGCGAACATTTCGCGAATTCCGTTTCGGGTAGCGCCAGAGAGCGTCGTGGTGGTGAATCTCGACGTAATTCCCGGGCGGGACGGGTAGCTCTAACTACGCGAAGATTAGCACCGAAAGCCACTGTTTCTATAGTAAAAATTGAAATGGTCGCGCTCTCACGCAAGCCCTTCGGATACGCGAATGTTGTCGTTTCTGGGTGATGTAAGTCTTCGTGGAGTGACTAGCGAGTGCTGATGTTGGCGAATTTGCGCACTGCGAGTGGCACAAAAATGGCGAGCATGACAACGATGCCAATGAGCACTGTTAGCACCGGATGCTGCTGCGTCCACACCTCAGACTGGGCTGAGCCGGTAGGGGTGTTGCCGAATAACTCACGGGCGGCCTGCACGAGAGCTGAAACCGGGTTGAACTCCGCGAAAACTCGCAGCGGCGTCGGCAAGGTTTCAGCGGGAACGAAGGCGTTGGAGATAAAAGTGAGCGGAAAAAGAACCAAGAACGACACGTTGTTGATGACTTCGGGGCTACGAACGCTCATGCCGATAAAGGCCATAACCCACGAGAGCGCATAGGCGAAGAGCAACAGAAGGGCAATCGCAGCGATCGCTTCGAGCGGGCTCGAATTGATGCGCCATCCAACGATCAAGCCTGTCGCCATCATCACGATCATAGAGATCGAGTTAATGAGGAGGTCGCCGTTGGTGCGGCCTACTAGAACCGCGGAGGGGCTCATAGGCAGCGTGCGAAAACGGTCGATGATGCCATCTTTGAGGTCTTGCGCCATGGCAGAGCCGGAGTAAGTAGAGCCGAAAACAACGGTCTGAGCAAAGATGCCGGCCATGATGAACTCCGCGTACGTGCTGCCAGGGATGTCGATGACGCCGGCGTAGACATAAGTGAAGAGCAGCACAAACATGATGGGCTGCAGCGTTGTAAAGACCAAAATGTCGGGAACACGCTTGATCTTGATGAGGTTGCGTCGAGTGGTGATCCACCCGTCATTAAGCCAATTCATCACGGGCGAGGCGGCGGTGGTGCTCGGGGTCATTGCGGGAATGGTGGCGGTCATTTCTGGGCCTTCTGTGCTGATGCTGCTTCCGCGGTGTCTGTACTAGTGGTTGCGTCGTCGACGCTCGCGGCGTGACCGGTGAGTTTCAAGAACACGTCGTCGAGAGTGGGGCGACGCATGCCGGCGTCATAGAGCGGGATGCCGCGGCTGGCGAACTCGGTAAGGATGAGCTGCAGTGCAGCAGGAGCATCTTCCGCGTTGACGGTAAACCCGCGCCCGTCGAGACTCACGGCAGGTTCGGTGCTGCCGAAACGGGTGAGGATTTCGCGGGCTGCGGCCGCGTCATCCTGAGATACCAGGCTGAGTTCGACACGTTGACCGCCGATAGACGCTTTGAGCTCGTCTGAAGTGCCCTTAGCAATGACTTTGCCGTCGTCGATGACAGAGATACTGTCGGCGAGCTGGTCGGCCTCTTCGAGATATTGGGTGGTGAGGAGCACCGTGGTGCCCTCCCCCACGAGTGTGGTGATGATCTCCCACATGCCAATGCGGCTGCGGGGATCTAGCCCGGTGGTCGGCTCGTCGAGAAAGAGCACCGGTGGGCGCATCACCAGGGCACCCGCGAGGTCGATGCGACGACGCATGCCGCCGGAGAAACCTTTGACGGGGCGGTTTTGGGCTTCGGTGAGGTCGAAGAGGTCGATAAGTTCACGCGCTCGCGCACGCGACTGCTTGGCGCCGAGGTGGTAAAGCCGGCCCACCATATCGAGGTTTTCGAAGCCAGTGAGGTTTTCGTCAACGGCCGCATACTGCCCGGAAACTCCGATCATGGGGCGAATGCGTTCGGGCGATGCGATCACATCAACGCCGTTGATCGTTGCTGTACCGGAATCGGGGCGTGTCAGTGTGGTGAGAACCTTGACGGTGGTGGTTTTGCCCGCACCGTTAGGGCCGAGAAGCGCCGTCACAGTGCCCTGCGGAACCTCGAGATTGAGGCCATCGAGAGCGTGCACGGGGGAAGCGCCTTTGGGCGTGTACGTCTTTTTGAGATCTACTGCTTCGATATAACTCACGAGGTAACGGTAGGCGATGGCGCCGACATCCGAAAGACACGCCGGTGGATGTCGTACGCAATTGACACACTCGAACATATGTTCGAATATGAACAGGTGTCCCCTGTATCTGCCTCCGCCGCTTCAGCGACCGCTGAAGTCTTTTCGGCTGAGCGCAGTGGCGGCGACGACCGCGGTAGCGGTGGCGTTGCGAGTGCAGCGGGCGGCAGCCTATCGGCGGCAGAACGCGTTGCTGAGCTACAAGCACGTATCGGTCAGATGCAGTCCCGCACGCTCAGTTCTAAGCTCATTCCCACTCACCCCGTTATCGCTTCCTTGTTGCCCGGTGGCGGCTTGCAGCAGGGCAGCGTCTATTCGGTCGATAGCTCGGCGATGCTCCTCATGACGCTTTTGGCTGCGCCCTCCGCAGCAGGATCGTGGTGCGCTGTTGTCGGGGTGCCCGAGTTCGGCATTGAAGCAGCCCAAAGCTTCGGGGTCGACCTTGACCGACTCGTGTTGGTGCCGCATCCGGGTGATCAGTGGTTGGCGGTAACAGCAGCGATCGCCGACGTGGTCGATGTCGTGGTGGCGCGACCGCCTCGACGCGCATCAGATTCGGCGGTTGCCAGACTCGCTTCGCGCCTGCGACAACGCAAGTCCACGCTGCTCATGGTTGGCTCCTGGCCGCAGAGCGAAGCGATGCTGTCTCTCGGCGAAAGCCGGTGGCATGGCATTGGTGATGGCCACGGGCATTTGGCCGCGCGCGAGGTCACGATCACAGTGACAAGCAAGAACGCGGGGCGCCCCCGCAGCGCCCGGGTCTGGTTGCCGGATGCTGCGCAGACCGTTCGCTCGTACAGTGCTGCGGATTCTCCTGCCGTGTCTGATTCTGCTCCCTCGCAGCTGCGGCCAGTTCCACACCGGGTGTCGGCGTGATGGTGTTTGCGGCGATGGAGGCCGCGACAGCGACAGTCCCGGCGGTGGCAGCGTGAGTGCGGCATCGACGGTCCCAGAGTCGCTGCCGCGAGTTCTCGTGGTGTGGGCTCCGGACTGGCCGATTGTTGCCGCCCGCCAGCACGAGAAGCTGCCGGCGGATGCTCCCCTTGTTCTTGTCGAGAAAGGTCTCGTGTTCGCGGCGGCGGCATCCGCTCGCGCCGAGGGCGTCACGAGGGGGTTGCGGCTGCGGGAGGCCCAGTCGCGTTTTCCCGGCATCATTGACCGGCCCTACGATCCGGCTCTCGATAGCCGTGTCTTCGAGCCGGTGTTGACGGCGATAGAAGAGTTGATTCCCGGAGTGCAGCTATTGCGGCCCGGGATGTGTGCCGTGCGGGTGCGCGGCGCCGCTCAGTATTACGGCGGTGAGAAAGCCGCCGCGTTGACGGTGATCGCTCGAGTGAATGAGGTGGCGGCCTCCGATACCCGAGTGGGAGTGGCCGACGCTCTTTTCACGGCAGTTCACGCTGCCCGCAGCACAATTGCCCGAGATGTTCGTTCGCGCGCGAGCCAAGTGCGGCTCGTGACGGCCGGTGAGTCTGCCGCATTCTTGGCTCCGCTTCCGCTGGCTGTGTTGGAGGAACCGCAAATAGTGGCGCTGCTAGTGAAGCTTGGTATTTCTACACTTGGCGAATTTGCAAGCCTCGATCGCACCGATGTCCGCGTTCGTTTCGGTGAGCCGGGAGCGCGTTTGCACGCTCTTGCCAGTGGCCGCGATCCTCAAGCTTTTGTGGCCCGAACTCCCCCGCTCGACCTTGATGTCGTCATTGACTTTGAGCCGGCGCTCGACCGCGTCGACCAAGTGGCCTTTGCCGTTCGCAGCCGCGCTGATGACTTTATCGATGCGCTTATGCGAGCACAGTTGGTGGCGACGGCCATCCGGGTCGAACTCGATTCTGAGTCGGGCGAGGTGGCCGAACGAGTGTGGCTGCATCCGCGCTCTTTCAGCGCGAGTGACGTTGTAGACCGGGTGCGGTGGCAAGTTCAAGGTTCGAACCTCATCGAAGCAGGGCTCAGCTCAGGCATAAGTAGAGTACGCATTGTTCCCGAAACCGTGGATGAGATTGGTCACCACGAGATCGGACTGTGGGGTTCCGGGCTGGAGCCCCGCATCCACCATGGCCTTTCTCGAGTGCAGAGCATGCTCGGCCACGGCGGGGTTCTGGTGCCGTCAATTGAAGGCGGTCGCACCCTCGGCTCTCGCCAACGACTCACGGCTTGGGGGGACCGCAGCGTTGCCGAGCGATCGCCCCAACGCCCGTGGCCGGGCGCGTTGCCCGATCCCCTACCCGGAACGGTGTTCTCCAGTCGTCACGCCGTTCATGTTTTTGCGGCCGATGGCACTGCCGTGACGGTGGATGAGCGGGGTCAGGTGCTTGCGCCTCCTGCCCAGTTCTCGACGAGCGATTCGCGATCGCGCAGCCTCACGGCTTGGGCGGGGCCATGGCCTCTCGCTGAGCGCTGGTGGGAGGCGGGGTCATCGGGTCGCTCGTGGCGATTCCAAGCCGTTGATGACACCGGCTGCGCATGGCTTCTCGTATTGGATGACGGCGGCTGGTGGGCTGAAGCGAGGTACGACTAATGGCGTGGAACAATCCCCTTATTCCGTGGAAGCAACTTGAACGCACCCTGTCGGGGTTCGGTACGGTCACTCCGATCGGTGAAGCTGGCGACGGGCGTGCTATGTCGCTCGTGTCGAGCAAACGAGCTCCCTACATTGCGCCAGTGGAGCCCCCGGCAGAGGCGGCAGCGGCAGTCGCGAGCGATGGTGATGTCGTGCCATACGCCGAACTGCACGCCCATTCGAGTTTCAGTTTTCTTGACGGCGCGAGCATGCCCGAAAAGCTAGCCGAAGAGGCTGCTCGGTTGGAACTCAGTGCGCTCGCTCTTACGGACCACGATGGGTTGTATGGCATCGTGCGCATGGCGGAGGCAGCAGCCGAGCTGGGGTTGCGAACGATGTTTGGTGCGGAGCTGTCGTTAGGTCTTAGTGGTCCGCAGAATGGCATTGCCGATCCGGAAGGCGACCACCTTCTTGTCGTAGCACGCAAGGAGGAGGGCTATCACCGGCTCGCTTTAGCGATCACTCGCGCACAGCTGGCCGGCGGAGAAAAGGGGCGTCCGCAGTACAGTCTCGATGAGCTGGCCGAATTAGCGTCGGGGCACTGGTTCATCCTTACCGGATGCCGCAAAGGAACAGTCCGCCGAGCGCTGGCCGGCCCCGAGGGGATGAACGCTCCCACGACGGAGTCAATGCTCGCGGCGGGAGCAGAGCTCGACACCCTTTGCACGTTATTCGGAGACGACTCGGTCATCGTCGAGCTCTTCCACCATGGCTACCCACTCGATTCGGCCTACAACGACGCCCTCTATGGCCTGGCTGCAGAGCGGGGGCTGCGGGTCGTCGCTACCTCCAACGCTCACTACGCCACTCCCCGCCAACACCACTTGCACTCTGCGATTTCGGCGGTGCGAGCCCGGCGCAGTCTCGACGAGATGGATGGTTGGCTCCCCGCAGCAGGCACCGCGCACTTGCGGTCAGGGGCTGAGATGGCTGCGCGATTCGCTCACTATCCCGGAGTGGTAGCCGAGACGGTGCAGATTGCAGAAGAGGCCGCTTTCGAGTTGCGGCAGGCAAAACCTGCCCTGCCCGATCAAGATGTTCCTGAGGGCCATACTCCGGCGAGTTGGTTGCGTGAACTGACCTGGGCCGGAGTGAAAGACCGCTCCATTGAACTGTCTGACGAGAATCGGGCCCGCATCCAGCGTGAGCTCGATGTGATCGAGGAGAAGAGTTTTGCCGGCTACTTCTTGATCGTGCACGACATTGTGGCTTTCGCTCGGGGGCGAGGAATCCTGTGCCAGGGGCGCGGCTCAGCCGCGAGTTCTGTGGTCTGTTACCTCCTCAAGATCACTGCGGTTGATCCCATTCGCTACAAACTCCCCTTCGAGCGTTTCATTTCGGCGATGCGCGAAGAAGAGCCAGACATCGACGTCGACTTCGATTCCGAGCGCCGCGAAGAAGTCATTCAGTATGTCTTTGAGCGCTACGGGCGCGAGAACGCCGCGCAAGTGGCCAACGTGATCCAGTACCGTCCTCGGTTTGCCGTGCGGGATATGGCGAAGGCGCTCGGTCATAGCCCCGGGCAGCAGGATGCGTGGTCGAAGCAAATGGAGCGCTGGGGTTCTGATGTTTCGGGAATCGACCACGACATCCCCGATTCGGTGTTGGAACTTGCCCAGCAGGTCATGAAGTTTCCGCGGCACTTGGGCATCCATTCGGGTGGCATGGTGTTGACTCAGCGTCCGGTCGGCGAAGTGGTACCGATTGAGCACGCGCGCAAAGAGAAGCGCACGGTGGTGCAGTGGGATAAAGATGATTGCGCCTGGATGGGGCTGGTCAAGTTCGATCTGCTCGGCCTCGGCATCCTCTCGGCCATGCAGTACAGCTTCGATTTGGTCGATGAGGCTCTCGGCGAACGCTGGGATCTCGCCACGATCCCGGCCGAAGAGCAGGGCGTCTACGACCAACTCTGCCGAGCGGATGCCATCGGCGTCTTTCAGGTCGAGAGCCGTGCGCAAATGGGGTTGCTGCCGCGCCTTCAGCCGCGCGAGTTCTATCATCTCGTCGTCGAGATCGCTCTCGTGCGTCCCGGCCCGATCCAGGGCGGCGCCGTGCACCCCTATGTTCGCCGCAAGATGGGCGCCGAGCCAATTACTTATCTGCACCCCAACCTTGTGGAGCCGCTTGAGCGCACCCTCGGCGTGCCTATCTTTCAAGAACAACTCATGCAGATCGCTGTGGCGGTGGGCGGGTGCTCGGCTGACGACGCAGACCTGCTGCGGCGGGCGATGGGGTCCAAGCGCGGT
The DNA here is from genome assembly GCA_040687235.1 of Rhodoglobus sp. NPDC076762. Classification (GTDB taxonomy): domain Bacteria; phylum Actinomycetota; class Actinomycetes; order Actinomycetales; family Microbacteriaceae; genus Rhodoglobus. Next base: position 1,850,815 of record JBFBMV010000001.1, on the reverse strand, counting down.
ATCGAGCGAATCGACAAACTCCGCACCAAGCTCTATGCCGGGATGGCCAGCAACGGCATTACCGGGGCGAATGCCGACCGCATCTATGAGAGCATCCAGGCGTTTGCCGGTTTTGGTTTTGCCGAAAGTCACGCTCTGAGCTTTGGGCTGCTGGTTTATGCCAGTGCTTGGGTGAGACTGCACTATCCGGCAGCTTTCTTGGCGGCGCTATTGCGGGCGCAACCCATGGGCTTTTATTCGCCGCAGTCGTTGGTGGCGGATGCTCGACGCCATGGTGTGGTCGTGCATGGTCCCGACATCCAGCTCTCGGGGGTTTTCGCTTCTCTCGAACCACACGAGGGTCGAGAGGGGGCAACGGGCAGCGATCAGTGCCTCGCTGCGGAACAGCCTCCAGTGGGCCTGTTCGATCGTTCTGCGCATTTTGACACTGATGACCACCGTCGCGATGGATCGTTTGCAGTACGGCTCGGTTTTGACGAAGTAAAGGGCATCGGCACGCCGGTGGCTGAAAAAATTGTGGCAGCTCGCGAAGCCGGTGAATTTACGTCAATGAACGATGTGGTGCGTCGGGCGGGGCTCACGACAAAACAGCTGGAGGCATTGGCGGCGGCGGGAGCATTCGACAGTCTGGAACTCACGAGGCGCGAAGCGATGTGGAACGCTGGTTCGGCCGCGCAAGACCGTGAAGAATTTTTGCCGCACAGCATGGTGGCGGTACAGCCCCCTCTCTTTTCGATGGCCACCCCGGTTGATGACCTTATGGCTGACCTCTGGTCGACCGGGATTTCGCCCGCCAGCCACCCGGTTGCCCACATTAGGCCTGCGCTTTCGCGCCGTGGCGTACTGAGCGCCAGCGATCTCACCACCGCAGAATCGGGGCGTCGCGTTGAAATCGGGGGTGTGGTGACCCACCGTCAACGCCCCGCAACCGCCAGCGGCATCACCTTTATTAATGTCGAGGATGAGACGGGATTGATCAATGTGATCTGCAGTGTTGGGGTCTGGGGGCGCTATCGTCGGGTTGCTCGGGATAGCGCCGCACTCATCGTTCGCGGGGTGTTGGAAAGGTCTGTCGACGGCGTAATCAATGTGGTGGCAGACCGCTTCGAACCCCTATCGGGGCTCCCCCACACCCGATCTCGCGATTTTCGTTAGTGACCAATTCATTACCGTTATGTGACTTTTTCGAAATACATGACACATGCAGGGCTTTACTGCTATAGCCTTATCTCATCGTTCATGTTCTATACAAAGGCATGAAGGCGGCCTCGACTGTCGGGGCCTGAAGAACGCTCCTGGAGGAGTTTTAAATGGCACTAGGTACCGTCAAGTGGTTCAACGCAGAAAAGGGCTTTGGATTCATCGCCCCCGAGGATGGAAGTCCTGACGTGTTCGCCCACTACTCGGCCATCGCAACAAATGGCTACAAGTCGCTCGACGAGAACCAAAAGGTTGAGTTTGACATCACACAGGGACCCAAGGGTCCCCAGGCGGAGAACATCCGCCCCCTCTGATCTTGATAGTTCAGTAATGAGAACGCCCCCGGTCCTATACCGGGGGCGTTTTCTTGTTAACGGTGTTTCTTGTCAACAACGATGCTGGTGTTTACGCGCACAGGACGACCGCGGCTTCTCGATAGCCGCGTTTTTGCGTTAACCGACCACGCAGAGCGGCTTTTAAGAGTGAAAGCCCTTGCGCAGGTAATCGATGCGGGTCTGCAATTGCGTCACAGTGGCCTGAGCGACCGCAGGACCGCCACAGACGCGTCGGAGCTCCGCATGGATCAGACCGTGCGGTTCGTTAGAAAGCTTCGCTCTGCGGCCCACAAGGTTGTTCAGCAGGGTTCGCTGCTCTTTGAGCGTGCGATATAGCGGAGCGGGTTGTTCAGCCTTCGGTCGGCTCTCGGCGCGCTTCGACTGACGTTTCTGGCGCTGCATGAGTAATTCACGCACTTGTTCGGGTTCCAGAATGCCGGGAAGGCCGATGAAATCGAGCTCTTCGTCGCTGCCAGGCTCCGCGGCGAAGCCGAATTCCGCGCCATCGAATAGCACCCGGTCAAAGTTCGCCTCTGACTCCAGCGCTTCCCACGTGAACTCGTCCGCAAGTTCGTCGCTCGTCTTCTCTTCGCGGTTCTCCGCATCGAGAAGGCTGTCGTCGAGCAGTTCATCGCCAGTTTCTTTACGGTCGAGCGCGTGATCACGCTCTTTCTCAAGCTTGCCGGCCAGATTCATGAGGTTCGGAACGCTCGGCAAGAAGATCGACGCTGTTTCACCGCGTCGGCGGGTGCGCACAAAGCGCCCTACTGCCTGAGCGAAATAGAGCGGGGTAGATGCCGACGTCGCGTACACACCAACAGCCAGTCGAGGAACGTCGACCCCCTCTGACACCATGCGCACAGCGACCATCCAGCGACTATCGCTCTCGGCGAAGGTCTCGATGCGCGACGACGACTCCTTTTCATCGGAGAGAACGATCGTGGCGGACTCCCCCGTGATGTCCTTGATGAGTTTGGCGTAGGCGCGCGCCGCGAGCTGGTCCGTCGCGATGACGAGCCCTCCGGCATCCGGAACAGAGTGGCGGATCTCGCTGAGACGACGGTCGGCCGCCCGCAGCACTGCTGGCATCCATTCGCCTTTGGGGTCAAGTGCTGTGCGCCACGCTTGCGCCGTAACGTCTTTAGTGTCGCCTTCGCCGAGGCGGGCTTCCATCTCGTCGCCCATGCGAGTGCGCCACTTCATCTTGCCCGCGTACGCCATAAAGATCACGGGGCGAACGACGCCGTCTTCTAACGCGCGGCCGTAACCGTAGCTGTAGTCGGTGACCGAGGTGCGAATGCCCTCGTGGTTGGGCGCGTAGGTGACGAAGGGAATGGGGGCAGTGTCGCTGCGGAAGGGTGTTCCGGTGAGCGAGAGTCGGCGCGTGGCGCGACCGAAGGCGGTGTGGATCGCGTCGCCCCAGCTGAGAGCATCACCGCCGTGGTGCACCTCGTCGAGGATGACGAGGGTGCGGGCTGAGTCGGTGATTTCTTGGTGGAACGTTGCCTTCATCGCCACCTGCGCGTACGTGACGGCGACGCCATGAAAACGACGGCCACCCCACGCATCGCCATTGGAGAACGACGGATTGAGGCGCAGACCAACGCGGTTAGCAGCATCTGCCCACTGGCGTTTGAGGTGATCTGTCGGCGCCACAACGGTAACGCGGTCGATCTCGCGACGGGCAATGAGTTCAACGGCCAAGCGCAGCGCGAAAGTGGTCTTGCCTGCGCCCGGTGTTGCCGCGGCCAGAAAGTCGCGCGGCTCTTTCTCAAAGTACAGGTCGAGCGCCTCTGCCTGCCAGGCCCGCAATTTGGATGCGGTGCCGCGGGCGGCGCGCTCGGGGTACGACGGTGAGAGATGTTCCGCCGCGAAGGTGCCCACGGTGGGGGCTGGCAATGGAGTACTCACTTGATAAGACTTTACCGTTCACTTCTGACAACCGCGTTCGTGTCGGCTGCGTTTTTTGACCTGCTGAGAATTCCTGGCTGTTGAGGAAGAGAGCTAGTCGCGTTGGCCAAGCCGCGGACGCTCGGAGCGTTGCGTGCCGAGCAACCTTGCTGGACCGATAGCGCCGGTGCCGAACCGAGCGGATGCCGCCTCCATAGCTTCTTCGGCATCCCGCCAGCCGTCGGTCGTGTCCCACAAACTCTGCTGCCCGCCGCCGGGCTCTGCGAGCTGTTCACCGCGCACACCCACGAGGCGCACCGGGCGACCCTCTCGAGCGAAGTCGGCGTAGATGTCGCGCACGGTCTCGTACAGCGTGCGGCCGAGGTCGGTGGGGTCGGGAAGCTTGCGCGACCGAGTGATAGTGCTGAAGTCCTCGAAACGGAGTTTGAGCACGACGGTGCGCGCCTCGACGCCCCCGGCCCGCAATCGAGCGGCGACCTTTCCGGAAAGCCGCAGCAGCTCTCGGCGAATCTCGTCGGCGTCCAGCACGTTGTACTCGAACGTGGTCTCGTGCCCGACACTTTTCTCAGCAGCTCGTTCGACCACAGGTCGCGGGTCATTGCCCCACGCGAGGTTGTGCAGCTTGACTGCTCCCGCCTCGCCGACGGCGCGAGTGAGCGTTTCGCGATCTGCGTGGGCGACATGGGCAATGGTCGTGAATCCGCGCTGCTGGAGGACCTCGGCGGTCTTGCCACCAACGCCCCACAACGCGGAGATGGGAAGGGGGTGAAGAAATTCGACGGTCTTGTCGGCAGGGATGACCAGAAGTCCATCGGGCTTCGAGAGCCCGGATGCCACTTTTGCCACATATTTCGATGCAGCTGCTCCGACCGAGCACACCAGCCCGGTTTCTTCGAACACTCGCTTGCGCAGCAACGTGGCCACCTCGATCGGCGAACCATAGATCGCGCGGGCTCCTGCAACATCCAAAAAGGCTTCATCGATGCCAAGTCGCTCGACCTTGGGGGTGAGTTGGTCGCAGATGTCGAAGACCACCGACGAAAAGTGCTGGTAGCGCTCAAAGTGTGGCTCGAGCACGATGGCGTGAGGACAACGGCGCAGTGCCAGCGCCATGGGCATCGCCGAGTTCACGCCGAACTTGCGGGCCTCGTACGTTGCTGCAGTGACCACGGACCGAGCTGAGTTGTGCCCGACGATGACGGGCTTGCCCACGAGCTCCGGATGATCGAGAAGCTCCACGGATGCGAAGAACGCATCCATGTCGACGTGGAGGATCGTGGCAGTGCTGTCGTCGACGCCCGCCGCGGTTACGTGCCGCGTTCGACCGTCTTGCTTACCCATGGTCCCATTGTCTCAGGTGCCACCGACCTTCGAGATGCGACGTCATGTGGAGTCAGCTCGGTCCCTCCCGACGCCAAAAAGGGCGGTGCACCGAAGTGCACCGCCCAATTTGTGAAGCTGTCTAGCTAAGAGTGTTTAGCGACGTGAGCCGCGCGTGACTAGTCCATAGATAAAGAGGACGAGTACCGAACCAGCGATGGCGACGAGCCATGTCTGGATCGAGAAGAATTCTTCGAGGCCGATACCAAAGATGGCGCCTCCCACGAATCCTCCTACAAGAGCACCTACTACACCGAGCAGGAGTGTTGCAAGCCAACCGCCGCCTTGGCGTCCGGGCAAAATAGCCTTAGCGATAGCGCCGGCGATGAGTCCCAGTACGATCCAACCGATGATTCCCATTGTGTGTTCTCCAAACGGTGCTTATGTAGTTTTCGGTGTGAAAACCAACAAAGAAGACTTAACCACGTGCCCTGTACGAGGGTCAAAGCAACTCAGGTTGCTCACAGGAAGCACACGGGTAGCGCACAGTGAAATTTTGAGACAGGCTAGAAGTATGCAACACGAACATCCTTGGAGCAGATACGTCGCAATCGGCGACTCATTCACCGAAGGTATCGGGGACCCCGAACCGAACTCCCCCGGCGGCAATCGCGGCTGGGCAGATCGCGTAGCGGAGGTACTCGGATCACGCACAAGCGACTTTGCCTACGCCAATCTCGCGATTCGCGGTCGGCTGCTTAACCAGATTGCTAGCGAGCAACTGGAGCCGGCGCTCGAGCTGAAGCCTGACCTCATCAGCGTGTCTGCGGGCGGCAATGACATCATCCGCCCCGGTTCGGATCCCGACGAGGTTGCTGGCCGCGTCGACGAACTCGTGCGTCAGCTGCGCAGCGACGGCGCCACGGTCATGCTCTTCACGGGGCCCGACATCGGGATGACGCCAGTTTTGAACCGAATGCGTGGCAAGGTAGCCATCTACAACGAGAACATCCGCGCCGTGGCTCAGCGCCATGACGCGATCGTGGCGGACATGTGGTCACTGCGTGAACTGGCCGACCCGCGCATGTGGGCCCCCGATCGTTTGCATTTCTCCGCAGTGGGCCACCACACGGTTGCCCGGATGGTGCTGGATGCTCTCAACGTCGAGAACGATCTCGAGCCATTTCAGCCGGAGCCGCTTCCCCCGCGGCGCTGGCGTGAAGCGCGCGTCGAAGACATGGGTTGGGCTCGAGAGCATCTAGTGCCGTGGGTGCTACGACGGGTACGCCACCAATCGTCAGGCGACAACATCACGGCTAAGCGCCCAGGCTTCTAGTTCGCGCTACTGCGGTCGGTCTCCGGATCCCGCTGCCTCGCCAGCGGTCGCTGTGTGCCCCGTGAACGCAGAAAAGGCCCTCACCTAGTGGTGAGGGGCCTTTTTTATGAACTCAAGCGGCCGTTAGCCGCTGTAGCCGGTGCGTCCTGCTGCTGGGCAATCGAACGGATCGCCATCGGCGCTCAGGCCGACCTCGTTGAGGTGGCGAACAACGATGCCATACGACGTAAAGAGACCGACCTCGGTGTACTTGATGTCCTTGGTCTTGCAGTACTCCTTGACCATCTCTTGCGCGCGGCGCAAATGTGGTCGCGGCATGGTCGGGAACAAGTGATGCTCGATCTGGTAGTTGAGACCGCCCATGAAGTGGTTCATGAAGTGACCGCTACGGATGTTGCGACTCGTGAGTACCTGACGGCGCAGGAAGTCGACCTTGGAGCCCTTGGGCAGGATCGGCATTCCCTTGTGGTTGGGCGCGAAGGATGCGCCCATGTAGAGACCGAAGATTCCCATCTGCACTCCGAGGAAGGCGAAAGCCATTCCGAGGGGCAGGAAGCTGAACACGATCGCGAGGTAACCGATGTTGCGAACGAGCAACAGCGTGATCTCGAGCCAACGCTTGTCGACCTTCTTCTTGAAGTTGAACACTTCCTGGAAGGCGTGCGAATGAAGGTTGAAGCCCTCAAGCAGCAGCGCAGGGAAGAACAGGTAGCCCTGGCGGTTAGCCATGAACTTAGTGAGTCCCTTGAGACCGACAGCCTTTTCCTTCTGGAAAATGATGAAGTCAGTCTCAATGTCGGGATCTTTGTCGACAGTGTTGGGGTTCGCGTGGTGACGCGAATGCTTGTTCATCCACCACGCGTAGCTGATGCCGACCACGAGGTCGGACATCAACCGGCCGAGCGTGTCGTTGAGCTTGCTCGACTGAAAGACCTGGCGATGCGCCAACTCGTGAGTCAAGAATGCATACTGCGTGAAAATGATGCCCATCGCCGCAGCGATGAGAAGGATGTACCACGTGCCGGCGAGCATCGCGAAGCCGACCCAAGCGCCAGCCATGGCGAGGGTGATGACGGCAAAAGTGGTGATGTAAAAGCGTTTGCTGCGACGCAGCAGGCCTGCCTCGCGCACAGTGCGCAAGAGGGAGGCAAAATCGCTCATCTGGCTACCGACGCCGCGGGGACCAGTTTTAATTACACGTACGGGATCGGCTGAGAGAGAACTACTCACGTGACCTCAGATATTTTCGAATGACTTCCCAGTCATGTGACAAGCGAGCAAGTGCTCCAGATACACTCCACCTTATCGCGGCCGCCTGTGAGCGCCGTGTCTATTCGATAACTAAAACATTGCGGTCGGATTTGTCAGTCTCCACCATGGCCCGGGATCGTCAATCTCGCCGCTCAAGACCAGCGGCACGCTAAACGTCTCGTCTCCGACCCGGAATTCCACGGTTCCTGCGCTCTCCCCGGCATCCGCGGTACGCACAGTCGGCACATTCACGCTCATCGAAATCTCGTCTTCGCCCCACACGACCGCGCTGACGGTGGACTCCGAGATGGCGGACGCTTCGTCACCCCACGGCGTGTCATATTCGGCGAACTCTTCGTCAACGCTAGCGAGCGTCACTTCGGAGTAACCGGCAGTGGCATCCGCAATGAGTTCTTGGATCGCGGCGTTAATCGTGGGATGGTCTGGTCCGCCTACGACGGCGCCAACCAGCGTAATCACGGTGTCACCAACGGAAACATCAGCCGAGAAGAGAAGGCACGACCAACCCTCGTCAAGGGTTCCCGTCTTAATTCCATCTACGCCATCGATGCCGAGGAGCTTGTTGCTGTTGCTGACCGTACCGATGCCGGGGATCTCTGCAGTCGAGCTCGACACGATCTGTGCAATGACGGGATTCTCGATGGCCAACCGCGCGATCTCGGTCAGATCAGCAGCCGTGCTCCGATTGGTTTCTTGGATGCCCGATGCTTCGGTGAGCGTCGTGTCTGCCAGACCCTTGCTGTCTAGCCACGCCGCGGCCGCGGCAACGAACGCTTCTTCGGAGCCGAAAGCCCAGTGGGCCAGCGATTGAGCGTAGTTATTTGCCGACGGGAGCAAAACGACAGTCAAAACATCGCGTTGCGAGAGTTGTTGGCCGGTATAGACAGGGGCGACCGAACCGTATTGAGCGAGTTGGTCGTAGTAATAATCAACGTCCGTTTGACTAAAGGTGATGGTCGGTCCCGCTTCATCCGCAGCGAGTGGCTTGGCATCGAGAACGACCAACGACGTAATGATTTTCGTGATTGAGGCAATCGGTACAGCTTCTGCGCTACCCGCCTGAGCTAAGACACCAGGGCGATCGAGTGCACCTATCGCCGAAACGCCGTATCCCGGAAGGGAAATTTCAGGTACTGCTACCTCGGGCTCGGCGACGGGCACCACGTTCGCGGAGATCGCCTCGAGAGGGGCTAGCAACGTCAGGGGCAAATAGAACGTTAACGAGAATGCAACGGCTACAGCGGAGAAAACGACGATGCGACGGCGACGGAAGATTTGGCGTTGAGTCAGCGGCACCGGATAACGCTAACAGGTGCAGGGCGGTCGAAACCTAGCGCACTCGAAGTGTGTACATCCCGACAGCACTCGCCGCGGCAACGTTGAGAGAATCGACCCCGTGCATCATCGGGATCTTCACGACGGTGTCGGCAGTTTCGATGGTGCTGCGCGAGAGACCGTCGCCTTCCGTGCCGAGAATGAGAGCTACGCGCTCGGGTGCTGTCGCGGCAAAAGTATCGAGGTCAACCGACTCGTCGTTGAGGGCGAGCGCAGCGAGATGGAAGCCTGCAGCCTTGAGCTCGACGGCGTCCTCGGGCCAGTTCGGGATGCGCGTCCAGGGCACCTGCAGCACCGTGCCCATGCTCACGCGAACGCTGCGGCGGTACAGGGGATCTGCGCAGCGGGGCGTGATCAGCACAGCGTCGGCGCCCAGAGCAGCCGCCGAGCGGAAGATCGCACCGACGTTGGTGTGGTCAACGATGTCTTCGAGAATGACGATCCGACGTGCATTCTTCACCAAATCAGCAACCGTGGGGAGAACAGGCCGATGCATGGATGCCAAGGCTCCCCGGTGCAGGTTGAAGCCGGTCAATTGCTCGAGCAAGTCTGATTCGCCCACGTAGACCGGAGCATCGGAGTCGCCGAGCAGTTCAGCCACATCGTCGAGCCACTGCTCAAGAACGAGAATCGCACGTGGCTGATGGCCGGCACGCAGCGCACGGGCGATCACCTTCGATGACTCGGCGATGTAGAGACCACCGGCGGGTTCGGTGCGACGACGAAGCGCGACATCCGTGAGGTTCGCGAAGTCGCTGAGGCGAGGATCGGAGAGATCGGTGACTCGGATGACGTTCACGGTATATTCCCAACTGTGCGGTTTCGCCATCAGGTGAATCTCTCATGGCGCTTATCGTGCTCGAAGTGCTTACGCTTGAAGTGTGAATACACTCCCGCTCAGCGACGATATTGATCGTGCTGCCGAGCTTCTTCAGGGCAAGCTCATTAGCGTACTCACTGGCGCTGGCATCAGCACCGATTCGGGCATACCCGATTATCGCGGTGAAGGCGCCGCAGTGCGCAATCCGATGACCTTCCAGCAATTTCAGAGCTCGCCGGAATTCCGTCAACGGTATTGGGCGGGCAGTCACCTCGGCTGGAAGCGTTTCGCGGCCTCTACTCCTAATGATGGTCATGAGGCGCTTGCCGCGTTCGAGCGCCTGGGTCTTAGCAACGGCATCGTCACTCAAAATGTCGACGGATTGCATTTGCGAGCGGGCTCCAAGCGCGTAGTCGACGTTCACGGCAGCATCGACCGGGCTCGATGCTTGCGTTGCGGTCAGTACTTTGCGCGCACTCCCCTTGCCGCCCGTATCTCCGAACTCAATCCGTGGCTCGAAGAGTCCGACTCCCACACGCTCAACCCCGACGGCGACGCCGACGTGCATAACGTCGATGACTTCATCGTTCCCGATTGCACGGTGTGCGGTGGGCTGTTAAAGCCGGATGTCGTCTTCTTTGGCGAGTTCGTGCCGACGCGAAAGTTCCAACTCGGTGCCGCGCTCGTGGACCAATCAGAGGCGATGATCGTCGCCGGGTCCTCTCTCGTGGTGAATTCCGGCATCCGCTTGGTCGAACGCGCCATGCGCAAGAAGATTCCGCTCGTGATTATCAATCGCGGAACCACAAAGGCGGATCGTCGAGCCGACGTTAAGATTGACGGTGGTGCTTCTGCGGTTCTTGGCGAACTCGTGGAACGGCTAGCCGCGTAGTAACCGGCGCATCTCAGCTCGCCCGCGCTGAGTCCTGACTTTCGAATGGAGCGTTGTGTTCATCTATCTTGTGCGGCACGGAGAGACTGACTGGAATCTTCAGCGTCGCATTCAGGGCAGCACCGACATCCCGCTCAACGACACTGGTCGTGCTCAGGCTCGAACCACCGGTGCCCTTCTCGCTCGCCGCCAATGGAATGGCATTTTCGCCAGCCCCTTGTCGCGCGCCATGGAGACCGCCGAGATCATCGCCGCCGAGGTGGGGCTGCCAGCGCCCCAGCCCATCGCCGCTGTTGTCGAACGCAACTACGGGGTTGCCGAGGGGCGCACTGCCGAGCAGATCGATGCCATTTATTCGGCGGATGTCGAAGTTCCGGGTCGCGAATCACGAGAGTCTGTTGTCGAGAGAGTTCTTCCCGCGCTCGTGACGCTCGCTGAAGAGCACCACGGTGAGTCGATCATCGTGGTTGCCCACGGAGGCGTCATTGCCGCCGTTCTCGCCGCTGTCGCTCCCGACCACGCCCATGGTCGGATCGCGAACGGCTCGGTGCACAGTTTCCGTCACGACGACGGTTCTCTGACCTTGGTGGACTTTGACGACCCCATTGAAGAAGAGTCAGAGCGCCAGGGCGGCGAAGATTTCGCCTCTCAGAACGCTCTCGCTCGGCGCGAAAGCACTCCTCAGTAGCTCGAGCTCGCTAGCGCTTCTTCTTGTCTTGACGGGCAGCGACGGCGGCTTCAAGTGCCTGATAGAGCGATGCCGCGCCCTTCTGCCAGGTGAACTCGTCTGACCGTGCTCGCGCGGCAGCGGAGCGAGCCTGCCAGGTCGCAGGGTCCTCGAGAGCTTTCACCTCGCGCACCAGTTCGGAAGGGTCATCCGGGCTGAAGAATCCCCCGGCGGGGCCGGAGATCTCGCGGAAGATTTCTGTGTCACTGACCAACACAGGAGTTCCGAGAACCATCGCTTCAACCTGCGGCAGGCCGAAGCCTTCGTCGCGGGATGCGGTAACCAAAGCGGTGGCACGTGACAGCGTCTCGGCGTAGACCTCGTCGCTTGCGCCGTTATGAAAGACGAGGCTGTCGGCGGGTGCCAACGCAGTGAGTTCTGCCCTATTGGCGTCGTCGACCCGGCTCATCAAGTGCAACGTGTATCCCGGAAGGTCGTGGAGTGCGCGAGCAATGAGGCCGACGTTTTTGTAGGGCATGTACGAACCCATGTAGACGAGTTCACGCGTGGTTGGTGCGCTACGAGGGGTGTACTCCCCCGGGCTATCAGTGCCGAGCGTCACAACCGAAATCGGATTGCGCGTGAGCTTGTGCTCGAGCATTTGGTTGCGCGTCGTGTCGGAGTCAGAGACGTGTCCATCGGCCGTGTTGAGAAGGGCTCGCTGGAACGCCCAGGTCAAGTGGTAGAGGCGCCACATGACGCGCACCGCGGCGGGCAGGTTGTGGGGTGGTGTGGGGTGCTTGTAGTAGATGAGATCGTGCACCGTAGTGACGAGCGCATATTTGCGACCGAATGGCCCCATGGTTTGCATCGGAGTGAAGACCACATCCGGCTTGAGCTTGTTCACCTGAAGCGCCACGAACGGCTCGAGGATGCCGGTGGGCGACGATGCCATTTCCCACGGGAGGTCAGGGAGGAGTTCGAGCTGACGTTTGTCAGAAATAAGCATCGTGACCGGCTGTATCTTGCTGATCTCTTCAACGAGACGTGAGCCGTAGCGGCTGATTCCATCGTGGCGACCGATTCGCGTGTAGCGGCAGTCAAAAACGATCTTCATGAGAGGGGCTCCGCAACTGTTCCTGCATTCAGGAACGAGACGATCAGTTCAGCCGCTTCGCGCGGCCGTTCATAGTGGATGAGATGGCCGACGTTGTCGAAAATTTCGAGCTGGGAGTCGGCGAAAAGTGTGTGCAGTCGCTCCTGAGCAGGAACCGGACTGATCGGGTCGTTGCGCGCGCCAATGAGGAGTGTGGGCACCGTAATGCTCTCGGCAAACATACTGACATCCGAGCCGATCGAGGCTTCAAAGGCTTCGAGCAGGCTGTCTCGGTTCGCGTAGCTACTGAAATGGGCATGATGCTGCTGATGCACCCAACGGCGTAGCTCAGGGTTGTGGGTCTTGACCATGGCCAAGCTCATTACGCGGACTACCAGCCAGTTGCTGAGCAGCGGTGCACCTATGGCGAGAGGGAGGGCGCGAGCAGCCTGATAAAACCACAGTGTGATCTTGCTGAGCACGCCGTTGGGGCCCGAAAGCGCCGGAGCAGCAATGGGGTTCACGAGAATGAGCTGGGGCGTAGTGAGCCCGCGTGCGAGTGCAGCAGACACGACGATTGACCCGAAGGAGTGCCCCAGGATGTATGCGCGGCCGCTGACCCCTAGTTGACCTACAAACGCGTCGAGCCACAGCGCATAGCCCTCGATGTTATGAAGGTGCCCAGTGAGCGGCGCGGATTCACCAAAGCCCGGAAGGTCAGGGCTAACGATGCGGATTCCGCGAAGGTGAGCGCAGACAGCCTCAAGACCGTGGTGATCGCCCCGAAACCCGTGAACCAGCACCAGCACGGTGTCGGCGTCTGCGGGGCCGTACTCCCAGTAATGGGTGGATGCCCCCAGCACGGTTATTTCGGAGTGCCTCGCCGGTGTGGCGTCGAGCAGTGCTCCATACGGCGATGCGGGCTTCATTCAGACAATCCTATGTAGTGCGGCGGCAGTTGGCGGCATTGAGAACATCGGGCATGCCACGGAGCCCTGCTTGGCTAGCGGCTTCCCCGCGGAGTACCGCGAGCCGAGTTCTCGGTGTCAGTGTCGCGCTCTACGCTGAGTGCATGAGCAACTCCGGCACTTTAGCCACCTTTGATCTTGAAACCACCGGCGTCGATGTCGAAACTAGTCGCATCGTCTCAGCCTGCATCGCGATCGTCGATGCCTCTGGCGCTGTCGTATCGCGCTGGGACTGGCTCGCCGATCCCGGCATCGAGATTCCGGAGGGTGCGGCGGCAATTCACGGAATTTCGACCGCACGAGCTCAAGCAGAAGGCCGGCAGGCATCCTTGGTCGTCGCGGAGATCGTGCAGACCCTCAAAGTGACCTGTGCTCTCGGAATCCCGCTGGTTGTATACAACGCTCCTTATGACCTGTCGCTGCTCGACCGCGAATGTCGTCGGTACTCGCTTGAGGGTCTGGCAGAGCCGTACATCGTGATCGACCCGCTCGTGATTGACAAAGCGGTCGACCGCTACCGTCGCGGCAAGCGCACTCTCGAAGTCACGTCCGCGCTTTATGGTGTCGACCTCAACGATGCGCACGATGCCGGGTCAGATGCCATCGCAGCGGCACGTGTCGCGCAGGCACTCCTCGCCAAGTACGGCGACCAGCTCAGCATCCCGTTCGGCGAACTGCATTCGCAGCAGCAGCGCTGGTACGCCGATCAGGCCGCCAGTTTTCAGGACTACATGCGCTCGTCCAAGGGCGATCACAGTTTCGTGGCTAACCCTGACTGGCCGGTGCGTTCACTCCCCCAGTAGCCGCACGGCTCATTACGTCGAAGTGCGCAGTGCCCTCGGGCGCTGCGCACTTGCCGTTGGTGGCAGAGTGCATTGTGCAGTCCGCCACATTAACGACTGAAGGCGACCGGATAACCGGTCGCCTTCAGGAAAAACTGACTACTACTAGTTGCCGAAGCCCTTGTAGCGGTTCTTGAACTTCTCAACGCGGCCGGCGGAGTCCATGATGCGCTGCTTACCGGTGTAGAACGGGTGCGATTCCGAGGAGATTTCAACGTCAATCACCGGGTAGGTGTTGCCGTCTTCCCACTCGATCGTCTTGTCGCTCGACACGGTCGAACGGGTAAGGAACGTGGAACCAGACGCGAGGTCGCGGAAAACGATGGGCGCGTACGTGGGGTGGATCTCGGACTTCATTGGATTTCCCTGGATTCTGGATGAAAAAAGACGTAGGCGGTCACGCGGACCGACACACAAGCCTATCAGAGGATTAGGCGGCTCGTGCGGTGTAGCGGCCGGCGTCTTTCGTGATGATGAGTTCGAGGCCGAATGCGGCACTCAAGTTCTCTGATGTAACAACGTCGTCGATTCTACCGGCGCTGTGCACAGATCCTTCGGTCAAAACCAGCGCGTGAGTAAATCCACGGGGAATCTCCTCAACGTGGTGCGTGACCATAACAATTGCTGGCGCGGTCTCCGCTTGCGCATAGCCGCTCAGCAATTGAACGAGTTCTTCCCGTGCACCGAGGTCAAGACTTGCTGCTGGTTCATCGAGAAGAAGAATTTCTGGGTCGGTCATGACCGAGCGCGCGATTTGAACTCGCTTTTGCTCGCCATCACTGAGATCGCCGAAGCGACGCTCTTCGAGGTGCGAAAGGCTCCACTCGGCGAGTACTCGGCGCGCGCGACGGATGTCGACGTTTTCGTACTCCTCATTCCAGCGGCCCGTCACCGAGTACGCCGCTGTAAGCACGACATCGATAACGCGTTCGTTGCTGGGCACGCGGCGGGCAAGAGCGGTTGACGAAAAGCCGATGCGCGGGCGTACATCAAACACGTCAGCAGAGCCGAGCGTGCTGTCGAGAACGGTGACATCACCCGAGCTGGGATGAATCTGCGCCGCAGCGATCTGGAGCAGTGTTGTCTTGCCTGCACCGTTGGGACCGAGTATCACCCACCGGTCGGAGGCATCCGCGCTCCAAGAAACGGAGTCGAGGATCGTGTTGCCACTACGTGTGACGGTGACGTCGGTGAAGGAAAGAACGCTAGCCATGATGTGTTCATCCTATTGCTTCGCAGCTCACAATGGGCGAGGCGCGGAGGATGATCCCGATAGTCTGACGAGTGAAGTGGTGGGGTGACGAACCTCACGGCAGTAATCGTCGTTAGAAGGAGCCTCGTTGTGGCACAGTTTCTCGTAGTTTTTGATGTCGATTCGACCCTCATCGAGAACGAAGTGATCGAGCTGCTCGCCGCCCGTGCGGACTCCGAGCCTGAAGTCACAGAGATCACGACACGCGCGATGAACGGAGAACTCGATTTCGAGCAGAGCCTCCGAGCGCGAGTCGCAACGCTCGCGGGTCTTCACGAGAGTGTGATCGCCGAGTGTGCTCGCGACATCCGGGTCACCAATGGTGCCAGCGAACTTATTGCTGGAGTGAAGGATGCTGGAGGCCGCGTTGCCGCAGTTTCGGGTGGCTTCCATGAGCTTCTTGATCCCCTCGCAACCACGCTCGGGCTGGACTACGCCCGAGCGAATCGGCTCGAGGTAGCCAATGGTGCCCTGACCGGGGCGGTTCTCGGTCCCGTCATCGACGCGCAAGCCAAAGCCGATGCACTGCGCGAATGGGCCGTCGATTCGGGTATTCCGCTTTCGCGAACCATTGCCGTCGGCGACGGCGCCAACGATCTCCGCATGATGGAGGCCGCGGGGCTGTCTGTCGGTATCACCGCGAAATCGATCGTGCGCGCGAATGCCGACGTGCACATCGACATTCGCGACCTCAGCGCCGTTCTGCCGCTGTTGGGCTTGCGCAGTTAGCGTGCATCCGAGGCTGCGCCGCGTTTGGGCAGCTGTCCGGCGGGTTGGTGGGTTAGTGGCCCATTCCTAGGCCGCCATCGACTGGGATAACCGCGCCTGAGATGTAGCCGGCGTCATCGCTGGCCAGCCACGTGATTGCTTTCGCAACTTCAGCCGGCTGGGCAAAGCGGTTCGCTGGAATCTGCTTGAGGTACGCATCTTGCTGCTCGGTCGCGAGAGCTGCTGTCATGTCAGTCTCAATGAAACCGGGAGCAACCACGTTGGCGGTGATTCCGCGGCTGCCCAACTCACGAGTGAGTGAGCGAGCGAGCCCAATCAGACCGCTCTTCGATGCGGAGTAGTTGACTTGACCTGCCGAGCCCAAGAGGCCGACAACGCTCGATACAAGGATGACGCGCCCAAAGCGCGCTTTCATCATTCCCTTTGAGGCGCGCTTAACCACGCGGAAGGCTCCGGAAAGGTTGGTGTTGAGTACGTCGGTGAAGTCCTCGTCGCTCATGCGCATCAACAACATGTCGCGGGTGATGCCGGCGTTGGCTACGACGATTTCAACCGGGCCAAGCTTGGTTTCTACCTCTGTAAAGGCGGCATCAATGCTCGAAGGGTCGGTGACATCTGCGGTAACCGTGAGGGTCCCTTCGGGGCCAGTGCCCGAGCGTGCAGTCACGGCTACGCGGTAGCCCTGAGCCACAAATTCTTCGGCGATGGCCCGGCCGATGCCGCGGTTGCCGCCGGTGACGAGAACGATTCGTGATTCAGTTGCTGTGGTGCTCATGGTTCCCAGCATATAGTCGCCGAGGGCGGCGTAGGCTTAGGGGTACAACCTCGGCAACCGAAGAAAGCCCATGAACACTCCTGAGTCGATCACGTCGCTCCCTGAGCGGCCGGATGATGAGCGGCGTCGTCGCGTCATCAACTATTCCATCGCTATGGCGATCCGCGTAGTCTGCGTGTTGTTGTGTGTGTTCGTTCGTGGCTGGTGGCTCGTGCTGCCGATCCTCGGCGCAGTGGTGTTGCCCTACGTGGCTGTGGTGCTAGCGAATGTGGAGACGCGACGTTCTGGCACAGTGAGCGCTCCTGGGCAACTTGCTCTAGAGTCGCGCGATTCTTTTCTCGCCGCTGGATCGGATGAGGCTGCTCGGTGATCGGCGAGAGTGGCCCGAGCACACAACAGTGCTCGCGCGCTGGCTGCACTGCGCCAGCGCAGGTCAACGTCAACTGGCGTAATCCCCGTATTCACGGCCCCGAGCGTGTGAAGGTGTGGCTCGCCTGCGCCGAGCATGAAGAGTTCCTTCGCGACTATCTCTCGAGCCGGGGTTTCCCTGTTCTAGTGAGCGATCTCGACTCCCCTGTCAGCATGGTTCCGGATGGTGGTGCTGCGTGAGTAAGTGGCGTTTCGTACTTTCAAGTCGCTGGTTTGGCTACCTCACGCTCGTGATTGTGTTTGCGATTGGTTGCGTTTTTCTCTCCCACTGGCAGTTTGATCGCCGCGAAGAGGCCGCAACTGAAGTAGCGCGTGTCAGCGAAAACTGGGAGTCCGCACCACGATCCCTCGACTCAGTGATGCCTGAGCTCAATGAATTCAATGAAGACAATAAGTGGATGTCGGTTGCGGTGAGCGGCGAATATCTTCTCGACGAACAGCTCCTCGTTCGGGGGCGTCCGTACGGCGGACAGCCAGGATTCGAAGTACTGGTGCCGCTGCAACTCGAGAGCGGCAAAATCATCGTCGTCGATCGCGGCTGGGTGCCCTCGGGTAATAGCCAAGACGCGCCGGATTCGGTGCCCGAAGCCCCGGCCGGTCCCGTTGAGGCCGTGATCAGGCTCAAGCCGAGTGAACCGACCGTATTCGGGCGTTCAGCTCCGGAGGGCCAGATCGCAACCATTCACTTGCCGGCGATCGCGGAGATCCTCGGCGACTCCACCTACACGGGCGCCTATGGGCTGCTCGCCACGGAGACGCCTGCCGTCGACGTGCGACCGCGTGCCTACCCTAAACCGCTCCTCGACGAGGGCGCGCACCTGTCGTACGCATTCCAGTGGGTAGCGTTTGGTGTACTCGCCTTTATCGGTCTGGGGTGGGCTGTTCGTCAGGAGTATCGCCTGATCAACGAAGACGATCCCGCCGAACAGGAGCGCGCCAAGAAGCGTCGTCTCAAGTCAGAGAAGCGTGGCCCCACTGATGCTGAGATTGAAGACGCGTTGCTCGACTCCTAGGCCAAGCTAATGAGATCCGCGTAGTCCTTGTTCCAATGGTCTTCAATGCCGTCGGGCAGGATCAGCACTCGCTCAGGGTTAAGGGCTTCAACAGCGCCCTCATCGTGGCTAACGAGTACGACAGCACCGGTGTAGTTCGACAGCGCGCCGAGGATCTCTTCGCGGCTCGCTGGGTCGAGGTTGTTAGTCGGCTCGTCGAGCAGCAATACATTTGCACCGCTAACCACGATCATGGCGAGAGCGAGACGTGTTTTCTCCCCACCGGAGAGAACTCCAGCGGGTTTGGTCGCGTCATCCCCGGTGAACAGGAATGACCCAAGGACACGACGCGCTTCCATTTCTGTGATGTTGGGCGACGACGAAACCATGTTCTCAAGCACGGACCGCTTGACGTCAATTGTCTCGTGCTCCTGCGCGTAGTAACCAATGCGCAGGCCGTGACCGGGCTCGATATGGCCTGTGTCAGGCAGATCTACCCCAGCGAGCATGCGAAGCAGTGTCGTCTTTCCTGCACCGTTGAAGCCCAAAATGACGACCTTGGAGCCGCGGTCGATCGCGAGATCGACGGAGGCGAAAATTTCGAGCGAGCCGTAGCTCTTGCTGAGGTTGTATCCCATGAGCGGCGTGCGACCACACGGTGCTGGGTCCGGGAAACGCAGAGCGGCAACGCGGTCAGAGGCGCGAACATCCTCAAGGCCGGCGAGCAGTTTCTCGGCGCGAGCCACCATCTGGTGAGCTGAGGCAGCCTTGGACGCTTTCGCACCGAAACGTGCGGCCTGAGCCTGCAGCGTCGACGCCTTCTTCTCAGCGTTGGCACGTTCCTTTTTGCGACGCTCTTCGTCAGACTGACGCTGGCGCAGGTAGTGCTTCCAGCCCATGTTGTACTGGTCGATCAATTGGCGATTGGCATCGAGATAGAACACCTTGTTGACGGTGTCTTCCACCAGCTCAACATCGTGGCTAATCACGATCAGGCCACCGCTAAAGTTCTTGAGGAACTCGCGAAGCCACACGACTGAATCGGCGTCGAGGTGGTTCGTCGGCTCGTCGAGCAGCATCGTGTCAGCGCCCGAGAACAGAATGCGCGCGAGTTCGATGCGGCGGCGCTGTCCGCCCGAAAGCGTAGAAAGCGGCTGATCGAGGATGCGGTCGGGAAGGCTGAGGTTGCTAGCGATCGACGCTGCTTCGGCCTCGGCCGCGTAACCACCAAGCGCTAAGAAGCGGTCATCGAGCTTGCTGTAACGATCCATCGCCGCGGCGCTGATGGCGGGATCGCTGCTTCCCATCTCGTCCTGAGCCTGGCGCATCTTGAGGACGATGCTTCCGAGGCCACGGGCATCGAGAATGCGGGTGCGGGCGAGATCTTCAGGGTTTCCGGAGCGTGGGTCCTGCGGCAAGTAGCCGATTTCGCCCGTGCGTTCGATTTTGCCGTCGGTGGCTTCCAACTCCCCCGCGAGGGTTTTGGTCAGCGTGGTTTTGCCAGCACCGTTGCGCCCAACAAGCCCGATTTTGTCTCCGCGGTCTACGCGAAAGTTGACGCCCTGCATCAGCATGCGTGCGCCTACGCGCAACTCGAGGTCATGCACAGCAAGCACGGCAAAACATCCAAATCTTGGGGGTTGGGGAAAGTGGGCGACAGCACCAACCAACTAGTCTACTTCCTAGCGCTGGTCGATCAGTGCACGAACGACGATTCAAAGGGAATGCCATGGCTAAGAGCGTGAGCGAGCGATTCTTCAAGCCGACGATGATCGACCTCATCTTCGGCCCCAGTGTGGCTTCGAGTGCCGTCTTCATCGCCGCCGCCGCCGGGGCAACTGCGATCGCGGCACAATTCGTTGTTCCTCTTAACCCGGTTCCAATCACCGCCCAGACCCTTGTTGTCATGGTTGCCGGACTGAGCCTCGGGGCGACGCGAGCTGCACTCGCAATGCTTGTCTACGCGTTGCTCGGATTGAGCGGCTTGCCGGTATTCAGTAATGCGCAGGGCGGCAGCGACGTTCTCGCGGGCTCAAGTGGCGGTTACATCGTTGGGTATATCTTTGCTGCGTGGCTGATCGGTGCTCTCGCCGAACGAGGGTGGAACAAGACGTTCTCGCGGGCAGCGGTTGCGGGCGTTCTGGGCTCCATCGTGATCTACGCGTGTGGCATGGTTGGTATCGCCCGAGTTCTGACGGAGGCCGGGCGTGACTTTAGCGCAGCCTATATTTTCGATATCGGGTTTGCACCGTTCATCGTCGGTGCGCTCATTAAAGTGACAATCGCCGCAGCGCTACTTTCGTTTACCTGGAAAGCGGTGCTGCAGCGACGACCACGTGCTGCGGAGTTTGTCTAGATCGAGAAGCCGAGGGCGCGCATCATGTCGCGGCCATCGTCAGTTATCTTTTCGGGGCCCCATGGCGGCATCCACACCCAGTTGATACGGAAGGCCTCCACGACGTTGTCGAGGGATTGAGCGATTTGCTCCTCGATGACGTCGGTAAGTGGGCAGCCGGCTGAAGTCAGCGTCATGCTGATGATCAGGGCATTGTTTTCGGGATCCCAGCTGAGATCGTAGATGAGTCCCAAGTCGACGATGTTGACACCGAGCTCGGGGTCGACAACGTCCTTGAGAGCTTCTTCGACTTCGTCGAAGAGCGCGGGCGCTAGAACGGTAGACATACGCTTAGGCTACGCTCGTGTCGGTCAAAAATCGATCGTAGCCCTCGTTCTCGAGGCGATCTGCAAGTTCCGGACCGCCTTCTTCGGCGACGCGACCGTCAACGAACACGTGCACGAAGTCGGGCTTGATGTAGCGCAAAATGCGCGTGTAGTGCGTGATGAGCAGCAGGCCGAGTCCGGTTGTTTCCTGAGCACGGTTGACGCCTTCAGAAACAATCTTCAACGCGTCGACATCGAGGCCAGAGTCAGTTTCGTCGAGGATAGCGAAGCGCGGCTTCAGCAGTTCGAGCTGAAGAATCTCGTGGCGCTTCTTCTCTCCGCCAGAGAAACCTTCGTTTACGTTGCGGTCGGAGAACGCCTTGTCCATGCGGAGCGCCTTCATCGACTCGTTGACCTCTTTGATCCAGGGGCGAAGCGCTGGAGCTTCACCCGCGAGAGCGGTTTTGGCAGTCCGCAAGAAGTCGGCAACCTTGACGCCAGGAATCTCTACCGGGTACTGCATGGCCAGGAAGAGGCCAGCGCGGGCGCGCTCGTCGATGCTCATGTCGAGAACTTCAGCACCGTCGAGAGTGATCGAGCCTCCCTCGACGTGGTACTTGGGGTGACCTGCGATTGTGTATGCAAGAGTCGACTTGCCCGAGCCGTTGGGGCCCATGATGGCGTGGATTTCGCCCTGCTTGATCTCAAGGTCGACACCGTTGAGGATTTGCTTTGTACCCTGCTCGGTTTCGACACTCACATGCAGGTCTTTGACTGACAGTACTGACATTCGTTTTCTTTCCTTAATGGTCTCGTGTGGAGAGCTGTTAGCTCTCGATGGCGACGGTGTCTTCGGGGTCGATATGAACCCCTCCGTCGTCGTCGATCTTCACTACAAAGACCGGTACAGGTTCATAGGCAGGCAAACTCAGCGGTTTTCCCGTGTCAAGCGAGAAGAGTGAGCCATGGGCCCAGCATTCAATCGCTCCGTCTTCAACGAAGCCTTCAGCTAAGGAGATATCTCCGTGGGTGCAGGTATCGCCAATCGCGTGAACCTCACCGGCGGAGTCCTTGACGATGCAGATTGCGGTGCCGTCGAGCTCAACACGGTAAGCCTTGTTGAGTTCGAGTTCTTCCACGCCACAGACGCGCTGAGCGGTCACGACTGCGTTCCTTCCAATTCAGACTCTATTGCGACTGTAAGGCGAGCTTCGAGTTCTTCGTCGCCCACTTTCTGAACGATCTCTGCGAGGAAGCCGAGGACAACGAGGCGGCGTGCCTCGGCTTCGGAGATTCCACGAGCCTGCAGGTAGAAGAGTTGCTCGTCATCGAAACGTCCGGTAGCACTAGCGTGGCCAGCTCCCTGAATGTCTCCAGTTTCGATCTCGAGGTTCGGGATCGAGTCGGCGCGCGTGCCTTCGGTAAGCACCAGGTTTCGGTTCTGCTCGTAGCTGTCTGTGCCAGCACCGTCTCGACCGATCAGGACGTCACCGACCCACACAGTGCGTGCGCCGTCGCCCTGGAGCGCACCCTTGTAATTAACGCGACCGCGAGTCTGGGCAGCCTGGTGGTGCAGATACACGCGCTGCTCAAGGTGTTGTCCCGCGTCAGCGAAGTACAGTCCGTAGAGTTCGCCGTCGGCGCCCTCTCCCGACAGGTGAACGGACGGGTTCACGCGAACGACTTTGCCGCCGAGCGACACGATCGTGTGCTTCAGCGTGGCCGAGCGTCCTACCTGAACAAAGTGGCTCGAGAGGTGGATGGCGTCAACCGCCCAATCCTGCACGCTCACGAAGTTCAAGGTGGCGCCCTCTTCAACTACGACTTCAACGTTCTCGCTCAGCAATGCTTCACCGGCAGATTCGATAATCACCGTGGTGTTGCTGTGAGGACGAGCCGTAATAACGGTGTGCGCGCCGCGTGCAGCGGTGCCGAGAGTCGAGCGCGAGATTCGCACTGTGCTGTGCTCTTCGCCCGTCAACGTGATCGCCAAAGCCTGTTCAAAGCTGCTCCACGCGTTAGCGGAAGCACGCTCTTCGGGCGCGCCAGCGGAAGCGACGCGAGAATCATCGCGTGAAACCCACTCGACGGTGGCGCCGTCGACCGCGTCAGTAGCAATGTCGTACGGCGAGCCGTCGAGGGCGTCATCGATGAGCGGCTTGACGAGCTTGACGGGCGTGAGCTTCCACTCTGCTTCAAGTCCGTTGACCGCAGCGAAATCATCGTGAGCGAATGACTTGGGGCGCTCCGAACGAGTCTGGACGGGAACGAAGCTCTTTTCGCTTGCGTCCCATCCGCCGTCGCTGTGAGCCTTAAATCCGTGTTGTTCTGGTGTAACGACGGTCATTTAGCCGACGGATCCTTCCATGCTCAGTTCAATGAGCTTATTGAGTTCGAAGGCGTACTCCATGGGCAGTTCGCGCGCAATGGGTTCAATGAAGCCGCGGACGATCATCGCCATGGCTTCGTCTTCTTCCATACCTCGGGACTGCAGGTAAAAGAGTTGCTCGGCGCTGACCTTTGAAACCGTAGCTTCGTGGCCGAGCTGTACGTCATCCACGCGGATGTCGATTGCCGGATACGTATCCGAGCGAGAGATGGTGTCAACCAGCAGCGCGTCGCAACGAACGGTATTGGCCGAGTGGTGGGCCTTCTCGTCGACGCGGACTTCTCCGCGGTAACCAGCGCGGCCTCCACCCCGTGCGACAGACTTCGAGACGATCGATGACGTCGTGTAGGGGGCCATGTGGATCATCTTCGCGCCGGCATCTTGGTGCTGACCGGGGCCAGCGAATGCGACGGAAAGCGTTTCGCCCTTGGCGTGCTCCCCCACCAGGTAGATCGACGGGTATTTCATCGTGACCTTGGACCCGATGTTGCCGTCAATCCATTCCATGGTGGCGCCCTCGTGCGCAATTGCTCGCTTGGTCACGAGGTTGTAGACGTTGTTGGACCAGTTTTGGATCGTCGTGTATCGAACGCGAGCGTCCTTCTTGACGATGATCTCTACAACTGCGGAGTGCAGGGAGTCCGACTTGTAGATCGGCGCGGTGCAACCCTCGATGTAGTGAACGTAGGAACCTTCGTCAGCGATGATCAGGGTGCGCTCGAACTGGCCCATGTTTTCCGTGTTGATGCGGAAGTAAGCCTGTAGCGGGATCTCCACGTGAACGCCCTTAGGGACGTAGACGAACGAGCCGCCCGACCAGACGGCCGTGTTGAGGGCCGCGAACTTGTTATCTCCGGCTGGAATTACGGTTCCGAAGTACTCTTCGAAGAACTCGGGGTGCTCGCGCAGTGCCGTGTCGGTGTCCATGAAGATAACGCCCTTGGCTTCAAGCTCGGCGTTGATCGAGTGGAATACGACCTCAGACTCGTACTGCGCAGCAACGCCGGAGACGAGGCGGTTGCGCTCGGCTTCCGGGATCCCCAGCTTCTCGTACGTGTCGCGAATGTCTGCCGGAAGGTCTTCCCACGTCTGGGCTTGCTTCTCGGTAGAGCGCACGAAGTATTTGATGTTGTCGAAGTCGATGCCCGATAGGTCGGCGCCCCACTTCGGCATGGGTTTGCGACCGAACAGCTCGAGGCCCTTAAGGCGCATCTTGAGCATAGATTCGGGTTCGTTTTTAAGCGTAGAGATGTCGCGAACGACCTCTTCGTTGATGCCCCGTCGCGCAGAGGCTCCCGCAACGTCGGAGTCAGCCCAGCCAAACTCATACTGGCCCAAGCCATTGAGTTCCGGACGATCAATCAGCACGTCGGACATTGGTACCTCTTTTCCTGCCCCTATCAACCAAGGTGGCTGCGTTGGCATTCCTTCGCACAGCACTTTGCCGGGAATATTTCGTGAGGTGCGCGTGCGCTGTGTCACAACACTGCGCGGGCGAACTTAGACTGAAACAGGACAAGCGAGAGACTATCCCGCTGTCAACATTGACTTCCCGGCGTGGGCTGTGTTCCTGAACGCAATCCATTCTACAGGCAGAAGCCCGAAATAACAGGAGGTACGGCCGTGAACGCCGTCATCGCACGATTGCCCCACTCTGTCGACGCCCGAGTGAGATTTTTTGCAGTCACTTCGCTCGTCATTCAAATCCTCATTGTTGCCACGGGCGGGGCCGTCCGCTTGACCGGATCGGGACTCGGATGCCCAACCTGGCCGCTCTGCACGGATGCTTCGTTGATCGCGACTCCTGAGATGGGAGTTCACGGTGTAATTGAGTTCGGCAACCGATTGCTCTCCATCATCGTCGGCTTTGTCGCGATTCTCATGGTGCTGATGGTGCTCCGCATCCGTCGCGAACGTCGCGACCTCATGTCACTGTCCCTCCTGATTTTGGGTGGCACCGTCCTCCAGGGCCTCATTGGAGGTCTTTCGGTGCGCGTTCAACTCGACCCCAGCATCGTGGGCGTTCACTACGCGATCTCGGCGATCTTGGTCGCTATTAGCGCGGCGCTCGTTTATCGGGTCTGGACTGGCCTCCGCGGGCCGGCACTCTCGGTGCCTAAGCCCGTCGCGATTCTCACGCATGTGACGAGTCTGTTCGTTGCATTGACGATCGTCGCGGGAATTTTGACTACCGGAGCAGGCCCTCACGCGGGCGACGACGGGACCGCCCGCAATGGCCTTGACGCCGGCATTTTGCAGCACGTGCACAGCTGGCCGGGTTACGCGTTGATCGCAGCGACCCTCGCGCTCGTTATTGTGTTGGCCCGTGGCGGCCACCGCCGCATCATGGACTTTGCCATAATCCTTCTCGTGCTTGAGGTCGTTCAGGCACTAATCGGAATCATCCAGTCGCGCAGCGGACTACCTATTCTCTTGGTAGGCAGCCACATGGTCATTGCCTGTGCGATCGCTGCAGCGATGACGGCTGTGGTGCTTTCCCTTCGACCCAGTGTCGATCAAAGTGAGCGTGCCGCCGTCAAGGAAGCTGCGCTCTAGAGAAAGTGCTCGACCCGCTGTCGTTTGACTAGAACGGGAGCAGCGGGTCGATGCCCACAGCCAAGAAGACAAGCGTCAAGTAGCTGATTGAGCTGTGGAACACGCGCATGGCTTTGACTTCGCCGTGTCGAATCGCGGTGCTGTAGAGACGGTGCGATTCGATGATGAACCATGCGCCGCTGAGGGCAGCGACGAGCGTATAGAGCACGCCCATCCCTGCAACCGGTACGAGCAGCAACGAGCACACGACGGTAGCCCACGCGTAAAGAATGACCTGCAGGCCCACTGCCGCACGGCCGCGGACGACCGCAAGCATGGGAACGCCGACTGACTGGTAGTCAGCTCGATACTTCATCGACAGGGGCCAGTAGTGCGGCGGCGTCCACAGGAATACCACCGCGAAGAGAATGAAGGCAGCCCATGAGAGGTCGCCGGTCACAGCAGCCCAACCGATGAGTACGGGCATGCACCCAGCAATGCCGCCCCAGATGATGTTCTGAGGGGTGCGCCGCTTGAGCAACAGCGTGTAAACGAAGACATAGAAGAGGATGGCGAAGAGCGAGAGTGCCGCAGCGAGCCAGTTTGTTAGCACGCCGAGCCACACGACGGAGCCGACTCCACTGATCCAGGCGAACATCAACGCCTCGCGGTCGCTCAGCTCGCCGGTCACCAATGGGCGGCCCTTAGTACGGGCCATCACACGGTCGATATCACGGTCGATATAACAGTTGAACGCGTTCGCGGATGAGGCACTCAGAATGCCGCCGACGAGAGTCGCGAGGACCAGCCAGAGATTCGGGATGCCATTTGCAGCGAGCACCATAACGGGCACGGTGGTGACGAGAAGCAGCTCGATAACACGCGGCTTTGTCAGCGCAACGTAAGCGCGAATCTTACGAAGGATGCCAATGCGTTCCTGCTGCGTGGGGGCTTCTAACGTGACATCCATACCAACGATTGTAATCCGCATAAAGAATTGCGCTGACCGCATTCGTAACTGGGCAGCGAGCGGTTGCTCGGTTCCCTATACTTGGGGTGCCCGCCTGTCGGTAGACGGCTCGTTCGCAGTTCTTGCGCTTCGAGCCATCGCCGACCGAGCCAAAGATGTCGCGTGGCGGGTCGTTCATGTGCCCTGACCGTTCACGGTCAGGCACTTCGCTTGCAGAAGGGTCATTAATCTCATGGCAGCTTTTCAATGGGATCACATCGACAATAAAGCGGTAGACACCGCTCGAATTCTGGCGGCTGATGCTGTTGAGAAGGTAGGTAACGGGCATCCCGGTACCGCGATGAGCCTGGCGCCTGCCGCGTACTTGCTCTTTCAGAAGGTGATGCGTCGCGATCCAAGCGATGATCAGTGGATCGGCCGCGACCGCTTCATCCTCTCCGTGGGCCACAGCTCGCTCACTCAGTACGTCCAGTTGTATCTGGGCGGCTATGGTCTCGAACTCGATGACCTCAAGGCTCTTCGTACCTGGGGTTCGCTGACTCCCGGACACCCTGAATTCGGCCACACTAAGGGCGTAGAGATCACCACTGGCCCTCTTGGCCAGGGCATTGCATCGTCAGTCGGCTTCGCTTACGCAGCCCGCTACGAGCGTGGACTATTTGACCCCGAGGCAGCTGCGGGCACGAGCCCGTTCGACCACTTCGTTTATGTCATCGCAGGTGATGGCGACCTTCAAGAAGGCGTTTCCGCCGAAGCATCATCGCTCGCGGGCCACCAGCAACTCGGAAACCTCATCGCGATCTACGACAGCAACCAGATCTCGATCGAAGACGACACCAACATCGCTTTCACCGAAGATGTGCAGAAGCGCTACGAGGCCTACAACTGGCACGTTCAGGTCGTTGATTGGAAGAAGACCGGCGAGTACGTCGAAGACGTCGAAGCGCTTAACACTGCAATCGACGATGCCAAAGCAGTTACCGACCAGCCCTCGCTCATCATCTTGCGCACCATCATTGGTTGGCCGGCGCCAAACAAGCAGAACACCGGAAAGATCCACGGATCTGCTTTGGGTGCTGACGAGCTCGCTGCGACGAAGGTGGCGATGGGCCTCGATCCCGAGAAGAGCTTCGTAGTCGACGACGACGTGATTGCTCACACTCGCTTGGCTGTAGAGCGTGGCAAGCAGGAGCGCGCCGAGTGGACTGAGAAGTTCGACGAGTGGGCTGCAGCGAACCCTGAGCGCAAGCAACTTCTTGACCGTGTGCTCTCGGGCGCATTGCCCGAAGGCATCGACCAGGCACTCCCCCAGTTCGAAGCGGGCAAAGATGTTTCGACGCGCGCAGCGAGCGGCAAGGTTCTCGGCGCTATTGGCGCCGTCATGCCCGAACTCTGGGGCGGCTCGGCTGACCTCGCTGAGTCGAACCTCACAACAATCGCTGACGGAAAGTCATTCATTCCCGCCGAGCACTCGACCGGCGAGTGGAGCGGTAACGAATACGGCCGTGTTCTTCACTTCGGTATCCGCGAACACGCCATGGGCGCGATCATCAACGGCATCGTTCTGCACGGAAACACCCGCGCATTCGGTGGCACGTTCTTGATCTTCAGCGACTACATGCGTCCCGCAGTTCGTCTTGCTGCTCTGATGGCAGTGCCGTCGATCTTCGTTTGGACCCACGACTCGATCGCTCTGGGCGAAGATGGACCGACTCACCAGCCCATCGAACAGCTCGCAAGTCTCCGTATGATCCCGGGCATGGATGTCGTACGTCCCGCCGACGCCAACGAAACTGCATGGGCGTGGAAGACCATCCTCGAGCGCCGCAACGGACCCGCTGGTATCGCTCTTACCCGCCAGAACATTCCCGTCTTCGAGCGTGGCGAAGCAGAGGCAAGCGGAGAGACCTTCGCTGCGGCATCCAACGTCGCTCGTGGCGCCTACGTGCTGGCAGAAGCTCCGAACGGAACGCCCGATGTGATTCTGATCGCAACCGGCTCAGAAGTTCAGCTCGCTGTAGAGGCACGCGAGACGCTCAAGGCAGACGGAATCAACGCTCGCGTTGTTTCGGCACCGAGCCTCGAGTGGTTCGCTGAGCAGTCCGCGGAATACCGTGAGTCTGTTTTGCCTTCTACTGTGCGGGCACGCGTGTCGGTTGAAGCGGGAGTGTCCACCGGATGGCGCGAGTATGTCGGCGACGCCGGTCGCAGCATCTCGATTGACCACTTTGGTGCCTCCGCTGATTACAAGACACTGTTCCGTGAGTTTGGCATCACCACCGAGGCCGTTGTGGCCGCCGCACGCGATTCGCTGGATGCCGTTTAGGCACCCCCAGTCAAGGAGATAAGAATGACCAACGAAACCCCCACCGCAGCCCTCTCCGACCTCGGAGTGAGCATTTGGCTTGACGACCTTTCTCGCGAACGCATCAACTCGGGCGGTCTGCAGGAGCTGATGGCAACGCGCAACGTTGTCGGCATCACCACGAACCCCACGATCTTCGCGACGGCCTTGGCCAAGGGCGAGGCTTACGACGAGCAGGTTGCCGCTCTGGCCGCCAAGGGTACGAGCGTGACGGATGCTGTCTTCGAGATCACCACGGACGATGTCGCTGCTGCCAGCGACATCTTCCGTCCCGTTTACGATGCAACCGCTGGTCGCGACGGCCGTGTGTCGATCGAAGTTGAGCCCGGACTGGCTCACGACGCCGCCGGCACGATCGCTCAGGCACAGCAGCTGTGGGCCAAGGTTGCTCGCGAGAACGCCATGATCAAGATTCCGGCGACGGTGGAGGGTCTCGAAGCAATCACCGAGACCATCGCCGCTGGTATCAGCGTCAACGTCACCTTGATCTTCAGCCTGGCGCGCCATCGCGATGTCATTGAGGCGTACCTGACGGGTCTTGAGAAGGCTCAGGCTGCAGGCCACGACCTTTCGAAGATCCACTCGGTCGCCTCGTTCTTCGTGTCGCGTGTCGACACCGAGATCGACAAGCGTCTCGACGCGCTCGGCACCGATGAGGCCAAGGCCCTGAAGAGCAAGGCGGGCGTCGCTAACGCACGCTTGGCGTACGAAGTCTTCGAGAACGCATTCGCG
Organism: Rhodoglobus sp. NPDC076762; assembly: GCA_040687235.1. GTDB lineage: Bacteria > Actinomycetota > Actinomycetes > Actinomycetales > Microbacteriaceae > Rhodoglobus. Next base: position 1,820,992 of record JBFBMV010000001.1, on the reverse strand, counting down.
ACCGACCGCGCTCAGGCCCTCATTGCAGCTGGCGCGAACAAGCAGCGTCCGCTGTGGGCATCCACCGGTGTCAAGGATCCAAGCCTGCCCGACACGCTCTACGTGACCGAGCTCGCCGTCGGCGAGACCGTGAACACGATGCCCGAGAAGACTCTGGAAGCAACCTTCGACCACGGAGTCATCGTGGGCGAGCAAGTGACGGCCAGCTACGACGCCGCGAACATCACGCTGGATGCTCTTGCCGAACTGGGTATCTCGTATGACGAGGTAACTGCTCTTCTCGAGAAGGAAGGCGTTGAGAAGTTCATCGTTTCTTGGAACGAGCTTCTCGACACGGTTTCCGCTGCACTAGAGGCTGCAAAATGAGTGTGAAAATCGCAGTATCGGGAGCGGCTGCCGAAGCCGTCAACCGTATTGTTCCGCAGCTAGTCAACGATCTCGTCGCGAGCCGAATCACCGGAGGCGACGCGACCCTGTGGGGCCCCGACGCTGAAGAGGAGTCGGCTAAGCGTCTCGGTTGGGTTGAAGCCGTTTCCGTCGGACGTCCAATGATCGATGACATCTACGCGTTGCGCGATAAATTGCGTGCCGCTGGCGTGGATCACTTCGTGCTGGGCGGAATGGGCGGCTCGTCGCTCGCGCCCGAGGTCATCACTCGCACCTACGGCGTGGAGCTCACGGTTCTTGATTCGACCGACCCCGCTCAGGTGCAGGCTGCGTTGGCTGACCGACTGCAGTCGACTGCAGTAATCATTTCTTCGAAGTCGGGCTCGACGTTGGAGACCGACTCGCAGAAACGAATCTACGAGAAGTTCTTCACTGATGCCGGGATCGACCCCCGCGAACGCATCATCATCGTGACCGATCCCGGTTCACCCTTGGATGGTGCGGCTCGTGCCGCCGGATACCGTGTCTTTAACGCCGACCCGAACGTTGGCGGGCGCTACTCGGCACTCACCGCGTTCGGCCTTGTTCCGTCAGGACTCGCTGGCGTTGACCTGTCGGAGCTTCTTGACGAAGCCGAAGCAGTCATGGTGGAACTCGCGGTAGACAACGAGCGCAATCCGGGCCTCGTGCTCGGCGCTGCGATCGCTGGCACGGATCCGCGCAAAGACAAGCTGGGCATCGTTGCTGACGGTACCCACATCCTCGGCTTCGGGGATTGGGCTGAACAGCTCATTGCTGAGTCAACGGGAAAACTGGGCACGGGCATCCTGCCCGTTGTTTTGCAGCCTGACTCCCCAGAGATTGCTGAAGGTCTCGATGACCTGCAGGTAGTTCGACTCGTTGGCGACTGGGATGACACCAAAGAGGTCGTCGAAGGCGAGATTGAAATTGCCGGTTCGCTCGGCGGGCAGCTACTTCTGTGGGAGTACGCGACCGTTGTTGCCGGACGTCTTCTCGGCATTAACCCCTTCGACCAGCCGGATGTCGAAGCTGCGAAGAACGCAGCGCGCGAGCTGATTGATAACCCCACACCGCCGCAGGCTCCCGCCTTCGTCGCCGGGGATATCGAGGTTCGCGGTACCGCTGGAGTCGTGGCAGAGAGCACCGATCTCGCGGGCGTCGTCTCGTCATTGCTGTCCTACTTGGATGACGATGGTTACGTTGCGATCCAGGCTTACGCCGATCGCACCGCCTACCCCGAGCTCGCGGAGATCCGTGAGCGTGCCGCAGCGCGCGCTAAGCGCCCTGTGACGTTCGGCTGGGGACCTCGCTTCCTGCACTCGACCGGCCAGTTCCATAAGGGCGGCCCCGCGGTAGGCGTGTTCTTGCAGATCATCGTGGTTGAAGAGTCTGATCTTCAGATTCCTGACCGTCCGTTTACGTTCGGCGAACTTATCCGTGCGCAGGCTGCTGGTGACGCCAGCGTTCTGGCAGGGCATGGCCGTCCGGTGTTGAGCCTCACGGTCTCGAACCCGAAGGTTTCGTTGCCGCTCGTTCTCGACGCCATCGGATAGCTGCCGCTCGTTAGCGCAGCGTACAGAGGAGAAGTATGTCCCCCGTTGACATCAGTGCCGAATTCAACCCCTTGAGGTTGACCTCGGACCGCAGGCTTAATCGCATTGCGGGCCCGAGCGCTCTGGTCATTTTTGGCGTAACCGGCGACTTGTCGCGCAAGAAGCTCATGCCGGCTGTGTACGACCTCGCCAACCGGGGGCTACTTCCTCCTGGCTTTGCCCTCGTGGGCTTTGCCCGCCGCGACTGGGAAGACCAAGACTTCGAGAAGGTCGTCCATGATGCCGTAAAGCAGTATGCGCGCACGCCCTTCGACGAGGACGTCTGGAAGCAGCTCGCTCAGGGCATCCGCTTCGTCCAAGGCGAGTTCGACGATGCCGCGGCATTTGAGCGACTCAAGGACACCCTGGCCGACTTGGATCGCGAACGAGGAACCATGGGTAACCACGCGTTCTATCTTTCGATTCCGCCCAAGTCGTTCCCGCAGGTGACGGAGCAGCTTCGTAACTCTGGCCTCGCAGAACAGCGCGAAGGTCGTTGGAGCCGTGTTGTTATCGAAAAGCCTTTCGGTAGTGACCTTCATACGGCTCGTGAGCTCAATGACGTTGTGGAGTCGGTCTTCCCGCCCGACAGCGTCTTCCGCATCGACCATTACCTCGGTAAAGAGACCGTGCAGAACATTTTGGCGCTGCGGTTTGCGAACCAGTTGTACGAACCCCTCTGGAACTCCAACCACGTCGATCACGTTCAGATCACCATGGCTGAAGACATCGGAGTGGGCGGCCGGGCTGGTTACTACGACGGCATTGGCGCCGCACGCGACGTCATCCAGAACCATCTTTTGCAGCTTCTCGCCCTCACCGCAATGGAAGAGCCTGTGTCGTTTGATGCCGCTGACCTGCGCGCTGAGAAAGAGAAAGTGCTTTCAGCCGTGCGCCTTCCAGAAAACCTCGGGGAGCACACTGCGCGCGGACAATATGCGGGCGGTTGGCAGGGCGGCGAGAAGGTCAGCGGCTTCCTCGACGAAGATGGGATGAATCCCGAGTCGACCACGGAGACGTATGCTGCCATCCGTCTTGACATCGGAACTCGGCGATGGTCAGGCGTGCCCTTCTACCTTCGCGCCGGCAAGCGCCTTGGACGTCGGGTTACCGAAATCGCCGTCGTATTCAAGCGGGCACCGCAATACCTCTTCGAGGAAAGCCGCACTTCTGCACTCGGGCAAAACGCACTCGTGATTCGGGTGCAGCCCGATGAAGGTGTCACGATTCGTTTCGGCTCCAAAGTCCCCGGTGCAGAAATGCACGTTCGCGATGTCACGATGGACTTTGGTTACGGTCACGCCTTCACCGAAGCAAGCCCAGAAGCCTACGAACGTTTGATTCTCGACGTACTTCTCGGCGATCCCCCGTTGTTCCCACGCCACGAAGAGGTCGAGCTCAGCTGGAAAATTCTCGACCCGATTGAAGAGTTCTGGGCAACGCAGGGCGCCCCAGAGCAATACCGTCCCGGAACCTGGGGCCCGAAGTCTGCCGATGACCTCATGGAGCGCGACGGCCGAGTCTGGAGACGACCATGATCGTTGATTTGCCCAACACCACCACGGCTAAAATTTCGAAAGCGCTCGTGCGCATTCGTGAAGATGGCGGTGCCGTTGCTCTCGGACGCGTACTCACATTGATTATCGCGACCGAGTTCGGCAACGAAGAAGAAGCGATCGAGGCGGCCAACGATGCCTCCCGCGAGCATCCCATGCGTGTTCTGGTAGTGTCGACCAGCCCTAACGGGCCTTCACCAGATGAAGATGCCCGCGTCGACGCACAGATCCGCGTGGGCGGAGATGCCGGCGCGAGCGAAGTAATCGTCGTGACGGCTCACGGCGATGCCGCGGTCGATCAAGAGAGTTTGGTGACCGGACTTCTGTTGCCGGATGCCCCCGTCGTTGCGTGGTGGCCGGGCGAAGGCCCCGAGAGTGCCTCTGAGTCACCCCTTGGCCGTATCGCCCAGCGTCGAATTACCGACGCGGCAGCAAGCGCGTCACCCCTCGACGCAATGCACCGCATGTGCAAAACGTATGTTCCCGGAGACACTGACTTCGCCTGGACACGGCTTACTCTGTGGCGAGCCCAGTTAGCCGCTGTGCTCGACCAACCTCCCTACGAACCGATCACCGCGGTCACCGTGAGCGGTTCCGCAGACTCTGCGTCGACGATGCTTCTGGCAGCGTGGTTGCAGATGCAACTCAAGGTAACTGTGACTCTTGACGTCGCAGACGGATCGCCAGTCCCCACCGGAATTCACGCCGTGATCTTAGAACGCGCATCTGGCACGATTACGCTCGAGCGCAATGTGGCGTCGATCGCTACTTTGACGCAGCCCGATCAACCGGTGCACGACATCTCACTTCCCCGTCGCAACCTTCGCGATTGCCTCTCGGAGGAATTGCGCCGGCTTGACCCCGACAAGCTCTTCGGAAACGTCGTCCGCTACGGCGTGAGCGACATCACCGGTGTCGAGATCGAAAAATACGTGAAGGCAAAGATCTGATGAGCAACGAACGTCGCGCAATAGTCCACCCCAACAAGGTTGATCTCGCCCAAGCGGTAGCGGCTCACTTTCTTTCCAAGGTGCCCCACATCATCGCGGAGTTCGATGAAGCCACAGTCGTACTGACCGGTGGAAGTATGGGGCAGGCTGTTCTCGCTGCCATCAATGAGTCTCCGCAGCGTGACGCCGTTGATTGGTCTCGCGTCAACTTCTGGTGGGGCGACGAACGTTGGCTGCCTGCCGGAGACCCTGAGCGCAATGATGCACAAGCGCGCGCTGCGCTTCTCGACCACATCCCGGTTAATCCGGCACGGGTTCACGCCGTGGCGGCCTCTGACGCAGGGCTGTCGCTGGATGACGCCGCTCAGGCTTACGCTAACGATCTGCGGGCGCACGCCGCACGCAATGGCAAGTACCCGAACTTCGACATCGTGTTTCTTGGTGTCGGCCCTGACGGACATATCGCATCGCTCTTCCCCGAGCGTGAGGGCATCCGTGAGACCGAGCGCACAGTGATTGCCGTTCGCAACTCGCCCAAACCACCCGACGAGCGCGTTAGCCTCACACTGCCGGTCATCAACTCATCGGTACGTATCTGGGCAGTGGTAGCTGGCGCTGACAAGGCATCCGCTCTTGGACTCACGCTCGCTGGTGCGAGCTACAACGAAGTTCCGGCGGCCGGGCTCGAAGGGCGCCGCAAGACTCTGTTCCTTGTCGACTCTGATGCAGCGGCGCAGGTTCCGGCGGCGCTGATCGACCCAGGCCAGTTTTGGACGAGCGCCGATTCGACAGACGAGCACTAAGTCCGTTCGCCAGCGCGCTAGCACACGCGGTAGCGCCAGGTTTCGAGACAATAGGAAAGCCCCAACCGATTCGGTTGGGGCTTTCCTGTTGTTACAAGCTGCGAGCCCGCCGAGCGAACTCTGAGTTCGCTGGCCGAGTTGTATCTTCTAAGAAGTCACGGTGCCGCGGCGTGTGCGGAGCTGAACGAGTGCCTCGTCGAGAAGCTCTGCGGCTTCGTCGTCGCTACGACGTTCTTTTACGTAGGCCAGATGTGTCTTGTACGGTTCGAGCTTTGAAACTGAGGGCGGGTTCTCTTTGTCCCGGCCTGCAGGAAGACCCGTGGATGGCGAATCGATCGTCTCCGGGATATCTTCATCGGGCACATTGGCAGCGAACGATCGCACGGTTTCGTTGCCAGCAGCGTCCCAATACGAGATTTGGACACGCTCAGCTTGGAACCCACGATCTTGCTCGCCCATGGGGCCTGAGCCCACGCGCGAACCACGAATTGCACTTCCGCCTGATACCACTGTGTTCCTTCGTCTTGAGGCTAGAGGTTCTTAAGCGCCGTCAAACTTGGTGATGAGACCAAGAACCACGATGCAGCTGATCCAGACGATGCCGAGGATCACCGTAATGCGGTTGAGGTTGCGTTCTGCAACACCCGACGCGCCGAGGTTGGACGTAACTCCTCCTCCGAACATGTCGGAGAGACCTCCACCGCGCCCGCGGTGGAGAAGGATGAGAAGTGTGAGCAGCAAGCTCGTAATAGCGAGCAATACCTGCAGCACAACCTGGAGAATTTCCACAAAGAACCTTTCGAACAGGCCGTAGCGGCCTCGAACAGTATAGCGTTTAGGTGCCGACGTGCTTGGAGAAGCGCGAGATGCTGGCGAATTCGGCCACATCAAGGCTCGCGCCACCGACGAGAGCACCGTCAATGTTCGGCTCACGCATGAGACTAGCGATGTTGCTCGACTTCACGGAACCGCCGTAGAGGATGCGGGTATTGGCGGCGACCTCGTCACCAAGCACTTCAGCCAGAGTTTCACGGAGACGGGCAGCTACCTGCTCCGCTTGTTCCGGAGTAGCGGCCTTACCGGAGCCGATAGCCCATACGGGCTCGTAAGCTACGACGATCTCGGGCGCACCGGTGATGCCGGCGAGCCCAGCCTTCAGCTGAGCAACAGGAACGGCGCTCGGACCGTGGGCTGAGAGGTCGTCGGCGGTTTCGCCGACGCACAAGACGGGAACGAGACCGTGCTTGAGAGCAGCGGCAACCTTGCGAGCGAGTTGCTCATCGGTCTCACCGTGCATCGTGCGACGCTCCGAATGCCCGACCAAAACGTAACGGCAGTCAAGGGCTGAGAGGAACGCTCCCGAGATCTCGCCGGTGTAAGCGCCAAACTCGTGCTCAGAGACATCCTGGCCGCCGAAGCGCACATCAAGCTTGTCTGCAGCTACCAGCGTCTGTACTGAACGCAGGTCAGTGAACGGAGGGAAAACTGCTACCTCTGCGCCGTCGACTCCAAAATCGTGATTCGCGTCTTTCAATGTCCATGCAAGCTTCTGCACGAAAGCGATCGACTGAAGATGGTCGAGATTCATCTTCCAGTTGCCCGCGATCAGCGGGACGCGCTTTACCTTTGCCATCCGAGTACCTCCAGTCCGGGGAGCTGCTTACCTTCGAGGAACTCGAGGCTTGCACCGCCACCCGTAGAAATGTGACCAAATTGGTCGTCGTCAAAACCTAACGCGCGCACGGCGGCGGCGGAGTCTCCGCCACCAACCACGCCGAAACCGTCGGTATCGGTTAGCGCCTGAGCGATCGCCTTAGTGCCTGCGGCAAAAGCGGGGAACTCGAATACGCCCATGGGGCCGTTCCAGAACACAGTCTTTGATTCGCGAATCACCTGGGCGAACCGCGCTGCGGTTTCAGGACCGATGTCGAGTCCGATGCCGGAAGCGCCGAACTCGGTATCTTCAATCTCGTGCGCCGATGTGACAGTATGTGCGGCGTCGGGGCCGAATGATGCGGCCACCGAAATATCTGTGGGTAGGACGATCTCAACACCAAGCTCGTCGGCTTGCGCCAAGTAGCGCTTGACAGTCTCAAGCTGGTCTTGCTCGAGAAGACTTGCGCCGACTTTGTAGCCCTGCGCCGCAAGGAAGGTGAAGAGCATCCCGCCGCCGACAAGAAGCGAATTGACGCGTGGGAGCAATGCCCCGATGACGTCGAGCTTGTCGGAGACTTTGGAACCGCCCAAAACAACAGTGTAGGGACGCTCAGGAGTTACCGTGAGGCGTTCGAGCACAGCCAATTCAGTCTCAATGAGCAATCCAGCAGCGCTCGGAAGCGCTTGAGCGAGTTCAAAAACACTCGCTTGCTTGCGGTGCACTACGCCGAAACCGTCAGAGACGAACGCGTCGCCGAAGCGAGCGAGTTTGTGGGCAAACTCTTCGCGTTCGGTCTCTGACTTCGACGTTTCACCGGAATTGAACCGCAGATTCTCCAACAGCGCTACACCGCAGTCTTCGAGGTCAGCGACGGCCTGTTCGGCGGCGTGACCTACGGTGTCCTTGGCGAACACCACTGCCTTGCCCAACAACTCCGAGAGTCGCTGAGCGACGGGCTCGAGACTGTACTGAGCATCGGGCTCTCCCCCGGGGCGACCCAGGTGAGAAACGATGACCACGCGGGCGCCCTCGTTGATGAGAGCGTTCAGTGTGGGCAAGGATGCACGGATGCGACCGTCGTCGGTGATCTGACCATCCTTGAGCGGGACGTTCAGATCGCAACGGACGATGACTCGCTTTCCGCGCAAGTCGGAGAGCGTTGAAAGAGTTCTGAGGCTCATAGTCGTTGAGGGTTAGAGGCGTGCGCCGACGAACTCTGCAACGTCAACGAGGCGGTTGGAGTAGCCCCACTCGTTGTCGTACCACGAAGCGACCTTGACCTGGTTGCCGATGACCTTCGTGAGACCAGCGTCGAAGATCGACGAGTGCGGGTCGCCAACGATGTCGGTCGATACGATCGCGTCTTCGGTGTACTTGAGGATTCCCTTGAGGGGGCCCTCAGCCGCTGCCTTGTACGCTGCGTTGATCTGCTCGACGGTGACGTCGGCATTCGTGGTGATCGTAAGGTCCGTGATCGATCCAGTGATGACGGGAACGCGCAGTGCATAGCCATCGAGCTTGCCGACGAGCTCGGGGATGACGAGACCGAGTGCCTTAGCGGCGCCCGTCGAGGTCGGGATGATGTTCTGCGCTGCAGCGCGTGCACGACGCAGGTCGCCGTGCGGGCCATCCTGAAGGTTCTGATCAGCGGTGTACGCGTGAACCGTGGTCATGAAGCCAGTCTCGATGCCGAAGTTGTCCATGAAGACCTTGGCAAGAGGAGCCAAGCAGTTCGTGGTGCACGAAGCGTTCGAGATGATGTTGTGGACGGCCGAGTCGTAGGTGTCTTCGTTCACTCCGAGAACCAACGTAGCGACGTCGTCGCCGGTAGCCGGTGCTGAAACGATGACCTTCTTGGCGCCTGCAGCAATGTGCTTGGCAGCATCCGCCGACTTGGTGAAGTGGCCGGTCGACTCAATAACGATGTCAACACCCAACTCGCCCCAAGGCAGGTTGGAAGGGTCGCGCTCGGCGAAGACCTTGATCGCTTTGCCGTCAACGACGATCTGGTCGTCATCAAACGTAACGTCGGCGTTGAGGCGACCAGTGATGGTGTCGTACTTGAGCAGATGAGCGAGCGTCTTGTTGTCTGTCAGGTCGTTGACGGCAACGATTTCAATGTTGCTGTCCTTGGCCATAGCCGCTCGAAAGAAGTTGCGACCAATGCGACCGAAACCATTAATACCGATTTTTACGCTCACTGTTACTCCAGAAAATCAGGCGTCTACGACGCGTCGTGCTGTAGTGGTGGGATGTTGCTTCTAGCGGAGACAGGGCTTAAGCCGGGGCCTAACCCGGCCACGATGCCGCTACGAGAGTAGCAGGAGACCGTTTGTCTTCGAGCGAGCTGCGCTGAAGCGGTCTTGTACGTTTGCCCAGTCAACGATGTTCCAGAACGCTTTGACGTAGTCGGCACGTACGTTCTTGTAGTCGAGGTAGTACGCGTGCTCCCACACGTCGAGCATGAGGAGCGGCACGATACCGGCGGGGAGGTTTCCCTGCTGATCGAAGAACTGAACGATGATCAGTCGCTCTCCGATTGAGTCCCAAGCTAGTACTGCCCAACCGGAGCCCTGGACGCCCATAGCGGTCGCAGTGAAGTGCGCGGTGAACTTGTCGAACGATCCGAAGTGGTCATCGATCGCACTCTCGAGGTCGCCAGTTGGCTTGTCGCCTCCGTTGGGAGACATGTTTGTCCAGAAAATCGAGTGATTGACGTGGCCGCCCAAGTTGAAGGCCAAGTCTTTCTCGAGCTTGTTCACGTTGGCGAGATTGCCGGAATCGCGAGCCTCTGCGAGGCCAGCGATCGCTGCGTTCGCTCCAGTGACGTAGGCCTGATGGTGCTTGCTGTGGTGCAGCTCCATGATCATCGCGCTGATGCTTGGTTCAAGCGCGGAGTAATCGTACGAGAGTTCGGGAAGAGTGTAGTCAGCCATCGAAAGTCCTCCTAGGATCTAGATTCCTGAACCGGCTGTAAGCACGGCCAGGCGATGTTTCCAGTCTAACCACGTCCATGCGACACTCGTGCCGCATGGAGGGAACGCTAAGCCTCGTCCAACTCCGCAGGAAGGTTTGCCTCGGTGCCAGCAACGCCCAGATCACTGGCGCGCTTGTCTGCCATTGCCAGCAAGCGGCGTATACGACCGGCCACGGCATCTTTTGTCATGGGTGGGTCGGCGTGATGGCCAAGCTCGTCGAGGCTCGAATCGCGGTGGCTCAACCGAAGCTCTCCCGCATATCGAAGATGCTGCGGAACATCATCGCCCAGAATTTCGAGCGCGCGCTCAACCCGCGCACAGGCTGCAACCGCGGCTTGCGCTGATCGACGAAGGTTCGCGTCGTCAAAGTTCACCAAGCGGTTGGCAGTCGCGCGCACTTCGCGGCGCTGGCGAAGCTCGTTCCAGCTCACCACGGTGGTGTTCGCCCCCATGATCGTGAGCATGGCGCTGATCGCCTCACCATCACGAACCACAACACGATGCACGCCGCGGACTTCGCGGGCTTTAGCGGCGACGCGAAGACGGCCGGCTGCTCCCACGAGCGCCATGGCTGCCTCATTGCCGGGGCACGTGACCTCGAGCGCGGCGGAGCGACCAGGGTCAGTCAGTGAACCAGCAGCGAGAAAGGCACCGCGCCACACGGCAGCGAGTTCGCCGCGACCGCCGGTGGTAACCCGATTCGGAAGCCCACGGATGGGTCGCCGACGCGCATCCAAAAGTCCGGTCTGACGCGCCAGGGTCTCTCCCCCGTCGAGCACGCGAACAAGAAGATTGTTGGTGCGGCGCCCGCCGCCTGACGAGGCAACACGTGAGATCTCGGAGCGGACGCCATAAATCTCGGCGATGTCGCGACGCACTCGTCGAGCGAGGAGCTCGGTCTCAAGTTCGGACTCGACGGCAATGCGGCCGGATATGAGGTGGAGGCCCCCCGAGAAACGCAAAATCGTAGCGAGCTCAGCCGCGCGCTCGCTGGTTTTGCCTAACTGAATTCGTGCCAGTTCGTCTTTGACTTCAGCAGTTAATGCCACTAACTGGCCTTCCTTCCGAGATGACGGTCCTCTTGGATGAGCAATCTACTCTCGTCCACGGTCCCGATGCTTAATACTGACGGCTACACCGGGCAGGCCGCTAAGAATAGCTGACAGCTCTTCGGCAATGGCAACTGACCGGTGTTTGCCACCAGTACAGCCGATCGCGATCGTTGCGTGTCGCTTGTTCTCGCGTTGGTACCCGGCGAATACAGGCTCGAGGGCTCGCGCATAGTCTGCAACGAACTCCTGTGCTCCAGGGGCCCCAACAACATAGGAACGAACGCGATCATCGAGTCCGTCCAATGCTTTGAGCTCGGGCACCCAGAAGGGATTAGGTAAGAATCTGCAGTCAGCAACCATGTCAGCGTCTGCTGGAAGACCATACTTAAATCCGAAGCTCTCAATAGTAATACGTAAACCAGCATCGCTCTCCGCCGAGAACTTTTCGATTATCGTGGTCGCCAGTTGGTGGATATTGAGGTCGGTCGTGTCGATAATGATGTCGCTACTCGAGCGAATCTCTGCCATCCGAGTGCGCTCGGCTGCGATTCCGTCTAGCGGTGTGCCCTCTTCTTGAAGGGGATGGGGCCGTCGTACCTGTTCGAAGCGCCGCACCAGCGCCGCATCCTCGGCGTCGAGGAAGAGAACACGGAGCGAGGTCGAACTGCGAAGAGCTTCGATCGCGTGCTGGGCATCAGAGAACAGTTTGCCGCCGCGAACGTCGATGACCGCGGCAACGCGTGGGAGGGAATCCCCTGCTCGATGGGCCAGGTCAACGAGCGGAAGGAGCATCTGGGGCGGAAGATTGTCGACGACGTACCAACCGAGGTCTTCCAGCGCGTTGCCAACAGTCGAGCGTCCTGCGCCCGACATGCCGGTCACGATAAGAACTTCCTGCTGCTCTGTGACGGGTTTCATGGTGTGATCAGACTACCTGAGCTAGCACTAGCCCAGCTTCTCAATGATTGCCGCCGCCGTTGTCTCGCCGATGCCCGGGACTTCACTGATCTGATCCGCTGTGGCTGCTTTCAGGCGGGCAACGGAACCAAAATGCTGAAGCAGCGCTTTGATGCGCGAAGGGCCAAGACCAGGCACGGTAGAGAGTACGGACGAAATATCTTTCGAACGGCGTTGACGCTGGTGCGTGATCGCGAAACGGTGAGCTTCATCGCGAATTCGCTGGATCAAGAAGAGCGCGTCACTATTGCGAGGAAGAATTACGGGATAGTCGGAATTCGGGAGCCAGATTTCTTCAAGACGCTTCGCAATTCCGGCGAGTTGGATGCCCGAGACGCCAGACTCCTCGAGTGCTCTCTGTGCGGCGTTGACTTGAGGCTGTCCACCGTCAACGATAAGCAGCTGTGGCGGGTAGGCGAATTTTGACGGTGGAGCCAGAATCTCTTCGGTCGTGGGGTTCAGCGGCGAGGGCGCCGCGCCAGCGTCGGTCGGCGAGGGCACTGCCGCTGCTTCGCGGACTTCGGCCGCTGTCGGGACAGCGTTTCCTGCCGCGAGATATGCAAGGCGACGCTTCAGCACCTGATAAATGGAATCGGTGTCATCGGTTGTCTCTGCAATATTGAAGCGTCGGTAGTGCTGCTTTTTCGGCAAACCGTCTTCAAATACGACCATTGACGCGACGACGTTGGTTCCGGAGAGATGCGAAACATCGAAGCACTCCATGCGCAATGGGGCTTCTGTCATGCCAAGTGCCTCTTGGATGTCAGCGAGGGCTTGGGAGCGCGCCACAAAATCGCCGCTGCGCTTCGAGTTGTAAAGCATGAGCGCGTTCTTCGCGTTCGTTTCGACGGTTTGCGCAAGCGACGCCTTCTCACCTCGCTGGGCAATGCGCAGGCGAACGCGGGCCCCGAGGCCTCGTCGTTGAGCAAGCCATTCTTCGAGCGCTGTGCTGTCGTCCGGCAGCGCCGGTACGAGCACATCGCGAGGCGGCGAGGTGTCGTCATACGCATTCTGGAGCACCGACTCCACGAGTCCACCGAGCTCTACGTCAAGTTCCTTGTCGACAACCCATCCCCGCACACCGCGGATTCGCCCGCCTCGCACGATGAACTGCTGTACAGCAGCCGCTAACTCGTCGTGGGCGATGCCGAAGAAATCTGCGTCGACGTCTTCGGAGAGCACAATCTGGTTTTTCGCGAGAGCAGTTTCCATTGCGCCGATCTGATCGCGATACCGCGCAGCGGATTCGTAATCTTGCTCGCCAGCGGCATCCGTCATCTTCACTCGGATGGAGTCCAACATTCGAGAATCGTTGCCCGCCATGAACGAGGCAAAGTCAAGAGCGATCGACTTGTGATCCTCTTGAGACACTCGGCCAACGCAGGGAGCGGCGCACTTACCAATATCGCCGAGGAGGCAGGGACGTCCGGTCTGCTGGGCGCGCTTGTACACCGACGTGGAACAGCTGCGCATCGGGAACGCCTTGAGTAATACGTCAACAGTGTCGCGGATAGCCCACGCGCGGGAATACGGTCCGAAATAGCGAGCATTGGGAAGGTTTCGGTTTCGAGTGACTAGCACTCTTGGAACTTCGTCGCCCATCGTGATCGCCAAATACGGGTAAGACTTATCGTCTTTGTACTGAACGTTGAAAGGTGGATCGAATTCCTTGATCCAGGTGTACTCCAGTTGGAGCGCTTCGAAGTCGTTGCCAACAATCGTCCATTCGACGTTTGACGCTGACAGAACCATGCGCCGAGTGCGCTCGTGAAGGGTCGCCAAAGGGGCAAAGTAATTACTCAACCGGGCGCGAAGGTTCTTCGCCTTACCGACGTACAGCACTCGCTTGTTGTCGTCCGTAAATCGGTAGACCCCTGGCTGGTTCGGGATATCGCCCGCTCGGGGCCGCCACGCGACGGTATTAGCCACGGTGCATCCTTCGCGTGCTAGACACGGTTGCCGCTTAGCACCTCAGCGAGGAACTGACCAGTGTGGCTGCCAGCGACCTTGGCGACCTTTTCTGGTGTGCCAGTGGACAGCAACTCACCGCCGCCAGAACCACCTTCAGGACCGAGGTCGATGAGCCAGTCCGCCGACTTGATGACGTCCAGGTTGTGCTCGATGACGATGACAGTGTTGCCCTTGTCGACGAGTCCGTTAAGAACAAGGAGCAGCTTACGTACATCCTCGAAATGCAGACCAGTCGTCGGCTCGTCGAGAACATAAATGCTGCGGCCCATGGAACGCTTCTGCAGCTCAGTCGCAAGCTTGACGCGCTGGGCTTCACCGCCCGAGAGGGTGGTCGCGCTCTGGCCAAGCCGCACGTAGCCGAGTCCAACATCTTCCAACGTCTTCAAGAACCGGTGGATGCTGGAGATCGCCTCGAAGAACTCTGCAGCCTCGCTGATCGGCATATCGAGTACTTCGGCGATGTTCTTCGCTTTGTACTTCACGGCGAGCGTGTCGCGGTTGTACCGGGCTCCCCCGCAGACTTCACACGCGACGTAAACGTCGGGCAGGAAGTTCATCTCAATCTTGATCGTGCCGTCACCCGAGCAGTTCTCGCAACGGCCGCCCTTGACATTGAAACTGAAGCGACCGGGAAGATACCCGCGCGCCTTAGCGTCCGCGGTCTCCGAGAAGAGAGTTCGAATCTTGTCGAAGACTCCCGTGTAGGTGGCAGGGTTCGATCGTGGAGTGCGGCCGATCGGGTTTTGATCAACGTGCACAACCTTGTCGAGGTTCTCAAGGCCAGTAACGCGTGTGTGCTTTCCCGGGATCTGGCGTGCGCCGTTGAGCTCGTTGGCGAGCACCTTGTACAAAATGTCATTGACGAGACTGGACTTGCCAGACCCGCTCACCCCCGTCACCGCCGTGAAGGTTCCCAAGGGGAACTTGACCGTAAGGTTCTTGAGGTTGTTGGCCTTGGCGCCTTCGACCACAATCTGACGGTTCTTGTCGACGGGGCGGCGCTTCTTCGGCGTCTCGATAGCCTTACGCCCCGAGAGATAATCAGCCGTAATTGACTTCTTGTTCTTGAGAAGGTCTTTGTAGGAGCCGGAGTGAACGACTTCTCCACCGTGCTCGCCGGCTCCCGGCCCAATGTCAACGACCCAGTCCGCTGTTCGAATAGTGTCTTCGTCGTGCTCGACCACGATGAGCGTGTTGCCGAGATTTTTCAACTTCACGAGCGTCTCGATCAGTCGACGGTTGTCACGCTGGTGCAAGCCGATGCTGGGCTCATCGAGCACGTAGAGGACTCCGGTAAGGCCAGAACCGATCTGGGTGGCCAGTCGGATGCGCTGCGCTTCTCCACCGCTCAGCGTGGCTGCTGCGCGCGCGAGATTGAGATAGCTCAGCCCTACTTCAACCAAGAACTCGAGGCGCAAACGAATTTCACGCAGCACCTGCGCGGCGATCCGAGCATCCCGATCGGAGAGTTCCAGCTCCTTCATGAAACCGTAGGCATCAATCAAGCTGAGCTCGCAGATATCCGAAATGCTGTTATCAGCGACCGTGACAGCTAAGACCTCAGGCTTGAGTCGTTTTCCGTCGCAGACAGGGCACGGAATCTCTCGAAGGTACGCGGCGTAACGCTGACGTTGCACGTCAGTCTCGGCCTCGAGATACTTACGCTCAATGTACGGAATAACACCTTCGAAGCCGGTTGAGTACTTCATCTCACGGCCGTAACGGTTCTTCCATTTGACCGAGACCTTGAAGTCGTTGCCGCGAAGTACGGCCTCCCGCACATTTTCGGGCAATTCGCCCCACGGGGTGTCCAACGAAAAATCGAGATCACGAGAAAGGCCATCGAGCAGCTTCTCAAAGTAGTTATAGAGGCCCTTACCCGCCTGAGCCCACGGAAGAATCGCGCCTTCGGCAAGGCTCACCGAGTCGTCAGCAACGAGCAGTTCAGCGTCGATCGACATGCGAGTACCGAGCCCTGAACACTCTGGGCAAGCGCCAAAAGGAGCATTGAACGAGAACGTACGTGGCTCGATCTCGGTGAGTTGGACGGGGTGGTTATTTGGGCACGACAGTTTTTCGGAGAACGAACGCCAGGCGGCATCCCCCTCTTCGTCCACAAAGTTGATCGCAACGGTGCCATCGGTGAGACGAAGCGCAGTTTCGAGGGAGTCAGTGAGACGCGTCAGGATATCGTCGCCAGCGACCAGACGGTCGACGACAACGGAAATGTCGTGTTTGAACTGCTTTTTGAGCTTGGGCGGATCACTGAGCTGCACAACTTCGCCGTCAACAATGGCGCGAGAGTAACCGCTCGACGCGAGTTCTGCGAAGAGATCGACGAATTCGCCCTTCTTCTGCGAGACCACGGGGCTCACCACCTGGTAGCGCTTGCCAGTCTCGAGCTTCATGAGCTGGTCAGCGATCTGCTGCACCGATTGGCGCTCGATTTTCTCGCCACAAACAGCGCAATGCGGGACACCGATGCGAGCCCACAAGAGCCGCATGTAGTCGTAAATCTCTGTGATCGTGCCGACAGTAGAGCGAGGGTTGCGGTTGGTCGACTTCTGATCGATCGAAACCGCAGGGCTCAAGCCCTCGATGAAGTCGACGTCGGGTCGATCCACCTGCCCCAAGAACTGGCGGGCGTAGGCCGAGAGAGACTCAACATAGCGTCGTTGACCCTCCGCGAAAATCGTGTCGAACGCAAGACTCGACTTACCCGAACCAGACAGGCCGGTAAAGACGACGAGAGAATCGCGCGGAATCTCCAGGTCGACGTTCTTGAGATTGTGCACCCGAGCGCCACGGACGCTGAGGTGAGAATTGGGGATCGACTGTGCAGTAGTCACTCTTCCTATTCTACGGAGACCACTGACATTGCCTGTACGTTCACCGTGTAGCGCAAGAAGCAACCGGGATAATGGCACCATGCACATTGCGCACGTCACGAGTTTCTTCACCGCTCCCCCGCTCGGCCCGTCGAGCGCGGTTCGCTCTCGCGGACTCGCTTACCGAGCAGCAGGCCACGAATTTACGGTCGTTGTTCCGGGTAAAGAGGCATCTGTGGCGTGGGCTGAGTACGGCACGGTTATTACGGTTCCCGCTCGGGGACGCTCGCTATCTCGTGGTTTTGTGCCGATAGCGAAAGCGATTCGGCATGCACTCGAGAAGCTTGTTCCCGATCACATTGAGGTCGCCGATCGCCTCAGCGCTCGTGAAATCGGGTCGTGGGCGCAACAGCACCGTATTCCCGCGATTTACGTTGTCGACCCATCAAGCAAAGCTGCGCCGAGCATCCATGACCTCGTCGGCTACGACCGGGTAGTCAGCGTGGCTCCCATCGCTCAGGGGCTCGTGCGTCCAGAAAATACGCCCGACTCCGTACAGGATGCGGGCGACAGCGCTCGCGCAGCGAATGCAGCAGCTGTCTCAGCAACAGCTAGCGACGATGAGTTGATCCACGCTCCGGCGGGCGTAAACCTCGAGGTGTTCTCGCCGCTTCGCCACAACAGCACCCTTCGCGATTCCAGCGATGCGGACATCATCCTCCTGTGCGCAACGCCCCTCACCGCTGCCGGTATACCTGCCCTCGCCGTCGACGTGGTGAAGCGGCTCGTTGCAGCCGGCGAGAGCGTTCAGCTGGTGATTCTGGGAGATGGACCGCTTATGGGGCGTCTGGAGCGCAGCACTATCGAGCTGCCCGTACAGTTTCTGAGCGCAAGGGATCTTGAGCTCGCTGAACGTGCCGAAGTTTTTGCCACCGCTGACATCACCTTAGTCACAGTCGGAAGCCATGACGGTCACGCCGTTGCGTTGGAGTCGCTCGCCTCAGGAACGCCCGTTGTTGCAACCAGCGCCTGCAGCCCATCGCTCCTGTTCGTCGACGGTGGCGGACTCTCAGTCGAGCCGGACCTGACCCATATTGAACACGCACTGCGCATCATCCAGGGTGAGCCGGTCGAGAATAGGCGAAATGCTGCACGGGCTACAGCGCTTCCCTATGACTCCGCCGAATCAGAGCGAACTCTCCTCGCTCTCCACGAATCGCTGCGCCACGAGGGAGAGTAGCCGCTCCTCGCGTCAAGGCAGCTACAACCACTGCGATCGCGTTCGACGGCGGCACGCACCGGCCGCTATTTCAAGTGACCGGCCTGCTCCATCTGTCGCAGTTCTTTCTTGAGATCTTGAACTTCATCGCGCAGTCGAGCAGCGAGTTCAAATTTCAATTCGGATGCTGCCTGCAGCATCTGTTCGTTGAGGTCTGACACTATTTGCTCGAGATCGTTGCCGCCCGCGGCCGCGATTCCCTCTCGCTTGAGATTCGGCGTCGGAGCGCGCTTCTTTCCGTCCCGGCTGCGCGTGGCGAGCAGCTCAGCGGTGTCTGCACCTTCGCGGAGCAGCGCATCAGTGATGTCAGCAATCTTCTTTCGAAGAGGTTGAGGATCGATTCCGTGTTCGGTGTTGTAGGCGATCTGCTTTTCTCGGCGCCGGTCGGTTTCTTCGATTGCGAAAGCCATCGAGCGCGTCACCACGTCGGCGTACATGTGCACTTCGCCCGAGACGTTACGCGCGGCTCGACCAATGGTCTGGATGAGGGAGGTCGACGAACGGAGGAAGCCTTCCTTATCGGCGTCGAGAATTGCCACAAGCGACACCTCGGGAAGGTCGAGGCCCTCACGTAGCAGGTTGATGCCGACGAGCACGTCGTAGACGCCCTGGCGGAGTTCTGTGAGCAGTTCAACTCGACGCAACGTATCGACATCCGAATGCAGGTAGCGCACGCGTACGCCGTTTTCTGAGAGGAATTCGGTGAGCTCTTCTGCCATCTTCTTCGTGAGCGTAGTCACCAAGATGCGTTCGTTCTTCTCCACCCGCGCCGTGATTTGTTCGAGCAGATCATCGATCTGCCCCTTCGACGGCTTGACGACGATCTGCGGGTCGATGAGACCCGTGGGGCGGATGACCTGCTCAACGATGGAGTCGGTGATTCCGAGTTCATACTTACCGGGCGTCGCCGAAAGATAAACCTTCTGGCCCACCCGGTCGAGAAATTCTTCCCACTTGAGCGGTCGGTTATCAAGCGCACTGGGGAGGCGGAAGCCATGCTCCACCAGAGTGCGCTTGCGAGAGGCGTCGCCCTCGTACATCGCACCAATTTGAGGCACCGTGACGTGCGACTCATCGAGCACAACGAGGAAGTCATCGGGGAAATAATCGAGCAAACAGCTCGGCGGCTCCCCCGGTTGGCGGCCATCCATGTGGAGCGAGTAGTTCTCGATGCCGTTGCAGAACCCGATCTGTTCCATCATTTCAATGTCGAACGTTGTGCGCATGCGAAGGCGCTGTGCTTCGAGAAGCTTTCCCTGACGTTCCAGAACGGCAAGGCGATCGGCCAGTTCGTCTTGAATCGAGACGATTGCCGTCTTGATAGTTTCGGGGCTGGCGGAATAGTGCGTGCCGGGGAAGACGGAAACTGAGTCCATTTTTTTCACGATTTCGCCCGTGAGCGGGTGCAGTGAGTAGAGGGCTTCGATCTCGTCGCCGAACATCTCGATGCGAATAGCCAACTCTTCGTACACCGGGATGATCTCAATAGTGTCGCCACGCACCCGAAAATTGCCGCGGGAGAAGTCGTAGTCGTTGCGCTGGTACTGCATGCCGACGAATTTGCGGATGAGCGCTTCCCGATCGATGCGCATGCCTACCTGCAGAGCAATCATCGCTTCCAAGTAGGACTCTGCGGCGCCCAATCCGTAAATGCTTGACACTGTCGAAACGACGACGGTGTCGCGGCGGCTCAGTAGCGAGTTCGTAGTGGAGTGACGGAGACGCTCAACCTCGGCGTTAACTGAGGAGTCTTTCTCGATGAAGGTATCTGTCTGAGGGATGTAGGCCTCAGGCTGGTAGTAGTCGTAATAGGACACGAAATACTCGACAGCGTTGTTGGGCATCAAATCGCGGAACTCGTTAGCGAGTTGAGCCGCGAGAGTCTTGTTGTGCGACATGATGAGCGTCGGGCGCTGCACCTGCTCGATTAGCCACGCGGTGGTTGCGGATTTACCCGTACCGGTAGCGCCCAACAGTACGATGTCTGTTTCGCCCGCGTTGATGCGCTGAGCCAATTCCTTGATCGCTTGAGGTTGGTCACCCGAAGGCGAGTACTCGCTGATCACCTCAAAAGGACGCACAGATCGAGTTGGTTGCATCCCTCAAGTGTAAACAAGGGCACTGACAACGAGCCTGAGAGTCGAGCGTCGCGCGCACGCTCAGGGCGAACGCACCAGCTTGTTGCGGAGTTGGTGCCACACGTCATCCGCTCGGGCGACGGTGCGCTCCAGGTCGTCACCGGAATCGACGACGAAGTCGGCAATGGCACGGCGCTGATCACCGGTTGCTTGCGATGCAACGCGACGCTCTGCCTCGCTGCGATCCATGCCCCGATGAGTAATGAGCCGTTGCACTCGAAGCTCCGCATCGGCCTCGACAGTCACGACCGCGTCGAACTTCGCCAGCGGCTGACCGGACTCCACGAGCAGCGGCACATCGTAAATGACGAACACGTCAGGATTCTGCTCAGCGGCCTGCTCGAAGCGCTGATGCGCAAGAGCGCTGATGGCGGGATGCGTGATCGCGTTCAGGGCTTCGCGCGCCTCCGTGTCACCAAAGATTTGGGCCCCAAGTTCTTGACGGTCGAGCGCCCCGTCGCTCTGCAACACCTGCTCGCCGAAACGCTCTGCAATCGCACCGAGTGTTGGCGAACCCGTCTCCACGACCTCTCGCGCCAGCACATCCGCATCGACAACGACGGCCCCGTGCTCCGCCCAACGCGCCGCGACGGTCGATTTACCCGAGGCAATACCTCCAGTGAGCGCTATCAAATGCATGCCCTAATGCTAGCCTCAGCCTGTTGAAAGGATCTGCGGATGCTCGAAATTCTCACCGGTAGCGGACTCGCTGTGGCGGCCGGTCTTAACGCGTACATACCCCTGCTCGTGCTCGGGCTCGCGGGCCGAATGCTGGATTTCGTCGAGTTGCCCAGCGCCTGGGTTTGGCTCGAGAACCCTTGGGTGATTGCGATCCTCGGCCTACTTCTTGTCGTCGAGGTCATCGCCGACAAGGTGCCAATGGTCGATTCAATTAACGACTGGATCCAAACCATCGTCCGACCGGCAGCCGGCGGCATCGCTTTTGGGACCGGGGCTGCCTCAGAAACAGCGGTCGTCACCGACCCCGCATCCTTTTTCTCGTCGAGCGCCTGGGTGCCCGTCGTGATCGGAATAGTACTCGCGCTGGGTACCCATGCCACGAAGATGGCGGCCCGCCCGGTGCTCAATGCGGCAACAGCGGGAATAGCAGCGCCGGTCGTGAGCACTGTAGAAGACATCAGCAGCGTTGTGCTCAGTCTGCTCGCGCTGATCGTCCCGGTGATCGGCACGATCGCGCTAGCCGGGCTTATCGCTTTGCTTGTGGTGCGAGTGAGACGAGCTCGTCGAGCCAAAGCTCGCATTTCTTAGCGCTCTGACGGACGCCGCCTTAACTGACTGTGGCCAGCCTCCCGAAGGAGACTGGCCACAACGTTCAGCTAGGTACTACTAGTTGTTGCTCGAGAGCTTCTCGCGGAGAGCGGCGAGAGTCTCGTCGTCTGCGAGCGTTCCTGCGCCTGCACTCGATGCAGCGTCATCGTTCGAGAACGAGGATGCTCCGGCGGGTGCGCTGCTGATCGATTCTTCCTGAATCGCTGCGGCGGCAACCTGCTTCTTGTGCTGTTCCCAGCGACCCTGGGCAGCAGCGTAATCCTGCTCCCACTTCTCGCGCTGCGACTCGAAGCCGTCTTTCCACTCGTTGGTCTCGGGGTCGAAGCCGTCCGGGTACTTGTAGTTACCCTGGTCGTCGTACTCCGTGAGCATTCCGTAGAGAGCCGGGTCGAACTCGGTACCCTCGGGGTCAACACCCTCGTTGGCCTGCTTGAGGCTCAACGAGATGCGGCGACGCTCGAGGTCGATGTCGATGACCTTGACGAATACTTCGTCGCCAACCGACACGACCTGCTCGGCGAGTTCAACGTGCTTACCCGAAAGCTCGGAGATGTGCACGAGGCCCTCGATGCCGTCTGCGACGCGAACGAACGCACCGAACGGAACGAGCTTGGTGACCTTACCGGGAGCAACCTGTCCGATTGCGTGGGTACGGGCAAATACCTGCCACGGGTCTTCCTGCGTTGCCTTGAGCGACAGCGACACGCGCTCGCGCTCGAGGTCAACCTCGAGGATTTCAACCGTAACTTCCTGGCCAACTTCAACAACTTCTGAAGCGTGCTCGATGTGCTTCCACGAGAGCTCAGAAACGTGAACGAGGCCGTCTACGCCGCCGAGGTCAACGAATGCACCGAAGTTGACGATCGAGGAAACGACACCCTTGCGAACCTGGCCCTTGGCGAGGTTGTTGAGGAACGAAGTGCGGCTAGCCGACTGCGTCTCTTCGAGGAGTGCACGGCGCGACAGAACAACGTTGTTGCGGTTCTTGTCGAGCTCGAGGATCTTGGCTTCGATCTCCTGGCCGAGGTACGGCGTGAGGTCACGAACACGGCGCAGCTCGATGAGCGATGCCGGGAGGAATCCACGAAGTCCGATGTCAACGATGAGTCCACCCTTGACGACCTCGATGACCGAACCGGTGACAACGCCATCCGATTCCTTGATCTTCTCGACGTCGCCCCAAGCACGCTCGTACTGTGCGCGCTTCTTGGAGAGGATGAGGCGGCCTTCTTTGTCTTCCTTCTGGAGAACGAGGGCCTCAACGGTGTCACCAACGTTGACGACCTCAGTGGGGTCAACGTCGTGCTTGATGGAAAGTTCACGAGAGGGAATGACACCCTCAGTCTTGTAACCGACGTCGAGGAGAACCTCGTCGCGGTCGATCTTGACGACGGTACCTTCGATAAGGTCACCATCGTTGAAGAACTTCAGCGTCTTTTCGACCGCGGCGAGGAAATCTTCAGCAGATCCAATGTCATTGATGGCGACCTGCTTGGGTGCCTTGTCGGTCGTTGCGTTTGTCATGTAGTAGTTGCTCCGGTATGGGTCACGCTTCGAGAAGCGCATAATTGGGCCGACGACGAAATGAATCTTGTGGATCGCCGAAGGCAGGCGAATAAGAAGTCGCAATTGCGACACTCCAGCCTAGCCCTTCGAAGCCCACAAAACCAACCGTTAGGCGCCGGTATTTCGCGGATGTTGCTTCACCCGCGTCCACAGCGGACCCATACTCGCGCACCGCCAGTCACGACCGCGGGATTACGACGCCGAGTATGGGGCCAAAAGTGCTGCACGGAGCGTGTCGAGACCGACCCCGCCGACGTTAAGAGCTCGCCGGTGGAACTCTTTGAGATCGAAGTCTGCACCCTCGTTGGCTTGGCACTCGTCTCGCAACTGTTCCCAAATGCGCTGACCAACTTTGTAGGACGGGGCTTGACCTGGCCACCCGAAGTAACGGTTCACTTCGAACCGCACGTTTGCGGGGTCCAAAGTCACGTTGTTCGTCATGAAATCGAGGGCATAGTCCCAATCCCACACGCCAGAACCCGTGAGCTTCGGCTTGCCGAGGTGCACGCCGATGTCAAGAACTACCCGAGCCGCCCGCATCCGCTGGCCGTCGAGCATCCCAAGACGATTCGCAGGGTCGTCAAGGAAGCCCAGATCACTCATGAGTCGCTCGGCGTAGAGCGCCCAGCCTTCGGCGTGACCCGAGGAGCCGGCCAGTTGACGCCGATACGTGTTCAGCTGATTGCGGTTGTAGACAGCCTGAGCAATCTGGAGGTGGTGGCCGGGAACGCCCTCGTGATAGACGGTCGTTGCTTCGCGCCAAGTCGTGAACTCCGTCACCGATTCGGGAACAGACCACCACATGCGGCCGGGGCGCGAGAAGTCATCGCTGGGGCCGGTGTAGTAGATGATTCCATCGTGCGTGGGGGCGATCATGCACTCGAGAGCGCGCATCGGTTCGGCAATGTCGAAGTGGGTGCCCGCCAGCGCCTCGATCGCTTCATCGCTGAGCTTTTGCATCCACTGCTGCAGAGCATCCGTGCCATGGAGCGTGCGGGAGGGATCAGCGTCGAGAAGCTCGATCGCTTCAGCGATCGAAGCGCCCGGCTTGATCTCGTGAGCGATCTCCTCTTGCTCGGCCGTCATGCGCGCAAGCTCTTCGATTCCCCATTCATAGGTCTCGTCCAGGTCGATTTTCGCGCCGAGGAACGACTGCGACTGCAGCGCGTACAAATCGCGACCGAATGCATCCTGCGATGTTGCATTCGGAGCCATTTTCTCTGCCAAGAAGTGTTCGAGCTTCTGATAGCTGGATGCTGCAGCCGCTGCGCCCTCCGACAATGCGGAGTTGAGCGTGCTGCTGCCACCTACCGCGGCGGCCTGAGCGATGAACGAGTCAAAGAACCCGCCGGGAGCCGCGATTTGGCGCGCCTGAGTGATCACTTCAGCGACTTGACGCTGGGCAGGAACGACTGAACCTTCGATTCCGTGACGAAGCGTTGCGATGTAGCCGTTGATTGCCTCGGGGATGTTGTGGAGGCGCTCGGCGATGACAGACCAATCCGCTTCAGTCGCGGTGGGCATCAAGTCAAGAACGCCACGAATATCTTGAGCAGGGCTAGCGAGGTTGTTGAGATCGCGTTTCCACAGTTGAGCGGCATCGGAATCGAGATCAAGCTTGAGCGTCGAGACCATCTCTGTCTTGGTGACGACGTCGACGTCATCGACGATCGGTGCCGCTTCTAGCCTCGCCAACACTTCGCGGGTAGCCGCGACCACATTCGCGTGACCTTCAGGCGAGTAGTCGGCGTAGCCCGAGTGCTCCCCCGGCGAACCGATATAGGTTCCAATAGCAGGGTTCAGGTCCACCAGCTTTTCTACCCACTCCTCGGCGATCGCGTCGATCGGTGTGGCCGCACGGGGTGCATGGTGGGCTGCTGCGGATGAGGTTTTCGTCTCTGACATCGTTGTCGGGCTCCTTCAAGTTGCCGGGGTGGGCGTGTTAGTTGTCGAGTTCGCTTGCGAGCAGCTGAGCGAGAGAATCCAAAGCGGGGTCGGCGCTTTCGTCGTCGGAACTAAGAGTGATCGAATCTCCGTAGCCGATACCCATCGAGAGCACGCTGAGGATGCTGCCCGCGTTCACGGTCTTGCCCGCGGCATCCGTCAGCATCACTACAACGCCACACTCAGCGACCGCCTGCGCGAACACCGAAGCGGGGCGGGCGTGCAGCCCCACTTTCGAACCAACAGTGACTGTTCTGCTACTCACATCTGCTCCTTCGTGGGGTGCGCGCGTGTTGCTCATGCATGCCGGGTGCGGCGTACGGGCTCGGTCGCTGGCGCGCTTAGTGCGCGGCAGCGTCCCAGTTGTGACCCGCACCAATTTGCACATCGAGCGGAACCGTCAACGACGCAGCCCCTGACATTCGCTCATGAACGAGTGTAGTCATTCGCTCGAGTTCTCCCCCAGCGATTTCGAAGACCAGTTCGTCATGCACCTGGAGCAACATGCGCGACTGGAGCCCTTCGCTGCGAATGTCTGCATCGATCTGCAACATTGCCCGCTTGAGGATGTCGGCTGCCGAGCCTTGAATAGGCGAGTTGAGGGCCTGACGTTCCGCGTTATCCCGCAGAACGCGATTCTTGGAGTTGAGGTCTCCGAAGGGACGGCGGCGGCCGAAGATTGTCGTGGTGTACCCGTCGACTCGAGCCTGCTCAACGACGTTGCGCAGGTAGTCACGCACTGCGCCGAAGCGAGCGAAGTAGTCAGTCATTAGCGCCTTGGCTTCGCTGGTCTCGATACGCAACTGCTTGCTCAAGCCGAACGCACTCAAACCGTAGGCGAGCCCGTAGGACATCGCTTTGACCTTGGTGCGCATTTCGGCGGTGACGTCTGCCGGCTCGACGCCGAAGATGCGAGAACCGACGAAACGGTGGAGGTCCTCCCCCTCGTTGAAGGCTTGGATAAGGCCCTCATCACCGGAGAGGTGCGCCATGATGCGCATTTCGATCTGCGAGTAGTCCGCAGTGAGGAGAGTGTCGAATCCCGCGCCCGCTTCGAACGACGCGCGAATCTGTCGCCCTGTTGCCGTCTTGACCGGCACGTTCTGCAGGTTGGGCTCGTTCGAGGCAATGCGTCCCGTGCTCGATCCGGCCTGCTCGTACGTCGTGTGAACACGACCGGAGTCATCGATCGCTTTCTCAATTCCGGTGATGATCTGAACCAGCTTGGTCGCATCGCGATGTTGAAGCAGCAAGTCGAGGAAGGGATGCGGTGCTTGTTCTTGGAGGTCGGCGAGACTGGCAGCATCGGTCGAGAACCCAGTCTTGTTGGCACGGGTTTTCGGCATTTCGAGCTGGGTAAACAGCACGTCTTGAAGCTGCTTGGGGCTACCGAGGTTGATCTCGCGCCCGATGACTTCGAACGCATTACGGGCAACATCGGCCGCAGTCGTACTGAGCGACGAACTGAGATCAGTGAGTAGCTGACGGTTGACGGCGATTCCCGTGCGTTCCATCTGCGCGAAGACGGGCACAAGCGGCATCTCGATGTCGGTAAGAACCGCAAGGGATCCCTCGTCGAGGCGCGACGCCAGGTACTCGGCTAGCCGCACGACGTACCAAGACTTCGTTGCAGGACTGAGCTCTTCGGTTTCGGGGACCAACTGGTTGGGATCGCCCTGCTCGATAGTTTCACCGAGGTAGTTGTAAACCTGTGCCTCAAGCTCTTCGGGCTTACCACTCGGCTTGAGCACCCAGGCTGCCAACATCGTGTCGAAAGCGACACCGGCAATGTTCAGACCCGAGTCTGCGGCTATCTTGAGCTGCGTCTTGGCGGAGTGCATGAACTTGGGCGAATCGCTCGCGAGCCAGGTCGTGAGCGCCTCGTAGTCGGGCCGATCAGCAGCCCAAGGAACGAACGCTGTCTCAGTAGCTGTCGCGAGCCCTAGCCCGGTGACAACACCGTCCACGCTCGTGACCGTGAGCCCGAGCGGCGCCGTGTTCTCTTTGCTGTTGGTAGAAATCCATTTAGCGAGCTCTTCGTCGACCATGGTGCGGATGGCGGGAATGGCCGTCGCGTCATCAACGGCGTCGGATGATGCCGTGGCAGTCGCGTCGTCGCCGCGTTCGGCGGCAGCGATCTTCATTACTCGCTGCAGCAACGTCTTGAACTGCAGGCGATCGAATACCTCGCGGACGGCCGTCTCGTCGATAGGTCGGCGGTCGAGGTCACCAACACTCACCGGCAAGTCGACATCGGTCAGCAAGTGGTTGAGCTTGCGATTACGCGCAGGTCGATCGATCTGATCGCGAAGATTCTGGCCGACGACGCCCTTGATCTCGTCAGCGTGAGCCAGCACCTCGTCGAGGGACCCGTACAGATTGACCCATTTGACCGCGGTCTTCTCCCCCACCTTGTCGACGCCGATGAGGTTGTCACTGGTCTCCCCGACGAGTGCTGCGACATCCGGATACTGATGGGGTTCAACCCCGTAGCGCTCGAACACTGCATCGCGGTCGTAACGCTTGAGCTCAGAAACACCCCGAGCGTTCGGATAGAGCAAGGTGACGTTGTCATTGACCATCTGGATCGCATCCCGGTCGCCTGAGACCACGAGCACGCGATAGCCATTCTGCGAGCCCTCGTGGGCCAGAGTGGCGAGGATGTCGTCGGCTTCAAAGTCTTCTTTGCTGAGCGTCTGAATGCCCATGGCCTTGAGCGCTTCCTCGAGAAGCGGTATTTGACCGACGAACTCGACGGGCGTCTCGCCGCGGGTTCCTTTGTACTCGGGGTACTCGCGGGTACGGAACGAGTACCGCGAGATATCGAACGCGACCGCTAGATGCGTTGGTTTCTCGTTCTGAAGAAGAGAAATCAGCATCGACAAGAAACCATGGATGGCATTGGTGTGCTGCCCCTCGCGGTTCTGAAAACTGTCGACGGGGAGCGCATAAAAGGCTCGGAAGGCCAGCGAGTGGCCGTCAATGATCATAAGAGTAGGCTTTTGGGAATCCGACACGCAGCCAGCCTAGCCGGGGCTGCCGACAGCGGAAACGGCCGAACGCGAAGGACACTCTCTGTGAAGTACCCCGATGACCTCGATCCCGAACTAATTGCACGACTTGTCGAGTCAGGGGGCGGCTCGCTTACGCGCAAAATGGGCATCGAATTTCTCGAGCTCAGTGCTGAACGCTCCGTGGCGACGATGCCGGTGGAGGGTAATACCCAAGTAATCGGCATCCTTCACGGCGGAGCACACGTTGTACTCGGAGAGTCTTTGGGCTCGATTTCGTCCGCGATCCACGCCGGCCCTGGGCGCATTGCCATGGGGATCGAAATCAACGCGACTCATAGCCGGTCAGTGCGCTCTGGCGTCGTTACCGCAACGTGCACCGCGCTTGCTCTGGGCCGCACGCTAGCGACTCACGAAATCATCATTCGCGACGAGCAGGAGCGCCGCCTTTCTACAATCCGGATTACGAACATCCTGAAAGATCGCCCCACGACGTAACCACGGGCGTGTCGCACGTCTAAAAACACAAAAACCCGGTTCACCTCGCAAACATGAGGCGGACCGGGTTTTTAGCGGAGTCTCTACTTCTTGGCACTCAACTGATCGATGATCGCCTGTGAAACGTCGTGCATCGTGAGACGGCGATCCATAGAGGCCTTCTGAATCCAACGGAACGCGTCTGGCTCGCTGAGCCCCATCTTCTCGTTGAGAAGCCCCTTGGCGCGGTCGACGAGCTTGCGCGTTTCGAAACGCTCGACGAGGTCGCTGACCTCGGCCTCCAGCGTAATGATCTGGGTGTAGCGGCTGAGAGCGATCTCGATCGCAGGCAGTAAGTCGTTGGGGGTGAAGGGCTTGACCACGTAGGCCAGAGCGCCAGCCTCTGAGGCACGCTCCACAAGTTCCTTCTGGCTGAACGCCGTAAGGAGAACCACGGGAGCGATGTGGTTGGCGCTCAGGCGCTCGGCTGCGGAGATTCCGTCGAGCTGGGGCATCTTGACATCCATGATGACCAGATCGGGGCGCAGCTCGGTGGCGAGAGCGACAGCGGTCTCGCCGTCGCCGGCTTCTCCGACAACTTCGTAGCCGGCATCTCGCAGGATTTCGACAATGTCCATGCGGATGAGCGACTCATCTTCGGCAACGACAACGCGGCGAGGAGCAGTTTGATTGGTGTTTTGGTCAGTCACAGAGCCAAGCCTACGGTATTCTATTCAGCGTTGTAGTCAGCCGAATTGGCGGAATGGTAGACGCGGAGCACTCAAAATGCTTTGTTCGAAAGGACGTGTGGGTTCGAGTCCCACATTCGGCACAACAAACAAGGGAAAACCGGGAGCAGTTCTGCTCCCGGTTTTTTCTCGTTAACGAACTCTGCGGCACGAACTCGAAAGTTCGTGCCGCAGAGGGGCCTCAGAAGCGTCGTGACGCTACTTTGTGGCCCAAGCCGGTGCCTTGGCGTTGACGGCATCGCCAATGACGTGCACGCGCAAGTCGTTGGTGGAACCGGAGATTCCGGGAGGGGATCCCGAGATCACGACGACCTTGTCGCCGACCTCTGCGAGTTCCTGTCCGAGAAGAATCTCATCAACCTGGCGGTACATCTCATCGGTGTGAGTAACACGGTCGACAGTGAACGATTCGATACCCCAGATCAGCGACATGCGGCGCTGAATCTCCGGGCTCGGAGTGAACGCCTTCATCGGGATGCGGAAGCGCAAACGCGACATGCGACGAGCCGAGTCACCTGACTCGGTGAAGACACAGACGAACTTCGCTTCGACGAACGACGCGACATCTGCGGCGGCCAATGTGATGGCACCGCCCTGCGTCTTTGGCTTAGTGCCAAGCTCCGCGATGCGGTCGAGGCCGTGCTCTTCGGTGGACTCCACAATCTTCGCCATGGTCTGCACGGTGATGACGGGGTACTCCCCGACGCTGGTCTCGCCGCTGAGCATGACAGCGTCAGCGCCATCGAGGATGGCGTTAGCAACGTCAGAAGTCTCGGCACGAGTCGGCACAGGGCTGGAAATCATCGACTCGAGCATCTGCGTCGCGACGATAACGGGCTTTGCCATGCGACGAGCGAGTTCAACAGTGCGCTTCTGAACGATCGGCACTGCCTCGAGCGGGAGCTCAACACCAAGGTCACCGCGAGCAACCATGATTGCGTCAAACGCGTCCACAATGGCTTCGAGGTGATCTACGGCCTGCGGCTTTTCGATCTTGGCGATGACGGGAACGCGGCGGCCTTCTTCATCCATGATCTCGTGGACGCGGACGATGTCTTCCGCGTTGCGAACGAACGAGAGTGCGATGAGGTCAGCACCGAGCTTGAGGCCCCAACGAAGATCGTCTTCGTCCTTTTCCGACAGAGCAGGAACGTTGACGGCCACACCGGGAAGGTTGATTCCCTTGTTGTTCGACACTGCGCCAGCAACGACGACTTCGGTCGTGACGACGGTGTCAGTCGCCGAAACAACCTTGACCTTGACCTTGCCGTCATCGATCAGCAGGAAGTCACCAGGAGCGACGTCTTGGGGCAGTCCCTTGAACGTCGTGCCGCAGATTTCACGGTTACCCACGATGTCTTCGATAGTGATCTTGAAGATGTCGCCAACCGCGAGGTCGTACGGGCCGTCTTCGAACTTGCCGAGACGAATCTTGGGGCCCTGAAGGTCAACCATCACCGCTACCGGCTTGCCGGCATCCTGAGCGGCGCGACGAACGTTCGCGTACACCTCTTCGTGGACGGCGTAGCTTCCATGGCTGAGGTTCATACGGGCAACATCGACACCTGCATCGATGATTGCTCTGATGTTCTCGTAGCTCGACGTAGCCGGGCCGAGTGTCGCGACGATTTTAGCGCGTCTCATATCTTCCTTTGACGGGTTAGTGGTGGTGGTGGTGGTGGTGGTGGTGAAACTTTTAAAGCGTCATACCGCGATCGTTCGGGTGAACGGGGAACGGCAATTGCGTCTCCCCCTCAAGGTAGCGATCAACGGCGGATGCCGCAGCCCGACCTTCAGCGATCGCCCAGACAATCAATGACTGACCACGACCGGCATCTCCCACGACGTAGACGCCGGGGGTGCCGCTCTCGTAGTTGTCGTCGCGGGTGAGGTTGCCACGGTTGTCAGCCTCGAGCGGGAGCTGCTTGTCGAGAGTGTCAGTTTCGGGCCCGGTGAACCCGAGAGCCAGTAGGACGAGATCAGCGGGGATCTCGCGCTCGGTGCCGACCTTGGGCACACGGCGGCCCTCCACGAACTCAGTTTCGGCGACACGAATAGCGCGCACTTCGCCGACCGAGTTCGTCAAGAACTCAACGGTGGACGCCAAGTACTGGCGTTCGCCACCCTCCTCGTGGGCGCTGGAGACTTCGAACAGCGTTGGTGTCAGCGGCCAGGGCTGGTGCTCCGGGCGCTCGCTCGGAGGCTGAACACCGATCGCAAGGTTCGTCACCGAGAGCGCGCCCTGGCGGTGAGCGGTGCCGATGCAGTCAGCACCGGTATCTCCACCACCGAGCACGACGACATGCTTGCCTTCAGCCGTTACTTGTTCGCTCACCGAGTCGCCTGCGACGGCCCGGTTGGACTGAACGAGGTATTCCATCGCGAAATGGACGCCAAGAGCGTCGCGGCCGGGAATCGGCAGGTCGCGGGGCACGGTGGCGCCGGTAGCAACCACGACAGCGTCATAACGTGAGCGGAGATCGCTCCACGAGATGTCGACGCCGATGGTGACGCCGGCACGGAAACGCGTTCCCTCTGCCTGCATTTGAGCGAGGCGCGACTCGATGTGGCGTTTCTCCATCTTGAAGTCGGGGATGCCGTAGCGCAGCAATCCGCCGATGCGGTCTTCGCGTTCAAAAACAGCGACAGTGTGGCCTGCGCGAGTGAGCTGTTGAGCGGCAGCGAGCCCCGCGGGGCCCGAGCCGACAACCGCAACGGTCTTGCCCGTCAAGCGTCCGGGAGGGTGGGGCGTGACGTTGCCATCGGCGAAGGCCTGATCGATGATCGAGACTTCGATTTGCTTGATCGTTACAGCCGGCTGGTTGATTCCTAAAACGCACGAGCTCTCGCACGGTGCGGGGCACAAACGTCCCGTGAACTCCGGAAAGTTGTTGGTGGCGTGGAGACGCTCGATCGCTTCAGCACTTTCGCCGCGACGCATGAGGTCGTTCCACTCCGGAATCAGGTTGCCGAGCGGGCACCCCTGATGACAGAACGGCACACCGCAGTCCATACAACGACCAGCCTGCCGAGCCAACTGGCCCGACTCTTGCTGCTCATAGACCTCTTTGTAATCCATCAGTCGGAGACTGACGGGGCGCCGCTTCGGAAGCTCGCGCTCTTGAACCTTGAGGAATCCCTTGGGATCAGCCACCGGTAACCTCCCTAATTCGTGCCCAGGTAACGTCCCCGTCGGGGTCGAGTCCCTCGGCTAATGCAGTCTCTCGAGTCTGAATGACGGCCGCGTAATCACGAGGCGTAACCTTCGTGAATTGAGCTGCCGTGGCATCCATATCGGCCAGCATGCTTTCGGCAACTACTGACCCGGTCTCTTCGAGATGACGTTCGAGGAGATCCTTGACGATTTCAATATCGGCACTGCCGAGGCCGCTCAACATGAGCTCCCCTGAACTCAGAGAGTCACCGTTGACACGTTCCTCGCGGAGCTGGTGGATGTAAGCGGTACCGCCGGACATTCCCGCGCCCAGATTGCGGCCAGTGGCACCAAGAATCAGCACCAACCCACCCGTCATATATTCGAGCGCGTGGTCGCCGACACCTTCAGCAACTGCCGTCGCCCCGGAGTTTCGCACCATGAAGCGCTCTCCGACCTTGCCGCGAATGAAGATGCTTCCGCTGGTGGCACCGTAACCAATGACGTTTCCGGCGATGACGTTCTTCTCTGCAGCGAACACGCTGGTGAGGTCGGGGCGCACGACAACCGAGCCGCCCGACAATCCCTTGCCGACGTAGTCGTTGCTGTCGCCGTAGAGTTTGATCGAGATGCCGGCGGGGACGAACGCGGCCAGGGACTGACCGGCAGAACCGTGCAGCGTGATCGAGATCGTATCCGTGGGCAACCCGTGCTCGCCATGGCGACGAGTTACTTCGTGACCCAGCATCGTTCCGACTGCTCGATCGGTGTTGCGAACAGCCAGATCAATCTCGACCGGCTCATTGTTCTCTAAGGCAGTCTTGCTCAAGTGAATGAGCTGCTGGTCGAAGTGCTCAGCGAGTTCGTGATCCTGCTCGACGGCGTGCGTGCGCGGCTCGGTGTCGCTGAACTCGGGACCATCGAAGACCGGCGACAGGTCAAGGCCGTCGGTCTTCCAGTGCGAAACGGCACGGTCGACATCCAGTAGTTCGCTGTGGCCGATCGCTTCTTCCAGCGTGCGGAAGCCAAGCTCCGCAAGGTATTCGCGCACTTCTTGAGCCAAGAACTCGAAGAAGTTCACGACGAATTCGGGCTTGCCGGTGAAGCGCTCCCGCAACTCTGGGTTCTGAGTCGCGACGCCAACGGGGCACGTGTCGAGGTGACAGACGCGCATCAGGATGCAACCCGAGACAACGAGAGGAGCCGTAGCGAAGCCATACTCTTCAGCGCCCAAAAGCGCACCGATAATGACATCGCGGCCGGTCTTCATTTGGCCGTCTACCTGCACCACGACGCGGTCGCGCATGCCGTTGAGCATGAGCGTCTGCTGGGTTTCAGCCAAACCGATCTCCCAGGGCGTGCCCGCGTGCTTCAGCGAGTTCAGCGGGCTGGCGCCGGTACCGCCATCATGGCCGGAGACCAACACGACATCCGCCTTAGCCTTCGTGACACCGGCAGCAACCGCGCCAATGCCCTTCTGGCTTACAAGCTTGACGTGGACGCGCGCCGACGGGTTCGAACGCTTGAGATCGAAGATCAATTGCTTGAGGTCTTCAATTGAGTAAATGTCGTGGTGAGGCGGCGGCGAAATTAGGCCGACACCGGGAGTACCGTGACGCGTTCGAGCGATCCACGGATATACCTTGCCCGCGGGCAGCTGCCCGCCTTCACCGGGTTTTGCCCCCTGAGCCATCTTGATCTGGATGTCATCGGCGTGCGTCAAATACATGCTCGTGACGCCGAAGCGGCCAGAAGCTACCTGCTTGATGGCACTACGACGGGTTGGGTCGAGAAGACGGTCGACGTCTTCGCCGCCCTCACCAGTGTTGGAACGCGCACCGAGCTGGTTCATCGCGATAGCCAGGGTCTCGTGGGCTTCCTTGCTGATGGAGCCGTAGCTCATCGCCCCCGTGCTGAAGCGCTTGACGATACTCGATACTGGCTCGACCTCGTCAATCGAAATGGGCTTACGCTCATCTTTCTTGAACTTAAAGAGGCCACGCAGAGTCATCAAGTTTTCGGCCTGCTCATCAACCTTGGAGGTGTACTCCCGGAAGATGTCGTAACGTCGGTTACGCGTAGCGTGCTGCAGCTTGAATACTGTCTCGGGGTTGAAGAGATGCGGCGGGCCTTCGCGGCGCCACTGATATTCGCCACCGGTGTTCAAACGCTCGTGCACCGTGGGTGCGCGATCCTCAGGGTAAGCGGCAATGTGACGCTCTGCATTTTCACGAGCGATGACATCGAGCCCGATACCGCCAAGGATGCTCTTGGTGCCGGTGAAGTACT
Source organism: Rhodoglobus sp. NPDC076762 (assembly GCA_040687235.1). GTDB lineage: Bacteria > Actinomycetota > Actinomycetes > Actinomycetales > Microbacteriaceae > Rhodoglobus. The sequence goes on along the minus strand of JBFBMV010000001.1, from coordinate 1,786,343 downwards.
GGTCAACGAACGCCTGCGAGAGGCCGACAGCTTCGAAAGCTTGGGCACCCGCATAGGAGCTCACCACTGAGATGCCCATCTTGGACATGATCTTGAGTACGCCCTTACCGAGCGCAGTGATGAGGTTGCGAACAGCCTTCTCAGGCGTGAGTCCTGTGATGGTGCCATTGCGGACGAGTTCTTCCGCGGACTCCATAGCGAGGTAGGGGTTGATGGCGGAAGCACCGTAACCGACGAGGAGTGCGACGTGGTGAACTTCCCGAACGTCACCAGCCTCGACGATCATTCCGACCTTCATCCGCTCTTGCTGACGGATGAGGTGGTGGTGCACGGTAGCGAGCATGAGCAAGGACGGAATAGGAGCAAGGTCCTTGTTCGAGTCACGGTCAGAGAGAACGATGAACTCAGCGCCGGCGGCAATAGCAGCATCGGCTTCGGCGCACATCTCGGCGAGCCGGGATTCCATTGCGGAGGGACCAGCATCAACGCGGTACAGCCCCTTGATCGTCGTCGAAAGACGACTTCCGGGGTGCGGTTCGATGTGTTGGATTTTGGCGAGCTCGTCGTTGTCGATCACAGGGAACGGCAGCGCGACTTGCTTGGCGTGCTCCGGCGTTGCGTTCAGCAGATTGCGCTGCGGACCGATACCCAGCGCCATGGAGGTAACGACAGCCTCTCGAATGGAGTCGAGCGGCGGGTTTGTGACCTGCGCGAACTGCTGAGTGAAGTAGTCGAAGAGCAGCCGTGGGCGCTGTGAGAGCACGGCAATCGGAGTATCCGACCCCATGGCACCCAACGGCTCGGCGCCGAGCCGCGACATGGGCTCGATGAGGATGCGCACTTCTTCCTCGGTGTAACCGAAGGTGCGCTGACGACGAGTGACCGACGCGGGGGTGTGCACGATGTGCTCGCGCTCAGGAAGCTCTTCGAGGGCAATTCGACCGCTCTCGAGCCACTCAGCCCAGGGCTGCGATGCAGCGAGCTCTGCCTTGATTTCGTCATCTTCGATCAGGCGACCAGCGGCCGTGTCAACGAGGAACATCTTGCCGGGGCGGAGACGTCCCTTACGAACAACCTTCGTCGGCTCGACGTCGAAGACGCCGATTTCGCTCGCGAGAACAACGAGACCGTCATCGGTCACCAAGTAACGTCCGGGGCGAAGTCCGTTGCGGTCGAGAGTGGCACCCACGAGAGAGCCATCGGTGAAGACAAGGGCGGCAGGACCATCCCACGGTTCCATGAGCATGGAGTGGTACTCGTAGAAGGCACGACGACGCGGATCGGTATCGGTCTGGTTCTCGTACGCTTCGGGAACCATCATCATCATGGCGTGCGGCAATGAACGACCAGCCAAGTTGAGCAGTTCGACAACCTCATCGAACGAAGCCGAGTCGCTGGCGCCCGGAGTGTTGACCGGAAGGATGTCCTTGATGTCACCAAAGACCGCGGACTCGAGCTGAGACTGACGGGCGCGCATCCAGTTGCGGTTTCCCTGCACGGTGTTGATCTCGCCGTTGTGAGCGACCATGCGGAACGGCTGCGCAAGCGGCCAGGAGGGGAACGTGTTCGTGGAATACCGCGAGTGCACAAGCGCCAGCTTGGACGCGAAGCGCTCGTCTGACAGGTCAGGGTAGAACGGCTCGAGCTGAAGCGTTGTAACCATTCCCTTATAGGTGATCGTGCGACACGACAACGACGGGAAGTACACGTGAAGCTCGCGCTCGGCGCGCTTACGCAGACGGTAAGTCTGACGATCAAGGTGGATGCCGCGAAGCGTTCCCTTAAGATCGACTCGCTTTGACTGCAGGAAGAGTTGTTCGAACGCGGGCATAGCGCCGCGAGCCAGCGAGCCAAGCTCTCCCGGCTGGATCGGAACGTCGCGCCAGCCGAGAACGGTGAGGTCCTCTTCTTCAGCGAGTTTCTCGATGCCCTCTTTCACCTCGGCGCGCGCTGCGCTGTCGAGGGGCAAGAACGCGATGCCAGCGGCGTAACGGCCCTCAGTTGGCAGGTCGAACTCTACGACGTCGCGGAAAAACGCATCCGGAATTTGGAGCATGATGCCAGCACCGTCACCGGTACCGGCGTCGGAACCGACGGCGCCACGGTGCTCGAGATTACGCAGCGCCTCGAGGGCGGTCGCAATAATGTCGTGCCCGGGCGTGCCACGCAGGGTCGCCACCATGGCGAGCCCGCAGGCATCTTTCTCGTTTGTTGGGTCGTACATCCCCTGAGCTGCAGGGATCGATCCAAAGCGTTCAAAGGGTGGGGTAACAGCCATGCCGTACCGTCCTCACGTATTACTGGTGCGGAGAGGGACTTCTATGGCCCAGAGACAATTTTCAGCGCCTGATTCAGGCCTGAGGGGTGCGACCGCTTGTGGCGGACTATTTCGAAGCAATGACGGGAGCGGACTCCTCGACAGCGTTGACGACAATGTCATGCTCGGAATAACGATCTTCGGAGTTTACAACACCATCGGCAGACCACGTGTGACCGTCAACGTAGGCCGTCTTTTCGACGCCGACGTGTCGACGGGACTGGATGATGAAGAGAACGATACCGAGAGCAACAGTCAACACGGCGCCCCAGACATTCACGCGCAGCCCGAGAATCACTTCGCTGGGGTCGATACGAATCGACTCGAACCAGACTCGGCCGATTCCGTACCAAATCATGTACAGCGCCCAGACCTTGCCCCACTGCAAACGGACAGGACCGGTGGGCGCGAAGACGGGAACGGTGAGACCGAGAACGTGCTTCTTGACGAAGCCGTACTGGCGCTCCATGGTGAGGAGGAACACGATGCCCACGACATTCCAGATCATTTCGTAGAGGAACGTCGGGTGGAACAGTGTGTCGGCGGGAAGCCCCACCGGAATGGCCGAGTTGCCGGCATCGATCTGCAGACCCCAAGGCAATGCCGTCGGCTGTCCGAAAAGCTCCTGGTTGAAGTAGTTGCCGAGACGACCAATGGCCTGAGCCAAAAGCATGGCGGGAGCCAGAGCATCCGCAAAGCTCCAAAAACGGATTCCCGTGATGCGGGCGCCGATGTAGGCACCAACAGCACCACCGATGAGCGAGCCGAAGATGGCGTTGCCACCGTTCCAGATGCGGATAATCTCCCACGGGTCTGCGCCGTCGTAGAAGTAATCGCCAGGGTGAGTCGCCACGTGGTACAAACGGGCACCGACGAGACCGAGCGGCACCGCCCAGATGATGATGTCAATGACAATTCCGGGCTCGGCGCCGTGACGTGTGAGGCGACGTTCGGTGAGCATCGTCGCCGCGATGATTCCCAGCAGGATGCAAATAGCGTACGTGTGAATCTGGACTGCTTGACCGAAGTCGAGGCCGACAGCACTGAACCACTGATCGAACGGGATCGTAACAAGCGTCGACCACGAGTCAGGTGGGCTCGGGATACTGAGGGGCACTAATGACAAGGAGGTCACCTTTCTGGACTGCGACTAAGCAAGAGTACCGGTCGCGAGTGACGCTGCAGTCTTCGCGACAGCATCCACCCCACCGGTCGACAAAGCACTGACGAACACTGAACCGACGATTGCACCGTCAGCGTAGGTGAGGACCTCACGGACCTGTTCGGCGGTTGAGATACCCAGACCAACGCAGGCGCTGGTAGAGCCAGCTTCACGCAGACGCGCCACGAGAGTCTTGGCTGCAGCGTCGACGTCGGAACGTGCGCCCGTGATTCCCATGGTGGAGACGGCGTACACAAACCCGGTGCTCGCTTCAACCGCACGAACGAGGCGCGAGTCGCTCGACGACGGAGCCGCGAGGAACACTCGGTCGAGACCTGTGCGCTCGGATGCGGCGATCCAGTCGGCCGCTTCGTCGCTGACGAGGTCGGGAGTAATGATTCCCGCGCCGCCTGCAGCCTTCAGCTCATCGGCGAAACGGTCAACGCCGTACTGCATGATCGGGTTCCAGTAACTCATCAGAACAACCGGTGCCGACACGCGCGAGGTAATTTCCCGAACCGCGTCAAAGCCGTGCTGAAGGCGAAAACCGTTCGACAGCGCGGTCTGCGTTGCCTTCTGGATCGCAGGACCGTCCATGACTGGGTCAGAGTAGGGAAGACCGAGTTCGATAACATCGACGCCGTTCTCCGCCATTGCGACTGCTGCCTCGATGCTCTCGGCAACGGTGGGGAAACCGACAGGCAAGTAACCGATGAGGGCTCCGCCACGTTCCGCGTTGGCGCGAGCAATCGCCGCTTCTACTGCGCTCACGGCTACTCCCCTGCCTTGCTGGCTTCGGCTGAATCGATCAGCTCGAAATACTCGGCCGCTGTTTCCATGTCTTTGTCGCCGCGACCGCTGAGGTTCACGAGGATGACCGATTCTGGGCCCAACTGCTTGCCGAGCTTGATCGCTCCGGCCAAGGCGTGCGCAGACTCAATAGCGGGGATGATTCCCTCGGTGCGGCTCAACAGTCGCAGAGCCTCCATCGCCTCAGCATCGGTGATCGGTTCGTAGTTGGCGCGGCCGATGTCCTTGAGCCAAGAGTGTTCGGGGCCCACTCCGGGGTAGTCGAGCCCTGCCGAGATCGAATGCGATTCAACGGTCTGACCTTCGTCGTCCTGCAGCATGTAGCTGCGAGCACCGTGCAGCACACCGGGGCGTCCCTTGGTGAGCGTGGCGGCGTGTCGTTCGGTCAAGTGCCCCTCGCCGGCTGCTTCATAGCCGTAGAGGGCCACATCGGTGTCATCGAGGAAGGCGTGGAAGATTCCCATCGCGTTGCTGCCGCCACCCACGCACGCGGCGACCGCGGTCGGGAGGGCTCCGGTGAGTTCGAGAACTTGCTTGCGCGCCTCATCACCGATAACACGGTGGAAGTCGCGCACCATGACGGGGAAAGGATGAGGGCCAGCAACGGTGCCCATGAGGTAGTGGCTGTCTTCAACGTTGGCGACCCAGTCGCGCAGTCCCTCGTTGATTGCGTCCTTCAGCGTGCGCGAGCCTGCCGTAACGGGGATGACTTCTGCCCCGAGGAGGCGCATGCGCGCAACGTTGAGCGCTTGGCGCTCAGTGTCGACCTCGCCCATGTACACGACGCACGACATTCCGAAGAGTGCAGCTGCAGTGGCCGTGGCTACACCGTGTTGTCCGGCGCCGGTCTCCGCGATCAGACGTGTCTTGCCCAAGCGGCGGGCTAGCAGCGCCTGACCGAGAACGTTGTTGATCTTGTGCGAACCCGTGTGGTTGAGATCTTCACGCTTGAGGATGATCCGAGCGCCACCGGCGTGTTCCGCAAAACGCGGGACCTCAGTGATGATCGAAGGACGGCCGGTGTAACTCGCGTGGAGCGCAGCAAGCTCGGCAGTAAACTCCGGGTCGTTCTTGGCTTCGTTGTACGCGGCATCCAACTCATCGAGCGCAGCAATGAGCGATTCTGGAACGAATCGTCCGCCGAACTCACCAAAGTAGGGGCCCAGTTCATCTTTCAGCATTAGCAATCCAAAAAGTCTTGCAAAGTGGCGATCGGGTCGCCCGTGACGAGAGCTTCGCCCACGAGAACGACATCCGCTCCCGCGTTGCGGTAATGCGCAACGTCTGCGGCGGTTTTTACTGCCGACTCTGCGATGCGGATGACTCCGCTAGGAATCTGGTCGGCGAGTTCGCCGAACAGATTTTGGTCAAGTTCAAACGTGCTCAAGTTGCGGGCGTTGACTCCCACGAGGCTCGCTCCCACGTCGAGGGCGCGAGAAACTTCCTCCGCTGAGTGAGTCTCAACCAGCGGAGTCATACCGAGCTGCACGATGAGGTTGTAGAGCGTGGTCAGCGTGGGCTGATCCAGCGCCGCAACGATCAAAAGGACGAGATCAGCACCGGCGGCACGAGCCTCAAACACTTGATATGGCTCGGCGATGAAGTCTTTACGCAATACGGGCAGCCGCACTACAGACTTCACCGTGATCAGATCATCAAGCGATCCGCCAAAGCGACGCTGTTCAGTGAGCACGCTAATCGCGCTCGCTCCCCCGGTTTGATACGAGGTGGCGAGCGACGCAGGATCGGCGATCTCGGCTAGGGCGCCGCGAGAGGGACTCGATCGCTTGATTTCAGCGATGATGTGCACACGCTCGCGAGGAGACAGCGCTGCAAGAGCATCCAACGCCGGAGCAGCATCAGCCGCAGCGCGCTCTACAGCGGCGAGGCTGACAGACTCACGACGGACGGCGGCGTCTTCACGAGCGCCGTCAACTAAATCGGAGAGCACTCTAGCTGTGCGTCTTGGGGGTGAGCTTGTCGCCACCCACGCCATAGCCGAGGCGCTTGAGCACCTGGCCGACGATCAGTCCAACCACAACTAGTCCTGCCGAGGCGATGACCAACCATGGCATATTGAACCAGAATGCGAGCGTTCCGATGGTGAACGCGACCAACATGATCACTACAGCGGTCCAGGCCGCCGGGGAGTTTCCGTGGCCGGGGTCATTATCAGTACTCATCAGGCTCCATCCTTTGCTGATCTTAAATTGTAGCGGGAGTAACCCGCTTGGCGTTGCCAATCAGCGCTCTGTCGGGTCGATTCCACGACTTTGCGCGTCCCACTGCGAGGCGGGATCATCCGCGACAACGGCGGTTGCTCGCTCGTACTTTTTCGTGGCAGTCGGCCACCGGTGAGCGGAGATCGTTGCAAGCAGCCCCACGAGGACGATTAGCACCCCTGCCCCGAGGGCGGTGTACGACCACATGCTGCCCTCAACCGCGACGATAAGTGCTCGTACCGACTCAATGCCGCTGATGCCCGTGGACTGGGTTACCAGTTCGGACGACGATAAAGCGGGGTCGGCGATGGTCGCCTGGCTCACGACGACAATTGCCACGCCTACCGCCGCCGCCACGACACCGAGAATCCGTCGCACAAGCACCGACGCGATGCTGAGAGCGGCAACCAGCGCGAACACGGAAAGTGCGAGCGCAGCCAGCGCACCGGCCGCATCGCTGCCGAGCACCTCGACCGTGACGTCATCCGGGAGCGTGATTGTGAACCACCGCTGGGTCCACGTGAGCATTACCAGAGCGGCGAGAAGTACGAGCCCCGCGAGAACTACTGTTCGAGACCGCTTACCGTTCATGAGCTCAACTGTGTCATCGCATTAGCGACTGCAACAGCACGCAACGGCGCTGCAGCCTTATTCTGCGCTTCTTGGTGCTCTGCAGCGGGATCTGAATCCGCAACGAGCCCGGCACCAGCCTGCACCCGAGCCATACCGTCAACGATCGTGACCGTGCGGATAGCAATCGCTAGGTCAGCGTCACCGGCGAAGTCAAAGTAACCCACGACTCCCCCGTAGACACCGCGTTGAGCGGGTTCGAGCTCGTCAATGATCTCGAGAGCTCGGGGCTTTGGGGCACCCGAGAGCGTGCCGGCGGGGAACGTTGCGCGGAATACATCGACCGCGGTTGCTTCAGAGCGCAGATCGCCTTCTACGGATGAAACGAGGTGCATGATGTGGCTGAAGCGCTCGACCTGCATGAATTCCGTAACCGCGACCGTGCCAGGAGTGCAGACCTTCAGGAGGTCGTTACGAGCAAGGTCAACAAGCATCAGGTGTTCGGCTCGTTCCTTGGTATCAGCGAGCAATTCCTCCGCAAGTTCAAGATCGCGTTCGGTGTCACTGCCCCGCGGACGCGAACCCGCGATCGGGTGCATGTGCACACGCTTTTGGCTGACCTTCACGAGCGCCTCGGGGCTCGCGCCCACGATGGAGTACGGTCGCCCATCCACATCGACGAGCGAGAGCAGATACATGTACGGCGACGGGTTCAAAGTGCGCAATACGCGGTACACGTCGAGCGGAGTCGCCGAGACCTCGTGGTCGAAACGTTGAGAGATCACTACTTGGAAGACATCGCCATCACGAATAAATTCTTTGGACTTCTCGATGGCGGTTGCGTACTCGGCAGGAGTCGTGCGCGGGGCGGGTTGCGGCTCGATCTCGATGTCGACATCGGCCAAAAAGGCTTCCGTCGGCTGGGCTAGGCCCGTCTGGAGGGAATCGAGACGCAATTGCGTTTCGGTCCACATTTCGTCGGCAGACTGGTGACCGTCGTTGAGGGCAGTCGAGATGAGCAGAACCGTGCCGAAGCGGTGGTCGAGAACCACGAGATCGGAAACAAAACTGAGCGCTTGGCTCGGAACCTCGAAGTCAGCGGGAGGGGCATCCGGAAGCTTCTCGAGCTCGCGAACAGCTTCCCAACCGATGAAGCCGACAAGACCGCCGGTGAGCGGAGGGTGACCCTCAACGCGTGGTGTCCTCCAGCGCTCATTGAGATGCGCGAGTGCTTCGAGCGGAGCCGTCGGGCAGTCGTCGCCCAGAATGCGCTCCCGCGGCATCCCGTAGTCGATCCAGTCGACACCATGCTCGTGCTGCGTGAGCACACCAAAGCTCGCGACGCCGACGAACGAGAAGCGTGCCCAAATGCCGCCCTGGCCTGCTGACTCGAGCAAGAAAGTGCCCGGATTTGCTTTCGCTAACTTGCGGTAAACCCCGACCGGAGTTTCACCATCAGCGAAGAGTTGGCGGATGACCGGAACGACTCGGTGGCCGGCAGCGACGAGCTGATCGAACTCTTCGCGAGTGGTGGTGCTATTCATCAGAGAATCCTTGGCGGGGAACGAGCGGATCTACTTCGAAACAAGAGTGAGTGCCGGTGTGGCACGCGGGGCCGATCTGCTCAACGCCCACGAGCAGCGCATCACGGTCGCAGTCCAGGGCCGCAGTACGCACGTACTGGCGGTGCCCACTCGTGTCGCCCTTGCGCCAGAGTTCCTGACGGCTGCGGCTGTAGAACGTCACTCGACCCTCAGTGAGGGTTCGCGTGAGCGCTTCAGCGTTCATGTAGCCCAACATGAGCACCTCCTTGGTGTCCCACTGCTGGATGATCGCCGGCAGCAAACCGTCGGCAGCGAACTGAGCGCGTTCGAGCACGTCGTTCACGGTCTCGAGAGTGAGTTCATCGCTCATCGTGTAACCAATCCATGACTGTCGAGTGAAGCCTTGACATCGCCAACCGTCAATTGACGGCTGTGGAAGACGGATGCTGCAAGTACGGCATCCGCGCCAGCATCGATGGCGGGAGCGAAATGCTCGACCTTGCCGGCTCCACCACTGGCGATAACCGGCACAGTGGCGAATTCGCTGATCGCCGAGACGAGTTCGAGGTCGAAGCCCTCTTTCGTACCGTCGGCATCGATGGAGTTGACGAGCAACTCTCCGGCGCCACGCTCCATGGCCTCACGCGCCCATTCGAGCGCGTCGCGATCCGTCTCGGTGCGGCCACCGTGCGTCGTGACAATCCAGCCGTCTCCGCGACGCTTAATGTCGAGGCTGAGCACGAGAACCTGAGCACCGAAACGGTGAGCAATGTCATCAATCAGTTGGGGGCGCGCCAGAGCGGCGCTGTTGACGCCCACCTTGTCGGCGCCGTGAGCCAACAGCTTCGACACGTCGTCAGGCTGGCGAACTCCGCCACCGACGGTGAGCGGAATAAAGATCTGCTCGGCTGCGGAACGCACTACCTCGTACATCGTGGCGCGGCCTTCGACCGTTGCCGTCACATCGAGGAAGGTAACCTCGTCGGCCCCCTGCTCGTAGTACAGACGCGCAAGAGACACAGGATCTCCAGCATCGCGAAGATCTTTGAAGTTGACGCCCTTAACTACGCGACCGTCGGCAACATCGAGACACGGAATGACTCGCACAGCGACCGTCATTACTAAATCCTCGCTGCGTGAATCGCGCTGACCAGAATGGCCCGAGCGCCGACAGCGTGCAGTTCATCCATGACCTGGTTGGTGTCAACCCGGCGAACCATTGAACGCACAGCAACCCAAGCAGGGTCTTGCAAAGGTGAAACGGTGGGGCTTTCGATGCCCGGAGTGACCTTCGTCGCCGCTTCGAGAAGCGCGACAGGCACGTCGTAGTCAATGAGAACGTACTGGCGAGCGACAAGAACGCCCTGCAAGCGACGCTGCAGCGTAGCGCTACCCTCGACATCCGTGCCCGAGCTGATCAGCACAGCGGTCGAGTCGAGAATAACGGGGCCGAAGATTTCGAGGCCCTGGGCGCGAAGTGTGGAACCGGTCGACACAACGTCGGCCACGGCATCCGCCACTCCGAGTCGGATGGCGGACTCCACGGCGCCGTCGAGGCTCACGAGCTCTGCCGTAACGCCGTGACGCTCAAGAAATGCTCCAACGAGGCCGGCATAGCTTGTGGCAACCCGAACTCCGTTGAGGTCGGAAAGTTCGGTGAACCGCCCAGGCTCCCCCGCGAAACGGAACGTCGAGTCACCGAAGTTGAGGCTCGCGATCTCCACAGCCGGTGATCCCGAGTCCAAAAGAAGGTCTCGACCAGTGATACCTACGTCGAGGGCACCCGAGCCCACGTAGGTGGCGATGTCGCGGGGGCGGAGGTAGAAAAACTCCACGCCATTGCGGTCATCGCGAACGTTCAAGGCGCGCGGATCGCGTCGCCCCGTGTAGCCCGCTTCGTAGAGCATTTCGGAAGCGATCTCACTCAGCGAACCCTTGTTGGGCACTGCAACTCTTAACATGTCAGCTCTCAGTCATTTGGTGCGAAAAGTGGTCGTGGGCACATCAAAGATGTCGCCACACGTCCTCTGGGCTGAGCCCTTTAGCAACCATCAGAACCTGAAGGTGGTAGATAAGTTGGGAGATTTCGTCTGCGGTTTCTTCGTCCGACTGGTACTCAGCTGCCATCCATACTTCGGCAGCCTCTTCCACAATCTTCTTGCCGATCGAATGCACTCCGGCATCCCACAGGGCAACCGAACCAGAGTCGGCCGGACGTTCTACCGCTTTGCGGCTGAGTTCAGCAAAAAGTGCGTCGAAGTCTTTCACACGTCAAGGGTACCGCCCCGGAGGGCGGTCCCTTGCCGCATGACTTGAACGAGGTGTGACTAGTTCGTGCCGAGCAGGTCGATCACGAAGGTCAAGGTGCGTCCGGAGAGCTGGTGACCAGCACCGGCGGGACCGTATGCGAGGTGCGGCGGGCAGATGAGCTGGCGACGGCCGCCCACCTTCATGCCGGGAATACCCTCTTGCCAACCGCTAATGAGTGCCATGAGCGGGAAGTTGATGGACTCGCCGCGGCTCCATGAGGAGTCGAACTCTTCGAGAGTCTCAAAGTCGACACCCAAGTAGTGCACGTCAACCGTGGAACCAGCAGTTGCCTCAGCGCCGGTTCCCTCTTCAATGTCGATGATGACGAGCTCAGTGGGCGCGGGGCCCTCATAGAACTCGACCTCTGGCTTAGTTTTTCCTGAATCAGTCATTGGACTAGTCAACCAGATGGCCCCGGATGCCCCGCTCAGCGCCCCGCGAAATGTGGCCGTGTTCGCTGTGGGCAGCAAGGCGCACACGTATTCGCCTGCGCTTGCACGTGAGCGCTACCGGCTTGACCGCATCCTGAACTGAACGTGAGACCTCTACAGAACGTGAGACCTCTACAGAACGTTAGTGAGCGTGACGGTGAGCGCTAGCCTTCTCGCGCAGCTCTGACACACGCAGTGAGGGGTCGTCGCCGCGGTAGACCGAAGAACCAGCAACGAAAGTATCTGCCCCGGCCGCTGCCGCGATCTCGATCGTGCGCTCGTCGACTCCGCCGTCGACCTGGAGCCAGACATCGAGCCCGCGCTTGTCGACGAGTTCACGAAGCAGGGTGAGCTTGGGCATCGTCTCTTCCATAAAGCTTTGGCCGCCAAAACCCGGCTCAACCGTCATCACGAGTACCTGGTCGAACTCCTCGAGCAGCGCGAGATACGGCTCAATCGGAGTACCGGGCTTAACCGCGATGCCGGCACGCGCGCCTTTCGCCCGCAGCGTGCGGGCAAGGCCCACGGCATCCGCTGCAGCCTCAGCATGGAACGTCACGCCATAGGCGCCGAGGTCGGCGTAGTCGGGCGCCCAGCGGTCAGGATCCGTAATCATCAAGTGCACATCGAGCGGGATCGTAGAGACCTGCTGGATTCGCTCCGTCATCTGAAGACCGAAGGTCAAGTTCGGCACAAAATGATTGTCCATGATGTCGACATGAACGAGGTCAGCGTTCGAAATCTTGGCAATATCACGTTCGAGATTGACGAAATCCGCCGCCAAAATGCTGGGGTTGATGCGTACAGACATAACCGAAACCTCTCTAAGCGTCAGCTTTGACAAGCAGTTGGATGAACATGGCGTCAGTTCCGTGACGGTGCGGCCACAACTGAACGTGGGTTGCTTCGGGCAGGTCGAGCTCTGCCTTGGAGAAGCTCTGGACCACCGCTGGAGTGTCCATCTTGGTCACTCCCTCGACCTTACGCAGCACCGACCCGACGATCGCCTTAGTTTCAGCGGCGTGCGGCGAGCACGTGACGTACGCCAAAACACCGCCCGGCTTCAAGGCACTGAGCGCCGACTTAAGCAGCGCCGTCTGAATAGCGCCGAGCTGAGCGACATCGCCGGGCTGTTTGCGCCAGCGAGCCTCGGGACGACGGCGAAGTGCACCAAGACCGGTGCAGGGGGCGTCGAGCAGGATGCGGTCGAACTGATTCGGGAACTCTTCGCCAATGTCTACGCCATCCTTCTCCCACACCACGGGCGGAGCGTCGAAGACGGCTAAAGCATTGCGGACAAGTTTGGCTCGAGCCGGAACAAGTTCATTGGCGGTGAGAGTCGCGCCACCCTGCAGGGCTTCTGCAGCGAGCAAGGCGGCCTTGCCACCGGGGCCAGCGCACATATCGAGCCATGACTCCCCCGCCTCGATGGGGCGAGCGCGGCTGAGAGCGAGCGCGGCGATTTGGGAGCCTTCGTCTTGCACGCGGGCGCGACCGGAGGCGATCGCCGGGTTCTTGGCCGGGTCACCTTCGCGGAGAGAGCCACCGATCGGCGAGTACTCGGACGGAGTGACGTCGATGTCGGCCGCATCCGAGAAACCGGGCAGCGCCGCAACCGACACCCGAGCGGGCACGTTGTCGGCGGCTAAGAGGCCTTCAAGTTCAGCTTCGCGCCCCTCGGCAACGAGAACCTGGCGGAAAGCCCGTGTGACCCACAGCGGATGCGAATATGCCAGCGCAAGAGCTTCTTCGCCAGAGCCCGCAGCACCAATCACACGCTCGCGCCAGGTCTCGGCATCGTGCTTCGTAATAGCGCGCAACACCGCGTTGACAAAGCCGACCGCTGAACGAGAACCAATGGTTTTGGCCAGCCGTACCGATTCATCGACGGCCGCGTGAGACGGCACCCGCATCGACAGGAGTTGATGGGTCGCAAGACGCAGAACATCGAGCACCGGTGGATCGATATTCGACACCGCGCGGCCGGCCGCTTGTGCGATCACTGCATCGTAATAACCCTGCATGCGCAGCGTGCCGTACGTGAGCTCAGTGGCGAGCCCCGCATCGGCACTCGACAATTTGGCGCGTTCGAGGTGAACGGGAAGGAGCAGGTTGGCGTACGCATCCGACTCGCGCACCGCCATGATGACGTCGAGCGCGACCCGACGGGCTGACTGTGCGTAGCTCACGAAGCCACCACCTCAAATTCTGAATTCAGGCCGCGCCACCAGGCTGCGGCATCCATTGCTTTGCGTCCCTCGGGATGGACCCGGAGAAGTTCTAGGGGGTCGGTTGCCGTGCCGACCAAGACTTTCTTACCGGCAAATTCGAAGTGGCCAGGAGCAAGTGACGGGGTGTCACGCGCAATCGCCGCTTCGAGCACCTTGAGACGGCTGCCGTCGATCGACGTCGAAGCACCGGGCTCGGGCGTGACGCCGCGGATGCGGTTGTGGACTGACTGCGCAGGCTCAGTCCAGTCGATGCGGCCGTCGTCGAGCGCGAGCTTCGGAGCCAACGTCACCTCACCAACCTGCGGTTCAGCTTGAGCTGTTCCGGCAGCAAGCGAGTCAACAACCTCCGAAAGCAGCGTGGCACCGGACAGCGACAATTGCTGCAGCAGCGAGCCCGCCGTTTGCTGGGCACCGATCGGCTCGGTCATCGTGGCGAAGATATCGCCCGCATCGAGTTGCTCGACGAGTTGAAACACGGTTGCGCCCGACACGGTATCCCCCGCCATAATCGCGCGCTGTACGGGGGCCGCACCGCGCCACTGCGGCAACAGCGAAAAGTGAAGGTTGATCCAGCCGAGGCGAGGAATCGTAAGAACGTTCGCGGGTACCAGCCCGCCGTAGGCCACAATCACACCGAGATCGACCTGAAGATCATCAATGGCGGATGCCGCAACCGCGTCGAGCCGGTTGGCGCGAATCACGCTCACCCCAGCCTCGTGCGCGCGCGCCGCCACCGGCGTAGGGGTCATCACGCGGCGTCGCCCCTGGGGCGAATCGGTGCGCGTGAGCACTCCGGCTACCTCGTGCTCGGAGTTCAGCAGCGCGTCGAGACTGGGAACAGCTACCTCGGGGCTACCGGCAAAAAGGAGTCGCAAGGAAGTCATCCACCAATTGTCTCGTGAAATCGCGCGAAGGTGCGCACTGCGGCGTTAGAGATCGACAAAGGGCTCGAGGTCATCGAGATGAACGCGCAGTCCTGGCGGCGGTTGTTGGGCTCGCGGTGTGCCCGGTTTGCGACTGCGACGCGCCACTGTCGTGGCTGCTACCACGAGCGCTTTGAGCTGTTCAGCGACGGCAGCACCGTCTTTGTAGTCGAAGCGAACAATCGTGCGTACCAGTCCATCGGGGAGGTCGACCGGGCCCAGAACATCGAACGGCGCAACGGGGAGCTGGCGAATCGCATCGTCGATCAACGCAACCTTTCCGGTGAGCGTTGCGACGCGTACCGCTGGCGGAAAACGAAGTTCTCGGCGATCCGCAAGCTCTGTCTGGGCGAAGTCCTCTTGGCGCCACGTCACGAGCGAAGTGGCTAGTGCGCCGCCGACGCCCACGATCACCGTCGGCGCACCGTCTGCGGCCAACGCGATCGCGTTCGACCACCAGCGCAGACAGTCTTCCGCCACCCGCAGGCTCTCGCGCGCCAGCATGCCAGCACCATCGAGGAGCAGCACCGCTCGATAGCCGCCTTCGGCTACCGGCTCAGCGCCGCGCGTGGCAATGACGAGCGAAGGCTCGTTCGGGACCGTAAGCACTTGATGGTCACCATCAGCAACGATCACGCGATAGCCGGGGAACGCGCGGCCCAACTCGTCGGCGGTTCGAGCACTGCCCGAGCCGACCATGCGCAGTTTCGTGCCGTCGCACTCACGACAGCGCCATTTCACGGCAAGCGCTCCGCACCAGACACAACTGGGTGTCGCGGATGCCGCACGCTGCGCCAGCGGCCCGGCGCAGGTCGTACAGCGAGCCGTGTGCGCGCAGTCGGCGCAGGCGAGCCGAGGCGCATAGCCGGGGCGCGCGACTTGAACAAGAACCGGGCCCTCATCGAGACCCGCTCGCGCGGCCTTCCACGCGGCAGAGGGAATGCGAGCGATCGCGGCCAGCCGGTCTTGACTGACCTGGTTGGCCGAGGGAATGATTTTGGGAGTGCGAAGTCCGCCCGGGCTGAGCCCCACCAACCAGCCAACCTCAACGAGGCGTTGCACTTCGGTGCTGCGCGAATGGCTGAGAAAGACCAGCGCGCACTGCTGTTGTTCTTGACGCAGCAGCGCGGCATCCCGCGTGTGGATATAGGGCGAGAGGTTTTCGCTATAAAGCGAATCTCCGTCATCCCACACCACAATGAGCCCGAGATTTGCTGCCGGAGCGTAGACAGCCGATCGGTTACCGATGATGACGTAGGGCGTGCCGTCGTGAGTGCGGAGAAAGTTTCCGTAACGCTTCTGAACACTCTGCCGGGCATCCAACCGCAGCACTCGGTCGGCGGGCAGCAGCGCCGCCGCGGCCGCTTCAAGCTGGTCTTGGTCGCGGAAGTCTGGGGTCGCGAGGATCGCGGTGGTACCCCGCGCAAGAGCTTGGGCCGCCAGCTCGACCATCGTGACAGCCCAGCGGCCGACCCACACCCCCGGAGCAACCTCGGTTACTCCCGTCGGCGCGGAAAGAGCAGCCCGTTTGCGCTGCGTCACGAGAGTCGTGATCGCGCCCTCATCGAAGAAAGCAACTGCCGTCGGCTCCCCCGATGGTTCGAAGGTATTCACGGCGGCATCAGGAAGTGTCTTTTCGGCGCGCGCGTGGCGTTTCGGAATACCCAGTCGTAAGACGTCGGCCGCATTGCCAGCGGCGCGGTCGGCGGCGGTGCGCGCGAGTTTCCACACTTCTGGTGAGAGCACGGGGAACGGCGAGATCACCGTCTCGAGTTCGCTCAGCTTGCCTGCGTAATCGACAGTGTCGGTGAGCTCGACGATCCAGCCTTCGACGAGTCTGCCGAGTGTTCTGAGCGGCACTTTAACGCGCACACCCGCCTTCGCGTCAGCACGAAGCTTCTCGGGAATCGCGTAGTCAAAGAGCCTGTCGAGTTGCGGGAGAGGCGAATCAATGAGCACCCGAGCGATGGATGCGTCAGTCATCGCTACAGGCCGGCCGCCTGGCGAAGTGCCTCCACACGGTCGAGACGCTCCCAGGTGAATTCGGGAAGTTCGCGGCCGAAGTGACCGTAGGTCGCAGTCTTGGCGTAGATGGGGCGCAACAGATCGAGATCCCGGATGATCGCACCGGGACGCAGATCGAACACTTCGTGGATCGCTGCCAACAGTGCCTCATCGGAGACGTGGCCGGTGCCGAAGGTCTCGACATAGAGACTCACGGGAGCCGCCCGCCCGATCGCATACGCAATCTGCACCTCAACGCGGTCGGCAAGGCCAGCCGCAACGGCATTCTTGGCGACCCAGCGCATAGCGTACGTTGCCGAGCGGTCGACTTTCGAGGGGTCTTTTCCGCTGAACGCTCCGCCACCGTGACGGGAAGCGCCACCGTAGGTGTCGACAATGACCTTGCGGCCGGTGACGCCGGCATCGCCCTGAGGCCCACCGATTTCGAAGCGGCCGCTGGGGTTCACGATCGCCTGCAGGTTCGAGAGGTCGAGGCCCGAACTTTCGGCGATCGGGCGAACAACCAGCTCTTCGATGTCCTGACGCAGTTGAGCGGTCGAAACGGAAGGCGAATGCTGCGTAGAAAGCACAACGGTCTCGATGCTGCGCGGCACGGAGCCCTCGTAGCCAACCGTCACTTGAGTCTTGCCGTCGGGGCGCAGGTAATCGACGAGGCCCTCTTTACGAACCTCGGCCAGGCGCTCGGCCATGCGGTGCGCAAACCAGATGGGAGCGGGCATGAGCTGCGGGGTCTCATTCGTGGCGTACCCGAACATGACACCTTGGTCTCCGGCGCCGAGCACATCCAAAGCGTCGCTGGAGTGCTCTTCACGCGCTTCGAGGGCACGGTCGACACCCTGAGCGATGTCGGGAGACTGCGCGCCAATCGAGATCGAAACTCCGCAGGAGCGACCATCAAAGCCGACGTCTGAGGAGTTGTAGCCGATCTCAGAGATACGGTCGCGCACGATGGCGGGAATGTCGGCGTAGCCGGTCGTGGTGACCTCGCCGGCAACGTGAACAAGGCCGGTTGTCACGAGAGTCTCGACGGCGACGCGCGCGTTCGGGTCTTCGCCAAGCAGCGCATCCAAGATGCCGTCGCTGATCTGATCACAGATCTTGTCGGGGTGACCCTCGGTAACGGACTCCGAGGTGAAGGTGCGCAGGGGCGAAGTCATAAGCCGTCTCCGGTAGTGATGAATGGATGTCAGCGGGCTGCGAACACAAGATCCAGAATGCGGTGGGCCACCGACAACTTGCTTCCGCTTGCCTCGCCCACTCTATCTCCGCCACCGTTGATGACGATGACAGTATTACTGTCTGTGGCGAATCCCTCGGTCCAGCCGACGCGGTTGATCACGAGGTAGTCGCAGCCCTTGCGGGAAATCTTGCTGCGGCCCAGTTCGAGCAGCGCAGCGTCGTCTTGCTCGGTCTCTGCCGCGAAGCCCACGATTGTTTGCTCACGCGGGCGGTCGTGAGAAAGTCCGCGCAGAATGTCAGGGTTCTCTTCTAACCGCAGCTCGAGCGTGCTCGAATCGCTGCGCTTCTTGATCTTGGATTGCGCCGTTTCAGCCGGGCGGTAGTCCGCGACGGCCGCCGCCATGATCACGAGGTCCGCGGATGCCGCTTCAGCCGTCACCGCCGTCTGCAACTCGAGAGTCGTTCCCACTTGCACGCAGCGCACTCCCGACGGCAACGGAACCTCAAGGTTCGCCGCAATCAGAGTGACAGTGGCACCGCGGGCCGCCGCAGCCATCGCCAAGGCGACACCCTGCTTGCCACTCGAGCGATTACCGATGAAGCGCACTGGATCGAGAGGCTCCCGCGTGCCGCCTGCCGTGACCAGCACAGAGCGGCCGGCGAGATCGCGAGTGACGGCCGCCGCATCAAGAACCGCAGAAACAATGTCGCTGGGCTCAGACATCCGGCCCGGTCCGCTATCAGAACCAGTCAGCTGGCCCGATTCGGGGCCAATGATACGGATGCCGCGAGAACGCAGCGTTTCGACATTGGCCACCGTCGCGGCGTTTTGCCACATCTCCGTATGCATCGCCGGAGCGATAAGCACGGGAGCTGTGCTCGCAAGAATGGTGTTGCCCAGAAAATCATTCGCCTGGCCAGTCGCGATCTTGGCGATCGTATTGGCCGTAGCCGGGGCGACGACGATTACGTCTGCGGCTTGGCCGACGGAGACGTGCCGAACCTCGTCCACCCCCTCGTAGAGGTCGGTGTGAACCGGGTTGCGGCTGATTGCCTCAAGAGTGGGTAGCCCCACAAATTTGAGGGCGTTGCTTGTGGCCACGACATGAACGTCGTGGCCAGCAAGCACAAGCTCGCGCACAACAGAGACTGCCTTATAAGCAGCTATTCCGCCAGAAATTCCGACGACAACGTTGAGCGCGGTCACCGAGAAATTTTCTATTCGCCGCTGAGTCGCTTGAGTTCGAGCTTGTTTTCGTTGATCTCGTGGAGAGCAACAGAAAGAGGCTTGTCGTCGATCGTGGAGTCTACGAGAGGTCCAACGTTGTCGAAGAGGCTGCCTTCGTGAAGGTCTGCGTAGTAGTCGTTGATCTGACGAGCACGCTTCGAAGCGAAGATAACGAGCTGGTACTTGGAGTCAACCTTCGACAGAAGTTCGTCGATGGGGGGATCAATGATGCCCGAGTTCTTGTCAGCCATAAGGGTGCTCCTTGGAGTCGGAAGTGGTCGCGCCAGCGGGCGCATCCATCAATTCTACGACTTCTTGAGCCGCTTGGCTTACTTCTGTGTTTACTACCTTCACATCGAACTCATCTTGAGCCGCCAATTCGACCTTCGCGGTCTCTAACCGGCGAGACTGTTCGGCCGCTTCTTCGGTGCCACGGCCGATGAGACGGCGCACCAATTCTTCCCACGTGGGCGGCAGCAAGAAGACCAACAGCGCCTCGGGCATGACCGTACGAACTGAGCGGGCGCCCTGCAAGTCAATCTCGAGCAGCACGCGCTTACCCTCGGCCAAAGCAGCATCGATGGGCGGGCGCGGCGTACCGTAGCGGTACGAGTTATGCACGACGGCCCACTCCAGCAACTCGTTGTTTTCGATCATCGAGTCGAACTCGTCGTCGCTCACAAAGTAGTAGTGAACGCCGTTGATCTCGCCCGGGCGGGGCTTGCGAGTGGTCGCTGAAACGCTGAGCAGAACATCCGGATGATTCTCCCGAATGAAGCTCGAAACAGTTCCCTTGCCCACGGCGGTAGGCCCTGCCAGCACGACGAGGCGCGTCGGCTCGGGGCCTTGGCGACTCGATAGGTAGTCGGTCAATCGCTGACGTTGTTTCGGACCAAGCCCGCCGACGCGCTTGCGTTCGGCTATAGCCAGGTCGGCCATGATCGACTCCACGCGAGTAGGGCCAAGCGAAGGGACGCTCATGAGTAGTTCACGAACAAGAAGCCGGGCTTCAGCGCTGTCGGGTTGGGCCCAAGCGGTGCGCGCAACGCTGAGAGCGGTACGTGCGCGCTCGGCGACTTCGCGCTTCACTGCAGCCCGGGCGCGTCGCGCCGCGATCGCTGCGCGCGAGGCGGCCGCACGATCAACCGCGGGAGGTGCGGGACGGGGCGCCATTAGCGCACCTGCTCACGGAGTTGAGAACGCAACGAACGAAGTTCAGCCGGAATCTGACTCGCGCCCTCGTGAAGAACGCTGCGAGATACCGTCACGATCGTGTTCGACACAGCATCGCCGTACAGTTCGCGAGCCTGTTCAACCTGTGCACCCTGAGCCCCGAAACCGGGAGCCAGAATGGGCAAATCAACGAGCTCACCGCTCTTGATGCCATAATCAGCGACCTCCACGGTCGCGCCAATCACGACGCCGAACGATCCCAAACCACTTTCGGTGTTCAGCGCGGTCACATCACGAACGACACTCGCCGCGACGGTCGCACCCTCGTGTTCACCCTCAGCGATTCGAGCGGTCTGGATGCTGCGAGCCGAGGCATTGGACGTCGCCGCAAGAACAAAGATTCCCTTGCCCGCCGACCGCGCCAATTCGAAAGGCCCCGAGAGTTCGGAAACGCCCTGATACGCCACCGCAGTCATCGCGTCAGCTTCCAGCGGGGAGCCGGGAGTGAGCCACGCTTGGCCGTAAGCATCGACCGACGACGACAAATCCCCGCGCTTCACATCGGCGATAACGAGCAGCCCGGCAGATCGCGCCAAGGCGAAAGACTCCTCGAGAATCGCGTAGCCTGCGGAGCCGAAGCGCTCGAAGAATGCCACCTGGGGTTTGATCATTCCTACGTTGCCGGCTGCGGCATCCACAGCGCGCAGCGCAAACTCGCGAACGCCGTGAGCGTCGTTGGACAGACCCCAGGTTTCGAGGAGAAACGGATGAGGGTCGATTCCCATGCACACTCCCCCGAACTCGTCGAAGGTCTGTGCCAGCCGCGAAGCGAAACTAGGCATTGTTGGCTACCTTCTCGAGCTCAGCGGCGCGATCGAGTGCATAGTCCTGCAGCGAGCGGACGTCGAAGCCGTCACGGATCGCCTCGAACGACGCGACTGCTGCGGCGAGTTGCGCGATCGTCGTGAAGATCGGCTTGTCTGCCGCCACCGTTGCGGTGCGAATCTCGTAGCCGTCGGCCCGAGCACTGCGACCGCTCGGCGTGTTGATGACTACGTCCACCTTGCCGTCGTTGATGAGTTCCACGATCGACGGCTCGGCCGCATCCAACTCTTGACCCATGAAGTACTTGCGCACGACTTGAGCCTCGATGCCGTTGCGGGCGAGGATCTCTGCGGTGCCTTCGGTAGCCAGAATCGTGAAGCCGAGCTGGCTCAACCGCAATACCGGCAGGATGACAGCGCGCTTGTCGCGGTCGGCGACAGAAACGAAGACCGATCCCCCATCGGGAAGACCGCCGTACGCAGCCTCTTGGCTCTTAGCGAACGCCTTCGGGAAGTTGGAGTCGATCCCCATGACTTCACCGGTAGAGCGCATCTCCGGGCCGAGAACCGAGTCGACGACGTTGCCCTCAACGGTACGGAACCGCTTGAACGGCAGCACTGCTTCCTTGACCGATACCGGCGAAGTCGACGGAACCTGCGAACCATCGAGCACCGGCAAGAGACCGCTCTCGACGAGAGAACGGATGCTTGAGCCGGCCATCACGAGTGCGGCAGCCTTGGCGAGCGGAATGCCCAGAGCCTTCGACACGAAGGGAACGGTACGGCTCGCGCGCGGGTTGGCTTCGAGCACATAGAGGATGCCCTGACCGATGGCGAACTGAACATTGATGAGACCTCGAACGCCGATGCCTTCAGCAATAGCAAGCGTCGCTTCGCGAACCCGGTTGAGAACGTCGCGACCGAGAGTGACGGAGGGCAGGGTGCACGCCGAGTCGCCGGAATGAATACCGGCTTCTTCGATGTGCTCCATGATTCCGCCGACGTAGAGTTCGCTGCCGTCGTAGATGGCGTCGATGTCGATTTCGATGGCGTCATCCAAGAAGCGGTCGACCAAGAGCGGCGACGTCTCCGAAATGATGACGAGGTCGCGAACGCGCTCGAAGTAGTCAGCCAGCGCTTCGGAGTCGTACACGATTTCCATACCGCGACCACCGAGAACGTGCGAAGGGCGCACGAGCACGGGGTAGCCGATGTTCTCCGCAATCGCGATTGCTTCGGACTGGTTGGTCGCCGTGCCGTTCTTCGGAGCGAGCAGCCCCGCGTTGTCGAGAATGGCGGAGAAGAGCCCGCGTTCCTCGGCAAGATCGATAGCTTCGGGACTCGTGCCGAGAATGGGGACGCCGGCATCCTTCAATCCCTGAGCAAGCCCGAGCGCCGTCTGGCCACCGAGCTGCACAATGACACCCATGAGCTCACCGCTGCCGCTCTCGGCGTGAATAATCTCCAGCACGTCCTCGAGCGTGAGCGGTTCGAAGTAGAGACGATCGCTCGTGTCGTAGTCGGTAGAAACCGTCTCCGGGTTGCAGTTGATCATGATCGTCTCGTAGCCGGCATCCGACAGCGCGAACGAAGCATGGACACACGAGTAGTCGAACTCGATGCCCTGACCGATACGGTTCGGGCCCGACCCGAGAATGACGACCTTCTTCTTGTCGCTAGGAACGACCTCGGTTTCGGAGTCATAGCTCGAGTAGTGGTACGGCGTCAGAGCCGGGAACTCGCCAGCGCACGTGTCGACCGTCTTGAAGACGGGACGCACATCAAGGTTCCAGCGCACATCGCGCACCTCAGCCTCGGTCAGCCCGCGCAGATCAGCGATCTGAACGTCGCTGAAGCCGTGATTCTTCGCGTGGGTCAGCAGCGCCGCCGTCAGCTCAGGGGCCGCCGCGACATCAGCCGCAACTTCATTGATGAGCGCAATCTGGTCGATGAACCAGGGGTCGATCTTGGTGGCGTCGAAGACTTCTTCTGAGGTGGCACCGGCACGCATGGCCTGCTGCACCGTGATGATGCGACCATCGGTGGCAACCGACGACAGCGTGAGCAGTTCATCCTTATTGCCGACCTCGCCGTTCCAGTGGAAGCTCGAATCGCGCTTCTCCAGCGAACGGAGTGCCTTCTGCAGGGCGGTCGAGTAGTTACGGCCGATAGCCATAGCTTCACCGACCGACTTCATCGTCGTCGTAAGACGCGTGTCGGCGGCGGGGAACTTCTCGAAAGCGAAGCGAGGAACCTTGACGACGACATAGTCGAGCGTGGGCTCGAAACTTGCCGGAGTCACCTTGGTGATGTCGTTGGGGATCTCATCGAGGCGGTAGCCGATCGCGAGCTTGGCCGCGATCTTCGCGATCGGGAAGCCCGTCGCCTTGGACGCCAACGCACTCGAACGAGACACTCGCGGGTTCATCTCAATGACAATTACGCGGCCATTGGCCGGATCGATCGCGAACTGGATGTTGCAGCCACCGGTGTCGACGCCCACCGCGCGAATGATGTCGATACCAATATTGCGCAGGTTCTGGTACTCACGGTCGGTCAGCGTGAGCGCCGGAGCGACCGTGATCGAGTCTCCCGTGTGCACCCCAACCGGGTCAACGTTCTCAATGGAACACACGACAACCGTGTTGTCCGAGGTGTCGCGCATGAGCTCGAGTTCATACTCTTTCCAGCCGAGGATGCTCTCTTCGAGCAGAACCTCGGTGGTGGGGCTCTGGTGCAGACCATCGGTAACCATGCGCACGAGCTCTTCGCGCGAGTACGCGAATCCGGAGCCGAGGCCACCCATCGTGAACGAGGGGCGGATCACGAGCGGATACCCGAGATCTTCGGCAAACTCGACCGCTTCGGCAACGGTGTGAGCGATGTGCGACTTGGCGACATCCGCTCCACAGTCCAAAACGAGCTGCTTGAAGATCTGGCGGTCTTCACCCTTGTTGATGGCTTCGAGGTTGGCGCCGATCAGCTCGACGTTGTACTTCTCGAGGATGCCGTGAGCGTCAAGCTCGATGGCCGCGTTGAGCGCGGTCTGGCCGCCAAGAGTCGGAAGCAGTGCATCCGGACGCTCCTTGGCAATGATCGACTCGATAACTTCCCACGTGATCGGCTCGATGTAAGTGGCATCGGCGAAGTCGGGGTCGGTCATGATCGTGGCCGGGTTCGAGTTCACGAGGATGACACGGATGCCCTCCTCACGCAGCACGCGGCACGCCTGGGTGCCGGAGTAGTCGAATTCAGCTGCCTGACCGATGACGATCGGGCCGGAGCCGATAACGAGTACCGATGAAATGTCGTCTCTCTTGGGCATTACTTGGCGTCCTTTGCGGTCTCGAGAACAAGGTCGCGGAACCTGTCGAAGAGGTAGTTGGCATCGTGGGGGCCTGAGGCCGCCTCGGGGTGATATTGAACGGAGAACGCGGGGATGTCGAGGGCGCGAAGGCCTTCGACCACGTTGTCGTTGAGGTTGACGTGGCTCACTTCTACGCGACCGAAGCCTGCCGGCGACTGGCTGATCTCGCCGACCGGAGCGTCAACCGCGAAGCCGTGGTTGTGCGCCGTGATCTCGGTGCGCAGGGTCTGCACATCGATAACGGGCTGGTTGATGCCGCGGTGGCCAAACGGCAGCTTGTAGGTGCCGTAGCCGAGCGCGCGGCCCAAGAGCTGGTTGCCGAAGCAGATTCCAAAGAACGGGAGGCCCTTCTTGAGAACCTCGGTCAACAGTGCAACGTGACCATCGGATGCCGAGGGGTCCCCCGGGCCGTTCGAGTAGAAGACGGCGACCGGTTCGATCGCGAGCATTTCATCGAAGGAGACGGTCTGAGGAAGAACGTGCACCTCAAATCCACGCTCCGCGAGGTAGTTGAGAGTCGATGTCTTCACACCGAGGTCGAGAACGGCGAGACGGCCAATGCTCTCGCCTTGTGCCTCAACGATGTACGCCTCAGACGTTGACACTTCAGAAGACAAGCTTTGGCCCGCCATCTCAGCCGCCGCGGTGATGGATGCGAGCTGCTCTTCGGTGCTGAGGCTCGCGGCCTCGCCGGAGAAGATTCCGCCACGCATCGAACCGGCATCGCGCAGACGACGGGTGATAGCGCGGGTGTCTACGCCGCTGATACCGATGATGCCCTGCTCGGCGAGCTGGGCATCCAGCGACTCTTCCGCACGGAAGTTGGAGACGACACGGCTGGCATCGCGAACGACGAAGCCCGACACCCAAATTCGCGAGGACTCGGGGTCTTCGGAGTTCACACCGGTGTTGCCGATGTGGGGCGCCGTCATGACGACAATCTGTCCGGCGTAGCTGGGATCGGTAATGGTCTCTTGGTAGCCGGTCATGCCGGTCGCAAAGACGACTTCGCCGATCTTCTGGCCGCGGGCACCATAGGCCTGACCGAGATAGCGCGAGCCATCTTCAAGGACGAGCACTGCGGGTTCAAAGGTCACTGGGACTGCCTTTCGTTGCCGACGACACTATCGAGAGCGCGTTCACACGTCTCGGGGTCATCCATTCGGAAATAACTATCGACTGCAGTGTCATCGAGATTCCACTCGATCACCTGCAGCCCGTTGCTTTCGACCACACGGTCGATGGTCCAGGTTGCGCGGGTAATGCCGCGTACATCAGAGCGAGAGAGCCAGAGATCGGGTGAGCCAGCGCGCGAAACCACGATGCCTTCGGAGTGCACTTCGAGAAGGCAGTTTGCCCGGAAACCCAAGCCGTGCACGTTGATGCGATTGAGTTGATCTCCGGCCACAGTGGTCGCAACGTACTTGCCGCCGAAACGGAGGTCGGTGTCGTCGAGATCAGCGGGCGGCGCGAGCGGCGCGGCGATGTGGGACTGTCGTCGCTTTCGCGCACGCCAGCCGACGACCATCGCGGTAAGAGCGAGAGCCACGATGATGAGCACGATGACGATCGAGATTTCTTTAGCCACGAGCGGCCTCGCTCTCGGCGGCCCGCGCTTGCTGAGCGACTTCGGCAGCGTCAACGACGTCGCCATCCCGCACGGTTTCGTAGCCGTTATGTATGGTGGTCATGACTCGACCAGGCAGTTCGCGCCCGAGGTAGGGCGAGTTCGTGCTCTTGCCGCGAAGGGATTCTGCAGAGAACGTGGAACGAGCGCTCGGGTCGACCAACACGATGTTGGCTGGGGCTCCCAGCGCGAACGGAGTGGCATAGCCGTCGAGGCGACCGATCTCCGCGGGCTTCTGCGAGAGCACGCGTGCGACATCCGCCCAGTCAAGGTGGCCGGTGTCGACAACAGCCTGCTGAACAACGTTGAGCGCGGATTCAAGCCCGACCATACCGAATGCTGCCTCAGCCCACGAACATTCCTTAGCCTCGGGCGGATGCGGTGCGTGGTCAGTGGCGACGATATCGATCGTGCCGTCGGCGAGGGCTGCGCGCAACGCATGAACATCTTCGTCGCGACGCAGCGGAGGGTTCACCTTGAAGCGGGCGTCGTAGCCGCGAACGAGTTCCTCGGTGAGCAGCAAGTGGTGAGGCGTGACCTCTGCGGTGACAGCGATTCCACGAGCCTTCGCCCAACGAATCACGTCGACCGAACCGGCGGTGGAAAGGTGGCAGATGTGAAGACGGGCACCCACGTGCTCGGCAAGCAAAACGTCGCGGGCGATAATCGACTCTTCCGCGACCGCGGGCCAGCCGGCGAGCCCCAGCTCACTAGAGACGGCACCCTCGTTCATCTGGGCATCGACGGTCAGCGTGGGCTCTTGAGCGTGCTGCGCAACGACGCCGTCAAAGGTCTTGACGTACTCGAGTGCGCGACGCATCAGCAAGGCGTTGTGGACGCACTTGCCGTCGTCCGAGAAGACACGCACGTTGGCGCGAGAGTTAGCCATTGCGCCGATCTCAGAAAGCTTCACACCTTCGAGACCCTCGGTTACCGCCCCGATTGGGCGCACGGTGGCGTATCCGTGGTCGAGGCCGAGCGACTGCACTTGCTCAACAACACCAGCGGTGTCCTGAACAGGCATCGTGTTGGCCATGGCGAACACAGCGGTGAAACCGCCCATTGCCGCAGCGCGCGTTCCCGAGAGAACCGTTTCGCTCTGCTCGAAGCCAGGCTCGCGCAAGTGAGTGTGAAGGTCGACAAGCCCCGGAAGCGCCTGCAGACCGGCCGCGTCGATCGTGCGGTCGGCAGAGGTTGCATCCGTGAAGACGCCGCGATCGATCGTGAAATCTCCGCGCTCGCCATTCGGCAGGGTGGCGTTGACGATTCTGATACTCACGAGAGTCCTCTTCTCTGGATTAGTTCACGTTGAGGGGCGGCGGGCAGCATTCCCGCACTCACCGCTCCACAGCTCCGGACAGCAAGTGATACAGCACCGACATACGCACGGAGACGCCATTCGCCACTTGCTCAAGCACTGTTGATTGTGGCGAATCTGCGGCGGCAGCCGAGATTTCGAGGCCGCGGTTCATCGGCCCAGGGTGCATAACCATGCTACTGGCTGGCAGGGCACACATTCGCTCGTCATTGAGTCCCCACTGTCGCGAATATTCGCGAGCATTGGGGAAGAATGCTGCGGCCATCCGCTCGGCCTGCACGCGCAGCATCATGATGACGTCGGGCCCCTGCGCGATGGCGTGGTCAAGGTCATACGAGACCTCAACGGGCCAGCCGCTGAGGTTCACGGGAAGCAAGGTGGCGGGGGCAACGAGAGTCACGTGAGCGCCAAGCGTCGTCAGAAGCCAAACGTTGGATCGCGCGACTCGCGAGTGAACGATGTCACCGACTATGGTGACGGTCACTCCGTCTAGCCCTTTGCCTCGAGCCGCTGTTCCGTGCAGGCGGCGACGAATGGTGAAAGCGTCGAGAAGAGCCTGGGTCGGATGCTCGTGCGTGCCGTCGCCGGCGTTCACGATTCCGGCGTCAATCCAACCGCTGTCTGCCAGCGTCTTCGGTGCTCCGGATGCCCAGTGGCGTACGACTACCGCGTCTGCGCCCATCGCCGCCAAAGTTTGCGCGGTGTCCTTGAGGTTTTCACCCTTAGAAACGCTCGATCCTTTGGCGGCAAAGTTGATGACGTCGGCGCTCAAGCGCTTGGCCGCAGCCTCGAAGGAAATGCGAGTGCGCGTGGAGTCTTCAAAGAAGAGATTGATAACCGTTTTGCCGCGCAGGGTGGGCAGCTTTTTGACTTCGCGCTCCGAGACGCTCGCCATGTCTTCGGCAACGTCGAGAATCGCGATCGCTTCGTCGCGAGACAGTCCCTGAGTGGTGAGGAGATTTCTCATCCGATTGTCACCTCGTCTAGGCCATCGATTTCCTCGAGGCGTACGTTGATACGTTCGTCAGCCGAACTCGGAAGATTCTTACCCACGAAGTCGGCGCGAATGGGAAACTCCCGGTGCCCGCGGTCAACAAGCACGGCGAGGCGCACGGCGCGGGGGCGCCCGAGATCGCCGAGCGCATCCAGCGCAGCGCGAATCGTGCGGCCCGAATACAACACGTCATCGACGAGAACGACGGTCTTGCCGTCAATGCCCCCGCTGGGGATGTCAGTCGGGCCGGTAGCGCGGGTGGGGTTCTGAGCGAGATCGTCGCGGTACATCGTGACGTCGAGAGCCCCTGCCGGGATCACAGCAGAATCGACTGAGTGGATGATCGCCGAGATGCGGGAGGCCAACGTGACGCCGCGCGTCGGAATACCGAGAATAACGAGATCGTCTGAACCGCGATTGGACTCAAGAATCTCGTGAGAAATACGAGTCAACGCTCGGGTGATATCAGCATGCTGTAGCACTGTGCGTACAGGCATTCTGACCTCCTTCCCCGCCTCTCTGGACGGAATTTAAAGGAAATCTGTTTCGACGACTCTAGCGCACCTCGCCGCACAGTTCACACTTCAGCACGGAGAGCTATGAGCCCCAGCGCTTGAGCAGAAAACGTTCGAGCACGCCAACCGCGGTATCGGTTAGTTTTCCCAGAACACCCAACAGGATGATCGTGAGGAACAGTCGGTCAATGCGTCCGTTTTGCTGCGAATCGACAAGCAGGAAGCCGAGGCCGAGCGAAGCGCCCAACAACTCCCCTGCCACGAGAAACAGCCACGCCTGTGCCAGTGCTAACCGCAGCGACGAGATCACTGCCGGTACAACGGCCGGCAACTGAACCAGCCCGAGCAGCGCAGGGCCTGAGTAACCGTAGCTTCGACCCAGTTCGACCAGATGGGCATCCACATGGCGAAGTGCCGACGCCACTGTCGTGTACACCGGGAAGAAGGCGCCGATGGCGATCAGCGCAACCTTGGAATCTTCGTTGTAGCCGAGGTAGAGCCCGAGAAGGGGCACCCAAGCCAGAGAGGGCACCGCACGCAGAGCACCCAACGTGGGAGCAAAGAACTCTGAGACTCGAGCCGAAAGCCCCACAACGGATGCAAAGGCGAGACCGACGACTGACCCGATCACGAATCCGAGGAGCACCCGCTGGGTGGAAATCGCGACGTGTTGGTAGAGCACACCACGCTCGTAAAGGTCCACACCGGCTGCCCACACACTGAGCGGTGTCGGGAGACGGTAGCTGGCGACAAGGCCCGAGGTGGCGATGAGTTGCCAGAGAGCGATCAGCGCCAGCGGAAGCACCGCGCCCAGGAGAACCGGGCGAACCCAGCGTCGACGACGCGGTGTACTGGTTTCCACGGGTGCCGGAGAGGCCGCGACGTCAGTGACGACGGGCCGCTCCAACACGCTCAACGGGCTATTCAGCGACACGGCTCGGGTCCGCACTGTCGACATAGGTCGTTTCAAACAGCGTCGCGAGAGCATCGTCGATCTGCGATTGCTCGGCAACCGCTCCCGAGTCAACGAAGATCGGACCGATCACGCCCAGGACGTCAAGCTGCTTCTGCCCCGGGGCAGGGTCGATAGCGAGGTTCGTACGCTCCAGCAGAACCGAGTTCGCAATGGGGAGATCGATACCGGCGACATCCGCAAAGATCGCCGCAGCGTCATCCGGGTTCTCCGCAGCCCACTGACGCGCCTTCTCATACGCGTCGACGACTACCTGAGCCAGATCGGGAGACTTCTCCAGGAAGCTCTCCGTGGCGTTGAGGAAGCCATAGCTATTGAAGTCGGGGTTGTCGTACACGATGCGCGAACCCGCATTCACGACGGATGCGCTCATGAGCGGATCAAGGCCAGCCCACGCATCCACGGCGCCCGACTCCAATGCCGTCTTACCGTCCGCGTGCTGCAACTGAGTGATCGTGACTTCATCAAGCCCGATGTCGAACTCGGCAAGCGTCTGAAGCAGGAAGAAGTACGGATCAGTGCCGGCATTCGCACCGATATTCTTGCCACGGAGATCTTCGGCAGACTGGATGGGTGAGTCTGCGGCGACGACGATGGCAGACCAATTGGGCTGCGAGTACACGTCTACGGTTTTGATGGGCGAACCGTTGGCCCTCGCGAGCAACGCGGCAGAACCGGCGGTAGACCCGACATCCAGAGCACCCGCCCGCAAGGCGTCGTTTGCTGCGGCAGAACCGGATGACTGAAGCCATGTCACTTCAACGTCATCGCCGAGCGTCGACTCCAGCCACCCTTCTTCCTTAATGATCAAGCTGAGCGGGTTGTAGGTCGCAAAGTCGACCGCAAGGGTGTCGCTGCTCCAACCGCCCTCGTTATCCGTGGCTTCGGGAGCGAGCCCTGAGCCTTCGCCCGCTACGCAACCGGAGAGTCCGAGGGTGAGCGCGACAGCGCCCGCGGTGAGGAGTGATGAGAGAGAACGGCGATACATAATTTCCTTTAGGGGTGTGGGAGAACAGTGAAAACGGGCGACTGAGCTAACTGCTACTCGTCACCGAGAGGTGATGGGTAGCGACGCCGAGACCCTCGAGTAGCTCAGCTCGCAATTCAGCAAGGTCTGCGCTGCCCCGGTCACGGGGGCGATAACCCGGAACCGTCACGGTCGCCCGCACGCTAGAGACAACATCCGCGGAATCGGCGGGGCTCGAACCCAAAAGAATGACGCGGTCGGCGAGGTAGAGTGCCTCGTCGACATCGTGCGTGACGATCACAATGGTCGCGGGCTCTGCGGCGTGGAGTTCCAGAAGCAGATCTTGCATCGCGAGCCGCGTCAGCGCATCCAAGGCCCCGAACGGCTCATCAAGCAGAAGCACCCCTGGCTGGCGCGCGAGAGCGCGCGCGAGGGAGACACGCTGAGCCATGCCGCCCGAGATCTCTCGAGGCCGCAAGTGCGCAGACTCCGAGAGCTTGACCAACTCGAGAAGATGCGAAACGCGCTCGCGGTCACTCGCTGTACGACGGGTACGCGGCAACCCGACCTCGACGTTGCGAGTGAGCGAACGCCATGGAAGCAACCGAGGCTCCTGAAACGCGATCGCTGACCGCGCATCCAGCCCCGCAACAGGAGCGTCGCCGATGGTGATGGAACCCGCGGTTGGGGTATCCAAGCCCCCGATGTGCCGCAATAGGGTCGACTTGCCGCAGCCAGAGGGACCAATGAGCGCGACGATCTCGCCTCGAGCAATCTCAAGCGAGACTTCGTTGAGCACCCGGCGCTCGCCGAAACTTCGAGCGAGGCCGCGGATGCTGACCGAGAGGGCATCAGAAGCGATGCTGTCGCGGAGGGAAGAAGAACTCATCCCTGAACGCTAAGACTCGGCTCACACGATGGCTACCGAGGTCGTAACGTAGCGTCACGCAATCGCGTAACGCTACGTCACATAAGAATGGCTATTCGAAGCTGGCCGCGATGCGACCAAGCAATCCATTGATAAAGCCAGCTGAATCTTCTGTCGAATGAACCTTGGCCGATTCGACAGCTTCGGAAATGGCGACTCCCGCAGGAACCTCATCGTTGAACATGATCTCCCAGAGGCCGATGCGCAAGAGCGCACGGTCGACTGCCGGCATCCGGTTCAACGGCCAGCCCTGCGAATACGTTTCAATGAGTTCATCGATTTCTTCGCCGTGCTCGGTGATGCCCACGACAATGTCTTGCGCGTAAGCCCAGGCGGTGGCCCGAGCGGGTTCACCCATTGCACGCGTCGATTCGGCAGCAAGAGCAGCATTGATGCTCTCGCCGCGAACGTCTGCGCCGTACATAACGTCAAGCGCGCGCTTACGCGCCTTGGTGCGAGCTCCCATTTAGTCGTTCACGCGACCGAGGTAGCCGCCATCGCGGGTGTCGACCTTGACCTTGGTGCCCTGTTCAACGAACAGCGGTACCTGAATCTGGTAGCCAGTCTCCACGGTTGCCGGCTTGCTGCCACCGGTCGAACGGTCGCCTTGCAGGCCAGGCTCGGTGTAGGTGATCTCCAGAACAACGGATGCCGGAAGCTCTACGTAGAGCGGCTCCATGTTGTGCAGGGCGATCGTAACGCTCTGGTTCTCCAGCATGAAGTTGGCGGCATCGCCCACGGCGGCTTCGCTCAAGGTGATCTGGTCGTAGTCACTCGTGTTCATGAACACGAAGTTTTCGCCATCTTTATAGAGGTACTGAAAGTCGGATCGGTCAACGGTCTCAGTCTCAATCTTCGCGCCAGCATTGAAAGTGCGGTCTACGATCTTGCCCGTACGCACGTTCTTCACCTTGGTGCGAACGAAAGCTCCGCCCTTACCCGGCTTGACGTGCTGGAACTCGATAACGGACCACAGTCCACCGTCCATGTTGAGAACGACGCCGTTCTTGATGTCAGCGGTAGAGGCCATTCGTAAATCCGTTTCTGTTAACGAGCAAAAGCGCGATTGAGACACCGAAGTGAAAAAACCAACGTTCGAGTCTAACTGAGTCGTCGTGCAACCGCGTCGAGGCCCAGAATATAGGACTCAAAGCCGAAGCCGGCGATAACGCCGGTCGCCACACCCGAGATCACGCTCGTGTGGCGAAACTCTTCTCTCGTGTGTGGGTTCGTGATGTGAACTTCGATCAGGGGCAATCCGGCGCTGGAGACCTGAGCTGCGGCATCCCGGAGCGCGTAGGAATAGTGCGTGAAAGCAGCCGGGTTCATGATGACCGGCGCGCCAGCATCCACCGCTTCATGCAGCCACGAAATCAGTTCGGTTTCGCTGTCCGTCTGTCGAAAATCGAGAGTGATGGATGCCGCGTTGGGCAGTGTCTGGGCGTGGGATTCAAGCTGAGCCTGAAGATCGACAAGCGTTCCACCGCCGTACACATCGGGTTCTCTGCTGCCGAGCCGACCGAGGTTGGGCCCGTTGAGCACGAATACTGTAGTCACCGCTCCACTCTAGCGAGGCAGGCCCGCTAGACCCCGACTTCTTGGTACGCGGAGTACAACATTGCTTCGTCGGGACCGTTGAGCATCGAGGTGCGCCCCACAGCATCGAGGACCACGAAGCGGATCATTCCAGCACGGGCCTTCTTGTCCCGCTGCATGGTGGCGAGAAGCGTATTCCAGCGGCCGAGCGGGTAGTCGATGGGAAGACTCAGAGATTGCAGGATGCTGCGATGGCGGTCAACGACCTCCGAGCTCAGCGAGCCAGCGAGGTGCGCGAGTTCTGCGGCAAAAACCATTCCCACCGATACCGCAGCGCCGTGGCGCCAGCGGTAACGCTCGGCATGTTCGATGGCATGGCCTAGCGTGTGGCCGTAGTTGAGCGTCTCGCGCAGACCGGTCTCGGTGAAGTCTTCTCCAACGACGCGAGCCTTGAGGCCGATCGAGAGCTCGACGACACGACGGAAGGAGTCCGAGTGAGGATCGGTAACAGCATCCACATCAGCCTCGATCAGATCGAGGATCTCGGGCTCACCGATGAAACCGCACTTAACGATCTCGGCGAACCCCGCCAAGATCTCGTTGCGCGGGAGATCCTCGAGCACATCCAGATCGGCAACGACTGCGCTTGGCGCATAGAACGCACCCACGAGGTTCTTGCCCTCAGCGGTGTTGATTCCCGTCTTGCCACCGACGGCGGCGTCAACCATGCCTGCGACGCTCGTCGGGCACTGAATGAGCTTCACGCCCCGCAGCCAGGTCGCGGCTACGAAACCGGCCAGATCGGTCGCTGCTCCGCCTCCGAAACCGATGACGGCATCCGTGCGAGTGAAGTCGGTTTGGCCCATGATCTGCCAGCAGAACGCGGCTACTTCGACGCGCTTGGCGTCTTCGGCGTCCGGAATCTCGGCCAGAAGAACTTCGTATTTCTCCGAGAGCGACTCTCGCAGTGCATTCGCGCGTGCACCGAGCGTCGGCGGGTGAATGATGAGCACCTTCGCTACTCGCGGACCGAGCTGTTCCGAAAGCTGCGGCAACAGGCCACGACCGATGAGAACGTCGTAGGGATTCACACCGGCGACCGGGATGATCGTGGTTTCAGTCATTGCTGTTGGGTTCCCAACCAGTCGGCGATTTCGCGCGCGACTTTTTCCATTGGCTTCAGTGAGGTGTCGATCGTGAGCGACGAAAGTTCGTCGTAAATCGGGCGTCGCGCTTCGACAAGCTTTTCCCATTCGTCCGCGTTCTTCGCGAGGGGACGCTTCGTGCCGGCGATGCGCAGTCGAGCGGCTGCCTTGGACATCGTTAGTTGAACGACGCGATGCGACGCAAGGTCGGCGCGGGTCTCAAGATTGAGCACCGCTCCCCCACCCAGCGTGACGACGGCGGGTTCAAGCAAGGCATTCGCAACCGCTTCGCGTTCCCGCTCACGGAAATACTCTTCCCCGAACTCAGCGAAGAGCTCCGGGATCGGGCCGTGCGAGGCTACGACAACCTTGTCGGTGTCGATGAGCGGAGCATCCAAAATCTTGGCAAGTTTTTTGCCGGCCTTGGTTTTACCTGATCCTGGTGCGCCAATGATCACCACGAGGGCGCCACCGTCATTCAGCACGGGACGCCTGAGTGGTGCTGAGCGAGTCAGGGATGGCCGCGACATACGCGTCTAGATTGCGTTTGGTCTCACCGAGAGAGTCGCCGCCGAACTTCTCGAGAACTGAGTTGGCGAGCGTCAGAGCGACCATGGCTTCAGCCACCACACCGGATGCGGGAACCGCACACACGTCGGAGCGCTGGTGGTGAGCAGCCGCCGCTTCTCCAGTCGCTACGTCGACGGTGCGGAGAGCGCGCGGAACCGTAGAGATTGGCTTCATCGCCGCACGAACCCGCAGAACGGTACCGGTGGTCATGCCACCTTCGATACCGCCAGCACGGTCGCTCAGTCGAGAGATACCGTCATCGTCGCGAACAAGTTCGTCGTGCGCCACGGAACCGCGGCGTGCGGCGGTCTCAAAGCCGTCGCCGACCTCGACACCCTTGATCGCTTGAATGCCCATGAGGGCCGCCGAAAGCTGAGCATCGAGACGACGATCCCAGTGGGTGTACGAGCCCAACCCGGGAGGAAGACCGTAGGCAAGCACCTCAACGACGCCGCCGAGAGTGTCGCCATCTTCATGAGCAAGATCGACTTCAGCGACCATGCGCTTGGACGT
The DNA here is from genome assembly GCA_040687235.1 of Rhodoglobus sp. NPDC076762. Lineage (GTDB taxonomy): Bacteria > Actinomycetota > Actinomycetes > Actinomycetales > Microbacteriaceae > Rhodoglobus. The sequence goes on along the minus strand of JBFBMV010000001.1, from coordinate 1,750,941 downwards.
TTCAGGGTCGAAACACCGCAGCGGATCTGCATCCAGCGTAGCCACGTCGTCGGGCGCTGGCAGGGCACTACTTTCGGGCGAACGCACGGTGCCGATGGAGAGCGTGTGGCTCACCAGACGGATACCAAGCCCCTCAAGGAACGCGCGGGCGACAGCACCGAGCGCGACGCGCGCAGCGGTCTCGCGCGCGCTAGCGCGTTCGAGAACATTGCGAGACTCGGCAAAGTCGTATTTCTGCATGCCGACGAGATCAGCATGACCGGGACGGGGGCGCGTCAACGCGGCGCCACGTCCCTTCGGCAACGTACCTGGATCAACCGGGACAGGGCTCATGACGTCGACCCAACGCGGCCATTCGGTATTGCCGATGCGCAGAGCGACGGGGCTACCCATCGTGAGTCCGAAGCGAATACCGCCGCTGAGAGTGAGCTCGTCCTGCTCGAACTTCATGCGGGCACCGCGGCCGTAGCCGAGAGTGCGACGCACCAAATCCGCCTGAATTTGTTCAGGAGAGATGGGAACGCCCGCAGGCATCCCCTCAAGAATTGCAACCAATTCGGGGCCGTGCGATTCCCCGGCCGTTAACCATCGAAGCATTCTTCAATCCTCCCACATCAGCGGAGGCGGCTTGTGCGCGTGACTACGAGTGATCGTGGCGGTGAGGAACTTCGATTGCGGCGCGCATGGCATCGATAGCATCCGCTTCTCGATCCAGCGGAACATCGGCTGTGCCCGCCGCAAAGATACGCACCTGGGCGATCGCCTGGTTGATCAGCAAATCGTGGCCAGAGATCACGGTACCGTCAACATCGAACCAGCTTTGTGCAACCGCGCTCGGCCACGGGTCGTAGGCCACGTCAAACAACGCCGCGGTTGTGCGGATGCTCTCTGAAAAACTCAGATCCATCGCACCGCCCGGAACCGTCGTGATGATGATCGTAGGAGCTTCGGCTTCTTTCGCCGCTTCCGCCCACTGCCGCAGCACCACCGTCGCCCCGAGGGATTCACCCAGCTGCTGCAGCGGGGCGGCCTTCTGAGGCGTGCGCGCAAAGATCGTGACCGTTGTCGCACCCATCCGAGTCGCGGCAACGAGAAGTGAGGCAGCGGTAGCGCCTGCGCCGAGAATCCAGACGCTGTCGAGGTCGGAGAGACCAGCGTCGAGAAAGCTGCGCATCGCGCCTTCAACATCCGTGTTGTAGCCGCGAAGGCCTTCATCGGTCATGACGACGGTATTGGCGCCGCCTACGAGCTCGACCAGCGGATCTGCCCAATCGAGCAAGGGCACAACATCCCGTTTGAGCGGCATCGTGAGAGAAAGACCACGCCAGCGGCCGTCGAGCGCGGCCATGAAAGCGGGCAACGACTCCCCCGACAGCTCAACGGCATCGTATTCCCAGTCAAAACCGAGCGTGGCATACGCGGCACGGTGGATGACTGGGCTCAGCGAATGAGTGATGGGCGATCCCAACACAGCAAGCCGCGAACGCGCGGATGAAGTCTTGGCCTGTTCAGAACTGTCTAGCAATAGCTTCCATTTTCGTCACTCTCGGCACACCAGTCGCGCAGACGTTGAGCTGCAGCCTCGTGGTCGTCAACATTCGTTGTAAACACGGTTTCGCCCGTGGCGAGGTTGATCGGCACGAAGAACAGCCAGTCGCCCGCGGCGGGGTTAATAGCGGCATCGATGGCCAGTTCGCCCGGGAGGCCAATCGGTCCTACGGGAAGTCCAGGGTTCGCGTACGTGTTGTAAGGGTTGCTGGCGTCGGCGCGTTCGGCATCGGTCGTCCATACCGTGTGCAGATTGCCTGTTCCGTAGGCGACGGTCGCATCCGACTGCAGGAGCATGTCCTGATCGAGACGGTTGTAGAACACCCGCGAAATCTTGTAGAAGTCGTCGGTGTTCGGGCCTGCCTCACGTTGCACGAGCGCCGCCATCGTAAGGATGCGGTAGCGATCCTCTACCGCCACCCCGGCGGCATCCAACTTCTCGTACATCGTGTTGACCATCAGATCGAGCACGGCATACGGGTCTTGACCGCCGTCAAGTTCGTAGGTTGCCGGGAAGAGGTAACCTTCGAGGCTGATCGCTTCGGCGGGCAGGCCGAAGTGCTCGAGATCTTCGGAAGCTGCTTGCACCTCAGCCAACGGAATCCCCGTGGTCTCAGAGATGATCTCAAGCGCATTCGGCAGAGTGGTGCCCTCGGTAATCAGCAGCCGGTCAGTCACCTTGTTCTCTGGATCAAGCAACGCATCGAGTGCTGATTGCGCGCTCATCTCCTTCTGCAACGCGTAGTTGCCAGGGAAGAACGCGGGATCACTCTCTTGTGCAAGCAAGAGGTCATAGAAGGCATCAAACGACATCGTGACACCAGCAACGTTAAGACTGCGAGCGATATCGGAGCCGATGTCGCCGGAGTTCACCGTAACGATGACTTCTTCTCCATTGCCCGAACCCTCAAAGTCGTTGGCGAGTTCCCAGCCCATAATTTCGCGGATCTTGTCTTCATAGTTGACCCAGCCGTAGGCCGCAACACCAGCGCCGATTAGCGCAATGATGAGCAGCGGCAAGCCAATGATCAGGCCGAGTCGACGCTTCTTTCGCGGAGGATCCTGACGACGACCGCCACCAGCAGCAGCCGCCGCCGGCGCGGCCGCGTGATCGTCGCGAGCAGAAGCCGTGCCCGCCGTCAGCTCTTCGAAAGTGACGAGCGATTCAGCTTCCCGTGCGGCTTGAGTCACCGCCGGCAACTGTGACGTCTGGTTCTGCTGGGCCTCGCGAGCTTCTTGAGCAGCGCGGGCTTCGCGCCGCGTCATCGGCTGGCCGCTGCTGGGCGCTGCAGGGGTAGCGTTCGTATTAGTCGAAGCGTCTGGAGTCGCCGGTTCTGGATTCGCAGCGGCTGCGGATTCTTCAGGTGAACGCTCAGTGCCATGGGCGGCAGCATCGCGAGCCGATTTCGGCGCACCCGCACCGGGTTGATCGCTGAAGATGTCGTCCCAGCTCGGTTCATCGGCCATGATTCACAATCCTTGCGTCGGTTCTACGAGCTCTCCCGGCGGTCGATCCGCCGAACGCTCGAAGTCGAGGGCATGTTGCAAAATTATAACGGCGGCAACCTGATCGACGACCGACCGCGAATTCTTCGTCGTGCGGCCGGATGCGCGCAGCGCTGTCTGTGCCGACATCGTGGTCATCCGCTCGTCTACCAAGCGCACGGGCACCTCAGAGCGATCCGCCAACTGTTGCGCAAACACCCGCGCATCCCCCGTGGAGGCCGTGTCGCGCCCAGAGAGAGCGATAGGAAGGCCCACCACGATCTCCACAGCGTCGTACTCCAACGCAAACTTGAGCACACGCTTCACGCTCGCCTTGGCACGCTGCACTGTTTCTACCGGCGTCGCCAGCATCCCATGAGGGTCGCTTCGAGCAACTCCCACTCGCACCTTGCCGACGTCAACGCCGATCCGGGTACCGGAACGCATCAACTATGCCGAAAGTGTCGACAGAATAAGGGCGAGAGCATCCGGGATAGCGGCGGGATTAGCGCCACCGCCCTGAGCGATGTCGGGCTTACCGCCACCGCCGCCGCCAAGCACACCCGCAGCAGCCTTAGCCAACGCACCGGCAGCGAAGCCGTGAGCGCGCGACGCGTCATTTGTAGCCACGATCACGGCAGGCTTTTCGCCGACGGTTGCCGCTAACGCCACCACCGCCGCTTCGGAACCGAGTCGTTCGCGAACAGACTGAACGAGACCACGCAGGTCGTCGGTAGAGGGCAATTCGCCCACGTTCTCGACGACAGCCTTCACATGCCCTGCTACCTGAGCCGCTTCGACGAGAGCGGGAACGCGCTGCGAAAGCTGACCAGCTTCGAGCTGAGCGATCTTTCGTTCGGCAGCCTTGAGGTTGGCCAGAAGCTCCGAAATGCGGTCGGGCAGCTGTTCGCGCGGCGTCTTCAAGTTGGTGGTGAGCTCGTTCACAATGGCGCGCTCGGTTGCAAAGTTGCGGAACGCATTCATGCCCACGAGAGATTCGATACGACGGTTGGCAGAGCCGACCGATGACTCTCCGACGAGCGAGATGAGGCCGATCTCCGACGAGCGCGCAACGTGGGTACCCGCGCAGAGTTCGAGCGACCAGGGGCCACCGATTTCTACAACGCGTACTGTGTCGCCGTACTTCTCACCAAACAGCGCCATAGCGCCGAGGTCCTTGGCATCGTCCAAAGCCATGATGCGCGTCGATACCTCAAGGTTGTCACGCACTGCAGTGTTCGCAACTTCTTCGATCTCGGTTTTGGTCTCAGTCGACAACGCCTGCGACCACGAAAAGTCGAGACGCATGTAGCCAGCCTTGTTGTACGACCCAGACTGGTGAGCGTCCTTGCCCAAAATTTGGCGCAGCGCTGCATGGATGACGTGGGTCGCCGAATGTGCTTGAGTAGCGCCGCGACGCCAGTCAGCATCCACAAGCGCACTCGCCGGGTCTCCGACTCCGACCTCGCCGGCAGTGACGGTGACCTTGTGGCTGATGAGTCCCTTTACGGGACGCTGAACATCAAGGACCTCAAGGTGGAAGCTAGCGCCGACGATCGCTCCCGCGTCGGCTTCCTGACCGCCGGACTCAGCGTAGAGCGAGGTCTCAGCCAAGATCACTTCTGCTGTTTGACCGGTAGTCGCGCGGTTTACCGACACACCATCAACGATGATGCCGATGACGCTGGACTCGGTCTCAAGATTCTCGTACCCGGTGAACGTTGTCTCGCCGAGCGCACGGAATGCGCTGTACACGGAAAGGTCGGCGAGGTGCTGCTTTTTCGAACTCGCGTCGGCCTTGGCGCGGTCACGCTGCTGCTTCATGAGCGTGTCGAACGCCTCGCGGTCAACGCTGAGGCCAGCCTCCGCAGCCATCTCGAGAGTGAGGTCGATCGGGAAGCCGAAGGTGTCGTGCAGGAGGAAAGCGGTGTCGCTGGGAAGTTCAGCGAGCCCCGACTGCTTGGTGTGTTCTACAGCAGTGTCGAGAATGGTGGTTCCGCTGGCGAGGGTGCGCAAGAAGATATCTTCTTCGGCCAGCACGATGCGCGAAATGCGGTCGTAGTCTTTCTCGACCTCGGGGTATGCCGCCTTCATCGCGTCGCGCGACTCGGGGAAAAGTTCGGCGAACGTTGCGCCTTCAACACCGAGCAGGCGCATAGCGCGCACGGTGCGGCGGAGCAGGCGACGCAGCACATAGCCGCGGCCTTCGTTGCTGGGGGTCACGCCATCCGAAATGAGCATGAGGCTCGAACGCACGTGATCAGCAACGACACGTAAGCGAACGTCAGCCTCGTGATCGGCACCGTAGGTACGGCCGGAGAGCTCAGCAGCCTTATCGAGGACCGGGCGAACCTGGTCAATCTCGTACATGTTCTCGACGCCCTGCTTCAAGAACGCGACACGCTCAAGACCCATGCCGGTGTCGATGTTTTGCTTGGGCAGCTCGCCAAGAATCGGGAACTGCTTGCCCTTGCCTTCGCCACGCAAGTACTGCATGAACACGAGGTTCCAGATTTCGACGTAGCGGTCGTCGTCGGTGGCGGGGCCACCGTCTGCACCATAGGCGGGCCCGCGGTCGAAGAAGATCTCAGAGGAAGGACCGGCTGGGCCTGGTTGCCCCGTTGACCAGTAGTTGGTGTCCATTCCCAGACGTTGGATGCGCTCGTCGGGCAACCCTGCGGTCTCTTTCCAGTACGCCACAGCATCGTCGTCGTCTTCGTACACGGTGACCCAGAGGTCTTCGGGACGGAATGCGAGCCCGCCCTCGTCTTCCGCGCTGGTGAGGAACTCCCACGCGAACTGAATAGCTTCCTTCTTGAAGTAGTCGCCGAAGGAAAAGTTGCCGTTCATTTGGAAGAACGTGCCGTGTCGTGGCGTTTTGCCGACCTCTTCGATGTCCAAGGTGCGAATGCACTTCTGAACGCTTGTTGCGCGATCGTAGGGCGCGGGAACAAGCCCCGTCAGGTACGGGACAAACGGGACCATACCGGCCACGGTGAAGAGCAACGTCGGGTCGTCGCTGACGAGCGAAGCCGACGGCACGATGGTGTGGCCGCGCTCACCAAAATAGGTCAGCCAACGTTTCTGAATTTCTGCGGTTTGCATGGGATCCCCGGGGAACTAAATACTGCGGCCCAAGGGCCCTGATGGTGGTGCTAAGAACGCTTCGTGAATTCGGAAACCGCTTCTTCGACATCCGCTACGGCATCACGAAGCTCTGCTTCGCGCTCACGGTAGCCATCAACGACGGCACTGGTGAACTCGCGAGCCTTGGAGTCAACATCTGAGAAGAACTGCTTGCCCTCTGGAGTCTTGGCTACTTGATGTGCTGCCACGAACCCGACGGCAATTCCTGCGACGAAAAGGACTGCGCCTTTCATATTTCTCCTTCAGATTGGGGATACACGAACCGTATTAGTTTAGGTGGTCGAGCGGGCTCAGCGGCGGCTCTTAGGGCGAAGACCCAGAACAGCAGCACGAACGCCGGCACTAAAGCCCGCGATCTTGATCAGAGGGCCACCAACTGTGGCCGCGCCGAGGGCAACCAGCGCCGAAATATTGCCCGTCGTTTCTTCCACATTGCGCGTGATCGCGTCGACCCGAGCGATCTGTCGATTGGTTTCTGAGATCGTCGTCGTCGCTTCGGTCAGCATTGGGTCAAGATTGTCGCTCACGCCGCGAATGGCTGTGCTCGTCTCATCGAACACTTTGCCCAACTTCAGCAGTGGCACGGCCAGCAACCCGACCAAAATTGCGAACACTCCGGCCGCGATGAGCCCTGCGATATCTCCGCCAGTCATGGCTACTCCGATCACTCTGAAGAAATGTACATGTACACGCTATTCGACATTGGCATCGAACGGCGCCGGAAAACGAGAAAGGGCCGGAGCAAATGCTCCGGCCCTTTCTTTCGCTAGTTAGCGTGCTGCGTAGTACTCAACAACGAGCTGAACTTCACAGGTCACAGGAACCTCGGCGCGCTTCGGGCGACGTACGAGACGTGCCTGCAGCTTGTCGATTTCTACCTCGAGGTAGCCGGGGGTCTTGGGAAGAACATCAACATGTCCGCCTGCTGCGGCGACCTGGAAGATTTCCATGCCTTCGCTGCGAGCCTTGACGTGCATGAGCTGCCCGGGCTTGACGCGGAACGACGGACGGTCAACGAGCTGGCCGTCAACCAAGATGTGGCGGTGAACGATCATCTGGCGAGCCTGAGCGGTCGTACGAGCGATCGCCGAACGAACGAGCAGTGCGTCGAGACGCATTTCAAGCTGCTCAACCAGGTTCTCACCGGTGAGGCCAGCAGTCTTGCGAGCTTCCTCGAACTGAATCTTCAGCTGAGCTTCGCGGATGCCGTACTGGGCACGTAGGCGCTGCTTCTCGCGAAGACGAACAGCGTAGTCGCTGTCCTGCTTGCGCTTGGTGCGGCCGTGCTCACCGGGAGCGTAGGGGCGCTTTTCGAGGTACTTAGCTGCCTTCGGCGTGAGGGCGATGCCCAGTGCACGCGAAAGGCGAGTCTTGCTACGGGTACGTGACTTAGTAGACACAGGATCCTTTTCGATTGATTCAAGTAAGAACAATCTGGTGATCACTCGCACGCGAACGCGCGTGCACAACACACCAGACGAAAGAAGAGGGATGACCCTAGGGAACCTGGTCGGCTACAGACCTGTGTTCCGCGATATTCGATTTCATTGCAGCCGCGCGCCGAAACCGTATCGTTGGGACGCATAACTCTACCACGCCGAGCTCCGCCAAGCTACGAAGCGCCACGCCCCAACCGCACGGCGTCGCGCGAGATCACTCGCCGCGAATAATCTCGCGCAGTTTGGCCAAGCGCGCGGACACTTCACGCTCGTTGCCGTTGTTCGTCGGCGTGTAATACTCCGTGCCTTTCAGCACGTCAGGAAGATACTGCTGTTTCACCACTCCGAACTCGGAATCGTGGGAATAGCGATAGCCCTTTCCGTGCCCGAGACGCTTCGCCCCTGGATAGTGCGCGTCACGAAGAGGCTTCGGAACTCGACCGATCTTGCCGGCGCGCACATCGGCGATCGCGGCATCCAGAGCGGAGTAAGCAGCGTTCGACTTCGGCGCTGTCGCTAGATAGACGACAGCTTCGGCTAGCGGAATGCGACCCTCGGGCATGCCGATGAGCTGCACGGCGTCGGCGGCGGCGACAGCGATGACGAGCGCTTGCGGGTCAGCAACGCCCACGTCTTCAGCGGCGCTAATGATCACGCGGCGCGCAATAAAGCGAGGGTCCTCCCCCGCTTCAATCATGCGAGCCAAATAGTGCAGCGCCGCGTCGACGTCCGAGCCACGGACCGACTTGATGAAGGCGCTGATCACGTCGTAGTGCTCGTCGCCTTGCCTGTCGTAGCGCAACAAAGCTCTATCGACCGCGTTGGCGACATGTTCAGCCGTCACCACGGCGGGTGAGGCCGCGTCATCGTCGTTAGCGGCCGAGACTGCGGATGCTTCAAGCGCAGTCAAGACTCGGCGCGCGTCGCCCGACGACAGCCGGATAAGCAGTGCGCGAGCCTCGGGGTCGAGCACGACAGCGTCTTTGAGCCCGCGGGGGTCGCTGACCGCGCGGTCGACGAGTTCTCCGAGATCGGTGTCGTCGAGCTGGTTGAGCGTCAGGAGCAACGAGCGTGACAGTAAAGGAGAAATCACGGAGAACGACGGGTTCTCGGTAGTGGCTGCAATAAGAATGACCCAGCCGTTTTCGACCCCGGGAAGCAACGCATCCTGTTGCGCCTTGGTGAAACGGTGAATCTCGTCAAGGAATAACACCGTCGAAACGCCATAGAGGTCGCGAGCGGTCAACGCCTCCTCCATGGTCTGGCGAACATCCTTGACCCCGGCGGTTACGGCAGAGAGCTCGACAAACTTACGTTGCGAGCCGCGAGCGATGGCCTTTGCGATGGTGGTCTTGCCCGTGCCGGGCGGGCCCCAGAGAATGATGGATGCCGAACCGTGGCTGCCCTCAGCATCCGAAGCCAAGCGCATGAGCGGTGACCCGCGCTGCAACAAATGCTTTTGACCGACTATCTCGTCAATAGTGAGCGGCCGCATGCGCACTGCAAGAGGTGTTGCTCCGCTGTGCAGAGTTGCGGAACCGTCCATAAGGCAATCGTAATCGGCTGTACCGACCATCCGCACAGCACGCCCTCATTACGCCCGCTCGTCGTGGCGTTTGGTCGAGGTTCCCACCAGACCGTAAGGTTCATTGTGGCGTTCCTACGACAGCGGCGAAATCCGCGATTCTTCAAGGAGTAATGGTGGCATCCAGCAAGAGGCATTCACGCGAGCAACGAGAAGCTCGGGAACGACTGCGCCAGTACACGGCTCGTGCTTCGGTTCACGAAGCCACCATCGCTCGACGCAAGCGCGACAACATGCTCGCTGTCGGTGTGGGTCTCGTCATCATCGCTCTCGTCGCCACTGCTCAGGTCTTCTACTTCTCTTCGGGCCCCGGTATGCCAGAGCCCGCCCCGTCGTTCACCCCCGAAGCCGAAGCGACCGAACCCGGCAATGTTGGCGATGTTCCCGATCTCGCACTCGCCGAAGCGCGTACGTGGACCGGCGAACTGACGTTGAACGATGTCGTTCTCGGTGTCGAACTCGATGGCGCCGCCGCACCGCAGGCCGTATCGTCCCTGGTCGATTCCGCCGCATCTGGCTACTACGAAGGCACTATCTGTCACCGCATGGTCGACACTGAAACTGCCGGCCTCATCCAGTGCGGCTCTCTCGACGGCACGGGCGCTAGCGATCCCGACTACGCCTACGGTCCGATTGAAAATGCGGGAGTTGGCAATTTCTACCCCGCAGGCACCATCGCCATTGCCCGCACCGGAGACGACGCTTTCTCCAACGGGCGCCAGTTCTTCATCGTTTACAACGATGCGATCATTCCTGACGATACCGCTGGCGGCTACAGCATCGTCGGACAGGTCACCTCAGGACTCGACGCTCTCCAATCAGAGATCGTCGCTGGCGGCATTGTGGATGATGCCCAAGACGGAGCACCAGTGATTGCCACAAGCATCACTGGCTTCACGATCCAGTAACAGCGTCAGCGACCGATAGCACGGTTGTCCTAAGCTTGGGTGACCCGGCAGCGACTTCCGGCACAAGCAGCAAGGTGAAGTAATTGGCTACACAAGAGCAGAACGAGTGGGGACACGTCGACGAGACGGGTACCGTTTTTGTCCGAGAGGCCACGGGCGAACGTGCCGTCGGTCAATACCCCGACGGAACTCCCGAAGAGGCCCTCGCCTACTTCACCCGCAAGTACCACGAGCTGGCCGGTCAGGTAACTCTGCTCGAGCAACGCGTCAAGAACGGTGCTCCGGCGTCTGACGTCGCTAAGGCGATCAAGGCTCTCAAGGAGTCCATCAGCACGGCGAACGCCGTCGGCGACCTGGCTGCTCTTCACACTCGCGTCGAAGCCCTCGGTGGTTCCGTCTCGAAGCTGACCGAAAAGCAGAGCGAAGAAGCGAAGGCCGCGCTGGCTGAAGCAATCACCGTGCGAACCGCTCTCGTAGTCGAAGCCGAAACGCTTGCGGCCGCCGATCCCGCCAAGGCTCAGTGGAAGCAAGTTACTGCTCAGATGGATGACATCTTTGCGCGCTGGAAGGCACATCAGACAGATGGCCCGCGCCTGCCCAAGAACGAGGCCAACGAGCTGTGGAAGCGATTCCGTGCCGCTCGCAGCACTATTGACACTCACCGTCGCGCATTCTTTGCCGAGCTCGACTCTGCACACAAAAAGGCCCGTGCCGACAAGCAAGCGCTTGTTGATCAGGCCGAGGCACTCGTCGCTCAGGGCGCCGACGGCATTCCGACTTATCGCCGCTTGCTCGACCAGTGGAAGGCTGCGGGCCGCGCAGGCAAGAAGTTCGACGACGCCCTGTGGGCCAAGTTCAAGCAGGCCGGAGACGTTCTCTACTCGGCTAAGTCTGAGATTGATGCGCAAGACAACGTCGAGTTCACCGCTAACTGGGAACTGAAGAAGGCGCTTCTTGAGGAAGCCGAACCGCTCCTCACCGCTACGGACCGGGCACAGGCCAAGAAGGCGCTGTTCTCCATCCAGAAGCGCTGGGACGAAATCGGAAAGGTTCCTCGCGACAAGATCAAGGTGGCTGAGGATCGGCTGCGCAAGGTCGAGGCGGCCGTTCGTAAGCTCGAAGAGGATCACTGGAACAAGAACAACCCCGAGCGCCAAGAGCGCTCGGAGGGCTTCTTGGGCCAGCTCAACGAAGCGATCCAGAAGCTTGAAGCTGAACTGGCAGAAGCTCAAGCCACGAAGGATGCGAAGAAGATCGCAGCCGCCCAGGACGCTCTCGATGCCCGCAAGGCATGGCTGGGCGCCCTCAAGTAACCATCTGTCCACAGGGTTCTGGTTCTCCACTGAACCAGATTCTGTAGGCCTAAGTCGCCGCTGGGGACGCACCATTGAGGTATGACACCTCGATTGCCCTCCGTTCTCAGTGCGCGCGACTTGCCTCTGGCAGAGTTACAGTGTGCCACCCTCGATGGCGAGCTGTATCCCCTCGACAGCTGCTTTTGCCCGATAGACGAGTTCGACACGATTCACTTGCGTGCCCGAGCTCTGGCTGTTGTCATCGACCGCCGAATTATTGCGGAACGGATGACCGCAGCATGGGTGTGGGCGGCCACGCCTAATCCCCCGGTGCGGTACGAATTGTGCGTGGACATCGGCGCGCGTACGAGGCCGCACGGCACTCTCAACGCAGTAGTACGAGAAGTGGTTATCGGGGCGGAGGACATCGATACGGTCTCTGGCGTCAGCGTGACCTCACGATTGCGAACGGTGCTCGATCTTGCTCGCTTCAGCGAACCCTTCGGGCCTCGCGAAAAGGCCGCGGTCCGCACCCTGATGGCAGACGGCGGATTCGGATACGAGGAGTGCGTTGCAGTTCTAAACGCACGCCGAAACTTGCCCCAAAAGCGCGTCGCACTCGAGCGACTAGCGGCGCTGGGTCGGGCCGCGACCGCGGCGTGAAATTTGTTTAGCCGCTGTTGACGCGGTACACGTCGTAGACAGCATCCACACGACGTACCGCGTTGAGCACGCGGTCGAGGTGGGTTGTGTCCCCCATCTCAAACACGAACTTGCTGATCGCAAGCCGTGCCGTGGATGTGTTCACCGTCGCCGAGAGGATATTGACGTGCGTTTCGCTCAGCACCTTGGTGATGTCAGATAGCAAGCCAGCGCGGTCGAGCGCTTCCACCTGAATCTGAACCAAGAAGAGACTCTTAGATGTTGGCGCCCACTCGACGTCGATCATGCGCTCCGGTTCGTCCAAGAGCGACTGCACGTTCTTACAGTCATCACGGTGCACCGAGACGCCTGCACCGCGAGTAATAAACCCGACAACGCCGTCACCGGGAACCGGCGTACAGCAACGCGCGAGCTTGACCAGAATGTCGGGCGCACCACGAACGAGGATTCCAGAGTCGGAGTGCTTGTAAGGGCGCAGCTTGCCCGCCGCAGGGAAGGACAGCTCCCCCTCGTCCTCCTCGGTGCCGCTACTGAGCGATCCCACTAACTTCTCGATGACTGACTGCGTCGAGATGTGACCTTCGCCTACGGCCGCGTACAACGCTGAGACGTCTTCATATCGCATCGTCGCAGCAAGCTCAGCGAACGACTCCTGGCTCATGAGCTTTTGAAGCGGCATGTTTTGCTTGCGCATGGCACGAGCAATCGCGTCTTTACCCTGCTCGATAGCTTCGTCGCGACGTTCCTTGGTGAACCACGCTCGAATCTTGTTGCGAGCTCGGGTGCTTTTGACGAACCCTAGCCAGTCTTGGCTAGGCGCAGCATCCGGACTCTTCGAAGTGAACACCTCTACGGAATCGCCACTCGTGAGCGCCGTCTCCAGCGGCACGAGTCGACCATTGACCTTAGCGCCCATAGTGCGGTGACCGATTTCGGTGTGCACGGCATACGCGAAGTCAACGGGAGTTGCGCCCGCCGGCAGCCCAATAACCTTCCCCTGTGGCGTGAAAACGTACACCTCTTTTGCGCCGATCTCGAACCGCAAAGATTCGAGGAACTCGCTCGGGTCGGAGGTCTCCGCTTGCCAGTCGGTAATGTGCGCGAGCCACGCCATGTCGTTGTCAGCGGGGCCGGACTCGACTGCTTTGCCCGCCGCGCGGTCCTTGTATTTCCAGTGCGCCGCCACACCGAACTCAGCGCGGTGGTGCATTTCATTCGTGCGGATCTGGATCTCTACGGCACGACCCTGCGGACCAATGACGGTGGTGTGAAGCGACTGATAGAGATTGAACTTCGGCGTCGCGATGTAATCCTTGAAGCGGCCAGGGATCGGATTCCAACGGGCGTGAATGGAGCCGAGTACGGCATAGCAATCGCGCACAGAATTGACCAGAACCCGAATGCCTACGAGGTCATAGATCTCATCGAACTCACGACCGCGCACGATCATCTTCTGGTAGATCGAATAGTACTGCTTCGGACGCCCCGCGACCGCACCCTTAATACGAGAGGTGCGGAGGTCGTCCTTCACTGAAGCAATAACTTGCTTGACGAACTCGTCGCGCTGAGGAGTCCGTTTGGTAACGAGACTCTCAATCTCGACATAGATCTTCGGATGCAACACCGCGAAAGATAGATCTTCGAGTTCAAGTTTGATCGCTTGAATACCGAGGCGGTGCGCGAGCGGCGCGTAAATTTCTAGAGTCTCTTGTGCCTTGCGTGATGCGGACTCACGAGGAACGAAGCCCCACGTGCGCGCATTGTGGAGGCGGTCGGCAAGCTTAATGACCAGCACGCGGATGTCCTTCGACATCGCGACGATCATCTTTCGCACGGTTTCGGCTTGAGCGCTATCTCCGTACTTGACTTTGTCCAGCTTGGTCACGCCATCCACGAGCATCGCGATTTCGTCGCCGAACTCGAGTCGGAGTTCGTCGAGAGAGTACGCCGTGTCTTCTACGGTGTCGTGCAGAAGCGCTGCCGCGATCGTTTTCTCACCGATTCCCAGTTCAGCAAGAATCTGCGCAACAGCGATCGGATGAGTGATGTACGGCTCGCCACTCTTACGCTTTTGGCCATCGTGGGCCCGGAAAGCCGCCGCGTAGGCGCGCTCAATAAGCGCCAAGTTCGCCTTCGGATGGCTGATCTTTACCGTGCGCAGGAGCTTCTCGACAGAGCCTGCCGGCTGAGCTCGCGAGAACAGGCGCGGAAGCAGCGCACGAAAAGAAGCCGATGACTGTTGCGCTTCGCTCATCCCTCTACCCCCTAGTTCGATTCTAGGTTGTGTTGGGGACGAGCGAAGACACAGTCGCTCAGGGCGGACTCAACCGCCTGCGAACGCACACACTGCCGTTCGCGCATCGTGGTTACTTGTCGCCCTTGTCAGCGGCGCGAGCGGCCGTCAGTCGTTTGGTGCGGCTGAGGATCTCGGGCTCGTTCTGACGGAACTGCGCGTACAGCGGAGCGGCGATGAAGATGGTCGAGTAGGTTCCGACGACGATTCCGATGAACAGTGCCAGGGCGATATCGCGAAGTGTGCCCGCACCCAGTACGTACGCACCGATGAAGAGAATGGCGGCAACCGGCAGCGCTGCAACAACTCCAGTGTTAATCGAGCGAACGAGAGTTTGGTTGACAGCGAGGTTCACGGACTCAGCGAACGTACGACGAGATTCGGAGCCGTCCTCCGACGTATTTTCCCGAATCTTGTCGAACACGACCACCGTGTCGTACAGCGAGAACCCGAGAATAGTGAGGAACCCGATCACCGCGGACGGCGTGATCTCGAACCCGAAGATTCCGTAAACACCCGCCGTGATCACGATGTCGTGGAGCAGCGCAATCATCGCAGCGATAGACATCTTCCACGTACGGAAGTAGATCGCCATCATGATGGCCGCAAGCACGATGAATACGAGAAGTGCGCGCAATGCCGAACCTGTGATGTCGGCGCCCCATGAGGGACCAACGAAGGACGAAGCGACGAGGTCTGTATCAACGTCGAACGCGCCGGCTAGAGCGTCTCGAACCTCATTGGACTCATCCGTTTCCAGCTGCTCCGTCTGAACACGGAGAGAACTCGTTCCAATAACGGTGACTTTGGGCTCGGCGTCGCCCACGACATCGACCACTGTGTCGGTAGCGAGGTTCTGCGCCTCGATGCTGGCTTCCGGGTCAGTGAGCGCCTCAACGGAATCGATCTGGAATTGCGAACCGCCAGTGAATTCGATGCCAAAGACGTATCCGCCTCGAAGCGCCGGAACGATAATTGACACGGCGAGCAGTACTGCTGCGAGGGCATACCAGACCTTGCGTCGTCCGATGAAGTTGATCGAGACATCACCGGTGTACAGGTCGTTGCCAAACTTAGAGAAGCTAGCCATCAGGAGTCCTTTCCATCTGAGCTGGAATCTCGGGCAGAGCCGGCCAGTTCAGCAGCTTTTCGTTCAGCAATTGTTTGACGTCGAGCAGCTTCGCGACTCGCGCCCGATTTGTTCTTGGCCGCGACGGGAGTGCGGAACTGTGCCCGACCGCGGTAAACAGCGCCGAGCGCATTAGGGTCAAGTCCGCTCAAAGGATGCCCGCTCGAGAAGAACCGAGTCGTAGAGAGCAGCTGCAACATCGGGTGAGTGAAGAGCACCACTACCAGCACGTCAATAACGGTGGTGATTCCCAGAGTGAGGGCGAAACCACGGACGTTGCCGACGGCGAGCACGAAGAGCACCACAGCCGAGAGGAGGTTGACGGCCTTAGCCGCGAAGATCGTGCGCAATGCGCGCTTCCACCCTGCTTCCACAGCGCCGGTCAAGGAGCGCCCGTCACGTAGCTCATCTCGAATTCGTTCGAAGTAGACGATGAAGGAGTCGGCCGTGAAACCGATAGCTACGATCAAACCAGCGACACCGGCCAGCGACAGACGGTATCCGTGACGCCACGAGAGATACGCGATTACGAGATAGGTCAGTGCGCCGGCGACGATGAGCGATGCCACCGTAACCAGACCGAGCAGGCGGTATTGGAAAAGAGAGTAAATAACGACGAGGAGCAGACCAATGAGGCCTGCGATCAGACCTGAGTTCAGCTGCGCGGTTCCCAGGGTTGCGGAGATATCTTCCCTGCTCTGAACTTCGAAGCCAATAGGAAGGGCACCGAACTTGAGCTGGTCGGCAAGGATTTCCGCCGACTCTTGGGTGAAGTTACCGGAGATTTGCGGGTTGCCACCGGTAATGATGCCCTGAGTTGTCGGTGCCGAAATCACACGACCGTCAAGCACGATGGCGAAGCGGTTGCGCGGGTCGGTGTCATCAAATCCGAAGAGGCGGGTAGTCATATCCGCTACAGCGGTGGTTCCCTCGGCGTTGAACGTAGGGAAAACGCCCCACTGGCCATTGCTGATGCCCTGCGAGTTCGACACGAGCCCGGACGAAGCGTCGGTGATCGTGCTTCCCTCGACCTCTACCGGGCCGAGGATGTATTTGAACGAACCATCGGCTTCACATGTGATGAGCGCTTCGTCCGCCGGTGCAACGCTGAAGTTGTCAAGCGACGAGCAGTCAAAGTTGCTGTACTTATCAAACAGAGCTTCGGTGATCCAGTTCAAGTCGCTGGCGTCGGTCGGCGCCGCAGTAGGAGTAGTCGCGAGCGTGGGCTCGGGAGTGGCTGCCTCGCCCTCTGGAGAATCCGTCGCGGCCGGATCGGGTGTCTCTTCCGCGGTGGCAGTGCCCGCGACCTCGGTATAGAGAACCGGACGGAACTCGAGCTTGGCCGACGCTTGAATACGCGCGAGAGTCTCATCGTCCGGCGTGCCCGGGAGGGAAACAACCACGTTGCGATCGCCCTGTGTGGTGATCTCTGATTCAGAAACACCACTGGCGTCTACTCGGTCGCGAATAATCGATACCGCTTGAGCGAGTTGCTCGCCAGAAACGGTCTGTCCGCTCTCTAGCTGTGGGGCGAGAACGATTTGCGTTCCGCCCTGAAGGTCGAGGGCGAGCTTGGGAGCCCAGGATGCCGCTCCGTTCGTGGAGTCCTCGCCGAATATGGAGCCAGCACCGATCAAAACGGTGAGCCCCACCGTGAGTGCTGTGAGCCAAGCAATGGCTCGCCACGCGTTTTTCACAGGGGTTGTTCTTGCCACCTATTTGACTCAGCTTTCTTGACAGAGCAGTGCAGAATCGCACGCCGTTGGACAGCCACCCTCGGGTAGGACGACTCTCAACACTAGTGGGTTACTGGAAAGGTTCCTCTACTTTGAGGTCTTGTCGTCCTTGGAGTCAGAAAGCTCACCGAACTCGGGCGTCGCAGAATCGGTCGAAACGTTTGACGCTGCTTCGCGCTCAGCTGCCTCGCGGTTAGCGATCTCCATCGCTTCCTCCACGGAACGCGGAGTTCCGTCTTCGACGATGTCTTCGGTGACGACCTTCGCGAGAGTCTGGCTGTGAACCTTGACAATGACGCCCTGGCTGATTTCGATCTCAGCTTCGTTCTTGACGGTGTCCATCGTGATGAGCGTTCCGAAGAGGCCGAAGTTAGTCATCACTTCGACGCCGGGAACCATCTGGTCGCGCAGTTCTTCCATCTGAGCCTTGCGCTTGCGGCTGTTGCGGAACATGAAGAAGATGAGTACGCCGAGAATGGCGAGCATCGCGATAGAAAGCGGATCCATGAGGTACCTTTCGGTTGGTCTGTGGGCCTGGCGCTCAAGCTGAGGCGCGTGTTAAGCCAGTAAAACTATAGTTCATCGCTAGCCGGGCTCGAATTCCTGTCGGTCATCCCGAAGTGATCCCACGCCGCTCGTGTCGCTACCCGTCCACGGGGCGTCCGCGTGAGCAAGCCAACTCGCACGAGGAACGGTTCAACCACGGACTCTACGGTCTCTGCCTCTTCACCGACAGATACCGCCAACGTGCTGAGGCCTACTGGTCCACCGTCGAAGCGTTCGAGGACAGTCATCATGACCGCCCGGTCGAGGCGGTCGAGTCCCCGCTCGTCAACGTCGTAGAGTTCAAGTGCCGCACGCACGGCATGTTTGCTCGCGGCTGTATCGTTCACGAGCGCATAGTCCCGGACGCGACGCAGCAGCCGGTTCGCAATACGCGGAGTGCCCCGGCATCGCCCGGCGATCTCCGCCACAGCCTCTTTATCGATGTCGAGATCAAGCATCCCTGCCGTGCGCGCAATGACGCGCTCCAACTCGGCCTCGTCATAGAACTCAAGATGAGCCGTGAACCCGAAGCGATCGCGGAGCGGGTTAGGAAGGAGACCCGAGCGGGTCGTTGCGCCAACGAGAGTAAAGGGAGCGATATCCAGAGGAATCGATGTCGCTCCGGCCCCCTTACCCACCATGATGTCGATTCTGAAATCTTCCATCGCGAGGTAGAGCATCTCTTCGGCAGAGCGAGCCATGCGATGGATTTCGTCGATGAAAAGCACTTCGCCGGGCAGCAGAGAGGACAGCACTGCTGCAAGATCCCCAGCGTGTTGGATCGCCGGGCCGCTTGAGAGTCGCAAAGGCCGCTCGCTCTCATGAGCCACAATCATCGCGAGCGTCGTCTTGCCCAGTCCGGGAGGCCCGGCGAGAAGAATGTGGTCGGCGGTGCGGTTCTGCATCGCCGCAGCGCGCAGCAAAAGCTGCAGTTGACCCCGAACCTTCGTTTGCCCAACGAACTCTGCGAGAGAGGCCGGCCGCAACGCTCCCTCGAACGCGAGTTCGGCATCCGACTCGACAGTCGCGTTTGCCACCACTTCGTCGCCATTGTCAAACATTAGGAACCCGCCTTGCCACTGCGCGAGCCGACAAGCAAGATCGCCCGACGAAGAATCGCTTGAACGTCATTAAACTCTGCGTCGCTCGCATCGCGCAGTGCACTCTCAGCAGCCGGTTGAGCAAGCTTTTCGGGCCACCCCAAACCCTGCAGAGCCATTGACACTTGTTCAGAGACCGAGTTGGCGCGAACTGAGGCAACCCCAGGCTGGCGCGTCGACACGACGAGTTTGCCGGCCAGGTTCAGCACGATGAGCTTGGCAGTTTTGGGACCGACACCCGACACCTTGCGGAACGCAGAGTCGTTTTCTTCCGTGACAGCGCGAGCAACGTCATCGGGTGAGAGCGCAGCAAGAACCCCCATCGCGCTCTTGGGGCCGACGCCAGTGACACCCCGCAAGAGATTGAAGACCTCAAGCTCTTCGGATGACCGGAAGCCGTACAGGGCAAGGTCGTCTTCGCGCACGATGAGCGCGGTATTGACTTGGGTTTCAGAACCTACTCGCACCGACAGAGCGTGCTCGGGGGTAACGCTCACGCTGAGCCCGACTCCCCCAACTTCGATAACGAGTGAGGTTCCGACCGCGGCGAGAACGGTGCCACGAAGGGAAGAAATCATAAGTTCAGCCTACGAGCACCCGCCGACTTCTCTGCCGACCGCCACGCCTCCTGCGCGGGGGTAAGACCGGAAGCGCTCGACGACGCTGGGGCCGAAGCCGACCCGCCAGCCCGTGCGTCAGCGGCAGCTGAGCGCGGCGCCGAGAATCCCGGCCCGCTCTTCCACGCACCGCAGATCGCTAGGGCACACGCATCTGCGGCATCCGCTGGTGTGGGCGCCTCGGCGAGACCGAGAACCCGGGCAACCATGGTGCCCACTTGCTTCTTGTCAGCTCCGCCGAAGCCAGTAATCGCAAGCTTGACTTCGGTCGGAGTGTGGAGCGAGACGGAAAGCCCCCGTCGCGCGGCGACATACATTGCGACGCCGCTCGCGTGAGCAGTGCCCATTACGGTACTGAGATTGTTTTGAGCAAAGACTCGTTCGAGAGAGAGCTGCGTTGGCTCGTACTCGCCAATCGCCGCGTCGATACCTTCACCGATCACCCGCAGTCGCTCTTCGAGCGCCATCTCTGGCGGCGTACGAACGACTCCGACATAAACGAGCGTTGCCCGCCGATTGGGAGCGACGTCGACCACCCCAACACCACAGCGCGTGAGACCAGGATCAATCCCGATCACCCGCAGGGTCATCGGCTAGTCCTCGTCGAGTTCGGCTTGCACCTCGGGGCTGATGTCAAAGTTCGAGTAGATGTTCTGAACGTCGTCAGACTCCTCGAGCGCATCAATCAACTTGAAAACTTTGCGCGCAGTGTCGGCGTCGACCTCAACCTTGAGGTTCGGAACAAACTCTGCTTCTGAGGAGTCGTAGTCGATCCCGGCGGCCTGCAAAGCGTTGCGCGATTCAACCAAGTGAGCGGTATCGGTGATGACTTCAAAGCCTTCACCGTGGTTCTTGACCTCTTCGGCGCCAGCATCGAGCACAGCCATGAGGATGTCGTCTTCTGAGACGCCCTCGGTCTTAGTAATCGAGATAACGCCCTTGCGCTCGAAGTTGTAAGCCACGCTACCGGGATCTGCAAGCGAGCCACCGTTGCGGCTCATGATCGTGCGAACGTCCGCTGCAGCACGGTTCTTGTTATCGGTCAGACATTCGACCATGAGCGCTACGCCGTTGGGGCCATAGCCTTCGTACATGATGTTGAGGTACTCAACGGCGTCGCCGAGCTGGCCTGAGCCGCGCTTGACCGCGCGATCGATGTTGTCGTTGGGTACCGACGTCTTTTTTGCCTTCTGAATGGCGTCGACAAGAGTCGGGTTTCCCGAGAGGTCAGCGCCTCCAATTTTGGCCGCGACCTCAATATTCTTGATTAGTTTCGCGAAAGCCTTCGCGCGGCGAGAGTCTGTAATCGCCTTCTTGTGCTTGGTAGTTGCCCATTTAGAGTGCCCTGACATAAGGGACATTCTAACGCGTATGAACCTTGCTCGATTGCGCGAATCCCCGCGCTAGCGTTCTTTGAGGGAACCGTGGATCCCCAACTCAGCCAATTGCAATTGGGCTAGACGCGCCACAGTGGCGCTGTTTCCCGCTCGCCATTCTGCGGCCGGGGCCTCCGATACCCGTGCTAGTTCCGTGATATTGAGCGTCGTGAGCGCCCGGAGTGCCAGCAGATCGGCCCCACCCGGCTTTGCTAACAGCCGCTTTGCTTCACTGGCCCGTACTGCGAATCGGATGCGCGGCAGCAGCCAGACGAGAAGAATGAGCACCACCGGCACAATTCCGATGAACAGCCCCACCGCCGTAGCAGCAGCTTCGACCGAGGCTTGTTGACTCTGCCCCGCCGATTCCAGCGCTGCGCCGGCTTCGCTCGCACCATCAAACGGTGCCCGGATGCCCGATCCGATCAGCGGGACCGCGCCGAGAGTGTCGCCAAGTTCGACCATCGTTGATTCGAATCCGGCCCCCGCCTGCTGCATCTGAACGCCAAGTTCCTGAAAGGCAGCAATGAGTTGATAGATCCAGACACCGAGAGCAATCCACACCGCGATGAACCCGAGGGAAATCAAGTCAGCGATGATTTGACGCGTTCGACGCGCAGGCTGGTCGGCATACAGTTGCATTCCCCCATGATGCAGGAACTACCGCATGGCGCGGACTCGACGCACGAAGTACTCGTGGAATCGCGTGTCACCCGTAATTTCGGGATGGAAGGAGGTGCCGAGCAGATTGCCCTGTTCCACCGCGACGATGCGGCCGTCATCCAGCGTTGCGAGAGCTCGCGCCCGAGCGCCGACGCTTTCGACTACTGGAGCGCGGATAAAGACGGCGTGCACGGGGTTGTCCCCCAGCTCCGGGATAGTCAGATCGGTTTCGAAAGAGTCGGCCTGAGACCCGAATGCATTCCGCCGAACAACAACGTCGAGGCCGCCGAAAGACTGCTGGCCTTCGATCGAATCCTGCACCGTATCCGCCAGCATAATGAGCCCGGCACAGGTTCCGTACACGGGAAGCCCCGCACGAATAGCTGCCCGAATCGGCTCAAAGAGGCCGTAGAGGCGGGAGAGCTTGTCGATCACACTCGACTCGCCGCCAGGAATGATGAGACCTGCAATGTGCTCCAGCTGCTCCGGAGTTTTGACCGCTACTGCGGTTTCACCGAGCTGCTGGAGCACCTGCACATGCTCACGAAAATCACCCTGAAGAGCAAGAACCCCAATGGGAAGTTGATCGACGGAAGGGTTACCAGCCACGCTCGGAGAGGCGGTGCGGTGCAGCAAGGTCAGAAACATTGATTCCCACCATGGCCTCGCCCAAACCACGCGAGGTCTCAGCGATGACGTTGGGGTCATCGAAGAAGGTTGTCGCTTTGACGATGGCTGCGGCGCGCTGCGCCGGGTTGCCCGACTTGAAGATTCCCGAACCGACGAAGACACCGTCCGCGCCGAGCTGCATCATCAACGCGGCATCAGCCGGAGTCGCTACTCCACCAGCGGTAAAGAGAACGACGGGAAGCTTGCCACTCTGCGCTACTTCGCGAACGAGTTCGTACGGTGCCTGCAGTTCCTTCGCGGCGACATACAGTTCGTCGACTGACTTCGAGCGGAGCTCGTTGATCTGACCCCTAATGGTGCGGATGTGCTTGGTCGCCTCAGAAACGTCGCCGGTCCCGGCTTCACCCTTTGAACGAATCATCGCGGCACCCTCGGTGATGCGACGAAGCGCCTCACCCAGGTTGGTTGCGCCACAGACGAAGGGAACGTCGAAGTTCCACTTGTCGATGTGGTTCACGTAGTCAGCGGGGCTCAAGACCTCAGACTCGTCGATGTAGTCGACCTTGAGGGCCTGAAGAACCTGAGCTTCAACGAAGTGCCCGATACGAGCCTTCGCCATGACAGGGATCGAGACAGCGTCGATAATTCCGTCGATGAGGTCGGGATCGCTCATGCGAGCTACTCCACCCTGCGAACGGATGTCGGCAGGAACGCGCTCGAGGGCCATGACGGCAACGGCGCCGGCTTCCTCGGCAATCTTTGCCTGCTCAGCGTTGACGACATCCATGATGACGCCACCCTTGAGCATTTCTGCCAGTCCGCGCTTAACGCGGCTCGTACCCGATTCGTTGGATGAAGTGTTCTCGCTCATAGCTTCAACGCTAAGACCGAAGCCACCAAAAGAATGCAGCCAATTTGAACTCAGTGGTTCGTCGGCCACGCCTTCGCGAGCTCATCCCGAACCTCACCGAGCAGGCGCGGGATTGCCTTGGTGCCAGCCACGATCGGGAAGAAGTTGGAGTCTGTAGCCCACCGCGGAACAACATGTTGGTGCAAGTGATTCGCGATGCCTGCCCCAGCCAACGCGCCCTGGTTCATACCAATGTTGAAGCCGTGAGCCTTAGACGTCTCGCGCAGCACTCGCATGGCGGTCTGTGTGAGCGACGCGATCTCAGCGGTCTCCTCGTCAGTCGCCTCATCGTAGAGCGGCACATGACGGTACGGACACACCAGAAGGTGACCGCTGTTGTAGGGAAACAGGTTAAGCAGCACGTACGCGTGCGTTCCCCGCGCAACGATGAGAGCCTTCTCATCGTCAAGCGTAGGCGCCACGCAGAACGGGCAGTCGTCTTTATCCGGTTGCGTCTGGTCCGTGATGTAGGCGATGCGATGTGGGGTCCACAAACGCTGAAAAGCGTCGGGCACCGCGGCGAAGTCAGAACTCGACTCCCCCGCGGGCAACTCAGAACCGTCGTAGTCGTGCACGAGCTAAACCTGCGCTCGCGTCGCGATCGCGTCAGTGATGCGTGCAACAGCATCCGCAATCGGGATGCCGTTCTCTTGCGTTCCATCACGAAAACGGAAGCTGACCGAACCCGCAGCCTGATCCTGTTCACCAGCAATGAGCTGGAACGGGATCTTCGACTTGGTGTGGGTACGAATCTTCTTCTGCATACGCTCGCTCGAGGCATCCATCTCAGCACGAACCCCGAGGGCCTTCAGCTGGTCGATAACGCCGCCCAAGTACTCTTCGTACGCTTCGGCGACTGGAATACCAACGACCTGAACCGGCGACAGCCAGACCGGGAACGCACCGGCGTAGTGCTCGGTGAGCACGCCGAAGAAGCGTTCGATCGATCCGAAGAGCGCACGGTGAATCATGACAGGGCGCTGGCGCGAACCATCTGCCGCCGTGTACTCCAGATCGAATCGCTCGGGCAGGTTGAAGTCGAGCTGAACGGTCGACATTTGCCACGTGCGGCCGATGGCGTCGCGCGCCTGCACCGAAATCTTGGGGCCGTAGAAGGCAGCCCCACCCGGGTCAGGAACGAGCTCAAGGCCGGACTCTTCAGCGACCTCAGCGAGGGTTCGCGTTGCTTCATCCCAGATGTCATCGTCGCCGACATACTTCTCGGGGTCCTTGGTAGAAAGCTCAAGGTAGAAGTCTGTCAAGCCGTAGTCGCGTAGCAGCGAGAGAACGAAGTTGAGCGTGTTGGTGAGCTCCTGCTTCATTCCCTCCTTCGTGGTGAAGATGTGCGCGTCGTCCATGGTCAAACCACGAACGCGCGTGAGGCCGTGAATTACGCCCGACTTCTCGTTGCGGTAGACAGTGCCGAATTCGAACAGGCGCATCGGCAAGTCCCGGTACGAGCGACCGCTCGACTTGTAAATCAGGATGTGCATCGGGCAGTTCATGGGCTTGAGGTAGTAGTCAGCACCCTGGCGCGTGATTTCACCCTCTTCGTTGCGAGCCTCGTCGAGGTGCATCGGCGGGAACATGCCGTCCTTGTACCAGCCCAAGTGGCCCGACGTCTCGAACAGCGCCTCTTTGGTGATGTGAGGGGTGTTGACGAAGGAGTAGCCCTCTTGCGCGTGGCGCTTGCGCGAGTAATCTTCCATCTCGTGACGGATGATGCCGCCCTTGGGGTGGAATACCGCGAGGCCAGAACCGATTTCGTCGGGGAACGAGAACAGGTCAAGTTCGGCGCCCAGCTTGCGATGGTCGCGCTTGAGTGCCTCTTCTTGACGCGCCTGGTAGGCACGCAATTCGTCTTTGGTCGGCCATGCCGTTCCGTACACGCGCTGAAGCTGCTTGTTCTTCTCCGAGCCGCGCCAATAGGCGGCAGCGGTTCGCGTGAGCGACCACCCGTTGCCGATCATGCGGGTGTTGGGAAGGTGAGGGCCGCGGCAGAGGTCCTTCCAGTAGACCTCACCGGTCTTGCCATCGACGTTGTCGTAAATCGTCAATTCAGCGCCGCCGACCTCGACTGACTCGTTGTCGCCGTCCACTTCGCTGTCATCGACCGAGCCCTTGAGACCGATCAGTTCGAGCTTGTACGGCTCGTCAGCGAGCTCGGCCCGGGCCTCAGCCTCAGTCACAACACGACGCTGGAAGCGCTGGCCCTGACGGATGATGCGGTCCATCGCTTTGGTGATGGCCTTGAGGTCTTCCGGAGTGAACGGCTCCTCGACGTCGAAGTCGTAATAGAAACCATCGGTAACGGGCGGGCCAATACCGAGCTTGGCCTGCGGGTTGATTGTCTGGATGGCCTGAGCCGCGACGTGGGCGGCCGAATGACGAAGGATGTTCAGTCCATCGGGCGAGTCAATAGTGACAGCCTCGACCTCATCCGTGTCAGTTACTGTCGCGGCGAGATCTCTCAACTCACCGTTGACGCGCATGGCGACGACGTTACGGTCGGTAAATAGCTCAAATCCAGTGTTACTCACACGACAACTTTAGCGGCGTTCGGAGGGAACCCGTGTCATCCGCCGCCGCTAGCCACCAAAGATCTGACTGAGCCACTGAGCGAACGCCGTACTAGTGAGCGCGGTCGCCCAGCCGACTGCCAACTGGAAGATTCCAACAAAGGCAATCATTAGTGTTCCCCTGTCCGTGCGCGCCGTCGGGATGAGCGCGATCGCCAGAAGGGTCATCGCCATGAAAATGTTTCCTGTCGAGCCGCTGGGAAGCAAACCGAGTGCGAAGCCGACGATGAAGGCAGCAAACACGAGCGTCGAGATGATGATCGCGCCCGGCCGACGCACTATCAGGGCGACCATCCACGCACTCACGAGCGGAGCGATCACGATCATGCCCTCTACCGTGGAGAAGAACTCGGCAACGACGATGAGTCGATCGCCGAAACCAGTGAACGCTGTTTGTGTGGCGCCGGCGAAGGGGCGCCCTAAGAAGAGTGCATTGAGAGCAGCGAGGGACAGCAGTGCCGATGCAGCCGGGTAAAGAATGACGAGCGCATTCGCCCGGCGCGCGCCCACGACTCCAGCACGCCGATGCCGCAGGAACGGCGCGGAAACGGCGGCTGCGGTGACGTAGACGAGGGCTGTGACGTCGGTGAGAACCGCGACCATGAAGTAGATCCCCGTGCGGAAACCCGACTCGGTGTTTCCCCACGTGATGAAACGCACAATGTGCGAGAGCCCCAAACCGAAGAGCAAGAGGCCCAAGAATGCCGCATAGTTTTGCGTCGCGTTGTAGAAGAAGAGCGGGTTGAGGGCAAGCGCCATCATCAGGATCACGATGGTTGAGCGGGCGAAACGACGCTGAACCATGATCTCGATGAGCTTTTGCAGGAAGATGCCCGCGCTGAGCGCACCAATGATCGAAAGCGTGAGCGCGCCACCGGGCACGAAGCCGGCGAGCAGCGTACTAATCGGCGGGAAGATATCGCCCAGCCACTGAGCATCAGCTCGGTCCCAGTCAATCTGAGTAGCGCGGTCGACAAGAGTGGCATTCGGCGAATCAGTCGCCCCCAAAATGAAAACGACGAGTGCGAAGATCACGTAAGGCAGCGCGAACACGCCGCGGAGCATCCACCGTCTAGGCGTACGGCGCGGCCACACATCGAGGCGCGTGCGCGGCGGACGGGTCGCGATTCGCAGCGCCCGGGTAGTGGTCGACGATTCACTCATGGTTGGACTGGCTGGTCAGGCCATGCTCCGTCTTCTCCCAGTAGTGCGGCTTGGTGATGAGCTGCCACAGCGCCTTATAAGACGCTATCGAGTGCAGTATCCAGTACAGCGGATTCAACAGAGCCCACGGCACCAGCGCGAAAGTTCCCCGCTTGTATGGCCCCATCATCGACAAATAGACCATGACTGAACTTCCAATAATGAAATTGAGAAAGCAGACCCAGAGCAACCACACCGGGAAGAATTGAGCAACAAAATCAGTGGGCAACGCCAACGACAGGATCGTAAGAATGTAGAAAGGCAGCACGCCCAAGAACGTTGCCGGGGTGCCTGCAATCAAGAGAACAAAACTGGAAAAACGCCAGAATCCGATCTGACGCATCAGGGCGCGCGGGCGCCTCGCATGCACCAACGTTGTCTGCATGTACCCCTTTATCCAGCGGCTGCGTTGCCGGATGAAGTTGGGGATCGACTTGTTCGCCTCTTCCATGGTCGCCGAATTGACGACTCCCACGCGATACCCCAGCGCACTGGCACGGATTCCCAGATCGGCATCCTCCGTCACGTTGTACGGGTCCCAACCTCCCAAGCTCTTGAGAGCTTCTGTGCGGAAGTGGTTCGATGTGCCGCCGAGCGGGATGGGTAGATCCAGCGAGTCCAGACCAGAGAGCATGTAGTCGAACCAGTAGCCGTACTCGAGGGAAAACATCCGAGTGAGCACGTTCTCGCTGGCGTTGAAGTAGTTCAACGCGGCCTGGACACAGACGGTCTTCTCGCCACCGCGCTGGAACGAGATGTACGCCTTCTTGAGCTGATCGGGTTCAGGCGTATCTTCGGCATCAAAAATGACGAGGTAATCCCCCGTGGCGAAGAACAAGCCCACATTGCAGGCGCGCGGTTTCGTCTGCGGATGCCCAGCCGGAATCGTGATTATCTGAAAATGATCGGGAGGAGAGCTCGCCTCGAACGCTGCTCTCGTTTCGTCGTCGGACTCCTCAATGAGTACAAAAACTTCGAGCCGGTTCGTAGGCCAATCGATATCGCCCAGGTTCTTCACGAGCTGCGCGACAATATTTGCCTCTTTGAATACAGGCACCAGCACGGTGTACCGCGGCAGTTCGTCGTCATCGAGTGTGTCGACTTCACTATCTGAGACTCGTTCGACGAGGTCGAAGCGAGCGCCACGCAGCGAAATGAAAAACTTGAAGGCAGTGCCCGCGAGAAAGACGAGACTAGTGATGGCTATCAGCGCAATGACAGTGGCGGCTGGCCACAACACGAGCGCAATCACGAACACGATCAGGAGGATGATGAGCCCAACCTTTTGTCCGCGGGAGGCCACGGTTCGGGCTGAGAGCACCGGATTTCTGTTCCACAGTTCATTCGCGGCTTGATCGGCGATCGCCGGGCCGAAAACATCCAGGATCGCGTGCCAGATCTGAGCGGATGTTGCCGCTACGAACACCACGTCTCGGCCGAGGGTCGTGGCAATATGCTCGCTTCGCTCATCGTCGGGAACACGAGCTGTTGCGACGAGGGCGCGTCCGTCGGCTAGTTCACGCAGGGGCATCCAGTTTTCGGCGATGTACAGCTGCCCGCTGCGCTGCCGCGCGAACTCCCCATCAATGTCAGCCATCTGGGCGCGCTCGATACCCCACACGCGTGAAATCACATCGACCAGCGCAGCGTCGTTGAGATAACCGCGACTCGCCAAAGTCTGATCGATGTGAACACCGGAGCGTGCCTTCACGTCGCGCGCCTCAGCGATTTGCGCAGGCGTTGCCAGCCCTTCGTCGAGCAAAAGCTTCACGAATGCTTTGCTCTGTTTCGACGGCGTGCGAGTTTTCCCCATGCGCCCATATTCGCGCATGTGCGACATTCAAAGGAGAGCCACGCTGGAGAGCGAACCGCTACGCTCGCGAGGATTAGCCTCGCCGGGTTAAAAAGCAGAAGCCCCGGCGAACCGGGGCTTCATCTGTGAGCGATACTGGGATCGAACCAGCGACCTCTTCCGTGTCAGGGAAGCGCGCTACCGCTGCGCCAATCGCTCATGCTATTTAGTTAGAAAAACCTAGTTATAAACACCAACCGGCGAACCGGCTGAATACTCATCACGAGGTGGAGACGGGATTTGAACCCGCGTATACGGCTTTGCAGGCCGCTGCCTCGCCTCTCGGCCACTCCACCGCACATGAGAAGTGCCGGCGAGGCTGACACTTCTCATTCGAGCGGATGACGAGATTCGAACTCGCGACCCTAACCTTGGCAAGGTTATGCGCTACCACTGCGCCACATCCGCATTTGCAAGCTATTCGGTTACCCGTTTTCGCGTGCTAGATGACTGTATACGAAGTGTGCGCGAAGTTCCAATTCGGCCGCGAGCGTGTCGTCGAGATATGCAAAGATTGCACTGCGGGCGATTGGCGCAGTTGGTAGCGCGCTTCCTTCACACGGAAGAGGTCATCGGTTCGAGTCCGGTATCGCCCACCAAGTTTTTTCTTCATTTACGGCTGAAATCCCCGGATTTTCGCGGCTCTGCCCTGTGGTCCGCCCGGTAGCCTTGAGGAATGTCAGCTCCCTCTCCACGTCGCGCATCTGTGTTGCGAGAATTTTTTTCGGGCGTCGGATTTCTTTTTCGCGGATTTCGAATTTGGATCACTGCCCCTCGGCTGATGTTGCTAGGAATGATCCCTGCCGCCATCGTGGGCCTTGTCGCGATAGCGGTGCTCGTTGCCCTGATCATCAACATCGAAGCCATCTCCGTATCAATCACTCCTTTGGCCCGAGAGTGGGGTGAAGTCGCGCAGGCTGCCACTCACTTCGCGGCGGGTCTGGCTCTCATCGTGGCGAGCATCCTCGTCATCCTGAACACCTACACCACGGTCACGTTGATGGTGGGCGACTCGTTTTACCGATTGATCGCCACGCACGTGGACGCCAAACACGGCGCTCCCCCGGAACCACAGCCACAAGGCTTTTGGCGCGATCTCCGCCGTGGAATCGGGGAAGGACTACGGGTGTTGATCCCCACCGTGGGCCTCGCTGTCCTCGTATTCGCATTGGGATTCATCCCCATTGCGGGAGGAGTCATCGCAGCCACAGCTGGCGCGCTCCTGGGTGGATGGTTGCTGGTCGTTGAGCTCAGCAACATCCCCTTCGAGTCCCGTGGATTCCACCTCACGGCTCGGCGGCGCACGCTGCGAGCGTCACGCGCGCAAGCCCTGGGGTTAGGGGCTGCGACCTACGTGGTCTTCTTGATCCCCTTCGGCGCCGTACTCGCTATGCCCGCCGCAGTTGCCGGCGCGACACTGCTGACGCGTTCAGTTCTTGGCGAGGATGCGCGGCTCAACGACCTCGCTACGACGCCCGACACGGCCCAAGAGCCACCACACGAGCGACGAGACAACAAACGCAAAGGCCGCTGAGGCGAGCACACTCTGAAGCTGCTGTTCAAAAATGAAAGTTTGACCGGTGAAGAGGAACCCCGAACCTGTAGCTAACACGCCAAGCGATACGACGCCGATGCTCCCACCAATGAGATGGGTGTTGACCAGAAACCGAAGTTGGTTACCCAAAGGCGACCCTTTACGCACAGTAAATGCACACGCAACGGCGCCCGCAATAAAGCCAGCGACGGCCGCGGAAACAGGAGTGAACAACGGTGCGCCGGCGGAGACCGCGATGAGGCCGCTGATGAGACCACCGGCAAGGGATTTCAGTCTGATCGTGCCGTGGTTGATCAGCTGCACGATGCACCACCCCAACGCGCCAAAGCTCGCGCTTACGGCCCCGTTCGCCAGGATGAGGCCCACCACGTCGTCGAGGGCGAACTCGGCGCCCACAAGCCATGCCAGCCACGCCAGCACGGCGAGAACGAGCGCGGCGATGCCGGCAGGAACGGGAACGGACTTACGGGCGCCACGGATGAGAGAACGCCGCTCCACGACGAGCACTGCGAGCATGCTGGCACCGACGGCGACGCTCATGACCAAAGCACCACCATGATCGATCGGACTCAGGCCCAGCGGTGTCGTCGCCCCAAACGGCTCGAACGTGCGCACTGCGATCGGGACATACACGGCGATGCCCCACACACAGCTATAGGCAACGCTCCGCCACAGCGGCGCGCCAGAACTTCGCGACACCAGAGTGACGAGGAAACAGCAGACGGCGCCTAAGGCGGCTAGCGAGGGCATCATCACCGTGCGTAAGTCGACGGACAATGCCGGAACTATGACCAACCACGCAACGGCGCCCGGAGCGGCGCAGGCTAGCGCGGTGATTGTTAGTGCGGTCCACGTGGCAGAAGGCAAGGTGCTCGCGTACAGAACGATAAGTGCCGCCAACAGCAGGAACAACGCGACCACCCCTAGGCTCGCCGCCGCAAAATCTGCCGTCACTGTTGCCCTCCCCGCACCAGTTTCGTGCCCATTGGGTCACCGCACAACACTTAACCCGTAATTGTTCGAGTGGTTCTCAACAATGCGATCAAGCTGTGTTGGATGTGAGAGCGATTAGCCGCGACACCGCGCGAAGATACTTCTTGCTGTAACCGCCCGCAAGCATGTCGTCGGGGAACACCGCATCCAGCGCAGTGCCATCGGCATAGATGGCGACTTGTGCGTCATAAAGCCGGTCAACAAAGGCTACGAACCGCAACGCGTCGGTTTGGTTAGCAAACTCGT
The DNA here is from genome assembly GCA_040687235.1 of Rhodoglobus sp. NPDC076762. Lineage (GTDB taxonomy): Bacteria > Actinomycetota > Actinomycetes > Actinomycetales > Microbacteriaceae > Rhodoglobus. The sequence continues at coordinate 1,719,443 of JBFBMV010000001.1, read as the reverse complement.
GCACACCGGTAAGCCCGACCGCGTCTATCCCCTCGATCAACTTCACATACCGCGAGGGGTGAACTCCTGCGAGATGCTTGAGCAGCTCGTCAAAGGAATCGAGTGTTGTCACACCGGTCGCTGTCGCAATAGCTGCCGCTGCATCCGCAACCGCGACGGCGTGGGCGCCCGTGTCACGGCGACGGTAGTCGAGCCCATCGATACGGATGGTCTCGAACTTCGCCGAGAGCGAGTCGATTTCGCGCAAGAAATCTTGAGCCGCAAAGCGCCCTTCGCCGAGGGCGTTAGGTGGAGTATTGGATGTCGCAGCAATTTTGGTGCCTGAAGCGACAAGCTCAGACAGCAAGCGAGAAATCAACCGGGTATCGCCGGGATCGTCGAGTTCGAATTCATCGATGCACACCAACGACGCACCCTTGAGCAGTTGCACAGCAGGCGCGTATCCCACAGCGCCCACGAGCGCCGTGTACTCAATAAACGTTCCGAAGTACTTTCGTCCGGCCATCTGATGCCACAGCGCCGCGAGTAAATGAGTCTTGCCCACGCCGAATCCGCCGTCGAGATAAACCCCAGGTTTTACTGCGGGAGTTTTCTTGCGAGAGAACAACCCTCCCGACTTGGCGCCGGCGACGAAATGCCGCATGGCTGCGACTGCTGCGCCCTGCGAGGGGTAGTCACGATCAGGACGATAGGAATCTAAAGTCGCGCCGGTGAACTGGCGCGGCGGCACAAGTTCGGCAAGCATCTGCGCTCCGGTCAACGACGGGATACGATCGACTAGACGCTCAGGAGTCGTAGGCGCAGTAGCGCTCATTCTCAGCCTCGGTTATTTTTCGCAGTGTTACGGCAACGCGGTGTAATCAGCGGCGAATGCGTAATTTCTTGGGCAAGGGACCCATCAAGCTTAGTTTGAAGCCCGCGCCAGTTTTTCCACCCACAATCGGAGGTAGTTATGACTATCGAACGCGACCCAGCCCCCCAATTTGCTGAGTTCTCTCACCCTGAACGCTTGGTGTCTGCTCAGTGGGTTGAAGAACACCTCGGCGAACCCGGACTCGTCGTCGTCGAATCCGATGAAGACGTACTTCTGTACGAAACGGGTCACATCCGCGGCGCCGTCAAGATCGACTGGCACACAGACCTCAACGACCCGGTTACACGCGACTACATCGATGGCGAAGGCTTCGCTGAGCTCATGTCGCGCAGCGGCATCTCGCGCGACAGCACCGTCGTGATTTACGGTGACAAGACCAACTGGTGGGCTGCCTACGCCCTATGGGTATTCACGCTCTTCGGTCACGAAGACGTCCGCCTCATGGATGGTGGACGTGCGAAGTGGGAGGCCGACGGCCGCGAGTACACCCTCGAAGTTCCCTCCCCGACCCCGACTGAGTACCCCATCGTCGAACGCTCCGACTCGGTGATTCGCGCGTTCCGCGATGACGTGCTCGCCCACCTCGGTAACCCGCTGATCGACGTCCGTTCGCCCGAAGAGTACAGCGGTGCGCGCACAACAGTTCCTGGCTACCCCGAAGAAGGCGCACTTCGCGCCGGCCACATCCCTAGCGCACAGAGCGTGCCGTGGTCGAAGGCTGTCGCTGAAGACGGCACGTTCCGCCCGCTCAGCGAGCTGAACACGATCTACCGCGAGGGTGCGGGCCTGAAGGATGGCGACGACATCGTCGCCTACTGCCGCATCGGTGAGCGCTCGAGTCACACCTGGTTCGTTCTCAACTACCTCATGGGCTTCCCGAACGTGCGCAACTACGACGGATCGTGGACTGAGTGGGGTTCCCTTGTACGGGTTCCGATCGCTCTCGGCACTGAGCCGGGTGACGTTCCTTCCCGTTAGACTGATGCAGTGAGTGAGCAGCAGATCCCCAGCCAGTTAGCCGAAATTCGAGACGACTTTCTTGGCTTCGAGCTGAGGGATCGGCTGCAGCTTCTGCTGGAGTTCGCCAATGAACTTCCGGAGCTGCCGGCGCGCTACGCCGACCATCCAGACCTCTTCGAACGGGTGGAAGAGTGCCAGTCCCCCGTTTTCATCTTCATTGAAGTAGAGAACGACATCGTTCACATGTTTGCTACAGCGCCAGCTGAGGCTCCTACGACGCGAGGTTTCGCGTCCATCTTGGTACAGGGCCTCTCCGGCCTCAGCAGTGCCGAAGTGCTCGAGTTGTCGGATGACTTTCCGCAGACCCTCGGTCTCTCTCAAGCTGTCAGCCCTCTCAGACTGCGTGGCATGACCGGCATGCTAGCGCGCGCCAAACGACAGATCCGGCTAAAGACCGCGGTCTAAGCGCAGCAACGTAGGCGCCTGTGGGCGCCACAATCGAGGCGTCGCGACCGTCGGGTCGACCCGGCCGCCATCGCAGTTAGTCAATGGATGCCTCATCCGCACCGAGCTGCGCCGCTAGCCAGATTCGAATCGCGGTCAGCCACCGATCGCTGTCGTAGTTCCACAGGCGAGTGTGGCCTGCCGTGTCGAACTCTTCGTAGGTGACGATGTCGGGCCTAGCTTCCGCCAGCGCGCGAGACGGCTCTACGGGCACATAGCCGTCGTCTTCGCTGTGCATCAACAAGATGGGGCGATCAAGCTCATCCGCACGATTGACGAAGTTCATCTCTGCGATATCGAGTGGCCCCTCCATGCCGACGAGAAAGGGAGCCTGGTCGCTGTTCAATACGATCTGGGCTGCCCGTTGAACCGGGGCAGGAATGCGGTTGAGGTCGCCGTGCAACTCCATCGTCGGGCCCCAGGCGATTACCGGTGAATCGAGAACGAGCCCGATGATCGTGTCGCGGTTGCGCGAACGGACCAGTGCCTGAAGGGCGGTTGCCCCACCCATTGACCACCCCATGAGGATGATTCGTTCGGCGCCGGCCGCGAGAGCGTAAGAAATCGCTGCGTCAACGTCGCGGTATTCCGTAGAACCTAAGCCGTAGCGACCGTCGGACGAGCTGGGGGCTTCTGTGTCGTTGCGGTAAGACACGGCAAGGGAGGTGACGCCGGCTGCGTGGAACTCGCCCAAGGCGCGAACCGTTTCGGGGCGTTGCACGCCGCGGCCGTGAATGTGGATGGCCCACGTCGCCGTAGGACGCACCGCAGGAACCAGCCACGCGGGTGCTGGCCCTAACTCTGTGGGAACCATCACCTCGGAATACTCGAGTCCGAGTCCAGCCGGCGTGACGTAGAACCACCCACTAGTACGAGCGTTATCGCCCGGCTGCGGCACGCCCTTCTCTACCTCAATCAATTCGCGCGCCACCCATTGGGCACCCTGCGAAACCACCGGACCAATTCGCGCGAGTCCGGTGTTGTCGGCGAACCACAGGCTGAAGCGACCGGGAGCCCGGCTCTCCGCCGCCGATGACAACACGATCGTCGACTCTCCCACCGCGAGTACACGCAAAGTGCTGTCGGCTACCCCTGGCGGGGTCACTATTCTGCGGGCAAAATAGACCGATAGCGCAGCGCCACTGACCAGAGCGATACCTGCTGCGGCGACCGCAGCAACCGCAACTCCACCGACAACCTTGGCAGCGACGCGGAGTTGAGAAGATACCGGCATCTTAAAACCTCCATCGTGTAGCCGTCAGAGCGCGGCGTGCCTTACTAGCGATTGTTCAGCTAAAGCCTAATCTTCTGACGTGCCTGAATCGCCAGCTGGACCAACGCCGCCCGCGATATTTGCGTCCGCGGTCGAGTCACTCCGTGCCGCCACTCTGCGCCCCGAGCTCGCGATTACCGAGATTTCGGCGCCGACACAGATCGCGCCGTGGTCATTCGCTCTTGCTGCGGATGTCACACCCAGCCGTCACGGTGAAGACTCTGACCTCGGCACCGGCCGGTTCGTTCTGTTGTATGACCCCGAGTCGCCCGACGCGTGGGAGGGCGAGTTCAGGATCATCTGCTTCGCCCAAGCGCCGCTCGAACCTGACATCGGAGTCGATGAGTTTTTGAGCTCAGTCACGTGGTCCTGGCTCGTCGACGCGCTCGATAGCCGTGGCGCGAAGTACGACCAAGTTTCCGGCACCGCTACTCGAATCCTCTCTACGGGATTCGGCGAACTTGAGTCGCAGCCCGACGGCGCACAAATTGAACTTCGAGCCTCTTGGAGCCCTCAAGATCTCGACATTGCTGCTCATGTGGAAGGCTGGAGCGAGTTAGTCTGCATGCTTGCCGGACTTCCGCCCACGATTGAAGGAGTCACCATGTTGTCGGCCCGTAGAGCTGGGCGTGAGTAGCGCCTCCGAGAGTGCAGCCCCCGAGGGCGAGTCGCACGCCGCAACCCAAGCCCCTCATGTTCCCGTTGATGTCATCGACGATCGGGACGAATATCTTGCTGCCGTCGACGCCATTGCTGCCGGGCACGGCCCCATCGGTATCGACGCCGAACGGGCCAGCGGCTACCGCTACTCGCAGCGTGCGTATCTCATTCAGATCTTTCGACGTGGCGCCGGCACCTTTCTCTTTGATCCGCCCGCCATTGGCGACTTCAGCGAGCTGAACGACGTCATTGCAGAGGAAGAGTGGATCCTGCACGCGGCTACTCAAGACCTCACTTGTTTGCGCGAGGTCGGCCTGAATCCCACCCGCCTCTTTGACACGGAGCTCGGTGCGCGAATCGCGGGTCTTCCCCGTGTCGGCCTCGGAACGGTAGTCGAGCACTTACTCGGCATTCACCTTGCGAAGGAACATTCCTCCGCAGACTGGTCAACCCGCCCGCTTCCGCAGTCATGGCTCGTTTACGCCGCGCTGGATGTTGAGCTTCTCGTTGATCTTCGCGAAGAGCTTGGTGCGCTGCTCGATAAGGACGGCAAGGGCGAGATCGCCCGCCAAGAGTTCGAATCGGTCTTGGGACGCGATCTCAGCAATGTTCGGGCCGAACCATGGCGCCGGTTGAGCGGAGTTCACTCGATTCGAGGCGGTAAGAACTTGGCCGTGGCACGTGAGCTCTGGCTCGCTCGCGATGCGTATGCGCAAGAAGTCGACACGGCCCCTGGTCGTCTCGTGCCGGACTCAGCGCTGCTCGCAGCCGCAAAGGTCCTCCCCGAGTCGAAGAGACAGCTGTCGAGTTTGAAAGAGTTCCGCGGGCGCGCAAGCCGCACCCAGATTGACCGCTGGTGGGATGCCATCCAGGCGGGGCTTGCATCGACCGATATTCCTGCGTCGCGCGTCGCTAGCGACACGCTGCCTCCCCCGCGAGTCTGGTCGGACAAGAATCCCGAAGCGGATCGTCGCTTAAAAGCTGCTCGCGCGCTCATGACCGAGTTCTCCGAAGAGATGTCAATTCCTATCGAGAACTTATTGACGCCCGACTACCTGCGCCGAGTTGCGTGGAGCCCGCCCGCAGAAATCTCCACGGAGAGCGTTTCTGAAGCCCTCATCGCGCTCGGAGCACGTCAATGGCAACTTGACGTATCTGCACAGTCAATTGCGCAAGCCTTTGTGGAAGCCAACCAAACGCCTGAGGACTCCGTCGATACCGAGTCGTAGGAACAATCAAAGGATTCCTAACCTTAAACTCGGCCACTTATGATCAGTGCTACATCCAAGGATTTAGTGGAGGCATTGTGGCCGAGAAAACCGAGATTGTATTCGTAGATGGAGTCCGTACTCCATTTGGACGTGCCGGCGAGAAGGGCATGTTCTGGAATACCAGAGCTGATGACCTCGTCGTCAAGGCGATGATCGGACTTCTGGAGCGTAACCCCCAGATTCCGAAGGAACGCTTCGATGAAGTTGCCATCGCGGCAACCACTCAAACTGGAGATCAAGGCTTGACGATCGGCCGCAGTGCGGCTCTTCTCGCCGGACTCCCCCAATCAGTTCCCGGATATGCCATCGACCGCATGTGTGCTGGCGCGATGACCGCCGTCACCAACGTGGCCGGCGGAATCGCTTTCGGCGCCTATGACCTGGCGATCGCTGGCGGCGTCGAGCACATGGGACATCACCCGATGGGTTCTGGCGTAGACCCTAACCCTCGCTTCCTCGCAGAAAAGCTGGTGGACCCTGAAGCTCTCAACATGGGCAACACCGCCGAGAAGCTTCACGACCGCTTCCCGCACCTCACGAAGGCGCGCGCCGATGCATTCGCGTTGCGCAGCCAACAGCGCGCCACGGCCGCGTACGAAGCCAACAACATCCAGCCCGACTTGATTTCTGTCGCGACGAAGAGCGAGTCCGGCTGGGGCTTGGCTACTCGCGATGAGGGGCTTCGCCCGGAAACGACTCTCGAGGGCCTTGCCGGTCTCAAGACGCCGTTCCGCCCGCACGGCCGCATCACGGCCGGAAACGCCTCGGGACTCAACGACGGAGCGACCGCCAGCATCATCGCTAGCGGCGAAATGGCTCGTGAACTCGGCCTCAAGCCCAAGATGCGCATGGTGAGCTTCGCCTACGCCGGCGTGGAACCCGAAATCATGGGTATTGGTCCGATCCCCTCAACCGAGAAGGCGCTGCGTAAGGCTGGCCTCACGATCGACGACATCGGCCTCTTCGAATTGAATGAGGCATTCGCTGTTCAGGTGCTCTCGTTGCTCGACCATTACGGCATCGATGACGAGGACCCCCGCGTCAACCAGTGGGGTGGAGCCATCGCAATGGGACACCCGCTCGCGTCATCCGGTGTCCGTCTCATGATCCAGCTCGCCGCACAGTTCGAACAGCACCCCGAGGTGCGTTACGGCTTGACCGCCATGTGCGTCGGCCTCGGTCAAGGTGGATCCGTTATCTGGGAGAACCCCAACTACAAGGGAGCAAAGTAACAATGACCCAGCAATTTGCACGTCTTGCTGATCTGGCCAAAGACGAAGTAGTCACTCACTCCTACGTGCGCGACGTTCCGCTCTCAGCGGGCCGCACACTTGCCCTCATCACGCTCGACAACGGCAAGGACCACACACGTCCGAATACGCTTGGCCCTGCCACTCTTCTCGAGTTCGCCAAGGTTCTCGATGAGCAAAAGGAACGCGCCACCGCTGGCGAGATTCACGGCCTCGCTGTCACCGGAAAGCCCTTCATCTTCGCTGCGGGCGCCGATCTTTCAAAGGTCAGCGAAATCCCTGACCGCGAAACCGGTAAGCAGATGGCCGAACTTGGTCACTGGGCGCTCGGCAAACTCAGCGACTTGGGTGTTCCCTCTTTCGTGTTCATTAACGGTCTCGCTTTGGGCGGTGGCGTCGAAGTTCCCCTCAATGCCGACTACCGTACGATCGACAGCTCGGTTCCCGCGCTTGCGCTGCCCGAAGTCTTCCTCGGACTCATTCCAGGTTGGGGTGGCGCGTGGTTGCTCCCCAACCTCATCGGCATCGAGAATGCTCTCAAGGTCGTCATCGAGAACCCGCTCAAGAACAACCGGATGCTCAAGGGCCCCGAAGCGTTCGAGCTGGGCATCGCCGACGCCATGTTTGGCCCCGCCAACTTCCTCGAAGATTCCATTCGCTGGGCAGATGGTGTCATCGCTGGCACCACGAAGGTCAAGCGCAAGAATGAGCCGGGCAAGATCGAACGCACGGTGAAGTGGGATGTGGCTATCGGCATCGCCGAGAAGATGCTCGCGAACCGCATTGGTCGCGTCGCCAAGTCGCCCTACGCTGCGCTTGCACTTCTCAAGGCCGCCAAGAACACTGACAAGAAGACTGGTTTCGAGGCCGAGGACAATGCTCTCGCCGACATGATCTCCGGTGACCAGTTCCAGGCCAGCATCTACGCCTTCAACCTCGTGCAGAAGCGCGCAAAGCGCCCCGCGGGAACTCCCGATAAGGAACTCGCCCGCAAGGTAACGAAGGTCGGTGTTATCGGTGCCGGCCTCATGGCTCGCCAGTTCGCACTTCTCTTCGTTCGCCGCCTGCAGGTGCCGGTCGTCATCACTGATCTTGATCAGGCCGCAACCGATGCCGGAGTCGCCGCGATTCATGCGGAGATCGACAAGCTCCACGAGAAGGGCCGCCTCTCTTCTGACGACACGAACCGCCTCAAGGCGCTCGTGACGGGAACCACGAACAAGGCTGATTTCGCTGACTGCGATTGGGTTATCGAAGCGATCTACGAAGAACTCGGTGCTAAGCAGTCTGTCTTCGCCGAGGTCGAGCAGTACATCTCCGAAGAGGCTATTTTGGCCACGAATACCTCGTCACTTTCTGTCGAGCAGATCGGTGCCAAACTGAAGCACCCGGAACGCGTTGTGGGTTTCCACTTCTTCAACCCGGTGGCCGTCATGCCGTTGATCGAGGTCGTCAAGACTCCTCACACCAACGATGAAACCCTCTCCACCGCCATGGTGACCGCGAAGAACCTACGCAAGAATGCCGTCATCACGACAGACACTCCTGGCTTCGTAGTGAACCGTATCCTCGCGAAGGTTCTCGGCGAAGCGATGCACGCAGTGGACACCGGAACTCCTTTCGAGGTCGTTGAAGAGTCCACCCGTCCGTTCGGTCTTCCGATGACACCGTTCGAGCTGCTCGAACTCGTCGGGCTCAAGGTCGGCGCCCACGTTCTGGACACACATCATGCGGCGTTCCCCGAACGCTTCTTTGAGAGCAAGAACCTTCACAAGCTCGCGGAACTTGGCTACATCTTCGACCGTGACAGCAAGGGTAAGCCAAAGGGCGTCTCCAAAAAGGCTGTCGAGATCGTTAAGGGCGGCATCTCGCCCATGACTGCGCACGAGCTTCAGATCCGCATCGAAGATGGTCTCGCGGACGAAATTCACCGAATGCTGGAAGACGGCGTTGTCGCTGCGGCAGAAGATATCGACCTCTGCCTCATTCTCGGCGCGGGCTACCCGTTCCAGATGGGTGGAGTCACGCCCTACCTCGACCGCGCAGGAGCGTCGGAGCGAGCATTCGGCAGCACCTTCCACGACCCGCGCATCCGCGGCGTTCAGTAGGCGCGCACCCTTACCGATATAACGGCCGAGGCCCTGTTCAGAGAGAATCTGAACAGGGCCTCGAGTCGTTAACGTGCTTGTCGGAAACCCGCGCGGCGGCGCGGCTAGCTGCGTTCGGCGGGAAGCCGATACTCATCGGAGTCGCTCTCAAGAAGCGGCCGAGCAATCGGGATCTTGCTGCCGAGCACCTGGGCGACAACATCGCGAGCAATGTGCTGGGGGGTCAAGCCCACCTGATTAAGGATGTAATCACGGCTGCCGTGATCGAGGAACGTGTCCGGCAATCCCAGCTCGTTCACCGCGGTATCGACACCATGAGCACGCATTTCCTGACGAATGCGCGTTCCGATACCGCCCACGCGCACACCGTCTTCGATCGTGATTACGATGCGGTGATCAGCGGCGAAGTCGATGACACTGCGGGGAACCGGAACCACCCAGCGAGGGTCGATTACGGTCGCCCCGATTCCTTGAGCTGCGAGAAGCTCTGCAACCTGCAGTCCAGTCTTGGCCATCGAGCCCACCGTGACGATGAGAACATCGCGCTGCTCGTCTTCGCGAAGCACATCGACACCGTCCTCGGTGCGACGAAGCGCGTCGTACTCGGTCCCTACGGTGCCTTTAGCGAAGCGAATGACGGTTGGTGCATCATCGACCGCAACGGCCTCGCCGAGCTCCTCACGCAGGCGTGCAGCGTCTCTGGGGGCCGCAATACGGATATTCGGGACGACTTGCAATAGTGCGAGATCCCACATGCCGTGATGGCTTGCGCCGTCGGGGCCGGTGACCCCCGCCCGATCAAGCACGAAGGTGACGCCGGCGCGGTGCAGCGCGACATCCATCAGCACCTGGTCGAACGCGCGATTGACGAACGTGGCGTAGAGCGCCACAACCGGGTGAAGTCCACCAAACGCGAGTCCCGCCGCCGACGTGACCGCGTGTTGTTCAGCGATGCCGACGTCGTGAACGCGTGCCGGATACTTTTCAGCAAAGCGATGAAGGCCCGTGGGGCGCAGCATGGCAGCGGTGATTCCCACGAGACGCGGGTTGGCATCCGCCAGCTTCACGATTTCTTCGGAGAAGACCGATGTCCACGATGCAGCGCCGCCCGTTTCGATCGGCTCCCCCGTCGCGGGATCAATCTGACCGACGGCGTGGAACTGATCCGCGACGTCCGCTAAGGCCGGTTCGTAGCCGCGGCCCTTCTCGGTAATCGCGTGAACGATAACCGGAGCGCCGTACGACTTAGCCTGCTCGAGCGTCTCGACGAGCGCGCCGATGTCGTGGCCGTGAACGGGGCCCAAGTACTTGATGTCCAGATTGGAGTAGAGAGCTTCGTTGTTGCTGAAGCGCGACAGGAACCCGTGTGCGCCGCCGCGGATGCCGCGATACAGCGCTCTTCCCGGTCCGCCAAAGGCGCCGAAGAATTTCTCGCTCGATCCATGCAGCGAGCGGTAGGACCGTCGCGTGCGCACGCTATTGAGAAAGTGCGCCATTCCTCCGATGGTAGGAGCATACGACCGCCCATTGTCGTTGACGACAATGACCAGATTGCGACTGTTGTCGTCGCTGATGTTGTTAAGCGCTTCCCACGTCATCCCGCCCGTGAGGGCCCCGTCGCCGACAACTGCGACCACATGACGGCCGCCCTGGCCCGTCATCTCGAAGGCGCGGGAAATTCCGTCTGCCCACGACAGCGAACTCGAGGCGTGGGAACTCTCTACGATGTCGTGCTCAGACTCTGAACGTTGCGGGTAACCCGCAAGGCCACCCTGCGAACGTAGTTTCGTGAAGTCTTTGCGGCCGGTCAAAATCTTGTGCACATAGCTCTGGTGCCCGGTGTCGAACACCACAGCATCTCGCGGTGAATCGAAGACTCGATGAATGGCTGTGGTGAGTTCAACAACGCCGAGATTGGGGCCGAGATGCCCGCCCGTTCGCGACACGTTTTCAATCAAAAACTCGCGGATCTCTTGCGATAGCTGAGTGAGTTGCTGTGTAGAGAGACCGTCTAGATCTCGGGGACCATTGATTCCCTCGAGTATATTCATACGTTCAGTCTAGGCTCCTTCAAATGCCATGTGAACAAATGTGCATGAGGTTCTGAGCCGACCCACAGTCTTCTCCGGCAACGCAAAAAGCGCGCGGGGAGAGCGTAAATGCTCTTCCCGCGCGCCTTTTGCGCACGCACTAGTTAGACCAGCGAACGCAGAACGTACTGAAGGATTCCACCGTTGCGGTAATAGTCAGCCTCACCGGGAGTGTCGATGCGAAGCTTCGCGTCGAACTCGATCGTTGCCTTGCCCTCGGGCGAGTGCGCGGTTGGCTCTGCAACGACGTGCAGCGTGCTGGGAATGCGGTCGTCGTTGAGTTCCTCGACACCGGTGATGCTGATGCTCTCGGTACCGTCGAGTCCCAGCGTCTCCCAGCTCTGCCCCTCAGGGAACTGGAGCGGGAGAACGCCCATTCCGATGAGGTTGGAGCGGTGAATGCGCTCGAAGCTCTCGCAGATGACAGCCTTCACGCCGAGCAAGCTCGTGCCCTTGGCAGCCCAGTCACGCGATGAACCGGAACCGTACTCCTTGCCGCCGAGAACGACGAGCGGAGTTTCCTGCGCTGCATAGTTCTGAGCCGCGTCGTAAATGAACGACTGTGCGGCATCCGGCGTGGTGAAGTCGCGAGTGTAACCGCCCTCAACGCCATCGAGAAGCTGGTTCTTAAGGCGGATGTTGGCGAAGGTTCCACGGATCATTACTTCGTGGTTTCCACGGCGCGATCCGTAAGAGTTGAAGTCCTTACGGTCGATGCCGTGCTCTGCGAGGTAGATACCAGCGGGGCTGTCGCCCTTGATCGAACCGGCAGGGCTGATGTGGTCGGTCGTAACCGAGTCGCCCAGCTTGGCCAGAACGCGAGCACCCGAAATCGAGCTGACCGGAGTGATCTCCATGGTCATGCCCTCGAAGTATGGGGGCTTGCGCACGTAGGTCGACTCGTCATCCCACTCGAAGGTGGAACCGGTCGGCGTCGGCAGGTTCTGCCAGCGCTCGTCACCGTCGAAGACACCGGCGTACTCGTGAGTGAACATGTCGCGGTCAATCGACGAGTCGATTGTTGCCTGAACCTCGGCAGCGTCGGGCCAGATGTCCTTCAAGAAGACATCGTTGCCGTCCTGGTCTTGACCAAGAGCATCGGTGTCGAAATCGAAGTTCATCGAACCAGCGAGAGCGTAGGCAATAACGAGCGGAGGGCTCGCGAGGTAGTTCATCTTTACGTCGGGGTTGATGCGACCCTCGAAGTTGCGGTTTCCCGAAAGAACCGCAGTGACCGCGAGATCGTTCTCGTTGATCGCAGCGGAAATTTCATCTTCCAGAGGACCCGAGTTACCGATACACGTCGTGCAGCCGTAGCCAACGGTGTAGAAACCGAGAGCTTCAAGCGACTCGTCGAGACCTGACTTCGCGTAGTAGTCAGTGACTACCTTGGAACCGGGAGCCAGGGTGGTCTTGACCCACGGCTTCGACTTGAGGCCCTTCGCCGCTGCATTGCGAGCCAGCAAGCCTGCCGCGAGCATCACCGACGGGTTCGACGTGTTGGTGCACGAGGTAATCGCTGCAATAGCAACGGCACCGTGATCGAGAGTGAAGGGATCTCCGCCATCGACGCTCACCGAGGTCGGCTGCGAGGCAGTCGACGGAGCATGACTGGAGTGCGTGTGGGAACGCTCGTGAGCGGAATCTTCGTCCTGCGGGGTGAGACCAACCGGATCGGATGCCGGGAAGGTTCCCTCAACAGCAGCATCGACCTTGGAGTGGTCCACGGATGCGTAGTTGTTGAGGTCGATCTCGAACTGGCTTTTCGCGCTGGTGAGCTCAATGCGGTCCTGAGGACGCTTCGGGCCGGCGATCGACGGAACAACAGTGGCCAGGTCCAGCTCGAGGTACTCGCTGAAGTTGGGCTCAACGCTCGGATCGTGCCAGAGCGACTGAAGCTTCGCGTACGCCTCAACAAGCTGAACCTGCTCTTCGCTGCGGCCCGTGAGGCGCAAGTAGTCGAGCGTGACATCGTCGACGGGGAACATTGCTGCCGTCGAACCGAATTCGGGGCTCATGTTTCCGATAGTTGCGCGGTTAGCGAGCGGCACTGCGCCAACGCCCTCGCCGTAGAACTCAACGAACTTGCCGACAACGCCATGCTGGCGCAGCATCTGCGTGATCGTCAGCACAACGTCGGTAGCAGTGACGCCAGCAGGAATCTCGCCGTTGAGCTTGAAGCCAACGACCTTGGGGATGAGCATCGATACGGGCTGGCCGAGCATTGCTGCCTCGGCTTCAATACCGCCAACGCCCCAGCCAAGAACACCGAGGCCGTTAACCATCGTGGTGTGCGAGTCGGTGCCGACAAGCGTGTCGGGGAAGGCGCGAGTCTTGCCGTCAACTTCACGCGTGTAGGTAACACGGGCAAGGTGCTCAATGTTCACCTGGTGAACGATTCCCGTTCCCGGAGGCACAACCTTGAAGTCATCGAATGCCGTCTGGCCCCAACGAAGGAACTGGTAACGCTCACCATTGCGCTGGTACTCAAGCTCGACGTTGCGTTCGAGAGCGTTCTCGGAACCGAAAAGGTCCGCAATGACCGAGTGGTCGATTACCAGTTCTGCAGGAGCTAGCGGGTTGATCTTGGTGGGGTCTCCACCGAGCTCAGCGACGGCCTCGCGCATGGTCGCGAGGTCAACGATGCACGGAACACCGGTGAAGTCCTGCATCACAACGCGGGCGGGGGTGAACTGGATTTCGGTGTCGGGGTCTGCACTGGGCACCCACGATCCGAGAGACTCGATCTGCGACTTCGTGACGTTCTTTCCGTCTTCGGTGCGCAGGAGGTTTTCGAGCAAAACCTTGAGGCTAAACGGTAGCTTTTCGTATCCCGCTACCTTGTCGATGCGGAACACTTCATAGTCGGCTGAACCGACTGTGAGGGTGTCTTTCGACCCAAAACTATTGACTGTCGACACTGTCATCTCCCTTGCTACGGTTCTTCAATCCTTGCGCGGAGCGTGCGCTGCATCCAGCAAGGCAAGCCTAAGACTGAATCGCAGAAACTGCGCTGCGACTTGCGCCAAAAGTATCTTGACGTCGAGATAAATATACACCATGGCGTTTCGGCTAGCCGGCCGCCACGGCGACAACTTCGAACTACTCGGATGCGCTTCGTCCGTAGGCCGTGCGCATCAAGAGCCACGTTACCCAGAGCACTCCCGCGTACAGCGGAACTCCGAGGAGCAGCTTCGCCGTAGCCAAGGCCTGCGTCCCTTCCGCGAAGTACAGCGGCAACTCGACTCCGAGGCGAACCGCGAAGAGAGCCGCCCAGAGCACGGTGGCGATTAAAGCAACCCGGAACTTGGCCTTGTCTTCCAACCAGTTCGAAGCGCTCGGCACGAGGAACGTTGCGATTAGCCCGACGAGCGGCCGGCGAGAAATTACGCTGACGATGATGGCGGCAAGAAAAACAGCGTTGATGATGAAACCGAGCACGAAATTGTCTTCCGCTCGTCCCGTGATGAGTGCGAGACCAGCCGAGAGCGCGACACCCAAGACACCGACAAGGGCGGAAGATACCGGGGTACGCGAGATGAGGCGCGCGAGAACGAAGCCCACCGCAACAATCACTGGTGCCACAACGGAAGCGACGAGCTCCTGAGTGATCGTGAAGATGACCAGAAAGGCGAGGCCGGGCAGAATCGACTCCACTAAGCCACGGATACCGCCCATCGCGGCAAGCAATGCGCCAGTTGTTGGTGCCTCACCTGGCGCCACCTGACCGACGGCGGACCGGCGAGCCGCGGCTGCTAGCGCTTCACGAACACTGGGCTCGACGCCGGCACCCTCGGCAGCGGACTCCCCCGCGTGCTCGTCAGCTGAACTCACGCCTTGGCTTCTTTATCACCCGTCGCCGGCATGTGCAGCGGGATGAGGTCACGCGGTGGCATCGGGGTGTTACCCCGAATCACCACAATCGACCGGAAAAGATCTTCGATCTTGGTGGCGGCATCCGCACTGTTCAATGCCTCACCGGCGATCACGCCGCGAAGGAACCAGCGTGGCCCGTCAACACCGACGAAACGGGCGATGCGCTTCTCGCCGGGCTTACCAGCGACGGGAATTTCAGCGAAAACCTCGGGGCCAAACGGTCCCTCGGAGACCTTCGTCGTGCCGCCCTGTGTGTGCACCTGGTCGATAATCTGCTGGCGAATCTCATGCCAAAGGCCACTCGAGCGGGGCGCAGCAAAAGGCTGAATCTGGAGTGTTGATCCGGCGTAGTCGAGCCCCACGGCGACGACGCGCTTGCTTGCTTCCTCTACCTCAAGGCGAAGGTGCAGCTCTTGGCGGGGAAGAATTTTGACGCCACCCAGGTCGACGTAGGGGCGAACTGCGTTCGCTTCGCTCTCATCAAGCGGTCCATCGGTGGCGCGATTCTCCGGTGCCGATTTGGGGTGATCTTGCGGCTGCTCGGTCTCAGTAGTGTCGCTCACGACGTGGCTCCTTGTTGTGTTGACTCTGCACGGAATCCGGTCGAGCCGAAGCCCGCCTCACCGCGATGACTGCCAGGAAGAGTCGATACGGGAATGAATCGAGCTCGGGAAACTGGCATAACGATCAATTGCGCGATTCTATCGCCCGGCTCGATCTCGAAAGTGGACGAAGCATCAGTATTGAGCAACGTGACCCGAATTTCACCCCGGTAGCCAGCATCCACTGTTCCGGGGCTATTGACGACGGTGATGCCGTGGCGCGACGCGAGGCCACTCCGGGGCACAACGAAGGCCACGTACCCATCGGGAAGGGCGATAGAGACTCCCGTAGCAACGGTTTCCCGCGCCCCCGGTGCGAGCGAGTAGTTTGCCGCCGAATAGAGGTCGGCGCCCGCGTCCCCAGGATGCGCGTAGGTCGGCGTCTGGCCGGACGAGATAAGCACCTCTACGTTGTCAATCACGAGTCGAGGCTAGTGCAGAAGACCCCACTCGCCGAAACGTGCACCACAAAATCAGTGTGTAATGGATGAGTGACTTACTACCGTGAACGCCTGTGGCCCACCGCGTGGCTCTACCTCAGCACCGCACTCATCATTCCGGCCAGCATTTTGGTCTTCTTACCGATCAATATCACCGTCGGCTACATCACCGCTGCAGTGCTCTATCTCGCGATCGTCGGATTCTTGCTGTGGTCGGCGCCGCTCATCACGATTGATGACAAAGAATTGCGCGCCGGGAGTGCTCGCCTTCCGATTGAAATCATCGGAGAGGTCACGACGTTTGACGGCACCGAGGCGACGCTCGAACGCGGGCAGCGACTGGATGCACGGGCCTGGTTGATGATTCGAGGCTGGGTGTCACCTGTCGTACGCCTTGAGCTACTCGATGAGAGCGACCCGACACCGTATTGGTTGTTGTCGAGTCGCACTCCCGAATTGGTTGCTGAAGCGATCGCAGAGGTTAAGCTGCGCACTCCAGGCAGATAGCGCCGAGCTTCGTGGTGTGGTCTACCTGCGAGCGGTGCTTCACAAGGAAGCAGCTCACGCAAGTGAATTCGTCAGCCTGAGGAGGCAGAACAACCACATCGAGGTCGAGGTCAGATAGGTCTGCGCCGGCAAGCTCAAAGTTCGCCGGGTTGTCTGAATCATCGACGTCAACCGAGCCCGACATTTTGTCAGGAACACGCTCTTTAAGAGCCTCGATCGACTCGGAGTCGTCGTCGGTCTTACGAGGTGCGTCGTAGTCGGTGGCCATGCCCATCCACTTCTTTTTTACGTTGAATCACCGGAATCGGCGGGCACAGTCTCCCTGAAAGCGAGACGAATTGCAAACTGCCGATTCTGCATCACTGTGCAGCGCCTGTGATAACTGTTCATGGGGGCGTGTTATTCCCATGAATTCCCCCCAATGCGTGCGAACCTAAAGAGGAATCGTGAGGGCTGGAGAAGTTCGCTATGGAAGACCTTCGGGTAATCGAAGTACAAGACGGTGCACTTATCGTGTCGAGCAACGACGGCACCCGGTATCGTCTCGCTGTTGACAGCGTGTTGCAGTCTCGACTGCGTCAAAGCCGCGCTCTCTCGGGAACGGGCCCCAAGTTGGCTCCCCGCGAGATTCAAGCCCACATTCGTGCCGGCATGTCGGCACAGGATGTCGCAAACCTCACCGGCGCCGACCTCGAATACATCGAGCGCTTCGAAGGGCCAGTTGTCGCCGAGCGCGAATTCGTCGTCAAGTCGGCGCTTGCTGTCCCGGTGCATGTGGCCGGCGAAACTGACTCCCTCACCTCCACACGAACCTTCGGATCCGCTATCCGCGAACGCTTAGCCGACATGAGCGCGGCTGACGAGCGCTGGGCGAGTTGGAAAGATCCCGAGTCGGGGTGGATCGTCAAGCTCTTGTTCAGCGCAAACACCATCGATCACGATGCGCGCTGGCAGTACGACCCCAAGCGTCAATCACTTTCCCCACTCAACAACGAAGCGAAAACGCTGTCGCAGCAGGGCGAAGTCACCGGCGCTCTCATTCCCCGTTTACGTGCCGTAGCACCGGCAGAAGGAACTCCGGATGCTGCTCGTTTCGACAGCGGGGCCTTCGACGTAGACGACCTTGCCGACGAGCCCGCCCCCATCCGGCCAGCAGAGCTTCCCGTTATGCGTGACCGCAGCGCCGAAGGCGGCGTAGGAAACCAGACGGCTGACTTGCTCGATGCCCTGCGTCGCCGTCGTGGCGAGCGCGAACCTGCGAACTTCGACGCCGACGAAAACGAGTCGGCGCCGACCGTCAGCAGTGAGCCGTCTATGCGTCTTCTCGACCCACCCGCTGCAGAGGAACGTCGCGATGCGCCAGCTCCACCTCAGGCAACGGCACCTCAGCCGACTGCGAAATCACGACGACGCCGGGTCGCTATGCCCAGCTGGGACGACATCGTCTTCGGCACCAAACCAGACGACGACCCGGCCTAGCCCCGCCCGACTCGACTCGACCCAGCGTGATCTGACCGCATTATGCAGTCAGGGCGCGCTGGCAAGCGGCGTCCCTAGAGGGCAAATGCTCCGTACCGCAACAACGGCACACGAAGTTCTTCATCCGACCACGATCCGTGCTGGCCAATCATGCTGCGCGCCTTGTCGTTAGCTGCGCGCGAATCGTAATAGGCGATCCCCTTACGCGCGGCAACGATGATGTCGCCGATTCGAGCGATCACTTCTGGATCAACGTCACCGAACCAGCCCGCTGCAATGGCTTCATCTCTGCTGACGACCCAGGCTCGACCGCCTTCGGAGTCGCGCCAGCGTTCGAGAGTTGTGGCGCGGGCATCCATATCAAGACTCGCTTCGAAGTGGAGCTGGAGGCAGCGAGGCTCGCCAGCAATGTGGGCGATTCCCTCTAGCAACTCTGGTGCGGAATCAAACAGCACATGTGACTCACGAGGGACATCGATCATCCCGTGGTCAGCGGTGACAAGGAGGCCCTGATCACCAGAGAGCTCTGGGACAACAGATGCAAGCGCCGAGTCGAGAGATTCAAGTGCGTGGGTCCATTGTGGCGATTGCCACCCGTTCGCATGACCGGCCATATCGAGTTCGGGCGCATAAACGTACGTAAGTGAGGGTCGATCGCTCGTGTAACCAACTTCTACCGCGGCACGAATCCGCTCAGCCAGCGAACCGGCGACAACGTAACGCGCGCCGCGTAAGACAGCCTTCGTGAACCCCGAATCCCGATAGCGTGCGGCTCCTACGGTGACGACGGTGTTGCCACGCTCCGTCGCGCGCTCGAAGATCGTCGGAACCCTCTGCCACGTCGAGGGGTCGGTGAGAGAATCCCAACCCGAAAGCTGCTGGAAAACTCGATTGTTCACCGGATCAAAAGCGCTGTATCCCACCAAGCCGTGCTGGCCCGATCGCTGGCCCGTCGTGAGCCCGGCGATGGCTGACGCCGTCGTTGTCGGGAATCCGGACTGAATCACGGCGGCTTTGGAGAACGCGCCGGCAAGCGTGCGGGCATGCCCCAATCGCGCTTTCAGGTTGTGAGCACCCATTCCATCGACGAGCAGCACAACAGCGTGCCGCACGGGAGGCAGGTTTAAGCGGTTCCCCTCGCCTGAGATTGCCTGAAATGAACTTGACAACACATCGGTAAGGTTCGCTGAGTCTGGGTTGAGCGCCGGTAACATTAGGGCAATCCTATGGCTACTCCCACAAAACCCACCCCAGACTCCCCTGCCGGCGAACGCATCGAAGACATCGATGTCACGACCGAGATGCAGGGCTCGTTCTTGGAGTACGCGTACTCCGTGATCTATTCCCGTGCGCTTCCCGACGCACGCGACGGCCTCAAACCGGTTCAGCGCCGAATTCTGTACCAGATGAGCGAGATGGGGCTGCGCCCCGAAAAGGGCCACGTCAAGTCGTCGCGCGTCGTTGGCGATGTCATGGGAAAGCTGCACCCCCACGGTGACGCCTCCATCTACGACGCCATGGTGCGCCTAACGCAAAGCTTCATTTTGCGCGTGCCGCTGATCGATGGCCACGGCAACTTCGGTTCATTGGATGACGGCCCCGCCGCTCCCCGGTACACGGAAGCTCGCTTGCAGGCATCCGCTATCGCGATGACGGATGACCTCGACGAAGACGTCGTCGACTTCGTGCCCAACTACGACAACTCGACTACGCAGCCCGAGGTTTTGCCGGCGGCGTTCCCGAACCTGTTGGTCAACGGTGCAAGCGGCATCGCCGTGGGTATGGCCACCAACATGGCTCCCCACAACCTCATCGAGGTCGTCGGTGCCGCGCAGTACCTTCTGACGAATCCCGATGCCTCGCTCGAAGAACTCATGCAGTTCGTTCCTGGACCCGACCTCCCCACCGGTGGAACGATCATCGGGCTCAACGGAGTGAAGGATGCGTACGCGAACGGCCGCGGAGCTTTCAAGACCCGCGCCAAGGTCGCCGTCGAGTCGATCACGGCCCGCAAGATGGGCCTCGTCGTCACCGAACTCCCCTACTTGGTCGGCCCTGAGCGCGTCATCGAGAAGATTAAAGATGGCGTCAACAACAAGAAAATCGTGGGCATCTCCGATGTCACCGACCTCACCGACCGCAACCACGGTCTGCGCCTTGTTATCGGCATCAAGACCGGCTTCAGCCCGGATGCCGTACTTGAGCAGCTTTACCGCCTGACCCCGTTGGAAGATAACTTCAGCATCAACGCGGTCACGCTCGTTGAAGGTCGGCCGCAAACTCTTGGACTCAAGGCTCTGCTCGAGGTCTTCCTCAAGCACCGCCTGCAGGTCGTCACACGTCGCAGTAAGTACCGCCTTGCGCGACACCTTGAGCGACTTCACCTCGTTGAAGGCTTGCTCATCGCGATCGTCGACATCGACGAAGTGATCCAGGTCATTCGCCAGAGTGACGACAGCGACCAGGCTCGCACGCGCCTGCGCGAGGTTTTCGATCTCAGCGAGTTGCAGGCCGAATACATTCTCGAGTTGCGCCTGCGTCGTCTCACCAAGTTCAGCCGGATCGAGCTAGAGGCCGAGGCCGAGAAACTGCGCGCAGAAATCGCTCGTCTTCAGGCGCTGCTCTCTGATGACAAACTCATCCGAGCCCTCGTCTCAGAAGAACTCGACGCCGTTGCGGACAAGTTCGGGACCCCGCGACGCACGCTGCTCACCGAGGCACCCGCCTCAATTGCGACGACGTCACGAGCTGCAGCGCGTAAGAATCAGGCCGTGCTCGAGATCGCCGATGAACCCTGCATCGTCTTGCTCTCCACGACGGGCCGGATCATCCGAGTCGGCATCAGCGAAGGCGACACGGTTTTGGCGGCGTCACGCCGGTCGAAGCACGACGCGATTCGCTCGCGTGTCACCACGACGACGCGAACTGAAATCGGCGCGATCACAAATCGCGGCCGCCTCATCCGTTTCACAGCCGTAGATCTGCCGAGCGTCCCGACTAGTTCCGTTCAACTGGGAGCTGGCGCAAAAATCAGTGAATACCTCACGCTGGAGAAGAAAGAGCGTGTTCTCGCGATCGTGTCTCTCGACAGCGACGAGCCCATCGCCCTCGGCACCCGCCAAGGCATTGTCAAACGCGTCACGCCCGGCGTGTGGCCGTCGAAGCCCGAATTCGAGATCATCTCCCTCAAACCTGGTGATGAGCTCGTTGGTGCGGCTCATAGCGCGGATGATGCGGAACTCACGTTTGTGACCTCCGACACTCAGCTCCTGCACTTCGCTGCCTCGGCGGTGCGCCCGCAGGGTCTCAGCGCCGGAGGAATGGCAGGCATCCGGGTAAGCGCCGGAGCCGAGGTAATCTTCTTCGACGCCGTGGATGCCGACGCAGAAAACGTCGCGGTAACCGTCTCCGGCTCGAGCGTCACCATTCCCGGCACCGACCCAGGCCGCGTGAAGCTCAGCGAGTTCTCTCAGTTCCCGGCCAAGGGTCGCGGCACCGGCGGTGTTCGCGCTCACTCGCTGCTCAAGGGCGAGGACGTCCTCACGCTCGCGTGGGTCGGCCGAGTTCCCGCTACGGCGGTCGGACCCGATGGAGCAGTACGGCAGCTGCCCACCGAGCGCACGAAGCGCGACGGTTCGGGCGTACCTCTCGACAGCGTGATCGGATCGATCGGCTTCACGCCGTAACCGGTAGCAACCGCGCGACACCACGCATGAAACACCCGAGGGCCGTTACCTGATTTGTTCAGGTGACGGCCCTCGGGCGTTGAAAATCATTTGCTTGAGACGCTGTCGGCAGGCGGTGAACGCCCACGACCACTCCGAGCTAAACGTCGATACGGTCCCGATCGAGACCTTGCCCCTGGATGATGAACTCCTTACGGGGAGCTACTTCGTTGCCCATGAGAAGCTCGAAGACCGTGCCAGCGTTCTCGGCATCCGCGATGTTAACGCGACGAAGAACACGGTTGTTGCGATCCATCGTGGTAGTCGCCAGTTGGTCGGCATCCATCTCGCCCAGACCCTTGTAGCGCTGAATCGGGTCTTGGTAGCGCTTGCCTGACTTCTTCAGCCCCGCAAGAACTCCGTTGAGTTCCTTCTCCGAGTACGTGTAGATCGTTTCGTTTGGCTTGGAACCCGGATTAATCACGACGACGCGGTGCAGCGGTGGCACGGCAGCGTAGACCCGCCCATCGCGAATCATGTCAGGCATGTACCGGAAGAACAGCGTCAGTAGCAGCGTACGGATGTGGGCACCGTCGACATCGGCATCCGCCATGATGATGACCTTGCCATAGCGAGCAGTAGACAGATCGAAGCTGCGCCCTGAGCCCGCACCGATGACTTGGATGATCGACGCGCACTCAGTATTCGACAGCATGTCGCTAATCGATGCCTTTTGAACGTTGAGAATCTTGCCGCGGATCGGGAGCAACGCTTGGTACTCGCTATCGCGTCCGAGCTTTGCCGTGCCGAGTGCAGAATCACCCTCGACGATGAACAGTTCACTGTTTGCAACGTCGTTGGAACGGCAATCGACGAGCTTGGCCGGAAGGCTGGAACTCTCGAGAGCATTCTTGCGACGCTGGGTTTCCTTGTGAGCTCGCGCGGAAATACGCGACTTCATCTCGGCAACGACCTTGTCGAGAACGAGAGCCGCCTGCGACTTGTCATCGCGCTTGGTGGAGGTGAAGCGTTCAGAAAGGGCGGCCGCGACGACTTTGGCTACGATCGCGCGCACAGCCGGCGTTCCCAGAATCTCCTTGGTCTGACCCTCGAACTGCGGTTCAGGAAGTCGGACCGTCAGCACGACGGTGAGTCCGGCAAGTACATCGTCTTTGTCGAGCTTGTCGTTGCCGAGCTTCAGCCGGCGCGAGTTCTTCTCTGTCTCTGCCCGCAGGAACTTGAGCAAGCTCTGCTCAAATCCGGCGAGGTGCGTTCCGCCCTTGGGCGTCGCGATGATGTTGACGAAGCTCTTGACCACCGTGTCATAACCGGTGCCCCAACGAAGCGCGACATCGACGACACAGTCTCGAGAGACTTCGGTCGACACCATGTGCCCGTTGTCCTGTAAAACCGGCACGCTCTCGGTGAAGCCGCCAGAACCCGTCAGTCGCCAAATATCGGTGATGGGCGGATCAACTGCGAGGTGCTCAACAAACTCTGAAATTCCACCCTCGAACGAGAACGACTCATGACGAGGTTCTTCGCCTCGCTCATCCGACACATTCAAAGTGAGATTAGGCACGAGGAATGCTGTTTGACGAAGACGGTCGATTAGTCCATCTGACTGGAAAGTCGCGCCCTTCGTGAAGATTTGACGATCGGCCCAGTAGCGCACTCGCGTACCCGTACGCCCCTTGGGCACCTTGCCGATAACGCGAAGCTCGCTGCCCGAGACGAATGGGGTAAAGGGAGCATCCGGCGTCGGTTCGCCCGAATCGGCAAAAGTACCTGGCTCGCCGCGATGGAACGACATGGCGTAGGTCTTGCCGTTGCGGTCGACCTCAACATCGAGGCGCTCCGACAACGCGTTAACGACCGAAGCTCCAACGCCGTGGAGTCCACCAGACGCTGCGTAGGATCCCGAGCCAAACTTGCCGCCCGCGTGCAGCTTGGTGAAAACAACCTCGACGCCGGTCAGTCCAGTCTTGGGTTCGACATCCACGGGGATACCGCGCGCCTTGTCACGCACTTCGACGCTCTCATCGGCGTGAAGGATGACGCTGATCTCAGAACCGTGACCATCGAGAGCCTCGTCAACCGAGTTGTCGATGATCTCCCAGAGACAATGCATGAGTCCCCGAGAGTCGGTGGACCCGATGTACATACCGGGACGTTTGCGAACGGCTTCAAGCCCCTCGAGCACGGATAGGTGACGGGCTGAATAGTCAGAGCTCGCCATAGTAATCTCCTAGGGTTTGAGAACGGAAGGCCACATTCAAGACTACGTTCTCCGCACGACATTGCCGCTCACCGACACCCATCACGCTGTGGCCGAGGCCGGCCTTCCGGATGCGATACGCGCTGAGCGAAATGCCTGCAATGTAGGAAGAATCTTCAGGCGCTCATGCTTGTATAGGCGTACGGAATAACAACCGCAAGCAAGAAGAAGGAGTAGGCCATGTCGAACATTGCAACAGAAGACACCCCAGTCGATGAGATGGACTACACCCTCACGGCGATCGATCGCTGTGACAGTTGTGGCGCGCAGGCGTACATCCGCGCGACCCTCGCCAGTGGCGACCTCCTCTTTTGCGCCCACCACGGCGCTAAGTTCAAAGACAAGCTGTTTCCCACCGCGCTCAAGTGGCACGACGAGTCCAGCCGTCTGACTGCCTAAGCTTTCGTTTAGCATCATCAGATAGTTAGCTCGCTTGCCGGCACGTGTGTCGGTGTGACCTTCGTAGGAGAACTGTGAAGCGCATCCGACACTACGTGTCGCGTCTTGTCTCGCTCGACGTAAAGAACATGCTCGCTGTGGCCCGGGCCATCAGCTCGCGAAGCCGCACCCCCGTGTTCTTGATCCTCATCGACATGGTGTGGTGCTCACTCGTCTACCAGGCCGGCTACCTCGACTACGAAGAGTTCGAATTCAACGTACTGAGTCGCGCCGAGCGCCGCACCTGGATCACCAGCGGCAACGCGAATTCCATCGTCGTCAAGTACAACCAGCGCGATTTTCGCGAACGGTTTTACGACAAGCCCACTTTTAATAAGACCTTCGACCAGTGGCTCGGGCGTGCGTGGCTCGACCTCAGAACCGCTTCAGAAGGCGAGTTCGTCGAATTCGTCAAGAACCACGATCCGATCATGGTTAAAGTCGTCGACAGCATGAGCGGTGCGGGGATTCAGAAGCACAGCGGCGATGATCTCAACGATGCTCATGCGCTCTATCGCGAGCTCATGGACAAACGGCAATTCCTCGTGGAAGCCTTTATTGAGCAGCACGAGGGCATGTCGGCGCTGTGCCCCACTAGCGTCAATTCTTTGCGCATGATCACCTTCTTTGATGGCACCGATGTTCACATCATGGAGGCTGTCTTGCGTATGGGAAACGGCGCCGATGTCGACAATTACGGTCGCGGCGGCATGTACACGGTTCTCGACGAGAAGACCGGCATCGCTCCCTACGGGGCGTTCGACAAGTACGCCAACACCTTCACTGAACATCCCCAAACCGGCACCCCGATCGTCGGTTTCCAGGTGCCGCTATATGAGGAAGTTCTTGCGACGCTCGACACCGTTGGCCGAGTAATTCCGGAAATTCCTTACGTGGGCTGGGATGTCGCTATCTCCCCCACCGGGCCAGCCATCATCGAAGGCAATTACAACACTGGCGTATTCCAGATGAAGCCGAGTCTCACAGGCATCAAAACAGGGCTCCTTCCCAAGTTCCGCGAGGTAATCGACTTCTAAAGGCTCACGCGGAGCCCTCGCCGATCTTCCGTACTTCGGGATAATCCCTAAGCGCGACGGATGACGCCGAGCGGTGTGCTCTGGTGATCCTGCCCGAGAGGGTTGTCTTTCAACACCTTCAGCACGAGTTCGTTCGTTGCCTTGGTGGTGGTGGAGCCTAAGATGTTGCCACCGAAATCGTTGATGTCAACGACGAGCACGTCGATCTTTCGCCCGAGAGCGGCAGCGATGTCAGCCGCAACTCCGTCTGGCCGAGCCGGGCCAAGTACGACATGGGAATCGTACGGCGGAATCGTGTTTTTCGTGGGTCCATCGATCGCACGAGCCTTGGGCCCTGCAATCCGGTAGAAGTCACCGCGGCGACCCACGAGCTTCGTGACAGCGGCGACGGCGGCTGCGAACAGGATGCGCGGAGTACCGCACTCGCGCAACGCCATCTCCATGGTCTCAGGCATGCCGAGGCCAATGCCGTGAGATGTCTTAGTCACGTACTTCGACAGGAAGGTCGCAAGTTTGCGCGGCTCCACCTCAGAGATCGGGTAAGCCCGCCCCTGGGTGATTCCGACAATCTTTTCCGTAACGAAGAGCAAGTCTCCATCGCGCACGACATCCGCCGCGTACTCCGAGACGACCTGAACGATGTCGTCTTCACGAACCACCAGTCGAGTCTTGATAGGAAGCCGTTCGTAAACGGCACCATCGACCTCGACGGTGAGACTCTTACCAGCGTTCGCTTCAGCACCCATTGTTGGCCTATTCGAGGTAGTCGCGCAGTGACTGCGAGCGTGACGGGTGGCGCAGTTTGGCCATCGTCTTTGACTCGATCTGACGGATGCGTTCACGCGTTACGCCGAACGTGTCACCGATCTGATCGAGAGTTTTCGGCATTCCATCGCCCAGGCCGAAGCGCATGCGGATGACACCGGCTTCGCGCTCAGAGAGGGAATCGAGGAGGCTCTCCAGCTGCTTTTGCAGCATGGTGAATCCAACGGCATCGGCAGGAACAACAGCCTCGGTGTCCTCAATGAGGTCACCAAACTCGCTGTCGCCATCTTCACCAAGCGGCGTGTGGAGCGAAATGGGCTCGCGACCATACTTTTGGACTTCAACGACCTTCTCGGGCGTCATATCCAGTTCGCGCGAGAGCTCTTCTGGAGTGGGCTCGCGGCCCAAGTCTTGAAGCATCTGGCGCTGAACGCGTGCGAGCTTGTTGATGACTTCAACCATGTGCACGGGGATACGAATGGTGCGTGCCTGGTCAGCCATTGCGCGAGTGATCGCTTGGCGAATCCACCACGTGGCGTAGGTCGAGAACTTAAAGCCCTTGGTGTAGTCGAACTTCTCGACTGCACGGATGAGACCTAGGTTTCCCTCTTGAATGAGGTCCAAGAACTGCATTCCACGGCCGGTGTAGCGCTTTGCAAGCGATACCACCAGACGAAGGTTGGCGCCGAGCAAGTGGCTCTTCGCGCGCTGGCCGTCCTTGGCTACCCACTGCAGTTCGCGACCGAGGGTCGAACGAACTTCGCCGGGTGCCATCTGAGAAAGCTTGTCCTCTGCAAAGAGGCCAGCTTCAATACGCATGGCCAACTCAACTTCTTGAGCAGCGTTGAGCAGCGCAACCTTACCGATTTGCTTCAGGTAGTCCTTGACGGGGTCTGCCGTGGCACCGGTAATAGCGGCCGAGTACACGGGAACGTCGTCTTCGTCGTCAACCAACGAGAGAACGAGGGCACCGGTGGGCAGCGCCTCATCTTTACCCTTTGACTTCTCTTCTTGATCATCTTCGGGCTTCGCTTCTTCGCCGTCAGCCTCGACGATGTCGTCAGCTTCAGCGGCAGCCTTCTTACCGCGCGTAGCGGGCTTCTTGGCAGCGGGCTTCTTGGCGGCAGACGCAGCGGCAGTCGACTTCGTTGTCGTTGCCTTCTTAGTCGCAGCCTTCTTCGTTGTGCTCTCGGCGCCTTCAGCGTCAGTCGCTACTTCTTCAACTGCGTCGGCAGCTTTAGTGCGCGTTCCAGTCTTCGTGGCCGCCTTTGCGGGGGCCTTCTTTGGTGCGGATGCAGTCTCCGCAGTCTTAGTTCGGGTCGCCATGTGAACACCTTTCCGAGGTTTTCGGGCAGTACTAAGACCCATGTCAAGTCTCTGACTGCTCCACCGCACGGCAAAACAGAACCAGAATCAAGACCGGGTCTTACTCCTATTATGCCACGCTTTTCTGATGCTCTGCACCAATGCTCACAGGCGACGGAGCCTGCACGCGATCGCGGTAGTGAGAACCCGTCATCTGCACTACGCCGCGGGCCCGCTATCTACAACGGAGGCCGCGAAGCGCTGTCGTCATCGCCAGCGCGACGAATAGCGAGAAACTTCTGCAGCTCGGCAGCAATCTCGTCTGCCGACGGCAGTTCGCCGTCTTCGTCCGTGAGAGGCGAACGCATGGGGTTCTCCTCCATGTAATTGTCGTGGCGCTCTTCAAGAGTTCCGACGAGCTTCGCCAACTCTTGATTGCTTTCCACTTGACCATCGATCTTGGCCACGAATTCTCGACCTTCCTCCCGGAGTCGGTCTGTCGGGAAGATGAGACCAGTCGCAGCGCTCACGCTCTCGAGTGCGGTGACAGCCGCAGTCGGCCATTCCGTGTCTGCAAGGTAGTGCGGAACCAGCAACACGAACCCGGCGGTCGGATGCCCAAGCTCCTGCAATCGGAATTCAATCAAATGCATCGCGTTGGCCGGCACTTGAGTGTGAGGCTTCCACACCGACATCGAGTCGATGAGTTCAGAGCGGTTTCCGCTCACCGTGACACCAATACTCCGCGTATGAGGAACGGGCATGGGGATGGCGTGAACCCACGTCGTGGATTTCACATCGAGCTTCGAAATTAGCCGCAACACCGCCGCGGAGAATCGCTCCCACTGAAAGTCGGGCTCGTATCCGGTCAACAGCAGGAAGGGTTGCCCCAACTCGTCTTTGGCCAAGTACAACTCGAGTTTTGCCGGCCGATAGTCGCTCAAGTGATCTTGATCGAAGTAAATAGTCGGGCGCCGCGCTCGGTAGTCAAGGAGTGCGTCGTTATCGAACGAGGCAACGACTGTGCGCTCGAGAGTATCGAGCAAGTACTGACTGAACTGGCTGACAGCACCACCGGCATCCGCGAAGCCAGTCAGACCGGCTACAAGGGGCAAGCCGCGCGGCACACCAGAAACATCGGTCGCGATGTCATATAAGCCGGCTGGATCTCGCATGCTTCCACTCTAATCGCGGGCACGACAGCATCCTCTTCAAACGCCCCTACAACGTCATGCTCCTAGCGAACATGCAGATGGATGCTGGCTATCATGAGGATATGACCGTTGCTACGCTGCACTTGTCCACCTCGTCCGCCTCTGAACTGGAATCTAATGTTCTCGTTATCGGGGTGGTGAAGACAGACTCTGGACCCAAGCTCGTCGACGCGTCGCCAGAGCTTTCATCGTTTGAGCAGTCGCTCAGCGTCATTGGCGCCACCGGGGCTGCTGATGAGCTTTACCGCATTCCTGCGACCGGCGTCGCGGCACCCGCAGTCGCTTTTATCGGTCTCGGTGAGGCCTCCCCCACTGCTGAGAGCCTGCGCTATGCGGCCGGTTCCGCCGCACGTCAGTTGCGCGGCGCCGCACACATCGCCCTTGCTCTCGGCGCGGAGTCGGCTGAAGATACACTCGCCGTACTCGAAGGAGCGGCTATCGGCGCCTATTCCTACGATGCGTACCGTTCCACTCCCCCGGAGGCCGCGAAGAGCCAGGCGAGCAGCATCACTGTTCTCAGCCCGGTGTCGGATGCCGCGCTCATCGAGCGCGCCAGCATTATCGCCCACGCGACCCACGTGACGCGCGACCTTGTCAATGAAGCTCCTCGCGAGCTTTACCCCGCCACCTTCGCGGATCGCGCCAGCGAGCTCTCATCACTCGACAACGTCGAAGTAGAAGTGTTTGCCGAGAAGGAACTTGAGGAAGGCGGCTTCGGCGGCATCCTGGGAGTTGGCCAGGGATCGACTCGAGGACCGCGCCTCGTCAAGATCAGCTACACCCCTTCAGGCGCCGCCAAGCACCTTGCGCTCGTCGGCAAGGGAATCACTTTCGATTCAGGCGGGCTCTCGCTCAAGCCAGGACTTTCGATGATCGGCATGAAGTTCGACATGAGTGGCGCTGCAACGGTGATGGCCGTTGTCGAGGCCTGCGCGAAACTCGGCACCAACGTGCGCCTCACAGCGTGGCTCTGCCTGGCCGAGAACATGCCGTCGGGAAGTGCCATTCGCCCCAATGACGTGTTGACCATTCGCGGTGGAAAGACCGTCGAAGTGCTGAACACTGACGCCGAAGGGCGACTGGTCATGGCCGACGGGCTCGTAGCGGCCAGCGAAGAGAACCCGGATGCCATCGTCGATATCGCCACCCTCACCGGTGCCGCGGTCGTTGCCCTCGGTAACCGCTACGCAGGAGCCATGGGCGATAAGGCCCTGGTAAACCAAGTCGTCGCTGTCGCGGATCGCGTAGGCGAACCTTTCTGGCCGATGCCGATCAGCCCTGAGCTGCGCCCCTTGCTCGCTTCCGACATCGCCGACATCGCGAACATCAAGCCGGGCAACACGGCCGGTGGAATGCTTATCGCCGCCGCCTTCCTTAAAGACTTCGTGGGAAAGCGTGCTGACAGCACCGAGACGATTCCGTGGGCGCACATCGATATCGCCGGGCCGTCAGACAACCGCAGTGGCGGCTGGGGTTACGTCGGCAAGGGAGCAACCGGAATCGGTGTTCGAACACTCATTGAACTGGCCGAGGAATTTTCCCGTCCGTAGTAAGGTTTTTTAAACGCGGATTCTTTCCGCACCATCCGGTCGCACGGATTACAGACGATGCGTTCCGGCGAACAAATTCCTTACAGAGGAGCTGCTGTATTGGCTGAGCACAATTTTGACCTTGTCGTTCTTGGTGGAGGAAGCGGTGGCTACGCAGCAGCGTTGCGCGCCGCGGAACTCGGTATGACTGTTGGCTTGATCGAGAAGAACAAGCTCGGAGGCACCTGCCTGCACGTTGGTTGCATCCCCACAAAGGCGCTCCTGCACTCAGCAGAAGTAGCTGATGTCACCCGTGAGGCCGCCAAGTACGGTGTCACCACCACCCTTGACGGAATCGACATCGCCGGCGTCACCAAGTACCGCCAAGACATCGTCGCAAGCAAGTACAAGGGCCTTCAGGGCCTCGTAAAGATGCGCGGCATCAGCGTGATCGAGGGCGAAGGCAAGCTTGTTGCCCCGAACACTGTTCAGGTTGGCGAAGACACTGTCGTAGGCAAGAACGTGATCCTTGCGACGGGCTCGTACTCGCGAAGTCTCCCCGGTCTCGAAATCGGCGGCCGTGTCATCACCTCCGAGCAAGCGCTCGAGCTTGACTTCGTTCCCAAGAAGGTCGCCGTTCTCGGTGGCGGCGTCATCGGCGTGGAGTTCTCCAGCGTATGGAAGAGCTGGGGTGCCGACGTCACCATCATTGAGGGCCTCCCACACCTGGTCCCCAACGAAGATGAGTCGGTCAGTAAGCAGTTCGAGCGTGCGTTCCGTCGCCGCGGTATTAACTTCCACACTGGGGTTCGCTTCAAGAGCGTCGAGCAGAACGATGACGGTGTCGTCGTAACACTCGAAAACGGTGAGACCGTTGAGGCAGAGCTTCTGCTCGTCGCTGTCGGCCGTGGCCCGTCCACCGCAGGCCTTGGCTTTGAAGAAGTCGGTATCGAAATGGATCGTGGTTTCGTTCTCACGAACGAGCGACTCGCAACTAACGTTCCCGGCGTCTACGCCGTGGGAGACATCGTTCCCGGACTCCAGCTCGCGCACCGCGGATTCCAGCAGGGAATCTTTGTTGTCGAAGAGATCGCCGGCCTCAAGCCGATCGTGATCAACGACCTCAACATTCCCAAGGTCACGTACAGCGACCCCGAGGTTGCATCGATCGGCCTCACGGAAGCTAAGGCCATCGAGGCGCACGGCGCTGAAAACGTGAAGGCGTACGACTACAACTTGGGCGGCAACGGCAAGAGCGCCATCATCGGAACCGCCGGTTCCATAAAGGTTGTTCGCGTTGTCGACGGCCCCGTCGTCGGAGTTCACATGATCGGAGCCCGCGTTGGGGAGCTGATCGGTGAAGCACAGCTCATCGTCAACTGGGAAGCACATCCGGAAGACATCACGCCGTTGCTTCACGCACACCCCACCCAAAATGAAGCACTTGGCGAGGCGTTCCTCGCTTTGGCAGGCAAGCCGCTTCACGCGGTCTAGGCTCCGCCTTAACCACGGAACTAAGCTATTGATGACAAGCATCACAAAGGAGCAGTACTGATGAGCGAATCCGTTAACCTTCCGGCACTCGGAGAGAGTGTCACCGAGGGCACGGTGACCCGCTGGCTTAAGCAAGTCGGCGAGCGTGTAGAGGTTGACGAGCCCCTGCTCGAGGTCTCGACTGACAAGGTCGACACGGAGATTCCTTCTCCCGTCGCTGGCGTCATCGAAGAGATCTTGGTTGCCGAAGACGAAACAGTTGAAGTGGGCACCGCGCTCGTAAAGATCGGTGACGGTTCGGGTGGCGGAGACGCTCCCGCAGAAGAAGCACCCGCCGAATCGGCACCCGCTGAAGAAGCAGCACCTGCTGCTGAAGCGGCGCCGGCTGAAGAGGCGGCACCTTCTGCTGAAGCTCCGGCCGAACAGGCTGCTCCTGCAGCTGAGGCTCCTGCAGCCGAAGCTCCGGCGAGTGAAGCTCCTGCAGCCGAGGCACCCGCAGCTGAGGCGGCACCCGCTGCCGAGTCCACTGCTCCTTCCGCGACTGAGCAGGCTCCTGCGGTAGCCCCTGAGGCCCCTAGCGACGACGCTGCACCTGCTACGGAAGAAGCGCCCACCGCTGCCCCAGAGGCAGAAGCACCCGCAGCTCCCGCTGAAGAAGCTGCACCTGCAGCCACTGACTCGGACGACAGCGACGACTCGCAGGCTGGATACCTCACTCCTCTCGTGCGCAAGCTCGCGAACGAGCGTGGTGTCGACCTGAGCACGATCACTGGAACGGGCGTTGGCGGCCGCATCCGCAAGCAGGATGTTCTTGCTGCAAGCGAGCAGGCCACGAGTTCGGCACCGGAAGCTGCAGCACCCGCTGCCGCATCGGCTCCGCTCGAAGTTTCGCCATTGCGCGGAACCACTGTTCCGATGTCGCGTCTGCGCAAGGTCATTGCCGAGCGCGCGGTGCTGTCGATGCAGTCATCGGCACAGCTCACGTCAGTCGTCGAAGTTGATGTCACCGCTGTTGCGAACTTCCGTAACAAGGTAAAAGATGACTTCCTCGCCAAGACCGGCACGAAGCTTTCGTTCCTGCCGTTCTTTGCTTTGGCTGCAGCGGAGGCGCTCACCGCGCACCCGATCATCAACGCAACAATCGAGGACAACTCGATCGTCTACCCGGCGCAGGAAAACATCAGCATTGCTGTTGACACTGAACGTGGATTGCTCACGCCAGTCATCCGCGACGCTGCCTCGCTTGACATCGCAGGCCTTGCTGGCGAGATCGCTGATCTTGCAGCTCGCACCCGCGACAACAAGCTCACTCCTGACGAGCTCTCGGGCGGAACGTTCACGCTGACCAACACCGGTTCACGCGGTGCACTGTTCGACACTCCCGTGGTGTTCTTGCCCCAGTCGGCAATTCTCGGAACCGGAATTGTCACCAAGAAGCCCGTTGTAATCAGCGACGCCAATGGTGACTCGATCGCGATCCGTTCGATGGTCTATCTCGCACTGAGCTACGACCACCGCATCGTTGACGGCGCGGATGCCGCAGGCTTCCTCGTCGACATGAAGAAGCGCCTCGAGGGTGGCGACTTCGCCGACAAGCTCGGAATCTAAGTCACCCCGCATCATCGAGGGAGCGTGTAGCTCCTGATTCGCCAACCGGCCTCGCCCTTCACCAGAAGGAGCGAGGCCGGTTTGCTTTCGTCCCCCGGCGATTCAAACTCGAAGAGCACGCTGTCGCCCAAACGCTGCACCTCGACGGCACGAGCCGCGTCGAAAAGCACGTCAGAGGAGAGTTCTGCCCCCTCGAGCACCTCACTGATCACGGCGGAGTCCGCCGCGAATGCTGGCGATTCACTACGGGACACCGCGCCGAGACACTCTACTGAGAGATCCCGAAGACAATCTGCGCGAGTCGCCAGGAGAGTGGGGAGCGCCTCGAGCGGATCCTCGGCTAGTCCCCCGGCCCCACTCGTCGACCCGATCTCCGGGGCAGCGGCAGACTCTCCATCGCTGCTCGGTTCCGCGCCGGCAGCCGACACATCCGGGGTATCGCTCCCGCTATCGGGGGCGGAGAGTGCGTTGGAGGCTTCTGCGCTGGCATCCGCGCCCGCATCCGCATCATCGGTGAGCAGCATAGCCGCAGCCAGCCCGAGCGCGAGAGCTCCCGCTGCGGCGATGACCCACGTTCGCTTTCGCACCGGTGCGCACCATTTTCGCGCCGCGCCGACCACGCCGTCGAAGAAGCCGCGGATACGGTGAGCCGTCTCGCCAACGCTGTGCTGAATACCGGGCGGCAGGGCGAACACAGCGCCCCATTCAGACTTCGCACCGTCGGGCAGCGGCGTCACAAGTGCGCTGCGGTCGAATAGGACCGGCTCAGAGTGAGCAGACGGGGATTCGCGCTCCAGATCGAGCCGCACGGGTTCGGGCGCCCCCAGCTCAAAAAGCTTACGTTCCCAATCAAGCTCCCACACGGACGAGGAACTCTGTTCGATGTCGCTCAGCCACTCCGTTAGCGCTGCGGCACGTCGCTCAATATCTCGGTCCGCTCTAACCGCCGCAAGTACTCCACAAGCGAGGGTGGCGAAGTGCAGGCGGTCCGCTTGGAATGCGGAGTCCCATTGCAAGTCCTTTGGCGTGGGAGAGGTCTCCCTCGACTGCGCATGTTCCCACTCGGCGAAGAACGGTCGTCCTGCCGCATCGAAGTGGATGCTATCTGGCGTGATCACGCCCAGCACGACACCAGCCCGATGAACCCGCCCCAGAGCAGCGATCAGTGGCGCCAGAATCGTGATCGCCTCGCCTGGCCGCAATGCCTCCCGCTCCCGCAAGAGGCGGCGGAGCGTTCCTCCGCTCTGCCACGACGACACGATCACTGGTGAACCATCGGGAGCCGCCGCGATGTCTTCAACCAGACAGACGGACTCCCCCTGCGCTCGGACGCCGCACTCAATCTCCGAGAGTATGCGCGACACCGCAGCGCCAACCTCAAAGCGCTTAACGGTCTTCAACTCGGCAAGCGCTTCCTCGCCCGCGTGGGCGCTCGCACGGACCAAGATCGTCTGAGACTCAGCGTTCTCTTTCAGCGACCGAATGGTGCGATAGCCCGCAATACTGTTCTCATTCACCCGCTCAGCGTCGCGTGTTGGTGAGTAGCGATGTAGTTCGCGCACGAACATGGGGATCACGGTCAGGGTGCCGGAAAACTGGAGGACTAGAGCACTCGATCCTCGGCTTACCGCGGGCGAAACAAAATCTATGCGCTCTACGAATTCACAGAACCGCTGAAGGCCGTATCCTAGAACCATGGCACGCAGCGAAAAGACCCCCAAGGCTCAAAAAGAACCCGGTCGCATCAAGCAGATGTACCAGGTTTTCCAGATGACGCGACGGTACGACAACCTCGCGATTTGGTTCTTCCTGTTGGCCTTCCTGCTGCCGATTCTTATCGGTCTCGCCTTGGCTTTCCTTCTATCGTCAGATAATGTTCTCGGCTTCGTGCTCTACATCGTGGCCGGCGTGATGGCAGGTCTCCTCGCCTTCCTCATCGTCCTGGGCCGTCGCGCCGAACGCGCTGCTTACTCTCAAATCGCAGGTCAGCCGGGCGCTGTAGGCGCTGTCTTGAAGAGCTCTCTTCGCCGCGGGTGGACCGCAAGCGAAATGCCCGTAGCGATCAGCCCCAAGACTCAGGATGCTGTCTACCGCGCGGTCGGCAAGGGCGGCATTGCGCTGATCGGCGAGGGCCCCCGCAGCCGCACCCAGAAGATGCTCGAAGATGAACGTCGCAAGATGAACCGCTTCCTGCCCAACGTTCCCGTGCACTTCATCTACGTCGGCCCCGACGCCGACTCGGTAGCACTACACAAGCTAGCTCCGGCACTCGGTCGACTCAAGAACGTACTGCGCAAGCCAGAGATTCTCGCCATCACCAACCGGCTGACATCACTCGATAAGAACAGCCTTCCGATTCCCAAGGGAATTGACCCGATGAAGGCCCGCGCTCAGCGTTCGCAGCGCGCCTAAGGTTTTCGTCACCGAAGCCGACATGCCCCAGGGCGTGTCGGTTTCGTGCGTTAACCGCCGTGACTTGCGTGCCGGTAGAGCGACTAGCGACGCACCAAAAGGGTGCCAGCGAGACGATCGTGCATCCCGCGCTGATCGACATCCCAAATCACTGCAGGGATGACCAGCGCCATCAGAAGCGTGCGAACGAGGGGACGCCAGACGCCCAGCATGCCACCGGTCACCGGCACTACTCGCATTCCGGTAATCAAGTGACCGAAGCTTCCATTGGCCGTAATCAGCAACACGACTTGGGCCGCCACGAAGATACCGAGCGTGGCAAAAGCGTCGTAGTCGAAGAAGGCGATTGAGACGACAACCGCAAAGCCCCAATCGATGGCGAGGGCTACTAACCGGCGGCCGAAGCGACCAATTGATCTTGGACCTTCCGCGGGAAGCCCGATCCTTTTACCTGGCCACTCGTCGGGGATTATTGCTTGCTGGTTCACTTCACCAGCCTAACGAACCGTGGGCGCGTAACATGCCGGAAACATTTCTGACGTGACGGCGAAACTCGGGTTCTGTACCCTAAGAGGTGGTTGTAACGACAGCCGATCATCAAATGAACCCCTTGGAGTTCCACTCAATGTCTCATCCGAAGTTTTCCAATTCGTCTGAGGTCCTTGCTTTTATCAAGGACACAGACGTCAAGTTCGTCGACATCCGGTTTACCGATCTGCCCGGTATCCAGCAGCACTTCAACATCCCCGCCGCCGCAGTCGATGAAGACTTCTTCACCGTCGGCCAGCTCTTCGATGGTTCATCGATCCGTGGCTTCCAGTCAATTCACGAGTCGGATCTCCAGCTGATCCCTGACGTCACTACCGCTTACGTCGACCCATTCCGTGTCGAGCGCACCCTCATCATCATCTTCGACATCTACAACCCCCGCAACGGCGAGATCTACGCTCGCGACCCGCGCCAGGTTGCCAAGAAGGCCGAAAAGTACCTCGCCTCAACGGGAATTGCGGACACCGCGTTCTTCGCCTCCGAAGCAGAGTTCTACATTTTCGACGACGTTCGCTACGAAGTAAAAGCTAACAAGAGCTTCTACGAAGTTGATTCCAGCGAAGGCGCCTGGAACAGCGGCCGTACCGAAGAAGGCGGAAACCTCGCCAACAAGACGCCCTTCAAGGGTGGGTACTTCCCCGTCTCCCCCGTTGACCAGCACGCTGACCTTCGCGACGACATCGTCGTGAAGCTTATCGATGTCGGACTCGAGGTCGAGCGCAGCCACCACGAGGTCGGCACCGCAGGCCAGGGTGAGATCAACTACAAGTTCGACACCCTCGTTCACGCCGGTGACGACATCCTCAAGTTCAAGTACATCGTCAAGAACACGGCGAACGAGTGGGGCAAGACCGCAACGTTCATGCCGAAGCCGCTCTTCGGCGACAACGGTTCGGGTATGCACACCCACCAGTCGCTGTGGAACGACGGCACCCCGCTGTTCTACGATGAGAAGGGCTACGGCGGACTCAGCGACACCGCTCGCTGGTACATCGGTGGACTCCTCAAGCACGCTCCTGCTGTGCTCGCCTTCACGAACCCCACGGTCAACTCGTACCGTCGCCTGATCCCCGGATTCGAAGCTCCCGTAAACCTCGTGTACTCGGCCGGAAACCGTTCGGCTTCCATCCGTATCCCGATCACGGGAACGAACCCCAAGGCGAAGCGCATCGAATTCCGCGCGCCTGACGCTTCGGGTAACCCTTACCTCGCATTCGCTGCACAGCTCATGGCTGGCCTCGACGGCATCAAGAACAAGATTGAGCCGCACGAGCCCGTCGACAAGGACCTCTACGAATTGCCTCCCGAGGAAGCCCGCCTGATCCCTCAGGTTCCCGCTTCGCTCGAAGAGGCACTGGTAGCCCTTGAAGCTGACCACGAGTTCCTTATGGAAGGCAACGTCTTCACCAAGGACCTCATCGAGACGTGGATCGACTACAAGCGTACGAACGAACTGCTTCCGTTCGCACAGCGCCCGCACCCGTACGAGTACGAACTCTACTTCGGCGTCTAAGCTTTAAGCACAGCTAACATACGGGCCGCATCCTTCGGGATGCGGCCCGTATGTTTTAACGGACTGAGCGGTGCGAGAATCTGTGCGCCATCACGTGCGAGCGGTGCGACCTCGCGATGCGTCGTGACGCCGCCGGCGATACCGGCTCGGCTTAAGAGCGTGGCACGTTCGCGACGCCATAGAAGCGGCGCTCGAAGACACGGCGGGCACGGCGCGTGGCACGAAGGTAGTCCTCTTCCAGTTCGCTCGCGGACCCTGGTGGGTACTCCAACATGCGCGAAATACCTTCCAGCTGGAGTCGATCGGTGGGAAGAACGTCCGACGTCTTCGAGGTCCAGAGGGTGATGGCCGAGCGCGCGCGTGATGCGAGAATCCACGCTTCACGCAAACGGGCTGCGTCTGATGCTGTAACGAGCTTCTCAGCGACGGCAGCATCCAGAGCGTCCAAAGTTGAAGTCGTGCGCAACCCCTCAACTGACGCGCCGTGCTGCAACTGGAGTAGCTGCACGAACCATTCAACGTCGCTCAGCGACCCGCGGCCCAACTTGAGATGCCGGGAAGGATCCGCCGCTTGCGGAAGTCGCTCCGATTCCACTCGGGCCTTGATCCGTTTGACCTCGCGTACATCTTGCGGCGATATCGCCTTCGGATAGCGCACACGATTGGCCAGCTCCGTGAAGTCGTTGAGCAAGGCGGCATCGCCGGCGACTCCGCGCGCACGCAACAACGCCTGTGCTTCCCACGTCAGTGACCAGCGCTCGTAGTACGCCTCGTAAGATTCGAGGGACCTCACGATGGCGCCGTTCTTGCCTTCCGGGCGCAGGTCAAGGTCAAGGTCGAGCGGCAGTTTTACATCCTCGGTAATGCGCGCGAGTCCCTTAGCGAGAGTCGTGGCCCGCTTAGCGGCGTCCTCAGGCGAAGCCTCAGTCGCTCGGTAGACGTACATCACGTCGGTATCGGACCCGAATCCAGACTCGGCTCCCCCGTATCGTCCCATCGCGATGATGCCAAACTCGATGCCATCGGGTTCGGGGCGCAGCACCGCGAGAGTTCCCTCGAGCATCGTGGTGGTGACATCACTCAAGCCACGACCAAGTTCCTGGATCGAAATCACGCCGACGATAGAACCGATCGCCAGACGAAGGACCTCGCGGCGGCGTGCTGTACGAAGAGCGACCGCGGCCGCATCCTCATGGCCTTTATGCCGAGAGACAATCGCACGAGCCTCGTCGCGCAGAACGGCGAGCGGACGAGGCCGGAGTTCCTTCTCATGCTCTAGCCACGCGGCAGCCTCCGGAATACGCTCGAACAAGCCGCCGACGTACTTAGATGCCGAAAGCACCCGGGTGAGTCGTTCAGCAGCGCCCGAGGAATCCCGCAGCATCCGCAAGAACCAATATGCCTCGCCCAGCGCCTCACTCAGGCGACGAAACGCCAGAAGGCCGTAGTCAGGATCGGCGCCCTCGGAGAACCACTGCAGCATGACCGGCAACAAGGCACGCTGGATTGTGGCCCGGCGAGACACACCGCCAGTGAGGGCTGCAATATGCGCGAGCGCCCCCTTGGGGTCAAGAAACCCGATAGCAGCAAGACGGGCGGCCGCCTGCTCGCTCGAGAGCGCCAAACCGTCTTCGGGCAGCGCCGCAACGGCGGAAAGCAAGGGACGATAAAAGAGGCGCTCGTGCAGTCGGCGTACTGCGATCTTGGTACGCTGCCACTGATTGGTAAGCTCAGCGGCGTTCTTTGCAATCCCGGTCGCCCGTGCGAGAACGCGTAAGTCGTCGGGGTCGCGCGGCATCAGATGAGTGCGACGCAACCGTGATAACTGAATGCGGTGCTCAAGAAGACGCAGGAAGCGATAGTCGCGGGCAAATTCTCCCGCTTCGGTACGCCCGATGTAACCGTGCTCTGCAAGAGCGATGAGCGCTTGGAGGCTTGAGGTTTGGCGAACTTCTTCATCGTTCTGGCCATGCACGAGTTGCAACAGTTGCACTGTGAATTCGATATCACGCAGCCCGCCCGGCCCCAGCTTGAGTTGGACGTCACGCTCGTGGGGCGGAATGTTCTCGGTGACGCGTTCCCGCATCCGCTGCACTGAGGCGACGAAGTTTTCACGCGAAGCACTCGACCAGACCAGCGGGGAAACACCCGCGATGTAGCGGCCGCCGAGCTCGCGATCGCCGGCGAGGGGGCGCGCCTTGAGGAGGGCTTGAAACTCCCAGCTCTCTGCCCAGCGATCGTAATACGCCAAATGAGACTCGAGCGTACGGACGAGAGCGCCGTCCTTGCCTTCGGGGCGAAGGTTCGTGTCGACCTCCCACAAGGCAGGCTCAATCGTGAGGTCTTGGATGCCGCGAATAGTCTGCACTGCGAGTGGCGTTGCGATCGTGACAGCACGGTCGGCGCTGATTCCGTCGGGCTCGGTGACGAAGATCACGTCGACATCCGACACATAGTTCAGTTCGCGGGCGCCTGCCTTGCCCATGCCGATGATGGCGATGCGGGTGGCCGCAATATCCTCTTCAGGAAAGTTGACGGACCGACGGGCGACCGAGAGCGACGCTTCGAGAGCTGCTCCGGCAAGGTCGGCGAGTGCCATCGCGACGCGGTCGACGGCCGCAAGCGGATCATCTTGAGCGAGATCCCACGCCGTGATCTTGGCGAGTTCTCGACGGTACCGAATGCGCAGCGCCACCCACGCATCCTCCTCGTCGAGTTCGCGCGTTACCTCGGTGAGGGACTCGACGTATTCTTCGGGCGATGAGGGCGCTGCAATTGGCGTGCACATCGCATCGAGTTCAACGGGATGGCGAATAAGGAAGTCGCCAAGCCCAGAGGAGGCGCCCAGCACCTGAACGAGCCGAACCGCGGCTTCGTCGTTCTGGAGCAGCGGCGACAGCTGCTGCGGAGCCGATTCGGACAGTTCGAGAAGCAGGCGAAGCGCCTGGTCAGGGTCAGCTGCGCGCGAGAACAACGCGGCCGGCACTTCTGGCCGACCGAGTGCCACAAGGCGCTCTCTTGCCTCACTGAGCTCAAGAAAGCCCAGTTTGGCGAGTTCGGTCAGAGTGTAGGTAGTCGTCGACATAACGTGACCGCGGCGTCTAGAGGATCTCTAGGCTGCTCTCGAGCTCGTAGGGAGTTACCTGAGCGCGGTATTCCTTCCACTCGCGGCGCTTGTTGAGCAGAACGAAGTTGAAGACTTGCTCCCCCAGCGTTTCGGCAACGAGCTCGGAGTTCTCCATAATGCTCAGCGCGTGGTTGAGGTTCGACGGCAACTGCTCGTAGCCCAACGCGCGGCGCTCGTGCTCCGAGAGATCGCCAACGGCATCCTCAGCCTCGAGGGGAAGCTCGTAGCCCTCTTCGATGCCCTTGAGCCCGGCAGCAAGCAGCAGCGAGTAAGCCAGGTACGGGTTGGCAGCCGAGTCGAGAGCGCGGTACTCGATACGAGCGCTCTGCCCTTTGCCAGGCTTGTATAACGGCACGCGTACGAGAGCGGAACGGTTGTTGTGACCCCATGTAACGAAGCTCGGCGCTTCGTCGCCGCCCCAGAGCCGCTTGTACGAGTTCACAAACTGGTTCGTGACGGCGGTGATTTCGGGAGCGTGCTTGAGAACGCCGGCCATGAACTGACGGCCGACCTTTGACAGCTGGTAGTGACCACTCGCGTCGTAAAACGCGTTCTGGTCGCCCTCAAAGAGTGACATGTGAGTGTGCATTCCCGAACCAGGCTGACCCGACATCGGCTTGGGCATGAACGTCGCGTAGACACCCTGCTCGATAGCGACCTCTTTGATCACGGTGCGGAACGTCATGATGTTGTCGGCGGTCGTGAGAGCGTCGGCGTAGCGAAGATCGATCTCGTTCTGGCCTGGGCCCGACTCGTGGTGGCTGAACTCCACCGAGATACCAAGGTCTTCGAGCATCCGCACCGAACGGCGACGGAAGTCGTGGGCCGTTCCCCCGGGAACATTGTCGAAGAATCCTGCAGAGTCGACGGGCTCGGGACGGCCCTTCTTGAGCTTGCTCGACTTGAGCAGGTAGAACTCGATCTCAGGGTGCGTGTAGAAAGTGAAGCCGCGCTCGGCCGCCTTCTCGAGAGTGCGTTTGAGCACGTTACGAGGGTCGGATGCCGCGGGTTGGCCGTCGGGTGTCGTAATGTCGCAGAACATGCGAGCGGTGGGATCGATCTCTCCGCGCCACGGCAAGATCTGAAAAGTGGTGGGGTCAGGATGCGCGAGCATGTCGGCCTCGTACGCCCGAGTGAAGCCCTCAATGGCCGAACCGTCGAAGCCGAGACCCTCAGCGAAGGCGCCCTCAATCTCTGCCGGAGCAACAGCAACGCTCTTGAGCGTGCCCACGACATCCGTAAACCAGAGGCGTACGAATTTGATGCCGCGTTCTTCGATAGTGCGAAGAACGAAATCGCGCTGCTTATCCATTGACATTGAGTCCCTCGATCCGTGCCCTGCCGCGAAAGTGCGACATCGATTCTGCCGATCTAAGGCTACTTGCTCTGAAGCATCTATGCAGCGCACTCGCCGCC
The DNA here is from genome assembly GCA_040687235.1 of Rhodoglobus sp. NPDC076762. Classification (GTDB taxonomy): domain Bacteria; phylum Actinomycetota; class Actinomycetes; order Actinomycetales; family Microbacteriaceae; genus Rhodoglobus. The sequence continues at coordinate 1,677,199 of JBFBMV010000001.1, read as the reverse complement.
GCGCTAGCCCAATTGAACCCTGCGCCGGTGTCGTTAGACTTGCCGCTATGACTGACTCTGCCGCCGCTGAGGCCCAAGCCAAGCTCAAACGAGTTCGCACTCGCCATTTTCAGACAGCGAAAGAGAATGGGATCAAGATCGTTGGTCTCACCAGTTATGACCAGTTGACCGCCGGAATCTTCGACGAGTCTGGTATCGACTTCCTGTTGGTGGGTGACTCTGCCGGCAACAACGTTTATGGGTACGACACCACCCTTCCGGTGAGCATCGACGACCTCATTCCCCTCACGCGTGCCGTTGCTGGCGCCGTGACGCGCGCATTTGTCGTCGCCGATATGCCGTTCGGCTCCTATGAAACAGGATCTGACGAGGCTCTCCACACGGCATTCCGCTTCATGAAGGAAACTGGCGCTCACGCCGTGAAGCTCGAAGGCGGCGTGCGCAGCGCCGAGCAGATCCGACGTATCGTCGATGCCGGCATCCCGCTGATGGCTCACATCGGCTTTACACCACAGAGCGAACACGGCCTCGGCGGCCACGTCATTCAGGGGCGTGGCGAAGGTTTCGAACAGTTGCTGGCCGACGCTCTTGCTGTCCAAGAGGCGGGCGCGTTCGCGGTCGTACTTGAGATGGTTCCCGCGGATGCTGCAGCAAAGATCACCGAAGCGCTAACTATTCCGACCATCGGTGTCGGTGCCGGCCCCCACGTTGATGGGCAGCTCCTAGTCTGGACGGACTGGGCTGGCCTCACTAAGGGACGCATCCCCAAATTTGTCAAACAGTACGCCGACTTGCGTGCGACGCTTGCGGGCGCGGTAGACGAATACCGCGCCGATGTGGCCTCTGGCTCTTATCCGACCGAGGACCACTCTTACTAGGGCACAACCCTTTTTCTAGATCCACGACTACTTGCGAAAGCGATGAATGACTTCTGCACTTTCCCCTGCCCTCCGCGCTATCTACAACGAAGCCACTCACCGCAATGCTCATGAACCGGTGTTCCACCAAGCGCTTCACGAAGTGCTGGAATCCATCTCACCGGTGCTGAGCAACCACCCCGAATTTGTCGAGGCTGGAATTGTCGAGCGACTGATCGAGCCTGAGCGCCAAATCATGTTCCGGGTGCCCTGGCACGACGACGCGGGTAACGTTCGCGTCAACCGAGGTTTTCGGGTGCAGTTCAACTCGGCGCTCGGCCCGTACAAGGGTGGGCTGCGCTTTCATCCCAGCGTCAACTTAGGCATCGTCAAGTTCCTCGGTTTCGAGCAGATCTTCAAGAACGCCCTGACGGGGCAAGGCATTGGCGGAGCAAAGGGCGGCTCAGATTTTGATCCTCACGGAAAATCGGATGCCGAGGTCATGCGTTTCTGCCAGAGCTTTATGAGCGAGCTCTATCGCCATCTCGGCGAACACACCGACGTTCCCGCTGGCGACATGGGAGTGGGCGCTCGAGAGATCGGATTCCTCTTTGGACAATATCGCCGGCTCACGAACCGCCACGAATCAGGGATGTTCACGGGCAAGGGCGTTCAATGGGGCGGCGCCGAAGTTCGCACTGAAGCCACCGGGTACGGCACGGTTTTCTTTGCACAAGAGATGCTGGCGGCGCGTCAAAACAGCGTCGAAGGAAAGCGCGCGATTGTCTCGGGCTCCGGAAACGTTGCGATTTACGCGATCGAAAAGCTTCAGCAGCTCGGCGCCAAACCCATCACCGCGTCGGACTCCGGCGGGTACATCGTCGACGAGAACGGGCTCGATCTAGAACTCCTCAAGCAGTTGAAAGAGGTCGAACGCGCTCGCATTTCGGAGTACGCGGAGCGGCGCACGTCGGCGCGATATGTCGCAGGAGGCTCCGTATGGGATGTGCCGGGAGAGTTAGCTTTTCCCTGCGCTACCCAGAATGAGCTCAGCGTGAAGGATGCCGAGACTCTCTTGAAAAACGGCCTCCAGCTCGTCGCCGAAGGCGCGAACATGCCCTGCACTCCGGATGCGGTTGAGACTTTCCAAGTGGCAGACGTGCTGTTTGCTCCCGGCAAGGCCGCCAACGCAGGCGGGGTCGCCACGTCAGCGCTCGAGATGAGTCAGAACGCGGCGCGCCAACGCTGGGACTTCACGTCGAGCGAAGACAAGCTTCACGAGATCATGCGCGGCGTTCACGCTTCTGCGTGGGAAGCCGCGGAATTCTACGGCCATCCCGGAGACTACGTTGTTGGCGCGAACGCTGCCGGTTTCAAGCGCGTCGCTGACGCCATGCTTGCGCAAGGAGTCATTTAGGCGCCACGGTGCGTGGCCTGTCGAAGGCCCGACGCCTAGAGCCCGCTGAGGCGAGCTCTAGGCGTCGGATTCCTCCGCCGCCCATTTGCGGGCACGCTCGGCGATAATCTGCGGAGCTCGCTCTGCTTCTGCTCGCGTGTCGAACGGCCCGTCGCGGTCAACCGAGAGTGATTGCGGCCCCTCTTCGACTTCACCGGTCTTGTGGTTGTACCACCATTGCTCCATGTGATTCGTCCTTTCGCTCGCCGTAAGACTACGCCGGTAGACTAGACCAATGCCTCGGGATAATTCTGGTCACCTCGTTCCGGGAGTAATCCCACCTCAACTCGCTGTACCGAAGTCGATAATTCGGCCCGAATACGTCGGTAAGACGGCGCCGCGCCCGTTCACCGGGTCTGACGTCTACAGCGCCGAAGAAGTTGACCGCATCCGCGCCGCGGGAAAGATTGCCGCCGGTGCAGTCGAAGCGGTCGGTGCCGCTATTCGCCCCGGCATCACAACGGCTGAACTGGATGTCATCGCTCACGAGTACATGCTCGAGCGCGACGCCTACCCCTCCACGCTGAGGTACCGCGGGTTCCCCAAGTCATGCTGCACGAGCATTAACGAAGTGATCTGTCACGGCATCCCCGATGACACCGTGCTTGAGGATGGCGACATCATCAACATCGATATCACCGCTTACAAAGACAGCATGCACGGAGACCTCAACAAGACATTCCTCGTCGGAGACGTGTCGGAGGATGCCCGCAACCTCGTGGAGCGCACGCAGGAGGCCCTCAACCGTGGCATTAAGGCCGTGGCACCCGGTCGCCAAGTCAACGTGATCGGCCGCGCGATCGAGTCGTACGCGAAGCGTTTCGGCTATGGCGTGGTGCGAGACTTCACCGGGCACGGGGTTGGCTCAGCGTTCCACTCGGGCCTCATCATCCCGCACTATGATTCCGCACCGCAGTTCAACGATGTGATCGAGGTCGGCATGGTCTTCACGATCGAACCCATGTTGACGCTCGGCACCCACGAGTGGGATCTGTGGGCTGATGATTGGACGGTCACCACCCGCGACAAGAGCTTGACTGCCCAGTTCGAACACACAATGGTTGTGACTGAACGCGGCACTGAAATTCTGACGCTCCCCTAACGACATAGCTCGCACACGAACTGACGCATCCCTACGCACGCGAAAGTAGACAGTATGACTCAGGCACTAGGAATCGACATCGGCGGCACCGGCATCAAAGGTGCCATCGTTGACACCGATACCGGCAAGCTGGTGAGCGAGCGGATGAAGATCGCAACACCCAAGTCGGGCAAGCCTCAAGAGATCATTGCCGTCGTTGTCGAGCTGATCGAGAAGCTCGGCGGCCTCCCTGAGGGCATGCCTGTCGGTGTGTGCTTTCCCGCGATCGTTCGCAACGGCAAGACCATGTCTGCCGCCAACATCTCCAAGGAGTGGATCGGGCTGGATGCCGAGAAGCTATTCGAGAAAGCCCTCGGTCGCGACATCCACTTCGTCAATGATGCGGATGCCGCTGGCGTTGCCGAAGTTCGTTACGGCGCTGCCCAGGGCGTTGCGGGGCTCGTCTTACTGACGACGCTCGGCACCGGAATCGGCAGTGCGCTAATTTACAACGGAACGCTCGTTCCCAACTCCGAACTCGGGCACCTGCTGATCGGCGGCCGCGACGCAGAAAAAGGCGCATCGTTCGCCGCGAAAGAGCGCCGCCGTCTGAGCTGGAAAGCTTGGGCAAAGCGACTTCAGCGCTATTACACCCACCTTGAGTTGCTCTTCTCCCCCGACCTCATCCTGGTGGGCGGCGGTGTTTCTAAGAGTCACGAGAAGTTCTTGCCGCTACTGAAGCTGAATGCTCCAATCATTCCGGCAAAACTGCGGAACAATGCCGGAATCATGGGCGCCGCAGCCTTAGCCGTGAAGGAATAACGATGAGCTTCCATTCGAACGAGCCCCACTCAGGAGACCTCGCGGGTCGTTTGAACTGGTTGCGCGCAGGAGTTTTGGGCGCGAATGACGGCATCGTGTCGGTCGCAGCGATCGTAGTGGGTGTCGCTGGTGCGACATCCGCGATTGCACCGCTCATCACCGCCGGCGTTGCGGGGCTCGTGGGCGGGGCGATCTCGATGGCCCTCGGCGAGTACGTGAGCGTAAGCAGCCAGAGCGATAGCCAGCGTGCGCTCATTGAGAAGGAGCGGCGCGAGCTCGCAGAGATGCCCGAGGAAGAGTTGGCCGAACTGGCCGCTATCTACGAGGCCAAGGGCATTAGCGCTGCCACCGCTCAGCAGGTAGCTGAAGAACTCACGCAGCATGATGCACTGGCGGCACACCTCGAAGCCGAACTCGGCATCACTGAGCATGACGTCGTGAGCGCTTGGCAAGCGGCCGGAGCATCCGCGCTGGCCTTCACCGTCGGCGGTGTTCTACCGCTGGCTGCAATTCTTATCGCTCCCGAACCCATCCGAGTTCTCGCAACGTTTATCGCGGTGCTGACGGCCCTCGTGATCACGGGTGCGCTCTCGGCCCGCGTCGGCGGCAATAGTTGGGTGCGACCAACGCTTCGCATCGTGATTGGCGGCGCACTCGCGCTCATCACCACGTTCCTGATCGGTACTTTGCTCGGCACAAGCGGCATCGTTTAGACGCGGGCCTCGCTGGTGCGCGCGCTGCACCAGAGCCCGCGCTACGCGGCTAAATGCGCGGCGGGGCTGCGATGAAGGAATGGGCCGGCTAGTACGCCGGGTTCTGTTCACACGAAACCGAAATCTCGTGCTGGACGGTCATCTATCTACGATGTACGTTGCCGCACACCTCTAGCGATCTACCCGAAGACTTGGCGAGCAGCCTTAGCGTCTTCTGTCTGATCTTGCTCCGGACGAGGTTTACCTAGCCGACCGAGTCACCCCGGCCGCTGGTGGTCTCTTACACCACCGTTTCACCCTTACCCCAGACCGAAGTCTGTGGCGGTCTACTTTCTGTTGCACTGTTCTCGCGGGTTACCCCGGGTGGGTGTTACCCACCATCCTGCTCTGCGGAGCCCGGACGTTCCTCGGTATCCATCACGGATAACGCGACCGTCTTGCCGACCCATTCAACGGTCTAGCTTAGCGTTCGGAGAGCGCTTAGAGTCCCGACTCGTTCGTGCGGACGAGGATGCCTTCGCTGCTGGCACACATAATCACGGCGTCGGGAGCAGCGGCACGAATCTCCTGCATCTCGTTCTCGAGCAATTTGACTCCGGATGCCAGCGATACTCCGCCGCGCAACAACGAAGCGCCAACGCCGTAACGCTCGCGCTGACGTTCGTAGAGAGCGAGAAGATCTTCCGGAATGGTGGCCTGCAACGCGGTGCGACCGGTGCGAGTCGTGCCCAGCTCAGCCTCGATCACGGAGAGAGCCTCGTCGCGACTGGCTTCGAGTTCGCCGAACTGAGAGCTAAGGTTTCCGCCCTGCTCCAGGAGGTTGTCTACGACCTTCTGCTGCGCTTCGAGCTTCTCCATGACGGCGAGTTCAATGTCTTCAAGGTTGCTGAGTCGCGTGCGCAAAGCGGTGAGCTCCTGCTCAAGGGCAGCAACGTCCTTGGGCGACGAACTAGCATCGAGGCGTGACGTGTCACGAGCAATGCGCGCTTCGACAACCTTGACGTCAGATTCGATGCGGCTCATTTCGAGCTCGATGTCTTCCTTGATGCCACGTTCTTCAAGAATCGTCAGCTGAAGCTTGTCGCGGTGCTTCTTGAGCTCCGACAACTGCTCGTGCTCGGGAAGCTTTTTTGCGCGGTGCTCCAACTGGGCAATCTTTGTGTCGAAGGCCTGCAGGTCGAGGAGTAAAGCTTGGTCAGCGGGGCTAGCGGTCAACGCCATAGTCATGCTTCTTTCTGTCTAACGGTGCGCTTACTGCACAACCGCAAAATCCCAAGGGTCAGTGCGCAGTTCGCTCACCGTAATCGTTACGTCGGGCAGCAGCGCACGCAATTCGTCGGCTGCGGCGTCGAGCCACAACCACTCGCTCGCCCAGTGCGACACATCGATCAGTGCCGGACCATTCTGCAGCCGAGCGTTCTCCCGAGCCTCAGAGGCCGGATGATGCCGAAGGTCACTCGTGATGTACACATCCGACGCCAACACGGCCGGGTCGTTCAAGTATGCGTCACCCGCTCCCCCGCACAATGCCACCGACTGAACCAGTTGATCGAAATCACCCGCGACACGGATGCCCGTGGCCGTCGGCGGCAGGATCTCACCGATGAGGCGAGCGAGGCGACCGAGTGTCATCGCCTCCGGCAGTTGCCCCGTGCGGCCGATGCCACGATCCGGAGTTTCGCCTTCAACGATGGGTGCGATCGATGACAAGCCCAGCTTCGTAGCGAAGCGACCTGATGTTCCGGTTTCTACGACATCCGCGTTGGTGTGGGCGGCGAGCAGGGCGCACTCGGCTCGGATCAGCTTGGTGAGCACCGCGCCCTTGTAGCGGTCGCTGGCGACCGAAGTCACGCCCCGCAACAGGAGGGGGTGATGCGTGATGAGCATGTCAGCACCGTCGGCGATGGCCTCGTCAACGGTGTCGAGAACGGCATCAACAGCGAGCGAAATCGTCGACACCGGAGCATCGAGGTCGCCAGAGACGAGGCCCACGGCATCCCACGCTTCGGCACCAGAAACGGGCCAGAGCTGTTCAGCCGCGGCGATTACGTGAGCGACAGTAGTAGACACGCTTTCAGTCTAGGCGGGACGCGGAGCGCGCTCAGCTTGCTCAGCCTCTTGACGACGGATGGCGGGGATGCCCGCGACGAGTGGCGTCAGGAGTCCGAGGCCGAGAGCAACGAGTACACCCAGGTCGGTTCCGGCGAGTTCCGAGGTGAGGTCTACACCGAGAGCGGTGAAGCCGTAGCCCTGCCATGAAAGCCAGCTGATCGTTGCGCTAGTGAGAGCGAAGCCGATTGCGGAGATCACGACGAAGGCACTGAGGTTGACCCAGCGCACGTCGCCGTAGACACCACCGCGGGAGAGCAACGCTGCACTGTCCAACTTGCGGGTGCGGATCATCGTTTCCGAAGCAAAGATGCCGGCCCAGGCTGCAGTGGGTACCGCGAGAGTAGTCGCGACATCCCGGAACAGTTCGTTGATGCCACCGTTGACACCGAACGCGAAGAGAATCGAGAGAGCACCGAGCAATACGGCAACGATCACAATCGACCACTGACGGGGAACGCGCACACCAATTGCTTGGAGGGCGAAACCGCCGGAGTAGAGGCTCAGGGTGATGCCGGAGAGCAGGCTCAACGTTGCAGCGAGCAGCAGCGGGATCGGGTACCAACTCGGCAGCAGGAGCATCAAGGTATCGAGAGGCGATGCCAAGAATCCACGGGCAATGGCCGGGTCGGATGCGGCGAGAAGCGCACCGTAGGCGATCAACGCGAAGGCGGGCAGCGCGGCACCGAAGGTAGCCGAGAGCATGGATGCCCCGCCGCTCGACGACGGACGCTGGTAGCGAGCGATATCTGCACCGCTGTAGGCCCAGACCAGACCGAGGAAGCTGAAGACGAGCACAGCGCCGGTTACCGTGAGCAACCAGGAACCGTCGGGAGTGGTGAGCGCCTGAGAGATATCGATGAACTGAGCTGTGAAGCCGATAAGACCGACGACGAGAACACCCGAGATGATGCTCAGGATGAGCTGAATACGCGCGAACAGCGGGTAGCCAGCAAAGGCGATCACTAGCGCAATCAGGAATGACAGGGCCAGAGCGATCAACAGCAGTTGACGATCACCGAGGCCACCGTTGAGATCGGAACCGACCAGCACGATTGCCACCGACGATGCCAAGACCCACAGCAGCACCGCTCCCCAGAAGAGGCGAGCGATAAGGGCGACGACCGACGGTGCGATGTTACCGAGAACACCGAAGGATGCTCGCGAGACGACCATCGTCGGCTGACCGCTGCGCTTGCCCGCGAGAGTCGTGAGCCCCAGAGGAATGAACGACAGAGCGACACCAGCCAAGATCGCGACGATTGACTGGCGCAAGCTCATTCCGACAGCGAAGACTGCGGCACCGAGACCGAGGCTTACGATCGACGAGTTAGCCGCGAACCACAGCCAGAACAAACGAGCCGCATGGCCGATTCGACGGTCGACAGGGGTGGGCTCAAGGCCACTTTCTTCGAGGCTGAAGACCTTCTGAGCGGTCGGTGCAACTTCCTCGAGGCCGAGGGGCTGCTGGGCAACTACCGCGGTGGAGTGCGCTACCGGCTGAGGCACCGAGGCTGCGGCCGCAGCCTCGGGGACGACGGGAGCGGCAGCGGGTGCCGGAAGTGGCACTGCGGCATCGATCGGTGCCGGCTGCGATGCGAGTGATGCTGCTGCAGCGGCTCCCCCGATCGCGGCGGCGCCTGCGGCACCTGCGGCGAACGGAATCTCATCGTCCGTCGTAGCAGTGGTCGCGGAAGGAACGTCGCCAACGCCTGCGGAAAGATCCGTGGAATAGGTGAGGCGATCACTGTCATCCACTGCGTCATCAGACTCTGCTTCGAAATCGGCCTGGTTGACCGCGATCGAACCAGTCTGCAGCTCAGAGAGCGGATCACCCTGCATCGGCGGGGCGGCGTTCGCCAGCAATGCCACGAGAGGATCAACCTCAGGCTCATCGGTGTCGACGTCGGCATCGTCGATGTCGTCGGTCTTCAGCAGATCATCGAAATCGATCGGGTCGGACGCGACGTAGTGCGGGTTTTCCGTCGAGGCGAAGTTGAACGCCGGGGCCGCAGCAGCCGTGAGATTGGATGTCGGCTCGACTTCGGCTTCGGTTTCGGCTTCGGTTTCGGCTTCGGCTTCGGCTTCGGCTTCGGCTTCGGCTTGAGGCGTTTCAGACGGCGCAATTGGGGCGGCTGCACCGTGTGCTTCGGCCGGCGCGATCGCTGAGTCGACAGAAACTGCGTCATCGACGGTGGGCGTTGAAGTGTCGGAAGAGTGCGTATCAGCGCTCAGACCGAACGCAAATGGCGCTTCGCCGGCGACTTCGTCAGCTGAAGCTTCGGGCGCCTCTGCAGACGCAGCATCAGCTGGCGGCGGCGCGAAGCCGAAGTCTCCGAAGGAGACATGCTCATCGAGATTCGCTCGCGGAACGCTCGGAGCAGTATCGGGCTCAACGAGAGCCGGCGGAGCGAAGGGCAGTTCGTCATAGTCGCCATCTTCGTCGGCAGGGAACTCCGGTGCGGCCTGTCCGGCAAAAGCAGCAGGTGCGTCAGCAGCGGAAGGCGAAGCTGGCGCTGATGGTGCGGGCGCTGCGAAAAGCTCCTCAGCGGTAGGGGCTGCGGGTGCTTCTGTTGCGTCAAGACCATCGGCCACTGCGGGCTCCTGCGGTGCGTCAGGTGCCTCGGTTGGCGCTGCTGTATCGGTTGCGTGAGGTGCATCTGTTGCTTCAGTCGCCTCGATTGCGTCAGGCGTGGCCGCAGGCTCAGGAGCTGCGTTGCTGAAACTCAGGAGACCGGATGTGGGATCGAACAGCGGCGCAGATACGGGCTGCTGCTCCTCGGCCTGCACTTCGGCTTTCGGCTCGGCCGCGGAATCCTCAGCCGCGTGAGCCGGCGCTTCCGCTGCAGCGTCAGGCGCTGGTTCGTTCTCAGCAGCGGCGGTGGTCTCGGCTACAGGCGACGGAGAAGAGGTGGATGCGAAACTGTCGGTGTCGACGGACGGAGCACTATCATCCGAGATTTCGCCGACCACGGGAAGCGTGATGGAGCCGGTCGGGTCCGCATGGGCTGCGAACGGGATCTCGTCTTCGAAGTCAGCGGGCGGCGACCACGATTCACTGGGCGGCGGCACGTCCCAGGTCGGCAGCTGGGCAGCCGGAGCGGCGGCGGGCGCCTCCGTAGTCTCCGGAGCTGCTGCAACGTGCGGTGCTTCTGCAACCTCGGGCACTTCTGCAACCTCAGGGGTTCCGACGGCTTCGGGGGCCGGAGCGAACGAGCCTTGTACTGCGTCGGCGTCGGCGTCGGTTGCAGCATCGGCGTCGGTTGCAGCATCGGCGTCGGTTGCAGCATCGGCGTCGGTTGCAGCATCGGTGGGAGTGGACGTTTCGTCTTCAACGACGTCGGCGAACTCCGACCGCACTTGATCAATAACCTGATCAGCAACGGGACCACCGCGCGAACGGAACGTCGTCTCCCATTCGCGGTATTCCCGCGCTTCTTCTTCACGCAAGCGCAATTGAGCTTCAAGAACTTCGATGACGCTAAGCGTTCCCGTCGATTGATTCGCGGGGTTATCTGCCCAAGTCAGCAGCTCTTCATCCGCCATCGAGCGGCGGGTGGGTGGCGTCGGCACGTCGTCACCGTCGCCAGCAGAAGTCGCATCGGATTCGACCGATGACGTATCGAGCCCGCTAGCGCGCGGTACCGCCGCTTCTTCGGCAGGCGCGCTGGAGACGGGCGAGGCATCATCCACAGCGAACGAGTCATCGGCGGCAGGCGCCGCTGCGGTGGCTTCAGTTTCCGAGGCCGCGGGCTCAATCGGCGCCTGCGGAGCAAAGCTGGAGACGAAGGGTGCGGCCGGCAACGACTCGTCGACCGGTGCGACGTCCTCTGCCGCGCCGAAGAGATCCTCGACGCGAGGAGCTGGCGCGTCTGCCGATGGAGCAATAAATGACTGTCGCGGGGCGAATGGCGATTCGAAGTCGGAGCCAGTGGCGCCTGCGGCGTCCTCGGCGTCCTCGGCGTCACTCTCGTCGACGGGCTGGGCGGGCGCCACAGTAAATGGCGCGGCCTCCGCTGCCGCAGCGGATGACTCTTCGACGCCCGTCGTTGCCGCGCTTGCCTCTTCCTGTGGAAGCGAAAGGAAAGCGCTGGAGTCGTCACCGTCGATTGGCTCGTCCGCGACTGGCTCAACAGCGTGCGACTCGGGTTGGTCGAACTGGGTGGACTCGTTGCGCACATTCGCTACCGGGGCGGCTGCGTCCTCCAGATCGACAGCGTTCTCCGCGCTCAAAGACCATGGCGCCAGGGGCGGTCCAGCCTCGGCGTCGAGAGCGGCATCCTCGTCAGCCGCCGCTGGTGCCGCAGCGGCATCTGCACTAGTTGCTTCCAATTCTGCAACCTCAGACACATCGGACTCCGCCGCAGAGCTGGCATCGTCGTGCACTTCGTCTGAAAGCGTAGGAGTCTCGGGAGCAGGGGCGGGTGCGGCGAAGAACTTGACCACGGGATCGATCGAGGCGTCGTTTGTGACCGCGTCGACACTGTCGACACGCAACTCTTCGCCGGCGGTGGCAGCTGGCTCGTCAACATCGGTGACGTCTGGCTCCTCGACGCCGTCCGCGGCGTCGACACTGCCTGCTGGTTCACTGGCGTTGTTGACGGATGCATCTTGCGCGACACCGTCGTTTAACGCAGCGAAGAAATCGAACGCATCATCGGCGTCCGGAACACTCAGAGTGGCACCATCGGTGGTGGCGTCAGCGGTGTCAGCAACGTCTCCCTCGACATCGGCGCTCGAGTCAGCCGCGGGAACGGCACCAGCGGCTTCTTTGAACGCAGCATCGAGGTCGAAGGCCGAAACGCTTTCGACCGGCGGGAGCTCGGCAGCGACGTTGTCAGTTTCCGCTGCGTTGCCCGACGAAGCATGAGTGGCATCAACCTCGCCAGAGGGACTGACCGCGTCAGTGGCGTCAATCGCGGCCTGCTCATCGCTGGCAACCGCGCCGTGACCGGACTGGACGCCATCAAGCGACAGAAAGCCATCGAGGCCAAGGCTCGGAATCTCTGCGGCTGCGGCCGGAGCGTCTTTGCCGTCGAGGTTCCACATCGGGGCGCCTTCAACTACCTCTTCAAGGGGCAGCGCAGCGGCGGTGTCCGTCGGAGGCTCAGTGGCATCGGTCGGTACGGACGGGCTAGCGGGCATCGGCGTTCCGGCAACCTCGGGCTCAAGCGGCCCAAGCTTCCAGATGTGGTTCGCTGGCGCGTCTGTTTCGGCCGCCTTGGCAGCGGGCTCGTCTTCAGAGATCGCAGGCGAAACGTCAGCCCACATAGTGTCGTCAAAGTCGTCAGCGGATGCCGGAGGCTTCGGCGCCGTGGCGGGTTCCTCAGTAGCGAAAAGGGATTCGAAGCTGAACTCTTTCTCGTCTGCAGAGTCCGCGCTCACATCGAAAGCGTCACCGGTTGCACTTACTCCATCGGCGCCACTGGCAGTCGCGCTCGCTTCTTCCGCCAGCGCCGCAAGTTCGGCAGCCGCAGCGGCAGCATTCTCTGCCTCTGCTTCGGCCGGAGTCCGTCGACGAGAAATTCGTGAGGCGAAGAAATCGGGCGTCGTGTAGTCAGCAGGGATTTGGTACGGGTCGTCATCGTCGTCATCTGCGGAGGCAGCCGCAGAGTTCGAGACAGCGGGGGTCGGCTCGTCAGCGCTCTCCGGAGCATCCGAGGTTGAAGCGGACTCGGGGGCATCAAGCTGCGGAACGGCTTGAGTCGGATCGGGCGCCGGGGCCATGGCCCAGGGCGGCATTCCGTGATCGAGGGCATCCGCGACATCAGAGCGCTGAAATTCTTCATTCAAGTCGAAGGGTGCGGGGATCGCAGGATTCACGGCAGGCGCGAGCGAGTCATCCCGCGCTGAAACAGGTTCGGGTGCTTCGCCGTTGAGGGCAGCATCGAGATCGACAACGCCGTCGGCTGACGCCTCGCTGAGGTCGATACGACCGTCATCGCTCAGAGAATCAGCCGAATCTGAGCCGGGTTTTTTCGCGGCCGCAGCGTGCGGGAAAGGTAGTTCGAACTCATGCTTTGAAGACGTTTCGTCGTTCGCATCGTTCGCGTCGTCAACGTCGTCGTGGAATGCCATGCACAAATCCTAAGGCGATACCAATGTTTTGCGGGTATGACTAGCCGTTGTTGACGCAGTTATCGAAACAAATATGAGGGATAGACCGTTCTGCAAGCGTGGAGAAAGCGTCTCGCCCAGCTTCGACAGCGGGTCGTGCAGGGAGGACTGCGCCACATCTGGCCGGGAAATGAAGAAAACCCCCGTCAGTGACGGGGGTTTTCTGTTGCGGTGGGCCCTACCGGGATCGAACCGATGACATCCACGGTGTAAACGTGGCGCTCTACCAGCTGAGCTAAAGGCCCGCAGCGACGCAATGCGAAGCAGCGCTCGATAATGTTACACGGGATTTTGGTGCCGGTTACACACCGCCAGAAAAACGATCACCGACGGGGCGACGAAAGCTGTTCAATCGCATGTTCGTAGTCAGCAAATAGGCGGGGTTCGCCCAATTGGGACGAAATTACGTCGCGCACGATTCCGTTCATATCGATCAAGAAACTCGTGCGGCCAGCAAAGCCTTTGTCGTCAAGAAATGCCCCAAACGAGTGCGCGACTGCGCCGTGCGGCCAGAAGTCCGAAAGCAATGACAGCCGGATGCCGTCGGCGTCTGACCAGGCACGCAGAGTCGCGGTGGAATCCACCGACACCACGACGATTTCAACTCCGGCGCTGGCCGCAACATCGTGCCATTCGTTCAGCTGAGCAACCTCCCCGGCACACACGGGCGAGAACGCAAGCGGCACAAACACTACGAGCACTGCGCGTCGCGAGAGAAGCTCCTGCGAATCGACTACTTGCCCGTGCTGATTGCGCAACGCGAAACTCGGCGCTCGAGCTCCCGGCGTGATCGGCATACAGAACCTTCCTTGAGAAAACTGAGCGAACGCCCCGTGTTTGCGGGATAAAAAGCCCCGGTTCGAATCTTGCCGCATTCGACAACTAGAATCGATGGGCGTAGTCGATCCCATCACATCCGTAACCCGGTAGTGCCTCGACTCGCAGGACTCTGTTCTCTACACGAAAGAGGTCAACGGTGACGGTAAACGACCAGGACCCATACTCGGTAACCAACACCGACAAGGACCCGGAGGAGACCGCCGAGTGGAACGAATCACTCGACTCCCTCGTTGCAGCACAAGGACACGAGCGCGGTCGCGAGATCATGCTCAGCCTTCTCAAGCGCTCCAAAGATTTGCACCTCGGTGTTCCGATGGTTCCGACTACGGACTACATCAACACCATCGCAAAGGATGATGAGCCCGATTTCCCCGGTGACGAAAAGCTCGAACGTCGTTACCGTGCGTGGATCCGGTGGAACGCCGCGATCACAGTGCACCGTGCGCAACGCCCCGGCGTTGGCGTCGGCGGCCACATCTCGACCTACGCGTCATCCGCTGCTCTCTACGAAGTAGGGCACAACCACTTCTTCCGTGGTGCAGACCACGAAAGTGGTGGAGACCAGATTTTCTATCAGGGCCATGCCTCCCCCGGTATGTATGCCCGCGCTTTCCTCGAAGGTCGAATGAGCGAGGACCAGCTCCTCGGCTTCCGCCAAGAGAAGTCGCAAGCACCGAACGGCATCTCGAGCTACCCGCACCCGCGCCTCATGCCGGAGTTCTGGCAGTTCCCCACCGTTTCGATGGGTCTCGGACCGATCAACGCGATCTACCAGGCACAGAACAACAAGTACATCAGCAACCGTGGCATCAAGGATGTGTCAGACAAGCAGGTCTGGGCCTTCCTCGGCGACGGTGAGATGGATGAGGTTGAGAGCCGTGGAGCCCTTCAGTGGGCCGCGAACGAAAAGCTCGACAACCTGAACTTCGTCATCAACTGCAACCTGCAGCGTCTCGATGGCCCTGTTCGCGGTAACGGCAAGATCGTTCAGGAGCTCGAGAGCTTCTTCCGCGGTGCCGGCTGGAACGTCATCAAGGTCATCTGGGGCCGCGAGTGGGACGACCTGCTTGCCAACGACCATGAGGGCGCCCTGCGCGACCTCATGAACCGCACTCCCGATGGTGACTACCAGACCTACAAGGCTGAGTCAGGCGCTTACGTTCGTGAGAACTTCTTCGGCCGCGACCCCCGCACCCTCAAGATGGTTGAGCACCTCAGCGATGACGAGGTCTGGAACCTCAAGCGCGGTGGCCACGACTACCGCAAGGTCTACGCGGCGTTCAAGGCTGCGAGCGAACACAAGGGTCAGCCCACGGTCATTCTGGCGAAGACGGTCAAGGGCTACGGCCTCGGCCCCAGCTTCGAGGGCCGCAACGCGACCCACCAGATGAAGAAGATGACGCTTGAGAACCTCAAGCAATTCCGCGACGAGATGCACATCCCAATTACGGATGCTGCGCTTGAAGCTGATCCTTACCAGCCGCCGTTCTACCACCCCGGTAACGACGACGAGGGCATCCAGTACCTGCAGGAGCGTCGCCGCGAACTCGGAGGCTATGTGCCCGAGCGTCGCAGCAAGTACACGCAGATCGAGCTTCCCGAGTCGAAGACTTACGACGTTGTCAAGAAGGGCTCCGGCAAGCAGGAGATCGCCACGACAATGGCGTTCGCTCGTTTGCTCAAGGACCTTCTGCGCGACAAGTCGATCGGTAACCGCATCGTTCCGATCATCCCGGATGAGGCACGCACGTTCGGAATGGACGCGTACTTCCCCAGCGCCAAGATCTACAACCCCGCAGGTCAGCAGTACACCTCGGTAGACCGCGAGCAATTGCTGGCCTACAAGGAGAGCCCGCAGGGTCAGATCGTTCACGTGGGTATCAACGAGGCTGGAGCGTTTGCCGCTTTCACCGCGGTGGGCACCTCATATGCCACTCACGGCGAGCCGCTGATTCCCGTCTACGTCTTCTACTCGATGTTCGGCTTCCAGCGCACTGGTGACGCCATGTGGGCTGCGGGCGACCAGATGGCCCGTGGTTTCATCATGGGCGCTACCGCCGGACGCACGACGCTCACCGGTGAAGGACTGCAGCACGCTGACGGTCACTCACTGTTGCTGGCATCCACCAACCCCGCAGTGATCAGCTACGACGCTGCGTACGGTTACGAGCTCGGCCACATCGTGCGCGATGGTATTGAGCGCATGTACGGCGGGGAGCACGAAGACCCCAACGTCATGTACTACTTGACCTTGTACAACGAGCCTCTCGTTCAGCCCGCTGAGCCGGAGAACTTCGATGTTGAGGGCGCGCTCAAGGGTATTTACCACTTGGCATCGCCGACTATCACCGGGCCGAAGGCTCAGCTGATGGCGTCGGGTGTTGCCGTTCCGTGGGCGCTCGAAGCACAGCAGTTGCTGGCCTCTGACTGGGGCGTAGCCGCTGATGTGTGGTCTGTTACTTCGTGGTCTGAACTGCGTCGCGAAGGTTTGGCGGCTGAGGAACATAACTTCCTCAACCCCACCGCCGAAGCCAAGGTTCCGTACCTTACGACGAAGCTCGCGGATGCTCAGGGACCGTTCTTGGCCGTCACCGACTTCATGCACGCTGTACCCGACCAGGTACGCGCGTTCATCCCCGGTGACTTCGCCACTCTCGGTGCAGACGACTTCGGCTTCTCGGACACCCGCGCAGCAGCACGTCGCTACTTCAAGATCGACAGCCACTCGCTGGTTGTTCGCACCTTGCAGTCGCTCGTGAAGCGCGGCGAGATGGACCCGGCAGTACTTCCTCAAGCAATCGAGAAGTACAGCCTCCACGACGTCAACGCTGGTACCACCGGTTCTGCCGGCGGCGAAAGCTAGGCAAAAACAATTCCCCCGGTACAGAAGACCAAGGCGCAAACGCTCGCCTGGTTGCGTGTGATCTCGGGCGAACTATCGACGGCGACGCTCAAGCGTCTCGAGGACACGCTGCCCTGGTACGGAGAAATCCCTCCAGGGCGGCGTTCCGCCGTCGGGCTCGTCGCTCAGGCCGGAATTACCAGCTTCATCAGCTGGTTTGAAGACCCCACCTCCACCCCGTGGATCGCGGCTGATGTTTTCGGCGCGGCTCCCCGCGAGCTTCTGCGGTCGGTGTCGCTGCTCCAGACTTTGCAGCTCATCCGTATTGCGGTCGAAGTGGTTGAAGCGCGGGTCAAGGCTGATGACGACGTACTGCGCGAAGCGATTCTGTTGTACTCGCGAGAGGTCGCTTTCGCCGCCGCCGACGTGTACGCCCGTGCCGCTGAAGCACGCGGACTGTGGGATGCGCGCCTTGAGGCCCTCGTTGTTGACTCGATCCTCAGCGGTGAGTACGACAACGAACTGCCGAGTCGCATTGCGGCTCTGGGCTGGAACGGTCATGGCGAAGTGTGCGTGCTCGTGGGCACATCCCCGCGGATGCTCGACGTCGACCAGTTGCGTCGTACAGCCCGTCACCTCGACGCCGATGTTCTCATCGGAGTGCAAGGTTCCCGGTTGGTGCTTGTCATCGGCCGCGCAGCACCGCGCTCGGAGAAAACCGACGACGAGGAGCCGCTGCCGTTCATCACGATCGCCGAGCAGTTGGAACCAGGCTTCGGTAGCGGGCACCTCGTGCTGGGGCCAGAGGTTCCAAGCCTCGTAGATGCCTCGAAGAGCGCGAAGGCAGCTCTAGCTGGCTTTGCTGTAGCTCGATCGTGGCGCAACGCTCCCCGCCCGACGCTGGCAAACGATCTGTTGCCGGAGCGTGCCTTTGCGGGAGATCCACTCGCTCGCTCGACCCTCATCAACAAGATTTACAAGCCACTTCAGGCCCATTCGACCGATCTACTCACGACGCTGTGGTGCTATCTCGATAACGGCAGGTCTCTCGAGGCCACCGCACGCGAGCTTTTCGTGCACCCCAACACCGTTCGATACCGCTTGAAGCGGGTCAGCGAAGTCATTGGCTGGGATGCCACGGGAGCGCGCGAAGCGCTGATCTTGCAAGCAGCCCTCATCGTGGGTTCGATTTCTGAGCCCGAGCCCGGACGCGCTCGCTAGCGTTCCGCCGTTTGGTGAGTTCACACAACGATCCCGTCGAGCTTTGGTGGGGTCATCCAAGCGATTCCGACGAAAGATTGGCAGACTAGCTAAGTGATTGTTGTAGTAGCGCCCGGTCAGGGCTCCCAGACCCCCGGTTTTCTTGAGCCTTGGCTCGAAGACCCCGCCCTGCGAGAGCAGCTTGGAGCGATCTCTGAGGCTGCCGGGATCGATCTGATCGCGCACGGCACGACTTCGGATGCCGACACGATCCGCGACACCGCGGTGGCTCAGCCGCTCATCGTGGCCGCTGGTCTACTCACGCTCAGCGCGTTGACTGCCGGAGATCGTCGCAAGCACATCGGTGCTGTCGCGGGCCACTCCGTCGGTGAGATCACTGCGGCCGCCGCTGCAGGCATCCTCTCCGAAGACGACGCGATGCGCTTCGTCGTGCAGCGCGGATCGGCCATGGCCGCCGCTGCAGCACTCGAGACCACGGGAATGTCCGCCGTCATCGGTGGAGACGAAACTGCGCTGCTCGAGCGTCTCGCCGAACTCGGCCTTCAGCCAGCCAACTTCAACGGTGGCGGTCAGATCGTTGTCGCCGGAGCACTCGACGCACTCGCCAAGCTCGCTGAAGAACCGCTCAAGGGAACGCGTGTCGTGCCGCTGCAGGTCGCCGGCGCCTTCCACACGCGTTACATGCAGCCTGCGGTCGCCCACCTCGAAACCGTGGCTGCCGACCTCGCCGCGAACGATCCTTCGCTGCCGATCTACACGAACCGCGATGGCTCGCTGATCGAGAGCGGTTCACACTTCGTTGACCTTCTCGTTGGTCAGGTTTCTTCGCCGGTTCGATGGGACCTCACCATGAACTCGCTGGCGGATGCCGGCGTCACCGGCATCATCGAACTTGCGCCCGCAGGCGCACTGACGGGCCTCGCCAAGCGCGGCCTTCGCGGAATTCCTGCCGTGGCAGTGAAGACCCCTGACGATCTATCCGCAGCATTTGACCTGATGGAGGCCAACGCATGACCGCACCCACCCTCACCCAGTCCGCCGGGTCACAGTTCACGAAGATCTACAGTTACGGCGCTGCCCGTGGTGACCTCGTCGTTGACAACAACCAGCTTGTCGAAGCGATTGATTCGAGCGATGAGTGGATTCAGCAGCGCACCGGCATGGTCACACGCCGCCGCGCATCGGCCGGCATCCTCGCTGTCGATCTCGCCGTTGACGCGGCTCGCGAAGCGATCGAGAAGTCGGGTGTCGATCCCGCAGACATCGACCTCGTGATTATTGCCACGATCAGCAACGTGCTGCAGACCCCCTCGATGTCGGCCGTTGTCGCCGACCGTGTGGGCGCTAACCCCGCTGCGGCCTATGACATCAACGCTGCTTGCGCTGGTTTCAGCTACGCGGTGACTCAAGCTGATGCTCTGATTCGCGCGGGTGCTGCCAAGTACGCACTCGTCATCGGTGCCGAGAAGCTCTCCGACATTGTTGACCCGACCGACCGCAGTATCTCGTTCCTTCTTGCCGACGGCGCCGGAGCGGTTGTCATTGGCCCGAGCGACACCCCCGGCATCTCCGCCCCAGTGTGGGGTTCGGATGGTTCGAAGGCCGATGCGATCAAGATGAACGCGACTCTGGTCGACTTCCGCGAAGGCGACGCTGCGTGGCCGACTCTGCGCCAGGAGGGCCAGACGGTCTTCCGTTGGGCTGTTTGGGACATGGCCAAGGTCGCGAAGGAAGCTCTGGATGTTGCGGGAATCACCGCAGAAGACCTCGCCGCGTTCATTCCCCACCAAGCCAACATGCGCATCATCGACGAGTTCGCGAAGCAGCTCAAGCTGCCCGAGTCTGTGGTGATCGCTCGCGATGTTGCCGAGATGGGCAACTCGTCAGCAGCATCCATCCCGCTGGCGACCCATCGTCTGCTCGAAGAGAATCCCGAACTGAGTGGCGGCCTCGCCCTCCAGATTGGTTTCGGTGCGGGTCTTGTCTTCGGCGCGCAGGTAATCGTTCTGCCGTAGTAACCCTAAGAATCACTGCCGCTGGCCTACACTGGCTAACGGTCAATTTACATCCCAAGGAGAAAAACATGGCACTGTCCACTGAAGAAGTTATGGCCGGATTGGCTGAGCTCATCAACGACGAGACCGGCATTGCGACCGACACTGTTGAGATGGGCAAGTCGTTCACCGATGACCTCGACATCGACTCGATCTCGATGATGACGATCGTTGTCAACGCTGAAGAGAAGTTCGACGTCAAGATCCCCGACGAAGAGGTAAAGAACCTCAAGACCGTCGGTGACGCAGTGAACTTCATCACCAACGCTCAGGCGTAACACCCGCTCGTCGTGGACGGCCAATCGCACGCGATGCGGTTGGCCTCCGCGCAGCACTCCAGAAGTCTGCCGTTGGCCGACTTTCTGAGCCATGCACTCTAAAGGAACGTGAAATGACCAAAAAGATCGTTGTCACCGGTATCGGTGCCACTACGCCCCTCGGCGGAACCGCGACCGAGTCGTGGAACGCCCTTCTCGCTGGCGAATCCGGCGCGCGCGCCCTTGAGCACGAATGGGTCGCCAAGCACGAGCTGCCCGTCACCTTCGCTGCTGAAGCCAAGGTTCGCCCCGAGGAAGTTCTCGAGCGCGTTGAATACAAGCGTCTCGACCCCTCGAGCCAGTTCGCGCTCATCTCGGCTCGTGAAGCCTGGGCGGATGCCGGCTCCCCCGATGTAGACCCCGTTCGAATCGGTGTCGATTACTCCACCGGAATCGGTGGACTCTGGACCCTCCTCGACGCCTGGGACACCCTGCGCGAAAAGGGCCCCCGTCGTGTTCTTCCCATGACGATCCCGATGCTCATGCCCAATGCCGCCGCGGCCGCAATCAGCATGGCAATTCCTTCGCGTGCGTACGCTCGCACCGACGTCTCCGCGTGCGCTTCCAGCACCGAGGCTCTCGCCAACGCGTACGCGCACCTGCAGGCTGGACTTGCGGATGTCGTCATCGCCGGCGGAACGGAAGCCGTGGTTCACCCGCTTCCCATCGCCGCCTTCGCGTCGATGCAAGCACTCTCGAAGCGTAATGACGACCCGGCAACGGCCTCGCGCCCCTACGACATCTCGCGTGACGGCTTCGTTCTCGGCGAAGGAGCAGCAACGCTCGTTCTCGAGACCGAAGAGCACGCTCTCGCTCGTGGTGCGCGCATCTACGCTGAACTCGCTGGTGGCGCTGTGACGAGTGACTCGTTCCACATCACTGCTCCCGACCCCGAGGGAACCGCTGCAGCCCGCGCTGTGCGCGACGCTCTCGAAGCGGCCGGAGCAACGCCAGAAGAAGTTACCCACATCAACGCTCACGCGACGAGCACGCCCGTCGGTGACATCGCCGAGTACAAGGCGCTTCTGCGCATCTTTGGCGACCACCTGCCGAACATTCCGGTCTCGGCCACGAAGGGCGCCACAGGGCACCTCTTGGGCGGTACAGGAGCACTCGAGGCCATCTTCACGGTCTTGGCTCTCCACCACCGCACGGCTCCCCCGACGATCAACCTCACCAACCAGGACCCGGCGATTCCGCTGGACGTCGTTACGTCGCCTCGCGACCTCGGCTCGGGACCCCAGCTCGCGATCAGCAACTCGTTCGGCTTTGGCGGCCACAACGCTGTTGCAGCGTTCCGCTCGGTCTAAGCTCCACTGCGCTCGGCGGCTTAGCCCGTGAGCGCTTAACGACACATCGCCCGCCCGATCATGTGATCGAGGCGGGCGATGTGTCGTTAACGAGTGAGATGAGGCGAGAGACGATTTCTCGGTGCCCACGCCGCAACAGCGCGCTGGTTACTGAGGCACTGCGCCTTCGCCGGCGAGCACTCCACCGTCGATGATGAATTCAGAACCGGTCGAGTAGCTCGAGTCTTCGCTGGCAAGGAAGAGCACCATCTTGGTAACTTCCTCTGCTTCGCCCAAGCGAGGAATAGGCGTACGAGTCTCGTCGATGCCGAGACCGTCAGTCATCGGCGTACGGATGTTTCCGGGATGTACCGAGTTCACACGAACACCCTGCGGGCCCAGCTCCATCGCGACTGACTTCGTGAGACCACGGAGTCCAAACTTGGATGCCGTGTAGCCGTGTAGCGCCGCAAAACCCTGCATGCCGGCAGTCGACGAGATGTTGACGATGGCCGAGGTCTCGTTCTTGACGAGTTCGGGAGCTGCCGCGCGGATGCCGAGGAACGATCCGGTGAGGTTGATGCCGATGATCAGCGACCAATCCTTCTCGGTGTACTCGTCGAGGGTTCCGAAGTTGACGATACCGGCGTTGTTGATGAGCACATTGAGGCCGCCGAAGGTGTCGACCGCGAGCTTTACAGCCGCGTTCCACTCTTCTTCCTTTGTGACATCGAGGTGCGCGTAGATGGCGTTCTCGCCCAGCTCGTCAGCGAGAGTCTGACCTTCGGCGTCAAGAACGTCGGTGATGACGACCTTGCCGCCCTCAGCGACTACTCCGCGACTGTGGGATTCGCCCATTCCGCGGGCGCCGCCGCTGATGAGAACTACTTTTCCGTCAAAGCGAGACATGGTGTTCCTTCCAAATACTGAATCGGTTTCAGCCGGAAGGAGAAGGCTCGAGAGCCTGAGGACGGCCCGTTGTGGCAACCGTGCCCGAATACTTCCGGCCACATTTCAACGCTACTCCGGGAGTCTCCTGTAAGCGACCTGAACGGCACGCTCGCAGCGAACAAACAGCAACACAAATGTGCAGATAGCGTTTCAGCGCAGGAACGAAGGCGCTGCATTCAGAAGAGGCAGCACCTTCAGAAAGTGCAGCGTGTCAGCGAATGCAGTACTTCACATGATGGAGCGGCATCCATCGTGGAGGGTGCACTCGCCATCGAAGGGCGAGTCGACGGCGTCAAGCACGACGTCGTTGCAGTCCTGCCACTCAATCAGAGGAATCCGTGTGTCAACCGCTACTTCTGGAGTGTGCGTGCGTTCGGAAATCATGATCAACCTACCTTGTGGAGCCACACAACTGCAGAGTCTTGACTGGCGTGACGGAACGACTCAAGCTCGTCGTCCCAGGCCTGGCCGAGGGCCAAGCGGAGTTCGCGATGCAGTTCGAACGCATCGGAACCGGCGGCTTCCATCGCGTAACGCAGGCGATCCTCGGGGATCACCATGTTGCCGACGCTATCGGTTTGCGCGAAGAAGATTCCGAGGTCGGGCGTGTGCATCCAGCGGCCGCCGTCGGAGCCGGGGCTCGGGTCCTCGGTCACTTCGAAACGAAGGTGTTCCCAACCGCGAAGCGCAGCGGCGAGCACGGCGCCGGAGCCCTGCGGGCCTTCCCAGTAGAACTCGGCGCGCTGAGAGCCCTTGAGCACCGGTTGGTTATCCCAATCGAAGTTCACGGCGCGTTCAAGAGCGCGACCAGCAGCCCACTCAATATGTGGGCAGAGCGCGCGAGGAGCAGAGTGCACGTAGAGCACTCCGCGAGCGTTGTGTGCAGTCACGATATCTCCGTTCCGTTTGGGTGCGACTTCCCCATCGACCCACGAACGGTACCTGTGACGGCACTTCTAGCTATTAAATTGTGCGGCGAACCGCTTGGGGACATTATCCCTGACAAATCCGGGAAAATACAAGCGTGTAACTACATTTATGCGGATTAGACGCGGTTCAGAGCCTCAGGCATCGTCATCCGCCACTCTTCGGGGGCTTCTGCAGCGGGAGCCGCGGGCAGGATGCCCTTGCCATCGGGCTCGGGAATCGCCGAGATCAGCGCACGAGTGTAGGGATGTACGGGGTTGTTCCAGATGAGATCGGAAACTCCCGATTCGACGATCTTGCCGCGGTACATCACGACGGTGCGGTCGGCAATGAGACGCACGATCGCAAGGTCATGCGAGATGAAGAGCAACCCGGCGCCGGCATCGAGCGCGAGCTTGCGCATCATGTCAGCGACAGAAGCCTGGCTCGAGGCATCCAGAGCAGAAATCGGTTCGTCAGCCACCAACAAATCGGGGCGCGCGGCAAGAGCTCGCGCGATTGCGACGCGCTGACGCTGGCCGCCCGACAGCTCGTGAGCATAGCGCGACACCATCGTGGTGGGCAGGCCGACGCGCTCTAGCCACTCTTCGGGCTGCGAGCCTTCGGCACCACGCTCTAGCGCGGCACGAATGCCCTCGGAGATCTGCTGGCCGACACGGATGCGTGGATTGAGCGACGAGTTCGGGTCTTGAAAAACCATCTGAATCGACGTGAACTGCGCCTTGCGGCGACGCACTCCGAGAAGCGGGACTTCGGCGTCTCGGTAGGTGACGGCACCAGAACGAGGCTTTTCCATGCCGACGACGGCACGCGCGAGGCTCGACTTGCCACAGCCGCTCTCCCCCACCAAAGCAAGAACTTCGCCGGGAGCGATCGTCAAGGAGACTTCGTCGACAGCGCGCACGACGCTCACGCCGTGGTACTCGATAACGAGATCGGATACTTCGAGCAGCTCGCTCATTCGCTTACCTCCTGAAAGCCTTCTGCACCGGGCAGAGACGAGAGCAGTTCGCGCGTGTACGCGTGCTGCGGGTTGGCGAAAATGTTGTGACGAACGTTGGACTCGACGATTTCGCCGTGGCGCATCACCGCGATGTCGTCGGCAATAGCGCTCATGACGCCGAGATCGTGAGTAACGAGGAGAACCGCCAGTTGACGTTCATCAGCGAGATCGCGTAGCAAGTGCAGGATGCCCGCCTGAACGGTGACGTCGAGCGCCGTAGTCGGTTCATCCGCCAAGAGCACGACCGGATCGCAAGCGAGAGCAATCGCGATGGCGATGCGCTGGCGCTGACCGCCCGAGAACTGGTGCGGGTAGCGACCAAGAGCTTCTTCGGGGTTGGGCACGCGAACGCGGTCGAGTAGCCCGATGGCGTGCTCGCGAGCCTGCTTCTTGGAGAGCTTGAGGTGACGCGTCACATGATCGGTGAGCTGAACTCCGACGGTGAGCTGCGGGTGCAGGCTCGACGACGGGTCCTGGAAGATCATCGCGATGCGACGCCCACGGATCTCGTTCAACTGGCGGTGCGACATCCCGACAAGCTCGGTGTCGCCACCTTCAGGATCAGTGAGCCGAATCGAACCACCCACGACGGCATTGCTCGGTAGCAGACCCAACATCGCCAGCGACGTAACGGTCTTGCCCGAGCCCGACTCCCCCGCGAGGCCCTGGACACGTCCGGGGGTGAGCGCGAGGCTGATGCCTTTGACGATGGATTTGACGTTGTTACGGGAGCCGATGCCGATCGTGAGAGCGTCGACGGTGAGCACGGGCGAGGAAGCGAAGGATGCGGCATCCGCGGGCTGTGGTGTTGGTGCGTCGATCATGACCGGGCCCCCGCTCGCGATACCTGTGAAGTCGGATCGAAGATGTCTCGCAGCGAGTCACCCACGAAGTTGAAGGCCATCACGACGGTAAGGATGGCGAGACCGGGGAACAACCCGATCCACCAGCTGTCGAAGTTCTGGATGGCGGCGGAGATCATCGAACCCCACTCAGGCGTCGGAGGCTGAGCTCCCAGGCCGAGGAACGACAGTCCGGACAGCAGCAGGATGGCGGTTCCTACGTCGAGGCTCGCAAGAACGAGAATGGGGCCAACCACGTTGGGCGCGATATCGACCCGCAGCGTCTTGAAGGGCGAGAAGCCCATCAGCCGCCCGGCCATCACGTAGTTCTGGGTACGAAGCCCGAGCACAATGCTTCGCGTCATACGGGCGTATTGCGGCCATGAGACCACGAAGGCTGCGATCACCGCGTTGAAGAGCGAGGGCCCGAGAGCTGCGGCGACGACCATCGCGAGGATGACAGTCGGGAACGCCATGACGAGGTCAGTCAAGCGCATCAACAGCTCGTCAACCCACTTGCCGAAGTACCCGGCGATTGCACCGATGAGGGTTCCGACGAGGAGCGACATCACCACGAGCATGAGCGCCAGCGGAATCGTGACGCCCGCACCGGTCATCAGGCGCGAGAAGATGTCGCGGCCGAGAGCATCCGTACCCATGAGGGTGTCGATGCCGGGAGCTTGCAGTCGAGGCAGGTCTTGCGCCAGCGGGTCGAACGGAACCCACAGTCGAGCGGTAAAGGCAATGCCCACCCACGCGACAGCAATAACAGCGCCAATGACACCGAGTGGGGTTATCCACGCGGCAGGAATCTTTAGCCAACGCTTTCTCATGCGAGCCTCACCCTCGGGTCGAGTACACCGTAAAGAAGGTCGACGGCGAAATTGATAGTCAGGTAGACGACACCCACCACGAGACCGACGCCCATAACGCCGGGCAGGTCGAGGCTGGTTGCCGAGTTGTAGGCGTAGCTGCCAAGCCCGGGCCACGCGAACACTGCCTCGACGAGCACCGTGCCCGAGAGCAGGGTTCCGAACGCGAGGCCGACGATCGTGAGGATGGGCAGCGATGCTCCGCGCAGCACGTAGCCGAAGAGCAGTCGTGCACCGCTGAGGCCCTTAGCGCGACCGGCACGAACGTAGTCGGCATCCAACACTTCAAGTACCGAGGTGCGAACGAAGCGCGTGAGCAGACCGATCGTGAAGAGCGAGAGAACAAAGACCGGAAGCATGAGGTGAGCCAGGGCATCCGTGAAGGTCACCCACTGGCCCGCCAGCAGAGCATCGACCGTATAGAAGCCCGTCACGGTGGGCGGCGGTGCCAACGCGGGCGAGAGCCGGCCCGAACCGGGCGCGATGCGCAGTTGCAGGAAGAAGAAGTTGAAGCTGACGAGCGCCATCCAGAAGGTCGGGATGCTGAGGCCGATGAGCGAGAACACGCGCACCAGTTGGTCGCTGATCTTGCCGCGGCGGTAGGCCGCGAGGGAGCCGAGAGCCACACCAACACCGAGGCTGACAACGATGGCCAACAGAGCGATCTCGACCGTGGCCGGCACTGCCTTAGAGAGGTCAGATGCCACGGGCTGTGCTGTACGCAGCGAGATACCCATGTCGCCCTGAAACAACCCGCCAATGTAGTTGGCGTACTGCACGGGAAGCGGCTGATCGAGCCCGCGTTCCTTGATGTACGCCTCCACGGTGGCGGGGTTGCTCGCCGCCCCTTCACCGAGCGCTGCCGCAATGGGGTCACCCGGCACAAGGTTCGCGAGAGCGAACGTGACGATAGTGACTCCGAAGAGGAGCAGGACTGAGGTTCCGAGGCGACGAAGCAGGTACCCGACCAGAGGTGATCTGGCCGAGTACCTGCGAGTCGCGCGGGGTGTGTTTCCCACGCTAGAGGTTCTTTCTACTTAGCTTGCAGTTCAGCGATGTCCATCGTCCAAGTGGAGTTGTACGCAACTCCATCAATGTACGAGGCGGTCGCGATGTTGGAGCCAGGAACGATCAGCGGAACGAACGGTCCACGCTGCTGCAGAGCCTCGGCGAAGTTGCTGAATGCAGTCTCGCGCTCGTCGAAGTTCGTTGCGTTCTCTGCTGCCGAAGCGAGGTTCACCACGTCGGTGTCCTGCTCAGCGGTCCAACCGGCGCGCAGTCCAACCTTCTGTCCAGCCGAGAACGGCAGGAAGTTGGCGGAGTCGGCGTAGTCGGGGCCCCAGAACCAGATGCTGAAGGCTTCGGTTCCGTTGACGTAGCTGTCGATCTGCGTCGTGAACGGCGCCGGAGCGAGTTCAATGGTGATGCCGGCATCCGCGAGCTGCGACTGAACGCGCTCGGCGAGCGGGGTGAAGCTCACTCCACCAACCGGGTAGTCGTTCGGGTATTCGAGCGTGATGCTCTCACCGTCGTAGCCGGATGCTTCGAGCGAAGCAGCGGCAACGTCGAGGTCCTGCTCTACACCGTTCTCCAGCGCGCCGAGGAACGACGGCGGGATAACGCCGGTGGCCTGCTCGGAACCTGCACCAGCAAGCTCGAGGAGCGCCGGGTAGTCGAGAGCGTAACGAACTGCGTTAGCGAAGTCGGGGTTCGAGGTAACGCCACCCACTTCTTCACTCTGGTTGATCAGCAGGAATATGGTCTGTGCCGACGGAGTCGAGAACACGTTAATTCCATCACTGAGGCTTGCGACCTGGTCACCACTGAGGTCAACGGCTACCTGAGAGTCATTGCCCTCAAGGTTGATCTTCTGGGTTGCGGCCTCAGAAACGTTGCGGATAACAACGCGAGTGAAGTCGATGTCTTCGTCACCGTTGTAGTTCTCGTTCTCGGCGAGGACAACCTGCGACTCGAAGTTAACCGTATCGAGGATGTAGGGGCCGGAACCAGCCGAGGTCTCGTTCAAGAATGCTTCAGCAGCATCCGAGTCATCCGTCGTTCCACCGTTTTCGATAACGAGAGCGGAGTTCAGGATGGCCAGCGACGGGTTCGTCATGAGGGCGGGGAGCTTGAGCGACGGGGTCTCCGTGCTGAGCTCGACGGTCATGTCGTCGATCTTGGTGACGGTGATGCCGTTCATCAAGAAGTTGGCCTTGCTCTCGGTCATACCGGCGACGCGGTTGAGCGAGAAGACAACGTCGTCAGCAGTGATTGCTGAACCGTCGGAGAAGACGCGGCCGTCCTTGAGCGTGAAGGTGAAGACCGTTGCGTCGTCGTTCGACTCGTAGGAGGCGAGGCCGTCAACCGGAGTCGACTCGTCGGAGCCGGCGAAGTCGAGAAGAGTCTCGTAGAGAGCCTTCGACACCATGTACCCGGTGGGGACGTAGTTGCGGCCGGGGTCGCTGGTCTCGAGCGTGAAAGCGGTGTCAATAACGATGCTGTCGCTTGCTTCGGGTGCTGCTGCAGCGCAACCGGCGAGAGCCAGTGATGCAGTCAGTCCGAACGCGGCCGCTACGTAGCGGAACTTGGTGCGCAAAGGGAACTCCTTGGTGGTTATAGAACAGCCTCTGGACGGCTGTGCTTGAGATTGGCACAATTCCCGCTAGTCTGTCCAATCAAAGGCGCGATCATTCAGACCATGAGTTAAACATGAGGGAGATTTCACACAATATGTCCAGTAAAGGCACTACCGGCTCACCCAGTACTGGACAATCACCGTCTGAATTGGATGAGATCAACCTGAAGATATTGAGTGAGCTCCGCTATAACGGACGAATATCAATGTCGGCTCTCGCAGAGAAGGTAAATGTCTCTCGCGCCAACGTCTATACCCGCGTCGAACAGCTCATGTCTGACGGTGTTATTACGGGCTTCAGCGCCCAGATCGACCCCGCCAAAGCCGGGCTCGGCATCTGCGCACTCGTGTTTCTCTCCGTGCATCCGCAGACCTGGGCAAGCTTTCGTGATCGCATCACAAACATGACCGAAATCGAGTCCTGCCGAATCACGACCGGTGAGCACGACGCGATGCTGCTGATTCGCGGCCACGAGGTGGGCGCCATCCACGACTTCATCGTCGGAGTGCTCTCGGTACTGCCCGAAGTGAAGTCACTCGAGACCGTTCTCGTACTCGACGAAGTCTTTCAGCGCCCGTACCTACTGCCCTCGGATTTGCCCGAGCGCCCGCAAGAACCCGCGCAACTGGGCCTTACCCGGTTCACCCGAGCCGACCCCAACCGCGCGGGGCTCAACAACTAGTTCGCCACGTCGCCTCAGGCGCTAGGCGACCTGAACGCACACGCTCTTACCGGGAACGCCATCGAGCACAAACTCCTCGATGAGTTCAAGACGACCGTCGGGGCGTGAACCGAGGGTCGTGCTGCTGTCGCCCAGCAGGGTCGCATCGCTTGCGATGACGTGGTGCACGAAGAACTCATCGAGCACGCCGTCGCGGTAGCGACCGACGCAGCGGCCTGCCGTAACCGTGTCGCCAAAGTAGAAGCCCCACACGATGCCCGAGTTCTCGTCAAACTCGAACTGAGTGGGCTCAGCGCTGACCGTGCTCGCTGTCGATTCCTCGAGGATGAACGTGGTGCCGTCGAGCTGTGGAGTGCTGCGCTGCGCTGGGTCGAGCTCGGGCCATGCCCCGCGGCGATCAGCCTCGACGCAAATGCTCACGTGAGCTTCGCCATTCTTCTCGAACTCTTCGTAGAGCTCGAGCTTGCCATCGGCATTCCACTGGATAGTGCTGGACGCCATACCAAGAACGATTTCCTCGCTCGCGGCCAAGCGGTGGGCGAAACGAATCGACACGACGTCGTCATCGCGACGACCGACGAAGCGCCCGAGAGCGACGGTGTCGCCGTAGTACTCACCCCAGACCATCTGGCCGTCTTGGTGATAGCGGAATCGCGTGGGAGTTGCCGTCGACACAGCGCTCCCCGAAGACGAGACCAAGATGAACTCGCGGTCATTGATCGAATCGGGCACAGGCTGGGCCGCTGCGGCGGCTACGGGGGCATCACTCACGCAGATGAGTATGGGGCGCGGAGGCGGTCTGCACGAAATCGACCGCGAAGAGTCCAGTTCATCTAGAACGAGTGCTAATTGCGTGGACATTTTGTCGCGGGAATGGGAGCTATAGCCTCCAATGATCCACCCCGCGAAAACTCCGACGAGCTGACCAAAGCGGCACCATTCGGGGTCGAAGAACTCGACACACCGAACAGTAGCGGGCGAGCATCCGCCCTCTCGCTAGGGTCAACTACTACATACTCAGTATCGACTTACCCGGAAGGTCTGGCATGTCAATCCGCCACAGCTTGCTTTCAATCGTGGCGCAGGGCCCCTGCTACGGGTATCAGTTGCGGTCGGAATTCGACCGGCGCACCGGGTCAACGTGGCCACTCAACGTTGGCCAGATCTACAACACGCTCGATCGACTCGTGCGCGACGGTCTCGTGCTCAAAACTGGCGCGCCTGCTGACGACGACTCAGACGGACCGCAGCAAACGTATTACACGATCACGGATGCCGGAAAGCTCGAAGCGGAGCACTGGCTAAAGACCCCGGTCGACAACTATTCCGTCAGCCGCGATGAGCTTGCGATCAAGCTCGCGATCGCTGTGACGCTCCCGGGCGTGGATGCGCGCGCCGTGATCGAGCATCAACGGCGAGCCACCCGTGTCGCCGTCGACGCCCTCTCTCTCACCGCCGAAGTGCGCGAAGATGCCCACGACGCCAGCCAGTTCGCGGAGCAACTCGTCGCTGATTGCTTGTTCGCGCACGCCGAAGCTGAACTGCAGTGGCTCGATCGCGTCGAGGCCGCACTGACCACGGCTCAATCGCGGGGGTTCGCTGACGCCTTTCCGTTGAACCCCACGAAGCCCAAGCGCGGGCGACCCACCACCACTGCTGCCTCTTCGTCCGACGAATAGTTGGGCAGGCGAGGCGGTTGGCAGCGCTCAGGCTATTTGGCGTGATCGTAGCGGTCGACGATGGCGGTCGTGAGCGGGAACGTGACCGGGATGTCGCCGAAAACGAGCCGCCCGGCATCCGCTGCTGCCGCCGTCACATGCTCAGCGACGCTGTCGGCGAGTTCCGCGGGAGCGTGCACCACGACCTCGTCGTGCAGAAAGAACACGAGGTGGGGCGCGTCTGTGAGCCAGGCGCCTTCCGAGAGCTGGGCAAGGCGGTTGCGGATGCTCGCCATCCAGCACAGCGCCCATTCGGCCGCAGTGCCTTGAACAATAAAGTTGCGCGTGAAGCGGCCCCACGCGCGCCCGCGTTCTTGCGACGCCGCGCGCTGGGCGGGAGACTGCGAATCGTCGTAGGTTGCCGCGTGAGTGCCGGGAGGTGAGCTGCGCCCGAGTTGGGTGCTCACCACTTCGCCACGTTCACCGGCGCGTGCCGCCTGTTCCACGAGAGCAATCGCCTGCGGGTAGGCCCGCGCGAGGCGAGGCATGAGTCGGCCGCTCTCCCCCGATGTCGCGCCGTACATTGCGCCGAGCATCGCGAGCTTCGCGTGAGCGCGAGTATCGACGGCACCGCTCGCCACGATGCCTTCGTAGAGATCCCCGGATGCTCCGGCCGCGACCATTCCGCGGTCACCGGCCATCGCCGCGAGAATGCGGGGCTCCAGTTGCGAGGCGTCCGCGACAACAAACTTCCAGCCCGGATCGGCCCGAACCGCCCCACGGATGAGGTGTGGGAGTTGCAGAGCACCGCCGCCGCTAGTTGCCCAGCGGCCGGTCACCACCCCACCGGGGACGTAATCGGGACGAAAACGCCCATCGACAACCCAAGCGTCGAGCCACGACCATCCATTCGCCGTCATCAGTCGTTGAAGTTTCTTGAATTCGAGAAGCGGCGCGATGACCGGATGCGAGAGCTGCTTGAGTTCCCACGACCGGGTGGTGGTGGCTTGAATGCCCGCGACGCTCAACGCCCGCAAAAGTTCGGCGGGCGATTCGGGCGCCAATCGCGGCGAATCGAGCCGCAGCCGGATCTCGTCAACGAGTGCTTGAAGTCGTGCGGGCCGTTCGCCCTCGACGCTTGGGCGCGGCCCCAGCATCTCGGTGAGGATCTCGTCGTGGGCCTGCGCACTCCACGGCAGGCCTGCGAAGCGCATCTCGGCGGCGATGAGCGCGCCCGCGGACTCGGCGGAAAGCAGTCGCTGCAACCGTCCGGCCTCAGACGACGTTGCCACCGCCTCCAGCTGGCGAAGAAATTCAGCCAGAACGTCGAGGTTGCCGTCGGCCGCGGCATCAGCGTCGTCGTCGAAATCGAAGAGGGTCGAGTGCTGCGGCCTAAGGGGATCCACCGGCGCCGCCTGACCCGCCTGAGCGAGCGCGTCCCAGCGGCTCGCGCGTGCCTGAGCTAGCGCCGACTCCCGGGTGAAGACAGAGTTGCGCAGAATCGCGTGGCACAACCGCAGATCGAAGCAGCGGTTGACCCGCACGCGCGCCTCGAGCAACTCCGGGTACCACGCTGCCGTGTCGTGCCAGACCCAACGAACAGCCGGCTCTGCGGCCTGCGTCTGCGCAACAAACGCCGCCACATTCTCGACAGCGAGTTCACCGATAACCGCGCCCGCAGCATCCACTCGTGTGGCGGTGTGGGTGCGGCCGCTAGTCGCGAGCACGAGGTACACGCCTCTAGTCTGCCGTGCTGCGCCGACAGCGACCGCCTAGTTGCCCGCGCGAGTCACGGGCTAGCCGGGCCTTCGTGATCATCGTTGACCACGTAAAGCGTCACTCGGCTAGCCCGTGGAGCTGTCAGGCAGCGTTCTCGCGGGGCTGTTCGACGAGGTAGCTGCTGTACGCGCTGAGGGTGAGGAAGGTGGGGAATTCCTCTTCCAGCGTTACTTCGCGGAAGACCGCCGCAGCCTCATCGAAGCGATCGTCGGGGGTCCGCTCGATCGTGGCAAACACGTGGGCGAGCTCCTCCTCGATGCTGCGGTGCGTGATCGGTGTGCCCTCCGCCGTCACGACGTGCTGGTGCATCCACTGCCACAGTTGACTGCGACTGATCTCGGCGGTGGCCGCGTCTTCCATGAGGTTGTCGATCGCCGCGGCGCCGACTCCGCGCAGCCAGCTCTCGATGTAGCGCAGCGCAATGGAGACGTTGGAACGCACTCCGGCATCCGTTACCGCCCCATCGATGCGAAGGTCGAGCAGGTCCTCCGCCGTTACGTGAACATCGTCGCGCAGGCGTTCAACCTGGTTGGGGCGCTCCCCCAGCACCGCGTCGAACTCGGCGCGAGCGGTGGGGATGAGGTCGGGATGCGCGACCCACGTACCGTCGAAGCCATCGGTGGCTTCGCGACGCTTGTCCCGCGTCACCGCATCAAGGGCACGCGCGGTCACTTCGGGGTCACGGCGATTCGGGATGAACGCGCTCATGCCGCCGATAGCATGTGCTCCCCGCTTGTGGCAGGTTGCAACGAGTAGCTCGGTGTAGGCCCGCATAAACGGCACCGTCATCGTGATCGCAGCGCGATCCGGAAGCACGAAACTTGCTCCCCGACCACGGAAGTTCTTGATGATCGAGAAGATGTAATCCCAGCGGCCTGCATTGAGCCCAGCACAGTGCTCGCGCAGCTCGTACAGAATCTCTTCCATCTCGAATGCGGCAGGAATCGTCTCGATCAGCACCGTCGCGCGAATCGTGCCGTGCGGAATGTTCAGAGCGTTTTCGGCGAACGTAAACACGTCATCCCACAGCCGCGCTTCGAGGTGGTTCTCGATTTTGGCGATGTAAAAGTACGGGCCGCTGCCGCGCTCGATCAGTTCGTGCGCGTTATGGAATATGTACAACCCGAAGTCGACGAGCGAGCCGGATGCCGGCGTGCGCAACCCTGCCCGGTCGGTGTACCGCAGGTGCTTTTCTACCAAGTGCCACCCGCGCGGCCGCATCACGATCGTGGGCGTCTCCTCGCCGAGAGCGTAGGTCTTTCCCTCGTCGGTGGTGAAGTCGATCTGGCGGCGGATCGCGTCGCGCAGATTCACCTGGCCGCCAATGACGTTGTGCCACGTCGGGCTCGTCGCGTCCTCTTGGTCAGCGAGCCAGACCTTGGCGCCCGAGTTCATGGCGTTGATCGTCATCTTGCGATCGGTCGGCCCGGTGATCTCGACGCGGCGGTCGTGCAAGCCGGGGCCGGCTCCGGCAACGCGCCAGCTGTCGTCCTCGCGAATCGCGGCCGTCTCCGGCAGGAAGCGCAGGTTGCGACCGTTCGTGATGTGCTTGCGCGACTCCATGCGCGCTGCGAGGCGGTCGTGACGACGACCCGCGAACTGATCGTGGAGCCGAGTCAGAAAGTGCAGAGCTTCAGGGGTGAGGATCTCGCTCGATCGGTCATGCGAATCAGCGAGAGGTTCCATTCTGTGCGTGGTCATGATGGGTCCTTAGGAAAATTGTTCTGGCATGAGGTGTCGGTGGGGTTGGCGCCCTCGCGTGGGCGAGGGCGCCAGAGGGTTTAGTGAAACTGCGCCGTTTCGGTGCTTCCGACGAGGGCGAGCGTTTCACTGGTGGGGTTGAGGGCGGTCGCGATGCGATCGAAGTACCCCGTGCCGACCTCACGCTGGTGGCGCGTGGCCGTGTAGCCGTCTGCTTCAGACGCGAACTCTGCTTCTTGCAGCTCCACATAGGCGCTCATGTGCCGCTCGCTGTAGCCACGTGCGAGCGTGTACATCGAGTGATTGAGGGCGTGGAACCCTGCAAGGGTGATGAATTGGAAGGCGTAGCCCATCGCGGCAAGTTCTCGCTGGAACGTCGCGATCTGGGCGTCGTCGAGGTGACGCTTCCAGTTGAACGACGGCGAGCAGTTGTAGGCGAGCTTTTTGCCGGGAAATTCCTTGTGGATGCTCTCCGCAAAGGTTCGCGCCAACTCTAGATCGGGCTTCGCACTCTCGACCCAGAGCAGGTCCGCATAGGGCGCGTAGGCGTGGCCGCGACTGAGCACCGTTTCGATACCCGGAGTGGTGCGGTAGAAACCGTCGCTGGTACGTTCGCCCGTCAAGAAGGGCTTGTCGCGGTCATCCACGTCGTTGGTAATGAGGTCGGCAGCAAGCGAATCGGTGCGCGCGATGATGATGCTCGGCACTCCAGCAACGTCGGAGGCGAGACGCGCAGCGTTGAGCGTACGAATGTGCTGCGAAGTGGGAATCAACACCTTGCCGCCCATGTGGCCGCACTTCTTTTCCGAGGCCAACTGGTCTTCCCAGTGAACCCCGGCTGCGCCAGCTTCGATCATGGATGACATGAGCTCGTAAGCATTCAGCGGCCCACCAAAGCCGGCTTCCGCATCGGCCACAATCGGCGCCATCCAGTCGGTCTGGGGAGCACCGTTCTCGGCGGTCTCGATCTGGTCCGCTCGCAGGAGCGCGTTGTTGATGCGGCGCACTACGGCCGGAACGCTGTTGGCGGGGTAGAGACTTTGGTCGGGGTAAGTCTGCCCAGACAGGTTGGCGTCGGCGGCGACTTGCCAGCCGCTGAGGTAGATAGCTTCGAGCCCGGCGCGCACTTGCTGCACGGCCTGGTTGCCGGTGAGCGCTCCGAGAGCGGCAACCCACTCGGTCTCGTCTCGCTGAATAAGGTTCCAGAGGTTCTCGGCGCCGCGACGAGCGAGCGTGTGGTCTTCCCGAACACTCCCCCGCAGCGCAATGACGTCTTCCGCGCTGAACTCGCGTTCGATTCCATTCCAGCGCGCAGCTGTCTTCCACTCGGTTTCGAGTTCGGCTGCGGTTTGGATTTGATCGCCGGGGCGGTTGTTCGACATTGCTGGCTCCTTTGTCAGGGATGGTCGGTGGTGCGTTTCTTCGACTCTGCTGCCTTGGCACTGGTTCTTCACCGGGTTTTACGGCAGAATTCTCTGCATTCTTCTGTTTTTCCGCAGAAGGCCGTCAAGGAGGACGCCACGATGACCCCACGCACGCTCGCGCAGGCAGACGATGAGGACATGATCGATTCCCTCACCGTTGGCCGACGCATCCGGCAACTTCGCACGGATCGCGGCTTCACCCTCGACGACCTCGGCGCTGCCCTGAATCGAGCCGCGTCTCAGGTGTCTGTTATCGAGAACGGCAAGCGCGAACTCAAACTCAGTGAGTTGCAGAAACTCGCGCGCATCTTCGATGTCTCGGTCGATGATCTACTCAACGCCGACCCCCCCTCACGGCGCGCGGCCCTCGAGATCGCGCTGGAGCGTGCTCAGCGCGGGCCGCTCTACAACTCGCTATCGCTACCGGAGCTGCCGATCCGCAAGACGCTGAGCGACGAGGCGATTGAGACCGTGCTCGGCCTGCACGATGAGCTACAACGATTGCACCGGGAGCGCGCTGCAACCCCGGAAGAGGCGCGCCGCGCGAACACCGAACTGCGGCGCCTGATGCGCAAACGCAACAACTATTTCGGCGAGCTCGAAACTACGGCGACCGAGCTTCTGGATGCCGTGGGCCACACCGGTGGTCCGCTTTCGCAGCGTGTTGCCTCCGACCTTGCCTCGCACCTCGGGTTCTCGCTGCACTACGTGCCCGACCTTCCCGCCTCCACCCGCAGCGTGACGGATCTGCGCAATGGCCGCATCTACTTGCCCGTCGCGCAGGCGGAGAGCACCGATCCGCGCTCGACGTTGCTGCAGGCCCTTGCAGGGCATGTGCTGGGCATCCGCGAGCCCGCCGACTACTCCGAGTTTCTGTACCAGCGCGTGGAAACCAACTACCTCGCTGCGGCGCTCATGATTCCCGAGAAGACCGCCGTGGAGTTCTTGACCGCCGCCAAGGCGCAGCGCGAGCTCTCGGTCGAAGATCTACGGGATGCCTTTGCCGTGCCCTATGAGACCGCCGCCCATCGCTTCACAAACCTCGCGACGGAGCACTTGGGCGTGCCCGTGCATTTCTTGAAGGTGCACGAAGGCGGCACGATCTCTAAGGCCTACGAGAACGACAACGCGGCCTTCCCGACCGATGCTCTCGGAGCAATCGAGGGTCAGATCGTGTGCCGGCAGTGGAGTGCGCGCCAGGTTTTCGACGTCGAAGATCGCTTCAGTCCGTACCACCAGTACACCGACAAGCCCGGCGGCACCTACTGGTGCACGTCGCGCATTCAGTCGGGGAGGCGCGGGGACTTCTCGATCAGCCTCGGAACACCGTTTGCCTCAGCAAAGTGGTTTCGCGGCCGCGACACGACAAATCGTGCCGTATCGACCTGCCCCGATGACGGATGCTGCCGCAGCGCGCCCGATAACCTCACGGAGCGCTGGGGGCAGCATTCGATCCCGAGCGCGCGGCTCAACAGTTCTCTGCTCGCCGCGATGCCCACGGGCATGTATCCCGGCGTGGACTCCACCGAAGTGTTTGAATTCTTGGAGTCGCACTCGCCCAGGGCTTAGCGACTAGCGCGCCGCCTAGTCGTGCAGCAGCGAGCCATCCTTCTTCAGTACGTTCTTTTCGCCGGCCTCGATAGCGACCGCGAAACGGTTCTGCTTGGGAGGCATCGGGCAGTTGAAGTTGTAGCTGAAGGCGCACGGAGGCAGGATCGCGAGGTTGAAGTCGAGAACGATGGTTCCGTCGGGGTTGGGAGCGACGAACAGGAAGCGACCGACGCTGTAGGTGTCGACACCGCTGGTGGCATCCGCAAATACGAGCTGAAGGGCACGACCCGACTTGAAGGCGGCAAGGCTGTAGTCAACGCCATCCTTGGTAAACGAGATGTCACCGGGAATCGGCTGCTCGCGCTCTTGGCCGTTGTCTTTGATGTGTTCGAAGCCGAGCGTGGTGCCCTCGGGGTTGGGCGTGAACGTCGCCGTGATGACCCATTCGGGGTTGTACGGGTAGGCGTCGATAGTGCCGAATTCCTGAATTGCAGGCGAGTTGGTGTCCCAGATACGAAGTGCGTGGTTGCCCTCGGGAGCCTTGATCACGAAGCCCGTCACGGTCTCGCCAAAGACGATCGCGCTCGGGTTCTCGTGGCTCTTGCTGCGAACTACGGCGCTGCCATCCACGAGCGTGCCGTCGACCACGATGTTGTCTTCGGCGGTAGCGGTGACCGTGAGGCCATCCTCGTGCGGAGCCCAGGTTCCGGGAACGCCCCAGATGGTCTGCTCAGCGTCAACCCACTGAGTGTTCGTCAGCGCAAGATTACCGTTCTGCTGCACGACCGCCTGGTCGCGACGTTCGCGAAAGAGCGCGAGCTTGGCTTCGGGCGTGAGTGTGGGAGCGGCAGTGTCAGTCATAAGTCCATCCTTGTTGAAGTCCATGATGCCAACCACCGCCGACACGGGATTATTTCAGGAAAGCCAGATCGATCGAGCTATGCGAGCCACTCCGCTGCGCTCGAACCCCACTCCACAGCGGGAGCGCCGAAGCGACCGGGGCTACCCGCATAGGCCGGGGCCGGTACTGCGCTCGTGACGCCGTCGTTCGTCGTCACCGTAGGGACAAAATTCGCGGATGCCGTAGGCGCATGGCGCGGACGACGCTGCTGCAGCAACTCAGTTGCCACGCGCGCGAGCGACACCTCAACGAGCCACGAGTGCCCCGCATCGATGCGACGTCGCACTGCCGTAGTGACAGCTGCTGCCAACAAATAGCCCGCCGCGTGGTCAAGGGCTTGAGCGGGCAAGGCGCCCGGCGTTCCCTTACCTTCACCCTCCGTGAGCGCGATTCCCGTCGCGGCCTGAACGATGCTGTCGAAGCCACGGCGTTCTGCCCACGGTCCGACTGTTCCCCACGCCGAAAGACGGCCCACGATGATTCCCGGGCGGCGCTCGGCGAGAGCCGCGGGCGAAAGTCCGAACTTGTCTAAGGTGCCGGGGCGGTAGGCGGTGAGTACGACATCCGCGGTCTCGAGCAGTTTCTCGAACGTGGCGCGGTCGGCGTCGACCTCGAGGTCGAGCAGTGCCGAGCGCTTTCCGGCGCCGGTGTCGAGGTGCTGCCAGCCGATCTCTGGATGCCGCGGGCTGTCGATTCGAAGCACGTCGGCTCCCCACAGTCCGAGGGTTCGAGCCGCGACGGGGCCGGCGATCACGCGAGTGAGGTCGAGCACGCGCAGCCCGGCGAGAGGCGCGTCAATGGTGGTGTCAGAGAGAACAGACTGTTCGGCATCCCCCAGCGACGTCATCTCTATAACGGGAAGATCGATCAGTGCGCGGGCGTGCGGATGCTCGGCCCATTCCTCAGCGGTACGCACCACGGTCGCGACTCCCCCGGCGGCGACAACTTTCTCTTCAACGTCGGCGGCGTTCATGGCGTGGAGCGCGAGCATGAATCCGTCGGCGCCGGTGTCGTCGGGCAAGTCCAACGCCGTGAGCAGCGCCTCGCGGTGATGCGGGTAGTTGGCGTGAGTGCGCACCCAGCCATCACTGCACGGCCAAAATCCTGATAGCTCAGCCCACGCTGCAACAGGTTCACCATCCTGACGGAAGTGCTTATCACTCGTGACGGCAGTGGCGATTTTGAGTGGGCTCAATTCGACAGCCGGCACCGCACAGCCCACCCGACGGGCGGCCAGCAGAGACGCCGAAAACGATGCCGCAGCAATCGCATCATGAACAAAGCGCCCCGTGGGCACCACTCCGGTGAGAGGTACCGCAGTACCGTTTTCGCGCACTAAGGCGAGGGCGGCAGCATCTTCCCCCAGGGAATGCCACGCAGCATCCAGCAGACTCATATCTTGATAGTGCCATGCCCGGTAGATTTAGACCATGGACCCTATTAGTTTCAGCTTCGGCTTCGTCGGCCTGATCGTCTTCATCATCACCGTTATCTCGATCGCCAAGAGCACCAACCATGGAGTCGTCGGCAAGTTCCTCTGGATCTTGGTGGCATTCTTCTTGTCAATCCTCGGTTCGATCCTGTGGCTGATCTTCGGTCGCGGCAAGGTGCGCAAGTAACAGCGCGCCCGCCGGAGCAATCTTCGGCGCGCTGATGTTCGGCGCGGTGATGCTCGGCGCGGTGATGTGCGTGGCGGCGCGGGCGCACTGAAGGGACACGGGATTTCCGTGCCTGCGACTGCGCGCCGCCACGCTGAACTCATCGGATCTGAGTGTGGAATCTGATGAGTTCGATTGGTGGGCCGCTATTGGCCCTTACGCGGCTTGATAAAGCCGGTGTCTTCGAGCTTGGCCCGCTTCTGTGCCCGCTTGTCTTTGATCGACAGCTTGGCTTCCTTTTTCGTGCTTCCTCTAGGCGATTTTCCGGCCATGATTACTCCGCTTCCCCTTTTCTCAGTTGGCGTGTTCACCCTGACCATAGCCCATTCCTCAGAGGAAAGCACTTCCGCCCTGACCGGCTTTTTTATCCGCTGAGAAAACAGCAATAGAACCCGTACCGGCACGCTCATTCCGGCCCGCCGCGCGCCCGTTCTCAATCCGGCAATCACCCTCGCTATAGTCAGCCACACACCTACTTGAGTTCGAGGGGAACCATGACCTACGCCGCCACACCCGTTACGCCCGAAACCCGAAGCGGCACCGTTATCGTCGCCGTGTTGCGCCTGGCGATTGCCGCGCTGGTCACAGCAGCGGTGATTGCGACCGTTGCGGAGGCCGCCGGTCGAACGGTGATCAACCCCTTCAACATGTTCGGGTACTTCACGATTCAGTCGAACATCATCCTCGCGGTCATCTACGCCGTAATCGCCGTGGTCGCCTTGCGTGGCGAAGCAGCGTCACCGGCGCTGAACATCGCACGCGCCTCGGTCACCACCTACATCATCATTGTCGGCGTTGTGTACGCCACTCTGCTCGCTCCGCTGGGGGCCGCCGGCGGCGTTCCCGTGGCGTGGGCGAACACAGCACTGCACATCATCACCCCGATCTTCGCGCTGGCCGACTGGATCCTTTTCTCTGACCGGGCCCGCATCGCGCTCAACCGGCTGTGGATCGTGCTGATCTACCCGATTGTCTGGGTCGTCGTCGTGCTCGTGCGCGGGGCAACCGATGGTTGGGTTCCCTACCCATTCCTGCACCCGGACACCGGCTACGCCAGCGTCTTCTTCTTCGTCGGCCTCATCGTGGTTGTCATGCTCGCCTTCGGTTCGCTCGTGTTCTGGATCTCAGGAAAGCGCTCGGTACTGCGCGTACCGTAGATCCCCACACGATAAGGGTCCGCCGCTACGGTGCGGAGCCGCACACCGAGTGGGGATGCAATGACGAACACACCAGCAACGATCTTCTTCGACGTCAACGAGACCCTCTCCGATCTCTCGCCCGTGGGCGATGCGTTTGAGGCCATCGGCGCCGCCCGCGAGGTTGCGTCGTCGTGGTTTGCAAGCATTCTGCGTGATGGCTTCGCACTCACGACGGTCGGCACCGAGGCACGGTTCCTCGACATAGCCACGACGAATGCGCGCGACAGCCTCGGTGGTTCCACTCTGAGCATGCCCCTTGACGATGCCGTGGATGCGGTGATCTCCGCGTTCTCGAACGTGAGCCTGCACAGCGACGTCGCCGCCAGCATCCGCGACCTGCACGACGCAGGCCACCGACTCTTCACGCTCTCGAACGGTCCAGCGAGCAATGCTGAGCGCATGCTCGCCGACGCCGGAGTTGCGGATGCCATGGCTGGCTTCCTCTCAGTCGAGGGACACTCCCCGTGGAAGCCCGCACGCGCGTCGTACGAGAGCGCACTCGCCCGAACGAGCACGGACTTCGACTCGTGCCCGACATACCTCGTCGCGGTGCATCCCTGGGACATCCACGGCGCCGCAAAAGCCGGACTTTCGACCGTGTGGGTGAACCGCAGCGACGCCTCCTACCCCGCGCATTTCGCCGCCCCCACGGTGACGGTGACGACTCTCGGTGAACTGAACTCACTTATCGCCAAGAAGTAAACCTTTCGAAGGGCGTGTAAAAAACGTGCAGCGAGCTCGCGTCAGGATGAAAATATAATCTGACGAGATGTCGCGTTCCTGATATACGCTGGCTGAAAATCGCTGTACGCGGTTTTTCATAGCCAACTCTGGGAACGCTCCCAGAGGCGGCAGTGCCAGCACCCCCGTGCTTGCCGTTCTGAGTGGACCAGAACTGTGCGTCGTTGTGTGCACGCTCCCAGAGAGCGGGTTTCGTGAAGAATCTGACCGTGCAGCACTCATACAACGACGAAGTTGGAGCGCATGAAAACCACGCAGCCCACCCAACCACGGCGGCTACTCACAGCCTCTGCGATATTGGGAATAGCAACCCTGACACTGTCCACCATGGTGGCAGCCACCCCCGCCGTTGCTGCCGATATTTACTCGGCAGCATTGGGCACTCCGAGTTCAGTGGAGCTCGATCTCGCTGGCGACTGGCAGTTCTCGGTCGGCGATGATCCCAGTTGGGCCAGCCCCGCTTTCGACGACAGCGACTGGACGACGCTGCAGGTACCCGAAGTCGACGGCGCACCGCAGTTCGCCGACTATGACGGCTTCGGCTGGTACCGGCTGACCTTCATGCTCCCTGCGGAAGCCCAAGGGTCCAACCTGGTCGCGTCCCTCGGCTTTATCGACGACGTCGACGAGGCCTTCCTGAACGGCGAGAAAATCGGCGGCTCCGGAACCATGCCGCCCAACGCCTCGAGCCAATGGTTCGAACAGCGCCTCTATCCCATCCCCGCCACTGCGCCGCGCTTCGGTGAGTTGAACACCCTCGCCGTTCGCGTCTACGACATGTCAGGTGGAGGTGGCTGGTATCAGGGCCCCGTCGGCATCTACTCGAAGGATCAAGTCCGCGAGAACGTGCACGGCATCTCGGGCCCTCAGGCTTCGCCCACCACCGTTAACAGCGTGTTGGCCACGCTGGCGCTTCAACGCGATGCATTGGCAGCGGGTGATGCCGACGCCTATCTTGCAACCCTGACGGCAAGCTACGAGCACAATGGGCGTGACCTCGATCGACGTGAACGCGAGATCCGAAACTGGCTCGCCGCGTCGGGTACGCTCACGCTCACCGATAGCGAAGTTGAGGTGATCGAAGCATCTGATGGCCGACTGATCGTCGACACCAACCGCACGATCACGGGAACCAAGGACGGCGCGGCGTTCGAGTTCGAACCGACCACGCAAGAGTTCTTGGCATTCGAGCGTGAAAGCTACCTGGAGGCGGGCAACGAGTCTCGGTTCTTCCGCGACTTCGTCGATTCTGCACTAGAGGATGCGCGTCGAGAGTATGTCGCCTACCTGCCTCCGTCGTACTTCACTG
The DNA here is from genome assembly GCA_040687235.1 of Rhodoglobus sp. NPDC076762. GTDB lineage: Bacteria > Actinomycetota > Actinomycetes > Actinomycetales > Microbacteriaceae > Rhodoglobus. Next base: position 1,633,647 of record JBFBMV010000001.1, on the reverse strand, counting down.
AACCCACTCGCGAGTTTCCCGTCGTGTACCTCCTTCACGGAGTAAATGGCGGAAGCCGTGAATGGGAGCCCCGTGACTTCGGCGCCAAGCTCGACGAGCTCTACACAACGGGCGGCCTTGCTGAGTCGATCGTCATCATGCCTGATGGTGAGTCACTCTGGTACACCGATCACCTCAATGGCACCCCGTGGCGAAGCATGTTTATCGATGAACTAATTCCCCAGGTGGATGCGGAGTATCGCACGCTCGCTACTCGCGAATTCCGCGGGCTCTCCGGTATTTCGATGGGTGGATTCGGGGCGTACTCGATCGGGCTGGCCTACCCCGATCTCTTCTCCTCGCTCGCTTCTCACATTGGAGCAATTGGACTCTCTCCTGCACAGGTTGGAGTTACCGCGCCGGGCGGCGTATCCGCTCAACCGCGGTCCCCCATCAATGATGTGAAGGCGATGCCGGCTGACGTCCTTTCGAGCTACGACTTCTATTTCGATGTCTGCGAGTATGACGATTACGGGTTCGCCACTGCGGCACGCGCGATGAACACGGCTCTCACTGAGAAGTCGATTGAGCACACGTGGGCTGTCTACCCCGAGGGCCGCCACAACGACGCCTGCTGGATGCCACATATTGCGGATTCGTTCGGCATGCACTCGGCACATCAGCGCGCTGCAGGGCTCCAAGAGGACTGGGTTGCGCCGACTCTCGACGTGTCGACAGGAGCGGAAGAACCGAACGCCGCAGGGTGGTTCCGAGGCGCAGTGACGATCACCGCGACATCGACGGATGCCGGCGATTCTGCTCCCACAGTTGAATTCCGTCGTGACGGCGCAGAATGGGCAAAGTATTCGGGGCCGATCGAGATTGCCGGAGACGCGCGACACTCACTCGAGATGAGAGCCACCGATGCGGCCGGCAATGTCTCTGCGGTTTCAACACAGACAGTCTGGATCGACTCCGCTGCCCCCACGGTTGCCGCCACATTCGACTCGACGAAGCGCTCGCTGACCCTCACCGGAGCGGATGCGGTGTCCGGAGTTCAACGAGTCGAGTACTCCATCGGCGGTGATGTCGCGACTGCACGCGCCGCGTTCCTGGAGTACACCGGGCCGGTCTCGCTCGGTTCCGCCGCGACCGTGGTTAGCTTCCGCGCGATTGATGCCGCAGGCAACGCCGGGGCACTGGAGCGGATAACCATCGCCGCGGCTGGCGCCGTGCAACCAGGTGCAGGAGATGGTGCAACCAGCAGCGGAAGCGACGCCTCGGGCTTGGCCTTCACGGGCACATCGCTTGGCGGCTATCTCGCCCTTGCAGCGCTTCTGCTTGCGCTAGGGATCGCGTTCGTTTCACGCCGCCGCCGAATTCTCCCTGACGCGCCCCGGCGCGCCATCGAGAGCTAAGCGCTCGCTCCGAGCGGGGCTTGTGGTGCCCTAACGCACAGCAGGTCCGTCCACACGCTCGAGCAAGCGTTTCAGCCGTTGAGGTCCGGGATGCGCGCCAACACCCATGTTGGCCGCCCATCTCGGGCCTCAGGGGCCTTTGAGCGAAGGGAGAACTACCGAGAGTAGGGCGGACGGGACTTGAACCCGTGACCGACGGATTATGAGTCCGCTGGAAGCACTTTTGAAATCCGCCGCTTTGCAGGGATTCCCACTGTTCTATTGGGATTCGCGCCTGACATGCACTCCTATGCACGCGTACGCACGCGTGGTCTAGGTACCACCATAGGTACCACCAAAACAGCCGAATGAGACGCGGGTGACACGCTTGCGAAGAGCAGCGACAGCGTCTCGTGGAGAAAATCTCAATAATTTGATGTCAAGTGGGGGGCGAATCGCTAGTCTCTAAACATGACATACCCAACTTCCGTTTGGCGCGAATACGGTTTCTCTGGAAATCTCTATTCAACCGACCCGATTGAAATGAATGAGCGCGGTCGGTCTCTTCTTGTCGGCAGAGACGCCGAACTCAAGCAGATCGCAAGACAGCTGAGTGGCGGCGCCAGCGTTATCGCGCTCGAGGGAGACTTCGGCGTCGGCAAGACGAGCCTTGCCGCAGCCGCCGCTTTTGACGCCACGACTTGGCGTTCTGATGGTGGACCGCTATTTATCGCCGCATCCTCCCGACTGAGCTTGCGCCCCGACGACACACTCGAGTCGTTCGAACGCAGAACGATGCGTGTGGTCGCAGGCGCTCTAATCGGTGCTGCCGATGAACTCCGCCAAGAAGGTCGGCCCCTAGACGGTGTCGAAGCAGTCAAACGTTGGCTTCTCGAACCTGAGTCCGTGCCACGCAATGCTCAGCTGAGCGCGACAGTCTTGGGAACCGGCGGCGGCGGCGGCTTTGGAACCTCTCGAACCTCAAACCAAACGACAGGATTCGCAGAGTCGGGGATAATTGCGATCGTCGATGAGTGGCTCAGCACTACGTTCCCGGATCGTGACGCGGGCGGTGTCATTTGTTTTTTGGACAACCTCGAAGAATTGCGTGACAGCAGTACCGCGCTTGCCGTGATGGAGCCATTACGCGACGCGTTATTCAAACGAGCGGGCCTTCGATGGATAATTGGTGGCGCTCAAGGGATGGTTCGGGCCGCACTGTCAAGCCCTAAAATGACCGGCGTGTTTCTCAATCCGATCGATGTGCTTCCTTTGAATGACGATCAAGCAACGCGGGTGATCAGTGTCAGGGCACTCGCGCTCACCGAAAATGATCAGGCGTTTACGCCGGTATCGGAGACCGCGTTTGCTCATCTCTACGTCTCGATCGGCAAGAATTTGCGGTACGCACTTAACCTTGCAGAGCGGTATGCGATTGGCCAAGAGCCATCGGAGCTCCGAGCTCTCGAGGAAAAGGAACGCGATGCGAAATTCGAGAACTCGACACTTGCGGAAGCCGATGCGACCTACTCTTCCTACGCGTCGAATTTAACTGCTGCTGACTGGAAAGTGTTCGATACCCTTCTACGGGAAAAATCCGGCTCCTGCAGCCCCAGCGACTATAGCGAGTTCGGCTACACCACAATGCCTCCGCTGTTAGTGCGCGTTAGAAAGCTTGAGGCTGCTCACTCAGTCGACTACACCACCGACGACGCAGATCAGCGCAGAAGGACGATCAGCGTATCCGACCACGGACGACTCGCATACTACCGGCACATCAACGGCTGAACGAGTCGCCTTCTGGGTTTCGGTTGCAGCGCTGAACGAGGGCCCGGAGTGTCCCAGTTGCTGACCCTTAGGACTTCGACGCAGCACCACTGGTCCAGTAAGCGTTAGGCCAGAGCCCGCTACGTTGAGTTCCAATTAGGCTTTCTGCTCAGTGCTAGCGCGATAGTTCAGACCTATCGTCAGTCTCGCTGGTGGCGGATCAGCCAATGGGCGCGTAGCGATCGATTCCCGCAGTACGCATCGGTTGGGACCGCCACGATTCTCGCCCCAACCACGGTAAAACATGGGCCGGAAGTGCGCCCTCACTTGCTGAAGTCGTAGCTACGGAGCTGAACCGAAACTTTTGGCGCCGTCTGCAGCATTGCCAACACCAGTGTGGTGCCACGGTGGCAACTAAATACCAGCGAGGACCGACTACTAGGCTGAGCTAAGACGATAGGAAAAAATTTGCGAGTATTCATTAGCTGGTCGGGTTCACAAGCAAAACTAGTGGCGACGAAGCTCAACACTTGGCTCCCTACTGCCCTGGTCGGCCACGTGGATACCTTCTTGTCCAGCGAAGACATCCAAAAAGGGCAACGTGGGTTGAACGTGATTTCGAGCGAACTCGAAGGCTCTGACTTTGGGCTTGTTGTTCTGACTCGTAGCAATCTTGCTTCACCCTGGATCCATTTTGAAGCGGGCGCACTCGGGAAGTCCCTCGACGACGGGCGCGTAGCGCCGCTACTAATCGATGTGAAGGAAAGTGATGTAACGGGGCCGCTCACCCAGTTTCAAATGACTTCGCTGAATTCCAAGTCCGATGTGTGGTCGCTAATCAGAAATATGATGGACAGTTCGGAGGCATCGCTACCTGAGGAATCCGTAAAAATAATTTTCGAGAAGACTTGGCCGGACCTCGAGGACGCGGTTCGAAATGCGGCAATTGTTACAGCGACGCTCCCCGAAGCGCGATCGAGTGACGACAAGCTGGACGAAATATTGAGGCGAGTTCGCGCTTTCGAGCGCTCACGCCTCGAGTTGGAGGAAGAGCAAAATCAGATCACGCTCGATCATTGGCAAGACCGATTTATGGATGACGTTGTCAAACTAGTGCCTAACATCAACTCAGTCAGCTTCTCTTCAAATCCGAGACGAGTTCATCTGGAGTCGACCCAAGACAAACAAACGAATCTTCCCAGGCTCGCGCTAAACGAGCTTATTAAGGAATATGCCGTTGATTTCATTGGACGATTCAAAGATGGCACACTTCGAGTGGACGCGTCAGATTAGCAGCGGGGAAGCCTAGAATCCCGGCGCAAGAGTCACGTCCAGAGCAGAGACATGACTGATAGGGCGGCGAAAGCAGGGGTGCTAATTTTGGCTATCGATGAGGATGCAGTCGCTCTGAGGCTGGGTCGAATGGTGATCGCAAGCGCGCGTCTCGAGCTAGAGGTCACGCAAATTGCCGGCTTTCTAGGGGAACCCAATGCTGCGGGCCTCAGCCAACTCGCGCAGATTCGAGCGATACGCAGGCGATCACAGGATCGTTCCGACGGGCAAGCCATCAGTGAGTGGGCCGCTGAATCGAACTCGCTGCTCAGAGAACGTGGCCTATTGGTTCACGGTGGATTCCTTGGACGTGTGGAAGGCGAAGCGCCTGCCTTTATCGCTCACAGGAGAGGCGAAATCGTAAATATTGATCTGGGCCGGCTCGACAGTTTAATAGAATCCGCGAGCCAGCTCGCCGTCCAAGGACAGGATCACTCATCGAGCTTGTTCGGGGAATTCATCAGCCGACTTAGCGGCGAGACGAACGAATAGCACCGATAACCGTCGGACAAAACCCGGAACTCTAGCCTGCTGCAAAAATCGGTGCGCGAAACTAGACGGGAATCGTAGGGCGGATGGGACTTGAACCCATGACTACCCGATTATGAGTCGGGGGCTCTAACCAGCTGAGCTACCGCCCCTTGGGGCACATGCCCAAGGACCAAACACCATCAAACCTACCGGACTTTATGCCGTTGAATGACAGCTGAAAATCCGTTGCTCTCCGCTGGGAAAAGCACCCGAATTGTAGGTACCACTATAGGTACCACTAACAACGAACAACCCTTGTTCTACGGGGACAATTGGCAAGAAAGATCCGATTATGAGTCCGCTGCTCTAACCAGCTGAGCTACCGCCCCGAGCCCGCATTGCTGCGGGCGCGTACCTACGCTACCGGCAAAACGAGCCGATCAGCGCACGCCACTACGGGCAGGGCTTTGGATCTGTGCGACGCCGATGGCATTCATTCAGCTTCCTCTCAAGCAACGTTGAGCCAGCATCAAACCAACGCTCGTACGGTTGCACCATGACTGATTCACAGAAAGCGCAGACCACGAGTCCAGCCAAATCTGGGGCTCGCAAGACCCGCCAGCAGAATGCTGAGCACGGCTTCACTGCATCTAAGGGTTTAGCCGATCGCATGCAGCAAGTTCTTGTTGACCTGCTCGAACTCCAGCTTCAGGGCAAGCAAGCGCACTGGAACGTCGTCGGCAAGAACTTCCGCGATACGCACCTTGTACTCGACGAAATTATTGATGCCGCTCGCGGCTTCAGCGACACGATCGCTGAGCGGATGCGCGCACTCCACGCCACGCCCGATGGACGCAGCGACACCGTTGCTGAGACAACCACTCTTCCCGCATTTCCCGCGGGCGAAGTCAGCACGACCGACACCATCGACTTGCTCACCGAGCGCCTCGAGGGCACGGTAGCGACGATCCGCGAGGTGCACGACCCCATCGATGAAGAAGACCCTACGAGCGCTGACTTGCTTCACGGCATCATCGAAACGCTCGAGCAGTACGCCTGGATGGTGTCGGCCGAGAACCGCACCCCCGCAAAAAAGTAGGCTCCACGCCTGCACCGATGAGCCGATTGCTGTGGCTCCGCGAGAGCGTCTCCTGCTAGGAGGCGCTCTCGTTCTTTTTGCGCAAGGCAGCAGGGTCAGTGACCTCTTCGCCGCGATACATGCTCTCAAAGGTATCGAGCGTGCGTTGAATGTCGTGAGCTGCCACGATCGCCAAGCTCTCCTTCTTGAACTCGAGCAGGTCTTCCGGAGCCATCGTGAGCACCGTCGTCAGCTTCGCTGCCAAATCCTCGACATTGCCGGGTTCGAAGAGAAATCCATTTTCGCCGTCGTGCACGAGGTGCGGCAATGCCATTGCATCCGCAGCAACCACCGGAAGACCAGATGCCATGGCTTCCATCGTCGAAATACTCTGCAACTCAGCAATCGAGGGCATCGCGAATACGGATCCGCGCTGAAGCGCATCGCGCAGTTGATCCTGTTCCACAAACCCGGTCAGAGTAACGCGATCTTCGAGCCCAAGCGACTGCGCTAGTGCACGAAGCTTGCCTTCAAGTTCTCCCCCACCCACAATTTCGAGCTTCGCCTCGAGCGAAGGGTCCATGATCGAAAGTGCTTTAATCAGCCGGTCGATCTGTTTCTCTTCTGAAAGTCGACCGAGGAACACGATGAGGTTCTCGGGCTTTGGCTCGAGATTGCCGTTATATCCATCGGCATTGATCCCGCACGACACGGCAGCGACATTTTGCACCCTCGTGTTGGCTTCCAGATATTGCGCGGCTCGACGCGTCGGAGTCGTAACGCTCTCGGCACGGGCGAACGAACGACCGGCCGCTTCCCAGCCCATCCTGATCGCTTTTCGCCGCATAAATTTGGGGATGATGTAGGCGTGGTCAAGAAGATTCTCGGGCATGAAATGGTTAGTACCGACGAGACGAATACCTCGTTTTGCGCCTTCGAGCGTCATGCCACGACCGATGATGATGTGCGACTGAAAATGGATGACGTCAGGCTTCACTTCATCGAGAATTCGAGCCGAGTTTTGCTTCACTCGCCAGGGCATCATGAATCGAAGCCACGGGTGACCCGGCCAACGCCACGAGTACAAACGGTGCAAGGTCATTTTCTGACCTTCATGCTCCTCAACCATCGTTCCCACGATTTTGTTGGAGTACGAGGGGGCCACAATATGCACGTCATGCCCACGCTCAGCAAGACCGGCAGCGAGGCGCGCGATAAACGTGGCAGCGCCATTGATCTGGGGCCAAAAAGTGTCGGCGCCTATCAGGATGCGAAGTCGCGGTTTGCCCTCGTGGGGCGAGCGTTTCACAGCGGAATTCACAGTCGAAGATTTCCTTCACAGTTTTGCATCACGAGCTAACTCGTTAACGACCCGGTCAGGTCAACGGCACCTAATAACGTACCCCACGGCGCACCCAACGTCGGGGCGCGGTGCCGCACTCGTCGAAATGCTACGACTTCAGCTGCGGATGATGCTTCGACAGCGAAAATACCCCGAAGATCGCAATCGCCGCCGTAATAACAAATGCGATAACCGCCCACAGCGGTGCGGCGGCGGCCTCGCCCAGCACAAGAATGCCTACGGCAACCGCCACGAGTGGATCCACAACCGTGAGGCCGGCGACGACCAGATCGGGCGGGCCCGAGGAATAAGCAGTCTGCACGAAATAGGAGCCAAGCAGCGAAGCCACGATGAGTCCCACAATGCACAGAATTGTCAAAAAATCGGTGCTCTCGAAACCTGAGCCTGAGATCACGATCGTCTTGACGCGGTCGATCACGACTTTCGCAAGAGTCGCGACGAATCCGAAGAGCATCCCTGCGCCCAAAATATAGAAAATGGGTGACGCGTTCTTACGAAACACCAAGAACAGCACGATCCACGCTGTCAGAACGATCGCCAAGATGATCAGCACCAACGACAGCTCCCGCTGGGTCACGACGGTCGACTTCGCGAACTTCGCCGCGATCGCGACAAACACGCCGACTCCGACAACACACATCACGATCGCGCGAATTGAGATGGCATCCAAGCGAACTTTGGCGATTCGAGAATTCATGATCGCCGTCATCACGAGCGCAACAGCTCCCAACGGCTGGACGACCATGATGGGCGCTATGGCAAGACTGGAGAGCTGAAACACGATCGCCAAACCAAGGAACGCGGTGCCTATTACCCACGAGGGCCGTGCTAGCAGAGCCCGGATCTGGGAGAAATTGAGGCCGGTACTAGCTTCGCTGCCGTGCTTCTCCTCCATGCGAGCGACGCCGCGGTGCTGAAACTGCGCGCCGAGAGAGAGCAGGATCGCCCCGATGAGCGCCAGCGGAATCCCCACCACCTGCAGCGGGGTCAGACTGATTTGATCGGTGAGGTCAAGAATGTCTGGCGGCACCCGTCAAATCTACTGGGTTAACTCGGGATATTCTGAGCGTATGGCCGCTCTTCCCATCATCATCACCGGCGAACCGGTGCTCCACACTCCCGCAGATCCAGTAACGGCGTTCGATAGCGAGTTGGCGACACTGGTCGCGGACATGTTCGAAACGATGGAAGAAGCCCCCGGTGTCGGGCTAGCCGCACCCCAAGTCGGCGTCGGACTTCGCGTTTTCGTTTACGACTGGACCGACGAGAGCGACACTCTTTGGCGCGGAGTCGCGATCAATCCCGAGCTCTGGCAGAGCCCCCTCCCTCTTCTGGAGCCTGATGAGGTGGATGAAGAGGGTTGCCTTTCGATCCCTGGCGAACGGTTCCCACTCATCCGTTCTGACCGCGTCATCCTGCGCGCCCTTGATCTCGACCAGAAGCCTTTCGAAATTGAAGCGACTGGCTGGCTCGCGCGCATTTTCCAGCACGAGTACGACCACCTCGATGGCGTCTTGTATGCCGACCGTTTGCAGGCTCCGGATGCCAAGGCCGCCGCTAAGGCGATCCGCAAACAGGGTTGGGGGCAGCCCGGCCACTCGTGGTTGCCCACCGAGGAACAGCTCGACGCCTAAGCGCACCGCGCCGCGCCACCCCGCGCCGCGTCGCCCCGCGCCGCGTTACAGAACAGAACCGCGCCCTACGTCAGAGCCCGAATGCCGGCCGCCACCAGCGCGGCCGCAATGATCACAACGATAAACGGCACACGCAGGGCGAAGAGCACGGCGGCCACCGCGACAGCCGGGAGCCGGGCATCCACGTCGAAGCCGCGCGCTGAACCGAGCGTCTGCACGACGATCAGCGCCGCCAACAGCGAGACCGTCAGCAGGTTCGCGAGCCTCGCCACCGTGGGCTTTTCGGCCCACGCCGCGGGAATCGTGAAGCCTGCAAGTTTGAGGGCGAGCACGGCGATCGAGGCGATAAGAATGATGTGCCAGACAGTCATCGCTCCCCCATCGGATCGGGTTCAGCTTCCGCGAGGTCACTTTCGCGCGTTCCCAGCCAGTTCGTAAGGCCCACGGCGACAGCCACGAGCGTCGCGGCGAGCACTGGCAGTCCAGCAGGCAGAACGGGCATGAGTACCGCAGCAACGACTGCAGCACCGACCGCCACCACGATGGGTTGCAGCTGTTTCAATCGCGGCCACAAGAGACCGAGAAAGGCTGCGGCGGCCGCGGCATCCAAACCGTACTGACTCACGTCGCCGAGCTGGTCACCGATCAGCGCCCCCATCAGCGTCGTGACATTCCAGCCGACGTAGATGATGGCGCCAGTCCACCAGAAGCCCGCACGTTGGCTTGCCAGAGTGGGCTGAGCGGTGGAGACGGCGGTGCTCTCATCGATGGTCCAGTGGCCCGCCAGCAGCCGCTTGGCTACGCCGGGGCCGATCATCGGAGCCACGCGCAAGGCGTACAGCGAGTTGCGCGCGCCCAACAAAACGGCACTCGCGATCGCGGCGCCGCCGGCTGCCGTGCCACCCGTTGCGAGCACACCGACGAGCGCGAATTGAGAGCCGCCCGAGAACATCAGCAGGCTAAGCACGCAGGCTTGCCAGACATCCAGTCCAGCCGCTACGGCAAGCGCGCCAAAGGAAATTCCGTACGCGGCAACGGCAAGGCCCACCGCAAAGCTCGAACGGATGGCGGCCGATACTTCCGGAGAGCGTGCCACGCGCCCAGCGCCGTGCGTCATGCCGTCCGTCACACCGCCCGCCCCAGCGACACAAGCCCGGTCTCGTAGGCGATTACGACAAGCTGCACGCGATCTCGAGCGGCGAGCTTCGACATGATGCGGGAGACGTGAGTTTTCGCCGTGAGGGGGCTCAAGAAGAGCTTCGTGCCGATCTCTGAATTGGTGAGCCCCTGGCCCACGAGAGCCAACACTTCGCGTTCACGATCGGTGATCGCCGAAAGGATGGCATCGTCGACGGAAACGTGAGAGCCGCGAGCGAACCGTTCGAGAAGTCTTTTGGTGACGCCGGGGCTCAAGAGAGCATTGCCCGACGCAACGACGCGAACCGCCCGGATCAGTTCAACAGGCTCGGTGTCTTTCACCAGAAAGCCGCTGGCGCCAGCACGGATCGCACGAGCGACATACTCGTCCACTTCGAACGTGGTAACGACGACGATGCGCGTGTCAGCGAGTTCGGGATAGGTCGCGATTTGTTCCGTCGCCCACAGACCATCGCCCTCGGGCATCCGGATGTCCATCAGTACGACGTCGGGCCGTTCACGACGCACGACCTCAATCACCTCGGTGCCAGTGGCCGCTTCGCCCACGACTTCGATGCCCTCTTCGGCATTGAGAAGGCTACTGAAGCCGGCTCGGATCAGCTGCTGATCGTCGGCGATAACAACGCGGATCATGCGGATGCCGAACGGCGCGGAATGCGAGCCGTTACCACCGTGCCGCGCGGCGCACTCTCGCGCACCGCCAGTGTGCCGCCGAGAAGTTCAGCTCGCTCTCGCATGCCCACCAGTCCTCGTCCTTCTGTGTGACCGTCGGCGTCGATACCGACGCCGTCATCGGCAATAGTAACGAGATAGTCGTCGCCCTCGACCGCCAGCGAGACGACAGCGGAGGTCGCGGACGCATGCCGCACCACATTAGTGAGCGACTCTTGCACGATGCGATAGAGCGCCAGTTGAACGGCCGCGGCAGTGTGCTCGGAGATCTCTGACGTGAGATCGACCTGAACACCTTGGGCGCGCACCGAATCGGCGAGGCTCGTGAGGCGAGAAAGATCGGGCTCCGGCACGAGAGGAGCGTCATCCGAACTCCCGTCGGCGGAATCAGCGCCGTCGTTACGCAGCATCCCCAGGAGTGATCGCACTTCGTCGAGCGCTTCCTTGCTCGAGAGTTTGATGCTCGCGAGTGCCTCTTCTGCTTGTTCGGGCTGCTTCTTCATGAGGTGGAGGCCTACGCCCGCCTGCACGTTGATTTGGCTGAGCGAGTGCGCCAATACGTCGTGCAATTCCCGCGCAATTCTCGTGCGTTCCGCCCGCAACTCTTCTTCGCGCCGACTGACGAAAGCGGTGTGGAAGTGCTCGAGTTGTTCCCGCCGACGCCGATTCGCTTCGGCGAATCCAAGCACAAAGAGCAGTCCGATCGTGGTCGGTACGACGCGATGCGGGTCCAATGCGATGCCCACAACGAGCGCCGCAAGAAGTGTCGCCTCCCACACCACGATCATCGACACCCACGTCCAGGTGCGGGCACCGTGCGAGATCGCGATCACGATCCCAAAGGCTAGAGCGAGGTAAGGCGCAGATAACACCGAGTAACCGATGAGAAAGTCCGCAGCGGCGAGGGCCGAAATCACCGCGATAAGTGGCCCCGGATACCGACGGATCCACAACAGCAGCAGCGGGCCGATAGCCGAAAGAACAATAGCGACAAACGCGCCGGCACCAAAACTGCTGAGCTCAAGAACAGTGCTGAACGGCAATACGGATGCTGCATCACCGTGCTCTGCGTAGGCGCCGGCCCACATGACGCCCACGATCGTGATGGGCACCTGCACGATCAACGAGATAACGACGGGAATCCACCGCCGTAAGCGACGCGACCGAGCAGATTGCGATGCACCAGCGCTCGTGCCGTTCAAGAGCGCGTCGAGCATCGCATTCGATACGCGCGGTGTTGAGCGACGGGAGGATGAGGGCATTACCCGATGGTAGTTGGCGCTGTGTGCGTTCGCGTCGGCCGGGCGGCGCAGCGGGCGCTACTCCCGGCGGAGTAGAGCACGTGGATGGAGGCGGGGCCGCAGTCACCACAGCGCGGAAAACTTGCGGACGATGTCGCCGCAGAAAGTCCTGCGGAACGCCGCCTGAAAGCCGTCTGGAAAGCACAAAGTCCCGGCCACCGAAGTGGCCGGGACTAATCTGCTCCTCGACTTGGACTTGAACCAAGAACCTACGCATTAACAGTGCGTTGCTCTGCCAATTGAGCTATCGAGGATCGCTGTGCGACTCGACTACTTTAGCAAATGATTTGGCACTTCGAAAACCATCAGGCGATTCGAGCGAGGTATGTCGGCGAAAGAACCCTCGTGGGGGCAGTAATTAACTGAGGAATCCCGTTGTCATCAATTCTAAAACTCGCGATTTCGTTTGAAAATTGATTGCACACGTGCAGGATGCCATCGTCGAGAATTATGTGACGAGGCCAATTTCCCTCGCACGAGACCGCCGTCAGCGGAGCAACACTGCGGCCGTCTTCGGCGATGGCGAGAATGGCGATCAGATTACTGTGGCGCACGCCGACGTACGCGTGGCGGGCGTCATCAGAAATCGCGATCGCGGACGCTTGATCGCCTTCAATCGCGCCCGGAAGCGCGATGGAACACAGTTTGTGCAGCTGGCGGTCTTTCCACTCGAACACCATGAAACCGCAACCGAGTTCTCCCAGTACGTAGAACAGGTTGCCCGGGCGCGCAACGATGTCTCGCGGACCGAAACCGGCCGGCAAAGTGACCTCATCGGTCTGCTCGAGGGCGAAGTCGCTGTAATTGAAGATGCGGATGCGATCGGCGCCAAGATCGAGCGAGAACAGCGTCGCCTCGTCAACGAACACCGAGGAGTGAGCGTGCGGCCCCTCTTGTTGCGGTCGGGGGCCGATCCCCGTCGTGTCGACAGCCTGCCGAGTGTCGAGCAATCCCGTGTCGTGTGCGGCCTCAATCACACCCAGGGTGCCCGTGCCGTAGTTGGCAGCGACCACTGTCTCGCCCCGCACGGTGATGTGACACGGGTACTGTCCGCCGCTAGACGTCAGCCTGGGAGCACTGAGCGTCTCACCGTCGCGATCAAAGGCCGCAACCTGACCGGAACCCTCGAGGGTTGAATACACCCGCGCCCCATCAACCACTAGAAAGGATGCCGAGGGCACGGCCGCCGCCAGATGCGAGAGTTCGAGAGAACCATCACCCCGGCTGTGCATGACCGAAATTCCTTCGGATTCGCACTCCATGTCGGGGCCGAAGCCACCGACCAGCCACGTCGAAGGGGCAACAGGGCTTACGTTAGGCGTTGTCACGGTGCAGCTCCAGAAGTGAGTCGGCTAGCCCCTTCACGTAGGGATGCCAGGGGTTGTCAAGGACGGCATCCAACTCGCCGATGCCGACGAGGACGCCACGGTGCATAACAGCGACATTCGTTGACACTCGGCGCACGGCCGCGAGGTCGGCGGTGACCAGCAACGCCGAGAACGAGCGTTGGGCTTGAAGGTCGACGATGAGATCGAGAATGGCGGCGCGCACGTTCACGTCGATACCGGCAGTGGGGTCATCAGCTACGAGCAGCTGCGGCTCCAAAATCATCGCGCGTGCGATAGCTACGCGCTGACGCTGGCCCTTGCTGAGCTCGAAGGGATAGCGGTTCATCACGGAGAGCGGCAGGCGCACGGTGTCGATCAGCGTGGCGACTGCTTCTGCGGCCTCAATCTGGTTGAACCGACGATCGCGCACGAAGATCGGCTCTGCGATGTTCTCGCCCACCGTCAGCCGACCGTTGAGTTGGTTGCCGGCATCCTGCGGCAGATAGCCCACTTTCACGCTGAGACGATCACGCTTACGGCGACTGACGTTGCGAAGATCAGTGCCCAACACGGTGAGCGCTCCGCCACTGAACAGCGGCGAACCGTACGCTCCCGTTTCAGCGTGCAGCGCGACCGCTTTGGCGAGAGTGCTCTTGCCCGAGCCGCTCTCGCCAACAACAGTCAGCACTTCTCCCGCACCGATCTCGAAACTCAGTCCGTTAACGGCGACCGAGCGTGTTTCAGGGTTGCGAGACGGGTAGCGCAGCGAGAGATCGCGGGCGCTCACCGTGGGCTGAGTGGAAGTCACCTCAATAATCTACGGCAGTCAGCGCCCGCAGCGCCTCCCTGCGTTCAGTCTGCTCCCGCGGGTCGGGCACCGGCAGTGACGCCAGCAGCCGTTGAGTGTACGGATGTTGGGGGTTTCCGAGAACTTCGGAACCCACGCCTTCTTCCACCAGCTGCCCCTTGTAGAGCACCGCGATGCGATCCGAGAGCATGTCGACGACGGCAAGATCGTGGCTGATGAAGAGGGCCGCGAAGCCGAGATCTCGTTGCAATTCAGCGAACAATTCGAGCACCTTCGCTTGAACCGACACGTCAAGCGCGCTTGTCGGCTCGTCCGCGATCAAGAGTCGTGGACGCAACGCGAGAGAGCGCGCGAGGCTTGCTCGTTGACGCTGCCCTCCACTGAGTTCGTGCGGGTATCGATCTCCAAACGCGCGCGGCAACTGTACCGCTTCAAGGAGTTCGTTGACTCGGCCGCGGGCGTCGTTGGCATCCTCCGCCTTGCCGTGCACAATCAGCGGTTCAGCAACACACTGCGCGATCGTAAGCAGCGGGTTGAAGCTCGATGCGGGGTCTTGAAACACAAACCCGATATCGCTGCGCACCGGCCGGAACTTGCGCTCCTTGAACCCCAGCATTTCGTGACCGAGCACCGAGAGCGATCCGCCGGTGATCTTGTTCAACCCACCAATGGCGCGACCGATCGTGGTTTTGCCGGATCCGCTCTCCCCCACGAGCCCGAGCACTTCGCCCGGTGAAATGGTGAAGCTCACGCGGTCGACAGCCCGGAACGGAGCGCGACCGAAACGGCCAGGGAACTCAATCTCGAGATTGTCGGCAATCACGACAGGCTCGGCATCTTTCTCACCTCCAGCAGCGGCGCGATCGGCAACCCGAGCGGCTGCGCGTGATTCGCCAGAACCAATGCGCGGCACTGCGGCGAGAAGCTTCTGTGTGTATGGATGCTGGGCAGCGTCGAACAATTGCTGTGCCGGCGCTTCTTCCACGAGTTTGCCCTGGTACATGACAGCAACGCGGTCAGACAGGTCGGCCACGATTCCCATGTTGTGGGTGATCAGGATGATCGCCGCCCCGAATTCGTCGCGGCAGCGGCGGAGGAGATCGAGGATCTCCGCCTGCACCGTCACGTCGAGCGCGGTCGTGGGCTCATCGGCCACAATTAACTCGGGCTCGAGCACAAGCGCCATCGCGATGACCACGCGCTGCTTTTGCCCACCCGAGAACTGGTGAGGATAGTAATCGACGCGCTTATCTGGCTCAGGAATACCGACCTTGCGCAGGATCTCGATTGCCTTCGAGCGCGCTTCACGCTTGCTGACGTTGCCGTGCGCGCGAAGACCTTCTGCAATCTGCCAGCCGACGGTGAACACCGGGTTGAGCGCGGTCGAGGGCTCCTGAAAGACCATCGCCACATCCACGCCGCGCAGCTCACGCAGTCGCTTGCCCGACATCCCGATGACCTCTTTGTTGTTGAGCACAATGGCCCCGCGAGACACCGCAGTCTCGGGCAACAGCCCGAGCACGGATTTGGCAGTAACGCTCTTGCCACTGCCGCTCTCACCGACGATGGCGAGCACCTCTCCGGGAGCGAGGCTCAGCGAGACATCGTCTACTGCTTTTACGTCGCCACCATCGGTCGCGAAGGTGACTTCAAGATTTTTGATCTCAACAATGTTGCTCATGAGCGAGCCTCCAGCGGGTCAATCGGATTCGCATCGTCATCGAGTTCGACCGTCGAAAGAGCGGCGGTTTCGAGAACCGGCGCCGACTGGTCGGCACGACGTCGAGTGCGTAGTCGCGGGTCAGCAAGGTCATTGAGTGACTCCCCCACCAGAGTGATTCCGAGCACAACAAGAACGATCGCAAGCCCCGGGAACAGTGAGGTCCACCAGATGCCGCTCGTGACATCCGAGATCGACTTGTTGAGGTCGTAGCCCCACTCAGCCGCAGCGGATGGCTCGATACCGAAACCGAGGAAGCCCAGTCCAGCGAGCGTCAGGATCGCCTCGGAGCTGTTGAGGGTGAAGATCAACGGCAGCGTGCGTGTTGCGTTGCGGAACACGTGACGGAACATGATTCGAGGCGTACTCGAGCCGATAACCTTCGCTGACTCGACGTAGGCCTCCGACTTAATACGCACTGTCTCGGCGCGGATGACTCGGAAGTACTGTGGGATGTAAACAACCGTGATCGACACGGCCGCCGCAAACACGCCGCCCCAGAAACTCGACTGCCCACCGCTAATCGCGATCGCGGCGACAATGGCCAAGAGCAGAGTCGGGAACGCGTACACCGCGTCAGAGATAACCACGAGCACGCGGTCGATCCAGCTGCCGAGATAACCCGATACGAGACCGAGCAGCACCCCGGCGAAGATCGACAGGGCCACCGCAACGACGATCACGAGAACCGCAGTGCGCGATCCCCAGATCACGCGCGAGAGCACGTCATAGCCGCCCACCGTAGTGCCCAGGATGTGCGCACCGCCCGGAGGCACCTGCGCACCGAAAGCTCCGTCATCGTCACGCAGTTGCGAAAAGCCATAGGGGGCGAGCAACGGAGCGAAGAGCGCCGTCAGCAAGAAGATGCCGGTCAAGATCAGCCCAGCGACGAGCATTCCGCGCTGAAGTCCGACCGATTGGTGAACCTGCCGAACAATCGGCAGCTTGCGCCATACCGTCATAAAACGTGAGGGTGTCGACGTCATGATTAGTACCTCACCCTCGGGTCGATGATCGCCGCAATGATGTCGACGATGAAGTTGGTGAGCGCCACGATCACGGCGAGCAGCACCACGATGCCCTGCACTGCCACAAAGTCTCTGGCGCCCAAGTATTCAACGAGCTTGAAGCCGAGGCCCTTCCACTCAAAGGTGGTTTCGGTCAGCACCGCGCCACCAAGCAAGAGGGCGATTTGCAGGCCGATCACCGTGATGATGGGGATCAACGCGGGCTTGTAAGCGTGTTTGCGCACGAGGCGGAACTCGCTGACGCCACGCGAGCGGGCAGCATCCACGTAGTCCATGGAGAGACTGCCGATGACGTTCGTGCGCACGAGACGCAAGAAGATGCCGGCGGTGAGTAGCCCGAGCGCCAGACCTGGCAGAACGGCATGCGAGAGCACGTCGCCAATCGCGGCCGGGCTACCGAGACGGAATGCATCGATGAGATAAATACCCGTCTTGTCGTCGAGGGTGCTCAACTGCAACTCCGTGCGAGTGGATGCGCGGCCCGCGACGGGCAGCACCTTCAGCCACACGGCGAATACGAGCTTGAGCAAGAGCCCCGCGAAGAAAACCGGAGTCGCGTAGGCGAGGATCGCCGCAACGCGGAGAACCGCATCCGGCCACTTGTCGCGGAAGTACGCGGCGACCATACCGAGCGGGATACCCACGACGAGAGCCACGAGCACCGCATAAAACGCGAGTTCGAGCGTGGCGCTACCGTACGTGACGAGCAGCTCTGAAACCGGGCGACCATCGGTAATAGCGGTGCCGAAGTTGCCGGTAAAGATCTGGCCCAGATACTCAAAGTACTGAACCAGAATGGGGCGGTCATAGCCAGCGGCGCTGATGCGCTCAGCAAGTTGGGCGGCCGTCAGGCGGTCTCCCAGAGCCGCCGTGATGGGGTCACCGATCGAGCGCATCAACAGGAACACCATCGTTACCAGGATGAACACGGTCGGGAAAATGAGGAGAAAACGGATGATAAGAAAACGTGCGAGGGGATTTGTGATCCCCCGGAAACGCCGGGTGGGCGGTTCTGACGGTGCCGGATTAATCACGGCGGAAGCGGACTGCGACATA
Organism: Rhodoglobus sp. NPDC076762; assembly: GCA_040687235.1. GTDB lineage: Bacteria > Actinomycetota > Actinomycetes > Actinomycetales > Microbacteriaceae > Rhodoglobus. Next base: position 1,615,555 of record JBFBMV010000001.1, on the reverse strand, counting down.
CCTACCTATCGTGCAGAGAACGAAGACGAGGAGGTGACCCACATTGTGTGTGGGCCACCTCCGTGCGTCACGACGCTAGGCCAAGGCCTAACTCGAGCGAATTGCTCTTACTTGGCCAAGCTGCCGTAGCGGAACTTGAACGAGCCGTCGAGCGTCGCTCCGGTTACGTCCTTGCCCGTCACGGCGATCTGCGCTCCCTGAAGGAAGGGAACGGTCGACAGCTGAGCTGCAACCTGCGCCTGGATGTCCTCGATCATTCCCTCACGCGTGGCGGGGTCGAGTTCGGTTGCCTGAGCCACGATCAAGTCGTTGACGGCAGCATCCGCGTAGTGGTTTCCGAGGAAGTTACCGTCACCGAAGAACGGGGTGAGGTAGTTGTCAGCATCGGAGTAATCCGGGAACCAACCCAGCTGATAAGCAGGGTAGGCATCAGCCGTGCGCTCGCTCGCGTAGGTAACCCACTCAGTCGACTGCAGGTTGACTTCGAAGATTCCGTCAGCCTCAAGCTGACTCTTGACCAACGCGTACTCGTCACCCGAAGACTCACCGTAGTGGTCAGGGTTGTACTGAAGGTTGAGCTTCACCGGAGTCTCGACTCCCGCATCCGCCAGTCGCTTCTGCGCGGCTTCAACGCTCGGTCCGCCATCGCCATCACCATAGAGGTCCTTGAGAACCTCGGTAGCACCGGTCAACCCGTCGGGAACGTAGGAGTACAGCGGCAGGTAGGTGCCCTTGTACACCTGATCAGAAATTTCCTGGCGGTCGATCAAATCGGCAACAGCTCCGCGAACGGCGAGGGACTTCGCGGCGTCAGCCTCGGGAGTCTTCGCGCCGAAGGGCTGAGTGTCGAAGTTGAACACGATGTAGCGGATCTCTCCACCGGGGCCAACGATCACGTTGACGTTGTCGTTGCCCTCGAGGTCAGCGACGTCGGTTGCCGACAGACTGCGGTGTGCGACATCAATGTTGCCCTCTTGAACATCGAGCTTCAGGTTCGAAGCGTCGGTGTAGTACTTGAGAGTAATGCTGTCGGTAGCCGCAGCGCCAAGAACACCCTGGTAGTCAGGGTTTGCCTTGAACGACACAATGTTGTTGAAGTCGTAGCTTTCGATAACGTACTGGCCAGCAAAAGCCATGCCATCGACGATTTCGGCGTCGGGCGTGACCGCGTCAGCTGAGAACACTTCTTCATCAACGATCGGCGCGGCCGGGCTCGACAAGATCTGCGCGAACGTCTGGTCGTTACCGTTCTTCAAGTTGAAGACAATAGTGGTGTCATCGACAGCGTCGACGCTGTCGATGTTGCCGAGAAGAACCGAAGGGCCATTCTCGTCGTTGATCGCGACCTGACGGTCGAAACTGAACTTCACGTCAGACGAGGTGAGGTCGTTGCCGTTAGCGAACTTAAGGCCCGCCTTGAGTACGACTGTGTACTCGTCGTCGCTCGTGTACTCAGCGGACTCAGCGATGTCAGGCTCAACATCGGAAGTGCCCAGCGGGGAGTTGAGCAAGAACGGGTACACCTGGTTCATCAGTGCAAACGAACCGTTGTCGTACGAACCAGCCGGGTCGAGGAACGTGACCTTGTCAGTCGTGCCCACGATAAGCGACTCGGAACTGCCAGCGTCGGAGTCTCCCCCAGCTTGGCAACCAGTCAAAGCGAGCGCGAACGCTGCTGAGCCGGCAACTACAGCAAGGACTCGCTTGCTGCTCTTGGATGCGGATGTCATATCCGTCTACCTCTTCCTGTTGCGTGCAGAAAATGCGACGGCGCGTTTGTAGGCGTCGCGCATCGTAGTTCCTCAGTAGTAACACACGAGGAAGCTTCGAGACTAGGTCGTTTACCCACGAATGAGGGATATTTACACGAACGCAACCAAAGAGCAGCGCTTAGGTCTCTTCGCGCAGCGCTCGACGCTCCGCTTCGATCCTCATCAGGTCGCGCTGGGTCTGCACGTAGCGTTCCGGATCGCTCTCACGATCCATTCGCTGTAGCACTCCGAGAAGCTCCCGCTTCTGGCGCAAGAAGTCGCGCTCAATAAGGTCAGTCGTGACCTGAACGCAGTACACCGCAATGCGTTCTTCCCGCTCCGGGATGGGCGCCACGCTCAGTTGCTTGACGAAAGTCGAAAACGACGTGGGCACCTCATCGGCAATAGCCGAAGCCCAGCCGGGTTCAAGCGCGCGGTCCACGAGAGAAGCGATGGCATCGCGCACCACGGCGAGTGACGGCTCTGCGATCGAAATCTGCGTGAGCTTGCCGATGAGCTCGGCACCCACAACATCCGGATGCTGCAGCACCGCCATGAGGGTGTCCCGCTCAAGGCGCGTAATCGCGTCAACCTTCAAGCTCATGATCGACGGCCCAGCCTGCGCTGGGGCCTCGCCGAAGCCCTCTGGCGGGGACTGGGAAGACGACTCGGACTGCGACTGCTGCGGCGCCTTTGGCGGCCCTGACGGGGCGGCAGTGCGTTTCGCGGCGGTCACAGCGTTCTGCACCTCAGTGGGCTCCATGCCGAGCCAGCCCGCAACACTGCGCACGTAGCCAATACCCAGAGCGGAATCGCGGATGCCCGCGACCACGGGGGCCGCAGCACGCAATGCCGCAACGCGGCCTTCGACAGTCTCGAGGTCGTGCACGGCCAGCTCGCGGCGAATCTTGAACTCGAACATGGGCTTGCGAGTGGTGACCAGTCGGCGCACCGCGCCATCGCCCTTCTTCAGACGCAAATCGCAGGGGTCGAGGCCGTCGGGCGCCACTGCAACGAAGGTCTGCGCAGCGAAACGGTGCTCTTCGGCAAAGGCGCGGTTAGCGGCCTTCTGGCCCGCTTCATCCGGGTCGAAGGTAAAAATGACCTCGCCCGTAGCTGTGGTGTCGGCGTTGTCATAATCGCCGATCATGCGGCGCACGATCTTGATGTGGTCCACACCGAACGCGGTGCCACAGGTCGCCACCGCGGTCGTCACGCCCGCAAGATGGCAGGCCATGACATCCGTGTAGCCCTCGACCACAACAATCTGCTTGCCGCGCGAAATGTCTTTCTTGGCAAGATCGAGCCCGTAGAGCACTTGGCTCTTGTGGTAGACCGGCGTCTCAGGAGTGTTCAGGTACTTGGGGCCTTTGTCGTCGTCAAGCAGTCGCCGAGCGCCAAAGCCCAAGGTCTGACCGGTGACATCACGGATGGGCCACACCAGGCGCCCGCGGAAACGGTCGTAATAGTCGCCCCGCTCCCCCTTGCCGATGAGGCCGGCAACGACGAGTTCTTCTGAGGAGTAGCCCAGCTTGTTGAGGTGCTTCATGAGCACGCCACCGCGAGGCGCAAAACCGATGCCGAAGCGCTCGGCGGCAGACTGGTCAAAACCACGTTCGCCCAAAAAGCTGCGCCCGGGTGCTGCCTCGGGGCTCGCGAGCTGGGCGACGAAGAATTCGGATGCCGCCTGATTGGCCGCCAAGATGCGCGCGCGATTGCCGTGATCGGTCGCCGCGCCGCCATCCTCGTAGTGAAGCTCGTAGCTAATGCGACCCGCGAGACGCTCCACGGCCTCGGAGAATGAGACGTGGTCCATGCGCTGCAGGAAGGTGTAGACGTCGCCGCCTTCACCGCATCCGAAGCAGTGATAGAAACCGACTTGGGGTCGCACGTGGAAGCTGGGGCTGCGCTCCTCATGGAAAGGACACAGGCCCTTCATCGAGCCAGAACCGGCGCTCTTGAGAGTGACGTAGTCGCCAACGATGTCGGCGAGGTTGGTGCGCGAACGCACCTCGTCGATATCGCTTCGTTTAATCAGGCCAGCCACAATCGCAATTCTAGGCCGACCGGCCGACGACTCTAGCCAACGAGTCGTGTGTGCCAGGCAATCGCGGACTGATCCGTGAGGCTAGCTACCTGATCTACTACCGCGCGCTTGCGCTGATGATCGTTCTCAGCGGAATTCCAATCCGCAGTGAAACCAGAATCGAGGTTCACGGGAGCGGTCCAGAGCAAGACATCAGCAAGCTCGGTGAGCACGTCGCGCTGCTGCTGATAGATCGGGCGGCGAGCGTTCGTCGACATAACGAAGGCAGCCACGATGCCCTTGAGCACCGCGATCTCCGCCTGAAACTCTTTCGGCACGACCAAGCTGCCGCCGAAGCGAGCAAGAGCATCCGTCGGGTGAGCTTCGCGCGTGGCCTGAACGGCGGCACCGGCGAAGCGGCCAATGAGCTGACTCGTGAGGTTCTTGAGGCGACCGTGGGCGGCACGGCTGCCATCCCACTGATCGAGCCACGGATCGAGCAGGTCAAGGCGGTCGAAGGCCGCGATGAGCTCATCGTGGGTGAACTCGCCACCGATCCACTCGAACATCGACTTCACGAGATCGTCGTGATTAACGCGGGCCCCAAGCGCCGTGACGTCAATGAAATCCCCGACAATCGCATCTTCGAAGTCGTGCACGGAATAGGCGATGTCGTCGGAGAGGTCCATGACCTGAGCCTCGATGCAGCGCTGACGATCCGGCGCTCCGGCCCGCAACCACTCGAACGCAGCCGTGTCATCATCGAAGAAACCGTACTTGCTGCGACCGCTCGGGTCAGGAATGCCCTGAGCGCTAGGCCACGGGTACTTAGTACTCGCGTCCAAGCTGGCCCGCGTCAGATTGAGACCGTAGGTCTTGCCATCGGGGCCGAACACCTTCGGCTCGATGCGCGTCAGCAGGCGCAGGGTCTGAGCATTGCCCTCGAAGCCGCCGATGTCATCCGCCCACTCGTTGAGCGCACGTTCGCCGTTGTGACCGAAGGGCGGATGCCCGAGATCGTGAGAAAGGCAGGCCGTGTCGACAACATCCGGGTCAAGCCCTAGGCTGTCGGCGAGCTCGCGGCCGACCTGAGCGACTTCGAGCGAATGAGTGAGACGGTTGCGGGCAAAGTCAGTGCCCATCGTGGGGCTGAGTACTTGAGTTTTGGCCGCGAGGCGACGCAGCGCGCTCGAGTGCAAAACTCGTGCCCGGTCGCGCGCAAAATCACTACGGCGACTCGAATGCTGCTCGGGAAGCCAACGCTCAGCGTCCGCTTCCGTATAGCCCTTAACCGCCACTGGTACTCAATTCTGCTTGATTCAGCTCGGAACGGTGCGACTCCTGCAGTTCGCGGCTGTCGAGCCACCCCTGCGGAAGCGTCGGCTTCTTTGGGCGACCTGCACGGCCGCGCTGCCCCTCGGCATCAATGCCGGGATACTCCTGCGCCCAGTCGAGGTTGCCCAACAATTCATCCATGTGAGCGAGCGATTGAACAGCCGCCATTCCGGCGCGCAGTTCACCGCCGACCGAGTAACCCTTAAAGTACCAAGCAACATGCTTGCGGATGTCGCGGCAGGCACGATCCTCTTCACCGAAGAACTCGACCAAAAGTTCGGCATGGCGCTTGAACGCGGTGGCTACTTCGCCCAGCGTCGGTTCGGCCTTGAGCGTCTCGCCTCGGAAGGCCGCAGCGAGATCGCCGAACAGCCACGGACGACCGAGGCAACCGCGACCAACAACAACACCGTCGCATCCGGTCTCATCGACCATGCGGAGAGCATCGGCGGCGCTCCAGATATCGCCGTTGCCGAGAATGGGCGTATCGGTAATCGTGTTCTTGAGCTTCTCGATCGCCGACCAGTCGGCGTGCCCGGAGTAGAAATCAGCAGCGGTGCGAGCGTGCAGCGCAATGCTGGCAACCCCAGCACCAGCGCCGACGCGCGCGGCCTCAAGGTACGTCAGGTGATCGGCGTCGATACCCTTACGCATTTTGATCGTCAACGGAACATCGCCGGCCGCCTTCACAGCGCCCTCCACGATGTCCCGGAATAGATCGATCTTCCACGGAAGCGCCGCTCCCCCACCCTTGCGAGTGACCTTGGGAACCGGGCATCCGAAATTCAAGTCAATGTGGTCGGCACGATCTTCCGCCACCAGCATCGTGACAGCTTCGCGCACCGTCTTCGGGTCGACGCCGTAAAGCTGAATGCTGCGGGTCGTCTCCGATTCGTGGTGCGTAATGAGGCGCATGCTCTCGGGCGTGCGCTCCACCAGCGCCCGGCTCGTGATCATTTCGCTGACGTACAGGCCAGCGCCATACTCGCGGCACAAGCGGCGGAAAGCGGTGTTGGTGATACCTGCCATGGGTGCCAAAACGACAGGAACGTCGAGGTCGAGGTTCCCAATAGAGAGCTGTGGCGCGACACGCGGGTCGGCAGGGGCAAGAATAGTCACGTACCAATTGTCCCACGGCGAGCCTGAACCTTGCCGCATATCCCGGGAGGCCCCGAATGACGGCAGGAACTGACCGCGTTCGCGACGATGCCGAACGCCGCGGCATCCCCATCGAAATCATCGAACGTGCGCCAGCGACCTCACTCGAACACGCTGCCGAGCTGCTGGGCATTACTCCAGCGGAAATCGTGAAATCGCTCGTCGTCAAGCGCAGTGATGGCAGCTTTCTCTTCGCACTCGTTCCTGGCGATCGTCAGATTTCGTGGCCCAAACTTCGGGCGCTCGTGGGCGTCAACAAGCTCCGGATGCCCGACGCCGAAGTAGCCCTCGACGCCACAGGTTACGCCCGCGGCACCATCACCCCGCTCGGCAGCACCACCGCGTGGCCCGTCTACGCCGACGAACGCATGGCCGGAAAGCGCATTTCAATGGGTGCCGGAGACCATGGTCACACCGCGTGGGTGCTGGCGGATGACCTCATCAGCGGCCTCGACGCGATCGTTGCCGACATCACGACCGAAGCAGGAAACAACTAATGGCCCTCGACGAGCATCCGAATGTCTTCCGTTTCGAAGCACGCCTGTGGGTGAGCCCCGCGCCGCGCGACGAAGCGCTCGAGCAACTTCGCGCCCAACGGGCCTGGGACAAAGAAAACGCGCGATTGCAGCGCTGGTGGGTCTCACTCGCGATCGGCGCCGTCGTCGGCACCGGCGGAGTTCTGGTCGTCGGAACAACCGCGAACCTCGACCCCACGCTCTACCTGTTGCTGTTGCCTGTCGGTTTCGGTGGCGGCGCCATCATCGGCGCACTGATCAACAAACGCTTCAACGCACCGGAAGCGCAGCACGCGTCGCTGCCGGCACGCCCGACCACTGCGCCGCTCACGCTGATACCGTCGCGGGTTGCGAAAGCAGCGCCAGAACACGCCAGCGCTGCCGAGCTCATCGAATGGTCGAAGCGCGGTTTTGTCGGTTAGACCAGACCTTCGTCAATCTGGCGGTTGACGAGAGCCTGCGAGTGACGGTCGTCAACGACTACACACGCGTCGCCTTCACAGGCCACCGCGTTCGGGTCACCAAGCTGCTGAAGTGCGAAGGTCGGGTTTGGCTTCGTTGCGGCATCCATTGCGTTACGCGTCTCTTTCGGTAAGTACTTGTGTGAGTACGTTAGCGAAGGTTTCACTTTCTTGCGCGCCCGAAACTCCATACTTGCCCTCGATCACGAAGAATGGCACGCCCTGGATGCCGTATTGCATAGCAACTTCCATGTCGGCCTTCACTGCGGGAAGGTACTCGTTCGACTCAAGGACACGAACGACTTCATCGCGATCGAAGCCGATGGACGCCGCAATATCGGCGAGGTCTTCAACACGGCCGACGTGCTCAGTCTTGACGAAGTACGCCTCAAGCAGGCGTTCCTTCATCTCGAGTTGACGGCCCTGGGCTTTAGCAAAGTGCAGAAGCTCGTGCGCCTTGATCGTGTTCGTCTGGTGAATGTGGTCGTAGTCATAGTCAAGACCGAGGCTCGTGGCGATGTCTGTGACGCGGGTCAGCATCTCCTTCACCTGCGGCATCGGCAAGCCCTTGCGCTCGCTCAAGAACTGAGTGGGAGTTCCCTCGTACTCCACCGGAGTATCGGGAGCCAGTTCGAAGGAGTGGTACTCGATGTCAACGGCAATGCCGGAGCTTTCGACGGCCGCTTCAAGGCGACGCTTTCCGATGTAGCACCAGGGGCACTGAACATCGGACCAAATGTCGATTTTGACAGGGGCAATCGGGTTTGCTGAATCATTCACCTCAGCGTTAACGCGCGGTGGCCGCGAGTATTCCCTCGCGTGAGCTTGCGGCTGCTTTTCCACTCGCTTGCGACCGTCTTTCAGTCGTGACGGGCTTTTCAGTCGTGACCGGCTTTTGGCGGTAGCCCGCTTTTCAGTCGTGACCGGCTTTTGGCGGTAGCCCGCTTTTCAGTCGTGGCCGGCTTTTCAGTCGTGGCCGGCCCTTGAGTAGTGGCGTCGTTGTGGCGGTGGCCCGCTCTTGAGTGCGGCCGGTTCTTTTTGCGGGGGCCGACTTCAAGCGCACGGTGCCCCCACCTTCGGAAATTCAGGAAATCCGAAAGCTCCGACCTCGCAACTCCCGTCTTCGTTGGCTTCCGATTCCTGGAAACGTCGGATTTCCTGAATTTCCGAAGCCAGACTGCGCGTGAGAGGCCAACGCGCTTTCAAGGCCCCGGAGAAACAGCTCCCACTGTGTGAAAACCATCCTGGCGCTAACGCTCATCGCATGAAATCCTGCAATAGTGATTTCGATTGCCTTCAGATGATCCTCTTCGAAAGTATGCGCGTGAAACTGGCGCCCATCTATCTCAAGACCGACGATTCTGTTCACCACAAGGTCAATCCGCTTGAGGCCTACGGGAATCTGGATCTCGACCCGGTGGCCTTGCAGCCTCAGACGGGTGCGCGCGAGGCTTTCGGGCAAACTCTCGCAACGCCCGTCTACCCACGAACGAATCGCTCGCTTGCGGAACGGCAAGGCGAGAATCAACCGCTCCAAATCGAACCCATCGAGGCGGCCAGTGTGCAGCGCCCAGTCAACTGCGGCAACCGCCGTTTCTAGGCTTTCATCGAGGATCGTGCGCTTGAGCGCCTCCAATACGCTGACGTGCCAATGCGTTCCCTGATCATTGACTTCGGCTGGATCCCAATGCACCCGGACCCCGCTGCGATCGTTGAGGGTGCGACGTGGATTCCGGGGGCTCCGCAATCGTGCTGCATTCTGAACCACGGACACATGCAGTGGATGGTCGCCGAGAACCCAACCGCCCCAGTCCGCAATCGCAGAAATCCCCGTAAGACGACCACCCACGCGTACCGCTCGCAATCGGGGTTCTGCTTCAGTTGCCGTTGAGTACCAACCTTGGCGGGCCCTCACAACTTCGCCTCGCCTGACAGCGCGAGTGAGATCGCAATCGCGAACTCCTCGTGCGACCAACTGCTGTTTTTGCGCAAGCCCGCCCAGCTCATCGACCATTTCGCGAACATCTGCCATGACGACAGCGTCGCCGCGGATGCCCCCGCGCGGTTCGCGCAAGCACCATCAGTCGACTGACGCGCTGCTGGAGCGATGTGGATGAGCAGTGCGCTGTGGAAATTCAGGAATTCCGAAGGCCATTCCAAAAGGAGGGCCGGGACTCCGCGGGCGGGACCTTGCCGAGATCGCGCGTAAGGCCGGATTTCCTGAATTTCCGAAGGGGTCGGGGCACAACGCGAGTAACGCGTGCGATTAGGCAACGAGGTGCGGCGGAAAGCCGTGAGACCACTGCTGGTCGCTGCGCCATTAGGGGCGCTGGCTGCGGCGGTAGAGAGCGCCGCAACTGTGGAGGCAGCAGTTGCAGCGCTGCAGCGGTCTAAGCCGGGGCGGAGCGGCAGAGACGGAGACGGAGACGGAGACGGCGGAGGCGGCAGCGGAGGCGGAGGCGAAGGCGAAGGCGAAGGCGAAGGCGAAGGAGACGGAGGCGAATGAGACGGCGCAGCCGGGGCCGCAGCCGCAGACAGAAAAACGGCCCCGGATGTGTGTCCGGGGCCGTTTTAGTGCAGTGCGGGCTCTCGGCGAAGGACGCCGAGAGCCTCACCGCGGGGTCTAGCAGCCGATGAGCTCCTGCGCGAGGTAGCCGCGCAGCTCTTCAATCGGCATACGCTTCTGTTCCATTGTGTCGCGCTCACGGATCGTAACTGCGTTGTCGTCGAGCGAGTCGAAGTCGATCGTGACGCAGAACGGGGTTCCGATTTCATCTTGACGACGGTAGCGACGGCCAATGGCACCGGCGTCGTCGAAGTCGACGTTCCAGTACTTGCGCAGGTCAGCAGCAACGCCACGCGCCATCGGCGAGAGGCGCTCGTTGCGCGACAGTGGCAGCACAGCAACCTTGACCGGCGAAAGACGACGGTCGAGGCGCAAAACGGTGCGCTTGTCGACGCCACCCTTAGCGTTAGGCGCTTCGTCCTCGGCGTAAGCATCGATGAGGAAGGCCATCAGCGCGCGGGTGAGTCCGAACGCGGGCTCGATAACGAACGGTGTCCAACGCTCATCCTTGGCCTGGTCGAAGTACGACAGGTCGGCACCGGATGCTTCGGAGTGCGTGCGCAGGTCGAAATCGGTGCGGTTAGCGATACCCATGAGCTCGCCCCACTCGCTACCGGCGAAGCGGAAACGGTACTCAACATCCACGGTGCGCTTGGAGTAGTGCGACAGCTTTTCTTGAGCGTGCTCGTAGAAGCGCAGGTTTTCGGGGTTGATGCCGAGGTCGGTGTACCACTTCATGGATTCGTCGATCCAGGTCTGGTGCCATTCTTCGTCGGTGCCGGGCTCGACGAAGAATTCCATCTCCATCTGCTCGAATTCACGGGTACGGAAGATGAAGTTTCCGGGCGTGATCTCGTTACGGAATGACTTTCCGACCTGGCCGATACCGAAGGGCGGCTTCATGCGAGCAGCGCCCATGACGTTGGCGAAGTTGGTGAAAATACCCTGAGCGGTTTCGGGGCGCAGGTAGTGCATGCCCTCTTCGTTGTCGACGGGGCCGAGGAACGTCTTGAGGAGTCCTGAGAAGTTCTGCGGTTCGGTCCACGATCCGGGCTGACCGGTGTCAGGGTCGCGGATGTCGGCAAGCCCGTTCACGGGAGGGTGACCGTGCTTCTCTTCGTAGGCTTCGAGCAGGTGGTCGGCGCGGTAACGCTTGTGGGTGTGCAGCGATTCGACGAGCGGGTCGGAGAAGACCTCGACGTGACCGGATGCTTCCCACACCTTGCGGGGCAGGATGACGGCCGAGTCGAGTCCGACAACGTCTTCGCGACCTTGAACGAAGGTCTGCCACCACTGCTTTTTGATGTTCTCTTTGAGGGCGGTTCCCAGCGGGCCGTAGTCCCAAGCTGAGCGTGAACCGCCGTAGATCTCTCCCGATTGGAAGACAAAACCTCGGCGCTTGGCGAGGTTGATAACGGCGTCGAGGGGGTTAGGCGTAGCCACAGAAACTCCAATAGTCAGCCGAGCTGGATGCACGGTCGGCGGACGACCAGTTTAGCTAGACACGCAGCGCAGCGATAACCGCCGCGACGTCCTCTTCGGTATTCCAGAGGTGGAATGCGGCGCGAAGACGGCCAGCGCGACCGGAGGCCGTGATGCCAGCAGCCGTCAGCTTGGCCAGATCGGCGCCTGATTCATCCGGCCACGTCACGATGGCCTGATTCTGGCGTTCGATTCCGAGCTCATCGCAGAGCAGGTTGGCGAGCCCCGTGCAGTGTTCCCAGACCTCCGAGATATCCAGGTCGGCAAACATGGCGATCGGATGCTCGGCTCCCACCCAGGCCTGCCACGCGGGTGACACGTCGAACTGGCGAGCATCCTTCGCAAGATTCATCTCGGTGCCGTAGACACTGCCCCAGACATCATCTCCGGCGTACCAGCCCGCTTGCACGGGCGTGATGTGCTCGGCGAAATCCTCGGAGATTGTGAGAAACGCGACGCCGCGGGGCGAACACAACCACTTGTAGGCGTGGCACACGGTCGCGTCGAATTGGCTGGCATCCACGGGGTGAACGCCGGCGGCCTGGGTGATGTCGCAGAGCGTGCGAGCTCCGTGGCGGTCAGCAGCGGCAAGGATCGCCGCGACATCGGCGACCTTGCCGTTGCACGATTGGATGAGTGAGAACGCGACGAGCGCGGTGGTGTCAGTGATGGCATCCGCGAGTTCGGCCAGCGGCACGGCGCGCACGTGAAGGTCACGGTGCTGCAAGAAGGGGTAGACGATCGAGGTGAAGTCGGATTCGACGACGAGCACTTCGGAGCCGGCCGGCAGCGAGCACGCGATCAATGAGGCCATAACCGAGGTTTGCGAACCGATGGCGACGCGGCTGGTCTCTACGCCGACAAGACGGGCGTAGTGGCCGCGCGTGCGCTCGACGATGTCGCCGTAGTTCATGGGGTTGCAGGTGGCGGTAGCCCACTGCCCGAGCTTTTCCTTCATCTCGGTGACGGCGGCGCAGGTCGGGAGCCCCATCGTGGCAGCGGAGAGGTATCCGCGGGTGTTCGCGAAGCTGTCGATGGCGCTGGCCAGAACTGGGGAGGTCATGCCCCCATGTTCCCGCGCCGCGATACATGCGACAAGAGCATGATTGGGATACCAACGATTACGTTTAGTTATGCTTACTGCATGGACACCACTCCAGACCTTCTCTCGCTGCGCATCGTTCGTGCGATTTCTGAACACGGCACGATCAGCGAAGCTGCCCGCGTTCTCGGCTACAGCCAACCTGCCCTGAGCCAGCACCTCACTCGCGCCCAGTCGCGACTGGGTCTCGCGCTCGTCGTGCGTTCCGGCCGTGGGGTGCGCCTCACCGAAGCTGGTCGCGCCCTCGCGAGCCATGCCGTGACCGTGCTCAATGCAGTGGATGCGGCGAGCGCCGAACTCGCAGAACTGGCCGGCCTCTCGAGCGGCACTGTCCGCATCGCGGCTTTCCCGACGGCGTCGTCGACGCTCGTGCCGCGGTTGATTCGTCAGTTGCGGCAGCAGCATCCGAATTTGACGGTGAATTATGTCGAGGCTGAACCCCCACAAGCGCTGCAGTTGTTGCGGGACGGTTCTGCGGATCTGGCGATTACGTTCTCGTACCCGGAGGACCGCGCCGATCCGCATTTGTCGCGTGATGGTAGCCATACGACGGTCCCGCTGTTCACGGAGCCTGTAGTGCTCGTGCTGCCCGACACTCATCCCCTGGCGAAGGCCGACAGCGTGAGCTTGGCCGATCTTGCCAACGACGCGTGGATTGCGGGCTGCGCCCTCTGTCGCGGTCACTTGCTGGCCCTGTGCAATATCGAGGGTTTCGCGCCGGAGATCGGGCTCGAGACGGATAACGCTCTCGCGGTTCTGAGCTTCGTCTCACGCGGGCTGGGGGTGGCGCTTCTCCCCCAGCTGGCACTGTCGTCGCTGACGTTGCCGGAGGGCGTGAGCATCCATGCCCCGCAGCCCTCGAGTGAGCGCACCATTCAGTACGTGATTCAGCCGGGGGCAACGCGCATCCCGAGCGTGGCGACGACTATTGCTACGTTGACCGCGCTGGGCGGAGACGTCTGGGGTCTGAAGGACTACCCGGCGCAGGGGTAACTACGAAACTGGAGCATGCGGTACTGCCGAGGCGCTACTGAGAGAGTGAGCGCACCGCGCGATAGGCCGTCTCGATCTCGGCGGCGACCGTGGCTAGCTGTTCCGCTGTCGTATCCCCACTGAGACTAAACCGCACCGCCGTGTGGGCGATCGCTTCATCAATGCCGATCGCGGTCAGCACGTGCGAGACATCGTCGCTCCCCACGGCACACGCCGAACCAGCAGAGCAGATAATGCCCGCCCGACCGAGCTCGAGCAGGAGGGATTCTCCACTGGTGCCGGGGAAGCAGAATGAGGCGTTGTTCGGGAGACGGGTGGGTGTGGCAGCCAACACTGGCCCGGTAAAGATCGCCGCGGGAACCCGCGTCAGCACTTCAGCGACGAAGTCATCCCGCAGCTGCGCGGTCCTGACCGCACGCTCAGCCCGGTCGGTTTCGGCGAGCGCGAGGGCATGGGCGAACCCAACAGCACCCGCAACGTTCTCCGTGCCGGAGCGCTTTCCACGCTCTTGACCTCCCCCGTGCAGTACGGGCTCGAGGCTGCGACGCCCCTTGACCATCAGCACACCGATCCCCTTGGGCGCGCCGAGCTTGTGTCCGGACACGCTCAGGGCATCAACACCAAGTCCGGCAACGTCAAGAGGAAGCCAGCCGGCGGCTTGCACGGCATCCGTGTGCAGCGGCACTCCTTGGGCGCGGCAGAGTTCAGCGAGCGCGGTAATGGGCTGCACGGCACCGATCTCGTTATTCGCGTACATGACCGTGCAGAGCGTGGTGTCGGGGCGCAGGGCATCCCGAGCCTCGTCAAGGTTGATGAGACCGTGAGCATCCACGGGCAACACCGTGACCTCGAAATCGTGGATGCGCGCGAGATAGTCGACGGACTCCAGCACGGCCTCATGCTCGATCGCACTCGTGACGATGTGGCGTCCGTGTGGTTCGGCCAGCGCGAGGCCTTTGATGGCGAGGTTGTCTGACTCCGTACCGCCCGATGTGAAGACGACATCGGATGCCCGGCACCCCAGCGAGGCGGCAACACTCGTGCGGGCGGCATCGAGGGCACGCTTCGCGGATTCCCCCAGCTCGTGATGGCTCGACGGGTTACCGAAGTCTCCCGTCAGCAGCGGCCACATCGCTTCGAGGACCTCACGGCGCACGGGTGTGGTTGCGGCGGAGTCGAGATAGATCATTAGTGTGCTGCGCTCACCGCAATGTCGAGCCCGAGGTCGAGCGAACGAACGCTGTGGGTGAGGGCTCCGACGGAGATGACATCAACACCGGTGGCAGCAATCGCAGCGATGGTGTCGAGGTTCACGCCTCCGCTGGCCTCGACGATGGCGCGGCCAGCCACGAGCTCAACGCCGGCACGCAGGTCATCGAGCGAGAAGTTGTCGAGCATGATGGTGTCGACGCCCGCCGAGACGACAGTCTCCACCTGATCGAGCCGATCGACCTCGACCTCAAGGTGAGTGGTGTGACCGATCCGGGCACGAGCGAGACGAATGGCCTCGCCGAGATCGATACCGGCCGCAGCGAGAACCGCGAGGTGGTTGTCTTTAGCCATCACGGCATCCGAGAGGCTGAAGCGGTGATTGTGGCCGCCGCCCGAACGCACAGCGTGACGTTCGAGGGCCCGGAGGCCCGGCGTCGTCTTGCGCGTATCGACTACCCGCGCGCGAGTGCCCGCCACTTGCGCGACGTACGCCGCGGTCTGGGTGGCGATTCCCGACATCCGCTGGCTGAGGTTGAGAGCGATGCGCTCCGCCCGCAAAACGGCGCGGGCGTTACCGGACACCGAAGCAAGTTGCTGGCCGGCGGTGAACGAGTCGCCGTCACTGACCTGCAGCGTGAGCTCAGCGTGGGCATCCACTAACTGGAAGGTGCGAGCGAAGACATCGAGGCCACTGGCGACTCCGGCCTCTCGCGCATTGAGCACGGCGGTGGCGGTGGCGTCTTCGGGCACAAAAGCATCGCTCGTGATATCTCCCCACGGCGCATCTTCGGCGAGAGCCATCAGGATGACGTTGTCCACGAGCTGCTGATTCATCGAGTTGCCGTTTCTGCTTGGTCTTCTGCCGGGATGAAGTCACCCGCAACGTTGACGGCTGCCCAGCGCGTGGAGAACGCGAGCTCGTCGCGGGTCTCCGGGTAATCGGTGCGTTCGTGGGCCCCGCGTGATTCCTTGCGACGGAGCGCGGCGACAACGACGAGACGTGCAAGGTCGAGCAGGTTCGCGTTCTCTGCGCCCTCGACGGTGTTTGGCTCGGAGTGCCAGCTGGCCAAGATCGCGGATGCTTCTTCGAGACGAGTCGCGTCGCGCTCGAGCCCGACGTGGGTCCACATGAGTTCGCGCAGCTGATCACGAGTGAACGACTCTTTGCCCGTGATCTCGAACTGGGGCTCAAGCGCGTCAACCTCGATCGCCCGCTGAGGCAGGTTGAGAGCATCCGCGGCACGCCAGGCGAAGACGAGCGATTCGAGCAGCGAGTTGGAGGCGAGGCGGTTGGCGCCGTGCACACCAGTGCAGGATGCTTCACCCACGGCATAGAGACCGCGCACGCTCGTGCGGCCGTCGATGTCGGTGCGGATGCCGCCCATCCAGTAGTGCGCAGCAGGCGTCACGGGAATCGGCGCTGTGCCCCAATCGAAGCCGTGCTCGTCGCAGACTTCGGAAATGCCCGGGAAGCGCTTGGCGAGAAACTCAGAGCCCAATGCCGTTGCGTCGAGCATGATGGGGCGCCCGCCCTGCTTTTCCATGGCACGGGCAATGCCGCGAGCGACGACATCGCGTGGGGCGAGTTCACCATCGGGGTGCACGTCGAACATGAAGCGTTTGCCGTTCTCATCGAGCAGCGTTGCGCCCTCACCGCGAACGGCTTCGGAGACGAGCGGATTGCCCGGCACCGCAAGAGAAGTCGGGTGAAACTGGAAGAATTCGACATCGGCGAGAGCGGCACCAGCGCGGTAGGCGGCAGCAACACCGTCACCCGTCGTGACGAACGGATTAGTCGTGTGCTTGTAAAGCTGGCCTGCTCCACCACTCGCGAGAACGACAATGTCGCCGTCAATGACGCGCGAGTTGCCGTCGGGGGCGATCACGTCGATGCCGGTGACACGCGGCGTGCCGTCGGCATCCGTCTCGGTCACCAGATCGCGCATGAACGTGTAGGCGTAGGTCTCGACGGCCAGCGCGCGGACGGCGCGCAGCAGGGCGACTTCGATCGCAAGCCCCGTGGCATCTCCGCCGGCGTGGATGACGCGCCGCGAGGAGTGCGCCGCTTCGTGTCCCCGAGCGAGCTCGCCATTGGCAATGCGGTCGAACTCCACCCCGAGAGAGATGAGTTCTTGCACGCGCAAGGGGCCCTCGCTGCACAACACTTCAACGGCATCCCGCTCGCACAGTCCTGCGCCGGCAATCATCGTGTCAGAGACATGGCTGGCCACGGTGTCGTCGGGGAACAGAACAGCAGCGATGCCGCCCTGGGCGTACTTGGTGTTGCTCTCCGCGAGCTCCGACTTGGTCACGAGAACCACTTCGTGGTGAGCACTTGCGCGGTAGGCGGTGATGAGACCGGCAATACCTGTACCGACAACAATGACCCGTGCCATGGTTACGCTTCTTTCGTCGTTACCGGCGGCTTCGCGGCGAGCATCCGCTCCAAGGCCACACGTGCCGGTGCTGCCACGTCGTCCGCGACAGTGATCTGGTTGAGTACTTCACCACGAACGAGGCCCTCGAGCACCCACGCGAGGTAGCCGGGGTGAATGCGGTACATCGTCGAACACGGGCAGACGACCGGGTCGAGACAGAAGATCGTGTGCTGCGGGTATTCGGCAGCGAGGCGGTTGACCATGTTGATCTCGGTACCGATCGCGAACGTTGTCGGTTCGGTCGCCGCAGCAACAGCCTTCTGGATGTAGTCGGTCGACCCCGCCTCGTCGGCAGCATCCACGACGGGCATCGGGCACTCAGGGTGCACGATCACGCGAACACCGGGGTGCTCAGCGCGAGCCTGCTCGATTTGGCCGACGTTGAAGCGCTTGTGCACGCTGCAGAAGCCGTGCCAGAGCACAACCTTCGCTTCGTTGAGGGTTTCAGCGTCGTTGCCGCCGAGAGGCTTGTTCGGATTCCACATCGGCATGAGATCGGTCGAAATGCCCATCTTCTTTGCCGTGTTGCGGCCAAGGTGCTGGTCGGGGAAGAACAGCACGCGCTGGCCGCGCTCGTACGCCCACTCGAGCACGGTAGTCGCGTTCGAGCTCGTGCAGACGATGCCGCCGTTACGACCGCAGAAGCCCTTGAGCGCGGCAGACGAGTTCATGTATGTCACGGGGATAATCGGCACTCGGCCATCGGCATCCGGCTCGGTTCCGTAGATTTCGGTGAGCTGTTCCCAGCACTCTTCGACGGAATCGATGTCGGCCATGTCAGCCATCGAACAGCCGGCGGCGAGGTTCGGCAGGATCACAGCTTGGTCCTCGCGAGCCAGGATGTCAGCCGTCTCGGCCATGAAGTGAACGCCACAGAACACGATCGCTTCGGCATTCGGCACGGTCTGCGCCGCGTTGGCGAGCTGGAACGAGTCGCCGAGGAAGTCCGCGTGCTGCACGACCTCGTCGCGCTGGTAGAAGTGCCCGAGCACCACCGCACGGTCCCCCAGCGTGGCCTTGGCCGCGATGATGCGGGCATGGAGGTCTTCGTTCGAAGCCTGCTGGTATTCCAGCGGCAACTGACCCTGACGAGGTGCGCCCGTGGGAATCACATCGCCCATGGATGCACCGGGGCCGTAGCTCGGAACACCGAGGTCAAAGGTCCAGGGGCCATCGGCCAACTCAGGAGCGCAGGTTTCCCCGTCGCCCGTCTTGGTGATGCGCTGAATAGTCGAATCAATGGATGACACGAGTGCTCCCTGTCTTGAGGTGGCCGAGCGGGCCGTTATCGACGAGCTCAACGCCCTCGTCATAGCGGTACAGCCTCGGGGGCCGGTGACGCCCTCCCGAGACAACGTGGTCAGTGGGAACCAGTGAACCTGAATTCTCGATCTGACGACGGAAATTGGCGGGATCGAGTTGCTTTTGCAACACGGCCTCATGAACGATACGCAACTCGCTGAGAGTGAACGTCTCGCCCAAGAAGGCGCGAGCAATGCGCGAGTATTCCATCTTGGTGCGCAGCCGCCACAGGGCGTAGTCGATGATCACGTTGTGATCGAAAGCAAGTTCCGGCAGGTCATCTGCAGGGAACCAGCGCACGTTCTCGCCCTCGGTGGCCCGATCAGCCTCTTCTTGACGCACGAGCGCCCAGTAAACGACCGATACCGCACGCCCACCGATCGACCGTTCCACGTCGCCGAAGGCGTAGAGCTGTTCAAGGTAGGCGGGTTCAAGCGCGGTGGTTTCGAGCAGGTTGCGAGCTGCGGCATCCGCAAGGCTTTCGTCGTTGCCGACCCACCCACCGGGCAGCGCCCATTGGCCGGCATACGGCTCGCGGGTGCGGCGCACGAGAGGAATCCATAGCGCACTCTGGCCCGACTCGGGAATGGGGCGCAGCGCAAAAATCACGGTGGATACCGCAAGCGAGATTGCTTGTTCACTCTGTTCCATCGCCACTCCCTTCAGTAAGAGTCATGCTGACCTGAACACAGAATACACCTTAAAGTCACTCTGACCAAAAGGGCTGAGTGCTTAGGAGTCTGTGGGCGATGGAGCGTCAACCGCGCCACCGAAACGGCGCGACCGGCTCGCATAAATGCGAATCGCTTCCCACAGGTCTTCCCGGGTGAAATCTGGCCATAGCGTGTCGAGAAAGACCATCTCGGCATAGGCACTCTGCCAGGGCATGAAGTTACTCATCCGCTGCTCCCCCGACGACCGCACAAACAGGTCGACATCGGGCAATTGCGGTTGATAGAGACGCTTCTGGATGAGCTTCTCCGAGACAGCGGAGGGCTTCAGCTTGCCCGCCGCAACATCATCGGCAATCGAGCGCACGGCATCCGCGATCTCGTTACGGCCGCCATAATTCACGCACATTGTGAGCGTTAGGGTGCTGTTGTTCTCGGTGAGCTTTTCGGCGAACTGCAGCTCTTTGATCACGGAGGCCCACAGGCGCGGGCGTCGCCCAGCCCAGCGCACACGCACGCCCCACTCATTGAGCTGATCGCGGCGACGGTGCAACACATCTCGGTTGAACCCCATGAGAAAGCGAACTTCCTCGGGTGAACGGCTCCAGTTTTCGGTCGAGAACGCATACACGCTGATGTGCTTCACACCGATTTGGATGGCGCCAGCCACGACATCCAACAGGCTCGCCTCCCCCGCTTTGTGGCCCTCGACGCGAGTGAGTCCACGCGCGTTGGCCCAGCGCCCATTGCCGTCCATGACGAGCGCAATGTGCTCGGGAACAGACCCTTTGGGCATCGCGGGAGGATGGATGCCAGTCCAGTCCAGCGGACGAAATTCCACGGCATCTTTGTGAGTTTTTGCTACGCGGCTCATGCGCTCCGATCCACATGCTGAATGGAGCGAAGACTGCGCTCCAAATGAAACTGGGTGTACGCGGCGACAACGCCGCTGGCTTGCGATCGTGACCGCTCGTCAGATGCCTCGGCGACATCCCACTGACCGGCGAGCAAGGCGCCAAGAAGTTCGAGAGTCGCGGGGCTCAGTCGGGGCGAACCGGGTGGCGCAACCTCGTCGGCCACCACACCACCCATCTGCGCCACGAAAACCGAGTGCGGCCCGGGAGCACCGGTCACCGCGCAATCCACAAAGCTGGGAGCCCAACCGGCAATCGACAAGCTGCGCAACAGGTAGGAGTCGAGGGTCAGGCTCGGGTTGTGCTCGCGCCGCGACAGAGACCGCAGCGCGCCCACCAGCAGAAGGTATTGCTGCAACGAGCCATCATCATCCGTGACCTTATCGGCCGTTTCAACCATCACGCTCGCTGCGGTGTAGCTCGCGTAATCGGCCGTGATGTTCGAGCCGTACGAACCGAGAGACTCCGCCTGCTGGATGATGTCGAGGCTGCGACCGATATAACACTGGATATCGGCGACCATAAAGGGTTCCAGTCGCGACCCGAACTTCGAGGCCGTGCGACGCACCCCCTTGGCTACCGCGCGGATCTTGCCATGCTCGCGCGAGAGCATCGTCACGATGCGGTCGGCTTCACCCAACTTGTGGGTGCGCAGCACGACGGCTTCATCACGATAGGTAGGCACCCGACAAGTATCCTCCGCTTCTCGCGAGTTTGCTGAGCGACGACCCGCACGCGCCTTCTTTCGCTGAGCGCGCTGCGCTGCCGCGTCACGCCCCGCAGCCTCGCTCGCAGTAGATTGTGCAGAGTACATGTGCACAACGGGAATCCCGGGCGCCCGATGCCCGCGGCCCGTCGGCGCAGGGAGGCAATCTGATGATTCTCGTTACCGGCGCAACCGGCACCCTCGGCAGCCCGACCGCAGAGCTACTGCGTGCTGCGGGTTATCCCGTGCGCTCACTCAGCCGGCGCGCCAGCGACGACCCGAACAGCGTGGTCGCCGATCTCTCCACTGGTGCCGGACTCTCGGATGCCCTCGTGGGAGTCTCCACGGTCGTGCATCTCGCCTCGGGTGCGAATGCCCGGGATTCGCAACAGACGCGCATTCTCCTCGAAGCCCTCGCCGCGCACCCCGTCGAGCACCTCATCTTCATGTCGATCGTCGGTGTCGATAAACACGCCTTCGCGTACTACCGCGACAAAAACCTCAGCGAACAGCTGATCGCTGCTTCGGGAGTGCCGCACTCGATTCTGCGCGCCACTCAGTTTCACAGCTTCCTCGCCGACCTGTTTCGGGCACAGCGCTGGTCGCCGGTGACTGTCGTACCCTCGTTCACAATGCAGCCTGTCGCCGTTGAGGAAGTCGCTGAGCGACTGGTTGAGATCGTGGCTGCGGGCCCAGCTCAGCGTGTTGCTGACTTTGCCGGCCCCGAACAACTGACATTTCGCGAGCTCGCTCAGCAGTGGAATCTCGCCCATGGCCGCCGGCGCCCGGTGTGGGCGCTGCCCTTGCCCGGTGCGGTCGGGCGGTCCTTCGCCCGCGGCGACCACCTCAGCACCCTTCCCGGTGCTGGTCACAGTACATTCGCTCAGTACACGGAGCACGCCGCAGCCTCGCGCTGACCT
The DNA here is from genome assembly GCA_040687235.1 of Rhodoglobus sp. NPDC076762. Lineage (GTDB taxonomy): Bacteria > Actinomycetota > Actinomycetes > Actinomycetales > Microbacteriaceae > Rhodoglobus. The sequence continues at coordinate 1,594,003 of JBFBMV010000001.1, read as the reverse complement.
TTCGCGCTAAACTTTCGGCGCCAGTGCCTCGGCTCCAACGCCTCACGACTAGAACTCCAACTTGAACGTCTCCGTTCTTGTGCTCGCCGAATGTACAGGCTGCCTGCCGCGTTGGAAATTCAGGAAATCCGTGCGCCGCCCGCGCTTTGAGCCGCAGAGACAGAGGCTCCCCCAACGAGGTCACGACGCTTTTCCTGAATTTCCGAAGGGAAGGCGCGCAGGCGGCAGCGCGGGGCAGCACAGCAGGCACTGAAGCAGGCAGCGCGGGACAGCGCGGGCGGCAGTGCGGGCGGCAGTGCGGGCGGCAGCACAGCAGGCAGCGCTGAGCAACACGGGCACCAGCGCAGACACCGCGATTGCGGGCTTGCCCGGAGCACAACCGCGCCGCCCGCCCCGCGCGTGGTACGAATGGTGCGTGAACGAGACTTTCGAGATTCCGCTGTGGGCGGGGCTGTTAGCGGTCGGCGTCGGCGCCATGCAGGGTGCGATGTTCGCGGCCCAGTTTCGTGACCGTCGCCTTGACCTTCTCGGAGTCGCCATTATCGGCTTGGCTTCCGGCTTCGGGGGTGGAATCGTGCGCGACGTCGTGCTCTCTGAGGTGCCTGCGGTGCTCACCACCAACTGGTATCTCATCGTGGCCACGGGCGCAGCGCTCTTCGGGATGCTGCTGGAACGGCTCATCGCCCGGATGGACCCAGTCATCACAGTTCTCGACGCACTCACCATCGGGCTCTTCGGCGCAATCGGCACGACTAAAGCACTCGCGATGGGGCTCCCTGAGGTGCCGGCTATCTTCGTCGGCGCTATCTCTGGCGTCGGCGGCTCGATCCTGCGCGACATGCTGCTCTCAATGCCGATCGCCCTCATGCACGTGGGGTCGCTCTACGCTGTAGCGGCCGTGTCCGGCGCCACAAGTCTCGTCATCATGCGTAGCTTCGATGTTCCCGTTCTTCTGGCCGCGTCAATTTGTGTCGCCATCACGGTGGGCGTTCGAGTGCTCGCCGTCCTCTTCAACTGGACTCTGCCCGAGCAGCGAACCATTAGTCGCCTGCCCAAATTTCGGCGGCCGTAACTCACTCCCAGCCCGCCCCGTCGCCCTCGCCGTCACCGCCGTTAACGAACACATGCCCCACAGCTCTCGCTGCGGGGCATGTGTGAAATCGAGTACTAGCCAGCGACCAGCTCAGATTCAGGAGCGTTCTGCGAAGCGCGCACCCAGCGGTTGACCGCTGACACGATCGCCTTGAGGGATGCCCGCGAGATGTCGCCATCGATGCCGACTCCCCAGAGGCGCTGGCCGTTGATGTCGAGCTCAACGTAGGCGGCAGCCTGAGCATTGCTGCCCTCGCTCATGGTGTGCTCAACGTAGTCATAGAGCTTCACTCCGATGCCTTGACCCTGTGCGGACAGCATGCCGAGGAACGCGTCGATCGGACCGTTGCCGACGTGCTGAGCTTCCAGTTCGGAGTCATCTACGCGCAGTCGCGCTTCGAGGCTGACCTCACCATCGTTGGCGCTCGTCGTGCGAGTAGAAAGCAGCTCGTAGCGTCCCCACTTTTGTTCGGCATGATCGGCGGATGCTGGAAGGTATTCGTCTTGGAAGGCAGTCCAGATCTGCTCGCTCGAGACTTCGCCGCCCTCGGCATCCGTCTTCGACTGAACAACACCGCTGAACTCGATCTGCAGCTTGCGCGGCAGGTCGAGGCTGTGGTCAGTCTTGAGCAGGTAGGCGACGCCGCCCTTGCCGGACTGCGAGTTCACGCGTACGACTGCTTCGTAGCCGCGGCCAACATCCTTGGGGTCGATCGGCAGGTACGGAACCGCCCAGACCAGATCGTTGACGTGCTTGCCCTCGCGTTCAGCCTGAGCCGCCATCGACTCGAAGCCCTTCTTGATCGCATCTTGGTGCGATCCGCTGAAGGCGGTGTAGACGAGGTCACCAGCCCAGGGGCTGCGCTCGTGCACCTTCAGCTGGTTGCAGTGCTCAGCCGTGCGACGGATCTCATCCAGGTCGCTGAAATCGATCTGCGGGTCGATACCCTGCGTAAAGAGGTTGAGACCCAGAGCAACGAGGTCGACGTTTCCGGTGCGCTCACCGTTTCCGAACAGGCAACCCTCGATGCGGTCGGCACCGGCCATGTAGCCGAGCTCCGCCGCAGCGATTCCGGTTCCGCGGTCATTGTGCGGGTGCAGCGAAATGATGACGTTTTCACGGTGGTTCACGTTGCGCGACATCCACTCGATCGAGTCGGCATACACGTTGGGGGTGGCCATTTCCACGGTGGCGGGCAGGTTCAGGATGACCTTGCGCTCGGGCGTGGGCTGGAAGACTTCGAGCACCTGGTTGCAGATATCAACCGCGAACTCGAGCTCGGTGCCGGTGTAGCTCTCGGGCGAGTACTCGTAGTAGACGTCGGTCTCCGGGACCATCGCCTCGGACGCCTTACAGATGCGAGCACCGTTCAAAGCGATATCGATGATGCCCTGCTTGTCTTTGCGGAACACGACATCACGCTGCAGCACGCTCGTGGAGTTGTAGAGGTGAACGATTGCCTGCTTGGCACCCTTGATCGATTCGTAGGTGCGCACGATCAATTCTTCACGAGCCTGCGTCAGCACCTGAATGGTGACGTCATCCGGAATCGCGTTCGTTTCAATGAGCGAACGAACAAAGTCAAAGTCAGTCTGGCTAGCCGAGGGGAACCCGACCTCGATCTCCTTGTAGCCCATCTTTACGAGCAGATCGAACATGATCCGCTTGCGCTCGGGGCTCATCGGGTCGATGAGCGCTTGGTTGCCATCGCGCAAATCAACGGCACACCAGCGGGGTGCCTCGGTGATGCGCTTCGAAGGCCACGTGCGGTCCGGCAGATCAACAGAAATGATCTCGTGAAACGGACGGTACTTGTGAACCGGCATCGATGATGCGGACTGGTTGTTTTTCATGTGAAGCTCCTGCTGTTCTCAAGGCCTTATGGGCCACTCGCAACGAATCTGGTCAGCCAATGACAAACCCCGCGACGAGTGAGGCCTGGATTAGGACTCGTCGCGGCAGCTAAGGAGGAGCAGACCGAAGAACACAAATTCACCCTAGCACTGCGCGTGCTGTGGTGCAGGACTGGTTCTTCAACTGTTACCGCGCTGCCGCGATGCGGTGATGGAGGTTTAGAAACCGAGACGACCGAGTTGCTTGGAGTCGCGCTGCCACTCCTTCGCGACCTTCACCCGAAGCGAGAGGAAGATCTGCTTACCGACGAGCTTCTCAATCTCAGCGCGCGCGCGAGCGCCCACATCTTGCAGTCGCTCCCCGCCTTTGCCAATGATGATGCCCTTTTGACTGTCTCGCTCAACGAAGATATTCGCGAACACTTCGAGAAGGTTCTTGTCGTCGCGCTCGATCATGTCGTCGATCGTGACAGCGATGGAGTGCGGAAGTTCATCCATAACACCCTCAAGCGCGGCCTCACGAATGAGTTCTGCCACCCGCGATTCCGTCGACTCATCGGTGACAGCGTCATCCGGGTAAAGCGCATGTGACACCGGCATGAGCTTCACGAGTTCAGTCGAGAGAATGTCGAGCTGGATGTCGTCGAACGACGAGATCGGAATGATTTCGTCCCAGTCGCGCAGTTCTGCCACGGCCTTGAGCTGTTCTGCGACGCCGGGCCGCGAGGAGGCATCGATCTTCGTGACGATGGCGACCTTCTTGGCGCGCGGGAAGGCATCCAACTGCTCGTTGATGTAGCGGTCGCCGGGACCGATCTTCTCGTTTGCCGGAATGCAGAGACCGATAACGTCGACTTCACCGAGGGTGTCTTGCACGATCGAGTTCAGGCGCTCCCCCAGCAGAGTGCGCGGGCGGTGCATACCCGGAGTATCCACGATGATGAGTTGGCCGTCTTTGCGGTGCACGAGACCACGGATGGCGCGGCGAGTGGTTTGAGGCTTCGACGACGTGATCGCGACCTTCTCGCCGACGAGCGCGTTGGTCAGCGTGGACTTGCCCACGTTGGGTCGACCTACAAAGGTCACGAATCCTGCTCTGAATTCACTGGCGTCGGTCACTGTGATTCACCGTTCTCTCGTTCATTCGGGCGTGAGTCGTGCTGGTTAGTGAAGGTGGGGTCGACCGACACCAGCACAGTGCTGATGCGTTTGCGACGGCCTTCGGTACGTTCTGCCGTGAGTACGAGGCCCGAGTAGTGCGCGACTGCGCCACTTTCGGGCAGTCGTCCCAGGGTCTTCATGATGAGGCCACCGACGGAGTCAACCTCGTCATCATCGAGCTCGAGGCCGAACAGGTCACCCAGTTCGTCGATCGGAAGACGGGCGCTCACGCGGAAGGATCCGTCTTCCAGCTGTTCGAATTCGGCGACTTCGCGATCGTACTCGTCCGAGATATCTCCGACGAGCTCTTCGATGAGGTCTTCTAGCGAGACTAGTCCGGCGATTCCGCCATACTCATCGACGACCATCGCCAAGTGATTCGATTCGAGCTGCATTTGGCGCAGCAGGCTGTCAGCGCGCTGCGATTCCGGCACAAAGAGTGCGGGGCGAGCGAGTGCCTGGGTGGTGAGCTTGTCTGCTTCGGCGGGCTGTTCGTAGACGACGCGCGCGATGTCACGCAGGTACAGCACGCCCATCACTTGGTCGATGTCGTCGCCGATCACGGGCACCCGGGAAACTCCGCGGCTTAGGAACAAGCCCATCGCGGCGCTGGCCGTGACATCCGCTTCGACCGTCACCATGTCGGTGCGCGGGATCATTACCTCGCGAATCACCGTGCTATTGAAGTCAAAGATGGAATGGATGAGGTCACGGTCGTCTTGATCGAGAACTTCGTGCTCGGTGGCTTCATCCACCATGCTGAGCAACTGCTCTTCGCTCGAGAACGTGGCCGTGCGCGGGCGTCCTGGGGTGACGCGGTTACCGATGGCGACAAGGGCATCCGCAATCGGGCCGAGGATGACGCGGATGCCGCGAACGAACCGAGCCGAGAGCTGCAACACCTTGCGAGAGTGGGCACGCCCGACGCTGCGAGGGCTGGAGCCGACGAGCACGAACGATGCCCCGGTCATAATGAGCGCGCTGAACAGCAGCACGAGCCACCACTGCTCAAAGACGGAAGCGAAGACGAGCGTAACGAGCACGGCCGCGGTCGTTTCCACGACGATTCGCATGAAGTTGAGCGCATTGATGTGCGCGCCCGTGTCTTGCGAAATGGCCAAGATCGACTTGTGGGCACGACTACGCCCCGCCAATTCGACGAGGTCGCTGCGACTCAACACTGTCAGCGCAGAGTCAGCAGCGGCGAGAAGACCACCGAGCGATACCAGCAGGATCGCTACGGTGATGAAAATACCGATCAGCACAACCGGCTACTAACTTCGTTCTGCCAGGGCGAACCCCAACAGAATTTCGCGCTGGAGGCCAAACATCTCTTTTTCCTCATCGGGTTCGGCATGGTCGAAGCCGAGCAAGTGCAGCAGACCGTGAGTGGTCAGCAACAGCATTTCTTCCAGCGGAGTGTGACCCGCGGTCTCGGCCTGCGAGATTGCGACCTGAGGGCACACGACGATGTCGCCGAGCAAGCCGGCGGGCGTCTGGCGGTCTTCAGTTCCGGGGCGCAGTTCGTCCATCGGAAAGCTCAAGACGTCGGTGGGACCCGGCTCGTCCATCCATTGCACGTGAAGCTGCTCCATGGCGGCCTCATCGACAAAGACAATGCCCAGTTCGGCATCCGGATGCACATGCAGCTGGTCAAGGGCGAAAGTGCAGAGTCGCTGGAAGGCGTGCTCGTCTACCTCGACGGCCGATTCGTTGTTGATTTCGATCGACACGTTAGCGCCCCTCGTGATTGCGGCTGCGCTTGGGCGGCCGGTTTTTACGGTTGTATTCGTCACGCTGCTTTTCGGCGTCGTAGGTGGTGTACGCATCCACGATTTGACCCACGAGGCTGTGGCGAACGACATCAGCACTCGACAGCTCTGCGAAGTGGATGTCGTCGATGTCCCGCAGAACATTCGAGACGAGCTTGAGCCCGCTCGCCCCCTCAGGAAGGTCGACCTGCGTGATGTCACCGGTGATGACCATCTGCGAATCGAAGCCGAGACGGGTCAGGAACATCTTCATCTGCTCGGGTGTGGTGTTCTGAGCTTCGTCAAGAACCACGAACGAGTTGTTGAGGGTACGACCGCGCATATAGGCGAGCGGTGCGACCTCGACGGTGCCGGCGGCGAGAAGCTTGGGCACGAGATCGGGATCCATCATGTCGTTGAGGGCGTCGTACAGCGGGCGCAGGTACGGGTCGATCTTGTCGGTGAGCGATCCCGGCAAGAATCCGAGGCGCTCCCCCGCTTCGATCGCTGGGCGGCTCAGAATGATGCGCTCGACCTCTTTGCGCTGCAGAGCCTGCACGGCTTTCGCCATCGCCAGGTAGGTCTTTCCCGTTCCGGCTGGGCCGATGCCGAACACGATGGTGTTGTTGTCCATCGCATCGACGTATTGCGCCTGACCGAGAGTCTTGGCGCGAATTGCTTTGCCCCGCGCGGTAAGGATGGTTTGCCCGAGCAACTGTTGAGGGCTGCCCTGATTGCCGCGCAGAATCTTTGCCGATGCATCGACCTCGATCTCGCCGAGGTCGTGTCCGTCGCGCACCATCGTGACGAGTTCGTCGACGAGTTCTTTGGCAGCGGCGACCGACGGTGCATCGCCCGTCAGGGTGATTTCGTTACCGCGAACGTGCATTTCGACGTTCGGGAATTTGCTTTCGACGACCTTGAGAAGTCGATCGTGAGGGCCAAGAAGTCGCACCATGGCGACACCGTCTACTTCAATCGAGACGCTCTCGCGCTCTGTCGAACCTGCGGACTCGGAGTCACTAGTGACCAAGGGTGCCTTCCTCGAGGTTTCCGCCGAGCACATGAGCGTGCACGTGGAAAACAGTTTGACCAGCGTTTTCGCCAGTGTTAAAGATCAGTCTGTACTGCCCGCCTGCATGTTCGTCGGCAAGCGATTGGGCGACCGAGATAAGTTCAGCCAGTAGCGCCGGGTTGCCTGCGGCAAGCTCCGTAACGTTGGCGAATTCTTCGGTTTTGGGCACGACGAGCAAGTGCACGGGTGCTTGAGGCGCGATGTCGCGAAACGCGATAACCGCGTCTGACTCGAAGACAATATCCGCGGGAATCTCGCGAGCGATGATCTTGGTAAAGATCGATGGGGAATCAGACATGTCTCTAGCCTAAACCTCTAGCTCCAACGGCCAAGCTTGACGTTCAACGCGGCCAAGGCCGCCGGGCCCGCAGTCGACGTGCGCAACACTTCACTGCCCAGTCGAATCGTGGATGCTCCCGCCGCTGTCAAGAGCTCGAGCTCGTGATCTGCAACCCCGCCCTCCGGACCCACCACGAGCAGGATGTCACGGTCGTCGACTTCGAGTTCGGCCAACGTTTCGGTTGCCGTGGGCTCGAGTACGAGCATCCGCGTCGTGGAAGCAAAAGTCGCCAATTGCTTTGTGCTCACGAGGTCGAGGACGTCGGGGATCCAGCTGCGCAGCGACTGCTTGCTCGCTTCGCGGACGATGGCTGCCCAGCGATCGCGGCCCTTGGCAACTTTCGCGCCTTGCCAGCGCGAAATGCTGCGCGCCGCAGACCACGGAATGACGCCGTCGACCCCGAGTTCGGTGGCGACCTGAACCGCGAGTTCGTCACGATCGGCTTTGGCGAGGGCCTGAGCTAGGAAGACGGCCGGGGTGCGCCTCGGCGACTGCTGAACATCCGCTACTTCGATGGTGAGCTCGGTGTGTTCCGCCGTGACGATCGGACCAGAAACGACCAAGCCAGCGCCGTTGCTGATCGCGATAGTCTCGCCCACTTTGAGACGCGACACCGTGACCGCGTGGCGCGCTTCGGTGTTGCCCAAGGAAACGGAGGCGCCGACGCCGACGTCGCCGAGTTCCTCATCGATATATAGATGTGCCATGAGGGCCTACAGGAACCGATCCCGAAGCTTCGAGAACAAGCCCTGCTGGAACTCAGCAAAATGCGGCTGCTTACTCTTGCGAACGGCGGCGAGTTGCTTCATGAGAGTTTGTTCTGCACCACTGAGTTTGGTCGGTGTCACGACCTGAATGCCGAGACGAAGGTCACCGCGTCCATTGCCGCGAAGGCTCGTGATTCCGCGATCGCGGATTGTCAGCACTTCGCCGCTCTGAGTTCCCGGCTTGATAGCGACTTCGACTTCTCCATCGAGACCATCGAGTTTCACCGTGGTTCCCAATATCGCGTCGATCATCTCAACCTCGACGGTGGCCAGCAGGTCGTCATCCGCACGGCTGAAGATGTCGTGGTGACGCACCTTGATCTCAAGGAACAGATCACCGTTGGGGCCTCCAGCGGGACCAACTTCGCCCTGGCCGGGCATCTGCAAACGCAGTCCCGTCTCAACGCCGGCGGGGATGTCGACCGAGAGAGTGCGCTGAGCCCGTACGCGGCCCTGACCGGCACACGTAGCGCACGGGTTCACGATGATGTTGCCGTACCCACGGCAAGTACCGCAGGGGCTTGATGTCATAACGTTGCCGAGAAGGCTGCGCACCTGGCGCTGAATCTGACCGCTGCCCTGACAAATGTCGCAACGAACAGGCGAGCTGCCCGGAGCAGCACAGCTGCCCTCACACGTCTCACAGAGTTCTGCCGTGTTGACCTCGAGGTCGCGAGTGACTCCGAACATCGTGTCTTTGAGGCTCACTTCGATACGCAGCAGCGCATCCTGACCCCGCTCGCGGCGTGAACGCGGGCCAGCAGTCTGGCCGCCTCCTCCACCCCCGAAAAAGGTCTCGAAAATGTCGCCGAAACCGAAGTTAGCCCCGCCGCCGAAACCGCCGCTGCCGCCCATGTCATATTGCTGACGCTGCTGCGGATCACTCAGCACGTCGTACGCGTGCGTAACCGTCTTGAATCGCTCTGATGCATCCGCGCTGGGGTTCACATCGGGGTGCAACTCGCGCGCGAGTTTGCGGTACGCCTTCTTAATTTCCTCCGGGGTCGCTTCGCGTGCAACGCCGAGGGCTTCGTAGTGATCTGCCAAAGTTCCGATTGCTCCTTACGAGCTCAGTTGTCTTCTAAAAGTCGGGACAGGTATCGCGCCACCGCGCGAACTGCCGCCATGTTGTTCGAATAGTCCATGCGGGTTGGGCCCAATACGCCCAACCGAGAAACGCCACCGCCAGACGAGGAATACCCGCCCGTCACCACTGATGTCTCTTCTAAGCCGAATTCTGCGTTCTCCCGCCCAATGCGAGTAGAAACTGATCCGTTGGCAACTTCCATCTCTCCAAAGAGGCGCAACAACGTTACTTGCTCTTCTATTGCCTCAAGCACAGGAAAAATGCTGCCGGTAAAGTCTTGCTCAGTTCGCGCAAGGTTTGCTGTGCCAGCTAAGACGAGCTTGTCTGCACGATTTGCCAAAACTTGCTCTACAAGGCTGGATGCGATTTGAGCAACAAAGCTTTGCCGCTCTACCGGGAATATGTCGGCGAAGCTAGCCAAGCGATCTGCCGCTTCCGGCAACGCCTGACCCATGAGAGCGGAGTTAAGTTTCGCGCGCACTTCGCCCAGAAAAGCTTCGTCCACCGTTTCCGAAACGTCGATGAGCCGTTGCTCCACTCGACCGGAGTCGGTGATGAATACCGTCATAATGCGGGTGGCATGAAGCGGAACGAGTTCCACGTGGCGCACGCGAGCGGTCGCCAGCGAGGGGTACTGCACGAGCGCCACACTGTTGGTCAGTTGCGACAGCAAGCGAACCGAGCGCGCAAGTACGTCATCCAAGTCATCGGCCTGACCAAGAAATGACTCAATCGCCTGTCGCTGCGCGCCTGTAAGCGGACGCAGATCGGCCAATTGGTCTACAAACATGCGGTAGCCCTTGTCGGTCGGCACACGCCCCGACGAGGTGTGTGGCGCCGTGATGAGCTCTTCGTCTTCGAGCAAGACCATGTCGTTTCGAATCGTCGCAGCAGACACCCCAAAGGAATGACGCTCAACGATTGACTTAGATCCGACAGGCTCGCGCGTAGCAACGTAGTCCTGCACGATGACTCGAAGCACGTCAAGTCCGCGGGCGGAAACCATTCCACCACCCACCTCTCTTGATTGGCACTCAATCCGTTCGACTGCCAATCTTACTCGACACACCACGACACAGCCGTTGCACCCCGCCAGTCATAGCGCTAGCGTGTCTGTGTACTTGAGCGCTACCTTTTTGTGGAAATGCTCAGGTGTGACACCGAGCACTTTGATGAAACCCGGGAAGTTCCCTCGTTCACCTGAAAGGCACGAACACATGACTGACGCAAATCCGCAGCCCGCCGCACCGCAGCCGGCAGCTCAACTGACAACGGCTGAGGACAACCAGTGGGCGTCATTCGCTCATCTGGGTGGAATCGTCGGATTCCTCCCCGCGCTCATTATCTGGCTGGTTTTCAAAGACCGCGGCGCATTCACTAACACCGAAGCAAAAGAAGCCCTGAACTTCCAGATCACCATTGCTATTGCTAACGCAATCGCGTGGATTCTCTCAGTGGTCGTTATCGGTGGAATTCTGCTTCCGCTGATCTTCATCGCATCGGTGATTTTCTCGATCATCGGCTTCACGAAGGCAAAAGACGGCGTTCACTACCGTTACCCCTTCGCGCTGCGCCTCATCAAGTAATTCTCTCTATCGGGTGAACCGATAGCGGGTGGCCCTGGGAGCTTCTGCTCCCGGGGCTACTTTTTTGCCCGAGTAGGGCTTTAATAGAGACATGTCTGATTCCACACCACCCCCCGCCTCGCCGTACGCACCGATCCAACCGATGAGTCCGAGCGACGAGAAGCTCTGGGCAACGCTCATCCATGTTGGCGGAATCTTCTTTTGGTTCATCCCCGCACTCGTGGGCTACCTCGTGTTAAAAGACCGTGGTCCCTTTGTGCAAGCGCACGCCCGCACGGCGCTGAACTTTCAAATCACCGCGTCCATCGCCTATGTGATCTCGTTGTTCCTCATGCTGATCCTCATCGGCTACATAATGTACTTCGGCGTCGCGATTCTCGTGCTGATCTTCAGCATCATGGGAGCCGTCGCCGCCAACAACGGTCAGGCCTACAAGTACCCGCTGACGATCGAGTTCATCAAGTAATTCGAACCCCGCTCTAAATAGGGGCGTCTGCTAGCAATCGCCGCACTACGGCATCCGCGAGCAGGCGCCCTTTCAGCGTGAGGGTGAGGGTTCCCTTGAACGCCGCAGGAGCGTCCACCAGTTCATCGGCAATGAGCCCAGCAACGGCTGTGCGACCCTCAGCATCGAGCGTTGCCGTTTTCAGCCCCCCACGAACCCGCGCCCGCAGAAGTACATGCTCGAGATATTTGCTGGAGTCCGCGAGTGTTTCGCGCCCGGCTCCCGGAGAATGGCCGGCGGCGATTCGATCGGCGTAGGCGGCGGGGTGTTTGACGTTCCACCAGCGAACGCCACCGACGTGACTGTGAGCCCCCGGGCCCACGCCCCACCAGTCGTTGCCGAGCCAGTAGCCAAGATTATGACGGCTTGCGTGGCTGATCGCCGGGTCTTCGTCACGCTTCGCCCAATTGCTGACCTCGTACCAGTCGTAGCCCGCCGCTGCGAGCTTCTTATCGGCCAGCTCATACATGTCTGCCTGCAGATCATCGTCGACTGGAGCAACATCGCCGCGCTTGATCTGCGCCGCCAGCTTCGTACCGGTCTCGATAATGAGCGCATACGCCGAAATGTGGTCGGGGTTTTGCGCGATGGCGTGATCGAGCGAGCGCTCCCAATCGGCCAATGACTCCCCCGGCGTGCCGTAGATCAGGTCGACACTGACGTCGAGCTCGACCTCGCGCGCCCACTTCACCACATGCGGAACCTTCTCGGGGTCGTGAGTGCGCTCCAGCGTGGCGAGAACGTGCGGCACCGCCGACTGCATGCCGAAAGACACGCGAGTGAAACCGGCCTCTTTGAGTGCGAGAAGGTAATCCCGGTCGACAGAATCAGGGTTCGCCTCAGTCGTTACTTCGACGTCATCCGTGAAACCCCACGTGACTCGCGCTGCAGCGAGCATCCGAGTGAGGTCGGTGACAGGGAGCAGCGTGGGCGTACCACCGCCGAAGAAGACCGTTGATGCCTTGCGGGGCGCGACACCAGCATTCGCGAGCACGGTGGCTGCCTGCTTGATCTCTGCGATCGCCTCGTCGGCGTAATCCGCACGCTTAGCTCCGCGCAGTTCTTCACCCGTGTAGGTATTGAAGTCGCAGTAGCCGCAGCGCACCCGACAAAATGGGACGTGGATGTAGACGCTCCAGTCACGCGCATCAGCGCCGACGGCAACACTGGCCGGCAGAGCACCATCGAGAGGAGCGGGATCAGCAATCGGCAATGCACCTGGCACGAACTAACCCCTTAACAACTGGTGAAGAAAGCGTGCCTTTCATTACAAAGTCAGGCACCGGTCAATTGTCGCACCTCTTGCGTGGGAGCATTGATGGGTGACTATGCACATTCTCTGGGACATCGACGGCACGCTCATCCACAACTCTAAAGATGGGGCCACCGTTTATCACGAGGCATTTGCCCACGTCACCGGTGCTCCGCCGCGGAAGCTGATCACCAACCCCCACGGACAAACTGAAGGCCAAATCCTCACGGCGCTTCTTGAGCTCAACGGGCACCCCGCAGCGATGCTCGACGATGTTCTCGGCGAGTTGGATATTCGCACAAACAAGCTTCTGGACAATGGCTATGTTCGCACCGCGGTCGCCGGCGGCCCCGATGCACTGCATGATGTTGCGGGGCGGGGATGGACGAACGCGCTTCTCACCGGCAACGGCCCGCAACACTCGCGAGTGAAGCTCACCGCCGCCGGGTACGCGGAGGACGACTTCAATTGGACGACATCATTCTTTGGTGACCGTTCTCCCGACCGCCACCATCTCACGGCGCTCGTCGCCGGAGTACTGGGCGATCAGCCCAGCGTCATCATCGGAGACACACCGAATGACGGCTTGGCCGCCGACTCGGCACGCATTCCCTTCATCGCTGTCGCAACCGGCGCCTACACGGTCGCGGACCTTCGCAACACCAGCGCGCTTGTCGTCGTCGAGGACCTCACCAGCGGCCTCGACGAGGTCGTGACAGCAATCGACGAACTCGCTCACCGCGGCTAAATGCTGCCCCGCGCACGACATTAGTTGTGCACGGCGATTCTAGGCCGCAGCGGAGAGCAGTAACGGTGATCAGCGCTGCGCGGGAATCGCTCCTGCGAGAGCGCGCAAGTACCGGCCGACCACGATGTACTGAAAGATTCGAAGCGCGGGAGACACCAGCATCCACTTGAAGGATGCGGGTCGGGAAAATGACCGCACCGTCATCCACACCGAATTATCGTCTCGACGCTCCACCATGAACGACTCTTCGCCCCGTAATGGATGCCCTTCAAGCGTTCCGTAGGCGAAGCCAGCGATGGTGGGGTCATCGACGACATACACAACACGAACGGGCTCGTGCGCACTCAAACGCCCGCCGCCAATCGACAGCACGATAGTGTCGCCGGGCCGCACTTGCGGGTGATCGATGCTGTCAACAGAGAGGTCGAGGTTTTCGCCATGAGGGTCGCGCGGGAGTAGGGTGACGCCAAACCCGCTGCGGCGTTTAACGCCCCAGGTCAGAATTTGTTCGCGCGCAAAATTCCACCGCGCTTCGCCGTGACCGATCCGAGCGCTGCGCTGTACCCGACGAAAACCAGCCGGTGGGAGCACCGTAAACGTGTGACCACGCGTTGCACCGACCGCCCCGTACGTGACGGGGGCATTGGGGTAGGTGCGGGCATCCATTCGTCTACTTCTTGTCTTTTCCGGCTTCAACTTCGCCTGAAAGCGCCGCGATGAAGGCAGACTGCGGTACTTCGACACGGCCAACCATCTTCATACGCTTCTTACCCTCCTTCTGCTTCTCAAGGAGCTTGCGCTTACGGCTGATGTCACCGCCATAGCACTTCGCGAGAACGTCTTTACGCATTGCTCGAATAGACTCACGCGCAATGATGCGGGCACCAATGGCAGCCTGAATCGGAACCTCGAACTGCTGACGCGGGATGAGGTTCTTGAGGCGCTCCGTCATGAGCACACCGTAGGCGTAGGCCTTGTCACGGTGCACGATCGCGCTAAACGCGTCTACGGCCTCGCCCTGCAGCAGGATGTCGACCTTGACGAGGTCAGCTTCTTGGTCGCCGCTGGGTTCGTAATCGAGGCTTGCATAACCCTGCGTGCGGCTCTTGAGGTGGTCGAAGAAGTCGAACACGATCTCGCCCAGGGGCATCGTGTAGTGGAGCTCGACGCGGTCGGTGCCGACGTACTCCATGCCCTGCATAGTGCCACGGCGCGACTGACAGAGTTCCATAACTGTGCCCACGAAGTCTTTCGGGGTCAGAATGGAGGCCTTCACCATCGGCTCAGAGACACTTGCGATCTTGCCTCCAGGGAACTCACTCGGGTTGGTCACGGTCGTAAACTTCTTGTCGTCGCCCATTACTTCGTAAATAACCGATGGAGCGGTAGCGATCATGTCGAGGTTGAACTCCCGCTCGAGACGCTCACGCACGATCTCAAGGTGCAGCAGCCCCAAGAAGCCGCAGCGGAAACCGAAGCCAAGAGCCACGGATGTTTCGGGCTCGTAGACCAGGGCAGCATCCGACAGCTTGAGCTTGTCGAGCGCTTCGCGCAGTACCGGGTAGTCGGACCCATCGATCGGGTACAAGCCCGAGAAGACCATCGGCTTGGGTTCGGAGTAGCCCTTGAGGGCGGTTTCAGCCGGCTTAGCGTGGTTGGTGACCGTGTCGCCGACCTTGCTCAGACGCACATCTTTCACACCGGTGATGAGGTAACCCACTTCACCGACGCCAAGGCCCTTAGTCGGAGTCGGCTCGGGAGAGCTGACGCCGATTTCGAGCAGTTCGTGAGCCGACTTGGTCGACATCATCATGACCTTCTCGCGAGGCGAGAGCTGACCGTCGACCATACGCACGTAGGTAATCACGCCGCGGTAGGCGTCGTACACCGAGTCAAAAATCATGGCGCGGGCGGGAGCATCCGCGTTACCGACCGGAGCCGGGATGAGGCGCGTCGCCTCGTCAAGAAGTTCAGGAACTCCCATGCCCGTCTTGCCCGAGACGCGCAGTACCGTCGAAGGGTCGCAACCGATGAGGCCCGCGATTTCTTCGGCGTACTTGTCGGGGTCTGCCGCCGGCAGGTCGATCTTGTTCAGCACGGGAATGATCGTGAGGTCGTTCTCCATCGCCAAGTACAGGTTGGCGAGAGTTTGAGCCTCGATGCCCTGGGCAGCGTCGACGAGAAGAATCGCGCCCTCGCACGCCGCCAGCGACCGTGAGACCTCATAAGTGAAGTCGACGTGGCCGGGAGTGTCGATCATGTTCAGTGCGTACGACTGTTCCTTACCGTTCTCGTCGGTAAGCGACCACGGCATCCGCACGGCCTGGCTCTTGATCGTGATGCCGCGCTCACGCTCGATATCCATACGGTCGAGGTACTGCGCCCGCATATCGCGGTCGCTAACAACCCCCGTGACCGACAGCATGCGGTCAGCGAGGGTGGACTTGCCGTGATCGATATGCGCAATGATGCAAAAGTTGCGGATAAACGCAGGATCGGTCGAAGCAGGCTCAAGTGTGTAAGAGGCGCGAGGAGACATCCGCCCAATTCTCCCATGAAGCCGACGTTCCTGCGCGCACCCGCCCAATACGACAGGCCAAAAGCCGAAAAGGGGCGGATGCGCGACTAGCCCACGGGCCAGAAAGAGCGGTTAGAACGCTGCCGCGAGGAAGATAAACGGCAGTGCCGCCAAAGCTCCGGCGGCGACAATGAGCACCCAGCCGAACGTCGCGACGCAAGCAAGCACGATCCCCCAAATGGAGAAGCCGCGGCCAGTTGGCTCGTCGCGCAAGCCAAAGACGCCGAGAATCACGGCGGCCAACGGCACCACAATGCTCTGCGCGAAGAAGAATGAGGCGATACCCAAACTGAGCGCGAGCACGCTCATGGTGCGGGTTGACGTGCGCTTCGGGGCGGTGGAATTGGGAAGCCCGGAGGCAGCGGTCTCGGAGGCGGATGAGGACGCCGCGTCCGCGCCGGAGCCGCCGATCGGTGTCGTCGAGTCTGCTGCCGGGGTGTCGACAGCCAATGTCCGCTCGTCATCGACGAGCGTGTCGGAAAGAAGCGCAGTCGACGTTGCGCCGGCAGCGGGCATTTCGACCGACACCGAAGAATCGGTTGTCGATGAAGGAACGGAAGCTGAAGAGGTTGAGGAGGTCATGTATCTAAGGTAGAAAAACCGCCACAACGCGGGTATCGGGGTAACCCCCGAAAGCGCAGGGGGACGCCCCCTCTGGGTACTGGATGGCTCTGTCGTCAGCGTCTTTAACGCCGCAGTTAGGCGTGGCGACCAGCACACCCAGTTACGATCACTAGTCTTAACGTTGCCGATAGACAGATTCGACAGCTAAGTAAGACTCCAAACCCGTGCAAACCAGTTTGCACGGCGCTGGGGTCGCCAATTGCTCCGCAATTGATTTAGCTCCACCGCGCTGGTAATGTTGCCTGTTGGCTTATGCATATGGTTCTTTGTCGAACAGTATGCGCATCGCGGCCGGGAATCAGAACACCGATTCTCTTCCACGGCCGCCCACCATCTCTGATCCACAAACAAGAAAGCACACAAACGTGGCAAATATTAAGTCGCAGATCAAGCGCATTGGTACCAACAAGAAGGCTCAAGACCGCAACCGCCAGGTGAAGAGCCAGGTCAAGACCGCCATCCGCGCAACGCGCGAAGCTATCAAGGCTGGCGACAAAGAGACCGCCATTGAGCGCCTCAAGGCAGCATCCAAGTCGCTCGACAAGGCTGCAGGCAAGGGCGTTCTGCACAAGAACCAGGCAGCAAACCGCAAGTCGGCTATGGCCAAGCAGGTTGCAGCTCTCTAAAGCTCTCTGATCGGCACTACGCCGACCACACAAAAGCCCCTACCGTTCGCGGTGAGGGGCTTTTGTCATTGGGCGGCGGCAAAGAGCAACTATCGCTCACTGGCTCTTTCGAGCTAGCGGATGCCGCGAGCCGCAACCACAGAGATCATGCGTTCCAGCGCGAAGACAGGGTCGCGCCCCAAACCTTTTACTTGAGCGTCTGTATCGGCAATGGCCTCGATGGCGGAGCCCAGCCCCGCATCACTCCAGCCGCGCAAATCTTTCATCGCCCGGTCGGCCTGCCACGGCGCCATGCCGAACATCTTGGCGGCTTGCCCCGACGACATCGATCCGCCTGAGAGCTTCGCCATCGTGCGTAGTTTGGACGCAAACGCAGCGACGATCGGTACCGGGTCGGCGCCGGAGGCGAGAGCGTGACGCAGGAGCACCAGCGCCTCACCGGAACGGCCAGCGATGGCAGAATCGGCCACCTTGAACGCGTTAGTTTCGACGCGACCCGAATAATAGCGGGCCACCGTGGCTTCGTTGATCTCGTCAGCGTCGTCGGCGAGAAGCTGCTGACAGGCTGCGGCGAGCTCTGCCAGGTCTGCGGAGAAGGCGGACACGAGAGTTCGAAGGGCGCCGGGCGTTACTCGCCGGCGCTTGGCAGCGAATTCAGCGGCGGCGAAATCGTACTTCTCGGCATCCTTCTTGAGCTCAAGGCACGTGATCTCAATACCGCCACCCTTACCTGCTCGAATAGCGTCAAGCAGTTTCTTGCCGCGCACTCCCCCGGCATGCCGAAGAATCAGATAGGTGTCGTCGGCCGGAGCCTCGAGGTACGCGAGTGTTTCGGTGATGAACGCATCGGTGCACTTTTCAACGTTCGTGACGCGGATCATCCGCGGTTCGCTAAAGAGCGAAGGGCTCGCCAGGCTGATGAGCTCGCCGGGGCCGTAGTGATCTGCTTCTAAGTCGTTGACTTCCAGGCTGGGGTCTTCGACCTTGAGGGTGTCGCGCAGCATGCGGATAGCCCGGTCGGCAAGAAAACCTTCCGTGCCGCTGACGAGAACGATGGGCGCGGGGCGCACCTTGTTCCACGCCAATTGCGGGATCGCGACTTTGGACTTCGCCGGCGATCGGGCGGGGGTTCTGGCGGCCACAAGACTCCTCTATTTGAACTGCAAACCCAGCCTAATGCCGGGCGCCCAGATCCCTCTCTGACCACACGGAAACGACGCCAGACTTAGCCGTGGGCGATACCAGCACGAGGCCGTCCAGATCGCTGCGCGCCACTGCGGTACCCGCGTCGGCGAGCATGGCGAGGGCATCAGCGGTCGGATGCCCGTAGCCGTTGTCTGCGCCGACTCCGATGAGTCCGAGGGTGGCCTGCAGTTCGGCATAGAGGGCCGGGTATTGATCGCCAGAGCCATGATGGCTGACTTTGACGACATCCACTTGCTTGAATGTACTGCTTGCAGTGAGACGCGCTTGAGCACTCTCTCCAAGGTCACCGAGGAAGACCGAGCTGAGACAGTGCCTCAGACAATCAGAGCGCGGCAGAAACTCGACGACGACGCTCGCATCGTTACCGGGGTCGATGCCTGAGAGCTGGGCGGGTGGCCAGAGCACGCGCCATTGCTGCTCGCCGAACTGGCCGCGGTCCCCCGCGCTTACAGAGTGAACCTGCGCGCCACCCACCGCAAGGCTGTCGAGTAACGCTTCATCGCTTGGCGATCCGCTGGGGCCGACGAGAACAACATCGGCTCGGCCCACGACAGCGTCAGCTCCTCCGACATGGTCGTGATCGAAGTGCGTCAACACCAGCAGGTCAATGCGGTCGATCGAGAGTCGATCGAGGCAGGCTTTCAGCAGGTCTGGTTCGGCGCCGGTATCAATGAGTGCAACTTCCTCGCCGTTTCGCATAACCACCGCATCGCCCTGGCCAACATCACACTGCGCGAACTGCCAATCCCTCGGCCACGTCAACGCGGCACTGACGGCAGACCCTGCAATGACTGCCAGCGCGAGCGTGGACGCGATAGCGAGAGACGTGAGCGCGTGCGTGCGCCAGACACCGCTGGTCACAAGAGCCGCGAGGAGAAGAACCGTGAGCACGCTGAGTGTGAGCACTCCCACCCAGCCTTCCCACCACGGGATGCGTGCCCAGGGAGCCTCAGCAAAGAAGTCGGCGACGGCCGCGACCCAGGCGGACGGCACCCAGGCGACCCACATCAATGCCAACCCGAGGACCGGGATCACCGACAAGGCCACGCAGGCCGCGAGACCGACAACGGTCGCAATCGGCGCTGCAGGTGCGGCCAGTACGTTCGCGAGCACTCCGTAGGTCGGCAGTGAGGGCTGCAAGAGCAGCAGTACGGGTTGGCATGCCAGCTGAGCGGCCAACGGCACGGCGATCACCAGTGACAGCGACCGCGGCATCCAACGCTCCAGAAACTGCGCGAGCGGCTCGGCAAAAAGAAGGAGACCTGCCGTGGCGAACACCGAGAGCACGAACGCGAAGTTGCGCGCCAGCCATGGGTCGAAGACGAGGAGGGCGATCGTCGCGAGTGACAGCACCGCCATTCCTCGGATCGGCCTGCCGCTGCCCAGCGCCATCAGCACGAACGTTGCCATGAGCGCTGCCCGCAGCACGCTGGGGTCGGGAGTGACCACGACTACGAACGCGAGCAGCACGAGAATGGAGAGGCCGATCCTCACCGCACGCTGGGCACCGACCCGGCCGCCGAGAGCCATGATCAGCCCGACGACGATCGCACAGTTGGCGCCCGACACTGCCGTGAGGTGGCTTAGCGAGCTGGTCTTCATCGCGGCGCCCAAGTCGTCACTCACGGCGCTGGTATCGCCGATGGCGAGCCCACCCAGAAGTTCCCCGCCACCGCCCGGCAACGACGAGGTGGCGGCCGCAAACGTGCGTCGCAATTGATTCGCCCAGTCGAATTGCCAGTCGGGATCGGCCTGCCACTCTGGCGCGTCTGTAGCGAAGAGCAGCACTGCCCGCCCATCGCCCGGGGCAGTGCTCGCCAAGGTGCCCGTGACCGTGAATGTGACGCCGATCCCCCACGGTTCGTCATCGGTATTCGTGGGGTCTAGACCGGGCTGCGGTTCATCGGTCTCGGCATCGACCGCACCAAACCCGCCACGTTCCGTGAAGATCAGAGCGGGCGACTCGAGTTGGATTGATTCGCCGTCGGCCTCGAGAGTGGAAATTGTTGCTTGGAAGAAGTCGGCGCTGTCCTTGACGGCAGAGGTGGTTGTCGCGATGACAGTAACCGTCGTGTGCTTCGCAGCCAGCTCACCCAGCGCTTCGGGTTGACGGGTCTCAGCATGAACAGCGACAGATGTGGAGCACAACGCGGCCAGAGCACATCCCAAGGCCACGCTCGCGAGAAAACGCCGTCGGCTCAGCAGCGCGACCGCGATGAGCGCCCCGGCAGTAAGCCACAGTGCGATGGCGACAGCAGGCGCCCACGCTGGAACCCCAATTACGACAACGGCAACGAGCCACGCGGCAGCAACGGGCAGGCTGAGCCGCAGGTCAAGATTCATACCGTGACCAGGTCGCGCAACCCGTCGAAGGTAGCGTCTCCGATTCCGGCGACGTTACGGAGGTCGTCGATGCTCGTGAAGCGCCCATTTGCCTCACGCCACGCGAGAATACGTGCGGCCATCGCGGGCCCGATACGAGGCAGCGTGTCGAGGGTTGCGGCATCCGCGGTGTTTAGGTTGACTCGTCCATCGGATGCCGTCGCCGCGGCAGCCTCATCGCCAGCTGCGGGCACGGCGAACTGCTCTCCATCAGTCAACACACGCGCAAGATTGAGCTGATCCTGCTTCGCGTCTTCGGTGAAACCCCCAGCCGCAGCGATCGCGTCGATCACGCGTGACCCCTCGGCGAGTTCAAAGAGCCCAGGGCGCTCCACCGCCCCGGTGACATGCACGAAGAGGGAAGGAGAATCAACAACGAACCCATCATCGTCCGTACCCAACTCGCCGCGCGCGATCTCTACGGCAGTGGGACTGCCCGTGAGTGCGGTCGCGAGCACGGCGCAGCCGAGCGTCACAAGCACCACCACGATGACAGCGCCGACGCGCACCCGCAGCCGAGCTTTACGGGCCTGCTCAAACTCTTCCACCTCCACAAACTAAGCGCGCGCCGATTGCTCGGAGCGCGCTTAACAGCAAGGTGTGCAATCGCCCTGTTTGTGACAGCCTGTAGACGAGTTGACTTGGCGCGACGCGGCTGCTCTTAACTAGCGCTGAAACCGCTCGGGTCGGAATGTTTCGAGCATGGGGTGTTTAGCTCCCGTAAGAATTTCACCTGCCATTAGCTCACCGGCGATCAACCCGACGGTCGCCCCGGAGTGGCTGAAAGCCACGAAACATCCGGGCACCTGCGAGAGTTCCCCAAATACCGGTTCTCCATCGCCGGGGATAGGTTTTCGACCAATTTTCCACGACGCCGCGGCTAACGCCGGCTGACCCTCAATTAGCGCAGAGGCCTCGGCCACTAACTCGTGCACTGCCGACTCCGGAATGCTGAAGTTGCCATGATCGTCCTCAACAATTTGGTCCTCGTACCAGTCGTGGTCGAGTGCCAAGGTGCTGTTCGGATTTGGGCGCATAGCTGCCCGAGGCGTATTCATCACAGCTTTGATAGGAAGATCACATGGCTCGGTGATCACGACCATCGACAGTGGTGATCCATCGTCGATAGTGACGCCCAGGGGCGCGACGACCTCGGGAGTCCACGCCCCACACGCCACAAGAACTGCGTCTGCGGGAAAGCGACGACTATCACCCGCGATGACTCCTCGCGCGATGCCATCGATGACATCTACAGAGCACTTCCCTGCGTTCGTCACGATTTGTCCTCCCCACGCGCTGAGCTCGGCAACGAGCTCAGCGATGAGGTGTGGCAACGAGACCCAGCCGTCACCGGCATTGGCGATCGCCGTGCCCGTGACAGCCTCACTTCGGACGCCAGGTGCGTATGCCTCCACGCCATCGGATGCGACCAGGTGCGAATCGTAGGCGTGTGATGTCTCGTGGGCGTGCCGTCGAGCGATCAGCTCTTGGTTGTCTTCGCGTGTCCAATAAACGCCGCCATCGAATTGCAACCACTCACAGCGTGGGTTCCTGGCGAAGAGCGTACGGTATCGATCGATTCCAGCAACCCGAAATGCGTGATAGGCATCGCTGCGAACGCCAGCGGAATTGAGCCACGAAAGCGAACGACCTGAGGCTCCACTTGCAAGTTCAGCATCGGTGATGAGCGTTACGAATGCGCCCTCTTTCTGCAAATGGAGTGCCGTTGACACCCCAAGAATTCCTCCGCCAATGACGGCTACGCGCTTGCTCGATGTATGTGATGACGACATGTGTATTCTTTCGATCTTGTCTTGGATGATGGAAGTCGCAGCAGCTGACGGAGCGCTCAGGCTCGCGCAGCGCGATGAGCCAGCTCGATAACTCGGAGAACTTCTGCCGCGTCCCGCGGGTCAATCGGAGGCACGCCCCCTTCGCGCAAACAGGTCGCGAGCAACGCGTAGAACTCGTCGTAGGCACCCCGTTCGGCGGGAACACGATGTGTCGATCCCGGCACACCGAAGGTGCCCCAGGTTTCTTCCGCTTCTAGGCCATAGTTGCTGTCTGTCGGAAGCGTTCCAGCGATCAGTGCTGGCTCTTGACCGTCGAGGCCCCACTTGGTGTAGCCCGCCTCGCTGCCCAACACGTGAAATCTCGGAGCGTTGAGTGCGGCTATACCGTTCATCATCAGTCGAGACTTAGTGCCTGACTCGTGCACAAGCGACACAAAAGCTTCTTCGTCGCCATCCGCGTCAGTGTGCCCCGAATGGCGTGCTGTCTCAGCGTGCACCTTTATCACCGGTCCGAAAAGCTGAATCGCTTGATCGATGAGATGGCTGCCCAAGTCAAAGAGAATTCCCCCGCCCTCAGCAATTGAGGTAGTCGCTTTCCAATCTCGGAATCCCTGAGGTTTCCACCACTCGAAGCGAGACTCAAACGTTCGCACGCGTCCAAGCTCGCCAGACTCAACCAGCTTCTTGAGAGTCAGAAAGTCGCCGTCCCAACGTCGATTCTGAAAAACCGTCAGCGTTACGTCGGCGGCGTTAGCGAGCGAGATCAATTCTGCTGCTTGATCAGTGCGGGGCACGAACGGCTTATCGATGACGACATGAAGACCGTGGGCAATCGCCGCTTTCGCAAGCTCATAATGAGTTCCGGGCGGCGTAGACAAGACCACGAGATCGAGCTGATCTGCATGATCGAACACGTCCATCGGCTGAGCGATTACGACCGTCTCAGGGTAGAGGTCACGCACCGAGGCGATTCGCTCCACATTCGATGTGCTGATGAAGTTCAGCGAGTATGCGGGGTTGGCGGCAATAAACGGTGCGTGAAATACGCGCCCGGAGACTCCGAATCCGAGGATCGCCGTACGAATTGGCATGGGAGAAGACATAATTATTTCTTTCACGGTGAGCTGAACAGTGGTGGGCTGGGGTTACTTGCCCATACCCTCGGCGAGGCCACGAATGAAGTGTCTCTGGGCGAGGATGAAGGCAACCATCATGGGGACGGCCGCGATGGAGAGGCCCGCAAAGAGCACTGGCCAATCCGTCTGAAGAGCGCTCTTGAAGTCCAGAAGTCCAACTGGAAGGGTTTTTAGCGCGGTGTCGTTAATGAACACCAAAGCAAACGGAAACTCGTTCCAGGCGAAGAGCACGAAGACTAGACCGGCGCTCACGAGGACTGGCTTCGATAGGGGAAGCACGATGCGGAGAAAAAGCTGCACAGTGTTCGCTCCATCGATGCGAGCGGCCTCGGTGAGTTCGTTGGGGATGGTCAACATATATGCCCGGATGAGAAAAACCGTGAACGGCAAGCGATACGCCACGTAGAGAATGATGAGCCCGGCATGAGTGTTGTAGAGATCGAGCGTCTGGAGCAGCTGAAAAAGAGGCACCAAGATCATGGTCGGCGACACCATTAGTCCACCCAGTAAGAGAAACGTCACGGTCTTCGCGAGGGGGAGATCTAGTTTCGTCAAGGCGAACGAGGCAGCGGCCCCGAGCACAAGGGTGAGAAAGAGCGAGATTATCGTGACGATGAGGCTGTTGCCGAAGTACGAGACGACTCCGCTCTCCCAAGCCTTGGCATAGCTCTCGAAGTTAGGATTCGTGGGTAGCGCCCATGGCGTCGCGAAAATCTCACTGTTCGATTTCATTGCCGAACTGAACATCCAGAAGAGTGGGTACAGCACTCCAACAGCCATGACCGCAAGAAAAGTGGACACTGCTACTTTGCCCACTCGACGCCCCAGAATCTGAAACGTGAGCGGTTGCGCGGTAGCGCTAGACCTAAGCGCTCTCGCCTTTTTCGGCGCCGTCGTCGTATTGCGTAGCGAACTCATTACAGGCTCACCCTCTTTCGGTTGGCATATGCCAATTGGACAACACCGATAATGACCGTGATCACCAGAACCAGCGTCGCGATGGCTGAGGCGTACCCCATGTTGTCGTTGGCGAAAGCATTTTGATAGATGATTGTGCCGAGCACTTGAGTCGCGTTGTTGGGTCCGCCATTTGTCATCGCGACAATTTCGTTGAACACGAGGAATGCGTTACTGATCGTCACAATCGACATGATCGTCACCATGTCCCGGGTAAGCGGCACAGTGACCGTAAAGAACTCGCGGATTGGCCCTGCTCCATCGAGCGCAGCGGCCTCATATAACGAAACAGGGATGCGCTGGATAGCGACCAAGAGAAGCGCTGCGACATATCCGGTCCATTGCCATTGGCTCATCGCGATGACTGCCCAGATTGCAGTTTGCGGATCCCCCAGCCACACACGTTGGAGGTCGTCAAGGCCGAGAAACGAGAGAGCGCTGTTGAGGATTCCAGCGCCGGGGTGATAGACGAACGCGAACAGCACCCCCGTGACAGTCACGGAGATGGTCGCTGGAAGGAAATAGACGCTTCGAAAAAATGACTGCAACTTTCCCTTGACGAAGCGGTCGAGCAATGTGGCGAGAATGAGGCCGAACCCCACTTGGACAATCAGGGATACAGCGGCATAGGCGAGGTTGTTCCCTACCGCCGTCCAGAATATTGGGTCGTTGAACGCTTTGATGTAGTGCTTGAATCCGACGAACTCTTCCGTCGGAAAGAACACGCTCCACTGAAAGAAGCTCAATCGAAGGTTCTGCAGCAGCGGGTAGTAGAGAAAAAAGAGTATGAGGAGGATTGCGGGCGCTGCCCAGAGAGCGGCGATTGCTCGAGACCGTTGCTTCATTGCCGGTGCCTTTTCTATATCAGGTGACGTGTTCGACCCGCGGAGACCGCCCGGGCCGGGTTGCGGCGAACTCGCTAACAAGCGCGCCGCCGCAACCTGGCCCTTGGCTGCTACAAGTGACTACTTGAGATCATCCGACGCCGCGCGAACGGCTTCGAGAAGCTCTTGCGGTGTCTGAGACCCATCGATGGCCGCTTGGCCCGCCGCCAAGAACGCGGCGCCCACTTGTGGCTCAGTTGCGGTGTCTAGCCAGATATTGAAGTTCTCAACATTTTGCAGTTGACCGAGAGCGTCTTCGAGTTGCGGAAGCACGTTCTCGACTCCTGCCTCAGCGCCGATCACAGCGGATGGACGATCCCGCATTTCGAGAAGCAATGCACCGCCATCTTGGCTTGTGAAGAACTTGAGAAAGTCAATCGCAAGCGCCTTATTGTCGCTGCTCGAATTGACAAGGAACCCATCAGGCGCCCCCGTGAGCGATGCCTGATCGCCGCCAGCATCCGAGATCTCGGGGAAGGCAAAGAAATTCCACGCTGCAGCCACGTCAGCGGTCGCCCCATTGGCCTCGCGGAAGATCGAGAAGATGTTGCTCTCGCCGTAGTACATCGCAGCAACACCGGTCTGAATCTCCGCCTTCGCGGAGTCGTTAGAGATTCCGTTTGCCCCTTCAGTGAAGCAGCGATCGGCGAGTTCCCCCAGTTGCTCGAATGCCTGAACATATCCCGGGTCGGTGAACTTTGCGGTAACGGGATTAGAGTCCTGAGAAATCACGTCCTGAGGAACGTTCTTCGCGACAAGAGTGGTCAGATAATGCACGCCAGGCCACATCGCGTTATTACCCATTGAGATCGCGGGTATGCCCGCATCCGTAAAGGTGTCGCACGCAGTGAGTAACTCGTCGTAGGTCGCGGGCACCTCCACATCGTTAGCGTCGAAGATGTCGGTGTTATAGACCATGTACTTGCCCGACATACTGATCGGTACCGCATAGTTGGCTCCGTCGACCGAATAGGCATCGAGCGCAGCAGGCATCAGCGAGTCGCCCCACTCTCCCGCGAGCTCGTCGGTGAGGTCTGCCGCGAGACCAGCGTTAAAGAACTGCTCGCCGTAGGCTCCTGGCCACGCGAAGTAGACGTCCGGGAGATCTTGGGCTGCGGTGAGCACTCGGATGCGCTCTTTATAGGGGTCATCCTGCACTGAAGTCATCTCGATGTTTACACCGGGATTAGCCGCTTCGAACTCTTCGACAATTTTGTCGAAGAACTCAGCGTGGTCTCCTTCCGGCCACTTATGAAGAACGGTGAGTGTTTGACTTCCGTCGCTAGATGAGCTGTCTGATGCTGCGGAACATCCGGTCAACGTCAGCGCCGCTGCTGCCGTGAGTACCGCGATCTTCCCGAACTTAGATTTGATCAACATGATCACTTGCCTCCGTGAATTCGATTGCTTTGCGTGAGGGATCTTTTGATGCGTGGTTGCTAGCGCAGTGAGTGACTGCGATACTGAGTGAGTCCGGTCTCATTCAGGTCGATTGAGACCGGACTCAAAAAGGGTTGATCACGAACATACCGGCCTGTAGCCTGAGCGTCAACAGAAACTTTTCTCACCTCACAAGGAGCCAGATGGCCCAGGATCTTGCGCGATCTCGCGATGTCACCGTCGCCGACGTCGCGAAGGAAGCGCGCGTATCGAAAGCGCAGGCAGCGCGAGCGTTGGGGGGCTACGGCGCCGTCAGCGACGAGGTCGCTTCCCGTGTGCTCGCTGCCGCAGAACTCCTTCGGTACCGCCCCAACCGCCTGGCGCGCAGCATGAATACCGGAAAGTCACAAACCATTGGAGTCATCGTTGGCGACATCGAAAACCCCTACTTTGGACGCGCCATCCGGGGAATCTACGACACCGCAAACAGTGCGGGTTACCAAGTCATACTGATCAACACGAGCGAGCGCCACGAAACAGAAGTAGAAGGCGTCAACGTTCTCCAAGACAATCGCGTCGACGGCTTCATCGTCGCCCCGACATCATCACCGGGGAGCATTCACCTCCAAGCGGTGGTTGATTCCGGCCGTCCGCTCGTGCTTCTCGATCGTCGTGTTGCCGGAATTGAAGCCGACGCCGTCGCTTCCAACAGCAAACAAGCGGCGTTCGAAGCCACTGCAGCGTTACTGGCTGCAGGGCACCGCCGCATCGGGTTCGTCTCAACTACCAAGACTTCGAGCCCGGCGTATCACTCCGCCCTCGACCTCGGACTCACTCCGGTGTCAGACCGCCTCAAGGGATTCGAGCAGGCGTTCGCACAAGCCTGCCTGCCGCTGCCGCAGTCTCTGGTCAGGCTGAACGCTGGAGACGCTGCAGGAATTCGAACAGTGGTGAGTGATCTTCTCTCTGGACCTGACCGCGTAACCGCCATTATTGCCTCAGACAGCGTGATCGCCGTCAGCGCTCTAGAAGAAGTACGTTCGCAGCACCTGACGATTCCAAAAGATCTCTCTTTCATCATGTTCGACGATTTTCCTTGGACCAAAATTGTGAATCCGCCGCTGACCGTCGTGTCACAACCGATGTACGAGTTGGGGGTCGCGGCAGCAGAGACTGTGCTCGCACGAATTCAGCACAAAACGCCGCCTGTGCTCCCCGACTTTGCGGCTCGCCTCATAATCCGCGACTCTATCGCGCCACCTCCGACGCCGTAAGGTCTGACGTCGCCCAGTAGCAAAAATCCCGAGGCGAGCCTAGAGCCACTGACCGAGACCTCTAACTGCCGTTATTAGCCTTCCGCAGGCTGTTGACGAGTCGCGATGTTGACGAGCTTGGGGGCGCGCACGATCACCTTGACGATCTCGCGGTCACCGACGGTGCGCTTGATCGCTTCGGATGCCATGGCAAGAGCTTCGAGGTCGGCGCCATCAATCTTGGGCGAGACTTCGAGGCGGTCACGAACCTTGCCATCCACCTGAACAACGGCCGTCACCGACTCCTCAACGAGGAGCGACGGGTCAGCCTTGCGCCAGCCGGCGAGAGCGACGGTGGGCTCGTAGCCGAGCTTCTCCCACATCTCCTCTGCCGTGTGCGGAGCGAACAGGCTCAGGGCGATCGTGATGACTTCAGCTGCTTCACGGACTGCCGCGTCGCCGCCGCCAGCACCGGTGTCGATGGCTTTACGGGTCACGTTGACGAGATCCATGATGCGAGCAACGAGCACGTTGAACTTCAGCGACTCGGCAAGGCCAGGACCATCAGCGAGGAAACGGTGGGTGGCGCGACGCAGCGTGGTGTCGCCCGTCTTCCACTCGATCTCGGGAGCACTCGTGACATCCCGCACAACACGGAACGCGCGAGCCAAGAACTTGTGCGACGCCGCCGGCGACACGTCTTCCCAGTTGATGTTCTCCTCGGGCGGGCCAGCGAAGGCCAACGTCAAGCGGAGTGCATCGGCACCGTGCTCGGCAATTTCACCCGAGAACGTGACGGCCTTGCGGCTGCGCTTCGACATCTTCTTGCCCTCAGAGAGAACCATGCCCTGGTTGAGCAGCGCGCTGAAGGGCTCTGTGAAGCTGACGTAACCGAGGTCGAACAGCACCTTGGTGATGAAGCGCGAGTAGAGCAAGTGCAGAATCGCGTGCTCGACGCCACCGACGTACTGGTCGACGGGAGCCCACTTCTCGGCCTCAGCCGGGTCGAAGGCCTTGTCGGGATCGTTCGGTGACAGGAAGCGCAAGAAGTACCACGAGCTGTCAACGAAGGTGTCCATCGTGTCGGCGTCGCGCAGGGCAGGGCTGCCATCGCGCGGGTCTTCAACGTTGATCCAGTCTTCGGCGGCCGCGAGGGGCGACTTGCCCTTGGGCTTGAGGTCGAGACCCTCGGTCGACGGCAGCTCAACGGGCAGTTGCTCGAAGGGAACCGGAATCAGTTCGCCATCCGAACCGTGAATGATCGGGATGGGGGTTCCCCAGAAACGCTGACGGCTAATCAGCCAGTCACGCAGACGATACGTCTTCGCGGCGCGGCCAGTGCCGGCAGCTTCGAGCTGTTCCACGATCTTCTTGATCGCGTTGGACTTGCTGAGCCCGTCGAGCGGACCCGAGTTGATCATGCGGCCATCACCCTGCAGCGACTGACCGGTGTCGCGGGGGTTCAGCGGCGGCAGGTCATCCGGCAGAATCGCCATGCCGTTTTCGTCGAGCTCAAGAACAGGAATCGCACCGGTGATGGGCGCGTTGGTGTCGAGCACCACGCGCACCGGCAGGTCGAACTTGATCGCGAACTCGAGGTCGCGCTGGTCGTGCGCGGGCACAGCCATCACGGCGCCGTGGCCGTAGTCGGCCAGCACATAGTCTGCAGTCCAGATCGGGATGCGCTCCCCCGTGACCGGGTTGATCGCAAAACGGTTCAGCGGGATGCCGGTCTTGGTGCGCGTAGCATCCTTGCGCTCGATTTCAGTCTGCTTCTGAGTCTGCTCGAGGTAGCTCGCGAAAGCAGCCTTGGTCTCGTCGTCGGTACCCTCAACGAGTTCAGCGGCGAGGTCTCCATCTGGGGCGACGACCATGAAAGTGACGCCGTAGAGAGTGTCGGGGCGCGTCGTGAAGACGGTGACCTTCTCGTCACGACCTTCGATTTCGAAGTCGACATCCGCACCAATTGAACGGCCGATCCAGTTGCGCTGCATCGAAAGCACCTTCGACGGCCACGCGCCCTCAAGCTGGTTCAAGTCGTCGAGCAGGCGGTCGGCGTAGTCGGTGATCTTCAAGTACCACTGCGTGAGCTTCTTCTTGACAACGATCGCGCCCGAACGCTCGGACGTACCATCGGCCAGAACCTGCTCGTTGGCGAGAACGGTCTGATCTACCGGGTCCCAGTTGACCCAGGAATCCTTGCGGTACGCGAGGCCCTTTTCGTACATCTTGAGGAACAGCCATTGGTTCCACTTGTAGTACTCGGGGTCGCTCGTGTGCAGAACGCGGTCCCAGTCAAAGGAGACGCCGTAGAGCTTCATGCTCTTCTTCTGCTGGTCGATGTTGTCGTACGTCCAACCGCGAGGATCAATACCGCGTTCGATGGCGGCGTTCTCAGCGGGAAGACCGAAGGAGTCCCAGCCGATGGGGTGAAGAACGTTGAAACCGCGCTGACGCCAGTACCGCGCCGCAATGTCACCAAAGGCGTAGGCCTCGGCATGCCCCATGTGCAGGTCGCCAGAGGGGTACGGGAACATGTCGAGAATGTACTTGCGCGGGCGCTTGTCTTCGGGGTCGCTCGTCGCGAACGGCTTAAGCTCTTCCCACTTGGCTTGCCACTTAGCGTGAATGGCGGCTACATCGTAGTCCGAGCCACTCTCGCGGTCGTCGTGTGCACCAGCAAAGTTGGGCTGCTCAGTCACGTAAACACTCTCAATTCGTTACAGGGAAGATCTAAGATTACCCAACTCACGGCCGCGCTCGAGGGGGCCAAAAAGTGTCGGGTTATTCCATTGTCTATGAGTTGACGCATCTCACAGTACACAGCAACAGGGTAGACCGGTCGTTCACTACGACCGAGAGCCGATGCGCGACCGCTTAGTCGCCCGAAACACCCAGCACTCGCAGCAGCGCTGCCGCCTTCAACTTGACCTCGGCCAGCTCTTCTTCTGGCACCGAGAGGGCCGTGATTCCGCCGCCGGCCCCGATCGTTGAGCCCCGAGCATCCATGACGATAGAACGGATGACCATCGCGAGGTCGACGGCACCGTCGAGCCCCACATACCCGAAGACGCCAGAGTAGATGCCGCGCGGGGCACGCTCGAGCGAATCGAGAATGAGCGTGGCGGAGTGTTTGGGGGCGCCTGTCATTGATCCCGCCGGGAACGAAGCCTTGATGGCATCGACGGCGCTCACGTCAGCGCGCAATTGACCCCGGATGGTACTGACAAGCTGATGCACGGTCGCGTAACTTTCCACGGCGAACAGCTTCGGTACCGTGACGGAGCCGACCTCGCACACCCGCCCAAGGTCGTTGCGCATGAGATCGACGATCATGAGGTTTTCGGCGCGCTCTTTGTCGCTGGCCAGCAGCTCGGCGGCAAGGCGCTCGTCTTCGGCGGGGTCGACGCCACGGCGGCGCGTGCCCTTGATCGGTTTCGTCTCGATGAACCCCGAGGGATCAATCGCTAAGAACTGCTCGGGAGTGGAACTGAGCAGCGAGATCTCGCCCACCTGCATGAAGCCGCCGTGATGGCTGGGGTTGGCGTGGCGCAGAGCGAGATACGTAGCGACCGGATCAGCAGGCCTGTCGCCGTGGTCGACGTGCACGCTCGTCGTGAGACACAACTGGTAGGCGTCGCCTTCGACGATCGACCGCTGGCACGCCGCGATCATCTCGAGGTAGTCGGCGTCGGAATTGCGCCAGACCGCGGTGAGGGCGGGCTGTGGCACTTCAGCTGTCGCTGACAGGGAGGCGGGCGGAGAGGTCGTCGGTGCGGCTGTCGCGTTTACGGCCGCGGGCGCCGTTGCGGTTGTGGTGCGGGTCGCCGCTGCCTCCACGAGAGCCGCGATACTGTCGCGCCACTGCGCGAGCTCGCCCGTCCAACTGTCGCCGAGAGCGAGCACGCTGAGCGAGCGAGACCCGTGGTCGACAACGATCACACGATCTACCCACAGCCAGGCGGCATCCGGGGTCACTGCAGGCGTTGTCACCTCGACGCCGAGCGATTCGCGACGGAGCTCGTACCCGAGCCACCCGACCCAGCCCAGTCGAAAGCCGGCGGGCGCAGCAGCGTGATCGATGTCGGTAGCTGCGAACTCGCGGCGCATCCACTCGAAGACCGGTTCGCTGAGCTCCGTGCTCAGCACAGCCCGAGCCGAAACGGCGAGGTAGCTACGCCCCGAATCGGCCGCCGCACCACTGTCGAGCCATACAACTCCAGCGGCATCCGATGCCTGCTGCGCCATGAGTTCGCCAAACACCGCCGCGGGATCAACCCAGCGCGGCAAGGCAGCAGTCAAGACGCGAGAGCGCATAACCTAAGCCTATGAGTGCGGACGCAATTTATCGCTGGCAGAACGACAAACTTCTCGAGATCTCCCCCGACGAGGTGCCGACAACCCCGATGACCGTCGCCGATTCCTGGCTCGTGAACTCGGGCTCAGTGCTCGCCCTCAATCTGCATCGCCAACGGTTTCTGGATGCCGTACCCGCCGCCCAACAAGAAACTGCCGACCAGTTCTTTACGACTGCGATCGCGGCTCTCCCTCGCGCCGGCACGTGGTTCCCGCGCGTCGAGCTTCGCGGAGCCGAGTTCTTTCTGCGCTTGCGCGCGAATCCCGAACTAAAGCGCTCGGCCACGGCCGTAAGTTTTCAGGGCGCCGACCCGCGCACCGTGCCCACGGTCAAAGGCCCCGATATCGACGCGATGGGTGCCCTGCAGTCGGGGGCGCGTGCCCACGGCGCCGACGAGGCAATCCTGCTCACCAACGAAGGCTTCGTCATCGAAGGCGCGTACAGCGCTGCGCTGTGGTGGCGTGGTGAGATTCTCTGCGGTCCGCCGGCGGAGCTCGAGCGCGTCGATAGCGTTACCGCCCGCAGCGTGCTGACGTTGGCCCGCGCGCTCGGGCTCGACACCCACGAAGAAGCGGTTACCCCGGCGGAGCTCGCGGGCACCGAAGTCTGGGTCGTGAATGCGCTGCACGGCGTCCGCATTGTCTCGAAGTGGGTCGATGGCCCGGAGCTTGCCGAAAAGCCGGGTCGCCTCGAACAGTGGCGTACCCGACTCGGCGCTCTGGCTCGCCCCATTTAGCCAGTGAGCTTTCGGTTTCGCTCGCTAGGCTCGTTCCGTGGATCCCGTTGACCTCATTTTGAGCGCTGAACCGAGTGCTGCCAGCGGCGGCTTTGGGCAGTGGGTCAACGATGCGCTGAGCTACGTGCTCGACACTGTGCAGTCGGTCGATCCAGTGCTTCGCACGATTCTTGCGGGCGTCGCGATCATGCTGGAAACGTCGATATTGGTCGGCCTTCTCGTGCCCGGCGACACCGTGGTGTTGGTGGCAAGCACCGCCGTGGGGAGCGTCTTCGAGGCAGCCATCCTCATCGCGGTTGTGATCGTGGGAGCCTTGATCGGCGAGAGCGTGGGGTTCGCCCTCGGCCGTTACTTTGGCCCTAAGATTCGACACTCGCGCCTCGGCAAGCGCATCGGAGAGCAGCACTGGGTGCAGGCTGAACGCTATCTCGGACGCCGCGGTGGCATCGCCGTCTTCATCTCGCGCTTTCTGCCCGTGCTGCACTCGCTCATCCCGGTAACCGTGGGCATGAGCACGATGCGGTACCGCACTTTTATGGCGTGGACCGTTCCCGCCACGAGCATTTGGTCAATCGCGTACGTCTCTGTCGGGGCCCTCACTGCAGGCAGTTTTCGGGAACTGCTCGATCAGCTGCACTACGCCGGCTACATTTTCGTCGCCATCGTCGCCGTCATTGCGATCGTGACGGTGATCGCTAAGAAGCTTCTGCATCGCTCGCAACAGCGCCACATGGAACACCACGACGCCGAATAGCCCGTTAACGACCGAGGGGCGGATGCACGTGCATCCGCCCCTCGGCGCCGGACTAGCCAGCAGTATGTTGTGTCCTAGCCAGCGTTAGCTAAGGCCGTTGTCGCTCAACCATGCAGTGGCGATGTCATCAGACGACATCTTGTCAACGGTGCTTTCCACGTTGAGGGCAACGAGGCCCTCCGGGGTGAGCTTGGCGTTGACGGCGTTGATAACATCAGCGATCGAGTCAGCGATGTCTGCGTTCACCAGCGGAACCACGTTCGACGCCAAGAACAGACCCTCAGGGTCTTCCAAGGTGACGAGGTTCTCAGTCTGGATGCGCGGGTCAGCGCTGTACACGTTTGCCATGTTGATGGTTCCCTCGACGAGGGCGGCAACGGTGGTGTCACCAGTCGCGGTGAAGCCAACGGTTGCACCGTAGACATCCTGGAGTCCGGCGGGGCCATAGGGCCGCTCTTCGAGTTCAGCGTTTCCACCGAGCTTGAGGTCTGCGACATCGGCGAGGTCCGCGAGGCTCGTCAACGAGTTAGCTGCCGCGAAGTCAGCGGTCACGTTGTAGGAGTCTTGGTCGGTAGCCGACGACTGTTCGAGAACCGTGAGGCCCTCGGGCAGCGCATCAGCGAGTTCAGCGTAGACATCCTCTGAGGCCGTTGCCGTGGTGTCAGCGCTGTAGAACTGGAGGAGGTTTCCCGTGTATTCGGGGATGATGTCTACTTCGCCGCTCTCGAGAGCGGGTAGGTAAGCATCGCGCTGGCCAATCTGGAATTGACGCTCGACCTCGAAGCCAGCGTTCTCCAGTGCCTGCGAATAGATCTCGGCAATGATTTCGTTCGAGTAGTAAGCCTGCGAGCCGACAACGATGGTGTCGCTGTTGGTGTTCTCGTCACTCGATCCGGAGTCCAGGGGATCACCAGTTGCACACCCTGACAGGGCAATTGCAACCCCGACCGCGGCGGCGCCAAGCGCGAGCCGGCCTTTGTTCTTAGCTGTGAACATTTCTATCCTCTTCTTTCTTGGGCAGGTTTTGCTGCCACCGCACGTCGTCGAGTTGATGACGTGCGGACATCTTTAGCACGTCCAGCCGAAACTCCGCGGGGAACCGCAAATTGTTGGATGAGCGCAAATATTCCATCGAGAACCAGAGCGAGCGCTGCAATCAGCAACGCACTGCCTAACATCTCGTCATAACGCTGGAGAGGGAGGCCGCGGAAAATATAAATTCCTAGGCCGCCCAGCCCGACGTAGGCCGCAAGTGTCGCGGTAGCGACGACCTGCAGCGTTGCCGCGCGAAGGCCGCCAATGAGTAGCGGAAGCCCCAGCGGAACTTCTACCTTCCACAGGATCTGCCACTCCGTCATACCAACCGCTCGCGCAGCATCAATAACGCGGCGGTCTACCGCTTCTATTCCCGCATACGCTCCCGCCAGAATCGACGGGATGGCCAAAAGTACAAACGCTGTGATCGCTGCGAGCTGAAGTTGAACCTGAGTTACCCCAATCAGCAACACGAGAAGCAGGATGAGACCAAACGAAGGCAGGGCGCGTGCAGCTCCCGATAGCCCAACGGCGAAGTCGCGTCCCTTACCCGTGTGCCCGATGTAGAAACCGAGAGGAATCGCTATGAGCGCCGCAACGATCACCGAAAAAAAGGTGTAGAAAAGGTGCTCTTCGAGCCTGAGCGGAATCGGATTGGTGCCCTCGAGTCGCTCCGGAGAGAAGAGCCATTGCACTGCTTCTATGAGGAAGTTCATGCGGGTGCTCCTTCAAGTGCAGGAGCGGGCGCCTTCTTCTTAGCGACTGTCGTCCAGGGCATCAGCATCCGGCCCAGCAGCACCAGAGCACGGTCAATCAATAACGCGACAATCACTGTCATCACGACCCCTGCGAAGATCTCTTCCAAGATTCGGCGTTGAAAGCCGTTAGTGAAAAGGTAGCCGAGGCTCTGCACTCCAATGAGAATTCCGACAGTCACGAGGCTCACCGTCGACACAGCAGCGACACGGAGACCCGCGAGCACCACTGGGCCCGCGAGCGGGAAGTCGACGGTCCAGAATCGACGCCAGCCGCCAAAACCTACAGCGGTGGCTGATTGACGGATTGCCGGATCAACTGAGGCGAGAGCATCCGCTACCGAACGCGCCATGATGGCCACAGCATAGAGCGTGAGCGCGATCGTGATGTTGAGCTCGCTGAGGAAGCTGATGCCTAACAGCGGCGGCAGGATCACGAACAGCGCGAGCGACGGAATCGTGTACAGCAAACCGGCAAGGGTCAGCAGGATGCCGCGAGTGAGCTTGAAGCGATACGCCAGCCAGCCCAAGGGGATAGAAATGAGGAAGCCGAGAACAATCGGCGGGATGCTCAGCCGAATGTGTTCAAGCGTGAGGCTCCAGATCAAATCAAAATTATTGATGATCCAAGTCACGCCGACTCCGATCCCCCGACGAGAACGCCGGCGCCGCGGCCTTCACTGTCGACCAGGATCGTGCCAGCATCCGTTTTCTTGAGCGTGAGCGCACGCTTACCGCGGTCAGTACCGATGAAGTTTGCGACGAAGTCGCTCGCCGGCGCGGCCATGATCTCGTTGGGGCTGCCGACCTGCGCGATCTTGGCACCCTTCTCGAGAATGACGACCTGGTCGCCGAGCAAGAAGGCTTCATCGATATCGTGAGTCACGAAGACGATCGTCTTGTCGAGCTCGTGCTGCAGGCGGATCGTCTCCTGCTGCAGTTCTGCACGCACGATGGGGTCAACCGCACCGAACGGCTCATCCATCAGCAGGATGTTGGGGTTAGCGGCAAGGCCGCGTGCCACGCCAACGCGTTGCTGTTGCCCGCCCGACAGTTGACTCGGGTAGCGGTCTGCAAGGCCTCGGCTGAGGCCCACGGTATCGAGCAGTTCGAGAGCCTGTTCGCGAGCCTGTTTTTTAGGCACGCCATTGAGCATCGGCACTGTAGTGACGTTGTCGATCACTTTAAAGTGCGGGAGGAGCCCAGAGTTCTGCATCACGTAGCCAATGCTGCGCCGCAGAGCCACAGGCTCTTTGCCCATAATGCTGTCGCCATCGATCTCGATGTCACCATCGGTGGGATCGACCATTCGATTGATCATCCTGAGCAAGGTGGTTTTTCCACTGCCCGATGATCCGACGAAGACCGTAATCTTGCGTGAAGGAATCACGAGATTAAAGTCTTCGACGGCCACGGTCCCATCGGGGAAACGCTTGGTTACTGCACGAAATTCAATCATGATTTCGGCTCATTCCTCGCGCCCATGCGCGGATCGACACTTGCCAGCATTAATAGCTAAACAGTATTCGACGCCGCTGTCATTCCCGATTGGGTATAACTCAGGCAAATTCGCATAGAGCGAACTCAGCTACCAGCCGATGTTTTCCGCGATAAAGCCACGGACGTACGAGGTGCTCACTGAAATGAACTCTTCGTCACCCTGCGGATTCATCAAGAACGCACGAGCGACAAGTGCATCGCTCATTTCGAGACTGGCTTCGAGAGTGAAGCGCGTCGCTGCAGAGTTCTCAACGCCGAATCGTGCCGACAAAGCTTCAACGATCCGCTCAGCAACCAACGACTTGAACGTGCGGCCATTGGGCAACGGGCGCAAATCAAGCTGGTCGCCGACGCGAAGCCCGCGGAAGCCGGGTTCGGTGCGGTAGGTGTCGATAACAGCTGCGAACGCAGTTTTCAGCGCTGCGCGCCAGTCTTCGTGAGCCGGATCGTTGATGGCATCAGTGATGCGCGTCATTACCCGCTCGAAATTGCGCGAGCCCAGAGCCTGCAACAAAACAATGCGGTCGGGGAAATAACGGTAAACGGTGCCGATCGACGCTCCCGCGCGTTCGGCAACCATAGCGGTGGTTAGTCGCTCGATGCCGACCTCGTCGACGATGGATGCTGCTGCATCAAGTAGTGCGGTTAAACGAGCGGTGCTACGTGCTTGCACCGGCTCGTTGCGAAGCGAGACTGCTGGTTCAGTCGCGATTTCAATGGTTGTTGTTTGTGCGGACACAATGGCCCCCTTCTCGGTGTCTGATCAATCCTAACCTTTAGAACGATTGTTCTACGCTGGGTAGAAGCTCACTTTTTCTGAGAAGAACCCGTAAAATTACAATATGTGCGGGCGATTTGCGATGGATGACACGGTGAACGAGATGATCACCGAGTTCGTTGCAGCCACGGGAAGACCCCCAGAAGAGTGGCAAGCGGACTGGCTCGCACAGCCGATCGTCAGACCGACTGATCGCATCCCGATTCTGCTCGCGACCTTCAGCGAACGCGATAACCGCAATTCACAAGTGGTCCACCGTGCGGCACTTGCACAATGGTGGCTCACCCCGCCTTTCTCCCCCGTGCTTCGAGGAAAGTACCCGACTTTCAACGCCCGGAGCGAGTCTGTGACCGAAAAGCCCACTTTTCGGGCCGCTGTCGTGAGTCACCGTGCTGCGCTACCAGCGATCGGTTATTTCGAGACGTCGAAGTCAGGAGCGACTCGAGTTCCCCACTACATCACCCCTTCTGAAGGTCTCCTCTTCTTTGCCGGCATCTATTCGTGGTGGAAAGATCCTGCAGCAGACCCGGACGATCCCGCGCGATGGCACCTCACCACCACCATGCTCACCCAGAAAGCCACCGGAGCACTCGCAGACATCCACGACCGGATGCCGGTGATTCTTGCGCGCGATTCGATCGACGACTGGATCGACCCGCGCACCAAGGGCGACCGTTCGTTGATTGACGCAACAGTGGCCGCTTCGGCAACGCTGAGTGAACATTTGCACGCCGAACCTCAGCTCTAAGCGGCCGCCCACTCTTGGCCCGAATACGGTGAGAGGCCTCGGGAGCCTAGGCTGGAGTAATGGCTCGAACCGGCAAGTCCCACCCCCCCAGCCAAACAGCGGGTGAGATTCTTCATCGAGCCGCCCGGATCGAGGATGCCTTCCACCGTTGGCGCGAACGCCGCGGTCGCAAACGCGGACTCACCACCACGATCATTCCCTACAGCAGCTATGCCACAGAGGGGTGGGCTCGCGTGCTGTGTCGAGTCGTGTTGACCCGCGGAACCGAGACCTCCAAAAAGCGCGCGGAAACAGTGCGGGGCTGGCGCAGTTTTTTCAGCATCCCCGTCAACTCTGAGATCGTTACGGTGACGATCGGCGACACGCACGTGCAGCTATCCCCCGGCCGAGGCGGTGTGATTGATGAGCAGATCAAAGTGTCTATGGCTCCTGGATGGCAGACAGCCACGCTCGACTCAGCGGGGTCTGATCCCACCACGGCGCACATCTTCGTCGTCGATCCGTCAACCCGCTTCGGTGTGATCTCTGATGTCGATGACACCGTGATGGTCACGGCGCTGCCTCGACCCTTGCTCGCAGCATGGAATACGTTCGTTCTCGACGAACACGCGCGACGCCCTGTCGCTGGGATGGCCGTGCTGTACGACCGCATCACGCGAGCCAACCCGAACGCCCCCGTCATCTATCTTTCTACGGGAGCGTGGAACGTCGCACCGACGCTGACTCGCTTTCTGCGTCGCAACCTCTATCCACGCGGTGCCATGCTGCTGACGGACTGGGGGCCAACTCATGACCGCTGGTTCCGCAGCGGAGCCGAACACAAGCGCGCCAATCTCCGTCGCCTGGCCGCGGAGTTTCCC
This sequence comes from Rhodoglobus sp. NPDC076762, assembly GCA_040687235.1. Classification (GTDB taxonomy): domain Bacteria; phylum Actinomycetota; class Actinomycetes; order Actinomycetales; family Microbacteriaceae; genus Rhodoglobus. Next base: position 1,554,443 of record JBFBMV010000001.1, on the reverse strand, counting down.
CACGTGAAGTGGCTGCTCGTTGGTGACGACGGCCAGCACGATGAAGAGATTTACGGCGAGTTCGTGACGAGCCACCCGGAGAACGTCGCTGCTGTCGCGATCCGTCAATTGTCAACGGGTGAAGCTGTGTTAGCCGGTGGCCGCAGCAAGATCGCCGAGCGCGAGCGGGAATCATCCGTTCCGTGGAGGTACGCCCCGGACGGCGCTCGACTAGCGATTGAGTTGCGCGAGCTCGGTCTTATCAACGACTAACGCCGAATCGCTTTGTTAAATTTGACGCACGAATGCGGCGTTGTACAGAAACACGAGCCGCGACGCTGCAATGATTGACTAATGGCGTTACCAATCGAAGACTATGCCCTTATCGGCGACTGTCAGACCGCTGCCCTCATCGGAAAAGACGGCAGCATTGACTGGCTTTGCTTTCCGCGATTCGACTCCGCGTCGATGTTTGGAGCGTTGCTCGGCAACGAAGACCATGGGCGGTGGCTCGTGGCTCCGCGAGCCAGTGTGGATGCCCCCGCCTCTGTGACAGTGACGCGCCGGTATCAACCCAACACCTTCATCCTTGTCACCAATTGGGTGACCGAGACCGGCGAAGTTGAAGTGACCGATTTTATGCCGCACGGCAACCGACGCGCGGATGTTGTGCGTCGGGTGCGCGGCATCAGCGGCTCCGTAGAGATGTACGCCGAGATGTTGATTCGCTTCGGCTACGCCACGGCTCTTCCGTGGCTCCACCAAGCACCCGAGTCGGGTGGGCACGCCATCATCGGTGTCGCCGGCCCCGACGCGATCGTTGCGCGCGGCGTAGAAATGCATGCCTCCGAGCACACCCACCGCGGCGAGTTCACGGTGAGTGCTGGCGAGACACGCGACTTGACGATGACGTGGTATCCCGCGCACCGAAACCCGCCGGCCGAAATCAATGTTGATGCGGTGCTTGAAACCACGAGCCAGTGGTGGCTCAAATGGTCGGCGCACTGCGAGCCGACCGAACAGTATCGCGAGATCGTGAAGCGATCGCTTTTGGTTCTCCGTGTGCTCACTCACGAAGACACCGGTGGCATCGTGGCTGCAGCAACGACGAGCCTGCCAGAGTGGTTCGGCGGTACCCGCAACTGGGATTACCGCTATGTCTGGCTGCGCGATGCAGCGCTCACTCTTCATGTGCTTCTCGACCACGGCTATGTCGCCGAGGCGGAAGCGTGGCGACGCTGGCTTCTGCGAGCTATCGCCGGAGACCCCGCCGATGTGCAAATTATGTACGGCCTTTCGGGCGAGCGTTGGCTTGAAGAGCGTGAGCTCACCTCGCTGCCCGGGTATGAAGGTGCTTCTCCCGTGCGTGTGGGCAACGGCGCCTTCGACCAGTTTCAAGGCGATGTATTCGGTGAGGTCATGATCGCGCTGCAGGCCGCACGACGTTCCGGCGTTCATGAAAATGACTTCTCGTGGCCGCTCCAGCGCGCGCTGATGTCGCACGTCGAAGACAACTGGAGCCGCCCCGATAACGGCATTTGGGAGATTCGGGGCCCTGAGCGTCACTTCACGCACTCCCGAGTGATGTTGTGGGCGGCGATGGACTGCGCAATCACGGCCGTTGAAGAGTTCGGCCTCGAAGGTCCCGTGGACACATGGATCGGCATCCGCGAAGAAATTCGTCAAGAGATCGAGCGAGATGGTTGGGACGCCGAACGGGGCACATACACGCAGTACTACGGCGGAACCGGAGTAGATGCGTCGCTACTGCAGTTGCCCCAGGTCGGCTATCTTGAGGCAGACGACCCGCGGATGCTCGGCACGGTGGCTGCTATCGAAGAGGAACTGCTCCACGACGGTCTCGTACTGAGGTACCGCACCGAGAGTGGCGTCGACGGGTTACCCGACGGCGAGAACCCGTTCCTCACCTGCTCGTTCTGGCTGGTAGAGCAGTATGCCTCTTCCGGTCGGGTTGACGATGCGACCACGCTCATGGATCGGCTTGTTGGCTTCGCCAACGATGTGGGGCTCCTCAGCGAGGAGTACGACACCACCAATGATCGCCAAGCGGGAAATACTCCACAGGCTCTGAGCCACTTGGCGCTCGTGCGCGCCGCTGACGCGATTTCGAAAGCAAAGAACCCGCAGTGAAGTTTGTAGCGACGCTAGTAATCGCGCGTCGTTCGCCGCTGCTTCAGGTATTGAAGACATCTGTTGCGGCGGTCATTGCGTGGCTCGTTGCTGGGTTCGCCCTGCAGCAACCATTACCCATATTCGCCGCAATTGCGGCGCTTCTCGTTGTTCAGCCCAGCGTTACACAGTCAATCGAGAAGGGTCTCGAGCGCAGCATCGGTGTCGTCGCTGGAGTGGTGATCGCGCTGGGCGCTGGCCAGCTCTTTGGCGACCACAGCTGGGTGATTCTCAGCGTCATCATTATCGCGGTGCTCGTGGCGTGGTTGTTGAAGCTCAGCCCGGGCTCGGCCAACCAAATTCCCATCAGCGCCATGCTGGTGCTGGCGCTGGGCGGACAAAACGCAGGCTATGCCGTCGAGAGAATCATCGAGACGGTTATCGGTGCGCTCATCGGTCTCATCGTGAATCTCGCGATTGTCGCTCCGGTAATTGTGAGCCCGGCCCACGCCGCGGTCGCAACGCTGACAAAGCGAACGGCGATAACGCTTGAGTCGCTCGCCTCTGCATTGCGTAGCCCTACCAGCGACGGCGAATTACGCGCTTTACTCACCGAGGCTCGCCACCTGCGTGACCTGCGCGATGCCGCTGGCACCGCATTGCGGCAAGGTGCAAACAGCCTCACCCTGAACCCGCGCAAAAGCAGACACCATCGAATCTTGCGGCGCGATACTGAACTCTTCGCCATGCTCACCGTGCTCGTTACCCGCACACTCGGGATGGCGCGCGCCATTCATGACCGCTATGACACGAACCTCCACACAGACCCAGTCGTGCTGTCGATAGCCCACGAGTTGGAACGCGCCGCACACGACCTGAGACTACGTGGACGTTCTCCGAACGAGCGAGAAGCGGCGCCACCCACGCGAGAGCTACTGACGTTGACCGCGCCGCTCACCGTACTGACTCCGCATCCACAGCACTGGATTCTGATCGGCTCACTGCTAGAGGATGTGCGCCGCGTGCACGAAGAGATCGTGGGCGACGTCGACAACGGCTAGTCAGCGGATGATCGATGCGCACTCGTGGAGACAGCGCACGAAGCGGCCGGTCTCTCCGGAGAGTTCGCGGCGCAACTCCAGCAGTCTCAATGCTGCATCATCGATGATTGATTCGTCGAGGTCTCCGTCACTCACTGATTGCGAGACGGCAGCAACGATGCCCGCGGTATCGACAGCTCCGACGTATAAGAGCATCGTGTTTCCGGCTTCGATGGCCCGCACTGCGTTCGTAATCTGATCTGAGTATTCGGCGACACCCGAGCGCTCGAGCATGCCCATGTCATCAGTGATGACGATTCCATCAAAGCCCAGATCATTGCGCAGAACCTCGTGCCACCGGGTCGAGAAGGTCGCCGGTTCAGCATCGACTGCGCTGAAAGTGAGGTGGCCGAACATTATTAGAGGTGCTCCCGCGGCGATTCCCTCGACAAAAGGGACTGCATGAGTCTGCTGCCACTCGTCGAACGAGAGCGAGGTAGCAGGAATGCTCGAATGCGAGTCACCCGCTGCGGCGCCATGTCCCGGAAAGTGTTTGAGAGTGGACAACACCATGGACTCCCCGCGTACCGCTTCAGCAACTCGAGCGCCGGCATCGGCCCCTGTTGCGCCGAAAGAGCGCTCGTAAATGAAGCTCGATGGATCGCTCGCGACATCAGCCACAATGCCGAAATTAACAGAGACACCGACCGATTCGAGCAATGCGCCGCGTTGGGCGAAGGCATCGAACGTTGCGCTCGGGGCCTGCGACCGAAGTTGGTAGGCAGAAGCGGCGTTGTCGGTGGGCACGCGTCGCACGATTCCGCCTTCTTGGTCAGTCGCGACCAATACCGGAAGGCCCACCTCCGGGCTCAGGGCTCGAGTATCGGCGGCCAGCTGTTCCACCTCTTCTGGGATGTTATCTCCCATCAGGATGAAGCCTCCAACATCGCCAAGTCGGGCGTCCACCCGGTCAGCCGGTGATACCCCGGGTACGTGAACCATGAGCATGCTCATGATTTTCTGCTCCAGCGACATCGTCGAGAGGCGATCGTGCGCGTACTGCTCGCCAGCATCAGCCGGCGCGGACTCGACGCGCGGCGCGAAAGTGGGGGCAGGAACCACCGCAGAGGGCCCCGACGTGCAGCTGCCCAGGACGCCGACCACAACGAGTGCAGCGATAGCCCGGTGGACTCGTCGCAGCGTGGTCATCCTGCGATGGTACCCGGGATCGTCAACGGGGGTTTATGACATCCACGTGAGGGAGGCGAAATCCTCCGCGCTCAACCCAAATGAATCGGTAGCGTGCGCGACCGCCGAGCGAACGGCAGGATTGCCGAAACCTTTGCGCGTCAGAATGTCGATTCCCGACGGCGTCAGTCGCGAACGAGAGAACCGAATCACGAGCGTGTTGAAGTTGTCATCGGCGCCAACGACCTGCCATCGGCTGCTCACGATTCGCTTCCACCCCTGACCCCGCCAGACAAATTCGTCACCCTGAAGACGATCGGTGCCGAGGATAGTTTTTGCTTCGCCACCGCTCGTCGTAAAGCTGACGGTATCGTCAAGAATAAGCCCGTCGCCGGCCACTAACTCGTAGCTGAATTCCGGGTTGTGACGCGTGCCATCAAGCCACATCGGAAAATTGGTCGCCACAACACTCCACGTGCCCGGCAGCTTGGCGGCTAGCACCGAAGCATCAAAAACTTCACTCACGTGATCAACATAGAACACGACGGCTGAGAGTCGGCATCACGACGCGAGTCAGCGACTATTCTTGCCCCATGCTGCTCGCCCTCGTTCGGTCGTCCCACCCCGGCCCGACCGCCGCAGTGACGGCAATCACGTTTGCGCTCGCCTGGGGTTACGGCCTCGAGAGCTGGCGTGTTGCCGCCGTCACCGTCGCAATTCTTGCCAACCAACTGTCAGTGGGGCTCTCTAACGATTGGCTTGACTCCGCGCGTGACCGCGCCTCTGGCCGCACCGATAAACCCATCGCGAGTGGCGAACTATCCACGGGATTAGTTGCCGGTGTCGCGCTCGGGCTGGCTGCGGCATCCATTCTGCTGTCGTTCGTCCTGGGCCCCTGGAGTGCGCTAGCTCACGCCATTTTTCTCGCGAGCGGCTGGGCCTACAACCTCGGAATCAAGTCAACACTCGCTTCGGTTGTGCCCTACGTCGCCGGCTTCGGATCGCTTCCCGCCATTGTGACGCTTTCTACAGCAACGCCGCAGCTGGCTGCGATGTGGGCTATTACGGCCGGCGCGCTTTTAGGCGTTGCGGCTCATTTCACCAATGTTCTTCCCGACTTGGATGACGACTCCCAGACTGGTGTGCGCGGTCTGCCGCACGCGTTGGGAGCGCGATTATCGGCTGCAGTAATTGCGGCGAGCTTGATCGGGGCGAGCGTAGCAGTCGTGTTCGGACCTGCTGCACCCCCGAGCGCGCTGTCACTCAGTGGATTCGTCGCGACGATCGTGATCGCGGGGTTAAGCGTTACGCTCATCGTTCAGGGCAAGCTGCACCGTTTACTCTTTCGCCTCACCATCGCGGCTGCCGCGATCACTGCGGCGTTGCTCGTTCTTTCAGCACCCGAGTTGACCTGAGACCGACCGCGCTAAGGCCCGGCCGTGCAGGATCGGCCTATGGGGGCGCTAAGCCAGCGGCGGAGAAACATCCGACGCCTCTTCGGCGGCGGCCTGTGGATTTCGGATGCCCAACCATGACGTCACGGCCCCGGCGAAGAGAAAGGCTGCCGTCACCGAGACAACGCGATGAAAGTTCTCGGGAGACAGCGGCCCCACCGCGATCACTCCGATGAGTGCGACGGTGATGAGACCGGCGATACGCGAGACGGCGTTGTTCACAGCGGAGCCGATACCGGCTTGCCGGGCTGAAATTGCGCCCAAAATTGCGGAGGTCAGCGGAGCGACGGTCATGGACAGGCCTACCGAGAACAACAGCACGCCCGGCAGCACCTCGGTGACGTAATTGACCGTCTCCCCCATGCCTAAGAATGTCACGTAGCCGAGTCCGCCCAAGAAGGGCCCCAGCGTCATGAAAAGACGCGGGCCGTACTTGCCACTCAACCGACCGAAGAACGACGACAAGACGATAATTCCAAGCGACGACGGCAAAAATGCAAAGCCGGCGAACGTTGCCGAGTATCCGGCTACCTCTTGCAGATAGACCACCGTGATGAAACCGCCAAGACCGAGCGCGCCGTAGATAAAGAACGTCGCGATATTCCCCATGCTGAAATTGCGGTGGCGGAAAAGCTCGAGCGGCAGCATCGGTTGAGGTGCGCGTCGTTGCCACACGATGAACGCGATGAAGCTCAGGATGCCGACCACGAGTGGTACGACGACGGCGGGACTACCCCAGCCCAAGTTTCCCTGTTCGATGAGCGCGAAGACCGGGCCGCCTAGCCCGACGATTCCGAGCGCTGCGCCCAGGAAGTCAATGCGCGTGTGTGCTTTACGCTCATCCCGGTGACCGAGCTTCACCAGCAGCCGCAGCGTTATCGCGATCGGGACGACATTAATAGCGAAGACGAGGCGCCAGCTCAGCAGGTCGACGAATGCTCCACCGAGCACTGGCCCGACAATGAACGCCGCGCTGGTCCACGCCGTCCACTGCCCGATGGCGTGCGCTTGAGCGGCACCACGGAAGGTCGACATGATCAAGGCGAGCGAACTGGGTACGAGAAGCGCACCTGCGACGCCCTGCACCGCGCGCATGACGATGAGCAGTTCGGCGCTGGGCGCCACCGCGATGAGGAGAGAGGCAATGCCGAACGCGATAAGCCCGATACGCAAGATGACCAGCCGACCGAATACATCGGAAAGAGAACCAGCGAGCAAAATGAGTGAGCCGAGCGTGATCAGATAGGCGTCGACAACCCACTGCTGAGTGCTCAGCCCACCGCCCAATTCCGAGCTAATCGCGGGAAGCGCAACGTTAATCACGGAGCCATCGAGGAAGGCAACAAACGACGCCAGAATCGCGATGGTCAGCACAAAACGTTGATCGCGGGTCATGGTTCTATTCAACACCCGCGAACGACCCGTTATGCCCAGCTGGTGCAGCCGCTGACATCACTTCTGCTCTCGACGCCGACTAGTCGAGGCGACTGAAACCTGTCACGCGCACGACAGCGATACCTTCGGCAGCAGACTCAGCGAGATCCACGGTCGCGTTGATCGACCAGTCGTGGTTGCCCTCTGGGTCTTCAATGATTTGCCGCACGTGCCACTGCCCCGGCTCCTCGGTGATGGTGATCATCGCGGGGCCCCGCGCGTCACCCGCCGTGGAGAGGGTGTCGTGCTCGTCAAAGTAGCGATCGAGCGCCTCGCCCCACGCTTCTTCGTCGTAGCCGGCTGCGGCATCCAGCTCGCCGAGAGCGACCGCGTCGTCGCGAGCCGCGAGCTGCACGCGACGGAACATTTCGTTGCGCACGAGAACACGGAACGCGCGAGCATTCGTGACGACAGATGCCGGAGCAGGCGGCAAGACCGGCTCACCACCAGTGGTGGAGTCGACCCCGTTCGTCATGGCCTCCCACTCGTCGATGAGGCTCGAGTCGACCTGGCGGACCAGTTCGCCGAGCCACTCGATGAGGTCGAGCAGTTCGTCGGTTTTAGCGTCATCCGGAATGGTTTGACGAGTGGCACGGTAGGCGTCGGAGAGGTAGCGCAGCACGAGGCCTTCGCTGCGGGCCAGCCCATAGAAGCCGACAAAGTCGGCAAAGGTCATCGCGCGTTCGTAGAGGTCACGCACGACGCTCTTGGGGCTGAGGGCGAAGTCGCCGATCCACGGCTGGCTCGCCCGGTACATGTCGAAGGCGGCGTCCAACAGCTCTTCCAGCGGTTTGGGCCAGGTGACTTCTTCGAGCAGTTCCATGCGCTGGTCGTACTCGATGCCCTCGGCTTTCATCGCCGCGACGGCCTCGCCACGAGCCATGAACTGTTGCTGGGAGAGGATCGGGCGCGGGTCATCGAGCGTCGCTTCGAGCACGGAGATCATGTCGAGGGCGTAGGTCGGCGACTCGCGATCGAGCAAATCGAACGACGCCACAGCAAACGGCGAGAGCGGTTGATTGAGCGCAAAGTTGGCTTGCAGATCGACCGTGAGGCGAATCTCAATGCGTTCGTCGAAGCTCTCCACTTCTTCGCCATCCACGATCATCGTGTCGGCAACGCGGTGCTCTTCGACGATCTCAGCGGTGCGCAAAGTGCGGTAGATCGCGAGCGCTTGCTTTGCGAGTTCACGTTGCTTGTGACGGGGTTCGTGGTTGTCTTCGACAAGAGTGCGCACGTTGGAGAACACGTCGCCGCCGCGAGCGATCACGTTGAGGATCATCGCGTGGTTCATGCGCATGTTGCTTGTGAGCTGTTCGGGCTCTGCGGCGATCATGCGCTCGAAGCTGGTCTCGCTCCACGTGACAAAACCTTCGGGAGGCTTCTTGCGCACGATCTTGCGTAGCTTCTTGGTATCGTCACCGGCTTTGGCGACGAGCTTGGCGTTCTCCGACTCGTGCTCGGGAGCTTGAGCGACGACGGTTCCTGCCGTGTCGAAACCCGCGCGACCGGCCCGCCCCGCGATCTGGTGGAACTCACGGGCGGTCAGCTGGCGCATCCGGGTACCGTCGTACTTGGTGAGCTGCGTCAGCAGCACGGTACGGATGGGCACGTTGATGCCGACGCCGAGAGTGTCGGTTCCGCAGATCACGCGCAGCAACCCGCGCTGAGCAAGTTGCTCGACGAGGCGGCGGTACTTGGGCAGCATGCCCGCGTGGTGCACGCCGATACCGGAGCGGATGAGGCGCGAGAGCGTCTTGCCGAATACGGTCGTGAAGCGGAAGTCACCGATCGCGTCAGCAATCTGGTCACGCTGTTCGCGGGAGACAACCTTGATGCTGGTCATCGCTTGCGCGCGCTCGAGAGCGGCGGCTTGCGAGAAGTGCACAATGTAGATCGGCGCTTGGCCGGTGGAGAGCAACTCTTCCACCGTCTCGTGGATGGGCGTGAGGGCCCACGAGTAGTGCAGCGGTACGGGGCGTTCGACACCCGTAATGAGGCTTGTTTCGCGGCCAGTACGGCGGCTCAGGTCATCCGCCAGCGGTTGCATGTCACCGAGCGTCGCCGACATCAGCACAAACTGCACCTTGGGCAGGATCAGCAGCGGTACCTGCCAGGCCCAGCCGCGATCGGGATCCGCGTAGAAGTGAAACTCATCCATCACAACCTGATCGACACGAGCATCCGCCCCCTCGCGCAGCGCGAGATTCGCCAAGATTTCCGCGGTGCAGCAGATGATGGGCGCATCGGCATTCACCGAGGAATCCCCCGTGACCATGCCGACGTTCTCGGCGCCGAAGACCTCAACAAGCGCGAAGAACTTCTCGCTCACGAGAGCCTTGATGGGCGCGGTGTAGAACGTGCGCTGCCCTTGGGCGAGCGCAATCGCGTGGGCGGCAATCGCTACGAGCGACTTTCCCGTGCCCGTTGGCGTGGAGAGTATGACGTTGGCACCCGAGACGAGCTCGATGACCGCTTCATCCTGAGCAGGGTAAAGATCGAGGCCTCGGCCGGATGCCCAGCCGACGAAAGCGTCATAGGTTGCGTCTGCGTCAAAGGGCGTCGGAAGCGCATCCAAGAGTGAGGGCATTGTTCCACCGTAGCCGGGTCACAGGACATCGGAGCACGGCGAGCACGCAACGCGCAGGTACCGAGCGCGCGACCAGCACGTCACTAGCTCAGAGCAAGCATCACCGAGGCGACGAGCGCGAGCGCCATTCCGAGCAATTGCACCCGGCTCACTTTCTCGTGCAGCGTGAAGCGCGCCAACACAATGGTCGCCAGCGGGTACAGGCTCACGAGAACTGAGACGACAGCGAGGCTTCCGGCCTGCAGCGCAAACAGCACGAAGGCGTTGGATGCTCCGACGAGAACACCACCGGCAGCAGCCAGCATCCGGGCCCGACTCACACTCACGACGGCACCGCCCTCGGGCTGGTGATCGAACTGCGCAAAGAAGCGGCGGATGGGCGTGCTGAGGCGAGTGAGCGCGAGCAGCACCAGCATGGCGGCGAGGCCGACCACGATCTCGACGACGGCGGTGGCGAGACCCGCTGACTCAGGCGCCTGATCGAGCGCAATGAGAGCGGTACCGAGACCGATGCCCGAGACAACGCCCACCACGACGGTTCGCGGGCGAACGCGCGCAGCGGCATCCGATCGGGTGACCGACACGAGTAACGCACCGACGATGGCCAACACGATGGCGACCCACGCGAGCACGGGCAGGCGTTCGCCCGAAACCACGGCAAAGACGACCGGCACGACTGCTCCGACGACCGCGATCAGTGGAGCGACGAGGCTCATCGGCCCATCGGCGAGCGCCGCGTAGAACGTCAGCAGCCCAACGATGGCGGCTACTCCGGCAATGCCACCCCACAGGGTGGCGCCGGGCTCGAAGCTCACAGTGACAAACAGCATCGCGATGAGCAGGGACACGGTGGCGAAGACGTGGATGATCGTGGTCGCCGGTACTACCTGCAGGCGTCGTGTGCTCAAGCCGCCGAAGAAGTCGGAGACGCCGTAAAACACGGAGCCAGCGAGAGCGAGAACGACGCTGAGGATCATCTCGTCAGCATAGAGCCAGCGGAGACCGCCGAGAGCACTGCGCGCCCGGACGCGCGGGTAGAATCGGGTGTGCCTAATTCTTCATCCGCCCCCGACCACGGCCCCAGCGGTCTTGACCCCGCCGAGCTCGAGGTTGCCCTCAAGGTGCTCAATCAGATGGTGGGCATGGATGAAGAACACCCCGACTTTGTAACCGTGCGCCGGGCGACCGCCGCCATGTTCAAGGCGGTCAAGAAAGAGCGCCGCCTCGAGAAGCGTGCCGCCATCGCTGACGCCGACCGTGAAGTGATTGCAGCAACTGCTACGGGTGCGGCTGACCGTATAGATGACGAGACTCGCGGCATCCCCATCTCTACCAGCACGACGACGCCGACCGCCGGCGAACTGATCAAGGCTCGCCCCTGCTACATCTGCAAGCAGCCGTACACCACCGTTGATGCGTTTTACCATCAGCTCTGCCCGAGCTGTGCGGCATTCAATCACGCCAAGCGTGACGCCCGCACTGACCTCACGGGCAAGCGTGCACTGCTCACCGGTGGCCGCGCCAAGATCGGCATGTACATCGCACTGCGTTTGCTGCGGGATGGCGCGCACACGACCATCACGACGCGCTTCCCGCGGGATGCCGTTCGTCGCTTCTCGAGCCTGCCCGACTCGGCAGACTGGCTGCACCGCCTTCGCGTGGTCGGAATCGACCTGCGCGACCCCGCTCAGGTAATCGGCCTGGCCGAGTCTGTCGCTGAGCAGGGCCCACTCGACATCCTGATCAACAATGCGACGCAGACGGTGCGTCGCTCCCCCGGGGCGTACCAGCCGCTCGTCGATGGTGAGCTTGCTCCCCTGCCCGACGGCCCGCTGCCCGAACTCGTGACCTTCGGACACACAAATGACCCGCACCCCCAGGCCCTCGCGCAGTCAATATCGGCGCATCCGATCTTGGCCGCCGCGGCTACGCGAGCCGAAGAGCTGACCGAGCAAGCCATGACCGCTGGCTCGACCTCACTGGAGCGCCTCGCTGCCGGAACCGCGATCGACGCCGGTGGCCTCGTTCCTGACCTCGACTCGATCAACTCGTGGACGCAGCACGTCGATCAGGTCGACCCGCTCGAAATGCTCGAAGTTCAGCTCGCGAACACCACGGCACCGTTCGTGCTGATCTCCAAGTTACGTCCCTCGATGGCCGCCTCCCCCGCCCGGCGCAAATACATCGTGAATGTGTCGGCGATGGAGGGCGTGTTCGGTCGCGGTTACAAGGGCCCCGGGCATCCACACACCAACATGGCCAAAGCCGCCGTGAACATGCTCACCCGCACGAGTGCCCGCGAAATGTTTGAGAGCGACGGCATTCTCATGACCAGCGTCGACACCGGCTGGATTACGGATGAGCGCCCCCACCCCACCAAGGTGCGGTTGGCAGAGGAGGGCTTTCATGCGCCGCTCGACCTCGTCGATGGTGCGGCCCGCGTCTATGACCCGATCGTGCGTGGCGAGGAGGGCGAAGATCTGTTCGGCATCTTCCTCAAGGACTACGACAAGAGTTCGTGGTAACCCCGGTGGCTACCCCGGCAGAGTTTTTGAAAGCCACCACGAGTGGAACCCGTGTTGTGGTGCGTCACCTCATCGAGGATGGCCGCGCGACCGACTCTCTCGGCTACTTTCATCTCGCCGATGACACCCACTGTGTCGTCGCGACCAAGCGTGGCCTCGAGACCATCGAGCTTGAAAAAGTGATAGCCGCAAAAGAAGTACCACCGCCGCCAGCGCCGCGCCCCCGAACCGCGACTGCGGAATAGTAGGGGATGCGCCTCAACAGGCGTAGAGTTCTCGCTGGACTATTGGCCACAATCGAATAGGTAAGTTGAAACCGTGGGCGTAAGAATCGAACGAATTGACCTTCCCGGGTTTGGCGTGCGCAACGACGTCATCACGAACTCAGGATGCCGCGTCAGCGTGGTCTCGCTGCGTTCGGGTGAACGTGATCTTGCTTTCTTCAATGCGGACGACCCCGACTCGAATGCTGCGTCTATCTCATTGACCGACGATGAGGCTTCTGCCATTGCCGAGGTTCTCGGTTCGTCGCTCACCCTCAGCCGTTTGTCGGCTCTCGGGGAGAAAGCCGAGGGGCTCTTCAACGAAGAGATCTCGCTGCCCAACGGCTCTGGATTCGTCGGCCACCCCATGGGCGATATGAAAGCCCGCACCCTCACGAGTGCTTCCATCGTTGCCATCGTTCGTGGTAATGATGTTGTTGCGTCTCCCGGTCCCGAGGTTGTTTTCGAGTCTGGCGACGTGATCGTTGCGGTCGGCACCCGTCAGGGTCTCGACGCTCTGGGCAAGCTCATCAATAACGGTCCCAGCTAAGAGTCGCGTATGCATGAGACGACGCAGCTACTAATTGAGGTTGGCGCTCTCCTGCTCGTTCTGAGTGTGCTCGGCAGAGTTGCCGCACGCTTCGGGTTCTCGGCGATCCCGCTCTACCTTCTTGCCGGCCTTGCCGTTGGTGAAGGCGGCCTTCTGCCTCTTCAGGCCAGCGAAGAATTCTTCGAAGTCGGATCGCAAATCGGCGTGATCCTGCTGCTGGCGATGCTCGGTCTCGAGTATTCCGCTGACGAGCTCATGGCGAACCTGAAGACTTCACGGATGTCGGGGATCTTGGATGGCGTGTTCAATGCGCTCCCCGGCGCACTCTTTGCCATTCTGCTCGGGTGGGAACCCGCCGCAGTGGTGGCTCTCGCTGGAGTGACGTGGGTGTCATCATCCGGCGTTATCGCCAAGGTCATTCGGGACCTTGGGCGACTCGGTAACCGCGAGACGCCGGTAATTTTGTCGATCCTGGTGATGGAAGACCTCGCCATGGCCTTCTACCTGCCGGTCTTGTCTGCGCTCGTGATCGGTGCCGGGTTGCTTCAGGGGTCCATCACCGTGGCGATCGCTGTCGCCGTGGTCGTCACCATTCTCTACGTAGCGCTTCGCCATGGGCGGTTCTTGTCACGCTTGCTCCCCCAGAAAAACGCTGAAGCGCTGCTCCTCGGAGTTGTGGGGCTCACGATGCTTGTTGCGGGTCTCGCCGAGGCAGTGAACGTCTCAGCTGCCGTCGGCGCATTCCTCGTGGGTATTGCCATCTCAGGGCCTGTAGCGCACCAGTCCGCTCAGCTCATCACTCCCCTGCGTGACCTCTTCGCTGCCGTCTTCTTCGTCTTCTTCGGCATCTCGACCTCGCCCGCCGACATCATTCCGGTGCTGCTGCCCGCCTTCGCCCTCGCTGTGTTCACCATCGGCACCAAAACGTTCTCCGGATACCGAGCCGCAAAACACGCCGGTATCGCGGCGCCTGGCCGTTGGCGCACCGGGTTGGCTCTGACCCCGCGTGGAGAGTTCTCCATCGTCATCGCCGGCCTCGCCGTCGGCGCCGGTATCGAACCGATGCTCGCCCCGCTCGCCACCGCCTACGTGCTCATGACGATCATCGCTGGCCCGCTGTTGGCGCGTGTACCGGATACCGCGTGGTTCAAGGCGCGCGTGCGCAAGACTCCGGTCGCACCGCCTACAACGCCCGTAGCGACCGTCTAGGGCCTTCGCGGCGGCGTGGGGTGTTAGCTCTCGCCCTTGTTGAGGTCGGAGAACTTCTCGGCCATCGTCGGGTTGCCCTTAGTCAGCTTCTTGATCGTCACGTCTTGAGCCTTGTCGTTGGCGAGACGCAGGTTGCGATTGGTACCGAGCAGGGCATCCTTGGTCTTCTGCAGGTGATCGATCGACTTGTCGATCTCGTCGATCGCCGTCTGGAACTTGCGGGATGCCAAGTCGAAGTTACGAGCGAAGCCTGTTTTGAAGGAGTCCAACTCTTCCTCAAAGTTCGTCACATCAATGCTCTGAGCCTTCACGAGCGCAAGCTCGTTCTTGTACGTGAGTGAATTGAGCGCCGCGTTGCGGAGAACCGTGATGATGGGAATGAAGAACTGGGGGCGCACCACGTACATCTTCGGGTAGCGGTGGGAGACATCCACGATGCCGGAGTTGTACAGCTCGCTGTCGGGCTCGAGCAGCGACACCAGCACCGCGTACTCGCAGCCCTTTTCGTTGCGATCTTTGTCGAGCTCTTTCAAGAAATCTTCGTTGCGCTTCTTCGTGGCCGTCGTGTCGGCTTCGTTCTTCATCTCGAACATGATCGACACGATCTCGGTGCCCGACTCATCCGCCTCTTTGAAGATGTAGTCGCCCTTGCTGCCGCTGCGCGCGTCATTGTCTTTCTCAAAATAGGCGCGCGGGAAGGCGGTGGCACGAATCTGGTTGAACGTGGTCTCACAGTGAATCTCGAGCGTCTCACCGATCATCTTCGTCGAGAGCCGCGCCTTCATGTCGCGCAGCCGCTCAATGGCATCGTCTCGATCTTTGATCTGAGTCTCGTATTTGTCTTTCAGCGAGGTCTCGGCGAGCTGCTTCTCCAGCTCCACGCGCTCAAGAGAGCTCTTGAGCCCATCCCGCTCCTTCTCCACGGCGCCCACCGCTGCGGAGAGCGCCAACTGCTGTTCTGAGCCTGCCGCCTGAAGCTTCGACTTCAGCGCCTGGATCTCAGCTTCTTTATCCGCCGTGGCCTTCTGCAGTTCATTGACCCGTTTGGCCTCGGCAAGATCCGCCGCGGCTTGACGCTCCCGCTGAGTCTTCTCAAGCTCATTCGCCAACGCGTCACGCTCGGCCTGAACGGCACTCAGTGCCTCGGCCACCGCGAGCTTCTGGGAGACAGCACCCGCATCCAGTTGGGCCTTCAGCTCCTGAATGGCGGCATCCTTCTTCGAGGCCTCCGCCCGCAACTCGCGCGCGACCTTCGCCTCGGCGAGCTCAATCTCGGCCTTCTTCGTAGCCTCGGCCGCGTCGAGCCGTTCGTGCAGCTCACTCTCGAACTCGCGGTCGCGGATCTGCTTCACGATGTCGGCATAGCCTGCCTCATCGATAGTGAACGCTTTGCCACAGTGGGGGCAGGTAACTTCGTGCATCGGCGCCTATTCCATTCAGCTCTGCTGTGAGGTGGATGCCCGCCGGCTGCGGTTACTCGCGCGGCACACTCCACATCGTTCTCGCTCAGGCTAGCGGCTGCACTGAGCGCACGGGGGTTGCCGCACGGAGTTGGGACACGGCAACGCCCACGGCCGGGTTCACGCACGCCAGCAGGCGGGAACGAAAAAGCCCCGCAATCTTTACGATTGCGGGGCTAAATGGTGGATCCAAGGGGATTCGAACCCCTGACCCCCTGCATGCCATGCAGGTGCGCTACCGGGCTGCGCCATGGACCCATTTGTTTTGTTTCCGTGTAGAAAACGCAACTTGACAAGATTACTACACGCTCAGCGCATCCAAAACCATCTGAGCGATTCCCGGCCAAAAGTGTGCGAAATATTTGGGGAAAACTGAACGGCGGCCACCATCCCTGAGGATGGTGGCCGCCCTTTGTGCGCCTGAGCAAACGGTGGTGTTGCCCGCTCAGCCGCGTTGTCGCTCAGCCGCGTTGTCGCTTAGCCGCGTTGTCGCTTAAGAAACGGGGATGACGAGTCCGTTGTAGAAGTCGTTGATGTACGCCTTCGTCTCGTCGGAGGTCAACAGTTCGTAGAGCTTCGTCACGCGCGGGTCGCTCTTGAGTTCGTCACGAGTGACGAGCGTGTTGTAGTACACGCTGGAGGTGCCTTCGGTCACGAGCTGCAGGTCACCCGAGAGGCCAGCAGCACCGGCGTAGTTGAAGTTCACGATCGCCGCGTCCTGGTCATCGAGCGCCGACGGCAGGCTTGCTGCGTCGATCTCGATGAAGTTGTAGTCGTTCGGGTTGGCGGTGATGTCCGACACAGTCGACGGGGCATCCGTGGTTTCAATGATTCCGGCATCCGCGAGGAGCAGCAGCGCACGGCCCTCGTTGCTCGCATCGTTCGGCAGAGCGATGTTGGCGCCCTTCGGGAGGTCAGCGAGGTCGTCTACGGTCTTCGAGTAGAGCGCCAGCGGCGGCAGGTACACCTGGCCGACAACGAACAGGTTGTCGCCCGTGTTCTCGTTGTACAGGTCGAGGAACGGCGCGTGCTGGAAGAGGTTGACGTCGAGGCTGCCCTCGCTCAACGCGGGGTTCGGGGTGGTGTAGTCGGTGAACTCAACGATGTCGAGCTCGAGACCGGTAGCCTCAGCCTGGCCGCTGTCGATGACGAACTGAACGATCTCGCCAGCCGGTGTTGCCGTAGCGCCGACGGTCAGCGAACCGAGGGTGCCATCAGTCGGAGCGGACTCTTCAGCGGGAGCCGAGCATCCGGCCAGAGTAAGCGCGAGCACGCCAGCGGCGGCCACGGTGGAGAGGGAGAAGAACTTAGAGCGTGACATAACTATTCCTTTGGTGAAGGGTGAAACGAAGGGAGAAAGAGAACTACGTGAGGGTCAGCCGCCGACTGCGTCAGCGGTGAGACATTCGGTTGGCCAAGCGGGCGCCGACCACTTGAACGATCTGCACAATCGCAACCAACACGATGATCACCGCGACAATGTGGATGACGCTGTAGCGCTGGTGACCGTAGCGAATAGCAACATCGCCCAGACCTCCACCACCGATCGCACCCACGATTGCCGAGTAGTTCACAATCGACACCACTGTCGTTGTAAAGCCACGGATGAGGCCCGGTACTGCCTCAGGAATAATTACTTTCGACACCAACTGCCACCGCGTCGCGCCGAGCGAGTGACCCGCTTCAACGAGCCCCTCGTTCACTTCGCGCAGCGAGATCTCGACGATGCGAGCGTAAAACGGGATGGCCGCGACCGTCAACGGCACTATCGCCGCCGTCACACCGAACGCCGAGCCAAGAAGCAGTCGTGTGAACGGGATCAGCGCGATCATCAAAATGATGAACGGGATCGAGCGACCAAGGTTGACGACCGTTTGCGTGACCACGTTGATGATGCGGCCGGCGATAAGGCTGCCGAACGGACGCTCAAGGATGCCACCGCGGTCGGTGACCACGAGCAGAGTGCCGAGAGCGAGCCCCAGCACGAGAGTGATGAGCATCGTGACGCCGACCTGGTACAGGGTCTCCCCTGTGGCCTTCAGAAGCGTTTCGAACAGCTGCGGCCAGAAGCCGGGAGCAGTGGAATCAATCATCGTCCGCTCCTCACAATCTCAACCACGAGCCCCTGGGCCCGCAGGTCGTTGATCGCTGCCGCGTTCGCGTCAGCGGTTCCCGGCAGCTCAAGCCGCGTGCGACCCGACTGGGCACCGGCAATCGTCTCGATGGCAGCGCCCACGAGACCAACATCAATCTGGTGAGTACGCGCCAACTGAGACACCACGGGGCGACCCGACGACAACCCAACAAAGGTGACGTCAATGACGGTGGAATTACCTTCCGGCAGCTCCCCCAGCGGGAAAAGTCCGCGCGCGAGCTGCGATCCAGGCTGCGAGAGCAAGTCCACCAGACGGCCCTGCTCGAGAATGCGGCCGCCGCTCATGAGCGCTGCGGAATCGCAGATGCTCTTGACGACATCCATCTCGTGGGTGATGAGCAAGATCGTAAGCCCAAGCTCTTTGTTGATGCTGCGCAGGAGCTGCAAAATCGACTCCGTTGTCTCGGGGTCAAGCGCGCTCGTTGCTTCGTCGCTGAGCAACACCCGCGGGCGTGATGCGAGAGCACGGGCGATGCCCACGCGCTGCTTCTGCCCGCCCGAGAGCTGAGCGGGATACTGCTGAGCTTTGTGCTCAAGACCCACTAATTCGAGAATTTCATTCGTACGCTTAGCGCGCTCCCGGCGATCAACGCCGACGACTTCGAGAGCAAGTTCGACGTTTCCGCGCACTGTTCTGCTATCGAGCAGGTTGAACTGCTGAAAAACCATACCTATTTCGCGACGCGCCTGAAGCAGTTCGCGATCGTTGAGCGCGGTGAGTTCACGGTCGCCGACCGTCACCGTGCCAGCATCCGGTCGTTCAAGCAAATTGACGGTGCGGATGAGCGTGCTTTTGCCTGCACCGCTCTGGCCGATGACGCCGAAGATCTCCCCGCTCGCCACTGACAGACTGACGTCGTCGAGAGCGCGAACAGGGTTCGCGGCATCACCAAAAGTCTTGGTGACGGAATTGAGCGTAATCATGAAACCCCAGTGTGAGAAGGTAACTCGGTGAGAGTAACCCCGGGGTCTAACTGCCCGGATACCTCAAGCACACCAGTTCAACGCCACCCAGCAAAATTGGGTTACGTAGTATGAAGTTTGTTACTCGGCGTCGCTGTCGGCGTTGTCGCGAACCGGCTGCTCGATCGTGATCGGGATCACGGGGCAGTCGCTCCAGAGTCGCTCGAGCGAGTAGTACAGGCGGTCTTCTTCGTGGAAGATATGCGCGACCACGTGACCGAAGTCGAGAAGAATCCAGCGACCTTCTGCACGCCCTTCGCGGCGCAGCGGCTTAGCGCCGGCTGCGATCATCTTCTCTTCGATCTCGGAGGCGATCGACTGAACGTTACGTTCGTTACGACCGGTCGCGAGGAAGAAAATGTCGGCGTAAGGCATGGGCCCGGTGACGTCCAGAGCAACCATGTCGGTCGCCTGCTTGGCGTCAGCGGCGTGCGCGACGATGGAAAGTAGCTCGTTGGCACGAGGAGAAGCAGTCACAGGATCCTTAATCGGAAATTAGCTGATGGCAAAGAGTTAAAGCTACAACATGTTGAAGGCAAAGGCTGCCACGAGAAGACCCGCAACTACAACCGCCATCGACGCTGCCGAGATCAGCAGAACCGTGAGCGCACGGGTGCCCTTCGGTTTCTGCGTCTGCGTAACTGATTGGTTAGAGAACGTGCTGACGGCTTTAACCGCACGCACAGGTGCTGAATCTGTTGACACCATGTCGCTGTCGTTGAGATCTAGGAGCGAATCAATGTCGCCCTTATCGAAGCGGTCAGAAACCCCGCTTGCCGAAAGTGTGCTCGGCAGGTCGATCGATCCGGTGAGCATCGTTTCGCCGCCCGAGGTCAGCGGACCACGGATGTCTTTGGCAAAGGGAATAGCCGGCAAGACCAGAGCGTTGGTGGCGCTGCTCCCGCTGCCGATGGTGCGCGTCACGATTGCATCGTTCGACTCATCCGCGGCACTCGCCTGCTTGGACCAGTGTCCGGCGGAGAGCCTGGACGCCGTATTGCTTGCCTGAGATGGAGCAGGAGCGGCGGCCGCGCTTGTGGGCGCGGCTGGCGTCGACGCCGACGGCGCAGCAAGGTCGCCGTCTAGTCGTTTGCGCGCAAGTTCGTCGAACTCGGCACGAGCATTGCTCAAAGTGGTTTGGGTCGGGGCTACCGAGGCGGCCGGCGTGTCTTGCGGAGCCTGAGGAGCTCCCAGGCCGAGAAGCCCCTCGATGGATTGACGCTTCGGCTCTGCTGGAGCAGGCGATGTGGTCGGAGCCGGAAGGTTAGCTGCATACGAAGGCGCAGAAGTGCTTGGCGCGGGAAGATCAGCGAGCGGCGAACGCGGCGACGGCGATGCGGGCGGTGACTCTACCGATCCGTCGGGATTCGCCAACAGCGATTCAAAGGCGCTGAGCGCGTCGCGAGGTGCCGCATCGGATGCAGCCTCCGGCGCTACCGCAAGCGGATCGACCAGAGCGGGTGGCTCAACATAAAGCTGAGCATCCGGAGCAAAGGAAAGCTCGTCGACAGATTTCGCAGGTTTCGCGGGCGAAGCCACAGCGGCAGAAGCTGCAGCAGCCAAATCGGCGAGACTCGGACGTGCGGGCGTAGACGCGGAAGTGTTGGAGGACGCAGCGGTCGGCGCGGGAATCGAGGGCGCGACTGGCGCGGGCGACGACGACGTAGCGGTCGAGTGTGGGGCACTCGACGGCGTAGCGGTCGACGGCGTAGCGGTCGACGGCGCCGGGCGCATGACCGGGACTACGGGCGAAGGCTGAACCGCAGGCGCCGGAGCGGCCGCTGCCGGTAATGGGGTTGCCGAGGGAACGGAAGCGGGCTCCTCTTGAGAAGGAGCAGGAGCCGCCGGAGCGGCTGCGGCGGGTGCTGACGCTGTTGGCGCTTGGGCAGCCTGAGTCGCTGCTTCTTCGCGAGCTCGCATCTCGCGAAGCTCACGACGCGTCAGCGTTCGTTCGCGAGGGGGCTCAGAGCTGTTTGGCGTGTGAGCTGCAACAGCCGAAGGCTGCGGCGCTGCTGAAGGCTGCGGCGCTGCTGAAGGCTGCGGCGCTGCTGCCGCCGCGGGTGCATCGGCTCGCTGAGCGGGGTTCGCTTCAGAGCGAGGTGCCGCAAACGCGGAAGCATTGTGGTTGTCAGCAGCCGAAGACTGCTCGTTCTGGGCCTGAGGCGGGAAGGTGGTGAATCCTTCGACCGTGGGCTGTCCGTCTGACGTGTGCTCGCGCTCACTCTGACGCGCCGCACGGCGCGACTGCGGCGGCGGATCGTGAAAAGTGGTCATTAAGTACTCCGATATAGATGGTGCTTGGCGATGTACTGCACGACACCATCCGGAACCAGATACCAGACGGGGTAACCCCGACTGACCCTGTTTCGGCAATCGGTGGATGAGATCGCAAGCGCCGGCACTTCAAGCGAGCTTACGCCTTGCTCAGGCAATCCGCTAATAGTTAAGGCGTGTCCTGGCCGTGAAACTGCTATGAAATGGGCGAGAGTCCAGACCTCTGCAACGTCCTTCCATTCCATGATTTGAGCAACAGCATCCGCTCCCGTAATGAAGAACAGGTCGGCTTCGGGATACGCCTTACGCATGTCTCGAAGGGTGTCAATCGTGTACGTCGCACCCTCGCGCTCGAGGTCGACGCGGCTCACGTTGAAGCCAGGGTTGGCGGCGGTCGCGATCACGGTCATGAGGTAGCGATGCTCCCCCGGCGTGACGGTGTCTTTCATCCACGGCTTAGCGGTAGGGACGAAGACGACCTCATCGAGGTTGAACTGAATCTGCGCTTCGCTGGCCGCGACAAGGTGGCCGTTGTGGATGGGATCGAAGGTGCCACCCATAATGCCGATGCGTGCGCGCCGTGGCGCCGTTTCGGCGGTCACGAAAAGCCTTAGTGGCCTGTGCCGTGGGCGTCGCCAGCCTTCGCGGCCCGGGGGTCTTGACGGTTAGCAACGTCGCGGAAGCTCCACGTGACGAAGCCCAGCGTCGTGAAGACCACTGCCGCAATGATAGGGAAAGCAAGCGCAGGCAGCACGAGAGGTGCAAGCTCTTCACTCGACGCAAGAACGTTCAGAAAAATCGACATCAGATCTCCATTCACAAAACCGGTAACAGTCTACCCGCGCACTTGGCCGCTGCCGCGCACAACCCACTTGGTGCTCGTAAGTTCCGGCAAGCCCATGGGGCCGCGAGCGTGCAACTTCTGCGTGGAAATGCCCACTTCGGCACCGAAACCGAACTCAGCCCCGTCGGTGAACCGAGTGGAGGCGTTCACCATGACTACCGCAGAATCCACCTCAGCGAGGAAGCGATCAGCATTCGCCAGATCGTTAGTGATGATCGACTCGGTGTGTTTGGTGGAGTAGGTGTCGATGTGCTGAATGGCGGCGTCGAGGTCAGCTACGACTCGCACCGCGACATCCAGACTCAGGTTTTCTGTCGTCCACGACTCGTTAGTCGCCGCTGTCGCGGAGGGGAATAGCGAACGAGTGCGCTCGTCGGCGTGAATGGTGACGCCGGAGTCGACAAGGTGACCGAGCACGGCGGGGATCAACCGCTCGGCAGCGTTCTCATGAACCAACAGAGTTTCTAGTGCGTTGCAGACACTGGGCCGTTGCACCTTGGCGTTGTGCACGATCTCGACCGCGGTCGTCTCGTCGGCAGACTCATCGAGGAAAATATGCACGATGCCCGCACCGGTCTCGATCACCGGAACCGTCGACTCATTCACAACGGTCTGGATGAGTTGAGCGCTACCCCGAGGAATGAGAACGTCGACGAAACCCCGGGCCTGCATGAGCGCCTTCGCGCCGTCGCGCCCGAACTCGTCAACCGTCTGTACGGATGCGGGGTCGATGTTCACGCTGGACAGCGCCGTCTGGATGACGTCAACAAGAACGCGGTTGGAGTCTTCGGCCGCAGAGCCTCCGCGCAGCATAACCGCATTGCCGCTCTTGAGGGCGAGCGCAGCAATATCGATCGTGACGTTGGGGCGTGCTTCGTAGATAGCGCCGATCACGCCGAAGGGAACACGGGTCTGCGCTACCGACAACCCATTGGGCAGCACCGAGCCCCGCACGACAGTGCCCACGGGGTCGGCGAGCTCGACGATCTCGAGCACTGCAGCGGATAACTGGTCGATTCGTTCCGCAGTGAGGCGCAACCGATCTTGAAGTCCGACCGTCATACCGCTTTCTTGACCCCGCTTGAGGTCGAGCGCGTTAGCTTCAACGATGCGGTCGGCATTAGTAACGACTCCAGCGGCGATAGCTTCCAGTGCCGCATTCTTCTGCACCGTTGTGGCCGTTGCCAGCGTGCGCGAAGCGGCGCGCGCTGCACGAAGCTTGTCGTCAATAGAGAGAGCGGTAACTGCCGAATCAACCATAGTCAGAGTGTAGCGGCGCGAAACCGAAGCAGAAGGACGTTACAACGAGAGGGTGTCTGCCTCGAACCACGTGCCAATTTCTTCCCCGGCGAGAGCCGCTGCGACGCTGCCCGTTTCGGCAAGGAGCACAGGGATTCCAGCAGCAGCAGCGTGCTTAGCAGCGGCAACTTTCGTACCCGCTCCCCCGGTACCGACGCCGGCTGCCCCGATGTCACCAAAAGTAACGTCGCTGAGGTCGTTGCTGAACGGGACGAAGTCAATCCGCTCGGCGCCCGGATCAGACGGGGGCTTGGTATACAGGGCGTCGATGTCGGACAGCAACACAAGCACATCCGCGCGCACGAGCACAGAGACGAGAGCGGCAAGGCGGTCGTTGTCTCCAAATCGGATCTCGTGGGTCGCTACCGTGTCGTTCTCGTTCACAATGGGCAAGATTTTGAGCCCCAACAGCCGCTCAAGCGCACGCTGAGCGTTGCTGTGGTGGGTGGGGTTTTCCATGTCACCCGCCGTGAGCAAGATCTGCGCAGCGACAACACCGTAGCGGTCAAAGCTCTCTTGATAGCGGTAAATGAGCACATTCTGCCCCACAGCGGCAGCGGCCTGCTGCGTGGCGAGGTCAGTCGGGCGACCATCCAATTTAAGGAAAGGAATTCCTGTTGCGATAGCACCCGAAGAGACAAGGATGACTTCAGACCCAGCTGCGTGAGCTGATACAAGCGCATCAACCAAAGCACCGATCTGCCCCACGTTGGCACCGCTCACCGACGACGAGCCGACTTTGACAACGATGCGGCGCGCACGAGGAATCTCGGCGCGCACGGTGGGTTTGTTAGTCACGATCCTCTGTCTCATCGTCGCGCTGAATAGCGAAGCCCTCATCGTCGCGCCAGACACCAGCCTCGCGCTCGGACTCGAGCTCAGCACGCGCTGCCGCCTTGGCGTCCATGCGCTCAAGGTAGTTGCGACGACGGCTGCGGTTCGTTTCACGCGGGTTATCGTCGAGGCGCGGGTCGGTACCACGCGGCGCGACAATCAGTTCGGCAGCGGACGACAATGTGGGCTCCCAGTCGAAGACAACACCGCCGCCAGCGCCAATGATGACGGTGGAGCCAGGAACGGCACCGGACTTGAAGAGCTGGTCTTCAACACCAAGGCGCGCGAGACGATCAGCCAAATAACCAACGGCTTCTTCATTCACGAAGTCTGTTTGAGCAACCCAACGCTCGGGCTTCTCTCCCACAACGCGATAGACGTTGCCGTACGTGCCACCCTCGACCTTGACGACAAAGTCCTTGGCATTGACAGCGCGCGGGCGAAGAACGATGCGCTCCTTGACCGGCTCAGCGATCTGGGCTTCACGCTCAGCGACCACGAGGGCAGCGAGGGCGAACGAGAGTTCGCGAAGACCGTGACGCGAGACAGCGGAAACTTCAAACACGCGGTAACCGCGCTCTTCGAGCTCAGTCTTGACGAGATTGGCGAGGTCGTTTCCGTCAGGAACATCGACCTTGTTGAGAGCAATGATTTGCTCACGCTCGAGAAGCGGCTTCTGTCCCTCAGGCACAGGGTACGCAGCGAGCTCGCCGAGAATGATGTCGAGGTCGCTGATCGGGTCGCGACCAGGCTCGAGGGTTGCGCAGTCGAGCACGTGCAGAAGAGCAGTACAACGCTCAACGTGGCGCAGGAACTCAAGACCGAGTCCCTTACCCTCGCTCGCACCCTCAATGAGGCCGGGAACGTCGGCGATCGTGTAACGGATCTCGCCCGACTCAACAACACCCAAGTTCGGGTGAAGCGTCGTGAACGGGTAGTCCGCAATCTTCGGCTTTGCCGCGCTCATCGCAGCGATGAGACTGGACTTACCCGCCGAGGGGTAACCGACCAGAGCGACATCAGCCACAGTCTTGAGCTCAAGGTGAATATCGCCTTCGAAGCCGGGAGTGCCGAGCAATGCAAAGCCGGGAGCCTTGCGCTTCGTGGATGACAGTGCAGCGTTACCGAGACCACCCTGGCCACCAGGAGCTACGACAAGTCGCATTCCCGGAGCATCCATGTCGAGGAGCACTTCGCCGTCGCCATCGCGCACCACAGTGCCCACGGGAACGGGAAGAATCATCTCTGCACCGGCGGTACCCGCCTTGAGGTCGCCCTGACCGGGCTGACCGTGCTGCGACTTGCGGTGCGGTGAGCGGTGGTAGTTGAGAAGGGTCGTTACCTGCGGGTCACTGACGAGAACGATGTCTCCACCGTCACCGCCCTTACCACCGTCAGGGCCGGCGAGAGGCTTGAACTTCTCGCGCTTAACGGACACACAACCGCTACCACCGTGGCCTGCCACGAGGTGAAGAGTTACCTGATCGACGAACGATGCCACGATGGTTCCTCCTGTTCTCGTGAGCTACTGAAAATATTCTGCTGTCATTTTAGACAGCAGAAGCCTGCCATCTTAAATGGCGAGAGCGAGCCGAAGCTCGCTCTTCGCTTTTACGCCCCCTGCACGCAGGTGACGCGGAGTTTATGCCGCGGAAAGTTACGCGGAAACGATGTTGACGACCTTGCGGCCGCCCTTTGCACCGAACTGAACCGCGCCCGCTGCGAGAGCGAACAGGGTGTCGTCGCCGCCACGACCGACGTTAACGCCGGGGTGGAAGTGGGTGCCACGCTGGCGAACGATGATCTCGCCGGCGAGAACCTCTTGGCCGCCGAAGCGCTTTACGCCGAGGCGCTGCGCGTTGGAGTCACGACCGTTACGGGTGGAGCTTGCGCCCTTTTTATGTGCCATCTGTCTAGAAGTCCTTTACGTCCGTCAGCAGTTACTTGATGCTGGTGATCTTGATGCGGGTCAGTTCTTGACGGTGACCCTGGCGAACCTTGTAGCCGGTCTTGTTCTTGAACTTCTGGATAACGATCTTGGGACCGCGCTCGTCGTTCAATACCTCAGCAACGACCTTGATCTTCTCAAGCGCCTTAGCGTCGTGAGTGATCTTGTCGCCGTCAACGAACAGAACTGGAGCGAGCTCAACATTGCCGTTCTTGTCGGCTGCGATGCGGTCGAGAACGACAATCGTGCCGACCTCTACCTTCTCCTGCCGCCCACCGGCGCGCACAACTGCGTAAACCACTTTTGACCCTTACTTAACGATTGAATAGCTAGAACTACTGAAGCTTGTGGCGATCTCTGCGGGCTTTGCCCAGCACACGCCAAGGATCAACGATACTCGACGTGGGCACTCCCGGTCAAACGACACGCTGCGGTAGCTTTCGACTGAATCAATCAAAACTTGACTCGGCGAAAACGAGAACGTGTACACCAACATTGGTCACGATCTCGGAGATCGAAACCACAACTCGGGTGCAGCGGGTTCAATAGTACGCCGCTAACGGGCACTGGGTCAAAACCTCCACCTGCAGATTGGCCGTCAATTAGGCTCAACCTATGACCGTGTTGATTGACCAGCCCATTTGGCCAGCCCACGACACGGTATGGGCCCACATCGTGAGCGACACGTCGCTAGCAGAGCTTCACGCATTTGCCGAACGCGCCGGCATCCCTCGACGGGGCTTCGATCTCGACCACTACGACGTTCCCGCCCGCATGTGGAGTGATCTCGTCGCTCTCGGGGCCGAGCCTGTCGGCGTGCGCGAATTTGTCCGTCGGCTCGAAGCAAGTGGGCTGCGGGTCGCGCAGAAAGATCGCCCTCGGCCTTCGAGATAAGGGCTACCGTCACTCACTTCGTGGACATGGGACGCCGCGCTAGCCAGCGGAGGCTTGCAACGACCGCAATGCCTGAAGTGCAGCATCCGTCGACTCCACCGGCACGAAAAGATGGTCGTGATGATGCCCCGCGATCACGTTGCAACTAATCCCCGCCTCGCCGAGCGCACGCGCAAAGGCCGCAGTCAGCCCGACGGCCTCTAACGCCGAGGTAACCGTAAGAGTGATCCACGAAGAACGAAATTCATGCTCGATGCCCTGGCGCCGGGCATCCGCCTCGGTCATCACTACCGAGATGCCTTCGTGCTCGCGCATGAGCGCGACTATCGATGATGCCTCTATCGAGTCGAGAGAGGTGACGGTGGCGAAAACGAACACCCCATCATTCCGCTGGGGGTGCATCGATGCGAGAAGTTCGTTGAGATCGGATATCGCAGCCATACAGCGAATCTAGCGCCAGATGGCGCCGAAACCCTCGAAGCTGCGCATCACCGCTCCGGTCGCGACATCGACAACATAGGTCGTGACGCTGCGCGGCCGGGGATTCATGACGTATTCATCAGAATCGAAGTTCGCGACGCTGGGCTGCACCTCGACGGTCACCAACTGATTGTTGGGCGATACAGCGAAATCGAGAATGGCGCCCTTGTCGTCGACCGTTTGGTAAAGGATGCGGGACTGATCCCCGTCGTCGAAGGCCAAAACACTGCTGAACGATCCCCCATCCTCAGCGACCAACACCATCTTGGAGACCAGTGTGCCGGCGGCATTGGCGTCAGTTTGCCCGATAAAAGGCTGTTCCCCGTCGATCGGTGAAGGAATAAGCCTGAGCTCCTCACCATTTGCCAGCGTCACCGCGGCGCTGCCGCGACTGTCATTGACGACAACCGTGGAGCCGTCAGCCGATACTCGATCGAACTCGAAGAACCCGCCGAGCGGAACCACGAGCCCGGAGGTCATATCGACGCGCACAAGAGTGCTCTCAGTCGTGAGGGCAACAATCGTGGTCGATCCCGGCACAAACTGCCAGCCCACAACACGCATCGGTTCGCCGTCTAGATCTGTGACCGCGACGATATCGCGACCCCGATCGAGATCGACCGTGTACAGAGTGTGGGAGATCGCTGAGATTGGCCCGGGATCTTCGCTTGAGATTGTGAAGCCTAAGATCGCACCCGAGCGCGTCGCATCCAGGTCAGCGACCTCGCCGGTTTCGGGCAGCAGCAGTCTCTCAGTCACGCCTGTGTCGGGGTTCGCCAAGATGAGGGTGCCCGTGCGGTCAGCTGACGCCGTCGTGAATGCCACAACGTCACCAACCGGCACGAACTCTTGAATACCGGCACCGGCGAACACAACCGAGCGATCTTGCCCCGACAGGTCTGTGCGAATGATTTCGTCGGTTGTCTCGCCACGATCCAGATAGTAGAGGTCGGGTTCCCCCGTGGTGAACGAATACGTCAAAGTCGACTCCGGGCCGCCGGAAGCACTCGTTACTCCCTCCACGCTTACCGTGTATTCCGTGTTGTAGTCGAGAGCTTGGCCAAAGGTCACCGATACAAGGTCGCCCTCGCTTGCGGCGGAAGCGTCTACGGCCGGCTCCACGCTGACCGCCGCAGAATCAAGGGAGGCGATCGCTTGGTTGGCGAACAAGCGCAACGTCTGGTCTGACGACGTCACCACGGCATCCGAGTCGACCTGCGCACTCGAAAGCTTCGGCCCCTGGAGGTATCCCAAGGCTAAGAAAATTGCGCACAGCAAGAGCAACGCCCCCACCGTCCACGCGAACGTGCGTCGAAATGAATGGATGTCGCGAGATGCCTCCGGCGGCGGCGCACTAATAGAGATATGGCTCACTGGGCCGCTCCACTGCTGTCATCGTCGTCGGAATAAGGACAAGAGGGAGCTCGCTGCGCGAACTCGGATTCGTGTCGAATTCTCCGGTAATCTCCACCCACGCATCCACTTCGAACTCGTTCTGCCAATTCGGTGCGTAGACGGCAACACCGGTCGGCTGGGCATCGACGGCGCAGCACGTCACCGTGAAGCGAGAGAGATAGAAAATATTGCTCGGGTCGTCTTCACTCGCGGTGATAAACCCGATGACATCCGCTGTCTTATTCGCGTAGAAGCTAGGGTCGCTGGTTTGGCGAAGCAGCGACGACCAATCGACGACGGTGAAACTCGCAATCAGTTCGTCATCGGCGTCGTCAACGTCATCGACATTTTGACTGTCACTGCCAACGGTGGATCCAACAATGTCGCGCTGGCTTGCCGTTGCGCTTGAGAGAGTCGCCGGGGGCACGAGAACAAGCGTGAGCGCAACTGCTCCTGATAGCAACAGTGCCAATCCCCCAACAACGCGGGACCAGCCACGACGGGGCGCGGAGCCTTCGGTGTTCGAGGGGCGCACAGCAATGCTCAGAACGCCGAGGACGAGGGCGATCGCCGACATCACCACCGTGAAGATCACGTAACGCGGGTGAATGTACAAGACGAGCTGTTGGGTCGCTGCCAGCCAGACGGTGGCGCACACGGCGACCAAGATGAGGGTGACGCCCCACCAGCGTTGAAGACTAGGCCACATAGTTGATCACCAACCCGATCAGGGCGCTCATGAGCGCGACGACGAGAGACAGTTGCAGAAGGACCTTGCCCGGGAACGTGGTGCGCATGATCGCGAGCATCTTGATGTCGATGATCGGGCCGAATACGAGGAACGTCACGATTGAACCGGGCATGAAGGTGCTCGCAAACGGAAGAATAAAGAAGGCGTCAACGCTCGAACACACCGAGATGACAAAGGCGAGAAGCATCATTGCCAGAATCGACCACAGGGGGTTGCTACCGAGTGAGACAAGAACGTCTCGGGGAACAGCCACTTGAATAGCGCCGGCGATGAGCGAGCCAATGAAGACGGCGGGCATCAGCACACTCGACTCCCGCATGAAGATATCGAGACTCTTCTCTGAGCGCGACTGGCGGTGTTCATGCGAGCCCGCAGCGCACTGAGCGGCGAACCGGTCCGTGAGCAACGAATTGGGCTGCGGGTGAAGGCTGAACAACCAGCCGACGATGTTGGCAATAGCAAGACCGCCGAGGATACGGCCGACCAAGATGCCGTCATCGAAGCCAAACGCCTGATGAGTCGTAACGATCGTGATCGGGTTGATGATGGGCGCCGCGAGCAAGAACGTCATCGATTCGGGAACCGAGAAGCCCTTCATCACAAGACCGCGGGCTAAGGGAACGTTTCCGCACTCGCACACGGGCAAGGCAATCCCGAATAGGGAGATCGCCGCGCGCCGAAGCACCGGACTGTTCGGCAGATACCGCATGAGCAGATCATCCGGAAGCCACGCCTGAACGACGATCGACAGCGCAATACCGAGCACCACAAAGGGCAACGACTCGATAATGACGCTCGTCGCGAGCGTCAGCAGGTCTGCCGTGAGGCCCGGAACGCCGAACGACTCTTGCGCGCCCGTGAACGCGCGAAGGCCGAGGATACCCGCGACCCCCAGAGTGCCGATCGCCAGCCACAACCAGCGATTGCGAGAGCGGCGAGGCCGATGATCATGCTGATGATGATCATCGACGCTCGCGGGCACAGTAGTGGTCACGGAATAACCTTACAAACTCGAAACTGTCACGGAGCCGAGAAGCGACGAGCTAGTTGTCGTCGCTGGGAGTTGCGGTGACGATCTTGCCCTGGCTGCTGGCGCGACGCGATCCGCGAGCACGGCCGTGGCCGGGCTGCTTAGGCTCGGGAAGAGCCTCAAGAACCGATCCCAGAATCTGCTCCGCGTCTTGCGTGCTGATCTTGGGGGCAGCCTTCTCAGTCTTCGTGATCGGGATGTCGAGAATCGCGACTGCAGGCTCGTCAGCGGGGGCCGCGGCGACGGCTGGCTCCGCTGCATCCTGTGACGGCGATGATGACTTGCTCGTCTGCTTTCCGCCCTTGCTGCGACGCGACTTCTTCGGCTCAGGAGCCGAGGTGGTGGCATCTACGGCGGGAGCGGCGCTCTTCGCCGCGGCGTCGGCAGCCGGAGCATCCGTGCCGTTCTCTACAACCGGCACAACCGTGCTGGCGGCAACCCGCGCGAGGGCGTTACGAACGTCTTCGGTGATGGCGTGGGTACCGTTGCTGGCACCCGGTGCCGGAGCCGCAGCCGTCTTCGCGGAGCCGTTCGACTGCTGAGCGTTCGAACCACCGTTGCCGTTGCCTCCACCATTGGAGCCGGAGTTGCCGGAGCCGTTGTTGTTCGAGCCGCTGGAGTTGTTGTTACCGCCACGGTTGCGACCACGGCGACCGCTGCCAGACTGCTCGTTTTGGGTCGGCTGCGAACGGTGCTTCGACACGGGGTCGTGGTGAACGATGACACCACGGCCAGCGCACACTTCACAGTTCTCGCTGAACGTTTCGAGCAGGCCGAGGCCGAGCTTCTTACGCGTCATCTGAACCAGACCGAGCGACGTAACTTCGGCAACCTGGTGCTTCGTACGGTCACGGCTCAAGCACTCGACGAGGCGGCGCAACACGAGGTCGCGGTTAGATTCCAGAACCATGTCGATGAAGTCGACAACGATGATTCCACCGATGTCGCGCAGACGCAGCTGGCGAACGATCTCTTCAGCGGCCTCCACGTTGTTCTTCGTGACGGTCTCTTCGAGGTTTCCGCCGGAGCCAACGAACTTGCCCGTGTTGACGTCAACGACCGTCATCGCTTCGGTGCGGTCGATCACGAGCGAACCACCCGAGGGCAACCAAACCTTGCGGTCAAGCGCCTTCTCGATCTGCTCCGAGACGCGGTACTCCTCGAAGGAGTCAACCGAGCTCTCGTGGGCCTGAAGGCGGTCAACGAGGTCGGGCGCAACGGAACGAACGTAGCTTTCGATTGTCTTACGAGCGTCGGCACCTTCGATGACGAGCTTGTGGAAATCTTCGTTGAAGACATCGCGGATGATCTTGATGAGCAGATCGGGCTCCGAGTGCAGCAACGCCGGAGCCTGTGCCTTCTCTACCTGAGTGCTGATGTCTGACCACTGCTCGGTGAGGCGGCTAACGTCGAGCGTCAACTGCTCTTCGGTCGCGCCCTCAGCTGCCGTACGCACGATGACGCCGACGTTCTCGGGCAGAACACCCTTGAGGATCTTCTTGAGACGCGAACGCTCGGTGTCGGGCAGCTTGCGGCTAATGCCACTCATTGAACCGTTCGGCACGTAGACGAGGTAGCGGCCGGGCAAGGAAACCTGGCTCGTGAGTCGCGCACCCTTGTGACCTACGGGGTCTTTAGTGACCTGAACAAGCACGCGGTCGCCAGGCTTGAGCGCGAGCTCAATGCGACGAGCCTGCGGCTTGCCGTCAGCGGAGTTCTCCGCCGCGGCATCCCAGTCGACTTCGCCCGAGTAGAGCACAGCGTTGCGTCCGCGCCCGATGTCAACGAACGCTGCTTCCATGCTGGGCAGAACGTTCTGAACACGACCGAGGTACACGTTGCCGATGAGGCTGGCATCCTGCGCCTTGGCGACGTAGTGCTCCACGAGAACGCCGTCTTCAAGAACGGCAATCTGGATGCGATCGAACTTCGAGCGGACCACCATGACGCGGTCAACGCTTTCACGGCGCGCGAGGAACTCGCTCTCGGTAACAACGGGTCGACGACGACCAGCATCGCGACCATCACGGCGGCGCTGCTTCTTGGCCTCGAGGCGTGTTGATCCCTTGACACGAGTGGGCTCGTTGCTCGGCTCAGCCTGCTTGCGCGGCTGGCGTACCCGAACGACCGTGTTGGGCGACTCGTCGCCGGGACGAGCATCTTCACCGGAACGGCGACGCGAACGACGACGGACGTTGCCGGCCTCATCGTTGTTGCCGTTGTCGTTGTCACGGTTGTCGCGGCTGTCGCTATTGCGGTTGTCGCTATTGCGGTTGTCGCCGTTGGACCCGTTGTCGTTGCGCGAACGAGGTGCGCGCTCCGGAAGATCGGGAAGGTCAGGGGCCTGAAAGAGCAGCGACGTGGTTGACGTCGGAGTCAGCGCAGCGGCGGGAGCCTTCGTGGTCTTGGCAGCCTTGGCGTCATCCGCCGACTTCTTGGGCGTGGTGCTCTTGCGCGAACGCGAGCGAGCAGGAGCCTCAGAATCCGAGTTCGTGTCGGCCTTCGCTGCGGGCCCCTGAGAAGAGTCGGATGCCGCAGCGTCCGTCTTCATGCCCGTTACGGCATCCGGAACTTCGAGACCGAGGTGCTGGCTCGCAGTCTTCGCGGCGGGACGCTGCGTCGACTTGGCCGCGCGCGGCTCGCGCGCTGCTGCGGGAGCATCGGCAGCCTGTGGTGCGGCGGCCGGAGCCTCCACCACCGCAGGAGCTTCAACCTGGGGCTTCTGTGCCGCAGGCTTCTCTACCGCCGCCTTGGATGAGGGAAGAATACGACCGAATAGGCCCTTCTTCTTCGGAACTTCTTTCGACTTATCGCTTTCATTCACCATTGCTGGTGTACTCCTTGCCCTTGTAGGCGACCGCGCCACCTACCGGGTACTCTCTCGTGCGCTATTCCCCCACCAAACCTATGGTTCAGGAACCGCTACTAATTCTTCAGGTCCTGCAACGGGCCCGTGGCTCGCGTTGCAGTTGTGCTCTCTCACAGCACTTCGAAACTGGCTATTCGACTCACGCAACTAGCGTTGCGCAACTGGTCCGGTCGCTATGCCCGGGAAGACTTCTTGGTGTCGTTCCGAGCGCGGCTCGGAATAACTACGGTTCATTATCGCACGCATTCTCAGAATGTGAGCTGGGCGCGCGTGCGATAATCCCTCCATGACTGCTTCCGGGGTTCGCAACAGGCCCATCGCCCTCGCCATTTTCATGATTTTTGCCGGGCTGATTGGTCTCTGGGCGTCTTTCGAACTGATGATCGAGAAGATTCATACGCTCGAGAATCCCGGCGTCGATCTCAGTTGCGACTTCAGCCTCGTAGTGCAGTGCGCCGCGAACCTGGGATCACAGCAAGGCGCCGTTCTCGGCTTTCCCAACCCCATCATCGGGCTCATTACTTTCATGGCCCCCGTAGTCGTCGGCGCAGCGATTCTTGCCGGGGCGCGCTTCAATAGCTGGTTTTGGGTGGTCTTCAACCTCGGGATTGCGGGTGCTTTCGCCTTTATTCTCTGGCTGGCATATCAGAGCATTTTCAATCTCGGAACCCTGTGCGTCTGGTGCATGACCGTGTGGTCGGTGACCATTCCGCTGTTCTGGGCAGTGACCCTGCGTAACCTCAAGGTCGGTGCGATCCCGGCGCCGAAGCGCATTCGGAAGGCCGCGGGCGCAGCGTACAGCTGGGTTCCCGTCATCGCGATCGTCGGCTACATCATCATTGCCGTTGTCGCCCAGGTGCGACTCGACGTGCTGGCCTACCTCTAGAACGTATTCCCTGGCGGGAACGCAGCGTTCGAATAGAACGCCGCGGTCGACGCGACTACTGGCGCTGAGGCGGAAACAAACCGCTTTAAAGCGCCAACGGCGAGAGTCTGACCGAAGTCGGGCTCTCGCCGTTGTTCTGCGGGGAGCGGTTGAGTCGCTCACTCACGGAATGGTTTTAGGCGAACCAGAGCGCGAGTTCACGAGCGGCCGACTCGGGCGAGTCGCTGCCGTGAACGAGGTTCTGCTGAACAGCGAGGCCCCAGTCGCGGCCAAGGTCGCCACGGATGGTTCCCGGAGCTGCCGTAGTGGGGTCGGTGGTGCCGGCGAGCGAGCGGAATCCCTCGATGGCACGGTTGCCAGCGATGCGCAGGGCGACCGTCGGGCCCGACTGCATGAAGTCGAGCAGCGGCTCGTAGAAGGGCTTGCCTTCGTGCTCGGCGTAGTGCTGCGACAGAAGGTCGACATCCGCCTGCACGAGTCGAACGTCAACGAGCTGGTAGCCCTTTGCTTCGATGCGGCGAAGGATTTCACCGGTCAGGTTGCGAGCAACGCCGTCAGGCTTGATCAGTACAAGGGTCTCTTCGATGTTCATTGTGTCTCCTCAGAGGGGGTGGTCATGGACTGGGTACTAAGAATTTCGGCTTTCGCACGGTCGATTTGCTGCCCCTTGATGAAGCAGAACACCCAAATAGCGGCGAAGCCGGCACCCACCACGAACATGGGGGTGAGGATGAAACCGAGCGCAATGAGCCCCACCTGCAGCGCCCAACCGACAGCCATCGCACCGGGACGGTGCAGCATGCGAGCCAAGGCTACGAACACAAGGATGAGAACTGCTCCCCCGATAAAGGCGGGAGCGGGCTGCAATGCTTTGAGCCCGAAAGCGGTGAGAGCGACGAAGAAAATCAACGTGGCGTCGAGCACCAACACGATGCTCAGTAGCAGCTCGGTTACTGATCGCTTGCGGCGAACCTTGGGCTGCGCGGTCATGGCTTCCAGCCTTCCGCCTTCGCCAAGGCGAGAGCCTCGCCGACGAGCGTGATGGAGCCGGTCACGACAACCGCGCGGCGTTCGTTCTCCCCTGCCCAACTGCGAGCAAGCTCGATAGCCTCTGCGAAGGTGTCGAAGTCGGTGGTCTCATCGGTAAAGGTGCGTACGGTCTCGACGAGCTCTTCGGGAGCAATTGCTCGCTCCGACTCCGAAGTTGTGACGTAGAAGCGGTTGGCGATCGGGGCAAGGGCACCGAGAATTCCCGCAGCATCCTTGTCATCGAGTACCGCGATCACGAAGGCGATGTCGTCGAAGGTGAAGTATTCCTTGAGCGCGGCGGCGAGAGCAGCAGCACCGTGAGGGTTGTGAGCGGCATCCACGATGACCGTCGGCTCGGCACCGATTACCTGAAGGCGACCGGGCGACGTGACGGTCGCCAGCCCTTCGGCAAGAACATCGTGAACGAGAGCCTGCGTGCCCGCGCCCAAGAACGACTCAACGGCCGCGATAGCGAGGGCGGCGTTGTGCCCCTGGAACTCGCCAAACAGCGGCATAAAGAGATCGGAGTAGGTGCCAGCGATTCCGCGAACGGTGATGAGCTGGCCGCCGACAGCAACATCGCTACTGACGAGCTCAAAGGCATCGCCTTCCACGCCCATCGTGGATTCAGTGAGGTCAGCTGCACGCTCAAGCTCGATCTGAGCATCCGCGGTCTGCAGCGCAGACACGATCGCCGCAGCGGGCTTGATAATGCCCGCCTTCGTGCGAGCGATCTCGGAGATCGTCGAACCCAAGCGGTGCGTGTGGTCGAGGGCAATCGGGCTGAACACCGCGACCTGGCCATCGGCGACGTTCGTGGAATCCCACTCGCCGCCCATACCGACCTCAAGAATGGCGACGTCGACGGGCGCCTCGGCGAAGCTCGCAAACGCAAGCACCGTGAGCGCCTCGAAGTACGTCAGCGCCTCTTCGCCCTTAGCGAGCAACTCGGCATCAACCATCAGCAGGAACGGGCGGATGTCAGCCCAGTTCTCGGCCAGAGCCCGGTTAGAAATGGGGCGGCCGTCAATCACGATGCGCTCGTTGACGCGCACAAGGTGCGGACTCGTCATGAGGCCCGTGCGCAACCCGTAGGCGCGCAAGATGCTCTCGGTGATGCGGCTCGTGCTGGTCTTGCCGTTCGTGCCGGTGATGTGAATCACGGGATACGTGCGCTGAGGGTCGCCGATGAGTTCCACGGCACGACGAGTGGCTTCGAGCCGCGGCTGAGGCGCCTGCTCCCCCACTCGCGCGAGAAGTTCTTCGAAGACGTTCTCGGCATCCGACTGGTACTCGGAGTCTTCGAGTTCGAAGTCCGAGTCGTCGTCGATGTTGGTGCCCTCGAAACCGTCGGCGAAGGGGCTCAGATCGGCGAGAGGGTGATCCGCGCCGAGCTCGGCGCGTTCCTCGTCCGTCAACTCCACCTCAATGGGGTCGCCGTTTTCGTCGAATTGGCCGTCGTTGCCGAGTTCATCATCGCGGTCAGACATTGGTCGTTCCCATCTTGGTGATATCGATCACCAGCGCGCCAGTATTGGCGTACTTTCCTGCCGCCAGTTGCGTGCGGTGCACTTCTAGTGTGCCCTCTTCGAGTTCGTTCGCGAAGGCCTGAACGACGGATTCCGCTGCAAGCGTTTCTGACGCAATCATCGCGCTGTGGAACGCGATTGCTTCGTGATCGGCGGTATCCAGCGCACCGATGGTGAGCGCAATACGGTCACTGACGTCGAAGCCGGCGGCCTTGCGAGCATCCTGAATGGAACGGATGACATCGCGAGCGAGCCCTTCGGCGGACAGTTCCGGAGTGAGCTGGGTGTCGATGATCACGAAACCACCATCAGAGAGGAACGCGATCGCGCTTGCTTCATCGGCGGCTTCCATCTGGAGTTCGTACTCGCCGGCTTCAAGCGGCATGCCGTCTACGGAGACGCCCTCGGCAGTGGTTTCCCAGTTGCCGGCCTTGGCCTCCTTGATGACCTGCTGCACTTGCTTGCCCACGCGCGGGCCGAGAGCACGAGCGTTGACCGTGAGCTTCTTGGTGATGCCGAAGCTGTCAAGCGAGCCCTCTTCGAGGAGTTCAAACTTCACCGCCTTGACGTTGAGTTCGTCACGCAGAATGTCGCTGAAGGGCGCAAGAGCCGACGGCACGGCGCTGACGACGGTGAGCGAAGCCAGCGGCAGACGCACGCGCAGGCTGCGGGCCTTGCGCAGAGCGAGCCCGCTGGAGGCAATTTCGCGAACGCGGTCCATCGAAGCCACGAGGTCGTGATCGGCGGGGAACGCCGAAGCATCGGGCCAGTCGGTGAGGTGAACGCTGCGCTCACCCGTGAGGCCGCGCCACATCTCTTCCGAGACAAGCGGGAGCAGCGGGGCAGCAACGCGCGCCACCGTCTCGAGCACCGTGAAGAGGGTGTCGAAGGCATCCGTGTCGTCGCCGCTCCAGAAGCGGTCGCGGCTGCGACGCACGTACCAATTGGTCAGAACGTCGGCGAAGTCGCGGAGCTTGGCCGCGGCCATCGGGCTGTCGAGCGCATCGAGTTCAGCGGTGACGTCCTCGATCAGCTCACGCGACTTAGCCAGCAAGTAGCGGTCAAGAACGTTTTCGGAGTCTGTGCGCCACTGAGCCTCGTAATTGTCTGCCGCGTTGGCATACAGGGTGAAGAAGTAGTACGTGCTCCACAGCGGAAGAAGAACCTGACGAACACCATCGCGGATGCCCTCTTCGGTAACCATGAGGTTTCCGCCACGGATCACCGAGCTCGACATCAGGAACCAGCGCATCGCGTCAGCGCCGTCACGCTCGAACACCTCGGAGACGTCCGGGTAGTTACGCAGGCTCTTCGACATCTTCTGGCCGTCGTTGCCGAGCACGATGCCGTGGCTGATGACGTTCGAGAATGCCGGGCGATCGAACAGCGCCGTTGAGAGCGTGTGCAAGGTGTAGAACCAGCCACGGGTCTGACCGATGTACTCCACGATGAAGTCGGCCGGGCTGTGGCTCTCGAACCACTCCGGGTTCTCAAACGGGTAGTGAACTTGAGCGAAGGGCATCGAGCCTGAATCGAACCAGACGTCGAGCACGTCTTCAATACGGCGCATCGTCGACTGACCGCTCGGGTCGTCGGGGTTGGGGCGTGTCAGCTCATCGATAAACGGGCGGTGCAGGTCGGGTTCACCATCGTGGTTGAGAGGCAAGCGACCGAAGTCTGCTTCGATCTCGGCAAGCGAACCGTAAACATCCACGCGGGGGAAATCGGGGTTGTCGCTCTTCCAGATCGGGATCGGCGAACCCCAGTAACGGTTGCGGCTGATCGACCAGTCGCGGGCATTGCCCACCCACTTGCCAAACTGGCCCTCCTTGACGTTCTCGGGAACCCAGTTGATCTCCTGGTTGAGCTCGCTCATGCGGTCGCGGAACTCGGGAACCTTCACGAACCAGCTCGAAACAGCCTTGTAGATCAGGGGGTTGCGGCAGCGCCAGCAGTGTGGGTACGAGTGCTCGTAGCTGGCGACCTTGAGCAGGCGGCCCTCTTCGCGCAGCAACTTCGTCAGCGGCTTGTTGGCATCGAAGACCTGCATACCGGCGACCGGCGCAACCGACGGCAGGAACTTGCCGCCGTCGTCGACCGAGATGACAACAGGGATGCCCGCGGCGGCACAGACGTTTTGGTCATCTTCACCGTAGGCGGGCGCTTGGTGCACGATGCCGGTACCTTCACCCGTGGCGACGTAGTCGGCGACCAGGAACTGCCACGCATTTTCGGTGCCGTACGTTTCGGCATCCGCGTAGAAGTCCCAGAGACGGTCGTAGCGAACGCCCTCGAGTTCGGCACCCTTGAGCGTGCGCGAGATGGCAGCAACGGCTTCTTCTGCTGTCTCGTAGCCGAGTTCTTTTGCGTAGGCCGCGATGGTGTCGGCCGCGAGCAAGAACTGCGCCGCTCCCTCTTCGGAACCCTCGCCAGCACCGAGAGGGCCAGACGGCAGCACCGCGTAATCGATGTCGGGGCCGACGGCGAGCGCAAGGTTGGTGGGAAGAGTCCACGGAGTGGTCGTCCAGGCGAGAGCCTTCACGCCGGTAAGGCCGAGGCTTTCGGCCCTCACACCGTCGAGCGGGAAGGTGACTGTGACGGTCTGGTCTTGACGCATCTTGTAGACGTCATCATCCATGCGCAGTTCGTGGTTCGAGAGCGGAGTCTCGTCGTTCCAGCAGTACGGCAGAACCCGGAAGCCTTCGTACGCGAGGTTCTTTTGGTGCAGTTGCTTGAACGCCCAGATGACGCTCTCCATGAAGTTGACATCGAGTGTCTTGTAGTCGTTCTCGAAGTCGACCCAGCGCGCCATGCGCGTCACATACTCTTGCCACTCACCGGTGTATTTGAGTACCGATTCGCGAGCAGCGGCATTGAACTTATCAATGCCCATCTCCTCGATCTGGCTCTTCTCGGTGATGCCGAGTTGGCGCATTGCCTCGAGCTCAGCGGGCAATCCATGAGTGTCCCAGCCAAAACGGCGGTGAACTTGTTTGCCGCGCATGGTTTGGAAGCGCGGAAAGAGGTCTTTGGCGTAGCCGGTCAGCAGGTGACCGTAGTGCGGCAGGCCGTTGGCGAAAGGAGGGCCGTCATAGAAGACCCACTCATCGGCGCCTTCACGCTGGTCAATGGATGCCTGAAAAGTATCGTCGGATTTCCAATACGAGAGCACCTGCTCTTCGATCGCCGGAAACTTCGGTGACGGCGCGACGGAATCGTCTGAGCTGTGGCGGGGATACGACATGAGGCTCCAGTGGTACGTAGGTGCGAATAATCTGCACGAGGACGACCTCACGGCCGCGGTACCACCCCGCTTATGCGCCCAGAGGCACACCACTCATATCGCTGTAACGGGCTTACCCGTTCGGTTCTACCGCCGCCCGCTCCCCCGCCGAAGCTGAAGTTGAGACAATTTCTTCCGAACGCTCCCCGGTGATAGCCGGTTCATAGCGTGTGCGTCAATGATACGCGAGTTAGCTGACCGTGGAGCGCTATTTCTTGGCGACCGTGGCGAGCGCTTCAGCGGCAAGTTGAGCATCGTGCATCGTGACGATGAACCGCTTGCCGTTGGTGCGCGTGACCTCGAGGGCTTCGCCTTTGGAAAGCACGATGCCGCTGCGGCCATCTGGAGCCCAACGCCAGCCGTAGCCGCCGAACTCGCCGATTGGGTTCACCTCGACGGTAGCGACCGAGGTGATCTGGTCGGGAGCGATCGTGGCGCGGGGAAAACCGAACGCCGAACGAACGCGCAGCCCTCGCTGGTCGATAGTTACACGCCACGACAGCGTGCTCACGGCGAGCGCCATCACGACGAGTCCGATGACTGCGGGGAGCAAGAGCTCGGCGGGGTTGCTCACCGCCTGCACGCCCAAGGCAATTCCGAGCGCTAGGAGCGCAACGGCAACAACAACAAGCACGCCGGCCCCCACACGAGTAGTGCTGGAGAAGTGAACGCGCTGCGTTGTGGTGCCGGCGATCGGCTTCGCCGCGACGGGAGTCGACTGGATGCGTTCGGACGCTGGCAGCATGAGCCAGGCGAACACCGCCACTACAAAGGCGATCGGGAAGGCGGCGAGCGCGATTCCGCCGATTGCCGGAGCGTTCTCGGCATTGTCGAGCCCACGCTGAACGGAAAGCGACCCAGCTGCGATGACGCTGAGCGAAATCGATAGGAACACGGATGTCGCCACCATGATTTTGTGTGCCCAGAGCATGCCGCCGTTGGGGCCGCCCTTCCAACTCCCGAACGCGGCGAGCGCGGCGAAGACGAGAGTCAGCAGAAGCGGTAAGGCGATGACGCTGCCCACCGTGGAGTAGCCGTCGGGCCCGGAGGTTCCCCAGTGCGATGCCACGGGGTTCGGCAGCTCGGGGACCCACAGCGCCATGACGAAGGCCGCTGCCATGGTGATGAGCAGTGGGATCACCACGCCGATCACGATGATGAGGCGACGGTTGCGCGCGAGTTGGGGCGCAACGTTCTCGGCAGGAAGGGTCATTTGTATTCCTCTCGGATGAGGGCGGTCAGTGCAGCTAGGGAAACGTTCTGGGCACGGGCTTCGGCCACGATCGCGGTGACGCCATCGGCGAGGGTGTCGTAGCTGTGGGCCGTAGCGGCGACAATCGCACCCCTGCCCCGGCGAAGTTCAATGAAGCCTTCGTCACGCAGCTCTTGATACGCCCGCAACACGGTGTGCATGTTGACACCGAGCGAGCTGGCCAGCTCACGTGCGCTGGGGAGCCTCTCCCCTGCCGTGACCGACTTATCAATGACGGATTGGCGGATGCTCGCCGCGAGTTGCTCGAACAGCGGCGTTTCTGACGCGGGATCGACTCGAACTAACATGGCTCCATTTTAGTTGTTCTAGTTAGACTAGCACAAGTGCACTTTTGGACTTTGTTGAGAAGCATCAGAATCGGCGACGCGCGGGCATCTCCTGCACGTGCTTCAGCTCGGCGGCAGATGCCGGCGCTGAACTCAAATGATGCGCCAGCCGAGAGGTCCACGGGCTCGCCGTCGCGCCATGGGCAAAGACGCTGACGAGGATCGTCCACACCGCCACCGAGAAGACAGTATCGGCCACAGATCCGCTCAGCTCATCGAACACGAGCAGCGCGAACAAAATTGAGGCGAGCCCTCGCGGTCCGAACCAACCAATGAAGAGCCGTGTCTCGAAGCGAGTTCCCGACCACGCCAGCGCCAGGAGAACAGGCACCATGCGCACCACCGTCAGCGACAGCACCACGTAGAGCGCGATCTGCCACGTGAGCGAGGTGAGGATCGGTGCTGCAAGTACCGCACCGAACACCAAGAAAGTGATCGAGCTGAGCAGCTCTCCCTCGTCTTCGGTGAAGTCTTGAACATCCTCACAGTGGTCGCGAGCCACCGCGCTAAAGGCAAGACCGGCGACGAACGCAGCAATGAAGCCGTTGCCCCCTAGGGCGCCGGCACTCGCATAGGCCGTGACCGCGATCGCGATGGTAGCTAACTGGCGATAAATGCCGTCAACCCAGCCCGCGCGTGCAGCTCGGCTCAGCAACCACCCGCCGACGACACCAACGAGCCCGCCGAACAGAATTCCGAAGCCAATCTGCTGAGCAGCGAAAAGACCCCAGCTTTCGCCCGCAGCGGCTCCGGTTTCTGTGGCGGCGATTGCCAAGAAGACCGTAACCACCGGAACCATGATTCCGTCGTTCAGCCCACTCTCCACGTTGAGGGCCTGCCGAATGCGAACCGGCAACCGCTTATCGCTGACAACGGCTTGGCCGAGCGCAGCATCCGTCGGCGCCAAGATCGCGGCAATGAGGGCAGCCTCCATGAAGGTGAGCTCGCCAAAGAGAGCCCACGCGGCAACCGCTCCGAGCACAATCGTGAGCGGCAGGCCGACACCCAACAAGCGCAGCGGAAGAAAGACCTGCGTGCGCAACGCTCGCAGGTCGATGCGTACGGCATCCGTAAAGAGCACTAAGACGAGGGTGGCCTCGACAAGGATCGAGACGACCTCGCTCTTGAGATCAAGCTGAAACCACTGCGCGCCCACAATGCCCAGCAGGATGCCCGCCGCGGTGAACACCATCGGCGCGGTCACGGGAGACAGCGCAAGCTTGCGCGACACCATCGCGAAGGCGAACACCACGAGGGCAACGATCACGAGTTCGGTCATGGTTCCTCCACTGCAGAACGAGGCGCGGCATACCCCGTAGCCGCGCACAACTGCAGCGCAGCACCGGGGTGGCTCAAGGTTACGGGAATGCGGCACCAATACCTGCGGTTGCACCGGTGGGCCGAACCCGTCGCGCCTCCGACTTTCATAAACGACTCATGAGCAGCCAGATCCCTCGCCGCCGCGTATTGCTGCGCGACCTCAGCAGCCCCCGCGATGTGATCTCCCACATCAGCCCTAACTGGTTTGCCTCGGTGATGGGCACGGGCATCGTCGCGAACGCTGCCGCCGTGCTCCCCCTGATCGCCCCGCAACTCCACGTGTTTGCGAGCACTGTCTGGGTGATTGCGACCGTCTTGCTCCTCGGGCTAATCGCCGCGAGCGCAGCGCACTGGATCGCCCACCGGGAGGTTGCGCTTTCGCACCACCGGCATCCGGCAATGGTCCACTTCTATGGGGCTCCACCGCTGGCAATTCTCACTATCGGCGCCGGTGCATTGCTCTTCGGCCCCGACATCATGGGAGCGGATGCTGCGCTCACCGTTGCGCTTGTGCTGTGGTCAATCGGCACCGTGCTGGGCCTCGCGACCGCCGTGATTGTGCCGTTCTTGACCTTCACGTCGTCATCTATCACGGATCAATCGCCGTTCGGAGGCTGGATCATGCCCGTGGTACCGCCGCTGGTCTCGGCAGCAGCCGGCGCACCACTCGTCCCGTTCTTGCCCGCGGGCGAAGCTCGATTAACCATGCTGATTGCCTGCTACGCGATGTTCGGGCTCAGCATGATTGCGACCGCGGTGATTTTGCCGTTGATCTGGGGCAGGCTGGCACGCCACAACATCGGCAACGCAGCGGCGGTGCCGACGCTTTGGATCGTGCTTGGCCCACTCGGCCAGTCGATTACGGCAGCGATTGTTCTTGGCGCGGTCGCCCCCTACGCAGTGTCGGCTGAGCTCGCTGAGGCTCTCCGTTTCTTCGGCTTCATTTACGGCGTTCCCACCCTCGGGTTTGCGCTGCTCTGGACAGCGTTAGCGATCGCTATGACCGTGCATACCGCGCGCCGCGGCTTACCGTTCAGCCTCACATGGTGGTCATTCACGTTCCCGGTGGGCAACATGGTTGTTGCCTTGAGCGCTCTCGCCGTGGCGACCGGCTCCACCGTGCTCCAAGTTATGGCGCTACTGAGTTTCGTGGCGTTAGTGGGTGCTTGGGTGCTCGTGGCACTGCGCACCTTTGCGGGGAGCGTCATCCGGGGCACATTGTTCTTGGCTCCGCCGGTAGTCGGCGATGCGACAGCCGTTGCAGCTCCTGCCACCCCGGCAGTGTGAGAATCGCGATTGTTACGCATCCCACAAATCTGAGCAGG
Organism: Rhodoglobus sp. NPDC076762; assembly: GCA_040687235.1. Taxonomy (GTDB): domain Bacteria; phylum Actinomycetota; class Actinomycetes; order Actinomycetales; family Microbacteriaceae; genus Rhodoglobus. The sequence continues at coordinate 1,509,914 of JBFBMV010000001.1, read as the reverse complement.
TTTGTTAGCACGAGGCGCACACCGATGCCCGCAATCTATGACTAGGGTTATTCAGGCACCCGCCTATTCAGGCTGGGCTCTTCACAGTTCGCAGACAAAGGAAAGGAGCGTCGCGTGTCGACTCTCACTTTGACCCTCGGCCGGCCCACGCTCGCCGACACCGTCTTTTCTCGTAGCCTCGCCACTGACATCACGCTCGTTGCCGCCGGCGCCGCCCTGACTGCTGTGATGGCCCAAGTTGTTGTTCCGCTGTACCCCGTACCAATCACGGGCCAGACCCTCGCTGTGCTGCTTGTTGGCGCTTCACTTGGTGCGACGCGTGGAGCGATCTCGATGGCGCTGTACGCGCTGCTCGGTGTGGTCGGACTCCCCGTCTTCAGCGAAGCCTCTTCTGGAATCAGCGTTCTTGCTGGCACCACCGGCGGCTACATCATCGGCTTCATCGTCGCCGCTGCCTTCACGGGCTGGCTCGCCCAGCGCGACTGGGACAAGAAGTTCCTCGGTGCTGCGCTGTCGTTCCTCGGTGGCACCGTTGTCACCTTCGCGTTCGGCCTCACGTGGCTCGCCATCGTGACCGGCGGAACACTCGAGCAGGTTCTCGCGTGGGGCCTCTACCCCTTCATCATCGGTGGACTCATCAAGGCCGGTATTGCCGCAGCCGTGATTCCCACCACGTGGAAGATCGCCACCAAGTTCTCGCGCAAGCAGGACTAACGCTCGCTCTTTTAGCTTCACTAACCGGGTCGGTTTTGCTCAGGCAAACCGGCCCGGTTTTTTGCTCAGTTGGACTTAATGTACTCAGTTCAACAATAATTGAGTGTCTCGCACCCGAGCAGCATTCCTCCCCCACAAAAGGATCCCCGTGAACGTGCCCCGCATCCTGTTACTCCCCCTTTCGATTGCGGCCAGCGCCGCGCTGCTTGCCGGCTGCACGGCGACAACCGAACCTGCTGCTGAGCCCGTAGACGGCGGCACGCTCGTCTACGCAACGGGTGACGCTGAGCCCGGCTGCCTCGACCCCCACGTCGGCGGCAACTACCCGCAGGGACTCATCAGCACCCAGTACCTCGAATCGCTCGTCTCGAAGAACAGCGACGGCGACATCATCCCGTGGCTCGCGACCGACTGGACCGAGAGTGAAGACGGACTCACGTGGGACTTCACGCTGCGTGACGACGTGAACTTCACCGACGGCACCCCGTTCGATGCTGAGGCCGTCAAGGCGAACATCGAGCACTTGAAGGACCCCGACACCGCGTCCTCCACCGGCTACCTCGCCGTGGGCAAGATCGACGGCATCGAAGCCGTCGCCGCCGACCAGGTACGTTTCACCCTGTCAGCGCCCGACAGCGCGCTACTCGAATCGTTCTCGCAGCCGTGGGTGAGCATCCAATCCCCCACCGCGCTTGAGCGCGACCAGGCCACCAACTGCGAGAGCCCCGTGGGCACCGGACCCTTCATCGTCACTGACTGGGTCAAGCAGCAGTCAGTCACGCTCGAACGCAATGAGGACTACAACTCGGCTCCCGCCGACGCCGAGCACACCGGTGCGGCCCGTCTCGACGCCATTGAATGGCGCTTCATTCCGGATGCCGCCACCCGCTACGCCGCCCTGCAGTCGGGCGATGTCGACGTGATCGATAACGCGCAGCCAAACAACATCTCGTCCGCGGCCGACGTGGCCACCATCGAGGAGCTCGATGCGCCCCGCCCCGGTGCCGCCAACCGCATTGAACTGAACTCGGGCAAGGCGCCGTTTGATGACATCCGCGTGCGCGAAGCCTTCATCCGTTCGGTGGATGTGAACCCCGGAATCGACAGCCTGTTCTTTGGCACGGCAGAGCGTTCCTACTCGGTACTCTCGAGCGTCGAAGGTGCGGGCATCTCGACCCCTGACGTCTTCGCCACCGACGCGGAGGCCGCGAAAACCCTGCTCGACGAAGCCGGCTGGGACACGATCGACTCCGACGGGTACCGCACGAAAGACGGCGAGCGCCTGAGCCTCACGTTCCCGATCAGCACGAACCAGTCGATCCCCGCTGAGCAGTCACTTTTTGAGCAGATTCAGGCCTCAGCGAAGGACGTTGGCTTTGAGGTCATCCTGCAGCCGACAGATTTGTCGTCCTGGTACGGCGCTCTGTTCACGAACGAGTACAACCTCGTGAGCGCTCCGTACACGAAGGTCGGCGCTGACGTGCTGCGAATCCTGTACCACTCCGACTCGATCATCCCGGCTCCGAGCGGCTACTACGCGAACCTGGCCCAGCTGAGTGACCCTGCGCTCGATGAGATCTTGACGACAGCGAGCGAGACTTCGGATGCCGCTGAACGCCAAGAGCTCTACGCCGAGGCTCAGTCGATCATTGTTGACGGTTTCTATGTTCTGCCTCTCTATGACCAGCAAAACCACTACCTCTACAGCACAAGCGTTGAGGGATTCCGGGCGTTGCCTCCCGTGGCAGCACCAACGTTTTACGATGCGTGGTTGAGTAACTAACACGACGAAGCATCCGGTCGTCGACAAACTCACTCAGCCCACCATCAAGGAACGCCCCCTGTGACGGTTTCGACTGACGCTCCTGCAGCAGCGAGTGTCTCCACCCCAGCGACGCGATTGCGGTCGCTGGGGTGGATCGCGCGCCGGGTGGGCGGCGGTGTGTTTGTTTTGTGGGCTGTCGCTACCGTCATCTTCTTTGCGCTGCGGTTGATTCCGGGCGATCCGGTGGATGCAGTCCTGGGCGGCCCCGGTTCTCAAGCGTCCGCCGAGGCCGTGGCTCAGATTCGCGCCGACTATGGGCTCGACCAGCCGCTGATCGTTCAGTATTTTCTGGCGATGGGCAAGCTCGCTGTTGCCGACTTCGGCACGTCGTACGCGCTCAAGGTGGCGGTGGCTCCTTATGTACTGACACAACTCTGGTCGACACTCGTGCTCACGCTTGCCTCGCTCGTAGTGGCCTGGTTTGGCGCCCTTGCCCTCACACTGGCGACGAGCGGTCGCGGTCGCGTTGCGCGCGCGTTGGGGTCCGGGCTCGAACTACTGGCCGCTGCCGTTCCCCATTTCTGGTTGGCATCGCTGCTCATCATTCTGCTGAGCAATACGCTGCACTGGCTGCCGCCGATTAGCGTGCCCGGCCCGCTCGGTCTTGTTCTGCCCGTGCTCACCCTTGCTCTGCCCCTCACGGGCTTCCTCGGCCAGGTCATGCGCGAGTCCTTGGCCAACGCCTACGAGCAGCCCTTCGTGCTTTCCGCCCGGGCCCGCGGCGAAAGCGAGTGGGGAGTGCGCCTTCGTCACGTGCTGCGCCATGCGGCCCTTCCCGGCATCTCCCTCTCCGGTTGGGCCTTCGGTTCGCTCCTCAGCGGCGCCGTTGTCGTCGAGACAATCTTCGCGCGGCCGGGCCTCGGTCGAACGCTCCTGAGCGCCGTCACCATTCGCGACATTCCCGTCGTTACCGCTGTTGCCCTGCTCTCGGCGCTGACCTTCATCATCGTCACGATCGCAACGGATGTCGTCGACCGCATCGTGGACCCTCGCGTGACGGAGGTGGCAGCGCGATGACCGAAATCTTGGCTGGCCGCCTCTCTCAGCCTGCGGGACGCGCTCCCGGCATCCGAGGCCGCGGCGGGTGGCTTCGCAACACGGGCGTCATCATCGCTCTGGCCGTGCTTGCACTTATCCTGACTGCTGCTCTCGCACCGCAGCTCATCACCACAGCTGACCCGGATGCCGTTGCCCCCGCCGAAGCGTTCCAGTCACCATCGGCTGCCCACTTCTTCGGCACCGACGAGTCCGGTCGCGACGTGTACACCCGCGTCGTTTTCGGCGCCGGAAACTCGCTGCTCATCGGAATCGCCGCCACCGCGGTCGGGCTTGGCCTTGCGCTCATTCTCGGCCTGCTCGGCGGTCTCGGCAGCAGACTCGGCGACTTCGTGAGCACTCGCATCGTTGAGGTCATGTTTGCTCTTCCCGGCCTGCTGCTCGCGCTCGTCTTTATCGCGATCGCCGGGCCCGGAGTGGTCACCTCGACCGTGGCGGTGGGTCTCTCGACCGCGCCCGGCTATGCGCGCATCATCCGCAGCCACCTGCGCAGCGTTCGCAGTGCCAGCTACGTGGAGGCCGCGACAGTTCTCGGCCATTCGCGAGCCCGCATCGTGTGGCAACACATTCTGCCCGGGGCACTTTCGCCGATCTTTGTGCTCGGCACTCTCGGTGTTGGTCAAGCCATTGTCTGGGCGTCGTCGCTCGGCTTCCTCGGCCTCGGCGTCGCGCCGCCCGCCGCCGAATGGGGCGCGATGCTCTCGAGCGGCCGCACCTACATCGACGTCGCCTGGTGGCTCACGGTCTTCCCCGGTCTCGCCATCGTCGCGACCGCCGCATCGTTCACTGTGCTCGGCCGCGCCCTCAACGCTCGCACCCGCCAGGAGGCCCGCGGATGACCGCCACCCCGCTCCTGCGCGTGAGCAACCTCAGCGTGCACTTCGACCGCACCGCCCGCCCGGCCGTCGACAACGTGAGCTTCGAGGTCGCCGCCGGCGAATGCCTCGCCATTGTCGGAGAGTCGGGCTCAGGCAAGAGCGTCACAGCTCGTTCCCTGCTCGGGCTTGCACCCGCCGGAGCCCACGTGAGCTTCAGCGAGTTGAGTCTGGCGGGAGAAAGTCTTCCGGCACCCGGTGCTCGACGGTGGCGAAGCATTCGCGGAGCATCCATTGGGCTGGTGTTGCAGGATGCGCTCGTGTCACTCGACCCGCTGCGACCGGTCGGCCGCGAAATCGATGATGTGCTGCGGCTACACACCACCCTCAGCCAGCGCGAACGTCAGGCTCGTGTGCTGGAGCTGCTGGATGCCGTGGGTATTCCCGATCCTGCGCTGCGAGCCCGCCAGCGCTCGGGCGAGCTCTCGGGCGGGCTGCGCCAACGGGCCCTCATCGCTGCCGGAATCGCGGCCGGCCCTGCCCTCATCATCGCCGACGAGCCCACCACCGCTCTCGATGTCACGGTGCAAGCGCGCGTGCTCGAGCTGCTGTCGTCGTTGCGCAACAACGGCACGGCCATGATCCTCATTACCCACGATCTGGCAGTGGTGTCGCGCGTTGCTGATCGCGTTGCCGTCATGAGCGAAGGCCGCATCGTGGAGACGGGCGAGACGAACGCTCTGCTGCGAGCGCCGACAGCACTGCCTACGCAGCAATTGCTCGCCGCGATCCCTGTGGATGTTCCGCGCGGCGTTCCCTTGACGTTGCCCGTGGACACTGAGGCTGATCTCAGGGCTGCCGCTGAGGCTGATGTCGGGGCTGCTGCTGAGGCCTCCCCCGGGCCTGTCGCGATCTCAGAACCTGCCGCCGGCCCCGTTTCTGCCGCGGCCACCTCAAATCACGCCACGACCGCGGCAAGCGCCGATTCCGCAGCACCTCCGGCCCTCGAGCTCCGCTCCGTCTCACGCCGCTACCCCACACCCCACGGCGCCCCCATCCAAGCTCTCGACGCGGTTTCTCTCTCCCTCACTGCCGGTACGACGCTGGGCTTGGTCGGCCAGTCAGGGTCGGGCAAAACCACGATCGCGCGCATCGCTCTGGGGCTTGAGACTGCCGACAGCGGCGAGGTGCTGCTGGCCGGCCGCGAGTGGGGTTCGCTGAGTGCTCGCGAGCGCCGCCCGCTTCGTCCCACCCTGGGCGCGATTTACCAGGATGCCTTGAGTTCGTTCGATCCACGGTTGAGCGTCGAGCGCATCCTGAACGATGCCCTCAGCGGGCGAGCATCCGACACTCGCCGCTCACTGACGACCACGGCCGAACTGCTCGACGCTGTGGGTTTGCCGCAGTCGCTCAAGAACCGTCGTCCGCTGCATTTGTCGGGCGGCCAACGCCAACGCGTAGCCATTGCGCGTGCCCTCGCCCCGGGCCCGCAGACGATCCTGTGCGACGAGCCGGTGTCGTCTCTGGATGTGTCGACTCAGGCCCGCGTGCTGAATCTGCTCGATGAGCTGCAGCGCCACCTTCGGCTCAGCTATCTCTTCATTTCGCACGACCTCGGAGTGATTCGCCACATGAGCGATCGCGTAGCTGTGATCACCGAGGGTCGCATTGTGGAGACGGGCGAGACAGAGGAAATCTTCACGAACCCTCGGCATCCGTACACGCAGTCGCTTCTGTCTGCCCTGCCGCGAGTGAGAGGATGATCGCGTGACACCTCCCCGCTCTGCCACCCGTGGTCGCCCGCCCGCTGCCTCGCGCGAACTCCTCCAAGAGTCTGCTTTCGAGTTGTTTATCGAGAATGGTTACACCGGCACGACGGTCGATCAGATCGCCACCCGCGCGGGCGTCAGCCGCAACACGTTCTTCAACTATTTCGATGCCAAGGGCGAGGTCTTCTGGGTCGAACTGGATGCCGCGACCGAACGGCTGAAGGCAGCGTTGGCTGACCAGCCGGCGCCGCCTGCCGACGCGAGCCACGCCATCCGTGCAGCCATGCTTGCCGCTGTCGCACCGTTGGAGTCGCAGCATGTTCCGTTCATCCTCACCCAGTACGACTTGATCGGTAGTGCGGCGGAATTGCAGGCGTCGGCCATGAGCCGCTTCGCTACGCAGGCCCGACTGCTGACGGGTTTTGCTCAGCGCAACGGTGCTGAGCCGGCCACCGCTCGCGCGCAGGCCTACGCCCTGATCGCGTGTGTTGTGGCAGCCGCGCAAGAATGGGCACAGACGGGACCGCAACGAGGACGTCTCGAGCCCTATGTGCAGCGCGCCATCGATGCTGTTCTCTCTGCGCGCTAAAACGGCAACCGAGCGCACAGTCTGAGCGCACTGTCTGAGCGCGCCGGCGTCGGTTACGATGGGGATACCACTCACACTCAGGCACCTCTTCTTTGACTCGGTGCCGCACATATCGAACCGGAGAAATAATGTCGTCGAGCGTTCCCGAAAAGCCCGCCCTAGAAGGCCTCGAAGGCAAATGGGCTCCCGTCTGGGAGAACGAAGGTACTTATCGGTTCGATCGCCAGAAGGCGCTCACGGATGGTTCTGACTGCGTATTTTCGGTCGACACTCCCCCGCCAACGGCATCCGGAAGCCTGCACATCGGCCACGTCTTCAGTTACACCCACATGGACTTGGTCACACGCTTTCAGCGCATGCGCGGCAAAGAAATCTTCTACCCGATGGGGTGGGATGACAATGGTCTGCCCACCGAGCGACGGGTTCAGAACTATTACGGCGTGCGCTGCGACCCCACGCTCCCCTACGACGAGGGCTTTGAGCCTCCGCAGCAGGGCGGCGAAGGCAAGTCGACGAAGGCTGCCGCGCAGTTGCCGATCTCGCGTCGCAACTTCGTTGAGCTGTGCGAGACGTTGACTGCTGAAGACGAAAAGCAGTTCGAAGATCTCTGGCGCCAGCTCGGATTGAGCGTCGACTGGAACCTCACCTACCGCACCATTGGCGACGACGCTCAGCGCGCCGCCCAGCGTGCGTTCTTGCGCAACCTTGAGCGTGGCGAGGCATACCAGGCGGATGCTCCTACCCTGTGGGACATCACCTTCCGCACTGCCGTTGCGCAGGCTGAGCTCGAAGACAAAGAGCAGCCCGCCGCCTACCACCGCTTGGCTTTCCACAAGGCGGATGGCGAGGACATCCACATCGAGACCACGCGCCCCGAGCTCTTGCCGGCCTGTGTTGCTCTCGTGGCTCACCCCGATGACGAGCGCTACAAGCACCTCTTCGGCACGATGGTAAAGACGCCGATCTTTGGCGTTGAGGTTCCGATTCTCGCGCACCACCTTGCTCAACAAGACAAGGGGTCGGGAATCGCCATGATTTGTACGTTCGGTGACGTCACTGACGTTGTCTGGTGGCGCGAACTTGACCTGCCGAACCGCACCATCATCGGTGCCGACGGCCGCATCATCGCTGACGCTCCCGACGTTATTGTCGGCGACGCCGCTCAGGCTGCCTACGCTGAGCTCGCGGGCAAGACGGTCTTCAGCGCAAAGGCCGCCATGGTCGAGCTCTTGAAGGCCTCCGGTGAAATGATCGGCGACGCTAAGCCGATTCAGCACCAGGTCAAGTTCTTCGAAAAGGGCGACAAGCCTCTCGAGATCATTTCCACGCGCCAGTGGTACATCAGCAATGGTGCGCGCGACGAGAAACTGCGCAGCCGCCTTCTTGACGCCGGCCAGCAGATCAACTTCACCCCCGACCACATGCGCGTTCGCTACGACAATTGGGTTGGTGGCCTCACGGGCGACTGGCTCATTTCGCGCCAGCGCTTCTTCGGCGTTCCGATTCCCGTCTGGTACGAGCTCGACGCCGATGGCGAAAAGGGTTCGCCGATCGTTCCGAGTGAAGACTCGTTGCCGATCGATCCTTCGTCGGATACCGCTCCCGGCTACACGGAAGATCAGCGTGGCGTTCCCGGTGGCTTCGAGGGCGAACTCGACATCATGGACACGTGGGCAACCTCGTCGCTGACCCCGCAGATTGCCGGCGGTTGGGAGACCGACCCTGAGCTCTTCAACGTGGTCTTCCCCTACTCGCTGCGCAGTCAGGGCCAAGACATCATTCGCACGTGGTTGTTCTCGACCGCGCTGCGCTCCGAACTCGAGCACGGAACGGTGCCATGGAAGAACGCCGGCATCTCCGGCTTCATCGTCGACCCCGACCGCAAGAAGATGTCCAAGTCCAAGGGCAACGTTGTGACGCCCAAGGGCATGCTCGATGACCACGGTTCGGATGCCGTTCGATACTGGGCAGCATCCAGCCGCCTCGGAACCGATGCGGCCTTTGACCCGCAGAACCCGAAGCAGATCAAGATCGGTCGCCGACTCGCGATCAAGGTCTTGAATGCGTCGAAGTTCGTTTACTCGTTCCCGGCTCCCGCTGCTGCGGCAACGGATTCCGGCGCGGTCGTTACCGAGGCTCTCGACCTGGAGATGCTTGCTGAGCTCGCGTCGGTTGTCGACCAGGCCACCACGGCTCTGGAGAACTTCGATCACGCGAAGGCGCTCGAGGTCACCGAGAAGTTCTTCTGGACCTTCTGTGATGACTACCTCGAACTCGTCAAGGAACGTGCCTACGGCGCCGGAACCCCCGGAGCCCAAGCGAGCGCGAACCGCGCCCTGCACACCGCGATCGACGTGTTCCTGCGCCTCTTCGCACCGTACCTGCCGTTCGCTACCGAAGAGGTCTGGCGTTGGACGCACGACACGTCGGTTCACTCGGCATCGTGGCCCACCGCCGATGAGCTCGGCGTTACTGCTGAGCCGAGCGGCCTGTTCCACGCGGTCAGCCAGGCGCTCATCACGATCCGTCGCGCCAAGACCGACGCGAAGGCATCGCAGAAGACAGAAGTGACTTCGGCGACTCTCGCAGGCCCGGCTCTGATCGCTGCTGCTATTGACGACCTGAAGGCTGTTGGCCGCATCCACGATCTGACGATTGTCGAAGCCGAGGAGATCGAGGTTCGCGACATCGTTTTGGTTGAAGCCGCGCCTGAGGGCTCGGCCTAACGGCCGCTGAGGCTTCGACGTCATCGCGGCGTCGAAGCCTCAGACCGCGTATTGTTGAGTAAATGACGAACTCAGAGAAGCCTTCGTACACGATTCGCGACATACAGCCCGACGATTTTGAACAATGGAAAGCACACTTCGTTAAGTACGGAGTGTTCTACGACACCGAGTTCACCGACGAAATCGTTCAGGGCGTCTGGGAATGGCTGATGGATGATTCGGCTCAGTTGAACGCCGTCGTAGCTGTTTCACCCGAAGGGCGCCCGCATCCTGGCGACATCGCTGCCTTCGGTCTGTACCGTCGCCTGCCCGACACCTTCACCGCTTCGTGGGGCTGGTTCATGGATGACCTGTACGTCGACCCCGAGCACCGCGGTGCCGGAGTTGCCGGAACGATCATCGACGACATCGCTGCTCGTGCGGCAGAAGATGGCGGCGGAAAACTCCGCTGGATCACCAACAAGGAAAACGACAGCGCTAAGGCTCTCTACGACAAGGTCGCCGACCGCACGTCGTGGATCCTGTACGAAAAGAACGTTTAATGCAGCTCGGCACTCGATGGCCGGTCGGCGGCGACGTACCCGAACGCCTCGGCGCAGCAATGCGCGAGGCGATCGCTGGTGTCGAAGCGGATGTCGCCCACCTCGATACAAGCGCGTGGCGTTGGACGCTCACGTGGCTTGAATCGCGTCCTGTCGCCGAACTCGATGACGGCACCGTCGTGCGCCAACGCGCCGACGGCACCGTCACCGTCGAAGAACCCGTTTCGTAGATCGCACAATCCGTTGCACGCTCCGCGTTAGTTCGCTCGCACTTTCCAGCGCGGAGCGGGCAACCACACCTCCCAGCGCCACTACCCGCTTCTCACTGTGGATAGTTGAGCGCCTCGCATCCGGGTGACGCTTAGCGTCGATACATGCGGCTACCGAACCTCGTCACCCTCTCGATCGGGGCGTTCCTCGTTGCGTCACTCAGCGGATGCGTGCCCTCCGATCCGGTACTGCCCCAGCCGACTTCGACCTTCGTCGCGCCCTACGCGACCGACGAAGAAGCGTTGGCCGCGGCTGAGGAGGCCTATGCGGAATACACGCGGGTGTCGCTCGAGACATATCGAGAAGGCGTGACTGACCCGACTGCTTTGTCCAGCGTTGCTAGCGGAGAGCACTTGGTTGAACTGCTTGAGGAGTTCGAGGAGCGGGTAGCTGATGGTCGCTACCTAGTGGGCGACGAATCTTTTGATCAAGTCGTTCTCCAGCGCTATTCGCGCGATTCTTCCCCAAATGAGGTGATCGCGGTGTACCTCTGTGACGACTTATCAGAGTTGTCAATTTACCGTGACGGCGAAAAGATTGGGCCCGAAGCCCCGGTGACGGCGATGACAATGCAAGTCGTCTTCGACCTCAGCCCTGACTCGAATACGCTACTTGTCTCGGCTCGCGACATATGGAGCACCGACGCATGTTGAACCCTCGCAGGGCGCTATTACTAGCAATCGGCGGCGCCTTGCTCGGCAGTTGCTTTCTAATCGGCGACGCAGCGAGTCCCCCGCCCGCTATGGCTTGTAGTTTCGAGGCGAATGTCGCCGGTCAATGTGCGACGGCGGAGTCCGATACAGGCGCAGTAGAGATTGAAGGCTCCGCTGTCCTGCCAGGCTCTAGCGGCGGAAACTATGGCACCGGCTACGGCACCGACGGAGCTGCTTACATCCCCGCTGAATATCCCGCGCTCGACAGCGTCGAAGAAGCATGGTGCGACCTCCAACGCATCGAGTGCGTGCCGTGGACCGCACCCGCTGAGGACGCAACCGGTGCTATCTCGGCAGTCACCATCTCCGACATCGCGACTTTTCGGCCGCAACCGCCAACCGCGAGCATGCAACCTAACCAGTGGATGATCGTCGGCCTTGATACGAACTTCTACGCCAACGCATCCGCTCATGTTGTTGACGGCACCCTCTTCGGCGGCACCGCCCAAGTTAGATTCACCCCGATCAGTTACAACTGGGACTACGGCGACGGCACCACCGCCATCACCAGCAATCCGGGCACAACCTGGGCGAAATACAAGATCGCCGAGTTCGATCCCACCCCCACCAGCCACGTGTTCCAAGACCCCGGCGACTACACCATCACCCTCGCCGTCACCTATGCCGCCGAATACCGTGTCGCCGGCAGCAGTTGGCAGAACGTCGTCGGCACCCTCACCATCGTCGCGCCACCCCTCACCGCGACTGCCGGGCACGCCACCACAGTCCTCGTTGACCAAGACTGCATCTCCAACCCCACCGGAATCGGCTGCTAAACGCGCGCGAGAATCTCACCGTGCGGCATTGCCATCCACCCCTCGGGCGAATCCGCCCACTCACGCCACGCGCTGCTGATCTGTTGCAGTACCTCTTGTGTGGCCAGCGACTTGCTCAGGGCGTCCGCGGCGAAGGCCGATTCCAGCACTCGCGCCTCCCACATGCTGCCCCACCACTCACGGTCAGTGTCGTCGGAGAAGTTCCAGATCGAAGCTGACGTGGCGACGTCGCTCAAGCCCGCCTGCATCGCCCACGCCTTCAGACGACGGCCCGCATTGGGCTCTCCCCCATTACTGCGATGCACAGCGTCATAGACATCCGCCCAGACCTTCAGCCCCGGCAACTCGGGGAAGCAAATAGTGCCCGCATAGTCGACGTCTCGCACCGCAATCAGTCCGCCCGGTTTGGCGACGCGCTTCATTTCTGCGAGAGCCGCGACCGGATCGCCCAAATGTTGCAGAGTCTGATGCGAGTGCACGAGATCGAAACTGTTGTCGTCGAACGGCAGCGCATAGGCGTCGCCCACGATGAAACTCAGGTTGGCGGCGGTGATAGCCGAGGCCTTTACTATCGCTGCGGGAGCGGCATCCAGCCCGACAACGCGGCCGGGGGCCAGTCGTTCGGCAAACTCCGCTGTGATCGTGCCCGGCCCGCAGCCGATATCGAGCAACGAGAGCCCCGACTCAAGGTACGGCTCAAGATACGCGGCTGAATTGGCGATCGTGCGCCACGTGTGTGACTTCAACACACTTTCGTGATGGCCGTGGGTATATCGCTCGCTCGTCATCTTCCGAGAATAGGGTAGAAGAATGACCAATCCTTTCTTTGAGCCCAGCACGCTGCCCTTCGGCATGCCACCCTTTGCCGACATCGAAGACGAGCATTACGCTCCCGCGTTTGAGAAGGGAATGGCTGAGCAGCTCGCCGAGATTGAAGCGATCACCTCGCAGCCAGACGCACCCACGTTTGAGAACACCATGATCCCGCTCGAAAAGAGCGGACAATTGCTCAGCCGGGTCGCGATCGTCTTTTTCAACAAGACTTCCGCCGATGGCGATGCAGCCTCGGATGCCCTCGAAGAGATCATCGCTCCCCAACTTGCCGCGCACAACGACGCCATCAGTCTCAACAGCGCCCTCTACGAACGCATTCGCAGCATCCGCGACGATCTTGACTCCACCGAGTTGGATGCCGAAGCCCGCTACCTCGTCGAGCGCTACTTCACCGAGTTCACGCTCGCCGGTGCTGGCCTCTCCGACGAGGCCAAGGCGACCCTGCGCGACTACAACTCGCGGCTGTCGACGCTCACGACCAGGTTCGAGAAGAACCTACTTGCCGACACCAACGACCTCGCCGTCGTGGTGGACAGCATCGACGAACTCGACGGCCTTGACGCCTCCGAGATCTCGGCGGCTGCCAGCGCCGCGCATGATCGCGGGCTCACCGGCAAGTACCTCATCACGCTCATCCTGCCCACCAACCAGCCGCACCTCTCCGTATTGAAGAATGCGGATGTTCGCGGCCGGGTCATGGCGGCGTCGCGCACCCGTGGCATCCGCGGCGGAAAGTTTGACAACCGTGAGCTCGTGCTCGAGATCGCGAAGGTTCGTTCGCAGCGTGCGGCTCTCTTAGGCTTCGAGAGCCATGCCGCCTGGGTCACGGCCGATGAGACCGCGCAGAACCCGCAGCGGGTCGCTGACATGCTCGGCAAGCTCGCTCCCGCCGCAGCGCGCAACGCTCGTGACGAGCACGCCGCTCTAGAGAAGCTCGCCGGCACCGAGGTAACGGCCGCCGACTGGGCTTACTACGCCGAAAAGGTGCGCGCCGAGCAGTACAACGTCGACACCACCCAGATGCGCCCCTACTTCGAAGCCGAGCGTGTGCTGCGCGACGGAGTCTTCTTCGCCGCCACCAAGCTCTACGGCGTTACTTTCAGCGAACGTCGCGACCTGCCTGCCTACCACCCTGATGTGCGCGTCTTCGAAGTGACCAACGAAGACGGCACTGAAGTCGGGCTCTACACCCTCGACCTCTACACGCGGGATTCCAAGCGCGGCGGCGCCTGGATGAACTCGCTCATCTCGCAGTCAGACCTGCTCGGGCATCCGGTGATCGTCACCAACAACCTCAACGTGCCAAAGCCAGCCGCCGGTGAGAGAACGTTGCTGACCTACGACGAGGTCAACACGCTGTTCCACGAGTTCGGGCATGCGCTGCACGGGCTCTTTGCCCGCGTCACGTACCCCAAGTTCTCGGGCACCAACACCTACCGCGACTTCGTCGAGTTCCCCAGCCAAGTCAACGAAATGTGGATGCTCTGGCCCGAGGTTCTCGACAACTACGCCAAGCACTACGAGACCGGTGAGCCCATGCCCCGCGAGATCGTGGAGCGCATTCAGGCCAGCGCCGCTTTCAACGAAGGCTTCCTCACGAGCGAGTACCTGGCTGCCGCCCTGATCGATCAGGCATGGCACCGCATCGGTGTCGCCGACGAGGTCGCGGATGTCGCCGCTTTCGAAGCGCAGGCTTTGGCCGAGGTCGGTCTCGACAACTCCGCCGTGCCTCCCCGTTACTCCAGCACCTACTTTCAGCACATCTTTGCGAACTCCGCCTATGACGCTGGCTACTACTCCTACATTTGGAGTGAAGTGTTGGACGCCGACACTGTCGAGTGGTTCACCGAAAACGGCGGACTCACCCGCGAAAACGGCGACCGGTTCCGTTCGCGGCTGCTCGGAGTCGGCGGGTCAAAGAACCCGCTCGAAGCGTTCCGCGACTTCCGTGGACGTGACGCCGAGCTACAGCCGCTACTGACGCGTCGCGGCCTCAACTAATCATCAACACACGAGTGCGGGCGTCGATTTCACCGAAATCGACGCCCGCACTCTAGTTAAAGCCGCGCGAGAAGTGAACGCATTGTCCGAAGCTCCTAGGAAAAGCACAGCAGGTGGTGGATTGTTGTGCTCGACCCACAAAAATTGGTGAAAACCTTTCGTTAATGCCCTCCGGTCGGGCACAATAGTGCCGGTCGCGTTTGTCGCGCCCCTCCTCACTTAGACGTCACCTAGCACGATGTCCTGAGGGCGATCCCATCTCAGCCTCACCCGAATTTGGCTGCAATGTGTTTGCCCGGCGCGGTCGCCCTCAGGAACATCACTTCTCAGTCACCCGGCGACCCGGCGACCCGGCGACCCGGCGACTCATCTTGCGCTCGCATCTGCCCGCCATTGAGGGCCTACATCGCGTTACAAGCGCTTCACGGGCACCAAAAAAGCGCAGACGCCCGTGGGTATCTGCGCTTTCTAGAAGCGTGGCTGAGAAGAGATGCGCCGTTAGGCGGACTTCTCCGCACGCACCGGCTTACGAGGAACGATCGTGGGGGCCGCGTTCTCCAGAACGGCAGCCTTAGTCACGATGACGCGACCGACGGTCTCGTCGGAGGGAACGTCGAACATGATCGGCCCGAGAACTTCTTCGAGGATGGCGCGCAGTCCGCGGGCACCCGTCTGGCGAAGCACGGCAAGGTCGGCAATCGCTTCGAGTGCATCGCGCTCGAACTCCAGCTCGACACCGTCGATCTCGAACATGCGCTGGTACTGGCGCACGAGAGCGTTCTTAGGCGTGGTGAGAATATCCATGAGTGCAACCTGGTCGAGCTGGGTGACCGTGGTCACGACAGGAAGGCGACCAATGAACTCAGGAATGAGACCGAACTTGTGGAGGTCTTCGGGCAGAACCTCACCGAAGAGGTTCACATCGTCACCCTTGCTGTGCAGCGGAGCACCGAAACCGATGCCCTTCTTGCCAGCGCGGTTAGAGATGATTTCTTCGAGGCCCGAGAACGCTCCCGCAACAATGAAGAGCACGTTGGTCGTGTCTACCTGAATGAATTCCTGATGCGGATGCTTGCGCCCACCCTGCGGCGGAACGGAAGCGACGGTGCCCTCAAGAATCTTGAGCAGCGCCTGCTGAACGCCCTCACCAGACACGTCACGCGTGATGGAGGGGTTCTCAGCCTTGCGAGCGATCTTGTCGATCTCGTCGATGTAGATGATGCCGGTCTCGGCACGCTTGACGTCGTAGTCGGCAGCCTGCAGGAGCTTGAGGAGGATGTTCTCGACATCCTCGCCGACGTAGCCGGCTTCGGTCAGCGCTGTGGCATCCGCAACAGCAAACGGCACGTTGAGACGCTTGGCCAGAGTCTGAGCGAGATAGGTCTTACCGCAGCCGGTAGGACCGATGAGCAGAATATTCGACTTGGCAATTTCCACATCGTCGATGACCGCATCGGCCGAGGTGATGGTGCTGCGCGCACGAACACGCTTGTAGTGGTTATAGACCGCCACAGAAAGCGACCGCTTGGCGGCCACTTGGCCGATGACGTATTCCTCAAGGAAGTCGTAGATTTCGCGAGGCTTAGGCAGGTCGAATTCACTCGACGGCTCTTCGCCGGCTTCAGCAAGACGCTCTTCAATGATCTCGTTGCATAGATCTACGCACTCGTCGCAGATATATACGCCCGGACCGGCAATCAATTGCTGTACCTGCTTTTGGCTTTTGCCGCAGAAGGAACACTTGAGCAGGTCCGCGCTTTCCCCAATTCGGGCCATGCCGGTTCCTCTCCTTGAGTAAATACCTTGTCAATGAGCCTAACCCGATATTCGTTCAGTCTCCGTCACCATTACCGGCGGCGTTTCGGCGAGTCGGTTGCCCTGCAATATCCCCGCTTCTTGGCGGATAACGAGGCCTCGAAGACGAACTAGGCTTGAAGGGATAGCCACGACCCCGAAGGAGCCCCATGCATACCCGTGCCATGCGCGTGCTTCGTGGCAGCATCGCCGCTTTCTTTGCCACTTTTACCGCGGCGTTCTCCCATCAATTCGCTGGCGGCGTTTCGCCGTCGTTCTTCGGCATGGGAGTCTCCCTCGTGATCTCGATCACGATCTGTACCCTCCTTGCCGGGCGCACGATCTCACTCGCCCGCTTGAGCATCGCCATCGTGGCGAGCCAAGCGATGTATCACGCACTTTTCAGCTCAATGCTGGCCCCTACCGGCATAGCTGAGCACAACATGGCCGCGATGACGTTCGACTTCAGCTCGGTAGCGCAGTCCGCCGATTCGGCGATGTCGCTCTCCCACGTCGTCGCTGCAGTCGTGACCATCGTGGCTTTCCGCTACGCCGAAGTCGCGTTCTGGGGGCTCTTCGATACAGCGCGAATGTTCGTCTCGCGCCTTTTCGCCACGCTGACGCTCGGCTCAACTCCAGTTCTCGAGTTCCGCGTAGTGCCGCGAAGCGCTCCCGCCGTTGACCTCGTCCCTCGCTTTCTCACCATCACGCGTTATCGGGGCCCACCGGCCACGCCCGCCGCAGCCTAACGGCGCTGCACAGCATCCCCGATATTTGTCGCCCTTTCGCGACCCATTTTGAGAAAGAACACAATGAAAAATTTCACTAAAGCTGCCCTCGCCCTCTCTGCTGGTGCTGCTCTCGCAGTAGCGGCTCCGCTCGCAGCGATGGCTCACGTCACTATTGACCCGGGCCAGTCAGACGCCGGAAGCTACGCACTGATCACGGTCAAGGTTCCCAACGAATCAGACACCGAGAAAACCAACCGCGTGCAATTGAACCTGCCCACCGACACCCCGTTCACGAGCGTGCGCTTCGTGCCGGTTCCCGGCTGGGACGCCGAGCTGGTGCGCAGCGAGCTACCCGAGCCCGTCATGATTGGCGAGAGCGAAATCACCGAAGCAGTGACCTCGATCGTGTGGACGGCCCAGGCTGGCTCCGAGATCGGCGACGGCGCGCTGCTCCTGCTGCCGATCTCGCTCGGACCGGTTCCGGATGTCGGAAGCGTTGTACTGACCGCCGACCAGACGTACACCGATGGCACCGTTGTAAGCTGGAATGGCACCGAAGAGGGAGCAGAGAAGCCTGCTCCTATCCTTTACGTCAACGACGCTCCGGTGGATCACCACGGTGACACCGCCACCGACGACGATGCTCACGGCGACGGCGACGACCACGCCAGTGAAGACGAGCACAGTGAAGACGCTGCAGCATCGAGCGGCGACCCGGTGGCCCGCGGACTGGGAATCGCCGGTCTCGTTGCCGGTCTCGGCGCGCTCGTAGCAGCGTTCGCTTTCCGACGCCCCGCCACGAAGTAGTTCGAGTTGTGCGTCGAGTTCCTCGCGTCGGCGCCGCGTTCAGCGCGGCCACGATTGCAGCTCTCTTGCTGCTCGTGGCCGCGCCCGCGTCTGCGCATAACTACCTCGTCGACAGCACTCCGCTCGAGGGCGAAACCCTCACCGTGCTGCCCGAGGAGTTCTCCGTCAGCACGAACGATGTTCTGCTCGACCTTGCCGGCGACGGTGGAGGTTTCGCGATTCAGATTCTGGATGCCGACGGCGGCTACTACGGCGACGGTTGCGTCAGCATCCGCGACGAGTCGCTCTCCACTCTGGCTGCTCTCGGTGAGCCTGGTGAGTACCGGATGCTCTGGCAGCTGGTGTCAGCCGACGGCCACACCATCTCTGACGAGATCAACTTCACGTGGCAACCGGATGCCGATCAGGTGCTCTCCGAAGCCTTGGATGCCCCGCCAGCCTGTGGCGGAGGTTCGCTGGAAGAGAGCACTCCCCCGGCAGCATCCGAAGGCTCCAACGACAGCAGCGATTCTGACGCTTCCGACACCGGCGTGAGCGTCGACGCCGCAACCGTGGTGTTGATCGGCGGCGCGGTCGCACTCGTGCTCATTGCCGCTGTGGCGATCTTCTTGATCTCCGTCAAGCGCAACAAGAGCGAGCTCTGAGCGGCCGGTGAGTCAGCAACAAGCTGACTCACCGAGCCCGTCTACGGGCACCCACAGCTCTGGCGCACGCTGAGTTCCAAGGGCAAGATCTGATTGTGGGGCTCGTCACGGGAACCGGGAGTCGCATCGAGCAAGACATCAACAGCGAGAGCTGCCGCCTCGTGAAACGGCTGCTGCACCGTGGTGAGTCGAGGTAAAACCATGCTCGACTCCTTCAGGCCGTCAAAAGAGACGATCGCGATATCTTCCGGAATTCGCAATCCCGCTTGAGCCGCAGCTGTCATCACGCCAAAGGCTTGTTCGTCGCTGTGGACGAAGATCGCTCGAGGATGCGTGTGCCGAGCAAAAACTTCGCGAGCTACCGCAAAAGCGCCGTAGCGATCGAATTCGCTTTCGAAGACCTCTTGGCTGAGTGGCGCTATCCCGTTTTCTTCGAGAGCATCCGCCCAACCCGCACGGCGATCGCTAACTCCATACAGATTTGCCGGTCCAGAGAAGCAGGCGACGGATGCGTACCCGTGCTCAAGCAGATGAGCGGTAGCGAGGTACCCGCCACCACGGTTATCCACCAGAATCGCGGTCGCGCCGGGTTCGCTCGCGGGCCGGTCGAAAAACACCAACGGGGTGGGGTTTCCCTCCAGCACGCTCGTCGTTTCGCGGTGCGTCGACTGTCGTTCATCCGTGCTTCCCACGAAGAGGATGCCGCGCACCTGATGTTCCATGAACGCGCGAAGATGACGGGCCTGACGAACGTCGCTATTCATGGCGTTGCCGAGTAGCAACGAGTGGCCGCGTTCCAGCGCCGAATTTTCTACCTCGATAGCGAGCTCACTGCAGTAGGGATTCGTGATGTCAGAGGCAATAAGGCCGAGTACCGTACTGGAGGCTGAAGCGAGAGCTCGCGCCGTTGCGTTTGGGCGGTAGCCAAGGCGGGCCACAGCGTCAAGCACGCGCTGTCGCGTCGGTGCTGCAACATTTCGTGGGCCGTTGTTCATCACGTAACTAACGACAGCGGTTGAGGTGCCGGCTTCTCGAGCTACGTCGTCTCTCGTGACCACGTTGATTCCATCCTGTTTTCGTCACACGCTGTTCGGGTTGCGTGCTGCACGCGTCATGCGCGCCGCCACCAGACTAAAGAAAAGTCACTTTACCTCACAATGATCTACGCGAGTAGCCTCCAGCGCACCACTCCCTCGCTCCTGACGCGAACGTTAACGCATTACGGCGGCCGCCCCAGAGGGCGACCGCCGTAAAAGCGTGAAAAGGCGAGCTAGCTCGTGATAGCCGGCAGCGTCTTGCGGCTCGTGAGCACCTGGTCGATGAGACCGTACTCCATCGCCTCAGCCGCGCTCAGGATCTTGTCGCGCTCGATGTCCTTATTGATCTGCTCAGGAGTGCGGTTCGAGTGGAACGACAGGGTCTCTTCGAGCCAGCCGCGCATGCGCAGAATCTCGCGAGCCTGAATCTCGATGTCCGATGCCTGGCTCGAGCCTTCCGAGCCACCGCTGGGCTGGTGGATGAGGATGCGCGCGTTGGGCAGAGCCAAACGCTTTCCCTTGGTTCCACCGGCGGTGATCACGGCGGCAGCCGAAGCAGCCTGGCCGAGAACGACGGTCTGAATCTGCGGACGAATGTACTGCATCGTGTCGTAGATTGCCGTCATCGCGGTGAACGAGCCACCGGGTGAGTTGATATACATCACGATGTCGCGGTCAGGGTCTTGGCTCTCGAGAACGAGAAGCTGAGCCATCACGTCGTCAGCGGATGCATCGTCGATCTGCACACCCAGGAAGATGATGCGGTCTTCGAACAGCTTGGCGTACGGGTCTTGGCGCTTGTAGCCATATGCCGTGCGCTCTTCGAACGTCGGCAAGATGTAGCGAGCGTCGGCATCCGGACGGCCAATGCCTGCGGGTGCCTGAGCACCGAGGTTAAAGTTCTCCATGATTAGTCCTTCTTGCCGGTTGCGTTGTCGTCGGACGCGTTGTCTTCGGTTCCGCCGCCGCCCACAACGTCGGATGCGAATTCGCGGAGGTGATCAACGAAGCCGTATTCGAGTGCTTCTTGAGCCGTGAACCAGTTGTCGCGGTCGTTGTCGATAAGAACCTGTTCGACGCTCTTGCCAGTCTGCTCAGCGGTGAGCTCTGCCATGCGCTTCTTCATGTCGAGGATGACGCCAGCCTGAGTCTGAATGTCTGCGGCGGTTCCACCGAATCCACCCGACGGCTGGTGCAGGAGCACGCGTGCGTTGGGGGTGATGTAGCGCTTGCCCTTGGTGCCCGAGGAGAGCAGGAACTGCCCCATTGAGGCGGCAAGGCCGATACCGACGGTGACGATGTCGTTCGGCACGAACTTCATCGTGTCGTAGATCGCCATGCCGGCGGTGATCGAGCCACCGGGCGAGTTGATGTAAAGGTAGATGTCGCGCTTGGGATCCTCTGCTGCGAGCAGCAAGATCTTTGCGCAGATCTCGTTCGCGTTTGCGTCGCGCACCTCTGAGCCGAGCCAGATGATGCGGTCCTTGAGGAGTTGGTCGAAGATGCTCGAGACCAATGCCGGTTGGGCCATTGTTGCGCTCCATTTCAGTTATCGCGTAGTAAGAATCTATCCGAGTACGGCCCGCGATTCTGGCGTGTTCGCCCTAGGCAAAGTACCGCGTCGCCAGAGGCTGCTTGTAGGCTCACCGAATGCAGCAGAACTGGCGCGATCGAATCGCAGATATTTGGGCCCACGCCGCCACCATGGCGGAGCACGATGTTGTCTCGGCAATTGATGAACTTGTCGCCGAACGCGACCCGGATGATGCTGAAGCGCTCTTCGAGGCGGCGGGAGCGCGCGATTATGCCGGGCTAGAGACCGAGGCCGAGCCGCTGTACCGCCGAGCAATAGAAAATGGCTTGGATGCCGCTCTGATGCCGCGTGCGACCATCCAGTTAGCGAGTACGCTGCGCAATCTCAATCGCATCGACGAGTCGATTGCTCTACTCGAGCAGCAGCTCCACGAGCACCCGGACGATGAGTGGACGGGCCCTACCGCCGCATTTCTCGCTCTTGCCCTCACTAGTCGCGGTGATCCGACGCAGGGTGCCGCCGTTGCCCTAATGGCCCTAGCTAGCTACCTCCCGATCTACCAGCGTTCCGTGCGCGGCTATGCCGCGGAACTTCTCGCCGACTGAGCCCCCTCGGTCACCCCGGTCGCCGACTTCGTTTCAGCGTTTGCCGCCTTAACGACCTCACGGCCGACTAGATAGCTAGTCGGCCGTGAGGGGTAAAACTGTGTCGCTTAGGACTCGTCGCTGGCGTCGTCTGCTGCAACAACTTCTTCAGCAGAGCCTGAGTTAGCGAGAGCGGTGAACGCCGATACGTCGACGGCCTTGCCCTTGGTGTCGACAACCTTGGCCTTGCTGAGCACGACTGCGAGAGCCTTGCTGCGAGCAACCTCAGCTACCATGGCGGGAATCTGGCCGTTCTTGTCCAGGATCTGGATGAACTCGCCGGGCTCCATGCCGTACTGCTGAGCGCCCTGCACGAGGTAAGAGGTGAGCTCTTCCTGGCTGACCTTGATCTCTTCCTGCTCCACGATCGAGTCGAGGAGGATCTGCGAGCGGAAGGTCTTCTCGCTGGCGACGACTACCTCTGCGCGGTGCTCGTCGTCTTCGAGGCGGTTCTCGTTCTCGAGGTGACGGTGAACTTCGTCTTCAACGAGCTTCTCGGGAACGGGGATCTCAACGCTCTTGAGCAGCTCGTCAACGATCTGGTCGCGAGCTTCAGAAGCCTGGCCGAACGACTTGGAGCGCTTTACCTGCTCCTTGAGGTCTGCCTTGAGTTCCTTGATCGTGTCGAACTCGCTAGCCATCTGAGCGAAGTCGTCGTCAGCTTCAGGAAGCTCGCGCTCCTTGACGGTGAGCAGCGACACGCTGATGACGGCGGTTTCGCCCTCGTGGTCTCCGCCGAGCAAAACTGACTCGAAGGTGGTGGATTCGCCGGCGCTGAGCGAGTCAAGAGCTTCGTCGATGCCCTCGATCAGTTCACCCGAGCCGAGCTCGTAGGAGATGCTCGTAGCGGAGTCAACCTCGGTCTCGCCGATCTTGGCGACGAGGTCGAGCTGAGCGAAGTCGCCCGACTTTGCCGGACGGTCGACAGTGACGAGCGTGCCGAAACGAGCACGCAGGTTGTCGAGTTCAGTCTTGACGTCGTCGGCGGATGCCTCGACAGCGTCAACCGTGAGGGTGAGCTCGTCATAAGCGGGCATGTCGAACTCGGGGCGAACGTCAACCTCGATAGCGAGAACGAGGTCTCCGCTGAAGTCCTTGACCTCGGGCCACGTGACAATGTCTGCCTCGGGGCGACCAAGAACGCGAATCTCTTCTTCGGTGACGGCCTGGCGGTAGAAGCCATCGAGTCCATCGCTCACAGCGTGGTTCAAGATCTCTTCGCGACCAACGCGCTGGTCAACCAGCTGCGGCGGCACCTTTCCCTTGCGGAAGCCGGGAATGTTGATCTGCGAGGCGATGTGGCCATACGCGTGATCGATGCTCGGCTTGAGCTCTTCGGGGGTGACCGAGATGTTGAGCTTGACGCGGGTCGGGCTCAGTTTCTCAACGGTTGTCTTCACGTCGTGGATCTCCTGTAATTCGATGGTGTATTTCGTCGGGGCGACAGGATTCGAACCTGCGACCTCTCGGTCCCAAACCGAGCGCTCTACCAAGCTGAGCTACGCCCCGGGGCGCCGTGTGTTGCATGGCCGCGGCATCACAGTGTGACGCCGATACAAAATTGGCCTCGGCAAGTCTAGCCTGAGCGGGCCCGGTTTATTGACGAGATTCGAAGATCAGTGTCTTTCGCACCCTGTTCATACAATTTATCCGCCCAACATCCAGTAATTCACTGGGAAGTTTCGCCGTGAGCGATCTCGACTTCGCACTTTGCGAGGTTTCGGGTACAGTATTCCTCGGTACACAGCACGAACGGGTACCAAGCGGGGATGTAGCTTAATGGTAAAGCCTCAGTCTTCCAAACTGATGACCGGAGTTCGATTCTCCGTATCCCCTCCGCTAAAGAACGAAGGCCGCCTCGCTGAGGCGGCCTTCGTTCGTTAAAGCCTTGCGGGCCGCGGCAACAATCGCCGGCGACCCGCAGAGCCATCATCCGCCCGCGCTACCCCAGCGTATTCACCCATCGCCGGCGCTTTCGCAGGATGAATCCCGCACTGATAAGAATCATCGACAACAACGCCAGCGGCACCAGATCCGAGCCAGTGAACGCTAATGGGCCAAAGGATGGTCCTCCAGCAGGCGTCGTTGCACCGGGCACGATACCAGGGGCGGAAGCCCCGTCGACCACGGCATCAAACGACAATCGTGTGAGCGCGATATCTCCCGATCCATTACTGGCGGCTCCGTCGACAGAACCGTAGGTCAGGGCCTGGACCCAGGTGGATCCGCCCCCGGCGATATAGAGATTCGCTTCATCCCATTCATCCGCGCCGTCCCTCGCCACAGAACCGAACTGCGCTCGTTCTCCAACAGTGCCCGTCGGCGACACCGCCATCGAGAACACATCAACTCCACCGCTGGGCGTCCCGATAGCACCTGAGGTGTGTCCGACCACGAGCAGGTTTCCTGACGCGTCGAGAGTTATCGCTGCGCCGCGATCATCACCACTCGACCCGTCGTGCGTCAGCCACTGCACTGTTCCCGCGGCATCGAGCGCCGCGATGAACACATCGTTGTCACCGAGTGACTCGCCTCCAAGATCGCCGCCGGTGAACCCGGTCGCAGCAACTCCGGTGGCGGTCGCGATGAGCGCAGAAACCTGATCAGTGGATGAGCTCCCGAGTTGACTGAGCCATTCGCGGGTTCCGTCTGCGGTGAACTTTGCCACCCAGCCGTCATAGCCGCCCGCGGACGAGCTCCCAGGCATCGAGCCACCGGCAAGACCGCCCACGTACACCCCACCGTCGGCACTTCGCGCTACGGCGAGCCCCTTGTCTTCCCCGCTGCTCCCGAACTGTTGGGTCCACGCGACGGATCCATCGGCATCGATTTTGGCGATGAAGGCGTCTTTATCGCCGGCGGAGCTGCCTCCGGGAAGAGCCCCCGAGGTGTACCCGGTGACATACGCTCCGCCCTCACCATCAGAGGCCACACCGTAGGCGCGATCGGCGGCCGCTTCTGAGCCGAACGTCGTTCTCCACAGCTCTGTGCCGTCCGCATCCACCTTGACGGCGAGCACGTCGTCGTTCGATGCACCGGCATGATCGCGGCGTTGGAAGCCCGCTGTAATTACCGCACCGTCCCCACCGTCGACGACGCCGTAGGCGCGGTCATTGAGTCCAGTCGCAATCGGTGTCAGCCACTCTTGAGTGCCATCTGAGGCCAGCTTTTGAAGCAGGATGTCATAACCGCCCTGTGAAGTGTGGCCGAGCATGTCGCCGTCGGCGTTCAGAGCCTGCACCAGAGAGCCGTCGGTGCGGCCCAGCACACCACCCGAGCGATCATCGCCGCCAGAACCGAACTGACGCCCTTCAAACGGCTGAGCGGGCGCGGTGCGCAAGTAGCTACTGATATTCAGAATGCCCTCGCGGAAACCGGTGTCCCAGACATCCCAGTCGTGACCTCCGTCGTAGACGCGCAGTTCCGACGTCATGCCGGGAACGCGTTTGGCGTGGTTGTAAAGCGTCGCGGCTTCGTAATCGAGGTCGTGTATCGCGTCCTCAGGCAGAGGGTTCGCCCACTCGTCATCTCCGACTGCGATGAAGAGGTGAACGGGTAGTTGCGGGTCAAACGACGCAAAGGTGGAGGGGTAATTGAGTGCCTGATATCTCGCGTCGTCATACAGCGCTGACTCGCTCCCATAGGCACCGAACTCCCGAGTCGATGAGTCGAGCGGCGGGGATGGCACGTACACAGCCGGGCTCAACGCGATCGCCGAACCGAACAAATCCTGATGCGCGGTGACGTAGCGCAGTGCTCCTGCCCCACCCATTGAGTAGCCGCCAACGGCCCGCGACTCACGGTCGTCAATGGTCGCGTAACTCTCATCGATATGAGCGATGAGGTCAGTCGTGAACGCCGTCTCTACGGCCATGCCGGGCGAGGCACTACCGCCGGTGTAGAGCGAATCAACGTAGTAGTTGCCGCGCGAACTCCACGGAGCGTCCGGCATGATCACGACCATGGCGGGGATGCTTCCCGCCTCGATAAGTTCGTCAAGAACGCTCGACTGATGCTGCCACGCGGCCTGAGTGTCACCTCGACCGTGCAAAAGATAGAGTGTCGGATAGCGCGTAGCCGCGCTCTCGTCGTATCCCGCCGGCAGATACACCGTGTAATCGATCGCGCCGTCGACGGCTGCGCTCGCAACGGATCCGGCTATCAATTGACTCGTTGGCGCCGCAAACGCGGGAGCCATCGCTCCGGGGATCGATGCCGCGGCAAGGCCGGCCGTGAGGGTAAATCCGAGCAGGTGTTTCCACTTCATTGTGGTTCTCGTCTTTCTCGTGTGAGTGGTTTATTGCATAGATCTGTGAAGAATGCTGCGCGCGCGACCGATCATCGCCTGGTCGACCATGTCGCCGTTCGCGAGCGTGGAGACTCCCCCGCTAGACGTCGCGGCGAGCACCTCGTTCGCCCACGCGATCGATTCTGCGGCGGGGCGAAAGACATCGGCGATAACGGCGAGCTGTGTCGGGTGGATCGCGGTACGCCCCACCCAGCCGAGGTCGCGACCACGCTCAGTGTCGCGGCGCAATCCGTCGAGATCGCGGATGCCCGCAAAAGCCGACAGCATGGGAGCTTCTAACCCTGCAGCCCGCGCCGCGTACAGCACGCGCACTCTGGCGTAGTCCATTGCTACCGGCTCGTTAGTGCCGAGGTCGCTTGCGAGGTCTGATTCGCCCAGCGCGAGGCGCGTCACGGCAGGGTGTGCCGCGAGGGTGAGAGCATTCTCGACTCCAAGTGCTGTCTCAAGCAGGGCTGTGAGACTGCGACCTGGCAGCACCTCAGCGACCCGATCGAGGTCATCAAGCGACTCCACTTTGGGCACTCGAACCTCGAACGATGTCGTGACGTTCGCTAGTGCGGAAAGATCCAAGGGTTCGTCGTGGTTGATACGAATCTGGATGACCGGCACTGCCGAGCGCGGTGCCATGAGCCAGTCAACGACGACCTCGCGGGCGTGCGCTTTCTCGGCCGGCGGAACGGCATCCTCCCAGTCCACGATGACCATGTCGGCGCCGGCATCGACGGCTTTACCAAACCGGTCGGGGCGGTTACCGGGAACGTACAGTGCCGTGATCACACGATCCCGCTTTCTCGCAATTGAGCCAACTGCTCGGGCGTGACACCGATCTCGTCGAGCACCTCGCTGGTGTCATGCCCATGGGTGCGACCGCTCCACCGGATCGAGCCTGGTGTCTCCGATAGGCGAAAGAGTACGTTCTGCATTTTCATCAGCCCCAGTTCCTCGTCATCGACTGTGGCGATCGTGCCAATTGCCTCGTATTGAGGATCAGCAAAGACGCCACGCACATCGTTGACCTTCGCCACCGCTGCCTGCGCGGCTTCAAACGACGACAGCACTTCGGACGTCGTGCGGTCAGCAATCCAGCTACCGACGGCGTCGTCGAGTTCGTCGGCGTGCTGAGCTCGGCTGTGGCCAGACGCGAACCACGCTTCATCCACCAGCTCGGGGCGACCAACCAGGCGCAGTACACGTTCAGCGATTGATTGCGAGCTCGTTGACACGGCGACCCAATCGCCATCACCGGTGCGGTACACATTGCGTGGAGCATTATTGACCGAGCGGTTGCCGCTGCGCGCTTGCACGGTGCCGAGCTGGTCGTAGGCGGTGATTTGGCCTCCGAGCAGCATCAGAATGGGTTCGATGATGGCCATGTCGATCACCTGACCAGTGCCTGAGCTCTCAGCTGACCTGAGCGCCACCATCACTGCATAGCTCGAGGCGAGAGCCGCAACCCCATCGGCGAGGCCAAAAGGTGGCAGAGTCGGCGGGCCATCGGGCTCCCCGGT
Source organism: Rhodoglobus sp. NPDC076762 (assembly GCA_040687235.1). Lineage (GTDB taxonomy): Bacteria > Actinomycetota > Actinomycetes > Actinomycetales > Microbacteriaceae > Rhodoglobus. The sequence goes on along the minus strand of JBFBMV010000001.1, from coordinate 1,482,276 downwards.
GAGCGCGGCGAAACCGCTCATGGCCTCGGCGAGTGATCCGAAACCAGGGCGCGACGAGTATGGACCCGTTTGGCCGAATGCGGTCACGCGCGCAATCACAAGTTTCGGGTTCGCTTCGTGAAGCTGCTCGGGCCCCAGACCCCAACGCTCAAGGGTGCCGGGGCGAAAGTTCTCGATCAGAACGTCGGCATCGGCCACCAAACGCAACAACAGAGCTGCGCCGTCGGGTGATCCGAGGTTGATCGTCACGGTTCGCTTGTTGCGGCCGAGCGTTTTCCACCACAGGTTAACCCCCGCTTTCGCTGGCCCGTGCCCTCGGGCAGCATCCGGCTTCGTCGGGTGCTCAACCTTGATCACATCCGCACCAAAGTCACCGAGAAAGGTCGCGGCTAGAGGCCCCGCGAACAGGGTGGACACGTCGAGAACGCGAACCCCGCTGAGCGGTGCGGCGCTCATGACAGGTCCCAAGCTAGTCGGAATCCGATAGTGGGCGACGCCTCGACGCCGAGACCCGCTAGCAGGTACTTCAGACTGAACTCGGGCGGACGAACACCGCCATCGGTGTACCAGTCGGAGCCAATTGCCTCATGGTCGCTGCCGCCTTTGAGCATTACGAACCGGGTGATTCCGTCGCTGTGCTCGCTCTCCGTCCAGTTCCATACCGCGGGGGTGCTGCGTTCAAAGCGATCGGATGCTGCGGCCAATTGCCATTCAAATTCTGTGGGCAGGCGCGCTCCGACGGACTGCGCATAGGCGCGTGCCTCGGCCAGGGTCAGTCCGATCGCCGGGCCATCGTGATCGCTCGGAGCACCGGCGAATTCTGCATATTCGCTGGCCGTCACCTCACGGATTGCCACGGCAACGTTGCCGATCACGACATCCACGAACTCGGCCCGGTCATCGTGCAGGCGGGGAGGAAGCGGCTTCCACTCTTCGACGTAGGGCGCGCCATGGTAGCTGCCAGTTTCGCGGCGGCGGAAGGTCACCGGCAGGGTGTGCTCGCCTGCGGGAACGATCACGTGCTCGGTCGCGGGGGCGGAGCTTTCGGATGTCGCTACGGAGAGACGGAGGTTGGCGCGTGCAGGAAACTCCGAATCTGACTCGTGAGGATCTGCCGCTGCTTCACCAAGCAGCGGACGCAACCAAGCCGGCTCGTCACCGTCGAGTTGAAGTGCCGCCGCAATACCTCGCGCCGGAATGGTCACGCTCGAAACGTCTGCGCGACCGGCTCCGAGATCGAAGCCCTCGATCTCCCACACCGCATCAGACGTACCGCGGTTGACGGCAGTGAACAGCGTGAGACCGTCGTGCTGCCAAGTAGAGACGTACACGTCGGGTGCCGGAGCAGACGTCAGGGGCGTCCACTCGCCGTCGACAAAAACGTCGCTCAGCGCACGCTGAATTCGCAGCATGGTTCGCAGTGTCGAAGCGTCTCGCTTGTTCCAGCCTACCCAGACGCCAAAAACGTCATCCCAGACGAGGATGCCGGTGCCGTTCATGAACGCAGACTGCAGCTCACTGCTGTGGTCGCGGTTCCACCGCCGGGTGGAGTGCATCATGTGCCGGCGCTCGTACCAGTGGGCGCGCATGATTCCTGGCGCCTCACTGTCCGCGAACCATTGCGCCCAGCTGAGCAGGTGGTCTTCGATGCGTTGGTTGGGCACTCGTGATTCACCTTCGAGCACGGGCAACGCTGACGTGAGTTCGGGGTTCGCTTCCTTCATGGTGTCGAGAAAGACGCCATCAGCGCCTAGCTCCCGCACAAGAGCGGTAAGTTCTGTGCTGTGTTCCACGGGACGCGTGCCGGTGTCCCACGGGTTGTAGTCCACAAAGATTCGGATGCCGCGACTCTGAAAGTCAGCAACTAGTTCGTGCAGCCCCGGCACGTCGCGATAAAAGTCGAACTGGTTGCGGTCGTCAATGCCAATTATCGGGTAGGCGTGCCAAAGCACAATTCCGTCGAATCCGCCCAGGTGGGCGGTTTCCTCGAGGAAGCGGTCGATGGTGAACTGCTGCTGTTCGTGGTCGAAGAGCCGTTCATCCCACAACCAAATTTGGGCGACCGAGTAGGCCGAGCGCGTCCAGGGTGAGCGATCGTAGGCTGACCCGTCGTAGTTCAACCGCGCCCGCGCCTCGTCACGCCAGGCGGTGAGCGCCTGACGCCAGGCCGGCCAGTCGGCTGGGTCGGAAGGTGCCGCGAAAATTTTCGCGATGTCCCCGACCTCCGGGTCGAGAGCACCGTCGATGGGCATCTCGGTTGGCAAGTCAATGGCTCGGGGTACGAGCGGGTTCAGGGTGTTTGTTGCGGCCTCATCAATGTCAATCACGCGGCGACCTCCCGGGTTCGGCGGGCAAGTTCATCGAATCCGATGCCATCAAAACCGGGAACGCTTGATGCGAGCCGGTTGTGCAGCGGTGCGATGAAAGCAGGTGGTAGAGCGGATGCGCCGCTCAGCGCTCCACAGAGGGCTCCCGCGGTGGCTCCGGTCGAGTCGGTGTCCCATCCTCCGGACACCGCGAGCGTGATGGCTCGGGTGAAGTCGCCCCGACTGCGCGTGACGGCGAACGCTAGCAGCGTCGCATTGTTGAGCACGTGCACCCAGTGCAGGTGACCGTAGTCGGCGTAGATGGCGTCGATCGCCGCTTCGTCGTCGAGGTCACTTGCGCCGAGTTCCATTCCCCGCGTGATCGCCGCTGCGTAGCGGCTGTTGGCGGGCACTACGGATAGTCCTGCCCTCAGCACGTCATCGACAGAGTCGGCGGTGATCGCCGCCGCCGAGGCTGCGGCAGCGAAACAGGCTCCGTAGATGCCGTTACGGGAGTGACTGAGCCGCGCGTCGGTGTGCGCGAGCCGAGCGGCGGTCTCCGGGCGACCCGGGGAAACCCAACCGTAGACGTCGGTGCGAATCTGCGCGCCAATCCAGTCTTGGAATGGGTTTCCGACCGTTGCTGCTTCCTCGGGTTCATACCCGTCGAGCAGATTGCGGTAGGCGATGCGCTCGGCGGTGAACACTCGACCGCCGGGAAGGTTCGCTAACCAGGACTGAGCGACGTCGTCCGTGGTGAAACTGGTTCCCACTCGTTCCAGAAGATCCAGAGCAATGAGCGGAAAGTTGAGGTCGTCGTCTTCGGGCATCCCGTTGATGTTCTCGACGAGGCTGGTGGGGCGGCTGCGACGATTCCACGGATACTGTTCAGCGACGGCAGGCTCGAGGCCAATTTCGGTGAAATACCCGCTGATGGGCCAGTTGCCCGTCGACTCGGAGATCGCCCGGATTCCTTCGCGTGCGATCTTTTCCACCGGCTTTCCGAGAAGGCAGCCAGCGGCGCGACCCAACCATGCTCCAAGAACCCGGTCATCGGTGGTGTTCTCGCTCCCCTGCCATCCGCCAGGAGCTGCCGCCAGCATTGCGTCCACGTCGCTGGGCTCGTTCGTGGCGAGTTCAGCAGACACCGGCGCTGCGTCGACAGCGGCAATCAGTTCGCGGGCGAGTTGACGCAGCGCCGCGCTGGCGCGGTCGGGCGTCGCGCCGCTCACCGCGGCTTTCGGCGACCCACCCGCCTCGACCCAGCGCTCTCGAAGAGCGGAAACATCGTGCCCGTCGAGTTCTGCGGCGACCAACGCATGCGGCACGAGGTCTTCGGGTTGGGTCCAGCTCAGTCGCAACATTATTCGGATGCCACCGAAGCGTTCAGTGCGTCCATGACGGAGCCACGGCTCGCCATGCTGGCCTGATCGGCTGCCCAAATATCGCGCGCAACCGAAGCCATGACGGGCCCGGTCGAGGTGATGTCCATCCGGCTGCCTTCGGAGACAGCGCTGATCCACTCTTCAGGGATGGCGGACCGGCCGGCGATCGCCCCGGCGATGGAGCCGGCCATGACGGCGATGGAATCGGAGTCGCGTCCATAGTTGATGGAGCCAAGAACAGCCTCGGAGTAGTCGCCGCGGGCGGCAACGAGCATGCCGAGCGCGATCGGAAGTTCCTCGATGGCCTTGGTGCGACTGGGGATGCGGGCATCCCGCGCCGGTTGGCGGTAGTTCGGGCCGACCGTGTCGAACGGTTCCACCGCGGAACGCAGTGTCGCCAGTCCGCTTCGCCAATCGGTCACCGACGACGCTGCCGAGACGACAGCCTCGATCGCGTCGCGAGTACCGTCTTTTGCCAGACGCAGCGTTGTCTCGATGACATCGTCGACCGTTGACCCTGGTGCCATCGCGCGCGCAATAGCGGCGGCATACACGCCGGCAGCTTCGCGGCCGTAGCTAGATTGGTGTGCGCCTGCCACATCGATTGCTTCGGCATAGGCCGTATCCGGGGAACCAGCATTCGCAATTCCAATGGGAGCCACGTACATGGTTGCCCCACAGTTCACGACGTTCCCGACGCCCGCTTCACGCGGATCGATGTGACCGTAGTGCAGCCGGGTGACGAGCCATTTTTCGGCGAGGAACACCCGGTGCAGCAGGAGGGCTTCACCTTCGAGTTCTGGGATCCAGCGTCGGTCACCGATCATGATCGGAACGAGATAGTTCGCAACCGAATACGCATCTAGATGACTACGAACCTCGTCGTACACCTCGACAAGCGCATTAGTCATCAGGGTGTCATCTGTGATGTGCCCGTCGCCCTTGTGGTACGGGGCAATGGGCCGGGCGTTCCGCCAGTCCGAGAGGAATGGCGGAACGATCCCGGTGATGAACCCGTTATAACGCTCCTGGATCGCTTCTGGGGTGTTGCCCTCGGCCGCGCCGCCTAGCGCGTCACCGACAGCCGCGCCCGCGAGCGCTGCAGTCGCCTTATCTTGTAACAGGTCCATCCGTGTTTCTCCTTGCTTGTGGTGAAAAAATGACAGCCGGCAACTAGCCGATTGACGTCCAGCCGTCAGTCAGTTGCTTCTTCAACTCGTCAATCGAAATCGAGTTGCCGAAGTACTGCTGAAGGCTCGGTGTTGCGTACTGGTCTTTCCACTGGGGGTAGTTCGCAGCTTTCTGGAACGGCGCGCCGCTGAGGTTTTCGCCAGTCTTGAGCAGCTCAGCCCATCCATTGATGTCGGCGGTCTGGTCTGCAACCACCTCACGAGCCTCGCTCGAAGCGGGAATCAGCCAGTCGCCCTGAGCGAGCTTTGCCTGGTTCTCGGCGCCCATAAAGAAGTCGATGAACATCGCCGACTGCTCAATGTGCTGGCTCTCTGCAGCGACGGACATCGTTTGAGGATTAGCCGCCTGCACGGGTCCCGCGGATCCTGCGAGCGGAGGCAGCACTGTCCAGTTGAAGTCATCCGGCGCGGCTTCCGTGATCTGCTGTGCGAGGAAGTTTCCGCCGATGTACATCGCATACTTGCCACCGAGGAATCCGGGCAGCACGTCTGATCCGCTCTGGGTCAGCGATACAGGGTCCAATGAACCATCGGTGTAAGCCATGGAGTGAACTTGTTCAGCGACGGAAAGTTCTGCGTCACCCACAGAAATAGAGACGTCTGCGCCTTCACCTTCGAAGAAGGTTCCGTCGAACCCGAGCGCCGTGTTCATGATGGCTGCCGTGGGCTGCTTCAGACCCCAGCCAACCCCGTAGCTACCGTCGCGAGTGAGCGACTTGGAAATCTCAGCGAGGTCATCCCAGGTGAGTTCGTCGCCGGTGGGCAGGTCGACCCCGGCTGCTTCGAAGGCGTCGCGGTTGGCGTAAACGACGTAGGTCTGTAGAAGTGTTGGCGCCGCAACGATCTTGCCGTCGGTCGTCACTGTCTCCCACACATCATCGGATACTGCGTCTTTGACGTCATCGCTCAAATACTCAGAAAGGTCAGCGAGGTAACCCTGTGCTGCAAAGCCCAGAATGTCGCTTGATTCATCGTGGATGACATCGGGAGCGGTGCCGCCCTGGAACTGTGTCACGAGCTGGTCGTGAACGTTGTCCCAGCTGCCCTGTGTGAGCTTGACAGTGATGTCGGGGTTTTCATCGTTCCACTGCGCGACGATCTCTTCCGTCGCCGCGATGGTCGAATCTTGGTAGGCGAGGCTCTGGAAAGTGATCTCTACCGGGCCATCCGACTGACCATCATTACTAGAGCCACCGCCAAAGGCGCAACCGCTCAGCATGACACTTGCCGCAACGGCGAATACGCCGGCTGTGGCTAGATTCGATTTTTTCATGTTCTGCACTCCTTTGTGAGATGTAGGGATTGAGCTGCTGTGGTGCATTAGCCCTTGACCGCTCCGCTGAGCAGCCCCGAGGTGAGTCGGCGCTGAATAACCGCGAAGAAGACAAGACTGGGGATGGTCGCTAGCAGCGAGGCCGCTGCTAGCTGACCGAGCTGTACTTGACCTTCAGCCCCGACAAACCGCGCCAACGTCAGCGGCAGGGTTTGCAGAGCGGGGTCTTGGATGATGACGAGCGCAAAGAAGAACTCGTTCCAGCCGGAAATGAAAGTGAAGAGGCTTGTGGCGACGAGTCCAGGGGCGAGCAGCGGGAGAATAATCACGCGGAGAATTCGGATGCGCGACGCTCCATCCATGGCTCCAGCTTCTTCAAGCTCAACCGGGATACCGGCGATGTATCCCTGGAGCATCCAGAGCGCGAACGGCAGTGACCACACCGTGTAGACGAGCACGAGGCCGAGCAGGTTGTCTATCAGACCGATCTGCTTGAGCACCAGAAACAGCGGGATGATGATCAGAATGAACGGGAACACTTGACTGAGCAGAATCCAGCCGGTGGCGAGCCCACGGAGTTTGGTTTTGAATCGAGCGAGCGCGTAAGCAGCCGGAAGAGAGATCAGTGTGACTATGACGGTGGTGGACACCGCGACGATCAAGCTATTTCCCGCCGCTGGGATGAGGTTCGCTTTTTCAATCGCCTGAGCGAAGTTGTCGAAGTTCAGCTCTGCTGGCCAGAACGAGGGATTCGGCGAGATGAGCTCTTGAGGCGTCTTGAAAGCAGTGAGAATCAGAAACAGCAGCGGGAAGCCGAGAAAAATCACGTACCCCAGGAGTGCGAGGTATTGAAGCGGACGCGTGATGCGCTGCGTTCGAGAATTGAGCGTTGTAGCTAGCGTCATGAGAGACGGCTCCTTGCTTGACCGCGAAGGTAGACGAAAAGGAAAACGGCGATAACCACGACCATGACGTTGCCCATGGCAGCCGCGTAGCCGAAGTTTCCATAGCGGAATGCCTCGTTGTAGGCAAAGAGCATGGGGAGCATTGTCTGGCCACCTGGTCCACCCGCAGTGAGCACGTAGATAAGCGCAAACGAGTTGAAGTTCCAGATGAGGTCGAGCGTCGTGATGGCGACGATGATGGGACGTAGGGCTGGCAATGTGACGTGCCAGAAGCGTTGCCATACGCCCGCGCCGTCAAGGGCGGCAGCTTCGTGCAGATCGTTCGGAACATTCTGCAATCCCGCCAACAGCGTGATTGTTGTCTGCGGCATTCCGGCCCAAACGCCGACCACGATAATCGCGGGGAGTGCTGTCGAAAAATCGCCAAGCCAGTTGATATCGCCAGGTAACCCGACGGCCCGCATTCCACCGTTGATTGGCCCATAGGTCGGATTCAGCATGAGGCGCCACATGATCGCGATGACGACCGGCGGCATCGCCCACGGCACGAGGGCAAGCGTGCGCGCAATCCATCGGAATCGAAGGTCGAGATTGAGCAGCAGCGCGAGACCGAGCGATGCAAGGAATTGAAGGATCGTGACGCCGAACGCCCAGATCAGTCCGATGCGGAAAGAGTTCCAGAACAGCTCGTTAGTCAGGAGCTTGGTGTAGTTGTCTACTCCGTTGAAGTTTGTAGCGACATCCAGTCCAGCTTTGGCATCGGTGAAGCCTAAGAGAACTCCTTGCGCCAGCGGATACACACTGAACAGCACGATCGGCAGAAAAGCAGGAAGCACAAGCAGCCACGCGTCGCGGTTGCCGCGAGAACGTCGCGCCCGAACTATCGGCCGCTTTCGGGAATCATGTGGGGGCGACCCCTTCGTGGGGGTCTCAATTACAGTCATTTAGCATCGTCTCTGATGGTGATGGGCAGAAAAAAGAACGCTAGGCCGGGGCGACCGAAGATTCGCGAATGGTCAAAGTAGGGTCGATCGTCACTCGGGCGACCTGAGCATCCGGGTCTTTCAGGCGCCCGATGAGCAGAGATGCCGCTTCTTTCGCGCGTCGCACTGATCCGAGATTCACGCTCGTAATGGAGGGCGTTGACAGCTCAGCGAGCTCGGTATCGTCCATGCCGATAAGCAGCACATCCTGGGGAACACGGATGCCCCTTTTGGCGAGGGTCTTCATCGTCGCGATGGCGAGAAGGTCGTTGGCGCAGACGATCGCGTCTGGCGTCGACTGATCGAGCAACGCTTGTGCCGCGACGAGCCCCGCTTCGAAGGTGAAGTCGTCAGCGTTGACCTGAACGTCTGCATTCATCGACATACCTTGTTCTTCGAGTGCGGCTAGGTAGCCTCGGAGCCGCGCCGCACCGGGAACCGTGTCAATAGGGCCGTTGACGAAGGCAACCCGCTTAGCCCCCTGATCAGCGAGGTGTTGAACCGCCAGTGCCATGCCCGCAACAGAATCGGCCCGCACACTGTCAATCTCTACGTTGTCGGGCAGCGAACCGATGACAACGATGGGCAGTCTGCTGGCCTGCAGAGCGTTAATGAGCGATTCCGTGACACGCAGTGGGCTCAGGATGACGCCGTCGGCGTAGCCCCGGTTCAAGCTATCGAGCAGCGCGATCTGGTCATCAGGATCATTTCCTGTTGAACTCGTGACGAGCCGGTAGCCCGCGTCAGTCACTGCCCGCGAGATTTGGTTCATCATCGCTACGTAGACAGGGTTTCCCACATCGGCGACGGCAAGGGCAATCTGTTCAGTCTTGCCTGCCTTCAACGAACGCGCCGTGGCATCGGGAACATAACCGAGCTCGCTCGCCGCGGCACGAACCGCATCCGCAGTCTTTTGAGACGCCGGCAGACCGTTGAGAACGCGGGACACCGTTGCGATCGACACGCCCGCATGTTCGGCGACGAGCACGAGCGTGGACTTTCTGCCTTCAGCCATGGTGACCTCTTCGTTGAAGTTTCGTAAACGTTTACAAGAACGTTTACAGAAGACTAGCCACGAAAGATCAATCGAGCAAGTGGATCGCTATTTTTGAACAGATCGCGAAGGGAGACTGGTGTCTCCGGCCGCGCCAGAAATAGCCGCCACGATTACAGACCGCGCTTCGGCGGCTTCAGGGATGGGCAGGAGCGGGTAGTCGTGAATCATGCCCTCCCCTATGTGAAAGTCGAGGGCGATGCCCTCTTTCTGTGCACGGTCACGAAGGCGCAATGCGTCCGCATGCACGAGGTCTCGGGTTCCCGTAAAGACCGTGATGGGCGCGAGTCCGGTGAGGTTGCCGTGGATGGGGCTCACCCGCCAGTCACTTTCTTCGAGTTCCGCCCGGTAGAGGGCGCCGGCCGCATGAGTGCCAGGCACAGCGAGCCACGGATCCCGAGGCGCAATGACAGCAAGCATCGGATCCGTGCCGCTGATATCAAGCCAGGGCGCGATCAGCACTATCGAGCGCAACGGCGGAAGCTTGCGATCACGCAGTTCCATAGACACCGCCATCGCCATCCCCCCGCCCGAGGAATCCCCCATGACGCTCACGCAGTCAGGACCGAATTTAGCGACGACTGATTGAACGATTGTCGCCGCACGGTCGACAACCACGGATGCTCGGCCATCGGGAGCAAGAGGCATGATCGGAACGGTGAACGTCACTCCGGTGGCACGGACGAGGCGCGCCATCAATTTCCAGTGCAGAGGATTGATCTGAAAGACATAACTTCCGCCATGTAAATAGACCACGTGGCCGGAATCAGATGGAGTCTTCGGCGCGATGGTGAACACTGGCCAGCCTGAGACATCCTCTGACGACACCGCAACGTGACGAGAAATCGACGCCGGTGGCTCGAATGAAACAGGTTTCTTACGAAGCTCAGCGATCCGCGCGAGAGTTCGCTGGGGATCGCTGAACATGCGTTTAGACCCACGCAGGGTCAACGCAAGGGGCGCGAGCCGACTCAGAAGGCTCGCCATATCGTGCTAGCTATCTACGCGCTTCATGACGTGGATCGGGATAAAGACTCCCGCAGTCGTAACGAGAAGACCACCGATGAACACGACGGACTCAAGACCCTCAACGTAGAAGGCTTCGCCCATCATGTAAATGCCGCCTACGAAGAGCACGAAGGAAATTACAAAACCAAGAATGTTCACTCCTCCATCTTACCCACGAGAGCTCTCACATCGAAGTCACCCTCGCCGAGGGACGTACCCCCTTGTGGGGCCGGAAACGTGCCCCCTATACTGGGGCTAGCCGTTCCCCCGAACTGATCCTTGGCGGCTGGATCACTCGCCACACCCGTATCGCCCCCCGTGGCAGGGCACCTTGGACGCCCCCGATGTCTAACACTGCAACTCAACTCCCTCCCTTCGGCTGGTACCCGGACCCCGCTGGTAGCCACCTGCTTCGCTGGTGGGATGGCAAGGTCTGGACCAACCGTCTCGAAAAGCCGCGCCCCGAACTTCAGGCCGCAAAGGGCTACGCCCAGCAACAGTCCACACTTTCGCGCCTCATCGCTTCTTAGGCTTTCAGCACCGCTACTCTGAGACTTCCTCCCGAAAGGAAGTCAGAGTAGATGGTCGGTTCAGCGCGTTCCTTCATTGAGCATGTAGGCCATGTTCTCTTCCCCCGTGGACCGCTAGATCTTACGGACGTTTCGCGCTGTCCCGCGTGCTTCGTGGCCCTGGCTCCTTCGGGCGTGTGCAGCAATTGCGATTTAGACCTCAATCACCCAGACGCTGAGTTATTGCGTGAGGAATCTCTCGATGTAGCCAGCCTGCTCGAATCGCGGCTAGAGCTCATCGGCAAGATCCGCTTCGAAACAGCTGCCGAACGGGAACGGCAACAGACTCTCGCGAACGGGACCGCTGCCGCTGCAGCTCACACTTCGACTCCTGCACGTTCAGAGTCTCATATTCCTCAACTGCCCAGCTCTGAGCCGCTCACGACCCAGTCACTCATGCCCGAGCCAATTAGATTGAGCTCAGCCGCTTCAGCGCCGCAACCCTCATCCCCGGCCAGACCTGCCGCACCTTCCAGCGACACGCCCACTCGATCCCACTCGGGCATTCAGGTTCTGTTGCTCGTGGTCGGCGTTTCGCTGCTCTCCATCGGCGCGATCTTCTTCCTCATCTACGCCTTCCTGACATTCGGGCTGATTTGGCGGTCAGCGATCATCGCGAGCATCACGATCGCGAGCATCGTGGCAGCATCCGCTATGCGTCGGCGCCGACTAGCGGCAACAGGAGAAGCCCTCTCTGCTCTTGCCGTCGTGCTCGTCGTGCTCGATATTTATGCGATCAGAGCCAATGATCTGCTCGTGGTTGGCGACGAAGCCGGCCGCCTCTATTGGGGCAGCGCACTGCTTCTCGCAGCGCTCGGGTTCATGCTGTGGCACCGCACAAGCGGTCTGATCCTCCCCAATGTGGTCGGATTCGTGCTGTTCCCACCGGCGGCTGCGCTCATCGCTGCGGGCATCACCTACGACACCGAATTCGATATCGCAGCGCTCGCAGCACTGGTCGCGCTTGCGGCAGCGTCGCTCATCTATGTGCTTGCCCCTCATGGCTCCTACACGGCCTACGCCGAGCGCATCGTGTGTGTTGTCTACGCGCTTTTCGCGTTCATCGGCGCAGTGATATTTGCCGCCTTCACCCACACGGCGGACACAAACGACGAAACGGTGGTCTGGCTCTTCGCACTCGCCGCTCTCGCTGCCCTGCACGGTATCGCCGCGTGGGGACGAGGGAACGCGCTGATTCCTGGCTTGCAGAATGCTTTCGCTACGGCGACCGGCGTGCTCGTGGGGACGGCCCTCTGGATCAGCATCACTCCGCGAGCAGGAGCCCTCGAGGCTGACGATTCTGAACCGCCGAATTTGCTGTTTGTGGTAGCGGCGCTGACCGCAGCCGCGCTGACCAGCGAGACAGTGGGGCTCCGCTTCCCGAGCGCCGGTCGAATGGCGAGTTACTGGGCATCGGTCGGCGTCTGGGCTGTCGCTGGCGTTGCCACGATCATCCCTCTCTTTCAATCCCTCTTCGTCGCCACGTCCTTCACCATGCAGCAAGATCTGCGACGTGTCACCCCCGGCACCGCACCCTTCGATGTGTGGCAGAACAGTTGGCCACAACTCGCGTTATTGATCGTTCCCGCGGCCATGTTGATCGTGTGGGGACTCACCCGCCAGCTCCGCACTCGCCTGCACGTCGCCCTCGGCAGCGCAGGCCTCGCCCTCGCCCTCGCCGCGCCCCTCACCGGCACTCTGCTTACGGCAGTAGTCGCATGGCTTCTGCTCGCGACTGCAGCACTCGTAGCGATTGCGGTAGACAAACGGCGACACGGAGCACGCCGCATCCATTTCACGGTCGCCGCTGGCGGGCTTCTTCCGTTGGTGCTTGCCTATAGTTCCGGATGGTCCAGCCACCACACGTGGGTGCTCGCAAGTGTGGGCACCGCGGCACTCCTTGTCGCAGCGCGCCAACTGCTCACGGGCGTGAGCGACCGCGCCGCGCTCATTGGCAGCGCGAGCATCGTGCTGCTCTTGGCGGCGGCTGGGGCCGGTGAGCAGTTGCAATTTGTTCTCACCGCTGGCGAGCCCAACCAACTCGAGTCTTGGCTTCTGGTCGGGGCCGCGGCGGTACTCGTAATCGCCCTTTCCTTCTGGAAAAAGTCACCTACGCTTCAGCACGCCGACCGTCAGACCTTGTGGTGGATCGGGCTCGTTGCCGCCACCATTTCCGCAGCAGTGCTCTGGATCGCATCGATCAATGGTGCGCCCCGCGACTTTGCCCCGCTCGTGCTCGACCTTCCACTCATTAGCCTCGTCATTGCGGTTGCCTCGGTCGCACTGCTCGCTCTCACCATGAGCGGCCGCGCCGAGATCAACCGCATCGAAGCACGTTATGTTGCTGCCGCGCTGCTCGCACCGGCAACGGTATGGGCGCTCGATAGCGCGAGCCGCACGCTCGGACTATCTGACATCGCGATCCAACTGGCCCCTGCCACAGCATCGGTCATGGTCGGGGCGGCCAGCATGGCATTACGCGTTCGCGGTATTCAGCCACGGATGCGTCGCGTCAGCGAGATCAGCGCGCTCGCAGTCGCCGGCATCACCGCCACCAACGCCGTTCTAGAGCCGCGGGCGAGCCACTGGCTCATCGTGTTGCTGGTATCAATCACGCTGCTGCTGGCATCCATCGGCCGAGACGGCATCTTCGGTTCTGCTTCTCCTCGTCGACACCTGGTGTGGGCATCCATTGCTTTCGCAACCTGGTCGCTCTGGCTTCGGCTCGACCAAGCACGCGTTGAAGCGCTCGAAGCCTACGTGCTCCCCCTCGCTGCAGTAGTGCTGCTCGTTGGAGCCTTCACTGCACGTGCAGAGTTGCGTCATTCTCGCTTGATCTCTGCCCCCGCGATTACGCTCGCGGCGCTCCTCATTGCGGTGCTACCGCTCGGACTCAATGCTGCGTCAGGCGATGGACTTCGCACTCTCGTTGTGGCGGGGCTGAGTGGAGCGCTGCTTCTCATCGCGTGCTTTGTTGAACCTCACGACCGCCTTGACGATTTCTGGGGCGTAGCGATTGTCGCCGCTGGAGTAGGGCTTGTGGCCACTACCGGCAGTCGGGCGCTCGTGCTCGCGAACCAGAACACCAGCGCCCTGCCCGAACTCGATTCGTGGCTTCTCGGCGCAGTCGCCATTCTGGCGCTCGGTAGCTTCGGGGTTGCAGCCACGCGCCTGAGCACAGAGCCACACAACTCCCGCTGGATGCCCACAAGTGAGATTCTGCTTGGCACCGCGCTGGTACTGCTCTTCGCGGTAGAAACGCTGGTTCTGCTGAATTCGGGCAGCGCGGATCGCGCTCTCGACGGCATCCGGATTGTCGCCCTTGTTGTGATTGGCAGCGCACTCTTCCTCGTAAGCTCATGGCGATCCGCACGCCCCCTCACCCGTCGCATTGGTTATCTGGCTGTCGCACTGGCTAGCCTCGTGGGCATCATCGCGACCTTCGGCGGGCTCATTACTCCGGTGGAGTGGGTCACGGGGCCCCTCGGTGCTGCACTGCTCATTCACGGCGCGATCCGCATGGCGCGCAGCCCTGAACTCCGCAGCTTTCGAGCACTCTCCGCGGGACTACTCGTCATTCTGATGCCCAGTTTGATCGCGACCTTCCTCGCAACAGACAGCCTCAATACCGTCTGGCGGATCCTGGCCCTCGGTGTTGCTGCGGTCGCAGCAATTGTCGCGGGATCGTGGCTAAAGCTGCAGGCGCCTCTCGTCATCGGTTCTGTGGTCGCTCTCCTCCACGCGGCGCACACTTTCGCTCCGGCAATCGTGACGCTCTACCAACTCACCGACTGGTGGATTTGGGCCGTCATCGGCGGCGCCATTGTGTTGTTCCTTGGCATCACGCTCGAGCGGCGCATCCGGGACTTCACAGTATTGAATGCGCGGTTCAGCTCGTTGCGTTAGGCCGGCCACGCGAGGCCGGCAGCGCTAGCGCTGCAACCAGGTCAGCACGGCAAGTACTCGACGGTGGTCGCTGCCCGAGTCTTCAAGGTTGAGCTTCTGAAAGATTGAGGTCACGTTCTTTTCGACCGCGCCGATTCCGATCACGAGCTGCTTGGCGATAGCCGCATTGGTGCGACCCTCGGCCACGAGCGTCATGACCTCGTGCTCGCGCGGCGTAAGCGACATGAGCGGATCCTGACGACGCCCGACAAGCTGCGCGACAACCTCGGGATCAAGCACCGTGCTGCCCGCCGAGATTCGCTCCACAGCATCCTGCAGTTCAGAAAGCGATGCCACGCGGTCCTTCAGCAAATAACCAACACCACCGCGGCCCGACGACAAGAGTTCCTGGGCGTATACGACCTCGACATACTGCGAGAGCAAGAGGATGCCGATCTGCGGTCGAAGTTCACGCAAGCGAATCGCGGCGCGCACTCCCTCATCCCGAAACGTCGGAGGCATGCGCACATCGAGCACAACGAGCTCGGGCGCGCAGTCATCGAGGTTGGCGAGCAGTTCATCCGCGTCACCAAACGAGCCGACGACATCGAAACCAGCTTCGATGAGCACGCGCACGAGCCCTTCGCGCAGCAGTACCGAATCATCAGCAACAGCAACTCGCAAAGGGCTCATGCGGTTAAGACTAGAGGTCAACGGGCGCCCGATCTGCACTCAACTTAGGCAGCGGCAGTTGCGCCGTAACCGACGTCGGTCCGCCGTCGGGGCTGGTGATGTCCAGTCGCCCACCCACGCCGCGCACGCGCTCTTCGATGCCGGCAAGTCCGTGGTCAGCGAGCACTGCGGCACCACCCTGGCCGTCATCCGTTACCTGCACGAGCAACCAACCACGATCATCCGATTGCTCGGTAGAAAGGCGCACCATGGCCTGGTTGGCGTGAGCGTGTTTCGCAACATTGGTGAGCAGCTCAGCCACGACAAAGTATGACGCGCGCTCGACCTCGCCGGGAAGAACCAGTGTCGAGGGCAATTCTGCCGTGAGGGTTGTCGGCACCGCAGCACGAGTCGTAACGGATTGCAGTGCGGCCACTAGGCCGCGATCAAGCAGAAGCGGTGGTGCGAAGCCACGAGAGAGTGCTCGCAACTCTTCAAGCGCCTCGGCAGACTGCGCCCGCGCTTCGGTTAGCAGCTGGCGCGCTTTTTCGGGATCGGTATCGAGCTGACGGTCGGCTGCAGCGAGATCCATCTGCAGGCGAACGAGACGTTGCTGCGGGCCGTCGTGGATGTCGCGCTCGAGGCGACGAAGCGAGTGGCCTTCTGCCGAGAGAGCGGCACCGCGTGACTCTTCGAGGGACTGCACTTCGCGACGCAGCCCGTCCGACTTGAAGGCCGTGAGGGTTCCGCGAGCGAGCCACCAGTGGATCAGCACCAGTCCGCGAGTGATGAACGGGAGGGTCGCGATGAAGATCAGTCCAACGATGAGGGCAACGATGTTGTCAGCAAGTTCGAGGTTCCAGCCGACGGTGTTGACGCCGAACAGGCCGAAGGCCCACTCCCCGAGGGACCAGTTCGGGTCGCCCGTCTGCACTTCTCCATCAAGGAACCACGCGAAGGTTCCGGTGAGACCGACCGTGAGCCATACAAAGGAGATCGTCCACGTGATCAGCGTAAGAATGAAACTGAGAATGATGGTGTGGAGGAGGTAAAGCCAGTAGTGCGCGTTGCCAAGCGTCGCGGCGAGCCAGCCCCCGAATCCGGTGGCTGCACGATCATCTTGCCAGTCGGGGCGCTCCAACCGTGGTCGCCCCGTCCACTCCAGCAGGTTGACATGGGCAAGCCCGAATCCCCGCCCGACGTATAAGGCCAAGATCATCACAAAGATGCCGATGAGAAAGATTGCAACGGTGCCGATCCCGGTGGCAACGAGCGAAATAGCAACACCGAATCCGGTCACCGCAATGGGCACACCCAGAATGAGGTAGAGCACCTCTTTTGGCGTGGTTCGCCAGAGCTGCCAATACGGGTTTCGGGGTTTCGTCACAGTGTCTGTAGTCATTGTTCTCTCGCTTCAGTCTCGCGCATTAGCGGGGCGGATGTTCGTTGAATACAGATTCTCGAAAACGGCGACCGCGCCCCAGCGTGGATGCACACCAACTGTCAGTGGGGATATCCCCCGTGCTCGTGCTCCGGGCGACAAGGGCGCACATCTCCGGAGTACTGATCGGAGCGCGTACGGGCGGGTTAGCGTTGCCTCAGCTTGCTTGTGAAATTTTTGTGGCTGCGTAGCGTTGTATCTGAAGAACAATGAAGGAGCACACAATGACCGAAATTCAAGCAGTTCCGCAGACCTCAGCAGACCCTGATGTCACCTCGGGTGTTGCCCAGTTCCTCGGCCCGGTCGTCACCGACCTCACGGCCCTGTCGATCGACGGCAAGCAGGCTCACTGGCACGTTCGCGGTGTCAACTTCCAGGCAGTACACGAACTTCTCGACGTCATCGTCGACCACGCCCGCGAATGGGCTGACACGGCCGCAGAGCGCGTTGTTGCTCTCGGACTCCCGATCGACGCTCGCACGCAGACGGTTGGCGCTAAGGCAACGACTCCGAGCATGACCGCTGGCTTCCAGCAGTCCGACGAGGTCATCGCGCAGGTTATCGCCGCGATCGACGCCACGCTCGTGACCGTTCGCACCGCCGTTGACGAGCTCGGTGAGCTCGACAAGGTCAGCGAAGACGTTGCGATTGAGATCGCCCGTGGGCTGGAGAAGGACCGCTGGTTCCTCTTCGCTCACCTCGCCACGAAGTAACTTGTCGGGCGGTCGCTTCGCTGGCGACTGGCTGTGGCTGCGACTCGTCGCAGCTACAGCTCGTTGTGAGTGAAGCGGCCATCAAGAATCGTCGCGTCAACCCGCATCGATCGCAGCTCATCACCGCTGCAGTCGAGCGGGTTTTTGCGTGTCACGACAATGTCAGCAACTTCGCCGACAGCGATGCTCGATTGCACTGAGGCCTGCAGCGCTTCGGCAACCGTGATGCACTGTTCTGGATGCCACGGCTCGCGCCCGTCGCGGCTACGACTCACGGCCGACGCGATCGCTGCCCACGGGTCAAGCGGTGCCACGGGAGCATCCGAACCCATCAGCAACTCAGCACCCGCATCGAGCAGAGCCCGCAGGGCGATGGTGCGGTCGTTGCGCCCGGGCCACAGTGCGTCCGCTACGTCACGGTCATCCATGGCGTGTTCGGGCTGCACGCTCGCACCAATACCGAGAGCTGCGAAGCGAGGCAGGTCCGTTGCGGAAAGCAACTGGGCGTGCTCGATGCGGCCACGGCATCCGACAGCTTCGAAAGCGTCGAGGGCAAGAGTGTTGGCGTCGTCACCGATGGCATGAACGGCCGGTGCGAGGCCTGCATCGCTGGCGGTGCGAATCCATTCGACGAGTTCGTCGGTGGGAATGTTGAGCACTCCCCTGTTCTCAGCTTCGCCCGGGTACGACTCGACGCAGTACGCGGTGCGAGTGTTGAGTGAACCGTCGGTGATGATCTTGAACGGACCGACTTCGAGCAGCGGCGCGAGGCGTTGCCCGGTGGCGAGACCTTCGGAAATGGCGCGCTCCAGGAAGCGCGGGTACACGCCAACGCGCACGCGGAACAGGTCGAAGCCGTGCAGCATGCGGCGCTGCCAGTTCTCAAACTCCCACGTCATCTCGAGGTCGACGATGCCGACCACACCGCGGGATGCCGCTTCGCGGGCGCCGTTGTGGATCCACTCGTCGAGAACCTCGGGTTCCACCCGGCTGAGCGCACTGCCGACCGCGAAGGCTTCCTCTTCACGCAGGAAGCCGGTGGGGTGATCGTAGAAACCGAAGCGTTCGAGGGCGAGGCTATTGAGCCAGCAGGAGTGCAGGTCGCCACTGACAAGAACGACGGCAATGTCAGAGACGGCCGAGTCGAGCAGGGCGCGGGTGGGCTGGTCGGGCCACAGGGCATCGCGGAAACCCTGGCCGACAATGATGCCCTCCGACTGCGGCAATACCGAAGTAGCGAGAGTGACGGCGACTTCAGTGGCCGAGATCGTGTGACTGAGGTCGATGCGCTGCGATTGCTGCGCCCACATGCTCGAGTGCACGTGCTGATCCCAGAGGCCGGGCATGATCCAGCGGCCGTCGAGATCGACAGTCTCGCCGTTGGCAGAGGCGTGGTGTGCAGTCTCGCGCTCAGCAGCAGTGTCGCCCGCGGCATCCGCAGCATGCCGGTGCGGCTCGATAGCGGAGATGCGGCCCTCGGTGAGGGTGACATCGACCAGGGCGGAGGCATCGTCGCCGACGATGCGCGCGTTAGTCAGTTTCACTCGGTAATGCCCTTGTCATTTCTGCGGCTAGTTCTGGGCTACTGTACGCGCCGTTCGCACTGAGTTCATTCACAATTCGCTGCTGCACGGCAGGTTTTTTGTTCTGACTCATCTTCATTCGGGCGTCGAAGCGATCGATCACGATTCGCAGTCCGACGGTGCCCTTGGCAGCACGGCGAGCGCCCGCTTCGTCTTCGCTCAGGCTGACCGGATGCTCGACGTGGTGTTCGAAGTGATCAACGAGTTCACTCAGCACGCGAAAGTTCTCTTCGTCACTCAGAATCTCGGGGGTGCCGTAGAGGTGGGCGGTGGCGTGATTCCACGTGGGGATGTTCTCCCCTTCGGGATACCAACTCGACGAGATGTAACCGTGCGGTCCCTGAACGATCACGAGAACTTCGTGCTGGCTCAGTTCATGCAGTTCGTCATCGGGGCGCCCGAAGTGGGTGACGAGGCTGAGCTGGTCGTCCCGGTTTTCGAGCATCACCGGGTAGTGCGATGCGACCATGCCGTTCGAGGTTGGCGACACGATGGTGGCCCACGGATGTTCCTGAATCAGGCGGCGCACTTCTGACGGGTCCGTGATGACGAAGGTCGGGGTGTGCCTCATGTCAGGCTCCCAGCGGTGCTTGGCAGCTCGGGCACCAGTACAGCTTGCGGGCCGAAGCGAGTTCCATTGCGATGTTCGTGCCACAGACGCGGCACGGCAGCCCTTCGCGGTGATAGACCCAGTGACGGTCATCCCTGCTCGCGAGCGCGGCCGTGTAGTCGTCGCCGGTGAGTCCATCCATTGTCATCATCTGGCCGGTACGCACACCGATTTCAAGCAGGTGTGCCCAGTCACGCCAGAGTTCGCGCAGCAACTCTTCGGGGATGAGCTTGCCCGGAATGTGCGGGTCGAGGCGAGCGCGAAACAAAATCTCGGCGCGGTACACGTTGCCGATGCCGCTGACGACCGACTGATCCATGAGCAGGATGCCGATAGCGGTCTGCTTCTTGCGGACGGTAGCAACGAAGCGCTCTTCAGCCTCGCCGTTGTCGTCGACGAGCGGGTCGGGCCCGAGATTGTTGAGCGCGACCTGCACCTCATCGGGAGTGAGCACTTCGCACGCGGTGGGCCCGCGCAGGTCGGCACACGTCGTGTCGGTGAGGAGACGAACGCGCACGGCCCCGATGGGCTCGGGCGGGAACTCTGAGACCATGTCCGTGGCTTTCTCTTGCTCCGACATCCGCAAGCGCGTTCGGCGCGGGGCACCGATGCTCGCGAGCGAGTCTTCGTGCTCCCCCACCACCGTGCCGTGCTGATTGGTCTGCCCCATGCGCCCGGCGGCGGATGCCGTGGTCGCGTCGGCAGTGAAGTTGCCCGCGAAATCCCACGCCCCGTAGAGCCCGAGGTGCACGCGCAGCCAGCGGTCGTGCTCGAATTCGAGAAACATCTGCTTGCCCACAGCTTTGGCGCTGAGCATCCGCAACCCATCGATGCGTTCGGCTCCCGCAGCAAAGCGGCCTTGCGGAGACGACACTGCGACGGTTTTGCCGACGAAGTGCAGCGCGAACTGGCGCGCGATGCGATGTACGGAATGCCCCTCAGGCATTAGTTGTCGAAGGGGTGCGCGGCGATGGCGCCTGTCGTTTCGTACTCGGCAAGCTGCGCGATGCGGCGGGCGTGACGCTCGTCGCCCGAGAAGGGCTCGGCGATGAAGAGGTCGATGAAGCGGGTGGCTTCGTCGACGGTGTGCTGACGGGCGCCGATGGAGATGATGTTGGCGTCGTTGTGCTGGCGTGCGAGGGCGGCGGTCGAGTCGTTCCACACGAGAGCGGCGCGGATGCCCACAACCTTGTTGGCGGCGATTTGCTCACCGTTTCCCGACCCTCCAAAGACAACACCGAGGGCGTCAACACCGGCAGCCTGGTCGGCGGCAACACCACGGGCTGCGGCGATGCAGAACCCGGGGTAATCGTCGAGAGCGTCGTACTGAACAGGTCCGTGATCGATCACTTCGTGGCCTGCATCGGTGAGGTGCTGCTGCAGGGTGGCACTGAACTCGAGGCCGGCGTGATCGGTGGCGATATGGATGCGCATTCGTCCAGTCTACGGTCGCATCCGAGCGGTAGTGCTGACATTGAGGAGGTGCGGCATAAGGTAGATAGGTGCGGCCACAAACCGCCCCAACACGAAGGAGTTGTACGTGCCCGGAGAGAACCTCACCCGAGTTGAAGCGCAAGAACGCAAAGCGATTGTCAACGTTGACAGCTATGAGATTGCGCTTGACCTCACTACGGGTCCTGAGACGTTTAAGAGCAGCACGACTGTTCGCTTTACTGCCACTGCTGGCGCATCCACTTTCATTGATTCGATCACCCGCACGGTGCACTCGGTCACGCTCAACGGCACCGCACTTGATGTTGCTGCCGTGAACGATGGTGTGCGCATCCAGCTCGACAACCTTGCTGAAAACAACGTTCTTGAGGTTGTAGCGGATGCCGAATACACCAACACCGGTGAGGGCCTGCACCGCTTCGTTGACCCGGTTGATGACGAGGTGTACCTCTACTCGCAGTTCGAGGTGCCCGACTCGCGTCGCGTGTTCGCTGTATTCGAGCAGCCTGACCTCAAGGCGACGTTCCAGTTCACGGTGACGGCGCCGGCACGCTGGGCGATCATCAGCAACTCCCCCACGCCTGAGCCTGTGGTGGATGGCGAGAACGCCACGTGGGAATTCCCACCCACTCAGATCATGTCGAGCTACATCACCGCGATCGTGGCTGGCCCCTATGCCGAGGTTCGCGACGAGCTCACCTCGAGCGACGGCCGCGTCATCCCGCTCGGAATCTTCACGCGTGCGTCGCTGAGCGAGCACCTTGATGCTGACTACATTTTCGAGAAGACCAAGCAGGGTTTCGAGTTCTTCGAGAAGCACTTCCAATACCCGTACCCCTTCGAGAAGTACGACCAGATGTTCGTGCCCGAGTTCAACGCGGGTGCGATGGAGAACGCTGGCGCTGTCACGTTCACCGAGACCTACGTGTTCCGTTCGAAGGTGACCGACGCCATCAAGGAACGTCGCGTTGTCACGATCTTGCACGAGCTGGCTCACATGTGGTTCGGCGACCTCGTCACCATGAAGTGGTGGAATGACCTGTGGCTGAACGAGTCGTTCGCTGAGTGGGCATCGACCATCGCGACCGCTGAGGCCACCGAGTGGACCGAAGCGTGGACCACGTTCCAGGCGATGGAGAAGAGCTGGGCTTACAAGCAGGATCAGCTCCCTTCGACTCACCCCGTCTACGCCTCGATCAATGACCTCGATGACGTTCTCGTCAACTTCGACGGCATCACCTACGCCAAGGGTGGCTCGATCCTCAAGCAGCTCGTGGCCTGGGTTGGTCTCGAAGCGTTCATGGCCGGCGTTGCCGCGTACTTCAAGAAGCACGCCTTCGGCAACACCGAGCTCAAGGACCTGCTGGTTGAGCTGGAGAAGACCAGTGGCCGCGAGCTCATGGAGTGGAGCAAGCTGTGGCTTGAGACCGCTGGTGTGAACACGCTGCGTCCGGATGTGGTGACGGCTGAAGACGGAACCGTCGAAAGCTTCGCGATCGTTCAGACCGCCGCCGAGGACTACCCCACGATTCGCCCGCACCGTCTGGCTATCGGTTACTACTCGCTGCAGGACGGCAAGCTTGTTCGTCACCACCGCGTCGAGATCGATGTTGAGGGCGAGCGCACTGAGGTTCCCGAGCTTGTGGGCACGAAGCGCCCCGACCTCATCCTGATCAACGATGACGACCTCGCCTACGCAAAGATTCGTCTCGACGACTCCTCGCTTGCTGTGGCGATGAAGCACCTCTCTGACATCACCGACCCGCTGGCTCGCGCCATTGTGTGGGGTGCAGCGTGGGATGCTGCTCGCGATGCTGAGACTCCGGCCAGCGATTATGTTGCCCTGGTTCTCGGCAACATTGCCTCGGAGACCGAGTCGACCACCATCCGCACCACGCTCGCGCAGCTGGTTCTGGTTGCTAAGCAGTACGTTGCTCCTGAGCGTCGAGCGGCCACGATCGAGAAGATCGGCGACACCCTCTGGGGTCTCGCTCAGAGTGCTGAGGCTGGATCGGATGCTCAGTTCCAGTTCGTGAAGTACTTTGCGAATGTGGCATCCACCGAACAGCACGTCACCGTGCTTCGCGCTCTGCTCAGCGGTTCGACCACGCTCGAGGGTCTCGAGATTGACACTGACCTGAGCTGGGAGCTTCTGGAGGGCCTCGTGCTCAACGGTGCTGCCGGTGATGCCGAAGTGGATGAGGCTCTCACCAAGGACAAGACGGCGAACGGCCAGCAGGCGGCGGCCCGCGCTCGCGCCACGATCACCACGGAGGCGGGCAAGCAGGCCGCCTTCGATTCCCTCGTGAAGAGTGACAAGGCTCCGAACGCGATCGTGCGCAACGTGACCATGGGCTACACCCACGTGAACGACCCCGCTGTGCTGGAAGCTTTTGTGGCTCCGTACTTTGAGGCGATCAACGATGTGTGGAACAACCGCAGCTATGCGATTGCCGAGACGGTTCTTCGTGGCCTCTACCCGGCACCGCTGGCAAACCAGGGACTCGTGGATGCCACGAACGCCTGGCTCGAGGCAAACCCCGATGTGCCGGCCCTGCGCCGCATCATCGTGGAGAACCTTGCGGGAGTTGAGCGTGCACTGGTAGTTCAGGCTCGCGACAACTCCTAACCCCTTTCAGCCGCCTCACGGCGGGCATGCTGGGGCCTAGCGGTGACTACACAGAAGTCACTCGCTAGGCTCCGAGCATGGAAGATTTCACGATAGGTGGCCTGTGGGCCGCGGTGCGAGCGTTTTACGAGAGCTCGACGCTTCTTCACGGTGCCGTGATCATTGCCGGCGCTTGGGTTCTTCGCTTCATTCTGCTGTTCGTCATCAAGCGCGTCGTCGACCGCGTGGTGAACGGTGTGAAGCACAAAGAGAACATTCACGACACTCAAGTTCTGCTGACTTCCCCTCTTGCCGCTGTGCGCGTTGTTCAACGCACTCGCACTCTCGGCGGCGTTCTCTCCAGCCTCGTCACCGTTGCGATCGTGATCGTCGTGCTGCTGTTGCTCTTCGATCTCTTCGCCCCCAACGCCACAGGCGCCTTTGCCCTCATCACGGCGGCGACCGGTGCCGGTCTCGGTTTCGGTGCGCAAAACGTCGTCAAGGACGTGCTGAACGGTCTCTTTATGGTGGCCGAGGATCAGTTGGGCGTTGGCGACATTGTTGACCTCGGGCCGGCGGTGGGTGTCGTGGAGTCTGTCGACATCCGCACCACCCAGGTTCGCGATGTGAACGGAACCCTGTGGTTTGTGCGCAACGGCGAGATCACCCGGGTGGGCAACATGTCGCAGGGGTGGGCGCGCGTGATCATCGATCTTGCTGTGCCGTATGACTCCGATGTGGATGCTGTGCAGGAGCGCATCCTGAAGACCGCCGTTGATCTCTATAAGACCCCCAAGTGGACGACTCGCATCTTGGAGGTGCCCGAGATCTGGGGCATCGAATCTATTTCGGATGAAGCGGTGGTCGTTCGTCTCGTAGTGAAGACGGCATCCGCGACAAAGGATGATGTTGCTCGCGAGCTGCGGGCCCGTTTGAAGAAGGATTTGGATGAGGCGGGTGTCAAACTTCCCGCTTTGAACTCAATCGTGTTGAGTGGCTTTGAGGGTGCTGCGAGTGTGCGCGGCGCACGACCGCCCCGCACGCGCCCGGTGCCCGTGAACTTTGGCGAGGAGAAGCCCAAGAAATGACCGATTCTGAGAACGTGACCGAGCCCGCTGTTGGCGTCGAGCCGACAAGTGCGGCTGCGCCGGCGAAGTTGCCGAAGATTCGGTTGATTGCGAAGCCGGCGGTGACCCCGGATGCTCCGGCTGATTCGATGTGGGAACTCATCGGCGGTCGCGACACGTTCGAGAAGCTCGTGCGCGAATTTTATGTGGGCGTCGCAACCGATGAGGTGCTGCTGCCGATGTATCCGGAACAGCCCGACCTTGAGGGTGCCATCCAGCGCCTCACCGGTTTCTTGGAACAATACTGGGGCGGACCGAACACGTACAGCCAGGAACGCGGACACCCCCGCCTGCGCATGCGCCACATGCCATTCAAGGTGAACCCGGATGCCCGTGACCGCTGGTTACATCACATGCGCAACGCCCTCGATACTCTCGAACTACCGCCGCTCTACGACGCCGAAATCTGGGCCTACCTCGACCGTGCCGCGCACGCCATGGTCAATACGTTTGAAGAGTAAGCGCGCGGCTACCCGCCCGGTTTACTCGTCTTCGAAGAAATCGAACTCGTCTTCGCGCGCAAGCTTCGCGTCGAGCGATGATGCGAGCGTTTGCAGCGCGGCCATGACCTCTCGCCACTGAGCCTTTGTCGGGTTGATAGAGTCGACGTGAACGGCCCGCAGTTTGCCGCCGTACGCAGCGGTAGCGAACACTGCAACCTCATGATCCGCGCGCATGAACTCTGTCATCTCCTCAGCGAGGATGACCGCCGCCGTGATCGGTTCTCCTTCGCTAGTAACGAATCCCAAGCCAGTTAGCGTCTGGGCGACCGCCTCGGCATCCAGCGGCCCAGCACTTTCCAAGTTCTCTACATCAGCATCCGGCGCCGCCAGGATGAGCTCGTCACCGACCGGCTCGTCGTCGCTGCTTTCCGCAGTGTTTAGCTCAGAACTCTCCGCGACCGAAACAAAAGTTAGCGGTGGTCGGCGCGGGCCTGGTTCGCCCAAACCTTCCAGAATCGAGACGCCAGAGCGTGGAGTTTTCCGGATCCGTTCATCGGTGACCGGGCCGAAGTTGAGGATGCTGTCTTGCGCACGAGCCTTGAGGGAATCCGGAGCAGTTGCCGCGGGATGTTCCATAGCCAAGGCTAAGGCCATCCGCTTGCACCACGAGAAGAGATCGGCTGTGATCTTGTTGCCTGAATCCAGCGTGAACTGCGCGCGAGTTTCATGGGTGCTCGTCATAATTGCGCGGGTCTCTACAACCCAGCGCACGTCTATGAGTTGTCGCTTCGTCACCTCAAACATGTAGTGCGCGATGAATTCCGATGCGTATCTCGACCTTGAATCGTTGAGATCGGACTGCTTGATCGACTCTTGGCGTGATCGCGCGTCTTCGGGAACACCCGAAAAGCCCGCGTCTGCGAAGTTAATGAACCAAGTCCACAGCGGCACCAGACTCTCGACTGAGCCATCGAACTGATCGAGGTTCTGGCCATCCCTCTGGAGCAACTGAGCGAGTTCGGCCAGCCGAATCGGGCCATCCTCTTCGATAGCCGTCCGATACAGTTCCGCGTCGGCGGCACTCAAATCACTAAACTCCACGTTCACTCCCTCTTACACGCATCCGGAACTCGCAGCAGACATGGTGAAGAGTTGCCCTTCCCAGAGCAGTTCGTTCACGATGATCCCAAACCCACTCGCGGCCACAACAACAACCACGGCGAGCACGATACCGCTAGTTCGTTTCGAGTAGTACATCGCGCCGATCACCAGCATGGGCACCAGCGTCAGCACATGGATGATGACGAGCGGGACTGCGCCGAAGGCTAGTCCGAACCCGGCCATGGATGAGTTCGCAGCCACCGACCTGCACTGCTCGGTCATCTCTTCGGAGAACGACAACCCGAACCAGAACCACGCGACACAGAGCACGATCGTTCCGACGGTGGCGATAAGCCAGAACGTCAATTGCCCGGCGCCTGAGCGCCAGCCACCGCTGGGTGCCAGCGCGCTGGGCTTGACGATGCCGCCCCCAGCGGTGTTCTTAGTCGGAGAACTCATGTGCTCGCCGAGTCGCCGAGTGTCCGCGCGAATTTATAGCGCTCACTCGCTTCCGTGCATATTTGTGCTGGAAGGCCCCGGTTGCGCAAGGTACTTCCGCAGCGCTTTGATCGACAGGATCAGAGCCCAGACAGCCAAGACAAAGAGGACAATCACCGCAGCGGCGAAGAGCAGATTGAGAAGCATTGCGAACGCGCCGATTGAACTCATCATGTGCCCAACCCTACGAAAAAAGTAAGCGAAACTCTACTAATCTCGGGCGACCGTAGTCAGCTCGTTTGGGGACAAGCGGGAGTCGCAAGAGCGAACAGCTCCGGCCCGCAACGGCGAAGATCTAAACTGCTCACCATGACAGTCAGCGATGAGCAGGGCAGCTACGCGCCAATCAATCAGAGCGTCTCGTTCGATGAACAGGCGCAACGCCTTCCCTTCGACCTCTCAGCACTGTCGGTGACCGATCTCGTCATCATGTGCGAACTCGGTGATCCGGTTCCAGAAAATACGCGGCCGCACATGAACATGAAGATGACGCAGTATCTGCGGCTTTCGGACGATTCTATGATTCGTCTCGATATGGATCGCGGCGTGGTCACCTCCCGACACGGGGGGGTGGCGACGTCGTCTCGTGGAAACAGCCCGCCGCCGATGTGATCTCCGAGGTTCTCGATCTTGTGCGCAACGATGACGACGAGAATCCCGACACTTTTCCATGGGAAGCGTATGCAGAGTCGGCTCAGTTGAGAGGCATCTCGGTGGACGCCGATGCTCTGCGCGATCTTCCGCATACGGTGCTGCTGTCGGATGAGCTCACTGAGATTTACGAGTTCTGAGCGGCTTCGGCCGTCAGCGCGCCAACACTCGTAGTCGTGAAATGAGACCCGAAGGAGCGTTGGTCACTCGCGCAAAAAGCGTTCATGACCGCATAATGAATCTAAGCGAAACTTGCAGGTGCTGATCCCCTAGAGAGCGAAGTCCATGGAAAGCAAAAGTAAGTCCAGACGTGACTCTTTACCGCAGTGGGCGCTCATCTTATGGTTTGCACTCGCTGTCATGTGGTTCATGTTCTTCGTCGTGCTGCACTTCAACGGCTATGCGATAAGCGAATGGCAGGGAATAGTCTCGAACATCCCCATATTCGCATTCGTCGTCTATAAAACTCGCCAAGACTTACGTCACCGCCGCCAGAAAAGATCGCTGCACAACGCTAAGTAACGTTCAGACCCCGCATGAGCTAAACCTCTTGTAGGCACTGAGGCCGTGCCGCTCTCTAGGTGCGCGGGATGATGGTGCAGATCTCAGCCTCGTTACAGTTGGCCGGGTCGAGACCTTGAGCCTCGTGGATGAGTTGTTTCAGCTCCGCTTCGAGCACCGCCAGGTCTTTCAGGCGCTCCTGCACGCCTTCTAGTTTGTGTTCGAGCAAGCTTGAGACGTGGGTGCAGGGCGCTTCGCCGGCATCCCGCAGCGACAGGATGCTCATGATCTCCGAGAGCGTGAGGCCCGCGGCTTGGCTGTTGCGGATGAACGTGACGCGGTCGACAACGGCGGGATCGTAGTCGCGATACCCGTTGCCTTGCCGCTGAGGCTCGGGCAGAAGCCCTTGCTTTTCGTAAAAACGGATCGTGTGGCGCGGAACATCCAGGCGATCGGCGACTTCTCCAATAAGCATGGGGCAAGACTAACGCTTGACCTTGAAGTGCACTTCAAGGTTTACGGTGAAGGTATGGAAATCACGCTGCAATACTTCGAGGGCTGCCCCAACTGGAAGGTTGCCGATCAGCACATCAGCGAACTCGTACAGGAGTTCCCGCAGATCACGGTGTCGCGACACCTGGTCGACACGGTCGAAGAAGCTGAGCGGGTGGGGTTCCGCGGGTCTCCCAGCATCCTCTTCGATGGTGTGGATCCCTTTGCCCAGCCGGATGCCCCGGTCGGGCTTGCCTGCCGCCGCTACATCACCCCGGCTGGCTTTGCCGGCGCACCCACCGTTGACCAGCTGCGAGAGAAGTTGAACAGCCATGAGTGACAACAACTATCACTTGCTCGTTATCGGCGCCGGGATGGCCGGCATTGCGGCCGCGAAGAAGACGGCGTCACGCGGGTGGCGCCTTGGAATTGTGGATGCACTCCCCTATGGCGGCACGTGCGCGCTTCGTGGCTGCGACCCCAAGAAGATCCTTCGGCGTGCTGCAGAGATTGTCGATTCTGCCCGCCTCTTCGCTGGCAAAGGAATCAACGCGGATGACCTCAGCGTCAACTGGCCTGATCTCATGCAGCACAAGCACGGGTTCACCGATCCGGTGCCCGAGAGCATGGAGAAGGGACTCAAGGCGGCCGGCGTTGACACCCTGCACGGCATCGCGACGTTCATCGACAACAACCACATCGAGATCGACGGCGAGAAGTTTCAGTCGAACAAGTTCTTGATCGCTACCGGTGCGGTGCCCCGCGAGCTGGACTTCCCCGGCCACGAACACCTCATTGACAGCACCGGCTTCCTGAACCTCCCCGAGCTTCCGCGACGGATTGCGTTCATTGGCGGCGGCTTCGTGTCGTTCGAGTTTGCGCACATCGCTGCCCGCGCAGGAAGCACCCCGGTAGTGATCGACCGCGGCCGCATCCCGCTGAAGGGTTTCGACCCAGACCTCGTCGAACTCTTGCTGCAGCGCGGCGAGAGCGCTGGTGTCGCGGTGCGCCGCGAAACGACCATCACGAGCGTCGAGAAGCTCGCCCAAGGGTTCCGGGTCACGACTCAACAGGGCGACACAGAATCCACGATGGATGTCGATCTCGTCGTGCACGGTGCTGGCCGCACCGCAGACCTCAGTCGTCTGAATCTCGAAGCGGCCAATGTCGCCTTCGGCCCTCGCGGCATCCAGGTTTCGGAGCACCTGCAGAGCACCACGAACCCGGATGTGTATGCGGCTGGCGATGCTGCAGATACCCCCGGGATGCCGCTGACACCGGTAGCTGTGTTCGAGGCGAAGATCGCGGCATCCAACATGTTGAAGCCGAATTCCGCGACACCGGATTACAGCGCAATTCCTACTGCGGTGTTCACCATTCCGGAACTCGTGAGAGTCGGCATGCTCGAACGCGAGGCCAAAGAGAGCGGCCTCGACGTTGACGTGCGCTTCACGGACACGAGCGGATGGTTCTCCAACTACCGCATTGGTGAAACGACCGGCGCAACAAAGATTCTGGTCGACAAGAGCACCGACCGCATCATCGGCGCCCACCTCCTCGGCCACGACTACGCCGAACTCGCCAACACGATCGCTCTCGCCATGAAGAACGGCCTCACCACCCGCCAAATCAAGTCGACCACTGCCGCGTACCCTTCGACTGGGTCAGACCTGGGGTCGATGGTCTGAGGCGGTGGTGAGGCGGCTCGGGCCGACTCGACCTTGAAAGTGGGATCCAACGCCTGGCGGGATTCATGGGACGGCACAGGACTAGAACTTTGAGCACCACTCGCGATGGCTCCTGCCCCACGCGTTTTTAGGCTAACAAGATGCGCGACAGCGGGCCATTCAGGCATGCCGAGCAGAAACCCGTTGGCGTCGGTCTACGAGACTGTCGGCTAACGGCGGACCCTCAATACATCCGCCGAGTAACCCGGCATCGGCACGGGGGCCGACCGCACTCGACGTGCGGCAGTGGCCATGATGCCGAAAATTGAGCGAGCGATCGCACCTGCTGATGGTCGCGCTGACAGACCTCGCACGGGCAGGCAATGAGGATCATCTCGGATTCCGGACCGTCATACTGCTGCAAGGCGCGTAGCCAGTTCTCCTCGGCGGCTCTCGCGGGGCCAACCCAGTCACGTCCCTCTTCGACCGAGAACTTTGCCATGTCCGACCGGAGACGTCCAGCAAGCGACCAGTCTTGCTTCACCTCAAAGCCGACAGCGCGCTCGTTCGCGACCTGCCAATAGACATCCCCGTCGCTGGGCGCATGTCCGAACCGAGCGGCCTGTTCAGCGTGTACGCGATCCCAGTCCTTCTCCGTCACGTCGAAGTACCCGAGTCGCTTCAAGAACTTTGCCCGCTGCTTTGCAGCCTTATCGGACGCCGTGTAGGCGGTCGCTTGCTCCGGCGTAAATGCGACCCGTTGATCTTCGACGGTGCGCATTACGATCTGCTGCCCACACGATGGGCATTTACCGCGCGACTTCGGCGGGTTCTCTAGGACCTCACCGCACGTCGGGCACGCGATCGCCGAAGCGTTCGCCTCAGCGTCCCGGAGCGCGGTTGCTTTCCGCAATCGATCCTCAAATCCAGGGTGCCTGCCAGAGCGCGCCAAGTACCGTTCAAGCACCTGCACCTCTTCGACATAGCGCTTCAGCTTTCGGAGTGCGACAGCGGCGTCATGGTAATACCCCGGCGCCACACCGTGCTTCTCGACCGCGGCCTGCCGCTCGGTCGCTTCGATGCACTCGTAGGCGAGCGCCAGCGACTCGACGAGCTTACCTTCGGACCGCAGCCGATCGACCTCAGGTGCCCACTCGGTGAAGTGCTTTCCGCGGAACGAGCCGACGGCCTGTGCACGCCTGCGCTCGACGTCAAAGTCAGGCGACGTCGGTTCCTCGCCAACCTCGTTTTCGCGCTTCTTTTCGAGTCCGAACAGGCGGCCCAACAGTCCCATCGTGTACTCCTAAGTCTCAGTTGAGCCAAGCCTAGAGGAGGCGCGGGCCCGGTCTGCCGCGCTCTCCCCCAAAAACTGCGAGCACGCGGTGGTCGTCGACGAGTTGTGATTTTGTATGTGTGAACCGGAGCGTCCGCTCAGTCCCTAGACGCGCCGTGAAGGATGGTCAGCGTGAATGAAACTCTCTATTCTGAGCTTTCCGATTCAACGCGCATGCCGTCCGCGACAGTCTCAACCCGCTGGAAAAAAGGAATAGACTCCCATGTCTCATCCAAGAGAGGGTTTACTCGACCTTCGGAGGTTGTAAACCCGGGAGTTATCGCCATACGGTTATTGACTGACGCTGACGCTGCAGCGCGAAGTACATCGACCAGTTCGTCCGCATCGTGGAGGACAAGCGTCTCCAGATCGGCGATCGAGACTACCGCCGTCGGTAGCTCGGCTTCAGCGAGGTGCTCCCCCATCAGCCAATTTTGACCTAGATAAAAGGGCTCCAACGTTACGACCAGTCCGACTCTTGGTTTCAGCGGATCGATGTCGGGAGAACTCGCGCTGATTTTTGCAATGTCAGCATCGGAACGGTTGATTTGTTTGATTGCCTTGTTAATGCTGCCTTCAATAGAACTCAGCCAATCCGAGCCCCCGATACGCAGTGATTCGATAGGTTGTCGAGCCTTGCACTCAATTAACACAAGCAATTCGGGAAGTTCAAGAAACCAATCACATGAGTCGATTTGTGCGCTTCGATGGCCGTATTGGACCTCCGGAAGAACGCTTGATGCTCCCTCGACAAGTTCAAGCTGCCGGCCAACGTAGTGTTGGAATACCGCGCCCAGATCCCGAGAGAATAGGTCCCCGAGCGCCGGCCTAGCAAGGTGATAGATGGCAGGCGGAAGCGCCTTCGAGATGATCGCTTGCCCCCAGGGTGCTATCGGAAACTCTGCGACATCAGCGATGAAAGGCTTGTCAGCGAGAGGATTGAAAGCATATTTCTTCTGTTTACTCGGAACGCCATCTTGATGCTGTCTGTTGGCGAGCTTGAAGTCAGCAACTGTGGTTACTAGATGTTCGGTAAAAGTTTGACGCACAGCATCGAATGAGGTGACCTTCTCGAGCCCTTCGAACATGGGGCTCTCTAACCAATCCATGGAGAAAGCACCACTATGCTGCTGAGCAATAACGGCGATCAGGAGCAGCGCTTCGACGTAACCGTCGAGGCTAAGCCCGCCCATAAAACCCTCGAACCATCCGGGTTTCATCGCCTCGGGGATGAAACCTTGGGGGTGTTCTGAAGCAGTCCCGAACAGAAGCAACGAACGGGAAACTTCCGCCATAATCGAGCGTTGCCCCGGAAACTGTTCGAAAAAGGTCCGCATCAGGAGCCTTGCGAGACGATCATTGGATCTACGTGCTGCGTCCGTGCCTTCATCAACTAAGTTGACATTCAAATTGCAAAGGCGTCGGAGGTCGTATGATCCCGCCGTTCGAATGTCGGGCCCGCCCCAGCTAAGAGCCGTCCGCGCGACATCAGCAACGTTCCACGGCGTGAGCCCCTGCCGCGCTGCTTCCTCGGGAAGGGCGTCCTTGGCGATCAGCGCGGTGGCGCCAGCAGCTTCAAGAAGAAGACTGTCACGGTCAATTTTTCGGACTTCCGCTCGAAATTTCTCCCAAGTTGGCTGTGAGCTCCGTCTCCGGAGACGCTGCGACGTTATTTGCATGTGCGGGTTTTCCTCCGAGCTGTAACCGTTTGGGCGAGTAGTGGAGAGCGATGATCGGCACGTACGCCGTCTCCTCGCGCAAGAAACTCGCCGCCCTCAATTCGAGGCAGCAAGACGACGCCAAGTCGTCTCACCTGTATTTCCAGGTTGTCAGGTGCTGCACCACCTTCGAGGCGCCACCGTTGCGATGCTCCGCTCTAATCTCATCGACATACTTGTTGCGCTCCTCAGAGAAGCTCTTCATCCAGCCGCCGGTTGGGTTAGCGATCATGTAGCCACCACCCGCGCCCACGTGACCGGGCACGACCTCCACAACCCCATCAGAGAAGTGGCACACCACAGCAGGCTGACGGATCGTGATGGTGGTCGAGGTGAAACGCCCCTGCAACGCTTCCTTCACCTTGGTTAGCATCGTCTGAGGCGACGTTGGCTGAATGCCTTTGAGCGAGATTACGTAAACGGCATCGCTGTACTGCCAGACTCCCGTCCCGTGACGAAGCGAGCCGATATCGAACATCCGGTGCACACCGAGCACGTAGCCGAGACGCGCCTCGATGGAGTCCATGTGTCCCTTCGCACCATCGAACTGGGACGCCGTAGGTGTGAAGAGGGTGGTCAGGTCACTAAGCCACGCTGTCGTCGTTGTAGCCATCACCCGCCTGCCTTGCGGTCGAGGAGCAAAACCTTACTCGCAGCGTCGGTGATGTCGATGGCCAGAGCCACAGGAACATCGATCACCCCTTTGAACACTTCGTTGTGGTCGCGGGCAGTTAGCTGCCACGTTCCATGGATCGCCTTCAGTGAGTCGTCCGCGACGACCAGTACAAACTCTTCGTCTTCGGATTCGTAACTGCCCAAAGGCCGGAGCTCGCCGATGCCGAGATCGAGGTCGACCGAACCACCGTTTTTGAAACTCACGGACGGAGCCACGTACGTCCCAGGAATAGACGGCTGCATATAGCCGAAGTTTGAGGGGTTCGTGATCCCTAAGTCTCGCTGCCGAGGGCCCCAAGGGCGCGGTGGACGCGGCAACTCATGGCTCGAGAGGCTGTCCACCCATTGCGGACCGACATAATCATGCGCAAACACCTCGCCTTCGAGGTGGAGTTTTACCTCGACATCGTGGAAAAACGTCGTTGTCCGATTCGAAACCCTGACAATCACCGGTGTTAGTTGGCTTGCCGCGATCCGCGGGACAGCGTCGTTCCAGGCGGTCCGGAACCGCGCCTCCCACGACTCAATCGAAGCTCGATAAGTTTCCTCGGTTCGTTCCTCGGGGATCGTCATCGCGCTTGCGAGCAGCGATGCACTCTGGAACCCTGACGCGAGAGACGCAAAGCCACGAGCACCTGCCGTCATCTCCGCGAGACGGATCGGCTCACTTGATACCTCTTGGTGCGGCTCTTCCGCCGGTAGCGCTTCGAGCAGCCGCGCCCTCTGGCGGCTTACGTATGCTTCGATCGTGCAATCCTCGTCCAGGGTGACCGGTGCTACATCTCCGAGCAACTCAACTCTGAAGTCAACTTCAACTTTCTGCGGAGCCGAACCTCGCGTCACCAACAGGTCGAACTCCTCAGCGTTCGCCTCCCGAGTCTCACCATCCGCGCGGATGTAGATGCGCCCGCTCGCCAATGACTCGCCGGTGCTTCGGCACGGGAACGGACCTTGGCCCTTCTGAGGCGGGTCTACGAGAACGATGAGGACTTGGTTCACCGATCCCTCAATCGGTACCCACACGATGTCCCAGCGCGGGCCAGCGGCGCCGACGTACCGCTGAACGATCTTGGCGATCTCCATCATCTCGACGGGCGGTATTCCGGTGATAGCCCTTTCCGAAACGCCGATGACCATTACCGCGTAGCCTTCGAACGCGCCAGCCGCAATGTCTGGCATCCGGTTCGCCGCGCCGAGAATGAACTTGGCGATCTTTTCCTTGTCTTTCTTGGTGGACAAATCCAGCGTGCTTTTCAACTCAAGGTAATGACGTTCGGCCAAGTCCCCCTGCTCAGCTACCGTCTCAACAAGACGCTGTGCAGCGAGGACTCCCCGAGGCGCCTTTGACGTGTCGAAATCGCTCATCAGCTCGACTCTCTAGGATCATGAAACGCTCGTTTCGTACGGGCGGAGGAACTTGCCGCCATTGACCAGCGCACGGCCTGCTCGGGTGGATCCATCGCCACGAATGCGGGTTTACGTCGCGTTGCGGCACGGTCGATCAGGCTCATTCTTGAAGTGTAGCGACGGCCTATGACAACTGATTCGGCCACCGACTCCGACTTCGAGAGCATCACCGTGCTGGGTCCCACACGCCCCAGCAGAATCGATGTGGGAACTCATCGGCGGCCGCGACACGTTCGAGAAACTCGTGCGCGAGTTCTATCTGGGCGTTGCCACCGATGAGGTGCTGCTGCCGATGTATCCGGAGCAGCCCCACCTTGAGGGTGCGATCCAGCGCCTCACTGGTTTCTTGGAGCAGTATTGGGGCGGCCCGAACACATACAGCCAGGAACGTGGACACGCTCGCCTACGCATGCGACACATGCCCTTCAGGGTGAACCCGGATGCCCGTGACCGCTGGTTGCACCACATGCGCAACGCTCTCGACACTCTCGAATTACCGCCGCTCTATGACGCCGAGATCTGCGCATACCTCGACCGTGCCGCGCACGCCATGGTCGACACGTTTGAGGATTAGCGATGAGCGCGCGATTGCTTCGAAGTAAACACCCTGTTCGGAATGCGCATATCGCGTATCTTCTAACTAGCAGAATCTTCGGTCGTCAGGAACCTCTGTAGCGTTTTCAGACCCTCGAGAATTTCATCGTAGGCAACGATCCGTACGCTCGAGAGATGTTCACGATACAGATCGAATGACTTTTTCTTGTCCGCAGTGTCCAACTCGGAGAGACGCCCAGCAACGATAAAACATCGCGGTGCGCTCGATTGCCAGGAATGGTCGCTTGTCCTACCCCGAGTACTGTCCTGATGACGGGTCAGTTGCAGTGCTTGGTCCAGCACCTGAGCGACGGCCTCACCTATTTCAGATTGAACGCCGAATACACCTTGGCGATAAGAACGCTTCTTCAACAGCTTCGTACCTGGCTTTTTTATTTCAACCAACGATGCGTTGTCCGTCATCGCATTTTTGAAAAGATAGTCGGCAATTTTCTTGCCCTTGAGAGTATTGGTGCCCTCGCCGATTGGTACTTGAGCGTCGATAAGCACCGCAGGGCCACCAAAAAGCAGCTGGAGAGCGAAAATGTTTCGTTCGAAGAAGTCCTGCCACCATGCCTCTCCTTGGCCCGCGTCCAGTGCTTCCTCAAACATCTCGATTAGCTTTTCTAGATTGACCATCTCAATCTCGCGCCGAAGTTGAGCCATCCGCATAGGCTTGTCTGCGGCAATCTGTGAAGCGTGCGCGATCGTCGATTCGACTAGCTGCGCCTGTTCGTTCTCGCTCAGAACAGGTTGACCGGCAGCTACGCGAGTCATCCATTGAGAAGTCTGCAAACGCCCAAGAGTCAGTTGTCGCGGCGACAAGCCAAGTGCATCCAGAAGTTCCTGACGAACAAAGTGGTCTCGCACGCGCCGAATCGCTAGGTCACCTCTGTTTTTGATCCGCTGGAATCCAGCGCGCAACGCATCGAACTGCTGGAAGCTGATTTCGAAAGTGGCACCATCCACTTCGGCCTCTCCTGCGTCCACGAATCTGATGGCGGAACAGTCAGTTTGCTCTTGAATCAATCGAATTAGCGGATCGCATTCACGAGCCAGCCCTAGACCGTACTCAGGATCCTTCGTGAAGCCCGACGGCAAATTTGCCAGAAGTTCCCGGACATCCCAATGCTCTTCGAGCTCGACGGGAACTTCGAACCGGAGTATTGACGAGTATTTCGAATCCAGAAACTCGCTCCTCCAAGGTCTGGTGTCGAGCGGAAATATCCTGAGAATTTCGTGTTCTTCGTCGAGTTCAAGCATCTTAGCCCCCGCTGCCGCACGAACAGCTGCTGGCGTGTCGGCTTCTGGCGGCTCGGTCGGAACGAACACCCAGCTAGGTAGTGCGCTCGGTGTTTGGCTTAGGCTCAGCGCCCCGCGTTCGCCCGGTTCCATCCCGAAACGTGCCATCTGACAACTGACCTCTCTGCAGGGTTCAGACGCCAAATGGCGCTCTTTTCACACTATCGCGTGGCAAACGAATCCGACGACAGCTTCAAATTTCCCGCTGTCTCCACATTATGCTGCGGCGGGAGTCTCCACACCTAAGCGCTCTGCCATTGGTAGCTAATCGAGTGCGCAAAGCGCTGCCACCCTCACCAGCCAAGGCATCCGCGATTTCGAGGCAAGCGAGAGACAACCTGAGCGTCCCAGTTCGGCAGCGATTGAGGCTCTGGCCTGACGCCCATGACTAGAAATTCGCATGGCGATCTCTCCGGTCCCGACACCCGGAAGCGCGTCGTAAAAGGCCAGTTTGCCGAATTTCGTGGCGGGGTTTGAGATTCTCAATCCCCGCCACCAATCTCCCAGAAAAGTCGGAGTTCCAGCAATCGCCTCTACTCTTGAGCAAACCCTGTCAAACGCACGGAAGCTTCGAGCCAGGCAGTGCTCCCGCTTTCCCGTCTCACATGCCAAGATGCTTGGATGGTACCTACGGTTACGCTTCGTCCTGCCGCCCGAACAACAGTGCAGCTACCGTTTCGGAGTGGCGATGGAAACTACAAGCTCCTCAGAGACATTCGCGGCGCGCGGACTCAGCCGAAGTACAACCGACAGACGAAACTATTCGAAGTCGCCCGAGACCACGGAGACGAACTGATCGGCGGTCTAGTCGAGGAATTCGGAACGGTTCGGGTCGTTGTCCATGGCAATTCCAGAACCACATGCGTGTCGGAATGTTGGGGGGCTGATCCGAACAACGCATGGAACTGCGTATGCGGCTGCGCCGGTTCCAATCACGGAAGCGGCTTCCCTCTTGGCCATCAGGTAGGAGCCGGGCTGTCAGTGGAGAATCAGCACACCCGCGCTGAGTATTTGGTGACGAATCAGGGGTGGGTTTTGGTGCAATAGTGAGCTTCTAAATTACCGACTCGCGCTTTGAGATTTCGCGCGGCCCTGGATCGACCTCTCAGCATTCCTGCTCGCACTAAGGAACCCTCTCCTTGAATCATTCGTGCAATATGTGGGCTGATTGAACGATAGGTCAGCAGTTAGTCAGCCTTCGCGCAACCCCGCCCGCGCAACCACGCACTCCGCGTGCCGCAGGATGGGCCCGTCGACCATGCGACCTTCGAAGCTGAAGACTCCGAGCTGCGATTCCGCAGCGGCGAGAAGTGCCCGTGCTGACGCGATTTGCTCGACCGTGGGCGCATAACTTTCGCGCACAATGGCCACCTGAGAGGGATGTATGCAGGCCGTTGCCGTGAACCCGAGCGCAGCGGCATCCCGAGCCTCAGCACCGAGACCATCCAGGTCTGCGATGTCGAGATGCACCGCATCAATCACCGCCTTCGAATAAGCGCCGGCCGCGAGCAGCACCGACGAGCGCGCATGCAACGCGACACCACGGTAGGGGCCGGAATCTTCGCGCGACGACGAACCACCCAGCGATGCCACCAAATTTTCGGCACCCCACATGAGGGCAACCACGCAATCCAGCGCCGCCAAACTTGTCGCCGCCAGCACACCCCGCGCCGTCTCGCACAGGGCGATCACGTCGCGGTCGGCGAGCGCATCGAAGTCAGCCACCGACTCCGACTTCGAGAGCATCACCGTGCGGTGCTCCGGATGCCCGGTCGATTCGATGTGGGAACTCATCGGCGGTCGCACCACGTTCTAGAAGGTGGTCCGCGATCTCTATGTTGGCGTGGCGACGGATGAGGTGCTGCTGCCGATGTACCAAGAGCAGCCCGACCTTGAGGGTGCGATCCAGCGCCTGACGGGTTTCTTGGAACAGCATTGGGGCGGTCCGAACACGTACAGCCAGGAACGCGGACGTCCATGCCTGCGCATGCGCCACATGCCCTTCAAAGTAACCCCAGATGCCCGTGACCGCTAGTTGAGCCACATGCGCAACGCCCTCGACACCTTCGAACTGCCGCCGCTCTACGAGGCCGAAATCTGGGCGTACCTCGACCGTGCGGCGCACGCCATGGTCAACACGTTTGAGGATTAGCCCTGTGAACAGTGTCTTTGCACGCGACTCGATGCGGATGCCTCGTGAAGGGGAGCCATACTTGTTGCGCGTTCACAGAAGCGCTGAACACCGCTCACAGTATCGCGTCAGATTGCCGACGAATGGCGTGTTTCCATCCTGGACATTCCGGGGCCACTGTTACGTGCCGAGAGGGTGGGCAACTCATACGAATCCTGAATACTCAAATCACACACAATTCACGAGCGAAGTTCGCAAATTGAGGTACCGTGTCCAAGTAAACTAAAGGGGCGCAATGAGTTTGAGCGACGTTATTAGCATTG
This sequence comes from Rhodoglobus sp. NPDC076762, assembly GCA_040687235.1. Classification (GTDB taxonomy): domain Bacteria; phylum Actinomycetota; class Actinomycetes; order Actinomycetales; family Microbacteriaceae; genus Rhodoglobus. Next base: position 1,442,676 of record JBFBMV010000001.1, on the reverse strand, counting down.
TCGGGCTTCTAGTGACGGTTACCGGGTTTTATCTTGCGATCAAGCAGCTTCGAAATACTGCTTCGGCAGCGGAAGCCACCACGACGGCGATTGTTGCCGCGAACAGACGTATGTTGCTCAACCACCTTCTCGTGTTGGTCCCCCAGCTAGTCACGATCGAAGCAGACATTGATGAAGCAATTGCCATCGACAATAAGCCAGGCGCAATTCGGGCTTTAGTAGCGTTCAGCCATGCCGCTGTGCAGATTGCCTCTTTGCTTGAAACTGAAGGTGAGTCCGATTACTCATCGCTTATTTCCGAGATGCGCGAAGCAGCTAGCAAATCGACAGCAGCGAAGTCGGCTCTCGTTTCCGGAAGCAAGAAGCCCTTAGTTGCGTTACTAAAGATTGTTGCTGTCGATGTGGCGTCCATCTCGTCGAAGTGCGCCGGACTAACAACCGTTTATCAGATTAAGGTGGCGTAAACATGGATGTTGTAAAACCAGGGGTGAAAGCTGCATTCTTGAAGCGGCTCGCTAAAGCCACGGAAGATGGTGCCGTGGGATGGAGCGTTTCTGATTCGCGAGAGTTCTGGTACTGGCTCCACGTCGGACCGTTCGCCTACGTCATTGAATCTGCTGACTCAGACGATGCCCCGCCATATGATTTCCACATTTTCAAGATCAGCGAGGAAGTCGAGCCGTATCAAAAGCTCGAAACTTGGCGGTGGGACCGCGAGGGGAGCGCCCTCAACCCGTTCTTTAGCGAACTCTATTCCGCGGCTCGCGCGCAGGCGCTAGGGATGACAAATTTTAGCAACGAACTATTCAGCACGCTCGCCGCTGTGGACGGCGGGCCTGCTGACGTGCAAGACATTGAATTGCCAAGTTCAGACATCGGTGGGTGGGAGTTCTAGTCCTCACATCTCTGTCTGGCGGAATCCATGCGTTGGAGCGCCGTATTCGGCTAAGAGCCGAGGGCGGGCTGCGCTCTCTCTGCTAGCAATTCGATAAATTCATCGCACAAAACCCTATATTGAGTCTTCTGACTTTCCGACGCCGCTCAATGAACGGCATCCAGAGCCGATCAGGAACATTCTCCGCAAACCAAGTGAATCGTCTGTCGGACGGGTGCATCGGGGATCGCGGCAGCAGCCAACTGGGGTACGCCACCCTCTCTGATCAAGAGCAACTCGCTCAACGCTGGCGCCTCAAGGACTCCCGAAATACCCTCAATGCCCTTCATCGGCCCGAGTTCCAACCGATGAAGCTTTGCGAGCTTTGTTCAATGAGGACCACTAGGTCACCTGCGGAAAGCCGTAAACGGAAAGATGCTCAAGCCCAACGACTGCGGATAGCGCAGACAAATCTGACAGGCCCCGTACCTAATTGATCTTGAGGGATCGCAGCGAGCCGCAATCGGAAACAAAGTCAGTGTTCTCGCCAGACCCTCCGCGCACGTCCAAGGTCTCCAACTGTGGAAGCGGAGCAAGAAAGGCCTCTGGGCGCTTCACACTCCACAAGGTCGCGAATCTAGTTTTGGAAGTCCAGCGCAGATCGCTCTCAACGAGAGTCACATGGTCGAGTCAGAGATCTTCACCTTTAGACCATCTTGCTGCGTCCCGGGCCAACTGTTTGGGCTTAGCCATACTCAGATTATTCCGCCCTTCAGTAAAGAATGATGACTTGGCCGTGGTTAGGACCTGAGACGACGGCCGCTAACCCTCGCGCAACCCCGCCCGCGCGACTACGCACTCCGCGTGCCGCAGGATGGGGCCGTCGACCATGCGGCCCTCGAAGCTGAAGACGCCAGGCTGCGATTCCGCGGCGGCGAGAAGTGCTCGTGCCGACGCGATTTGCTCGACCGTTGGCGCGTAACTTTCGCGCACAATAGCGACCTGAGACGGATGAATGCAGGCCGTTGCCGTGAACCCGAGAGCCGCGGCATCCCGAGCCTCAGCACCGAGACCCTCCAGGTCTGCGATATCGAGATGCACCGCATCAATCACAGCCTTCGAATAAGCGCCGGCCGCGAGCAGCACCGACGAACGCGCATGCAACGCGACACCACGGTACGGGCCGGAATCTTCGCGCGACGATGAACCGCCGAGCGACGCCACCAGATCTTCGGCACCCCACATGAGAGCAACCACGCAATCCAACGACGCCAAACTTGTCGCCGCCAGCACACCCCGCGCCGTCTCGCACAGGGCGATCACATCGAGCTCCTTCAGCGCATCGAAGTCAGCAACCGACTCCGACTTCGACAGCATCACCGTGCGGTACTCCGTCTGTTCCAACGCCTCGAGGTCACTATCGTGATCCTCGGTGCCCGCCGGATTCAGTCGCACGATCGTGCGGGCCGGATCCATCGGGTTCGCGATCAGGGCAGCGCGGGCCGCAGCCTTGTCGACACTGGCTACGGCATCCTCAAGGTCAATGATGATCGCATCCGCGCGCTCCAGCGCCTTGGCATAACGGTCGGGGCGATCGCCCGGAACAAACAGAATCGACGGCCCTAAAGTGAAAATCACGGTGCGCCCTCCTCAGTCCAGACCATCACCGAACGGGTCGCGACAGCCACCACAACACCATCCTGGTTCTTGGCCGTGTGACGCAACGAAATGATTCCCTGGCCGGGGCGCGACTTCGAAAGCCGCTTCTCCAGCACCTCAGACTCGGAATACATCGTGTCGCCGTGATACAGCGGATGCGGAAAGTTGACCTCCGTGAAGCCCAAGTTCGCCACAATCGTGCCCTGCGTCAGCTGAGCCACGGATGCCCCCACCATCGTCGAGAGCGTGAACATCGAGTTCACCAGGCGCTGCCCGAAAGGCTGCTGCTCTGACCACGCCGCATCCAAATGCAGCGACTGGGTGTTCATCGTCATCGTCGTGAAGAGAACATTGTCAGCCTCGGTGACAGTGCGGCCGGGCGCGTGCAAATAGACCGCGCCCTCCTCGAACTCGTCGAACCAGAGACCGCGCTGCTGAATACGTTTGCCGGTCATAGGGTTGCGAACCCCAGCTCACGAGCAATGACCATCATCTGCACCTCAGTGGTGCCCTCACCGAGCTCCAGCACCTTCGAGTCACGGTAGTGGCGAGCGACAGGGTTCTCGTTCATGAAGCCGTAGCCACCGAAGATTTGGGTGGCATCCCGAGCGTTATCCATGGCCGCCTCGCTGCTGATCATTTTCGCCAAGCTCGCCTCCATCTTGAAAGGAACCCCGGCAACCAGTTTGCGGGCTGCATCGTAGGTTGCCAAGCGTGCCGAGTGAACTCGGGCCTGCATCCGCGCAATCTTGAACGCAATGTGCTGGTTCGAACCAATCGAACGGCCGAAGACGTGACGCTCGTTGGCGTAACGGATCGACTCCTCCAGGCAACCCTGGGCCGCACCCGTGCAGAGTGCCGAGAACGCAACGCGCCCTTCATCCAGAGCCTCAATGAAGTTCGCGAAGCCACGGCCGCGCTCCCCCATCAGGTTCTCTTCGGGAACCCGCACGTTATCGAACGACAGCGGATGCGTGTCAGAAGTGTGCCAGCCGACCTTGTCGTAGGGCGGGTGCACCGTGAAGCCCGGCGTACCGTTCGGAACGAGGATGGCGCTCAGCTCAGGCTTGCCATTCTCCCGACGACCCGTGACCGCCGTGACCGTCACAACCTTCGTGATCTCGCTACCCGAGTTAGTGATGAACTGCTTCGTACCATTGATGACCCATTCGCCATCGATGAGCTCAGCAGTGGTCTTGGTCCCCGCAGCATCGGATCCGGCATCCGCTTCGGTCAGACCGAAACCAGCGAGAGCTTCACCGCGCGCGAGCATCGGAACCCACTGCTGCTTCTGCTCTTCGCTACCGTGCTTGAAGATCGGCATCGCACCAAGACCGATACCGGCCTCGAGCGTCACCGCAATCGACTGGTCAACGCGAGCAAGCTGCTCAATCGCGAGACACAACGAAACGTAGTCCTTGCCCTGCCCGCCATACTCCTTGGGGAACGGCAAACCGAAGAGACCCATTTCACCCATTTGCGCGATGATGCCGTAGGGCAGTTCACGTTTCGTGTCGTACTCATACGCTGCCGGAGCAACAACCTTGTCCGCGAAATCGCGCACGTCAGCGCTCAACTTCAACTGCTCATCGGTGAGGCCGAGGTGGGTGATTTCGCCGCGGGTAGCGTCGTGACTCATGAGGTTTCTCCTTCAGTGCTCGCTTGTGGCGATTCGATTCGGGCAACGATCTGATCGCGTGTGACCAGATCGCCAGGCTTCAAACTGATGTCAACAACCCCATCGAGGGTTGCGACAACGGGGTGTTCCATCTTCATGGCTTCAATCGTGAGCACCGTCTGACCGGCAGTCACAGAGTCTCCGTTCGCCACCGCCACTGCGACAACCGTGCCGGGCATGGGCGAACGCAACTCGGGATCGACCGCACCGGCGACTCTCGCGAGCGTCGCGCGGTGGGCCGCGAGTGACTCGGCGCGAGACTGCGCAGTAAGAGCCCAGGAAGTGCCCTCCTGCCCAATCCACACCGTGGCGTCGGCTGTTTCTATAGCGAGACGGATGCTCTGGGTGCCCCACTCGATACCGGTGCTCGTCAAGCGCGCCGGAGTGGTGGTGCCGTTGATCGTGACCTCCGCTGCGCTGGGCGGGCCGGCAACCAAAACCTCGTGCACCTGCCCCGCACTCGCGAGACGGTAGCGGGCAGGGCGATGCTGCCCCACACGCCAACCGCTGGGCTGCTGCCAGGGTGAGCCCGGCATCCAGCGTTCGGAATGGATGCTCAGAGCCGCCGCTGCGAGCACTGCCGGGGTGGGGGCGGTGAATTCGATCTCGGCGAGAGCGCGCTCGATGAGGCCGGTGTCGAGATCGCCGGCTTGTACGTCGTCGCGGTTGAGGAGCGCTCGGAGGAATTCGATGTTGGTGGTGACGCCCAGGATGACCGTGTCGGCGAGGGCACGGTCGAGGGCGTGGAGGGCTTCGGCGCGGGTGGCGCCGTGGGCGATGACCTTCGCGAGCATCGGGTCGTAGTTGGCCGAGACCGTGCCGCCCTGGATGAGTGAGCTGTCGACGCGGACGCTGGTCGCGGCTGCGCCGGCTGTGGCTGTGCCGGTCGTGCTGGCGCTGATTGTGCCGGCGCTGGCCGCACTGCCGTCGGCGGCCTCGTGCAGGTGCACGATCTGACCGGCGGAGGGCAAGAAGTCGTTGGCGGGATCTTCGGAGTAGATGCGTGCCTCGACCGAGTGCCCGGTGAGCGTCGGTGTCTCCACAGTGAGCTTCTCGCCGGCAGCAATGCGCACTTGCCACTCCACGAGGTCGATGCCGGTGATCATTTCGGTGACCGGGTGCTCCACTTGAAGGCGCGTGTTCATTTCCATGAAGAAGAACTCGTCGGGGGCGTTATCGGAGACGAGGAACTCGACGGTTCCGGCACCGATGTAGCTCACACTGCGCGCAACCTCGCACGCAGCTTCACCGATGCGCTGACGAGTCGCTTCATCGAGCAGCGGCGATGGCGCTTCTTCGATGATCTTCTGGTGGCGACGCTGCAGCGAACATTCGCGTTCGCCCAAGTGGATGATCGTGCCGTGGCTATCGGCCAGCACCTGCACCTCGATGTGGCGGGGCTTCTCGACGAGGCGCTCAAGGAAAAGCGTGTCATCGCCGAACGCGGCACTGGCCACGCGACGAGCAGAATCGAGCGCACCGGCAACAGCATCGGGCTCGCGCACGATCGTCATGCCCTTGCCACCGCCACCTGCCGACGGCTTGATCAACAGCGGAAACCCGACCTCGGCGGCAGCAGCCACGAGATCATCGTTGGTCATGCCCGGCTCAGCGATGCCGGGGATCACGGCGACGCCGCGCTCGGTCACGTGCTTCTTCGACGCGATCTTGTCGCCCATGATCTCGAGCGCTTCGACGCCGGGGCCGATAAAGGTGATTCCGGCAGCGGCGCAGGCCTCAGCCAGTTGCGCATTCTCGGAGAGGAAGCCATAGCCCGGGTGAACCGCATCAGCATGCATGCCGTCGACGGCATGGGCCGCAGCAACGATCGATTCGACCGAGAGGTAGCTGTCGATCAGCACCGCGGCATCCGCCACTTGAACGTGCTTCGCGTCACGATCGTGCTCGGTATAGACCGCGATCGAACGGATGCCCATCGAGTGCAGGGTGCGCGTGATGCGACAGGAAATTTCGCCACGATTGGCGACCAGAACGGCAGAGAACATGGCGATCACATCCGGAAGAGGCCGAAGCCCGGTTCAGGCAGCGGGGTGGCCGCGGCGATATCGAGGGCCATGCCGAGCACGTCTCTGGTGTCTTTGGGGTCAATGATTCCGTCATCCCAGAGGCGGGCTGTCGAATAGTAGGGGCTGCCCTGGCGTTCGTACTGCTCGCGGATGGGCTTCTCGAACTCGACCTTGTCGTCTTCGGTGAAGGCGTCTTCGCCGAGCTGATCGCGGCGCACCGTGGAGAGCACGGCAGCAGCCTGCGGGCCGCCCATGACCGAGATGCGGGCGTTGGGCCACATCCACAAGAAGCGCGGTGAATACGAGCGACCGCACATCGAGTAGTTGCCGGCGCCGAACGAGCCACCGATCACGACCGTGAACTTGGGAACACGCGTGGTGGCCACGGCGGTCACCATCTTGGCGCCGTTCTTGGCAATACCGCCGGCTTCATATTCCTTGCCGACCATGAAGCCAGAGATGTTCTGCAGGAACAGCAGCGGGATGCCGCGCTGATCGCACAGTTCGATGAAGTGAGCGCCCTTGAGCGCCGATTCGCTGAACAGCACTCCGGCGTTGGCGACGATGCCGATCGGATGCCCGTGCAGCGTCGCGAACCCCGTGATGAGCGTCGTGCCGTATTCCTTCTTGAACTCGTGGAACTCGCTGCCATCAACGAGACGCGCGATAACTTCGCGCACTTCGTAGGGGCTCTGCACGTCGGTGGGTACGACCCCGTAGAGCTCGTCCGGGTTCACGGCGGGCGGGCGCGAGGCAACAACATCCCACGCGGGAGCAGCAGGCTTGGGGATGGTCTTGATGATGTCCCGCACAATTTCGAGCGCGTGGCGGTCGTCGTCGGCGAGGTGGTCGGTGACGCCCGAAGTGCGGGCGTGCACGTCTCCCCCGCCGAGTTCTTCCGCCGTGACGATCTCGCCGATGGCGGCCTTCACGAGCGGCGGGCCACCCAAGAAGATCGTGCCCTGATTGCGCACGATGATCGTCTCGTCGCTCATCGCCGGAACGTAAGCGCCACCCGCGGTGCACGAGCCCATGACCGAGGCAATCTGCGGGATGCCGGCCGCCGAGAGCCGAGCCTGGTTGCAGAAGATGCGGCCGAAGTGGTCGCGATCGGGAAAGACCTCGTCTTGCATCGGGAGAAAAGCGCCGCCCGAGTCAACGAGGTAGACGCAGGGCAGCTTGTTCTCGAGCGCAATCTCTTGCGCCCGCAAGTGCTTCTTCACCGTGAGCGGAAAGTAGGTGCCGCCCTTCACCGTTGCATCGTTCGAGATCACGAGAACGGGGCGGGAGTGGATGAGGCCGATACCGGCAATCACGCCAGCGCCGGGCGCTTGGTCGTCGTAGATTCCATTCGCGGCGAGCGGGGCGATCTCAATGAAAGGGCTGCCCTCATCGAGCAGTTCGTCGACGCGGTCGCGCGGCAGCAGCTTGCCGCGGGAGACGTGGCGTTCGCGAGATTTCTCCGAGCCGCCGAGAGCCGTCGTCGCGAGTCGCTCGCGCAATTGCTCGACAAGGCCGCGCATTGACTCTTCGTTAGCCGCAAACGTCGGGTGAGACGGCCTGGCGGCAGTAGAAATCTTCTCCATCGAACACCTTCGTTCTGCGTAGCTTGTGGCCACTTGGGTTAGTCATTACTAACTGAATTTAGGTTAGCGAGCATTAACCGAACTGTCTAGACTCAGAACATGAACGAGACGCCAACTCCGCGCAGCCAAGCGAAGGCCGACCGACGCGAGGCCCTCCTCGACGCCGCCGCCAGCCTCTTCGCAGAGCGCGGCTTCACGCGCGTCTCGCTCGAAGAACTCGGCTCCGCCGCCGGCGTGAGCGGCCCCGCCGTGTACCGCCACTTCGATGGCAAACAAGACGTGCTCGCCGCGATACTGGTGGATGCCAGCTCCAACCTGTGCCGCGGAGCCCAGACCGTGATCGAGCACGCCGCCACACCCCGAGCCGCGCTCGAAAGCCTCGTTCAGTTTCATGTGGAGTTTGCGCTTGGCAACGCCGACGTCATCCGGGTTCAAGATCGCGACCTCGACAGCCTCACCGCCAGCGACCAACACGACGTTCGCGCCTTGCAACGCAGCTACGTTGAGTTGTGGGTTGGCGTGCTCTCGCAGCTGCATCCGGATGCCGCGACCACCGAGCTACGCACCCGCGCCCACGCCACCTTCGGGCTCATCAACTCCACTCCCCACAGTGGGCGTGCCGGCGCCACCAGTGCCGTGCTCGAGCGGATGGCGTTGGCCGCCCTCGACGCCTAGCCATTCCCCTGGTTCGCGGTTTAGTCGCGCTGCCCGTGCACGCGCACCCGACCCCTCGCCCGCTCCGTTGCGCTTCGCTGGCTCTGAGTAGGTAGACTGACCTACCTACTCAAGGGATGGCACATGAGCGAGGATTCGGTACGAGACCGCCCAGCACGAACACGACTGCTCGACGCGGCAGCAGAGCTGTTCTATGCGCACGGAGTCACAGCCACCGGCATCGACACCATCACGCAGAGCGCTGGAGTGGCTCGCAAGAGTCTGTACAACAACTTCGCCTCGAAGGATGCGCTCGTTCTCGCCTACATCGAGCAACGTCACGACGAATGGCTAGAACTGCATCGAGTGCGGGCAGCCGACGCCCACACCGCGAAAGATGAAGTATTGGCTGTGTTCGATGCGTACATCGACCATGCCAACGCCGCCTACGTTCACGGCTTCCGCGGCTGCGGACTGCTCAATGCCGCCGCCGAACTCCCGACAGACTCGCCAGGAAGAGCCGCCGTGCGCGACCATAAAGAGCAAGTCGAGGCGATGCTTGCCGCCGCGCTGGCCAAGCGGGATGCGGATGACGCCGATGTTCTCGCCGAACAACTTTCGTTTCTCCTCGAAGGTGCTGTCGCCCGTGCCGGCGTCGAAGGTTCCGACCACCGTTTGGTGCGGGCCCGCGCCATTGCTGCGTCTCTGCTTGAGAACGCATGAACCGTCAGCGTTCGCTGGCCTTCGCCGCAATCACAACGACCTCGATCCTTTGGGGCACCACCGGCACCGTGGCAACTTTTGCCCCCGACGTCGGCCCCCTCGCGATCGGTGCCGCCGCGCTCGGACTTGGCGGGCTCCTGCAAGCCCTTATCGCCATCCCTGCGTTACGCCGAGCGCTCCCCCAACTGAAAGCCAACCGCACCTCGCTCATTGTCGGAGCGATCGCTGTCGCGATCTATCCCCTCGCCTTTTATAGTTCGATGCACCTCGCCGGCGTCGCGCTCGGCTCGGTGGTCTCCTTGGCTTCGGCACCGCTCGCATCCGGGCTGCTCGAGCGCATCATTCAGCGCACCCCGCTGAGCAAGTGGTGGCTATTCGCCGCAGGTCTCGGAGTCACCGGCAGCGTCGTGCTCTGCCTCGCCAAAATGAGCAACGAACCTAGCGAAACCGTGCAGACCGTGCTGGGCATCCTGTTGGGTCTCGTCGCCGGCGGCACCTACGCCACCTACTCGTGGTCCGCACAACGACTGATGAGTCGCGGCGTTAGCCGTGCCGCATCCATGGGCGCAATCTTCGGCGTGGGTGGAGCCCTGCTGATGCCCGTGCTCGCGGTCACCGGGGCCCCGCTCCTCGCGAATGCGCAGAACTTCAGCGTCGCCGCCTACATGGTCATCGTTCCGATGTTCCTCGGCTACCTGCTCTTTGGTTACGGACTTGCGCGCGTGCCCGCCAGCACCGCAACCGCCATCACCCTGAGCGAACCGGCGGTCGCCGCAATTCTCGCGGTGCTTGTCGTTGGTGAGCGTTTGAGCAGCTTGGGCTGGATCGGCCTCAGCGTTATCGGGCTTTCATTGGTCGTTCTCGCCTTTGCGCCGACAAACAAGCCCGTACACGCTTCATAGCCGAACGCTTCATAACCGACCGGCAGAACTTGCCCATGACCTGCGCAGACTCACCACAGCGTTTTGATAGAACTGGCGCGCACTGTTGATCACGTACACCGGAGATTCCGGATAGGACGAAAAGGATCAACCATGAACAAGAAACTGATCACAGGAGCAGCCGGCGTAGTTTTGGCCTCCTGTGTCGGACTGGGCATTGCTTTGCCCGCCCAGGCTGACACCATCGAGACCGCCAGCACGACAGTTGCCTCCGATACCACCACAGACAAGACGACCAGCGGCGAGCACGCCGGGCGCGGTCACGCTCGCGGCCTCGACGCGGCAGGCCTCGCCACCAAGCTTGACCTCACCGAGACCGAAGTATCGGATGCTTTTGCAGCGTTGCGCGACAGCTCTGAGCGCCCCGAGCGACTCGATTCCGACGCCACCGAAGAAGAACGAACGGCAGCGAAGGATGAGCGCCGAGCAGCCCTCGTGACCGCCCTCGCCGCCGAACTCAACGTGGACGAAGACACCCTTACCGCTGCCCTTACCGAACTTCGCGCCGAGCATGAAGCTGAGCGCGAAGCCAACCCCGACGCCGGCAACGGCGAGCGCGGAGACCGTGGCGACCGCGCCGATCGTGGTGAGCGCGGAGATCGCGGCCAGATGGGTGACCGCAGCGGCTCCGCTGACGACAGCACCGACACCGAAAGTGACACCAAGGAGTAAGCCTCACCCCGCACACCTCCCCCAGGACGAAGGGCCTGCGACTGATCGGTCGCAGGCCCTTTCGTGTGCCCGGAGTGCGGTGGATCCCAGCACATCGCTTGGCTCACAGACAGCCCCGTGTGGCATCCCGCCGCGGAGCCTGCGAAACTGTGGGCCACGCGCGCTGACCAAGCAAAGGACCGAACGCATGGGCGACACCACTTCCGCAGCCTCCGACAGCACTCGCGGTGACAACCGCAACAGCGGCACTTCGAACCCGCTCGTACTGCGGATCGGGCGCGAAGAACTGGTGATTCGCCAACGCTACGAAGTCATCAGCATCGTCAACGACATCCTGATCGGCCTGCTCTTTCTCGTGGGCAGCATTTTCTTTTTCACGCCCGAGCTCACGCACGCGGGAACCTGGCTCTTCGTGCTGGGTAGCGTCGAGATGCTGATTCGCCCGATCATCCGTTTCTCGCGCCGAGTGCACCTCGGCCGTTACTCTGCACAATCAGACACCGACGCGGCAACCACGCGCGATTTCTAGGCTCCACTCCCCCTAACACGACCCAGCGCACGCGCTCTCAGCGCACTCCCGCGAGCGTCATGGCAAGCTCACAGCGTCCCCATTAGAGAGTGATAGCCGCCCCGCGTACTTCTTGAGGTATGCGAGACAGAACAGCGCGAAAGAGAGCAGCGCACAAGAGAACGCTCCGAAAGCGGAACATCATCATCGGCTCCGTGCTGGTGGTCGTGCTCGGCCTGGGCAGCACCGCAGCGTGGGCCCTCGACGGCTTCGTCATCGAGCATGTCGAGATTTCGGATGTCGCCCAATACGAGGCCGAGAACAGCACCACCACGACCACCGAGCCCACGGTCACCACCTCGACTGAGCCGGTTCTCACCGCCACGAGTTACACCTCCGACGACGCCAGCGTCTCAATCTCCACCGTCGTCACCGGCAGCGGTGCCGACACCGTCACCTACTACGTCGCGGATGTTGAACTCACCGATGCCACCGCCCTGCGGTCAGCATTTGCCCAGAACAGCTTCGGTGAGAACATCATCGACCTCACCTCGTCGATCGCCGCTGAACACGATGCGATCTTTGCCATCAACGGCGACTACTACGGCTTTCGAGACACCGGCATCGTCATCCGCAATGGCGTCGCTTACCGTGACGAGCCAGCACGCGATGGTCTCGCGTTCTCCCTCGACGGCAGCGTTGAGGTGTACGACGAAACCACGACCTCTGCCGACGAGCTGATCGCCGACGGCGTCTGGAACACACTCTCGTTCGGTCCCGCGATCGTCGAGGACGGCGATGTTGTTGCCGGCATCGAGAACGTCGAAATCGACACCAACTTCGGCAACCACTCCATTCAGGGCGATCAGCCGCGAACCGCGGTCGGCGTGATCGACGACAACCACCTCGTGTTCGTGGTCGTTGATGGTCGCGACCCCGGCTACAGCGCCGGCGTCACCCTGCCCGAGCTTGCCGAGATCATGCAGAGCCTCGGGGCCACGACGGCCTACAACCTCGACGGCGGCGGCTCCTCAACCATGTACTTCAACGGTTCCGTAATCAACCAGCCGTCCAACGGCGGCGAACGCGAAACCTCCGACATCCTCTACGTAGGAGCAGCATCATGATCATCCTGATTCCTTCTTTCGAACCGGATGCGCGGCTCGTGCAGCTCGTTAGTTCCCTTCGCGAGGCCGCCCCACAGCTGCAGGTCGTCATCGTCGATGACGGCAGCGGGCCCGAGTACGCCGACCTCTTCACCACCGCCCAGCTCGCCGGAGCCGACGTGATCGGTTACGACGACAATCGCGGCAAGGGACACGCCCTCAAGTTCGGCTTCAACTACAGCCGCAAGAACCACCCGGGCGAGGCTGTTGTCTGCGCCGACAGTGATGGCCAGCACACGGTGGCCGACATCCTTCGGGTCGCGGCCCAGCTGCACGCCTCGGAGGGCGCCATGGTGCTGGGCGGCCGCGCCTTTGCCGGTGAGGTTCCCGCCCGCAGTCGCTTCGGCAACGCCGTTTCGCGTGCAGCATTCAAGTTCGCCACCGGAGTTGCCGTGCGCGACACCCAGACCGGGCTGCGCGGCTACCCCGCGAACATGCTCGACTGGCTCCTCAATGTGAAGGGCGAACGGTTCGAATACGAACTGAACCTGTTGCTCGGGTCACGCTCGGCCGGCATCCGCATCGAAGAAATCGAGATTGAGACGGTCTACTTGCAGCACAATGCCTCTTCGCACTTTCGGCCCATCGTCGACTCCATTCGAGTCTTCGCGCCGCTACTGCGCTACATCTCGTCATCCCTCGCCTCTTTCGTGATCGACGCCGTTGGCCTGCTTCTGCTCTTTGCCCTCACCGATTCGCTGCTCGTCTCGGTGATCGGGGCGCGGCTCGTGAGTGCATCCGTAAACTTCCTCATCAACCGCCACCTCGTCTTCCAATCAGGAACGCGCGAGCACGTGGCGAGGGATGCCCTGCGCTACGTGATTCTGGCGCTGGCGCTCGTCGCCTCCAGCTACGTCTGGCTCGCGGTGCTGGTCGACTGGGGCGTGCCGCTCGTGGTCGCCAAGGTCTTCTCTGACGTGACGCTCTACATCATCAGCTTCCAGGTGCAGCGACGCTTCGTCTTCAAGCCCGGGGCGGTAGCGAAGGCAACGGAGAGCTACGCGCCGCCGTCGAGGCTGCCGAGTCGACGCAGCACGGCGTTGAGCAAGGTGCCCTCGGCATCCGGAATCACGTGGTGGTTGAGGTAGATGCCCTCGAGCCACGGCAGCACTTCTTCGGCCGCAAGACCGATGGTGTTCCAGTCGACGCCGGGTACCGCTTTCGAGCGCGGTTCTCCCGTGCGCGGGTCGGTCCAGGCTTCAGCGATGGGCTGGTCGGGCTCTGACTCCCCCGCGCCCCACAGCAGGGCGATTGGATGATTCTCGCCCTCGATGTGGTCATGGCTCACGGTGCCCGCACCGAGCCACGGCAGCGTCAGCAGCTCGCCCTCCACCTCAATCTCCAGCAGGTCGAGTTGCACAGGTTCTGCCACTTCGCAGATGTAGAGATCGAAACCGGCATCGTGCCAGGCCGCAGCCTGCGTGATGTCGTCGAGCAGAGTCGGCAGCAGCGCATGAAAGTCGCTGGCTAGTCGCGTTGCCCACAGCACGAGGATGCGAGTGTCGTTTGCCGACCACGGACTCGACTCGCGAGGTTCGCCCTGCGGAGTATGAAAGTGGTGGCTGACGCCCTCTGCGGTGGTTTCGCAGTGCAGTTGCCCATCCGGATACTCAACGTGCAGGTCACTCAATTGGGCTTCGTCATCCCAGCCAGCAAAGAGTTCCGGCGCCGCGAGCGTCGGCGGCAGATCGATCGGCGGAGTGCGCCGCGTGCCGAGATTGAGTACTGCCCGCAGCCGCGTGTTGGGCATGCGAAGGCTGAGGTCGGTCATCCCGTTGTCGTGGGAGTGGTCGCGGCATCCGCGTCACTGGTCGTTGCAGGTTCAGGCTTGGCGGCAATGCCCATGATCGAAATGATGACGATCATGATCGCGCCGCCAACGAGAGCAATGTCGGCGATGTTGCCAATGAAGTAGCCGTTGTAGTTGATGAAGTCGACAACGTGGCCGCGGGCAAACCCGGGGTCACGGAACAGGCGGTCACCGAGATGAGTGATGGCTCCACCGAGAAGCATGCCGAGGGCGACGGCCCACGCACGCGACTGAACGGTCCACGCGTACCACGTGATGGCGACGACGGCGATCGCCGCGATAATCGTGAGCACCCACGTGAATTCCTCGGCGAGCGAGAAGGCGGCGCCGGGGTTGTAGACGAGCTGGAACGACAGCAGATCACCGATGATCGGGATGTTCTCGCCACCGCTGAGGTTGGCTTCAGCCCACCACTTGCTGAGCTGGTCAGCAGCGATCACGAATGCTGCGAGCGCAAAGAGGCCCACGAGCAAACGGCGCGGTGCGCGCGTGGCAGTAGGAGCCGGAGCAGGGGTGGCCGCAGCAGGGTCGAGATTCTCGGTCATAAGACCATTCTTACCTGTTGCGGCCACTACCGCTGTCACACCATTGTCAGAACGGTGCCGGGGTCGTTCAGAATCGAGCCAACATCGGTCAAGAATCGAGCGCCCTGCTCGCCGTCGACGAGTCGGTGATCGAACGACAGACTCAAGGTCATCACGTCGCGCAGCGCGACTTCTCCGTGGTGTTCCCACGGCATCCTGCGTACGGCACCCATCGCCAGAATCGCGGCTTCCCCCGGATTCAGGATGGGAGTGCCCGCGTCGATACCGAAGACACCCACGTTGGTAATCGAAATGGTTCCACCATTGAGCGATGCCGGAGTTGCCTTGCTCGCTCGCGCATTGCGAGCCAAATCACCGATTGCCTCAGTGAGTTCAGCCAGATTCATGGCATCAGCATCTTTGAGGTTCGGCACCATGAGCCCGCGCGGCGTCGCGACGGCGATACCGAGGTTGATGTAACCGAACTCCACGATTTCGTTGGCGTCAGCATCCCACCGCGAGTTGAGCGAGGGATTACGCGCCACTCCAATGCACAGCGCCTTCGCCACCACAGCGAGCACCGACGCTGCGGTGCCCGTGGCCTTGAGCTTGGCGACCAGTTCTACCGTGCGCGTGACATCGATCGTCAAGAACTCGGTGACGTGCGGTGCCGTGAACGCGCTTGCGACCATCGCCGCCGCGGTTGCCTTACGCACCGACTTGATCGGCGTGCGGGTTTCGCGCGGACGCGAGTTCGCCAACACTCCCGTGCGAGTCGGGGCGGATGCTCCCGCTCCCGTGTCGTCGTCAGCCAGCGCTCCGGTGGCGGCGGTTTCAGCCGCGCTCAGCACGTCATCCCGAGTGATGATGCCCTCGGGCCCCGTGCCGGTCACCTGCGTGAGGTCAACACCACGGTCGGCCGCGAGCTTGCGTACCGGTGGCGTTGTCTTGGTGCGGGCGTCCGCCTGCGAGACTGCGGGCTCTGAGGATGCGGCCGTAGGCGCGTCGGAAGTGGATGTCGCAGGCTCTGCCACGGTGCCGGATGCGGCATCCGCAGCTGGCGATGACACTGCCGCTGACTCTGCCGCCGCCGGTGCGCCGCCGCTCTTGCGCGGCTTGCGCGTGGGGCGCTTGCCGCTCTCCACGGCGGGGCCGTAGCCGACGAGCACCGAGTTTCGTTCGGGGGCGGCCTCTGCCGCAGCCGCGGTGTCTGCGCCGTTCGCCTGTGTCGCATCATCCGCAGCGCCGCTTGAATCGGTGGCACTGCTCGAACCGCTGTCGCCCGCGGGCGCACCACCCTCAAGCTCGAACGTCACGATGCGCGTTCCCACCTGCACGGTTGAACCGGGCTCAGCATGCAGGGCCGAGATCGTGCCGGCGACTGGCGAAGGCAGAGACACGATCGCCTTGGCGGTCTCCACCTCAGCAATGGGCTGGTTGAGCGTCACGAGGTCGCCGACAGCAACATGCCATTCGACTATCTCGGACTCGGTCAAACCCTCGCCCAAATCGGGCAGCGCAAACTCTTTGACAGCCACTATGCGCTCCAACCGGTCAGTGAATTCACGCGACCCAGCGCACGGTCAACGCCGTCGAGGATGCGGTCGAGGTCGGGCAAGAAGTGGTCCTCCAACTTGGCGGCCGGGTACGGCACATCAAAGCCCGTAATGCGCACAGGAGCCGCCTCCAAGTAGTAGAAACAGCGATCCGTGAGCGTTGCGGCGATCTCGGCACCGATGCCGCCCGATTCCGCAGCTTCGTGGGTGATCACGAGCCGCCCCGTCTTGCGCACGCTCGCCTCAACAGTGTCGAAGTCGACCGGGGAGAGCGAGCGAAGATCAACCACCTCGATAGAGACGCCGTCATCGGCGGCAGCGACTGCGGCATCCAGAGCCGTGGCGACGAGCGGGCCATAGGTGACGAGCGTGACGTCGGTCCCTTCGGTCACGACGCGCGCTTTGCCCATGGGCAGAGCGGTGGCGTCTTCGTCGACCTCGCCCTTGGTCCAGTAGCGACGCTTGGGCTCGAAGAACAGCACCGGGTCGTCGCTGGCAATCGCTTCGCGCAGCATGCTGTGAGCATCCTGCGGCGTCGAACACGTGACAACGCGCAGTCCAGCCGTATGGGCGAAGTACGCCTCCGGTGACTCCGAGTGGTGCTCGACAGCGCCGATACCTCCGCCATAGGGCACACGAATTGTCAGCGGCATCCGCACCTTTCCGGCTGTGCGGTAGTGCAGCTTGGCGACCTGAGCAACGATCTGATCGAAGCCCGGGTAGATAAAGCCGTCGAACTGGATCTCGCAGACCGGGCGGTAGCCACGGAACGCAAGGCCAACGGCCATACCGATGATGCCGGCTTCAGCCAGCGGAGTGTCGATCACGCGGTCTTTGCCGAAGTCGCGCTGCAGCCCGTCGGTGACGCGGAAAACGCCACCGAGAGTTCCGATGTCTTCACCAAGCAAGACAACTTTGTCGTCGTCGCTGAGGGCGCGACGCAGTCCAGAGCCGAGAGCTTTCGCCAGAGTGAGTTCTGTCATTTGTCGAATCCCTCGAGGTAGGCCTTGTACTGGCTCTTTTGACGCGCGAGCCCCGAGTGCTCGGTCGCATAGACGTTGTCGAACACACTGAGCGGTTCGGGGTTCTTCAGCGCCAAGCATCCGGCGCGGAATTCTGCCGCCACCTCGTCTGCTCGAGCCTGAATGGATGCCGCCAGTTCGTCGGTCAGCACCCCTTCGCTGCGCAAAAACGCTTCCACGCGCGCGATCGGGTCGCGGGCTTCCCACTCCTTCGCGACAACCGGGTCGACATAGCGGCTCGGATCGTCAGAGGTAGTGTGCGGTCCTCGGCGGTATGTCACCGCTTCGATGAAGGTCGGGCCTCCGCCGGTGCGGGCACGATCGAGAGCACTGCGCGTCGCCGCCATGACAGCCAGCACATCGTTGCCATCGACTCGGATGCTCGGAATCCCGAACCCCGGAGCCCGGTCGGCAATCGGCCGCTGAGCTTGAAGCCCTACGGGCTCAGAGATCGCCCACTGGTTGTTTTGGCAGAAGAAAATCACGGGAGCGTTGAAGGAGGCGGCGAAGACCATCGCTTCGTTGACATCCCCCTCGCTCGTAGCACCGTCGCCAAAGTAGGCGACAGAGACGCTGTCGACGCCGTCGAATGTGCACCCGACTGCATAGCCGGTGGCGTGCAACGTCTGAGCGCCAATGATCACGGCGGGCGTTGCCATACCGACCTCGAAGGGATCCCAGCCCGACGATGCCGTGCCGCGCCAAACGCGCAGAAGGTCAGGCAGCTTTACCCCGCGGCAGTAGGCGACAGCGTTCTCGCGGTAGCTGGAGAAGACGAAGTCGTCGGGGCGCAGCGTGCGGGCAGAGCCGACCTGCGCAGCTTCTTGCCCAAAGAGTGGTGGCCAGAGGCCGAGTTCGCCCTGACGTTGCAGGGCGGTTGCTTCCGTATCGATACGGCGCACGATGATGAGGTCTTCATAGAGACTCGCGAGCTGATCACCGGTGACATCTGAGACCCAGGGGTCATAGAGTTCGTCGCTCAACCGCTTTCCGTCGGGATCAAGAAGCTGCACAAACTCAGGAGTTTGCTTCTTAGCCCCCGGAATCTGGGCTTTCACGGGCACGGTGGTACTCATCGTTTCTCCGATCCGCCTTTGCGCCTGCAGGTAAGCCGCGCTCTAGCGATCCTCACAACCGCGATTGGTAAATCGCAGGTTGACCCGAGCCTCGTCGCTCGGAGTTAATCTGACGGTACCTACCGCACGCGCGCCGCACAAGGTGCGGGGCACAAGTTGTCGGCGAAATCACACGGGTTGCTCGTCGACCACGTAACCATCAGTGAGCAGATTTTTCCTCGGGAAATCACTCGACGCTGATAGAGTCGGCTAGTGCCCACCACCGCCGGCCTCGACGCCCCACGAGCGCGAATCGACTTATCTGTCCAAACCGCACACATCTGGACGATCGTTTTCTTGCCGCTCGTTCTGCTGCCACTCGTTTATATGTTGCAGCTACCCTGGCTTCCGCTGCCTCCTATCGAGGCCTCCGATGCGCAATTGTCAGACATCAATCTGCTCGCCCGAATACTCCTCCAAGGCGGCTCATTTGCTGTCTTTGGTTTCACCGTTGCGTTGGCGTTCTGGGACTACAGAACGCTACTCAATCGTGGCATCCCTGCCCCGTTTCATTGGGCACTCGCACTTTTCGGCAGTCTAGTTTACGTCGTCGGCCGCTCGCTTGTCGTGAGAGCGCGAACCGGGCACGGCCTCAGTCCGCTCGTCACAAAAGTCGTAATTGATGTTCTCGCACTCGCAGCCGTGATCTGGATCGCGGTGACGTTCCTCAGTTCTCTTTTCGACAATCTCGCGGGATCCATGACCGGGTAGCGCACGTCTGCGGCTGTCGCGGATTTCTAGGAGACGCACTGCTCAATTGAGATCGAGCAAGTTTCAGCTTCCACAGCCTCGTTGGTTAGGATCATTCTGTGACTGACTCATCGACACCCCTTCCCCCCGCCGGCTGGTACCGCGACCCCGCAGGAGGAGCCGCTCCTCGCTGGTGGAACGGAACCGCATGGGCAGCCGCAAATACGGTGCCCGCTGACGCCACACCCCTGCCTACCGCGCCAGCGCCCTCAGCGGCGGCCCCTGCTACTCCGGCAGCAGCAGGGTCACAACCCACCACAACGGGTTCCGCCATTCCGCCGGTGACTCCCGCAGTGTCATCCAGCGCAGCCACGCAGATGCCCGCATCGTCAGCCGCGCGCACTTCTTACGAGCAGCCCGCTGCCTACACGACCGCGACATCGAACTCAGCTGACACTGCCACGAACAACACGCACACGTGGCAAATCTGGGCAATCGTTCTGTTGCCGCTGCTCACAATCCCCGGCTTGTTGATGATCGACGCGGCAGCGCTGCTCCCGGAACCCGGGGACAACGAGATCTCCAGTCAGTTGCGCTTGTTCACGGATCCCGGATACCTATTCACGGTGGCCGCAGGCTGGATCATTTTCATTGCAAGTATCTTTCTCAGCATCTTCGACCGCCGCACGCTGATGAGCCGCGGAGTTGAGCGACCGTTCCACTGGGCTTTCATCTTCTTGGGCGGTTTCGTTTACGCCGTCGGTCGATCCATCGTCGTGCGCAGCCGAACCGGCCAGGGGCTCGCACCATTGTGGGCGTCAATCGGAGTGCAGCTGCTGACGATCGTCGCGGCGGTGGTGTTCTTCACCAACATCATGGTCGCCGCCATCCGGTTCGTTTAACGCGCGACTGACCACGCCCGGCGCTTAACGAGCACGTGGCCCCGCTTGGTCGTCACGCGTGTCCAGGCGCCCGATTCGTAGACGGATGCCGCTTCTTCATCACCGAGAAAACCGAGGCTAACGGCAGCGAATCCCGCTCCAGCGGGCAAATAATCGGGATCGTCGAGCGGACGCCCCCACACCTCAGTGCGCACTTTATGCACAATCGCCTCGCCCGTTCCTGCCGGAATCGCTTCGGCCACTTCGTCAATTCCGGCTCGGGCCGCTTCGGCTAGAACCGCGCACGGCACAGAGTCCAGCGCAACCCAGCCACCCCGCGGTGGAGTGATCGCGGCCCACGTAACAGTGTTGACGCTCATCGGAAGGCTCACCGCGACCGGTTCGTTGGGAGACTCAGCGGACGCTTCAACAGCGCCATCGATCCGCGCCAGCAACGAGCGCACCGGAACGACCGCGTCAAAGTCATCCTGCGACGCCAAAGCGAATGTGCGCAGCCCGAGAACCGTCGGGCTCTGGTCGAGCAGGCCGGCAGGGTGCAGCACCGAAACATAGACGGCGAGAACACCAGCGCCACCGATGAGGCGAACGGAGCCCTCATCAACTCGGGCAGCTCGGCCCAAGAAAACTTGCAGGTCGCCCAGCGCGAGGGAATCGACCACAGTAAACGTTCCAGTCATAGGCCTCTAAACTACAGGCATGAGCGACCCTATGTCTGGGCTTCTGACTGCCCTCGATCTGACCGACACCGGCGCACGAACAAGCGAAGACATTTTCACCGGTCCCAGCCAGTGGATGCCGCAAGGCCGCGTCTTCGGCGGGCAAGTGTTAGCGCAGGCGCTCGTTGCCGCGCAGCGCACCATTGCCGAAGATCGCTCGGTGCACTCAATGCACGGATACTTCCTCCGCCCCGGTGACGTGAACCTTCCCATCACCTTCTCGGTTGATCGCATTCACGACGGCCGTTCGTTCTCTACTCGCCGCACGCAGGCGTATCAGGATGGCGTGCCGATTCTGTCGGCCATCGCGTCGTTCCAAGATGACGATGAAGGTCTCGACCACCAGATCGACATGCCCAGCGACGTGCCCGATCCCGACTCACTGCCCACGACAGCCGAGGTTCTCGCGGACTTCGATCATCCGGTCGCTCGTTATTGGGCATCAGAGCGTCCCTTCGACATGCGTTACGTCACGTCGCCGATCTTTCTCGGCGTTAACGGTGGCACGGTTGCGCATCAGGCTGTCTGGCTCAAATCGGTAGGCCCGATGCCCGACGACATGAACCTGCACCGCGCCGCGCTTGCCTACGCCAGTGACTACTCGATCTTGGAATCGATCATGCGCCGCCACGGCTTGGCCTGGGTCACGCCCGGCATCAAAGTTGCGAGCCTCGACCACGCCATGTGGTGGCACCGTGATGCCCGTGTGGATGAGTGGCTGCTCTATGTACAAGAGTCGCCAAACGCAATCGGCGGGCGTGGCCTTTCACAGGGGCGCATCTACGACCGCGCAGGTCGCTTGATTGCCAGCGTTGCGCAAGAGGGAATGGTTCGCCCTCCTCGGTAGCCGCAGCGTTTTTCGTCAAATTGGACGGAGAATTTGGCACCGCTGGGTAACAAAAGAATAACGAACGCGACCCCGCTCGATCCCTACTGTGCCGCGGATCGCCCCGAGCCACCAACGCGAGATGTCCCCAATATGGTGGACTCCAGCCTGCACGAACGCTCAAAAAACGTTACCGTTGATATCGGCCTTGCCCCCGGTGTGCCCGTTTTTGGGTCCTGTCGGCAAGGTGCTACGAATCAGGCCGCGCGCGCCACCCCAGCAATGGGATGTCGTTCGTATGGTTGTTTCGCAGTGGAGTTGCTCCGAAAGCGCTCCCCTATCGTTTCCCACCAGAATCACCCAAGGATTCGACAGAGCCCTGCGTTCAACCCGGACCGTAATCGAGAGAAGCGAAGCCCTCAAGGTGCCGAGTAATCAGGAGAACGTGACCGAGAAATTTGCTGTCAGCGCCAAAAACATCTACAAGGTTTTTGGTCGTCGTCCCAATGAAGCAGTAGAGAGGCTCCAGCACGGCGCCTCCCGTGATGAGATCACAGAACTGGGCACCGCAGCCGTTATCGATGCGAGCTTCGATGTTCTGCCCGGCGAGATCTTCGTCGTTATGGGTCTTTCCGGTTCCGGAAAATCCACCCTCATTCGCATGTTGAACGGCCTCTGGGACACGACATCCGGCACCGTCACCGTCGGTGGCGACCTCATCACCGGAATCTCAGCTCCCAAGCTGCGCGACGTTCGTCGTCGCCGCATCTCGATGGTGTTCCAGCACTTCGCCCTCTTCCCGCACCGCAGCGTTCTCGAAAACGCCGCGTACGCGCTCGAAGTTCAGGGCATCGCCCGCGAAGAGCGACTCGCTCGCGCCCAGAAGACGATTGACCTCGTTGGCCTCAAGGGCTGGGGTCACAAGATGCCCTCCGAACTTTCCGGTGGAATGCAGCAGCGCGTCGGCCTGGCCCGCGCCCTGACCGCCGACACTGACGTTCTCCTTATGGATGAGGCTTTCAGTGCGCTCGACCCGCTGATCCGTCGCGAAATGCAAGAGCAGCTGCTCGAGCTTCAGACCGAACTCGGCAAGACCATCATCTTCATTACTCACGACCTCAACGAGGCCATGTTCTTGGGTGACCGTATTGCGGTTATGCGCGACGGTCGCATCGTTCAGATCGGTACGCCAGAAGACATCCTTACTGACCCGGCCAACGACTACGTTGCTCAGTTCGTTCAGGATGTCGACCGCTCGCGTGTTCTCACGGCCGCCAGCGTTATGGAGCCAGTCCGCGCAACGGTATTCGCCAGTGGCGGACCGCGCGCAGCGTTGAAGGTCATGCGCGATCTTCAGACCTCAACCGCATTCGTGATCAGCCGCGACCGCACGCTTCAGGGTGTCGTTCGCGACGCCGATGTCATGAAGCTGGTTCGCAAGGGCGTTACCGACATGACAACGATCTTGAGCGACGAGTACAACGCTGTCGACGAGAACACCTACCTCTCAGAACTCTTTGTTCCCTCGGTCGAGAGCCCTCTTCCGCTGGCCGTCATCGACGAGCGTGGTCGCCTCAAGGGTGTTGTTCCGCGGGTCACGTTGCTTGCTGCGCTCGGCAACGTCACGACCGACACCGGTGAATTGCAGGTCATGGAACCACCACTAACCGTCTCGACAGACGTCATCACTGATGCCCTCGATGCCAGCGCTGATGCCAGCGCCACCGGCGATACGATCTCCGACGTGAAGGAGGACGCACGATGAACGACTTCCTCAGAATTCCCCTCGGCCAGTGGGTCGAAAACGGCATTGATTTCATTACCGACACCTTCGGTTTCGTTTTCGACTTCATTAAACTGATCATTTCCTCAGTCGCCGACGGCATGAACTTCGTGTTCACGTCGCCGCCGTTCTGGATCATGCTGATCATCTTCGCGGTACTCGCCTTCGTGGCTCGTGGCTGGTTGTTCTCCCTCGGAACTACGCTCGGTTTTCTCTTGATCCTCAGTCTGGACCAGTGGGAAAACGCCATGGACACCATGGCGCTTGTTCTGGTTGCCGCAGCTATCGCTGTGCTCATCAGCGTTCCGCTGGGAATCCTGGCCGCGAAGTACCGCACGGTATCGACGATCGTGAAGCCCATCCTCGACTTCCTTCAGACGATGCCGGCCTTCGTTTACCTCATCCCGGCCCTCATTCTGTTCCGCATCGGTGATGTCCCCGGAATCGTGGCAACCGTGCTCTTCGCACTTGCTCCCGGTGTACGTCTTACCGAACTCGGCATCCGCGGTGTTGACAGCGAAGTTGTCGAAGCCGGTCAGGCCTTCGGTTCATCGCCGGGCCGCATCCTGCGTCAGATTCAGCTTCCCCTGGCACTGCCGTCCATCATGGCCGGTATCAACCAGGTGATCATGCTGTCGCTTTCCATGGTCGTTATCGCGTCCATGGTTGGTGCCGGCGGCCTCGGTCAGCCCGTTATCCAGAGCCTGAGCCGTGCGGATGTCGCACTCGGCTTCGAAGCTGGACTCTCGGTTGTGATCTTGGCCATCTTCCTTGACCGCCTCACCGCATCCTTCGGTTCGGGCAAGGGTTACTTCCGATTCATCATCGAATCATTCAATGTTCGTGGCCGTCGCGCAGAATCTGATGCAGTGGATGCTGCAACAAACAGCGATGCCGCAACAACCGAACCCGCGGAACTCACTCCTCCCGTTCGCTAATTTTCGGGCGCCCACCCGCGCTCGTTTCCCCGCATGCAGAGAACCCTGTGTGCATCGACGTCAACATCGTCGCGCTTTAGCGTTGACAGAAAAGGACGACACCATGAAGAAGCAGACACGCGCTGCAATTGCAATCGGAGCCGCTGCGCTCCTCGGTCTCTCGGCTTGCGCCGCAGGCGGAGACGACACGGCTAGCGGAGACGCTGCTGAGAACAAGGATCTCAGCATTGCCGTATTCAACGGATGGCCCGAGGGCGAAGCAGTTTCGTACCTCTGGAAGGCAATCCTTGAAGACGAGGGCTACAACGTAGAGCTCGAGTACGCCGATGTAACCCCGATCTTCTCGGGCCTCAGCACCGGTGACTACGACATCGCGCTTGACGGATGGCTCCCCATCACTCACGCCAGCCTGATGGAAGAGTACGGCGACACGATCGACGACCTCGGCGCATGGAACAGCGAAGCTGGCCTGACCGTTGCGGTCAACTCAGACGCTCCCATCGACTCGCTCGAAGAGCTCGCAGCAAACGCTGACGCATTCGGCAACCGCATCGTTGGTATCGAGCCTGGCGCCGGTCTCACCGAAGCGGTCATGAACAACACCATGCCAACCTACGGCCTTGAGGGTATGGAACTCCTGACCTCGTCGACCCCCGCCATGCTTGCTGAACTGCAGGCCGCACTCGACAACGGCGAGAACATTGCCGTTACTCTCTGGCGTCCGCACTGGGCCTACGATGCATTCGACATCAAGGACCTCGCAGACCCCGAGGGAACCCTCGGCGACGTTGAAGAAATTCACTCCTTCGCACGCGACGGACTGAGCGACGACATGCCTGAGATCACCGAGTGGATCTCGAACTTCAAGATGGACTCCGAGCTGCTCTACTCGCTCGAGAACGTCATGTACAACGAGTACGACGGAACCGACTTCGAGCCCATCGTTGCTGACTGGATCGCAGCGAACCAGGACTACGTAGACGGCCTCACCAGCTAATACTGTTTTAGCTTTCAGCATTTCGGTGCTGTAACCCATGAAAAGGGGTCGCCTTCGGGCGGCCCCTTTTTGCGTGCCCGCGACGAGCTCGCGATGCGTCTTGAAACTCGTCACCACGGCCTCACTGGCGACAGAATGACCGGTGTGCAGCCGCGGCCGCGTTAGGGTCGAAGGGTGTCAGCTACCGAGAACCCTGTCGTCATCATCGCCCCCGATTCTTTCAAGGGCAGCCTAAGCGCTGCGGATGCCGCTGCCGCCCTTGAGCGGGGCGCACGCGAGATGCTCCCCGACACCGCAACGGTGCTGACCTTTCCCATGGCCGACGGCGGAGAAGGATCACTCGACGCGATTCTTGCCGCGTGGCTTCAACCCGCGCTCACGATGGCGACCGTCGACGCTCTCGGGCGCGACCGTGACGCGCGATACGGTCTCGACCTCGACGGCCGCCGCGCTGTCATCGAAGCCGCCCAAGCCAACGGACTCCCCCACGTTCTCGACGTCACTGCCGAGCCGTTGCGCGCCGACAGCTATGGAGTTGGCCTGATCGCCGCGAGCGTCATCGAACGTGGAGCCCGCGACGTTACCCTTTTTCTCGGAGGCTCAGCCAGCACCGACGGCGGCACAGGCCTGCTGCGCGCCCTCGGTGCGCGAATGCTTGACGCTAACGGAACCGAGTTGGCACCCGGAGGTGGCGCGCTAGCTTCCCTCGAAACGATTGACCTCAGCGGGCTCGTGCCCGGCGCACTGGAGACGAGCTGGCGCATCGCGGTAGATGTGACCAATCCGCTGACCGGAAGCTTGGGCGCCGCCCACGTGTTTGGGCCTCAGAAAGGGGCAACGGCATCCGACGTCGCTGTCTTGGATGCGGGGCTCACCCGCTTGACGGAAGTGCTCGCAAAGACGCCGCTAGCCGCCCAACGCGGGTTCTCGGCTACTGGAATCGCCGCCCTACCCGGAATGGGAGCCGCCGGTGGAACAGCAGCACCGCTCGTAACGCTGTTCGGCGCAGAGCTGGAGCGGGGCGCCCAGTTGGTCGCCGACACGATCGGCCTGAGTGAGGTCATCGGCACAGCAGACGTGATCATCAGCGGCGAGGGCCGGCTCGACGCTCAGTCGCTCGACGGCAAGGTCGTTGACTACCTGCGCGGCTCCAAGGGGCCTACGGCGTTCTTGGTCGTGATCGCTGCGGGAATTGATCTCACCCCTGACCAATCGGCAGCCGCAGGAATCGACGTGGCTTTACCGCTGGGTTCCGGGGTCGAGAACCGCAAAGAACTATTCCAGTTCGCGGTTCCTCTGCTCGAAGCGCGCGGTGCGCACGCGATCGCGGAGTGGCTCGACCCCACCGATCTTGACGAAGAGTTTCGCGACGATGAGGGTGACGGTCTTGGAGTTCTTGACGACTAGGCGTTAGCGCCGTTGAGCGAATTCCAGAGGCGCCTCGGCATACTGCGCAAAAACCTCGCGTTGCTCGGCACTGATCCGTTGCGGACGAGAAGTAGCACTATCGACCAGCACGAGCGTGGTAGATGCCCGCACATAGAGTCCACGAGGGGCGACGGTGATCGGTGTATAGATTTCGTAGCAAACCTCAAGGCTTGCTCCCCCAACACGACCAATCCACATCTCGATGTCGACTGGTTCGCGCAGGTACGGGATCGGCAGCAGATACTCGATTTCTTGACGCGCGATGAGCGTCATCGTCGGGCCGCCCGGGCGACCATCGAGCACAGCGGTGAGGGGCGCATCCTCCCCCGCAGCGGGCCAGAACGCGTGAATGCGCGCCTCTTCAAGGAGGCGAAACACTTCGGCGTTGTTGACGTGTTGGTACGCATCAACGTCTGACCAGCGCAGCGGGAGAGGTACGTGAAGCCTCATTGTTAGTCGCGGGTCAGCTTGCGGTAAGCACTGCGGTGCGGCTTTGCGGCGTCAGGACCGAGGCGCTCGATCTTGTTCTCTTCATAAGCGTCGAAGTTTCCTTCGAACCAGTGCCAGTAACCCGGCGTTGCTTCACTGCCTTCGTACGCAAGGATGTGGGTCGCGATGCG
Source organism: Rhodoglobus sp. NPDC076762 (assembly GCA_040687235.1). Classification (GTDB taxonomy): domain Bacteria; phylum Actinomycetota; class Actinomycetes; order Actinomycetales; family Microbacteriaceae; genus Rhodoglobus. Next base: position 1,415,261 of record JBFBMV010000001.1, on the reverse strand, counting down.
GTCGAGGAACCACCTATCGTGAGTGATCACCACAGCGCAGCCGGGGAATTCGAGCAGTGCGTTCTCGAGGCTACCGAGGGTTTCGACGTCGAGGTCGTTAGTCGGTTCGTCCAGCAGCAAGAGGTTTCCACCCTGCTTGAGGGTGAGCGCGAGATTCAAACGGTTGCGCTCACCACCGGAGAGCACACCAGCCTTCTTTTGCTGGTCTGGCCCTTTGAATCCGAACTGGGAGACGTAGCCACGAGACGGGATCTCGGTCTTGCCGACTTGGATGTAGTCCTGGCCGTCGGAGACAACTTCCCACAGCGTCTTGTTGGGGTCGATTCCACCGCGGCTCTGGTCAACGTACGAGATGTCTACGGTCTCGCCAACCTTGAGCGTTCCCTCGTCGAGGGGCTCAAGACCAACGATGGTCTTGAAGAGCGTGGTCTTTCCGACACCGTTGGGGCCGATGACGCCGACGATTCCGTTTCGGGGAAGCGTGAAGCTCAGGCCGTCGATGAGAATGCGCTCGTCGAAGCCCTTCTTGAGGTTCTTGGCGTCGATGACCTGCGATCCCAGACGTGGCCCCATGGGGATGACGATCTCTTCGAAGTCCAATTTTCTGGTCTTCTCTGCCTCGTTCGCCATTTCTTCGTAGCGTGCGAGTCGAGCCTTCGACTTGGTCTGGCGACCCTTGGAGTTTGAACGCACCCATTCGAGTTCGCTCGAGAGGCGCTTCGCGAGCTTCGCGTCTTTCTTGCCCTGCACCTGAAGTCGTTCTTGCTTCTTCTCGAGGTAGGTCGAGTAGTTGCCCTCGTAGGGGTAGAGGTGACCGCGGTCGACTTCGGCAATCCATTCGGCGACGTGGTCGAGGAAGTACCTATCGTGAGTGACGGCCAGTACGGCGCCCGGGTACTTGGAGAGGTGCTGCTCGAGCCAGAGGACACTCTCGGCGTCGAGGTGGTTAGTGGGCTCATCGAGAAGCAGCAGGTCGGGCTTCTGAAGGAGCAATTTGGTGAGCGCTACGCGGCGCTTTTCTCCACCGGAGAGCTTATTGACGGGCCAGTCTCCGGGAGGGGTGCGCAGAGCATCCATTGCCTGCTCGAGCTGGGAGTCGAGGTCCCACGCGTCGGCGGCGTCGATGTCTTCTTGCAGTGAACCCATCTCGGCCATGAGGGCGTCGAAGTCAGCGTCAGGTTCAGCCATCTCAAGGCCGATCGCAGCGTGACGGTCAACCTTGGCCTTGATCTCGCCAACGCCTTCTTGCACGTTCTCGAGAACGGTCTTGCTCTCGTCAAGCTCGGGTTCCTGCATGAGGATACCTACGCTGTAGCCGGGGCTCAGGCGAGCTTCACCATTGCTGGGAGTGTCGAGCCCGGCCATGATTTTGAGGATCGTGGACTTACCGGCACCGTTAGGGCCAACCACACCGATCTTCGCGCCGGGATAGAACGACATCGTGACGTCGTCAAGGATGAGCTTGTCGCCGACCGCTTTTCGCGCGCGCACCATGGAATAAATGAATTCGGCCATGTGACCATTCTACGGAGCGTTCGGGCTCAGTCGAACCCGATTAGGGGTTACCAGTCGATCGGTCGAGTCTTTCCGACGAGACAGCCGCCTGTTCCGAGCAGCGGCTCGACGGATGACACATAGTTGTCTGCCGTGAACTGCCCAATCAGACACTCCCCCTTGATGCGCACAGAGACGATGATCGAGTCTGCAGCGAGACCAATTGCGGTCGAGTCTGGTGTGACTTCCATGTCTTGTTTCTCGAAACCATTGGCCACCAGGTTATCGACAATCATGCGACCGGCCCCGCGGCCATCTGTAGCGAACGCAGCTTCATTAAGCATGTCGAAAAACTGACGGTTTGCGGCGGCAGACTCTCCAGGGCGAAGGACGGGCCCGGTCGGCGTCGCGCCCGGCTCTGGAGTGCTGCTGGCCTCTGCGGTCGGCGCCGCGGTCGGTTCGGGTGCTTGCGCGACACACCCGCTAAGGGCGATTGCTGCTGCGATCGTGAGTGCAAGAGCAGCACCGAGTCGGCCGGTAGGTCGTACGCGCATTGCATTCCCTTCGTCGGCCACGATTCTTCCGGGCCGCGTCAAGTCTAGATTGCTTGCGCGCACGATCCACTCAGAAGGGTTGCGTCTCTCCACTTGCGACGCCAACGAGTTCGCCTTCTTCGGCGTTGTCTTCGTCGTCTGCGGTGTTCGCGCCAGCTGCGTCGTCCGCAGCAGGGAAATTATCGCCACTGTGGCTGTTCGCTTGGTTCCCATTCGAAATAGTGCGCGAGAACTGTGCCGTTCCCCACATCAGGTCGTGACCAAGAGAATCGGCCTCGATCTCAATGTTGATTCCGCTGCGATCGGCGTTCTCCCATTCACGGATGCGCAAACGGCCAGAAAGAACGACTCGGTCGCCCTTGCTTACCGACGTCGCGCTGTTGATCGCGAGCTGGCGGAAGGAAGTGATCGTGTACCAATTGGTTTCGCCGTCGATCCAGCGCTGGTTACTGCGATCGAAGCGTCGCTGCGTTGATGCAAGCCGAAACGACGTGATGGGCAGTCCTTCGCTCGTCACGACGTGGCGTGGAGCCGTAGCGACGAGTCCCGAAACAGTGATGATGTCTGACATAGCTACTCCTAGTTCTGGGCCGCGCAACGAATAGCGCGACCGAAATGGAGACGGATGTCGGGCCGACACTCGTGCCGGGAAGCCGACCCGGCATCCGTCTGACACCAGTGTTCGCCGTACGCGCAGCACAGAACCGCCGATGCGAGCCTTTGTGGACGGCATCAACTTTCGACGGGTACCGCAGGAGTAGTCGTTCGGGAGGGCGACGTCCCGCCCACGATTTAGTGTTCGCGGAACTCAGGCCACTCGGTGCCGGGCAGCAAGTTCGCGTGCAGGGCAGACTTAGCGGCATCCAGAGTGGGATACACCCCTCGATAGTCTTCGTCTTTCAATAACTTGAAGGTGAACCCGTCGGTTACCCGGTGAACCGAGCCAACTGCTCCTGCCTGAGTGAATGCCACCCAGGTCTGTCCGGTCAGAGTGTGGTTTGTCATTTCCGAACCTCCTTCGAATTAGTGAAACGACGCCAGTGTCGCTTGTTAACGACCGTACGCCGCCTCGCGACGAAGATAAAGACCTTCGTGCCAGACGGCGCACTGTGCGTGTTGCTGCGGGAGCTACTTGATGTAGCTCGAGAACGACGAACGAATCTTGTTGACCTTCGGCAACGCCACTGCCATGCAGTAGCCCTGACCGGGGTTCTTCGCGAAGAAGTCCTGGTGATATTCCTCGGCGTTGTAGTAGGTGTCGAGTGGCTCGATCGTGGTCACGATGCCACCATCCCAGTATTCGGATGCGCGATCACGGGCTGCTTCGAAAAGCGCCTTCTGCTCGTCGCCGACATAGAACATGGCCGATCGGTACGACGAACCGATGTCGTTGCCCTGTCGGTTGAGTTGGCGCGGGTCGTGCAGCGTGAAGTAGACGTCGAGAATGACTTCGTCGGGGATGACCTCGGGGTCGAACGTCACCGCAACCGCTTCAGCGTGACCCGTGGTCTCCGTGCACACCAGTTCGTAGCTGGGGTTGGGCACGGTTCCGCCGGTGTAACCGGAAACTACGTCAGTAACGCCATTGAGGGTGCGGTAGACCGCATCGAGGCACCAGAAACAGCCGCCTGCGAGATGAAATGTGTGCATAAGTTGAGCCTACTTTCTTGGGCTGGATGTCTCATACAACGCACACCTCGCACGCTGTGTTCCCTCAGTCGCTGGGCATATGCTGAGCGAATGCCTTATGACGCTTCTCCCCTCCGTTACGACTCCACCGAGTACCACCGCGTAGGCCACAGCGGCCTCAAACTCCCCGCGATCTCGCTGGGATTGTGGAACAACTTTGGCGATGATCGCCCTCGCGCCACCCAGCGCGCAATTCTGCGCCGCGCTTTCGATCTCGGAATCACCCACTTCGACCTCGCCAACAACTACGGCCCCGAAATCGGCGCCGCTGAACGCAACTTCGGTGAGATCTTTGCCGATGACTTCGTGCCGTACCGCGACGAAATGATTATCTCGACGAAGGCCGGCTACACCATGGGTGATGGCCCCTACCAAGACTTCGGTTCGCGCAAGTACCTGATCTCCTCACTCGACGCGAGCCTCGACCGTATGGGCCTCGAGTACGTCGACATTTACTACCACCACCGCCCCGATCCTGAGACTCCGATTGAGGAGACCATGGGCGCGCTCGCGACTGCGGTGAACTCAGGTAAGGCACTCTACGTCGGTGTTTCCAATTACAATCCCGAGCAAACGCTTGCCGCTCAAGAGGCGCTTGCCGAATACGGCATCCCGCTCACGATTCATCAGCCCCGCTACAACATGTTCGATCGCCACATCGAAGACGGGCTCTTCCCCGTGCTCGACCAAATCGGCGCTGGCAGCATCGTCTTCTCGCCGCTGGCACAGGGGCTGCTGACCGATCGATACATGGACGGCACGATCCCCGAGGGTTCGCGTGCTTCTGAGGGCCGCTGGCTTCAGCCTGGTCCGCTCAGCGACACGTATTTGCAGCGCGTTCGCGCCCTCAACGAGATTGCGCAGAACCGCGGCCAGAGCCTGGCGCAGCTCGCCCTCACCTGGGTGCTGCGGCATCCACAGGTGACATCAGCTCTTGTCGGCGCGAGCAGCGTCGCCCAGTTGGAGAACAACTTCGCGGCTCTCGAGGGACCAGCGCTGACGGATGACGAACTCGCCGCAATTGATCCGCTTGCGGTCGACGGCACGGCTCTTCGCTAGCCACTCCCGCACCTCAACAAAGGCCGGATTTCGCACGTTCGTGCGGGGTCCGGCCTTTGTCATGTCCGCTGTTTCCGCGTTGCCGCAGCAGGATGTCAGTGTTCGAACATATATTCGAATCACTCGATACTTGTGCCCAGTAGCTAAGGAGCTTTCCATGACCACTCTCGACTTCGCTGGCCCCGCGCAATCGATCCGCTCGGGCATCGTAACGGTGCAACTCAACGACGATCTCTGGCGCATCACTCGCCCCGACGGCGAAGTGCTGGGCTATGTTCACCGCTGGATGTCGGCGGCCGGAGCACGCTATCAAGCGAAGCGAATGCTGCAGCGCCAGCGCCGCTTTTTGCCGTTGGGAGATTTTTGGACGATCGACGATGCTTTGGATATCTTCCGGTTTTGATGTGACGCGCCTGTCGCTCTGCATCAGTGGGCAGTAGCGGGGTTACAGTGCCAACATGATTCTTGAGTGGTGGAACGATCTCGTCGACTGGTTTAGCTCCGATCAGGGCTGGACGTTCATTACGAGCGCTCTCGTGCCCTTCCTCGCGATTGTTGTCGGAGGAATCATCGTGGGCATGATCGCGCGCTCGTCGCTGCGTCGCCTCATCGCGCAACAAGATCGCCAGGCGAAAGCAGCTGCCGTTGCAGCGCTCATCGCCTCCGGGCGTCGCGCTGCCGTGTGGAGCACGCTCTCCGCCGGCGAAAAGGAGCATGTCGACCACCAGTCCAGCGAGGCCGAAGTGCGCGTACGCCTGCTCCCCCTCAAGGGTGCGAACATCGCCGCCGACTGGGCAGCCCACAAGCTGGCCGCCATGAAGAAGAACTCGGTCAACTACAGCTTCCAAGCCGAACAAGACTTGGCTGAGCTGCAAGATGGCCTTATCGACTGGCAAGCACGGCCCGGCCGCGCGAAGAAGCTGTTCGCGCAGGATCTCGCCAGTTGGAAATACGAGACCGGTGAAGCCGAGGACGAACTCGTAGTCAAACAACAGGAGTGGGCATCGCGTCAGGCCGCTGACGAGTCCACAGCTTCGGCCTCGACTACCGCCGGGACTACGACCCCGTCGAGCGCTGCACCTGAGGCAACGCCGACAGTCGTCGTCACTCCGGACCGCAAATAACGCCGAAGGGCTCGTGGCTCACAGGCCCGGGCCCTCGACGGCTATGACCTGGGCTGACCACGGACAGTATCGCTCGAACGCATCGACAGCTTCTTCTACACGTTGAGGGCTCCCATCGCACTCGACGATCGTCACGTTGCTGAACTCGAGCGTCATCGGATCGATGTGCCATGACCACGGTTCATTGACGCTGGATTCGCCGCGAACAACGTCCCCGCTTGGCACCATCGCGAGATTCTCCCCCGCGAGCAGCCGTTGAGCATGTTCGACCAGCTCCGGAGTGGCCAACTCGACTGTAAATTGCTGGCCACTCGACACTTCAAAAACAGCAACTGTCGGCTCGGGACCCGAGATACATCCCGACAGCGTCAGCACCAATAAGGTGACGAGAGAATTGCCAGCAAGCCCTGACCCGTGCAGAGCCGGTCTCGCTCGCGAAGGTGCCGTCACCGGCTAATTGCCTTCAGCAAGAGCGTCGTAGTCGAACCTCGCCACTTCGTAGCTGCGGGTCAGTAGTTGCTCGAGAATGGCAAGATCGACGTCCTCGAGTTTCGTGATGTAGAGGCATCCTACGGCGAGCTGGTGCTTTCCTAGACGTTCCAAGAGCTCGGGAAACTCGCGAAAGTTGCGTGCCGTGTAGAGAGAAATCTTAGCTTTACGGGGTGAAAAGCCGATCGTCGCGGTATCGCCTTCGCGCCCCGAGGCGTAACGGTAGTGGCTCGAACCGAATCCGATAATGGACGAACCCCACATGGCAGCGGGCCGGCCGGATGCTCGGCCGAAAATCTCCAGAAGCGTTTGCGCTTCAGCGCGGCGACGATCACTGGGAACCTCAGCGATGAACTGCTCGACGCTCGCTGCTGTCTCAGCGGTCTTATTCGGCTTGTTCGTCACGCGACCGTCCCCTTCATTGCGGGTGCCCTCGGCAGGATTCGAACCTGCGACCAAGAGATTAGAAGGCTCCTGCTCTATCCCCTGAGCTACGAGGGCGGGGTGTACGCGTTAAACGATAGCGTGTCAGGCGCGCTGCGCTGTGTACGGTGCAAGCGCCTACACGGCTTTCGCGAGCGCCACGAGCATTTGATTGACCGTCGGGGCACCTTGAGCGCGAAAGACTTCTTCTCCCGCCGCGGACACGATGACAATCGTGGGAGTGGAGGTGATTCCTGCATGTTCGGCGCGATCAGCTTCGCGCGCGACATCCAGCTCCGCATACGTCACCGCGGGCACGAGGCGCGCCACCTCATCGAGAGTGCGGCGCGCCGCGGCACACGGGTCACAAAAAGCAGACGAAAAGAACAGCACTGTCGGCTGTTCAGGAGTTGTGCTGTTAGAGGTCGTTTCGTTCGTCAAGGTCTTCCAGAGGTTCGCTATCGGCCTGGTCCCACGTGTAAGTCACGTGAACCTTGTCGCCGACCTGCTTCGCTACTGGAGATTCATAACGCAATTGCGTCTCGGAACCGACAGCGTCTGCAGCGATCAGGGTCACATAATCATCCCATCCCGCTTCGGTCGCGATACGCGTATCGTTCTGGCCGTTGTACGGACCTCCGACAAAAAACACGATGTACTCGTCGCCGTGCGCGAGTGTGGGAGTTGTTTCGCTCATACCTCAGGTTTAGCAGACCAGAGTGGGCGAACGCTGGTGACTTTGCATCGGCGGTAGAATCGACCCATGGCATCACACGCTGATTATCTGGTTTGGATCGACTGCGAGATGACGGGGTTGGATGTCGAAATCGACGAACTCGTCGAGGTTGCGGTGGTGATCACCGATTACGACCTCGTTCCCGTTGACGAAGGCATGACCATCGTCATCAAGCCGAGCCAGGCTGCTCTCGAGAACATGGGTGAGTTTGTTACCGCCATGCACACCTCGAGCGGTCTCATCGAAGAGATGCCGCAGGGTGTCTCGCTCGCCGAAGCCGAAACGGTCGTGAGCGACTACATCCTGCAGTACGTACCGAATCCACGCACCGCTCCGATGGCAGGCAACACCATTGGCACCGACCGTACGTTCTTGGCGAAATACATGCCGAGCGTAGACACTCACTTGCACTATCGCAGCGTCGATGTCTCATCGATCAAAGAGCTGTCGAAGCGCTGGTTCCCTCGCGTGTACTTCAACGCCCCCGACAAAAACGGTGGGCACCGTGCTCTCGCAGATATTTTGGAATCAATTCGCGAGCTTGATTACTACCGAAAAGCAGTGTTTGTCGGCGAACCAGGCCCCACTACAGAGCAGGTTCAAGCGATTGCTGCTGACGTAGTGGACGGATTCGCCTCGCGACTGTAATACACTTATAGAGTTGCTTATCGCCGCAAGGCGAAAAACGACCTTGGTGGGCGTAGCTCAGTTGGTAGAGCGCTGGCTTGTGGAGCCGGATGTCGCGGGTTCGAGCCCCGTCGTTCACCCCAAGATAATGAGGCCCAAACCCTCGAAACGAGCATTGCGACTCGCGAGGGTTTGGGCCTCATTTTTGTATCCCGCTAGGGCACTGCCGAGAGCGGGCACCGCATCATCGGCCGCCCGGACGCGTGCCCTCTTGAGCGTCGCGACCACCAAGTGTGGTCTCTTGCACTTCGCCGGCAGCGTAGGCAAGGACCACCTCGGTCTCGGCCTGCAGCACAGTGCTCCCTAAAAGGTCGGCGGCCTCTTGCGAGAGCGTGTCAGAACGCGACTCGAGGATGCTCTCAAACTGTCCGCTCTCGAAGATCTCCTCCTGCAAATCGCTGAGTGCAGCCTCGTACAACGCCGTGAACTCTGGAATCTCGAGGAACCGTGTCGTCAGAATGTTGTTGCCTTGCTGAGCATTTCCGCCAGCGCCCGCGCCGGCGCCCGCCTCGCCATCGGCAGGTTGCCCTCCCGGAGCGGCACCGTCGCCGGCGCCCTCGGGACGCTCACCAGCACCCGGCATACCGGGTGCTGCGCCTTCGAGAGCTCCGTCGGGGGCTTCGCCCTCGGGAAGAGCACCCTCGGGCAGAGCGCCCTCCGGCAGTTCCTCCCCCGCAAGCGCGCCAGCGGGTGCCGTGCCCCCAGCCTCGTTGACCGTTCCGAATGCCAAGTTATGGTCCCAGGCCACAACGGTCATGAGCCCAGAAACGGGGTCGTAATAGAGATACGAGTTGTTGCCGGGGCCGTCGATGTCATCGAAGTTGTTGACGAGATCTTCAATCGCGAGATAACGGGCGAAGGCAGCCACATCAAGGACTTCGGGAAGCTGCGCGACAAGTTCTTCGTCGGTGGTGTTGTTCACGACGTCGAGAAAGTCGACCAACGGCTGGTAATCGTCGTCTCCAACCTCACGATCGAATACCTCCGTGTAGAGGTCGGGGTCCGCGCCCAACCACGAGTAGTCTCCTTCGCTCTCGGCTTTCCAGAGGATGCCGTCTGCTGAGGGAAGCAAACCGGCGTCAAAATTTCGCTCTAGCCACGACTCGTTGGGCACGGCGACGGTCAGCCGCAAGTCTTCATCGCTGCCGTTGACGGAGAATCGGGTAGCGATTGACTCTTCAGTCGCCAACCCAGCCGCGCTCAGCGTCTCGAGGGCAACAGCCTCGTTGATCGAGGTCTCTGTGACGTTCGACCGCACTACGACATCCGTGACGCCCTCAATGCTCTGGCCATCAACGAACTTATCGAGACGAATTCTCCAGGGCAGTTCTTCAATGGGAGTGTCCGCCGTGACACCACGCAGGCTCGAGTTTCCTTTGAGCTTGATGCCGACCTGCTCGTACGTCGTGCCGTCGACGACCACCGTGGCTTCCACCCACTCTTTATCGCCAGAATCGAGGTAGGTCTGCAGCATTGCATCGACCGCGGCGCTGTCCACATCAATTTCGATGGAGTGCACAACCGCGGCGTCGAAGAATGTGCCCGAATCACTCGTGAGGGTCACGTTCACAAAGTCGGTCGTGCCGGTGCCGCCGCTGACGGCGTCGGTCGCGCTCACGGAACAGCTGGCGAGTGTCAGGGTGAGAACGGCGGTAGCGCTGACTGCGCCCCAGAACTTTTTTCTTTGCATGACGGCGACGCTAAAGGCACTTTCTATCGGTTTACTAAGACCGCACCGCAAGCTTCATGAGCAGAGCGCGAGAGCGCGAGAGCGCGAGCACGCGTATTGGCTGACAAGATGGACTCATGGAGAATCTCGACGAGCAACAGTTCGAAGCGCTCGTGGTCGAGGGGCTCGATGCACTTTCCGACGAGATCGTTGATGGCCTCGACAACGTGGTCTTCGTCACGGAAGACCGCCCCGAAGACGGCTCCCTCTCGGTGCTCGGCTTGTATGACGGCGTCGCGCTCACTGAGCGCGGCCAATACGGCTTTGGCGAGTTGCCCGATCGCATCATCCTGTTCCGCGAGCCCCTTCTGGCAGCGAGCGAGAATCTCGACGAGCTGAAAGAACAGATCCACATCACTCTCGTTCATGAAATCGCCCACTACTACGGCATCGACGATGACCAGCTCGATGAACTCGGTTGGGCTTAGCTCTCGTTGAGCCGTCTCGCGGCCACAACCGCGTAGGATTTCGTGAGTGTCACGAACCTCAGGAGGATTGATGATTTCGAGCAAGCGCGCGAGTGCGCTGGTGGTAGCCCCCGCAATCATGCTGGTGCTGTCCGGTTGTGCCCTGGTCGAGCCCGCCGATACCAGCGAGCCGCCCACGGCTATGGAATTGTGCGCGATGGGTCACACGTGGTCGCTCGACACCGCTGATCTCTCGGCCAAACTTCTGGCCGAGCTTCCGAGCTACGACGTTCCCGCAACCGCAGTCGAGCCCTCTGGCGGCCAGACCCTTACGTGGAGCAGCACCGGCGCCGTCTCCATCGATTCTGACTTGGCCTTCGCCATCAGCGCTCAGCCCGCTCCTGATCAAGTCATGACGATAACGCAGTCGTACACCGGCACCGTGACCGGTAAGGCGCTGATCAACGTGGATGTTGCTATCCCCCGCGATTGGGACGTCTCTAACTACGAGGTGACCACCACCGCCGTCATCGGCGATGTGCCTGTCGAAGACCTCGCCTACACAATCCCGCGCAGTGACTTCGACGACGTCGTAGGGCTCATCCTCACTTGTGAAGCAGATGTCATGACCATCAACCCTCGCGGAACTGACCTCGTGCAAATTTGGGGCAAGACCAGCTAGTCGCGATAAAACCACTGCGAGATATCGACGCCGTCGACGATCTCGGCGGCTAATTCTCGAGGATTCTCGCGCGCCATAAAGCGCTCCTCTTGGCGCGCCCACCGCTCCCAGTGAGGGGCGTAGGTGTCACCGTCGCGATCCAGGGCACGCTTCTTGCGGCAGGCATCGTCGAGATCAACCCAGATGCTGTGATCGACCAACGGCTGCGAGGCACGGCTGAGCGATCCGATCCCTTCGATCACGATGGGGCGATTGCCATCGAGCTCGTGCCAGCCTCCGGGCGAATCGGTAGCCCAGTTCCACTCTTGCCACCGCAATTGCGTGAGGATGCGCGGCACAAGGGCGCTAGCGGCATCCAGACCATCCCAGCCCGGGTAAAAGTCATCGAGCTTGATGAGCTGAATCTCAGGCCACGCGGCCGCCATCGCTCGGCCCAACTCGGTCTTGCCTGAGCCGGAGCGGCCGTCGATCAGACAGCGCCACCGCGGTGACGGCAGAGACCGTAAGGAATTAGCTGACAATGAGGTTCCAACTTCCCGTCAGCACTGCCACCACGGTAGCCGTGATGCCCACCAGAAGCCCGACCAGCAGCGTGAGCCACTCCGCTGCACCCCAGCGTGATTCCCGCGCCCAGGTACGCGGCTGAGAGCCGCCGAAGCCTCGCGCTTCCATCGCTATCGAGAGCTTGCTGCCGCGCCGAATCGACAGCACGAGTAGGGCGAAGGCCTGCCCCGCGAGCCGGCGGAGCCTTCCGCGATCGGCGACGCCGCGAGCGCGACGGGCCAGCTCGAGGGAGCGCCAGTCCTCAAGGAAGAGGCCGACCATCCGCACCGCTGCGAGCGCCCCGAGAACGAAACGATCGGGAAAACGCAGCCGCTGAGCAAGACCGTCGGCGAAGTCGGTGGGGTCTATCGAGATGAAGAGCACCACTGCGGGCAGACCGATCGCAAGCACCCGCAAGAACGTCGCGAGAGCGAGTTCGATCGAACCGTCGCTAATGCTGATCAGCAGGAACTCGAAGTACACCTCGCCCTCATAGCGTCCGTAAAGCAGGATCGTGAGCGCCGTCAGGGGCGCCGCGACCCAGACCGGCAGCGTTCGCAACCAGAAACGCTTCGGCTCGATGCCCATAAACCCGATGATCACGAGCTCGAGCACGAGAGCCGTCGTCGCAGAGACCCAGTCGATCGTCACAATGAGGAAGAGGCTCACAATGAGCCCCGCTCCGAGCTTGGCCACGGGATTCACGGCCGCGATGGGGATCATTCGAGCACCACCGTAGAGTCTGCGAGCGCATCGACGAACTCGAGGTCGTGACTGACCGCGATAACGCTGCTGCCGTCATCCACGAGGCGGGCCAGCAGCGCCAACAATTCGCTCCACGTGCGCGAGTCTTGGCCGAACGTGGGTTCGTCGAGCACGAGCACTTCGGGGCGCGTAGCGAGCGCTGTGGCGACGCTGAGGCGACGTTTCTCACCGCCCGAGAGTGTGAAGGGGTTGGCTTCGGCAAGCTTGTCGAGGCGCAATCGCGTGAGCAGTTCATCCACTCGGTCGGTCATCTCGGCGGTCGAAAGCTTGAGGGCCCGCGGGCCAACTTCGAGCTCTGCGCGCACCGTGCTCGTTAAGAACTGATGTTCGGGATCTTGAAATACGGTGCCGATGCGGGTGAGTAGCTCTCGGGATTTCCAGCGAATCGGATGCTCGCCCGCTCCGGCCGCCAGTGCGGGGCTCGCGACCACAGCACCGTCCACCGGCGCGAGTAACCCGCCGAGTGTCAGCGCGAGCGTGGACTTGCCGGCGCCATTGGCCCCGGTGATTGCGAGCGCATGACTGCTCAGAATGGCGCGATCAAACGGCACTCCGAGCGCCGTCTTCGCCCGCCCGAAGGCGAGGCGTTCTGCGGTCAGCAGGGTGTGCTGCTCGCCGCGAGTGCGCCGTTCGGGGCGCGGCGGCGGAAACTCCGGGATCCACACGCCGTGGGCGGCAAGTTCTTTGCCCTGGCGTGACAGGACGTCGGCGGGTGCTCCGTCGGCGATGACTCCCCCGCCAGCCGCGAGTACAACGACGCGGTCGACCACATCGCTCCACACCGACACGCGATGCTCGACGACCACAATCGTGGCGCCGGTCGCTTCAGCAACCCGGATCACGGCATCCCGAACCTCGGTAACACCGGCGGGGTCGAGGTTAGCGGTGGGCTCGTCGAGCACGATGAGCCCCGGTTGCATCGCTAGCACGCCGGCGAGCGCCAGTCGCTGCTTTTGCCCGCCCGACAGCGCACTCGTCGAGCGATCAACGGCAACGTCGAGCCCAACCTGGTCGAGGCTGTGACGCACCCGCTGCCAAATCTCGTCGCGCGGCACTCCAAGGTTTTCGCAACCGAACGCGACGTCGTCTCCGACGCGTTCCAGAATTACTTGGCTATCGGGGTCTTGAATAACGAGCCCCGTGCGCCCACGCATAGTTGCCGGATGCTGGCCATCTACGAGCAGTGAGCCCTCCGACTCCCCTTCGTCGTCACCGACCACCCCGGCGAGGGCGTGCAGGAATGTCGATTTTCCCGCACCGGATTCGCCGAGGACCAATACGCGTTCGCCCGGTTCGATGCGCAGGTCGAGCCCACGCACCGCCCACGCGAGCCTGCTGGAGTGGCGCCACCCCCATCCTTCGACGGTGACGCCAGCAGGCGTAGTGGGGGTCAGACCCGCTTCGCAATCTCGCGACCGGCGCCGAAGCGGTTAAGCGCTCCGGTAGCAGCAAGGCCGCGAGTGGCGAGCCACGAGAGCAGCCCGGCGATGATCATTCCGCCGACAACAGCAGCGATCGTGTAGATGATGATGAACGGCAGCGCTGATCCGGGGTACCAGAGCAGCAGGTCAGTGATGGCCATCGCGAGGCCAGCGCCGGCTCCCGCGAGAATCGCACCGCTCGCGCGCCAGTTGGCGTAGAGGAAGGCGGCAAAGACGATCTCGGCGCCCACTCCCTGAGTGATGCCACTGACGAGGGTCAGAATGCCCCACTGGTTACCGATGAGGGCCGAGACCGACGCCGCGACGACTTCACCGTAGATGGCGGCACCGGGCTTGCGGATGACGAGAGCTGTGAGAACTCCGGCAAACAGCCAGAAGCCGCCTCCGATCGCCTGAAGTCCCGGCAGCAGGGCGGCAAACGGAGCCATCGCGGGAGAGGATGCGACGTTCCACACGACGAAGATGAGTCCGCTCGCGACACCGATAACGCTGGCCACGACGATGTCGATGACGCGCCATTGAAAACGCGATCCGGGCGAAGTCAGGATGGAGGACGAGGATGGTGCTGTTGTGGTCACTTTCGTGCCTTTCACTAGTGAATGGCACGGGTTTCAAGAGTGTCTGCTCCCTGCGCTGGCATGATCCAGATCAGGTTCGACGGTCGAAGCTTGGAGAAGCTCCCTCTCAGCCCGGCTCACCGGACTCCCGTGTTCGCCACTCAGTCTAATCATCAATAGGCTCGGGGTATGGACTTCCGCATCTTCACCGAACCTCAGAACGGCGCCAGCTACACCGATCAGCTTGAGTTGGCCCAAGCCGCGGAGAAGCTCGGCTTCGAGGGCTACTTCCGTTCTGACCATTACCTGACGATGGATGACCGCAATGGTGGGATGCCCGGTCCGACCGACTCCTGGACCACACTCGCCGGTCTCGCGCGTGAAACCTCGACCATTCGCCTTGGCACGCTCGTGTCGTCGGCAACCTTCCGGCACCCGGGCATTCTGGCCATTCAGGTGGCTCAAGTCGACGACATGTCAGGCGGGCGCATCGAACTCGGTCTCGGCACCGGGTGGTTCGAAAAAGAGCACACCGCCTACGGCATCCCGTTTCCGGCCAAACGGTTCGGGATGCTCGAAGAGCAGCTCGACGTGATTACGGGCATGTGGGGCACCGACCCCGGAAAAACCTTCTCGTACGAGGGCAAGCACTACCAGCTGAGCCAGTCCCCCGCGCTGCCGAAGCCGGTGCAAAATCCGCTGCCGATCATCATCGGCGGCAGCGGACCGAGCCGCACGCCGGCGCTCACCGCCAAGTTTGCGGCCGAGTACAACGCTGGCTTCGCCACCATCGCCCCGCTCAAAGAACGCATCGACCGCGTTCGCGCCGCGTGCGAACACTTCGACCGCGACCCCGCGACTCTTGTGCTCTCGATCGCCGGAACGACAGCCGTCGGCGCTACCGAAGCTCAGATCGACACTCGCGCTACCGCCGCCAACAGCACCCCCGATGCGTTACGTCACGGTGGCTTTGCCGGCACCACAAGCGAAGTCGTTGACAAGATCTCCGAGCTCAAAGCCCTCGGCTTTACCCGCGTCTACTTCCAAGTCATGGACTTCCACGACCTCGACCAGCTCGACTTCCTCGCGCGCGAAGTGATTCCGCAGCTCGACTAGAGCCGCCGCGCGCTAGCTAAGACTCCTGGTCGACCGTCACGAAGTCGATCAAGTGCTCGACTCGACCCAATAGTTCCGGTTCGAGATCGCCAAAGTTCTTCACCTTCGAGAGGATGAACTGCCAAGCGCGCGCAATATCCGCCTGATCCTCGTGTGGCCAGCCGAACGCTTCACAAATGCCGTGCTTCCACTCGATTGTGCGGGGCACGGTGGGCCACGTAGCAATGCCGAGGCTCTGCGGTTTGACCGCTTGCCAAACATCCACAAATGGATGCCCGACCACGAGCGCGTACTTGCCGTACTTGCCGCGCCCCACCGCCTCCGCAATGCGGCTCTCCTTCGACCCCGGAACAAGGTGATCGACCAAGATCCCCAGCTTGCGTTCGGAGGTGGGCGCGAAGTCTGCGACGATCTTCTCGAGGTCATCGATGCCACCGAGGAACTCGACGACGACGCCCTCGGCGCGCAGGTCATCGCCCCACACTTTCTCGACGAGTTCGGCGTCGTGGCGACCTTCCACGTAGATGCGGCTCGCGAGAGCGGTGCGAGCGCGTTGCTCTGGCGCCGCAAAGGAGCCCGATGCGGTCTTGCGAACGGCAGCGGCACCGGCCTTCGGTAGGGGCTTCACCAGCTCGACAGGTACGCCATCGATCAGATAGCCGTTCCCCAGCGGAAAGGCGCGGGAACGGCCGCTGCGGTCTTCGAGTTCCATCAGGCCATCGGTGAAACGGACGAGCGCTCCCACGTAGCCGTCGGCAATAACCTCAACGACCATGTCGCGTTCGATCGGCACCTTCGGGAAAACCTTCGGGCCGCGTTGAATACTGAAGTCGGCGAGAACGTCGTGGGAATAGCGGTCGTCAGTCACCGATCGAGGTTAAGCGGTGCCGCCGAGTTGTTGGCGGAGGCGCGACGAGAGGTCGCGAGGTTGGGAGCCGCAGTGGCGGTGCGCGTGAGCGGACGTTCCGCGTGCTCGCGCCAGAGTGCTACGACTACTGCGATAGACACTCCAATGCCAGCACCGATGCTCGCGAGGAGGATGTCGACGACTGCGGCGTATCCTGCGGGCATCCACACGGTCTGAGCAGCTTCGAGCCACGCGGCGGCCACGATGCTGAAGGCGAGAGCAGCCCACCAGCGACGCCGACCGAACATGCCGACCAAGAAGATACCGACCGGGATGAACGCGACGGTCGTCCATAACCAGAAGCGACCATTGCTGCCGGGGGCGATGACGAACGCGAGACTCGCCAGAGCGGCAAAGTACAGTGCTGCTGCGGCAGCGACTGCGAATCTCGATCGGAACATACGAATATTGTCACAAGCTCAACTCGGTGCAAGTTGTGAGAATGGTGCGTGCAGGGTGTGAACGGCTCGTTTTATCGCAACGATTCGATAACTGCGCCAGTCTGGGCACCGTCTACTGTGCCGCCAGCCGTTCGATTTCGCGAGCGATGGGCGGCAACACACGGCGCATGTAGCGCCCCCACCACAGCCTGACGATGAGCCAGACGATCCACCGCCGAGCAGGCTTAGCAAAGAAGGTGTAGCTCCACGAGATGCGCGCCCCGTTCGTGCTGTCGTCAAACCGCCATTCCGCACGAGCGCCCGAGACGAGCATCCCGAACAGTCGTTGAAAATCAGAGAGTTCGTAGGCGAAAAGTCCCGGAACTTCAGTGTCGGTAATCGTCTCTATGACATGACCGCTGTCGGAGAGAACGAGGCGACGGGTGCGGCCAATCGTGTCCCATTCTCCCGATTGATCCAGTACCGCCACGACAGCGGGGAGCGGCCCGAACCGCGGGTAAAACTCCGACGGATCGAGCGGACCAGAGAGGTCGTACGCTTGACTTGCGCTCGTTCGAGTACGCGCCGCGGCCCGGGCGGTTACGCCGCGAACGGAGGCACTCACACGGCGCTCCAGCTCACGGGGCCATGGGAGCCTGCCGGGTACTCCTCCAACGGAACCTGATCGGCGCGAAAGGCCTCAAGCACTGGAGCCACGATGCGCCAGCACTGTTCGGCGACGTCACCCCGCACCGAGAGCACCGGATCGCCATCGATCAACGACGCGATTACCTCGCCGTACGCGCTCATTGCGGCGTCGCCGAGGGTGGTGTTGAGCTGGGTGCGATCGAGGGTGAAGGGATCGCCCTCGCCGTTGATGATGAGGTCGAGGGAGAGCGTCGCCGGTTTGATGGAAATCGTGAGTTGAGCGGGGTCGGCGCTGCCCGTCAAACCATGAGGAAGGTGAGGAACGGGCGCAAACGTAATCACGATGTCTTGCCGAGAATCGCCCAAGGCCTTGCCCGAACGCAACACGAAGGGAACTCCGGCCCACCGCCAGTTGTCGATCTCGAACGTGACCTCGGCCAGGGTTTCGGTACCTCGATCGGAATCGACGCCGTCTTCATCCGCATAGGCCGGAAGGCTGCGATCGCCGATTGTTCCCGCTGTATAGCGGGCGCGGCGAGCGCACGTGCCATCCACCGTCTGCACGCGAGTGGCGCGCAGCACTTGGGCCATCGATCCACGGAGATCCTCGGAACTCACACTCGCTGGTGGCTCCATCGCCGTCAACGCCATCACAAGCAATAAGTGGCTCTGAATCATGTCAACGACCGCTCCCGCGTGGTCGTAATACCCTGCGCGACCTTCAAGAGCGAGCGCCTCATCGAAGATCAACTCGACCTTCGCCACGTTAGGGGCCGCCAGCAGCGGCTCGAAGATTCGATTGGCGAAGCGCAACCCCAACAGGTTCAGCACCGTTGACTTGCCGAGAAAATGATCCACTCGAAAAACTTGCTCTTCGGGCACAATCGTCTGAAGAATACGGTTCAAGTCGCGAGCGCTTGCTTCGTCAGTCCCGAATGGCTTCTCGAGCGCGAGCACAATGCCCTCGGGAAGCTCGAGCGTCGCCAGCACCGCCACAACTTTCTGAGCAATCGCGGGAGGCAAAGCAAAATACAGCGCAATCCGGCCGGAGCCCGAGGCGATCAATTCATGCAGTTGCTCGGCATCGGTGACGTCGGCCTGAACGTAGTGCGCCGCGTTGGCCACGGCGGTGGCTGCGGGCGAAGCGATGGCGTCGAATGACTGCGTCACTCGCTTGCGCCAGGCTGCGTCATCCATTTCTTGGCGGTCTGCCCCGATAAGGGTCAGCGGCTGGCTCTGGTCGCTCGCCAAGAACGATGCCAGGCCGGGCAGCAGAAGTCGCGACGTGAGGTCGCCGCCCGCTCCCAAGATGATCAGGGTGTCAATGCGTGCCGTCATCATGCGCTCTCTGCTCGGTTTCGCCCGCTGCGGGGTGTCGCTCGCTGGCGTATTACTTCGACGTGGTGCTGCCAGTATCTCCAGCGGCGCTCGACGATTGCTGAGGAGCAACGGCGGTTGCGGATGCGGTGGCGGTGACTCCGGCAAACTTCGAGGCTGATCCACGGCGCGACCACGCCATCCACCACCACACGAGTGCTCCCACGACGGCGGAACCGATGATGCCGACCACAGGGCCGAGCAGCACAGTGCCACCCACGGCGGAGTCAGTAGCGTTCGCCGCGATCGTCAAGTACGCCACGAAGAGCGGAATATCGAGCAGGGCGACGATACCGAGCGACTGGAATGTCACGTGCCACGGCTTGCGCACGGCACCTCGCTTGAGAAGAAAAAGACTCGCGAAGGCCGCAAGAGCAACAAGCAAAATGGCCACCACCGCGACCACGATGATGACGGTGCCAATGACGCTGCCGGCGCTGCTAATGAAGTCGGCCACAACCGGAACATCACCGAAAAGCCCACTGACGCCGTTTGCCGTGCCGCCGAGGAGCAACGTGACGCCTCCGCCGAGAGCAACGAACCCGAGCATGAGCCAACCGACCGAAAAGAGCGCGTGCGCTACTGCTCCCGCGACGAGAGAATGACCACGTTGGGCACTGCTGAGCTGCGCTTTTTGCATGGTTAGACGTTAGCGCAGCGCGGCGACGGTCGCGGAAAAAACGGAGTAATCGAACACAACACGTGAGAAAGAGTCTTGACACCAAAACGCGGGTGATTTGGGCGCTTCGTGGGACAAGGAGCGGTTTGACTCGCTACGGTTTGGATATGAAATCGTGGAGGGACGCGCTCAACGCCGAGCAGCAAGCTGACGTTGATCGGATTCTCGACTCGTCACTCAACGTAGCGCGCAATCATCTGAGCCATGCCAGCGAGTTCATGACGTTCGCGCTCATGACTGACAGCACCGGCCGAGTCTTGGAGATGTCGGCTGACGAGGCCCTTAAGAAGAAGCACTTGGATGCTCAAGCACTCATTGCCCAGACCGTGACGCAACTGCGTCAGATGGCTGCGATTTCTCGCTGCAGCGCCATCGTCTCGAACACTCGTATCGCGTCGCTCAAGTCTGACGCCATCGAAGTGCGTATTGAGCACAAGGCGGGCGCAGCATTGATGGTTTTGCTCCCGTATACGCGAGCCAGATTCACAGGTGCGCTAACTTTCGGCGATCTCAAGCTGTATTCGCACGCCGCTGAAGTCTGGGTATAGTCACAGAAATTTCTCACGCGGCGGAAGTTTTTCGCGATCGCGTGCGTTACTGGATGGCATGAACAAGCGAATTCTCGCGGTCATTGTCGCTCTTGCCGTCATTGTTATTGCAGCAGTTTCGATCGTCGCAGTCCAAAACTCCAACGACCCCGCTGACACCGTGGCATCCACCGGCGGCTCTCAAACCTCCGAGAGTTCGAGCAATGCCGACTCAAACGTGGAGCCCAACGCCGACGAGAGCGCTGTAATCGCTAATGATGGCGGGGGCGACTACGTCGACTACAGCCCGAGCGCCATTGCGGATGCCGATGGCCGCGTCATCCTGTTCTTTCACGCCACCTGGTGCCCGCAGTGCGTTTCCGCAGACGGAGACATCAAAGCCTCAGGCGTTCCCTCGGGAATCACGATCGTGAAGGTCGACTACGACACCAACCAAGATCTGCGAGCAGAGTACGGCGTGACGCAACAAACGACGTTTGTTGAGGTTGATTCCAGCGGAGCTAAGGTTCAAGACAACTTCGTCGCCTACGCCGATCCCACTCTGAACGCTGTTCTCACCGCGCTCGACTAGGCCGCGATGCTCAGCCTGATTCTGCTTTCATTCGTAGCGGGAGTTCTCACCGTCGCGGCACCGTGCGTTTTGCCGTTGCTTCCCGTGATCGTGGGTGGATCCATCGTGCGCACGAGCAGTGACGCGAAGGTCGCCGAACGCCAGTGGTTCCGACCGGTCGTGATCGCGGTCAGCCTCGCGGGCTCGGTCATCCTTTTCACGCTGCTGCTCAAGGCAACGACAGCGCTGCTGGGCATTCCACAACTCGTGTGGCAAGTCATCGCCGGCGGCATCCTCATCATCTTCGGTCTCACCCTCGTGTTTCCCGCGCTCTGGGAACGATTCATGATGGCCACGGGCATCCAGAACCGCACTAACGCCGTGATGAACCGCTCGTATTCGCGCGGTGGCCTCGGCGGCGATGTCATGCTGGGCGCCGCCCTCGGCCCCACGTTCAGCAGCTGCTCCCCCACCTACGCACTGATCTTGGCGACGGTACTTCCCGTGTCGTTTGGCGAAGGCCTGCTCTACATCGTTGTCTACGCCCTCGGCCTCGCCATTGCGCTGCTGATGATCGCATTCCTCGGGCAAGCATTCGCTCGCAAACTGGGCTGGCTTGCCAACCCCAACGGGGTGTTCAAGCGCGTGGTCGGCATCATCCTGTTGATCGTCGGTCTCGCCGTGATCCTGGGACTCGACAAGCAATTCCAGAGCTACGTTCTGGAACAAGGCTGGTACGACCCCATTCAGCGCTTCGAAGAAAGCATCACCGGCTAACGGCGGCGAGAGTAGGATTCGGGCACCGAATATCAACCGGAGGTTGTCATGGTTCCCGAAATTAACTACATCGCCGTCATACTCGCGACTCTCTCCAGCATGATCGTGGGCACCATTTGGTACTCCCCTCGCGTCTTCGGCAATTACTGGATGAAAGCGGCAGGAGTAACGCCCAGCGGCAACTCAGCGGATGCCATCCGCCCGATCGTCGTCACGGTCATCGTGAGCTTCGTCACGGCCTGGGTACTCGCGGGAGCAGCATTCATCGCCTTCGACTTCTACGGCGGCAGTTTCTTTGTGAACACACTGCTGACGAGCATCGTGCTGTGGGGAGGATTCACGGCCGCTCGTTTCATCACCCATGACCAGTTTGATGGGCGCCCCAACGGTCTCACGGTGCTCAACGTGAGCCATGAGTTCGTCACGATCGTGGTGATGGCGCTGATCATCGGAGTCTGGCCCGCCTAAACGCCGGGATGCCCGGCCGTCGTCGCCGCGCGCTGACGCCCTAGCGGCCCGCGCGTAACCTCAGATCAGCTGAATCGTAACCTCGGCCGTGTCGCCGACCTCTAAGCCTTCAGCGCGCCGCACAGCAATCTTGACGGGCAAGAAGTAGCTATCTTCGACACTGCTGTCGGGAAAGATCGACGTCGTCCACGTGGTGGCACCGATCGTGACTTCGACCGCGATGGCGCCGAAGCCCCGCGGCGGCGACGGAATCTCCTTGATATCGACCCCGACATCCGGCGGCACGTGAAGAAAGTGCACACTCGGCTTCGACGCCCACGGCGTGAGCTCTGACGTGAATTCGAAGGCGGGCTTCATAGCCTCGAGGCTACTCGTCGATGCTGTTGAGGAACGTAACGGTTGAGTCGAAGGCCGCTCGCGCATCCTCGAAGTCGAGATGGAACTGGTACTCGTGTGGGAGCTGCTCCGTGTGGTCTTCGGGATAGAACAGCGGTGTCGTGTCAACGCCGAGCTCGGCGAGCTTCGCAGCGAAGGGCTCCGACTGGGATACCGTGAGCGGGTCGGCGTTACCGCCCGAAATCCACGTGCGCGGGAAGGCTGCTGTCACGTCATCGAGCACCGACATCTGGTCGCCGCCGGGAGTGTTCGACCAGTCCTTGACTCCGGTGTAGCCCCAGAGCGCCACACGGAAGCCCCAGCCGCCGAGGCCGGGGGCGTTGGGAATGCCACTCACGTCGTAGATTCCGCAGTTGAGGATGACGCCTTTGAGCTGATCGGTCGAGAGTGCGGGCGTGATG
Organism: Rhodoglobus sp. NPDC076762; assembly: GCA_040687235.1. Classification (GTDB taxonomy): domain Bacteria; phylum Actinomycetota; class Actinomycetes; order Actinomycetales; family Microbacteriaceae; genus Rhodoglobus. The sequence goes on along the minus strand of JBFBMV010000001.1, from coordinate 1,392,634 downwards.
CCGACAGTTGCGGCGTACTCGGGGTTGGTCACGACCGTTGCCAGTTGAGCACTGAGTTGAGCGCCGGCGGAGTCGCCCGCGAACACAATGTTGTCGGGATCGATGCGCAGACGGTCGGCATGCTCGATGAGATAGGCGAGCGCATCGTTGATTTCGTTGAGCGCCGTCGGATAGGTGGCTTCCGGCGAAACGGTGTAGTTGAGAGCGACGACGGTGAATCCCTCGGCAGCAAGGTTGCGCGCATAGGGCGTGACGTTCGATTTGTCGCCGGAGATCCATGCTCCCCCGTGCGTCCAGACGACGGTGGTGAGCGGGCCGGATGACCCCGCCGGAGAGTACACATCGAGCGAGTTAGCGGTTGCAGAGTCGCCGTACTGCTCGTCGAGCGATTCGGTCAGCGGTACGTCAGTGGCGTGCCGCTCCATCTCTTCAATCGTCGAGACCGCTTCTTTATCGAAGAGTGCGCGAATGAGAAGCGTGGCTGGCCACGGACTGAGCGTCCACACGAGAGTGGCGATGAGGCCGAGCGCGAGAGCGCTGAGGCCGATCCTGCTCGAACGTCGGCGAATCCATGGTCGACGTTCAGCAGTACGGCTCATATTTCCAGCCTAACGACGGCGCGGGTCGCACTGAACGGTTGAGCTACCCCCGTTGGGGGCTGAAGTGTTCGGGTGCCGTTGCTGCTGGCCTGGCAACCAACAGCAACGGCACCCTTGACACTTCGAGAACGAATGAGCGGGAGTTAAGCCGAGACGAGGTGAGTCGTGATCGGCGTGGGGTTCGCGAAGAGGTCGAGAACGGGGCAATGGGCGTCAACGGCTTCGCGGAGCTCGTCGTAGCGCTCTTGCGACTCCGGACCCGTGATGGTGATGTTGAGACGGATGGCGCTGAAGCCGTTGCGTTCGGTGTCGTCGATTCCGAAGAGGCCGCGCACATCGAGGTCTCCCTCGGCTTTGACCGAGATGTCATCGAACGGGATGCTGAGCGCCTGAGCGTACAGGCGGAAAACAACAACCTGACAGGCGATGAGCGCACCGAGCGCTATTTCTACAGGGCTTGCTGCGAGGTCATCCCCGGCGAGGCCCTCAGGCTCGTCGATGTGGAACACGTGCTTTCCGGCCTTGAGCACCGTTCCGACGGACCCTTCGCCCTTGCCGGTAACGGCGTACGTGAGTTCGGCAGCGGCGGGTTTTGCGGCGATGCGTGAGTTCCACGCAGCACCCGCAGCGGTAAGGCGTGCGGCGCGGTCGGCGGCGAGATCGGTGGGCGTGGTGTCATTGGTGAGAAGTGTCATGCGGCGACGGTAATCGCAATTGCCCCCAACCGCGCGGCAGAGTCGTAACACCCCGAAACACTGCTTAACACAGTGCAACGCTGGCCGCTTTGTTGCAGCTTTCTCGGCGGTGGTGTGCGCGCTACGAGCCACGACAGCCCGACTGTGCCCCGCTGGGTTAGCGCGTACGCACGCGCAAGGCCACAGGAATGGATGCCACAGCCAGCACCGCCGCAAGGCCGAGAGCCGCCACGAATCCCGCACCGTTCACGAGCCCGCCGACGGCAGCGAAGACGAGACCACCGAAAGCAATCGCTACGGCGCCGCCCGCGGCATCCGAAATGGAAAGCGCAGCGCTGTTGAAGCCCTGGTCGCGCGAGCTCGAATGGCTGAGCACGAGAGTTGAAAGTCGAGGGAATGTGATTCCCATGCCCGCGCCAGCGATAAGCCAACCCGCCGCAGCGATCCACAGCGAGAGCATGAAGTAGGCCGTCACGAACTGGGTCGCGATGCCCACGCTCAGCAGCAGGGATCCCACCACCACGACGTGGCTGTGCGAGACAGACTCCGGCAGTCGCCCTTGCAGCGCAGAACCGGTGGCCCACGATACCGCACCGACGGTGAGGATGAGGCCCGCGGCCCAGGCGGGCAAACCGTAGCGCTCGTTCAGGAGATACGGCAGATACACCTCGGTCGAGAAGAACGCAGCGGCGAAGACACCACGCAACACGATCGTGGTGGGCAAACCACGACGCAGAGTGAGAGAGCCCGCTGGCAGCAACGGTCGCAGAGCGATGATGGCAATCACGAGGGCTGCAATCGCGAGCGGCCACGCGAAGGCTCCCTCGCTCTCACCGCCGAGGCTGATCGCGACGATCGCCACGGCAGCCACGACTGCCCACACGACGGCTCGCTTACCGGACGACTTCTCCCCCACGGTGACCGGCTGGTCGAGCAAAACGCGCACCGCGGGCAAGATCGCAGCACCGGCCGCGATCACGAGAAAGACCACACCGAAAAAGACCCAGTGCCAACTAATCTGCTCGGCCACAACACCGGCAAGCGGCGGGCCAATCAGTGAGGGCAGCACCCAAGCCGAAGCGAACAATCCAAAGATCTTCGGATGCAGCACCGCCGGGTAGAGCCGGGCCACGACCACATAGAGCGCCACGATAAGTGCGCCGGAACCGAGCCCCTGCAGGAAGCGCCCAATGATGAAGACTCCCATCGTGTCCGCAAAACCCGCCACGAGGAGCCCAACAGTGAAGACCGCCATGGCGGCGATCAGGGGTTTGGCTGGCCCCGTGCGGTCGGACCACTGCCCGGCTAGGACCATACCGATCACGCTCGCAGCAAGGGTGCTCGAGAAGGCTACGGAGTAAAGCGATTCACCATCAAGGTCGCGACTAATCGTGGGCATGATCGTCGTGACCGCGAGGGTCTCGAACGCTCCCAAGAAGATCAGCGAGAACGCGCCGATCGTGGTCCACATCACCTGCGGCGAAAAGATGGTGGAGGGAATCGGAATGGGGCTTGTGGGCGTACCCACCGGGGTGCTGCTTGTCATGGTGTTGTGCTCTTCAGTAGTACGAAGCTACTGCAGACGGGGCGGATCGTCCCTCGTCAGGGCGGTGACTCAATCACGCGCGTGTACTGGCGGCTGCGGTGCTTTCTCAGTGTACGCCGCAGCCGACGCAAAACAAACAAATTTGACTAAGTTTGACCGCGCTTCTCGCTAGGAGATTTCGACGACGGTGCCCTGACCGAGTTCGTCAGCATCGGCATCCGTTTGCACCGCGAAAACGCCCGTCGGAATGCCCGGCAGGTTTGCTACGCGGTTGGCGACACCCATGAGCGTCGACTCATCGGCGCCCGTGATCACAATCACGTAGGCCTCGTTGAAGACGTCGCCCTCTTCGACAACGAAAATTTCGCCACCTTCGTCGAGCTCGCTCGTGAACTCCACGAGCGATTCAATCCACGGGAAGCGGCTCTCGCCCTCGGCTACCTCGGTGTCGGGAGTGAGGGGAACATGGATTTCGACGACAAGATCGGCAGTTTCAGACATGACCTCAACGGTACTGCCTACAACTGACGTTCGAGCTACGCCAAGCCCACACCACCTCGGGCACCCTATTCGGCGGCGGCGCGCTCCAAGACCAGTTCACGAACGCGAGCAGCGTCAGCCTGACCCTTCATCGCCTTCATCACGGCACCGATAACAGCGCCAGCAGCCTGCACCTTGCCCTCACGAATCTTCGCCAGAACATCGGGCTGGGCAGCAAGGGCCTCATCGATAGCAGCAATCAACGGGCCGTCGTCAGATACGAGCTTGAGCCCGCGGCTCTCGACAACCTCGGCGGGGGTTCCTTCGCCGGCGATAACACCCTCGAGAACCTGGCGGGCCAGACTGTCGTTGAGAACACCGTCGTTCATAAGTGCAACGAGAGCCGCAACATCCGCGGGGCTAATCAACGAACTGGCGTCGGCACCCTGCATGTTGGCGAGGCGAGCAATTTCGCCCGTCCACCACTTGCGCGCTTGGGCTGGCGTCGTTCCGGCCTCAACCGTGGCTTCGATCTCGCTGAAGAGTCCGGCATTGTTGACGTCACGGAATTCAAGGTCAGTGAAGCCCCATGCCGCCTGCAGGCGCTTACGACGCTGCGCGGGAGGCTCCGGAAGAGCCGCACGCAATTCGGCAATCAGTTCAGCCGAAGGCTCGACAGGGAGCAGGTCGGGCTCGGGGAAGTAACGGTAGTCATCGGCGTCGCTCTTGGGGCGACCAGCGCTCGTGACACCGGTGTCTTCGTGCCAGTGACGGGTCTCCTGAGTGATCGTGCCGCCCTTCTGAAGAATGGCCGCCTGGCGCTGAATTTCGTAACGAACCGCACGCTCAACGCTGCGCATCGAGTTCACGTTCTTCGTTTCGGTGCGCGTACCCAACTTGCCGGAACCACGCGGGCTCAGCGAAATGTTGGCGTCGCAGCGCAGGTTGCCGCGCTCCATGCGTGCTTCAGAGATACCCAGCGAGCGAACGATGTCGCGAATAGCCGAGACGTACGCCTTGCCGACCTCGGGAGCATCCGCTTCAGCACCCGTGATCATGTGCGTGACGATCTCAACGAGAGGAACACCCGCGCGGTTGTAATCCACCAGAGAATACTCGGCACCCTGGATGCGACCGGTCGAGCCACCCACGTGGGTGAGCTTGCCGGCATCTTCTTCCATGTGCGCGCGCTCGATCGGCACGGTGATTGTGCGGCCGCTCTCGAGCTCAATCTCGACCGATCCCTCAAACGCGATCGGCTCATCGAACTGGCTGATCTGGTAGTTCTTCGCGAGGTCAGGGTAGAAGTAGTTCTTGCGGGCGAAGCGTGAACTCGGCGCAATCTCGCACCCGAGCGCGAGCCCCAAAGAGATCGAATACTTGATCGCTTCTTCGTTGACGACAGGCAAGCTGCCGGGCAAACCGAGATCGACCGGAGTGATCATGGTGTTCGGTTCGCCATGCTCAGCACCCGCCGCGGCAGGGTTCGGAGCATCCGAGAACATCTTGGTCTGGGTATTCAACTCGACGTGCACCTCGAAACCGAGCGTCGGCTCAAATAGTTCGAGTGCTTTGTCGTAGTCCATCAATTCAGCTTTAGCCACCAGACGATTGTACGTGGCGCAGCGGCACCGTATCGGTACCCGGTTCGAGCGGCGCGGATGCCGGGGCCAAAATTGGTTCATCTTCGTCGCTCGGGAAGGCCTCGGCCTCGATCGTGAAGTCTCCAATATGCTCCGACTTCTCGGAACGAACGAAGGCGATCCCCGCCAGGATCAGCGCTCCCCCAATGAACTGCGTGATCGACAAGTTCTCGCCGATCAAGAGCCAGGCGTAAATCGCTGCCGTGACAACCTCAAGCAATCCGACGAACGACGCGAGTCGGGAACCGAGCATTTCGCTCGCCATGATGCTCGTGGAGTACGCGATACCGGTCGCGACTATACCGACGATGAGCAGCGGAACCCACCACGGCGCCACAAAACCCAGCACCGAGACATCCACCATCGGCATATCGAACGGCACAATACCCACGAGACCGATGAGCCCCAGGATGATGCCACCGATCAGCAGGCCCGCTGCGGCTAGGGCGACGGCTGGCAAGCCCTCGCTCGAGCGCGCAGCAACCACGTAGTAGACGGCCGCCCCGACCGCCGCGCAGGCGCCGAAGATGATGCCGATCGGATCGAGAGCGCCTGATCCTTCGGGAGAGACAACGAGGATAAGGCCGCCGAGCGCCACCACCGAGCCGATCAGTACAACCGCTTTGGGCATACGACGCGTCGTCGCCCAGGCGAAGCCGACGAGAAGAAGTGGCGCCATGTACTCAAGCAGGATGGCGATGCCCACGGGGATGCGTTCTACGGCCGCAAAGTAGACAAGTTGTGTACCCGCAACGCCAATGATGGCCATGAGCAGGATGCGGCTGCGCGCGTACCAGAGCGCGATCCACCGACCTTTGAGGGCCAGGATCGCGAACGGCGCGAGCACGGTGCCACCGATGAGGACGCGAACGGTCACCGCCGCCGCCGGGCTCCACCCGGCTTCCAATACTGGTTTAATCAGCGCGCCCGATAACCCAAAGCTGGCCGCAGCGATCACAGCAATGAGCAGGCCGAGGGTGGTGGACGAGCGATTCATGGGCAACTACTTTGAACGAGATTGACGAGTATTTCTGCTGACGCTAGTCTCGAAACAAATAAGGAGTCAAATTGCAATTTGCCCCTGACACAGTGGAGAGTCTCGAGTTCGCCGTTTTACTCGGAAACACGCACCAACTCGCGAGTAGATCAGGCGACGACGAACTCATGACGGTCGCGCAAGTGCACGAGCTCGTCATGCAATTTCGGTTCAGCGGCCGCATCGACCGCGATGACGCCGAAGTGGCCGAAGTACGCGCCGTGCGAGACCGCATCCGCGGCGTCTGGAAGCTCACACGCGATGACGCCGCAATCGAGATCAACGCGATGCTCGCTGAAGCAAAAGCGCTCCCGTTTTTGGCACGCCATGGTGACTTCGACTGGCACCTGCACGCTAACGACCCCGAAGCACCGCTAGCCGAGCGCATTCAGGCCGAAGTGGGGTTGGCCCTCGTCGACGTCGTACGGTCCGACGCGATGTGGCGATTGCGGCGCTGCGAAGCCCCCGATTGCGAAGGTCTCATGGCCGACCTCTCGCGCAACGGCTCACGACGGTTTTGCAGCATCCGCTGTGGAAACCGGATGAACCAAATCGCCTACCGCGAACGGCAAGCGAGTGACAACGCCTAGCCTGCCCTCCGCCACCACGATCGCGTTAACGCAGTCGACCCGCGCTCATGATGAACACGGGTCGACTGACAGAAACGGAACTAGCTAGCCGAGGACTGGAATCTGGCTCGGCAGCGTGTGGCCCCACTGAGCTTCCAGCAAACGCTCGAGCGTGGCGCCGACCTCGTACAGGCGAGCATCGCCGCGAGCCGGCGCCATGATCTGAAAACCGGTCGGCAGCCCGTCTTCAGGAGCGAGCCCCATCGGAAGCCCCATGCCGGGGATTCCCGCGAGGTTGGCCGGAATCGTGGTGACGTCGTTGAGGTACATCGCCATCGGGTCTTCGAGCTTCTCACCGAGCTTGAACGCGGTGGTGGGCGCCGAGGGCGAGACGAGAACGTCAGCCTTCTCGAACGCTGCAGCGAAGTCGCGCTGAATGAGCGTGCGCACCTTCTGAGCGCTGCCGTAGTACGCGTCGTAGTAGCCGGCGCTCAAGGCGTAGGTACCGAGGATGATGCGGCGCTTGACCTCGTCGCCGAAACCAGCTTCACGGGTCGCTGCCATAACGTCTTCAACGGTTCCGCCGCCCTCGGGCGTGACGCGGAGGCCGAAGCGCACCGAGTCGAACTTCGCGAGGTTGCTCGATGCCTCGGCGGGGAGGATGAGGTAGTACGCCTCAACGGCGTACTCGAAGTGCGGAGCATCCACTTCAACAATTTCGGCACCGAAGTCGGTGAGCAACTGCAGAGCTTCGTGAAAACGCTGCGAGACACCGGCCTGGAAGCCGGGGCTGTCGAGCTGCTTGATGACACCCACGCGAAGGCCTTTGAGGCTCTCGGCGGCGGCACCGGCACGAGCTGCGGCGGCAAACGACGGCCACTGCTCGTTGAGCGAAGTGGAGTCGCGCGGGTCGTGCCCGCCGATCACATCGTGCAGCAGTGCGGAGTCGAGAACGGTACGCGAGACAGGGCCGACCTGGTCGAGCGACGACGCAAGAGCGATCGCGCCGTAGCGCGAGACGCCGCCGTAAGTGGGCTTGACGCCAACAGAACCCGTGACGGATGCCGGCTGGCGGATCGATCCACCGGTGTCAGAACCGAGAGCAAGCGGAGCTTCAAACGCGGAGACGGCCGCCGCAGAGCCACCACCGGAACCACCGGGGATGCGATCGAGATCCCAGGGGTTACGCGTCGGACCATACGCCGAGTGCTCGGTTGACGAGCCCATGGCGAATTCGTCCATGTTGGTCTTACCGAGCGGGATAAGCCCAGCGGCACGCAACTTCGCCACGGGCGTTGCGTCGTAGGGCGGAACCCAGCCTTCAAGAATCTTGGAGCCCGCGGTAGTGGGCATGTCGATCGTGCAGAGCACGTCTTTGACGGCGACGGGCACACCGGCGAGCTCGCCGAGCGACTCCCCTGCCGCGCGACGCTCATCGATGCGCTTGGCGTTGGCCAGAGCATCCGTCGACACGTGCAAGAACGCGTGAACCCGGTCGTCGACGGCAGCGATGCGGTCGAGGTGTGCCTGAGTTGCTTCGACAGACGAGACTTCGCCCGAGCTCAGCTTGCCGGCCAAATCTGCTGCCGACATCGTGGTGAGGTCGTTCAAAGCTGCCATTACTGTTCTTCTCCCAGAATCGCGCTCACGGCAAAGCGTGAACCGTCGTGCTCAGGGGCGCCGGCGAGCGCCTGTTCGGTGGTGAGGGTGACGCCGGGAACATCCGCGCGGAAAACGTTGCTCAGAGGAATCGGGTGGCTCGTTGCCGGAACCTCATCGGTTGCGACCTCGCTGACCTTGGCCACGGAATCAACAATCGCACCAAGCTCACCAGTGAGCTTCTCGATTTCGTCGTGGGTAAGGGCGATGCGGGCAAGCGATGCGAGGTGCGTAACGACCTCAGTAGTGATCGCACCCGGATTGGTGTCAGTCATGGAGCTCCGAAGATGGGAAACAGACGGGGAACCCTTCCAGTGTATTCGGCTTAGCGGTCGGCGATGAGCGACAGGGCGAGAGCGTCGACGCTCACTGCCGTATTGCTCAACACGACGACGGCTCGAGAACGCTGGCGGTCGAAAGCCACAAAACTCGCGAAGCCACCCGTCATTCCGTTGTGCCACGTCACCCCCTCGGGGCTTGTGAGCCAGGCGTAGCCGATCCTGCCCATCCTCGAAACAGGCACCCGCGGCGTCGTCGCATCGTTCCCGGGCGCAGTGCTGTCAAGCTGAGCCTGCGTGTAGCGCATCATGTCCGGCAGGGTCGAACGGATGTTGCCCGCCGGCCCATAGGCGTTCATAGTCCACGGCGCGACGGCTCTGCCCCGCGCGTCGAAGCCCGTGGCGGCGTCGGCGGGCAGCTCGGCCGCGGTCGCGGCGGAACGGGTTGCGCTCAGCCCGAGTGGCACCGCAATCCGTTCTTCGACAAGTGCGGAGTAACTAGTGCCGGCGGCGACAGCGAGTGCTTGTCCCAGCACCGCGAAGCCCAAGTTGGAGTAATTGAACGCGCCGACGCGCCCGAGCGGAGTGGCGGCGGTCTGCGCCACGAGTTCAGGCACCGATGCTACGTAGGGGTCGAGCCCCGCGCGCACGGCACGGGTGCTACGACGGAACTCTGCAAAGCTCACGGGAAGCCGGGGAAGCCCACTGGTCTGAGTCGCAATATCACCGAGCACGAGTGCAGCGGCAGGGCCTGATCCGAACTCGAGCAGCTCCCCCGCTGGCGTCTGGGCAGTAACCTCGTCGCGCTCGATCGCGAGCGCCAGCAGCGATGCGGTGAAGGTTTTCGTGACCGAGCCGATTTCATAGTTCAGAGCATCCGATGCCCCAAAGTGCGCGCTCTGCCAACGATTCTTGGTAAATATCGCGACGCTCAATCTGTGATGACGACGCCGCGGCACTGCGTTCTGCACTCGACTGATAAGAGATGCGTCGCCTTCTGTAGGTTCAGCGAGCTGCAGTCGGCGCCTCGGTCGAGCCACCATTAGCCGTGGATGCTGCTTACAGAAGCAATGGCGCGCTGAATGGCGGGCGCGTTCTCAGGGATGACGAGGTCGCTGCGCCCGATGCACAGCAACGCGAAGTTACGCATCGATTCGGTGCCGGGAGTGAAGTATTCGTTGTGACCAACAGAACCGGCGAGCGGCTGCTTCATCACGACATCAAAAGCGCCGCCCACACCGAGCGACTGAGCACCGAAGGCGTCAGTTCCGGGGTCGGCGCCGAAATATGAACTGTTCGGAATAGGATCCCAGGCGGCTTCGCCCACAAAGACATTCGCGCCGCGCACGTTTAAATCGTGCACCGATTGCGCGGGGCTGCCGGGTGACCCCACCATGGCAAGCGCGTCGATTTCAAAGTCATATTCTGATAGCGCCATCATGGCCGCGGTGGTTCCGTACGAGTGGGCGACGACGGAGACGTACGGCTGGTCGGCACCCCGTAGCGCTTGAAGACCGAGAATAGCGTCGGCAAGGGTATCGCGGCCCTGGTTCGCATTGTCGATAGCACCGACGTTGGTGAGGTTGGGAGTGTCGTAACCGATCCACGCGACGGTCGCGACAGTGTCGTTGTGTGTGAACACCGACTGTGACTCGAAATGGTCGAGCCAGCGCTTCTGCTCACAGTAAAGGGAGTACGCGGCGTCGGCCCAGTACGACATCTGACCTTCGATGGTGAAGAACATGCCGGGAACCAAAAAGCTCACATAATCAGCGTCACTGAGATCGCCGAGCACGATCGCGGCCTTGCCCTGACCCGACACATCGAGAGTGATAAGCGTGCGCTCGGGCGCGGATCGATCGAAGACCAATGACTCCGAGATTGAAGACAGCATATTGAGCTGCTGGCGCGCGCTCTGCTGCACGGCGCGGCCCGCATCCGAGTTGATGACCGCTGTAAGTTCGACGATGGTTTCTTCGAGGACTGTGCGATTGCTCACGTCACGAATGGTGTACGGCACGCCCTCAAGATTGCCGAGCAGCTGTGGGCTCGCGCTCTCTAACGCCGTTTGGCTATCGCGGGGCAGATCGCCCCACCAGAGCGCGACCTCCTGCGCCGGCGGCTGCGAGGCCAGGATCTGTTCGACAACGCCCGGTCGGGAGGCGAGAAACTGCGGGATGCTGCCTGCGGGGATACTCGCGAGCGATGTGAGGGTGCGCGCGCTGAATGTTGCAGTGCCGAGAGAGCCTGTCGTATCGACGATAGGACCGACGAATGGGCCTGGCGCGTCGCTCGTCACGATCGAGTGAAACTCGATTGTGGGCACGCCAGAGGCCTCGGCGGCGGGTAAGCCTACAACCGAGGTAGCCAAAGCGAGTGCAATTTCTATCAGCAACGTCGGGTGATCCCCTCAGGACCGTTAACTGTGCGCCATCCCCGCGCACGTTCACGTTCAGCTAATCCTAAGGGGAAACAACCCCATTCGGGGGTGAGTCGAAGGCATTACCCACGTTTTACTAGGTTTTAGAGGGCGTCTGGGCCTTCTTTGAGCAGTCGAGCGAACTGTGCAGCGTCGATCACGGGGATTCCCAGCTGTTCCGCCTTCGTCAACTTTGACCCCGCGCCCGGTCCAGCGGCCACGAAGTCGGTCTTCTTGCTTACGCTCGACGCCGCTTTTGCCCCTGCGGCAATGATCGCTTCTTGGGCACCTTCGCGCGTGAATCCTTCCAGGCTGCCGGTCGCGACAATCGTGAGACCGGCGAGAGGGCCGTCGTTAGATTGCGCTGCTCCGGGGCCCGGGTGGCCGGGCGTGGACCATCGCACTCCCGCATCCGTCCAGCGTTGAACAATCTCTTGATGCCAGTCGACCTCGAACCAATCGGCTACCGAGTCAGCGATGATCTGGCCAACACCATCAACAGCAGCGAGCTCTTCACGCGTAGCCTCACGAATGGCCGTCAGCGAGCCGAAGTAATCAGCCAGCGCACGAGCCGCGACAGGACCGACGTGGCGGATGCTCAAGCTCACGAGCAGTCGCCACAGCGGCTTCGTCTTGGCTTCTTGCAAGTTGGCGATGAGCTTGATCGCATTGCTCGAGGGGACCCAATCGGGAGTACCCGCAAACTCTTCAGCGTCGGCGTCGAACTCGGGGTCGGCGTCCTTGCCCGTTGATTTGCGTGCGCGCCGAAACGGAGTAACGAGCCGGTCGGTGCCGTCGTCGTTGGTCAGCACCTCACCGGTCTCTGAGTCACGAACGGCAACGACAATCGGGAAAATATCTTTGACCGTGAGATCGAAGAGACCCGCTTCGTTGATGAGCGGGGGCACTTTAGGCTCTCGCGGTTGAGCAAGCGCCCGCGCGACGACCTCGCCGAGCACCTCGATATCGAGACCACCCCGGCTGCCGGTGTGCTCGATGCGGCCTCGAACCTGCGCCGGGCAACTGCGCGCGTTGGGGCACCGAAGATCGATGTCGCCCTCTTTCATGGCGCGCAGGGGCGTGCCACATTCCGGGCAGTTCGCGGGCATGACGAAGGCGTACTCGGTGCCATCACGCAGCTCTTCAACCGGGCCAAGAATCTCGGGGATAACGTCTCCCGCTTTGCGCAGCACAACCGTGTCGCCAATCAGCACGCCCTTGCGTTTGACGACATCTTGATTGTGGAGGGTGGCTTGGCGCACGACCGAACCAGCAACCAGTGCTGGCTCCATGACGGCATACGGCGTTGCGCGGCCTGTACGCCCAACCCCCACCACGATGTCGAGCAGCTTCGTATTCACTTGCTCGGGCGGGTACTTGTACGCGATTGCCCAGCGCGGGGCACGAGACGTCGCGCCGAGCTCTTCGTGCAGCGCGAGCTCGTCGATCTTGATGACGATGCCGTCAATCTCGTGCACGACGCTGTCGCGATGCTCACCGTAGTACCGAATGAACTCGTCAACCTCGGTCGCCGTGGGCACGACCTTGTAATAACTGCTCGTGGGCAAACCCCACTCCGCCAGCACGCCGTACACCTCACTCTGGGTGCGGATAGGTTCGTGGCCTTCGCGTTCACCGTTCCAGGCCCCGATGCCGTGCACGAGCATCCGCAACGATGACAAACGACGACGCATCGCCGCCAGCTTCTCGTCGTTCTTACCCTCAGATTTTTGACGCAGCGAACCGGCTGCAGCATTGCGGGGGTTCGCAAAAACCTTCTCGCCGATGCGTGCCTGCTCTGCGTTGAGCTCGCGGAAGAGCTCCAAAGGAATGAAGACTTCCCCGCGCACTTCGACAATGGGCGGATGCCCCGAGCCAGCCAAGCGCTGAGGGATGCCTTCCACCCGCAGAATGTTCTCGGTCACGTCTTCGCCGACGCGACCATCGCCCCGCGTTGCGGCACTGACGAGAACGCCGTCGATGTAGCGCAAGTTGATAGCGAGCCCATCAATTTTGAGCTCACACAGGAAATCGATGTGGCGAGCGGAGTCGCGCTGAACTTTGGCCGCCCACTCGGCGAACTCTTCGAGCGAGAAGACATTGTCGAGGCTCAACATGCGCTCGGCATGTTCGACGGGATCGAAGAGGGTCGCTACGCGGCCACCAACGCGCAAGGTGGGACTGTCTTGGCCTTGCAGCTCGGGATGCGCTTTCTCGAGCTCTTCAAGCCTGCGGATGAGACCGTCGTACTCGGCATCGTCGACGAGCGTTTCGTCGCGAACGTAGTAAGCGTCGCGGAGTTCAAGAATGCGCGTCGTGAGCGCTTGCGCCTCATCCCGTGCTTCAGCGAGTTCGGGATCGACAGTCTCGGGAACGTGCTCGTCTGAGGAGTGAGAAGAACCCGAATTCACAGTGCTATTGGCCACAGCACAAGTGTAAACAGCGGCACTGACTTCTCCGTGTGAAACGACAGCGCCGTCGAGCGTGGCTCACGCTAGTGCGAGAGAGCGTACTCGCGTTCGTGCGTTCGTGCGTTCGTGGGTTCGTGCCTGCCTGCGACGGGCTAGACGCCAGCAGGAACCGCAGAGACGGTGCGCGCGATTGTGCACTGCCCCAAAACGCGAGTTCCGACGTAAACCACGGCCGTCTGGCCGGGCGAGACACCATTGAGCGGTTCGTGGGGTGTGATGATCAGCTCAGGCCCGGTGGCGTCGCCGACGTTGTCAGTGCCCTCTGTCGACGGGGCGATGCGCGCAACCGCAGGCATCGGGTCAGAGTGAGCGCGCACCTGAACGTGGCATTCGAAGCTCTCCCCCGGTTCGGAGATGAGACCGGATGCTTGCGGGTCGAGCCCCGCCCACGAGAACTTAGTACCAGCGACCTGCGAGAGCGCGAGAGCTTCGCGCGGTCCGACTACAACCTGGTTGGTCTTGGGGCGGATCTCGAGTACGAAGCGGGGCTTGCCGTCATCCGTAGGGTAACCGACGTTGAGGCCCTTGCGCTGGCCGATTGTGAAGGCCAAAGCGCCCTCGTGCTTACCGAGAACGTCGCCGTTGCGGTCGAGGATTTCGCCCTGCTCCGCGCCAACCTTGTCGGCGAGCCAGCCACGAGTGTTGCCGTCCGGGATGAAGCAAATGTCGTGGGAGTCGGGCTTGTTCGCTACCGAGAAGCCGCGCTCAGCCGCTTCCGCGCGAATCTCTGCCTTGGAAGGCGTAGCGCCGAGCGGGAACATGCTGTGCGCCAGTTGTTCGGTAGTCAGTACACCGAGAACGTAGGACTGGTCCTTGGCCCAGGCCGCAGCGCGGTGCAGCTCGCGGTTGCCGTTCCCATCTTCGATGATGTTGGCGTAGTGGCCGGTTGCCACGGCGTCGAATCCGAGCGCCACGGCCTTCTCGAGAAGGGCAGCAAACTTGATGCGCTCGTTGCAGCGCATACACGGGTTCGGGGTGCGACCGGCGGAATACTCGGCGATGAAATCATCGACGACATCCAGCTTGAAACGCTCGGAAAAGTCCCACACGTAATACGGGATCCCGATGATGTTGGCGGCCCGCTGCGCATCCATGGAATCTTCAATCGTGCAGCAACCGCGAGCGCCCGTGCGCAGGGTTCCGGGTTGCCGGCTCAGCGCCAAATGCACCCCAACAACCTCGTGCCCAGCCTCTACGGCGCGCGCGGCAGCTACGGCGGAGTCCACTCCGCCACTCATTGCCGCTAAAACCTTCATCAGACCAGTGTACGAGACACGATGCTGGGCAAGTTCCGGGTGGGCCGCTGTGGGCCGCGCACGACGAGCGGCACGCTACTGCGGGATGTCAGTGAGCGTCTTCTCGATGCTCGCGAGTCGCTGTTCCACGACGTCCAAGCGCTGAAGCAGCGCGCGGTTAGCTTCGAGGCTCTGATCGGCGAGCGCACGATAGTCACCACCAGCTTGAGCATCCGCAACGTACTTCGCTGTTTCAGCTTTCTTATTGGTGGAATTGTGAATGACGCCGGCAATGATGCCCACAACGGCGACGATACCTACCCAAAACCAGAGGCTATACAAGACTTCCATTATTTTCCTTTGTGAGAGTTACTACTAAACGATTCCTGAGGATGCCGTGGCCAGGTTCACGAGCCGTCATCCGCTTGCGCCGCGGCGCTGTTATCCGCACCCGCGCTGTCGCTTGCGGCCGCCTCGTCTTTGGCGGACTGCGCCACTGCGCGAGCGAGCAATGCCGGGGTAACGGTCACGCGAAACGGAACGACTTCGAAAAGCTTGAGGGCTTTGCCGTCATCGCTGAGTTCGTGATGCCCGGCGACAAACCCAGCTTCTTCGAGTTTGGCGAGGTGCATGTAGAGAAGGGCGCGAGACATTCCGACGCGGCGAGCGAGCTCACTCACGTGCTGCTGGCCGCTCGACAGTTCAGCCAGAATGCGCATGCGCTGCGGGTTTGCCACCGCGGCCAACCACGCTCCGAGCTCTTCTGAATTCACTGCCATCCCTTTCACCTGTAATAAAAAACTTACAGGTACGGATGTGCTGAGTCAATCCTCCGGCGCGGTAGCGGCTTAGCCGCGCCCCAGCACCGTCATCCGGTCGGAGTAGCCAGCGCTGCGCGCCTGCTCGACAGCGCGGGGAAGCGCAGCAACGAACTGCTCCACCTCATCGGTGGTGGTGGACTCCCCCAGCGAGATGCGCAGCGCTCCGCGCGCCGTAGGTTCGTCAAGCCCCATCGCCAGCAAAACGTGGCTCGCTTCGGGCACGCCCGCCTGGCAGGCCGAGCCGGTCGAAACGCTGAAGCCCGCAACATCCAATAAGAAGAGCAGCGAATCACCTTCACATCCGGGGAACGTGAAGTGGGCATTACCCGGCAAGCGATCACGCGGGTCGCCGCGCAAAACGGCTTCGGGAACAGCAGCCTGCACGCCCGCAATGAGCGAATCGCGCAACATCGTGAGTCGAGCCGCTTGCTCTGCCAAGTCGGCAGTGGCTTCACGGGCGGCCGCCGCGAAAGCAACCGCGCCGGGCGCATCCATGGTTCCCGAGCGGGCGCGCTGCTGGCTACCGCCGTGAATCAGCGGAGTGACGGATGCGGAACGCGCGATCACGAGAGCGCCAACGCCGACAGGCCCGCCGATCTTGTGTGCCGAAACGCTGAGCGCGGCGACACCGGCCGCATGAAAATCAATGGGAACGTAGCCGAGGGCAGACACGGCATCCACATGAACCGGTACTCCGTGAGCGGCCGCGAGGGCAGCAATTTCGCTCACCGGCTGCAGAGTGCCGACTTCGTTATTGGCCCAGAGCATCGAGACCAGCGCAACATCGTCGGCGAGCGCAGTGCGCACATAATCAACATCGATGCGGCCGAAAGCGTCGACAGGAATCCAGTCGAGTTCGGCGCCTTCGTGGGCCTGCATCCAGTCGACCGCGTCAATCGTGGCGTGGTGTTCCGCCTGCGCCACAAGCACTCGCCGGCGTTCGACCGGGCCCGAGTTTCGCGCCCAGTAAAGCCCCTTGAGCGCAAGGTTAATGGCCTCGGTGCCGCCCGAGGTAAATGTGACTTCGACGGAGTCTGCGCCCACGCTCGCAGCGACAATCTCGCGAGCTTCCTCCAGCATTCGCTTGGCCGCTTGCCCCTGAGAGTGAATCGACGAGGGGTTACCGACAACCGGCAGCGCCGCCGCGAAGGCCTGCACGACGGCAGGGCGCATCGGCGTTGTTGCCGCATGATCGAGATAAATGGTCACCGTAACTCCGCTACTCCCCCACAACATCCGCATGGATGACTGTGTGTCATTACTCTAGATCGCATGTACTGCTGCTTCGACCCGGCCCTCACTCGCTCCCGCACGGACAACCGCTGATGGCGCTCGGAACCCCCGCGACCGTCGCACTCGATTCGCTGGGCATCACGTTCACCGCGCACCCCTACGAGCACGACGCCAGCAACCAGGATTACGGCGTCGAGGCCGCGACGGTTCTCGGGATTGCTCCTGAACGGGTCTTCAAGACTCTGATGACGATGGTGGATGACGACATGGTCGTCGCCGTCGTTCCCGTGTCAGGAAAGCTCGACCTCAAAGCACTTGCGTCCGCCCTTGGCAGCAAGAAAGCGACGATGGCTGACCCTGTGGTGGCCCAGCGCCGCACGGGCTATGTGCTGGGCGGTATCAGCCCGATAGGACAGAAATTTGCCCACCGAACCGTGATCGATGAGACCGTCGAACTCTTCGACACAGTATTCGTTAGCGGCGGCAAACGCGGATTCGACATCGAGCTTTCCCCCGCAGATCTTCTTCGCGCTACCGACGCTTCCATCGGCGCGATTGCACGCGACTAGTAGAGCAGCAGCGTCAGTCGGCGACGAGCATCGGCCACACGAGGGTCTTCGGCTCCTGCAATCTCGAAGTAGTCGAGCAAGCGAGTGCGAATCGCGCTCTTGCCATCGGCGTCTGCCGTCGGGAAGAGTTCGAGAAGACGATCGAAAGCGTCACCTAGGTGACCACCGGAAACATCGAGGTCAGCAACAGCAAGCTGGGCTTCAACATCAGTCGGCGCCTGCGCTGCAGCGCTGCGTACCGAGTCAGCGGTGTGGCCTTCAAGCCGAGCCAACAGCGAGACTTGAGCAAGACCGGCGACGGCCTGCTGGTCGCGAGGGTTCTGCGTAATAGCGGTCTTGTAGGCCTCGATCGCTTTCGCGAAGTCGCCCGCAGAAATTGCATCGAAAGCTTCCTGGTGCAGGGGCGGAAGCGGCTCTTCAACCGGTTCCGCGGCCTCGCCCTCGGCTGCCTCATCAGCGGCCGGCAGCGTGCCCGTCACCTTGTTTTCGGCAGCGAGCTGCAACACCTGTTCGAGAACTTCCTTGAGGTCGTTCTCGGGCATGATGCCGCTGAACAACTGCACGGGGCGCCCGCCAATAACGGCAGCGACGGTCGGAACCTCTTGCACTTGGAACGCTTGCACGAGCTGGGGGTTGCTCGTGGCATCCACCGTGACGAGCGCGAAACGTCCCTTGTACTGGGCGATCGTTGGCTCGAGGGAAGCCTCGATGCCTTGACCATAGAACTCCACGATTACCGGGACAGTATTGGAGAGTTCGAGCACTTGAGAGAACGAAGCGTCGTTCGCACTCGTGGCGTAGCCACTGGGGGCACGAGTCTCCCCTTCCGCCGCCGCTCCAGCACTCCCGGCCGCGGGGGCCGGGGTGTTGTGCTGACGCACTAAGGACGAAAGGTCAACCGCTCCACGAAGGCTAGCGGCATTTAAAGGGGCATTTGTCATGTCAACTCCGATGCTGCGACGAGACCCTGCGTGTAACCGAGCAAGACGATCTTCTCGCCACTACCCGCTGCAGGGACATAAAAGAGTAACTGATCACCGAAGGTTGACTTGATGCCGGTTTCAGTAATCGAGATTCCGGAGAGAGCCTTCGTCTGCCCGCTGAAAGTGACCGCTGAGCCCTCTTCCTTCGGCGCCGCAACCTTCGTCTCGTAGAGATGAACAGCCACGATCGCCCCGGCATCAATGGTCGCCATTGCAATAGGGTCTGCGGATCCAAGCTCATGACCGTAAGTCAACGTTGCGGTCGTCGAGAGCTCTGCTTTCTCAGCTTGCTTCACAGCGAGACCAACGCTCTCGCGCAGACTGTCGCCTTCAGCTTTGAAATCGAGATATGAATCACTCTCGACATCAAGCTCGAGAATTTCGGCGTAGTCCAATGCGACCTCGGTGGGTGTCGAGCGCAGGAGTCCGCTATCGGCAGGCAATCGCGCCGTGCCGACGCTCGCCGCCGCGACGTCAGGGAAAACTACCGATGGCTCGAGATTGACCGCGTAACTCACTTTGTAGTTATCGCGAGGCGCCTTCTGCTCGAGGAAAAGGGCAATCGGCGCAACGCTTGAGTCAGTGTCATCAAGGATGATCGTGAACACAGTCCGCGGCCACGACTCCGTCTGCTGAGGAAGAGTGAGCTCGACAGGGCCGTCAGGGATAGAAATCGGTGCTGCGATCGTATCGTCAGCGTTTCGCATCGTGTAATTCGCGACTCGGAACTCCAGGGCAGCGTCAGAGAAACGAGTGCCGAGCAAATCGGCATCCCGCTTCTCATCTGCGCTCACCGAGACAGCGCTGATCTGAGCGACGATCTTCTCAATCTGACGCACCGCGACTGCGGGCGCTGTGACTGTTCCGGGGCCAGCGGTTGACGTGGGCGTCGGAGTCGGGGCCGATTGATTAGCCGGAGAGTTAGTCGACGTGGATGCCGTGCATCCACTCAGCGCAATCGCGGTCACGATCATGACGGGAATACCGACTCGAAGACTCGATCGCAACGTGGTCGCGTCGCTCGCTTTAGCACCGCGTCGGGACTGCTTGTAGCGCGGCTTCTTTGGCACCTTGGGCATTTTCTGGGGCTTGCGACGAGGACCACCGGCGCGGCGCATGTGGTGAACGGCCCACATCAAAAAGATCAGACCGATGAGCAGCACCGCTGCGCCACCCATGATGAGCGTTCCCGCCCACGGAGTGCTGTTGTCGAGCGGCCACGACAGCGAAACTGCGTTGGGTGCGGGGTCAGTTCCGTCTGAAGCCACAATGAACGAGACATCGCTCGGAATCTTAACCGTCAGCGCCAGCTCATTCTCGGCCTCATAGTTTTCGAGCCATAGATCGGAGTTATAGGGGTCGGGAACTACTTCTTCAGTACCCGCGATCGTCTCAGTGACGAGGTCGCCTGACTCTTGATCGAGGGTGACCATGTTGTAGCTAGCATCGCCAACCCACGCCAGTACGTCGGTTGAACGGCCGTAGGCAGCAACGATTCGACGTGGTCCCTCAATACGAATCGTTTGGTTTCCCGAGAAAGCGTTAAAAGCTTCCCCGCTCACGACGGTAAGAGGGGCGGTTCCATCAGTCTCTGCAGAGACTGAAACCTCATCCGGGGTCGCAAGAATGGTTTGTTGCGCGATGCCGTAGCCGATCATGACGGCTGCGAGCATGAAGCTCACTATGGCGAGAACGAATCTCACTATCTCTCCTTTCGTGTTGCCTAGGATGACTCACGGTCAGGAAACCCATGCCACGTTGGCGAAACCTCAGCTGGTCTGGAGGTAGGGGCCCCATCCACTCGGGTAGGCAACAACAAAGACGTTCAAGAATAGCCGATGGCCTTCTAGCGACCTAGTTACTCCTCTGGGAACCTTCTGGGAGAACGGTGAACGCCCTTTTTTGGGGCCTCGATCGAAATAACAAGAGGTCGCTTTGCCCCACTAAACTCAGAGGGTTCATTCCGCTGACATCGAGGAGAAATCTTGGCCGCGAACGATACCGATTTCGGCACAGAGATGCGCGGTTACAAGAAAGACGAAGTAGACAAGCTCATCGGCGAACTACGTCGCGAGCTTGTCGCCGCAAAAGCAGATCGCACGGCTTCTACAAAGGAAGTCAAGCGCCTCCTCGCCGTCAACGAAGATCTTCAAGCCGAGCTCGATGAGTCCGGTAGCCCCACGTACAGCGGGCTCGGTTCCAAGCTTGAGAGCATGCTCCGGGTCGCTGAAGAGCACTCGACCCAACTCATCAGCCAAGCTGACATCGACGCCGAGAAGATGCGCAAAGCAGTACAGTCCGAAACGTCTGCCCTTCGAGCCGAAACAGCAAGCGAAGCCGAACGCATCCTCGACGAGGCTCAGTCTGAGGCCGCGGCACTCGCGAAGTCTTCGCGCGCCGAAGCCGATGCTCTTGTAGCTCGCGCCAAGGATGAGGCTTCTCAACTCGTCGGCGACGCCTCTCGCGAAGCAGCCACGATCCGCGGCGCAGTGGCCACAGAAGCTGCGGATGCCCGCACCTCGGCCAAGCGCGAAGCAGCTGCTTTGCGTGCCGAGACCGAGCGTGCCATGACAGAGCTTCGTGCCAGCACCGCAGCAGAAGTAGCGGAAGCTCGCGAAGCCGCCGAATCTCTCGCTCGCGATGCAGAACTGGGGCGCGCCACTTTCGAAGCCGAGAACACTAAGCAACGAGAAGATCTCGAGCGCGATATTGAGCAGGCTCGCACCGATCTCGCCCGCGAGATCGAGACCGCGCGTGCTGAGCTGGAGGCCGAGACCACCACAGCGCGGGAGAAGTTAGCCAACGAGACCAAGGCCGCTCATACCAAGCTCGCGAACGAGACGAGAGCTGGCCACACCAAGCTCGCGAACGAAACAAAGGCTGCCCAAGCAAAGCTCAAGGCCGAGCTCGATGCAGGTTATGCCGCACTGGAGGCCGAAGCAGAGGCCACACGCAGCGCCGCCGCTACCGAGGCCGCAAACACCCTCGCCGAGCTCGAAAAGACGGTCACGACTACTCGCGCACATCTCGACGCGGAACTCTCCGAAGCGCGCGAACTGTGGGAAGCGGAAGAACGCGAAGCCCGCCAGACGCTCGAACATGATGTAACGAGCACTCGCGCACAACTCGACGATGACGTCACAACGACCAAGGCTGCACTCGAACACGAAGTGACCAGCACCCAGGCTGCGCTCGAACAAGAAGTATCCACCACCAAGACTGCGCTTGAGCAAGAGGTCAAGGTCACCAAGGCTTCGCTGGAGCAGGAAGTCACGACGACTCGCGCTGAACTCGAGAGCGAAGTTGCCTCGGCGCAGGCGGCACTCAACGATGAGGTCACGACGACTCGCGCTGAACTCGACGCCCACGTGAAGTCAACCCGAAGTGAGCTTGCTGCGGATGTCGCCGCACAAAAGAAGGCGCTCGAACGAGAAGTTAGTTCCACGCAGAAAGCGCTGGCCAAGGAAGTCTCCAGCACGCGAGCTGCGCTGGAGAGCGATGTCGAAACGACTCGCGCTGGCCTCGAAGAAGAGATAACAGCGGCTCGTGCGGCGTTCGAACACGAGAGCACCACGGCTCGTGCGGAGTTCGAAACCGAGATGAGCTCTCGCCGCAACGAGCTCGAGTCAGAAATCGATTCGGCGACGGCAGGGCTCGAAGAAGAAATGGCGCGCCGGCACGCTGAACTGGATGCCGAAATCGATAGCAAGCGCACCGAGCTCGAAAGCTACGTCAGCGACACGCGCGCAACGCTCGCGCATGATGTCGAGAAGCAGACCGCTGATCTTGAACGGGACATCGCACGCCAACGCGCAGAACTGGCCAACGAGGTCGAATCGACCCGCGCGACGATCAAGCACCAGCTCGAAGAGACGCGCACCACGATCGAACGTGAAGCAGAACAAGCGCGAATGTCTCTAGAGCAGGAACTCGCGGTTCGACGAGATGACGCTGAGAAGGAATTCCTCGCCCAACATAAAGAAGCGACCGCCCAGACTCACAACTACCTCGAAGAAGCCCAGGCGCAGTTGGCCGAAGCTGTGCGCGAGGCGAACGCGAAGCGTCACGAGGCCGAAGAACTCACGAAGTCCTCTCAAGCAGAGGCCAAGGCAGTGCTCTCGGACGCTTCGGCACGAGCTGCCGAAGAGCTGGCCGACGCAGAACAGCGCGCCAAAGCAATGGTTGACGATGCTGAAAAGCGATCACGCGAGCTTGTCAGTGATGCCGAGGATCGGCTTGCGAAAATCAAGGCTGAACGCGAGACCGTGGCGGGATACTTCGAAAACCTGCGCGGAGTTCTCAACCAAGCCGAGGAAGTTGACTAGGAACTGCTCACACGGCATCTAGAATTGCGCTCAGCCTGACACTCGTTCGTCTGGCTGAATGGGAGCCACGCAATGAAGATCCTCAATCCGTTCCGCCTCGGTTTGCTTGGTGGCCTCGGGGTTCTTGTCGCGGTCGGAATCGGCCAGACGGTTATTTCGCTTGCAACGATACTCACCTACGTCGGCGCTGCACTCTTTCTCGCCCTCGGGCTCGACCCCGTGGTTACATGGTTAGAAACCAAAAAGTTCCCTCGTTGGACGGCTATTCTGACGGTGCTCGCGGGGGTTCTCGGAGTCTTTACTGGCCTCATTTTTGCGATCGTTCCCGTGATCGCTGAGCAGGTGCGAAATGCCGTTCAGGCCACACCGCGGCTGGTTACGGCGTTCTTCGACGGCACCGTTCGCGAAAATGTCGAGACGGCGCTCCCCTGGCTCAAAGTTCAAGACCTTCTCGACGGCTTTAATGAGTGGATCGCCGACCTCGATCTCACGACCATCGGTGGCGGGGTCTTCGCCGTCGGAATCGGAATCGCCACCGGAATTACCGGCGCCATTATCGTTTTGATTCTGACGATCTATTTTGTGTCGTCGCTCAACAGCATCAAATCTGGAATCTATCAGCTCGTACCCGCGACAAAGCGGGCCAAATTTATCGACCTTGCGGAACAAGTGAGCGCTGCGGTCGGCCGCTACGTCATCGGTCAAGGATCGCTCGCACTCGTGAACGGTGTGCTCTCGTTCATCGTTCTCACGCTGATCTTCCCCGCCTTCGGCTTGCCCGTGAAATACTCAGCACTGCTGGCATTCATTGCCTTTATGGGGTCCCTCATCCCGCTCGTGGGAACTCTCAGCGGTTCAATCGTGATCACTTTGCTCGTACTTCTTTTCAACGGCTCTCCGAGTGTTATTGCCGTCGGAATCTACTATCTCGTCTACATGCAGATCGAGGCCTACGTACTCAACCCGCGCATTATGAATAAGGCCGTCAAGATTCCGGGCGCCCTAGTAGTTATCGCGGCACTTGCCGGCGGAACGCTGCTAGGCATCCTTGGCGCACTCATAGCCATCCCCGTTGCCGCCGCGATTCTTATCGTGGTGCAACAGGTAATTGTGCCGCGCCAAGCCAACCTCTAGCATCGCGAAACAGCGGCACGTGACGCCACGATCGCTCGTGCTCGGGCCGTGCTAGTGAATTAGATGGATGCTGCAGGTTCTGGCGGCCATGTGCGCGGCAAAGGCAGCACGATCGGGTTGAGTCGTTCGACAATCTCGGTGAGAACACGGTACGTCTGCGTCTCCCCCACCCACAGGTGCTTGCCGCCTTCAACCGCGACGAATTCCAGATCAGGTACGGAGGCGAATCGCTGTGCAGCGTCGTCTGGACGCAAATAGTCATCCAGCTCAGGAATCACCGCCACCAGACGACGCTCGTTTCCGGCCCAGGCAGCAACGTCAGCATCCGTTGCCCGGTGCAGCGGTGGAGAAAGCAGAATCGCTCCCGTAATCGGATGCTGCAAACCATACTTCAGCGTCACCTCAGTGCCAAACGACCAGCCCAGGAGCCACACATTGGGTAGTTGCCGCTCACGCACGAAATCCATTGCTGCAGCGAGGTCGCGCTCTTCGAGGGTGCCTTCCCCAAAGGAGCCGTCAGACGTTCCTCGCGGTGAAGTAACACCTCGAAAGTTGAATCGAAGCACCGCGACATCCGCCAGCGCCGGCAATCGGGCAGCGGCTTTGCGGATGATGTGCGAGTCCATAAATCCCCCCGCCGTAGGTAAGGGGTGAAGCGTCACTAGGGTCGCCGCAATGTGGCCGGACTCCGGCAGAGCTAGCTCGCCTACCAAAGTCATGCCATCGCTCGTTCGAAGCTCAATGTCTTCTCGAACAGCCGGCAATTCGGTCGCTCCACGAATAGTTTCGCCCATCAGGGTGCGCTCACAATCTGATTTTCCAGCAGTGCTGGTGCCAATGGCGACGTGCTGCCAAATCGTCTGCCTCACCCATGATGCCGTCGGCACGCCATGTCACGGTGTGTGCCGTACCGTTCACGATCGTTTGGGAGCATCCAGGGCACGTGTAATTTTTCACGGCGTTCGTCGGCGAGACGGGCTGCACGTTCCACGCGCCGTCGCGTTTGATTTCAGTGTGACGTGAACCGAACAAGACTCGGCTGAGGTCTGCACTTTCTTCATCATCGGGACGACGTCGCCCGCGGGGACGATTGGAACGAGGCATATATCAAGCTTATGCGTTCACGCCAAGGAGCCTAGTACCAACCAATAGATTCAGAGTGTGCCCAAGCACCGCAGGGTGATCCATAGCGAGCGTCGATGTAGCCGAGGCCCCACGCGATCTGCGTAGCCGGATTGGTTGCCCAATCGGCGCCGGCGGTGGCCATCTTGCTGCCGGGAAGCGCCTGAGGAATGCCGTACGCACCGCTTGACGGATTCTGGGCGTATACGTTCCAGCCTGACTCGCGGTTCCAAAGCCCTACGAGACAGTTATATTCACCGGCGCCGAGCCCACGTGCCGTCAGCATCGACAGAGCGATAGCTTGAGCGGTGCCCGGGTCGGGCGTGCCCACTGCGGGAGCGACAGGCGCCGCGGGGGCCGCAGGAAGAACAGGCTCAACGACGATTTCTTTAATCGCGAGCTCGTCGCGAGAAACCTCATTGACAAAACCTTCAGCGACGGTGAGCGACTGCACTTCGGCTCGCTCAATAGTGTTGAGAGGCGCCGGTGCTGCCGACACAACACTGGCCGGAGTCGGAGCTGCCATCATTAGTGTGGCCACGAAGCCCAGACTGGCTACTGAGGCGAACACGGGCAGGCTCCACGACACCCTCGTGTGGCGCCCAGAAAGATCCGCACCCTGGCTTCTAGCCTGAGCGCGGATAACGGCTGTTCGTGAATTAATAAACAAAGTATGAGCGATGCTAGCGGACAGACCTGAAAAAACAGAGGGAACTAGCGAACAGCGAGCATGACGTCGATCACGGAGTCGAGCAAGTAGTCGACTTGAGCTTCACGGTAACCGCCTTTTGCGCTGCGGAACGCAACGGTACGCACTCGATCGATAGTGAGCGGCGCACCATGCTGAAAGTAGTTGGCGAGCTCTTGTGCAAAGGCGTCAACGTCTTTCACCGAATAGCCCATAGTGAAAGAACTGACCTTCGAGAACTTCTTGCCCTCATGACGCGCAAGGCGGTTCAGAATCTCTTGAGCCTCAGCACGAGCATTCGCGTACCACGCGGTCTCACCGAGTTCGGCGATCGCACGGTCACGCTCACGCGAGGCAAATGCGTCTTCCAGACGTTCGAGCGCTGAGTCGACGTGAAGCGTCGAGTAACCGCCCTTTTGCATGGCGAATGCCAATTTGCGGATGCTCCGCGACGACACTACCGAGGAGTCTCCTCGATCGGCGGTATAGGCACGACGCGCCTCTTCGAGGAAGTCCTCGACCTGGTCGACGTTGTACCCCAACTTTGACTTGCGGTTGCGGGGAAATGTGGTGCTCACGGTTCTATTCTGCCTTACGCAAAGATGAGAAACAGCGCGTAGCCCGCTGCAGCCGACAAAAGTGACGAATCGACGCGATCAAGGAACCCACCGTGACCCGGCAACCAGGTGCTGATGTCCTTGATGCCCAGATCCCGCTTGATGAGGGATTCTGCAAGATCACCCATCGTCGCGGTGCCGAGAATAACGAGGCCGAAAATCAGTCCCACCCACCACGGCTGGTCAATCATGAAGAGCGCGAGCAATACGCCGGCAGTAACAGCAGCAGCAGCAGCGCCCGCGAACCCTTCCCAGGTCTTGTTGGGGCTGATTGTGGGAGCCATCGGATGCTTGCCAAACGACAATCCGCTCGCGTACGCGCCGATATCACTGACGACCACAACGATCAGCATGGCAAGAGTCCACCACTCGCCGCCCTCTTCAGACGTGAGGATGACAGTGAAGCTTGCGAGGAAAGCAACGTAGAGCATCACGAAGACACCCGCGCCGAGGTCGCGCATGATCGAGCGAACGGAACCTCGGTGGCTCGGCATCACGACGACCTCAACGAGTCGCCATACCCACATGAAGGCGATACCGGCCAGAGTGATGTACCACTGTCCCTCTGCGTGCCAATAGAACGAGGCAGGGACAACCGCGACAGCGGCAATGACCGCTCCTACGCGCGGGATTTTGAGTCCTGAAAAGCGAAGAGCGCTAGCGAGTTCGAATGCGGTAAACGCGACGAGCACTCCGGCAAAGAGCATGTAAAGCTCTTTGACGAAGATCAGGCTGAACAACAACGACAAACCAAGCGCAAGACCTACAACCAGGGCCATCGCCAAAGGACGCCCCGTGCGGGCGTTGATTTTGTCGTTTGTTGCTCGAACCTGAGCTTCGAATTCAGAAACCATTAGACCTCGAGCAACTCGGCTTCTTTGCGCTTGAGAGCGTCGTCGATCGCGTCGACGTGAGCCTTCGTGCTCGCTTCGAGCTCTTTCTCCGCGCGAGCGATCTCGTCTTCGCCGACCTCAGTCAACGCATCGAGGTCGTCTTTCGCCTTGCGGCGAATGTTGCGGAGCGAGACACGAGCCTGCTCAGCCTTCTCGCGAACGACCTTGACGAAATCCTTACGACGCTCTTCGGTGAGTTCCGGCAGCGTGGCACGGATGACGTTGCCGTCGTTGCCGACACTGGCACCGATGTGGTGGGCTGCAGCGATCGCCTTCTCAATGTCCTTGAGAGCCGACTTATCGAACGGCGTGATGATCAGAGTACGAGCCTCTTGATTCACCATCGAAGCCAACTGCTGCAACGGGGTCGGGGTTCCGTAGTAGTCCACAAGGACCTTCTGAAACAACGCCGGGTTAGCGCGGCCGGTACGGACCGTGCTGAAGTCTTCTTTGGCAGCATCCACTGCCTTGTTCATCTTTTCGCTAGCCTCGGCTAGAACATCACTGATCACGGGGGCACTCCTCTAGGTCTTACCCGAGTTTAGCGTGAGGTCGTTACTACAACCGTGGCGCGGCACTCGGAAATCGTTTAGCTTGGTGGGTTTTCGAACAGCAGGACGCTATCCGTGCACGCGAGTGCCGATCTGTTCACCGACAATGGCACGCGTAAGGTTTCCGGCCGGTTCCATGCCGAATACCAGCATGGGCATCGAGTTGTCCATGCACAGGCTGAACGCGGTCGAGTCAACAACTTTAAGGCCCTGGACGAGAGCATCCTGGAAGCTGATTGACTCGAGCTTGCGCGCATCGGGGTTGCTACGGGGGTCAGCGTCGTAGACGCCATCCACGCCATTCTTAGCGACGAGCACCTCTTCGGCGCCGATCTCGAGGGCACGCTGCGCAGCCACTGTGTCGGTCGAGAAGTAGGGCAGGCCAGCGCCGGCACCAAAGATGACAACGCGGCCCTTTTCAAGGTGACGCTCAGCACGCAACGGAATGTACGGCTCGGCGACCTGAGTCATCGCGATGGCAGACTGCACGCGCGTCGCCGCACCGGCCTGCTCCAAAAAGTCCTGCAGGGCGAGGGCGTTCATCACGGTGCCCAACATGCCCATGTAGTCAGCACGACCACGATCCATACCGCGCTGGCTCAGTTCTGCTCCACGGAAGAAGTTTCCGCCGCCGACGACGATGGCAATTTCAACTTCAGCGGACGCCGCAGCGATTTCCTTCGCGAGTGCCGAGACAACATCCGGGTTCACACCCAGCTGACCGCCACCGAACGCTTCTCCCGATAGTTTCAATAGCACCCGGCGTTTGCGTTGAGTTGTCATCGTCTTCTTTCCGTGTTGATGTTCATATACAGGCTATTGCGTTGCGGCGCCTTCGGCACCGGCGCACAGCAGATTCGCCGCAAGCCGCGCTCGACGCCACCGCTAGCGAGCAGGGTTAGCCCGCGCGATGCGGTGCACGACTGGGCTGCACGACTGGTCTGCGCACAATAAAGGCCCGAGGCAATCGAGCCTCGGGCCTTCATCACACTGAGTGTTAGGCGCCTACCTTGAAGCGAGCAAAACCGGTAACGGTGATACCTGCAGCTTCGGCGACCTTAGCGATCGAGAGCTTGTTGTCACGAGCGTAATCCTGGTCAAGCAGCGAAACCTGCTTGAAGAATGCGCCGAGACGACCTTCTACGATCTTGGGGAGAGCAGCGTCAGGCTTGCCCTCTCCGCGGCTGATTTCCTCAACGATGCGACGCTCGTTCTCGACATCTTCTGCCGGAACGTCTTCGCGCGAGAGGTAGGAAGGAGCAGCGAACGAGATGTGCTGAGCGATTCCGCGAGCGGTCTCTGCATCGTCACCCGTGTATGCGAGCACAACGCCGACCTGCGGAGGCAAGTCCTTGTTGGTGCGGTGCATGTAGATCTCGAACGAGTCACCTTCGAGCTTCGTCAAGCGACGCAATTCGAACTTCTCACCGAGGATTGCTGCTTCGTCGCTGATCAGGTCTGCAACCGTAGCCGAGCCCGCAGGTGCTGCGAGGCCCTCTTCTACGGTCGAAGCACCAGCAGCCGACACTGCTGCAACAACGGCTTCGCCGAGAGCAACGAACTTGTCGCCCTTCGCTACGAAGTCGGTCTCGCAAGCGAGCTCGATGATGGTCGTTGCCGAACCATCGGTCTTCGCGGCGATGAGGCCTTCGCTGGTGGAACGGTCGGAACGCTTGGCGTTGCTCTTGGCACCGCGCAGACGAAGAAGCTCAGTGGCCTTCTCGAGGTCACCGCCTGCTTCAACGAGAGCGTTCTTGGTTTCAACCATGCCGGTGCCGAGGCGCTCGCGCAGGGTCTTGAGGTCTTCGAGGCTAAAGTCTGCCATTGTTCGAATCCTTACTTCTTGTCGTCAGCTGCGTCTGCAGCCTTCGCGGGGGTCTTCTTTGCGGCGGGCTTCGCCTCAGCCTTGTCAGCCTCAGCCTTGTCAGCCTGAGCGTCGTCAGCCTTGGGCTCTTCAGCCTTTGCTTCCTCAGCCTTGGGCTCTTCGGTCTTAGCTGCAGCAGCATCTGCGTCAGCCTGGCCGAGAAGCTCAGCTTCCCACGCCGCCATGGGCTCTACTTCTTTGCCCTCTTCTGGCTTCTGGTGACGCTGGATGAGACCCTCCGCAGCAGCGTCAGCAACGATGCGGGTGAGGAGGCCAACCGAGCGGATGGCGTCGTCGTTACCCGGGATGGGGTACGCAACGTCGTCGGGGTCGCAGTTGGTGTCGAGGATAGCGATAACCGGGATACCAAGCTTGTGAGCCTCGTCGATGGCGAGGTGCTCCTTCTTGGTGTCGACGATCCAGATCGCCGAAGGGGTCTTCGTGAGGTTACGGATACCACCGAGGCTCTTCTGCAGTTTCGTCAGCTCGCGCTTCTGAATGAGCAGTTCCTTCTTAGTGAAACCACGAGTGGTGTCGTCGAAGTCGACCTCTTCGAGTTCCTTCATGCGCGCAAGACGCTTAGAAACGGTCTGGAAGTTGGTGAGGAGTCCACCGAGCCAGCGCTGGTTGACGTAGGGCTGGCCCACGCGCAATGCCTGCTCAGCGATGGAACCCTGTGCCTGCTTCTTGGTACCAACGAAGAGGATGGTTCCGCCGTGTGCGACGGTCTCCTTGACGTAGTCGTAAACTGCGTCGATGTGACCCAGCGACTGCTGAAGGTCAATGATGTGGCTGCCCGAGCGCTCGGTCAGAATGAAGCGCTTCATTTTCGGGTTCCAACGACGAGTCTGGTGTCCGAAGTGTACGCCGCTATCAAGCAGCTCGCGGATGGTTACGACGGCCATGGCCGTTCTCCTTTTCTGGCTCACTGGCGCGCATGGCGGCAATGGCCTTCTCAGTTAATACTCGCTACCGGTTGGCGCGAATCCTAGTGCCCGGGCATACCTCCGCCCCGATCGCAGTGCTGCACGAAAGGGGACTGAGTGGAGATAGCGGCCGTGTGTTGAAGTAGTTGTACTGCAACGGGGCACGCGTAGTCACCGCGAATACACGCGGTGCTGCCAAAATCATACCATCGCTCCCCCACAACAGTGTCACCGATTTTCGTTTTCCCCGGAAGCAATTTTCGAGCGCCGCCCACTGCGTGAGTTCTCAACACTGGGTGGATGATTCGAGCCCCGTTGTGCATGATTCTTGCCGTTCTCGTCACCGCGTTGACGGGCGCGAGCGCACCCGTGAGCGCACCCGTGAACGCACCCGTGAACGCGCAGTCCGGTTGGAGCTGGCCGGTCGAGCCACCGCATCCGATCATCCGGCCCTATATCGCGCCAGAAACGCCCTACTCTGCTGGCCATCGCGGGATAGACATCGGTGCCGGTACGTCTATCGAGGTGAGGGCGCCGGCCGCGGGCGTGGTGCACTTCGCCGGCACCGTGGTTGATCGCCCCGTGTTGTCGATTCGGCATCCGGGTGGGCTTATCACCAGCTACGAGCCTGTGATTAGTGGGCTGGCCCGCGGCGACCCCGTGGCCCAGGACGAAGTTGTGGGCGAGCTGCAACCAGGACACTGCTCTGTCGCGTGCGTGCATTTCGGCGTGCGCCTCGATGGCGAGTACGTGTCCCCGCTCAACTACCTCGGCACGGTTCCGCGCGCGATTCTCCTTCCGACGAGAAAGCCCTAGCCGGATTCGAGCACGAGGCGCAGGAATCCGACTAGGGCTAGTTTCCCGTGATCCGAACGAGAGACTTAGCGGTCAACCTTGTGCTTGGGAGCAGTGTCACCCTCGGCGTGCTTGGGAGCGTGCGCCGCCGTGTGTGCCGGGGAGTGGGTGCGAACGTGGCCGCCCGACCCCTCCGACGTGCGCACTTCAGCGCCCACCGAGATCACCCGAGTCGGCCACCAGAACTTCTCCCCCAGCATGAACGCGAGCGAAGGAACAATCACGGTTCGCACGAGGAGAGTGTCGAGCAGTACACCGATACAGACGATGATTCCGATTTGTGTGAGCGTGATGAGTGGCAGCACCCCGAGCACCGCGAAGACCGCGGCGAGCAGAATTCCGGCACTCGTGATCACGCCGCCGGTCGACGAGAGAGCCCGAATCATGCCTTGGCGAGTGCCGTACTCGACAGCTTCTTCTCGGGCTCGGGTGACCAAGAAGATGTTGTAGTCAACGCCCAAGGCCACCAAGAACAGGAAGCTGAACAGCACTACGTTGGTATCGATAGCCGGGAAGTCAAAGACTGTCTGGAAGAGCAACCAGCTGGCACCAAGGCTCGCAAAGAACGACGCAACGACCGTAAGCAACAAGAGGATCGGAGCTACCAGCGAGCGCAGTAACAGCACCAACACGATGAACACGAGACCGAGGATGAGCGGGATGACCAAGTCTTGGTCGGACTGCTGAGCGCGCTCAACGTCGAGAGCCTGCGCATCCAGCCCACCGACGAGCGCGTCAGCACCGTTGATCGTGGAGAGTTCAGCACGGAGCGCCTCAATAGCGGCGAACGACCCTTCAGTCTCGGCCGCGTCATCCAACACCACACTGATTTGCGTGATCGCGGAGGTGCTTTCACCGATACGAACAGCGTCAACGCCATCAACGCCTTCGGCAGCCTGGGCTGCTTCTTCGGCGTAATCAGAGTTCACGATGACCGACGCGGGCGACCCGCTGCCGGCGGGGAAGGCATCCGCAATGAGCTCTTGGCCCTGCACTGCTTCGGGAACCTGCGTAAAGCTCTCAGTCTGCGAGAGGCCAATCTTGATCTGCGGCACGCCCAAGGAGAGCGCTCCGAGCACAATGGCACCAAGGATGGCGACAACGACGGGCTTCTTCGAAACGAGAACGCCGAGCTTGTGCCAGACGCCACGCTCGGCGCTGCCCTCAGTGCCGAACTTGGGGATGTACGGCCAGAACAGGCCACGACCGAAGAGTACGAGAGCGGCAGGCAGAACGACGAGCGCGAAAATCATGGCAATAACAACACCCGTGGCACACGCGATACCGAGGGCACGGTTGCCCTGCAGCTCAGCGAACACGAGCGTGAGGAGTGCGAGCACGACGGTGCTGCCGCTGGCGATGATGGCGGGGCCCGCGCCGCGCAGAGCACGAGACATGGCTTCACGGCGATCCTCGACGAGCCGCAATTCATCGCGGTAACGCGCAATCAACAGGAGTGCGTAATTAGTGCCGGCACCGAAAACGAGCACGGAGAGGATGCCAGTGACGGAAGCATCCAACTGGATGCCGGCAAGAGTGGCAACGCGAGCGGCAACGATGCCTGCGAGACCGTCAGCAGTACCCACCACGATGAGCGGCACGAGCCACAACCACGGGCTGCGGTAAGTAACGAGCAACAGCACGGCGACCACAATGACCGTCGTGAGGAGGAGCGTGAAATCGGCGCCTTCGAAGACTGCCGCGATGTCGACAGCGAATCCTTCAGGGCCACTCAATAGAGCGGAGAGACCATCGGGGAGGTCTGCGTTTGCTTCGGTACGGATCTCCTCAGCGCGTTCGGCTTGCTCGCCGGCTTCGGATAGCTTGTCGAGCGGAACGGTGACGAGGGCCGTAGTGCCGTCGTCGGAGAACGAGGGCGGCGGAACGAATCCCTCGGCGGAGAGTTCGCTCAGCGAACCCGTCGCGTCAGTGATCGCGGCGATGTCGTCGTCGGTGAGATCGCCGCTTTCACGGGTGTAGACGAGCAGCGCGACTGTGGAATCGGCGCCCGGCAGGTCTTCTGCGGCAGCAGCGGCCTGGGCTGATTCGGCGGAATCCGGAAGACCAACGCCGGGAAGTGCGCCCTCTTCATTGCCGGAACCGGCAGCGAAGATCGCGCCAGCGGCGAGGAACGCGGTGACCAACACGATCCACGAAGTCTTTCGGGCGGTGATGAACGTCCTGAGGCGAGACATCGCTCTCCTTCTGAAGCAAAGTACTTCGATTAACTAGATATTAGACAAGTTAGAAACATACAGGTAAAGTATTCACCATGCAACACACCGAACCCGCCATGGAGCGCCCCCAAGCACGCCGCCCCACCCAACTGCTGCGGGACATCCTCGACATCAGTGAAGAGTTTGAGGAGCACGTCGGCCGCACTCTCTCCGTCAATGCCACTGACCTCGAAGCGATGGAACACCTGATCATGAGTGGGCCGCTGCCCCCGACTGAACTTTCGCGCCGCCTCAATATTTCAACTCCGGCGGTGACCGCGTCGATTGACCGCCTGATAGGCGTCGGTCATGTCACTCGTGAACAGCATCCGACCGACCGCCGCAGCGTTGTCGTCGTCCCTAATCCGCGTTCTGTCGAGACCGCGATGGCAACTTTGATGCCGATGATTATGGGCATCGATCGCGTACTCGACAACTTCGATGACACCGAGAAAGAGGTGATCGAGCGATACCTCAATCAGGTCGTCACGATTTATCGTGAGCAACTTCCCGACCCCGCGGACATTCCGGCGCCGAAGCCAGCGGTCGCCCCGCCCAAGATTGATCCACCCGGACCGCGGCGCTCGTCGTGGAAGCCTGAGACCCAGGTTGGGCCGACGATTTTCAGCAGCTAGGTCACGTTAGCCGCACACATCATGCACTGCCGGCAAGCCCTGCCCACGAGGTCTCGCCCCCAAGCCCGGTCACGCTCGCGGGTGCGCGGTTCGGTAGCTTTCGCGCAAGCGCTCGGTGGAAACGTGCGTGTAGAGCTGAGTCGTGCCTAAACTCGCGTGCCCGAGGAGTTCTTGCACGGCGCGCAGGTCGGCGCCGCCATCGAGCAAATGAGTAGCCGCCGTGTGCCGCAACGTGTGCGGCCCTGATCCGCCCGACCCCGGAACATCGGCCAGCAAGTGCGCAATCACTTCGTACACCGTGCGCGAACTGACCCGTTTGCCCCGAGCCCCCACGAACAGCGCAGCCGCTCCCCCGGTTTCCTTCGTCAGCTGACTCCGGCCGCGCTCAAGATAATCGCTGAGCGCCCGCTGGGCCGGGATGCCGAACGGAACAACACGTTCCTTCGAGCCCTTACCCATCACCCGTACGGTGAGTCGCGAATCGTCGACATCGTTGGCGCTTAAACCCACGAGTTCGCTCACGCGCAGTGCCGAAGCGTACAAGAGCTCGACAATAGCTCTGTCCCGCAGCGCAATCGGGTCGGACGAAGAGGCGCGCGCCTCAACACTCTGCAACATCTCGGCCATTTGGTCGCGATTGAGAACCCGGGGCAAGTGACGCTCGGCCTTGGGTGCTTTGAGCCGCGCCGCGGCATCCACTTCGGTGTGGTGATTAGCAGTCAGCCAGGCGCTGAAAGCTCGGGCTGCTGCTGCGCGGCGAGCGAGCGTCGCCTTAGCGAGGCCGTCTTGCGACGACTGCCAGAGCCACTCGCGCAGCAACTCGAGATCGAGATCGGTCGGAGCCCTCGCGGCGCGCTCAGTCGCGAAATCGACGAGCGTAGTGAGATCGGAACGATACGAGCGGATCGTATGCACGCTAAAGCCGCGGTCTGCCGAGAGGTACTCGACAAACACATCCACGAGCCGGTGCAGGTTCACGTGTCTATCGTGCGGCATGCTGCAGACATTCGCCTACGACGCGATAGCGTTTCGGGATGACCACTCCATCTTCAGCGCAGCACGTCGGCACCGCTCTCGTGACGGGAGCGACCTCAGGGCTGGGCGCAGAGTTCGCGCGCCAGCTCGCCTCAGCCGGCCACAACCTGATTCTGGTGGCGCGCGACCGCGCTCGCCTCGAGAGTGTGGCGGAGTCGCTGCGCTCGGCTTTCGGCGTGGACGTTGAGGTGCTCGGCGCCGACCTCACTAACCCGGAGCAGCGGGCAACGGTTGAAGAGCGGCTCGCTTCCACGGAGCATCCGGTGAGCTATCTCGTGAATAACGCGGGCTACGGCCTTGCGCAGGAGTTCGAAAAGAACTCCGTCGATGACGAAGAGCGGATGCTCGAGATCTTGGCCACGGTGCCCATGCGCCTCAGCCACGCTGCGCTCGGGGGCATGCTCGCCCGAGGCTCAGGCACCATCCTGACGGTCGCGAGTATCGCGGGAGGGGCGCCGCTCGGAATGTATGCAGCCGCTAAGACGTGGCCGCTGAGCTTCAGCCGCTGGGCCAATGCGCGTTACCGCCACCGCGGTGTGACTTTCAGTGCGGTCGCGCCCGGTTTCGTTCGCACCGAATTTCATGCCCGCCTCGGCATCGAACGCTCCGACATGGCACCGAAGTGGATGTGGCTCAACGCGGACTTCGTGGTTCGCTCGGCTCTGCGCGCGGCAGCCCGCGGTCGCGGACTCTCGGTTCCGAGCATCCGCTACAAATTGGTCTGGGCGCTCATGAAGGTGGCTCAGCCGCTCATTCTTGTTGCGGTGGCACGAGCGAGCCGCGCCGAGTCCGCGAAGGTTGCCGGCTAGCGAATCGGAAAGCCGCGCGCCTCAACTTCGGCCTTGAGATGATCGCGCAGGGCAGCGAACGGCCCGGTCACCCCATCGGGCTTGCTCGTGCGGCGAGCAGTGTGCTCAGCCCAGCCGTATTCGGCATCCGGAATGTCAGCAGCACCGCCGGCAACCTGACGCCCCGCATAGAGGCCATTGGCGATCATGACATCGTCGTACTCACGCACGTGCTTTTCGACATCCGCACTGGAGTACTGCTCGCGGTGCACGACGGCCTCGCTGGACAGGCGCGGCTTTGTGCCCCGCCGAACGCCCTCTTTCGGATACCCGATCGTGAGCCCCGCCACGGCAAAGACGCCCTGCGGCAGCCCCAGCTCTTCGGCGATCGCGCTCGGGCTATTGCGCACCGATCCGATGGGCACGGTGCCGAGCCCCAAGGATTCGGCGGCGACGAGCGCGTTCTGAAGCGCAAGCGTGGCATCGACGGATGCCGTCAAGAACATCTCGAGATTGTCTGCCCCGAAAGCGCGCCCCTGACGCTCGGCTAGGTAGTGGAACCGCGAAACGTCTGCACAGAAGATGAGCATGACGGGAGCCTCGGCGACGTAGCGCTGATCCCCGACGAGGTGGGCCAGGCGGGCACGACGCTCAGCATCCTCGACGACGATAATGCTGAAGGCTTGGAGGTTCGAGGATGTCGGGGCGCTACGAGCGGAGACCAAAATAGCCTCGAGAACTTCAGCCGCAAGTGGCGTCTCTTCGAAGCTGCGAATCGACTCGTGGCTCGTGAGCACCTTAATGGTGTCGGTGACGAACTCGGGCGAAATCTCGCGCTGCTCTTGTTCGATGCGCGTAGTCGGTGCAATGTGTGTCGAGCCCAAAGTCATACCGTAATGATTTCACGCTCGACTGGGCACGTAATGCACGTGGTGCCCCATTGCGACAGCTACCGCGCACGCGCCAGCGCTTTAATCGGAAGCAGCGACCTCAGCAGCATTGAAGGTGGAGTTCTTGGCCGAGAACGTTTCGAGCCGCTGCTCGGGGCTCATCGCCTCGATCTGTGCCCATGCTTCTGCTGAGTGACCCGTGATCTCCGCGGTGTCGCCCACCGGAATGATCGAGTGCACGGTTTGCTTCTCGTACACGTGCACCACGTTCACAGCCTGGCCGTAGTCGACGCCCGAGAGCAATCGATCTTCGGCGCTCAGGTCGAGCGTGTAACACGTCGCCGAAGCGACCGAGACGGGAATACCCGCGAACGTCGAGTGGGTGGAGTAGTGCAAATGCCCGGCCAGAATCGCGCGTACGTCGCTGCCCTGCAGCACTTCCGCTAGGCGTTCTTGGCGCTGCAGTTCGAGCATGCCCATGGCTTCGAGCATGGGGGTGGGGATCGGCGGATGATGCACAGCGAGCAGCGTGCCGTGCGGTGCGGGGGTTGCCAGTTCGGCTCGCAGCCACTGCAACTGTTCGTCGCTAATGTCACCGTGGTGGTAACCCGGCACCGTGGTATCGAAGGAGATGATGCGCAATCCGTCGATCATGTAGACCCGGTCTTGCGGAGCATCCGATTCGTCATCGAAAAGGAGCTTAGAGTACTGGTCGCGCTCGTCGTGATTGCCCATGACCCAGATGATTTCGGCGTTCATGCGCTGAGCGGCGGGCTCCACAATTTCGCGAAGGCGAACGTAAGCGTCGGGCTCCCCCAGATCGGCGAGGTCCCCTGTGAAGACGATCGCTTGCGGGTGTGCAGTTGACCGCTCGAGCTGGGCAAGAGCTTGCTCGAGGTGCTCGATCGTGTTAACCGCCCCATAGAGCGGTCGACCGCCCGCAAGCAAGTGGGTATCACTCACGTGAGCGATGACGTGGCTGGGGGCAGGATACTGGCCGAGTTGAATCACACGCCCAGCCTAGGCCTGACGGGTGTCATTCAACAGGGCACTCGCGATGCGCGAGCGAAAGCGTGCGCGCGTGAAACGGTCTAGTAACGCAGGATGCCCGCCGCCACAATTGTGGTCGACGGGCATCCTGTACTGACTACGCCCGGTGGGGCGCTAGTCGATCGCGCAGAACTAGTCCTTCTTGTCGAAGACCGGCAACGTGACCGTTCCGGTGCGAACACCTTCAACGGCGGAGTCGAACTCGGTCACGATGTTGTCGCTGTGCTTGAAGGTGAACAAGCTCACGACGATCGCGACGACGATGTTGAGGATGAAGCCGGGCACGATTTCGTACATAACACCGGAGAGCGCATCGCTGTTGCCCCAGATGACGACGGTGACAGCACCGGCGATCATACCGGCGATCGCACCGGGAGCCGTGAGCTTGCGCCAGAAGAGTGACAGCAAGACGATTGGTCCGAACGCGGCACCGAAGCCAGCCCAGGCGTAACCAACGAGGTCGAGCACTGATGCCTTCGGGTCAAGCGCGATGATGATCGCGACAACCGAGACAACGAGAACACCGATACGACCGAGAACAACCTGTGCCTTCGGGGTTGCTTCCTTCTTCGCGATGATCTTGAAGAGGTCTTCAACGAGCGCCGAGGACGACACGATCAGCTGCGAGGAAATCGTGCTCATCACGGCGGCAAGCACTGCGGCGAGAACGAAACCGGCGATGAGCGGGTGGAAGAATATCTGCGAGAGCTCGAGGAAGACCTTCTCGGGGTCGTCCAGCGTGAGGTCGGGGTTCTGCTGGAAGTACGCGATACCGATGAGGGCGGAAGCCAGCGCACCGAGAACCGAGATGATCATCCAGCTGATGCCGATGCGGCGACCGGCTACGGCATCCCCGGGCGAACGCAGCGCCATGAAGCGAACCAGGATGTGCGGTTGACCGAAGTAGCCGAGGCCCCACGCTGCAGCGGAGATTGCGGCGATAGCTGAACCACCGAAGAGGTTGAGCATGTCGACTTCTTCGGTGCTGACTGCGCGGATCGACTCGATCGCGCCGTCGACGCCACCAACCTGCGTGATACCGATGATTGGTACCGCGATGAGGGCGAGGAAGATCATGATGCCCTGAACGACATCCGTGTAGGTCGCACCGATGAAGCCACCGAAGAGGGTATAGAGAACGGTGACGCCGCCGACGAGGAGCATTCCGAGAAGGTACTCAGAGTTGAATGCGCTCTCGAAGAACTTTCCGCCGGCAACCATTCCGGAGGAGACATAGAACGTGAAGAAGACGAGGATGATGATGCCGGCGGTGATGCGCAGAATGTGCGTCTTGTCGCGCAGGCGGTTCTCGAAGAAGCTCGGTACCGTGATCGAGTTCTTCGACACTTCGGTGTAGGCACGCAGTCGCGGGGCTACGAACTTCCAGTTGAGCCAAGCACCAATGGTCAGACCGATTGCGATCCACGCTTCGACGAGTCCGCCTACGTAGAAGGCACCGGGGAGTCCGAGGAGTAGCCAGCCGGACATGTCGGATGCGCCAGCGCTGAGTGCTGCGACGCCGGGGCTGAGCTTACGACCCGCGAGCATGTAGTCGTCGAGGTCGGTTGTCCTCTTGTACGCCCACCACCCGATACCGAGCATTGCGGCCATATAAATGACCATTGCAATAATTTGGAAGGTTAGATCGTTCACAGTGTTGCCTTTCGTCTGCACGGCGGTTGGCTGGGTGTCTACCTTTGCAGAGATAAGGATTAGTAACAATCTCAATCGGCGCCCAGAAAAGGTAAGAATTTCTAATGGTTACCCCTCAGAATGCGGCTATCTCGCAAGATTCTGGCGTGGACACAGGAGTTTTGCGCCCCAGGGCGAGCAGTGCAATTTTCAGCAGCCTGCGATCAGGGCGCTGCGGAGATTCGAATTGCGCCAACCACTCCGTTATGCACGTTTCCAACGGTTGCTTCGCACCACGAGTGAGTGTACATTCACTCATATGACGCCTTCCACCACGCTCTCCACAGCAGAGCTTCGCCGGCCGCTA
The DNA here is from genome assembly GCA_040687235.1 of Rhodoglobus sp. NPDC076762. Taxonomy (GTDB): domain Bacteria; phylum Actinomycetota; class Actinomycetes; order Actinomycetales; family Microbacteriaceae; genus Rhodoglobus. The sequence goes on along the minus strand of JBFBMV010000001.1, from coordinate 1,352,810 downwards.
GTAGCCGCAGCCGCCCTCAGCGAGTTCGCTCGCGAAGGGTTTCATGGCACGACGATCGCCGATGTGGCGCGCGAAGCACACATCTCCCCCGCTTACGTCTTCAAATTGTTCCCCGGCAAAGAAGCACTCTTTGTTGCCGCGCTCGAAGCCTGTTTCGACGAAGTGATCGCCGCGCTCAGTCGCGGGGCGGATGCCGCACCCAACCAAACTCCCGTCGGCGTCCTCGACGGGATGGCTGGGGCCTACGCCCAACTCATTGGTGATCGTCGACTCTTGAGCATCCAAGTGCACGCGCAGTCGATCACGCACATTCCCGAGGTCGGCGCCGGCTTGCGGGCGGGCCTGGCTCGCGTCACCTCGTTTGCGAAGGACCGCTCGAACGGAAGTGATGCTGACGTGCAGCGCTTCATGGCCTACGGCCAGCTCTGTCACCTCATCGTGACGGCGGGCGTAGAAGGCGAAACCCGGCCCTGGGCTGGAATCTTGACCCACGGCATCCGGCACCCCTGAGCACGACGCGCCGAGGCGGTCATCGCCGCTCTTCTTCCCGCCGCCACCTCCGTTCTTTGTTTTACCCATGGAGAACAACCGTCTAGTTTTCGCTCGGAGTGAGTGATCAATCACTCATTTCTTGATCTGTTTGTTTTCGTTTGTTCGTTTGTTATCTCAATCTCAAGGAGTTCTCGTGTCCACTGTTCCTTCTCTCCCTCCTCGGAATGCGCGCCGTGCTACATATGCAAGCGATGGCCCCTCTCGATTGCCTCGCAGCGGCAGACGCTGGTGGGCGCTTAGCCTGCTGGCACTTGCTCAGTTCTTGGTAGTTCTCGATGCATCGATCGTGAATATCGCGTTACCGGTCGTGGGCGTCGAGTTGCAGATGTCGACCGCCGCTCTTGCGTGGGTGATTACTGCTTACGTGCTCGCATTCGGCGGGCTGCTCTTGTTGGGCGGTCGTCTGGCAGATCGGTGGGGCCATCGGCGAGTGTTTTTGGCGGGCGTCATCATATTTGTGCTCGCTTCTGCAGCCGCAGGCTTTGCAGCTTCCAGCGGGATGTTGCTGGCAGCTCGTGCCGTACAAGGCGCAGGAGCAGCGTTGCTAGCTCCCGCTGCGCTGGCGTTGCTGACCCACCTGTTTCCCAAGCCGGGTGACCGGGCCCGCGCTTTGGGCGTGTGGGGAGGCGTCGCGGGCATCGGGTCTGCGGTAGGTGTTCTACTCGGTGGTGTTCTCACGTCGTCATGGGGTTGGCAGTGGGTGTTCTTTGTCAACGTGCCGGTGGGAGCGCTGGTGTTAGCAACAATCCCGTTCCTCATTTCGCGGGATGAGCGCACGGCATCCGGAGCCTTAGATCTTTCCGGTGCGGTGACAGTGACGGGTGCGCTCGTGGCGACGGTGGGCACGTTCAGTGCGATGGAACAACTTGGCGTGCTGCATCCCGTCACGTTGATGCTTGCCGGGCTGGCCGTCGCGCTGACTGCCGTGTTCATTGTCGTGGAACGTCGCGCTGTCGAACCGCTGGTTCCGTTGGCAATTTTCGCGAACCGAAGCGTGGCGGTCGGTAACGCAGCGATGCTGCTGTTGGGGGCGGCGATGGTCGCTTTGTTCTTCGCGCTCTCGGTGTTCATGCAGGCCGTGCTGGGTTTTGACGCTCTGACGGCAGGGCTCACACAGCTGCCTCTCGCGGGTGCGCTGGTGGTGATTGCAGGAGTTGCTCCTGTTGCGGTGAACCGCTGGGGGCTGCGAGGCACACTCAGCGTTTCTTTCGTTGTACTGGCCGGCGGGTTGTCGTGGTTGTCGTTCGCACCCGCGGATGCCGGCTTCGTGTCACATCTGCTCGGGCCAACTCTCGTGATTGGGGTGGGTTTGGGCGCTGCATTTGTCACTGCCACCCAGCTTGCCGTGGCTGATGTCGATGGCAGCGAAGCCGGTCTCGCCGGCGGCTTAGTGAACACGAGTCAGCAGATCGGCGGGGCGCTGGGCCTCGCCGTGTTGGCGAGTCTGGCCGCGATGCGGACGGATGCGCTGCTCGAAGCCGGCGCCTCGACTCCCGCTGCACTCACTGGCGGCTTTTCGTGGTTGTTCCTGGGAGCGGGGGCACTGGCACTGCTGGGGGCACTCGTGGTGGGCGTGGCCAGCTCGGGCGTACGGTCGAAGTCATAGACTGACGCCACTATGACACTCGCTCGCATCAGGTCAGCCATTGCTGCGCTCCCGACCACCCCGCACACTCACGTTATTGGGGTATCTGGATTTTGCGGAGCCGGCAAGTCAACGCTCGCTCGCGAGCTTGTCTCGTCGTTGCCGAGCTGCGCACGTGTGCGCGGGGACGATTTCCTGAACCCCGACCAGTCTCACCAGCGCTCGAAGGACTGGTCGGGCGTTGAGCGCGTGAGATTGCGCGGAGAAGTACTGGACCCCCTTCGCCATGGCGTTGGGGGATCATTTCATCGCTTCGACTGGTCTGCCCGCACGCTCGGCGCGGCCGAGCCTCTCCCCGTGGCGAATGTCGTGGTTGTGGATGCAATTGGGCTCTTTCATCCCTCTTTGAAGGGTGCGTTCGACCTGACCATTTGGGTCGACGTGCCCCTCGAGAAGGCCGTTGAACAGGGCAAAGCGCGCGACCGACGCTTAGGCCGAATCCACGATCAACTGTGGAATGACGTCTGGGTTCCCAACGAACGGGATTTCGTCGATCAATACAATCCGCGCGCTGGCGCAGACCTGCTCTACGATCCCGTGCACTGAACGAACATCGCTGCCGATCGTCCGGCCGCGCTGCGGCTAGCGGAACGACAGCTGCATCACGCACCAACGCGCTTCCAACCTCGCTCGGTCTCGGTGACACGGCCGTCGAGTTCGAGCAGGCCGAGTTGGGCGCGAACCGTGGAGAGCGCGAGCCCGCTGCGCGCAGCTAGATCATCAGCGGAACGGGCGCTGCGAGCGCTGAGGGCATCGAGGAGACGAACGATTTCGGCGTTGCGCGGGCTGCCTGCATCCGGGTCCCTGCTTGAAGATGCTGCGGACTGCTCCGCGCCCGCCACCTCATCGATGGTGAGCAACGCTTGCTCAAGCGGTGCCAGCTCCGCCATCTGGTCGGGGTTGGTGACGCACACGGCATCGTAGTCACGGATGAGGCGATGACAGCCAGCGGAGGCAGCGCTGGTAACCGGGCCGGGCACCGCTCCTAGCGGTCGGCCCAAGGTGGCGGCGTGGCCAGCCGTATTGAGGGAGCCGGATCGCCAGCCCGCTTCTAGGACGACCGTCGCCATGCTCGCTGCGGCTATGAGCCTGTTGCGCTGCAAAAACCTCCACTTGGTGGGTGGTGAGCCGCACGGGAGCTCCGAGATGACGACGCCGTTCTCGACAATGCGGCCGAGAAGTGCGTCGTGACCACTCGGGTAGAAGCGGTCCACTCCCCCGGCGAGGAAAGCGACGGTGAGGCCTTGGCTGGCGAGGGCAGCGCGGTGAGCCATGCCATCGATTCCGTAGGCGGCGCCCGACACGATCGTGTAGCCACGATCAACGAGCCCGGCGGAAGCCTCCATCGTGATGTGCTCGCCGTAGCCGGTGGCAGCGCGGGCTCCGACGAGGGCGATGCCGCGATCGATTCCGGCAAGGGCTTCATCGGTTCCGCGAACCCACAGCGCCGAGGGGGCGTGCCAGTCGAGATCGTTGAGCCGCGACGGCCACAGGGTGTCGTCGGGCGTGAGCAGGCGTGCGCCAAAGCGTGCGGCCTGACGTAGCGCGATGAGCGCGGTGTTGGACTTGAGCCGTGGCATCCATCGGTCGATGGCTTGAGCCATATCGTCGTCGCTCACCGCATCGCCCTCTGCCGAGAGAGTTGCTGCGAACCGCTCGGGGTCCCAACGCTCGACAACGGCGGTGAGCGCGCGCACGGCACCCAGCTGCTGGATGGCCCGACCGGCCAAGCGGTCACCGGGCTCGGCCAAGCCACTCCACGTGGCACGAGCGAAACGTTCTTCGACCGCATCGCGATCGAAATCATCGCCGCCACCGACGCTCGCTGCTTTCACGAGCGTGGCTACTTCCGACTCTTTGAGTCCAAACATCGTCACTGTGACATTGCCTTTCTGAGATAGAGCGCTTGCCCGACGTGGGTGTCGTCGGGTCGGGAGTCGTCGGCGAGATCGGCAATCGACCAGGCGACACGGAGTACGCGGTCGTACCCGCGCATCGTGATGCCTCCGCGCTCGAGAGCACGGTCGAGCCCCGCGGTAACTTTGGGCGCCAGTCGCAATTCCCGACCGCGCAAATAGGAGCCCGGCACGTGAGAGTTGAGCCGCCACGGCGTTGCTTCGAGACGAGCAGCAGCACGCTCGCGAGCAGCGGTGACCTTGGCTCGGCCATCCGCGGTCGAGAGTGATGGCCGCTCCCCTGCCAACCGCAGTTGAGCGCTCGTGATGCGCTCGACTCGAAACTGAATGTCGATGCGATCAAGCAGCGGCCCCGAAAGGCGTGCTAGATACCGCCGCCGACTGTTGGGCGGACACGTGCACTCGCTGTCGCGCGCACCCCACTGCCCACAGGGGCAGGGGTTGGCCGCCATTACGAGTTGAAAGCGGCCGGGAAAGTGGGCAATTGCGTTCGCCCGATGGATGCTGATGACCCCCGATTCGAGAGGTTGCCGAAGTGCGTCTAGCGCTGCCGGCGCAAACTCGGGTGCTTCGTCGAGAAAGAGCACTCCGTCGGAGGCACGGGCGGCAGCACCCGGACGTATCTGGGAGCTGCCGCCGCCCACGAGCGCCGCGGCCGTCGCCGTGTGGTGAGGCGCTTCGAGGGGTGGTCGAGTCGTGAGGCTGCTGCCGACCGGGAGTCCGGCGAGCGATCGAATGGAGGAGACTTCGAGGGCTGCCTGCGGATCGAGATCGGGCAAGAGCCCGGGCAGTCGCGCGGCGAGCATGGTTTTGCCGGCGCCCGGAGGGCCGAGCAGGAAGACGTGATGGCCTCCGGCTGCGGCAACAAGCATCGCGTCAATCGCGTCGCTGCCGCCGATCATGTCAGCGAGGTCGCCGCCGGTATCAGCCACCGCTTCAGGTGCGGGCCGAGTGATTACCTCGACCGGTTCGGGGTCAAACTCTCCGCCATGCCAGATGGCGGCATCCCGCAGCGAGGGTACGGCGATCACGCGCATGTCGGGCACGAGGGATGCTTCATCGGCGTTGCCGCTTGGCACCATGACGGTCGTGAATCCCGCCCGAGACGCGGCAAGCACCGCGGGCAAGACACCGTTCACGGGCCGCAATCGCCCGTCGAGACCGAGCTCTCCAATATGGAGCACTCGGTCGATCGATTCTGCCGAGATCGTTCCCGAGGCGGCGAGCGCCGCGAGCGCGATTCCGAGGTCAAAGCCGGAGCCGTGTTTGGGAAGGGCGGCCGGCGACAGGTTGACGGTGATCTTGCGATTCGGCAGCCCGCATCCGGAGTTCGTTGCTGCGGCCCGAACGCGATCTTTTGCCTCGCCCAATGCGGTGTCGGGTAACCCAATAAGGACGAATCCGGGAAGGTTATTAGAGAGGTCTGCTTCGATCTCCACGATCGCGCCTTCGAGCCCGAGCAGGGAAACCGCGTACGTTCTGCCGATCACGAGATGCGCTTCAACTGTTCGATCTCCACGACGCCACGCGACGGCACGATTACCGCAATGGCATCGATGCGCACGGTTGAACCCGAGCCAGGATGATCGTCACACCAGGCCGCAGCGAGTCGCCGCAGCCGTGCAAGTTTCGTGGCAGTGATCGATTCGAACGGATGCCCAAACAGCACACTCGAGCGAGTCTTGACCTCGACGAAAACAAGCTCGTCGCGCTCGCGCGCCACAATGTCGAGTTCCCCTTGAGAACACCGCCAATTGCGGTCGAGGATCTCAAGCCCTGCTCGGGTCAGGTGGTCGGTCGCAAGCTGTTCACCACGGGCGCCGAGTTTATCTTTTGCTGCCATGGCTCAAGCGTCGCGTCTCGGCGCGATCGAGAACGAGGCACGGCACGATGCGGGAGAAGACTCCCTCACGCTCCTCGCTGGGGAGGACTAGAACGCGAGCGCCCAGCCCTGCGTTGGCTTACGCGAACAACCCAGCAATTAGGCTGCCCGCCAGCACGACCATAACAACCGCGATCACGATGTCGAGCACCCGCCACGCCATCGGCTTCGCGAAGAGTGGTCGCAGATAGCGGCTGCCATAACCAATCGCCGTGAACCAGATCACGCTGCCAAGGCACGCCCCGAGCGCGAACCACCAGCGGTCGTCGCCGTAGGTTCCGCCGATGGAACCGAGCAACAGCACGGTGTCGATGTACACGTGCGGGTTGAGCCAAGTGAGCGCGAACGCCGTTGAGAGGGCGGCGGCGAGCGTCATCCCCGTTCCGGATGCTGTTGCGGTGAGTGCTTGCGGTCGGGCCGCCCGACGAAGCGACAGGAACGCGTAGACCAGAAGGAAGAGGGCCCCACCGACGCGGGCGATCACGAGCAGCCACGTAGCTTGCTCAATCAGCGCCCCGAGGCCCGCAACACCGGCGGTGATCAACACAATGTCGGAGAGCATGCACACGAGCACCACTGCAGTGACGTGTTCCCGCCGCAGCCCTTGCCGCAGCACGAACGCGTTTTGGGCTCCGATCGCAATGATCAGCGAGAGCCCAAAGCCGAGCCCGGCGACGACGACGGCAAAGATCGGAAGCATGAGATGACTCTAGGGGCAGAATGGGTGCATGCCGACCACGCCATCGCCGGAGCACCGTGACCTCGTTCATGCGCTGAGTTCTGCGGTGCGCGGCGAGGTCGATGACTCTACGCGCCGCCGTGCCGAATACTCGAGCGATGCCTCGAACTATCGCGTCGTGCCGCAAGTGGTGGTGTTTCCGCGTGACACCGACGACGTGCTCGCGGCGCTCTCGGTTTCTCGCGACAGCGGCACTCCCCTTACCTCGCGCGGTGGTGGCACATCAGTCGCCGGCAACGCCATCGGCACCGGCATCGTGGTCGACTTTTCTCGCCACCTCAACCAGGTCCTTGAGATCGATGCGGATGCCCGAACCGCGCGCGTGCAGCCGGGCACCGTGTTAGCCACTCTCCAAGCCGCCGCGCACCCGCACGGTCTGCGCTTCGGCCCTGACCCCTCGACGTGGTCGCGCTGCACCCTCGGAGGCATGATCGGCAATAACGCCTGCGGTGCCCATTCGCTGCAGTTCGAAAAAACCGCCGACAATGTGAAGAGCCTCGAAGTGGTCGACGGTCTCGGTCGACGTTTCATCGCAGCCAACGCCCCGAGCGTCGTCGAAGGTCTCCCCGCTCTGGTCAGCGGCAACCTCGCAACAATCCGCACTGAGTTGGGGCGCTTCGGCCGGCAGGTGTCGGGCTACAGCCTCGAACATCTGCTGCCCGAACACGGCAACAATCTAGCTCGCAGTCTCGTGGGCACCGAGGGCAGCCTCGTGACGCTTCTCGAGGCAACCGTTGACCTCGTGGCTCAGCCCCAGCATCCGCTGCTCGTCGCCCTCGGCTACCTCGACATGGCGACCGCCGCCGATGCCGTGCCCGCCCTGCTCGCTCACCACCCGAGCGCCATCGAGGGCCTCGATGCCCGAATCGTGGATGCCGTGAGCCGAGCCCGCGGAGCCCGCGCCGTCGCCGCCCTGCCCGCTGGCGCCGGCTGGTTGCTCGTCGAGGTTACGGGCGACGACCCCGCCGAGACCCTCCAGCGCGCGAACCTCCTCGCCGCCGATGCTGCGGCGATCGAATCCCGCGTCATCACCGATGCGGCAGCTGCGAAGCAACTGTGGCGCATCCGCGAAGATGGGGCCGGGCTCGCCGGGCGCACGGCTTCCGGAACGCAAGCGTGGCCCGGTTTCGAAGACGCCGCCGTGCCTCCGGAACGCCTCGGCGCCTACCTGCGCGAATTCGACGCCCTGCTGGCCGACTACAACATCGAGGGGATGCCGTACGGCCATTTCGGCGATGGTTGCGTTCATGTGCGGCTCGATATTCCTCTCGCGACGGACGGCGAAGTTCTGCGAGCTTTCGTGGATGACGCCGCCACCCTCGTCGCGTCCCATGGCGGCTCGCTGTCGGGCGAACACGGCGACGGTCGCGCACGCAGCGAACTGCTGCCGCGCATGTATTCGCCGGCCGCAATCGACCTGTTCGGGCAGTTCAAGCGACTCTTCGATCCGAACAATCTGATGAACCCGGGCATTGTTGTCGACCCGGCTCCGGTCGATGCCGCTCTGCGCCGTCCGGCCGCGCTGCCGCTCATCAAGGTCAACGGTTTCGCGTTCAGCGACGACGATGGCGATCTCACGACGGCGAGCCACCGGTGTGTCGGAGTCGGCAAGTGTCGCGCCGACAACTCGGCCAGCCACGGCGTTATGTGCCCCTCGTTCTTAGCGACCGGCGACGAGAAAGATTCCACCCGCGGCCGCGCCCGCGTGCTGCAAGAAATGGCGAACGGCACCCTCGTGACGGGCGGCGTGAACTCGCCCGAGGTGCACGACGCCCTCGACCTCTGCCTCTCGTGCAAAGCCTGCGCGAGCGACTGCCCCGCCGGCGTCGACATGGCCACGCTCAAAGCCGAGGTACTGCACCGTCGCTACGAGGGCAAGCTCCGCCCACGCAGCCACTACCTTCTCGGCCAACTACCGCGCTGGGCACGCCTAATCTCGCCGATCGCCCCGCTCGCGAACGCCCTACTGCGCGTGCCGGTCGTGCGCCGCCTCGCCCTGTGGGCCGGTGGAATGGATGCTCGGCGCACCTTCCCCGCCTTCGCCCGTCACCCCTTCCGTTCGAGCTCCGAGGCTCAAGCTCTGCGCGCTGCGCCACCGGCCGAGGCACTTGCCGCTGGACGGGCAACCCCCGGCACCGCAGCAGCCGAAACCGCGGACCGCCATGCAGCCTCACGCCCCCAAGTCCTCCTCTCGGCCGACTCCTTCACCGACAACTTCTCGCCGGACATCGCCCGCGCCACGATTCGTGTGCTGGATGCGGCCGGCTATGAGATCCTGCTTCCGGAACGCGATGTGTGTTGCGGCCTCACGTGGATCACCACCGGGCAGTTGGCGGGCGCGCGCCAGAAACTCACCGACCTGGTGAGCGAGTTCTCTCGTTACACCGACCGCGGCATCCCGATCGTCGGCATGGAGCCGTCGTGTACGGCGGTGCTGCGCTCCGACCTGACCGAGCTTCTGCCCGACAACCCCGCGGCGGCAGCAGTCGCACGGTCAACTTTCACGCTCTCCGAGTTGCTCACCGCGCCAGCACCGCTGGGGCCAGCCAACTGGCAACCGCCAGCCCTCAGCGATCAGACCTTTGTCGTTCAGCCGCACTGCCACCAGCACGCGGTCATGGGCTTCGACGCCGACCGCACGCTGCTCGCCGCCACAGGAGCAACCGTCACCGAGATCAGCGGATGCTGCGGGCTTGCCGGAAACTTCGGCATGGAGAAGGGACACTACGAGGTGTCGGTCGCGGTGGCCGAGAATGGCATGCTGCCTGCTCTGCGCGCTGCGGCATCCGACAGCACGCTGGTGGCCGACGGCTTCTCGTGTCGCACGCAAGCGTCACAACTCGCGAACACCGAGGGCAAGCACCTCGCGGAGGTTCTCGCCGCCGCGCTCCCCGAGCGCTAAAGGCTCAGCGAACGCCAGCCACTCGTCCGACGCACCAGCACGCCAACCAGCGACACGCGCTATTCGTCGAGCGCGAGTTCCTTCGGCAGTTCGAGGTCCTTCGCACTGAGCTCTTCGATGTTGACATCCTTGAACGTGAGCACGCGAACGCTTTTCACGAAGCGGTCGGAACGGTAAACATCCCACACCCACACGTCGGTCATCGAGAGCTCAAAGTAGAAGTCGTGCTCGGTATCGCGGCGCACCAAATCGACCTCGTTGGCCAGGTAGAACCGCCGTTCCGTTTCAATCACAAAACGGAACTGGCTCACTACATCGCGGTATTCGCGGTACAGCGCAAGCTCGACCTCGCGGTCGTAGTCTTCAAACTCGTCTTCATCCATGCTGCCCTTATTGTAGGCCGCACTAGCGCAACCATGTGTGCCGATGAAGCTCGGTGGCACCGAGACTGCGCACCGCCTCGAAGTGCGCGGCCGAACCGTAGCCCTTGTTACTCGGCCAGCCATAGCCGGGGTACTCCTCGTCGGCCTCGATCATGAGGCGATCCCGGTGCACCTTTGCCACCACGGATGCCGCAGCAACCGAGACACAGTCACGGTCAGCTTTCACCCTGGTCTGCACTCGCGGCGCAACGGTCAGGGCGCCGCTGAGCCAGTCGGTGCTGCCGTCCAGCAGCACCACGCTCGCCATGACGTCAAGGCCCGCTTCGTGCAATTGGATGAGCGCGCGCTTGCCGGCCAGCCCCAAGGCGGCCGTGATGCCGATCGCATCGATCTCTGTGGCATCCGCGTAGCCGACTGCAGAGAGCGGTGCCCACTGGAGAGTGAGCGGCTCAAGAAGTTCGCGGCGTTTTTGGCTGAGCATTTTCGAGTCGCGGAGACCAACAGGCCAGACGCCGTGCGCAGGAGTCATTGCGGTCATACCGACGCCGACGGGGCCAGCGATTGCGCCGCGCCCCACCTCGTCACAACCGATAACAGCATGTGCGCCCGCGCTAAAGAGTTCTAGCTCGACCTCACTATGGGGATCTGACACTGCCACGATCTACTCGGCGTTCTGCGTTACCCGCTGGAACGTCGTGGAGTAGTTATCGAGCATCGCCCAGCGATCCGTGGGCCAGCTGATGAGGAACGCGCGACCGACGACAGAGTCAATCTTCACGAAACCACCCGTGGGGTCATCTTTGTGGAAGGCCGAGTCTGCGGAGTTGTAACGGTTGTCACCCATGACCCAGATGGAATCGTCCGGCACCGTGACGGTGAAATCTTCTTGAGTCGCCTTAGTGACTGCATCGGGCAGCACGATGTACGGCTCTTCCAACGGAATGCCGTTCACAATCAGCTGGCCGAATTCGTTGCAGCATTCGACGGTGTCGCCGGGAAGCCCGATAACGCGCTTAATCAGGTGGTTACTGCTGTCAGGAGCGCTCAGGCCAACAAAGGCGAGCACACCATCTACTGCGCCCACGAACCAGTTCTCAGGCTCGCTGGAAATGGCGGGCAGCCACCCACCGGGATCGGTAAAGACGACGACATCGCCATGTTCGATGGGGAAGAGAGCAGGTTCCAGCTGATTGACCAGGATGCGGTCATCCACCTGGAGAGTGTTCTGCATCGAGGTCGACGGGATGTAGAACGAGCGCACCAGATACGTCTTGATCATGAACGAGATGAAGATCGCAGCCACAAAGATGATCAGAAGGTCACGAAGAAACAGCTTCCAGCCGCCTGTTTTCTTGGAAGCACGACGGCTCTCATCGTGGCTGCTCGGCAGCGCATCATCAACAGTATTGTTTGTCATTAAACCCCAAAGCTCCCAGCAAGCATATGCCGCTGGGAGCCATTGGTTTGTGAATTACGCGAGTGTTAGTTGTCGCGCTTCTCTTTGATCTTCGCCTTCTTACCACGCAGGTCGCGCAGGTAGTACAGCTTGGCGCGGCGAACGAGTCCACGCGAAACGACCTCAATGTGGTCGATTACGGGCGAGTGAACCGGGAAGGTACGCTCGACGCCGACCTGGAAGCTGACCTTGCGAACCGTGAAGGTCTCGCGAACGCCGTGGCCTGAACGACCGATTACAACGCCCTGGAACACCTGAATACGCGAGCGCGTACCTTCGATGATGTTTACGTGAACCTTGACGTTATCGCCGGCACGGAAATCAGGAATGTTGTCTTTGAGAGACGCCTTGTCGACGCCATCGAGGATATGCATTAGTAATCGCTCTCTGCGCCCGCCATGAGTCGAACGCACTTAGTTAGATAAGAAAAGTTGTGCTTCAAGCGGTTACGACGCCCTCATGGCAGAGTCGTGCGCGAGCACAATCGATAATTCTGCCACACATTCAGTCGAAATTGCGATTCTCCTCTGCTTCGAGAATGATCACCCGGCCGTTGTCGAGGTTATCCCCCGGTCGAGATGGACGTTGCGCGTCGCGCTCGAATCCCTCAACGAGGCTCGTAAACCGGTTGCGAGTCTCTGTAACAAGTTGCCAGAGCGCGACCCAGAATGCCCCGATAGCGACGATCACGATGATCGCGGCGGGGAATGGAGCATCCACAAAGCCGTAAATGATGATCGCCGCGTGCCAAGCGGCAAGGACTCCGGCATCAATCCATGACACGTTCTTTGACTCACGCACACTCTTGCGGGCGACCGTGAGACCGGCGATGGAGAGAAGGGCAAAAGCCAGAATCGGGCACAGGATGAGGAACAGCACGAAGTCCCACCCCACACTCGAACCATAGATGCCCCGGGCGATCAATACCCACAGCGGCAAAACGATGACAGCAATGAATTGCCAGTAGTAAAACGCGCGCCTAATCATCATGGTTCTCAGGGTATCTTCGAAGGGATCAGGAATGCTGAGAAGCATCAAACCGAAAGACCAGGTATCCCCCGTGCCCAACCCCGCAAACGTTCGCACCGAGCCGGTGCAGCAGCGGAGTGCAGAACGAATCAACGTCCTCCTCGATGCGGCCGCGGTGCTGCTCGATGAAGTCGGGATTGACGCGCTCACCACGAGCGATGTGTCCAAGCGTGCGCAGTCATCCGTTGGCGTTATCTATCGCTACTTTCCCAACATCCAGTCCTTGCTTCGTGGTCTCGCCGAACGCAATTTCGATAAGTATCGTGCGGGGTTGACTGCGACGCTCAATAAGCGCGCCACCAATGCTCTCGACGCGCTCAATATCGCGATCGACGTGTACGTCGAGCTCTGCCGCACCGAGCCGGGGTTTCGCGTGTTGTCGTTCGGCAACATCATCGACCGTCGTTTTAACGTCGACCGCAAGAGCAACAACACCGCCCTGGCCGAGATTTTGACCAACCTTCTCGTGACCACTTACGAAGTGCCAGCCTCGGATGCCCTCGCTTTCGATATCGAAGTGACGGTAGAAATCGCCGATTCGCTCCTCGAGCGTGCATTCTTGTATGACCCACGCGGTGAAGAACCGTTTATCGACAAGCTCCGAGAGTTCATTGCGCAACTTTTGGCACCGCACACGAAAGAGGCAGCTACCGCATGATCGAGTTGAGAACCCCCGCCGAAATCAACGAGATGAAGGCTGCTGGCGAGTTTGTAGCCAGCGTTCTCACCGCAACGGAAGCGGCCTCCAAGGTGGGCACAAACCTGCTCGAGATCGATGCCCTCGCCCACAGCATGATTCGCGAGCGAGGCGCCGAGAGCTGCTATATCGACTACCACCCCTCATTCGGTGCTTCGCCGTTCGGAAAGGTCATCTGCACGTCGATCAACGATGCCGCCCTGCACGGTCTCCCTCACGACTACACGCTGAAAGACGGCGACCTCGTAAGCCTCGACTTCGCTGTAGCAGTCGATGGCTGGGTTGCCGACTCGGCGATCACCTTCGCCGTGGGCACCCCCCGTGACGAAGACCTCAAACTGATGGATGCCACTTCGCGTGCCCTTGATGCCGGCATCGCCGCCGCCATTGTTGGCAACCGGATCGGCGCGATCTCGGCCGCCATCGGAGACGTCGCCTACGGCGCAGGCTACGAAGTGAACCTCGACTTCGGCGGTCACGGCGTTGGCCGCGAGATGCACGGCGACCCGCACATCCCCAATGACGGCAAGGCACGCCGTGGCATGCCGCTGAAGCCCGGCCTCGTATTTGCGATCGAGCCATGGCTCATGATCGGCACCGACGACATCTACACGGATGACGACGGCTGGACGTTGCGCAGCGTTGACGGCTCTCGCGCCGCCCACTTCGAGCACACGGTTGCGGTTACCCCCGATGGCCCGCTCGTTCTCACTGCGCGCAAGTAAGCGCCCGCAAGTCAGCGAACTGCGCGAACCGGCACGCGATTAGCCACCGAGCGGCAACGGACGTTCGCCGCCCGCGCTAGTTCTGCGCGCCCGCGCGGACCTCAAGCTGAATCGGCGGCACCGTCGTCGTGTAATCCCAGGCGCCCTCGCTGTTGGTACCCGCCTGCGGGATCGCAAACAGCACGTCGTACGTGGTGGTGTCGGTGCAGCCCGCCGAATCGGGGTGGGTTTCGTGCCCCACACGAACACTGTCGGGTTGTGGAAGGACCCAGACGGCAATGAGTTCGCACGACTGCACCTCGGTCGTGATGACCATGTCGGCACCGCCAAGAGTCGCCGCGAGGTCGCCGCGCGCCCGCACCACTTCGTCGTCGTCGGCATCCACCAGCACCTCGACCGCGGGCCAGGCGTCCACCGACACCGCAGACTGCGTGTATCCGCCCGGCAGCGGGTGCGCGGCCATGTCAGCGAAAGTGACATCGTCAACGGTCATCCGCCGCGTCGTGAGGGTTGAATCGCTCGACTCCCCCGCCCCTCCTTCAGTACTCGAGGTGGATGCGGGCCCCGGCGTTGCAGAGCCAGCCGACGAGTCGACTTCCTCGGTCGCCGTCGCGGTGCAGCCGGCCAGCAGGGCAACAGCCGCAATCCCGGCGAAGAATGAACCGTGCGTCGATCGGAAAGTCATTCCTTCATGCTTTCACACGGGCCGGAATGCGGTAAGAGTTGTACTACTCGCCGTCAGGCAGAAGATCGGGGCGCACTCGACGCGTGCGTTCGAGCTGCTGCTCGTAACGCCAATCGGCAATCGCCTTGTGGTTTCCGCTCAACAGCACCGGCGGCACGGAGCGTTCACGCCACGTCGACGGTTTCGTGTAGCTGGGGTACTCAAGCAAGCCGTTTTCGTGGCTTTCCTCGGTGAGGCTTTCGGGGTTTCCGACCACGCCCGGCACCAGACGGCCAATCGCTTCAATCATGGCCATCGTGGCGACTTCGCCACCGTTGAGCACATAATCGCCCAGGCTGATCTCGCGAACACGAACCGTGTCGGCGGCATAGTCGATGACGCGCTGGTCGATGCCTTCGTAGCGGCCGCACGTAAAGACGAGATGCTTCTCTTGAGCCAACTCGCGGGCTGCTGCCTGCGTGAAAGGAACACCGGCAGGGCTCGGAACGATGACCACCGTTTCGGGCGTGAGCGTGGCATCCAGCGCTTCGCCCCACGGCTCGGGGCGCATGACCATGCCAGCGCCACCGCCGTAAGGAGTGTCGTCGACAGTGCGGTGACGATCGTGCGTGTAGTCACGCAGATCGTGCACGCCCAACTCGATGATTCCACGCTCGCGCGCTTTACCAAGAAGAGAAATGTCTAGCACCCCGAAGAAATCCGGGAAGATCGTCAGAATGTCGATGCGCACTCGTCGACCCTTACTGTTAGTCGGATTCGGTGGAGTTGCCTGCGTCGTCGGCAGCCGTCTCAGTGGCGTCTGTCTCAGTGACGTCTGCCTCAGCAACATCTGCTTCAGCAGCCGCAGCCTCGTCAGCGATCTCTTCGAAGAGTCCGGGCGGAGGCGTAACAACCATCTCGCCCGCTTCGATGTCGACGCTCGCCACGATCGACTTCACAAACGGAACCAGCACATCGCCGTTATCCGTCGTCACGGTCAGCAGATCTTGCGCGGGAAAATGATCAACCTGCGCGAGAGTACCGACCTGTTTGCCGTCACGGATCACCTTGAGGCCGATGAGCTGGTGGTTGAACCACGCATCCTCTTCTGGCGCCTCGTTGGGGTCGTGATCGATCCAGAGAATAGCTTTTACAAGCTTTTCTGCAGCACTGCGGTCAGGAACGCCCTTGAAGAACGCGACCGGCTGTGCGTTGAACCACTTGAGCTCGACGAGCTCAAGTGTCTTTCCGTGCCACGGAGAACTCGTGGGCACTTGGAGAGAAAACACGGCGCCCGGAACGAAACGACGTTCCGGGGCATCCGTGTACATCTCAACCTTGATCGCTCCCTTAAGCCCGTGAGCTTTCGTCAAGCGCCCCACTCGCAACTGTGTGCGACCTTCGCGGGGAATCTTTGTTTCGCTCACTGGCTAGAAGTCAGTGTCGACAACGTCGACACGCACCTTGCGACCATCGGCCAGAGCCGTGATCAGCGTGCGCAGAGCTTTCGCGGTGCGACCAGAGCGACCGATGACACGGCCGAGATCCTCTGGGTGCACGCGAACCTCGAGGAGGTCACCGCGCTGCGTGTTTTTCGCAACGACCTGGACCTCGTCGGGGTGGTCAACGATTCCCTTAACGAGATGTTCTAAAGCGGGAGCGAGCAATTGCTAAGCCTTGTCTGCGTCAGCGGCAGGTGCTTCAGCAGCAGCCTCGTCAGCGACGGGAGCCTCTGCAGCAGGTGCCTCTTCAGCCTTAGGCTCAGCCTTTTCAGTCTTGGGCTTGAGAACAGGCTTCTTCTTCTCGTCAGCCTGGAACTCAGCCTTAGCTTCCTTGACCTTGACGGTGCTGACAGCGTTCTTGTCACCCTTGAACTTGCCCCAGTCGCCGGTCAGCTTGAGGATAGCCTCAACCTGCGGGCTGGGCTGGGCGCCAACGCTCAACCAGTACTGCGCACGCTCGGACTCGACCTCGATGAACGAGGGCTCCTCGGTGGGGTGGTACTTTCCGATTTCTTCGATGACACGACCATCGCGCTTCTTGCGCGAGTCGGCAACGACGATGCGGTAGAACGGTGCACGGATCTTGCCCATGCGCTTCAAACGAATCTTTACAGCCACAATTCTCCTGATTTAAATGTTTATTGGTGGCGAACCGCTAGCCGTGAGCGTGGGGGCACACTCGGCAGAAAAGCTCTAGTGGATTCCATCCGGGCCTGATTAGAGGGTCGGGCTACGGAGGACTCAACCGCCTATTCTGCCAGAGTTTTGCGCGCTTCGGGAACCGATCGCCAATAAAGCCCCAAAGAGGTGCCGTTAACTGTTCTGAGAGTCCCGCCACGCGAGCCACTGCTTGGCTGCCGTGAGGTCATACTCGGGGCCCGTAATGCCCAATGTGAAGAGCGTGATGCCCTGCTCGCGCATGCTGTCGGCATCTTCAACGCTTTTGTCGCGCAGCTCGTTCGAGATTTCAATCTCGTTGATATCGCGACCGACGGTCTCGCAATGGCCGGCGAGAACGCTCAGCTTGTGAACGAGCTCGTCACCGGTTGCGAAGCTGTGCCAGATGTCAGCGTGCTTGGCCACGAGTTTGAGAGTCTTCTTCTCTCCCCCGCCACCAATGAGGACGGGGATCTTGCGCGTCGGCGCCGGGTTCAACTTGCCCCAGCGCGACTCGATGCGCGGCAAGGCTTCAGCGAGAGCATCCAACCGCGAACCGGCGGTGCCGAACTCGTAGCCGTACTCCTGGTAGTCGCGCTCGAACCAGCCCGAGCCCGTGCCGAAGATGAAGCGGCCGCCGCTGATGTGGTCGAGCGTTCGAGCCATATCAGCTTGCAGATCGGGATTGCGATAACTGTTGCAGTTCACGAGCGTGCCGAACTCGACCCGGCTCGTCATCTCAGCCCACGATGCGAGCTCGGTCCACGCTTCAAAGTGGAGGCCGTCTGGCTCGCCGTAAAGCGGGAAGAAGTGATCCCAGTTGAAGAGAACGTCGACACCGAGCTGTTCAAGCTCTTTTACGCGGTCACGAATGACCGAGTATTCGGCGTGCTGGGGTTGAAGTTGAACGGCAATACGAACGGGACGGCTCTGTGTCATAGCTCCACAGTATCCCGAGCGAGCGACACAACGAAGAGCAAAGCCACACGCTTTGCGGGCAGCACAAACGTGCACCCGCTCGCGTGCGTATTAGCGGCCGAGGAACTTCTGCAGGCTCTCAAGTTCTTCCGGCGATGGAGCGCCGGCAGGAGCCTTGGCGCCACCGAGACCGAAGCCTGAGCCGGAGGGAGCCGAAGGCGCAACCGCGCCCTGAGCACGAGCAGCATCTTCCGCAGCGCGCTTGGCGGGGTTACCCGACTTCGAGCCCTTCTTCTTCTGGTTCTTCTTCGACGACTTACCACCGTGACCACCGGGGATCGGGCCCATGCCCGGAATCTGCGGCACGCCACCCTTCGCAACGGTCTTCATCATCTTGGCCGCCTGCTCGAAGCGATTGACGAGAGCGTTGACCTCGGTGACCGTCGTTCCCGAACCCCGCGCGATGCGCACGCGGCGAGAGCCGTTGAGCAGCTTGGGCATCGTGCGCTCTTGCTTGGTCATGGACTGGATGATGGCCTCGGTGCGCGTGATCTCCGACTCATCGAAGTTATCGAGCTGTTCGCGCATGCCCTTCGCACCGGGCAGCATGCCGAGCATGCCCTTGATCGACCCCATGTTCTTGAGCTGCTGCATTTGCTGCAGGAAGTCATCGAGCGTGAAGGTGTCAGTTGCGAACTTCTCGGCGACCTTGCGCGACTCTTCTTCGTCGAAAGTCTTTTGAGCCTGCTCGATGAGGGTGAGGATGTCACCAAGATCGAGGATGCGGCTAGCCATGCGGTCGGGGTGGAACGGTTCGAAGTCGTCGAGACCTTCACCCGTCGAGGCGAACATTATCGGTCGCCCCGTAATGGAAGCAACGGACAGCGCTGCACCACCGCGAGCATCACCATCGAGCTTCGACAGCACGACACCCGTGAAGTCCACGCCCTCCTGGAAGGCGCGAGCAGTGGTGACAGCGTCTTGACCGATCATTGCGTCAATTACAAAAAGTACTTCGTCAGGGTCAACAGCCTTGCGGATGTTGGCGGCCTGCTTCATCAGCTCGGCATCCACACCCAGACGACCAGCGGTGTCGATGATGACGACATCGTGCTGCTTGTCTTTGGCAAATTTCATGGCCTGCTTGGAAACCTTGACCGGGTCGCCCTTGCCGTTGCCCGGCTCAGGCGCGAAGACGGCAACGCCCGCCTGTTCAGCGACAACCTGTAGCTGCGTGACAGCGTTGGGGCGCTGAAGGTCGGCAGCGACCAGCAGCGGCGTGTGGCCGTCAGCCGCGAGCCACTTGGAGAGCTTTCCGGCCAGCGTCGTCTTACCGGCACCCTGCAGACCCGCGAGCATGATGACCGTCGGCGGGTTCTTAGCGAACTGGATGCGGCGGGCTTCGCCACCGAGAATCGTGACGAGCTCGTCGTTGACAATCTGCACCACCTGCTGCGCGGGGTTCAGCGCAGCAGAAACTTCGTGGCCGAGAGCACGTTCGCGAACGCGACCCGTGAACTGCTTAACAACCTCGAGCGCAACGTCAGCTTCGAGCAGGGCACGGCGAATCTCGCGAACGGTGCCATCGACATCCGCTTCGCTGAGCTTGCCCTTGCCGCGCAGGTTCTTGAAGGTATCCGCGAGGCGGTCGGTGAGATTTCCAAAAGTGGCCATGATGCCACCAGTTTAAGGTGTCTTTGGCTGTGCTGCGACTCCACAACGCCGACAGAGGCTCGGAGTAGGGTGTGAACGTGAGACACGGAATCGTCATACTGCCCCAAGAGCCGTGGGCCGAAGCCCAACATCGCTGGATTCAGGCCGAAGAAATGGGCTTCGATCACGCGTGGATTTACGACCACCTCTCGTGGCGTTCTCTCGCCGATGAGCAGTGGTACGCCACCATTCCCACGCTCACGGCAGCCGCGAGCGTGACGAGCCGCATCGGGCTCGGCACCTTTGTTGCCTCGCCCAACTACCGGCATCCGGTTCCCTTCGCCAAAGAGTTGGCGACCCTCGACGATGTGAGCGCTGGCCGCTTTCTGCTCGGCGTCGGCTCGGGCGGCACGGGTTTCGACGCGACCGTGCTCGGCCAAGATGAGCTCACTCCGCGCGAACGTCATGCCCGCTTCGAGGAGTTTGTGCGCGGGCTCGACGAGCTGCTGCGCTTCGAAGACCCCGGCAGCGGCGGCATCAGCTTCAGCGGTGATTGGTTCACTGCCGTCAACGCTCGGATGGTCGGGGCGCCTGCCCAACGACCACGCATGCCCTTCGTGGTCGCCGCCGAAGGCCCCCGCGGCCTGCGCTTGACCGCCGAACTGGCCGACGGCTGGCTTACGCTCGGCCGCACCGCCGACACCCTCGACGAGTGGTGGCAGATTGTCGCCGACACCACCGCGCGCATGGATGACGCTCTCGAGAAGGCCGGCCGAGCATCCGCGAGCCTCGATCGCTACCTCAATCTGGATGGCGCACCCCAGTTCAGCCTCGAAAGCGTCGACACGTGGGAAGACGCCGTCGGTCGCGCTGACGCGCTCGGCTTCACTGACGTGATCGGGCACTGGCCCCGCGCCGACGGCATCTACGCCGGCAAAGAAAGCGTGCTGACCGAGATCGCCTCGCGCTTCGCGCTAGCTTAGAGACATGACTGCTCTTATCGTGACTCTCGCCGGACACACGCCTCAGGTTGCCGACAGCGCTTTCGTCGCGCCCAACGCAACCCTTATCGGGCAGGTCACGCTTGCTGAGCGCGCGAGCATCTTCTACGGCGCCGTGCTGCGCGGCGACACTGACTCCATCACGATCGGCGAAGGCTCGAACCTGCAAGACAACGTCACGGTGCACTGCGACGAGGGCATCCCCACGTCAGTCGGATCCGGCGTGAGCGTGGGCCACGGCGCTGTGCTGCACGGCTGCACCGTCGAAGACGACTGCCTCATCGGCATGAGCGCGACCGTGCTCAACGGTGCCGTTATCGGAACCGGCTCGCTCGTGGCGGCGGGCGCCGTCGTTCTCGAAGGCACCATCATCCCGCCCGGATCGCTCGTGGCCGGAGTGCCCGCCAAAGTTCGCCGCGAACTCAGCGACGAAGAAAAGGCTGGCGTTCGCGAGAATGCCGCCCACTACCTCGAGCTGTCTGCGGCCCACAAGGCAGTCAGCAACTAGCCAGCGGGCATTTGCCCCGAACTAGCCGACGAGGCCCTGCACGTAGACGTGCGGGGTGAAACCAGTGAGATCGTTGATGCCCTCACCCTGGCCGACGAGCTTGATCGGGATGCCTGTGCGCTCCTGAACGGCGAGCACGAAACCACCCTTCGCTGAACCATCGAGCTTCGTGATGACCAATCCGGTCACTCCCGCGTGCTGAATGAACGCTTCTGCCTGAGCCACACCGTTCTGGCCTGTCGTCGCGTCGAGCACGAGCAACACCTCGGCGATCTCCGTCTGCTTCTCGACGACGCGACGAATCTTGCCGAGCTCATCCATGAGACCGCTCTTGGTCTGCAAACGACCCGCGGTGTCGATGATGGCGATGTCGATGCCGTCGCGTTGAGCGCGCTCCACGGTTTGGAAGGCGACGGATGCCGGATCCTGCCCCTGCTGCTGCGGGCGCACAATCGATGCTCCCCCGCGCTCGGCCCACGTCGCCAACTGCTCAACGGCAGCGGCGCGGAACGTGTCTGCTGCACCCACGACCACTGAGCGGCCGTGGCCGACGAGGAACTTCGTGAACTTGCCGATCGTGGTGGTCTTTCCGACGCCATTGACGCCCACAACCAGTACGACCGCAGGGCGGGCGCTGAGCGTGAGGGTCGGATCGAGACGAGCGAGACGCTCCTCGAGAGTTTCGCGCAGCATCCGCTTCAGGTCTGCGGGGTCGTCGGTGCGGAACTTCGCCACGCTTGCCCGCAACTCATCGATGACCGCCTCGGTGATGTCGGGGCCGAAGTCGGCCGAGATCATCGCGTCTTCGAGATCGTTCCACGTATCAGCGTCGATCGTGTCGCGCGCGAACATAGATTTGAGTGCGCCCGAGAGCGACCAGGATGCTGCCATGACTACAGGTTAAGGCAGGTGCATGCCGCTTCCCTAACCGCGCTAGGGTTTTTGGATGCTCTCATTGATTCGCCATGGCCAAACTGACTGGAACGCTGCCGGACGCATGCAAGGTTCCAGCGACATCCCGCTCAACGACACCGGTCGCCAGCAGGCGCGGGAGGCCGTTGAAGTTCTGCGCGATTCTGAGTGGGACGTCATTGTCAGCTCTCCCCTGCAGCGTGCCCGCGAAACTGCCCAGATCATCGCCGACGGCCTCGGCCTTGAGCTTGGCCGCAGCTACGACCTACTCATCGAGCGCAATTACGGTGAAGGGGAAGGCCTCACCAAGGTGGAAATCGACGATCGTTGGCCGAACAGCACCGTATACCCCGGGCTTGAGTCGCTGCACGATGTTGTCGAACGCGGTATCGCTGCGCTGAACGAGGTCACCCAGGACTACCCCGGAAAAAAGGTCATCGTTGTCTGTCACGGCACGATCATCCGATACACGCTGAGCGAACTCGCGGGACGCGATTTCGACCACATCCTCAACGGCTCAATATCAACAATCGAAAAGCTGCACAGCGGCTGGTGCGTGCACACCGTGAACGGCGAACCTCTCAAGCGGGTCGACTAGCTCGCGTCGGCTGAGGCGCTCTCTTTGGCGACGCGCTGGCCGACAACGGCGCTGATACCGTCGGCACGCATGCTGACGCCGTAGAGAGCATCCGCAATCTCCATCGTGCGCTTTTGGTGCGTGATGACGATGAGCTGGCTCGTTTGGCGCAGGTCTTCGAAGATTGCGAGCAGGCGGCCCAGGTTCGCATCATCGAGCGCGGCCTCGACCTCGTCCATGATGTAGAACGGGCTGGGGCGCGCCTTGAAGATCGCGATCAGGAGGGCGACGGCAGCGAGCGAACGCTCACCACCGCTCAGCAGAGACAGTCGTTCGATCTTCTTACCGGCGGGCTTCACGGTGACCTCGATACCCGTCGTCAGAAGGTCATCCGGGTTGGTCAAGAAGATGCTGCCGGTGCCACCAGGGAACAGCACGGGGAAGACATCGTTGAAAGCGTTCTTGGTGTCTTCGAAAGCGCTCGCGAAGATCGACTGCATCTTGTCATCGAGTTCGTCGATGATCGTCAGCAGGTCCTTGCGGGTGTTCGTGAGGTCGGTGAGCTGCTCGGTCAAGAACTTGTGACGCTGCTCAAGAGCGTCGAACTCTTCGAGCGCGAGCGGGTTCACCCGACCCAAGCGAGCAAGCTTGCGCTCGGCCTTCTGCAGTCGAGCTTCTTGCTCTGCACGCACAAAGGGGCGACCGGATGCCACGGGCTCGGCGACCGTGTCAGAGTTACCATCGATGGCGCTGTCGTTGCGGTCGGCGACGCTGTCGTCACTGCGGGCGTGGCTGTCGTTGTCGCTGTCGTTGTCGTTGTCGTTGGCGCTGGATTCTCCGCTGTTGGAGCCGCCAGCAGCCGTCTCAGGCTCGTCGCTCGGATCGGTCACGCGATCGTCGGGAACCGGCACCTCGGGGCCATATTCCGCCACGAGTACATCTTCGACGAGACCGAGTTCTTCGCCCGATCGTTCGAGCAGGCTCGAGAGGTGCAGCTTCTTTTCGTAAATCTGCATTTCGAGTCCGTGCACGCTTTCGCTGACGGCCGAGAGACGCTCACGCAGCGCAGACTCTTCACGGCGCAGTGCCGAAAGCTCTTCGTTCTGCGCCGAGCGCTCTGCTTCTTTCGAGGCGAGCGAAACACGCGCCTCTGACAGCGAACGATCAACAGAATCGAGGACCGCGGGCAACATCTCGACGACCTTCGTGGCGGATGCCATCTGTCGTTGACGAATAACGGCCAATCGGGCCTGCTCTTGCGCTGCTTCGCGCTCGCGCACGAGCTGGGCTGCGAGTTGTTCGGCGCGCGCACGCTCTGCGCGCACTCGCTCGCGGATGGTCTCCATCTGAATGCGCAGCTCGACTTCGCGAGCCCTGGCGGCATCCACTTCGGCCAGCATGGGTTCGCGTTCGGAGACATCCAGCATGGGGCGCGGAGCAGCCTGGTACTTGTCGGCAGCAGTCTGCGCACGAGTCACTTCGGTGGTCGCGTCGGCTACCGCTTCTTCGGCAACGTCGACGGCGCGGGCTAGGCGGTCACACTCGGCCTGCGCTGCTTCGGCCTGGATGCGGTGGCGGCCAAGCAACTCGGATTGTGCGGCAAGCTGGGCGTCATATTCGCGCAGGGCCACCAGAGCGGCTTCGGCATCGGCCTTGGCGGAGGTGAGTTCACGGCGCTTCTCGTCGAGCTCGAAACTCGTGCGCTCGATCTGGGTCGTAACGACACCGAGTTTGTCGGCGGCGGCATCCCGCTCGGCAACAAGTTCGAGGCGCGAACGTTTGGCGCCAGAGCCTCCGCGCAGCACGAACTGCGTGAGTACGTCGCCGTCGCGAGTGACGAAGGTCAGGTCGGCGGCGTTCGACAGCGAGCCGTAGGCCGCGCGAGCAGCCTCGAGATCGTCCGCGATAAGAACGTGCGTGAGGAGACCGTGAACACCATCAGGGGCGGTGACGACGTCGGTGGCGGGCACGGTGCCGGCCGCCGTTCCGAGGGATACGGTCTGCTTCGCGGCGTTGGCCACAACCACTTCAACGCGACCGAAATCGCGCGAGGCAGACTCGGCCAGCGCATCGATGGCCGAATCGCGGTCATCGGCGAGTACGGCATCCGCAAGCGTGCCGAGAGCGGCAGCGATGGCCGCTTCGTAGCCGGGCGTGATCTTCACATGCTCGGCAACGAGACCGCGGATGCCCGAGAGCTTAGCCGCGACAAGAGCGCTCGAGCCGTCTTTCTGATCAACCGCGAGCGACAGCGCTGAGTTGCGGGCGGCGAGGGCATCGCGCTCACGTTCGGACGTGTGGAGTGCTTCGCGCAGGGCTTCGATCTCTGCCTGAACGCTCGACACTTTCGCTTCGGCGGCTTCGTACGCGGTGTCGAGCGAGCCATCGGTTTCGATCGTGGAGTTGCCGGCCTCGGCTTCGAGGGCTTCGAACTCGGCCTGAGCGGCCTCGCGGCGAGCCTGCGCTTCGGCGAGCGCCTGGTGTTGACGAACAAGCTCGCCCTGGGCGGCGGTCAGAGTGGAGGTGGCAACTTCAACGCGAGCGGTGAGCCCGGCGCTCTCCAACTCGTGACGCGACACGAGCGCACTCTGCGCGGCGATTTCTTCGTCGAGCGAGTCGAGCGCAGCCTTTGCTGTGGCGGTGGAGGCAGCGGCCGCGGCGACGGCCTTCTCGGCATCCGCGACGCCGGCGGCAAGAAGATCGGCTTCAGCATTGACCTCGTCGACGAGGGTTTGGCTGACGCTGTTGTTGGAAACGGGCGCATCACTCTGCTGCCCGAGCAGCGAGAGACGCTGGTTGGCGAGCGTGTACAGACTGCGCAGGCGCTCTTGCACCGATTCGAGACCGAAGGCCACGCGACGCGCCTCATCAACGTCGTCACCGACCTGCGCCTGCTCGAGACGGGCTTCGCGCAACTTGTTCTGGTCGAGCTGCTCTTGCAGCACGATGCGCTGCGTTTTGCGTTCGCTCTCGCTGCGGCTGAAGTCGTTGATGCTGGAGCGCAGTTCAACGACTTCGTCGGCAAGGAGGCGAGCGCGGGCATCCCGAACGATCGAAGCAATCGACGCTGCCTCTTTGGCGATCTCGGCCTGCTGGCCGAGGGGCTTGAGCTGACGACGGATCTCCCCCGCCAGGTCGGAGAGGCGCGTGAGGTTCGCCTGCATCGCGTCGAGCTTGCGCAGCGTCTTCTCTTTGCGACGACGGTGCTTGAGGATGCCGGCGGCTTCTTCGATGAAACCGCGACGGTCTTCGGGGCTCGCGTGCAGCACCGCATCCAGCTGGCCTTGGCCAACGATGACGTGCATTTCGCGACCCAGACCGGAGTCGCTGAGGAGTTCTTGAACGTCGAGCAGGCGGCATGAGGTGCCGTTGATCGCGTAGTCGCTGCCGCCGTTGCGGAACAGGGTACGGCTGATGGTGACTTCGCTGTACTCAATCGGCAGCGCGCCATCCGCATTATCGATCGTGAGAATGACCTCGGCACGACCCAGCGGACCCTTGGTGGCGGTGCCGGCAAAGATGACGTCTTCCATCTTGCCGCCGCGCAGAGTTTTGGCACCCTGCTCGCCCATGACCCAGGCGAGAGCATCCACCACATTCGACTTGCCCGAACCGTTGGGGCCGACGACACACGTGACGCCCTGTTCGAACGCAAAAGTGGTCGGTTGAGCGAACGACTTGAACCCTTTGAGGGTCAAACTCTTGAGGTACACGTCACCGCCCGGTCGTTGCTGGTCTCAGCGTTGGTCAAATCTCTGACCAAGTTGCTGGTTAGAACCTTGCTATACGGTACCGGATGCGCGGGGTTGCACCGTTCTGCCGCGCAGAGTGAGCCGCTGCCCGGCCGCCAGCGACTCTAGGCAGTACACGGGCCGCACCTCTAGCGCGCGGCGGGGTCGCGGCGTATTCTGGTCGGCTACCTCCGTAGCGCTTGCCCCCGAAGATTGGTGCGCTCATGTCAGAGATAGGCATTTCGGCCCTCGAGATTCCTCGTGCGCTCGCCCGCGATGGCTCCGACGACTTCACCGCCGCGAATACCCTGCGCAATCTGACCGATGACATTGTCGGCGTGTATCCGGAGCTGGCCTATGACCCCGTCGTCGAGATCGCCGTCTGGCAACCCAGCGCCTTCGAAGAACGACGGATGCTCGTCGCGCGTGATCAGGGCCGCATCGTCGGCCGCGGCGACTACACGACAACTCTGGGCGAAGACGCCGACACCGCGTGGATCCACGCCAGCGTGCATCCGGACTATCGGCGTCGCGGAGTCGGCAGCCGGTTGTTGAGCGAGCTCGAAACGATCGCGATAGATGCAGGCAAACGCAAGGTTCACGTCTACGTGCCCACGCTGCCGAGCGACGGTGACCTCATCGCTGCGCCCACCGGCTACGGCGCCGTTCCCCGCGATGCTGCGGGAACACTCTTTCTGCAGAAGCACCGCTATACCTTCGAGCAGATTGAGCGAGTGAGCCGACTCCCTCTCCCCGTGCCCGGGTTGCACTCTCTCGTGGACGACGCGATCAAGCGGTGCAGTCGTGACTATGCCGTGCACGAATGGGCTGGACCCTGCCCGGAGAAGTGGCGCGATGACCTTGCACTGCTCTACACCCGCATGAGCACGGACGAGCCGAGTGCTGGCCTCGAACCGCCCGAGGACGTCTGGACCGCCGAACGCGTGGCGGCGCAAGACCAGCGACTACTCGACAGCACCGCGACAGCGGTCTACGCGGCCATCGAGCACGTTGCCTCGGGCGAACTCGTGGCTTACACCTCACTCATAGTGCCGCAGCAGCTCGAGCTCGCGGTGCTGCAAGACAACACCATCGTGCTCGGCGAACATCGCGGTCACCGCCTCGGCAACCTGCTCAAGGTGTTGAACCTGGCCCACCTCGAACGCGTCGCGCCGGGGCATCCATCGGTCATCACTTATAACGCCGAAGAGAATCGCCCCATGCTCTCCGTGAATGAGGCGGTTGGCTTCGTTCCTATCGGCTACGAAAGCGCGTGGAAGAAAGAGTTGCGCTAGCGAGCTGCACTCACGCGAATGCGCTGGCAGAACCTACAGAAGTGCGACCCCCGGTTCATGAAGCTCTCGCGCACAATCTCACGACCACAGCGAGGGCATGCCCGCCCCTGCTGGCCGTAGACGTTGAGCGAGTGCGCGAAGTATCCCGACTCACCGTTCACGTTGAGGTACTGCGTATCGAAACTCGTACCGCCCTCGGCCAAGGCCTTAGAGAACACCGCCCGCACTTCAGCGAGCAACTGCACCGCTTTCGCGCGGCTGAGGGTCTCGGTGGGCTGGTTGTAGTGCACCCGCGCAGCCCAGAGCGCTTCGTCGGCGTAGATATTGCCGATCCCGCTGATCAGGGTTTGATCGAGCAGCGCTCGCTTCACCGTCGTGCGCTTGGCCTTGAGCGACCGCAAGAACTTGGCATCGTCAAAGAAGGGGTCGAGCGGGTCACGCGCGATGTGCGCCACTTGGCCCGGCACCGCGAAAGTGGGCTGATCAACGGTGGGCAGCATGCTGTCGATCGCCATCGAGCCGAAAATACGTTGGTCGACAAAGTTGAGGCGCAGTGCGCCGTGGTCAGGATGATCAAGTTCGATGCGGATGCGCGTGAGCCGATCATCCGTGATCCGATCGCGCAAAAGTACTTGCCCGCTCATACCGAGATGGGTGACGAGTGCTTCGCCGTGAGCCTCAGCGCTGTCAGCGCTGTCAGTGAGCGGAAGCCACATGAACTTGCCGCGGCGTTGAGGGGTGAGGAACGTGCGACCGGTCAGACGGTCGACGAAGTCTTCACTCGGCCCCTCATGGCGACGCAGAGAGCGCTCGTCGAAGACGGTGACGGATGCCGCAGTCGCGCCGGTAACGGCCGGTTCGAGCCCTGCGCGCACAACCTCAACCTCGGGAAGTTCGGGCACGCCGGTTACTTCACTGCGGCTTGGAGGATGGTCCAGGCTTCGAGCGCAGCAGCCATTTCGGCCTGCTTCTTGCTGGAGCCGATACCTGTCGCAATTACTTCGTCGTCGAGGCAGACACTCGCGTGAAAACGCTTGGAGTGATCGGGGCCGCTATCTTCGATGCGATAGTCGGGAGCCCCACGCCCGATCTGGGCGGCGAGCTCTTGAAGGCTCGTCTTGGGGTCCATCGCTGCGCCGAACCGTGCAGGATCGGCCAGCAGCGGGGCGACGAGGCGGAGGACGAGCGCTGTGGCTTCGTCCCCGCCGAGGTCGAGATAGGCAGCACCGATGATTGCCTCAACGGTGTCGGCCAAAATGGACGGCTTTTCACGGCCGCCCGTTTGCTCTTCTCCCTTGCCGAGACGAATAAACGCGCCAAGCCCAATGAGGCGCGCGATTTCGGCAAGAGCTACCGAAGAAACGAGACTAGCCCGACGCTTGGCAAGGTCTCCCTCGTCAAGCTCCGGGTTGTCGCGATACAGCTTGACCGTTACTGCCTGGCCAAGAATTGAGTCACCAAGAAATTCGAGTCGCTCGTTGTGCGCGATGCCGCCGTTTTCGTACGCGAAAGAACGGTGCGTCAACGCAAGCGTGAGCAACTCGGGATCAATACTGACCCCGAGCACAGCGGAGAGCTCAGCAGGTGAGCTGGAGCCCGTCATCGCTATTTTCGACCCGAGTAAGTGGAGACTAGTTAAACGTCAGCGACCTTGCGGCCCTTGTACTCCATGTACAGGGGCGTGCCGGCGGAGTCTTCGACTACCTTGGCGCGGTGCGGGAGGCTGTAAACGGTCTTGCCGTTTTCGATGGTCTTAACGAGAGCGGTAGGGGTTGCCTTCCACTGGGCGCGGCGCATGCGGGTGCTGGCCCGCGACATTTTGCGCTTCGGTACTGCCATGACTAACTCTTTTCTTCTTGGGTCTCAGGGAAATCGTTCGTGTCGTTCAAGTCGTGGTCGTGCGAGTCTTGCGTGAAATCTTGGAGGCCAGCCAACGCTGCCCAGCGGGCATCAATCGGCGCTTCGTGTTCGTGTCCTGGATTATCGAGCAACCGAACCCCACACTCAGGGCACAGGCCGAGACAATCTTTTTGACAGACCGGTTGGAACGGAAGTGACAACACTACCGAATCCCGTACTACAGGTTCTAAATCGACATGCTCGTCAATAACCGTGTAGTCGAAAGCTTCGTCCTCAGAATACGCGAAAAGTTCCTGAAACTCGACTCGGACAGTCATCGTGACATCAATGAGGCAACGAACGCATTCTGCTTGAGCTTGTCCCGAGACAACAGCGTCGACCAAAACTCCGTCATGAAGCGATTCGAAACGGCCATTGACCGTCAGTTGAGATCCCGCCGGAACCGCGATAACGGCGTTGCCAAAGGCTTCGGGTACGACGACGTTGATGGAGTGCTCTCTCATCTCACCGGGACGGTGAATGAGGTCGCGCACCATCACGGCGTACGGGTTCTCGTTGATTCTAGACACGATCGACAATTCTACCCCCGGGACGGCCCTGCTGTCGCCCCCGGTCAGCGATCCCTCAGTCTCTTGACCCACGGATGAGCGGCGGCGGGTGCGCGGGTCGGTGTAGGTACGAGCATCCGTGCCTCTCTAGACTGGTGCGACAGACCCGTGCGCTTGGTATGGCGTGGTTGGTTTGCCCAGGATTGGGCTTCCGGTCTTCTTGAAACACTTTTTCGTTTTCGTGGCGCACTCTCGCGCCCACTTCGCCGTTTCTCGAAAGGCCCCATGTCTGCTCTTACCCGCTCCCTTTTTGCTGCTCGCCCCGACGTTCGCCGCACGAGCACCCGTCGCACCATCACTCGCAGTGCTGCTCTTCTCGCAGCATCGGCTCTTGCCCTGAGCGGCTGCGCCACCGCAACACCCGAAACCACCGCCTCCCCCGATGCCAGCGCGCAGAGCGTCGACCTCAGCAACTGCGGCTTTGACGTGAGTTTCGACGCTGCCCCCGAGCGCGTCATCACGATCAAGTCATCGACCACCGAAATGCTGCTGGCGCTCGGCTTGGGCGATCGCATCATCGGCACCGCTTTTCAAGACGGTCCCGTGCCCGAGCAGTGGGCATCCGACGCTGCCGGCCTCACCTCGATCGCCGAGCGCGTACCGAGCGAAGAAGCCGTGCTCGATCTCGAACCTGACCTCGTCTTTGCCGGGTGGGAATCAACCTTCAGCGCAGACGGCGCCGGCGAGCGCGCCGACCTGACCGCTCTGGGCATCAACACCTTCGTAGCGCCCTCGGCGTGCCAGAGTGCCGAGCAGCCCGCTCAGCTGAGCTTCGACGATGTCTTCAGCGACATCGAAACAGTGGCGTCGATCTTCCGTGTGGATGCCAGCGCGCTTCTCGCAGAACAGGCTGCTCAGCTTGCTGCCATCGACGCGAATGGCGACTCCCGCACCGCCCTGTGGTTCTCTTCAGGTTCAGACACCCCGTATGTGGGCGCTGGCATCGGAGCACCTCAGCTGCTGCTCGACACCGTCGGGCTGAACAACATCGCGGCCGACATCGACTCCACGTGGGCTCCCTTCAACTGGGAAGCCGTCGTTGACGCCGACCCCGACTTCATTGTGCTCGTGGATGCCGCCTGGAACTCTGCAGACAAGAAGATCGAAGTTCTCGAGACCAACCCTGCAACCGCTAACCTCAGTGCTGTGAAAGCTGGCCGTTACCTCGTGGTGCCGTTCGCGGCGAGCGAGGCTGGCGTGCGCAGTGTTGAAGCTGCCGCCAGCTTGTCGGCCCAGATTGCGGAGCTTGATGGCTAAAGTTTCTCCGCTCGCTCTCGGCTCCGCCCTCGCGATCGCACTGCTGGTGTCGATCACGGTGGCGGTGACGATCGGCCCTGCCGACATCCGCTTCGATGAGGTGTGGCGGTCGATCGGGAGTCATCTCGGTATCGGGGTGAGCCCGCTGAGCGAGCTTCGGGATGGCATTGTGTGGCAGTTGCGGCTGCCACGAGTGCTGACCGCTGCGGCGGTGGGCGCGGGGCTCGCGTTGAGTGGCGCCGTGATGCAGGCGATCACGCGTAACCCTCTCGCCGATCCGTATCTCTTGGGGCTGTCGTCGGGCGCTGCACTCGGCGCGGTCTCGGTGTTGCTCTTGGGCGCGGCTGTACTGCTGCCGCTCGCCGCCTTTGTAGGAGCGTTGCTCGCTCTCACCCTGACATTGCTGCTCGCAGGGTCGCTGGGGGCGATCACGCCCTCGCGCACCGTTTTGGCGGGTATCGCCGTCTCGGCACTCGCCTCGGCCATCACGAGCTTTGTCATCTTCTGGAGCGTCACGGGCGACTCGTATCGCGAAGTGCTCTCGTGGCTGCTGGGTTCGCTCAGCGGAGCGCGCTGGCCCGCCGTCGGCATCACGATGGTCGCCATCATCGTGATCGGCATCCCCGTGATGCTCACGGGCCGTCTGCTCGACTCCTTTGCCTTTGGCGACGTGCAGGCAGCGTCGCTCGGCGTGAACGTCAGCGCCACCCGCTGGGGACTGCTGGCGGCATCCGCTCTCGTCACGGGCGCCATGGTGTCGGTGAGCGGCTCGATCGGCTTTGTGGGGCTGATACTGCCGCATGCCGTGCGGCTGCTCGTGGGGCCAGGCCATCGCGCTCTACTCCCCCTCAGCGCCCTCCTCGGTGCTGTCTTTCTCGTCTGGGCAGACACTCTTGCCCGCACCCTCTTTGATCCTCGCGAGATTCCCGTGGGCATCGTCACTGCGATGATCGGCGCGCCCATCTTTGCGTTCCTCCTCACGCGGCGAAAGAGCTCCACATGAGCGACGACAGCGTGGGTGCCGACAGCGTCCGTAGCCGCAGCAGCCTCGGAGACGACAGCGGCCTTATCGCCGAGCGCATCCGCGTCACCACCGACGGCACGCTGCTCATCGACGACGTCGACTGCACGGTCGCTCGCGGCTCCCTCAGTGCGCTCGTTGGGCCGAACGGTGCCGGCAAATCAACGTTGCTGCGTGCCCTCACCGCCGTGCAGACTCCCGCCGCGGGCAGCGTCACGTTCGGCAGCCACGATCTGCTCGGGATGCCGCGCCGCCAACGCGCCCGCCTCGCCGCGTTCGTGGAACAAGACGCCACCACCGACACCTCCCTCACCGTGGGAATGGTGGTCGCGCTCGGCCGCCTGCCGCACCAGTCACTGTGGGAGGCCGACTCCCCCGAATCTGCCGCCATCATCGCAGCGAGCCTCGAGACGGTTGACATGACCGCGTTCCGCGAGCGCGAGTTTCAGAGCCTCTCCGGCGGCGAAAAGCAGCGCGTAATGCTGGCCCGGGCACTCGCCCAGCAGCCGCAACTGCTCGCCCTCGACGAACCCACCAACCACCTCGATATCGCCGCCCAGCTGGCAGTGCTCGAATTGCTGTCGAGCCTGCGCAGCACCGGCGTGACCGTGCTGGCCGCCCTCCACGATCTTTCTCTCGCGGCGAGTTACTGCGACCACATCATCGTGCTG
Source organism: Rhodoglobus sp. NPDC076762 (assembly GCA_040687235.1). GTDB lineage: Bacteria > Actinomycetota > Actinomycetes > Actinomycetales > Microbacteriaceae > Rhodoglobus. The sequence goes on along the minus strand of JBFBMV010000001.1, from coordinate 1,320,049 downwards.
TCCCACGGTCGTGTCGTGGCGGCGGGCGCGACCGAAACCGTGCTGACCGAACAACTGATCGCCGATGTGTATGGCGTTACGGCATCCATCCTGCGCAATCCCGTGACGGGCAAGCCTGTGATCGGCTTCAGCCCGGCGTAGTCGCTGACTAGCGGTCGAATGCGGTGCGGGGCGCGAGAGTCGCCGCGATCCGAGCCTTCCAGCCGGCGGATGACCGCAGCGAAGCCAGCACGCTGGTCACGGCTTCTCGGCGCACGGGGTGCGGGTGCGGACTGAATGCGGATGCCTCCACGGCGGCCAGCACGGCGGCCAGAGCAGAGGGCGGCGAGGTCGACGTGCTCGCAGATTCGGCGCCCAAGGTGACGCGGCCGAGCTGAGCTGCGAGCTGCTCGTATTGCTGGCGCGGAGTTGCGGTGCGGGAGACTGCTACCCCGAGATCGGCGGCACTGTCGCAAATCTCTCGCCACGCCAGAGCCGCGTTTCCACGACCCACTGCCCGCAGTCGCAGACCGCGACGAACAGCCCGCACGAGAGCGGGAATCACCAGCAGGAACGGAATGGCCAGCAGCAGCAACCACCACGGTGAGATCTGAGTCTCGCCCGAGGTCGAGTTGTCGGGGATATCGTCACGCGGCACGTCGGGGCGAGCTCCCGGTGTTGCGCTCGAGGTGGGAGTGGCGGTGGGTTCGGGCTTCGACTCGTCGACATCCGGAGTGCTCGGGTCATCGTTGACGCTTTGCGCGAAGCGCGGCGTGCTGCCAACGGAAGTGGTCGGTTCGAAACGCACCCAACCGACCGTTGGGAAATAGAGCTCCGGCCAGGAATGCAAGTTGTCGGTCGTGACCGCGTAGCTCACCTCGTCGGTCTCGGAGTCAACTTTTCGCTGGCCGGGCGTGAATCCAACGACGACGCGCGACGGGATATCGAGGCTGCGAGCCATGGCCGCCATCGCCGAGGCGAAATGCACACAGTAGCCGCTCTGGGCGGAAAGAAACTCACCGAGCACTTCGGCACCCGAACCGTCGTAGCCATCGGTGACGGGTGCCTCTTCTGAGTACGTGAAATCACCGTTGCGGAAGAATTTCTGAAGGGCTAAGGCCTGGTCGAAGCGCGTCGCTTCGGCCCCCGCCACTTGTTGAGCGGTGTCGGCCACCACTGCAGGCAGCGAGTCTGGCAGCGCCAAATACTTTTCGAAACCAGCGGGCAATTCCGTCGGTGCAGCTTTCAACTGCTCGATAGTCGGAGCGGGCGTGATGTACGACACTTCGTAGTCCGCGTCTTTTGAGTTCGCGAACGAGCTCGCCACCGTTAAACCCTCGGGCTCCCACGACCACCCGCGCCCCGCATCCGCAATGCTCGTGGTGGCGTACGGAACCGGCAACAGTTTTCCCCGCAAACGCTGGATCTGAATTTGCATAACCTTCTCGGTGCGAGGCACCTCATCCGACAGTCCTTGGGCAGGAGCGAACTCGTCAATCGTGTTGCTGTCATCAAGGTCACGCTCGGAGGGGCTCCACGTTTCGTCACTGAACTCGTCGAGCGCAGCCACTCTGAGGTACTCGTCGCCCTCGTCAGCGAGATAGGTCAGCGCGAGCAATGCAGTGTCACGCCGCAGATCGTCACTCAAGTTAAGGATCGGATTGACGCCGGTAGAAATGAGGCCCGTACCGCCGGATGTGGACTCCGCCGGTTCCATGCTCGGCAAGAGCACGGGAACAATCAGCGCCAGCACGAGCGCGCTTGCCACAACCGGCCACGCGGCACGCACCGACGTTCGCTCCCCGGCCACGAGCAAGATGCCCGCGTAGGCGAGAGCCGTCACCGCAAAGCCGAACGCATCGTGAAGCTCGCTGCGCACAAGAGCGGGAACGGCGAGCATGATGAGCAGGGGAAGCGCCGTCAGCGCCGGTCTGCGCAGCACGAAGGCAATGGCATCCATCACGACGGAGAGCCCCACCGCACCGAGGCAAATCAGAAAGACAATGCCGGTGTCGGCATCCGCAGGGAACCGCTGGTTCTCCATCGAGGCTTGCCCCTGCGCAATGAGAGAAGCGAAGCGATCGAACGTGTCGAGGGTGGGGATGATGCCCAGGATTGCGGTAGCGGGCGCAAAGAATAGGGTGAGGGTCGCGAGGCCAGCCGCAGCCCCCACGAGCGATCCGATCCAGGCACGCGCAATGAGCGTGTGAGCCACGGCAGCGACGGCAAGCACTACGATTACGACGCCGATGTACGGGAACCACCACGCTCCCTCGGTGAGCACTTCGCCCAGACTGCTCGCCGCAACCCCGAGCGCCAGAGCGAGAGTGCCGCTCAGCGACCAGATGCGCACGCGCCGTTCGTGAGCACGCAAACTACGCGCGCGGCTCGCCTCAGTTGTTGTCACGGTGTGCCCTCGACTCCGCAACGAACAGCGTCCACGCCTCGGCAACATCATCGAACGACTGCACCGCAATGACCTTCCACCCGGCATCGCGCAGTTCATCAGCGACAGGCTGCCGCGCAGGCTCACCCGTGCGCGTGAAATCTCCGAAGCTCGACGACGACTCCACCACAAACGCCACAGCAAGAACGCCCGCAAGCGCCTGACGTCGCAAGTACGCCACTGTTTCAGGCTCGGGATGCGCGACCAGCGCCAGCACGGGGCCTCCCGCACTCGTGCTCGGCACCGGTTCACCCCACCAACCCTGCGCGCTTTCAACCGGCCCGAAGGTAGCAAGGCGGGTCAGAAACTCTTGTTCTTCCGCGGCCCGCCTGTGCACGATCGACGCCTCCGCCAACTGTGAGGGACCCGTTTCGATGACCTCGACGAGAAAGCCCTCGCGCTTGAGCTGAACGGCGGCAGAGGCGAGCATGCTGACAACCCACTCGAAACGCGGGCTGCGAGCGGCTGCGGTGATCGCACCGCTCGAGAGGCGCACGGATTCATTGCGTCCAGCATCCGGGTATCCCGCCAAGCGGGTATCCACGATGATGCGGGCTTCGGGGTAACTGTGCTGCTCCTCTTGGCGCACCATGAGGCTGCCGTGGCGGGCGGATGCTCGCCAGTGCACCCGGCGCATCGCATCGCCGCGGCGGTACTCGCGGGTCATCGCGTCGTCGTCATCACCGGCCGACCGACGCTGAAGCACCCGAGCCTCACCGTCGCCCGACTGAGCGAGCAACGCCGACTGGGCCAGAGTGACGACTCGCGGCGTGACAGTCAGCTCGGCGACTCCGCCAACGCTCCACGTGCCGTTCGCCAACGCCAGCGGATCAATACTGCGCAGCAAGAGCGGGCCGATCTCAAAGATTCCACGATCCCGCGGAGTCAGAGAATACGTGAGTTGGGCGGCACTGCGTTGGTTGAGCACGCCCACCCGCGCTGACAGCGGAGGCAACCAACCACTCGCTGTCACCCACGGCTGCCACGGCAAACCATCAGCCCAGTGCACTCCGCGAAGGCCCGTGCGCGCATGATTATCGACCCGCAGCGTGACGAGGCTTGTAGTGCCGGCCTCTACGACCGGGAACGCGAATTGGCGCGTGATGGCCAGCGAAGATTCTCGCGAGCGCACGAGCACCCCCGCCATGAGCGGCAAGGCCAGGGCGAAGCATCCGACATATAACAAGATCGGCATACCGGCCGCATAGCCCGCTACTAGCACCACCCCGCCGAGCGCCACAAAGGTAACTCCGCGGGCGGTAAGCCGCACCACGCGCAGCGCGACGCTGAGGGCTCGAAACGGGCGCACGCGAGACATCAGCGCTGGCTAAGACGCCGCGGCGGTGACCGGAACCGGTGTCTCCGCGACAATACGCTCGATCACATCGGCGATCGAGTGCCCCGTGAGGAGAGTGGATGCCTGAGCCGAATGCCGCGCCGGAATCATCCGGTGTGCCAGCACCGTCACGGCAAGCGCGTCGACGTCATCGGGCAAGACGAAGTCTCGGCCATCGATCGCGGCGCGTGCCTTCGCGGCCCGGACCAGGTGAAGCGTGGCTCGCGGACTCGCTCCCAACCGCACTTCGGGGTCACGACGCGTCGCCTGCGCAATCGCCACCGCATACTCCTCAACCGCCGTGCTCACGAAGACGCGGCGCACCGTCGCGATGAGCTCGCGCAACTGCTCAACGGAGACGACGGGCGTGAGCGCATCGAGCGGACTCGACAGCTCACGCGAACGCAGCATCTCGAGCTCGGCGGCGGCATCCGGGTAGCCCATCGAAATGCGCGCCATGAAACGGTCGCGCTGGGCTTCGGGCAGCGGGTAGGTGCCCTCCATCTCGATGGGGTTCTGTGTCGCGACCACGATGAACGGTGTCTCGAGCTCGTAGGTGGTGCCGTCGACGGTCACACTTGACTCGGCCATGCACTCGAGCAATGCGGATTGGGTCTTGGGGCTCGCGCGGTTGATCTCATCACCGATGAGGATGTTCGCGAAAACGGGGCCCTTCTTGAACTCGAATTCGCGCGTGTTCTGGTTGTAGACCGAGACTCCGGTGATGTCGGCGGGCAGCAAATCGGGAGTGAATTGCACGCGAGAGACCGTGCTGTCGACCGTGCGGGCCAGTGCCCGTGCCAGCATTGTCTTGCCGACGCCGGGGACGTCTTCGATGAGCAAATGCCCCTCGGCGAGCAGCACAGTGAGCGCCAGTCGCACGGCATCGGTTTTGCCATCGATCACCGTCGAAACGCTGCGAATTATGGCATCGCAGTGGGCATGGAACACGTCATCGGGTAACGACCCGGAGCTAGGGACATCCATGGAGTGAGTCTTACACCCGTCTTGCACTACGGCAATTGTTTGCGGTCGCGGAGTCGTTCTTCGAGAGCCCGAATCTTCTGTTGGCGCTCAAAGTATTCGATCTCTGCGTCGAGCTTGGCGATCTCGGCTTCCGTCGAGCTCATGCTGTTCGTCGCAAGGTCTGCGCGGCGCTCGGGCGCGCCAAATGACGAGAAGGTTGGTGCGGCCGCAGCGTGTTCGCGACCAACCGCGAACCACAGAATGCTGCCGATGAACGGCATGATGATCACGATAAACAGCCACGTGATCTTGCCCAGATTCTTGATGCGAGATTCATCAATCAGGATGACGTCGATCAGCACAAAGATCAGCAGCGCGAAATACGCGAACGAAACGAGGAGCCCCATCCGAATATCGTAACCGCACAATCACCGACAGTCGAGCATTATTCCCCTTTGAGGGCGCTCTCGTCGTGAGCTTCATCAAAGCCTGCCATCCACGCCTCTTTCGTGCCCAGACTGAACATGTCTTCGGGGCCGCTGCGCACGAGGGAACGGGCGCCGGGAGCATCGAGGTCAGCGACGTGGCTGCCGAGTCCGCGCAGCACCGCAACGGGCAATCCCCCAGCCTTGCCCTTGACCAAATCGGTCGCGGCAGCAACCTCGTCGGCGAGTGCCGTAACGCTCACCGCGAGCGGGCGGCCCGACGCATCCGCGGTTCCTCGCAGGTCATCAAGCACGTGGATGCCGGCGGCGCCGATTGCAATGTCGGCCTGCCCCTTGCGCCACGGCCGCCCCACGGTATCGGTAATCACGAGGCCGATCGTCACGCCGAACCGCTGCCGCAGGCCAGCACACAGTGTGCGTGCGGTCGCGTCGGGGTCGAGCGGCAAGAGCAGAACGATGCCGTCGGGAGTATTGCTGGAATCAACACCGGCCGCAGCCATCACGAGACCGAGTCGATTCTCGACGATGCGCGTCACGCCATTGGGGTGCTCGCGCGACGCGACGATGCGCACGGTTTCGTCGGTGATCGCTTGTTCGCGATCTGCCGCTTCGACCGAGCGGCCCTCGGCCTTGCTCACAATCTTGGAGGTCACGGTGAGGATGTCACCGTCGAGCAGTCCGCCCGCATTAACATCGCCCGACTCTGCCACCAGGGCGCCCGCAATCACCTCAACGAGATCGTCTCCGGACACAATTTCGGGGATGCCGGGCACGGCCCATGCGCTCATTCTCACGCTTCTAGTCTGCGGCATTATTCGCGCGCGCTCCTACTTGCGCAGCGCAGGCAGCACGTCGCGGCCGAAGACATCCAAGAATTCCCGCTGATTGCGACCCACGTTGTGCAGGTAGATGCGATCAAACCCGGCGTCGAGGTAGCCCTGGATGTAGGCACGGTGCACGTCGGGATCGGCACTCACGGGCATCCGCCCCTCGAAGTCTTCTGGTCGCACCATGCGGGCTAACTGTTCGAGCTCGAACGGCGAGCGGATGTCGTTCTTCGCGAACCGCAATCCACCGTTCGGCCATTCGGTAAGCGCGTTGCGCATGGCCTGTTCATCGGTTTCGGCCCAACTCAAGTGCAGCCGCAGCACACGGCTCTGGCTTTCTCTGCTGCGTCCTGCCTCGCGGGCACCTTCGGTAAAGCGCCCCAACAACATGTCGATCTTCTCGAGGGGTGCCGCTTCGGTGATGAGGCCGTCGACGGTTTTTCCGGCGCGCTTTGCAGCGACCGGGCCGGCTGTCGCGACCAAGATTTCGGGGGCGACTTCGGGCATTGTCCAGAGTCGCGTCGACTCGAGGCGGTAGAACTGGCCTTCGTGGCGAACGTCTTTGTTCGCGAGCCCCGAGGCGAAGAGCTTTTTGATGATGTCAACGGCTTCGAACATCCGGTTGATGCGTTCCGGAGCTTCGGGCCAGTACTGACCAACGATGTGCTCGTTGATTGCTTCGCCACTGCCGAGCCCTAACCAGTGACGGCCCGGGTTCATGGCGGCAAGGGTGGCGGAGGCCTGGGCGACCATGGCGGGATGCCACCGGAACGTCGGCGCGGTGACGCCCGTACCGAGATCGCCCGTTGTGGTTTCGCCGAGACCGCTCAGCACGTTCCACACGAACGATGCTTGCCCTTGCTGTGGCACCCACGGCTGATAGTGATCGGCGGCCATGACCCCGCGAAAGCCCCGCGTTTCTGCGTGCTGCGCGAAGCCCATCACCTCGCGCGGATGAAACCGTTCGAGCATGGCGGCATAGCCGATATGGGGTGCAGCAACAGTCACGGGCATCCGTCTATTGTGGCGGTTGTGGTGCCCCCAGTGGTCCCATCATTCGCGCAACCGTTGAGTTGGCACGCCTACGGGCGGATAATGGCGATCTACTCAATGAGGAGTCAGCATGAATTTCGGCGCGTTTTCTGTCAGTCTCACCGCGGAATACCGCGCTGCCTCTCCCGAACTCGGCAAGCGACGAAGCCTTGAGCGACCGCTCGACCGAATCCTGATCGCCCAGCACCGCTAGCCCGCCGATGCACGTCATTCTCATCCCCGGATTCTGGCTCGACGGAGACTCGTGGGCTCCGGTAACCCGCGCCCTACGAGATGCAGGCCACACCGCGCATCCGCTCACCCTTCCTGGCTTGCGACGCCGTGACACCAACCGCGCGACGGTATCCCTGGCCGACCACATCGCGGCGGTGGTCGCGGTGGTTGACGCCCTCACTCATGTCGAGGCAGATGGCAGCGAGAACGGAGACGAAGACGAACAACCGACGCCCCGCATTGCCCTCGTTGCCCACAGCGGCGGTGGCCCTATTGCCCACGCGGTAGCGGATGCCCGGCCCACGTGCTTGGCCAGAATCGTGCACGTCGACACCGTGCCGCTGCCGAACGGCATGCCAATCAACGCCGAACTGCCGACCATTGACGGTGAGATCCCACTCCCTGACTGGAGCGTCTTCGACGATGAAGACCTCGTTGACCTGACCGACGAACTGCGCACGTGGTTTCAAGAAATTGCGATCCCCCAGCCGTCACTGATCGCAACCACCCCGCAATCGCTCTCCACCCCGGCGCGCTTCAGCGTGCCCGCCACCGTGATCTGTTGCGAGTTTGCCGCCGACCAGGTTCGAGAGTGGATGAGCGAGGGTGCACCCTTCGCAACCGAGCTCGCTCAGCTCACCGACCTCGAACTCGTAGACCTCCCCACCGGGCACTGGCCGCAGTTCACGAAACCGACTGAGCTCTCCGACGCCATCATCACGGCTTTGCATCGCACCTAAATTAGGTCTTGTCGTCAGCGACTGCCCGCCCTACACTGAGCAAACGCCAACTATTGAAAGGAGCCTCGCGTGTTTATTTTCACTTTTACGAAGAACCCCACCACTGCTGGCTCCGTCGGCACCCTCACCGCCTAACCGGTTAGCGTTCTCCGCTCACCGGTTCTGACGGTGGCGGCGCTCACGGAGCACACGACCCAACTCGATCATCGCGAGACTGCGACGACTGACGAGTCTGCACCCCTTTCGCGGGTGCGTTCGCCTCTCGATGATCTTCCCTTCTTCAGCGACTCGCTGTGCTGAGGATGCCGTTGGGTCGCCACCTGAAACAGCGCAATTTTGCGCGCCTTCCGCATCCACTTTTCTCACGAAAGACACCTCATGAACGCAACTCTGGCGGCCCCGAAAGACCGCCGCGACCATCCGCCCGAACCCAGTCCCGACGTCGAGCCGCGCCCCGCGGCAGCACGTCGTGTGGGAGTCATCGACCGTCTTGCCCTGCACCTCGGCGTCGCTCTCATCACGTGGAGCCGCCGGCCGCACCGCGCTCGACTGCTCGCGTCGGCTGAACTGCGGGCTCAACACCAGCTCCGCGGCGAGCGTGTGGCTCTGGCCCGTGCTCGCACTGAACAGAACTATCCACGGCTCATCATCCGATGAGAACCACGCACTCGACCGTCGCCGGACCGTTCCGGCGGCGGTCGTTTCGTTGTCAGCGAACTTTGAGCACAATGACTTGGCACTCTCGGGGTGAGAGTGCTAATTTTTTCTTGTTGAGTCACGGTGACTCAACTTTGAGAAAGGGGTTTCCCATGACACTGTCATTTGATCCTTTTGCCGAACTCGACAGGCTCTCCGCAGCTGCCCAGTCCCGCGTCGGCACCCAGCCCATGCCCGTGGATCTCTACCGCCAGGCTGACGAGTACGTTCTCACCGCCGACCTTCCGGGCGTCGATCCCGGCTCCGTTGACGTTGACGTTGACGGTCAGCTCCTCACGATTCGCGCCGAGCGCACCGCTGGCGAGCGCGATGGCGCCAAGTGGCTCTCGCAGGAGCGCCGCTACGGTTCCTACCTTCGCCAGTTCAGCATCGGTGCGGGCATCGACCGCGACAACATCAGCGCCAGCTACGACAATGGCGTGCTGAGCGTCATCATCCCGGTTTCGGAGAAGGCAAAACCTCGCAAGATCGAGGTCAGCACCAACTCCGCCAACCAGGCTCGATCGACTGAAAAGGTCGCTGTGACGAGCTAGCCAGCAAGCAGTGGTCGGCGGCGTCGATTGCCGACACAGCAACGATGGGCGGATGCTTCACGCATCCGCCCATCGTCAGTTAAACCGTGTGCGCGGCTCGCGCTCTGGGCCCTACAGCGCCCGCAGTCGCGGAGCGATGTCGCGCTCGAAGAGTTCGAGGAAGCGGCGCTGGTCTCCACCGGGCGCATGGAACACGAGGTGGTTCAGGCCGGCATCCACATACGGACGAATCTCTTCGACGATCTTGTCGGGGTCGTTGCCGACAATCCAGCGCGAAGCGATCTGCTCAATGGGCAGAGCATCGGCGGCGCGCTCCATCTCGATCGGGTCGGTAATGTCGTGCTTCTGCTCTTTGGAGAGCGCGAGCGGAGCCCAGAACCGGGTGTTTTCGAGCGCGAGCTCAGCATCGGTGTCGTACGAGAGCTTGATCTCGATCATCCGGTCGATGTCTTCGAACTTGCGATCAGCTTTAGCCGCGCCCTCCTTCACGCCGGGGATCAGCGCGTCGTTGTAGAGCTCCATGCCCTTGCCCGACGTGCAGATGAAACCGTCACCGGCACGTCCGGCATAGCGAGCCACCATGGGGCCACCGGCGGCGATGTAGATCGGGATGGGCTGGTCGGGGCGGTCATAAATGCTCGCGCCGTGAGTGGAGTAATACTCCCCCTCGAACGACACGCGGTCTGAGGTCCACAGTTCGCGCATGAGGCGAACCGATTCACGCAAGCGAGCGAAGCGCTCCTTGAATTCGGGCCAGTCCTGCTCGCCGGCACCACGGAATCCGGTGGCGATCTCGTTGAGCGCCTCGCCGGTTCCCACGCCAAGCATGATGCGCCCCGGGTAGAGGCAACCCATGGTGGCGAAGGCCTGAGCGAGCACGGCGGGGTTGTAACGGAAGGTCGGAGTCATCACGCTCGTGCCGATACGGATCGTGCTCGTGCGCTCACCGACCGCTGCCATCCAGCTCAGCGAGAACGGCGCATGACCACCCTCGTGACGCCACGGCTGAAAGTGGTCGCTGACCGCAACACTCTCCATACCGTGAGCTTCGGCCGCCACCGCAATCTCTACGAGTTCACGCGGGGCAAATTGTTCGGCTGACGCTTTGTATCCGAGAGTGAGAGTCATAGACCCATTGTGCCGGTGTTAGTCGCGCGGCGCCTGCAAAAACTCGGAAACAGCGCGAGGAACATACGGCGCGACATCTCCGCCGAGCGCCGCAACCTGGCGAACGAGCGAGCTGGAGACGTGCGCGTGCGCAGGATTCGGCAGCATAAAGATGGTCTCGACAGCCGCGAGGTCTCGGTTGACGATCGCCATAGGTGTTTCGTAGGCGACATCCACTTGAGACCGGATGCCCTTCACGATGACGCTTGCACCAACTTCGGTGCAGTAGTCAACGAGCAAGCCCATACTCCAGCTTGTGACGCGGATGTTGCCGGCGAACCGAGCATCCGCCACGGCCTGCTCCAGCAGCGAAACGCGCTGGGCAATCGGCAGCAGCGCCGTCTTGCCGGGGTTGTGCACGACAAGAACGTGCACTTCGTCAAAGGTTTTTGCTGCCCGCTCAATCACGTCCAGGTGGCCCAGGGTGACAGGGTCAAAGGACCCGGGAACGACAGCGATCCGACTCATGCTTCAACGATAGTGGCTGAGCCCGTTCCCCTACGTGGGAGTTCGCTGTGCGGGGAACTTGTTTTACCGAAGTTCGCTTTCGGAACGCTAGTTCTTACCCAAGAAGGCTTCGGCACTCTCATCAAGGCGACGCTTCAATGCATCGGCGAGCGCCGGATGCTCGGCAAGAGTCGGATCGGCAACGAGCACGCTCTGGGCGGCCTCCCGCGCCTCCGTGATGAGTTGCCCGTCGTTGGCCACGCGCAGCAGTTTGAGGCTCGAACGCCCACCCGACTGCACTCCGCCGAGCACATCGCCTTCGCGACGCAGTTCCAAGTCTTTGTTCGCGAGTTCGAAACCATCGAGAGTGGATGCCACAGCCTCGACCCGCTCGCGAGCCAACGACTCCCCCTCGGCTGCTGTCACAAACAGGCACAGGCCGGGGACGCCACCACGGCCGACACGACCGCGCAGCTGGTGCAGTTGGGAAACCCCGAAGCGGTCCGCATCGAGAACGACCATCACGGAAGCGTTGGGCACGTCGACGCCCACCTCGATCACGGTCGTCGCGACGAGCACATCGATGTCGCCCGCAGCAAACGAGCGCATGAGCTCGTCTTTCTCATCGCTCGAGAGCTTGCCGTGCAGCGCCTCGATTCGCTTACCCGCGAGAACCTCGTTGCTGCGCAGCGACGCCAGCACCTCAGTGACGTTGGCGATCGGTCGCGGCGGTCCGGCATCCGGATCGTCGCTTGCTTGTGGAGCGGGCTCGCTGCCGGGCTCTTGCGTCTTGGCATCAATCGCCGGGCACACGACGAAGCCTTGCCGCCCGATAGCCAGCTCTTCGGCCAGCCGTTGCCAGACGCGCGACACCCAACCGGGCTTCTCGGCCAGCGGCACGACGTGACTGCTGATCGGTTGGCGACCGGCGGGCAACTCGGCGATGGAGGAAATGTCGAGGTCGCCGAAGACCGTCATTGCGACGGTGCGGGGAATCGGCGTCGCGGTAAGGACGAGAACGTGGGGCGGCTTGGCACCTTTGAGCCGCAAAGCCTCGCGCTGGTCCACGCCAAAACGGTGCTGCTCGTCGACGACGACGAGCCCGAGATCGACGAAACTGACGGCATCGCCCAAGAGCGCGTGCGTGCCGATGACGATGCGCGAAGCACCCGAAACGGTCGCCAGCAGGGCTTTCTTGCGCTGTGCCGTGGGCAACTGGCCAGTGATGAGAGTCGGGCGCAATTCGGCCGCAAGATCGGGGCCGAGCGTGCGCACAATCGAACGGAAATGTTGATGAGCAAGCACCTCAGTGGGCGCCAGCAACGCTGACTGGCCACCGGATTGCGCGACGGCCAACATTGCCCGCAGCGCGACGAGCGTCTTACCGGAACCCACTTCACCCTGCACCAGGCGATTCATCGGCACAGGCTCGGCAAGGTCATGGAAAATCTGCTCGCCGACCGATTGCTGGTCGCCCGTGAGCGTAAACGGCAACGCAGCATCGAAACCTTCGAGCAGCGAGCCCGCCGTGCGCGCAATCGCCTCAGACTCGCGCTGCTTCTGGCGCTGCTGCAAGAGAGCGGACTGCAGCACGAAAGCTTCTTGAAAGCGCAAGGCATCGCGAGCGCTGCGCCAATCGGAGTCGACCTTGGGACGGTGCACGAGCTCAAGCGCCTGCGAATACCGCAGCAGTTCGCGTTCGCGGCGCACGGCATCCGGAACCGGGTCTTCGAGCGGGCCGAGCGTATCGAGCACAACCTCGACCGCTTTCTGAATCTGCCAACTCGCGACGGTGGAAGTCGCGGGGTAAATCGGGATCGGCTGCTCTGCCCACCCCTTTGCCTGCTCGGGCTTCTTCAGCTCAAGAGCATCGCGGTCGAAAAGTTCGTAATCGGGGTGCGCCAGTTGACGCGTGCCGCGATATTGGCCGACCTTGCCGGCAAAGATTCCGCGAACGCCCGGCAGGAGTTCGTTGGACCGCCATGCTTGATTGAAAAACGTGAGGGTCAGGATGCCGGTGCCATCGCTGATCGACACCTCAAGAATCGAGCCGCGCTTGTTGCGCATGGGGCGGTTACGCACCTCGCGCACTTCGGCCACAATCGTGACCGCCTCATCCAGCGGCAACTCGGCCAGAGCGGTGAGCTCACCGCGCCGCGCATACCGTCGCGGATAGTGCGTCATCAGGTCGCCAACCGTGAGCAAACCAAGGCCGCGCTGCATGGAAGTCGCAGTGCGCCCACCCAGTACAGCGCTGAGCTTTTGATCAAGGGGCGAGGTCACTCTAGAAGAGTACCCGCGACCACTGGCGTTCTTCAGACGGCTAGGCTCGAAAGGCCATGACACGCATAATCGCCGGATACGCCGGCTCCCTCACGATTGCCGTTCCCAGCGCGGGCACGCGCCCCACGAGCGACCGCCTGCGCGAAGCGATCTTCTCCGCGCTTGAAGCTCGCGACGCCATCGACGGCGCCCGCGTGCTCGACCTCTATGCCGGTTCGGGAGCCCTGGGTCTCGAATCAGCCTCCCGCGGAGCACCGCACGTGACCCTGGTGGAGAAGAATCCGCGCGCCGCCGATACGTGCCGCAAGAACGCCACGCTCATCGCCGCGAAGGCTCCGCGCGGTTCGAAGCCAATCATTCTCACCGCCGCCCGCGCCGTGCACACCTTTTTGGAGACATCCGGCGATCAGTGGGATCTCGTCTTCATCGACCCGCCCTACGAGCTGGGCAATGCCGAACTCGACGTTGCTCTCGGATTGCTCGCACCGCAACTCAGCCCTGACGCCCTCGTGATCGTCGAACGCAGTTCACGCGACCCCGAACCAGAGTGGCCCGCCGGTCTTGAACTCGACCGCCGCAAAGACTACGGCGACACCACGCTGTACTGGGTGCAGCCCAGCGAGGCCTAAGCCGAACGAGCGCTACCCCGCCGCGCCATCCCACCCGGCATACGGGTCCCAACCACCACGTTCGGTGTACGAGACTCCATCGACGAGCAGCCCCTCGCCCTCGACCACGCGGCCGATGGCCCGGAAACCTGCCGGCAACGTTGCCCCCTCGGGGAACGTCGCCAACAGCGAATGATCTTCGCCGCCGTCCAGCTGCGCCTGGCCACCTACTGCTTCGGATGACAGGTCGAGCCCCACTCCGCTGGCCGTCGCAATGCGGCGCGCATCAATCGCGAGCCCATCGCTGAGGTCGAGCATCGAAGTAGCTCCCCCGAGCGCGGCGGCTTTGCCGTCCGCGATGGGAGGCGCTGGCCTGAGTTGGGCGGCGATGGCGTCGGGATGCTGGGTCGCGAGTGCAGCGGCGGCTGCAGCATCCGGTTCACCGTCTACGACGCCCTCGGTGAACAGCAATCGCAGCCCTTCGGCCGCAAGACCCAGCGTGCCGGAAACAGCAATCACATCACCGACGCGGGCACCCGAGCGCAGCACGGGAGCGCGCCCCTCGAGATCGCCGAAAGCGGTGATGACAATTGTGAGAACGGTCGACACCGAAAGGTCGCCACCAATGACTCCGCTGCCGGGTGCGAGCGACTCGCAGCCTTCGCGCAGTCCGTCGGCAATGGCTTCAAGCGACGAAACGGGGGTGTCGTTAGGGGCAGCAATCGCGACGACCAGGCCGGTGGGAACCGCCCCCATCGCAGCGACATCTGAGAGGTTCGTGGCGGCGGCTTTCCAGCCAAGGTCGTACGGGCTCGACCACGCCATCCGAAAATCGGGGCCGTGGATCATCATGTCCGTTGTAATCACGACGCGCTTGTCAGGCGTCGCCAACACTGCAGAATCGTCGCCGGGGCCAATGAGCTCGGCTGCGGCAGAAGGCAGGCGGGGAAAAATGCGCTTCAGGGCAGCAAGTTCACCAACGCCACCGAGAGTGTCAGGGGTCTCGCTCTCGCGGTCAATCGTCATGAACTCACGGTAGCCTGAAGGCGATGAGAACGACGACCCGCACTCCCCTGATCGCCCTGCTCGCGATGGTCCCTTTGCTGGCGACGCTGGGCGGATGCGCGGCAATCGTGCCGCTTGAACCCGGCAATGACGCGGGCAACCCGTCGTGCGCCGACGTCATCGTGCGGCTGCCGGACACTGTCGCGGGGCTCGACAAGCGCGAGACGAACGCTCAGGGCACCGGCGCGTGGGGCGAACCCGCCACCATCCTGCTGCGCTGCGGCGTTGCGGTGCCCGACCCTACAGCCGAGCTCGCGTGCGTCACAGCGCCCGAAGACGGCATCGATTGGCTGCGCGACGACAGCGATGCCCCCAACTACGTCTTCACGTCGTACGGCCGCGATCCCGCGGTTCAAGTGATCGTCGACAGCGATGGCGACCCCGATATCGAGGGTGACGAGGTTTCTGGGTTTGACGCTCTGAGCAACCTCGCGGGAGCCGTAAGCCAGATTCCCGCCGACAGGTTCTGTGTTGCCCTGTCTGACACACCAGCGCCGAGCGAGACTGAGTCGCCCGAATAGCTCGGATGCCGCTAAGACCACCACGGTCTCGGCGTTCTTGCGCCCGGCAAGGGCCGAACTATCTCGTTAGCGAACGGTCTCGAGCCCGAGCACGATAAGTTCGTTGATCAGCTCGGGGTAGCTCATTCCGCTCGCTGCCCAACATTTGGGGAACATCGAAATCGGAGTGAAGCCCGGCAGCGTATTAATTTCGTTGACCACAAATTCGGTGCCGTCGAAGAAGAAGTCAACGCGAGCAAGCCCAGCCCCACCGATCGATTCGAAAGCACGGGCTGCGGTGCGCTGCATTTGCCAGAGTTCGCCATCGCGCAGCGGCGCGGGGCAAATGAGTTCAGCGGCGGCAACATCAAGGTATTTGGCTTCAAAATCGTAGAAGTCGCGCCCGGTGACCACGATCTCGCCCGCGAGGCTCACTCGCGTCTCGCCACCGTCGCGCCCCGAAAGCACTCCGCACTCAATCTCACGACCGGTCATCGCTTGCTCCACGAGAGCAGTGGAATCTTCGGCAAAGGCAGTCGCGAAGGCAGCATCGAGTTCTTCGGGGCTCGAGACCTTTGTCACGCCAACAGAGGAACCCGCGCGGGCAGGCTTCACAAAGACGGGGAACCCGAGGCTGGATGCGCGCTTGCGCCAGACATCCGGGGTGCGTTGCCAATCGAGCGCCGATACCGTCACCCATGGCGCAACGGCGACACCGGCAGCTTCAAGCGCGAGTTTCGTAAAGTGCTTGTTCATGCCCATCGCAGAGGCGAGTACGCCGTTGCCCACGTAGGGCAATCCCGCGAGCTCGATGAGGCCCTGCACGGTGCCGTCTTCGCCGAAGGGGCCGTGCAGGATAGGGAAGACAATGTCGACGTCGCCGAGGCTACGAACACTCCCGTCGGGCTCCACCACGGTCATTTCGCGGGAGGCAGCCGAATCGGGCCAGCGCACGCGCGTGCCATTGTCGACCACTTCGGGCATCGCGTCGGGGTTGAGCACAAAGGTCTCGGCGTCGTCGGGCTGCAGCGTGAATGCACCCTCGCGAGTGATGCCAACAGGGATGACGGTGTACTTGTCGCGGTCGATCGCCGAGAGAACTCCCCCGGCGGTCGCGCAGCTGATGCTGTGTTCCGAAGAACGACCGCCAAACAGCAGCACTACCGTCACAGAACCACTCGCAGTAGTTGTGGGCTGAGTCGTCATCGTTTACTCCCCTTGAGGAAGGTCGTCAGTGGTGAGGTGCGGCGCGATATCCCGCGGCGCGAGAGTGCCGGCCAAAACTTCAGCCACCTGGCTCGCAATCGGCATATCCACACCCTTCGAGAGTGCAAGTTCAAGAATTGGCGCGACCGACGAGAGGCCTTCCGCTGTCTGGTTCATCTGCTTGATGACTTCAGAGAAGCTGTAGCCCTGACCCAGCAGACGGCCGGCGGTGTTGTTTCGCGATAACGACGACTCACACGTCGCAATGAGGTCCCCGAGGCCGGCAAGACCAGCAAGGGTTTCTGCACGAGCGCCAAAAGCGACCGAGAAGTCGGTCATTTCCGCAAGGCCGCGCGTGATGATCGAGGCCTTGGTGTTTTCGCCGTATCCCACCCCATCCACGATTCCGATCGCGACAGCGATGAGGTTCTTCAGCACCCCGCCGAACTCGGTGCCGATTACATCGGTGTTCACGAAGGAACGGAAATAACGGTTGCGTGCGGTGACGGCAACGGCGGTTGCGGTTTCGAGGCTCGCGCTGCTCATGACGGCAGCGGTCGGCTGCTCCTTGGCGATTTCGAGAGCCAAGTTGGGGCCGGATGCCACAGCAACGCGGTTGGGATCTATACCCAACTCCTGCAGAATCACTTCACTCATGCGCGCTCCGGTGCCCTTTTCGACACCCTTCATGAGCGACACAATGATCGCGTTCTCAGGGATGAGCTCACGAACAATGCGCAGGTTCTCACGCAGCGACTGGGCCGGCACTGAGAGGTACACCTGCTCTGCGCCATCCAGAACCTCAGGAAGCTTGTCACTAGCCCACAATGATCGCGGCAAGTTAATGCCGGGAAGGTAATCACTATTGCGCTTGGACTGCGAAATCTCCCGAGCGAGCTCGGGGCGACGCGCCCAGAGTGCTACATCGTTGCCACCGTCAGCCAGAATCTTGGAGAAGGTGGTTCCCCACGAACCTGCACCCAGAACGGCGACGCGGCGGGGAGTTTCAGGGGTTCCGGCGTTGTCGTTGATCACGTTATTTACTCTCGAATCGGCCGGTCTCGCTTTGACCATGCTCAGCGGGGTTGTAGCGCACTGCGGGTGCGCTCTCTTCGCGCAACTCTTCGAGCAGCGACGTGATTGCGGTCATCAGTTTCTCCGTTGCCTCGGCGAGCACACGCGAATCTACATGCTTACCCGCGTACTCGGAGAGGTCGACGGGTTCACCAAAACGGATGTGAATTGTCTTGCGGGGAAAAACACTAATACGTTTGGAATATCGGGGCAGAATTTCGTGCGCACCCCAGCTTGCCGCGGGGATCAGCGGAATACCCGCTTCAAGCGCAGTACGCACCGCGCCATATTTGCCGCGCATCGGCCACATGTCGGGTTCGCGCGTGAGCGACCCCTCTGGGTAAATGATCACGGCGAGGCCTTGGTCTGCGATTTGGCGAGCAGCCTTCATAGGGTCGCCGCTCTGGCGACCTCGAGACACACGCTCGACGGGCACCTGCCCCGATTTAGTGAGTAGCCAGCCGACCACGGGCACCTTGAACAACGACGCCTTGGCCATGTAGCGAGGCATCCGCCCAATTTTCCACATGCCGACACCGATTACCACGGGATCGATGTTGCTGTAGTGGTTGGGTGACATGACGAACGCTCCCTCGGCAGGAACGTGGTGTGTGTCGTGAAGTTTGTACCTGGCCAAGAGAGTCATGACCGGGAGGAGGAGAAACGCGAGCACCCGAAAGGCAATCGTTTTCTCCGATTTTGCACGCTTCGGCCGTGGTGAGCTCGACGTCACCGGCGGCTATCCCTCGTAGACGAAGTCAGCGCCCAGTGATTCGAGCTTGTCAACGAAGTGTTCGTACCCGCGAGCAATAATTCCGATGTTGCTGACGGTGGACTGCCCGTCAGCCGTCAACGCTGCGATGAGGTGGCTGAAGCCACCGCGCAGGTCGGGGATCTCGACGTCGGCGCCGTGAAGCGGTGTCGGACCGATGATGACGGCGGCCTGTTCGAGCGGACGACGAGGAACTCGGCGGCTAACTGACTCGATTCCCTCTTCGAATACCTCGATGTTGGCACCCATCTCGATCAGTGCCGAAGTGAAGCCCAGTCGGTTTTCATACACAGTTTCGTGAACGACAGAGCGACCTTCGGCCTGCGTCAGCGCCACGATGAGCGGCTGTTGCCAGTCGGTCATAAAGCCGGGGTGCACGTCCGTTTCGATCACGACCGGCTTGAGGGGGCCGCCAGGGTGCCAGAAGCGAATGCCGTCTTCGGCGATATCGAAGGCGCCACCCACCTTGCGGAAGATGTTCAAGAACGTCATGAGCTCTTGCTGCAGCGCACCCTCGACGAAGATGTCTCCGCCGGTCGCCAGCGCAGCGGATGCCCAGCTCGCGGCCTCGTTGCGGTCGAAGAGCGCGCGGTGGTTGTAGCCGCTGAGCTTCTCCACGCCCTCAATGAAGATAACGCGATTGGGCTCGACGTTGATGATCGCGCCCATCTTTTGCAAGATCGCGATGAGATCCATGATCTCGGGCTCGATCGCTGCGCCCTTGAGCTCGGTAACACCCTTGGCGAGAACAGCGGTGAGCAGAACCTGTTCGGTTGCTCCCACGCTCGGGTACGGCAGGTCGATGTTGGCACCGTGAAGGCCATCAGGCGCCGTGAGGCGGATACCTTCGTAGCTTTTGTCAACCACTGCACCGAACGCTCGCAGAGCATCCAAGTGGAAATCGATGGGGCGGTCGCCAATGCGGCAACCACCGAGGTCGGGGATGAGCGCTTCGCCGAGGCGATGCAGTAAAGGCCCGCAGAACAGGATCGGGATGCGGCTGGAACCAGCGAGCGCGTCAATCTTGGCGAAGTGCGCCTTCAGTACGTTCTTGGGGTCGAGGGTCAGCTCACCGTCGGCAGTCTCGGTGACCGTAACGCCATAGGCCTCAAGCATCCCTGTGACAACGCGAACGTCGCTGATGGCCGGAACGTCTTTGAGCACGCTCGGGGTATCAGCAAGCAGCGCGGCAACCATTGCCTTGGTGGCGAGATTCTTTGCGCCACGCACATTGATACGTCCACGAAGGGGCTTGCCACCGTTGATGACGATCTGATTGGAATGCAGCCCCGAGCGCTTGGCTGCCGCGGTTGCGTCTTGTGCCAATGGATTCATCGTTACCTCTACTTCGCTGGCAAAGTCTTGGGTCGCCATGATTCGCGGCGGCTTTCGAACTCCGTGATGTCTGTTTCGTTTCTCAAGGTGAGGCCGATGTCATCGAGGCCTTCGAGCAAACGCCACCTAGTGTAATCGTCGATGTCGAATGTGAACTGTGCGGCCCCTGCCGTGACTGTTCGAGTTTCAAGGTCGACGCTGACTACTAGCTGGGGGTCTGCTTCGACAAGTGCCCAGAGGGTCTCGATGTCGGCTTCAGAAAGCTGAGCGGCGAGCAAGCCCTGTTTGCCCGAATTGCCGCGGAAAATGTCTCCGAAACGCGAGCTAAGAACGGCCTGAAAACCGAAATCACGCAGGGCCCACACGGCGTGCTCACGGCTGGAGCCGGTGCCGAAGTCAGAGCCGGCGATCAAGATCTTGCCGTGGCTGTAGGGCTCGCGGTTGAGGATAAAGTCGGGGTCTTGGCGCCACCCAAAGAAGAGCGCGTCGTCGAATCCAGTCTTCGTGACTCGCTTGAGAAATTCGGCCGGGATGATCTGGTCGGTGTCGACGTTGCTGCGCTTGAGCGGAACAGCGATTCCGCTGATGGTCGTGATCTTATCCATTAGCGAGACTCCTCAGCGGTCGTAGCGGCAAGCGCCATCTGCTCGGGCAGCGGGCTGTTGTCGAGGTCCCACGGGCTCGAAAGCGTTCCGCGGATGGCGGTGGCCGCGGCAACGAGCGGCGACACCAGATGGGTGCGCCCTCCCTTGCCTTGGCGACCTTCGAAGTTGCGGTTGCTGGTGGAAGCGCAACGCTCCCCCGGAGCCAGCTGGTCGGGGTTCATGCCGAGACACATCGAGCAACCAGCAAATCGCCATTCGGCTCCGAACTCTTCGACGATCTTGTCGAGGCCTTCGGCTTCTGCCTCAAGGCGAACGCGCGCCGAGCCGGGAACCACCATGACGCGCACGTGGTCGGCTTTCTTGCGGCCCTGAATGATGGACGCGAAGGCCCGGAGGTCTTCGATGCGGCTGTTCGTGCACGAGCCCATGAAGACGGCATCCACCCGGATGTCCTTCATCGGCATTCCGGCATCGAGCGCCATGTACTCGAGCGCACGCTCGGCGGATGCGCGTTCGTTGGGATCGGCAATGTCAGCGGGAACGGGAACGTTGTCGCTGAGCGAGACGCCCTGGCCGGGGTTGGTTCCCCACGTGACGAACGGCTCGAGGGTGTTGGCGTCGAGAAAGACTTCGGCATCGAAGACAGCGTCGTCATCTGTCGCGAGGGTGTTCCAGTATTCGACTGCGGCATCCCAGTCAGCGCCCTCGGGAGCGTGCGGGCGACCCTTGAGGTAGTCGTAAGTGATCTGGTCGGGTGCGATCATGCCGGCGCGAGCGCCAGCCTCGATCGACATGTTGCAGATCGTCATGCGACCCTCCATAGAGAGGGAGCGGATGGCGCTGCCGCGGAATTCGAGCACGTAGCCTTGGCCGCCGCCGGTTCCGATCTGCGCGATGACCGCGAGGATGATGTCTTTCGCGGTGACGCCGGGGCGCAGTTCGCCCTCAACGGTGATTGCCATCGTCTTGAAGGCCTTGAGTGGCAGAGTTTGAGTGGCGAGCACGTGCTCGACTTCACTCGTGCCGATTCCGAAGGCCATGGCGCCGAAAGCGCCGTGGGTGCTGGTGTGCGAGTCACCACAGACCACG
This sequence comes from Rhodoglobus sp. NPDC076762, assembly GCA_040687235.1. Taxonomy (GTDB): domain Bacteria; phylum Actinomycetota; class Actinomycetes; order Actinomycetales; family Microbacteriaceae; genus Rhodoglobus. The sequence goes on along the minus strand of JBFBMV010000001.1, from coordinate 1,298,642 downwards.
GTGATGCCGGGCATGGTCAGGCCAAGCTGCGGGCCGACAACGTGCACGATGCCCTGCTCGATGTCGCCGAGCGAGTGCAGGCGCACGCCAAATTCTTCGGCATTGTTACGCAGCGTCTGAATTTGGGTGCGGCTCGTGAGGTCGGCAATCGGCTTGTGGATGGCGAGAGTCGGGGTGTTGTGGTCTTCGGTCGCGATCGTGAGATCGGGGCGGCGAACGGGGCGGCCGGCCATTCGAAGTCCGTCAAATGCTTGAGGGCTCGTGACTTCGTGCACAAGGTGAAGGTCGATGTAGATAAGGTCGGGCGTGCCATCGGCACCCTTGACGACCAGATGGTCATCCCACACTTTCTCAGCCAGGGTCTTGCCCATAGCGCACCTCTTTCGAATCAACGATCGCACCGCAAAAAGCGCGGCTCAATCTCTCTAGTCTACGCCGCGCGAGCCGTGCGCTCAGGCAATCCCCCGCTGCTAGCCCGACTTCTTCATTGATAGCGGCGTCACGCGCCATGCCCTATCTGAGTCTGGCCTAGCACAGGGAGTTCGGCTGTTGCTTTCCTGAGGGTTTCAGCAGCGAGGCCTCGCCATTTCGTCACGAGGCGCCAAATGAGAACAACAACACAAGGACCGCGGGAACAACAATGGCGATCGACCACGATTGAACACCGCCTAGTGCTCGGCCAACGCGGCTCTTCCCAGACTGCCCCAGTGCACGGCTGCCTCAGGCAGAGCCTTGGAGGCTTACTCTCTCGCCATCATCGGTAGTCCGCATCGAGGATGATCGCAGTACTGGGATCATCTTCTAGGTACCGCACTTCCGCACTCGGGTTTGCTTTCAACGCAGCAGACTTATCGAAGTAATTGCGGTCGTATTTCTGATCCCCGGCCGCCGTGTAGATTTCCCCATCGACCAAGTATTTGAATTCCAGACTCAGCCAGTGTTTAGTGCGCCCGTTGAGACGCGAGGTATCAGAAACAGTGCCGCCGGTGGGAAGCGCCTGAGTGACAGCACCATTCTCAAGGATATGTGCCCGATCATCACCCTGTTTCAGGAGCACGAAAGCAAGGAAAATCAAGGCAATAACGGGAATTCCAATTACACGAATGACCCTCCACGGGGTGATCGGTTTGTTCAACCGGCCGGCTGGTTTTGCTTTGTCGCTCACGCGGAAGGCCTTTCTGACGAAGAAACGAGATCGTGACAGGTTACATGAAGCTGACCAACGCTCAGATTTAACTTCGTTCGATGAGGAACGCGAATTGCCCGAGCCGCACCTGTGCGCCGCTAGAGAGAAGCTGCTCAGAGCCTGGGCTCACCACTATTTCCGCCGCACCTGACGCCACCACATAGACGCCGTTCGTCGAATGAAGATCGTGCACGAGCACCTCACTGTCAGCGGTCACCTGCAACGCAACATGAGTCTTCGAAACCGACTTGCTGGGATCGGAGACCGGAAGCAGCCTCGCGTTCGGGAACCGCGCGTTGGCAGCCGGGTCCCGGCCGATCAGCGTTGTGCGGTCGAGCACGAGTTGCGTGCCGTCTGGGAAAGTAAGCCGCCACACCACCGCAGGAGGAGCAGCCGGAGCAGCCATCTCAGGGGCGGCAAAGCGAGTTTCTTCATCGATGGCCTCGTCGGTGGCGTTGCTCGACGTCGTCACCGGCGCGGTGGACACCGCGGCAGTTCCTGCTGACGGGGGCGCCGGGCGCGGAGCGGACGCAATAGCGTCTTCAAGCCGTGGTGGCGCGTATCGCTGTTCTTTTGCTGGCCCGGATATCTCAACGGGCTCCGCGCTCGCTGGTGCTTCAGCTGCGACTGCGGGCGCTCCGGCGGGGAAGAACGCGGGGATATCAGGCTTGCCCGCTCCTGCGGACGCGTGAGCTGGAATTTGAGCTGACGGCTGCGGCATCCGAAAAGTGCCAGAGTCAACGATGCCGGGCGGCAAATCGATGACATCGTCATCGTCTGCAGCGACAGAGGGCGCCGGCTCGTGCTTTACTCGCGCTTGAACCATGCCCGGAGGCGGAACAATGAAATCACTCTCGTCTCCAGCAGTCATCCGCGCGCACTCCTTCACACAAGCCCAGAAAAGCCAACCTTAACTCATGTGGGTTGCGGATGTCAGCTACCGCTTGCTCTTCAGATCATTCCCAATGCGAGGCCCGCACGATGGAGTCGAAGAAGTTGAGCATGATCTGTTCTAGGTCGACGAATACGGTGGAGAAGACGACGAGAATTACGCGCTTCGTCTCAGGAATCGTCAGCCAGTACTGGGCTACGAGCGTCGGCATCGCGCCACCTGCACCATCTTCGATCGCGGCGGCGACCTGCCGAAGGTGGTGAGTACGGAGCACTTCTGAGTCTGTCGTCGCGAAACGCTCCACTGTCTCGGGGTGCTGGTCAGGCATTGCGGCGAGCCCAGCTTCAAGAACGCGCATCACCTCGGCAGGTGCAGTGCCAACGGCGGGCGTCATTCCGAGCGGCGGAAGGTACACCGTGAACGATGCCGAGAACGGTACGCCTTCGATCACGTCGAGTGCGACCGTCATCGACTGCCCGTCGCCCCCAATCGCCGCCGCGAGTCCATCGAATAGCTGACGCCGCATCCTGTCTCTCAACAGCGTGTGTTCGTCTGCAGGCCCTACTCGCGCGTCAATGAGTCGACGAATGGATGCCCGCGCCGACTCTTCATCGTGCAGCGGCACTTGCCACCACTCCCCTGGCAATGCGAACTTCAACTCGGGTAATGGCTTGTGAGCCAGCTGAAGGTCAATCATCGTTGGGTCCCGTCCATTCGCCATAACGGGCCTCGAGCGTGGACGAAGGAACCCGCAAACTTTCGAGCGGTTCTCTAACGCCGCGCAAGTCCAGTTCGTCGATCACGGAACCCAGCTCGACTCCGTCGCCCGTTGCCATCGAGGCGTTCGGCGGCATAGGGCCTTCCGCAACAATCAGCGCTATATCGGCGGGCTGGAACGACAACGATTGCCACACAGCCTCGAGCGCTTTGTCCACTACCTCAGATAGACCGTCGTCGGCCAGCTCCACAACATATATTTTGACCGAGTACGCCTGCCTCGGACCGTCGTAGTACGTGCCACCGAGCACACCCGTCATCGTCGGCACCGCCTCAATCAGAGCTGTGCGCACATCGTCGTCTTGCTCTTCAGCCGATGGCCCTGTGTAAATCAGCCCGCAGCCCGCGAGCAGCCCTGCAGCGAGCACTGCGACGAGAGCGGCAGCGCTAAGACGGATCAGGCGCCGGACGCCCCCACTCCGATTGTGAACCGACATCATTCCGCCCCTACGTAAACCGAAACCCGCTCGTACTCAGAGAAAAACATTGCCTGCTCCTCTTTCTGAGCGATCACACGCGGGTCGCTGCTATTGTCAACGGCCGCATCCGCCGACCCTGTGTAGGCCGAGGAACTGTGCGCGAAGACTGGCCTTCCAGTGCCAGGATCGGTCGGAGCTTCCGTGCTTATGGTTACCCAGTTGGACCGTTGAACACCTCCCGACCACGGCGAGTCGAGAGTCGGCACAACATCGCCCTTGTGCTGTACCGAGATGACAGAGACGCTCTCGGGAATGTCCATCAGGTCGATTGGAGAACCTGACGCGAAAACGGCTTGAATGTTGAACGGGCTCAGCGGGTCTGCTGCCATTTTTCCTGCCAGAATGCCGCCCTGGCTCCATCCGCTCATCATTACCGGGTCACCCGGAAGCACACCCGCGTCCATCATTGCCTGAGTTACGGCACGCTCGTAGGCTGCTTGCTGGCTCGGAGCGAGCATTAATGAGAGATTCGAATCGAGATCATTCATCGCACCCTGATCGCCTTGAGGGTTCCAAGAGCCTTCAAAAGCGCCGTTAGCTTCCTGCCAGTCCTGCGTGCTCGGCAGTAGAACGCGCCACCCGAGTCGGTTCCCGCTCTCGTCGAGCACTTCGACGACTTCAACAAATGTAGAGTGTGTCCCACCTTTGGCATCCAACTCACCATTGCGCGCCATAACATCTTCATAGTCGCGCGCCGGCTTCTGTTCCTGCGGTGTGCGCCGCACCATCTCGGGCGTGGGGCGACGTTCTTCGTTTGAGAGGCGGATCGCTAGCAGGGCCGAGAGTCCGACTGCGTGCGCGAGCACCACCCCTGGCATCAACACCTGCAACAGCGCCTTTTCGGGCGGAAGATTGGCCATAATTTCCCAGAACAAAGCGACGACAGTGTTCACCCAAATCGTGAGCTCCACCACTGCCATTACGAGCGCTTGGAGCGGTTCGAGCACCCCCAACAGAACGTCGGTGAGCCACTGACCGAGGATGCTCTCGCCACCGGGGAGCGATTCGACCCACGATGAGACATGATCCCGCAGCGTGTCATTCATTGCTTCAAGCGCAGGCTCGATCGCAGCGATTGCTAGCCGGGCGGCTTCGTCACGATAGTTGACGGCACGTTCGTAGGCTGCGCGAGCATCCGCCACACCAACATCAAGTTCGTCGACGTGGCTCTGAGCCTGACGGAGCTGCGATGAGACCTGTTCGTATTCTGTTCCGGTTTGCGGTCCGTAGAGTCGGCCAGCGAGCTCTGATCGAAGATTCTCGTAGTACGGGAGTTCAGCCGCGGCCACGTCGGCTCGTTCGATGGCATTGCTAGCGGCGTCTTGCGCCTCACGCAGGCTCACGGCGTAGACAGAGATCGCCTGGGCTGTGGCACCATAACGGGGCTGAGCTCTGGCTAGCCGCGCTGCCGCGCTCGACGAACGTTCGGACAGAGCCGTCACTGCCTCGCCCGCGCCAGCAACATCCGAAGCGAAATTGTTGAGTCTCAGGGTGGTGTCTGTGATCGCATCGGCAATGGTCAGGTACCGCTTGCCATACGAGGCGAGAGCGGTTGGGTCGCCCGGGAGGGCGAGCAGATCAGACATCAGATCCCTCCATTGCGTAAGGCATTCATGAGGGGAGGTGCGGGAGTCGGTATGGGCGTGGGCAGTGGCTCTGAACGGCATCCACGCAACGCTGCCGGCGACCGATACGACTCGACGGTCTCGGCCAACGACTGGTCAAGCTCCCTCATCGTGTCGTGCACGCTCTGGACAGCCTCTGCGATCTGGCTGAGCTCCGTGATGAGCTCTGCTCGGCGAAGGTTCCATTGCGAACCGAAATCTTTTACTGTGCCGGTCAAACCATCATGGCCACACAGTTCAGCTACAGCTTCGCTGAACGCTTCTGCCAGCCCAAATTCCGTTTGAACCGTGGCCATTGTCGACTGCAGCTCAGTCAACTTGGCAAAGTCGATCTCAAGATCCGCCATGGCATTCCTTCCTTCGTAGTTCCTCGTGCCAACCGCAGCTCACGCAACGCACGACGGCACTCCAGCGTCACAGCCGTAGGCGATAAGAAGGCCGCAACGGAACAACCGTTGCGGCCTCACATCTCAGAGTGCCTTGAGAGGGACTATCCGCGGATTGCGTTGCCCAGCTCGGTGTCGACCTGCGAAAGCTGGTCAGCGGCGGTGGTGAGGAACGTGCTCATGCCGTCCAAACCGGTGACCGCCTGAGTGGTGCCCTGCGTAAAGGTTTCGTAGGAGACCTGGAACGCACCCGACGCCGAGTCGGTGACAAAGCCACTCTCTACGAGACCGTTGACGAGCGTCTGAAGCTCAGTCAGCTTCGTGATGAGTTCGTCCTTGCCGGAGATCAGACGACCCGCGGCATCCGTCATTTCTGAATAAGTTACGTTCATGTTCGCCATAGCTACTCCTCAGTTCACGTGTGTGGTGGGCCGGTCGACCTCAACCCCATTTAGACAGTAACCACTGCCTACGAAATTGCACATGGGTAGGTCTCCCCACGTGTGACTATTCTTCAGAAACAGTAGCAGCGAGCTCAGAGAAATGCTCGCGAAAGCGTTCGAATCCGACCAGGTCCGTTGTCGCATTTCTCAGCACAAAGAACCCTCCCTCAACTTCGAAGGCGTACGTAGCCCGCAACGTGATGATGTGAGAAGCTTCCTCGTCGAACGGCGCGTGACGCACGCAAAGCACACCTCGCAGACCGGAAGTCGTCACAATCTCGGTGAGCGTCGGCTCGCGAACGGCATCGGGGTCCCGGATTCCCGCTATCTCTTCGACAGGGGCATCGCCTACTGCAGACCGAGGAATCATCTCCCCCTCCACATAGTGCACAGGCCCGTTGAAGGACTCCAGAAAGATGTAGCTGGCTTGCACTCCGCGCGCGGCGGTGTCGGTTGCGATCAGCGAAAGTGCGCCGACCAATGCCTCCGATTCGTCGCCAGAGAGTTTTACACGCGCGATCTCTACGACCTCGTCGACCAAAGCCTGCGCCCATACCTGAGGCGTGCTGTATTCCTCGAGCGGCCCGCAGGGAGGCACGCCGATCCAATCGTCGGGGTATCGGACGAAAACGCTCATTCGGTGGGCTCCTTCGGTGAGAACGAGACACTCGATATCAGAGCGTCACAAAGAAATTCAAGAGCTTCGACGATCTCGGCGGAGTCGGAAGTTCCCGGGACAAAGAGACTCGCAGTGAAGGTTATCCACGGCTGCCCTGGCGAGGTGGGGCTGACAATGTAGTTAACTAACCGGGTTGCGGGAGCAGTGAGTTCGCCCGCCTCGTCATAGCGCGCGAGTCGATCAGCCACTACGCGCACAGCCAAGACTCCGCCCACCGTGACAGCACGCGACCCCGCTGAAGCCGCCGACAGCGACAGAAGCGTGTCGTGCACTGTCGCGCCGGCAGCCGGCTGTTTCGGCAGCGGAGCAACCGCCACAGAGGCAGGGATGTGGATGCCCTCGGTCTCGCTAATCGGCAACCACACTTCCCACACGTTCGAGGCTTGAGACTTTGTCACAAGATTCTGCAGCATCGCCCTCAGTCGCGCACGTGCGAGGTCACGTTTATCGGGCGCGACTGTCTGCATGACGTGAGTCACGATGCTCTTCACCTCGTCGGAGGATCGCTCATCCATGTGCAGCACAACCCACCCCGGAGGCAGAAGCACTGCGATCCCCGGCGCAACCGATCGAGGCGGAGCGTTCGTGGCGCCTCGATCGTCAGCTGATGGCGTGAGTTCTGTCATCGCGATACGTTCCATTCTGCGGTGCCACCTAGTTTATGAATTCGGATGCTTATCGTCGCGATCGCCGCAATGGTTCCTGCCGCCAGCGCCACCCACAGGTACTCGAGCGCATATACATCGTTATTGCGCGAGACCACGCCTAGCGCGCACTGCACCGAGATTAGCGCGATCACCATCGCGTGCGTGCGAATCCAGAATGGTGAGGTGAAACCTCGGATGAGCGATAGGCGACCGCGACCGGGAACGGGCACCCACCACCGCGCTGGTTTCCAGCAAATCACCATCGCTATAGCCACGATTAGTGCCCATGCGACCGCGAACCAGACCGGCAAAGCGTTCTCCGAAAGAGTGGAAAGCACGCATGCGCGATCTACTTCGCACCGTTCGATCTCTGCGTCGGACCATGTGGCGAGCGCAACGACGCTGGCTGCGAGCGGAACTCCAGTGAGAAACACGAAAAAACCGACACTCGAAGAGACAAGGATCCATCCCACGACAAGAGCGATTCGTTGATCCGCCGCAGTGCGCAATGATTCGTTGCGCTGTGCCGGAGTTACGGCATCCGCAGGTGGCCGCGCAACAAGCCCTCCAACGATGATCACGGAGATGAGAAGAAACCACAGGACCCCTGTCCACATCGGCACACCGTCACGCGCGATCGTTTCCGCGACACAGCCGAAATCTCCCGCACATTCCTCGATGCGTTTAGCCGGCCAGACTTGTGAGACGTACAAGGCTCGCGCCACGCTCACGATGCCCACTATTGCGGCCAGAATCGACACGAAAGTCGCAATCTTGTAGAAGGAACGCAACGCTTTCGGAGTTCGTCGTTGAGACGTCCCTCGTGCCCGAGCGTTCACCTTCTGCCCCTCCGGCCGTGACGAGTTAATCTACCCCGGAATGGCATCTGGAGCCCGGATGCTGCACCAGCACCATCGCTCGCGCTCCCAGTTTTTTCAGCCATCATTGGGGCCATCTTTCTTTCGAGGATGCAATTCGCGTTGTTTGGCGCGCCACTCGGGGCTAAAAGCTGCTGCAGGGGAACTTGCGGTCAGAAAGAAGGACTCTTTTATATGCGAAGGAACTGTGCCGACCAATTTGCGATGCCGATGGTTTGCGACAACAGCTACCGTCGCCGCGGCAAGGGTCGCCCACAAATACTCTGGCGCGTACACATCGTTTTCGCGCCGATGAACTCCCAAGGACAGCGCGGCACAGATGAGAGCAGCCACGACGGCATGCCCACCGATCCACAGCGGACTCGTGTCAACACGGACCGCAAGCCAACGTCGCGGCTGCGCGTCCGGCATCCACCACCGAGACGGGTGCCAACACACCGCCAACGCCGCCGCAATGACAACGATCCATGCGAACGCAATCCACACCGGCAGCACGTTTTCAGGGATGGCCGAGACGACGCAGAGCCGGTCGTCTGAGCACTGCGAGATTCGGTTCTTCGACCAGGTCGCAAGGGCAACACCTCCAGCGCCCAAGGGGACGAGCACAAGAGTCAACATAAAAACAAGCGACGAGATGAACAATGCCCAGCCCGCGACATGCCCGATGCGCTGCCCCTGCTCGGTGCGCTGACCCACCAGACTCTTCTGAATACGAGCCGCCGATCCTTGGGGACCCGACATCCGTGCGCTCGCCACCACAACCAGCACGAGGGACAGAACCCAGAATCCTCCGAGCCACAACGGCCAGGCCTGGGACAGACTCACTCCCAGGACGCACGCTACTTCGCCTGCGCATTCGGCAAAACCCTCAGTAGGCCAGACCGAGGAGCTGCGGACCACCACAGCCAGCGAAGCAAGCGCTCCTATTGCGGTTGCGGTCCCCACAACGGCAAGAAATATATTGAGCCCGCGAAGGGAACCGAGCCCACGAGGCTCTTGACCGTTCGCCGGTGAAGCCTGCGTCTTTCTACCCGCCATCGTGGACACCCTTTGACCGTGGGTGCAGCCCGCGCTGCCTCCCCCGCCGAACAATCAACAACTCCGTCACGCTCGACAACTGAGCACGGGAGCTTGGCATGCCGTCGGGTCGCACGCCGCTGACGCCCGCTAACGCTAACCGTGTCGTCGAACCCATCACCATTCCCCCGGCCCCTTCACACCATGGATGCGAATGTTAACCATCGTTATAGCCACAATCGTGCCGGCGGCTAATACCACCCACACGTACTCCAATGAGTAGACATCGTCGAGGAAGTCGTCAACGCCCTTCAACAAGAGGTCCAACAGTTCTGCGTAGGTAAACCAGGACGAAACAACGCCCAATGTTCGTAGTCCACCTATTACGTCAGCGGCGATCGCGCTCGAGAGCAGCTGAATACTAGCCACCAACTGAATCGGAGCCTCTCTGGTGTCGTTGCCACCGAGACGCCTCAACTGCTCCCGCCGCGAGACGTCCTTTGCTCTGCTCGCCCCGGCTACCGCAACAGAGGCCCCCTCAGGCTTCACCTCAGGATCCACTCGCTGGGACCATGAACTCGATGAATGCGTTTACTCAGCGTGGCGACAGCAAAAAGTGTGAAAGCGGCGAGAATCACCCAGATATATTCGAGGGCCAAAATTGGCTGCCCTCGATCGAAAACTCCGAGTAGGCAGATCCAGGAGACCACTGCCACGGTGTTCGCGTGTCTGGCGATCCAAAACGGAGAAGTATAGAACTGTCCCCGAGCGCGAGACTCACCGGCAGAACTAGGTGCCCACCAACGGACTGGTTTCCAACAAATCACCGTCGCTGCGATCACGATAGCCAGCCAGCCGAAGGCGAACCAGACAGGCCATGCGTTGTGCGGGAGGATCGACACTACACATGCAGTAGCTTCCTCGCACCGCTCGATTTCGCGCTCTGGCCACGTCGCCCTCGCGATAATCCTGCCGGTTGCAGATCCGGCCAGTAACACGATTGTAAAACCGACAGCGGAAAAAACGAGCATGCGCCCGGCTCTCAGCGCAATGCGTTGCCCCCTCGCAGTTCTCGCCTCCGCGCTCACCCGCTCGACACTCCTCATCTCGTCCTTCGGAGGAGGAAAAACGACGTTCAAGAGCAGCACAGCTGCGATGGCCAACCCCCACAAACCCCCGATCAATACCAGTGCTCCATCAGTCAGCACCGCAGACGCAGTACACCCGAGGTCACCCTCACAACCAGCAATACCCGTGACTGGCCAATACCCTTCCCTCACTAAGGACTGCGCAAGGGCCGCTGCTGCAAACGGCAGCCCGATCGCCCCTGCGACACCAAGCAAGATGAATCCCAGATGCTCACGCAGGAGGCGTCTGAGCGCATTGAGCGGAGGTTGTTCTACTTTCACCGGCCACCGCCGAGTTTGCGAGCCTTTTGATAGTTCGCCGGTGAAGCCTGCGTCTTTCTACCCGCCATCGTGGACACCCTTTGACCGTGGGTGCAGCCCGCGCTGCCTCCCCCGCCGAACAATCAACAACTCCGTCACGCTCGACAACTGAGCACGGGAGCTTGGCATGCCGTCGGGTCGCACGCCGCTGACGCCCGCTAACGCTAACCGTGTCGTCGAACCCATCACCATTCCCCCGGCCCCTTCACACCATGGATGCGAATGTTAACCATCGTTATAGCCACAATCGTGCCGGCGGCTAATACCACCCACACGTACTCCAATGAGTAGACATCGTCGAGGTCCGTGTCTAGCCCCGAGATGGAGGGCAGGGCAACAAGTCCCGTGACTATCGCGTAAGTTCGAATCCAAAACGGTGATGTATACGGCCGCACTTTGGCACGTCGAGCTTCGCTAGTCGGAGGTAACCACCATCGCGCAGGTTTCCAGCAAATCACCATCGCGGCAACGACAATCGCAACCCACAAAAACGCCACCCAGACAGGGAGCGCGTTTTTGTCCAAGATCGAGATCACGCAGAGCGGGTCTTCATCGCAGTTGTCGATACGCGACTGCGGCCATGAGAACAACGCCACAAGAGCCATGATTGGCGGCACGAAGAATAGGGCGAATATGAAAGTGAGGGTTGACACGACAAGCGTCCAACCGACTGCAAAAGCAATCTTCTGATCGCGGCTACCTTTCGGCGCAACCTTTCTTTTGTGCACCACTTTTAGCCCATCTGCGGGCATCGGCAAATGCCTACTCACGAGCCCGATCACGATGATGGCGATGAGCCACAACGCACTCCCCCAGACCAAGACACCGTCAGTTGCAACTGCCGACACCGCGCAGCCCAAGTCACTTCCGCAACCTTGAAGCTGCTCGGATGGCCATAGGGAGGCGAGCGCAAGACCCCGCAAGGTAGACCACACGGTCGCACTGCTTCCAGCGATAAGAATTACCGCCGCGACAGCGTAGAACGTCCTGCGGCTCGTGCGAATATTTCGATCCAGATTTGATCGCCGGGTAGTCAAGAGTGACGTACCCGCAGGGAACCAATGGGAATTTTCACGCTGCGCATTGCGGGACTCATCGTGGTCCTTCCGCGGACGGGGCGGGTCATGGGGTTTTCCTAGAGGGCCACTCCGCGGGCCCCTGAAGCCCGCGCAAACCAATGTTGAGCGTGCTTAACGCAATTATCGTCGCGCCCAATACAACGACCCACAAATACTCGAGAGCAGTCACGCTGTTATCGCGCCACACAATTCCAAGACTGCACCGTGCAGCTACGAGAACCAATGCGATGGCGTGGTACCGGATCCAGAATGGTGATGTGTAAGGGAACACCCGAGGTCGCTTTTTACCTCGACCCGGCGCAACCCACCACCGCGCCGGCTTCCAGCAAATTAAGAGCGACACCAAGATTACCGTCGCCCATGCAAACGCTACCCACACGGGCAATGCATTGGAGGGCAGCAGGGAGATCGCGCACAACTCATCGGCAGTACAGCGACTGATGTCTGCTTGCGACCACGTTGCTGCCGCCACCAGCCCGGCGGCAGCAGGAACCACGAGAAGAAGGGTAGAGAATCCGATGGTGGAAACCATGAGCGTTCGTCCTACAGCAAGCGCTATGCGTTGATCCTCGGGTGTCTTCACGGGTGCGTTGAGCTGCGCCACAGTTTTCTTGGCGCCAGAAGATGCTCCCTTTTTCATCCCCACGACAAGCAATGCGACGACGCCGAGCAGCCATAAGGCTGCGGTCCAGATCGGTATCGCGTTGGTGCCCACCGTCGCCGCGATGCAGACGAGGCTTCTATCACAAGCATCAATCAGCACGGCAGGCCATATCCCTAGACGTACGAATTCGTTGGCAATCCCCCAGACGAAGAGGCTGCCAATGAATACGCCGCAGAACGCCAGAAACGTCTTCACACGCATGCTAAATCTGCGTTGCTGCGCTAAATGCGAGGGGAGATTCTTCCCTACCAATTGTCGCCCCACCGCCAGCCCGAGGGCTCGAAGGCTGACTCGACTTGCGGAATCAGGTTTGCGAGCGGCAAGAAGAGATTATTCACAGCTTCCGTTGCCACAACAACATGTTTGAAATTAGTCGTAGCGATGTGGCTACCCGTGGCGAGTGCTGCGGAAATCATCGGGACGTTCGCCATTGCCTCGAGTTGCACAGCATGCTTGCCTACGATTGCTGTGCGCAAATGTTGAGCGAGAGTTCTTGTCCCGGAGATTGCCTTAGAGCCTTCTGCGAGAACTCGAGCCTCGGTAACACCGAGGTCAACTCCTATCCCTTTCGACACGTGGCTCATCTTCAGCGCGAGGCCAACAGTCGACTTCGTGGCAGCGATCGCGGACCTCGCGGCCAACCCCACGCCAGTAAACGTAACAACTGCCAATACGAGGCTGGCAACGACTTCGACCAGCGACTTCGTTCCGGCCGCGCCTTGAAGCGCAGCATTCGCCACCTCGACGAGGGTCGCAACGGCAACTATCGAAAACAAGACCGCTAGAGCAATCAAGTTAAGTCCGGGGATGAACAACACCACGAGCATCGCTATCGAACCGACTAGACCTATGACGAGCACCACGTTGTCGATTACCGTCTCGTTCTCCCGGATGAACTGAACGGTGTTGTCCCAAAACGAGTCGTTCAGGCCGCTGCTCTCCTCAACGTCATGGATGGAGGATGATGCAGTCTCAGCAGCAGAATCTCGGTGCTCGATCGCGTGTTGAAGTCTCGCGATCGCGTTCTCGAGCGCACCATCGTGCGATTGAAGCTCCGCATACACTTCGGTCCGGCGCTGTTCGTAGTGCGACTCCAGCTCCGGCGATAAGTCTGGCTCGCGCAGCCGAGCTTCATAGAATTCAGCATCCTCCACGGATGCGTTTGTCGCCGATCGCGCGACTATGGCAGCATCCAGAGCATCGACAGACCAGGTTTGGGCCTCGCGCAGCGGTACCGCATAAATGCTCAGCGCCGCCGCGACTCCCTCGTACCGCGTCTGAGCCTTATCGAGCCGCGCCGCAACCTCCTCGGCCTGCTCCATGATGGCAGCGACCGCCTCGCTAACGCACTCGTCGGCGCCTGCGATGCCGCGAAGGTTGGTTGCCGCATTCTCTAAAGTTGTAGCGATCGTCGCGTAATCCGAGGCCGCCGAACTCACCACCGTTGGATCGCCCGGAACCGGGTCGTGATCGAAGCCGACAGGTGCCCAATCAGACGGCCGCATCACACCATCCCCCGGTTCACCCGAGCCGCACCGCTACTCGCGGAACTAGATTGCGGATCAGTAAGGGCATTGCCCAGTTCACAGTCAGCCGATTCAAAGCCATCTGCTACCTCAGTCATGTTGTCCCGAATCGTGTCGAGCTGCTCGACTAGCTCGCTGCGGCGGAAGTCCCAGTTGTTCACAAAGCCACGCACCTTATTGGCAAGACCGGCGTGCCCGACCGCCGCAGCGACGTCATCGATGTCTTGACTCGACCGCGTGAAAGTCGCGCTGACGCGCGCAACCTGAAGCGCCGTCGCTCGAAGCAGATCGGTGTCGACAATGAGCTGATCGGCTGCCATGGTGAGGTCCCTTCATAAACGTTACTGTGACAATACTTGAGGCAATCCCACTAAAGCGATGGGGAGCGCTGCCCATCGCGCTGTCACAAAAGCGGAAGCTGCACACGGGATACCTTGCCGCGCGCAATGAACATTCCTCGGCCAGCAGGGAACTCGCTGCGGCTACCGCGCGGAAGCGGTGTCTTGAGCAGAATGTCGCCCTCAATCGAGTCGGGCTGCAACAGCAGACCCCGTCTCGCGTTTTTGATTTCAGCGAACAGCGGCCACGATGCGTTCCAGGACGTTGTCTCGGCCTCGGCGACGAGCAAGTGCTCGCTGCGCTTCACCGCCTTGACCAATTCGACGATCGCGGCATCGGCGGGAGTCTGCAAGAAGTCAGAAATGTTCTCGATGAAGACAGAGATCGTGCCCTCGGTTTCCGGATCACTCACTGCGGCAGAAAGGTCCTTCGCCAGTGCCGCGACCTGTTCCACTGTTGTCGCCGCGCTCGTCCATTCGAGCGCCCCGGCCAAGCCCGAGCGAGCGTTACCGAGATAGTAACGACGCGCAGTCGTGTCGTAACGGGCGACCGAGTAGGCGAGCCACTGGAGCGCATTGCTTCGCCCACTCGCGGGTGGACCAGAGATCAGAAGCGTTCCCGCCGGCTCTAAACCGACCGCTTCCAAGGCTTCATCGCTGACGCCGAGCGTAACCTTGGTGTCTACACGATCCGGCAACGACGATGCGGAGTATTCCTTCGGCAACGCTCGAATTGGGTCTACTGGGGTCACTCCCGCGCGCAGCATCGACTGCGCTAACTGCTCCGCGGCTGCAGATTGTTCTGTCATAGAAACCGACCCGCCAAGAACAGCGACTTGCGTCTCTCGACCGTCGACAATCGCGCGACCGGGAGGCGATGACGGGCTCAAAATATCGTTAGGGGCGTCAAGCATGCTGTAGCCCGTGTCATCTGCCAACCGCAGAATAACGCGACGCTGGATGCTCGCCCCCACCGACGAAGGAACAGCACCGGGGCGATCAGCAGTGAACGCCACATGGATGCCCAACTGGCGCCCATCGCTGAGAATGTCCTTGAACACGTCGTACCAGACGGACCGGCCACTAGCCACTTCCCAGTCTTCACGGAACGACGGGAAGCCGTCGATCAGCAATAGCACTCGCCGTTCCGCTGGAGAGTTGGCCAAAGCGCGGTAGTCGGTAATGCTCGAGGCATTTGCCGCAGCGAACCGGGGGGCCCGTGACTCGAGTTGAGCTTTCAGATAGCGGAATAGGCGAATGACGCGCTCAGGATCATCTCCGCTAATAATCGAGCCAACGTGCGGCAGCGATTCCAGCATCCGCAAACTGCCCGTGCCAAAGTCGAGACCGTAGACCTCCACGGGCCCACCCCGTGGAGTGATCGCCGCAGCGTTCGCCAATGTTCGAAGTGCCGTGCTTTTTCCAGAACCGCCGGTACCGTAAATGGCGATGTGACCATCGACATCCGGCAAGAAATAGACGGGCAATTGCTCTTGTTGCGTGGGTAGGTCGGAAACACCGATCAGCAGCTCACGGTCGGTTCGTTGACGAAGCAGCGACAAGTCATAGACAGAAGAAATCTCATCGAGCCATGGCCGTCGTGGCGCCGGAATGCCCGCTGAGGATGCCGCGGCGACAATCGATGACACTAGCCGCTGCTGGTCAGTCGGCCCCAGATCGCGCGCTTCTTCGACCGCGTCAACTCGTGGTTCCTCCCACGGAACATCCCCGCCGAAACGCAACTCGGCAACCTCGACGCTCGGCCGTTCGGGATCTCGCGACGTCCATCCACCGGCATATCCCGACTGGAACTGTTGCAAGCGCCCTGGACCCGTTTTCGCGATGCCGCGACCGGGAATGGAGGGATCGAAGTGAGCGGCTGATTTCGTGCCGATGACATCGCTACTGTCGGACTCATCCGCCATACGTAACGCGACACGAAGATTGGTGTTCGCACGCAGGTTGTCCTTAATTACACCGGCAGGGCGCTGTGTTGCCATGATGAGATGGATTCCCAACGAACGCCCGCGCTGAGCGATGTCGACGACACCATCCACAAATTCCGGCACCTCCCCCACGAGCGCCGCGAATTCGTCGATGACCAAAACCAGAGCGGGTGGGCTCTCCGGGTCACCGCGTTTCTCAAGCTCAAGAAGGTCTTTCGCTTTCTTGCGAACCAGCAAGTGTTCCCGAAAATGCAGCTCTGCCCTCAGGCTCGTGAGGGCGCGACGAACAAGATGCGGGCTCAGGTCGGTAACCAAACCAACACAGTGCGGCAGGCTGACGCAATCGGCAAACGCCGCGCCACCTTTGTAGTCGATAAAGAGGAACGACACCCGATCAGGACTGTACTCGGCGGCCATCCCCAGCACCCACGCCTGCAAGAATTCACTCTTGCCGGAACCCGTAGTTCCGCCCACGAGAGCGTGCGGACCCTGCGTGCGTAAGTCAAGGTGCATAGCGTCGATGCCGGCACTGCCCACCGTTGCACGTAACTTTCCCGGGCGGCGTTTGCTCGGGCTCGCACCGGGGGTCCTGTCGTGGATCGATTCGTTCTGGCGCCAGCGGTCGACAACAGCGTCGCTTGCCTCGACAAGTTCGTGGCCGAGCACAGTCAGTAGCGAGATCGAGCGCGGTAGGTCGCTGTCATCCACCACGACGGCTCCAGCATCGATCACGGGCGAGAGGCGACGAGCGAACTCCAATGCCTGATCTGCGTTAACGTGTTCTACCTCGACGTCCGTTATCGCCTCCCCCAACCGCACCAAGCCCGCGGTAGCCATAGGGGCATCAATGGCGATGCTCAAGTACGTGCGGCACACCGCCGGCAACTCATCGAGGGTCGGCGCAAGCCACAGCGGAAAGACGCCGGCGTCAGCACCACGTTCCGCGAGCTGAACAAGACGCGCTCGATCCACTGCGACATCGCTGGACACCAGAACAACGATCGCAGGGATCGGAGATTTAGTGCCCTCCTCCGATGAGTTCTCGCCTATTTCGGCGCCGCGCTCGAGCGCTGCTCGACGCTGGTCCATCGCTCCTCGACGACTCGCCTTCGCATCCTTCAGACGTTGGTCGACGACCGCCTCCAGTGCAGCAAGCAGCACCGCAGAACTCGACGAGCTATCGGTGAGATGGCTACCTTCAAGTGGGCTTTGTGGCGACGAAGTGTGGGGCATCCATTTCAACCACCCCAACTCGCGTGACCATTGCGGCGTCACTAAGGAAGCAACGACCAGCTCGGCAGGCGAGTGCAACGCAGTGAGTTGAACGACGAGCCCGTTGACAACGCTCGCCGTGGCGGACGGGTCACCAGCGACACCGAGCGCCCCCGAATCAAAGAGGTTGTCAACGATTGGTACGCCAGACACTCGCTCGTTATCGGAGATTACGACGTCAAGGCGTTCCTGGAACTCAGGCAATAGATCACCGCGAGACGAAGATTCGACAACGTTTCGTGACTTCATCGTGCCGACGCCCAAGCGAATGTTGAGGAACGACCAGTGCTCGGCTCGGCGCGTCCACATGAGCGGACCGCGCCGCAACGCTTGATCAAGGGTCTCCGCCGTCGCGGGAGACTCCGCAAGACGAGCCGTTCGCTCAATCACTCGCTCGGCTGCTAACTGCTCGGAAAGAGTTGCCAAGTGGATGTCGAACTTAGCGATCGCTTTTTTCAAGCTCCGCTTATTCCTCGACTTGTTCATGAAATAGTTACCGATCAACATCATCGGTGACATGAGAACGAAGAGGAGTGCTGCTGGTCGGTCGAAGATCAACCACATACTCACGCCCAAGAGAACCGGAGCCACCATGGCCAACCACGGAAAGGCGTTGTCTTCCTTTTCGGTGGGCACTTCTGGCGCAGTGAAAGTACGACCGGGGTATCGCGTCTCGACTCTCGGAGAACGGTTGAACATGACCGGGCCTGGTCGTTGCACGAGACCTCGCGAAGCAACAGCTTCAGCAACTTCAATGCGCAACTCGGTGTCCCCCACCACGATGCTTTCTGACTGGGTGACGAGCAAGCGTGGCACCAGCCCCCCATCAACGACAACGCCGTTCGCGGATCCAAGGTCGACAACCTCAACGACATCGGAAACCTCTAACCGCACATGGCGCTTCGAAACCAGCGGGTCGCTGAGGACGATGTCGCAGGAGGAATCTCGGCCAAGAATCACGGACCCTTCGCGCAGCGGAAACTCTCTGCCGGCATCGGACCCGCTCACGACCCGAATGATCGCTACTTGGGGAGAATCCCCCGCTCCTTTCGCCGCAAAGTAGACTCCGGCATCAGATAGCTCGACCTTCGCTCCTGAGCCGACCCAGGCCTCGCCGATTGCGGCATCCGGGTGCAACACGAGCCACTCGTCATGGCCGGGCAAGGCTGCACGAAGCGTGAGCGGGCGATTTTCCGCCGCCACGCCAGCCCGTAAAGGATCAACGCGCGCAATCGTTGTCGCAATATCCGCGACTGTGGCAGCGGCGTCGGTCGTCACGACAATGTCGTCGTCGAGGTGCGATGCACGCTGGAGAGTGAGTTTCAGTTTCATGAGTCTTCTCTCTTCGATGAGACCTTTGCTGCCCAGTCGCGGGCTGACCGGATGCGGTAACGACTCACAAAGCGACGCCGTTTCGATAGGCCAGTGCGGCCAGCTTCGATCGCTGCCGCGGTAGCGGTCCACACTTCGTCACTACGTTCTGGCGAAATTTCCTGACCAGAAAATACTGCGTCGTCGGTGGTGACGGCAATAGTCCGCAGTGCGGGGGTGCCCTCGCCTACTTGCGCGTCGAGCTGATCGGCGACCATGACGCGTGTCGCTCTCGATGGAACGTTGTAGCCCAGCTCGGAGTACTGGTCGACAAGCTCCTCCCAGGCGCCGGCGACCTGGTCGTGGGCCGCAGCGGCTTCGCGGCGGCGTCGAGCCCGGCGAGCCTTGAAGAGGCCGATGATCAGCAGCGGCACCAGAAGCAACAGCGCTGGAATGAGTACGCTGAGCCCGAGTACGTACACCCACCCCGGAATGGAGAAGGCCAGTCCTTCGTCTTCTTCGTCGCTCTCCTCCAGCTCTACCGGCGTCAGTAAATCTTCGGCATCGGCTTCGGCACGGGGCGGTTGACGCACTTGCGGTTGTGGTTCGCTTTGAGGTTTTGGTGTCTGGTCTTGGGGAATATCGGTCTCATCCGGGGTCGGATTAAAAGCAACCCACCCCACATCATCGAATGCGACCTCAACCCACGCCGTGACGTCATCGCCCGTCACTTCAACGGCTTGACCCTCGACTACTTCGGGCGCGAAACCCATGACAACGCGTGCGGGATAGCCGAAACTACGCGCCATGAGTGCAAATGCCGACGCATATTGCTCTTGGTCACCGACCATCTGGTTACGTTCAAGCAGGTCGGTGATGCGGTCCGCCCCATGGCCTGCGCGCGATGCCACAGTGTCGGATGCTCGCCCGTGGCTCAAAAAGCCCGTCGTCGTTAGCGCCAGCCGCATAGCTTCGAGTTGCGCCGCCGGTGTTGTGGCGTTCGCGGCATACTCCTGAGCCTTAGCGGTGACAACGTCGGGGCTTGCCGTGACTGGAGGGAGCTCAACCGCGGCGACCGGAACGTCAGAGAGATCTTCAGACGAAAGCACCTGTTGCACGGTCGCGTCAATAGTGTAGGAATCGCCCTCGCGCAATCCAGCAGTGAGCACCGCCGTACCCGTCGACGCGTTGTAGCGCAGGCTGTCTTTGGCATCGAGCGCAGCGCCGTCGGTGAAGACCAAATCGGTCGGGTAGCCGATGCTCGGCATCCACACATCCGCGTACTCGCCCATCGTGAAAGTCACATTGTTACGGGCCTCGGGCGTAACGAAGGTCTGCTCGGGCAGAGCGCGGCCCACCAAGCTGAATGTGCCAGAGCCCTCAGCGCTAGATTCCGCCCCAGTCACATTCCAGAGCTTGCCCGTGAAGGAGTCGAGCGTTGCGAGTCGCACTGTGTCGCCGGCCTTCAATCCGGAAACCGTGAAAAGCACGTCATCGGTCACTTGCTTCGTATAGTGACGGAAGCCGGCTAGCGGACTCGGGTACTGCAGCGGATCGAAGGGCGGCTCGATCTCATCCCGCAACACGAATCGTTGTTCTTGCGCGGGCGCGAACCACCAGCCAGCTCCCCCGCCAAGCAGAACGGCTGCTGCCAGCACGACGGCCGTTCCCGCGATCTTGCGCGAACGAATCCGCTGGGATCCGGCCTGAGCAACGTTGTCGCTCGACCGGCGCCAGCCCAGCCATATGAGCGCCAGTACAGCGAAGCCGATGCCGCGCACGCCAGCCTGATACGGATCATCGGTACCGATCAGGATGCTCGCGAGATAAATCACCAAAGGCCCCAGCAGCACGACGCCATAGCGCCAGGCCGAGCGTGGTTTTCGTGTCAACCAGCGCGCGGCCAGCGATGTCGAAACGAGTGCAACCAACCACGTTGCGAAGTACGGCACCACAGTGATGTGCTGCGGAGCCTCAATCGGAGTCTGCAGAGTAACGATGTCTGCCCAGCCGTACACCGTGCCGATCGCAATCGTCGACAGAGCTCCAAGGCTCGGCAACACCAAGAAAAGTGCCTGTTGCGGTACTGCGATCGCCGCGCCGCACAGGAAATACGCGACAACGGCGACCGCTACCGTCGTGATCACGTTGAGGCGAAAAATGCTCGCCGCGATTGCGGTCGTCGCGCCGAGCACTAGCCCGCCGATCGCCGGCACCAAGAAGCTATACCCGCCAAACGATGGCTGGAATCCCACGAGACCAATCGCAGTGAGCGCCAGCACGATGCCGATATCAGCCCAGGTTCGTGCACTCACGGCACGACGCCGTGGCTGCTGCTGTGTCGCGCTCAACCGCCTAACCCCCGAACGAGCTTGGAGAGATCATTGAGGTCGCCAATCGTTATGACAGTCAGACCAGCCACCACCGAAATTTTAGGGTCGGCCCCCTCGACAATGTGGAATGCCACCTGACTGGTGTCCTGCCCAAACAAGGATTGAATACTGCGGAAATCTGCCGTGCTCATTTTCGAGCCGGCCACAATCATGACAACGCTCGGGGCAGGCAGACGGCGAGTCTGCTCTCGAGCAAAACTGCGCATGGATTCGGAACGGTCGACACTCGGTTCGATACGACAGGAGGCGTCGAGCATCGACGTTACGGTCTGGGTTTTCCAGAGCCCTGTCTCGCTCACAACGTTCATTTGGGTGCCGTCGCGAATCACTTGTGCTGCGATGGATGCGGTCACCGAGATCGCCAGCTCGAACTCTGCCTCTGACGCATAGAGATCGCTACGAGACGAGTGGATGATCGTGAGCTGTGATCGCCGAGTCTCCTGAAATTGCCGCACCATCAGCTGCCCAATTCGCGCCGACGTACGCCAATGAACATAGCGGCGGTCATCGCCCGGAACATAGGGCCGAAGGGCATGAAAAGCGATGTCGTTATTGGTGATCTTGTTCGACACTTGACCTTCGAGGTCGCGCACCAACCCGGCAGCTGACGGAACTAAACGAACCGTGCGTGGATGCACAAACAGGTCTACGGCATCCGCCCACTTGAGAGCTCGGCGCAGCAACCCCAACTGATCGCCCCGCACAGACTCTGCCGGGCCAGCGACGATCACTGCTCGTTTAGCCGTGGGCACCGCGAACAATTCTTCGTGCTCAGCTTTGGGTTTCATCGCGGGAAGCTGAAATTCTGCGACACCTTTACCGACAGGAAGTTCCATACGAGTCGGTGGCAGCGCCCGAGCCCCCACGTTGGTGACGACCATGCGACCGAGAGCTCGATCGCCGACGACGACGCGTCGGGGGTTGAGTTCGACAACGACGCCATACGACGCTCGACCAAACAAGAACGCAACGCTCACCAAGACCGCGGCGAACAATACCGTGGCAAGGAACGTGAACTCTTGCCAGCCAAAGTTGATACTCAACAACAGCGCTACTGTCGCGAGAATCAGCACGAGCCAGCCGAGCGGCGTGATCACGCCGATGATCGGTCCAAGAGCGCGAGTAATTGCCCGGGTCACCGGAGACACAACCGCGGATGCGCCACGAAGGCCACCCCTGATCGACTCGCTTGTGCGCGTCGCGAAGCCAGGAGTCGCGGCCTTTGCGCGCGCCGGCTGACGCCCCTCCGTATGCGGGCCCACCCCGCGGGCGCGCTCAGCGTCAGCGCGGGCATCAGCACCGGCGTCGGAGGTCACAGCAGAGTCGGTAGTCATAGATGAGAGCTGCGCCTAAGAAGCGCGGTAGGCGGGCGGCTCGATGTCGACCAGAATGCGGTTGATCACGTCTTCAGCCAACACACCGGAGAACTCTGACTCTGGGTCGAGGATGACGCGGTGAGCCAGAACGGGAACAGCGAGATCACGCACGTCATCCGGCGTTGCATAGGTGCGTCCTTGAGTGATTGCCCAGGTCTTGATCGCTCGGGCAAGTGCCATCGCACCTCGCATGCTTACCCCGAGCACCACATCGCGATCTTTACGAGTGCCCTCGACGATGCTGTTCAAATACTGCATCACAGACTCATCGACGAAGACCTCCGCGGCCAGCGCGGCCATGGCGACGATCGATTCCGGCTTGATGATCGGCGCTACGAGCGACGCGCGTGCCCGGGTTCCGGAGTCCATGAGCAGCGACACCGCGGTGGCGCTGTCGGGGTAGCCCAGAGTGGTTTTGATGAGGAAGCGGTCGAGCTGGGCTTCGGGGAGCTTGTACGTTCCCGCCTGCTCAACGGGGTTCTGGGTCGCGATGACAAGGAACGGCGCGCCTACGGGATGCCCCTCACCATCGATTGTGACGACGCCCTCTTCCATCACTTCGAGCAGCGCGCTCTGGGTCTTGGGGCTTGCGCGGTTGATCTCATCCGCGAGAACGATCGAAGCGAAGATCGGTCCGTGGTGAAACTCGAACTTGCCCTTCGACTGGTCGAAGATTTGCACACCGGTGACGTCTGAAGGGAGGAGGTCAGGAGTGAATTGGATGCGAGACGTGGTGCCGTCGAGCGTGTTCGCTAACGCCTTTGCGAGCACGGTCTTTCCCGTTCCCGGATAATCCTCGAGCAGTACGTGCCCGTCAGAAATCAGCGCTGTCAGCACCAGGCGGATCACATGATCCTTGCCGACAATCGCTTTGTCGACGTTGCTGATGAGTTTCTGGAACGCGTTAGCGAACCATGTCGCTTGCTCTTGTGTAACGGGCATTCTGAAGGTGTCCTTTGTGCTTACTGGTGATGTCGGGCTGCGCTAGCAGGCGGGAAGGTCTTGGATTGAAACGTGGGGCCCATCGGAGCCATCAAAGCGTTCCCACACCTTGTACAGACCGTCGATGTTCCCGCGCTGGCCATTCCAGATTTTCCAGGATGCGGTGATCTGGGTTCCGCTTGCACCAGACCGCGTGTAGGTGTTTCCGCTGTAACTTCCGCCTTCGTCACGGGCTTCCATGGTGTGCGAACCAGAGCTCTGGCCGCTCCACTTGATGCCTAAGAGGTAGTCGTCGGTTCTTCCCGTCGCCGGATACGGTGCGAGGCAGAGGTGCGAGACCTTGGGCGGTGGTGGCGTGACAATCGGACCGGCCTCACCCGATCCTTGGGGCCCAGTTCCGGCGTTGTTGTAAGCCTCAACGGTGAGCGTGTACTTCGATGCCGCTGGCAACCCCGATTTCGTCATGCTCGTCGACGCTGTGGTGCCGGTGGAGCCGTCGCTCAGCGTCCAACGGTAACGGAGGTTATCCGTCACAGCGGCGCCGCCGGTGCTGGCGTTCCAACTCCACGCGATCGTGCCAGCGGTAGTGCTCTTCGTCACGTTTCCCGAGATCCCTGTTACGCGAGCGGGCACGGTCTGGTTCTGAATCTGCGCGGCATTCGACGTTCCGTCGGGGCCGCGCTTGCCTCCTGAGTTTTGGGCGTACACCGTGAATGTGTAGTTTCCTGCCGCCAGATTAGCGGTAGTAGTTGCAGATGTTCCCGTTGTACTGCCTGACTGCCCATTGCTCGCTGACCAGTAGTAGGTAGTGGTGCCGCCCGTCCCTCCGACTGCCGGCCACGATGCAGATACTTGACCGCTAGGAGCCCAACGGCTTCCGACTGACGCTGTCACGGTAGGTGCGACTGGCGTGCCGTACGGAGTAATTTGGTCACTCGTCGGCGACCACTCACCTGCACCGTGCTCGTTGATCGCCCGCGCACCAAAGGTGTAAGACGTTCCATTCTGGAGGCCAGTGATCGTGCAGGGGGCGCCAGCTGTGCAGTCTGTTGGCAGTGACGAAACAGCGGGCGTCGTTCGCACTTCATAGCTCGTTATCGGTTTGCCGTTGGTGGCAGGCGCCACGAATCTCCACGTTGCAGACTTGTCTCCACCAATAGCGGAGCCGGCATCCTGCGTGGGCTTCTGCACCCGGTCAGGAACGTCGCTGACAACCAGCGTGATGGTGCCGTTGACGTGTCGATCAGCGTCTTCCGTTGCATCCGCGATTGTGTAAACAACTTCGATCACACCGCTCTTCAGCGCCGCGTCCGGGCGAATCGTTACCGAGGTACCAGTGAAAGTCACGTCGGCTGGCTCGCCGGTGTTTTGCACCCGGGCCTCCACGATCTCTAACGCCTCACCCGTGGTCTGGTAGGGGTTCGAGTCATTCGTGAGTGGGTTGACCGTTACCGCGCCGTCGCCGCGTTGAGTCTCGACGGCATCTGACACCGCAACGGCCAACGGCCTCGTTGATCCCACCACGGTGACGTTGATCGTGCCTGGAACCTCGAACTTGTCCCACCGAAGAGTGACCCCCAGCGTGATCGTGGTTCCCTTCGGGGTGTTTCGAGGCACGTTCAAGCTCAACTCGGACCCGCGAAGGTTTGCCTCGAGTCCTGCGCTGGCGCCAGTGATATTGGAGAAACCGACCTGGCCCAGAATGGTCGGGTTGGGGTGCGCGGTCGAGCTCCGAAGATCGACAACGGTCGTCTCCCCCACCTCAACCTGGGTGTTGGGAGTGGTGAACTCTGGCGGGGTGTCCTTGAATTCCGGGTCTCCCACAACGATGTTCATCCGCAGTCCGGCCGAATTACCGGCAGGGTCGTTCTTAGAAGCACCATCGGTGACAGTGAAGCTGACGGATGCCGGCCCGCGATAGTCCAACGCCGGGGTGAAGGTGATGGTGCCTTCGTCCACATAGTTGGGCGAGCCATCGCTCTGAACTGCGCTCACCGAAGTCGCTTCGGGAATCCATGCGTCACGTCCCGACGGCACCACGAGAATGTCAGAGAGCTTCCATTCACGAGTCTCGTTCATCCCGACATACTGGGTCGGTAAATCTGGGTCGATAGCCGGTGGCTCGTCGAAGTCTTCGTCGACGGCAGCGGGAACAAGAATGAAGGCTCGAGCGCTCAGCCCATCGGTCTCATTGGTGACGCTGTAGGTAATGGCCTGACGAGTCGCTCCGGGAGTGACTTCGATCTGCCCGTTGGTTTCACCGAGGACGCCTGATTTCGCATTGGGCCCTTCGAGCGTGACAACAAGATCTTCGGTTCTGCCTGCGGGATTAAATGCGAAACCATCAAACAAGTCGACCGTGATCGATTGCTTGCCTGCAATGTCTTTCTTGAGCACGCTCAGATCGTCAGCAGAAGGAGGCAGAATCGGAGCATCTGGAGTCACTTGGACAAGCACATAGCTCACAGCGGAGCCACCTCTGTTGTTCTCGAGGCGATAACGCAGCGAGAACGACTGCTCGGTGTCTGGAGCTTCAATAACCAAGAACTGACCTCGAACGACCTCTGCAGAAACACCTTCGGGCACGTCGATGAGATCAGGCGAGACAGAAATCGGGGCCCCCTGAGGGTCCGAGTCATTTTCCATCAGGTCGAGCTGTGCTGTGCGGCCGGGACGAATAGCAACGCTGTCGGGAACGGCGATGGGGTCGCGCAACTCATCAGGTTCTGGAATAACAGCGATCTTGATGTCGCCGACACCCGTTGCCCCGAAAGCATCGACCACCTCATAGCTGAACGAGTCAGTACCGGATGTCGCAGTCGAAGACTCGTAGATGAAATAGTCAGTGCCGAACTCTGTCACCGCTCCGAGCGTGGGGTTCGTCGGGAAGCGAAGCAATTGCGTTGAGTCACCGTCGGGGTCGACTGTGCTGAGCGGAATCTCGACCTTGATCTCTCCCCCAGCCAGCACTCGCGCGATGAGCGCAACAGGCGTGGGGTCTTGGTTGGCATCAACGTCAATTGGCGTGACCGTGAAGGTGGCTGTCGCCGCAGCCGTCTCACCGAAGGGATCTACAACGCGGTAGTCGACGGTGTAAGCACCGGGAGTGGTCGGAGCCTGGAAGCGCAGCTTGTCTCGACTCACAAAAGCCACACCAGCAACCGGCTCCGTCACGAGTTCTGAGTCGAGGGACATCGGGCTGTCGTCCGGGTGAAAGTCGTTGTTGAGCACATCGAGAGTAATGATGTCGCCCGCACGCACTTTGGCAGAGTCGTCGAGCGCGACAGGCGGCTGGTGCTTAGTCAGTGCCGGCACGGGAACTACCGTGACTCCGGCCGTTGCCGTACCCACGCCATCCGAAATCGTGTACGTGAAATTAGCCTGGCTCGTGAGCGCCGCCGGTGAAGTCACCCGGATAAGCGTGCTTTCTAAGAGCTCGACAACAAGGCCCTTCGCAACGAGAGCGGGGTCAACATCAATCGATTGCACGGCAAGGATGTTGCCACTGGGACTGACATCGTTGGACAGCACCGACACAGTCGTCGGCTCATCCCCGCGGAGGTACGCGGTATCCTTCACCGCAACAGGCGGCAGTTGTGTCGAAGCCGGGTTGGGCAGCACATCGATGCGTACGATCCCGACGCTCGTGTTCGCGCCGGCGCTCAGAGTGTAGGTCAGGTAAAAGACCCCGGCGGACGAGGAGCTAAAGGTGATCTCGCCGCGATCGCTATCGAACGAGGCCACGGCTCCCTGGTCTGCCTCGTCCATCGCTATCAGAGTGAGCTGGGCCCCCGATGGCGAGAGGTCATTGAGTAGCGGTTCGATAACCACCGTCTCTGCTTCGAACGCCGAAGCAAAGTCAGGAGTTCCAACCGGATTGAGCGTGCCGGCAGGTTCCACCGTTACGACCAGTTCGCCTTGGGCGGGAGTATCGCCACCGTCAGAAACTAAGAACGTCACGACTTTCTCGCCGAGTTCTGAGGTCTGGTGAGTGAATGTTACGAAGCCATCCGGAGTGAATCTCACGAGGTCGCCGGACGCCGGCGAAGCAGCAATCAAGTAAAGGTCGTCGCCGTCAGGGTCTTTCCAATCCGCGAGGACGTTATAGCTCACGGTTTGGTTCGCCTCAACGCTGATACCCGTTTCGCGAACGCTAACGGGAAGTTCGTTGCGCCCCTCAGGAACGACCGTGGCCGACACGCGTGCTTGGTCTGATCCCCCGCGACCGTCATCGATCGTGTAGCTAAAGGCGATCCCGCCCACAAAATCGGGCACGGGCGTGAACTGGAGCGCACGGCCGCCGTCGATCAAGTCGAGACGTCCTGTGGACTCGGCGATGCGGTCGTAACCGGAGATAACGAGCACGTCACCATCAGCATCGGTGTCATTATCAAGCACGCTAAATACGGTGGTGCGAGCCGGGCGGACCCCGTATTCGTCATCCGCAGCGACGGGATCGCGATTGGAATCCGTTCGCTCGGCGAGAGTGTCTTCGAATGACTGAATCGATGACTTCTCGTCGCCCTCTTCTTCTGACTCTTCATCTTCGGGCGGAGTTACGTCCTCCCAGTTTTCGACAAGACGCATGTTTTCGTCAACGAGCCATACGTTGCCGTTGGAGAGATTGTTGAGCGCAATCACCGAGCGGTTGACCCGGAACTCGAGTTCACTTCCCTGCGTTGGCTCGGCGATGTCGTATGTTTGCGCATCATTTCCCGTACAGGCCAAAACATAGCGCTGCGCCGAGGCCCATGCGCCATGAGCACAGCCATCGAGCGCAACCGGAGCAGATACGCCATCCGCCGATGCGGGAGTTGTCATGTCGGCGGGAATATCGCTGAGAGCACCGGTGCCCAGTTCAAGCCTTTGCAGCGAGTCGCCGGTTGCCACCAACGCAAATTCCGATTCGGTGCTCGACTGCTGAAGACGGATGCCTTGCTTCTTGAGCGGATAGCTGCGCCCCGATTCCAGAATCAGTTCGTTCGTCGACTGATCGAAGATGATCGCTGAATCGCCGGCTGCCGCTATCTGAAACTCCCCCACCGCCGGGAATTCTGACTTCACGGGTTCGTCGGCAATCGTCTCAACGCGGTAGATCGCTTTGTTCTCAGGCGAGACAGCGATGACGACACCATCGGCAGTGACCGTAGCGCGACCGCCATCGCCAAGTTCGATCAGCGCGGGGTCGGAAACATAGTTGAAGTGCAGGTCGCCGACGGCGGGCACAATCCACAGCTCACCCTGTGGCGAAACTATTGCCAGGTTCGAGCCGCCGAAAGAGACGTCGGCGTCGCTGGGGACATCGATGGCTGAGGTTACTTCTGTCGTGGCGGGATCAACCGATTCAATGCGGTTAGCCACGGGATCGCTCATGAAGAGAGCATCGCCGTCCTGAAGCACATCGAACTGAGCACTCGAAGCGATGACTGAACCGTTGAGTTCGTCAATCTGGCGATTGAGCCGACCACCGAGTAGTTGTTCGCCGTTGGTCACCCAGACATCGCTGGCCGTGAGGTCGACATCGGAAACGGGAAATCCGGGGTGCAACGCAGCGAAGGTCAACGGTACACCGACAACGAGGGAGACGACGACAGCGGAGGCGATGGTCTTTCGCTGGCGCGTGGTACCGATAGACAGCTTCACGTTGCACTACTCCCGAACTCCGCACAGCTTGCGTGCACACGATCACGCTGACAAATCCTCGATCACTTCCGGCAATTACCGTAGCATTTTTCAGCTTCCCTCAGGAAGACAAGGTATGGGTAGTTCTCCCCTTGCCGTGGCCCCAATCATGGGGTGCGGCTCTGCTCGTCATTGCGGTCGAGTAAATAGAGGTCGTCTTTATCGACGAGCCTGGTCGCCACGGCAAACTCAACGAGTCGCAACCTTCGGTTGGTGGCGAGATTGTCCTTGCCACCACGCAACCCGGCAACCCCGCGCTTGTCGAGCTTCTCGCACACGTTGTCTAGCTTGCGATTGAACGTGGTGATCGACCATCCGAGTCTCGCTGCGACGGCGGCGGAAGTCGGGATATCCCCTCGTCCTGCGGTCGACTGACGCAATACTCCCTCAGCGAGCGCCACGATGAGCAACCGTTGAGACGACGTCAACGGAATCGGCCCGATCGTCGTGGACCCGCCAGCTCCCGCAACCGCGGTCGACGTGTTGTAGTAGTCGTCGCCAGCGTGAATGGTGAATTCGTAGGTTGTAGACCCCGCGCTGAACAGCACTTGCATTTGAGGAAACACGATGGGAAGCCGTGCTCCGGGAGCTAGCCACGCCTGCACTTGACCGGTGGCATCCGTTACGGTCGCTGTCAGCAGGTTGCCGACGTTGGCCAGCCACCACATTCCAAAATCCTCGTAGATGCGGAGAAAGCGCCGGTGCAGATAGGGGTTGTCATCGATCATCAGGTCGGATTCACGGCCGACATGAAAGTCGTTGGGGTGAGCGATGTCGTACCACTCGCCACAGAACTCGACTCGAAGCGGATTCATTCGGGAAAACACGCCTCCAGAGGATTGGCAGATTCAGTGCCTGCGCGCACGATCCTCACGTCAATACAGAGTGTGGCTCCCGGAGCGTAACCATCGACGGTGATTACTCCATCTTGTGATTGCCGAACCGGCTCGCTGTCGCGCCCTACGCGCTTCCAGATGATGCGGTCACCGTCGTCGCCTGAAGGATTATCGACGGTGAAGACAACGGAACCGGCTGCTTCAGTTGCGGAGACCAGTACCGGCGTGGGCACGCTCTCCACAATTGCAGAGGTCGGCGCGGTGGTGGGGGCTGCAACCGAGGGAACCTCTGTGGAGACGGGGTTCGTGATGAACACCGCTATTCCAACAGCAATGGCCACAGCCGCAGCAACCCCTCCCACAATCCACGGCAGCGGTTTTCGAGGAGCCGAAATTCGCGACTTCGGATCGTTGTCGCGGGCCGGAGCTACTTCAAAAGGCTCGGTGGTGGAGTCGACGGCCTCGTTCACGGACGGCCGGCGACGGACCACAGTCTCGCCCAGCTCGACGTCTTGTGACTGCGCGATCTGCTGGGGAGCACCGCGAAGTTGAGTTTCGTCAGCTTTGGCGCCGGCACCTTCAACAGGAGCGCCTGCTAAGCGATCAGGTAAGGGAGCGACAGTCGAAGGCTGAGCCTCGATAGTTGCGACCCCACGCGCTCGCGTTGCGTCGTCGTCATCGTCAGTTCCGGCCGGGGCGACCTGATCGACAACAAGGTTGGGCACGTCGACCGTTGTTGGGGCATAGCCAAGTTCGAGTTCGACGCGCTGCAATGCTCGTGCCATATCGAGCGCGCTCGCAAAACGATCATCGCGGCGGGATGCCATCCCCTTCCGCAACACAGCGAGAAGGCTGGCCGGCACATCCTCCCGAGTGAGTGGAGTGATGAGGCCGCGCTCGATGCGCCCGATCAGGTCGAGAGCGCCGTTGGAACGGCCCCGCACCTCAAACGGAGTGTGCCCGGCGAGGAGAGTGTAGAGCGTGGCAGCTAACGAGAAGACGTCAGCACGAACATCCGGATTCGGATCGTCGTCAAACATTTCGGGCGGCGACCACGGCACTGACATACCGATTGATGCTCCGGTCGTTGACCCGCTCTCTTCGGTGAGCGGCGAGCGCGAACTCGTGTGCAGCGGAATCTCGTCGTCGAGCGCCGAAGAGATACCAAAGTCGGTCAGTGCCGGCCAACCGTAATCGTTAGTGAGCACGTTAGCGGGCTTGATATCACGGTGAAGAATTCCTGCTGCATGCGCCGTCGCGACAGCACCGCTTACCCGGATGCCCACCCGCAAGACGTCGGTCACAGCAAGCGGCGCGCTCTTGTAGCGCTCGGCGAGACTCGGTCCCGAGCAGTATTCCATGACGAAGTACGGACGATCGTCTGAGGCAACATCCGCATGAAATATTGACACGATGTACGGATGTGCCGAGAGCTGCGCCATGAGGTTGGCCTCGGCTACGAACGATGCGCGCGTCGCGGGCGCTAAGTCTTCGGTCAGTAAAACCTTCACCGCAACGCGACGTTTGGGCAAGTGCTGATCGTAGAGAAAAACGTCGCTAAAGCCACCCGAACCAAGCAGCTTGACAAAGGTGTAGCCCGGAAGATCGGGTGGAGTTGAGGGCGCCCGCCGCATTACGCTCCCTCGCTCACGGTGAGAGTAACGTCGCCCCCGAGGTCGATCACGGTGCCGACGATGACGGCCGTCGGCTCCCCGGCACGCAGCCGTTGAGACGGCCGGCCAGGCAACGCCACATGCGTGCCGTTTCGGGAGTGTAAATCGGTGACGACCACTGTTCCGCCTTCAACAACGATCTGAACGTGGTTGCGAGAGATGTCTTTGTCGCCCGGAATCGTGACTAGTCGCGGTAAAGCTCCGCTTGAGACCTTGTTCACGGTCGGCGCTCGACCAACCAAAATCGGCTGAGAGAGAGCTTCGCGAGCACCGGTAGAAAGGTCAAGATAAAGCGTGGGTTGGTCGGGCGGCGAATCACGCACCATCGACGGTTTCGGCTGCGAGGAACGCAGATTCGCGAGATCGGCGGTCATGATCGTCATGCCGTCGTGGTCGCCCTCGGGCGCTGGCGCTGACACGCCGACGAACTCTGAATTCAGCTCGGGGGCTGGCGACTGCGCGACCGGCGTGTTTTCGGTGCTGTCATTTTCCTCGGTGGCGCTCGCGGCGTCCGAAACGTTGCGCATGACAGTCTCTCCGAAGAGGAAATCGTAACCGTGAGCGTTTTCGTCCCGAGCGGTGCCGCCAACGGCGACGGATGCTGCGCTCACTCCCGGCGGGATGTCAGCGAACTGATCTGGTCGGTCGACCATCGTGGCCTCCGACACCGCTGCGGTCGAGGGCGTGGCGTCTGCCAGCTCGAACACGCTGGGCGCCAGGTTCTCCGCCGAAAGGGTCGAGGAGGTGGGCTGAGGAGCAACGGGCTGAGGAGCAACGGGCTGAGGAGCAACGGGCTGAACGAGTGCCGGCTGGTCGGCTAGAGGTGCGGCCGCAACACGCTCCTCACCGGAAGCCTCTGTACTGCTGCTTCGCCACGACTGCACGCGCATCGACTTCACTACGCCCGCGATTATCGGCAGAAAGGCTTCATCGCTCGAGTCATCGCTGAGCCCAGAAGCACCGCCGTCGACCGCGATCACACAGTCGCTCGCGTCATCGAAGTGATGCTCAGCCCACGTGCTCACACGTGCCCCGCTAACAGTGTGCGAACCGCTGGGGCTGTGAAAAAGCACGCTCGCGGCTCCCCGCACGATAGCCCGGGCACCCGCCGAAGTACCGTCGTTCACTGTCCACTCGACGAGGGCAAATGACGGCGTGGCCGAGAGTCCTCGGGCGCTCAGCGCCTCAACGGCCGCTTGGGCACCGGCCGCCCGATTGGCCCAGAGCCGTTCCACGAGCGCGGGATCCGTCGAGTCGACAAGAACAAGGAGGTTCTCGCCGATCACCGCCGACCACACGGAATCAGCGGTTGGTGCAGAGAGGTATTTCGTTACCACTGCGATCTACTTCCTGGGTCGGGTTTGTTCAAGGTGCTGCGGGATCACGCGGTCGACTGTGTCGTCGTCTGTCACGTCCGTGCCAGCGGTACGCGTCGCATCAACCACGACCACCGTGACGTTGTCAGAGCCCCCGGCGGCGATTGCTGCCGCGACGAGCCGGTCGGCGATGGATTCGTCGTCCTTGAGCGCAGAGCGGTCGGCAAGAATGCCCGCAATAAGGTCGTCATCGAGTTCTTTGGTGAGACCGTCGGAGCACACGACGAACGTTTGCTGTGTGGCGACGGGCAGGAGCCACAAATCGGGATCAACGTGGGAGTGGATGCCCAGGGCCCGCGTAATCACGTTGCGATCGGGGTGCACGGCCGCTTCAACCATGGTGATATGTCCCAGGTCAATGAGTTCTTGCACAGCAGAGTGATCGACGGAGACCTGTTGAAGGTTTCGACCATCCCAGCCATAAATTCTGGAGTCCCCCACGTTGAACGCCATCCACCGAGTCTCTTTGTCAGCACCCACCGAAACCAGCGCGATACCCGACAGAGTTGTTCCCGATACTCCATCGTCTTCGCCGCGAAGCGCCATAACGGCAAGGTTGGCTTCCGAGATGGCGTGAACAATGTGCTCAGGAGTGAGGATGTCGTGCTGCGCTACGGTGCGAGCAACGCTCTGCACGACGCACTGGCTCGCGCGATCGCCGAAAGAGTGCCCGCCCATCCCATCGGCAACAAGGTAGACACGTGGCAGTACAAGCATGCTGTCTTCGTTCAGCGCGCGCACCGATCCGCGGTCTGAATTGGCATACGCCGTCACGCTCAGAGGACCGCTAGGCAGCACAACCGTGTACTGATTCGAAACCATCGCTATGCCCCCAAGTATTTGTCAGATATCAACGTAGCAATGAATAGGCGACACCGCGTAGACCCGGCGGTATGCTGACCACAGCGCACCACCCTCGTGCTACCACCACTTGTCATTTTGTTGTTTTGCCCACAAGGCCCTCATGCAGGAGAAGTACATGATTACGCAAGCATCCACGACACTCGAAGCACCAGTGTCCGCCCTCGAAAACGCGGAATTCAGCCACGAGAATGTTCTCGTCGCCACCGGCAAACGCTCCGGCCTTGTTATTAGCGTTGCCGTTCATTCGACCGTACTCGGGCAAGCGCTCGGCGGTGCCCGAATGTGGAACTACCCGCACTGGACAGATGCCGTCGCTGACTCCCTGCGCCTGTCAGCCGCGATGACTCTCAAAAATTCGGCAGCCGGCCTTAACCGCGGTGGCGGTAAGTCGGTCATCCACATCCCAATGGGAGTCACGTTGACCTCTGAGCAGAAGCGTGACGCGATGCTCGATCTCGGCGATGCGATCGAAAGCCTCAATGGCGCCTACATGACGGCAGAGGATGTCGGCACGAGCGCCGAACTCATGTCGGTCGTTGCTGAACGCACCGAGCACGTGTGCGGCCTCCCTGCCGATCAGGGCGGAGCGGGTGAGCCGGCCGACGCTACTGCCGCTGGCGTACACGCGAGCATCCTTGCCACGTGTGAAGCCCTATTCGGCAACCGCGACCTCGCCGGTCGCCACCTCATCATTTCGGGCCTCGGTCAGGTCGGTGGCCGCCTCGCGCGGTCGCTCACCGCCGCCGGCGCCGTGCTCACCGTCACCGACGTCAACCTTGACCGCAAGCTGCTCGCCGCAGAGCTCGACGCCAACTGGGTTGATGTCGAAGAAGCACACAGTGTCGTCGCTGACATTTTTGTTCCATGTGGTCTTGGCGGCGTATTGAGCCCTCGTGTCATCCGAGAGCTCAACG
This sequence comes from Rhodoglobus sp. NPDC076762, assembly GCA_040687235.1. Taxonomy (GTDB): domain Bacteria; phylum Actinomycetota; class Actinomycetes; order Actinomycetales; family Microbacteriaceae; genus Rhodoglobus. Next base: position 1,263,993 of record JBFBMV010000001.1, on the reverse strand, counting down.
TCAGTGGAGTCGTCGGCGCAGCGAACAACCAACTCGCACAGCACGACGGCGCTGAAGCGCTCGCCGAACGCGGCATCCTGTGGGCTCCCGACTTCGTGGTCAACGGCGGCGGCGTCATCTATCTCGATATGGCTTCGGAGCCCGACGCGGATGCCGACGCAATCGCGAAGCGCGTAGAAGCCATCGGCGACACGGTGACGACTATCTTCCGCGACGCCTCAGCACAGGGCATCACCACCCTGGACGCCGCAGAGCGCCTCGCCCAGTCTCGCCTCGTCACTACGGTCTAAACGCTCTCGAACACATCGCGACAACACACACGCGCGGTGTCTGCGCCCACGAGCCTTAGCTCAGGGTGCAGACACCGCGCGTGTGTTGTTAGCACTGAGCTGCTAGCAGCCCACCGATGACTACTTCTCGCTGTCGACCGAGATGGCTTCGCGCTTCTTATCGCGGCTCATCTTGAGGAGGCTCGCAACTACGGCCACGGTCATAGCGGCAAGAATCACGATGAGCGAGGTCCACGTGCCGATTTCGGGCGCCCAGAGCAGAGGCTCTCCGCCGTTGATGAAGGGCAGTTCGTTGACGTGCATCGAGTGGAAGAACAGCTTCACACCGATGAAGCCGAGCACGAAGGCGATGCCGTAGTGCAGGTACTCGAGCTTGTCGATGAGGTCGCCAAGCAAGAAGTAGAGCTGGCGCAGCCCCATGAGAGCGAAAATGTTCGCAGTGAACACGATGAACGGGTCAGTCGTGATTCCGAAGATGGCGGGAATGGAGTCGATAGCGAAGACGAGGTCAGTGATTCCGAGCGCCACGAACACGACAAGGATCGGAGTAAATACCTTCTTGCCGTCGATGACCGTGCGAACCTTGCCACCGTCAAACGAGGGCGAAATGTTGATGTGCTTGCGCAAGAAGCGGATGATTCCGCTCTCGGTTTCTTCCATGCTGTCGTGGTCTTCGAACACCTGGCGGATCGCGGTGTAGAGCAAGAACGCACCGAAGATGTAAAAGATGAAGCTGAAGTTCTCGATGAGCTGAGCACCGAGCAAAATGAAGATTCCACGCAGCACGAGCGCGATCAGGATGCCCACCATCAGCACCTCTTGTTGGTACTTTCGCGGCACTGAGAAGCGCCCCATGATGATGACGAACACAAAGAGGTTGTCAATCGACAGGCTGTATTCCGTGACCCAACCAGCGATGAACTGACCGGCCTGTTCTACATCGCCGAGGAGGAACATCATGAGCGCGAAGATCAACGCAAGCGTGACGTAGAAGCCCACCCACAGTGCTGACTCTTTCGTGCTCGGAATGTGGGGGCGCTTGTACGCCATGATGAGGTCGGCTGCGAGGATGATCAGCAGCACAGTCAGCGAAGTGACTTCGAACCAGATGGGCAGAGTGGTCAAGAGAATCCGTTCGAGGGTTTCGAGGCGTAACAGGTCTCGAAAGTCTCTCCCGCAGCCACAGATCGCGTGGATGCCGCTGCCCCGGAGCCACTACTGAGTGGCTCGTATTGACGAGTACAACGAGGTGGGATACTCCCCTTCGCGTGCCCCATGATAGCCGACGCTAAGCGGTGTGATGCGAGGCAGTTCACAGATTCGCCGGTAGACGTCGGGTCAGCCGTCACTGTATGGTCAGTGCATGCTGACCATTGCTTCCCGCGTCGACGTCATGAACCGTTTAGGTCGCGCCATGGCGGACCCCACTCGCGCCCGCATCCTTCTCTCGTTACTTGAACAGCCCGGCTATCCCGTTCAACTGGCGCATGATCTCGAGCTGACGCGCAGCAACGTTTCAAACCATCTCACGTGCTTGCGCGGCTGCGGGCTTGTGGCGGCCACGCCCGAGGGCCGGTCCACGCGCTACGAGATCGCGGATGCTCATCTCAGTCGTGCGCTCACGGCCATCGTGAACGTCGTTCTCGCCGTCGACGATGGAGCGCCGTGCGACGACGCGAATTGCGACGTTCCTCTCTGCTGTGACAGTTCGGCCGCGAGCGCCGCCGCCGTGGTTGACGCGCCCGAGGCATCCGTTGCCGCTCAGAATGAGGACGCTTCGTGAGTGAAGAATGCTGCGGAGTGGATGCTCCGCTCACGCCACGCGGCGCCCCGGCGGCTGCGACCACTCCCGCCGACGGAGCCGCCGCTAGCCCAGCTGTCGCGGTGCACGAGGATCTCCCCCCGTGGTGGCACGACCGAGGACTCGCTCTGCCGGCGGCCTCGGGCGTTCTGCTTGCGGCATCCGTCATCGCACTGTGGTCGGGCGCAGCGGACTGGCTGGTTACCGTGCTGCAGGGTGTGAGCTTGCTCGCCGGCGCCGCAACGTTTGTGCCCGGCGCCGTACGCCGTCTGCTGCGCGGCTCGCTGGGCGTCGGCTTGCTCATGACAATTGCGGCCGTGGGAGCAGTGCTCCTGGGGCACGTGGGCGAAGCGGCCGCCCTCGCGTTCTTATTCTCCATCGCCGAAGCGCTCGAAGATCGCGCGATGGATCGTGCGCGCCACGGCTTGCGCGCCCTTCTCTCCCTCATCCCCGACACGGCGCTGATCGAGCGTGACGGAAAACTGCTCACCTTGCCGGCTCACGACATCGTGGTCGGCGATCTGCTCGTCGTGCGCGCGGGCGAACGCGTGGCGACGGATGGCGTGGTCACGAGCGGTCGAGGCAGCGTCGACACCTCCGCGGTAACGGGCGAATCGCTCCCCGCCGCGGTCGACACCGGCGACACCGTTCTTGCTGGCTCCATTAATGGCGACGGCGCCCTGCGCATCCGCACCACGGCGAACGGTACCGATAACTCGCTCACGACGATTGTGCGTTTGGTGGAGGAAGCCAATGCCCGCAAGGGCGATCGTGCCCGCCTAGCTGACCGAATCGCGCGCCCCCTCGTGCCGATCGTGCTGGGCGTAGCCGCTGCCATCGTCGGCTTCGGCTTCCTCGTCGGTGACCCCGAGCTCTGGACCGAACGCGCGCTCGTCGTGCTCGTCGCCGCGTCGCCGTGCGCTCTCGCGATCGCCGTTCCCGTGACCGTCATTTCGGCCATTGGTTCGGCAAGCAAGCTCGGCATCATCGTGAAGTCGGGCGCCGCGTTTGAGCGGATGGGCAGCATCCGCACGGTTGCTTTCGACAAGACCGGCACGCTCACCCAGAATCGGCCCAGCGTTGTCGCTGTCGAGACACTGGCCACCGTGACCCGGGATGAGGTGCTCGGTATCGCCGCCGCGCTCGAAGCTCACAGCACGCACCCGCTCGCCCACGCAGTACTCGCCGAGCGGCCTGTGCATGCCGAAGCCGAGAACATTCGTGAAGATGCCGGTCGCGGAATATCGGGCACGCTCGACGGTATTTTCGTGCGCGCCGGAAGCACCCGGTGGATGGATGCTGGCGAACTGTCGCCTGCCGCCCTGCGCCTGGCCGACGATGGCATGACGGTGATGGCGATCGAACGCGACGGCATCGTGATCGGACTCCTCGGCATCCGCGACGAACTGCGCCCCGAGGCTGCGGAAGCTGTTGAACAGTTGGCGAGCGCGGGCATCCGCACTCTCATGCTCACGGGAGACAATGCGCGCACGGCAGCAACAATCGCGCGCGACGCGGGCATCAGTGATGTGCGCGCCGAGCTATTGCCTGCCGACAAAGCCAGCGCGATTTCCAGCTTGACGAATGACTCGCCCACGGCGATGATCGGCGACGGCATCAACGACGCCCCCGCTCTCGCGACGGCCGACGTCGGCATCGCGATGGGGGCTACCGGATCTGCGGCTGCGGTCGAGTCGGCGGATGTCGCCTTCACCGGCAGCGACCTACGCCTCATTCCGGTGGCGTTGGTTCATGCGCGGCGCGGGCGTCGCATCATGACGGGCAACATCGTGCTGTCGCTCGCGATCATTATTGGTCTTTTTCCGCTGGCGCTCACGGGTGTTCTCGGACTGGCGGGAGTGGTGCTCGTTCACGAGCTCGCGGAGCTGGTAGTTATCCTCAATGGCCTCCGCGCGGCGAGGCTTTCCCGTAGCCTTGATTCACGCTCAGTACTGGGCGATCGCCGTCAACCCCAGCCTGTTCGGAGTCTCGTGTGAAGAAAGCCCTCCTGCCCACTTTTGCTGCGCTCGGGATTCTCGCGCTCGTTGCCGCCTTCGTGTTCGTGTACGTCACGGCCAAGAACGCTGACTCCGAGACCGCCAGCAGCAGCACCGGTTCCCAGGAACTCGCCTCCACCGTGGCATCCGACTCGAACTACGTCGACAACGTGGGGCCTGATGCCGTGACGATCGTCGAGTTCCTCGACTTCGAATGTGGCGCCTGTGGCCAGTTCTACCCGTACGTCGAGGCTATGCGCGAAGTGTACGAGGGCGACATCAACTACGTCGTTCGCTACTTCCCGCTGCCCAGCCACCTCAATTCGATGGATGCCGCTATCGCCGCCGAGGCTGCCGCCCAACAGGGCGAGTTCGAGGCCATGTACCAGCGACTCTTCGAAACTCAGGGCGACTGGGCCGGCAGCGCTCCCCCGCAGACGGATGCCTTCCGCGCGCTAGCAGAGGAGATCGGTCTCGATATGGATGCCTACGATGCCGCCGTTGCCGACCCCGCCACTCAGGAGCGTGTCGAAGCTGACTTTGACGCCGGTGTTGAGCTGGGCGTCAACAGCACTCCCACGTTCTTCGTGAACGACGAGTACATCGACACGAGCCGTCTCGAGAATTTGCCGGAGGCTGTTGACGCCGCAGTCAAGGGTTAGGTGTACCAGCTCGGCTCGGGCACTTCATTGAGCAGCACGTACTGTCCAACTTCGCGCTTCTTGTAGGGCGCAGGGTCGTGCAGGCTGTGGGTGCGCAAGTTGCGCCAGTAGATATCGAGCCCCACTGAGTTGGCGGATGCTCGCGCACCCGTCAGCTCGAACACCTTCGTCGCGACTTCCAAACCGTCGTCGCTGATGCGCAACTTGCCTGCTGCAATACGCACCGCGATTTCGCCGCGACGGCGTTCGGTGAGGTCGGTGCGCGGCGCGTGAAGCACGGCGCTGATTTCGCTGCCGACCGCATCGAGAAGGGCCTCATCCGCCCAGAGTTTCGACTGCAGTTCTCCATAGCCAGCCAGGATGTACCACTCCTCGCTCGCGTGAGCTTTGTTGTCGCCGCCGTAGGGCCAGGCGCGGCTCTTAGTGCGCGTGTAGGACGATGCCGCTTCGATCGCTCCTTGCGCGATGCCGAGATAGAAATTCGCGAAGACCAGTTGGATGGCGGGTACATTGAGCGTGCCGTAGGTGAGTGGCTGGAACTCTTTGTTCACGAAGCCGAGCGCTGACGACCATCCGGTGCGTACGCCGTTGATTTGCACCGAGCCAGATTCGGTCAGGCGCTGGCCTAGGTTGTCCCAGTCTCCGTTGAACACGATCGCGGGCTGAGCTGTGGGCACGATCGCGAAGACGTGGGTGTCGGTTCCTTCGAGGATCCCCTCGAGCACGGTGAGATCAGAGACGACGCCTCCCGTCGAGAACGACTTGTTTCCGGTGAAGACGATCTCGTCCCCCTCATCCCTGGCCACCAGATCAGAGTCGCGGGGGTTCACGGCCCCGCCGAAAAGAAAGTTGTTCGCCGTGTAATGCTTCTCCACGGCGATGACTTGCTCGTCGGTCGCGACGAGGCGTGCCGCCCACGCCCACAGGTAGTGGTAGCCGAGCAATTGCCCGATGGAGCCATCACCGCGGGCAATGGTGCGGATGACCTTGTACGTGGTCTGCCACGATTGCCCACCACCGCCATGCTCGACCGGGCCGAGCAGGGTGACGAGCCCCGAGTCTTTGAGAAGCGCAACTTCGGCGTGCGGGGGCTGGTTCGCGGCATCCCGCTCCACGGCGTCGGCCGCGAGGATGTCGGAGACTTCTTGAGCGCGTTCGAGCCAGCCTTTCGGGGTGGTGGGGCGGGCGATTTCGGCCCACCGGTTCTCGATCGTCCTGGTCGTGGCAGTGAGATTAGACATGGTCGCTTTCCTTCGTGAGTAAAAGTTTTGAATGGGAGGTGAGCCCTATCCTGAGCCGCTACGCGCCGCACGTCGAGCATGTGTCTGATCGCTACTTTCTATTACGAATCGTGTACTAGATTCAGCACTGAGCACGAGGAGAATTCATGGCATACGAGCAGAGCTCGCTCGCCGTCTACCTCCGTGCACGGCGTGACTCACTGCTGCCTGTCGACGTGGGGCTGCCTCCCGCGTCGGGTCGCCGCGTGCCCGGGCTCCGCCGCGAAGAAGTCGCTGAACTGGCTGGCATTAGCGCCGACTATTACTTGCGCATCGAGCAGGGTCGGGATCAGCATCCCTCCGATCAAGTTCTGGGGGCGCTAGCCAGAGCGCTGCGACTGGATGAGGATGCACGCGACTATTTCTTTCGGCTAGCGCGACCGGGGTCGCAAGCGTCGCGCTCGCACCCGCTGTCAGAGTCGGTGCTGAGATTGCTCGACTATTGGTCGCATACTCCCGCGTACCTCTTTGATCGTAATCACGATGTGCTCGCCGCCAACCAGTTAATGCGGGCCCTCAGCCCCGAGGTCGAACCCGGGCACAATCAACTGATCGATGCCTTCGCCGGATACGCACGAGCTCTCGACGAGCAGCAGCCCGCCGCGGTGGTGGAGGGCTGGGAATCGGTTCTCAACCAAATGCTCGCCGCGCTTCGTTTTTCGAGTGACCCCGACGATCCACGGCTCCACGAAGTAGTGGGCCACCTCTCGACCACCTACCGAAGCTTCCGTGCGCTGTGGGCCCGCCACGAGGCACGACCTCACACCGGCGGCACGATTCACGTGAACGTCGCTCCCATCGGCTGGGTCGAGTTTCGGTGGCAAGCATTGGAGGTCTCGAACGCTCCCGGGCAATTTGTGGTGACCTACCTTGTAGAACCCGGCACGCACGCCGCGGCCGCAATTGCGTATCTGCTGTCCATTCGCCAGCCGGGCCCAACCGATTTCCGTTCCGACCAGCCGACCCCGCACTGATGGCTGTTCGTCATGCGACGTCTACTCAATCAGCCAGCTCCATCGCGCTCAGCACCGATGTCAGCACCAGTGTCGGCAGCGGGGTCGCTCGCGATCAGTGTGATCAGCTCGGCAAGCCGGGCCTGCGCTCGGTCATCGGTAGCGCAGAAAACAAGAAGAACGTCTTCGGTGTCTTCGGGGATTCGCACGAGGCTGTAGCCCAGACTGATCGCACCTATTCGTGTGTCGGTAAAGCCCGCCGTACCGGTGACTTGGGCTCCAATTGACTCCTTCGCCCACACTTCGGAGAAGGTATGGCTCTTGGCCGAAAGCTCCCCCACAATCTCGCGAAATTCGCTATCGCCGTCGTGCTGCGCGAGCGAGTCGTTCAACATGCCCGCAATCTGTGTCGCGGCCGCACAGAACGATGTTCCGCTGCGCTCGATATTGGGTTCAAGAAAGGTAAAGCGTGCCAGATTGATGCCCACCTCGAAACTGCCCGAAAGTGCTCGGGCCAGCTGATTCGACGCGACCACATCTAAGTGGCGGTCGAGCAGCACTGCGGGAATGGCACGCCATGTTCGCAGGTGAGTACTCGCTAATTCGCGCTGGCGCTGTGTGGCGAGGTCAACATCATCGTTCATGTGCTCACCGTAGAACTCAGCGAGCCCCTCGGCCTAGCCCCGCTGGGGCCACCCACCCCGCAATCTAGCGGCTCGGGGCATCCGGCTCGCTCAAGCGCGTAGAGCGCACCTCGGGGGCATGACCGCGAGCAGCAAGGTAAGCGAGAGCGGCAGAAGCGGGCGACCCTGGGGTGGGAAAAATCACCATCAGTTCGTACCCGAAATGCACCGGCAGCGAGAACAACTGGATGTTGAGTTCCACTTCTCCGATTCCCGCAATAGGTACGCGGAACATCCGCTCACTAAACGGGCGAGCGTCATGGCGCGCCCAGCAGCGAGCGAACTCGGGTTGCTCACGCAACAGCTGATCGACGATTTCTTCACGTCGAGCATCAGTGGGATCGCTGTAGTAGCGCAGCGCCGAAACGTGATCAGCAACCAACCCGGCCCAGTCCGGATGCCGCGAGCGAGCCCCGGGCAAGAAGGTGTTGAGCATGAGATTCATTCCGACCTGAAAACTCTCGGGAACGAGAGCTCGCGCCAAAGAATTACTGGCAACAATGTCACGGTTGGGATCGAGAATGAGGGCTGGGCTGTCTGGCCACTGCTCAAGGAGACGGCTCGTTATCGCATCCGGCAGCGGGCCTGCTGACAGCGGCCGAGGGGCCTGTGGGGTGGCTAATCGCACAAGGTAGCGAACCGCAAACTCATCAAGCTGAAGCGCTCGCGCGAGCGCAGCGATGACTTGCATCGACGGGCGGTTATCGCGGCCCTGTTCAAGCCGGATGTAGTACTCGCGGCTGATTCCGGCGAGCGCAGCAACCTCATCTCGGCGCAATCCAGTCACACGGCGCTGAGGGTCGGAAGGCAGCCCGACCTGCTCTGGCAGGAGCAACCCGCGGCGAGCGCATAAGTATTCGCCGAGCGCACTGTGCTCACCTGCCACGAAGGGTCCTTTCGCAGTTCCCGCACCAGTAAACCTAACCCCGCACAGCACCGGAGCGGAACCTGCCTAGGACTATTGGGGGCACGCGCGCCCACGATTCGGTTTCTAGCCTGAAACAGAGTTCTCCCACCACTTGAAAGGAACCCGCAATGCCTTACTTCACTACCTCCGATGGCACCGAGCTGTACTACACCGACCAGGGTGCAGGTCAGCCTGTTCTCTTGAGCCACGGCTGGCCGCTCTCTTCGGATGCTTGGCAGGTCGAGATCAAACTTCTTGCCGACAACGGCTACCGTGCAATCGCGCACGACCGTCGCGGTCATGGCCGTTCAGCCAAGACTTACACCGGCAATGACATGGATACCTACGCCCGCGACCTCGCGGAGCTTGTCGAACACCTCGACCTCAGCAACCTCGTGGTGATTGGTCACTCAACGGGCGGGGGCGAGGTCGTGCGTTATGCCGCTCAGCATGCGAATGGCCGCGTGGCGAAGGTCATTACCGCCGGTGCTGTTCCACCGCAGATGGTAATCAGCGAGAACAACCCCGAAGGTTTGCCCAGGGAAGCCTTCGACGGCATCCGTGCCGGCGTTCTCAAGGATGCTTCTCAGTTCTATATTGAACTAACGGAGCCCTTCTTTGGCGCTAACCGCGACGGCTCTGCAGTGTCGGAGGGGGCAAAGCGTGAGTTCTGGCGTCAAGGGATGAACGTCAATCTTGCCGCGGCCTACGACTGCGTCAAGGCGTTTTCGGAGACCGACTTCACGGACGATCTCAAAGCTCTGGATGTACCGATCATGCTCGCGCACGGCGATGACGACCAAATCGTACCCATCGACGATGCCGCCCACAAAGCAGCGGCCCTCGTGAAGCACGGCACACTCAAGGTGTACGCGGGAGCCCCGCACGGCATCTACGGCGACTACCAAGAGCAACTGGACCGCGACATCCTCGAATTCATCGCGCAGTAGTCATGATCGTTGCGGCACGGCGCGACCTCGCATTAGGGGCCGTGGCGTGCCGCTATCCGAGCGAGCAAGCGCGCATATTCGGAGAGCGCGTTGGTTCCACGAACTCGACGATTGCGTGAACTAGTCAGCGGCGCGATTGCCACTTTCCTCGCAGTCGTTGCCCCAGCGCGCGAGCGCGCCGCCGCATACGTTTCCACAACGCTCGCGTACGGGCTTGGGCCGCCGCATGTCGTTCTGCCTCCAACTGCTTCTCTTTCAAGAACAGTTTGGCGCCGGCTTCATTGCGGGCGCGAACCCACTGGCCGTTTCCTCCCATGAACATCGAAATCACATCCCGTAGCAGTTCAGACCGCTGGCGTTAGCGGCCCCTCCACCCTAACGAGCATTGTTCATGATGCAAGCGAGAAAAAGCGCTCAGCGATCGGCAAAGTCAGCTCGCGAGCCCGTATTCTTCGAGAATTCTGACCCCCTGAACTGGGTGTCTCGTTAACGATGAAATCCCGGTCATGTTCAACAGAACATGACCGGGATTTTGCTACTGTGACCCCAGCGGGATTCGAACCCGCGTTACCGCCGTGAGAGGGCGGCGTACTAGGCCTCTATACGATGGGGCCTCACAACAACTAGAAAAGTATGCCACATCTTTCGGCCTACTTTTTCCACATCTGCCGATTTCGAACCTCTGGATTTTTCTTGACTGCCCTTACGCGCGCCACCACCGCCACATTTCTCAGCATTGCAACCGTAATCGCGCTTGCTGGCTGCTCACTACTTTCTCCCGAAATTCCTCGAGATGAGAAGGGGCAGGTGCTTGAACCAACCGTCATTGGCTCTACCCAACTTCTCGTCGATGACTGCTTCACTTTCGTCGACGGCACCAATCTCAGCGAAGCGGAAGTTGCTCCGTGCACTATTGACCACACTCACATCGTGATCGGCAAGGGCGAGCTCGAGAAAAGCGCCATTTCAGAAGCCGGTGGACTTCAGAACGCCGTCTCTTCGGCGTGCTCCGAGACCTTTAGCGCCTTCAAAGAAACGGTAGCGGATGGCGCGCGCCCGAATCAGGAGTTCATTATTTCGGAACGCTCGACCGACGATGGCGCCCTCGTGACGGACTACGCCTGCATCGCGACCGACGCCGCAACACCGGGCGCCTAATTCCTGGAGCCTCGTGCGCGAGGCCTCGGCATCCCTACCGCCTACCGCCTACCGCCTACCGCCTACCGCCTACCGCCTACGGTCGCTGGTCGAGAATGTTCAGCACGCCGGCGACCATCTTGATGTCGATAGGCAGAGCTGCGAAACGTTCGCCATCGGCATAGGCCATGATGCCTTCGGACTCAATCCGAATCTCCTTAGCTCGGTGCACCGTGACGCGAGGATCGGTGAGATGGGTCCCCTTGAAGACGCGCGGAAAGACCCGCAAGAAAGCGAAGCGCGAGAGAGCTTCGACGATAAGAACATCGGCGAAACCATCATCTAGGAGAGCATCCGGGGTCACTTTCATGCCGCCGCCGAGCGACACGTTGTTGCCCACGCTCACGAGAGCGCCCGTCGTCTCGATCACCGTGCCGTCGAGAGTGAGCTTGTACTTGATAGGGCGCAAGCGCAGCAGCTCGATGATGAGAGCGACTGTGTAACGGCTGGCGCCCCGAGGCCACGACATGAGATTGGCGCGCTCGTTGACGATCGCATCGAAACCCGCCGAGAGTACGCACGCAAACCACCGCGTAGCCGCCGCCCCTGTGGCTTCATCGACGTAGGTGACGCTGCCGGCATCGATAGCCCGCGTCGGTCGAGCCAAGCCGCGCACGACACTGGCGACAGCGGCATCCGTATCTGAATAAGGAATGCCTAGGCCGCGAGCCATGTCATTACCGGTGCCCGAGGGGATGATTCCCAGCGGCACCTTCGTCTTCGCGACGAGATTGGTGCCCAGATTGACCATGCCGTCGCCGCCAACCACGAGCAGAGCATCCGGCTTCTTCGCAATCGCCTTACGGCCGCGCTTGAGAAGCAACGCAAAGTTGGGTTGCTCGAGGGCAGTGACTTCATGCCCGAGCGCGCGCAACGCTTCGACAGCACGCGGGCCGACATTTCTGCCACGCCCAAACGATGCTGTGGGATTGATCGCGACAACAAGACGCAGGGGTTTGATCGACTCCACACTTCAGTATGTCGCACAGCCTCGCATCCGGCGCACCACGGGCATAGGCTCAGGACATGAATGTGACCAAGTATGAGCATGCGTGCCTCGTTCTTGAACACGACGGCGAGCGCCTCGTGATCGACCCCGGCAACTTCACGAGCCCGCTCCCCTCACTCGAGAACGTGACCGCGATCGTGATCACGCACCAACACCCCGATCACTGGTCGGCCGATCAGTTGGCGCGCCTTCGCGAAAACAATCCTCTCGTGCCCATCTTTGGCCCCGCCGGTGTCGCGGCCGCTGCCTCTGACTGGAACGTCACGACCGTGGCCGACGGCGCGAGCGAAACTGCTGGCGGGTGGACGCTGGAATTCTTTGGCCGCGATCACGCCGCCATCCACGAGTCGATCCCGATGATCGATAACGTTGGCGTTCTCGTCAATGACGCGTTTTGGTATGGCGGCGATTCCTTTACCGTGCCGCCCAAGCCTGTACAGAGCGCAGCGATCCCCGCCGGCGCCCCCTGGCTCAAGATCAGTGAGGTTATGGATTACGTGGCCGAGCTGGCCCCGAAGCGTGCCATTCAGACGCACGATGCTGTGCTCTCCGACAAGGGACTCGCCCTGTCAGCCGCACGAATTTCGGATGTCATGGCGGGCTACGGCGGCGAATTCTCCGTGCTGCAGCCGGGCGAATCGATCGCGCTCTAACTCCTAAGCATTTTCACAGCTTTTTGCAGTTGTGCATTTTTGCAGTCTCTGCAATTATTGCTGAGTGCCTGATACTCCCGCCCTTGGTCTTCGCGATCGCAAACGAATCGAAACGCGCCTGCGCATCGAAACCGCTGCGGTCGACATCGTCACGGCCGAGGGTCTCGACGGCGCCACGGTCGACATGATCAGCGACCGCGCCGGCATCTCGCCGCGCACCTTCTTCAACTATTTCGACAGCAAAGAGGACGCGATCCTCGGCACTCAAGACATGGGCGAAGTTCAGCGCACAATTGCCGCCGGAGTCGCCTCCGCAGAAACCGATGATCTCGTCGCTGCGATCGTCTCCACCATGTTCCAAATTTTTGGCCCGCTGGCCGCCCGCACTCAACTCAAAGCTCAACGGATGGCGCTCGTGCAAGAACACCCGCGTCTATTGAGCCGACAGATTCACCAATTCACGCAACTGAACAGCACGATGGCTGCTGCCGTTGTCGAATTCCTCAACAAGCGAGAAACTACGCTCCCCCGCGACCCCGAACACGTCGCCGAAATTGCCGTAGCCACTTGCGTCGCATCCGTTCGAATCGCAGTCAAGGAGTGGATCGCTGACGGCGCTACCGCCGACATCGATTCCATGTACCTTCGCTCGATCGGACTCACACGAGAAACACTGAACACACTTCAATGACAACCACGAACGAACCTTCCGCAACCGCGATAGACGGCACCACCGCTGAAGGCACCACGACGAGCGACCCGGCAACGAAGCGCAGCATTCTGCTCTTGTTCGCCGGCCTCATGGTCACCATGTTGCTCTCGGCGCTCGATCAGACCATTTTCAGCACCGCTTTGCCCACCATCGTCGGTGAACTCGACGGCGTGAACCACATGCTGTGGGTCACGACCGCCTACATTTTGGCCGCCACCATCATGATGCCCGTGTACGGCAAGCTCGGTGACCTCATCGGTCGCAAGGGCCTCTTCATCGGCGCCATCTCCATTTTCATGGCTGGCTCGATCATCGGAGGCCTCGCCCCCGACATGACCTGGCTCATTGTGGGCCGCGCCGTTCAGGGCCTCGGTGGCGGTGGCCTCATGATCCTCTCGCAGGCGATCATCGCCGACGTGGTTCCCGCCCGGGAACGCGGTCGCTACATGGGTGCGATCGGTGGCGTCTTCGCTCTCGCGAGCGTCGCCGGCCCCCTGCTCGGTGGCTGGTTTACCGAATCGATCGGATGGCGCTGGGCGTTCTGGATGAACCTTCCGCTGGGTGCGCTCGCCATCGTCGCTGCCGTGATGCTGCTCAAGCTGCCCAAGAACACTCGCGGCAAGCCCACGATCGATGTCGCTGGCATGGTTCTTCTCGCCATCGCCTCGACGGCGATCGTTCTCGTCACCACCTGGGGTGGCACTCAGTACGACTGGGACTCGCTCATCATCATCGGCCTCATCGCTCTCGCTGTCGTTTCCGGCTTCTCATTCGTGATGGTCGAGCGTGCGGCAGCCGAGCCGATCATGCCGTTGCACATGTTCAAGGAACGCAACTTCGTTCTCACCACGACATCCGGTCTCATCACGGGTATCGCCATGTTCGGCGCTCTCGCCTACATGCCGACCTACCTGCAGATGGTCACGGGAGTGAACGCCACGCAGGCCGGCTTCTTGATGATCCCGATGATGGGCGCGATGCTCGTCACCTCGATCGTCGCTGGCCAGCTCGTGAGCCGCACGGGTCGCTACAAGTGGCTGCCCCTTACAGGTTCGTTCGTGATCGCTGCGGGACTGGCGCTGCTTTCCACGATGACGCCGGATCTGCCGATTTGGATTCTCTGCAGCTACCTCGCGGTGATGGGTCTCGGTCTCGGCATGAGCATGCAGATGCTCGTGCTCATCGTTCAGAACACCTTCCCGAACGCTCAAGTGGGAACGGCGACGTCGTCAAACAACTACTTCCGCCAGATCGGTGCCTCCATCGGCACTGCGGTGGTCGGTAGCCTCTTCGTCGCTCGCCTCACCGAACTGCTCGACACTCGCCTTCCGGCTGCAGCCGCAGGGGCAACGGGAGACACCAACTCCTTGACGCCCGCCGCCGTTCGCGACCTTCCTGACGAAATTCGCGAGATCATCGTCGGCGCCTACAACGACTCGCTCGCTCCCGTGTTCCTCTACATGGTGCCGCTAGTGCTTGTCTCCGCTGTGCTGTTGATGTTCATCAAGGAAGTTCCGTTGGCCACGACCATCGACCGCGCCGAAGCAACCGAGACGCTGAACGTGCTCGGCGATGAAGACGCTGTCGCCGCTGAGGCTCCGGATGCTGAATCTCACGAGCTCACGAACGTGACCGAGCACTCGGGACCGATCTCCATCATCCGCAGCCAGCCATAGACGTTGATGGGGCGATCACGCTGATTGCTCTATCGGCCAGGAAGCCCGCAGCACTCTCGTTCCACAACGGACGAGCGAGTTGCGGGCTTCGCCCTATTAACGGGCACGAGATTAGAGGTTCTACCGAATAGATTTGTCGGCACTTCTGAGAGATGCTTAGCCCATGACTCAGGACGCTGCTCGACCCGATCGAACGTTAGCGGTAATCCTCTCCGTGATCGCCGCCATGGTGGTGATTGCCATCGTGGTGGTATTCACGCGCGGTGGGCCCACCGATATCGATCCCTCCACGCCCGAGGGCGTCGTTCAGTCCTACTCGCGTGCCATGGTCGCCAGCGACTTCGAAACGGCACGCAGCTTCGTATCTGCAGGCGTTCTCGACGAATGCGAAGAAGCCGACCGAAGCCCGCTTCAAGGACTGCGGATGACGGTTATCTCCACCACGATCGACGGCACTAGCGCCGTAGTGAAGGTCTCTCTCGAACAGGGCAGCGGCAGTTTCGGCGGCTCTAGTTACAGCTACGACGATCTCTTCACTCTTGTCGAGGAAGGTGGCGACTGGAAAGTCTCGACCACCCCCTGGGAACTCACGTACTGCTACGACCAAGGATTCCGCGGATGACCTCTACCACTAGTTCTCCGGCAGCAACTCCCGCGGTGGGCGGCGTGCAAACCGTCCGCCGCTTCATCACCTACGCGCTCCTCGCCGCGACGGTGATTATTGCGGCGAGCGGCCTCAGCGGACTACTCGACCGTCTCTTCACCCTCAATCGCATCGAGGTCAGCTACGACAACTACGGGCTCGCGACTTCTCTCGCCTCCGCCCTGGTCGCTGGCCCACTGGCCGCCCTGCTTTGGTGGCTGATCTGGCGTGACGGCACTATGGCGCGAGACCGCGCATCCATTCTGTGGCCCGTCTATCTCGTCATCATGTCGACGGTTGCTCTGCTGGTTTTCACCATTGCCCTGCTCTCCTGGCTCGCCGATGCGATTCGCTACGGCTGGAACCCCGCGGGGCTCGCCATCGGCATCATCTGGGCACTCGTGTGGGGGTGGCATTTCTGGATGTGGCAGCACCCCGCCAAGGGGCCAACGCGCCTTCAAGGCGCAGCACCCGCCCTCGCCTCCCTGATTGGCTTGACCTACGGCGCCGGAGGCCTCGTCTCTGCGCTCGCCCAGCTCATCGATGCCGCCGCGGATGCCGGCTCGCGCTCGGTCGTGGTGAGCGATCCGCTGTGGCAGATCGTCGCGCAGTCCCTCGTCTGGGCTATCGGCGGCGCCCTGTTGTGGCGGTGGCACTGGGTGCGCTTGGGCGTGCGAAACCACACCTTTGGCTTCAGCACCGTGCTTCTCGTGTTCATCACGGGAATCGGCTCGCTCGCCGTGTTCGCGTTCGGGCTCATCATTCTGCTGTCGATCCTCCTCGAGCTCGCTACCGGACTGCAGCAGCCGATTGCCAGCCTGCTCGACCCGCTGGGAACAGCGATCGCGGGAGCGGCGGTCGGCGCGCTGGTCTTCACGTACCACTCACGCATCGTCGCTGAGCGGTCCACTGGAGTGCGTGCAGCAACCTCGCTCTCGACCGCGGGTGTCTCACTGGCTTTCGCGGCATCCGGGTTCGGCGTCACGATTAACGCTCTGCTCGCGACGTCGAGCGATCCGCTACTCGCGGGCAACATCCGCAGTTTGCTGCTTGCGGGTCTCAGCGCACTCGTCGTCGGCGGCGTGCTCTGGTGGTTGACGTGGCGACCCCGTGAGGCCTCTCTGCCGGAGCGCGTTGCCACTCCCGGCCGTCGTGTGTTCCTCGTCATCATCTTCGGATTGAGTGCTCTCGTAGCGCTCATCACGTTGCTCGTGATCGGCTTCCAGTTGTTCGCTTTCTTGCTCGATGGCGGCAGCGGCGAGAGCTTCATCGAACGATCACGACAGGCGCTCGGCTTGCTTACGGCTACCGCGCTCGTCGCTACCTATCACTTCATGATTTGGCGCAAGGATCGAGCATCCGATGTTGACATCGAGCCGGCGCACCGCATTGGGCGCGTCACGCTCGTGTCGTCGGGCACCAACACCGAGCTGCTCGAGGCCGTTCGCGCAGCCACGGGCGCGCGAGTGACGGTGCTGCAGCGAGCTGAGCCTGTGACGAGAGAGCCGGATGTCGCGGCAGTCGTCGCTGCCCTTGACGGGGTCGAAGCCGCTCATGTGCTGGTCGTGGCCGGAGCGAAGGGCAAGGTCGCGGTAATCCCGCTGGTGTCGTAGGGGCCGCAGCACAGCGTTGTCAGCGTTTCGATAAATTGTGCTGAAAGATTAGACCCATGACTGAACTGCTGATCGTGATGGTGGCCGCGCTTGTGGTGATCGCAACCGCCACCCTCCTTGGTCCGCGTTTGGGAGTCGCGTCGCCACTCGTGCTGGTCGCCATTGGTGTCGTCGCGAGTCTGGTGGTTCCGGCCTTCAGCGACATCCAGATCGACCCAGAGTTGATCCTGCAGGGCATTTTGCCACCGCTGCTGTACTCGGCCGCGGTCTCGCTACCCACGATGAACTTTCGCCGCGAGTTTGGCGCCATCAGCGGGCTTTCGGTCGTTCTCGTGATCGGCACCGCCGTGATCCTCGGCTTCTTCTTCATGCTCGTTATTCCAGGCCTCGGCTTCGCGTGGGGCCTTGCTCTCGGCGCCGTGATCAGCCCGACGGATGCCGTAGCCGTGTCGATCATCAAGCAGACCCCGGTCTCGAAACGCGTGATTGCCATGCTCGATGGCGAAAGCTTGTTGAACGATGCGACCGCCCTCACCCTGCTGCGCGGAGCGATCGTCGCGACGGCGGCTACCTTCAGTTTTGGTGGTTTCGCCGCTTCCTTCTCCTACTCCGTGGTGGTCGCGCTGCTGATCGGTGGTTTCGTCGGCTGGCTCAATTTGGTCATTCGCAAGCGCGTCACCGATCCCACAGTGAATACGGTGATGTCGTTCACGGTGCCGTTCGTGGCCGCGATTCCGGCCGAGCTTCTGGGGGCTTCGGGACTGGTCGCCGCTGTCGTCGCCGGGCTCGTCACCGGCATCCGGGCAGCGCGTGTGCTGTCGCCCCAGAACCGGCTGTCGGATACCCAAAACTGGCGCATGATCGAACTGGTGCTCGAGGGCGCCATCTTCTTGATGATGGGGCTGCAGATTTCGGGCATCCTTACCGATGTCGAAAACGATGACGCGGGTATTCGCACCGCGGTCGTGATCGCCATCGGCGCACTGATCATCACCGTTCTTGTGCGCGCTGCTTTCGTGGCTCCCCTGTTGTGGTTCTTGGCGCGGCGCTCTCACCGGCACGCCAAAATGAAGCCACGCATGGAAGTTATTCAGGAGCGGCTGGGCTCACCGAACGAGATTCTGCAGGCTCCCGAGCATCCGAGCGGCCTCAGCCCCACCAAGTCGCCGCGCTACGTGCGCCGGGTCACATCTTTGGTCACGCGCTCACTCGCCGACATCGATTACTTTGCCCGCGAGCCTCTCGGATGGCGTGAGGGCACGACGGTGGTGTGGGCCGGAATGCGCGGCGCAATCACTGTCGCGGCTGCCCAGTCGCTCCCGTCTGACGCCCCGCTGCGGTCCACGCTCGTGCTGATCGCTTTTGTGGTGGCGGCGCTCTCGTTGCTTGTGCAAGGTGGCACGATCGGCGCCCTGGTGCGGCGCATCTCCCCCGCTTCTGATCAGGCCGCAGAGCACGAGCGCACGGTCGCGGAGCGCACCCGCCTCTTCGCTCTACTGAAAGAGAGTGCGGATGCGGTGGCTGGTGCGACCCCCGCCGCTAGCGCGACGCCTTCCGCTACTGCGACGCCTGACGTTACGGCGACGGCTGCTGCTACCGCAACCCCTGCCGCCGAGGATGCCACCACGAATACCGAGCCGTTGGCTGGCGACACCACCGCTCCCGAAGGGGACGATTTCGAGTCGCGCCGCGTGCAGTTCGAGGCGGATAAGAACCACCGCATCTCCGTCATCCGGGCTCAACGTACGGCTCTTCTCGATGCGCGCGATAACGGCATCTTCGACGCCGACCTGCTTGAGAATGCGCTCGACAATCTCGACGCGACTCAGATCACCCTCGAAATGCGGGGCAAGCCAAGCGCGTAGGGGCGAGCGAAGCTGGCAGCCACTGCAGTGACTACCAGCCCGCACCGTGGCTAGCGGAAGTTCAGACCACCGTTGATGTCGAGTACCTGACCGGTGATGTACGAAGAGAGTTCCGACGCCAAGAACACTGTCGCACCCGCGACGTCTTCGACGGTGCCGGCGCGACCCAGCGGAATACCGGCGATAATTCCCGGTTGTGCGCTGCTCGGCGTGAAGGTGTTGTGGAAAGGGGTGTCTCCGATAAAGCCCGGAGCAAGCGCGTTGACGGTGACGTTCGCCGAAGCGAGTTCCTTGGAGAGTCCGCGGGTGAATCCCACGACTGCTGCCTTCGCCGTGGCGTAGGCAACCGCGCCAGCACCGCCACCGTTTTCCGAAGCCAGCGATGACATCATCACGATGCGACCGGCAGGCGACTCAGAAAGGTACGGGATCGCCGCGCGCACGACGGAGAACCCGCTCGTGACGTTGACGTCGATGACCTTGTGCCAGTGGTCATCCGTCATCTCAGCGATGGTGTGACGCCCCACGAGGTTGCCGGCGTTATTCACGACGATGTCGAGTCCGCCGAGAGCGGCGGCTGCGGCATCCACTACCGCGGTGGCCTGCGCCGAGTCAGTCAGGTCGCCCTGCACCGCGACAGAGGTGCGACCGAGCGCCACGATCTGTTCCACGAGCGCTTCTGCGGCATCCTTACTGTTGGCGTAATGAACGACGACATCGGCGCCGGACTGGGCAAGGCCGAGCGCGATGGCCGCGCCGATTCCTTGCCCTGCGCCGGTGACGAGGGCTTTGCGGCCGGTGAGGTTGATCTGCATGGTGCCTCTTTCTGGTTGAGCGCTGAAAATCAGGTGCTAAAAATCGGACGGTGACAATCGAGATAACCAGCTCTTGGTATACCAACGAGTCGAGGTTACACGATCACGTTTTCGCTGGTCAGGGAGCGAGAGGCAAGCACGAGCACGCCATCAATCCGGCGTGGGATCGCGGTGAAATCCTCCCGCAATTCTTCGGGCAGCACGGCTTCGGGAGCATCCTGAAACGCGATGGGCCGCAGGAAGCGACGGATGGCGCTCACGCCCACCGAGGTGTGCTGCGAGTTTGTTGATGGCCAGTTTCCGCCGTGGTGCTGCGCCCACGACACTCGCACTCCGGTCGGAAAGCCGTTGAAGACCAGGCGGCCGACCGTCGGTGCGAGCTTGTCCGCTAGCTCGCGCACGACATCCGGCTCGTGATCGCCATGGTGCACTGTGGCCGTAAGAGAACCGGGCATGGCGTCAACGGCGTGAAAGATCTCGTGCAGCGAGTCGTACCGCGCGACGACCAGCACGGGCCCGAAAGCTTCTTCAGCAGTGGCCTGAGTGAAGTCGGCAGCGTCGATTTCGAGCAGGGTCGGTGCCGCGAGGATGCCGGGGCCCGACTGCGAGCCAACCGCGAGCACGCGCGCTCCGCCTTCAGCCGTGATGCGCCCGACGATGTCACCGAGCGACGCCGAGATGCGCGAGTTGAGCAGGACCATTCTCCCTGCCGCTTCGGTGCGTGCTCGAAGGTCGTCGAGGATGGCGTCGCCGCTCGCTCCACGCGGCACGAAGGCCACCCCGGGCTTGGTGCAAAACTGGCCTGCTCCGAGCGTGAACGATCCGAATAGCCCTTCGCCGATCTGGGCCGGGCGTTCGACTGCCGCAGCAGCAGTAACGATCAACGGGTTTAGGCTGCTGAGTTCGCCGTAGAACGGGATCGGGTTCGGTCGCGTGCTGATAATTCCGAGCAGTGCTTCGCCGGCGCCGAGCGATCCGGTGAAACCGACGGCCGCAATGTGTGGGTCGGCCACCAGCACTCGCCCTGACTCGGTGCCGTAGACAATGCCAAGGATCCCCGAGGGCGCACCGTACGCTGCGGCCGCGTCAGCCAAGGCACTGAACGACAACCGCGAGGTGAGTGGATGCGAGCTGTGCGCCTTGATCACTACGCTGTTTCCCGCCGCGAGAGCCGAGGCGGTGTCGCCGCCGACAACCGAGAACGCGAACGGAAAGTTGCTCGACCCGAAGACCGCTACTGGCCCGATCGGCAGCAGCATCCGACGCAGTTCCGGCGCCACCCCGAGCGGGGTCTCGCCCGCGTGATCGATCGTGGCTTCGAGATAGCTGCCTTCGCGAAGCGCTTCAGCAAAGAGTCGAAATTGAAACTGGGAGCGGCTGAGCTCGCCGTTGAGTCGCCCCTCGCCGAGGCCCGTTTCGTTATTGGCCGTGGCCACGAGCTCGGCGCGCTGCAACTCAAGACCGTCGGCCAGCGCCTCGAGCAGCCCGGCCCGCCATTCGCGGCTACTCCCCCGTAACTGCTCGAACGCCGACTGGGCGGATGCTGCCCGCTCGGCGGTCTCTGTCGGCGTCGTGAGAGCGATGTCAGTGTCGTTCGTGACCCCGGTCGCGGGGTTAGTTGTTCTCAGCATGATTCTCCGAAAATTGAGGGGCGGTGGGGTGCGGATGACGCGGCCGGTCTGGTCTCACATTTGCCATGCGGCGCCTGTGGTCGTTTAGGCTGACCTCCATGACCCAGTCGCTCGACGCTACTTTTCCGTCCCCGCTGCCGCCGCAGGCGGATACTCCTACGCGCACGGATCAGATCATCGATGCACTGCGTTCGGCCATCGTTTCTGGTGCGCTGGAGCCGGGACAGGTTCTCGTCGAGCGCAAGATCGCTGAGCAGTTGGGCGTCTCGAAAACTCCCGTGCGTGAAGCGCTGATTGTCCTCGAGCGATCGGGGCTGTTGGATGTTCAGGCCCGCCGTATTTCGGTTCGCCGACTGGGGTTCACCGACATCCGTCACATTTATGAAGAGCGTGTCTTGCTCGAGCCGTGGGCCATCATGGATGCTGCGCGAAGCGGTCGTGAATTCACTGTCGCCGGGCAAGCGCTGGCCGACGCTCGCATCTTCGCCGCCGCGAACGACAACGCCGCTACTGCTCTGGCGAACCGCCGATTCCACCGCGGTATGTATGCCAACAGCGAGAACGAGTTCATCGTCAATTCGCTCGACCGTTTGCAAGATCTCACCGCGCTGGCTGTGGCCGGAGTGCTGTGGGAAAACTGGCCCCGACGCGAAATCGAGGCGAGCGAGCACGAAGCGATCTACGCAGCAGCGAGCACGGGCGATGCCGCGACTGCCGCACGCCTCATGGAGGAGCACATTGGCGCTTCTATCGAGCGAGTGACGAAGCGCGAACTCGGGCTGTAGTCGGCTCACGGTTAGTTGGGGAGAAGTTCGCTGTAGCTCTTCAGCAGCTCGTCGTTGGGCGGATAGGTACCGCGCAGCGGGCTGCCCTCTTCGACCTTCGAGAGAATGAACTCCTCGAGTTCTTCTTGTTCGAGAGCGTCACGCGCGACGGATTCGGCGAGGTGCCGCGGGATGCAGACCACTCCGTCGCGATCACCGACCATGATGTCGCCGGGGTAAATCGCCACTTCGGCGCACGCGATCGGAATCTGAAAGTCAACGACGTGGTGCTGAGCCAGGTTTGTGGTGGGCGAGGCTCCCGCAGAGAATGTGGGCAGGTCGAGCTCTTCGAAACCGACCATGTCGCGGAAGGAGCCGTCGCTGACGATGCCGCTGGCGCCTCGCATCTTGAGCCGAGTGGCGAGAATGTGCCCGATGGATGCCGCACGCTTCTTGCCGCGCGCGTCGATGACGAGCACTTGCCCGGGTTCAACCGACTCGACGCCGATGCGTTGCGGGTGGTCGTAGTCCTGAAAGATGGAGGGCACGTCGATGTCTTCGCGCGCCGGGATGCAACGCATGGTGAAGGCTTCGCCGAGCAGACGCTGGCGCGCAGGGTTCGAGAACTCGAGACCCTCGAGGTAGGTATTGCGTAGCCCCCGAGACATGAGCTGGGTCGTGATCGTTGCGGTGCTGACGCGACTGAGCGCGAGGGTGGCTTCGGGGCTGAGCGGGGCGAGGTGCGCCGTCGGTTGCTCATCGATTTCACTGCGATTCGCTGAATTGGTGTGCATTCTCAAAACCCTCCATTAGGCCGACATCCGGGTTAACCATACTGGTATACCAAGATATCAAGCGACCACGAAGGTGAGCGTGTGGCGTTTACCCCAGAGCCGGCACGACGATCTGCGGCTCGCGCGCCCCAAGTCTTACCCGAATCTCGTGAGCCGCTGCCGCCACAGCACGCAGCACATCCGTCGGCCACAGCTCCCCCGTGCGCGAAGCGGACATCGTGACAGAGATGGCGGTGCTGATGCCGCCGGTTGCGCTCGTGAGAGGAACCGCCACACTTCGAGATCCGGCGAGGTACGTCTGGTCATCCAGCGCGTAACCCCGCTGTTTGGCTTCCGCGACTCGCTCGAGAATGTCGGCAATCTCAACGGCGGCTTTGTTCACCAGCAGCGGCGCGGGAGCGGCAGCAAGACGACGCTTTGCCTCGGCCGGGTCAAGGTTGCTCAACAACGCAGCGCCGGTGGCCGTGGCGTGAGCGGCCAAGCGCATCCCTACCGAAGTTCCAAACCGCATCCCCTCAGTGGAATGCTGGCTGATCGTAAAGTACGCGTTCCCTGAATCATCGAGCCGAGCGAGCTGAACGCTCTCCCCCAGTCGTGCGGCTAGCCCTTCAAGAACGGGGTTGGCAGCGTTGGCGATGTGGTTGTGCCCGGTGTACAACTGTCCGACGTGCCAGGCCCGCAATCCGAGCGAGTATTGCCGCGTCGCCGTGTCGTGCTGGAGCCAGCCGGCGGAATGCAAAGTGTTGAGCAAACCGTGAGCGCTCGATCGAGGCAGTGAGAGCGCGGTGACGATCTCGGTAAAGCTCACATAGCCCCTCGCGGCAACCAGGTCGACGATCGCTAATGCGCGATCGGCCGACTTGACGGATGGGGCTGGTGACGCCGTGGTCTGGTGTTGCATGTGTCGGAGTTTACAGATGTGAACTCGCTGCGGCACCTTTGTGCGACATCCGAGTCGAGAAGTTTTTCGGTCGCTAAAGACAGCGACATAGATGTTGTGATATCTTCGGCGTTCACAAGCATGAACGTGAATTAACAACAATGATTGGTTGGATATCAATGTCGATGTCAAGAATCGCCGCTAGCGGGCTTTCCCTCAAGCCTTCCCGTCGCGTCAGAATCTCGGGACTGGCTCTCGCCGTTTCCGCAGGACTCTTGGTGAGCGGTTGTGCACAGTCCGGCTCCACGTCGTCTACCGACTCTGCCGCTGGCAGTTCTGGTGACTCCTGTGACTTCTCCTCGACGTACCCGAGCGGTGCGATCGAATTCATCGTGCCGTGGGCTGCCGGTGGAGGCACCGACAGCGTTTCTCGTTTCGTCGGGATTCAGCTCTCCGACCGTCTCGGAACGCCGGTCAACGTCGTGAACCGTGATGGCGGCGGCGGGGTTATCGGCCACACCGCGATCTCGAACGGCAAGGCAGATGGCTCCGTGATCGGTATGACCACCGTGGAGATCACCATGATGCACTGGCAGGGCCTCACTGAACTCGCCTACGAAGACATCACCCCCATCGCTCAGGTCAACTCTGACCCTTCGGGAATCACTGTTGCCGCGGATGCTCCCTGGGAGACCATCGAAGATCTTCTCGACGATGCTCGCGCTAACCCCGGCGAGATCGTCGGTTCCGGTACCGCGATCGGCGGCATCTGGGACCTGGCTCGCGCCGGAATGCTGCTTGAGGCTGGCATGGATGTCAACGACATCCGCTGGGTACCGAGTGCTGGTTCTGCTCCCGCGCTTCAAGAACTCGCTGCCGGTGGAATCGATGTGACCTTTGCAAGCCTCGCCGAGAACGCCACGATGATCGAGGCTGGCGAAGCTCGCCCGCTCGCCATTATGGGTGAAGAACGCGACCCGAACTACCCCGACGTTCCGACGCTCAAGGAGTCAGGTATCGACTTCTCCATGGGTTCATGGCGCGGCGTTTCCGGCCCCGCCGGAATGGATGAAGACATCGTTGCCGAGCTCGAATGCCAGGTTGCTGACATCGTCGCGAGCGACGAGTACGTCGAATTCATGACCACCGCCGGCTTCGGCGTTGACGGCAAGGACACCGCAGCGTTTACTGAGTTCATCGTCAACGAGGATGAGGCTAAGGGAACGATCATGGAAGCAGCAGGACTGACCGGATGACCTTCGACACCGCTCCGGAGGTAGAGGAGACGGTGGAGAAATCTGAGAACAGCTACGATCTCGCCAGTGGCGTGGTCGTAGTTGTTTTCGGCTCCGCCATACTTTTCGCCGTTCGCGATTACCCCACGTTGCCGAGCGGAGAGCTCGGGCCCTCCCTCTTCCCCGGCATCATCGGCGGGCTCATGGTTCTCATGGGCTTGTTGCTTCTGGGGCGGTGGCTCAAAGGCCGTAAGGCTGCTCGCACGAACACCGCCGAGGCCTCAGGCAATGCTGCTGCGGCATCCGCCCCTGCGAACGACACCGCGCCGACCCCTGTCTACTGGCGTGGTTGGATCAACGCCGGTCTCGTCGTGGGCTCAGTCATCTTTTACCTGCTGGCCGTCGACTTTCTCGGCTTTCTCACGACGGTGATCATCATGACCGTGGGGCTCATCCTGCGCCTCGGCGCTAAGTGGTGGGTCGCTGTACTTGCCGGGGTTCTCTCGACCGTTGGCGTCTGGCTGATCTTCAACAAGGTGCTCCTCGTGCCGCTGCCACTCGGATTCTGGGGTTAGGCGATGATCGATAATCTGACTCAAGCCCTCAGCATGGTGGCGAGCTGGGAACTACTGCTGGTAGTGCTGGCCGCCGGCGTCTATGGCATCTTCATCGGCTCCATTCCTGGCCTCACCGCCACACTGGCTGCCGCACTGCTCGTGCCGTTCGCGTTCTTCCTCGACCCACTACCGGCAATCGCCTCCATCATCACGATGTCGGTCATGGCCATCTTCGCGGGCGACATTCCATCTGCGTTGGTGCGGATGCCGGGCACGCCTGCCAGCGCTGCCTACGTCGAAGATTCCTACCGTCTCACCCAGAACGGCCGCGGAGCCCTGGCTCTCGGTGTCGGACTGGTGGCGTCGGCCAGCGGTGGCATCTTCGGTGGCCTTGTGCTGATCGTGGCCGCTCCGCAGCTGGCAAAAGTGGCGCTGCTGTTCACCTCGTACGAGTACTTCTGGGTGGCCATCCTTGGCTTGACAGCCGCGGTCATCATTTCTCGCGGCTCACAAGTCAAGGGAACGATCGCGCTGCTCATCGGGCTGTTCGTGTCGACAATCGGCCTCGACATTTCAGTTGGCTTCCCTCGCTTCACGTTCGGCAGCACCGATCTGCTGGGTGGCATCAACTTCATCCCGGCAATGATTGGCCTGTTCGGACTGTCGCAAGTGCTGCGCAATGTGATCAGCCCGCCAGCAAAGGCACTGCCGATTCGCATCGAGTCGAAAGGGTTGCTGCGCAACGCGTTCAGCACGCTATTCAAGTACAAGAAGACGGCATTCGGCGGCAACGTTATCGGTAGCGCGATCGGTACCCTCCCGGGCGCCGGCGGCGACATCGCAGCGTGGGTCGCCTACGCGGTCACCAAGAATGGCGCTAAAGAAGGTAAGCAGTTCGGTAGCGGTAAGGGCCACATCCAACCCATCGTTGGTGCGAGTTCGGCCAACAATGCCGGAGTCGGCTCAGCGTATATTCCGACGTTGGTATTCGGCATTCCCGGTGACACCATCACGGCGATCCTGCTGGGAGTGCTGCTCGTGAAGGGCATCCAACCGGGACCGTCGCTGTTCGACTCGCAGGCGCCGCTGCTGTACTCGATCTTCATCGTGTTCATTGCGGCGAACATTCTGATGCTCCCGCTGGGGTATTTGGCCATTCGCAGTAGCGGCATGCTGCTGCGCGTGCCTGGCTCGGTGCTGATGCCGATCATCGTGGCGTTCTGTGTTGTGGGCTCGTTCTCCATCAACAACGGACTGCTCGAAGTGCTCATCATGCTGATCTTCGGCATCCTGGGTTACTTGCTCGAGCAGGCGAAGTTCCCGCTCGCCCCGGTGGTGTTGGGGCTCGTGCTTGGCCCGATCGTAGAGAAGAACTTCATGCAGAGCGTCATCAAGACCGAGTGGGATCTCACACAGTTCCTCACCCGGCCGATGAGCGCGGCGCTAATGATTCTGACGATCATCGTGCTGCTGTACCCGCTGTTGCAAAAGGTGGTCGGCAAGCTTCTGCGCCGACGCCAACCGCTATAGACCCGAGAAGTCGGCGGCACTAGACCCGAACAGCCGCCGACACACTTGCGAGCGAAAGAAGCCGCCTCCGTGCCAGCTGGTTACTGGTGGGAGGCGGCTTTTCGTTGTGCCCGCAGGACGTCCGCTTCGGCAGCTCGGACCCCGTTCTGGGGTCTGCTCTCGAACGCCCTGCTCTGAGAAAGTTAGGTCGAACTCAAAGGAAACCATGGCCTGGCTGCGATTGCTCACTAACAAAACCCCGAAGGCGCCTCAGGCACCAGCTGGTTGGTACGACGACGGTTCAGGTAAGAAACGATGGTGGACCGGTCACCAGTGGACCGACAAGTTTGCGCCGAAAGATCCCGTCTTAGTACGGCGAGCTCCCGACTGGTTCATTCCGACTGTCAGCACTTGGCTCGTGGGAGCTCTCGTCGTGTTCTTCGCCTTCGTAGCCATTCTCTCGGGTGGAGTCGCTGCGGCGTTGGTGCTCATTGCCATTTTTGGTTTATTTACCGGCCTCTACGTGGTGATCAGCGGTCGCCGCTCATGGGCCTCAGTCCCGTCACGAAAGGCGGGTGGGATTGTTATCGCCGCCAGTCTGTTCGCCACTTTCATCGGCGGCTCCGTTGGCGGCGGCACTCAGACGAACGACGTCGTTGCCGACAGCGTTCAGATTGCGGAAACTGCGACTCCCACTCTCGCCCCAACCCGAACACCCACCGCAACACGCACGCCGACGGCGGGTGCAACCTTTACCGTGGATGCTCCCGCCGATCCTGCGACCGCGACAGCGCCGTCTAGCGATGCCGTCGTCAGCATTGTCGACACGTCGTTCACCGACACGACTGCACTCGCCCTGCTAGCTACTCTCCCAGTGAAGGGCAAAGCTCCGAAGACTGGCTACGCGCGAACCGCAAAATTCGGGTCTGCGTGGCTCGATATGGATCGCAATGGATGCGATACCCGCAATGACATCTTGGCTCGGGACCTTACCGCCACGACGAAAGAGGGCTCCTGCAAGGTGCTTACCGGGCAGCTAATTTCGCCATTTACTAACGAACGTATTGATTTCCTTCGCGGAAACACCACGTCGGCGTTGGTACAGATCGACCACGTGGTCTCGCTGTCTAATGCTTGGCAGACCGGCGCTCAACAACTCACTCAAGAACAGCGGATCTCCTTTGCCAACGACCCCATCAATCTCTTGGCCGTTGACGCAAAGTCGAATGCGCAAAAAGGTTCCGGAGATACCGCAACGTGGTTGCCCTCCAACAAAGAGTTCCGCTGCGAATACGTCGCCGCGCAGGTATCGGTCAAGGCGACCTACGGTTTGTGGGTGACGACAGCGGAGCGTGACGCTATGGAGCGCGTATTGAAGACGTGCGCTGGGCAACGCGCAATAACGTCAACGTTCACACCAGAGCCAGCCCCCGTAGTGGCTGCCCCGGCGCCGGCACCCGCACCAGCACCCGCGCCGATTGCCGCACCCGCGCCTGCGCCGGCCCCGGCTCCCGCTCCTGCGCCGGCCCCGGCTCCCGCTCCCCCTGCCGCTTCCGCCTATTACGCGAATTGCACGGCGGTACGTGCCGCTGGCGCGGCCCCGCTCTACCGCGGACAACCTGGGTATGAGACACCGCGACTCGACCGTGATGGCGACGGAGTTGCCTGCGAATAGCTCCAACACCGCGTCGTGGGCGATGAACTGTAGGCTCAGATCATGACGCAGTTGATCGTGCTCGACACGGTGTTCGACGCCCCCATCGCCGAGGTGTGCGCGCTGTCGTTGAGCGTGAACCTGCACCTCGATTCGATGACGCACCATCGCGAGAAGGTCGTCGCTGGCCGCACCTCGGGCCAGTTCGGCGAGGGCGATGTCGTCACCTGGGCGGCACGACACTTCGGCCTACCGCTGCGCCTAACCATACGAATTTTTGATGTGGATGCTCCGCACCGGTTTGCGGATGAACAAGTCCGCGGCCCTTTCGCCGCCTACCACCACGAGCATCTCTTCACGGAGATCGACGGCCGCACCCACATGCAGGATCGCCTCACCTTCGCGGCTCCCTTCGGGCCACTCGGGCGCCTCGCCGAGAAGCTGTTCCTGCGGCGCTACATGCAGACGTTGCTCGAGGAGCGCAATCGGGCTTTAGAGCACGTTTTCGTGGTGTGACGAAGTGTGCCGTTCACGCGCTCCAAGGGCTATAGAACCGCGGCCGCGAGCTGAGCGACGTTTTCTAGGGCATAAGAGTGCCGCATCTCAGTTTGAACGCTAACTCAGCGCCCTCCCTGATGTTGCAAATCGCGGCCCTGATCGACAACGACTGGACTGAACCTGTATCTACAACCGCGTGGATTTCACCATGATCGCAGTGGATTCTGGCTCAACTGCCCGCTCCGGAAGACTTTGCGGCTCGGTTCGCAACCCTCATCGCGACCAGAGCAATCGCGACGATAATCAGGAAGCCGCTGACCGCAAGAATGTGCCCGAGAGTGTCCGAGTAACCGCTGAGCTGAACCGTCAGGAGCCCGGCTGCGTGACTGCCTGCGATTACCGCTGTGGCGATCAGGTACGGAATGGCAGAATCTTGCGCCGACGACCAAGCCTGATCGGACGCCAAAGTGTGCTTCGTCCTGATACCAATAGCCAAGTTTCTACTGAGGCCACCTCGGTGTTGAATAATCGCTAAAGCGATCACCACCAGCGATACGACGGCGTAGCCTGCGATTGGAGGGTAGAAAATGTCGGGTCCTTTCTCGCGTGGGAATGATGCTTGACGGTCATCGCTGCAACGTGAAACACCGACTTTAATCAGACCCGCTCTCCCCCGGTTGGTCGGAGCTGGATCCTGCTGTGAATAGTGTGACGATCCCAGACATGAGTTACAAGTCGGCATTAATGCCACTTGTGCGTGCCCCCGGAAAGCCTCACGAGTGCACGATATGAGGGTTGATCAACTCAAATTCCGAGACCTCACCGATAGTGCTCTCTGGAACAGCTGACCCGCACAGTGTTGAGAAACTCCACCGCTCAGCGGGACGTGGTGTGACGAATAGAGAATCTGCCAACAACTGCCGAATCATCAGCCCGCCGCTCATTTGCCCCGATGCGCGATGCGGCTCGCTGTCCATGGCTGTCAATTACAGTTCGCAGAAGCCCGGCAAAGAAAAAGCCCGGCGTGCGCCGGGCTGAGCGGGAGCTGCTCCCTAGTTGTTTTGCTGGGGTACCTGGACTCGAACCAAGAACAAAAGAATCAGAATCTTCCGTGTTGCCAATTACACCATACCCCACAGCGTTCAGCCGCAGCCGAACCGATTTACTACTTTAGCGCATCCTGAGCGGGCTGTGGTTCACTCCCCCGCTTGAGCCACCAAAACTCGCGAAAAGCCGCGGAAACTCGCCGAGAAAGTCGCTGCTAGAGCAAGTCGCGGTTGATGACCGCGGCTACCTCAGCGCCGTCACCCGCGGCAACGATGAGTTGCTGGGGGCCGGGCGGGGTGGCGTCACCGATCGCATACGCTCCCGCCGTGCTGGTGCGGCCGGCAGCGTCCACGACAATCAGACCCTCCGCGTCGAGTGCGAGCTGCAAGCCCGCCGCAAAGTCGAGCGCAGTCTCATAGTCGGGGCGCACAAACGCGGCCTCGCGCGAAATCGTTTCGCCGTCGGCAAGCACCACGCCGTTTAGGCCATCACGGTCGCCTGCGACATCCGCCACCTCACGACGATCCACGCGAACACCACGCTCCGCGAGCATCGCCTCATCAGCGTCGCTCACATGGCCAACGCCCTGCGTGAAGACAATCAGATCGCGACTCCACTGCGAAAGCAGCAGCGCCCGCTCCGCCAAGTCATCCGTGTGCCCGATCAGCGCAATCGGCTTATCCGCATACTCGTAGCCGTCACACTCCATGCACGAATGGATGCTCGTGCCATAGAACGCGCGCAGCGTCGGCAACTTCGGCAGCACCTCACGCAACCCGGTCGCGATCAGCACGGTGCGGGTGGTGACCGCTCCTCCACGATGCGTGACGGTGAAGCCGGCGCCGACGGCCGCAGAAGCGCTAGCGGTATCCATTTCAGCAGCAGCATTCAGCGGCTGGATGCTCTCCACAATCGTGCGCTCGAACGACACGTTCGGATACTGCTCAAGCTCCTCACGGCCCATCTTGCGAAGCTCGAGAGGAGAAATACCATCGCGGCTCAAAAAGCCGTGAGAGTGGAACGTCGCCGAGTTGCGGGGGCGATTGCTGTCGAGCACGAGAGTGCGTCGGCGCGCTCGCGCCAAGTTCAGCGCAGCACTCAGTCCGGCCGGTCCGCCGCCGACAATGACAACATCCCAGTCGAACTGCTCACTCATAGCTGGGCGCGCAACGCCTTCAGGCGAACCAGTGACGATTCCTTGCCCAACAGTTCCATCGACTCGAAGAGCGGCGGGCTGATGCGACGACCAGCGATCGCGCTACGCAAGGGTCCGAAAGCCAGTCGCGGCTTCATCTCTTTCACCTCGATGAGTTCGGCGCGCAACGCTGCCTCAATGGCATCGTGCGTCCAAGAATCAAGATCGGTCAGCACTGCAATAGCGGCATCCAGAACCTCGGGGCCTTCAGCCTTCGGCATTGCGTCGGCCTCAACAACCAGGTCGGCATCCGCCGTGAACAAGAACTGCAACAGTGCAGGCGCATCGCCCAGCAACTGCATGCGCTCCTGCACGAGAGGTGCGGCAGCAGCCAGCGTCGCCAGCTCAGCCTCGGTCGGCTCAGCCGAAATGACGTCAGCAGCAACGAGGTACGGCACGAGACGACCAGCGAACTCCTCCGCCGAGAGCAGACGGATGTGGTCGCCATTCAGCGACTCCGCCTTCTTCACATCGAAACGGGCCGGGTTCGGGTTCACGTTCACCACGTCGAACGCGGCAATCATTTCTTCGATCGAGAACACGTCGCGGTCAGGCGCAAGCGACCAACCCAACAGCGAGAGGTAGTTGATGAGACCCTCGGGGATGAACCCGCGGTCGCGGTGGTGGAACAGGTTCGACTCGGGGTCGCGCTTCGAGAGCTTCTTGTTGCCCTCACCCATCACGTAAGGAAGGTGGCCGAAGCGCGGGATCGCATCCGTTAGGCCGATCTCGATGAGTGCCGTGTAGAGGGCGATCTGGCGCGGAGTGCTCGAGAGCAGGTCTTCACCGCGCAGCACGTGCGTGATGCCCATGAGCGCGTCATCCACCGGGTTCACGAACGTGTATAGCGGAGCACCGTTCGGGCGCACCACAACAAAGTCAGAGAACGAACCGGCGGGGAACGTGATGTCGCCACGAACCAGGTCGTCAAAGCTCAAGTCGGAGTCGGGCACGCGCAAACGCAAAGCCGGCTTGCGGCCCTCTTCTTTGAACGCCGCAATCTGCTCGGCGGTGAGGTCACGCTCAAAGTTGTCGTAGCCCTGCTTGGGGTCGCGACCGTTGGCCACGTTGCGGGCCTCGATCTCTTCACCCGTCGCAAAAGATTCGTAAAGGTGACCGGAAGCCTTCAGCTTCTCGATGACCTCAAGATAGATGTCAGAGCGCTGCGACTGGCGGTAGGGCTCGTGCGGGCCGCCGGTCTCCACACCCTCGTCCCAGTCGAGGCCCAACCAACGCATGGCGTCGAGAAGCTGCAAGTAGCTCTCTTCGCTGTCGCGAGCGGCATCCGTATCTTCAATACGGAAGACCAACTTGCCACCCATGTGGCGTGCGTAAGCCCAGTTGAACAGGGCAGTACGAATCAGCCCGACGTGGGGCGTACCCGTAGGTGACGGACAAAACCGAACGCGAACGTCGGAAGCGGTTGCAGTAGAAAATGGCGCAGACATTGCCACCATTCTAAGCCGCAGAACCGCCCTCTGCAGGCGGTTCTGCGACTGCGCCTACTTGGCGATAGAACGAACAGGGTTGCTCAGCGTGCCGATGCCCTCGATCGTGATGTCGACGGTGTCGCCGTTCACGATCGGGCCAACGCCAGC
Source organism: Rhodoglobus sp. NPDC076762 (assembly GCA_040687235.1). Taxonomy (GTDB): domain Bacteria; phylum Actinomycetota; class Actinomycetes; order Actinomycetales; family Microbacteriaceae; genus Rhodoglobus. The sequence continues at coordinate 1,230,925 of JBFBMV010000001.1, read as the reverse complement.
CGGCGTACCCGTGAGGATGATGTCGCCGGGCAGCAACGTGAACGCCGCGGAGGCGTACGCCACTTGCGCTGCCACCGAGTGGATCATCTGGTCAACGGTGCCGTCTTGCTTGAGGTCACCGTTCACCGTGGTGCGGATGCTCTGCGAACCCACCACGAATTCGGTTTCGATCACGGGCCCGAGCGGGCAGAACGTGTCGAAGCCCTTGGCGCGGGACCACTGGCCGTCCTTCTTCTGAAGGTCGCGAGCGGTGACATCGTTGGCAATCGTGTAGCCAAAGATGACACTCTCAAAGTCGGCCTCAGCCACGTTCTTAGCGATGCTGCCAATGATCACGGCAAGCTCACCCTCGAACGCCACTTCTTCCGACTGCGTCGGCAGCATGATGGCATCGCCGGGGCCCACGACAGACGTGTTCGGCTTGATGAACATCATGGGAGCGTCCGGAACCTCATTGCCGAGTTCCTTAGCGTGCTCGGCATAGTTGCGACCGAACGCCACGACCTTTGAACGCGGGATGACCGGCGCCAGCAGCTTGATGTCCGAGAGCGGCAAGCGCTCGTCAGTGGTCTCAAAGCCGTTGAACATCGGGTCACCGGTCAAAACGACGATTTCGTCGCCATCGATGATTCCGTAGCGGGCGCCTGCGCCAGCGCTGAAACGAGCTACCTTCATGCGTCGAGCCTCATCATCCAGCCGTGCTTGTCTTCGCGACGGCCATATTGGATGTCGGTGAGCTCTTCGCGCAGCGACATCGTCAGTTCGCCGGCGGGAGCATCCGCCGACCCGAATTCCACACCGTCACCCTTGAGCATAGCGATGGGCGTGATGACCGCGGCGGTACCGCACGCGAACATTTCAGTGATCTCGCCCGACTCAACGCCCTCACGCCACTCTTCCAGAGTGACCCGGCGACGCTCGACCGTGTGGCCGCGGTCTTCCGCGAGCTGCAAAACAGAGTCGCGAGTGATGCCCTCAAGAATCGACTCGGACTGCGGCGTGATGAGCGTTCCGTCTTTCTTGACGAGAACCACGTTCATGCCGCCAAGCTCTTCGATGTACTTGCCCTCTTCGGCATCCAAGAACAGAACCTGGGCGCACCCCTGCTCTGCCGCTTCTTGCTGCGCGATAAGCGATGAGGCGTAGTTGCCGCCGGTCTTGGCCGCACCCGTTCCGCCCTTGCCTGCGCGCGTGTAGTTCGTGGAGATCCAGATCGAAACGGGAGCAACGCCACCGGTGAAGTAAGCTCCAGCCGGGCTTGCGATCACGTAATAGTTGACCTTCTTTGCGGCGCGCACTCCGAGGAATGCCTCTTTTGCGAACATGAAGGGGCGCAAGTAGAGGCTCGTCTCGGGAGCGCTCGGCACCCAGTCGCCGTCGACCGCGATGAGCTGCTTGAGCGAATCGATGAAGGCCGGAACCGGAAGTTCGGGCAACGCCATGCGACGAGCGGAACGCTGCAACCGTGCACCATTCGCCTCGGGGCGGAAGGACCAGATCGATCCGTCTTGGTGGCGGAAGGCCTTGAGACCCTCGAAGATCTCCTGCGCATAGTGAAGAACGGATGCCGCCGGGTCGAGCTGAATCGGACCATACGGCTGCACGCGGGGTCGGTGCCAGCCGCCCATCTCTGACCAACAAATGTCGACCATGTGGTCGGTGAAGTTCACTCCGAAACCAGGGTTAGCCAGAATCGCGTCACGCTCTTCGACCGAGCGCGGTTCTTGGTTCTTCTTCACCATGAAGGTGAGGGGGCGATCAGCCAGCAGATTCTTCATCAAATGTCCTTAATGACGTACAGCCACAATGGCGGTGGGTTAATTCTGCGCTACAGCGTCGGCAATTGCACTGCCAATCTCAGACGTCGAGCGTGCGGCGGTGCCGCGAGTGCTGAGATCGGCTTCCACGGCCGCCGTGACCTTAGCCGCGGCATCCGTGTGACCGGACTGTGAGAGCAGCAATGCAATCGACAGGATTGCCGCCGTGGGATCAGCGAGTTGTTTGCCCGCAATGTCGGGCGCTGAGCCATGAACCGGCTCGAACATGGAGGGGAATTCCCCGCTCGGGTTCAGATTGCCGGAGGCGGCCAAACCAATGCCGCCGCTGATGGCTGCTGCGAGGTCTGTGAGGATGTCACCGAAAAGGTTGTCAGTGACGATGACGTCAAATGTACTCGGTTTTGTCACGAGGAAGATAGTTGCCGCATCAACGTGCAGGTAATCGACCGCGACATCCGGGTACGCCGCAGAAATACGGTCGACCGTGGACTGCCAGAGGCCACCCGCATAGGTGAGAACGTTGGTCTTGTGCACGAGCGTGAGCTTCTTGCGCGGGCGAGCCATCGCGTGCTCGAAAGCAAAACGAACAACGCGCTCGACACCGTAGGCCGTGTTGAGCGACACCTCGGTCGCGATCTCGTGAGGCGTGCCGGTGCGGATGCTGCCACCATTGCCCACGTAGGGGCCTTCAGTGCCTTCGCGCACGACAACAAAGTCGACAGCGCCGGGCTCGGCCAGCGGCGACGTGACGCCGGGGAAGATCGTGGTGGGGCGCAGGTTTACGTGGTGATCGAGCGCGAACCGCAGCTTGAGCAGCAGACCTCGCTCGATGATGCCGCCCTTGAGGCGAGGATCGCGCGGGTCTCCCCCGACTGCACCGAGCAGGATCGCATCGTGCTTCGCGAGCTCTGCGATGTCGGAGTCTTCGAGAATGGTGCCCGACTCGAGGTAGTGGCTGGCTCCGAAGGGGAACTCGGTGGTGGAAACATCCACTCCGGTTGCCTTCAAAACTTTGAGGGCCTCGGCCACAACTTCGGGCCCAATACCATCACCGGGAATGACTGCAAGGTTTATCTGAGAAGGCATGTAAATACAGTACCGCTGCGGGGCTACTCGCGGCGTCGGGGCGGCAGCTTAGGGACCCCGGATGCGCGGCCTTTATGACTTTCCTGAACGTCACCTGATTGCGCGCTGAATTAGGTGGGCTAAAATTGGGCTCATGAGTATTGGAACCGGAATTGTCCTTGTCGTTATCGGCGCGATTCTTACTTTCGCGCTCGATTTCCAAGTCGAAGGAGTCAACATTGACCTCATCGGCTACATCCTGATGGCAGCGGGAGCTGTGACCTTCATCATCGGGCTTGTACTAATGATGCGTAAGCGCACCTCAGTCACCACCGTGCACAACGGTACCGACGGTGCGAATGGCTCGATCAGCGAGCGCCGCACCACCACGACCCCCGACGAAACCATCTAACGACCACCACTGGCCGACGGCCACAACGTTCAACGCACAAAAGGCGCGTCCCGAAAGTCGGGGCGCGCCTTTTGTTGTGCTCACACCACGCGGGTGCGAACGAAGTGACTAAGCGTCGACGATGTCAATCGCGTGCACGTAGCGAGCGTCAATGCGCTCCCCTACCGTCGCGAGAACATCAGCGGATGCCTGCGAGTCGACCGTGAGCACGGAGAGGGCGTTGCCGCCTTCACTTTCGCGCGCGATCTGCATGCCAGCGATGTTGATGTTGGCGTCGCCGAACTCTTTACCGAAGACAGCAACGATTCCGGTACGGTCTTCGTACATCATGACGATGAGGTGATCCGCGAGCGGGACCTCGATATCGTAACCGTTGATTTCAACGATCTTCTCGAGCTGCTTGTTGCCGACGAGGGTTCCCGAAACAGAAACCTGCGAGCCGTCAGCAAGCGAACCACGGATGGTCAGCAGGTTGCGGTATTCGGAGCTCACGGCATCCGTAATCAAACGAACGGTGAGGCCACGCTGGTCAGCGAGCAGCGGTGCGTTGACGTAGCTAACCGTCTCTGACACCACGTTCGTGAAGATGCCCTTGAGCGCAGCAAGCTTGAGAACGTTGACGTCGTGTTCGACGATCTCGCCGCGAACCTCGATGTCGACGTTGGTGACGGGGCTGTCGGAGAGACCCGAGAAGACCTGGCCGAGCTTTTCCATGAGCGGGATGCCGGGGCGCACGGTCTGGTGAATGATGCCACCAGCAACGTTGACGGCGTCTGGCACGAGCTCGCCACCGAGGGCGAGTCGAACAGACTTGGCTACCGAAACGCCAGCCTTCTCTTGTGCTTCAGCAGTCGAAGCACCGAGGTGAGGCGTGACGATGGTGTTCTCGAGATCGAGAAGCGGCGACCCCGTGGGCGGCTCGCTCACGAACACGTCGAGGCCGGCGCCGGCAATGCGACGCGACTTGAGGGCCGCGTAGAGGGCGTCTTCATCGATGAGGCCACCACGGGCCACGTTCACGATGTACGCACTCGACTTCATGCGAGCAAACTGCTCGGTCGAAATCATGCCCGTGGTCTCAGGAGTCTTGGGCATGTGGATCGTAATGAAGTCCGAACGCTCAAGCAGTTCGTCGAGCGAGACGAGCGTGACGCCCATCTGCTGCGCGCGAGCGGCCGTGACGTAGGGGTCGTACGCGATGATGCTCGTGCCGAAGGCCTGCATCCGCTCAGTAATGAGACCACCGATACGGCCGAGGCCGATGATGCCGATCGTTTTCTCAAAGAGTTCGGTTCCCGAGTACTGCGAGCGCTTCCACTGCCCCTGCGCGAGAGCGCTGGAGGCAGCCGGAATGTGACGCGCGAGGCTCAAGATGTGCCCGACGGTCAGCTCGGCAGCCGAGATGATGTTGGAGGTAGGAGCGTTCACAACCATGACACCGGCAGCGGTTGCTGCCTTGATGTCCACGTTGTCGAGGCCAACACCGGCGCGCGCGATGACCTTCAGGCCAGGCGCGGCAGCAAGAGCATCGGCATCCATTTGGGTTGCAGAGCGGATGAGAACTGCCTGCGCGTCAGAGAGCGCAGACTTCAACGCGTCACGGTCAGTGCCGTCAACGTTTCGAATCTCAAAGTCGGGCCCGAGGGCGTCAACTGTTGCGGGGGAAAGTTCTTCGGCGATCACAACGATCGGCTTAGCCACAGATCTGATCCTTCAATTCGCGGGGACTTCGCGCTAACACAACGAAGGCTGCTTGAGTAGACAACTACTGCAACTTTAGCGGCGACGGGACGGCCCCGTTGCCATGTGACAACTCAGTGCGACGATAGACCCATGATGGATGCCGTACAGATCGCCCAGTGGGTGTTGCGTATCGCCCTCGCGCTCGCGTTTATCGCGATGGGCGTTAGCCACTTTGTGGCCGCTCCTGCCCGCACGATGCGGGCCATGATCCCACCCGTTTTGCGGCAGCCGTGGATTCCCTCCCCCGCTGCTCTCGTCACGATTACGGGACTCTGTGAGATCGCTGGCGGTCTGGGGCTGCTGTGGGAGCCGACCCGCTTTATTACCGCGATCGCGCTCATCGTGTTTCTGATTGCCGTGTTTCCTGCCAATGCTTATGCGGCCGAGCATCCGGATCGCTTCGGCAAAGCGGCGCTGCCATTCTGGCCTCGCTACTTTGGGCAACTGGTACTGATCCTCTTGATTGTTCTCGCCGCCCTGTAAAAGTTTTGTGCACGGCACAACGAAACCGGGCGCACCTTCGTCTACCCAGGTAGGAGGAAACAATGATCACAAAATCGATGTTCGCAAAGTTCACCCCACTGCTCGCTGTCAGCCTGCTGGCGCTGGCAGCCTGTGCCGGCCCGGCAGATAGTTCAGACGAACCACCGCTCGACAGCGGCCCCGGTATGGGCGTCGAAGAAACCCCGGGCGATGCGATGCCCATCGAAGGCATCGAGGGCACGTGGCTGTACGCCGACGGCACCGACCCCTCTGGCGCTCTCACGTTTGACGACGCGGTCACCGTCACGCTCACCATCACGAGCGACGGACTCGCCGGGGAATCGACCTGCAACAATTACTCCGCAACGCTAACCGGAGACCCAGACGAGCTCACTGTTGGCCCTGTCATTTCTACTAAACGAGCGTGCACTGACGCTGCCCTCACCGACTTCGAAACGCGATACCTTGCCGCCCTCGCCGCCACGTCAACCGCCATCCCCACCGGTGGCAGTCTCGTGCTGCAAGGCAACGGCGTGAACCTCAACTTTCTGCCGTCAAGTTCGCTGCCGCTCGGCTAGCGCTGCGTAGCGTTACGACCAAAGGCACGCACACGGGGCGTGCACTCACCCCGAATGGGGTTGAGTGCACGCTCCCAGAACCCCCAGTTCGCGGCTAAACACGTTCGCCGCGACTCGTTCCCACCCGAATTTCACCCTCTCAGTGGAACAATCAATTTATGGATCAGCGGTTTAGCCGCCAGCTGGCTTTAACCAACTTCGGCGAGGCGGCGCAAAAGAATTTGGCGCGCTCTCGCGTGCTCGTGATCGGCGCGGGCGGCGTCGGAAGTACGGTCATTCCGTCGCTCGCCGCGGCCGGTGTCGGCACCGTTGGTGTCATCGACGATGACCGTGTTGAGCTCAGCAATTTGCACCGCCAACACATCCATCGGCTGTTGGATGTCGGCCATAAAAAGGTCGTGTCGGCCGTCGAACGCGTCGCCGATCTCAGCCCCGCGACCACCATCATTGCGATCGATGCCAAGCTCACTCCGCACAACGCTCTTGAGCTTTTTGCGGACTACGACCTCATCGTGGACGGCAGCGACAACTACGCCACGCACTATCTCGCCGCGGATGCCGCAGAGATTACCGGCATCCCGCTCGTGTGGGGAGTCGCTTGCGAATTTTGGGCCCAGGCCGGAGTGTCGTGGCCAGCGCGCGGGGCGGGCTTCCGCGACCTGTACCCGCTACCGCCGGCGACGGCTGGCGTGGACACGAACGTCATGCACGGCATCTTTCCCGGCGCCGTTAGCGTTGTGGCATCCATCGTGACGAGCGAGGCTATCAAAATCGCGGCCCAGATCGGCACGACCCTGTTGAATCGCGCGACGATTTACGATGCTCTCGCAGGCGAGTTCTCCGAACAACGATTCGAACGGGCAGCCGACGCAACGCCTATCACCGAGCTCGCCGACTATCGCCACCTCTTCGCCTACTCCCCTATGGACGAGTGGCCCACAAGCTAGCGCGGCAACGCAACTAGTGAGACGTCATGTTGCCCGCGCGTGAGTGCCGCAGCAGTTACCGCCCCGCCGCCGTCAGGCGATCTTGGATGGTCCAGCGCGCCCACCGAGCTCGGCTAATCGCGATCAGGCCGACCGCAATCACGATGATGAACGCAGCGATGCCAAGAACGTACACGAGCACGCCACCCCACCCGTCCGGGCCATTGGGTTCCAAGAAGGGGTACGGAAACCAACCGTCGAGCGAGCCGCGCACGATCGTGAAGGCCAACCACGCAACCGGGTAGATGACGACAATGCGCACGTCGCGCATCCGCAACACCGGTCGTGCCGGCGAGAACAGCCAGTCGAGCAGCAAGAACAGTGGCACCCACACGTGAATGACTTCGTTCGGCCACTGAACCCCCACGTAGCCCTCGTCGGGTAGCCCGCGCAGCAGCACGTTGTAGACCACGGCGGTGACAACCGCATACGAGACGACGGATGCACGAAGCACGCCCAACAGGCTCGACTCGGCCCGCAGGCGCACGGCCACCAGCCCGCTCAGCGCAAGAATCACGACGTTGATCAGGCTCGACTGAATAGTGAAGTAGCTGTAGTACTCCACCGCCACAAAGTCGTTGTGAATCGATTCGTCGATCACCTGGGTAGCAATGCTTGCCAGCACGAGCACCGAGGCCATGAGCCGCACTGCACCGACGAATCGAAGGGCTTTCGGCGGCTTGCTCACGAAAGCGAAGTCGCGGGATTGGGGGGATTTGCGCTGCACGTTCGTCGTCACTCCGACAGACTAGTCTGCAGAGACTCGATCAACGGAGGAGTTCAGCATGCCATTCACGGATCACCACGGGAATGAGCTGCGCAGTCTGCCATTGGTCTACCGATTGGACCGCGATTTTCAGGTCGCGGAATCATTCTGCTGGCGCGATCCGCGCTCTGGCGGCCCCGCTATCGAAGTGCCGGCGCACGACCCTGCCTTGCCACCTACCGAAGGAAACAGTACAGACTTTGCGTCAGTTCCCCCGTTTCTCTGGGGGCTGATCGCCAGTTACGGCAAGCAAACCCTCGCCGCGATTCTGCACGACCACCTCACCCACCAGACTCGCCTTGCGCCCGCTGACGAGCGCCTAGCGTTGCGTCGCGAGGTTGATGAAACCTTCCGCGTCGCTCTTGTCGACAGCGGTGTTCACCAATTGCGTGCGCGCGTGATGTGGACCGCCGTCGGCATCGAACGCTACGCCCGTCATGGCGGCGTGCTCGGCTGGCTCATCATCGCTCAACTCGCCCTCGGCATTCTGGCGCTGATCGCGGCGGTCGCGCTAGGCGTTGCCGTGCATCCACTCTGGTTCCTGCTCTCCGCAGCACCCGCCGTATTCGCGATCACTTGGGGCAAAGACGCCAACCTCATGCTCGCGTCGACATACTTGGGCGCGCTCTACGCTCCCCTAGTCGCCGCCGCCTTCATCGGCTCCCGGCTCGAGCAGTTCTTGGCCTTCCTCATCTGGGTTGCCTCGGGAACCCCCGGCCCCGCCCCCAAGGCCGAGCCGACCCTGCGCTGGCCCGACCACGGCACGACGCTGCCGCCGCTCTAATTACGCAGCACCGCTAGAGCCCGGCCTGCGCGCTCCCCCGCCCACGCGTGACCCGCCGTTAACGACCAACGGCCGCCCCGCAGAAGCGGAACGGCCGGTGGTGTGACGAGCGAAAGCTAGCGTGCTGCTGAACCGTCGGTGTAGTCGTTGTCTTGCTGCTTCCAAGCGAAGAGAGCGCGCAGCTCCTTGCCGGTTGCTTCGATGGGGTGGTTCTGGCCCTTTTCACGCAGGGCGAGGAACTCGGCTCCGCCAGCATCCTGGTCCTTGATGAAGCGGTCGGCGAAGGCACCCGACTGGATGTCTGCGAGAACAGCCTTCATGTTTTCCTTGACCGACTCGTCGATGACGCGGGGGCCCGAAACGTAGTCGCCGTACTCAGCGGTGTCAGAAACGCTCCAACGCTGCTTAGCGATGCCGCCCTCCCACATGAGGTCAACGATGAGCTTGAGCTCGTGGAGTACCTCGAAGTAAGCGATCTGCGGCTGGTAGCCAGCCTCGATGAGGGTTTCGAAGCCGTACTGAACGAGCTGCGAGGTTCCACCACAGAGAACAGCCTGCTCACCGAACAGGTCGGTCTCAGTCTCTTCGGTGAACGTGGTCTTGATGCCACCGGCGCGAAGTCCACCGATTGCCTTGGAGTACGACCATGCCATGTCCCAAGCGGAACCGGTGGCGTCGTTCTCCACAGCTACGATGACGGGAACGCCACGGCCAGCTTCGTACTCGCGGCGAACGGTGTGACCCGGTCCCTTGGGAGCTACGAGGATGACGTCGACGTCTGCAGGAGCGTCGATGTAACCGAAACGGATGTTGAAGCCGTGTCCGAAGACCAGTACGTTTCCGGCTTCAAGGTTGTCCTTGATGTCGGCGGCGTAGAGGCCACGCTGGTGCTGGTCGGGAGCAAGGATCACAACAACGTCAGCCCACTTGGCTGCTTCGGCGCTCGTGAGCACCTCGAAGCCAGCGTCGGTTGCCTTAGCAATGCTCTTCGAGCCCTCCTTGAGGCCGATCTTGACCTCAACACCGGAGTCGCGCAGGTTCAGTGCGTGAGCGTGGCCCTGTGAGCCATAGCCGATAACGGCAACCTTCTTGCCCTGAATGAGCGCGAGGTCAGCGTCTTTGTCGTAAAAGATCTCAGTCACAGTTGTGATTCTCCTTAGTTGTTGTTCTGTTAGTTCTTGAAAACGCGGTCGGTAATGCTCTTAGAACCGCGGCCCATGGCCAGCAATCCACTCTGAGCAATTTCTTTGATCCCGTAGGGCTCGAGCACTCGCAAGAATGCTTGAATCTTGCCCGAGTCACCCGTGGTTTCGATGATGAGCGCATCGGATGCGACATCAACCACACGGGCACGGAACAGGTTTACCGCTTCGAGAATTTGTGAGCGCGTCGTGTTGTCGACGCGCACCTTGATGAGCAGGTGCTCGCGGGTTACCGACTGGTCAGGGTCGAGTTCCACGATCTTGATCACGTTGATGAGCTTGTTGAGCTGCTTCGTGACCTGCTCCAGCGGAAGCTCCTCGACATCCACCACCACGGTGATGCGCGAGAGGCCCTCGATTTCGCTCGAGCCCACAGCCAGCGACTGGATGTTGAACCCGCGACGAGCGAACAGCCCGGCAACGCGGGTCAGCAGACCCGGCTTGTCTTCTACGAGTAGAGAAAGTACGTGACTCATCGCTTTACTCCTCTTCCCACTCGGGGGCATGGTCGCGGGCATACTGCACGCTCGAGTTTCCGACACCCTGGGGCACCATCGGCCACACCATCGAGTCGCGGCTCACCACGAAGTCAATGACAACGGGGCGATCGTTGGTCTCGAGCGCCAGCTTGATGGCGGGGTCGATTTCCTCTTTCTTCGTGACGCGGATGGCGAGGCATCCGTAGGCGTCAGCCAGCTTCACGAAGTCGGGGATCATGACGGTGTCGTGACCGGTGTTGAGGTCGGTAAACGAGTGGCGTCCGTCGTAGAACAGCGTCTGCCACTGGCGAACCATGCCGAGGCTGGAATTGTTGATGACAGCAACCTTGATCGGAATCTTGTTGATCGTGCAGGTGGCCAACTCTTGGTTGGTCATCTGGAAGCAACCGTCACCGTCGATGGCCCACACGGGGCGATCGGGGTTCGCAACCTTGGCGCCCATGGCAGCAGGCACGCCGTATCCCATGGTTCCGGCGCCACCCGAGTTGAGCCAGGAGTTGGGGCGTTCGTGCTTGATGAACTGCGCAGACCACATTTGGTGCTGGCCGACGCCGGCGGCGAAGATGCCTTCGGGGCCCGTGATTTCGCCGATGCGCTGGATCACGTATTGCGGTGACAGCAGTCCGTCATCCGGCTCCGTGAATCCGAGCGGGAACTGGTTGCGAAGCGAGTTAAGGCGCTCCCACCACTCGGTGTAGTCCGGCTTCGTCGTGGTGATCGTGTCGGTGTATGCCGCGGTCAGGTCGATGATGACGTCTTTCGCGTCACCCACAATTGGCACTTCAGCCGCACGGATCTTGCCGATCTCAGCGGGGTCGATGTCGACGTGAACAACCTTCGCGAGAGGCGCAAACTCACTCGGCTTGCCCGTAACGCGGTCGTCGAAACGGGCGCCGAGCGAGATGAGGAGATCGGACTCTTGGATCGCGAGAACAGCAGGCACAGAGCCGTGCATTCCCGGCATCCCGAGGTTCAATTCGTTGGAGTCGGGGAACGCACCGCGAGCCATCAACGTGGTTACGATGGGCGCGCCCACGAGGGTAGCCAGTTCGAGCAGCTCGGCGGAAGCACCGGAGCGAACAACGCCGCCACCGACATAGAACACGGGGCGTTCGGCCTCAGCCAGCATCTGCGCTGCGGCCTGAACCTGCTTGCCGTGCGCCTTCATGACGGGGCGGTAGCCGGGCAGGTCGACCTTGGGCGGCCAAATGAACGGGGCGGATGCCTGCTGGCAGTCCTTGGTGACGTCAACGAGCACCGGACCAGGACGGCCCGTTGTCGCGATGTGGTACGCCGCAGCCAGAGTGGCCGGGATGTCTTCCGGCTTTGTGACGAGGAACGAGTGCTTCGTGATCGGCATCGTGATGCCCGAGATGTCGACCTCTTGAAAAGCGTCGGTTCCCATCGAGGTCGAGAAGACCTGACCGGTGATCGCGAGCAGCGGCACGGAGTCCATGTGGGCATCCGCGATGGCCGTTACGAGGTTCGTTGCTCCCGGTCCCGAGGTTGCAATGCAGACACCGAGCTTTCCGGATGACGAGGCGTAACCCTCCGCAGCGTGACCAGCACCCTGCTCGTGGCGAACCAGAATGTGACGAATAGCAGTGGATGCCATGAGTTCGTCGTAGAAGGGCATGATGGCGCCGCCGGGCAAGCCGAAGACGTCTTTCACGCCCAACTTTTCCAGACTGCGCAGAATTGCACCTGAGCCGGTCAAAATCTCCGGCGTAGTGCTCTTCGGCCGCGGTGCGGGTTCAGAGGACATGTGTAAATCCTTTAAGTCGAATGGTGAGCTGGCGCTAACTGGTGACCGCGCCGCGAGCGGCGGACTGCACAAGCTTCGAATACTTGGCAAGAACGCCTCGCGTGTAACGCGGAGGGAGGGGGGCCCAGCCTTTTCGGCGGGCTTCGAGCTCAGCGGAGTCGACAAGTAAGTCGAGCGAGCGAGCTGCGATATTGACCCGTATCAGATCACCATCGCGCACGAAGGCAATAGGACCTGCGTCTACTGCTTCGGGAGCTATGTGGCCGATGCACAGCCCGGTTGTGCCGCCTGAGAATCGTCCGTCCGTCAAGAGTAGTACATCTTTTCCGAGTCCAGCGCCCTTAATGGCCGCCGTGATCGCCAGCATCTCGCGCATACCGGGGCCGCCCTTGGGGCCTTCGTAGCGGATGACGACAACCGAGCCGGCCTTGATGGTGCCCGCGGTGAGAGCATCCAGAGCTTCACGCTCGCGTTCGAAGACGCGCGCAGGGCCCTCGAACTCCGAGAGGTCGAAGCCAGCGGTCTTTACAACGGCACCCTCGGGAGCCAGCGAACCCTTGAGGATCGTGAGGCCACCGGTGGGGTGGATGGGGTTGTCAAAGGTACGCAGAACTTCGCCATCGAGAGGATCGATATCCATCTCGGCGAGGTTCTCGGCAACAGTCTTTCCGGTAACCGTAAGCGCGTCGCCGTGCAGCAGACCCTCTTCGAGGAGCGCCTTCATCAGCACGGGAAGTCCACCGTGGCGGTCAACGTCGTTCATGACGTACTTACCGAAAGGCTTGAGGTCGCCCAAGTGCGGGACCTTGTCACCAATGCGATTGAAGTCGTCGAGCGTGAGCTCAACTTCAGCTTCGCTGGCGATAGCAAGAATGTGCAGCACAACGTTGGTCGAACCACCGAGCGCCATTGCGACGGTGATGGCGTTCTCGAAGGCCTTCTTGGTCATGATGTCGCGCGAGGTGATGCCCAGGCGCAGCAGGTTCACGACGGCTTCGCCCGAACGGTGCGCGAAGTAGTCGCGACGACGGTCGGCGGATGCGGGGCTCGCCGAGCCGGGAAGGCTCATTCCGAGGGCTTCCGCGACGCTCGCCATGGTGTTGGCGGTGTACATACCGCCACAGGCGCCCTCGCCCGGAGCGAAAGCACACTCAATGCGCTTGGCATCGGCTTCGGTCATCCGGCCAGCCTTGACTGCGCCGACAGCTTCGAAGGAGTCAATGATCGTGATGTCTTTTTCGGTGCCGTCGCTGAGCTTGACCCAGCCCGGAGCGATCGAACCGGCGTAGAGGAACACCGAGGAGAGGTTGAGGCGGGCTGCTGCCATGAGCATCCCGGGGAGCGACTTATCGCAACCGGCGAGCGTGACAGAACCGTCGAGACGCTCGGCCTCCATGACGACCTCTACCGAGTCTGCAATGACCTCGCGGCTGACGAGCGAGAAGTGCATTCCCTCATGGCCCATCGAGATGCCGTCAGAGACACTGATCGTGCCGAACTGCAGCGGGTATCCCCCACCGGCATGAACGCCCTCTTTCGCTGCCTGCGCAAGGCGGTCAAGCGAAAGGTTGCACGGCGTAATCTCGTTCCACGAGCTCGCAATACCGATCTGCGGCTTTTCCCAGTCCGCGTCTCCCATGCCCACAGCGCGGAGCATTCCGCGCGATGTTGTCGCTTCAATTCCGTCAGTGACAGTGCGTGAACGTGGCTTGATATCGATCGAATTGCTCTCAGACATGCTTCGAGTTTAGGGCTTCGCGAAACCTCAGTTCGCCCGCGCTGATACCACGGCTTGCCGACGATCAGCCAGAATCGCTAAAACCTGTGCAATTTCCGCTGTTCCGGCGACCCGCAATTGCGCTGCCGAGGGGGCATCGCCCACTCGCACTCCGAGGTCGTTGGGGCCGAGAACGAGAATCGCATCTTCATCAGTGGTGTCGTCGCCGGCAAAGAAAACGGCATCCGCACCGGTGTATTCGCGCAGGCGCTTGATCGCGTCGCCCTTGTCTGCACCGTGGATAGCGAACTCCACAATGTTCTTGCCAAAGCGCGTTGTGAGACCGGGAATTTCAGTCTCGACTCGCGTCACGGCGTCGTGAGTGAGTCGCTCAGCATCCTCAGCGCTCGTCATGCGCACGTGCAGCGCACGACCGGCGGGCTTCAGCTCCACCCACGCACCCTCGGCGCTATCGGCCAGCTCGTGCATAAGAGCATCGAGACGCTCAAGAGCCGCAGTGTTCTCGGCGCTCATCGGCAACGGGGAGTCGCCCTCGTCGAGTCGGTACTCAAGCCCGTGCGATCCACCGAACAGCACGCGATCACCAAGGTGCGCAACGTGTTCAAGGCTGTCGATTGCGCGCCCCGAAACCAGAGCAACACGAGTGTCGGCGAGGTCGAGCATCCGCAGCAGCTGTTCTTGAGCTGCGGGAATGGCCCGCGCCTCGAGCGGGTCATCGACCTCAGGCGCCAACGTGCCGTCGAAGTCGAGCGCAATCAAAAGAGTGCGGGCCGTGACGAGCTGCTCAATAGCCGCCTCGATCTCGGAGGCAGTCGAATAGGTCACGGCTTCTTGACTCGCTTTCGTTCAATAGTCCACTCGACCTCTTCGGCCATTTCGAGCGGAGCAATTCTGCGGTGGCGATCAGAACGCGTCGCGGCCAAGTTCTTCAGGAAGGCGTTCGACCAGCGTTCAACATCGTGCTCAATGACGCGCTTTCTCATAGAGCGCATGCGAATCGCACGCTCAGGCTTTGGCATGTTCACCGCGCGCAACATCGACTCTTTCAAGCCGTCGATATCGTGCGGGTTAATAAGCAGAGCCTTGCGCAACTCTTCTGAAGCGCCGGCAAACTCGCTCAGAATGAGCACGCCATCGTTGTCGAAGCGGGCCGCGACATACTCCTTGGCAACCAAGTTCATGCCATCCCGCAGCGCCGTCACGAGCAAAACGTCAGCAGCGAGATAAAGCGCCACCATCTCCTCGCGGGGAAAGCCCTGGTGCAGGTAGTTAATCGGTGAGTGACTCAACGTGCTGAACTCGCCATTGATTCGACCGACCGTGAGTTCAATCTCGTCGCGCAAGTGCATATATGCCTCCACGCGTTCGCGACTGGGGCTCGCGACTTGAATAAGTGCAACATCGCCCACTTCGAGCGAACCATCGCGCAACAACTCGCCGTATGCCTTCAAACGGTGGCGGATGCCCTTCGTGTAGTCGAGGCGGTCAACACCGAACATGACAGTCTTCGGATTACCGAGTCCCTTGCGAATATCGCGAGCGCGCTGCTGAATGGCGGGATCGCGCGCTAGATCCTCGAAGCTGCGAGCGTCGATGGAAATCGGAAAAGCCTTGGCAACAACGCGTCGTGTCGGTTGTCCCTCGATGGTGACCTCGATGGCGGGGTTTTTCGTCGGGTGATTCGTCAGGCGACGGACGGCAGACGAGAAGTTCGAAGCATCCGACGAGCGTTGGAAACCGACAACGTCCGCACCGAGCATGCCCTCGATGATCTGCGTGCGCCACGGGAGCTGCGCGAAGATTCCGTAGGGCGGAAAAGGAATGTGGTTGAAGAAGCCGATCGTGAGGTCGGGGCGCTTCTCGCGCAACATGCGGGGCACGAGCTGGAGTTGATAGTCCTGAACCCACACGACTGCACCTTCGGCGCTATTCGCCGCTGCCGCATCCGCGAAACGTTGATTGACCGCAACGTAGTCATCCCACCATTCGCGGTGATAGGCCGGAGGCGCGATGACATCGTGATAGAGGGGCCAGAGGGTGTCGTTGCTGAACCCCTCGTAGTACTCCTCAATGTCTTGAGTGCTGAGGGGCACGGGGATGATCTGAATGCCATCGTTGTGAAATGGCTCAACCTCAAGATCAGGTTTTCCCGCCCAACCGACCCAGGCACCGTCAGCCTTTTTCATGATCGGCTCGAGGGCGGTAACGAGACCACCCGGCGAACGCTTCCACGTGAGCGACCCATCGTCTTCGACCGTGCAATCCACGGGGAGGCGGTTCGAAACCACCACGAAATCGTACTCAGCGGGAGAAGAACTCTTCTGTGATTCCGTCATATACCAACGTTACCAGCGGGGTCTGCGATACGGCTGAGGATTGCGTTACTAGACCATTCCATTCCCGTGACAACGCCACGTTGGCGAGCGCCGCCCAAGGATCAGGCGCGCTCGCTGCTTAGAGCGCTCGCGAATCGGCCGCCGAAAGGATGGCTCCTGTCGCGGCCGATTTGCGAATGCGCTTCACGGCGACCATCGAGAGCCCAACGCTGACGAGACCGAGAGCGAGCAGAGCAACGGCCGCCGTGATCGCGGGCGCCGGATTTCCGCCGGACAGAATCGTATACATCCCCTCAACGGCATAGGTCAGCGGCAGGAACGGGCTCACAATCTGGAATGGAGCAGCCAGGGTCTCGATCGGATATACACCTCCCGTCGAGGTCAGTTGAATAGCGAGCAGGAAGAGCGAGATGACGAGCCCTCCCCTGCCCAACGACGCGATGAGGAAGTAGTGGAACGACGCGAATGCCAACGCCATGAGCAGGGCGAATCCTGCCGTTGCCGGTGCCAGCGCCCAATCGACGCCCACTACGACGTGCAATAAGAGCACGAGCAACACTGCTTGCACGACGGTGACGAGGGATGCCCGAATCAACGTCGCCGCCACAATGCGCCCGTTGCGCGCCGTCGAAGACAGCGAGCGATACGAGGGCAGCGTGAGCACCAAGAAAACCGCGAGCGCGCCTAGCCACAGCCCGAGCGGAATGAAGAAGGTAGCGATTGCCTGCGCCGGCTCAGACACCTCATTGTCGGTCGTCACCGACAATGTGATGGGCTCAGCGACAATATCGGCGGTGGCACTATTGTCAGCAGCGTCGTCGGCAGTAGGCAGGAGCGCAGCGCCGTCGCTCAATCCCGAAGCGAGTTCGTTCGCGCCCGAAACTAGCCCTGCTGCTCCCGTAGCGAGCTGCGGCGATCCCGCAGAGAGTTGTGAAGCCCCCGCTGCACTCTGGGAAATTCCATATTGGATGCCGCCAACCGCATTCGCGGTCTGCGACGACAAGGTTCCGCCGCCCGCCGCTGCCTGATTCAGACCATCAGCGACAGCCTGCAGCGTGCCTTTGAGTTGCGGATCGGTGAGTTGGGCTTGAATCGCGGGATTGATCGCGGCGAGTGTCGACGCCAACTGCGAAACACTTGCGGTGTATTGGTTTACTCCGCCGGTCAAATTCGAAAGACTGCGCGCACCAGCATCGAGATCACCGAGGCCAGAAGAAAGCGAATCAACGCCCGCGGTGTAGCTTGTGAGGCCCGATGAAAACTCGGTCGCACCGTCCGCCAGTTGCGTTGCGCCGGCAGCTGCGTCACCGAGCGCCACACCGATTTCGCCCACGCTCGCGTAGATCCCGCCGATGTACTGGGAGGTGATCGCCCGACCGAACGTATCAGTCATGGACTGACCGACGACCTGAGCCACCGAACCGGTGAGGTAACTGTGCGAATCGTCCGTACGAATCGAAATCTGGGCCTGCGAAGGGGCATCGGTCGAGAGCGAGAGGATCGACTCCGAGAACTCGGTGGGCACAGTGAGGATCGCGTAAACGTCGCCGCGGGCGAGCGCCTCTTCGGCATCGCTTGAGTTGGTGATCGTCCATTCGAAGCCATCGGCTCCGGTGAGCTCTGTGACGAGCTGGCGACCAGCAAAAACGATCTGCTCTTCGCCCTCTGGCGTGGTCGTGGTCTGCAATTCGTCGTTGTTCACGAGGGCCACAGGGATGTTATCGATCGCGCTCTTTCCATCACCAGCGGCTGCAACAAACAGCCCGGTGAAGGCGAGCGGAAGAAGGGCGACAGCGACGAAGCCGATCAAGATCAGCCAGCGTCGTCGGGGAATCGCGGTGGGGTACGAGGTGCTCATCGAAGGAGTCCTTCCGGGGCAAGCAAATAGAGATCGACAACGATCACGGCACGTTCTCCGTGATCGATTTCATTGGCAGCGGTGACATGCCGGCCGGTACCGAACAGGATGGTCACGCCCGGGTCGGCGAGCCGGGAAATCGCAGTCAGGAACGCTGCTTCGTCATCGGCTTCCGCAAACGGGTCAAAACGATCAAAGAAAACGACATCAGTGCCCTCAGCCAGGCCAATCGCAGCGAGGGCAATCGAACGCTCCAGCTGGGGCAACGCGTTGACGTTGGTGTCAGCTGCGATGGGGATCGTGCGGCGCGCCGTCACCTCAGCGAGCGCGTGGTTGACCCGCGCGATCCAGTCAGTGATGGTGGCCGAAGTGTGCGGAGTTCGCCGCCAGTGCTGGGTCATTTCGATGCGTTCACGAAGCATGGCATCCATCGATGCAGCGTCTTCGCTGTAGGGCGTTCCCCCGATTTCGGAGAGGGCAACGCGTTTGTTCACCTGATCGGAGTGCGAAGGCAACGGATACCCGAGCACCTGCACCATTCCCGAGACGGGAGGAAGGATGCCCGAAAGCGTCGCTCCCATGATGCGGCGGTCGTGGCGATCCCCCGAAGCGATCACGACAGCACCGCGGGGCACCGCCAGAGATATGGGGCCAAGGCCACGCTGGGCAGTACCCGCGACGAGATATTCAGCGCTCATCGAGAGCGCGGACTGGGTGGATGCCCATTCAAGTTCGTGACGGTGCTCCCGCAGTTGCTCGCCCTCGATGTCCACGTTGGGCAACAGTTTGTTGAGCCAGGCCGGCAACCACCAAGCGGCGTTGCCGAAGAGCGCCATGAGGGCGGGAACGAGCGTCATGCGCACGAGGAAGGCGTCGAAGGCAATGCCGACGGCAAGGCCGAGGGCGATGGGTTTGATCGTGCCGCTGCCTTCGGGCACAAAGGCAAAGAAGACGAAGAACATGATGAGTGCCGCGGCGGTAACGACCCGGGCGCTACTCGCGAAACCGTGGCGCACCGAGGAGAGTGCTTTGCCGGTTTTAACGAACTCTTCACGCATTCCCGAGACCAAGAACACTTCGTAGTCCATGGCCAAGCCAAAGAGCACCGCCATCAACAGAATGGGCATGAAGCTCAGGATGGGGCCGGGGTTGTCGACGCCGATCAGGTCGCCGAGCCATCCCCATTGGAAGACCGCCACCACAACGCCGAAGGACGCGACGACAGAGAGCAAGAAGCCCACGGCCGCCTTGATCGGCACCAGCACCGAACGGAACACCATCATCATCAGCAGGATTGACAACCCCACCACGATCAGACCGAAAGGCACCAGTGCGTTGCTGAGTCGGTTAGAAATATCGATACCGATAGCGGTGGTACCCGTCACAAAGATCGGGATGTCGTACTTGCGCTCCATTTCAGGAGCGAGATCGCGAATCGTTTGCACGAGCGCTTTAGTTTCTTCAGAGTCCGGCGAGCTGGACGGAGTGACCTGGATGATCGCCGTGTCGAGTCCGTCGTCGGGGAAGCCCTGCGACACGAAGTCAACATCATCGAGCTTCTCGAGATCGGCCGCGATAGCCTCCAAATCATCCTGAATGTCGATCGTCTGGGTGATGTCGAGGGCCACAACGAGAGGGCCGTTGTAGCCAGGGCCAAAGCCTTCGGTCACTAGGTCAAACGCTTCGCGTTGGGTAGAGCCCTCGGGCTCGGAACCACCATCAGGCAAGCTCAGAGTGAGGCTAGCCGCGGGGATAGCGACCGTGCCCAAAATTGCGACAACTGCAATCGTCGCGAGCCAGGGGTGTTTTGTCACTCCACGCACCCAGCGTGCACCCATGCTGCGGCTTTCATCGGCGGATGCCGTGAAGCGTCGCTGTGCCCTCGAGCCCGTCTTGGGGATCAGCCGCGCTCCCGCCAGCCCCAACAGGGCGGGCAGCAACGTCGTGGCAACCCCCATAGCGATGAAGACTGCAACGGCGGCGCCCATGCCCATCACGCTGAGGAATGGAATGCCGACAACGAGCAATCCGAGCAGCGCGATGATGACCGTGACTCCCGCAAAGATCACGGCACTACCGGCAGTGCCGACCGCCATCGCGGCCGACTCTTCGGGTTCTTCGCCGTGCGCCAACTGTGCTCGATGCCTCGACACAATGAACAGGGCGTAGTCGATCCCGACGGCCAGCCCAATCATGAGCGCGAGCAGCGGCGCCGAACTCGACACGGTGGCGAATGCAGAGAGGGTCGTGATCAGGCCCATCACAATTCCGACGCCGATGAGGGCACTCAGCAGCGGCATCCCGGCGGCAAGCAGAGATCCGAACGTGATGACCAACACGAGGCCAGCGAATACAACACCAATGACTTCGGTGACGGTGAGACCGAATGACGTGTCTTGAAAGACCTGGCCGCCGAACTCAACGCGCAGTCCGGCATCCTCACCGATCTCCGCCGTGTCGACGAGCTCTTCCAAGGTCGCCACAGTGACATCGGTCGCGACGCCGTCGAACTGCACTCGGATGATCGCCATGCTGTGGTCATCAGAAATGGCCTTGCCCGCGTACTCATCGAAAGGGCTCACTGCCGAATCGATGCCGTCAATGCGATCGATTGCGGCCGTGATCCGCTCGATCACTGCTTCAGAACTCTCGATGCGTGAACCGTCTTCGTCAACAATGACGGCTGTTGCGGATGCTCCCGCCACCGAGGGGAACACCGCCTCGAGCCGGTCGAGGGCTGCTTGCGATTCAGTGCCGGGAATCTCGAACGACTCCTGAGTTTGGCCACCCAGCGCGATGCCTCCGCCGAGGGTTCCGCCGACGAGCAGCAGCCACACCACGAGAACGCGCCACGGATGACGGTACGAGAATCGACCGAGTCGGTAGAGAAGAGTTGCCACGGGTGCTCCGGTTCTGGGTGCTGTGCGTTGGTGAGGTGCGGTCCTGCGGTGCTGGTGCTGAAGTGGTGCTGGTGCTGGTGCTGGTGCTGAAGTGGTGTGGGAGCTGCTGATCGCGCAGCGGCGACGTTATTCGGCGCGAACGGGAGCGAGAAGTTCGTTCATGATCGCGACCAGGGCTTGGCGCGTCTCATCATCCGACTCGAGAGGCATCTCGAAGTTGTCTGCGGTGCAGAGCATGTACGCAGAGCCCCCGAGAGCGATACCGAAGCGCATCTTGTCGTGCGGGTTCGAGGTGCTCTCAGCGAAGTAGTGAGCGAGCCGGCGAACGGTGTCGTTGGCGCGATCAATGACGGCGAGCCCCACGAGCGAGGGCCCCTGATTGATGAAGAGATGTACTTCTTGGCGACAATCAAAAATGAAATCAACGAACTGCGTGATGAAGGTGGCTCGATAATCGGCGTTCAGGCCACGATCTTCGAGGTCGCTGAGCAGCACGTTGAGCCGTTCTACCGCGGGGCTGACAGCAGCCTCGAGCAACGCCTCTTTCGACGTGAAGTGGTAAAGAACGCTGGATTTCGAGAGGCCGGCGAGCTCGGCGATTCGCTGGATCGAGGTACCGGTGTAGCCGGCGATGGCGAACTCGGCGAGCGCGATGCGCTGTAGCTCTTGTTGACTGGACACCATCCGAGACTAACTGACCGATCGGTCAGCCACACACTGGGCATCATCTTCTCAGGGCAATTACAGGGATCGAACACCCGTGATGGCCCGCCTGTTGGCCGCGCTCAGCATCTCACGCTAGCGTTAACCCACCCAACCCCCGGAGGAAAAATGCGCAAGTACTTGTTCAACGGCAGTCTCCTCAGCGCAGTCGCTGGCGGCTGGAGCATCTTCCAGACGACCAAACAGGGCCCGCGCGACTGGCGCCTCATTCTCATGTGGATCAGCTGGGGGCTCACGGTCGCCATTGCTGTAGGCACTATCGCCAAGGAAGCCCAAGACTCGTACGAGCTCGAGCGCTAGCTCAGCGAAGCTACTCGCTAGCGACTGACCGTGTTGCGCGATAGCGAGCTGCGGCTTCGACAACCCCGCGGAACAGACGCGAATCCTCTTTGGCATCCTCTTCTGGATGCCACTGCACGGCAACGCCAAAATCGACGCCGGGCAGTTCGACAGCTTGAATAACGCCGTCGTCTCCGCGCCCCGAAACAACAAGCCCTTCGGCTAGATCACCAATGGCCTGATGGTGGTACGACTTGACCGCAACGCTGTCGTCGCCGCCAAGCAGCGACGACAGTTTGGTATCCGGTTCCACGGCGACGTCGTTCACAAGGAAGGTTCCGCCGCCGGCGCCATAGCGGGTTGAGCCGATGGCATCGGGTAGGTGCTGAATGATGGTGCCACCAAGAGTGACGTTCAACATCTGCGCTCCACGGCAAATCCCCAGAAACGGCAGATTCTGATCAATAGCCGCGCGCAGTAGGGCGTCTTCAAATGCGTCGCGGTCTGTGCGCGGCACATCCGTCGTCGGGTGGGGCTCCTGGCCGTAGCGAGCCGGGTCCACGTCTTTGCCACCGGTGAGAATGAGTCCGTCGAGACCCTGGATGAGCGAGCTCGCGATCTCAGCATCTACGGGCTGAGGCGGCAGCAACACGGCGATTCCGCCGGCATCCGTCACCGCTTCGAAGTAGATCTTCGGCAGAAACGATGCCGGCAAATCCCAGACACCGGTTTGAGCCTGCTCCAAGTATGACGTGAGGCCGATTATTGGACGCGAACTGGTGCCCATGCGGACCCCTCCCCATCGAAGATTTAGAACGTTTGCTTCCAAAGGATATAGGGCGGGGGCAGCTAATTGTTGGTTCCTGAGTACCGTTCTCAGGTTTCTCCGTTATTTTTGGTGACTTACTCGCCTGTCTAACCGCATCGAAGCGGTTTCGGCCAGTGTGCTGCATTTCGCTCTCATCCGGCTTTGCGCCCTTCACCCCCGTATGCGCAAACCCATAACCAGATGGTGCCTTCCTCCGACGCAGCCGCATTTCTCTGACCCAAACCAAGGAACGCTGTTGAAACGACCACTAACTATGCTCGCCATTGGGGCGCTCCTCATCGGCGGCACTGTCCCCGCGGCGATTCTCCCCACAGTAGAAAATGAAGTCTTTATTGCGGATGCCGCGACGCTTGCCCAGTCATCGGCGGCAACGGCCGAACCCGCTGGCCCCGCAAAGCCCGACGATGTTCAGAGCTTTGCTTCCCCTGCCACGAGCGCACCCACGCCGGTCGTACGAGAGAGCTACGACGTAGAGCAAGTCCAGCAGCAGGTGGTCGTCACCGCTGGTGGCCTCACCGGCACCCTCGCCCTCTTTCCCGCCAACGGCGCCATCAACGACGGTTTCGGCTACCGCGGCCAGAATGAATTCCACGGCGGCATCGACATCATGGCGCCCGAAGGGTCCGCAATTAGTGCGGCTTCCCCGGGGACCGTCGAAAGCGTGACTTACGGCGGCGGCTGGGGACGCCACGTTATTGTCGACCACGGCAATGGCATCAAGACTTTATATGCGCACATGATTGAAGGGTCGCAAGCGGTTGTGGCTGGCCAGTGGGTTGCAACGGGAACACTTCTCGGTTCAGTCGGCAACACTGGCTACTCGACCTTCCCGCATCTGCACTTCGAGGTATATGTTTTCGACACGCGAGTCGACCCCATCGGCTGGCTTCCGTAGTCACCCAGACGCGGTAGCCAACGCGGCAGTGTGGCCCCGACCGTTGAACTGGTCGAGGCCACCTTACGCACGTGCCTACTTAGCTGGCACTGGCACCTGCCCGACGACGCGCGACGAGAGCGGTCGCACCAAGCGCGATCAGGCTCGCTGACAGCAACCACCAGAGCACCGGGATGCCGGTGGCACCGGTGTAAGCCAAGGTCGGCAGCTGGGCAGTCACGATCTCGCTGCCCGCACAATCGTCATCGCTCGGCACGACGAACGTGAACGCAGGCGGGTCCGCCCAATCGAATTCGAGTCCATTCGGCGCTACGGCCTGCGCCGCGACGGTCACCACGCCCGTTGCCGTCACAGGATAGGTTCCCGCGACGACACCCGGAGAGCCGTTGACCGTGAAGGTAACAAGCGTGGGGTCATACCCCGGCGCAACCCCTAGCGTGTACGAGCCGCCGGCATCACAGCTGGCCTGTGAGAACGACACCGCGGGCAATACGAGCCCGAGAGTGACCAGATCGCATTCTGGATCGAACGGACCTAATTGCGGGTTGAGTACGCCACTGAAGGTAAGCGTCGTCACGCCGCCCGCCGCGCGCAGTCCGGGCCCAGCTACGGCAAAGAAAGCCCCCGGGTTGGCGGTGGCCGTCACGCTGTAATCGTTGGGCCCCTCAGGATCGGTGATCTCACCCCAAGTCGCGTTGACGATCGGACCAAGCATCAGCTGTTCAGGGGCATTGCAGGTCGCCGCAGCGAAGTCAGCCTGGGCTGTCGCCACGCGCGGCTCCTCAACCGGTGGGCACTCTGCGATCTCATACGATGTGAGGTCGCGCACCGTAACGCCCTTGGTTTCGTCGACCTTGATCGTTCCGTAGAAGAACGATTGCACGGTCGTGACGGTCACGAAGCCCGTGTTGCTGATTGACGGGCAGGTAATGTCGGTCGACCGCTTCTGGGTATCCGATGCGCACAACGCGCTGTCGTCACCGTCGGCGATGAACGACGGCGAGGTCGCATCGAAGTCACCAGCGTCATTGACATCGTCGCCGAGCTCGCTCTCCAGCATCAGCACAGGCTGCGCCCCTGCTTTCACTACCCATCCACTCGGATGGGTGTCGCTGGGCACGAACTGGCAGACATAAACCGTGACAGGAGGCGGGTCGCAAGCACGAAGCTCGTCAGCGGTCAGCTGACGTGTGCTCTGTGTCTGCTCGAAGCTCACTTGAATGGTGCCGTAGAACAACTTCGTCGTTGTCGTGATGTTGACGGTCCCCCCGTACTGGTAGGTCGGGCATGTGACTTCTTCGTCGACGATCACCTCGGTGTACGAGCAGAGGCTCGCGTCGTCGCTCGCGACCACGAACGACGGCTGCCGGTCGTTGAAGCTACCGGTGTCGTTAACGTCGCCTCCGAGAGCGTTGACACTCACATGAATGGGTTGTTTGCCTGATTTGAGCTGGTAGCCCGAGGGAGAGTTATCGCTCGAGACGAACTTGCACACCCACACTTTCTTGTCGTTATCGGGGCGAGCTTGTTGTTCGGGCTGAGCTGATCGGGCAACGGATGGCTCAACCGCGATGGCTTGCCCTGCCGGTTGCTTGGCAGCGTCTGGCGCGGCCGAGACCGCCGGGGTGGGCGCGACCGGTGCTGGGCGCGCGGCTGGCGCGGGTGCCGGCTCGGGAACGGGTTCGACGGGCACTGGGACGACCGGCTGGGGTGCGGCAGGTACGGGAGCAGCGCTCGGGGTTTCGGAACTCGAGGATGCAGTAGTGGTTTGAGATACTGCGGGGTCGTGGGCAGGGAGTGTGTCGTCAGCAAAAGCGGGCGCTGAGACGCCAAAGAGAGCACCTGCCGTGAGGGTGACACTGGCAACAGCGGCCAGCAGTTTTTTCAGGGACATGAGGGGCAGCTTTCTGCAGGGGGAATGCGTTTCGACGCATCCGCACGCAACTGCAGAATCGGGGCCGCCATTGGCTCACGACAGGGAGTGCGAGCGCATTCACGGGGGTGAACTGCGTCGCTGGGGAGTGATTCGGGCATCACCTTCTTCTTCGCCATCGGGTTGACCGGAGCGGGCCGGTCTGGCGATGCCCACAAAGTACCATGTCCCCCATAAGGAGGACAATAAGATTTTTTTGACCAATAGCTCGGTTCGAGCCCGACAGGCTCTCGCTAGGCTAGAAAAAACGAACGGTGCCCCGAACGTACGGACGATCCAGACCGGCCTGTCGAGCGCTGCTTCGATTCGGGATGCCGCCGCCGAGATCTCCGCGCATGGCCGGCTCGACTCCCTCATCAACAATGCCGCCGTGTTCGATCTTGCTCAGTCAATGACTGCCGTCACGCTGGCCGAACGTGTGCCGCCCACGGTCGACGTCAGCTGCATCCGGGTGCCGGCCGTGCGACTCGATGCTGCACGACTCTCGTCACAACCCGCGGTGCTTTGAGCGCTGTAGGCGCCCAGAAATGCGGCTGCGGCACTCCCGGACATTCTTGGCGCCACCTACGCGCGCGCTGCGACCCGCGCAACGCCGCTGGATGCCGTCTACATCCACGAAAACGACACCGCCGTGCCGATTCCGCGCTCCGTCCGCGACGGTGACGCACGCGACCGCCTGTGGGCCCGGAGCGCCGCTGCAACGGGCGTTATCGCGTGGGCATGGTGAGCAGCGCCGATCCGCACCATTCAGCGACCGCTTAAGCGAAAAACCCCCGCGATCACAATGATCGCGGGGGTTTTCTTGAAGTGCACCCCCCCGGACTTGAACCGGGAACCCACTGATTAAGAGTCAGTTGCTCTGCCAATTGAGCTAGAGGTGCGTGGCTTGGTTTTCCCTCTCGGGGCAACCGAGGAACAACGTTACCATGAGTTAAAGCGACTAAGGAGCACAATGACCACTGAATCTTCTCGACTTGCCATCGGCACCCCAGCACCGGGCTTCACACTGCCTGATCAGGACGGCAATTTGGTGTCACTGAGCGACTTTTCGGGCAAGAAAGTGATTCTTTATTTTTATCCCGCAGCCATGACTCCGGGATGCACGAAGCAGGCTTGCGACTTCCGCGACCAGCTCGGCTCGCTGCAGTCGGAGGGGTACGTCGTGCTGGGCGTTTCTCGCGATACCCCCGAGAAGCTCACCAAGTTCCGTGAGCAGGAAGCGCTCACGTTCCCGCTACTCAGTGACCCCGAGCACGAAGTGCATGAAGCGTATGCAGCCTGGGGCGAAAAGAACCTCTACGGCAAGCAAGTGGTGGGCGTCATCCGCTCCACGTTCGTCATCGACGAGCAGGGCGCGATTTCACTCCCCCTGTACGCCGTGAAAGCAACCGGCCACGTCGCTTCGCTACGCAAGAAGCTCGGGCTCGACTAACCCTCGCGACGGGTGGTTGCCTCAAGCACTGGTTTCGTGAACAGCAATACCAACACCACGATGGCCGGCGTCAGCAGCAACCACCCAACATCGGGGCGCGCAAAGACGCCCTGAAAACTGCCGATGGCCACGGAGATTTGTAGAACCTGCCACACCACCGCGGCACCGCGAATCCACGCCTGCTTACGCAGCGTGTTGATACCAATCACCGCGACCCAGACGGCAGCGATGGCGGTCAGTACCGAGAGTGCGATCGCGCTGGGATACGACTGCGGGGTCTCCGCCCCCAGCTCGAAGATCAAGTAGGCGAGAGCCGCAAAAAGCAGGGCACTCTCCAAAAAGATAACCGCCGCAAGAGCAATCAAATACGGATGATGACGTCCCGTTTTCTCTTCTGGGACAAGTTCGTCTACCATTCGCTCCCCGTTAAATCGCTGAAAAACCATTGCTTTGGCTTTGACGATATGCGATTCTAGTTGAGGTTGATTTCTGGCTCCCAGTGTTGCGAGCGAGACCCACACAATTTCTCAAGCTCGACGCCGATCAGGGCGTAATTTTTTTGCGCGCTCGAGCATCGCAACACACCGTAAGGAGCAACAAATGGACTGGCGCGATAACGCTGCATGCCTCACCGCTGACCCGGAGCTTTTCTTCCCGGTCGGAAACACCGGTCCGGCAGTTGACCAGATTGAAAAGGCAAAGGCCGTCTGCGGTCGCTGCTCGGTAACCGAGATGTGCCTTCAGTACGCCCTCGAGACCAACCAAGACTCCGGCGTCTGGGGCGGGCTCAGCGAAGACGAGCGCCGCGCTCTCAAGCGTCGCGCTGCTCGCGCACGCCGCGCTTCCTAAGAAACCACGCTTTCTTCAGAGCTGCATTCCAGAGCTCTTCAGAGCAGGCCGATCGGCCGCGATAACTCGCACGATCCAGACAACTTCTGGGTAGCGGGAATCGCTCCGGTCGGCCTTGCTTTGTCTCCGAACCGAATTTCTTGGCCCGCTTGGCCTACTTGGCGCGAGTGAGCCAGGTCAGTGGAATGTCGATCGTCACTTCAGTGCCGCTGCCCATCAGGGTGTGCCAGTCGATCGTTCCGCTCAGCTCGCCCTGAATCAGGGTGCGCACAATCTGCGTACCGAGCCCCTCGCCCACCTTGCCTTCACCAAGACCCACGCCGTTGTCGCGCACCTGAACCGTCAACTTATCGGCGGTACGTCGAGCATCGATCTCAACCGTGCCATCCGTCTTGCCCGCGAGGCCGTGCTCGACCGCATTAGTCACCAGCTCGGTGAGGGCCAACGCCAACGGGGTGGCATACTCACTGGGCAATGCACCAAAGCTGCCCACGGATGTCGGATGCACGGTCGTGTTGTGACTCGAAGCAACCTCTGCGATCAACTTCAAGACGCGGTGGAACACCACATCGAAGTCCACGTTCTGGTTGAGGCCCTCTGAGAGGGTGTCATGCACGACAGCGATGGCGGCTACCCGACGCATAGCTTGCCCGAGCGCCTCCCGAGCAACCTCACTGTGCGTACGGCGAGCTTGAATGCGCAGCAGCGACGCTACAGTCTGCAGGTTGTTCTTGACGCGGTGATGAATCTCACGAATCGTGGCATCCTTCGTGATCAGCTCACGTTCCTGATGCCGCACCTCGGTGACGTCTCGGCAGAGCACAATGGCTCCGACTCGCTCGCCACGATCCCGGATGGGGATGGCGCGCAGCGACACCGTGACGCCACGCGCTTCGATGTCGGTTCGCCACGGTGCGCGACCGGTGACGACCAAGGGAAGGGACTCATCCACTTCTGGCTGGCCCGCGATAAGAGTCGTAGTGACATCGGCGAGCGACTCTGCTTCGAGCTCGCCTGAGAAGCCGATGCGGTTGAAAGCAGAGAGCGCGTTCGGACTAGCAAAGGTGACGAGGCCATCGACATCCAGACGGATCAAGCCGTCGGATGCGCGGGGTGCTCCCCTGCGCGGTGCTGCCGGAGCACCCATGTCTGGGAAATCTCCCGCTGCGATCATCGCGAAGAGATCGTTAGCGCAACCGTTGAAGGTGAGCTCTTGACGCGACGGCGTACGAGCGTCCCCCAGATTAGTGTGGCGAGTAATGACAGCGATCGGAGTCTCGGTCGTCGCGTTACCCGTGGCATTGAGCCGACGCAGCACGGGGACCGCCCGCACGCGAGTAGGCGTCTCTTCGTACCACGCGGGTGCTGCAGTGTCGACGATGCGCGAGGTTTCGTAGGCTTCGGTGACCTGGGCAAGCCACTCGGGCTTGATCTGTTGGCCAACGAAGTCACGGTAGAACAGCGTGGCCGAGCTGCTGGGGCGGGCGTGCGCGACAGCGACAAACTGGTTGTCGTCGCTGGGAACCCACAGCACGATATCCGCAAAGGCAAGGTCGGCGAGAAGCTGCCAGTCGCCGACGAGCATGTGCAGCCATTCGATGTCCGCCTCACTAGAGCGGCCTTGTTCTTGGACTAGATCACTGAGTGTCGACACCCTTACAGGTTACCCGCGCGCCAACATCCTGCCGAACAATGACTTCTGAGGCGCTGGTTCATGTTCTTCGGGCACCAAACGCGACATCACCAGATCGCGAATGGCGGCCCGCGCGCTGGAGCGCGGTGCGGCGTCTACCAGGGTCTTGCCGCTCAGTACGGCGCCGTCGAACCCGGAGAGGTCGTGGGGCACGAGAATTGGATGCTCAATGCCGCCAAACCTCGATAGCGTTTGAGTTACTTGGCCGTGCGGATTCATGCCGCTGGCACTTACCCGAATCTTGTTCATGACGACGCTCACGCTGCGGGTTGTGACGGTTTCGAGCAGGTCAACGTGGGCCCGCAAAAATCGTGAAAGCCCTACGGGGTCTGCTGATCCGACGGCGATGACGTGATCAGCCGCACGTACTGCCGTCACCGCGGCAGCGTTTCTTCGCGGTGCAAATAGATCGCTCGTGATTTCTTCGTCATTTTCCAGACTCGAGCTTGTGTCGAGCACGGTGTAGTCCACCCACTGTCGACACTGCGCGATGGTTGTGCCCACACGTTCAGTCGACAATTCAGGCCACCGGCTCGGGCGCCCAATGCCCGTGAGAACCCAGAACGAACCCACGGGTGACTCATACCGTTGACCGATGCGCTCAAGCTCATCCTCGTTGAGCGTTTCTGTGCCCGCGAGACGACAGGCCGCGGCGAAGCCGGGAGCTTCATCGAGCATGCCCAACGCTGGTGCAACGGATGCTCCGTGAGTATCCACGTCTGCGAGCGCGACGGTGTAGCCAAGCGCGGCCAATTCCGCAGCGACTGAGATTGCTATCGATGTTCGCCCTGGCGCGCCTCCCGGGCCCCAAACCGCGATGACTTGGCCGAGCGAACTGCGCGTACGGTCGACTGACCCGCTACTCCAGGGCGACTGCGCCACGAGCTTCTCGAGGTCTGACCATCCGCTTGCTGCATCGACGACATCGAGCAGACCGAGATCGCTTGCGTATCGCTGTTCTCGTTCGCTACTGGCCACCGCGACAAGTCTCACTCCCGCGTGGTCACAGGATGCGATGAGGCGGTCGGTCAAATAGCGCGCTTCAGCCGCTACGAGAGCTATGTCAGCCTGAGCACCGGCGATCCGGGATGCCAGTTCAGGCGCGCTAACGGCGCGCAATACAATTTCGTGACCGTGATGAGCCGCGTCGAAGGCAAACTGGTCTTCGAGGTTGACGGGCATCGCGAGCGCAAAGGCCGTCATCTCAGTCCTTCGCCGGCAAGTTGGCAGGGATGACAGAGAGCACGTCGCCGTTAGCCATCGCTTCGAGGAGTCGCGCGACGTGCGAACGAGGAACAAGCAATTCGACAGCGCTGCTGTGATTCGCGGAAACCAGCGAGTCATCCTCGAGCAATCTCACCACGACGGCACCGGAGATAATGACGCTTGGTGCGCCGAACATTCCGTCAGCCTGCTCAGCGCTCGCCCACACATCGACGGAAGCTCCGGTCGCTACGCTCGCGGAGAGGCCGCCCTGCGGCGAAATAACAAGTGACGTGAGCGAGAGCCCCTCGTGGCTACCGAGGGACGACGCGGGAACCAACTCGCCTTTCTCGATCGATCTAGTCGCGACAAACCCTTCGGCCGGCATTTCACCGCGGGCGATGTAAAGGTCGGTCGCCTCGTTCAGCTTTACGCTGCGCACAACAAGATCAGAACCCAGCACTCGGTCGCCCGGTGTGAAAGTGGATGCCGCAGCGTAGACCTCAGTCGAATCATCCGTCGCGGCGACAATCGAGACAACGCCCACCACGGAGGCTACGACGAGCACAATGCCGATGGCCAGTCGCGGGTCGAGGGCGATAGCCTTCGCGCGAGCTTGGGACTGAGTGCGGCCGGAACGGCGGCTCATAGCGCACGCTCCACAAGTCGGATCTTGATCATGGCACCATCGTTCGTCAACGCTCAACTACGGCGCCATAGTTATCCACATCAGCCCTATTCCCAGCTTCATACGCGCATAATCGATGCATGAACGCGATCAACCCAGCAGAGGGCCTCGGGCGATTTCTCACCCTGGCCGACACTGCCGAAGTGCTCAGCGTCTCCCCGCACGAAGTTCTTGACCTCGTGCGTTCCGGCGAACTGCCCGCCATCAAAGTCGGCAGCAAGGGTCAATGGAGGATCGAGAACTCTGTTCTTGAGTCATACATCGAGGCGCTCTATGAAGAAACGCGCCGCATGAGCCTGTGGAACCAGTCCGACATTGCGACGGTTACTGAAGTCCACTTCGGTGAGCCGCGCTCGCGCTAATCGCCCGGCTGTCTCTAAGGCTTGACCAGCACCAGACTGGTAAACGGCACTAGACGGTACTCGGACACCGCCGCCTCTCGGCGAACCGCTCCACGCTCATGCACCGCGACATCCACGTGATCGCGACCCACCCGATCGATTGTGCCGTACACCTCACCCACTACGAGCGTCAGCAATACAGACCGTCGACGGCGGCAGAGATCGCGCAGAACATAACTCAGACTCAATCGCTGCGAAAGACTTGGATGCCCGCTCGCCGCTGCGGTTGCCAGACTGGGCGCGATGTGCCCTGCGGCGAGCGAAATACCGGCCAGCGCCGCGAAGGGAATGATGCACTGTGCCGGGCGCCCACTCTCGTCAACGATGTCGGCAGACATCCAATCTCGTCCGATGACGACGGGCCGTACGGCAACTCGTGTACCGGTCACCAGAATGATAGCCAGGGTGGATGAAACCCCCGTCATGCTGCTCTCGTGAAGCGCAACAATACGATCACGGATGCTTAGCCGCCCCAGCCGCAGTCGCTCCTCTTCAGCATCGAGCTCGAGCTCATCGGCCGAAATTTCGCGCTCGAGCTGGCTTTCGAGGTCGTCAAAGAGGTTGTCCCAGCGCATGGATTGACGGTACTGACGCCGGTTGCATGCGCCAGATTGTTATCCACAATTGAAAAATAATCATAGACAATTCGCTCGGATGCTGCTTAAGTGTGGTCTACCCCCTTATGGGGGTAAACATCGCCGTCTTGACCTTTTACCCGGGAGATCATGAGTACCGAGCCCCTTCGCACCTCCTTACCGAGTGTGGAACTACCCTCACAGTTGCGTCCGCGCGCTGGCACGCTGCCCTCAAAGGTCATTAGACCTCGCTTCGTTCCCGACGAGTTCTTTGGCCACCAGCCCACTTCAAGCGCGGAACTGCCCGACCCCGCGCCTCTCGTCGAAAACCTCACACGCTGCGTCATCGAAGTGCTCGCCGGCGCGCGCGATCTCGAACAGATCTCGCGTTGGGTCACCGACGACGTATATCGCCACCTCCTAAAGCGAGTAGTGCTGTCTGCTCGCGCCCGCCAGGCCAAAGGTCAGCCGGTCACTCGCCCCAGTTTCACAATGGGCTCGATCCGTCTCTGTGAGCCACGCGACGGTGCGGTAGAGGCAGTTGTCATCGTGCGCGGCCGTGCACGCACGCGCGCCGTCGCGATCCGACTCGAAGGCCTCGACAAGCGATGGCGAGCCACGGCAATAAACGTGCTGTAGCCTCACACCCCTGCAGCGCCCCAATAACGAATGCCCCGCTCGACAATCGAGCGGGGCATTCGTTATGCGTTAGCGGTGCCGAGCACCAGTTCACGTGGTGCTATTTTTTGCGCTTCTCCTGAGCACGGCGCTGCGAACGATTGAGGGGCGCCTCAGGAGCTGCCCCCTCAGCACGCTGCCCAAACGCTCCGCGATCGCTCGACTGCGCCTGAGCTGCGGGCTGCGCCTGCTGGGGTGTCTGGCGCTGCTGCGCTTGCGCTGTAGCCGCACGCTCGACCTGACCGCGATCGTTGCGAACTTCAACCTCACCCGAAGCGTCAGCGCTGGGCGCCGAGTAGCTCAGCTGAGCTGACGGCGCACTCGAACCATCGAGTCCACGGGCTTGCACTGTAGTTGCTTCGCCGCCGCCATTCACCTCAACATCGAGGTTGAAGAGGAAACCAACGGTCTCTTCACGAATCTGGCCCATCATCGTCTGGAACAGCGCAAAGCCTTCACGCTGATACTCGATAAGCGGATCGCGCTGAGCCATTGCTCGCAGACCAATTCCGTCCTTGAGGTAGTCCATCTCATAAAGGTGGTCGCGCCAGCGGCGGTCGATGACGCTCAGCACAACACGACGCTCAAGCTCGCGCATGGCGGGCTCACCCAGCTGCTGTTCGCGACGCTCGTAAGCGATCACGGCATCCGAGTGGATTTCCTTGGCAATGAACGCGCTCGTCATCTTGCCGCGCGAGCCAGCCTCGGTGAGCACCTCGTCGACCGTGATGCCCACGGGATACATCGTCTTGAGCTCGGCCCACAGTCCCTCGAAGTCCCACTCTTCTGAGTGGCCCTCCGCGGTGTGAACATCAACGACCTCGGTAACGACGTCCTTGAGGAAGCGCTGTACGCGGTCCTTGAGGTCATCTCCTTCGAGGATGTGACGGCGGTCGCTGTAAATAGCTTCACGCTGGCGGTTGAGAACATCGTCGTACTTGAGCACGTTCTTGCGGATCTCGGCGTTACGCGATTCCACCTGTGCCTGAGCACTGCGGATGGCGCGGCTGACAACCTTCGACTCGATGGCGAGATCATCGGGAACCGACGAACGCCCCATCAGCGCTTCAGCAGCACCGCTGTTGAAGAGTCGCATGAGGTCATCCTGAAGCGATAGGTAGAAACGGCTCTCACCGGGGTCACCCTGTCGACCGGAACGACCACGAAGCTGGTTGTCGATTCGGCGCGACTCGTGGCGCTCGGTTCCGAGCACGTAAAGCCCACCGACATCGATGACCTTCTTAGCTTCCTTCTCGACGTCAGCCTTGACTGAGGAGAAAACGTCGTCCCATGCTTCTTCGTACTCATCCGGAGTTTCAGACGGGTTCAATCCACGGCTGTTCATCTCGGCAACAGCCAAGAACTCGGCGTTTCCGCCCAGCATGACGTCAGTTCCACGACCAGCCATATTGGTGGCGACGGTGACGGCGCCAAGGCGACCAGCCTGAGCAACGATGGCGGCTTCGCGAGCGTGGTTCTTAGCGTTCAGAACCTCGTGCTTGACGCCCTTCTTAGCCAACATGCGAGAAAGCAATTCGCTCTTCTCAACACTGGTCGTACCGACCAGAACCGGCTGGCCCAGCTCATGGCGCTTGGCGATGTCAGCAACCACCTGCTCGAACTTCGACTGCTCGTTCTTGTAAATGAGGTCAGACTGGTCGATGCGCTGCATCGGACGGTTCGTGGGGATGGCAACAACGCCGAGCTTGTAGGTGGACATGAACTCGGCCGCCTCAGTCTCAGCGGTACCGGTCATTCCCGAAAGCTTGTTGTAGAGGCGGAAGTAGTTCTGCAGCGTGACGGTAGCCAGCGTCTGGTTCTCGGCCTTGACCGCGACACCTTCCTTGGCCTCGATCGCTTGGTGAATACCTTCGTTGTACCGACGACCCTGCAAGATGCGGCCGGTGTGCTCGTCGACAATGAGCACTTCGCCGTTCATGACGACGTAGTCCTTGTCCTTCTTGAACAACGCGCGAGCCTTGATCGAGTTGTTCAAGAACGAGATCAGCGGAGTGTTGGCTGATTCATAGAGGTTGTCGATGCCGAGGTAGTCCTCGACCTTTTCGATACCGGGCTCGAGAACACCGACGGTGCGCTTCTTCTCGTCAACCTCAAAATCGGTCTCCGGGTCGAGCTTCTTCGCAAGATTCGCGAACTCGGTGAACCAACGGTTGGCCTCGCCTGACGACGGACCAGAAATGATCAATGGCGTACGAGCCTCATCGATCAAGATCGAGTCAACTTCATCGACTACAGCGAAGTAGTGGCCACGCTGCACCATGTCGCTTGCCTGCCACGCCATGTTGTCGCGCAGGTAGTCGAAACCGAACTCATTGTTGGTTCCATACGTGATGTCTGCCGCGTACTGTTCGCGACGTTCGATTGGCGTCTGTCCGGAGACGATGCAACCGGTAGTCATGCCGAGGGCGCGGAAAACGCGACCCATAAGTTCAGATTGATAGCTCGCAAGGTAGTCATTGACTGTAATGACGTGCACGCCTTGGGCTGCAATGGCATTGAGATACGCGGCGAGCGTGGCGACGAGAGTCTTGCCCTCGCCGGTTTTCATCTCAGCAATGTTGCCGAGGTGAAGCGCAGCGCCGCCCATGAGCTGCACGTCGAAATGGCGCATGCCAAGAGTACGGCTAGCAGCTTCTCGTACAGCCGCGAAAGCTTCCGGAAGCAAATCGTCGAGCGACTCGCCCCCTGCGTAGCGCTCACGCAGCTCTACAGTTTCGTTCTTCAACTCATCGTCAGTGAGGGTCTTGAAATCATCCTCAAGATGGTTGACCGCCTGCGCGTAGCCTTTTAAGCGTCGAAGAAGTCGACCCTCACCTACGCGAAGAGCGCGTTCTAAAACATTTGCCACCGAATACTCCCATTCTTGTCGGACGGGTCCGACGCTGGCACTGCTCGACGAAGCGCAGTCTTTTAGACGCTTACGTCCCGGTAACGCAGTGCATGCAATTGGCGCACAGCCGCGTTACCGGTTCGTAATCGTATCAAGTCCAAGCCAAAAACTTGGTGCGCTTAGCCGTTGGCGACCTTGCGCTTGCGCCCGCGACCGCCCTGAACTGCATCGTCAGCCTCTTCTTCAAGGCCGATGACGCCGTAATCCCAGCCTTTGCGGCGGTACACCACGCTCGGACGATCCGTCTGGCTGTCGACGAACAGGAAGAAGTCGTGGCCGACCAATTCCATGTGGTCAAGAGCTTCCTCGACGGTCATGTGGCTGGATGGGAACACCTTGCGGCGAATAACGACGGGCGAGTAGCCGTCGTCTCCGGGCTCCGGCGCCTCATCCTGAATTGGCACTGCTCCGGTTGCAACCTTCTCGATCACGTCAGGGCTAGCCGGAGTGATATCTACGACAGCAAATCCACCAGCGCTCGCCTCACGAAGCGACGTGGGGCGGTGATTTCCACGGTGCACTTTTTTTCGATCCTTCGACTGGCGGATCCGCTCAATGAGCTTGGCCATTGCCAGATCGAAGGCAACATACTTATCTGAACCAGCAGATTCCGCTCGAACAAGCGGCCCTGGTCCAATCAACGTCAACTCAACGCGGTCGTCTCCACTGGAACCTTTAGTTTCGTGGTGTCGACTCACCTTGATCTCGAAGGCAATCGCCTTCTCGGCCAAGTGAGAGACCTTCTCAGACTTTTCGATCGCGTACTCACGGAAACGATCCGTGACTCCTACATTTCGTCCGTTGACGGTGATTTCCACGGCGACCTCCTAGCCATAATGCGCGGCTGCCCCGTGAGGCAGCTTCTATTTCGCGCCCTTTTCCATACCGTAGCCCTCGCCGCTGGCAATGTCACGAACCGTCAGCGTTCTTGGAGTGAACCCTATGGTCACAGCGCCCACTACTGTTCCGCCCGCAGCGGAAATTGCTCGCGCAGCCTCGTCGATGGTCGCACCTGTTGTGAGCACGTCATCCACAATGATCACGCGGCTGCCAGCGAGCGAGCGAGTCGCGACGAAGGCTCCCTCGACGTTCTTCGCGCGCTGCTCGGCGCTCAATAATTTTTGGCTGCGAGTTTCTTGGGCGACCCGTAACGCCCGGGCGTGGCGAATGCCCGCAGACCGTAACACCAACGTCACGGGGTGGTACCCCCGAGTTCTCAACGCGCGCCGGCTGCTCGGTACAGCAATGAATGCGATAGGCATCATCGCGGGCCTCGTCACTGCCCCCTGCCTCAAGGCGTCTCCGTGCTGCGAGCCTTCTGGCTGACCGGCGGCTTTGGGGTGGCTGGAGGTTGATGCCTGCGCCAGCGCCCGGTGCACGGCCGGCAGCAACGCAGCAGCGAGAGGGCGTGCTAAGTCGGTGCGGTGCTGGTTCTTGAACGCGAGTATGACTCGACGCACTCGACCTTCGTAACGAAGCGAACAATGCACGGTGAGGTGGTGTGGCGTGGAGTGCACCGTCGGCTCCGCAACGAGACTGAGCGAGCATTCTCTGCACAACCCGCGGTCCGGCCTCTCACACCCCGCGCACTCGACGGGCACCAGCAGCGCCCAAGCATCTAACAGCGCATCGGCGAATGCGGCCTTCCACCACGTGCGTTTGGGCTTTCGGGGCGATGGTGATTGCGACATCCTTTGATCGTGCGGTGCACATCCCCGCGCTGGAGGCGACACGCTAAATCAGTGGAAAGCTGCTACTGCTGCACTGCCATGAAGGAGGCACTAAGCCCGGTTCGCACCCACGCTTGACTGCCCTGTGCCCGCCACACTTCGCCATCGGCGAGAATTCGCAGCCCATCAGAGTTTGTTCCCGTGCTCACGAGCTGGGTCGCACTATCAACATCACCGAGATCCTGCGATGGACCCGCGAGGTTGTAGCTGGTCACTTCAACCGAGTCATCAGAGGCAGAAAGAGTCGCAACACTGCTCGAGCCTACCCACGTGGCATCAATCGGAGTGCCCGCGCGCACCGGTATTGCCAGCGGATCTACGAGCTGCACCGGTACATTGCCCTGCTGGCGCACAATGCCATAGACAAGAAGCTGCGGCCCCGATGGAGTAGAGAGATAGACAAGCAAGCGCGCTCCGTCACGAGAAACATCCAAAGAAACAATTTGCGAGTCAGCCGGTAATGCTGCTTGAACCGGATGCTCGGTGCCATCTACTTCGAAGGCGAGAAGAGACGTCGCTGCCGCACGCTGCGCGGACCACACGAACCGGAACGGGTCGAGTGACGGCGCGACGAGTCCCGACCGCGCGTCAATAACCCGCGGCGATGCACCGATCGACGCGAAATAGGCTGCGCCGTCCCCTGCACGATATGTGGCGGAGAGACGGTCGGCCGACAGGGCAACCGCGGTGGCCTCTGCGGTCGTGATCAGCTCGCTGAGCTCGTTGAGCTCACTGAGGCCATCGTTGGTGCTGAATCCAAACTCGTCGCCTGTGCCGACGACGAGCGGGCCCGCGGAGCCTGGCTCTATCAGAGCAGCGCTCTGCCCCGAAGCCGTGTCTTGAAGCTCGCGCCCATCCACCGTCAGCACCACGATCGGCGTTTGCAGCGTAGCGGCGAGTTGTTGTCGCATCCGATCGCGGGCGACGGTATTTGCAGCGAGCGCTTCCGAGCTCAGATCGACAACAGCCCGTCCCGAGGTCAGGCTGCTCGTGGTACCGAGTGTGGTGGACGGCGGGAATGCCGAAAGAACCACTCCCTGCTGCAACCACGCAGAGTCTCCGGCGAGCAACGCTTGAATCGCTCGAGACTGGGACGATTGCCGCACCGCGAACCACCGGGTGTCCGGGATCAGATAGGCGAAGCTCGGATCGAAGTAGTAGAGCACTTGCTCCTCGAAGCTCACTTCGAAGCCGCGCAGGGACAGAACAACGCCCGGAGGCGCCGCAGAAATGCGCCACTCTCCGCTGACTCTTTCGAATTCAAAGGCCAGAGTCTGGGAAACCGGCGAACGTAGTTCGGAGTACACGCCTCGCTCGTCAATAACCGCCTGGGCCGAGAACGAGTAAGTGAGCGCATTCTCGTCAAGCGCTGGCGCAATCGTGGGAAGTTTGTCACGTTCGCGGACTGTGGCGCTCGCTGCGGGGTTCCACGCCTCGCTCATCGTTCCCGTCAGAAACTCGCGAGCGACCGAGTAGTCACGAGAAGGTGAACGAACCGCGTTCATAAAGTCCGTCAAGATTTGCTCCTGCGTGGAGCCCGCAACCGGCCCGGATGCCACAATTTCGTACTGAGCACCGTCCTGCTCATCGATGAGCGGGCCTGTCTGCACGTCGCTCGACATCGGAACGCCTACGCAACCGGAGAGGATGACGGATGCTACCGCGATGAGCGTCAAAAATGCACGCTGTGAGCGTTTAGGCACTAGGCACCTCCAAGCTCGGTGTTTCGTCGTTTGGCGGCAAGTCCAGCGGGGAAGAACGCAGCTCTGCCCCTCGTTCGCGTGGAATCGTAAGCCGGAAGCACGAGCCGTTATCTCCATCCGACCACACTTCGAGCCAGCCGCCGTGAAGGGCAGCATCCTCAAGCGCGATCGCTAGGCCTAACCCAGTGCCCCCCGTGGTGCGCTGCCGCGACGGGTCGGCTCGCCAGAAACGGTCGAAGACGCGCTCGAGCGCAGCGTGGCTCATCCCGACCCCGTAATCG
This sequence comes from Rhodoglobus sp. NPDC076762, assembly GCA_040687235.1. Lineage (GTDB taxonomy): Bacteria > Actinomycetota > Actinomycetes > Actinomycetales > Microbacteriaceae > Rhodoglobus. The sequence continues at coordinate 1,191,228 of JBFBMV010000001.1, read as the reverse complement.
CGTACGGCAATCGCTACCGCATCCTGATCGCTGTCGACCCACACCACGATGGGCAGACCATCACCGTGGTCGATGGCGTTACTGATGAGGTTTTGCAGGATGCGCCGAATACGTCGAGGGTCGACATCTGCCTCGAAGTGGCCCCCGGGGGCCACTAGACGCAATTCGGAGCCCTTGCTCGCCGCGAGCGATGTGAGACTCTCGATGGCGTCTTCTACCAGCCGTACAAGGTTCGTGGGCTCCGTCTCCATGTCGACAGCGCCGGCGTCATAGCGACTCATCTCAAGCAGGTCGGCGAGCAGCAGCTCGAAGCGCTCGACCTGGGTGTGCAGCAATTCTGCCGTGCGCGCGGTTGCGGGTGGAAAAGTATCGCGCTGATCGTAAAGAACATCGCCGGCGAGCCGAATTGTAGTGAGCGGTGTCCGAAGCTCGTGCGAAACATCCGATACAAAGCGTTGCTGCACTTGCGAGAGAGCGGCGAGGCGCGTGATCTGTTGCTGCATACTCGTGGCCATGCCGTTGAACGAACGAGCGAGCGTCGCGATCACATCATCGCCTTGAACCGGGATACGAACTTCGAGCTCCCCTGCGGCCAAACGCTGACTGGTCTCTGCCGCGAGCCGAACTGGGCCAACGACGAGTCGAACCACAACGAACGTCACCACGCCGATCAACGCGAGAAGCGCGAACCCGCCAAGCCCGAGAGTTTGTTGCACGAGTACAAGCGTCTCTTGAGTGTCTTGGATGTCGTACACGAGGTACAACTCGTACTGCGTGCCGCGAATATCGAGCGTCGACCCGACGATGAGTCCGGGGTGCACGGCGCCGTCGGCGTCCTGCTCGAGGGCTACCGACTGCCAGTAGGTGCGCTGCTCGGTGGAATCTGCAACAGTGTCGCGCAGCTCTTGAGAAATGAGGGCTTCGGAACCGAGACCTTGCGTTTGCACATCCGAAGGCACTCGTGGCCCCTCTTGGCCGGGGGTGCGCAAAATTGCGTAACTCGTGCCTCCTGTGCTTGAGGCAACGCTCTCAATAACTTTCGCTGCCTCCCCCATCATGACGTCGAGGTCTTCTAGTCCTAGACCTTCATCGGCGGCATCGAAAACCTGCTGTCCCGCGAGAGTGGCGTTCACTGACGTGCGGGTGAGTTGATCACGGCTCGCGTCAAACAGGTTCGCCCCGACGCTCAATGACATGTAACCAGCAATTACCATCACGGCAACAGAAGAGAGCAGCACTGTAATGGCCACCGTGCGCAGTTGAAGTGACGAGCGCCACAATGCGGCGCCTCGCCGCACCCAGCCGCGCCAATCAAATTCGCGCATACAACCTACGCGGTGGCGCCAGCGCGGTAACCAACGCCGCGAACCGTCATGACGATCTTCGGGTTGTCGGGATCCTCTTCAACCTTGGCTCGCAGGCGCTGCACGTGAACATTCACCAGCCGAGTGTCGGCCTTGTAGTGATACCCCCAGACCTGCTCCAACAACATCTCACGGGTGAACACCTGCTCAGGCTTCATCGCGAGCGCCAACAGGAGTTCGAACTCAAGAGGAGTGAGGTTGATCTTGGTATCGCCTCGACGAACCTCGTGCCCCGTGACATCCAATTCAAGATCACCGACCGTCAGCGTGCCGGTCGCGGCGTCGCTGGCGGGACGCAGTCGAGTGCGAACGCGGGCGACAAGCTCCTTGGGGTTGAAGGGCTTGACGACGTAGTCGTCAGCCCCGCTCTCGAGACCCTTCACGACATCCGCCGTGTCGCTCTTTGCCGTGAGCATGATGATCGGGACACCGGACTCTTCGCGAATGCGAGAGCAGATTTCGATCCCGTCCATGCCGGGCAGCATGAGGTCAAGCAGCACCAAATCAGGCGCGGCCGATTTAAAGGCGTCATAGGCAAGGGCGCCGTCTTGGCAAAAAAATGGTTCGTAACCTTCAGTGCGTAGAACGATTCCGATCATTTCTGCCAAGGCAGTATCGTCGTCGACTACAAGAATTCGCGGGTTCACAGGTCCTCGATACTTTCTAGCTCTCGGGCTAACAGAGTGAGAAGCTTTCGCACAAGAGTAGTCGAGTGTGAAAACATGAGTGCGATTGAATTTTTGCAATTCCACAATCGAGGATGAGACGTGAGCGACAACAGCCCTTGGCAGTCCCCCGATAGCGGCAGTGCCACTGGCGTTCCGCCGCTTGCTCCGCCGCCCCCGTCCTCGGCTTACGCGCCGCTTTCAGCGCCGAGCAGTGCTCTCGGAGCGCCTCAGCAGTATGGTGCCCCCAACAGTGGCTGGACTCCTCCGCCTAAACCAGGGCTAATTCCGCTGCGCCCTCTCGGGCTCGGCACAGTCTTGGGTGCATCTCTCATGGTGTTGCGTCGCAACCCGCGGCCTACTTTTGGCTTCGCACTGGCGATCATGAGCCTTGTCACGCTGGGCTCGCTCGTTCTCGTGGGCTTCGTGGCGTGGGCGGGGAGCGCCCGCACACTCAGCGCTAGCGCGGAAGATGCCGCAGCGGTCGAAGCCGGCGCAAATGCCAGCCTCATTCTCTCCGCTCTCTTCGCAGTGGCGCTTTCGCTCGTGGGCGGCGCGATCCTGCAGGGTATTATCTCGCTTGAAGTGGCCCGCGGCACGGTGGGCGAACGGTTACGACTGCGTGGTTTGTGGGCAGCCGCGCGCGGTCGTATTGGCGCGCTGATTGGCTGGTCCGCCATCGTCGGGGTCGCCGTGGTGGTGGGAGTCGCGCTGATCGCCGGAATTGCGGTTCTCCTCTTCTCGCTAGGAGACACCGCCGGTTTCGTCTTCGGAGTGCTTGCGATGCTCGGCGGAATTCTCATCGCCGTATTCCTCTATGCCTGGTTGGGCACGTTCTTCGCTTTCGTGCCGAGCGCGCTCATGATCGAGCGACTCCCTCTAGCTCAGGCCATTCGACGCTCATGGGCGCTCGTTAAAGGCAGTTTCTGGCGCACATTCGGAATTTTGCTGCTCATCATTGTGATCGTGAACACAGTTTCAAGTGTCATCACTGCGCCGGTGAGCTTCATCGGCGGATTGGGAGCGGGACTTCTGAACCCCACCGGCAACGACGAGACCACCATCACGTTATTGGTTGTCGTCTACATTGTCTCCACGGTTCTCACTGTGCTTATCAGCGCTGTGACGATTGTGATTCAATCTGCCGCCCCCGCCCTGTTGTACATCGATATGCGGATGCGCCGAGAAGGATTCGATCTGGAACTCACACGCTTCGTTGAAGCACGTAACGCTGGCAACTTTTCGATACCGGACCCCTACCTCACTCTGAACAGCACCGCGAGCCGAGTGGCTTCGGCAGCGCCACATTCAACTCCATGACGCTGATTTCTTTCTCCGCCGCCGCCTCATCGCTTCTTGCAGTGATTCCTACCTCTACGGTGATCGCTGACGCGCCTATCGAGCCGGATTCGGGCGAGGCAACGGAGTGGCTCATCAACGAGCTGTCAAAGGTGCCCTACCAAGCCGCGAAACCGACACTTTTTGACCGCATCTCGCAAGCCTTTACCGACTGGCTGTCCAGTCTCACCATCGGCGAGGGCAACGGCATCCCCGCAATTGTGGCGATCGTTCTTCTTGCGTTGATCGCCATCGCCATCATCGCGGCGATCATCGTTTACGGAGTACCCCGACTCAACCGGAAGAGTCGTCACCAGGACACGCTCTTCGGCGACGCCGACTACCGAACCGCCGACCAGCTTCGAGACGCAGCAGAGCTCGCTGCCGCACGAAACGATTTCACTGCGGCGATCGCCGATATGTTCCGTTCTGTCGCGCGAGGGCTGTCTGAACGCACGCTCGTAAATATGACACCCGGCACAACGGGCCACGGGTTTTCGGCCCGTGCTTCCCTCGTCTTTCCGGAACTAAGCGCGGATTTCACGGCAAGCGCCGATATCTTCGACCACGTGCGGTACATGCGAAAGCCCGCGACCCGCGAGCAGTTCGAGCAATTGCGTAACCTCGAATCACGAGTGCGAGCGATGAAGCCCGACCTTGCTGAGGCGCAACAGTGAGCGAGGTGCGCACTGAAGCAACAGTGCTAACACCTCGATTGCGCGTTACCGCGCGACGCGCACTCTTCTGGCTGATCGCCGCGATTGTCGTGGTGGCTGTCGCGGTCGTAGCGCTCACGCTCGTCGGCAACACCGCTGAGGGACCACCGCTTGATCCCACCAGCCCGTACGAAGCCGGTACTCAAGCCGTAGCCGAGGTGCTCCGAGATCAGGGCATCGACGTCGTGGTGACGACGACACTCGAAGAAACGCAGACGGTACTCGGTTCCGGCAGCGACAGCACACTGTTTTTTTCCAACTTTGAGGGCTACCTCACCGATGCCCAAGTCACGGAGACTGCTGGACTCGCGGCAACCGTTATCGTCGCGGAGCCCACCCTCAATGAGCTGCTCGAAATTGCCCCCGAGGTGGCGCAGGCGGGGTCAACTTCAGACCTCACGCAAGCGGATTGTGCGGCCCCGACTACCGAGAGCGCTGCTGAGATTACTGCTGGTCCCGTCAGCTACCGCATCATCGAACCCAGCTCTGTCATCACCGAGTGTTACGGCAATGATGAAGACGGCTACGGCCTCATCATTCTTGAGCGCGGCGACACCCAGTTGAAACTCCTAGGAGCCACCGACGCTCTCACTAATGGCGCCATCGTCGCTGCAGATAACGCCGCGTTTGCTCTGAGCTTGCTTGGTGAAAACGACACCTTGGTCTGGTACACCCCGAGCTTTGCGGATATTGCGAGTGACGGCGGTACAGCCACTGCCGACGAATTGGCTCCGGGCTGGGTTCTTCCAGGAACTTGGCTCTTTGCCCTTACGCTGCTTGCGGGCGCCCTCTGGCGCGGACGCCGCTTCGGTCCTTTGGTAATCGAGAAATTGCCGGTTACAGTCCGTTCGAGCGAGACGATGCAGGGGCGAGCACGTTTGTACGCGAAGTCCTCGGCACGATTGCACACTCTCGACTCGTTACGTATCGGCACCATCAGACGCCTCGCTAGTCTGTGCGGAATGCCCACCACGGCATCCGTCGACGACGTCATCAACCGAGTCGCGCCACTTATCGGGCAACCGATCGAGGCCCTGAAGAAGCTCCTGATCGACGCTGAGCCCTCCTCAGACAGCAACCTAGTTAGCCTCTCCGACGAATTACTCGCACTCGAGGATCGCGTGCGAACGATCATCCGCCCCACCTAATCACTTAGCCCCACGAAGCCAGAGATAGAGAAGAATCGAGATATGACTGACGAGCAACTGCGGCATGCATTCACTCAACTGCGCACAGAAGTGGGCAAGGCCGTGGTGGGCCAGGATGCTGCTGTCACTGGACTCACCATCGCGCTGCTGACCGGCGGCCACGTGCTGCTCGAAGGCGTGCCCGGGGTCGCGAAGACACTGTTGGTTCGCACTCTGAGTCGAGCATTACAACTCGACACCAAACGCGTTCAGTTCACGCCGGACCTCATGCCCGGCGATGTCACCGGATCGCTCGTTTACGACTCGAAGTCCGGCGAGTTTGAATTTCGTGAGGGCCCTGTCTTCACCAATATTTTGCTCGCGGATGAGATTAACCGCACACCGCCCAAGACACAGTCGTCACTGCTCGAAGCTATGGAGGAGCGCCAGGTTTCGGTCGATGGCCAGTCGCTGAAACTGCCGGTACCGTTCATGGTTGCTGCAACCATGAACCCCATCGAGTACGAAGGAACCTACACACTTCCTGAAGCTCAGCTCGATCGCTTCCTCGTGAAGCTAGTACTTGATCTGCCTGAGCGCGACACCGAGATCGAAGTGCTCACTCGTCACGCCGCCGGCTTCAATCCGCGCGATCTTGCCGCTGCCGGAGTCACGCCCGTTCTCGATGCGTCAATGTTGGCAGCCGCTCAGGTCGCCGTCACCAAAGTGGGCGCGAGCCCCGACGTCGTCGCGTACGCGGTAGACCTCGCTCGCGCTACCCGCCAAAGCCCCTCGGTGAAGCTTGGAGTGAGCCCCCGCGGCGCCATCGCGCTCATCGGTGCGGCGAAAGCCTGGGCGTGGCTCACGGGCGCTGACGCGATCACGCCCGACCACATCCAGAGTATGGTGTTGCCAGTTCTGCGCCACCGTATCCAGCTCCGTCCCGAAGCCGAACTCGAAGGAATTTCTGCCGACGTCATCCTGCGATCAATCGTGCAGCAAGTGCAGGTTCCGATCTAACAATGGCGATTTCCGGATGGTTCGTCGCGCTCATTGCGCTCGGCATTGTGCCTATCGTGATGACGGGCAAGTTGATCGTGCTCGCCTACTGGCTGATCTTTTGTCTAGTTCTGGGCACACTAGATCTAGTCGCAGCCGTGTCAGTGCGGTCGCTTCGCCTCGAGCGCTCCTCACCCGACCGCGTTCGTTTGGGAGAAACGACGAGTGCAACGCTGCGCGTGACGAACCCCACTCGGCGCCGACTACGAGCCATCGTGCGGGACGGCTGGCAGCCATCCGCCGGCTCCCACACCAATCGCGTCGCACTTGTGGTGCCCGCGGGCGAACGCCGCGAACTCACGACGGTGCTTACGCCCCTTCGCCGCGGAACGCGAGAAGCTGTTCACGTTACGGTGCGCTCGTACGGACCGCTGCGCCTCGTTGCACGCCAAACGACCGTGAGCGTACCGGGCAGCTTTACCGTGCTGCCCCCTTTCAATTCGAGAAAGCACCTCCCCTCGCGCCTAGCCCGCCTCCGAGAACTTGATGGCGCGACGAGCGTCATGGTTCGCGGCCAAGGAACCGAGTTCGACAGCCTGCGCGACTACGTTCGCGGGGACGACGTTCGTTCAATCGACTGGCGCGCCACTGCTCGCCGTTCCGAGCTCGTCGTTCGCACGTGGCGCCCCGAGCGCGATCGTCGTGTCGTCATAGTTGTAGATAGTGGTCGCACTTCCGCGGCGCGGATTGAAGACGAACCTCGCATCGATACCGCTTTCGAGAGCGCCCTCCTTCTGGCTGCCCTCGCGTCCAGCGCCGGCGACCATGTCGACTTCATGATTTACGACCGCCGAGTTCGGGCGCGCGTTCAGGGAGCCACCGGGCCTGATTTGCTGTCGAAGATGGTCAATAGCATGGCGCCAGTGCAGCCCGAACTCATCGAGATGGACTGGGCCGCTGTACCTAACCTCGTTCGGCAGGCAACAACCCAGCGGGCGCTCGTTGTCGTCGCGACCACAGCAGAGTCACCCGGCGCGACTCAGGGGTTGCTGGCGATGTTGCCCCAGCTGACGGCCAAACACACCGTCGTCATCGCTTCCGTGGCCGACCCTTCGATTGTGGATGCGACGTTTGATCGATCTACCCGCGACTCTGTTTATCTGGCTGGTGCCGCCGAACGCGCCCTGCTCGATCAGGCACGCGTCGCCGGAGCGATCAACCAGCTTGGGGCTTCCGTGGTCTCGCGCCGCCCCAGTGAACTACCGCTGGCCTTGGCGGATCACTACATCGCACTCAAAGCAGCCGGGAAGCTCTAGCAAGACTTGCTAGTTGGCGACAATATGGGTCGCCCCCGCGTCGAACTCGGCAAGGTCTCCCGAGTTTCCTGCGCGCACGCTTCGCCCGCCAACGATCCATTGATAAGCCAAGAATCCCGTGAGCGCCACGGCGCCGATGCCGATTTTGATCACCCATGGCCACTCCTGACGCGTGACATATCCCTCGATCACGCCAGAGACCAACAGCGCCAGCATAATGCCGATCACGATGGTGAAGAGAGCTCGACCGTCTTGGGCGAGCGCCTGAGCCCGAGTACGGGCCCCAGGAGCCACCCACGACCAGAAGATCATCATTCCAGCAGCGCCCGCGACGAAAATCGCGTAGAGCTCGAGCTGACCGTGCGGGGCGATGTAGAGGAAGAAGACATCAAGGCGGTCAAACTCGTTCATAATCGCCGCTGTGAAACCTAATTGTTGCGCGGTATTGAAGAGCAAATACGGAACGTAGACTCCCACGATTCCGAAAGCAATTTCTTTAGCCGCGATCCACGCGTTGTTCGTCCAGACGAAGCCCGTGAATGAGCCACCCGAATACTCGGAGTAGTAACCCACAAAGTCGTCTTGAGCGAGCGCTTCGCGCTCCGCCGGCGTACCGAAATTCGCGAGCAGTTGTGGGTTGGAGATCGCCCACCACGCGAACAGGAATCCGATAAAGAACGTCGCTCCAGCAAGTACAAGCGACAACCAACGCACTCGGTACAGCGCAGCCGGAAGTTGGGCGATAAAGAACTCGGGAAGCTGGCTGAAAATGTTAGCCGCGGCCCCCGTGAACTGAAGGCGCGCGCGGCTGAGCGTGAGAGAGAGGCGATCGGCCTGAACAGACTGACCAGTGCTCGTTTTCATCGCCGAAAGGTGCGTGGCACTCGATTGATAAAGATCGATCAGCTCATCGGCTTCGGCCCCCGAAAGTCGGCGCTGAGCACCCAATTGGGCAAGGCGATCCCAGTCTTCGCGATGCGCGGCTGAGTAAGAGTCGAGATCCATCTGCTTAAATGATGTCATGCCGAGCCCACAAACGACCAACGCCTTCGCTTATGGGGATGAAACGGATCAGCTCATCACCGGTGAAGCCGTCGCTCTAGAACTGCACTCCGCCAGCTTTGTGCTGCGGGCGGCGGGCTCCATCATCGACTTCCTGGTTTATGGTGCCTCGCTTATCGGACTCCTCATTGGATCTTTCGCCTTTGCCGAAGCTGCCGGACTCGATCAAGCAATCGGAACAGCCTTAACGGTCGCGGCGACGGTCATCTGCCTCGTCATCATTCCTTCAACTGTCGAGACCCTGAGCCGCGGCAAATCCCTCGGAAAGCTCGCCATTGGCGCTCGCATTGTCCGAAACGACGGCGGCGCCATCGGCTTCCGGCATGCCTTTATTCGCGCGTTACTCGGAGTGCTTGAGATCTTCATGACGGCGGGAGGTCTCGCGGCCGCCGTGGCGCTGCTCAACACCCGTGCTCAACGACTGGGAGACCTCGTAGCGGGCACCTACAGCCAATATGAACGGGTCACAAAGTTTGCCAGCCCTGTCGTACAGTTACCCGGTCAATTGGCGGAGTGGGCGCTGACCGCTGACGTTGCCACAATGCCGGACGCTCTCGCTCGCCGGGTTTCGCACTTCCTCGTTGCTGCTCCCGGCTACACCCCGAGCACTCGCCAACACCACGCGGCCTCCCTTGCGGCCGAAGCCTCGCCCTATGTCTCCCCCGTGCCGCAGGTGGAGCCCGAGATCCTGCTCGCCGCCGTGAATGCAGTGCGCCGTGAGCGCGAAAGCGCCGCTCTTGCAGGTGAGAAAGCTCGCCTCACCGCACTCCAGCCTGCTCTGACGAGTGTGCCACGCGGTTTCCCCCGTAATCGCGCCTAAGCCACCCCATCGATCGCCACCGCACGGTGTCGGCTGCGCGGGGCCGGTTTCGTTGGGCGTTAGGCGTTAGGCGTTGGGCGTTAGGCGTTAGGCGTTAGGCGCGGATGATCGCGAGTGCCCGATCCCGAATCATCTCGAGAGTCTCTTGCGACCCTGCTTCAGCGTTAAGACGCAACAGCGGCTCCGTATTTGAGGGGCGCACGTTGAACCACCAGAACGGTTCACCGTCGGACGTCTTTCCTGTAACGGTCAACCCGTCGAGCTCGTCGAATTCCGCTTCCGCTTCAAACGCGGCACGAATACGCGCGGTGGCTGCAGGAACATCGTCCACTACCGAATTGATCTCGCCGCTAGCCGCGTAGGGCGAATAGCGGTTGGAGAGCACCGAGAGGGGCTCCGGTTGTGAACCGAACTCGGCAAGCAAATGCATCGCGGCGAGCATCCCATTATCGGCGCCCCAGAAATCGCGGAAGTAGTAGTGAGCCGAGTGTTCACCTCCGAAAATGGCACCTGTGGCGGCCATCTGATCTTTGATGAGCGAGTGACCGACATTCGTGCGCACAGGAATTGCTCCCGCGGCTTCGATGGTCTCCGCCACAATTCGCGAAGTGATCAAGTTGTGAATGACGTGAATATCACCCTCGGGCTGCAGGGCGCGCACGCGCTGAATCTCGCGGAGCGCCACGACCGCAGCGACAGCGCTGGGGCTCATGGGGTTTCCCTGTTCATCGATGACGAAGCACCGGTCAGCATCGCCGTCGAAGGCGAGCCCGACATCAGCGCCGTGCTCAAGCACAGCCTTCTGAAGGTCGACGATATTGGCGGGGTCGAGCGGGTTCGCTTCGTGGTTCGGGAAAGTGCCATCGAGTTCGAAATACATGGGGATGATTTCAATAGGCAATGCGGGCAAACCAGCTGCCGTAGAGAGCACAGCGGGAACCGTCATGCCACCCATGCCATTTCCGGCATCTACGACCACGCGGATGGGGCGGATGGAACTCAGATCGACGAGCTCGCGCAAATAGTCGGCATAGTCACTCAGCACGTCCACTTCGCGCTGAGAGCCGACGGCGGCGACCGCGTCGATACCCTCGGAAAGATAAGCCTGAGCTCGGTCGCGGATTGCCTTGAGTCCCGTCGCAAAGCTGATGCCCTGGGCACCTGCGCGGCTGAACTTGATTCCGTTATACGTCGCGGGATTATGGCTCGCCGTGAACATCGCAGCAGGCGCGTTGAGCGAGCCTGAAGCAAAGTAGGTCTCGTCCGTCGAGCAGAGCCCAATGAGAACGACATTGCCGCCGCGAGCACGCGCACCGGCCGAGAACGCGGCGGCGAATCGGGGTGAAGAGTCGCGCATGTCGTGGCCGACGATAATCTCGTGACCGGCCGCATCCACTTCATCGACGAAGGCAGCACCCAACGCCTCAACGACCTCGTCTGTCAGTTGCGTGCCCACGAGACCGCGAACGTCGTACGCCTTGATAAACGGGGCAAGATCGATGGGGTTAGCTTTGCTCATGCCCCAAAACTACATGGCGAACGACCTGCCACCCCTGAGGCACGGAGAGTCTTTCAGCGTGACGGGCGCAGAGGTCGTAAGTGTGCGGTTCTGCGCTATAGCTCAGCGGCCCCAGAACGGCCATGGAGTCGGCATAAACATAGGTCAAGGTGGCGACTGCTTCGGAGTTGCAGGCGACCTTGCTGCACGGGCGCTGATTCATTGTGAGCCCTAGCCTACGGCTGTGCGCCCACCGATGGGCAACTAGCGGCCGTAGAATGAGCCCGTGGCTAGATCATCGAAGCGAGAGACATCGCGCTCTGTGCGGGGAAACTGGCGCGACCGACACGGGCGCGGCATCCGTGCTGCCGTCACCGGACCGCACCTGCCACTGCTCAGTAGTCGAAACGGCAACTTCGAGATGACCGTAGCTTCAGCCGCACAATTCTTGAAAGAAATGTGGCCAGAAGAGCTCTCGAAGGCCCGCTTCGAAATCGGGCTCATGCCTGCCGGCGGTTCCGAGGAGTCGAAAGTCGAACGCTGGCACGTGATTCCGTCGGAGAACCGCATCATTCTCTATCGGTTACCCATCGAGCGCATGGCCCGCTTGCACCGAGATGACGAACTTCATAAGCGAATGCTGATCGAGAGCTGCGTCTTTCGCGCGGTGGCCGAATTCATCGGCAAAGACCCGTGGGAACTGGCCCCCGATCGGTTCCGGCACTTCTAAGCGCGCCATCCTCGGGGTCTGTTCGTTCTACGGGAAAACCGTCAGCGGTGACGACCCGGGAGTTTGAGGAGCGATGGAGTATGCGGCAAGGAAGCCGTTGGCCGCATGAGTCACGCTGACGTAGACGCGCTCTGTATGCGCCACCATGAATGTTTCACCGCTGGGTGCTGGAAGTCGCAGCGTCGCGTCCGCATCGATAGTGAACTCTTCCGTGGAGCCCTCACTCGTTACGCTCACGTTCACCGCTTGATCACCGGGATTTGCTACAGCGATGACCGCATTGAGCTCAGGGGCTACTGTGAACTGGGTATCGGAGTCGAGCGCTGGGCTTGCAGTAAACCATGCGAAGTCAGTCGCTGAGATTCCCCCGTCAGGGGCGATAACTGCCGAGGTGGTTCGAGCCGCGGCAACGATCGGTTCTTCCGACTCCACGACAACGGTATAAGCCCCCGTAGCCAATTCTTCGATGGGAATATCAGTGACGACGCCTGCACTCACATCGAGTGAGAATCTGATGGGATCTTGTGCTGTGTTCGCTGGGGTGAGGGTGGCAGAAATAGTGCTGGATTCCTCGCCGGGTACGAACACTCGAATCGCTGCGATCACGTCGTCCGTTTGCGCTGCCGTTCCACGCAGCGCCTGAATCGCTTCGAGGCTTGTCACGACGACGTTGGGAAGCAGCACGGAGCGCGAAGGAGGCTGCGTGGCGCCGATAATCTCTACACCGCCCGGATCGAGGCCACGAACGATGGATTGCTGCAATTCTGCTGTGATCTGTCCGCCCGTACTTGTGACGTGAACGATCGGCGAAGACAGACCGGGCGCGAAGCCTGCCAATGACAGCACTCGCTGGCCATTAGGCGGCACGACGATCCCGGCGGTCCCTGCCGCCGATACTGCACCCTGTTCCCCAAAGATCTCGAGGGTGACCGTCGATGCAACTTCGGTGGGGTTCGTGAGGGAGACGAGCGTGGTGCGGCCGGTGGTGGTTGCGCCGCCGATGAGCCAGCTATCGCCTCCAACCGCACGACAGGCTGCGGCGGCGAAACCGACATAGTCCCCTATAGCTACAGACTGCGACTGCGCGCCGCTAAGTCGCACGTCAAGATCGGGAGCTTGAGCATCCGGGGCAGCACTCAGTATGAGTGGTTCTGCGACAGTCTCCCCTGGCTGCGCGTCCGATGCTGTAATTCGGGTTTGTTCGACCGCACCCGTGCTCGACGAGAAACGCGTCGACGCTTGGCCAAGCGTGAACACCGCGGATGCCGCCGCTCCCGACTCGTCAGAGAGCCTCAACAGCGGACCAGGGCAGGTGAGCTGTTGAGCCGTTGGAACGGGCACGACGCGTTCGCTCGGTGGTGTCGCGGTAGACGATGGAAGTTCGAGAAAAGTTGACCCCAAGATCGCTGCGGCAGCAACGCCAATACCGAGCACGCCAACGACGACACGAGCGCCCACCGCAGCTGCGGCCTTAGCCGATACGGGGCGACGCGTACTGGACTCGGGTTCGGGCGCTCCCGTTAACTCGTGGTCGTCGTCGAACTCTGCGCCTGTCGGCTCGGCCGGGAGTGCGGCCGCTTCGTCTGGGGTGTTTTCGTTCTCGGTCATTCGCTCGCCTCAATAACGGTGACGGTGCTTTCGGCTTTCGCCGCCCTCAGACGGCGGCGGCGAGTAGTCGGTATCGCCAGGAGAAGCGTCACACCGAGGAGCGCGCCCTGCCCGATAAGGACAATCTGCCCCCAAGGAGTCGCAACGTTGCTCGGGCCACTGGGAGTTTCGCTGTCAGGCAGGTCGGGATAATGCCAGAGGTATCCCTGGGCTGTATCGCCGATGGGGTTGAACAGGCTGTTACCGTCGAGCGCTTCGATGATCCGTTGGCGCGTGTCGGCGGTCTCCGCCGACACAGCAGGTGACAGGACAACGAAGGCGATCTGAAGGTCGTCGAGATTGTTCGCGATCTGGTAGCCGCTGCGAGAAGCGATGTTGCCTGCGAGAGTGGCGTTGAGGATGTCTGCCTCGGAAAGTTCGGTGCTCGTCGCTGCCAAGGTGGATTGCTCGTCGAGACCTGAGCCCCGACCGCGATGAAGATCAACGGCAATACTTGAATCGGAGGTCACCGTTAATTGAAGGGTGCCGAGCCCCTCACGCTGGCTCGATTCCGCCGAAACAAATGCCGGCAATAGGCGACCGTTGCTTGTCGTCACCGACGTCATCCCCGAGGCGAGCGACCACAGTGGTGCAGCGGCCAAACCCAGAATGCCCAATAGCGCAACGACAGCGGGCAGTGCGGCGTGGCGATCAAGACTGTCGATCGCTACGATGACTGCTCCGCTCAGCCCAAGCCAATAGAGGCTCAGCCCAGAGCCCGCCCAGATCACCGCGTCGGTCTCCCCCGTGACGCTGACAGCGATGTGCGTAGCGGCTACTGCAGTTGTGAAGCCCAAGAGTGCAAGCGCTAGAGATGGGATAGCGCGGCGAGTACCCGGCACAAAGAGGCTCATGAGGGCAAGCGCAGCGAAAGGCGCGAGCATGAGCGCTACAAGCAGCGGACCGTACTGGTCGTTGAGCCCGAGCGAGGCCAGCAGCGTACTCCAGCCGTTCGAACCCGGCTCGACACTGCCGATCGCCATTTGCCAACCGGTTGCGACTTCACTCGGAACCGGGACTCCGGGATCAGCAAAAATCGCGAGAAGCGTGCCGCGACCCCACTGTTGAATAACAAGCGGCACAAAGAGCGCGGCGGCGGGGATGACGATCCACAGCAACCGATGGGTTGCTTTCGGGCGAAGAATTATCCACGAGATAAGCGCTACGAGGAGGGCCGGGATGAGACTGGGGGCCGCTGCGGTGATGGCAGCGAAGAGGAGCGCAGCGAGCGCCGCCATCGCCCAATTGTGAGCGGCTCGCAGCACGGCGAGAATCAACCACGGCAACAGAATGTGGGCGATGACTGCCCCGAGCCGGCCGTCACCCAGCGACACTAAGAAGCTCGGCGAGACGGTCCATGCTGCTGCGGCGAGCGTAGGTGCCCACGTGCGCTCCGAGATAGATGCTGCACATAACCACGCAGCGAGCGCGGCGAGGGGCAGGGCGGCGAGGTAGAGGAGCACGATGCTGAAGGAGGGATTCCAGAACGTCAGCGAGCCGAGCACTGCGAGCACCACGGCGAAGGGATCGGCAGCAACCACCTCTTGCGCGAGATCATTCCAGCCATAACCGACATGCGCCCATAGTTCGGCGAGGGTCGTGGAAAGCGGCAGTAGCCCTCCGCCTGTTAGGGCACGCGCATCCACAAATCGAGAGAAGGTGAGCATACCCAGAATGCCCGCCAAGAGAACCGTCCAAGCCCCGCCGTTGCCGAAGAACTTGGGGCGCGCGATCTCGAATGCGGCGTCAGGCGCGGCGCCGTGCCTTTCGTGCGCTCGAATTTCTCGCAGTTCAGACCACGACATCCGAAGCGGGTCGACCGCAGCGAATCCCACGCGCTTATTACGCCGGAGGTTGCGGCGTGCAGCGACTACGCCACCGTCAAAGGTCGCAGCGAACGCCGCTGCAAATTCGCCGGCAACGGCCGTCGGGCGTTTTCCCACGAGATGTGCGAGGGAACGCACAATTGCCAATGGCAAAAGCGTCAGCCAATGCAGCGGAACAGCGAAACCCGGAGCGTAGACGAGACGGCGGTGCAGTTGAGCGAACCGCTGCACTCTGTTGCGACCTGCCGCCGAAATCGAGCGCTTTCCGAATAGCTCTGGGCCCCCCGCGCTAGCAACGCGTGCGTCGGCAACTGCTACCACGCGGTGGCCGGCCAGTCGAGCACGCACACAGAAATCGAGGGCTGCATCAACCGACGTCAGTTTGGGATCAAAACCACCGAGCGCCGCCCACACTTCGCGACGGACAAGCATTCCGGCTCCGGCGACACCAAGGGTATCGGTCTGCACATCATGCTGCGCCTGATCGAGTTCGTCATTGACGAGACCGACCGACCGACCGAGCGGGGTGAGCGTTTCACCGAAGTTCGAGATGACGGAGGGGTCATCCCAGCGCACAAGCTTGGGACCAGCGACCGCCACTGATGGGGCAATCTCTACTGCACCGAGCAGCGCCCGCAACGCCAGAGGATCGGGAGCACTGTCGTGAGCCAGCAACCACAACCACTCGTTTTCCGAGGCCTGGGGGGCCGCAGCGTGAAGCGCGCGGGAGATGGCACCGCCGAAGGTGCGCTGGCCGTGCGCGTCAACAATCTGCGTCGGAGCGGACTCCGCCATGATCGCGAGCGAATTATCACTCGAATCGGCATCAACAACGATCATCGACTCGGGTCGCCGAGTCTGTGCCGCGATCGCGGCTAAGGTGCTCGGCAAATACTTCGCACCGTTACGGGCGACTAGTACTGCGGTGACTCTCGGCTGCATTTGTTTGAGACTAGGTGTCAGGGAGCTTGTTCTACACTCGACGCGCTGCAGAGCCGCGAGTCTGAGAGATGCCCCAATACGGGGCGTTTGCTTCTCTCGACGCGTTCACGAAACGCAGGCAGAGATCACACGAAAGCGTTAGCCCGCGCGCTTGCGAAGTTTGCGACGCTCGCGTTCAGACAAGCCGCCCCAAATTCCGAAACGCTCGTCGTTTTCCAGCGCGTATTCAAGGCACTGGCTACGAACTTCGCACGAACCGCAAATTTTCTTCGCGTCGCGCGTGGAACCGCCCTTTTCAGGGAAGAAAGCTTCGGGGTCGGTTTGGGCACACAGCGAGTCTGTTTGCCATGACAGCGCATTGTCATCTTCGTCAGCAAGAGGTTGACGAACACCGGGAACGCCCAGACGTACGGGGTCAACAAACCAGTCGTCGGGAACCCCCGCGCGGTAACCGCTGTCGCCCATTTGGTCTATCTCCCCTCCGCTTTCAATGCTTCGCATCAAATCGCGTTACATAATTACACCGGTGTAGTTCCCGAGAGTCAAGTCGCAGATCATAATTGCCTGAACCACGACTTAAGGGTTATGGCGCGCCGTGAGTTGATTTAACTCAGGAGAGCGAGATTATCGCCGCGACAAACGCTCCCCGTTGGCGCCCATTATTCTGCCGGATAAGGCTCGCTGTTCTCCACTTGAGCGCGTCGCTGCTCAGCAAGATCTGCATCGACCATCATCTTAATGAGATCGGGAAATCTAACGGTGGGCCGCCAACCCAGCACTTCCCGAGCCTTTGTTGCGTCCCCGACCAACTGATGCACTTCGGCTGGGCGCACGTAGCGGGCATCCACCTCTACATACTCGGCCCAGTCATCGATTCCCACCGCAGCGAAAGCGTGATCAAGCAGCGTTCTGATGCTTTGCGTCTCTCCGGTGGCAATTACGTAGTCTCCCGGAGACTCCTGTTGGAGCATGAGCCACATGGCAACGACATAGTCTCCCGCGAAGCCCCAATCGCGTTCAGCATCGAGGTTGCCGAGCGTGATCGTGTTCTGAAGTCCCAGCGATATCCGCGCAGCCGCTCGAGTGATTTTGCGAGTAACGAACTCGGGACCACGCCGCGGAGACTCGTGATTGTAAAGAATGCCCGACGAGGCGTGAATGCCGTACGACTCCCGATAGGTGATGGTCATATGGTGCCCGTAAACCTTCGCGACCCCATAGGGCGATCGTGGCCATAGCAAGGTACCTTCGTTCTGAGGCACGGTCTGGGCATTGCCGAAAATTTCTGAGCTCGACGCCTGATAGAAACGAACTTCGCGCCCTGTGGCGTCGCGATGCAGTCGTACGGCCTCGAGCGCGTTCAACACCCCGATACCGTTCACCTCACTCGCCGCCCGAGCGTTATTCCACGAGTCGGCCACAAAAGAAATCGCGCCGAGGTTATAAAACTCATCGGGATCAGCGATCGCCATCGCTCTCTCAATGCTCGCGATGTCGGTGAGATCACCGATCAAGACAGTGACTCCGGGAAGGAGCTGTTCAGGACGGTGCCGCTGAGGATTCTTGTCGCCGCGCACTAAGCCGAAAACAAGATAGCCCTTGGAGATCAACAACTCAGCGAGATACAGCCCATCTTGACCGGTGATGCCCGTAATCAACGCGCGCTTCATAAGTATCTCTCTTGCTTCTGGCGTGCTGTGCCCGAGTTAGGAACGACGGGGTCGAGTGGTGCAACGCTACTGGAGATTATGTCGCGCCGGAGCAGTAAACACGAAGTACCGGCGCGGAGACAATGACCTTGCTATTGCGTTGCCGCCACAAACAACTGACCGGCGCCCCGGATGCTCAATGCTCCCTCATCACTCGTGACAAAGATCGACTCGCCGCGCGACAGCGTTGCCGAGCGCTCGCCGTTGTGCACGGTGAACTCCCCCACCGTGCACAACACGATGGCCGCGCTACGAAGCTCAACGTTCGCGGCCTCGCGCACCTCCACCAACTGAAAGTCGCGCACTGGCGGCCGGAAGGCCCGGGTGCTCTCGTTGAGAGGCTCCGCCGAAAGGTACGGCACCGGGCTTGCTGAGAAGTCGAGCACACTCAACAGCTCAGGCACATCCACGTGCTTGGGCGTGAGCCCGCCCCGCATCACGTTGTCGGATGACGCCATGAGTTCAATACCAAGCCCCCGCAAGTAAGCGTGGATGTTTCCCGCCGGCAAGAACAGTGCCTCGCCCTTCGTCAGCGTGACGTGGTTGAGCATGAGCGAAATCAGCACGCCGGGGTCACCGGCGTAATAGCCGGCGAGCGTGCGAACGAGCGCGAACTCCTCGCTCGCGCTGTCAGCTTCGGCGAGCGCCGTGACGCGCTCCACGAGCTCCGGCACCGGCTGCGCGGCAGAAATGAGCCACTCGAACATCGCGCGCAGATCGGAATCGGCGCGAGCGAAAGCCAACCACTCGGCGAACAGGGCCGGCGTGGGGGTGCTGCTCGCGGCATCCAGTTCGGCTAGTCGTTCGATGGATGCCCGGGTCTGGGCCATGGCCCGAAAACCGCACAGCGCCTCAAAGGTGTCGCTGACCGCGAGAATGAGTTCTGGCTTGGCGGAGGCGTCTTTGTAGTTGCGGTTACTGGCCGAGAGCGGGACACCCGCAGCGTTCTCGCGCGCAAACCCCGCGGCGGCCTGTTCGGGCGTGGGGTGGGCTTGAAGCGACAGCGGCGCTCCAGCGGCCAGCACCTTGAGCAGGAAGGGAAGCCGGTCGACTCCCGCCCCGAGAACTTGCTCGCTGTCGCGCTGAATCCACTCGTGCAGGTCGCTCGCTCCCGCGGTGCCGGAGGGGTCGAGGACGACGCTCGGGCTGCCCGGGTGCGCGCCCAGCCACAGCTCAGCCTCGGGCTTGCCTGTGGGTGGTGTACCCAACAGAGTCGAGATTTCGCCAGCGGAGCCCCACGCGTAATCGCGCGGGGTATTAGTGATGCCTACAAACATTCAGTCAACTCTTCTCTCAGCGTTAGACCAAAGTACCAATCGTCTAGAAGCGACGTGTACTCACGCTTTAGGCTCACAATGATTTCGACAAGCAATGGAGCGACGACTATGTCATTTGAGACCCTCAGCAGCGACTTCTACGGCTACGAGAACGCCCTCACCGATCAGGAAAAAGAAACGATCGTGAAGCTGCGTGCGTTCCTCGACAAAGAGGTTCGCCCGATAGCCAACGACCTCTGGGCGAAGGCAGAATTCTTCAACCGCGACGTCGTCGTGAAGGGACTGGCCGACCTCGGGCTCTTCGGACTCCCCTGGGCCGAGACCCAGCACTTTAAGAACTCGGCCGTGTTCCGCGGTTGGGTTGCTCTCGAACTCGCCCGCGTGGATGCCAGTGCCGCCACGCTCGTCGGCATGCAGAACGGACTCGTCATGGGTTCGATCGGCGTCGCAGGCTCGCAAGAGCAGCGCGACGAGTGGCTGCCCAAGTTCGCCTCCGGCGAGCTACTGGGCGCTTTCGGGCTCACCGAACCCCTCTCGGGCTCCGACACCGCTCAAGGCCTGCAGACTGTTGCCAAGCGCGATGGTGACAACTGGGTCATCAACGGTGCCAAGCGTTGGATCGGTAACGGTTCCATCAGTGATGTCACCATCATTTGGGCGCGCGACGAAGAAGACAACCAGGTCAAGGGTTTCATCGTTCCGACGAGCACCCCCGGGTACTCTGCCACTCGCATTGAGAACAAGATGGCGCTGCGCATCGTGCAGAACGCCGACATCGTTCTCGAGAACGTAGTTGTTCCCGAAGCCAACCGCCTGCAGAAGTCGCAGTCGTTCCGCGAGACCGCTGCTGTGCTGCGCCTCACGCGCGCAGAGGTTGCCTGGGCCGCGGTGGGAAACTCCATCGGCGCTTACGAAGCCGCTGTTCAGTACGCCAATGACCGCATCCAGTTTGGCAAGCCCATTGGAAGCCACCAGCTCGTTCAAGAGCACCTCGCGAAGAGCCTCGGAAACATCACGGCCTCGATCGGCATGGTGACCCGTGTTTCTGAAATGCTCGACGAGGGTGTGCAGAAAGATGAGCACGCAGCACTCGCCAAGGAGTACACGACTAGCCGCATGCGCGAGACCGTCGCATGGTGCCGCGAGCTCATGGGCGGCAACGGCATCGTTCTTGACTACGGCGTTATGCGTCACTTCGCCGACGCTGAAGCGATCTACTCCTACGAGGGAACTCGCGAGATGAACACGCTCATCGTGGGCCGTGCCATCACAGGCAAGGCTGCATTCGTCTAATCTTCACTGCATTCGTCTAACCTTGCGTAATGCGACTGATTGAGCACCCCCGGGCGCGTACCTGGTTTCTCGTTCTGTCGCTTCTCGTACTTTTTGGCGGGGATGCTTGGCGCTACTCCGTTGGCTGGGTCGTGTGGGGCGTGGTTGCCGCGGCGATCGTCGCGGCCTCCGTGCTGATTCTGATTCAGTCTCGACACCGCTGGAGTATCGGCGGGCTTCCGTATCCCTTCGTGGTGTTGATGGCGCTCGCGACAGTGTCGTTGGCGTGGTCGCAGTATCCGGCCGCGAGCGCGCTAGGTCTCGCAACGACGTGGATGACGGTGCTCGGAGCACTGGCGCTGGCATTGAGTTTCAGCTGGGCCGAACTGCTTGACGGCCTGGCGCGAGTGATCCGCCTCCTGATCGCCGCGTCGCTCGTGTTCGAGCTGGTCGTCGCAACAATCGTGCGTGGCCCGATCCTGCCGTGGACCGCGCAGCCGGCCGTGGCGGTTCCCGGCTACGACACCGTGCCCAAGATGCTCTACTGGTCGCGCAACGAACTCTTCGAGACCTTTGATGACGGCCGCATCCAGGGCATTGTCGGCAACGCCAATCACCTAGGCTTCTTGGCGCTGCTGGGGCTCATCGCGTTTTCGATCCAGTGGGCTACCGGCGCCGCGGGCAAACGCTGGTCCATTATCTGGATCACGCTGGCTGCACTCACCCTCTTCTTCACACGCTCCGCGACGGTCACCGTTGCGCTCGCCGCGGTAGCCGTCACGATCGTCGGTCTGCTTCTCATCCGTAGCCGTCACACCGAACGAGCACGCCGCTTGACCTCGATCACAGTAGTGACAGCGGCTGCCGTTGCCGCCGGCACTGCATTCGCTTTGCGCGACACGATTTTTGGCCTTCTCGGTAAGAGTGCTGATCTCACGGGGCGCGCCGGTATTTGGCAGAGCGTTATTGAACTCGCCGAGCAGCGTCCCGTCTTCGGGTGGGGCTGGATCAGCTTCTGGATGCCGTGGGTAGAACCGTTCAAAGATCGCGTCATCCGCAATGGAGTGGTGCAGCTCCAAGCGCACGACACTTGGCTCGATGTGTGGCTGCAACTCGGAATCGTCGGCGTAGTGGTCTTCGCAGCCCTTGTCGTTTCGACGCTAGTGCGAGCGTGGCTTGCCGCCGTCGACCAGCCCCAGCGCGTGCCGGGCGCGGCAGAACCTTATTCTGCTCTTTCGCTTCTGCCGATATTGATCATGGTGGCGCTAGTCGTGCAGAGCATTCCCGAAAGCAGACTTCTCGGCGAGTATGCTCTAGCACTGCTCATAATGATCGCTGTGAAAACCAAACGGCCTGATTGGATGGTGCGCTCAGAATGATCCAGCCACCTGCGCGATACCGCGTAGCGATCGACATCGCTGCGGCCATTCTCGGCTCACCACGTTTTTCGTCGGCGCTGTCGACCGTGATCATCGGTGTCGCACTGTGTTCCTTCGCTCTGCGACAGACGACGGGCAATGCCGGGCTGTGGGCAATTCTCGTCAGTCTTATCGTGCTTGTTTCCGCTTCGCTCACAGCCCAGTGGAAGAACATCGGATGGCGCGCGCTCGTGCCGATTTCACTGATCGCATTTGTCGCTTGGGCCTGCCTCACCATATTTTGGAGCCAGTATCAGTGGGCGTCCTTGGCCGGCCTGAGCCAGCTCGTGATCGTTACCGTGCTCGGCATTTACATCGCGCTAGTGCGAGACACTATTCAGATCGTCCGGGCATTTGGTGATGTTCTGCGTTTCATACTCGTGCTCTCGATAACTCTGGAAATTGCAACGGGCCTCATTTTTGACACGAGCCTCAAAGCACTCCAAATCGCGGGCAATTTGGGGACGACCGACCCCATTCAGGGCATTTTCGGAGCCCGTAACGAACTCGGCATTATCGCGGTGATCGCCCTTGTTACGTTCGCGACCGAACTTCGAACGCAGTCGCTACAACGGGGCTACGCGATCGGCTCCCTTGTTCTCGCTAGTGTCATTCTGCTGCTGTCGCAGTCGCCGCTCGCCTTCGGGACTGCGCTCGTGGTTCTCGCTGCCAGTGCCGCGCTGTACGGCCTACGACGGGTGCCATCAGGGCGCAGGCGGTATTGGCAGATCGTGCTCATTGCTTTCGTGGTCGCAGGGGCGATTATCAGTTGGGCTTCCCGCGTGGCGATCGTCGCATCATTCGATGCGAGCGGCGATTTGGATTACCGACTGGGAGTCTGGCGCCAGCTGTGGTCGCTCGGCGCAACGCATCGTCTCGAAGGGTGGGGCTGGATCGGAACGTGGCGGGGAGACCTCGCGCCCTTTACGGCGTTCGGCAACTTCGGTGGCCGCGTTCCAGACTCTGCACACAACGCCTATTTCGACGTGTTCTTCCAATTGGGTCTCGTGGGATTTCTGATCTTCGTAGGGCTGCTCGGCCTAGCCTTCATGCGCTCCTGGTTGCTCGCATCGCGTCGGCGCAGCGTAGTGTTCGCGTGGCCTGCTCTGATCTTGCTCGTGCTGCTCGTGAGCGCCTTAGCTGAAAGCTCGCTGCTCATCGAGTTCGGTTGGCTCGCGTTCGTGGTGTGCTGCGTCAAGGCTGCTCGAGAGCTCAGCTGGCGCAACGCCCTAGACACGACCGCGCACGCCTCGCGCTAACAGCGAGAGCAGAAGTCTCAATCGACGGGCTGCACTATGTCACGAAGCGCGTCGAGCGGCCCGCGCGAAAAACGTGAATAGTTACCCGCTACGAGTGCGGTACTGACGGTGCGGATGCGTCGAATCCGGTTTTCCGGCAACCCATTGCGCATTTCCTCGTGGCGGACTTTCCCCAGCATGTGTTCAACTTTTTCGCGGTCCACTCGAGCGCCTAGACGCTGCAGTCGATCAAGTAGCACCGCCATATTCGACGCAATACGCTCGTTGCGGGCGCGACGGGGCTCGATCATCCGACGAAATTTGCCGACGAGCGTGAGCTTCGTTGCTCCGATTTGGTTAGCGCCGTGCTGCCGATAGCCGATGGTCGGTTGCTCGAGAATATCGGTTGCGGACACGGCAGACGCAATGATTCCTAACCACTCATCGTGCACCCATCCCGAGGGAAATGGCGCGGCATACTCAACGAGGCTCCGCCGAAAGACGGTGCACGCCCCGGTGACAAGATTGCGACGAAGCAAGAAACGAAAGGCATCTCCGGCATGAATGGCCGCTACTTCGTTGGCGCTCATTCCGAGCGCCTCTGAAAGGGAGTGGCCCAGCGAACTCCCATCTGCCGCGATCAAATTGGCATCGCTGTGGATCAGTGCGACACCCGGCCGGGATGCGAACTCCCTCTCGAAAAGAGCAATCCGACCGGGGTACCACACGTCATCCTGATCGCTGAGCGCGATGAGGTCTCCGCGACAGGCACGAATTACCTGTTCAAAATTCTTCGTGACGCCGAGCGGTTCTTGGTTCTGCAGAACGGTCAGCTGAACAGCCGGATAGTGTGCTGCTGTCTCACGCACGATGGCAAGGGTGTCGTCAGTGGAGGCGTCATCTGACACGATGATTTCGTCAGGGGCAGGAACCTGTTCGAGAATGCTCGTGAGCTGCTCAGCGACGTGAGTTGCACCGTTGTGCGTGCACAGGGCGACTGAAATAGTGACTGGTAGCTCCTGCATGGTCATTGCCCAAGCCTAAGCCGCGACGTGTCCACCTCGCGGCAGCGCCAAGCCAACTATCATGGGGAAGTCATGCCTGCCAATTACACACCCGGCGCAACTCCTCGTGTTGCTGTGCTGCTGGCGACCCACAATGGGCGACGCTGGCTGCCCGAGCAACTCGACAGTGTTCTCAATCAGGTGGGTGTCGAGGTTCACGTTTTCGCTCGAGACGATGCGTCCAACGATGGCACGGCAGAGTGGCTGACCGAACAGGCGGCCAAGGAACCACGACTGACAGTACTGCCAAGCGATGGCGCTTCCGGAAGCGCTGCCGACAACTTTTATCGTCTTGTTCGTCTCGCCCCGACCGACGCTGAGTTCTATTCGTTCTGCGACCAAGACGACATCTGGGTCCCCACCAAACTCGCCACTCACATCCGCATGCTCCACAAGCACTCGGTTGACGGGGTTTCATCGAATGTCACTTCGTTTAGCGCGAACGGCGACCGTGTCCTCGTCAAAAAGGACTACCCCCAGCGAGCTTTTGACTACCTGCTGGAGAGCCCCGGGCCCGGATCCACATTCCTCATGAGTAATCGCCTGATGGCGCTGACTCGCAACTACCTCTCCAGCGCAGCAGGCAGCAGCACGCCTCAGCATCACGATTGGCTCATTTACGTACTCGCTCGCGCGCACGGCTGGTCGTGGTACATCGACTCTTATCCCTCTGTGGAATATCGCCAACACGATGCCAATGTGATGGGTGCCAATGTCGGCGCGCGGTCGGCATTGGCACGAATTTCCCTTGTGCGGCAGCAATGGCACCGCCAACAGGCACAGCTTCTGGCACGAGTCGCACTGTCGGTTGCCGATGGCGCTCAGGTTGAAGCCCTCAACCAGCTTCGGGACCTCGTCGACTCCCGGTCCCTGCGAGCACGCGTAAGACTCGCTCGCCGCGCCGGCCAACTCAGGCGACGCCCACGTGACCAGTGGATAATTGCTCTTTTGGTATTAGGTGGCATCTGGTGAACGGAACACCCGTCGTGAATGGGCAAGGCAACTCTATGAAAATCCTCGTCGTCGGTGGTAGCGGCTTTATCGGAACACGACTGCTTGAAACTCTGCAGGCTCACGGTCACGAGTTCACCAATTTTGACCGCCACCTCTCAGCACAGTATCCCCAGCAATCGATTACCGGCGACGTACGCTCCGCCGAGGAACTAACCGCGGCCAGCGTTGGTCACGACGCCATCATCAACCTGGCCGCCGAGCACCGCGACGACGTATCTCCCCTCAGCCTCTACACCGAAGTCAACGTGGGGGGCGCTCACGCCGTGGTCGCGGCTGCTGAGGCGAACGGCATCCAGCGCATCATTTTCACCAGCACGGTAGCGATCTACGGCTTAGACAAAAACAACGCCGCCGAAGATTCCGTTCCCGAGCCCTTCAACGAATACGGACGCACTAAGCTCGCCGCCGAAGGAATCTTCAGTGCCTGGGCGGCCGCAGATACCACCCGATCATTGGCGATTGTTCGCCCTTCGGTCGTCTTCGGCGAGGGCAACCGCGGCAACGTCTACAACTTAGCCAAGCAAGTTGCGGTCGGACGATTCATCATGGTTGGCAAGGGTGAGAATCGGAAGTCGATGGCCTACGTCGGCAACATCGTCGGGTACTTGGCGAGCCGGCTAGATGCCCCCGCCGGTATCGAAATTCGCAACTTCGCCGACAAGCCCGACCTTTCCACTCACGAGCTCATCGCGATCCTCCGTGAAGAAATGAATGTGCGCGCGGGCGGCTCGCTGCGCCTACCCCTTCCGCTGGGGATAGCCGCGGGCTCCGTTTTCGACCTTGCCGCTAAGATTACGAGACGCACCTTTCCCATTAGTGCGGTTCGCATTCGTAAGTTTGCCGCCGACACTACGGTGAATACCGACCGATTGCGCGACTCGGGTTACACCGCCACCTACACGTTGCACGATGCGCTCAAGCGCACGTTAGCGTCAGAGTTTCCCACTCGCTCCACAACGGCATCCGCCCCACTTCCCACTCCCCATACCGACAGGAACCCTTCATGAAGATTCTCGTGACCGGCGGTGCCGGCTTTATCGGCTCCAACTTCGTGCGTCGCACGATCGAAGACACCTACCCGGGCCTCGCGGGTGCAGATGTCGTCGTACTCGATGCCCTGACCTACTCGGGCAATCTGGAGAACCTCGCTCCTGTCGCTGACTCGCCGCGCTATACGTTTGTAGAGGGCGACATTCGCGACGCTGAGCTGCTCGATAGCCTGCTGGGTGACATCGACGCAATCGTGCACTTCGCAGCAGAGTCGCACGTCGACCGCTCGGTGCGCGACGCGAGCGCCTTCGTCGAGACCAACGTGCTGGGCACCCAGCGCTTGCTCGACGCGGCTCTGCGCGCAAAGACGCCTCGCTTCGTGCACGTCTCTACTGACGAAGTTTACGGCTCGATCGAAGAGGGCTCATGGGATGAACAGCGTCCGCTCGAGCCCAACTCTCCCTACTCGGCTTCCAAAGCCGGCAGCGACCTCTTGGCGCGCAGCTACTACCGCACCCACGGCATGAACGTGTCGATCACCCGTTGTTCTAACAACTACGGCCGCTACCACTTCCCCGAGAAGCTAATTCCGTTGTTCGTTACCAATCTCATCGATGGCAAGCACGTGCCGTTGTACGGCGAGGGCAACAACATTCGCGATTGGCTGCACGTCGACGACCACTGCCGTGGCATCGCTCTCGTACTCAGCGGCGGCCGAGCAGGCGAAATTTACAACATCGGCGGCGGCACCGAACTCACCAATAAGGAGCTCACGCAGCTGCTGCTCGACCACACGGGAACCGACTGGTCATTCGTTGACCGTGTCGAAGATCGTCTCGGTCACGACCTTCGCTACAGCGTTGATATCTCCAAAATTCAGTCGGAACTGGGCTATGAGCCCGAGGTTCCCTTCGAATCTGGGCTAGCCGACGTTGTGCAGTGGTACCGCGACAACCGCCAGTGGTGGGAACCGCTTAAGGATAAGGCTGCGCTGTGACCCGTATTGCGGTCGTCGGTGCTGGCGGAATGCTCGGCACCGACCTGATGAAAGCCCTCCACGACCATGAGGCAACGGGGTTCGCACGCGCCGAACTCGACATTACCGACCGTGCGGCGACCCTAGAAACACTGGCGGAATTCGACGTCATCATCAACGCGTCGGCCTACACGCGGGTGGATGACGCCGAAACTGATGAAGAGAACGCCCACCTCGTCAACGCCGTTGGCCCGCATAATCTAGCCCTCGCTGCCGCGCGGCACGAAGCACGCCTCGTGCAGGTATCGACCGACTACGTTTTTGACGGCACCGCAACCGAGCCCTACGCCGAAAGCGCTCCCCGGCATCCGGTATCAGCATATGGGCGCACCAAGGCTGACGGCGAGGTTCTCACGCTCGAACATAACCCCGGCCGCACGGCGATCGTACGCACCGCATGGCTTTACGGTAAGAACGGCGGCAACTTTCCGCGCACGATGCTGAAGCTTGCCGCTGACCGCGAAACACTCGAGGTGGTGAACGACCAGCGCGGGCAACCGACGTGGACGGGCGACCTTGCCGCCCAGCTCGTCGCGCTCGTAGACGCAGGGACTCCTGCCGGAATTTTCCACGGCACGAACTCCGGTGAAGCGTCATGGTTTGATCTCGCTCAGGCGGTGTTCGTCTTGGCGGGCCTCGACCCCGACCGCGTGAAGCCGACCGACAGCTCTGCATTCCAGCGCCCAGCACCACGGCCCGGTTACTCCGTGCTCGGTCATGACGCGTGGCGTGAAGCTGGTCTCGAACCAATGCGAGAGTGGAAAGTGGCACTCCGTGAGGCCTTCGAATCTGGAGCGTTGACCGCCGAATGACCACACTCCGCGTCATTATCGATGAGATGCTTTCGCCTACGCCGGGCAGTGTTGCTCGGTACTCCGAGGAGTTGACGCGAGAGCTTATCAACGCTGCGCCGGCCGACTGCTATGTCGAGGCTTTCGTATCGGCATCCACCGACGCAGAGTATGCCCTCATCAATGAGCGGCTGCCGAACCTTGCCAAGCTCCATAAAAGCGCCCTGAGTCGACGCGAGTTACGAGCATCGTGGCAGCACGGCTTTACCAAGGTTCCTGGGCACGGGATGTTGCATGCGACGAGCCTGCTCGCTCCCCTGCGCCGTCATGATCGGCTCAACCGCGGTGAACAAATTGCCGTAACCGTCCACGACGTCGTCGCGTGGACTCGCCCAGAATCGTTGGGCAGCCGCCAGGCGGGGTGGGCGCGCGCGATGCTCAAAAGGGCCGAGAAGTACGCGGATGCCATCGTGGTGCCCAGTCACACCGTGGCTCAGCAACTGGAGGGCATCGCCAATTTTGGCGACCGCGTACGCGTAATCAGCGGTGCAGCCAGCGCGAGCTTGCGAATCCCTGAGAACATTGACGAGCGCGCTAACGAACTCGACCTACCCCAGCGCTTCTTGTTGGCTATTGGTGGCCTCGACCCTCACCGTGGAATCGACCACCTCATTGTGGCTCTGCGTGAGCTCGATGATGACGTCGTGCTGCTTCTCGTCGGGCCCGAACCCGGCGATGAATCGATTGCCGAGTTTCTCGAAGCCAACAGCATTGGTGCCAACCGTGTCCGTTGTCTGGGCACGATCAGCAACGACGATCTCTCGGTCGTGTTCGACCATGCGTCAGCCTTTGTGTATCCCAACCTCGATGTCGGCTTCGGCATGCCAGTGCTCGAAGCCCTGTCGTTTGGCATCCCGGTTATTCACTCCGATGCTCCTGCCCTCCTCGAACTCGCGGCCGATGCAGGCGTTGTCATCGAGCGTGAACCGTCCGAAGGCTATTCAGAGGCACTGGCAGAGGGAATCACGCGCGTGCTGAACGATTCTCTATTCGCCGAGCGACTGTTCTACGCCGGCCAAGACCGGGCTCGAGCATTCAGCTGGCGCATGTCCGCGGAAAAAGTCTGGCAGTTACACGCCGACCTCTAACGGCTCGCGAAAATTACTCGGCGCCCTCTGAGGGCACGCTCGAGATCGTTGCGGCAGCGACGAGCTCACGCGCGTATTCGAAGTCGGGATTCTCCGGATCGATGTCGTTAGCGGGTACTAGTTCCAGCGATCCGATCGGTAGCGACCGCGTTTTCGACGCCAGATTCACGAAGTAGGCCAAGCTTCCCTGCGGAACATCGGTGGTCACAACTTTGGAACTTGCTGACGCGATGGCTTGGAATTTCGTCAACACATTGGACGGCGTGAACTGCTCAACGACAGCTTCCTGCAATTGGCGTTGGCGTTCCATGCGGTCATAATCAGTCGTGCCGTGGCGTGACCTCGCGTACCAGAGCGCGTGGTAGCCGTCCATAACCTGCACGCCCGCAGGAATCCACTCGGCAACGATCGTGAACTCAGCATCCGCATGAATGGGTACTTCTTCTGGCACGTTGATCGTGACGCCGCCCAGGGAGTCAATGAGATCACTAAAGCCCTGCATATCGATAAGAGCGTAATACTGGATGCCAAGGCCAGTAATGCCCTCAACGGCGTCACGCATAGCTTCGATCCCCGGCGAGCTGCCGTTCGCTGCAGCATCCGGATACAGCTCAGGGGTATTGAGCTCAACCTCGGTGTAGATCGAGTTGAGGAGACACACATCAACGTCGCAGCCATAGGCGCCGTAGCCGTCGGGATACTTGTCAGCAAGCGGTGAGCCCGCCACGAACGGTGTGAGCTCCATATTGCGCGGGAGGCCAATGAGCACGGCCTCGCCAGTGTCGGCATCGATGCTGGCAAGCGTGATGCTGTCGGGGCGAAGGCCGTCGCGGTCAACTCCGGCGTCGCCTCCCAAAAGAAGGATGTTGTAGCGCCCGTCAATGGGCTCCTTCGTTGGGGCCGCGATGAACACGTCGCTCAGAAAACTGTTCGCCGTAGTCGCGACATATGCGCCGTAACCCGCAGTTCCAGCAACGACGACGAGCACAATGGTGCTAAATGCGGCAACCATTGCTCGGCCGCTCGGAGTTGCGCGGTTCAGACCCGAGATGCTCCACGCGTTGAGAGTGAGTACCACCCACAACGTCGCATAGAACGCGAGCACCAGAGCGATGGCCCATAGCCCGATCGTGCTGCTGCCGACGGAGAGGAGCACGGTCGGTGCGATGGCGGATGTCAGAACAGCGAGAAGAATAAGAGCCACGAAGACGAAGCTCGCCGCAACACCAAATCGGCCGAGCCTGCGGTTGCCCGCCAACAGCTGAGCAGACCCGGGAATGAGAATATTGAGCCCCAGCAACCACCAGGCGCGCTTCGTCATCGTCTCCGCTGAGCGGTCAGCGGGCTCGCGAAGGGAACTTGTTGCGCTCACAGGCTCGCGTTCAGAGCGGCGTTTTTGTCATCGACCATGGCTTCGAGGCTTGCCGCATAGTCGGCGAGCTTCTGGGTGAGCTCGGGATCGCCCGAACCGAGGATGCGAGCAGCGAGGATTCCCGCGTTGCGTGCTCCCCCGATAGAGACGGTAGCAACCGGGATGCCGGCGGGCATCTGCACGATCGACAGCAGGGAATCCATGCCATCGAGACGCGAGAGCGGAACGGGAACGCCGATCACAGGAAGAGTCGTGACAGAGGCGAGCATGCCGGGCAAGTGAGCGGCGCCACCGGCACCAGCGATGATGACGCGGATGCCGCGACCCGCAGCCTCCTTGCCAAACGCGATCATCTTCTCGGCACTGCGGTGCGCAGAAACCACGCTGACTTCGTGTTCGATCCCAAAGTCTTTGAGCGCCGCCGAAGCGTCGACCATGACCTTCCAGTCGGAGTCTGATCCCATTACGACAGCTACTTGCGGTTGAGTCACGGAACCCATGCTAGGTCTCAATCCTTCAGAATCGCTGCTGCGGCACGCGCCCGGTACATGACGTCGTCGAGGTCATCACCGCTGACATTGACGTGTCCGACCTTGCGGCCGGGGCGCGGATCTTTGCCGTACTCGTGGAACTTTGCCGCCGGCTGGTTAGCGAGGGCGAGGGGGTAGCGCTCGGCGATCGTGCCCGAAGCCGGGCCGCCAAGAACGTTGATCATAACCGTCCACGGCGAGCGCGCAGCGGTGGCACCGAGGGGTAAGTCGAGCACGGCACGCAAGTGCTGTTCGAACTGACTCGTGACCGCGCCATCCATCGTCCAGTGTCCGCTGTTGTGCGGGCGCATGGCCAATTCGTTGATGAGCACGGTGCCGTCGGTCGTTTCGAACAGTTCGACGGCAAGCACGCCCGTAACACCGAGCTTCTCTGCGACGGTGCTCGCGATATCCGCTGCAGCCTGAGCGAGCGGTGCCGGCAGGCTAGGGGCCGGGGCAATGACTTCGGCACACACACCGTCTTGTTGAATCGACTCGACGAGCGGCCAGAGCGCAATGTCGCCGCTTGGGCGCCGCGCGGCCAGTTGTGCGAGTTCGCGCGTAAAGGAGACGAGTTCTTCGGCGAGCAAGGGGTCGCCGGCCTTAAACCAGTCCGCGACATCGGATGCCGCGGTAACGATGCGAACGCCCTTACCGTCGTAGCCGCCCCGCGGTGTCTTGACGATCACGCGGCCGCCGTTATCGGCAATGAACGCGTCAAGCTCGGCAGCGGTCGAGACGCTCGCCCAGACCGGAACGGGCAAGCCGAGCCGCGTGAGCTCCTGGCGCATCAGAATCTTGTCTTGAGCAACCGCGAGCGGCGCAGGACCCGGATGCACCGAAACGCCGGCCTCCACGAGAGCGGTCAGCACGTGCTGAGGCACATGCTCGTGATCGAAAGTGATGACATCGACGTCGCGCGCGAACTCGAGAACGGTGGCAACATCCGTGTAGTCGCCAACCGCGGTTGCTGCCAACGAGGCAGACATTCCCTCGGTCTCGGCGAGCACTCGCAGCTCGAATCCCAGCTCGACTGCGCGCGGGATCATCATTCTGGCCAGCTGGCCTCCGCCAATTACGCCGATGATCGGTCGCATCCGTCACTCCTGCACTATCTAAGATGATGCCCAGTTTCGGGCTTAGGTTCGCGGGCTAGACTTCCAACCGCCCTGCCCCATTCTTGTCTACTGGAGAGATCACATGCGAAAGCTGCTCGGCCAGTTTCTACGTTTCGGCGTAGTCGGGCTCGGTGGGCTCGTGATTGATGTCGCAGTATTCAACCTGTTGCGGCTCACAATTCTCTCACCTGACGTGAT
The DNA here is from genome assembly GCA_040687235.1 of Rhodoglobus sp. NPDC076762. Classification (GTDB taxonomy): domain Bacteria; phylum Actinomycetota; class Actinomycetes; order Actinomycetales; family Microbacteriaceae; genus Rhodoglobus. The sequence continues at coordinate 1,159,003 of JBFBMV010000001.1, read as the reverse complement.
CCACGAGGGTCCTGTGATCGCGAAAATTGTCTCGACCACGTTGGCAATCGGAGCGAACTGGATCGGTAACCGCCGCTGGACATTCGCAACTACCGGTCGCTCGAAAGCCACTCGCGAAGGCGTCGAATTTGCCATCGTGAGCGTTGCGGGGATGGGAATCGGACTGCTGTGCTTGTGGGTCTCCCACTACGTCCTCGGTTTCACCTCTCTGCTCGCCGACAACATCGCGACCAACGTGGTGGGCCTTGGCCTCGGCGCGATCTTTCGTTTTGCTCTGTACCGCTGGTGGGTCTTTAGCCCGGGTCGCACTGTGCTCGCCGCTGAGAAGGCCGCAGCGCAGTCAGCGCGGGCTGCCACTCACACTGCCCACGGAGCAGTGGATGCCGCAGCAGCGGCCGCGCTAGGGGCGACCGAGCGCGCGGTACGTCCAGCCGGCCTCACGCCACTGCACCGGGTCCAGACAGTTTCGACCGTCGAGGATCGCACGCACCGCAACGACTGAGTCGAGAGCGCTTGGGTCGATGGCCCGATACTCACGCCACTCAGTGAGCACGAGGACAACGTCGGCATCGGTGACCGCTTCTTCTACCGTTGAAACGTAGTTCAGCGCCGGACGCAACCGGCGCGATGTTTCGATCGCTTGAGGGTCAGTAGCTCGTACAACCGCGCCGAGCTCTGCCAGACGAGCCGCCACGTCGAGGGCCGGCGAGTCTCGAACATCATCGGAATCAGGCTTGAAAGCTAGCCCAAGCACAGCGACTCTGGCCCCCTCGATTGTTCCGCCGAGCACTTCGCGACACAGATCCACCATGCGCTCACGACGACGCAGGTTGATTGCGTCAACTTCTCCCAAGAAGTTGAGCGCGTCGCCGGCTCCCAGTTCCGAGGCACGTGCCATGAATCCGCGGATGTCTTTCGGGAGGCATCCGCCGCCGAATCCAAGACCGGCATTCAAAAAACGGCGACCGATTCGCTGGTCGTAACCGATGGCATCCGCCAGCTGGGTCACGTCAGCTCCAGTCACTTCGGCGACTTCAGCCATGGCATTGATGAAAGAAATCTTCGTCGCCAAAAAGGCGTTAGCCGCCACTTTGACAAGCTCGGCGGTCGCAAAGTCAGTAATGACCCGCGGGATGTCTTGAGCTAGCACCGAGGCGTAAACATCGTCGAGCAACGCAACGGAGTGGTCGTCGCCTGCACGCACGCCGTATACGAGACGATCAGGGCTCATCGTGTCTTTGACCGCATAGCCTTCGCGCAAGAACTCGGGGTTCCATGCGAGGTGCGCTCCTACCGCTTCAATCTGAGCGGCCAATCGCTCTGCTGTTCCCACAGGAACAGTCGACTTGCCCACGACAACGTCACCGGGAGTCAAGTGAGGCACGATCGCGGCGAATGCAGCTTCCACAAATCGAAGGTCGACAGCGTTCGAACTCTCCTGCTGCGGAGTGCCAACTGCGACGAAATGCACCGTTGCGCCCTGAACGCGGCTGAGATCCGTCGTGAACTCGAGACTCCCAGCCGCGAGAGTCTCGGTGAGCAACTCGGGCAATCCAGGCTCATAGAACGGCGCATGGGCCGAAGCCAAGAGGTCAACCTTTGCCTGGTCAGTGTCGACACCAATGACATCGTGACCAAGTTTTGCGAGAGAGGATGCGTGGACGGCGCCGAGGTAGCCACAGCCGATTACTGAAATCTTCACGCTGCGCACCCTATCGGATGAGGGTTGATAGAAAGCATCCTCGCAGCATGGAGTGTGGAGTCCGCCCTCCGGTAACGCTCGTAGTTAACGTGTTCCCCACACGGTGGTCTCGTCAGAAGGATGCGATTCCTCACGTTGGCGGCGCATCGACACCACGTTCTGGTTATTCTCCATGAGGTCGTGGAGCGCCGCTTGAGTGAGTGTGACCGAGGGGATGTCGCGCAGCACGACGGGGTGATCGTGGCCGGCGTTAATGAGCAGGTCACCGCTGCCGAACATCCGCTGAATCCACGACTGGCGAACCGTGACGTCGTAACCGCGGCTATGCAGGAGTTCTTGACGCACACGCACGAAGACTCCGCTGGAGAGCACCACGCGGCGAGTCGTGATCGTGTAGTTTCGCGCCAACCAAGCGAAGAAGGGCAAGAACCACACGACGACAATGAGCAGTAGTCCCGCGGTGAGCAGTGCAAGATTCTGCCAGCTCTCGGCAAAACTGCCGAAGAAGTAGCCGAGAGCGGCAGCTGTCGCAATAAATACAATGCCGGGAAAGATCAGTGCCCGGGCGTGGGAGCGCACGCGAGCAACAATGGCTTCACGCTGAACGCTCATCTCATGCGGCATAGATCATTCATACCGCAGGTGAGTGACGTCGCCGGCCGCGACGTGCTGCAACTGACCGTTCGCATCGTCCGTCACGACGAGTTGTCCCTGATCATCGATGGTCTCGGCCGTGCCGAAAATTCGATCGCCGCCGGGCAACTCGACCCGCACACGCCGGCCGATGGTTCCGCACTCGGCGCGCACCGCAGCAGCGATACCGCTACGCACGGGGTCGAGGCCGCCGGCCGCAAATTGCTCCACGAGGTCAACGAAATGCCGCAGGTAGCGACTGAGCGCCTCATCAAAGTCAGTCTCGGCTCCTTCCAACAACAGTGAAGTAGCTACGGATGTCGGCAACTCGTCGCGTTCGATAGTGAGGTTCAGCCCTGCACCGACTATGACTCCCGATCCGCCCGCCACGAGTTCGGAAAGTAGTCCCGACACCTTCAATCCCTCGATCTGAACGTCATTGGGCCACTTGAGAGTGACTGCGCGATCGCTCACCACGCTGCGAACCGCTCGAGCCATCGCTAAGCCGCCGATCAGCGGCATCCATGACAGCGACTCGATTGATGCGTGCGCCGGCGCCACCAGCATCGATACCGCGAAAGTTTTGCCCGCAGGCGCTACCCATTCGCGCCCGAGCCGCCCGCGCCCCGCCGTCTGGTTGGCGGTGACGAGAGCAGACAAGTGCTGGGCTTCGCCCCGCGCTGCACGCGCAAGAAGCTCTTGGTTCGTCGAGCCAACCTCCTCGAGGTGCTCAAGTAGTGGCGCAACGGCAGTACTCAGTGGCAGGTCCATCGTTTTAGCGTAGGGCCGCACGCAGGGTGGCAACGTGCTTTTGGTCTTTCCTCAATGAATCGGCCGTGAAACTTGTGGGTTCCGCCAACCACACAAGCACGGGATGGGTGGGTAAAGTGACACAGTGACCGAAGACAACTCGACTCCAGACATGTTCACGACCGCCGGCCGGATCGCCGATCTCAAGAACCGCTATCACGAGGCCGTGACCGCCAGCGGTGACGCGGCCATTGAAAAGCAGCACGCTAAGGGCAAGATGACCGCCCGTGAGCGCATCGAGCAGTTGCTCGACCACGGCTCGTTCGTCGAACTCGACGAGTTTGTTCGTCACCGCACCCACGCCTTCGGCATGGAAAAGAAGCGCCCCTACGGTGACGCTGTTGTGACCGGTGTCGGCACCATTCACGGTCGCCAGGTTGCTGTCTACGCTCAGGACTTCACCATCTTCGGTGGTTCACTCGGTGAGGTTGCCGGCGAAAAGATCATCAAGGTCATGGACCACGCCATGAAGACCGGTGTTCCGATCATCGGCATGCTCGACTCCGGCGGAGCCCGCATTCAAGAGGGCGTAGTTGCGCTCGGCAAGTACGGCGAGATCTTCCGCCGTAACACTCAAGCGTCGGGCGTTATCCCGCAAATCTCCATCATTATGGGCCCGGCCGCCGGTGGCGCCGTCTACTCCCCCGCGCTCACCGACTTCGTGATCATGGTCGACAAGACCAGCCAGATGTTCGTGACCGGCCCCGACGTCATCAAGACCGTTACCGGCGAAGACGTCGGCATGGAAGAACTCGGTGGCGCCCTCACCCACAACAAGGTGTCGGGTGTCGCTCACTACCTCGCCAGCGATGAAGAGGATGCCCTCGACTACGCTCGCACGCTCGTCGGCTTCTTGCCCGACAACAATCTCTCGGATGCCCCCATCTACGAGAGTGAAGTTGAGTTGGAAATTACGGACGAGGATCGCAAGCTCAACACGATCATCCCCGACAGCCCCAACCAGCCCTATGACGTGAAGACGATCATCGAGCACATCGTCGATAACGGCGACTTTCTCGAGACCCAGCCTCTCTTTGCCCCCAACATTGTGGTCGGTTTCGGTCGCGTCGAAGGCCGCTCGGTGGGCATCATCGCCAATCAGCCTCAGGCCATGGCGGGAACCCTCAACATTGAGGCCGGCGAAAAGGCTGCTCGCTTCGTGCGTTTCTGCGACGCGTTCAGTATCCCCATCCTCACCCTCGTAGACGTTCCCGGTTACCTGCCCGGAACCGACCAGGAGTGGACCGGCGTTATCCGCCGTGGCGCCAAGTTGCTGTACGCCTACGCTGAAGCGACCGTGCCGCTGGTGACTGTCATCACGCGCAAGGCTTACGGCGGGGCGTACATCGTCATGGGATCGAAGCAGCTGGGTGCTGACCTCAACTACGCGTGGCCGACCGCGGAGATCGCCGTCATGGGTGGCCAGGGCGCCGTCAACATCCTGTACCGCGGTGAGATCAAAGCCGCCGAGGCCGCTGGTGAGGATGTCGCTGCCGTGCGCACTCGACTCGCCAACGAGTACACCTACAACGTCGCTAGCCCGTTCCTTGCGGCTGAACGTGGCGAGCTCGACGGCGTGATTGAACCCGCCGCCACTCGCGTGCAGGTCGTCAAGGCCCTGCGTGCTCTTCGCACGAAGCGCGCGAGCATGCCCCCCAAGAAGCACGGAAACATTCCGCTGTGACCGGCAAACATGCTTCTGAGGAACCGGCCGACATTCGGATCGTCTCCCGCAACGTCACGCCGGAAGAGACGGCGGCAGTTACCGCCGTCGTGCGCGCCGCGTTGCTGGAATCGGCAGAACTTGCGGGCGTGGATGACGTGACTCCCGTCTCAGCCTGGGCGCGTCATCAGCGGCCTATTCGTGAGCCGCTTCATCCGGGTGCCGGGGCGTGGAACGCGAGCGCGCGACGCTGAAACGGGTCTTTTGCCCCGTGGATGCCGTAAAACCTGTGGTTTCGTAGTCGTACCCCAATTTCTCTCAACGGAATTCGTCGAAAACCGCAAAAACCCGGAGAGAATCACAGCGAAGTCCGCAAATTGTCCCCCGAGAGTCCCCCTAAAAACCGACTTTGTTAGTTGTTTGCATGATGCAGAATATTAAGTGCTAGGTGGATCTCCATAGGAGTTACACCGCCAAAGATTGGCCGACTAGGGTAAGCGGGCCAATTCTTTGGGGGCGGATCAGGACGATATTCGGGTTATCGTCCTGATCCGGGTTCTAGCGAAGGGTCGGAGAAGAGCTTCTTATAGCCACTCCGGCCCTTCCGCCGTTAAGCAGTAGGTGACGAAGGTCCTGCGCGGAACGGCCCTCGTAGGGCCCTGAAAGCTGCGCTACGGGCGACGGGGCCCATCCGCGCATCCAACCCATCCGCGCGGCGGTAAGAGCGCCTGAAGGCAACAGGGCGTTCTAGGCGTTCACTGAATCGACGCGAGGAATCTCGAGCCAGATATCAACGACGTCTTCTTCGAGAGAGTCCTGACCGAGTGCGCTGGACTCGCCGTCGCCAGCGCTGTGCAAACCGACGACCGTGATCGCGACGTCCGACCCTTCGGGGACGGTGCGCGCAATCACTTTGTCCGCGCTCGTGGACTGAATTGCCTGAGCGAGTCGGTTGAGCACTCGATCGAGGTCCTCGTCAGAAAGGTCGTCAATGCCGCCCTCGTCGAGCAACGTTACTGTCGCACCGCGACGCCGCGCGATCATCACTTGATCGCGAACGGCATCGTTCAGCAACTTGCGGCCACGAATCTCATCGCGAATAGCACCCTCGAGGTTGAGACACTCGCGGCGTTCCACCTCAGACAAGTCGCCATCCGTCTCACGGATTCGCTCGAGCATCTCAAGCGCCATGCTGCCAGTCTGTTCGAGCCGGAACTGGCGCTCATGAAGATGGGCATCTTGCGCAGCTTGCCAGTCCGTAGCCTCTTGTTCTGCCAGCACAAAACGCTGAGCATCTTTGGATGCCTTTGCCAAGCCACTGCTCAGAACGTGAGATACCGCGACCCAGGATGCGCTGCCCACGATGCCAAGGCTGAAGAGCCCGGCGGGGCCGACCGGACCGAGGCTAAAGGTGTGCGCCACCAGAAAACCGATGCCTAGCCACGCGAAAGTATGGCGGCCGCGAGTTGAGGTGATCGTCAACAGCGTTCCGCTTGCCGCTACGTACCACGTGGCGTAACCGGTGCCGCCTTCTCGGGTGAAATCGAGTTCGTTGGCCACGAGAAGCGAGATTGCGACGACGGTGGCGAAGTTGAACGTTGCCATCCACACCGGCATCCGCACTGGACCCCAGGGCAGCAAACTCACAACTGTCGCGACGCCGTACAGGCCCATCGCAATGTAAATCGGCCCCGGCCTGCTGGGAACATCGATCGTGTAGTTCGCCAAGACGATGTGGTACGCCGAAAACAGCGCTGCCATGCCAACAATGAGGTAACGGGGTACTCCGATATTCATTTCTGGCTCCCGCGGTCAGTCTCGTCGGCAGCTGGATCATCGACGATGACCGAAGAGACATCATCCGCGAGGTTTTCGACCTCAGATCTCTGCTCGACGGGCTCGAATTCATCAACAAAATCGATTTCGATGCCGTCAGAACTGACCTCATCGACGCTGCTGCGAACGCTCGTTACTTCATCGCTGCGATTGCCGTGAGGCCACTGGATGCAGATCTGAGTGCCTGCACCCGGCACGGAAGCTATTGCGGTTCGTCCGCCCGCATTGGCTACCCGCTCAACGATCGACACCCGCACGCCTAAACGTTCCTGGGGAACGTGGTCAAGATCGAAGCCTGTTCCCGTGTCGGTGATGAGAACCTCGATGCCGTTACCCTCAAGCCCTCGAACCTCCACACTCCGCTGAACATCGAGTCCACCAGCATGCTGAAGACTATTCATCATCGCCTGCACCGCCGCAGAGTGCACGGCTTCAGCCGCCGCTGCTGGCAAAGAGCGTGCGCCGACGCTGCGCACAGCGCACGTGAAATTAGCGGCGAGCAATTCAGCAGAGGTGACAACTCGTTGCGCAAGCTCCGTGGCCTGAACCGTAGAGATGTCATCCGGTGAAGTAGCTGCGGCTTCGCGGAGGTGACCGATTGCGTTGCCCGCCATAACGGCGGCAAGGTGTCTCGCCTCCGGAGAATAGGCGCGAGCAGCAGAGATAAATGTCGTCAGCACACTGTCGTGCACGATCGAGTCGACGTGAACTCGCTCTACTTCAGTTGCGTGCTGACGCACTGCATTCCCATAGCGCTGAAGCGCCGTAGCTTGGGCGCTGTCAACATTGGTGGCGGCCTGGCGAAGCATGGTCACGATGATCATGATTGCGCTACCCAAAATGAGCGCATAAAAAGCCTCAAGTACAGCGAGTTGCCATGGCGCACCGCCCCCAACGGGAAGAATGCGCACCACCAAGTACACCAGTGGTGCCGCGAACAGGTAGATCGTAGCGATGACGCGGCTGAACGCAATCGCCGCCATCGCTGTGGCGACCGTAATGAGATAGTTCAACCAGTGGATGCCGCTGAAAACCTCAACGCCGGGAAGAACGGTAAAGGGCCAGGTCACCAGCGCGGCGAAATAAACCACCGCGAAGCTTCCGTGCAACGCGCGCACTGCTTTGTTCGCAAACGACGCCACGACGACCACAATGAGCAGCCCGAAGAGCGCCGGCACGAAGACTAATAGCCACCAGGGTTCAGCTTCACTCGTTTGGCCAAGCAACCACGGAAGGGTTTGTGCGCCAAATACAAGCCCGATGACCGCGACCGACCGCGAGATAACCCGCTCAACCTGCTTGCGGCTGATCGGATTTCTCGGCTGCTTTGCCGCGAGGACTGGCCTACCGGTCGCGAGGCTAGTGGCCATCGCCGCCTTCAGAGTCCAGCCCTGGCAGGATCCCGTCTTCTACCGCACGACGCAGCAGGTCGACCTTAGTGGGGGCGGGGCGGCCCACCTCTACGTACTTGACTCGGATGCGGTCGAGGTACTCGCGTGCCGTGGAGTAGCCAATTCCCAGTTGCTGGGCCGCCAGCTTCAGCGGAAGGCCCGACGCGTAAAGGTGCAGAATTTCCCGTTCTCGACGACCGAGCTGCGCCTTGGAGAAATCACGGTCAGCATCGATGGCCGTTGCCCACTCGAGGTTGTTGAGAACCTCGCCGCGCGCAACAGTAGCGGCAGCTGCTAGCACAGTCTTCGTCGCTGACGATTTGGGGATAACCCCAGCCGCTCCCGCAGCAAGCGCCTCACGCACGCTAGCAACGCGGTCGGCGATGCTGTGCACAAGAACCGCTGAGCCGGTGGCCTGCACGTTCTTCACGTTGTCCGTCACGGTTGACCCGTCGCCAAGCGAAAGGTCGAGAACGACAACATCGACTTCGCGACCGTTAAGGCCTTCGACCAGTTCTTTCACCGTAGCTGCGGCGAGAACAAAGTCGTAGCCTTCGTCAATGAAAGCTGCTTTGAGCCCCAACCGCACCGATTCGTGATCATCAACGACCGCGACGGTGATATTTCGCTGAGCGCTCTCTGTGGGCGTCTCTGTCCCGGCTGATTCTGTCTGGGCCATGGGGCGTCCTCCTGAGTTTCTGTGCCCTATCGTAGCGGCGAAAGAGCGCGATCATGCGCGCTACCCTGCGCAACACACGTGCTTACTTTCGTGTGAACGCTCCCACAGCTTCAACGTGGTGAGTATGCGGGAAAAGATCGAACGCACGCACGGTCGAGAGTTCGTAACCCCGCTCCGCGAAGAAGGCAACATCCCGTGCGAACGCCACCGGATCGCACGCAACATAGACCACTTGCGCCGGGTTAGCGCGCGCAACCAGGTCGACTACTTCCCGGCCGGCACCAGAACGTGGCGGGTCGAGAATAATCGTGGCCTTGTCGAGACGCGCCCGCTCGGTCGCGGTCGCTTCCTTGAGATGCTGGCGAAGCCAGTGGTCAACGCGACCGGTCTCAGCGTGAGCACCGAGCCACTCCGATAAGTTCTGCGCGGCGTGATCCGTGGCTGCCGACTCGGCCTCGACCGAGGTGATCTTGGTCGCGGGGCCAAACTTGTCGCCCACTGCCGCAGCGAAGAGGCCAACGCCACCATAGAGATCCAAGTTGGATGCCGCGGGGTCAAACAGTTCGGGATCAATAGCGTCTTGCACGGCCGAGGTCAGCACTTGCGCCGCTCCATGGTGGACCTGCCAGAAACCGGAATCGAGCAGCGTGAATTCACGCTCCCCCACAGTTTCGGTGATGACCTGAGGCTTTTGCTTACCGATGATCAGGCGCACTCCCCCCGTGCTGGGGTTGAGAACGTCAACGCGGTCAAAACCGGTGAAGTTTTGATCGAGCGGTGCGCCAGCCGAAAGTTCGGGGGTGGCGAGCGGCAGGTCGGCAACCGGGATGACTCGGTGCGACCGGGCCGCGAACGGGCCGACGTTTCCGTGTTCGTCAACGTGCAGGCTGACGCGGGTGCGCCATCCGAGCCCCTTGCGTTCGTCGTCGCCGGGAACGGCTTCGACAACCGGTGCGAGCGTGACCTTGGCCATGCGCTCGAGAGACTCGCTGAGGATTTGAGCCTTGAGCTCGCGTTGGTGGCTGAGCTTAATGTGGCCGAATTCGGCGCCGCCGGCGCGGTCATCGGGGTCGCGATCGACGCTAGCCGCCGACCAGACGTGCTCTTGGCGGTGTTCACTCGGCGTCACAACTTTTACTGTCTCCGCACGCCAGAACGACTTCTTCTTGTCGTCGGTAATGCGCGCGAGCACCCGTTCTCCCGGGATCGCGTCGGAGACGAACACGACACGGCCGTCGTGCCGCGCCACACTGACACCCCCGTGCGCAATGTTGGTAACGTCTACTTCGATCATCTGGCCAAGCAATTCACCCATCCCTTGAGCATAGGAGCCTTTGTGCGCCTTTATCTTGCTTCGACCTCTCCCGCGCGCCTCGCGACGCTGCGTGCGGCCGGCGTCGACCCCGTACTTTTGGCTTCTGGCGTTGACGAGGAGGCCGTAGCCGCTGCCGCCGCTGGCCCCCTCGATGGCCCCGCGCTTGTTGAGTTGTTGGCGCGGGCCAAGGCCGAAGCGGTCGTTGGCGCGCTCGTCGCTGGCTCGCCGATCGATGGCTTCATTTTGGGTGGTGATTCCGCTTTTGAATTAGATGGCGAATTATTTGGAAAGCCGCATGAACCAGAGCTCGCGCGGCAGCGGTGGCACGCGCAGCGCGGTCGCACGGGCGTGTTGCACTCCGGCCACTGGCTCATCGACCACCGCGGGGGCAAGGTTCGTGGCGCCACCGGTGCTGTCTCGAGTGCCAGCGTGAGCTTCGCCGCCAATATTTCGGATGCCGAAATCGACGCCTATGTCGCCACCGGCGAGCCATTGAAAGTCGCCGGGTCATTCACGATCGATAGCCTCGGCGCTGCGTTCATCGAGAGCATCGAAGGCGACCCGCACGCTGTAGTGGGGCTCTCGGTCTCGTTGGTGCGCCAACTCATGCGCGAGTTCGATGCCGAGTGGACCGATCTCTGGAACATCGATCGCCCGTCTCTGTAGGCATTCACAGTGCTTGTCTCAGATTTTTGTGCGCTTCCGCCCAAGGCTTCGGCCATCATCCCCATAAGCTAGGTCACTATGGCTCGTATTACGAAGGTACTCATCGCCAACCGCGGAGAGATCGCCGTTCGCGTTATCCGCGCGGCTAAAGACAGTGGCATCGGTTCAGTGGCGGTTTATGCCGACCAGGACCGGGATGCTCGGCACGTGAAGCTCGCCGATGAGGCGTATGCCCTCGAAGGCTCGACCAGCGCTGAGACGTATCTTGTGATCGACAAGATCCTGTCGATCGCTCGCCGCTCCGGCGCTGACGCCATTCACCCGGGCTACGGCTTCCTCGCAGAGAACGCCGACTTCGCTCGTGCCGTCATCGAGGCTGGCATTATCTGGATCGGCCCATCTCCCGAAGCGATTGAAAAGCTGGGCGACAAGGTTTCGGCTCGCCACATCGCCGAGAAGGTGGGCGCTCCGCTCGCTCCCGGAACCCTCAACCCCGTCTCCGGCGCGGATGAAGTTCTTGACTTCGTCGATCTCCACGGTCTCCCCGTAGCCATTAAGGCAGCTTTCGGCGGCGGCGGTCGCGGCCTCAAGGTTGCTCGCACCCGCGAAGAAATTCCTGAACTGTTCGACTCCGCTACCCGCGAGGCTGTTGCTGCGTTCGGTCGCGGCGAGTGCTTCGTGGAGAAGTACCTCGACCAGCCACGCCACGTCGAGACCCAGTGTCTTGCGGATGCTCACGGCAATGTTGTCGTGATCTCCACCCGCGACTGCTCTCTGCAGCGTCGCCACCAGAAGCTCGTTGAAGAAGCTCCGGCTCCGTTCCTCTCTGACGAGCAGAACAAGGCGCTCTACGAGTCCTCCAAGGCCATCCTGCGCGAAGTGGGCTACCTCGGTGCCGGCACCTGCGAGTTCCTCGTCGCCAAAGACGGCACGATCTCATTCCTCGAAGTGAACACGCGCCTCCAGGTCGAGCACCCCGTGTCTGAAGAAGTGACGGGCATCGACCTCGTTCGCGAGCAGTTCCGTATCGCCGAAGGTGGAGTTCTCGACTACGACGACCCCACCCCGCGCGGCCACTCCTTCGAGTTCCGCATCAACGGTGAAGACGCCGGCCTCAACTTCATGCCCTCCCCCGGCCCCGTGCACGTTCTGCGCGTACCTGGCGGCCCCGGCATCCGTGTTGATAGTGGTGTCACGACGGGCGACGAAATCAGCGGCGCTTTTGACTCGCTGCTTGCCAAGCTCGTCGTTACCGGCTCCAGTCGCGAGGATGCTCTCGAGCGTTCGCGCCGCGCCCTCGATGAGTTCGAGGTTGCCGGCCTTCCCACGGTGTTGCCGTTCCACCGCAAGATCGTTCGCGATCCCGCCTTCACGAGCGAGCCGTTCAGCATCTACACGCGCTGGATCGAAACCGAGTTCGACAACGACATCGAACCGTGGACCGGATCCCTCGCCGACGAGACACCTGTTGTCGCCCGCCACAACGTGGTCGTCGAGGTCAACGGCAAGCGCGTCGAAGTGAATCTGCCCTCCAAGCTCGTACCGAGCACGTCGACCGGCGCAACGCTCTCGGCCGCTCCCAAGCGTCGCGCAGCATCCAGCGTCAACACGATTACCGGCGACTCGGTCAAGGCACCGATGCAGGCGACGATCGTCAAGGTTGCGGTTGCCGAGGGCGACAAGGTCGTCAAGGGCGACCTCATCCTCGTTCTTGAGGCCATGAAGATGGAACAACCACTCGTCGCACACAAGGACGGCGTCGTTGCATCGATCAATGCTTCAGTCGGACTGACGGTCTCATCTGGCCACTTGCTCATGAACATCGCAGACTAAGGCGCGCAGCTCCACGCCACGAATATCACCCGCACTTTCACCCTTGTCGCGCCCGGGATCAGTTCTTCCGGTTAGATACGCTGGCCAGAATGAAAGTGGGCACTTTTCGGTGTCCGCTCAGGACGGATGACAGTGACTGACGAAGCACGCGCAGATGCGGTTGGCCGCATGCGTGAGAGCGGCGTTCCTCTCGTTCCGCACGGGTTTGTGGCTCGTTCACGGCTCACTTACATTCTCGACTCTACGAGTCATGCGTCCCTCGTAGTCATCCGAGGATCGGGCGGATCCGGCAAGTCTGGACTGGTGACGTCGTGGTTACGCGGTCGTTCTACCAGTGCAGAGGCTATCCAACGCAATCTCTGGGTGCCACTGGATGATGGCGCGCACTCTCGGGGCAGCTTTTGGCGCAGAATAGTCCGAGCTTTCCATACAGTTGGCGCCATTACCGACGACAGCCCGCTCTCGAATTCCATCCTTGGCTACGCAGACCTCGATGACATCCCCGGGCTCGTGCTGGCTCAGCTCGACTACGATGGCATCCCCACGCGCCTTGTGTTGGACGATTTTCATCTTGTAGATGACAGCAACGCCGCCGAGATAATCTGGCTACTGAAGCAGAGCCGTTGGCTGAAAGTAATCGTCACGACACGACGCGCGGGCAGCCTCGAAGCGCCCGATGTCGCGGCTCGATTGCATTCGCTAGTGATTACCGAGGATGCGTTGGCTTTCACCGCGGAAGAAACGCGCGATCTGCTCAGCAGCACGACTCGGTTTTCTGCCGACTACGCGCTAGTCGTGCACGCGGCGACTAACGGTCACCCGCTCGCCACTCGCATCGCAGTGACCTTGCTCCTCCAACGTCCCGACTCAGTGATGGCACCCGTCGCGGATGCTGCGAGCCTCACTCGTCAGCTTGCAGAGCACATTTCTCACACGCTGCTTCCGGCATTCGCCGATGACGATCACCGCCTGTTCGCGGCTGCTGTGTCGATTCCGCCCGAACTGCCGGTATCGTTGGCGAGCCACTTGAGCAACTACGCCGTCGCGGACTCCACCCGCATCCTGAATGAGTTTGCTGCCGAGGGACTCGGCGAGTTTCGTCATGGAGCTGACGAACTGATCTTCCGATTCCATCCACTCGTGAGCGAAGCTTTGCGGCGCCACGCAGAGCGGGCCCTCACGACCGCAACGCTAACCGCGCTCCGGTTGCAGAGCGCGCACTACCTAAGTGCCCACGGCAACGGACTCGAAGCCCTCAAGCTATTCATTGCAGCAGAGGAGTACGAGTGCATTTGGCCCACCGTGTCGCAGCACTTTTCTGAGCTCATCAACTATCAGCAGGATGAGCTGCACGCGCTGCTGACGACGATTCCACTCGATGTGCTTCTTCAGCATGGAACAGCCGCGATCTCTCTGGCCATCGTGATGAGCGAGCGAGAAGCGACACCGTCCTCTCGGTTACGTCAACTCGTGGAACAGGGAATTCGAGACATAGATTCCCGCGCTAAGCCTACGAACTCCACTCAATCCTTGCTATTATCGCTGGCCCGATTCGCGGGTTTCCGAGCGGCTCGGCGTTACGAGAGTGCAGCACTCGAAGGCGACACCTTTGTGGCGATCGCCGAAAGTCTCCCCGCTGATGCCTCCGCAGCGGTTCGCCATGCTATCGGGGCGGGGCTAATTCAGATCGTCATCACCAACATCCTTCTGGGACGGTGGGACCACGCCACGAGAGTTGCCCACCTGATCTCCGTGGATGATCACGAAGGGAGGGCTCAGCATCGGGCCAGCCTATTGGCCTACATCTTCGCGATGAGCGGTCGAATGCCCGAGTCGCTAGAACAGTTGCGTAACGTCACCCACACCGATCGCCCGGGATGGAAGACGAGTGTGCCCGCAACGGGATGGCACATTGCGACAGCGTTTAGGCTCTGCGAAGAGGGATCCCCCGCAGCGGCAAGCGAGGCACTCTCCACTATCAACGCACGCCTCGGCCAGATTGAACACTGGCCGTATGTCGTCTGGCTCGACGCACGAATACGGCTGGCATCCGGCGAACCTCAAATCGCCCTGGACGGTCTCAACGCGGCCGTTGCGCGAAACAAGCTCCGGCCGCTCAGCGACTATGCTCGCTCCCTCTTGCAATCGATGAAAGCCGACCTTCACCTTGCACTCGGCCAACGGGCCCACACGAGACGGGAGCTCGATTCCACGCAGGCGCCCGCCCATTCGTGTGGGGCGACTCTGGCGGAAGCACGGTACGCGCTTGCCACCGATGATGCCGCACGCGCATTCGATCTTCTCGACCTAGACCTCCTGCATGCGATCGGCACCGAACGCGACTTCGCCGAAGCGCTTCTACTCCGTGCAGCGCTCAAAGCGAGCCTCGGTCGCGGTGACGAAGCGCTGGCACTACTCGCTCGCGCGTCGCGGGTCATGACGGCCTTTCACTTGACCAGTCCCGTGGTGATGGTGCCTCAAACAGAGTTGCGCACTCTGACGGCTGAGCGCGCGCCTGAGTTCGCTGAACTCTTCACAGGAGTAGCGACACCGTTCGCTCACCTTGCACGCATCAATCGCCTCACGCCCCGCGAGCGCCAGGTGCTCGCCGCGCTCGCTCAGCGTTCGAGCTTGGACGAAGTCGCGAGCGACTTGTTCGTGTCGGTGAATACAGTGAAGTCCCAGCTCCGTTCGGTCTACAAGAAGCTCGATGTGAGTTCAGGTGCCCAGGCCGTGCGCACAGCTCAGAAGAACGGGTTCATCCAGTCGTGATGTGCTGGATGAACATAACGGTGGACCCTAGGAGATTTGAACTCCTGACCTCCTCGATGCGAACGAGGCGCGCTACCAACTGCGCCAAGGGCCCGTACTGCTGAAGCAACAATATCACTCGGTAATTGTCACCAGTGACGACTTCGGCTGTGCTGCGGGGGACGGATGCTGCCTTAGGGCAGAAGCCCCAGCTTTCGGGCAGAGGAAACTGCCGTGAAGCGCGACGACGCATCGAGCTTCTTCATCGCGCTGCCGAGGTATCCCTTGACTGTTTGCTCGGTGAGAGACAGCAGCGCCGCCGTGCGCGAGTTGCTGTAACCGAGAGCGACGCACGAGAGCACGTCAGTCTCGCGGGGCGAAAGCTGCACGCTTCGATCGCGCGACAGCAGGTTAGGGTCGCCGACGCTAAGAGCGTCCGTGAGCCCTCGGCCGATGTCGTGCAGCTTCTTCTTGACGTCGCGATCTGAGACTGTCGCCGCCAACTGGCGCAGCTGCGCAAATTGCTCCCGCAGGTGTTCCTCCGCCACGGGTGACAATCCCCCACCGGGATTCGTCCGCAACGCCACCATGCGACGCGTCACTTCATCCCGAATCGCGAGTTCGTTACCCAGCGCTGCAGCGATGGCCACCGCGGGCCTGGCCGCCGCAGTATCGGGCTCGACGAGCGAGTGCGATCCAGCATAAATCAGCCCGCGCAATGTGCCCCCAGCAATGATCGGAATCGCCAGTAGAGAAACGACTCCCTCCCCCAACACTGCGCCGTCATAATCATGGGTGATGTCGCTGGCGCGCTCGTAATCACGCGTAAATCGAGGGCTTCGGTGAGCCATTGCCAAGCCGCCGAGTCCACGCTCTTTTCGCACCTTGAGGCCGTCGAGATTGCTCGTCCGCGCGCCGCTGAAGGCGCTCACTGTGAGCTCGATACCGGAGGTGAGCCCGCCAAACGACAGGGTGAAGCCGGTACTCGAAGCAATCTCGTTCGTGGCTTGCTGGATCAGATCGAAGTCACTTGGTTCAGACATCTGCGCCATTGCGGATTCCCAACTTTCGGGGGTATTACGACCTGTACGCCCCTCCGTAATCTGAGGCTAGCACGGGATTCTTTAGCCCCCGCGGGGAATCCACAGCTCACATTTCAAAGGAGAAATTGATGCCAGATGCCCCTTCACTAGAACGAGTTTCGGCTCAGACAGCGGCCGATCGCTTGCGTCAACAGAGTGGTTCGTACGCTGAGACCTACGAGCATTCCCGAACTGCTCCCGACGAATTCTGGCTTGGGCAAGCCGACTGCGTCGACTGGATCACCCCACCAACGCTGTCCTCCCCCAGCCAGGCTGACCAGCCCGGAACCGATCAGGGGTGCTGGTTTGCCGACGGCACCATGAACATGAGCGTCAATGTTCTCGACCGTCACGTCGCTGCCGGCCGAGGTGACAATCCGGCCCTCATTACAGACTCAGCGATGACCGGCGAGCAGACAGTAATCAGTTACGCGGAACTCCTCGAACGAGTCAGCACGTTTGCCGGCGCCCTTCAGAGACTGGGCGTCGGTGCGGGCGACCGCGTCTTGATCTACCTGCCGATGATCTCCGAAGCAGTGGTCGCCATGCTGGCGTGCGCCCGCATCGGCGCCATTCATTCAGTGGTATTCGGAGGCTTCGCCGCCAACGAGCTTGCCGTACGCATCAACGACGCCGCCCCCTCCGTGATCGTCACCGCCACCGGAGGCCTCGAGCCCGCTCGCCACGTGGAATACCTGCCCATCGTTCATCAGGCGATTGGGCTCAGCAGCGGCAGCGTGCGCCATGTCATCGTCAAAGATCGCCCTCAGATCGCCGGCGACATCACCGAGTACGCCACGGGAGCGGCCAGCGGCGGGTCCCTCGACGTCGCGTGGTTGGACTGGGATGAGCTAGAAACCGGAGCACGTCCCGCTGCCCCTGTAGAGATGCGTGCTCAAGACCCGCTCTACATTCTCTACACCTCCGGAACTACCGGTAGCCCCAAGGGCGTCGTGCGCGACACGGGCGGATACGCCGTGGCGCTGCAGTGGGCCATGACCAATATCTACGCTGTCGGCCACGACAGTACGATCTTCACAGCGTCGGATGTCGGCTGGGTCGTTGGCCATTCCTTCATTGTTTACGGCCCCTTGTTGGCGGGCGCGGCGACCGTGCTCTACGAGGGAAAACCGATTGGCACCCCCGACGCGGGAGCGTTCTGGCGCATCGTTCAGGAGCACAGCATCGACGTGCTGTACACAGCACCCACCGCGCTGCGTGCGATCCGCCGTGAAGATCCCACGCTCGATGAGCTGGAGGAATACGACACTTCGAGTCTGCAAGCGATCTACCTCGCCGGCGAGCGCCTCGATACCGAAACGTGGCACTGGGCCAACGACGGCATCCGTGTTCCCATCGTTGACCACTGGTGGCAGACCGAGACGGGCTGGCCCATTTGTGCCAACCCTCGTGGACTCCAGCAGCTTGAGTCGAAGGCAGGCTCAACCGGGGTGCCGATGCCGGGATTCATCCCTCGTATTCTCGACCGTGAAGGCAACGATGTTACGCAGCCGGGAACCGAGGGAAACATCGCGATTCAGCTGCCGCTGCCGCCCGGCGGTCTGATCGGTCTCTGGGGTAGCGCGGAGAGATTCGCCAATTCATACCTCACCGAGTTCCCCGGCTACTACGCCACCGGTGATGCCGGTTACTTCGATGATGACGGCTATCTCTTCGTGATGGGGCGCACCGATGACGTCATCAACGTGGCCGGCCACCGCCTCTCGACGGGATCATTCGAAGAAGTGATCTCCCAGCATCCGGATGTCGCGGAGTGCGCCGTTCTCGGACTTCACGACGAGCTGAAAGGTCAGCGGGCCGCGGCTTTCATCACGATGAAGCATGGCCGCAACCGCGTTGAGAGCGATCTGGCTATCGAGCTCGTAGCGCTCGTACGTGAAGTGATCGGGCCCGTTGCCGCCTTCCGGGACGTCATGGTCGTCGAGCGGTTGCCCAAGACGCGCTCGGGCAAGATTCTGCGCAAGACAATTCGCCAGATCTTCGATGGTGAAGACGTCCGCATTCCGCCGACCATCGAGGACGTTACGGTTTTGGACGCTATCTATACCGCTGCCGGCCGCAGTCGCGCACTCTAGAACACGCACCCGCTTCATCCATCCCCCTATCAATTGTTTGTGGCAAGGAGGCCCCAAATGTCTGATGAAAGTTCCCCCACTAAGAAAGTCAGTTCCCCGCCCGGCGAGAGCGCTACTGCGCCCGCCGCTCGTACCGGACTCGACTATCAAGCCGAAGAGAAGAATCCGACCTTTATTGAGCTCAAACGGCGGCACCGCTCGTTCGTGTTTCCCCTCACGGTTTTCTTTTTGGTCTGGTATTTCGCGTATGTGATCCTCGCGGCATACGCGCACGATTTCATGGCGACGCCGGTCTTTGGCGTGATCAATGTCGGACTGTTGCTCGGCTTCGGCCAATTCATTACGACGTTCATCATCACCATGACCTACGTCTCCTTCGCGAACCGCCGGCTTGATCCTCTCGCCGCCGAGCTGCGAGCCGACCTCGAAGCAAAGGAGTCCGCAGCATGATTCTCTCCACGGCAAGCATGCTCGCGACAGCGGTTGATGCCGAGTCTCAGAGCAATCCGATTCTCAACATCTCGATCTTCATCGCGTTTGTCGGCATCACGCTCTTCATCGTCATCCGGGCCAGTCGCAACAACGCGTCGGCCGCGGATTACTACGCCGGCGGCCGGTCATTCACGGGCCCCCAGAATGGATTCGCGATCACGGGCGACTATCTCTCGGCGGCATCCTTCTTGGGCATCGTGGGAGCCATCGCGATTAATGGCTACGACGGTTTCTTGTACTCCATAGGCTTTTTAGTGGCCTGGCTCGTCGCCCTGCTCTTGGTCGCTGAGCTCATGCGCAACACCGGAAAATTCACGATGGCGGATGTTCTTTCCTTCCGCTTGAAGCAGCGTCCGGTGAGAATGGCAGCAGCCCTCACTACCCTCGCAGTCTGCTTCTTCTACCTCTTAGCGCAGATGGCCGGAGCGGGTGGACTTGTTTCACTCCTCCTCGGCATCGACGACAAGGTCGGGCAGTCGATCGTCGTCGCCATCGTGGGTGGTTTGATGATCCTCTACGTGCTCATCGGTGGCATGAAGGGCACCACGTGGGTGCAGATTGTGAAAGCGTTCCTCTTGGTGGGCGCCGCCATCGCGATGGCGATTTGGGTACTCATCCTGAACGGCTTCGATCTGTCGCGCGTGCTGCAGAGTGCCGTTGACAATTCGGTGGCGACCCCCGCCGAAGCGATCCTGGCGCCGGGGCTCAAGTACGGTACGAACCCGCTCGACTTCATCTCCTTGTCGCTCGCCCTTGTGCTGGGTACGGCGGGCCTGCCTCACGTGCTCATGCGTTTCTACACGGTGCCGACAGCTAAAGAAGCTCGGCGCTCAGTCGTCTGGGCGATTTGGCTCATCGGTGGCTTCTACATCCTCACCCTCGTCTTGGGATACGGAGCGGCAGCCCTGGTAGGTTCTGCAACGATTCTGGATGCACCGGGCGGAGTAAATTCGGCGGCGCCGCTCTTGGCGCTCGAGCTCGGAGGCCCCCTGTTGCTCGGGTTCGTTTCTGCGATCGCCTTTGCGACCATCCTCGCGGTGGTGGCGGGGCTCACGATCACGGCAGCGGCATCCTTCGCTCACGACATCTATTCCAACGTGATCAAGAAGGGCAAGGGCGACCCGGATGCCGAGGTCAAGATTGCGCGACGCACCGTCGTCGTAATCGGAGTTCTTGCGGTCGCGGGAGGCATCGGCGTTCAGGGCCAAAACATCGCGTTCCTCGTGGCTCTCGCTTTCGCCGTCGCGGCGAGTGCGAACCTGCCCACGATTCTGTACTCCCTCTACTGGAAGCGGTTCAACACCCGCGGTGCGGTCTGGAGCATGGTGGGCGGGCTCTCCGCAGCAATCCTGTTGATCGTGTTCTCGCCTGTGATGAGTGGCACCCCCACTTCGATGCTGGGCGAGAGTGTGGACTTCGCGCTCTTCCCGCTGCAGAACCCCGGAATCGTTTCGATTCCTCTCGGGTTTGCTCTCGGCTGGTTGGGCACCGTGACGTCATCGCGCACGGAAGACCCCGACCTTGCTGCCGAGATGGACGTACGTTCTCTCACCGGTCACGGGGCGGAAGCAGCCACCGAACACTAGGGAGAACCACAGCACGCTGGGGCGTAGCTCACGGACTAACCACCGTGCGCCACGCCCCAGTGTTATGTCTGGCCACAGTTGAACTGTGCACGATGCTGTGGCGCGGCCGACTCTCGACGCGAAGGCTGACTTTGGGCGGCCGGCATTTACAGCCGCCACTGACACGGGGTGCTGGCGCTCGCGCCGGTGCTGGCTGCTAGCTGCTGGTTGCTAGCTAGCGCGTCGACGAGCGAGCGCTGCGTCGAGGTCGGGCGCGCGGCCGTCAACTTCGACAATGCCCATACCGGCAAAGCGGCTGGGTGGGGATGCCGCGGCAGGTGCTTCGGCAGGCGCAGCAGGCTTGTTCTTAGCTTCGCGCGCAAGCTCTACTTCTCGCGTTGCGGCTGCCATCGCGACAGCGTTAGCGCGCAGGGCCTGTTCGGCGGATTCCGCCGCAGCCCGCAGCTCGCTGTCGATCTGCCCTGCGTGGCGAGCGGCAGCGACGGCAGCTTCAGGCGCGTTGCTGCGAGTGAGGTACATCGGCTTCGGAACAGGCACGGGGGTCCAACTGACCTTCGAGGTCACATCTTCCACCGGTGCATCCGAGGAAAGTACAACCCGGCGACGCGGCGCCGCAGTACGTGCAGCGGGAGCAGCCTCGTCTCGGCGAGCGCGCGAACGCTCCGCAAGTTTCGACAGCATGGCGCTAGCGCTAATACCGGCCATCGTGGCGGCCGCGAGAATGAGCCATGTTCCAGACGAGAGAGCGGCGCCGGCGGTAATAATCATGATGACGTTGGCGGCGACGACAGCGACGCTCGCGAACAAAACAAGGGCGGTAAAAGCACGCGTTCGACGAAGACGGCGGACGGAAAGCGCAAGCGCTTCTTCTCGCGTCGGCGGCGTGACCGCACGACCAACGGCGACCGGTCCCTGATTGGCTTGAGCTTTGGCGAGTTCAGCCGCTTGACGCGCCACTGCTTCGGCGCGCACTTCATCTGGCACTTCGGACGTCTGAGCGAGAACGCGAATGGTTTGCTGGAGCCGAACGGCATTGCGCTCGGTGGCCAAGTACTCGCGATTCTTGAACCAATTCGGAATGAGATACACCAGCCAGAGCGCCGCGGCGAGCGCAATCATGACGCCGCCGCCGATGCTGGTGAGTTCCATGGCTATACGCTACGAGCATCCGCGCGCGACAGGCCGTCGGCACGCGGCAGAGATCTCAAAACTTGCTGAGAGTGTGCGCTCTAACGGCGGGGAAAATTCATCGGTTGCGCTGCTCTCCGGCGATCTTCGGCGGGAATGTGAGCATCGTTTTCGGGCGCCAGCCCCGACTGCCAGCGACGGTAAACGCCCTGCGGAATTTCCTCGACAGTGAGCGCGAAGCAGAAGTGGTCGCGCCAGTCTCCATCAATGTGAATGAACCGGCGACGCAATTGCTCGTAGCGGAATCCCAGCTTCTCAACAACGCGCAGACTCGGCTCGTTCTCCGGACGAATGCAAATCTCCATACGGTGAAGGCCGAGTTGAAAGAAGCAATAGTCTGTGGCCAGAGCTACGGCCGTAGGCGTGAGCCCTTTACCCGCGAATCTTTCCGAGACCCAATAGCCAATCGAAGCCGATGCCAGCGACCCATAGGTGATGGAGGACACGTTAAGCTGGCCCGCCACTTCACCCTCGTACTCGATAACGAAGGGCAAGCCAGTACCCATGCGAGACTGCTGCAGCAAACCTCGGATGCTCGACTTCACGTCAAAGGATGCAGGCCCAACCGGACTCGTGGCCTCCCACTTGCGGAGCCACCCGCGGTTATCCCGCAGTTCCTTTTCTAACGCTCGGGCGTCGCGCACCCGGATAGGGCGGATCGTAATCTTTCCTTCGCCGAGCGTCGGAATGCCGTACGCCACCGACTAGTCCAGAGTTGCGCTGAACTGCTGTAGCCACGGGCGCAGTTCGGGGCCCAGGTCATCGCGCTCGACAGCGAGCTGCACGATGGCCTTGATGTAATCGAGACGGTCACCCGTGTCATAGCGCCGGCCACGGAAAACAACACCGTAGACGCCACCCGCGATATCGTTTTCAGCCATCTCGAGCAGAGCATCCGTCAGTTGGATCTCCCCGCCCTTGCCGGGATCGGTGCGCTCCAGAATGTCAAAGATTTCGGGGCGCAGTACATAGCGCCCGATAATGGCGAGGTTGGAAGGAGCGGTGCCCTGAGCGGGCTTCTCCACGAGGCCTGTAATGCGCACCACGTCATCGTCGTCGGTCGCTTCGACCGTCGCAATTCCATACATGTGACTCTGAGCGGGGTCGACCTCCATCAGGGCGATGACGGTCGCGTTGCGCGCGACCTGCTCATCGAGCATCCGGCCCAGCAGTACGTCGCGCTTATCAATAAGGTCATCACCAAGCAAGACAGCGAAAGGCTGATCTCCCACGTGCATTTTGGCGCGAAGAACCGCGTGGCCGAGACCTCGCGGATCGCCCTGACGCACGTAGTGCATGTCAGCGAGGTCATTGGAGTATTCGACCTTGTGCAGGCGATCGGTGTCGCCTTTCTGCTCAAGAGTCGCTTCGAGTTCCGTCATGCGGTCGAAGTGGTTTTCGAGAGCGTTCTTGTTGCGCCCGGTGATCATCAACACATCGGTGAGGCCAGCATCTACTGCCTCCTCTACAACGTATTGGATGGCGGGCTTATCGACCACCGGCAGCATTTCTTTCGGCATTGCCTTTGTTGCTGGCAAGAATCGAGTGCCCAGACCTGCAGCAGGGATAACCGCTTTAGTAATCTTCGTAGCCATGGGTACATGGTAGTCGGCCAGTCTCGTAGAATGCCTATATGACCGACGACGTCAGTCACGACAAACGTGCACTTAGGGCCGAATTACGCGAACGCCGACGCATTTGCACCGCCAAAGAGCGGGAAGAATTTAACACCGGCGTAACAGCGAACCTCATCGAACTCACTTCGCGCCTCGGTTCCGCCTCGGTAGCCGCCTACCTTTCGACCACCGACGAGCCAGAAACCCGCGGTTTTCTGCAGTGGGCTTGCGAGCACAACATCACCGTGCTGCTCCCCATTTCTCGCGCCGACGGTCTGCTCGACTGGGCTCCCTACGATGGCGAAGAAGAAGACAAAGACCTCATCGGCATGCCCGCTCCCACGAGCGAGGTACTTGGCCCGATCGCGATCAACGACGTTGACCTCATTATCGTTCCGGCGGCATCCGTCGATCGTTCCGGAATGCGCATGGGCTGGGGTCGCGGCTATTTCGACAAGACGCTCGGCTCGATGGAAACCAAGCCGCCCGTCTATGCCGTGATTTTCGACAACGAATATGTGGATGAAGTGCCCACAGAAATTCATGACCAACCAGTGGATGGCATTGTTACCCCAACGGGAATTGTCACCATCACCGAGCACAACTAAGGATCTCGTGCCTACCTATTCCTACCGCTGCACCGAGTGCGACAACGCTTTCGATATTCAGCAGTCGTTCACCGATGACTCGCTCACCGTCTGTCCCGCGTGTCAGGGCAAACTGCGCAAGATCTTCTCCGCTGTCGGCGTCACTTTCAACGGTTCTGGTTTCTACCGCAACGACTCACGCTCGACGACGAGCTCCTCGGATTCCAGTTCAGGGTCTTCCAGTTCCAAGTCATCGGCGAGCAAGTCATCCACCTCGACATCCGGATCGGGATCGGGTGACTCAGGGTCGTCAAGTTCGTCGACTTCTTC
The DNA here is from genome assembly GCA_040687235.1 of Rhodoglobus sp. NPDC076762. Taxonomy (GTDB): domain Bacteria; phylum Actinomycetota; class Actinomycetes; order Actinomycetales; family Microbacteriaceae; genus Rhodoglobus. The sequence goes on along the minus strand of JBFBMV010000001.1, from coordinate 1,134,747 downwards.
GAGCTCTTCTTCGACTTCCTCTTCACCATCGGCTGCTAAAGCGTCATAGTTGACGTATCCCCCACTACAAGGAGCACCAATGTTAAGCGGATTCAAAGCGTTCATCTTGCGCGGAAACGTCATCGACCTGGCCGTTGCGGTCGTTATTGGCGCTGCGTTCACCGCGGTCGTCAACACCATCGTTGAGGCAGTCTTCAACCCACTTATTGGTGCACTCTTCAATGCAGAGTCGCTCGCCACGGCACTCCCCCTGGTCATCCCCACGGCCGGTGAAGCAGAAGCCACCATCTACTTCGGTGCGGTCATCGCAGCGATCATCCAGTTCCTGCTCGTTGCTGTCGTCGTATACTTCGCGATCGTGGCCCCCATGAACTACGCCAATAAACTCGCGAACGCCCGCAAGCCCAAGGTCGTCGAGCCTGAAGCCGGCCCCACCGAAGCAGAACTGCTTCTTCAGATTCGCGACTTACTCGCTCAGCAAAAGAGCTAGCGAGCTTGTGATCTAGCTGCCTCAACGCGCAAGCACAGACGGCGAGCGGCCAAGAAACTTACCCCCAATGCGGAGGTTTGTCGCCCTTGAGTCGCTCGTCGTTTTCGTTGTTCTGGTGCCGTTCTGGCTCGCCCGTGGGATGCGGATCTGACCCTGCCGGTGGCGACGTCGTCACCCGGCGGCTTTTCGATCGCTTCGCCCGCGGCGCAGTGTTCGCGACTGGCTCCGGGTCGACACTCGAACCTGTAGCGGCCCCCGATACTGCGCCGGCGGACGACTCTAGGTTCGTATCGGCGTCCGCGTCGTTACTGCGCTCAGCCATTACTGCTCGGGGCGCTTGGCGGGGATGATCGTGATGGGCTCGGTGGTGGGAGCAGGTTCTGCTCCGAGCATCCGGGCCACCTTGTCGGCTACCTGGTCAGGATCGCTGAAAAGTTCGAACGCGTGCACGCGCAAGTAGTGCCAGCCGAGGCGGCGCAGCAGCTCCGGGCGCAAGCGCAGTGACTCGCGCAGGCTCGACTCGTGAACCATGGCGTCGGTCTCGATCGTGCCACAGCGTCCACCGCGCGAAGCAACGAGGCCAAGCTTGCCGCGGTGGCCGAGAGCAACGCGCAATCCGCGAGCTTCGAGGCGACGAGCGAGGTCAACGAGCATGGGATCACTATCGTCGGGCACGGGAACTTCGGCGTAGCGGGCATCGACTTCGTCGAGCACTTCAGCCAGCGCCACAGCACCGTGCTTCATGCGACCGTCGTCGAGGTCTTCTGAGCGGAACGACGTGACGATTTCGAGCGAACGTCGAGCGCGCGTCATCGCCACCGCAAGCAGTCGCTCTCCCCCGGGCTCGCCGAGCGAACCGAAGTCGGAGAGCACGCGACCGTGCGGCGTGCGGCCGTATCCGATGGAGAAGATAACCCGGTCGCGGCTTTGGGCCACAGCCTGATCGATCGTCGTGACGGTGAACGGTTCTGCACGATCGCCGATGATGACGTCGAGCAATTCCGGACGACGGCGGCTGACAGCATCCAATACCGCCTGCATAACGCGAACGGAGTGCACGGGGCTTGCCGTGATGACCATGAGCGACTCTTGCGGGCGCTTAGTGGCGTGGTCGAGAACGAGCTCGACAACGCGCGAGACCTCAGCATCGGGGCTTTCGACAGCGCCAGAGTCGGGGTCGGGCATTCCCACACCGTCAGCAACGTAGCTGACCGCAAGGCTGCCGTGCCCGAGGAAGCTTCCGGCCCACGGCAACGACTCGATCTGGCCGTCGTAGAAACGACGATTCACGAGTTCGGCAAGCTCTTCTCCGCCGGGGCGGTAGCTGCGCGTGAGAGTCAAGGTCGGCAGCAGGCCGCTGAGCTTGGCAAACGCCGAGTCTGCAACGAGTGCTTCGCGAGTTTCGTCATCGACGGGCTGCGGCAGGTCGCCGGTAGCGTCGCGAACAGCGGTCTCGAACGGAGTAGGAGACTGGATGACGGGGTCACCAATAACGACAACCTGCTTCGAGCGGCGAATAGCTCCGGCCGCTTCGGCAACAGTGACGGCACCGGCATCCACGAGCACGACGGTGTCGAACGGCATAGTGTCGACGACGGAATCGATCTCGTAAGGAGAAGCAAGCCAGACGGGCGCAATCGTGCGCGATAAGTGCGGCGCCGAGGTTTGCACGTCGAATGAACTGAGGCGGTCTTTCGCAAGAGCTCGCTTGAGGGCGCTCGCCTCATCGGGCCAGTCGACAAGACCGATCTTCCAGTTCTCGGCGATCTGCCACGACAGCTGCTTCGCGTTGGCTGAAGCATGGGCTTCATCGACAAGACGAAAGTCTGCTTCGAGACGGTCGACAACCGATGTGTTGGCGTTCAGCAGGGCGCGATCCATCTCAAGCATGGAATCGAGAGCCGATTTCCACCACGACAGTTCGAGTTCGGCCGCTACCTGATCTTCGGGAACGTGGCGTTCTGCCAGATCTTCGATGAGGGGGTTGAGCTTCAAGTCGCGCAAGCTGCCCATAAGCGCCGTGCGCTCCTGCAGGTTGTTGAGCACATCTGACTCAGCGGCGAGCGACGCAACCTTCTCGATGAGGAACGGGATCGGCAAGGCCGAAAGGTTGACGTGCGAGTCCGCGATTCCCAGGGGAACGTCAAGAGCCGCGAGATCCTCCGAGACTTGCTGGTACGAGCGCTGGACTTCGCCAATCCCCACGGGCACTGCGGGGCTGGCGCCCTCGGCAACAAAGCGGTGCCAGAGCACGCGCTGCTTCTGGATGCGCTTGAGCGCGGCGTGCATGTCGGGAACGCGCACGCCGGGCCGTACGTATTCGAGCGCAAGCTTCTTGAGGCGACGACGGTTGGCGCTCGTCATCTCCGGGAAGTCTCGCCGCGGAGCCGTTGCGGCGATCAGTTCGGTGATCGCACGATCAAACACGGTAGGAACGAAGCGGTCAAGGGTTTCGCGGAGGTCCACAAGCAAGCGCAAGTACACCCCGAGCTCATCGATGCTCTGGAAGGGACGCATGCGGGTGTTCGAGACGAGACGGTTGGCGACATCCAATAGCTCAGACAACTGGCCATTGACTCGCTGGGCAACCTGGTGAGCCTTAAGGGCCTCGCCACCGTTAGCGAACTGTGCGCCGTACCACGGGGAATCGCCGGGGCCGTACTTGAACTCGCCGAGCTTGGCTGCCGCGATAATCACGCCGGTAGCGGCGCTGCGGTCCTTGGCGAGCTTCTCCACCGCTTCACGCGACAGGCGTGCCGTCGTAGAAGGCGGAGTGGGCAGCAGTGCGAGACGGCTGAGCTCCGAGACGCAATCGAGAACCGAGACGCCAAGCACACCGTCGGTGACCGACATGGACTCGCGGTAGTCGAGCATGATCTTGCGCAGGCGAAGCAGCGCGTCATCCACGTCTTCAATCTGCGGCTTGCTGGCTTTCTCGCTGCGAGAAATGGAACGGATGATGTCGCGACGAAGCGTGCGAGGGGCGACCGAGAGACCGGGAAGCCCGATGTCGGCGAAGCGATCGGCGATCGACTGCAGGGAGGCGCGACGCGGGCTCACGACGAGAACACGCTTGTTCTGAGCGACAAGCGCCCCCACCGCATTCACGATCGTTTGGGTGCCGCCGGTGCCGGGCAGAGTGCGGACAACGAGCGAGTTGCCCGCTTCGATCTGCGCGATGACGTTTTCTTGTTCAGCATCCGCATCGAGAAGAAGGTTGTCGGTTTGCGGCGAGCGCTCGTCTGCCGAAAGGGTGGGAACCGGAGCGTAGCCCTCTTTGATAGTCCACGCCGCGGCAGTGTTGCCGGCGAGCGCATCAAGAATCGGATGTGTGAGATCGGCGGCATCATCGGCAAGCCCGTGCGCAACATCGGCAAACGACGACACGACGAGACGCGGGCTGACGGCGAAAGCATCAAGGTGCGAGGTGAGCCCGCGAAGACGGTCGATGACGGGATTCGGCTTGAAAGTGCCGTCAGCGTCGGTAAGCGCAACGAACGACTCGGCATCGAGTCGCAAGTGGAACTGCTCATCAAGAGCTCGAGCAAGCGCCGGGTTGAGGTAAGCGCTACCGCGAAGTTTCAGTTCGAAATCACGGCCGTGGCGGCGAATCGCGAGCGGGCGCAGCAAAACAGGGCCGCAGTACTCGATTTCCGCATGAGTCCAGCGGGCAATGCCGATTCCCAAATGAACAGAGTCGATGCCGCGAGCTGTTGCCAGTTCAAGGCCCTTCGCGGCGACCGCACCCGCGGCGGTCTTGGCCGAGCGCAGGGCAACATCGTCACGAATGAGGCTCGAGAGCAGCGTGCGCTTGCCGGTGATGAACTGGGCGAGGCCACCGGGATGCGTGGTGGAGAGATCCACTCGCGTACGAGGCGAGTCGACAAAGTGGATAAGCGGCGAACGCCCACCCAGTTCAGACAGTTGTGTACGCCACTGCGTCCACGTGGGCTCTGCTACGTTTCCGGCCATAATGTTCGGCTCACCAAAACTCAGCGCGTGGGGCGCTGTTACTTGAACGTGGGCATGAGCGTGCTCGTTTTCGGGATCGTCAATGAGCGGGCCGCCCGTTTCTGGGTCCCCCGTGAAATCGTCCGAAACTTTATCTGCACGCCACACACCGCCACCTTAAGCTGCCCAGCACAATAAAGCCTGTAACTGCCGCGGGTTTCGCAAGACTCACTAGCAGGCCGCACCCCCAGTTCATGCGGCACGCGACCGTAGAATACGGGGCATGCTCCCCCTCGCCCTCCCGCTGCTCGTTGCGACCGATGCCGCTGACCTCGTGCGGGGAACCACGATCGCCATCGTCACCGCGGTAGTGCTCCTGCTGGCAGTGGGAGTGATCGCTTTCATAGTGCTGTTTCGTCGTGGCGGCGACCGCGGCATCCGCGGTACGGCTTCGCAGTCGACCCTCGAATCGCGCGCCGCTGGCCTCTTAGTCGCCTTGGACGATCGGGTGCGCGAGGCTGACCTTGAACTCGGCTTCGCTATTGCTCAGTTTGGGGCGGATGCTGCGCGCGAATTCGCGAGTGCGCTCGACGAGGCTCGCGGCCGGTTGACGGAGGCTTTTCGACTCGGACAGCAGCGCGACGCCACCGCGAGCACTGCTGATCAGCGCCGCCGCCTGACGCTTCAGATGACCGCCCTCTGCGAGAAGGCACTCGCCAGTCTCGATCAGTTCGACGCTTCCTTCGCCGCGCGCCGTAATAGCGAAGCTGCCGCAGCGACGGTCGAGCGGCAATTGAGGTCGGAGCTCGAGTCGCTTCGCGAGCGATTGGCTACGGCTTCTCGTCAATTGTCAACGGCTGAACGCGACTATACGGACGAGGCGCTGACGGTCGCCCGTCGGGAGCTAGCGGCTAGCCACACAGAGCTTGCAGCAGCCGAGACTGCTCTGGATGCCGCAGCCCCGAGTATTAGCCCCACCGGCGTCAACGCGGTCACCGACACCCTGCGCACCGCAGCACACTCGCTCCATCGAGCACGCCGCGCGGCGGCGGCCACTGACCATGCTCTTGCGGAACTCGCCGAAGCGGATGCTGCCGTGCTGCAGCTGCGCGACGCAACCCGCACCGATTTGCACGAAGCTCGACTCGCGGCGGAGTCGGCCCCAGATCCGCAGAGCGGTGCGCGTATTCTTACGGCGATCGCGGCCAACGAGCGGGCGCTCGAGCTTACGGCAGCGGAATCCGACGCTCGCCACAGCCCGCTCAAGCAGCTGGAATTGCTCAATGATGCGGGGGCAGAACTCGAGAGCGCTCTCGCGACGGCGCGCAACCAGCAACAACGGTTCGAACACGCGCGTGCTGCCTACCAAGGAACCCTGGTGGCGGCACGGAGTCAGATCTCAGTCGTTCGAGAGTTGGTGGGGCGGGGTGGAGCCAGTGCTCGCGCCCGCACCCGGCTAGCAGAGGCGGAGCGCCAGCTGATGATCGCTGAAGCCGAGACAGATCCGGTGGAAGCACTGGACGCCATCCGCCGATCGGTTACTCATGCTCGAGATGCTGACGCTCTCGCCCGCTACTAACGGCGGAACGGCGGCGAACACGTCGCCACCGCTCCTGAAGCTTGTGGCTCGTTAGGCCTGATCGATCACGGCGAAGTTCACTGCGCCGTTTTCGCCCACATTGGCATCGAGCGTCTTGTCGCTCAGAGCGACCGACGCGTTTTCTTCGAGGAAGACGCGCGCACCATCGGCTTCAACGACAGAGTCGCCGGCCTCTGGAGCCGCAACAACGGCGACGGTCAAGTTGGGAGCACCAGGCTCTCCGTTAATACGGAGGCCCGAGGCATCCGCGTTGGGGTCTTGCTCGACGATCGTTTTGACGACCGTGGTGGCTGTTTCGGTGAGGGTGAGCATATGTTCGTCCTTCCAGGTTCAGCGAGATGAAACCCCCACGATTCCTCAGTGGGCGGCAGTCAGCAAGCCTGAGCGGTGATTATGAGGCAACTCTCATAGAGAGAGGATGCGACGGTCAGGATGCGCGGCGAATTCGCTCGCGTCATGGTGCATGCGCTCAGGCAGCCGACCGGTAGAATTGAGGCTGGAGTGCCGGGAAGTCTGGTCGGCGATAGCGTCGGCGACCCCGCTGACGAACCTCAACGTCTGGAATTTTGTGACCTCACCCACTAAAAAGCTGAGCCCCCGCAAGCGAGTACGCCGGTGGGTAACCATGGAGACCACCAGCGGCATCCTGCTGATGGTCGCAGCGGCGATTGCACTCATTTGGGCGAACTCCCCGTGGCGTGAAGGCTACGCAGCCCTCGCTGAAACCACGATCGGCCCCGAGTCACTGCACTTGAACCTCACCCTCGCGACCTGGGCTGCCGACGGCCTGCTCGCGATCTTCTTCTTCGTTGTTGGCGTCGAGCTCAAGCAAGAGCTCGTGGCTGGCAGCCTGCGCAAGCCACGCGAAGCTGCTGTTCCGGTTTTCGCCGCCATCGGTGGAATGCTCTTTCCCGCGCTGCTCTTTACGCTGATCATCCTCATCTCGGGCGACTCGACCGCCCTCGGTGGCTGGGCAATCCCCACCGCCACCGATATCGCGTTCGCTCTCGCAGTGCTCGCCATCTTCGGCCGCGGTCTTCCGCGCGCGCTGCGCACCTTCCTCCTCACGATGGCCGTGGTGGATGATCTGCTCGCGATCATCATCATCGCCCTGTTCTACACCGAGAGCATCGACCTGCTGTCGCTGCTGTTCTCGCTCGTCGCGATCGTGCTCTTCGGCCTCGTCGTTCGCTCGCGCAAGCCGCGCTGGTGGTTGCTGGTTCCCCTCGCGCTTGTGGCGTGGGCGTTCATGCACGACTCCGGTGTTCACGCGACTATCGCCGGTGTCGTTCTCGGCTTCACCGTTCCCGCCAAGCTCGTGCACGGTGAAAAAGACACTCGCACCCACGCGTTCGATGACGCTGTTCGCCCCACATCATCCGGAATCGCCCTGCCTGTCTTCGCGTTCTTCGCCGCGGGCGTTTCGCTCGGTGGCGATGAGAGCGTCAGCGACGTGCTGGTTCAGCCGGTCGTTGCCGCCATCATCGTCGGTCTGGTGCTGGGAAAGATCATCGGCGTACTCGGCACGACCGCGCTCATCACGAAGGTCACGAAGTTCCGGCTTGCTGACTCCATCGGGCTTCGAGACTTGCTGCCCATCGGGTTCCTCACGGGTATCGGCTTCACGGTATCGCTGCTCATCTCGGAACTCTCTTTCCCCGATAGTGAGCACACCACCGGAGCCAAGCTCGCGATTCTCATCGGCACCGCCCTTGCTGCCGTCCTCGCCGCCATCAGCCTGCGCTGGGACTCACGTCTCGCCCGCAAGCGCGACATGAACGAGGATGGAATCCCCGACCGCGACAAGGCCCTCATCGAAGACGAGGACTAAACCGCGGCGCCTAGGCACTGCCGAAAGGATGCACCGTGTCCGACCCTCTGAGCCAGCACACCGACTACGGCCAACTACCGCTCAACGATTCGGATGTGCTCGCTGACCCGATCGAGCAGTTCCGTTTGTGGTTGGCCAACGCCAGCGAGGCGGCTGTGTACGAGCCCAACGCAATGGTTCTTTCGACGGTGGATGCTGAGGGCTCCCCCAGCGCTCGCACCGTACTCTTGCGCGCCATCGACAGCGCTGGCTTCGAGTTCTTCACGAACTACAGCTCGATCAAGGGGCGCGCTCTGTTGGCGAACCCCGCGACCGCACTGACCTTCCCTTGGTATTCAATCCACCGGCAAGTACTCGTGCAGGGAACGGCTCGGCCCGTTGCCGCTGCTCTGTCAGACGAGTACTTCGCCACGCGACCGCGAGGCAGTCAAATCGCAGCGCACGCCAGCGAACAATCGCGACCCATCGCATCCCGAACACTCTTGGAGCAGCGGGTGACCGAACTCGAAGCCGAGTTCGACGGGCGCGATGTGCCGCGCCCTGATGACTGGGGCGGTTTTGTTGTCGAGCCCCACACGATCGAGTTCTGGCAGGGTCGCAGCTCGCGTCTTCATGACCGCCTGCGCTTCGTGCGTACGGAGTCAGGCGACTGGGATCGGCTGCGGCTGCAGCCCTAGCCGCTGAGCCCTACGCCCGGAGCCCTGTGCCCTGACAGCACGCTTTTTCAGTCGTAACGAAACCCCGCAGCCACGGCGCAATCGCCCGGTGCGGGGTTCTTCGTTTAACGCCAAAAGAGGGACACAACCGCGATAACAGTTGTGCCCCTCCCGAGGTTGTGGGCTCTACTTAGTCGAAACAGTTTCCCGTGTCGACAGCGCGTAGCCCGACTCGCCGTGGACGGCGAGGTCGATACCGGCGATTTCTTCTTCTGAAGTAACGCGGAATCCGATGGTCTTCTGAATCGCGGTTCCAATCAACCAGGAAGCGCCGAAGGAGAAGACAGCGACAGCGAGAACGCTGATGGTCTGAACAACAAGCTGGCCTGCGTCTCCACCGACGAGGAGTCCGGTGTCGGTAGCGAAGAAGCCGAGGTAGATCGTTCCGAGGATTCCAGCAACAAGGTGGAGGCCCACGACGTCGAGCGAGTCATCGAAGCCGAGGTTGAACTTGAGTTCGATGGCAAGAGCACAGACAGCACCCGACACGAGGCCCAGAATGAGCGCCCATCCGGGCGTCAGGTTTGCACAAGCCGGAGTGATGGCGACGAGCCCGGCAACAACGCCCGAGACGGCACCGACTGCGGTGGCCTTACCGGTGCGGAGCTTCTCAACAACGATCCAACCGAGGATTGCGGCGGCGGGAGCGGCGAGCGTGTTGAACACAATCAGGCCAGCCTCATCGGGGTCGCTAGCGGCGCCGGCGTTGAAGCCGAACCAGCCGAACCAGAGAAGAGCAGCACCGATGAGAACGAGAGGCACGTTATGAGGCTGTGCAATGTCTTTGTTGAAGCCAACGCGCTTTCCCAGAACAAGAGCGAGACCAAGTGCCGCTGCACCAGCGTTGATGTGAACCGCAGTACCACCGGCGTAGTCGATTACGGCGGGAAGGCCACCGAGGATATCACCGAGGTTCTGAATCCAGCCGCCGCCCCAGACCCAGGCTGCGACGGGGAAGTAAACGAGAGTTGCCCAGACACCGGTGTAGATCATCCACGGACCGAAGCGAGCACGGTCAGCGATGGCACCCGAGATCAGTGCGGTCGTGATGATGGCGAAAGTTCCGCCGAAAGCAACGAAGAGGAGGTCGGAACCGGCTACGCCTTCTTGACCAAAGTTGCTGAACGGGTTACCGGAGAACGACCAGACTGAACCGTCGATTGAGCTCATGTTCGCGCCGATGAGGATCCAGAGAACGGCAACGAGGCCGAGAGATCCGAAGCTCATCATCATCATGCTGACTACGGACTTCTCTTTGACGAGTCCACCGTAAAAGAATGCCAAACCGGGGGTCATAAGCAGCACAAGTGCAGTGCTAATGAGTACCCAAACCACTGTATCCATCTCAACCTCTTTCGCTTTGTGCGCCTGGTGCACACGTGTCGCTGTGGCGGATTTCGGTGAGTGTCGGGTTATTCCACTCCCACCGTCCCGCACGACAAAGCATCGCGGCTTAGCGTTTCAGTAACCCCTCAGTTATGTTTCGCGGACGTTAAACGTGATGCGTCGGTGTTACGGAAACGTTTCGAGAAGCCAGAGGTATTCGGTGAATCGACTGTCAGTTCTCGCTAGGGCGTCGGGATTCCGCCATTTGCATTGAGCGTTTCACCGATGACATAACTGGATTCGGCGGAGGCGAGGAACACATACGCGGGTGCCATCTCGGCGGGCTGGCCGGCACGGCCCAGCGGAGTGTCATGGCCGAAGCTCGTGATCTTCTCTTGCGGCTGACCATCCGTCACCTGAAGTACCGTCCACACCGGTCCGGGAGCGACCGCGTTAACACGGATGCCTCGCTCCGCCAGTTGGGCGGCCGTCGCCTTAGTGAAGGTATTGATTGCCGCCTTCGTTGTGGCGTAGTCCACCAAGACTGGCGAAGGCTTGTAGGCCTGAACCGAGGTTGTGTTGATGATGCTTGACCCCGCAGGGAGGTACTCGAGCGCTGCTTTGGTGATCCAGAACATGGCGTAAATGTTCGTCTTCATGGTTTGGTCGAACGCCTCGTCTGTAAGATCTTCGAGCTTTTCGCAGAACACTTGCTTGCCGGCGTTGTTCACGAGCGTGTCGAGGCCGCCCAATTTGTCGGCAGCGTTCGCAACCAGCGCTCGGCTGGCCTCCGCCGTTGAGATATCGCCTGGCAGAAGGTGCGCTTGCTGACCGGCCTCTCGAACGAGCGCGGCAATTCGTTCAGCGTCGCTCTGTTCACTCGGAAGATAGGAGAGCGCAACATTTGCTCCCTCACGCGCAAACGCGATGGCAACCGCACCGCCGATCCCTGAGTCCGCACCGGTAATGAGAGCTTTACGTCCTTTCAGACGCCCTGTGCCGCGGTAGCTGTCTTCGCCGAGGTCAGCGAGAGGCTCGAGATCGGAATCCAAGCCCGGTTCGGGCTGGTGCTGCTTCGGCGGCGCAACCTTGTCGAAGCGAGTGGTGGGGTCGAGGAAGGTGTACTGGTCGTGTGCCACGATGTGCCTTTCGTTCGAGGAGTGACGCGATAGCGCCCTATTCACGATAGGAAGCAGCTTCGGCGAACGACCTGAAAATCATGAAACCGTGCAGCTTTTCCCAGCGAGCACGGAGAGTTCTCGGAGCCGCGCGAAGAACGTAGAGTTGGCGCATGGACGACACAGCTTCGGCAGGCACCCACGACGGCGCTACTCCCCCGGCGAAAACGTCCCTGTTGCGTACGCGCATCCGTCAGCTCACGACACCGTGGTGGCGACTTGTCTGGCTCATCGGTGGTCTCGCGTGGGCCGTCGTGTTCAATGTGGTCTACGTCACTACAGGTGGCGACCAAGAGTGGTGGGGCATCGTCTCCGTTGTGCCCATTGCGTTGCTGCTGCTCGACCTCTTGCGCATTGAGCGACTCGAACGCGCGGCGGAACAAAAACGCCAGGCAGACCTCAAAAAACAGATCTAGACCCCGGGGCTCCAACCGCTCCCTGGCGGCGTGGCACACAACTGTTAGCGCGCGCCCGGGGCGAGCAAGCCGCTTTCGTAGGCGAGAATCACAAGCTGCGCACGATCGTGGGCATTGAGCTTCGTCATGATGCGATTCGCGTGGGTCTTGGCCGTGTGTGGCGAGATAAAGAGTTCGTCAGCAATTTCTTGATTCGAATAGCCACGAGCGACAAGAAGAAGCACCTCGCGCTCCCGCTCAGTCAGTTGCAGCAGTTCGGGAGGGATAGTGGCCGGTGCGCCTGCTACGACCGAGGGCGGCAACACATATTTTTGGATGAGGCTGCGAGTGGCTGCGGCGGAGAGCAACGATTCTCCCTCGTGAACCGCCCGCACCGCGCGAATGATTTCGTCAGGCTCTGAGCCTTTGCCGATGAATCCGCTTGCTCCCGCTCGGAGGGCAGCAACAAGATTTTCGTCTTCTTCGAATGTCGTCAGAATGAGCACCTTCGTCGATGCCAGCGCCGGGTCAGCGCAGATAGCCGCCGTGGCCGCGATACCGTCGAGCTCGGGCATCCGAATGTCCATAATGATTACGTCAGGCTGCAGCATCAGGGATTGCTCGACCGCGTGACGGCCGTTAATCGCGTCACCAACAACCTCGATACCGTCTGCCCCCGTGAGAATGTCGGAGACCGCTTGACGGATAAGTGCCTGGTCGTCGGCCACGAGAACGGTGGTCATCTTGTTTCTCCCTGAATAACCGGCAAGGTCGCCACCACGCGGTAGCTGCCGCCAACGAATCCTGTCTCGACTGCTCCTCGCACCGAGGCGACTCGCTCGCGCAGTCCGACGAGCCCCAGGCCGGTGCCGGTGCTAGTGCCAGAAGCAGCTCCTGCACCTGCGGTTGCGGAATCCCCCTGGCCGAGGTCTGCAACCCGGCTCGGATTGGTCACGACAACGCGCATGCTGTCATCAGCTACTTCGACCAACACATGCGCCCGGCCTTCCGCCCCGTACTTGTGAGCGTTGGTGAGGGCTTCTTGAATGACGCGGTACGCAACCAATGCGGTTGCCGCAGAAACTCTGTCCGGCTCGCCCTCGATTCGCAATTGCACTGTGAGGCCACTGCTCTCGAATGTGTCAACAAGTTCGTCGAGCCCGTCAAGGCCCGGCTGTGGGAGCGCAGCGTCTGCGGGATCATCCGAGTCAGAACGCAGAATTTCTAACAGGTCGCCAATCTCGCCGAGCACGACTCGGGCAGCGCTGCGGATTGTGCCGAGCGACTCCTTGGCTTTCTCCGGCCGGGACTCTAAGGACGCCGACGCCACGCCCGCATTCAAACTGATGACAGCGATTTGGTGAGCAACAACGTCGTGCAGGTCGCGAGCGATGCGCAGCCTCTCCTCGGTGACGCGACGCTTGGCTTCGGCCTCTTTCGTTTCCTCGGCGCGCACGGCACGGTCAGTAATAGCGGCAATGAACTCTCGGCGAGAACGAGCGCCGTCGCCGGCCGCCGCCGCAAAGGCGACAGTGAAGAGAAACTGCACGACTCGGGGGTCGAAGACGCTACCCAGAGCCGCCAGGAGGCTGAGTACTCCGATCGCGAGCATCGCAGAGACGCCCGCGATTACGGTGGTGCGTCGGCTCGTGCGGTTCGCGAAGCTGAACATCGCTACAGCAATAGCGAGCACGAGGCCTGGAGCGAGAGTGCCTGCGAGCGCGCCCACTCCGTAAAACGCGATGAAACCAGCGAGAACAGGGATCGGCCAGCGGTGCCGGAACGGGAGGATTGCCGCCGGTAGCAATGTGATGATGAGCGTAAAGAGGGTGGTGGAGCGAAACCCTGTCTCGGAGAACGGGATAAATGCTGACGCGATAATCAGGATGGCGAGAACACCATTGATCGCCCACGCCGGAATGCGCGGTCGCACAGCTTGAGGTGCAGCGAGACGTTCGGCAGCTGAGCTCATTCCCCTATTGTCGCGGTTCTGCCCGTTAGGGGCGTCCTCCCCACGCAGCAGACGTCTGTACTGCGCTTGCGGTAGTCAGGTGTCTCCCGCAGGCTGATTCGCTAGCGGCGGCCACCGATGATGCTGGTAACTATGAAAACGCCAATCATCCGAGTCAAGGATGTCCACAAGTCCTACGGCCGAGGCCCTAACCGTTTCGATGCCCTCAAGGGCGTGACATTCGACATCAACGAGGGCGAAAGCATTGCCATCATCGGCAAGAGTGGTTCTGGCAAATCGACCCTCATGCACGTACTCGCACTGCTCGATGCTCCTACCTCAGGAAGCCTCGAGCTAGAGGGAGTCGAGACAAGCACTCTCCACGGCAAGAGCCTCAACCAGGCACGCAACAAGACTTTCGGGTTTGTGTTCCAACAGTTCTTCCTCACTGCCAACTCGTCGGTGCTCGAGAACGTGATGTTGCCCATGAAGATTGCTGGAGTGAAGCGCAGCGAACGCAAACAGCGCGCCCTCGCCGCCCTCGAGCAGCTGGACATGGCAGACAAAGCCGGCAACAAGGCAGTGAACCTGTCGGGGGGCCAGAAGCAACGTTCGGTTATCGCGCGTGCTCTCGTCAACAACCCGCGCATCATCTTCGCTGATGAGCCAACCGGAAACCTCGACACCGCCACCGGCGCTGTCGTCGAAGACATCCTTTTCAATTTGAACCGCGAACACGGCATCACCCTCATCGTCGTCACCCACGATGAAGAGCTGGCTGCTCGCTGCGATCGCCGTCTCTACATTCGCGATGGCCTTCTCGTTAACGACACCACGGAGGTGGCCGCATGAAAACTCTCGACCTCTTCACCACTGCGGTAGCCAATACCTTCCGCTCAAAAACCCGCACGATTCTGACCATTCTGGCGATCTTCGTCGGAGCATTCACGCTCACAATCACCAACGGCTTGGGTACCGGCATCAACCAGTACATTGACGACACTGTTACCTCAATCGGTGCCGAAGATGTCATGACGGTGACGCTGACTCCGGATGCCGATAGCGGCTTCGGCGGCGCCACCTCAGGCCCCACCGAATACGACCCCGAAGCTGTTTCAAGCGGCGGGTTTGGCCCGAATGAGGGCGGAACCGTAGTCGCGCTCACGCCCGAACTGCTCGATGACCTCGCCGATGTCGATGGTGTGCTGAGCGTTGAAGCCACCAAGTCGATCACTCCCGACTGGATTCAGTACGGCGATGGCACTCAATACGTCACCTCGGTTGGCGGCCTCGTGGCCGGTCAAAGCGTGCAGCTTGCAGCCGGCGAAGAACCGGATGCCACCTCTGACGCCTTCGAGCTCGACCTCCCCATTTCCTATGTCGAGCCTTTGGGCTTCTCCGACGCCGATGCGGCAATTGGCGAGACCATCACGATCGCCATCACTGACGCCGAGCGCACCCAGCACCTCGTCGACGCCACCGTGGTTGGTGTCGCCGAAGAGAGCGTCGCCGCTCCCGGTGCCGGCGGTCTCGTTGTGAACGCGGCGCTGACCGACAGTCTCTACGAGACGCAGAGCATCGGCCTACCTGAGGACCAACTGGAGCGGTACGCCACAGCCAGCATCCGCTTCGATGCCAACGCTACCGATGCAGACATCACGGCGCTGAAAGACAATCTCGCCAATGCGGGCTTCACAGGAACAACCGTTGCTGACCAACTCGGCACCATCAAGACCGTCATCGACGCGATCGTGCTCGTGCTGAACGCCTTCGCCATCATCGCCTTACTCGCCGCCAGCTTCGGCATCGTGAACACCCTGTTCATGTCGGTGCAGGAACGCACCCGCGAAATCGGTTTGATGAAAGCCATGGGAATGGGCGGGGGCAAGATCTTCGGACTCTTCAGCCTCGAAGCCGTCTTCATCGGTTTCCTCGGTAGCGCCATCGGTGCCGGCATCGGAATGCTCGCCGGAACCGCCATCAGTTCGGTACTCTCCGGAGCGGTGCTCGCTGATCTTCCCGGACTGACCCTGATCGCGTTCGATCCGCTCTCGATTACCGTCATCATCCTCGTCGTCATGGCAATCGCGTTCCTTGCGGGCACGCTGCCCGCGGCCCGTGCAGCCAAGGCCGACCCAGTGGAGTCGCTGCGGTACGAATAGCAGCTCGCACTCCCGAGAGACAAAGGCCGCACGCAGAAATCTCTGCTTGCGGCCTTTGCTCGTGTTCGAAAGGAGTTCCTCCGATTGAGCGGTCCACTTTCGAGGCTGGGATCTCGACAGGTCGGGGGAGCTACGCTCTGTTGCAGCTTTCGCAACCGCCGCCGGTCTCTGCCACAACCTCAGCCTCAGCCTCAATACGCAAAGATGCATACGCTGAAAGCGGCACGGGTTTAACAGGGACGTGGGCGGAGAATCGGCCCACCTGATCTAGCGGCCGGTCCCGCTTCTCGGAGACGAGGCCAGCCACGGACATCTCGCAATAACGGCCTTGGCACGGTCCCATGCCACTACGGCATTCCAGCTTGGTCGCGCTCACGGTATCGATGAAGGGGTTTTGAGTGAGCACCGTATCGATATCCTCGCGGGTGACAAGCTCACATCGACACACCGTCGTGTGGGCAACTGCGAGCGCGGTGAGCCCTCGCCTATTAGGCATGAACATCTGTTCGACGACGTGAGAAAATCGCCGGGCGTGACGGATGCCACGCTCCGCTGAGTCCAATTCTCTAGCGTGAACGCTGCCAGGGTTCAGTTCCGCGGCAACTCGGAGACCAGCCAGGGCACCTTCGGCGCGTGACTGTTCGGCACCGGCTACACCGGTGGGCTCGCCAGCTACATAGACGCCTCGCGCAGTCGTCGCCATATTTTCGTCGTGCCGCACAACCCAGCCACCCTTGGGCGACGACCAATCGAGCTTGCACCCGAGTTGGCGGGCGAGCTCCGTCGAAGGCTGGAAACCGTACCCTAGTACTAACGCTTCAGTCTCGATTCGGCGAGAGGAACCGATGACTTTCCAGTCGCCATCCACCGGCGATAATTCAACAGCCGAGATGCGATCAGTACCCTTTGCTGAGGTGACGATCGTTCGTGTTGAAATCCGCACCCCGGCGCGTTTGAGACGCACAACAGCAGCGGCAGTTTCTGCGAACAGTCCCACGTGCCCCGGTACCGCGCCGAGCGAGTTCCACGCTTCGGGCAGCGTCGGAAAGCCGCGAGCGAACGCGACCTCAACGACATCCGCACCTGCTGCGACGAGTTGATCGGCCACCACGAGCAATAGTGGGTGAGAACCGGCCAAGACCAGTCGTTCCGCGACAAGGAAACGCTGGCTCTTAATGAATCCTTGAACGGCCCCCGCCATCATTACTCCAGGGAGGGTCCAGCCGGGGAATGCGACGGGGAGGTCGTAGGCTCCCGTCGCGATCAAAACCCGTTGAGCCGGGATTTGCTTCGAGGAACCTGCCACGCTCACTGCCACGGAAATAGGTGCTTGAGCGTCGTCGCGAAGCACTCCGAACGCCGTCGCCCCGGTGAGCCACTGAATTTTAGGATGAGCTTCTGCCTCTGCAATGAGCTTCTCGGCCCAGGGATACCCCGCCGCGAATGACCGGCGCGGTTCGGAGAACTCGACCGGAGGCTGTCTAAAAATCTGTCCTCCCGCCCGCTGCTGCTCGTCGATAATCACGACGTCGAGACCGTTATCGGCAGCAGCGACGGCCGCTGCGAGCCCAGCAGGCCCTGCCCCGATTATCGCTAGATCATGCATCCGCTTCTCCCAGCGTCGTTTCAACACGCATCCCCTCAACCACGGGAGTGAGACACGTGCGCGTCAAAGGTGCGCCGTCGACAGTGAGAGCACAATCGAAACACGTGCCCATATTGCACAGCGGTTCGCGTCGCTGACCGCTTCGATCAGCGAACCCTTCGATGCCGCCTCCGAGCAGTGCAGTCGCTAGTGTTTCCCCGGCAAAACAGGAGACGTTTCGACCGTCAACCTCGATTGTTATCGGCTCGCCCCGTTGATCAGTAAGTCGACGGTTATGCGGCATGAGGGGAGCCTCCGAATCGAAGCGGTTGGTATGGGGCCATGTCGATGCTGGTCTTGCGGCCGTGAGCGAGATCAGTCAGCGCGCGCGCGAAACTGGGCCCGAGGGTGAACGCCGACCCGCCGGTGGCTACATAGATTCCGGGCAGTCCGGGCACCTCTCCCGCCAACGGGAGTTGGTCTGGCGTGACAGTCGTCGTGCCAACCCATGTGCGCAACACCGGCAGCGGGGCAAGGGCAGGAACTACTCCGATTGCAGCCGTGGCGTTGCCGATTACCGATTCGGCAATGAGTTCCGGACGCGCTGCCAGGTCGGGTTCGTGTGAGTCATTGAGTGGAAGACGGGCCGGCCAACCTCCTCCAATAAGAACATTGCCGTCGTTCGATTGTTTGAGCGAAAGACGAGTGCCTGCGTGCTGCACGAGATGCGGAATAAACTTCGGGGTCTTTGCCGTCACCGACATCGTCAGCGCCAAAGGGATGGTCGCGAGACTCACGCCCAGCATCGATCCCAGTTCTGACGTCCACACTCCCCCAGCCAACATGACAGTGGATGCGCGGAAATCCTTGGCAATTACACTGCCGTCTACTCCCATCGATTCAGTGCGCACACGCCACACCGCACCGTCCCGATCGATAGAACTCACCCGGGTTCGAGTGCGCACCTCCGCGCCATGACGCACAGCGCCCCGCGCTAGTGCGGGGCCAGCCCGACGAGTATCTGCTTTCCCCTCAATCGGACAGTAAGCAGCGGCCACCACGGAGTCGGAGAGGTACGGCGCAAGCGCGCGCACGCCATCGCCACTGAGAAGTTGCACATCAAGGCCCCACGAGCGCTCAAGCTCGGCTTTGCGCTCGAGCACGGCGGCCTGTTCCGCGGTTTCAGCGAGCATGAGTCCGCCGTTTTGTTCGACCCCTACCGACTCGCCAAGCTCAGCTCCCAGCTGCTGCCAAAGCGCTGCGGCTTCAAGGTGCAACGGCATGGCCTCCGCCGCTTGCCGAGCAGCCTCGAGTCCGTGTTCGACCATCCGGTATTCGAGTTGAAAGTGCAAGCTTCCAGCGTTTTGTCCGGACGCATGCTGATTGAGTTGATCCCGTTCTAGGAGAACGACCGATGCACCATCTTTCGCGAGCATCCAGGCTAAGGCTGACCCGAGTAGTCCACCACCGATGACTACGGAGTCGAAGACGGTACTCACGAGAGGCGGACAGTCTCGATACCGAGCCCCTCCAGCGTCGAGCGAACGATATTCACATCTTCGTTGGTGAGTTCGAGAAGCGGGCGACGGACGTACCCTGCTGGAACGCCTTGCAGCCTGAGCGCCGTTTTCATGATGGCTTGCGCATTCCCAAACTGCGCACCGTAATCGCGAGTGAACCACCGTTCCATTACGACTCGGTCGCGAGCGCCAAGCGCGAGCGCACGCTCGCGATCGCCTTTTGCAAGAGCCCGCCAGAAGTCGGAGTGAGAAGCGCCAAGAGGTGCGCCCGAACCCATTAGCCCGTCCCCGCGGCCGAGGCTGACCATGTCTGCCCCGAAAGCATTGGTCGGAACTCCGAAATATCGGACTTTGTCCGTCAACTCGTAGAGTCCGGCGAGGAAACGCGCGGTATCACCGGTCGAATTCTTGATCGCCACCACGTTTTCAATTTCGGAGAGTTCCGCAAGAAGGTCGATGTCTAGATCAACAATGCAACCCCGTGGCCAGTTGTAAATACAGATCGGCATGCTCGTGGCATCGGATACTTCTTGGTAAAAGGCGACGATCTCGGCCCGTGTCGGCACGATGTAGGGAGGCGGGGTGAGCAGGATGCCGTCGAGGCCGGCTAGTTCGGCAGCGCGCGCGTGCCGAATTGCTTCGGCTGCCGTAAACGCATTGCAGCCGCCGAGAACGATCATGTCGTCGGGAGCGTTGCTCGCGCCCTGGGCAAAGAGCTCCGCCCGTTCTGCTTCAGAGAGGCTGAACCACTCCCCGGTCGTCCCTGCAAGGATTACCCCTTGCATTCGTTCCTGAGCCAACCACCCCATCTGCTGTTCAAAGCCGGCGAAGTCCAGATCACCCTCTCGCGTGAACGGCGTTGTGATTGCCGGAATATAGCCATACCAATCGACGCTATTCCGATTCATTTTGCTGCCTCCGCAGCGTCATCGAGACCGAGATCTTGAGCGTGGTGGTGCACGATCGACCAGCCCGCTTCTGATTTGCGGAGCACGTCAGTTACACGAACTCGCTCGATGAGCGGTTCGTCGGCACTCGGACGCACTTCGAGGACATACCGGATCAGGCCCGTCTCGCCCCAGTTGTCGGCGACGATCTCGACGGGAACCACTGACGGCAGCGGAGTAGCGCGGTCTGCTGGTGCGATCGCTGGCCCGCGCAACTCGTCGAGTTCCGCGATACCGTGCAACAGCCGAGCGTCGGCGCTCTCCCACACGGTCACATCAGGGTGCAGTCGAGCATCGAATGCAGCTCGGTCTCCCAAACCGCGATAGAGCTCGACGACAAAGTCATGCAGTTCATCGGAGGGGTGTGTCTCTTGAGTCACGGGGACTCCTTTCATGGTCATGAGTTCGCGAGCAGAAGGGACCTCAACGGTCCCAGCCCCATCGGCCCGAGGCCGAGCGCATCGCGATGGAATTTCTTGAGATCGAAGCTGTCGCCAGCTTGCGCAGCCGCTTGAGAACGCGCGTCCCCCCACAGTTTCGCGCCGACCTTGAACGCAAGCGCCTGGCCGGGCCAACCGAAGTAGCGGTCGACTTCGAATGTGGCGGTGTGCGGATCGGTTCGAGCGAGATTGCGCAGCATGGAACGACCCAGCTCAGGGGTCCATTCGGTGGCAGTAGTGACGCTGTTGCGAGGAATGGGCCGCTGCGTGTGCAATCCGAGGTCGACCACGATTCGCACTGAGCGCCAGATCTGCCCAAGCACCATACTCAGTTGTTCGGCCGGACTATCGAGAAGACCAAGCTCCTCGGCGAGGCCCTCTGAGTAGTGTGCCCACCCTTCTGCGTACCCGTGAATCTCGCAGAGGTAACGCTGCCACGGGTGAAGCGTCGTGTTAGCGCGGTTTATAGAGTGTTCGAGGTGGTGCCCAGGCACTCCTTCGTGATGCACGCTCGTCACTTCGTGCCACGAAGAAATACCGGTCTGGCCACGCGGAATTGTCCACACGATCTTGCTCGCGCTCGAACCGTCCGGTGCTCCAGGAAGATAGTAAACAACGCCCGAGGCAGCCTCAGTAACCACACACTCGACATCACGGATGCCGGCAGGCAAGTCGAACGCCGTTCCATCAAGCTTCGTCATTGTCTCGTCGACGCGTGAGCGAAGCCACTCGCGAATTGCAGTGATGTCTCCCAATCGAGTGGACGGATCCGCGTCAAGAATCGCTACCGCCCTGTCGACGACACCCTCGTTGGCAGGTGTTCCGCTGATCAGAGCTGAAATCTGGCGAGCCTGAGACACCAGCCGTTCTATTTCGCTCCAGCCGAATGCGTAAATCTCGTCTAGGTCAAGATCGCTGCCCAGAAATGCGCGTGAGGTCGCTTGATAGACGCTCTCGCCCACGGCATCCTGTTCGCTCCCTGTCGGCAAGAGATCGGTTCGCAGAAAGCTTTCGAGTTCAGCAAACGCCTGTGTTGCGGCAGTCGCGGCCTTCTCGAGTCGCTGTGCGCGTGCACCGTCAATGTTCGCCGTCGCGAGGTTTTCGAAATAAGCGATCCCGGAGGGTTCGATCCACGACGCGATCTGATCGGCGGCAATGGAGATTTGAGTACGCGTTGCTACTCCCCCACCGGAGAACCGACCGGCCTCGCCCTCGGCTCGCGCCCACTCGTAGCGCCCCCGAAGATCCGCGAGGGTCCCGGGAACGCGTTCGAGCCGCTCAAGCACGGCGTCCCCGGCGTCATCGGGGGTGATCACGGTGTCATCAAATGCTTCGCGCACTTCGTGGACGGGCGTGGCCAACGGCGCTAAGAGTCGCGGTGTGAACCCCGTATCGAAGAGCGCGATATCGCTGCCGAGTCGCTCACTCAACGCGGCATGAAGCGATCGGTCATGAGGACCAAGTGTTCCCGTGTCCAGCGCCGCAAGTTTCGCAGCTGTCGTCTCGTCGAGGGCTCGGCGCCCCGCCGCCCACTCAGCGCTGAAGTCGGGCAGGCGTTCGGACGCGGGACGGCCGAGCGCCTGTGCGGATGAGGGTTCGTGGCCCGCTCGCGCTTCTACATAGTCATCAGCGATCGCCCTCACCGCAGAAGCGGTAGTCACTGGGAGTCCCGCTCGTCGCGGTAGACACGACCACTCTTCATCACCCAGTTGATTCCGCGAAGATGAGAAATGTCCGCGGTCGGGTCATCCTCCATAGCGACGAAATCTGCCTGAGCTCCCACTCGAATCACACCGACAGAATCGTCGCCAACAAGTTCCGCTGCCGACGACGTGGCCGACCGCATCACTTCAAGTGACGACATTCCAGCATCCACCATAAATTCCATCTCTCGAACCGTCGCGGTGGTTCCCTCGAAATGGGCGGCTGGGGGCATGTCCGTGCCCATTGCGATCTTCACTCCGCTGGTGATCGCGTTCTGGAGGCTTTCCCAATGACGAGGACCAGCACCGAGAGCGCGTTCCTTCATCCACGCAGGCACTCCCTGCTCGTCAAAGAACTCTTCGCAACGGCTGACGGTAATAGTGGGAACGTACCAAACCCCGTATTCCGCCATCAGTTCGGTGGTCTCTTTCGTAAGTTCATAGCCATGCTCAACACAGTCAAGACCTAGGCGAATGGCACGGTCGAGCGTTGACGACGGCCCAACGTGTGCGGTCACTTTGCGACCCCAATCGTGTGCCACCTGGATGACAGCTTCCATTTCATCGTCGAAGAGCTGCGGCGTATCGATCTTTTCGTGCTCGCCCGCGATACCACCGGAGATGCAGACCTTGATGACATCGGCGCCTTCCCGAATCTGAAGTCGGGTGAGACGACGGAAGTCGTCGGGACCGTCTCCTTCAAGCGCATCCGAGTCCCAACCGTGCCCACCGGTGCAGCAGAGAGCATGACCAGCGGTGAAGATTCGAGGGCCATCAATCGCGCCCGCGGTGATTCCCCGGCGCAACGCGAAGTCGAGGTATTTGCTCTCCCCGACCAAACGCACCGTGGTCACCCCGGAGAGCAAAGTGCGTCGGGCCGAGTCAGCCATAACCATCAACAGGTCAGCGTCTGTGCCGCTGGCGACAAGATCGCCCGCTTTCCCCGGCAACGCGAGGCCGAAGTGCACATGCATATTAATGAGACCAGGAGTGAGAACACTGCCTCCCAAGTCAATACGACGCGCAGCAGAAGAGGCCGCAGCGTCAATATCTGCGGTCGGACCGATGGCCGTAATAACGCCAGCCGCATCAATTTCGATCGCTTTCCCCTCGACAAGGGCACCATCAACACCGTCGAAGATTCTCATTCCGCTGAGAATCGTGACGGTAGGGCTGGTGGTTACGGTGTCAACCGGCATGAGCTGTCCTCTTCTTTCTTTGGTTCGGCCCGATCACAGGAATCGCCGAGATAAGGGTCTTCGTGTACTCGTGCTGAGGGTCATTCCACAACTTTTCTGATGGGCCGCGTTCGACGATTTCGCCCGCGTACATCACCGCGGTCTCGTCAGCGATAGCTCGCACGAGCGAGAGGTCGTGAGAAATAAAGAGCATCCCCATATCGAGATCGCGCACGAGTCCCGTCAAAAGCTTCACTATCTGTGCGGATGAGAATGCATCGAGCGCGGTCACGGGCTCATCAGCGATCATGAGCGTTGGTCGCGCGGCGAGGGCACGCGCGATGGCGAGTCGTTGACGTTGGCCACCCGAGAATTGATTCGGATAGCGCCGTCGACTATCTGGATCGAGGCCGACCAGCTCGAGTAGCCGAATTGCCTCCACCTCCCCTTCTGCCCGGCTCAACGGAGAGCGTAGACCGTCGAGGACTTGGCTACCGATGGTCCTTCGCGGGCTCAGCGATGCATACGGATTTTGGAAAACCATTTGCAGGCCAAGAGCGCTTTTGGCCCGGGCCGTCAATCGCGACGGTGCCAGAGGCGCACCCTCAAATCGAACTTCACCGCTCGTCGGGGCGTCCAAGCCGACAGCTACTCGCGCCAGAGAGGATTTACCGCAGCCGGATTCACCGACCAGCCCCACTACCTGCCCGGGAGCTACAGACAGGCTGACTCCGCGCACCGCACGAACGTCTGACTGCCCCCGGCGATGGTGGGTCACGTGAATGTCGTCTAGCTCAAGAACCTTCATTTTCTAGCCCCGTTCTGAGAGTGAGGTGCCACTCGTTCTTGTGCGAGAGACTGCGCGCGGGAGGCTATTAACGCTTGGGTGTAGTCGTGGCGCGGCCGCAGGAGGACGTCGTCGGTTTCTCCTGACTCGACCACAGCCCCATCTCGGAATACGTAGGTACGGTCGGCAATCGTAGACAGCACGCCCAGATCATGAGTAATGAAAAGCACAGCAACTCCGGTCTCGTCACAAAGACGGTTAAAGAGTTGCAGGATGCCGTCTTGCACGGTGACGTCGAGTGCGGTCGTCGGCTCGTCGGCGATCAGCATCCGAGGCTCGCACGCCAGAGCGATGGCGATGGCCGCACGCTGTCGCATTCCGCCAGAGAACTGGTGAGGGTACGACCGCAGCGCTTTTCGAGGCTCAACGATTTGCACCTGTTCGAGAAGCTTCACCGCTCGTTCTGTCGCTTCACGCTTACTCACCCCGAGGTGATGGCGCATGTGCTCGGTAATCTGCGTACCGATCGTGAGAAGCGGATGGAGCGCCGCCGACGGATCTTGAAAGATCATGCTGATTCGATTGCCCCGTATTTGCGCCAACTCTGCGTTCGGCAGGCCGAGAAGGTCCCGTCCCTCAAAGGTGACGGTCCCTGACGTGCGAGCCCCCTTGGGGAGGATCCCCAAGATCGCCGACGACGTCATCGTCTTTCCCGAACCGCTTTCGCCGGCAAGGCCCACTATCTCGCCCTCGTTAACGGTGAGCGAAGCTTCTTTGACGACATCAGTGAAGCCTTCGACGTTGGGCAACGACACTCTCAGGGCATCGACCTCAAGAATTGGTTTCATCGGAGTTTCCCTCCTCTGGAGCGCGGATCCAGGTAATCTTGGATGCTGTCTCCCAGCATGTTAAACGCCATAACAATCGTCAGAATTGCTAACCCGGGGAACAGGCTGATCCACCAGTTAGAAAGATTCTGGGAACCGAGCGCGATCATGGCGCCCCACTCTGCTGCCGGCGGGCGGGGCCCCAACCCCAAATACGACAACGCAGCCAGCATAAGAATTGCGTTTCCCAATTCGATGGTCGACATGACGAGCGCGGGCCCTGCGCTGTTCGGGATTACGTCTTTCACCAAGCTCTTGAACATGCCGGATCCGAGGAGATGGCCGGAAACGACGTACTCCTGTTCACGCACGCTGAGCACTGAGCTTCGGATAATGCGCGCATAAAGCGGCCACGACACAATGACGAGAGCGAGCACAGCGTTTCCCGTGCTCGGTCCAAAAGCAGCCGTTACAGCCATCGCGAGAATGATCTGCGGGAACGCGAGAACTAAATCAGCAAGGCGCATCGCAATACCGTCTACGGTCCGACCAAGATAGCCAGCCAGCAGTCCGACAATGCCTCCGAGGAGAAGCGAGAACGCGACGATGATTACCGCGAGCGGAAGGGAGAGCTGCGAGCCTGAAATTACGCGGCTGAGTACGTCGCGGCCGAGTTCATCAGTGCCAAACCAATGAGTCGAGGAAGGCGCTTGGAGGTTTTCTCCGACCGGCTTCAGCGGATCAAAAGGCACGATCCACGGAGCCGTAATCGCCAGGAATGTCCAGATCCCGATAACCGCTATAGAAATCACAGTCCACGGGCGCGTCCAGACGGAGCCAAACTGAGAACGCAGCATTCGCGACGTCTTCACGTTGTCGCGTTTAACTTTCACTGCTTCAAGCACGGGAGGTAGGGAGGTCATTTTGCTCCGATCCGTGGGTCAATGACGGTGTAGAGGACATCGACGATGAGGTTGATTCCCGTGTAGACGATGGCGACGAAGAGAGTTACTCCCAGAATTGCCTGTAGGTCGAGCCCGAGTGCGCTCTTGTACGCATACTGGCCGAGCCCTGGCCAGCTCAAGACTTGCTCCACAAGCACAGCGCCCCCCATCAGCGAGGCCATCGTGAGGGCAGAGACAGTGAGAACGGGCAACAGCCCGGCCTTGAACACGTGTCGCCATGTGATGATGCGGCGCGGTAGACCCTTGGCCACTGCGGCGCGGATGTAGTCGGAATCGAGCACCTCCAGCATCGAAGAACGCACAAAACGGAGCAGTCCAGAGATCGTGAGAACCGCGAGGATGCCGACGGGTAGCGCGAGGTGCCACACAGCGTCCCAAAAGACCGCGACCTGTCCCGCGGCCAGCGCGTCGATCGTGTACATGCCCGTGATCGTCGGTGGCGGGTCATAAATGTTACTCAATCGGCCACCGTTCGGAACCCAGCCAAAGATGTAGAAGAAGACGTAGAGCGCGACGAGTGCGAGCCAGAACGGCGGTGTCGACAGCCCCGTCAGCGAGAGCACACGGATTCCGTTGTCGAGGGCAGATCCCTTCCGCATAGCCGAGAGGATTCCCAACGCGACGGCGACAACGATGGCGATCGCCATTGCCGGAATCGCTATCTCGATTGTGGCGGGAATATAGCGCGCAAGATCTTCGAGAACGGGGCGGTTTGTTTGCTGAGATACGCCAAGGTCACCATGCAGGATGTTCCACAAGTACTGCCCGTATTGAACGATGAGCGGTTGGTCGAGCCCCCACTTCTGGCGAAATGCTTCACGAATCTCGGGGTCATCGTACGCCTGCTGCGAGAGATTCGCTGCCGCAGGATCACCGGGAACGACGCTCACGAGAAGGAAAGTGACTACTGTCACTCCCCAGAGCAGCGCAACAGTTGTCAGCAATCGCTTCACGATTGTTTTCAGCAAGAGAGGCATAGGTGGCTTTCGCTGGGTCGTGCCGAACAACTGAAAATTCACAGCCCCGGCCAAGTGCAGAAGGTGTGATGCCGGTGAGCGTCACAGGTAGCTCACCGGCATCACGAGTGGGGGTTACTTGCTGGAGATGTCAGCCAAGTCGATCGTCCAACCGGCCGGTGAGTAAACTGCACCGTCCAGATTCGCGGTCGCTACAACAATTCCCGAGTTGTTTGCCAGGGGAACGAAAGGCGAGACCTCGTTCATAACTCGCTGCCACTCTTGCATCGCGGCAACGCGCTCTTCAGGTGTCGTGGCTGCAATTACTGCTTCACTAGCCTCGATGGCTGTGGCATCCGCTCGCTCAAGAGTCCAGCCATTACGCAACGAGGTGCTGGCGCCGGGAGCCATGTTGTTGACCAGCGATGCTGCCACCGGGTAGTTCAAACTGTTGGGCGAGAATCCGATCTCGTTTTGCCCGGCAGCTTGGCTGTCGAGGAACACGTTGATTGGCTGCGGCGTCAGCTCGATGGTGATTCCTGCCTCTTTGGCATCCGCCTGAACCTTGGTAACGATCGTTCCGAGGTCCACACCGCGATACGTGATCGCGGGGTAAACGAGCGATGCGGTCGGGTTCGAGATACCAGCGTCAGCCAGAAGCTTCTTCGCCGCGTCGATGTCCTGCTTCGGAGCATCGGACGGGTCGAGTGCGCCAGCGAATGCAGGCGGAACAACGCCGCTCGCGGCCGTCGCGTCTGGGCCGAAGAGCTTCGCGATGCCTTCGTTATCGATCGAAGCGCGCAGAGCGTTGACGAAAGCACGGTTCGACGTCAATTCCGACACTGCGGGATCCTGGTTCAAGCTGAGGAAGTATGACGTGTCAGGCACACCCGAAATTTCGACGGTCTCTGGCAGGTCAGCGGAGAGAGCACCAGAGAGGTCAAGTGCAACTTCGTCGCCTGCGGACTTAGCGATCGTCAGCTTCTGGTTCTGGACGTCCACGTTCTGAAGCACGACGCGGTCATATCCCGGCGCTTCGCCCCAGTAGTCGGGGTTGGCCGTCAGCACCACCTTGGCGCTGGGATCGTAGCTACTGATGATGTACGGGCCCGATCCAAGTGAGTTCGTGTCGAGGTAGGTTCCGATGGCGTCTGCGGTCGCGGCGTCTTCACCATCAGTCGCACCGTTCTCGGCGGCGACTTCAGAATTGAGGATGCCCGTGGCCGGCTGCGCGAGAATGGTCGGCACGTCAGGGTTTGGGTCTTCCGAAGTCACGACGACGGTGCTCGCGTCGGTCGCACTGAAACTCATGCTCGACACAATTTGTGACGCGCTTCCCTTGAGATTCTTCAGACGGTTAAGGCTGAAGACTACATCCTCGGAATCGAGGACGCTGCCGTCGGTGAATGTCACGTCATCGCGCAGAGTGAACGTGAACTCCTTTGCGTCGTCGGATGCCTCGAACGACTCGGCGAGCGACGGCTTGACGTCTGAAACGTCCGAACCGTCGAATGTAACGAGAGTGTCATAGAGAACGTGGACAATAGTCGCGCCGGTCTGTTCGTAAACGAATCCGGGGTCGAGAGTCTTCAGTACGAACGAGTTGTCGACCGTGAGAGTTTGCGAGACTTCCCCGTTGCTGGCGTCGGGGCTCGCGGCGCAAGCGGTGAGAACTAGCGGAACAATCGCTAGACTCGCCACAACGGCTAGTTTGCTGTGATTGGCTTTTTTCATTCTCTGTCTTTACTTCCTTGTGTTTTGGAGAATGCCCGAACCCTCAGTGCGCTTGGACAACTCGACTACGGTGCAGCAGGACAATTTTGGTAAGCATAGTTCAATCTCACTAAACTTTGTTAATCTAGGTTAAAAATTTATGGGAGAAGTGCGCATACCGTGCTCGGAGACAGACTCAAAGCCTTACGACTTGAACGCGGCTTAACGCTGCGTCAATTAGCCGAACTCTCGGGCTTGTCTACGGGGATGCTTAGCCAGATCGAGAACGGCACCGCCGACCCCAGCCTCGGCTCGTTACGAAAACTCGCGGGTGTGTTCGAAGCGGCGGTAGCTTCGCTTTTCACTGACCCTGACGCACCTCTAGTCCATGTAACTTCGCCCGGCGACCGCCCAACGATGGGCACTACCAGTAGCGGCTTCGTCTACGAAAGGCTCTCGCCAGGACGGGGAGATCTTGAGGTCTTGACCGCGACGATCCCGCCCGGCGAGTCGAGCTCACCTAGCAAGTGGGGCCACAAATCAACGGAGTGTGCTTTCGTGGTCTCCGGCACGCTGTCAGTTCAGATCAGCGAGACCACACACACTCTCGATTCGGGGCAGTCGATCACCTTCGACTCAACGCAGCCTCATCGATATATGAACCTTTCGGATGCCGACACCACCATCGTTGTTTCGATCACACCCCCCATGCCATAGACCCCCATACTCGCCCCGTAGAACGCTGAAGGCCGCAAGCAGGTGTTCCTGCTTGCGGCCCTTGCGGGAGTGGGCCGTGGTTAGCGGTTCAGCACTTCGTTGACTTCTTCGGCGAGCGCCGGCATCGCTTCTGACGCATCGAGATCGTCGAAGTAGATGGCGTGGATGCGCTCCGTCATGAGGTCTTCGAGCTCGCTGTAGGCCTTCGTCATCGGGCGGGGCTTGCCGTAGGTGATCTGCTCGGCAGCTACCGCGTAGCCGGGCGTCGTCTCCATGAGGTCCTTGATCAGGTCAGTTTCCAGTGCCGAGAGGCGAACGGGAAGGTAACCGGTGCGCGACGACGAGTACGCAGCCTGCTCGGTGTCGCTCGTCCACTTCATGAACTCGAAGGCAGCAGCCTTTTCCTGGTCGGTTCCCGTGTTTGCGAGGTAGATGTTCGATCCTCCGACCGAGACGCCGCGCTGGCCGTTCTCGCCGGCGGGAATCAGCGAGACGCCGACATCCACTCCGTTACCGGCGGCGAGACCAAGGATCGACTGGATGCCACCCGAGCTGAGGAACGTGAAGGCGGTGTCTGCACTACCCGCAGCAGCGAAGAACGCGCTCACGTCTGCTGCGCCGGTGACCTTGATGAGGTCACGGTCTTCGAGGTCGGCGATCCACTCGACGGTCTTGATTGCGCCTTCGGTTTCGTACATCGACGCAGTTTCATCGTCGTTGAGCACAGCGGTTCCGCCGTACGAGTAGAAGAGTGCTTCCATGACCCAGAAGTCGTAGTCGCAGAAGATCATGGCCGGGCCGCCGACGTAGTCGTGAGCTGCCTCGAGGTATTCCTCGAACTCGTCGAAGGTTTCGGGGCCAGTCTCTTTGAGGCCGAGCTCCCGCATCATGTCTTGGTTGACGTACATGACCGGCACACTGCGCATGTGCGGGAACGCGTACATCTCGTCGTCAACGTAGAGGTTGTCGGTCTCCCCCATCTGGAAGTCCGCGTCATCCATGCCGGCCGCAGCCATGTAGGGCTCAAGGTTGAGCGTCGTCGTAGCGCGAGCGAAACGGTCAGTCATCCCGACCTCATCCACAAACATGTTGGGGAGGGTGTCGGCGAGCGCTGCCGCGTTGACCTTCTGTTCGGTCTCGACGTAGTCGCCCTGGTAGTTGGCGGTGACGTGAATGTTGAGCTCGTCACCACGGGTCTCGTTGAACATGTCAACGAGTTCCTGATTCACGTCTTCTACTGCGGCAGTCCAGAACTCGAGTTCGACAGTCTCTTCGCCGGGCTCATAAGTGTAGATCGCGGCATCCGCGTTGGCTGCCGTGCAGCCGGAGAGCAGAACCGAGCCGAGGGCAATTGAAGCGAGTACGCCGGCGCGTGCCCGACCTCGCGAAGAACGGGTGGAGGACATGGTGGTGCCTTTCTTTGAGGGGGTTGTGGTGGTGCGTGATGAGGTGGTGCGTTGTGAGTTAGTGCGGACAGGGAAACTGAGGGGCATTACTTGACGCCGGTATAGGTGAACGCCGAGATGATGTGCCGGCGTGCGAGGAGGAAGACGATGAGGATCGGCACCACGAGGAGCATGTTTCCCGCCATCACGATCGTGGGCGCAATCTCGTCAAGCGCTTCGAGGCGTGGCACCGCGACGGGCAGCGTGCGGGCGGCATCTGTCGTCGTCCACACCAGCGGGAAGAAGTAGTTGTTCCAGGTGCCGATGAACGTGATGAGCCCAATCGTGACGATCGTCGGTTTCGCCAAGGGGAGCATGATCCGTCGAATAATCGTGAACTCGCTCGCGTGATCGAGTCGCGCAGCTTCGATAAGGCTGTCGGGAACCCGCATGAAGGTTTGACGCAGCAGGAAGATGCCGAAGCCACTCGCAATAAACGGAAGGATCAGCGAGAGGTGCGTGTTGAGCAGCCCCATCTTGGCGTACATCGCGAAGACGGGAAGGAAGATCAACTGGCCGGGGATCATCATGGTCGCAAGCACGACGCCAAAGAGAACATCGCGACCCTTGAACTGAAAGCGCGCGAAGGCATAGGCCGCCGGCACGATGATCAGAAACTGCCCCAGGAGAGTTCCGCCAGTGACGATCACCGAGTTCAACGCGAAGTGGCCAAAGTTCACCCGGTCGAACGCTGCGATGAAGTTGTCCCAGCGCACCGCATCGACCCAGAACTGCGGAGGGATCGACAGCGCTTCGGATGCCGTCTGGAAGGCCGTGAGCACCATCCAGTAGAACGGCCCAGCGAACACCAGCACGAGCAGGATCGAGACGATGATGCGCGCGAGAATTCGAACGACTTTCGCTAGCAACGCAACGACGTTCGGTGCGGCTGTGGATGGTGTCGTTGGCGGTACAGGACTCGCAGCGGCCCCGTGGGGAGAACCCGATGCCGTTGGCGGCTCGGGAGGAGCGATCGTCGTTGTCATCGGTAGTGCACTCTTTTCTGGAAGGCGCGGAAGTACAGAACAGTGATGAGCCCCACGAGAACCATCAGCACGACGGCGATTGCGGCGGCGTAGCCGACCCGGTAGTACTCGAAGCCTTCGCGATAAACGCTGAAGATCAGCGTGTTCGTCGAGCTCTGGGGGCCGCCCTGAGTCATGACGTTGATCGTGTCGAAGGCTTGGAAGGAGCCGATAACGTTCACGAGAACGAGAAAGAACAGGGTGGGCGAAATCATTGGGATCGTGATCCGGCGAAAGCGGGTCCAGGCGGAAGCGTTGTCGAGGTCGGCAGCTTCAAATAGATACCGCGGAATCGACTGCAGTGCCGACAGGATGATCAGGGCGTTGAGCCCGACCGACTTCCACACCGAAACCAGCACCAAAGAGAACAGGGCTACTTGCGGGTCGGAAAGCCAGCCAACGGGCTCCAGCCCGACTGCGCTCAGAATCTGATTGAACAGCCCGATGTCGTCATCCATCAACCACACAAAAATGAGCGAGACAGAAACGAGGGCGATCACGTTGGGCGCAAAACTGACGCCCTGCAAGAACTCGCTCAGCCAGCCTTGGCGGTTGAGAAACAGTGCCAAGATGAGGCCGAAAATCATCACGAGGGACACTTCCATGCCCATGTAGACGAGGGTGTTCTGGATGACCTTGCCGAAGTCTGGGTCGGTGAAGAGCTCGGCGAAGTTTCCGAAACCCACGAACTTCATGGGGCCGCGCAGATCCCAGGAGAAGACGCTGAGCACGGCGTTGTAGCCGATCGGATACAGATAGAAGACGGCGAGAATTACCAGCGCCGGCGCAATCAAGGCGTACGGCAGCAATCGCCGATCTCTCAACAGGGCATTCTTCATGCGGAGACGACCTGGCGGACGGCTCCAGGGATAGCGGGCTCAGCGATGCGTTCCTCGTTCGCATCGAACCAGTGGATGTCGGCGCTCTCGACACGCACAACGGCGTGACCGAGCGGGCGCGCAATCTCATCGAAGCGCTTGATCGCGAGCCGCGAGCCGTCGGGCAGCTCGACGCGATACACGAGCTCCGCGCCCAGATTCTCGAGCGCCAGAATTGTGACGGCGAGCTCGGTCTCGCCCGGAACTGCGGGGCGGCTGGTGTCAGCGAAGGTAATTCGTTCGGGACGCATGCCGAGCCACTCGGCACCAGCGGGGGCATCCGATGCGACATCTGCCCCGAAAGAACCAACACGCAACACGTTCATCGGCGGCGTACCGATGAAACGGCTCGTAAACACGTTGTGCGGCTTCGCGTAGAGCTCGGTGGGCGCGGCCTGTTGCTGGATGCGGCCCCCATCCATCAGAACAATCGACGTGCCCATACTCATCGCTTCGACCTGGTCGTGAGTGACGTAGACGAAAGTGGCACCGAGACGTTCGTGGAGTTCGATGAGTTCAATGCGCATGTGTTGACGAAGCTTGGCGTCGAGGTTCGAGAGCGGTTCATCCATCAGAAACACCGCAGGCTTCTTCACCATGGCGCGAGCGAGGGCGACGCGTTGACGTTCTCCGCCAGAAAGTGCGTCGGGGTTCTTGCGCAGATGGGCAGTGAGCCCCACAGTCTCGGCGATTTCGTGCACAAGTTCGCGACGTTCAGCTTTCGGAACCTTGTTGTTGCGAAGGCCAAACTCGATGTTCTCTTCGACCGTCATCGTCGGGTAGATCGCGTAGTTCTGGAACACCATGGCAACGCCCCGCCGACCGGGGGTCACATCGTCGACGGTTTTTCCGCCGATCGAGATAGTGCCGGTCGTGGGCTTTTCAAGCCCGGCAATCATGCGAAGGGTTGTTGATTTTCCGCAGCCCGAGGGGCCGACGAGCACCGAGAAGCTCCCGGCTTCGATCGTGAGATCAAGGCTCGGGATGATCTCTTTGTCGCCATACGACTTGCCGATGTTTCGCAGTTCGATCTGACTCATGCGTGTGCCTCCGTGACGTGAGATGAGCGGTGGGATGGATGCTGGTTGGTGCGGTTCAGTGCGGTGCCGACGTCGGGGCGGTTCGACATCAGTCCGTCGATGTCGAACTCGAGAATGTGGTCGGCCGCGGCGTCGTCGTCGATGGTCCAGGCGTTGATGCCCAAGCCGTGCTCGCGTGCTTCGGCGACGAATTGCTCGTTGATCAGCGAGAAGTGCGGATGCAGTACGTTCGCTCCGCACCGGCGGGCATAGCCGGGCAAGTCAGCGAATGTTTCGATGAACGCAATCGCGGTGCTGAACTGCGGGTAGGAGCGGGCGAATCCTGCCACGGCGCGGTGATTGATCGACGAGATAAGAGTCGAGTCAACACGATCACATGCCGCGACTTCCGCGGCAACGAGATCGTTGACGGTGCCCCACGAGTTGGTGAAGTCTTTGGTTTCGATATTCACCCACAGGTCTCGTGCGCCTGCGAATTCAAGTACTTCGGCGAGAGTAGGTACTCGAATCTCCGAACGGGCGAACTGCCCCTCCCACCCACGGTCGGCAGTGAGTTCGCGAAGCTCGGCCAGAGTGTAATCGCGCACTCGACCCATGCCGTTGGTGGTGCGATCGACACGAGAGTCGTGCATCACTATCAGCTGACCATCACGCGTGACGTCGACATCCAGTTCAATTTTTGTTGCCCCCATGTCGACCGCGAGTTCGAAGGCAGCGAGGGTGTTCTCTGGTGCGTAGTGGCTCGCACCTCGGTGGGCAATGATGCGACTGTCGATGGTCACCTGCTCGCCGTTCGTGGATGCTGTGGAACTCATGCGGATGCTCCCCGGCGTGTGAGGGCACTCTGGTAGGAGTCCGTCACTACCGCGTCAACGCCCAGCTCGAAGAGTTGGTCAAGTTGCTCGTCTTCGGAGACGGGCCAGAATGCGGCGACCAAAGTGGACGCGCACACCATGACAGAGCGCTGCTCATCGTTCACATCGCCCACGGCAGCGCCGACCGACACCGGGTGCAGCGAGCCCGCGCCCAAATCCGCCGCGTACTGTGCGGACTCCTCCATCACCACCAAGTGACGAAGCCCCACCTGCAGTTTCGGATGCGCCACTGAAATCGCGGCCATCGAAATGTGATTGGTGGATGTCAGAGTCACACGATCGTGCAGGTCCCGTTTTCGTACCAGCTCGGCAACCGCGATTGCTGCAGGACTCGCACCCTCCCGGTGCTGCGGGTCTTCCTTGACGTCAACAACAAGGTGCGCGTCGGAGCCAGCGAGCAGATCGAGTACCTCCGCCAGAGTGGGAATGCGTGTACCGCCGCACCCATCGTGGCCGCCGCCGATGTCGACGGTTTTGAGCTCCGCGAGGGTGAGCTGCTCAACGAGCACAAGCTGTTCGCAAGCCCCGTCGTCAGCTTTCGCAGCGCCATCACGGGCTCCAGATGAGACGGAAACGCTCGCGTCACGAATGACGACAAGCTCAGCGTCGCGCGATAGCCGCGCCTCGACCTCGATTCCATCTACTCCGGCGCGCAGCGCATGCTCAATCGCGACCAGTGAATTCTCCGGAGCGACGTCGGCCGCCCCGCGTCGAGCAAACACGAGCGTCATACGAGCACCCCCGCGCTCAGGGTCGCCGCTGCCGCACGCTGGGCCACCGCAACATCGGGGATGTTGGTGATGATCGAGTCGACGCCCGCAGTAATCAGTTGGTCGATTTGTTCCGTTTCACTCAGGCTCGAGAATGGGGCTGGCATCGTCCACGCGTTCACGCGAAGATTAGCCGCGCGCGCTTGCTCCATCGTTTCTGGCGTGACCGCGAGCTGGGCCGGGTGGATGGCATCCGCCTTCGTCGTTGCCGCATAGTGACCAATTTCGTGCAGCGACATCATGTGCAGCAGCCCGGTTCTCACACTGGGGTGACTGATCTTGAGTTGGGCCATCGATGTGTGGTTGAACGACGAGAAGAAGACCTGCTCGTTGAGGCCGCGACGCAGTACCTCGTCAGCGGCCCGACGAGCGAGTTCGCCGTATGTGGCATCGTGGGGGTAGATGTCTTTGACCTCGATGTTCAGCACGAGGCTTCGGCGTTTGACGAGATCGAAGATCTCATCAAGGGTCGGGATGAGAGCCCCCGCGTAGTCGCCCGCGTTACCGGTTCCGAAATCCAAGCGGCGCAGCTCAGCGAAGGTGAGTTCTGATACGCGGCCGGTGCCGTTCGACGTGCGGTCGATGGTGTCATCGTGAATGGCAACGATCACGCCGTCCTTCGTGGCGTGAATGTCGATCTCCATGCCGTCCGCGCCCTGATCGGCACCCAGTTCGAAGGCTTCGAGGGTGTTCTCTGGGGCGTAAGCCATGGCTCCTCGGTGGCCGAGGATGAGGGGTGAGGCGGTCATGGGTGCTTCTTTCGTGTGGTTCGGCGCATAAAAAAAC
Source organism: Rhodoglobus sp. NPDC076762 (assembly GCA_040687235.1). Lineage (GTDB taxonomy): Bacteria > Actinomycetota > Actinomycetes > Actinomycetales > Microbacteriaceae > Rhodoglobus. Next base: position 1,098,990 of record JBFBMV010000001.1, on the reverse strand, counting down.
CCGGGGAGTCAGCACCGCCAACGCACCACACGGCGGTGCCGTGCGCGTTGATAGTGCTGACCCTCCGGGTGCTCTCTAGTGACTCTGCCCTGGGGGATGTGTTCAGTTATGGATACTGCGGGTCGTTCTGGTGAGGCGGTGTGCTGCCTCGCGAAGCGTCGAGGTTAGGCGACGCGGGTATGAATTCGTGACCGTCGACGCCGCCACAGTGCGGGGTTTCCGGTAGATACGTAGTCGGCGCCGCAGTCGAGCACGGCATCGATTTCGTCAGGATTGCGGATGAGCCCGCCGACGATGAGGGGCTGTTGGATGCTGGCTCGAAGGTCACGGATCACTCGCGGCATCAGCCCGGGCATCACTTCGACCTCGGTGGGGCGGCTGGCGTGCACTTGACGCATCGCATTCTCGACAGCGTGGGTGTCGACCGCGAAGAAGCGCTGCACCGATGCGATGCCGAGTTTGCGAGCGGCAGCAACCGCTGCGCTCTTGGTGGTGATGACTCCGTCGACGCCGACGTGTTCTGCAAGAAACTGCACCGCGGCACCGTCGCGGCTGATGCCTCCGACAAGTTCGAGGTGCACGTGCGCAGTCTTACCCGCGTCGTGGATGCGTGCCACCATGCCGGCGAGAGAGTTGATGTCCCCCACCAGCAAGTTGATACGCGCAACGTCGCTCTCGAGAGCATCGTTGAGCATGCCGTGTTCTTGCACAGATGCGATGAGGGGAAACTCCCCCGTCGCTGTGCCACGCCATCTCAACTCGCTCATGTTGACGCTCACGTTAACCACCGGAGTTAGCGGAGTGGTAACGCTCAGGTAAACGGCAAACGCTGAGTACTGATCAGCGTTTGACATCGGCGAGCGCCGAGCCGTCACCGTACTTGTCGCGCGGAATCACACTGAGCTTTCCATTGGTTTCGAGAACCACACTAGAGACCCCACTGACGTCTCCGGCTCCGCTCTCCCGGATAGCCTGACGCACCTCAGACTCAGTGAGACGACTGCGTCTCAGCGCATCGTGTCGCATTTCGCCGTCGTGCAGTAGCAGGATGGGACTCGAAGTCACAAGCTTTCGCGCTGTAGGCCAACGCGAGGCCACCCCAGCGACGACGAACTGCAGGGTGGCGATAACAGCGAACGCCGCGACGCCCTCCGACCATGACACGTTGGTGTTTAGCAGCAGAGTCGCAAAGATCGAGCCGAGCGCCACCGTTACAACAAAATCGAACACGTTGAGTTGCGCCAGCGTGCGCTTGCCAGAGATGCGCAACACGATCAGCAGCGTTGCGTAACCAGCGGCGCCCACCACCGCGATACGAAGAAGGTCAGGCCACGAATCAAACCACATAGAACTCGCCCTCTCGAACTAACGACGGCAATCAGCTGCCCGACGTTCCGCCAGTAACTTCCATGGTGCTATCTGTTCGTGAGCGTGACCTGAAAGGCGAGGCGTTCGATCGTGTGGGTACCCCTTCGCGAGGAGGTCGCCACGGCATCTCTATTGTCCTCTGGCACGATGAGTCCGAACCACAAGCGAGTCGGCATGGTGTGGTGCGTAACATTCGCAACTCCAGCTAATCCTTCCGGATCGTGCGGCGCAGCCATCGGTTCGAATTCGACCTCTAGCCGAAGCTGCGGGCATCGGGCGTCTTTTCAATGATGCGGAGCCTCGCCGGGGCCGACGCTGGGTTGGAGAGAGATTGTCTCCTTGGGGCGAAACTGCGGGGAATTTCGCCGCAGTTCCCTGTAACGGAACCCGAGTACCCAAAACAACCAGCGCTATACTATAGTGACATCACACCGATCGCCCGATCCAAGGCGTTCGCAGATAAAGAGGACTATCCTCCGGGAGAGTTGAGCAAAGGAGCTCCATGAGCGCACAAGACGTCGCGGCACCCTCGTCAGCACAGCTGACAGGCAAAGCCAGTAAAACCGAGCGTAAGCACCTTCGCGCGCTCAGTTGGGGCCACGCCCTCGAATGGTACGACTGGGCGATCTTCGGGCTACTCTCGTCGTACCTTGGCGCCGCCTTCTTCCCCGCGGACAGCGCTCTCGCGTCGACGCTGAATGCACTCGCCGTCTTCGCCGTGGGATTCATCGCTCGCCCGATTGGCGGCGTCATCTTCGGAACTATCGCCGACCGAGCTGGTCGCCGCAAGATCATGATCTTCGCCATTACCGCTGTAGCCTTTGGCAGCTTCGTCATTGGCGTCTTGCCTGGGTATGAGACCATCGGTGTCGCCGCACCGATCATCGTCGTCGCCATGCGCTTGCTGCAGGGTCTCTCTGCCGGTGTTGAGGCCCCCCTTGGCACCGCCTACGCACTCGAACTGGTTCCGAACCGCCCCGGCTATGTCTCTGGCTTCTTCGGGTTCTTCAACAACCTGGGAAACTTGCTCGCGCCGCTGTCAATCTTCTTCCTCACGCAGTTGCTCGTGGGTGACAACCTCGCAGAGTGGGGCTGGCGTATTCCGTTCATCATTGGCGGTCTCTTCGGTCTCATCGTGCTGTGGCTGCGCACCACGCTGCCGGAGACGCTCAACATCGACGGCGCGCGCGAAACGAAGGCCATGAAGAAGCAGCGTCCCTCTGTATGGGGCGACGTGCGCAAGTACTGGCTGAGCGTTCTCGCGACCGTCTTCATCGTCGGTGCCATTCAGGCCTATAACTACACATGGATCGCCGGCCTACCCAACCTCGCGCGAGCTGCTTTCCAAGAAGACCCCGCCGCTGTTTTCGGTATCACGACCGGTTTCGGAATCTTCATGACTCTTGGCGCACTGTTTCTCAGCAAGTTCCTTGACCGCTTCCCGATGTCGAAGGTATTCGTCGTAGCTCGCGTCTTGGCAATTCCGACGATCTTCCTGTCGCTGCTCTACACGCAGCCCGGCATTGGGACGTTCGCAGGGGTTATGTTCGGCGGCGCAATCGTGTTGCTTCTCAACATGACGATCTTTGTCACGGTCTCCAACTCGCTACTGCCCCAACACATCCGCGGCACGGGCCTCGGCCTCGGCTACGGCGTAGGTGTTGCGGTATTCGGTGGTACCGCTTCATACCTGCTGCTGTGGATGCAGGGCGAGGGCACATTCTGGATGTTCCCCATCTACATCGCCACCCTGTGCGCAATTAGCGTGGTTCTGTACCTCGCGGCGAAGAAACGTAACGGCATCTTCGTCGGTGAATAGTCCAACTCTCTGAGCGGTACCGTCGGCAACGTCGACGGTACCGCTCAGAGGTTGCCCATCGATATAGGCACTCTCGAAAGAACGGAACCATGGAACGCTTCATCATCGACACTGATCCCGGCATCGACGACGCCGGCGCACTTTTCTGGGCACTCGCAACGGACAAGTTCCATGTCGAGGCGCTCACCACCGTCTTCGGAAACGTAAACGTTCAGAAGGCAACCGCCAACGCACGCAAGATCACGTACCTGTCAGGTCGCCCCGACCTGCCGATTTGGGCAGGCGCTCCCCGCCCGCTCGTGGGCGAGCCGAACTTCGCCGAGCACATTCACCGCCCCAGCGGCGTTGGGTACTGGGAGTACCCGGATCCGGCTCCCGGCACTGATGGCCCCACCGAGGCCGTTCAAAAAATGATCGAACTCGTCATGTCAAACCCGGGCGAGATCAGCATCATGGCGCTCGCGCCGCTCACAAACGTCGCTCTCGCGATCTCTCTAGAGCCGAAGTTCGCGGAGAACGTTCGCCGCATCATCTATATGGGTGGGGCAGCCCTCACCTGGGGAAATGCCTCTCCCGTTGCCAGCGCGAACATCTTCAACGATCCCGAGGCTGCCGAAATCGTCGTGCAATCTGGAGCTCAGCTCACACAGGTCGGTCTTGACGTGTGCCGCAAATTCTCGGTTACCCCTGAACGGGTGGAGAAGCTCTGGACATCGGGTTCACCCATGGGCCGCGCTTTGTGCGAAATGATCGGCTACCCCGACCGCCACCAGGACACCACTGAAATGCCCGAGTGGAAGGTTGAAGGCATGCACCTGAACGATGTTCCGTGTATTGCATACGCCATCAACCCGGACTGGTTCCAGATGCGTCATTTGCGCGTGGATATTGAACTCGATGGCATGCACACCCGCGGACAGACGGTCGTGCAAATGGTTGACCGCTGGGGCGGAATCCCCAATGTTGATGTGTTGCTGGACATTGACGCGGCAGCCGTGGCGGACGCGCTCGTTGAAGCCGTCACAGCTGTAGGGACCGAGAACTAGAGCGACGGACGTCTGGGCGCTCTGAGCGCAGCCAGCAACAAAAGCCTTCGGCCGTGAATTTTTGACACGGTCGAAGGCTTCGTCTTTCTCACGGACATTCAGAAAGGTATGACTATGACTCACGAGCCCATTGCTTCCGACGCGGAACTCATCGAGGCCGCCGCGGCCCTCCTGTCACGCGTGCACGACCCTAGCGCGGTTCGGGTTGCCGCCGCCGCACGCGGCATCTCGGGCGCCGTGTATCTTGGCGTGAGCCTCGCCACCCCGCGCGTTAAAGTGTGTGCAGAAAGCTGTGCGGTCGCCAACGCGAAAATTGGCGGTGAGGAAGCCATCACCACGATCGTTTCTGTCGGGCTCGGAGTTGACGATGTTCCGCACGTCATCAATCCGTGCGGGGTATGCCGTGAACTGATCCCGAAATTTGGTCAGGATCTACGCGTCCTCATCGATACGGGACACGGAGTCGTCGCCGCAGCGGACCCCATCGAACTCATGCCTATGCCGTGGGTACGCGCTCGCTCGTACGACGACTAAAGAAACATTAAAAAGGCCCCCTGAACTCGAGCTGAGTCCAGGGGGCCTTCGTTGCTTTTAGCGCCAGGGAAGTGGTTTGCGCAGGGCTTCGCCGATCATCCGCAGAACGCCGTCAAAGTCCATATCCACCACAACGCGGTGCAGAGGCCGCGTCTCACCCTCGATGGGGTGTACGCCGGCCAAGTAGCGATCCCCCGTCGCTGGATCTTGGAACGTCTGCAACGGGCGCTGCACGGATGCCGTGATCAGGTCAGGGCGCAGGAGGGCAGCGACGGCCATGCTGTCGTTGATACCCATGACACGCTCGTCTCCTGGCTGCGGATAGGAGCGGCTGTAAAATCCTGCGTAGTCCGCACTGATCTTCGTGATCAGGGTGGCGGGTGCGTAGCCTGTGAACTCCGCGATCTCGAGGAAGAAGTTCTCAGGAACGAGCGCCTGGCGCGTCACATAGGGGCCACACCATGTCACATCGCCCTCGTGAGCGGCGACAGCTTCAGCGGCGTCGATGTCGAACGTCACGTTGGGATCGCGCGACACTCGGAAACGGCGATCAGCCCACGGTTCGGTGTCGCGGTAAAGCGCGGGCCCCAGCGTGCCGACGATCACGGTGCTGCGTAGCTTTCTCAGCAGCTCAGGTTCGCTCTCTAACGCGCGAGCAAGGTTCGTCTGCGGGCCAATGGCGAGATAGTCAATCTCGCCGGGATGCTGGCGCACAAGTTCGAGCACTACGTCAACGCCGCTGGGCTCGGTCGCAACGGAGACCTCGGGGCGCAAACCTGTGTTTCCGAAGCCGTCTTCGCCGTGAATGCCCGGGTTGAGGCGCAGCTCCTGCTTAACGGGAACATCGCTTCCACGGTAGACCGGAACGTCACTGCGCCCGCAGGCATCGAGCACGTATCGCGCATTGTCCGCCGCGCGTTCGCCGGTGCAGTTTCCGAAGACGCTGACCACCGCAAGGATCTCCACGTCGGGTTCCGCTGCAAGCAGCATAATCGCCAGCGCGTCGTCTACACCCGTGTCGGTGTCGATAATCACTTTTCTCTTCGTCATGATTCCTAACTTTCCGCTGCGTCGGCGCAGCAGGTTGTGAGCGTGAGGCCTTACGGTGCGCTGAGTTCTTACGGTGCGCTGAGTCCAACGTTCGCGAAAGCCGCTTGCGCGCGCGCCTCGGTGAGCGACGCCGCGAATGCTCGGGCGGATGCGGGTGCAGAAACGCCAACGCCGATCGCGAAACGACCGTAGGACTGCAACGCGTGCGGAATCGGAGCCACCACGTGCGCACCTGTCACAGAGCGCAACTCGGATATCTGCTGGATGGCAATGTCTGCGCGACCATCAACGACGGCTTCTGCGGTGAGACCCGAGGGGAAGCGCACGGCACGTTCATCGATGACGTCGAGCAAATTACGTTCGCGCAGCACTTTCATGAAGTGAACACCACTAGCGCCCGAGAGCGTGTATGCGACTCGAGAATCGCACAGGTACTGAAGAAATTCCTCCTCGGTATCTGACGAAGGCGCTCGTGTATCTGCCAGCCGCGCGAAGCCGACGGCTGAGACTGCGATGTCTGAGACAGTTTCCTCATCGAGAATTCCCTGAGTTGCCAGGTCATGAGCGGAGGCCGAAACACCCAGAAAAAGATCAGGACGCTCGCCGCCGGCGATCTTCTCGAGCAGCACAGTGGTCGGCTCAAAGGTTGCCACGATGTGTTCACCGGTAGCGGCTTCGAACTCGGGAATAAGTTCTTCAACGAGCGACTGTCGAACGACAAGTCCGCTGTACAGCGTGATCATGCTTTGGGCTCCTGAGGGGGCTGAGACTGCAAGGCAGCGAGGTGTTGCGTCGTCAGGGGCGCGGTGCGCATCCCTGACGTGAGGAAGAAGATTTGCGCGGTGTGTTCGAGTTCTTCGAGCGCATCCAACGCCGAGTCAAGATCAACGCCGGCAATCACTGGACCATGGTTGCGCAATAACAGAGAATGCGAGCGCGCGGCCGCTCGTTGAACGGCACTGGTCGCTGCCTTATCGCCTGGCGCAAAGTACGGCAGGACCTGCAACGGCGCTACGCGCATGCCGTAGTACGCGGTGAGCGGTGGCAGCGCGTCGTCAGGGTCAAGATCTGCCAAGCAGGATAGCGCAGCAGCGTGCACCGAGTGTGTGTGCACAACTGCGCGCGCCGAGGGTCGAGCCCGGAGCACGGCAACGTGCAAAAACGCCTCTTTCGTGGGCGGAGGACCTTCGAGATGACGACCCCCATTATCGAGCACGGATAGCTCAGCGCTCGAGACATCGGCCAGGCTCACCCCTGTCGGCGTAACCAAAATGCGGTCTCCTTCGCGGACCGCCAGATTGCCCGTGCGACCGTGGGTGAGCCCGCGCCTGTGGATCGAGTGTGCGACTCGTTCGACGCCTCTACGCAGGTCAGTCATGGCTTGCATCTCTTGCGACAGAGGTGAACATGTCGATGTCGCCAAAGTTTCCTGACTTCAGCACGAGGTGCACGCCATGGGACTCGTCATGAATCCAGGGCGCACCCACGGCTGCCTCGTCCCCCACAACAGCAACGGTGGTTCCGAGTTCGCGGATCACTGCGCCCGACGTCTCACCGCCAGCGACGAGCATGCGCTGAACGCCACGGCGCGCCAGTCCGTGGGCGACAATTCCTGCCACTTGTTCATAGAGTTCACCGGCTTCTGGCAGTTCGTGATTGCGCTCTTCGGCCGGGCTAGACGAGTAAATCAACGCTGAGGATTCTGCAGGCTGTTCATCCCACCACGTCAGCGCTGCCTCAGCCAGTTCTGATGCCGTCTGGCCTGATTCAGCAATGACGCGGTGTGAGGGTCCACCAGATTCCTGAAACGCAGCGATCTGCTCAAGAGTACGTCGCGAACAGCTTCCCGCGAGGATCGCGGTGCGTCCGGCGGGCGGTGCGGAAATTGTGCGGCCGGATGCGAGCTGACGTCCAGCGATTGCACCGATGAGACCGGCAGATCCGGCCGTCAGCACGGCAGTGTCGACCGCTTCGGCGATTGTGGCGAGATCGGCGGCATCAACAGCGTCTGCGATCACGTGTGTTACACCTGTGCTCTCGGCTGCGGTGATCGTGGCTCGTGCCATAGCCGGTCCAGCATGCACCGCAGAAAGCGGCAGCGTCGTGACGGCGCCCTGCACCTGCGGCGTGAGCAGGCTCACGAGGTTCGAGTCACGCATCGGCGTGATCGGATGGTGGGCCATGTGCGTCTCATTCAATGGAACGCCAAAGACGTACAGATCTCCGTCGCTCACGGTGCGCCCATGAATGGGGGCGGCGGGGCTCGTCACCACCGTCGACACTCCCAGAGCCTCAGCGAGCGCCTCCGTGACGGGCCCGATGTTCCCTTCATCCGTTGAATCAAACGTCGAGCAGTACTTGAAATAAAAGCGCGTGGCTCCTGCATCCTGCAGCGTACGCAGTGCCGCCAGGCTCGTCGCTACGGCATCAGCCACCGGAATCGAGCGGGTCTTCAGGCCAGCCACGATCGCGTCAGCACCTCCCATAACGGGAGTTTCTGCATTAAGGGTAAGCAGAGTTCGCAGGCCCTCGCGGCTGAGAGCCGCAGCCACATCGGTTGCACCCGTCACGTCATCCGCAATGACGCCAATCATCGTAGCGATCCCTCGATCGCGGCGCGCAGGCGCGAAGCTGCAACACTCGGGCCGTCGAGGACAGGCACGGTGATGTGGTCACGCAGCATCTCAGCCGCGGGAGCGAGTGAGTATTGAGCAAGCACGACTACGTCGTACGGCTCGCTCACCTCAGCAATAGCCGCGCCTAGGTGTTCGGCCAGCTCGCCAACAGCGAGAGGTTTAGCGGCGGCGGGCACCACGATGGAGCGGATGGAGGTCGCCGCGCCTGCCGCTGCAAAAGCAGCATTAAGGCGCGCGGTGCTGTCTTCAGCCGCTGACTCCAGAGACGCGACGAGGAGAACGCGGGCGGGTGAGAGCTCTACAGTGTCTTCGAAAAGCGGTCCATCCGCAGAAAACACGGCTACACCGTCGGTTGCGGGGTCGCGGTAGTCGGCGCGCACGCCGTATTGGGAGCACGTCAGCAAGACACCATCCGCACCGCCAGCGAGGGCGGACTCGATCAGAGTGTCCATACGAGCTGCGAGTGGTGCTGTCATCTCCCCTTGCTGCTTCAAATCGGAAAGTAGATGGTCGTCAAGAAGATTCCACACCGTGCTGTTCGGAATTGCCGCGCCGACCGCGGCTGCTGCCGGAGCAATGGCGAGCGGTGTTGCACTGATCAGAGCGATTTTGACGGCGTTCACTGGGTAATCCTTTCGATCCATTTGAGTCCTTCGTCAGTGTCACCGACGGGACCATACTCGCAACCAACCCATCCGGAGTAACCGCTGGCGGCAATCCGTGCAAGCACCTGCTCGTACGCAATTTCTCCTGTTCCGGGCTCGCCTCGGCCGGGATTGTCCGCAATCTGTACGTGCTTGACCAGTGGGGCAAGCCGCTCGAACCGCTCGATGACGTTGCCGCGGTCGGCTTGTGCGTGGTAGACGTCGAACAGCACACCCACGGTGTTAGGGTCAACGGCTTCAGCTACCGCAGCCGCCGTCTCCATCGAAGCCAAGCCATAGGCGGGCTGCTCGCGCTTGTTGATCGCCTCGAGCACGATGTGAACGCCTGCAGCGCGAGCCTGCGCTGCAGCCCACCCAATGTTGGTGACATAGGTCGCAAACGCGAATTCCGGGTCCACATCCGCAGGACGCAAGCCAGCCATCACGTGGACCATGGGGTTGCCAAGCACGCCTGCGTAGTGGAGTGCTCGCTCGACACCCTCACGAAATTCCGTCTGAGCGGATGGCACGTACGCTGTGCCCATGGCGGTAGCGGAACCTGCAGGACCACCGGGGGTGTTGATCAAGGCCTGCGAGAGGCCGGCGTTATCGAGCAACTCTCGCACGCGCGCTGCAGGGAGCTCGTAGGGGGATGCAAATTCAACCCCCGTGAAACCCGCGGCCGCAGCCGCGTCAAAACGTGCTTCAAAGGGCAGCTCGGTGTACATCCATTTGAGGTTGGCTGCCAGCCGGAGCTGCCCGCCCGATGTCTGGATGATCATGCGACATCTTCTCGGTATGCCGGGTTCACGACGAACTGTGCATCGCCCCCCGCGAGAACGTTGATCACGTTGGCGGCGGCCATGCGACCAGACTCACCACGCGCTTCACGGGTTGCGCCCGCGACGTGAGTGGTGGCGAGAATGCCAGGCGTGTGCAGAAGCGCACTGTCCGCAGGCAATGGTTCCTGCTCGAACACGTCTAGGGCTGCGCCACCAATCACACCGGCGCGAACAGCGTCTACGACGGCAGCTTCATCGACGATGCCGCCGCGAGCCGTGTTCACCAGAACCGCGTCACTCTTCATGGAACGCAAGCGCTCCGCATTGATGAGGTTTCGCGTCGAGTCATCGAGGAACAGATGCAGCGTCACGAAATCGGCCCGCGAAAGAACGTCGTCAAGCTCCGCACGGGCAATATTGTGTGCTGAAGCGAATTCGTCGTCGAAGTACGGGTCATAGGCGATCACGTTCATGCCAAAACCTGCGGCTATCGTAGCCACGGCCTTACCGATGGATCCGAGACCTAGCACTCCCAACGTCGCGCCACGGAGCTCGCGGCCCGTGAGCTGCTGCCAGGTCCCTGCTCTCAGGTTGGTGACGTTCTCGGGAACACGACGGGCAACACCCAACATGAGTGCGAAAACGTGTTCGGCAACGGCCTGACGATTAGCGCCCGCGGTGACACAGACTGGAACGCCCTGACTCGTTGCTGCTTCGACGTCGACACTGTCGTACCCGACACCCGTTCGTACGACGAGCTGCAGGTTCGGAGCGCTGGCGAAGTCGTTTGCTGTCAGCGGCTGAGTTCCCGCGATGATGGCGCGCGTAGAGGCCAAGATCGCACGACGGTCTACTGCGGAATAGGCAGCGAGGTTCGGCTCGTGGCGCGTCGTCAGACCGGCGCTACGCAGCAGTGTGTCAACTTCGTCACCCGGGTTGAGGAAGGCGGTGGTGATCATGACATCGTGGGACATGGTGTTTTCGCTCACCAGATTCCTCCTTGGTATTCAGAGGCGGTGAATGCGCCGCCGTGGTATTTGGGGGCAGGAACGTTGACGTCAACGTCCTGCGCGTGCTCTGCCGCGTTGTCTTGCGGGGAAAATCCGATAGCAGCCCAACCGGCCTGCGCGTCCCACCAGCCATCGGTGTTTGCCGAGACACCGTAAACAACCTGGCATCCCACCGGACCGCTCTCAATCGCGCAGCGAACTAGCTCGATGCCATCTCGCCAGCTCAACCACAGTGCGAGCTGACGCACATCCTCGGGCGCAGGACGGAAGGTTCCGATGCGCAACAACACCGACTCCACGCCCCACTTGTCGTAATACAAGCTCGCCAGTGCTTCGCCAAACGCTTTCGAAACGCCGTAGTAGGAGTCTGGACGAATCGAAGCGGACTCGTCGAGACGTTCGGAGGCGGGGTGAAAGCCGATGATGTGGTTGGAGCTGGCAAACACGATACGGCGCACCCCCGCGCGGCGCGCTGCCTCGTAGACGTTGTATGTGCCATCAATGTTGGCTTCGCGAATTCGCTCGAATGACGCTTCATCTGCGACAGCTCCGAGGTGCACGATCACATCGATTCCTTGGGCAGCCGCAGTCAGGGTTTCCAGGTCGCTGAGGTCACCGACCACGACCTCTTCGTGAGCGAAGAGGTCGTCTACGGGTTGGCTGCGCACGTAGAGAACCACACGTTCGTAGCTTCCTGCGAGTCCCTCACGAATCACGCGGCCCATGCGGCCAGCGCCTCCTGTGTAGAGGACAGAAGTCATGATCGTCCTTTCATCTGGCGTCTGCGCAGCTGATGCTGCGATCCTTTTCGGGGCCCAGCGCGTCGGCAAAGAAGCTGATCTGCGCGCGCTGTTCTCGCAGTCGCTGCACCTCGCCGTCGACAATGCCGAGGCCAACATCGTGGCCAGGCAGCAGAGTCGCGCTCGTGTCGGTCAGAAGAGAACGCAAACGCTCGATCGTGCGAACGCTGGCGTCCTCGTCCATGGTGGAGTCGACGTGCGCGGTGGCCAGCTCATGAATGTTTTTCACTGAGTCACCAGCGAAAATCAGGGGCTGCTCAGCACGCTCAGTGAAGAATGCCAGGTGATGTGGGGTGTGGCCGGGGGCGGCAATCGCGTGAATCCCTGGCAACACCTCTTGCCCTTGCCCCATCCGCTCGACGCGTTCAGTGCGGCGCCTGAGCTCCTGCACATGCAGGTCCGGGATAAACTTGGTTCCTGCTGGCTGCTCTGCCGCCCATGCCAGTTCCTGTTCACCCACCCAAGTAACGGCGTTCTGAAACATCGTAAAGTTTGCGACGTGATCCCAGTGCATGTGGGTCAGCAACACATCCGTGATGTCTGCCGGGGTGAGACCAAGGCGCTCAAGTGACTCATGAATTACCGGGATGTAGGCCGGCTGCCCCGCGTCGATCAGGACGCGACGTGTGCCATCGTCGAGGAGCCAGAGGCTGCTCCAACCCAAGGCGCCGTGCGAGCTGGACTTGCCGGGGAACCCTTCAACGAGCGGGTGCGCGGTATACCGCGCCGCGGCCTGCTGCTCATGCATCATCGCATCTCCTTCCAATACTATTGACTATAGTATTGGATTCTCATTGGTTTGTCCATGAGCGCAGACACCGCCTCAGCTTCCGAGAAGTCGCTCCGTAGCTCCGAGAACATGCAGGCGCATCGCTTCAGCCGCACTGTCCGCATCCCCCGCCCCGATCGCATCAAAGATCGCGCTATGCTCGGGCGCTGCCTGGCGCGCACCCGTGCGACCGAACTTGGAAAACAGTCGAAACCGCTGAATCTGGCCGCTCAGCGCCGCGTACGCGAGAGCCAAGAACTGGTTACCCGACTGCTCCGCAATCAGCGTGTGAAACTGGTTGTCCGAGCGCCAGTACATGTCGAAACCTTCGGTCTCCATGTCAGCCGCACCCGCCGACTGCTCGAACTCGTTTAGGCTCTCACGCAACGCAGCAAGGAACTCGGGCGTGACCCGCAACGCCGCGTGATAGGCCAGACGGGGTTCCAGCACGAGACGGGCTTCCTTCAGCTGCTCCACTTCGGCACGCGTCATCATCGGCGCGACACGGTACCCACGAAGCGCCTCACGTTGGACAAGCCCCGTGTACTCCAAGCGCGCGAGCGCCTCACGCAGCGGCGTTTGACTCACATCGAGCTCGCGAGAGAGAGCGCCGATGTTCAGGCTCTCGCCCGCTCCGCGCTCCCCCGACATGAACTGATGGAGCAACACGTCGTACATCTGATCTGCGATCGGTTTCCTCGCTGACTTGCGCTCGGCCATGAGCTCTCCCTTACTTCGACACTCTCAATCAGGTTTGAGCCTACCGCCCGCGCGCTGCGGGTCCCTGACTAGTGGTCCTACACGGAGGGGACGTGTCGCTGGAAAATTCGACTGGCAGCATCCCCTGTGAGTTTTAGCCGTTCAGAGGGGAATCCGCTATCGCGTGCGTATTCGACTCTTCACTCTTCCGTTGAAGCGCGGGTCGGAATCCACAGGCTCAGAGCAGCGATCTCGCGACGCGGTTGGTGAGGATGAGTGCGAGCCCAGTACCGATTCGCAACAATTCTCGAGCCCGCGTTGAGAGTCTTTGCCGCACCACCGCCTTGGGCCCGTAGCTTGCCGAGAACGCGGCCGTCCAAGAAGTCTGTCAACGTCTGGCAACCTCGCGCTAGTTACGGCAGAGGGCAGAATGTTTAGTGTTTCGTCGAGACAGTGAAATCTCGAAACGCTCGAATTTGCCTTCCACGATTCCTGAAGTGGGCAAGACTCCATTGCGCATAGTCTGACCGCAGAACAAACACCTGACCACAACCACAAAGCGAGGTGCCCCTGGAGGGATTCGAACCCCCAACCTGCTCCTTAGGACGGAGTTGCTCTTCCGTTGAGCTACAGAGGCTGACAATTCGAGTGTAGCTGAGAGCTTTGCTCGCCAGTCCACACCAGCAGGTTCTCAAGAAAAGTCACTACCGTCAGTTCATGAGTTCACTCAACGGATTGTCAGTCCTCGTCGTCGGGTCTTCCGGAGTGCTCGGTTCGGCGATCGCTCGCTGTCTCGCAGACGAAGGCGTGCTCCTTACGCTTCATGCGCGGTCGGCGACGCTCAGTCAACCAAATTCAGTGCCGGGCGCTTTGGTCTATTGCGACTTGCGCGACCCCGCCTCAGCCGAGACTCTCGTTACGTCTGCGCTTGAGGCTCACGGGCGACTCGATGGCATCGTCAACGCGGCAGGCCTCGTCGCTTTCGGCCCAGCATCGCAGGCCACGACTGACGCTACCGAAGCGCTCTTTGCCATCAACGCCACCGCGCCGATGTCGCTACTGCGCGCCGCTCATCCGTCTCTGCTCGCGTCGGCCGCCGCACATAGAGAGCCCTTTTTCGTAACCCTCAGCGGCATCGTGAGTGAAAGTCCCACGGCAAACATGGCGGCGTATTCAGCGTCGAAGGCCGCACTCGCCGCTTTCGGCCACGCTGCTGCTCGCGAATTACGGCGTGATGGAGTGCGATTGCTGGATGCTCGTCCCGGCCATACCGAAACTGGACTAGCCGCGCGCGCCGTCGAGGGGAGCCCTCCACAGATGCCTCCCGGAATGGATCCGGCCGCCGTCGCACGTCGAATAGTGGAGGCGATCATCGCAGGCGAGAGAGACCTCCCCAGCGGGGCGTTCAACTCAGTGCCCTAACCCGTTTTGTACACGCTGAGTGCGCCTGCGGACGTGGGCGCGTTGGTCCGACGCGTAGTGTCGATGCGCCTGCGCCTCGACACTGACTTCTAGCCGGCGATAAATAATTGCCAGAGCAGGGCTGCGTAAATGAGCATGAAGATCGCGGGAGTGACGTACTTGACGATGAATGTCCACCACGCCGTACGGATTATCTGCTGCACAAGCAGCGATGGATCATCAAGCTGGCGCATCTGCGCCGCAATAGCCTGCGCTTCGCCCGCCGAAGTGAATTGAGCGATCGAACCGAGAATCCCGGATGCAAGCAAAATGCCGGCCGCCGCGATTTTCGCGGGCATCGCTTCTGCTTCTTCGCCAGCGACCAACACTGCAGTGATCACTACGGTCAGGAGGAAAGTCGGGGCAAACTGAGCCACGATGATGTGTAGTCGCGCTCCAGACCAGAGGCCGAGCAAGTCTTTTTCATTCACCTTTTCGACTATACCCACACAGTCTCACGCGAACGACCGGGGCGGGGAAACCAGAGGTGGCTACTGCCCCGGTGGGTAAAGGAACGCCTCGACTGCGGTCGCAGCGAGAGTGCGCTGGCCGTATACACGATTCACGTAGTTGTACTCTTCGAGCAACACTGTGCCGTCTGCGTTGACAGACTTGACGTACGCGACGTGGTTGTCCCACCCAAACCAGGCAACGGAACCCACGACCGGAGTGGCACTGACGGTCCATCCGTGCGCATCCCATGCGTCTTTCCACTGGGATGCGTTTCCACCATTGGGGGTGAGGTCAGACCAAGCCCACCGGAACGGCGCCGAGAACGAGCCAACATCGCGGTTCAAACGCCACGCTACGAAGTCTGTGCACTGACGGTAGTAATAGTTAAGCGGCGAAAGGTTGTAGCCCGCCGTCGCCCAAGGGTAATCATCACCGAGGGCCCGGGCACCGGATGCCGCATAAAGAGCGTTTGCCGACGCGATGGCGGTTTGTTGGCGGATCAGCGCCAGATCTTCGGGCGAGGTGGCTTCGAAGTGCTCCCGTTCGACCTCCTGCAGCGCAAGATCTGCACTCACCGTGACGGATTGGGCGCTAGCGGTGCTGACCGCGGCATCTGCTGAAGCCGTGAGAGAAACATCTTCTGTCAGAAAACTGCTTTGGCCGTACGCGGGCAGCCCTGCAACAGCGAGGAGCCCGCCGATCACTGCCATCGAGGCAACTGCACGGATGGGGTTGCGGCGAGGACGTTTCGGTGCGGCAAAGACTCGCGAACGAGCTGCTGCATCGTGCGCCGCGATAACAACGGGTCGCGCAAGGGCAACATCAGACTGCACAACCGCGGCTGGCGCGACTGGAATCTGCGGCACTGCGATTACGGGCGAGGCTTGCGCCGTGACCGCGCCGTCGCTTCGCTCCGTGACGGTTGCGTGCACTGTGGCTGCGGCAGCAGCGGTCTTTCCCCGCTGGGCTTCTGCAGCTTCTCGTGCTGCGCGGGCTTCGCGCCGCGACAGGAAAACGGGGGCATCGCTGGTCGCCTCTGCCGCGGGGACGCCAAGGGCATCCGTGCTATCAGAGGGCAAGCGAGACAAACGGGAACCTATCAGTGACGAGTGATCGAGAAGTCTCTAGGGCAATTCTCGAACGACGGGAATAATCACAACAGCATAACAGTCATGCCGCTGGAGCCAAATATTCTTCCCAATCTGGGAGTGCCCTTTCAATACCTCGCACCAGCCACGCACTGGTGTGCGGCGGTCGTGGCTTGATGAGCAAACGCCACTTCATTTCGGCGGGCGTGCGGTTGCTCTTCACATTGTTACAGCGCAGGCAGCAGGCGACCAGATTTTCCCACGAGTCTTCGCCTCCGCGCGAACGGGGCATCACATGGTCAATCGTGTTCGCTGAACCGCCGCAATAACCGCACCGGTGTCCATCCCGACGCAAAACCCCCCGGCGAGACACCGGTAGTCGCCGCGCGGATGGGATGCGCACGTAATTTCGCAAGATGATCACCGAAGGTCTCTCCCACGATCCGGTGGAGCCCCACACTGGATGCTCCGAATCGGCCGCGACGATCGTCGCTTTCTGATTCATCACGAGCACAATCGCTCGCTTGAAAGACACGACTGCAAGCGGCTCATAGCCGGCGTTCAGGACCAAAGTGCGCATTGTCATCCTCTCGAAAGAGCCTGCACGGCTTGCAGGCAATCGACTTCCCTGAGGCTCAACGAATGGGAGGCATAAAACAAAAAGGCACCGTCGTAAGACGATGCCTAGTGATTCAGCGCGCGAAAACTGCCGCGCACAGTACTGCTGTGTCGTATGTCGAAGTGGGCACGCGCATCCACGGTTTGGATGCTGCACCTACCTAACATGCGATTCTCCGGTTCATTCGTGAACTCCAAGGGCTACAGGCTAACCCAATTTTTCGGGCAGACCGCGCGCGGGCGCGCCGAATCGAATGACGGGACGGTTACGCCTCGGTAAACAGAGAATTCAGAGAACTACGCCGTGGGCTTCTCGACGAAAATGTGCACGGCTACCTCGTTGGGCAGTTCGAGACCTTCACCGAAACCTTCAACGGTAACGGCTACATAGGAGTCTGCGGCAGCGAACGTTGCCGTCTTGCCGGGCATTACACCAGCGCTGAAGAGCTGCTGCAACAGTTCGGGTTCGAACTGTACGGGCTCGCCCAGTCGGCGGATGAGGCCAACGACGGGAGCCGAGGTGTTCGCCACGAGATCGACAATGTTCACCATTCCCGCGCTGAACGAAGGAGCAGCGATGCCACCCAACTCTTCGAGCCCCGGGATGGGGTTGCCGTACGGCGACTCCGTGGGGTGATCGAGCATTTCGATGAGCTTGCGCTCGACCTGCTCGCTCATGACGTGTTCCCAACGGCAGGCTTCGTCATGAACGAGCGCCCAGTCGAGGCCAATAACGTCAGCGAGCAGTCGCTCGGCGAGGCGGTGCTTGCGCATCACTTGCGTGGCACGGCGGCGACCCTCCTCAGTAAATTCGAGGTGGCGGTCGCCTTCAACGACGACAAGGCCGTCACGTTCCATGCGGCCGATAGTTTGCGAAACGGTCGGCCCAGAGTGGCCGAGACGTTCGGAGATGCGAGCCCGCAGGGGCACGATGTTCTCTTCTTCGAGGTCAAGAATCGTGCGCAGGTACATCTCGGTGGTGTCAACGAGATCGGTCATGAAACAAGACTAGCCCGTACTGGCCAATAGAATCGGACGTATGGCTAGCCTGACGATTCCCAGCGACCTCCTTCCCGCCGACGGACGATTCGGATGCGGGCCGTCCAAAGTGCGACCCGAACAGGTCGAACACTTGGTGGCTGCCTCGCGCACGATCCTCGGCACGTCCCACCGCCAGGCACCCGTTCGCGACCTCGTCGGCCGCGTACGTACGGGCCTTGGTGAGCTTTTCCAGATCCCCGAGGGCTATGAAGTCGTCATGGGCAATGGCGGTTCGACCGCGTTTTGGGATGCCGCAGCCTTCGCTCTGATCGAGCGTCGCAGCGCCCACCTTTCCTTTGGAGAGTTCGGTTCCAAGTTCGCGAAAGCGGCCGCAGCACCCCACCTCGAATCGCCTCATGTAGTTTCCGCCCCGGGCGGGTCGTTTGCCGAACTGGACGACATCAACGGTGCCGACGTCTTTGCGTACCCGCACAACGAGACTTCCACCGGCGTGATGGCTCCGGTTCGCCGCTTCGACGACTCGAACGTTCTGACGGTTGTTGACGCGACGAGCGCAGCCGGCGGCATCCAGTTCGATGCCAACCAGGCCGACGTCTACTACTTCGCCCCGCAAAAGAACTTCGCGTCAGACGGTGGCCTCTGGTTCGCCCTCTTCTCCCCCGCCGCCATCGAGCGCGTCGAGCGCATCGCCGCGTCGGGCCGTTACATTCCCGAGTTCCTGTCGCTCAAGAATGCGATCGATAACTCGCGCCTCAACCAGACTCTCAACACTCCCGCGCTCAGCACGCTGCTGCTGCTTGAGAACCAGATCGACTGGATCAACGGCAATGGCGGGCTCGCTTGGGCGGATGCTCGCACACGCGAATCGTCGTCGGTGCTCTACGACTGGGCTGCCGCCAGCGACGTCGCGACACCGTTCGTCGTCGACCCGCAGCACCGCTCGCAGGTTGTTGTCACGGTCGACTTCGACGACGCCATCGACGCCTCCGCGATTGCGAAGACGTTACGGGCCAACGGAGTTGTCGACACCGACCCGTACCGCAAGCTCGGTCGCAACCAGCTGCGCGTGGCAACCTTCGTTGCGATCGAACCGGATGACGTACGCAAGTTGGTCTCATCGATCGACTTCGTGATCGCGAACAGCCACTAATCTGAAACCGTGCGTATCTGGTTGAAAGACTCAGAGCGCCGGCCTGACCCTGAGCCGGTGCAGACCGACGATCGCAAGGCGATGCTCGTCGGAATGGCGTTGTGGGTGCTCGGCCTCGCGCTGTTGCTGCTCTTTATCGAGCCGCTCAACGAGGCCGGCAACCTCTGGTGGTTGTGGACCGCCGTTGCCGGGTTGGTACTTGGTTTTATAGGGCTGCTGTACACGCATGTGAGGCGCGGAAAGCAGTCTCGCTAGTCGTCTTCGTCTGACTCGTCGAGGTCATCGACACTGACGCCTTCGTGGTCGCCGCCCCGAAAGGCGCCGGTGTCGTAATCGTCGTCTGATTCATCGTCGTCGGAATCGCCGTCGAGGTCGTCATCATCGTCGTCGTCGTCTTCGTCTTCGTCGATGTCGTCGTCATCTTCGTCGTCATCGTCGTCGTCGGACTCGTCGTCGTCGTCGGATGCGTCGATGTCTACGCCGTCGAGATCTCCGCCGTGCAGAACGGCAGAGCCGAACGCATCGTCATCCTCATCGTCGTCGTCTTCGAGGTCGTCGTCCTCGTCGCCGTCTGAAGCTTCGTCGGCGGCGGCCTTTTCGGCATCCGCAGCTTCACTCGCTGCCTGGGCAGCCTTGTATTCGGCGAGACGTTCTGACCACGGTACCCAGTCGGGTGACAGCAGTGCGCCCTCGGCCGGCATCAGCTCCGCTTCGAGCACTGTCGGCTCTTCACCGTCGACGTGGGCAACGCTGACGGTCCAATTCCAGCCCGGGTAGCCCGGCAAAGCCGAAGCGAACAGCACCGAAACGGTGCCGTCGCTCTCGACTTGCTCACCTACGAGCGCGCCGATGGCGGCGTCGGTGGTGATCTCGAGCAGTGCTTCTCGAGCGAGCTTGTCGTACTGGCTATTAGGCATCGAGTTCGTCCGCTACCTTTCGCAGCATTGAGGCAATTTTGGCGCCGTGCGCCTTGTCGGGGTAACGCCCCCGCTTGAGGCCGGAACCAATGCCGTCCATGAGCTTGACGAGATCTTCAATGATCACGGCCATGTCATCGGCGGGCTTGCGGTTGATCTTTGTCATGCTCGCAGGAGCATCCATGACTCGAACAGAGAGCGCTTGGGCTCCCTTCTTGCCATCAGCGATACCGAACTCAAGGCGGGTGCCCGCTTTGATTCCTGTTGTGCCCGCGGGCAGCGCTGAGGCGTGCAAGAAGACCTCTTGGCCTTCATCACTCATGATGAAGCCAAAACCCTTCTCGTCGTCGTAAAACTTAACCTTGCCGGTAGGCATGGGCATGCTCCTTTGTAATCGTGACTCAAGCTTAGAACGTAAACGGGCGCGTATCCTTGTCAACGTGACAAATCACTCAACTGAACGCGACCTTCGTATCGAGCGTGTGCTCGCCTACCTCGTCGCCTTCTCGATCGCACTCGCGGTGCTTAGCTTCGTTGCCGTAGTCGTAGCTACTGCACTGGGCCAAACCGAATTCGATAACGGTGTATGGCCCGCTGTGATAACTATGCCTCAATTTGCGCTGCCTTTGGGCGTGGTGTTCATCATCACGCTTGTGGTGTTGAACGGACGCCGTCGTCAACGTGAGTATAGGAATGGTCACAATTAGCGATGCTGCTCTGCTGCTCGCGGCTCAATTGCGTGCATTAGACGACAGTAATCTTCTCGAGTTGCTGCGCTCCCGTGTGGTGCGCGCCAACTCAGTGAGCGACTTTTTCGACCTCGCGGAGGCCCTTCAACAGTCTGCGTCAGTTGAAAAAGTTCTCAGCAAGCTCGACCGGCCGACGCTCGCGAGTCTGGCTGTCGTGGCTGACACGACGTCACTATCCGCCCAGGAAGCTGCAGCACGTCTCGGCCAGTTTGGCGGCGATCAAGTAGCCGTTCAGCGTCGTCTCGACCGACTCGTGAGCCTTGCGCTGCTGATTCATCGTGGAGGCCGATACAGCGCTCCCGATGGAGTCACCGATCATCTGGCAGGCTGGCCATTCGACGACCTTCCAACCACCGGAGAGCTCCTCGACACGCCAGCGCCCTCCACGCTCACGCCGGTGCAGCCCGCTCAGCGGGACAGCACCGACAGCATCGCCGCCGAAAACGCCTTCGCGACGACGAACGAAGTAACAGAGCTCATCACTCAACTTCGTTCCAGCCCGGTTCGAGACTTGGCACGGGGCGGAGTTTCGCTTCCGGATTCGAAGCGGCTCGCTGCATCCATGTCCGTGCCGCTCGACAAGATTGCGGGCCTCGTCGACATCGCTGAACGCGCGGGTCTCATCGCGACCACAAACGCCCAGTGGATGCCCACCGCCGAAGCCACCGAGTGGATGTCGCGCGGCGCGTCCGAACGATGGGTGCATCTCGCGGAGGCCTGGCATCAGGGCGTGCCCGAGAACATTCGCTCCATTTTGGCGGATCGCGTTCAGAGCTTGTGGGGCAGCGGCGTCGAAGACTACGTGCGGTGGCTCTTCCCCGCCGGCGTCGACGCGATGCTCGAGCGGCTCCGCCGCTACGCCCGCGATGCGCGGCTTCTAGGGGTCACCGCCGACCAACTCCCCAGTAGCGCTGGAATTGCTCTACTGACTCGCACTCCCGTCGATGCCGCCTCCGCGATGGAGGAGCTCTTTCCTCGCGAAGTGCATCAGGTGTACGTGCAGCCCGATCTCACGGTTATTTCTCCCGGGCCGCTTGCGCCGCGATTGGATGCCCGCCTCCGCGTCATCGCCGATGTCGAAATGCGCGCTCTCGCATCCACCTATCGCATCTCCCGGTCGAGCCTGCATCACGCCATGACCCTCGGCGAGACGCTCGAAGGCATGCGCAGCTTTCTGGCCGAGATATCGCTCACCGGAGTCCCCCAGCCCGTCGAGTATTTGCTCACCGAGGCTGCCTCACGTCACGGCTTGGTGCGGGTCGGTGTACATGGCACGAGTGGAAGCTACGTGTCTTCGCCAGATCCCGTGACTCTGCAATCGATCGCAGTTGACCCTAATTTCAGCCCGTTTGGGCTCAAGCGTGATGGCGCCCAACTCGTCTCTCGTTTCGGTGTCGAACAACTTTTTTGGTCTCTCAGTGACGCGCGCTATCCCGTAGCCGCCGAGAACGCGCAGGGCGAGATTCTCTCCTTGCGTCGCGATCAGGTGAGCGATGCCGTAATCGAAGAGCCGCACGACGGAAGCGCTGAAAAGCTGCTGGCGAAATTGCGCAGTGGCCAAGGTGGTGCAACCGGCGACGAAGATCAAGCCTGGCTGTCACGGCAAATTGAGGTCGCCATCCGCAACAAGCTATTGCTTCGAGTGACCGTCAGAATGCCGGATGATCGAGAGGTCGAATACACGCTCGAACCGTCGAGTGTTGCTGCTGGCCGGATGCGCGGGCTCGACCGTGCGGCCGACATCGAGCGAACGCTGCCGCTCACGAGTATCGTTTCCGTGGAAGCAACCACCGAACGCTAAGCAACCGCGCGTAAGGTTGGTCGGATGAACGCAGCACCCGACGGACCCCTGATCGTGCAGTCTGACCGCACGGTTCTGCTGGAGGTCGCCCATCCTTTGGCGGAAGACGCTCGCCATGACTTGGCGGTGTTCGCTGAGCTCGAGCGCGCCCCCGAGCACATTCACACCTACCGCATCACGCGCCTGGGGCTATGGAATGCACGCGCGGCTGGCCACGATGCTCCGGCAATGCTCGCGACGCTCGAAAAGTATTCGAAGTTTCCAATTCCGCAGAGCGTTAGCGTCGACATCGCCGAGACTGTTGGCCGCTATGGTCGCCTCGTTATCGACCGCGATGAGGATGGCGCCCTCACTCTTACCGCTACCGATCCGGCCGTGCTGCGTGAGATTACGCGCGCCAAGAAGGTCGCGAGCCTGTTGTTCGAACGTCGCGGCGATCACACTTTCGTGGTGCAGGCGTGGGCCCGTGGCCAGCTCAAGCAAGAGCTGCTGAAGCTCGGCTGGCCCGCCGAGGACAACGCCGGTTACACCCCCGGCACGCCCCATGAGATTGCTCTGGATGCCGCGGGCTGGGGCCTGCGCGAGTACCAGCAGCACGCCATCGACAACTTCTTCGAGCACGGTTCTGGCGTAGTCGTTCTGCCCTGTGGTGCCGGAAAGACCCTGGTGGGTCTGGGCGCTATGGCTCAAAGCAAGACCACGACGCTGATCTTGGTCACGAACACTGTGTCTGCTCGCCAGTGGCGTGCCGAGATCCTGAAGCGCACCACCCTCACTGAAGAAGAAGTCGGTGAGTATTCGGGGCAGACCAAGGAGATCTTGCCGGTCACGATCGCGACCTACCAAATTCTTACGGCCAAGCGAAAGGGCGAATACGCTCACCTCGCTTTGTTGGATGCTCTCGACTGGGGTCTTGTCGTGTACGACGAGGTTCATTTGCTTCCCGCCCCTGTCTTCAAGCTCACCGCCGATTTGCAAGCGCGTCGCCGCCTCGGCTTGACCGCGACTCTCGTTCGCGAAGACGGCCGCGAGGGCGACGTGTTCTCCCTCATCGGCCCGAAGCGCTTCGATGCGCCGTGGAAAGAGATTGAGGCTCAAGGCTTCATTTCCCCCGCGAGCTGCTACGAAGTTCGCGTCGACCTGCCTGAAAGCGACCGTCTCGAATACGCAGCCTCCGCTGACGACGAACGGTTCCGGCTCGCGGCTGCCGCGCCCGCCAAGATCGATGTGGTGCGCGCGCTCGTGAAGAAGCACGAGGGCGAACGCATTCTCGTGATCGGCCAATACCTTGATCAGATCGACACCCTCGCTACGCAGTTGAACGCACCCCAGCTCACCGGTTCCACGCCTGTTGCCGAGCGCGAACGCCTGTACCAAGAATTCCGCGAAGGCATCACGAAGGTGTTGGTGGTCTCCAAGGTTGCCAACTTCTCCATCGACCTGCCCGAGGCGACCGTTGCCATCCAGGTCAGCGGCTCGTTCGGTTCCCGCCAAGAAGAAGCTCAGCGCCTCGGTCGGCTGCTGCGCCCCAAAGAGAGCGGCTTGCCCGCCAACTTTTACACGCTCGTCGCTCGCGACACCGTCGATCAAGACTTCGCACAAAACCGCCAGCGGTTCTTGGCCGAGCAGGGCTATAGCTACACGATTCTGGATGCCGCAGATCTGACCGCCTAGCACCGAGCCGAATCTCCGCCGCCCACTTCGGTGCCGCAGCGCCAGCACGGCGCCGGAAGCTCACCTTCGACGAGCGCGCCGCACTCGGTGCACACGCTCGGAAGCCAGCAGGCAGAGTCGCCCACGGCAGAGTTGGCCGCGTCGGAGTTGCCCACAGCGTCCATCGTCCCAGTGTGCTCCCGCAGCCTCTCGAAGTCGAGAGAGGTACGGTAATACCGCATCACCACGAAGCGAGGAGGCTTTCTCATGTCGGAGTCGTCACTGTCCAGATCGCACACAGCGCACGAGTCGCACGCATCGCACGCATCGCACGCGGCAAGCAGTTCGCGACGCGCACCCACATCAAGCCCGTCGTGGCGGAGCTATCGGGAGTCGATTGGCGACCGCTCGGGAATATATCGGGCCCTTCTCGAACACTGGACTCCGGCATCCGCCCTCAACGTCGGCAGCTACCTCGACCTCTCCCCCTCCACGTGCATTCCTGCCGTGACCTACGTCGATACCGACCGTCGCGCTGCGAAATACTTCGCCGATTCCGCACGGGTCCGCGCCGACCTTGACGACGAGACGCTACCGGGAGCCGCGACCGAGATCACTTTCTTGAACGCCGACTTTCTGACGCCGCTCGCGGTTGCCGACGCATCCTTCGACTTGCTGATCGCCCTGTTCACTGGCCCAGCGTGGGATTCTTGCGCGCGCTACCTTGCGCCAGGCGGACTCTTTCTGGCCAACAGTAGCCATGGGGATGCCAGCCTCGCCGCCCTCGATCCCCGTCTCACGCTCGTGGGAGCCATCCACCATCGCGATGGCCGCTATCGGATCGATCGCGCTGATCTCGACCACTATTTGATTCCCAAGAAACCAGCGCTGGCAAACGCGGACCTCATTCGTGCGAGCGGGCGCGGTATCGCCTACACGAAGCCGGCATTCGCCTATCTATTCCAGCTCGAGAGGTAACCACGCGGCTGCTGCGCTAACCCTCGAGTCGAGTGCGCCGCTCGACGATCACATCGCGAATGACCCCAGTGACTGCAACGAGAACGAGTATTGCGACGCTTACAGCCATCAGGGACATCGCGCTGAAGCCGACCGTCACAGGCCACATCGGCATTCCTCCGTTGTCAGTGAACCAGGGAATGTCGTAGTGACGCGACAGTGCCCCCAGCACGGCAACAGCACTGAACGAGAGCGCCCCAACGCCGAACGCCGCCAGTGTTCCGAAGAAAAGTCGCCTCATCAGCATCCCCTGTTCCTGATCTCTGTCTAACCACCCTACGTTCAAAATTAATAAATTCTCAATGAACGATTAGGTGAACAACTCGCCGACACGCCCATGCTTATCAGCCAGCGTTCAGGAAACATGCAGATACTGGGTTCATGGCTGACGGACCGAAGATTCTGATTGTTGACGACGAACCCAACATTCGAGACCTGCTCACCACGAGCCTGCGCTTCGCAGGCTTTGCTGTGCGAGCGGTCGGAAGCGGGGCACAGACCATCTCGGCAGTTCTTGAAGAAGAGCCCGACCTGATCATCCTCGATGTAATGTTGCCCGACATGAACGGCTTCGGGGTGACGAAGCGCCTGCGATCATCGGGCTACACCTCACCGATCCTGTTCTTGACGGCCAAGGACGACACGGAAGACAAGATCATGGGTCTTACCGTCGGCGGTGACGATTACGTCACTAAGCCATTTAGCCTCGACGAGATCGTGGCTCGCATCAAGGCGATCCTTCGCCGCACGATGCAGGATGACGAAGAAACGATCATCCGCGCTGGCGACCTCACCATGGACCAAGATACTCACGAAGTCTCGATCGGCAGCGAGCAAATCGAGCTCAGCCCGACAGAGTTCAAGCTCTTGCGCTACCTCATGCTCAACCCAAATCGTGTGCTCTCCAAAGCCCAGATCCTCGATCACGTGTGGGAGTACGACTTCAACGGCGACGCGGGAATCGTCGAAAGCTATATTTCGTACTTGCGACGCAAGCTCGACCAGCACACGGAAGAGCCGATTATTCAGACGAAGCGTGGCTTCGGTTACATGCTGAAAGCAGCAAAACCCTAACCACCCTCGATGGCCAGCTCGACATCACCTCGGTGGCGTCTAGCTGGCCATACTTGTTCCCGATTCCCAGCCACGCGAGGTACCGTTCAGATCATGCAGGAGAACATCCCCGACGCGTGGAGTCGCATCTCGCTTCGCACGAAGGTTACCGGAGTGACGGTGCTTCTGCTGACCATGGGACTACTCGTTGCCGGAGTCGGCACCGCAGCGGTGCTCCGCGACTATTTGTTGCAGCAAACCGACGAGAAGATTAGTGCTGCGGCAGACGATCTCGACGGGCGCATCCAATACACCGGAACGACCAAAGATCCGCAGTGCAGTGTTTCTCGACTGCCGAATGACCTGTACTTCGCCGTTCTCAACCACGACGGCACTATGCGATGCAATAGCCGCGAAGAAGATGCGGCCCGTCCCATCCTTGACGGCATTACGCTCAAAGTCGCAAGCTCCCAGACCAGCGAGTTCACACTCCCCAGCACGTCAATCGGCGGGCAGTGGCGGGTTATCGCCTACCCGGCCATCAGCACAATCGGCCCGGATTTTGTCACCATCGTAATCGCGCGGGATCTTGGCGATTCCAACGCGATCGTCGCCCGCTATGCGGCAATCTTCCTCTTCTTCGGACTCACCGTTGTCATCGTCGGCGGAGCCCTCACTCGACTTCTGGTTACCTCCACTTTTGCCCCATTGCGCGAGGTAGAAGCCACGGCCGCACGTTTTGCCGACGGCGATTTTGACCAACGTCTTTCTGTCGCTACCCCGAATACCGAAGTCGGGCGCCTCAACCGCTCTCTCAACTCCATGCTGGGAAGAATCGATCGAGCATTCGCCGATCGCGCCCGCACCATCGACCAGATGCGCCGCTTCGTCGGTGACGCGAGCCACGAGCTTCGCACCCCGCTCGTCACTGTTCGTGGCTACGCCGAGCTGTACCGCATGGGTGCCATCACCAAACCTGATGACGTCGCCCAAGCCATGGAACGCATCGAGAAGGAAGCTATCCGCATGGGTGGTCTTGTTGAAGACCTTCTCGAGTTGGCCCGCATTGATGAGACCAAACCTCTTCAGCTTGCTGAAGTTGATCTTCTGCCGTTGGCGAATGATGCGGCGATGGATGCTCGTGCCTCTACGGGACGCGTTGTCACGGTCATCAACACCAACCCTCGCATCGAATCGGATGCCGTCGTAAAACCACGTTTGGGCGACGATGAGAACACTGACACCAAGGTGATCACGCTCCCGGAGGGCTCCAACCCTGCGCCCACCACGCCACCCCGAGGGGTAGCTGCTCTTGCGACCGGTCCCATCGCTGCAGCCGGGGCGCGCCTTTCTCGGTTGGCATCGCGCAAGAAGTCGGCCGCGGTCGCTAAGGCTGCTGCTCGCCTCACGCAAGCGATCGCCCCCGTACCGCAAGATCTTAACGCCGTCGTTATGGCTGAAGAGAACAAGATTCGTCAAGTGCTCACCAACTTGGTGACTAACGCGCTGCGTTTCACCACTGATACTCCAGTAGAGATCGGTGTCGGCGTTGACCACCAACGCCAAGTAGCCGTTCTATCGGTCATCGACCACGGTGAAGGCATCCCGGAGCAGATTCGCAATAAGGTGTTCGAGCGCTTCTGGCGGGCCGATAGCTCGCGCAATCGCGACACTGGTGGCAGCGGGCTTGGTCTTGCGATCGTTGCAGCCATTGTCAGCGCCCATAAGGGCTCTGTGCAAGCCCTAGAGACGCCGGGTGGCGGTGCAACCTTCCGCGTTGAGCTTCCCCTCCTCCCCAGCGCTCCTGACGAGGCCGAAGCCACCGAAAGCAAGTAGTCCGCTCAAGCCTTATTCTTCGCAACCTATCGTCGAGTTATGACTCGATACCAAGTAGATAGCGAAGCAGTTCTCAGTGCCACGGGCGCGGTTCAGAATTCAATCGGCCGCATCCAAGCCGAAGTAGCTGGCCTTCATGGGCAGCTCACGAACCTACAGGGGTCGTGGACGGGCCAAGCGGCCACCGCCTTTTCCACGGTCGTAACCGACTGGAAGGCCACCCAGCAGCGGGTCGAAGAGAACCTCGCTGCGATCAACACGGCGCTCAGCCAAGCCGGTCAGCAGTATGCCGAGATCGAGGCCGCCAATGCGCGCCTCTTCTCTCGTTAGCGAGAGGATCCCAGGGGCCGCTCGGGCGCAACTGTGCTCGCTCATCGGCCTTAACGCCAGAATGGGCGCCTCCCGAAGGAGACGCCCATTCTGTGTTCAGCTATGCAGCTGTGTGAAACGGTGAGACTTAGAAGTCCATTCCACCCGACGGGTCGCCCATCGGTGCAGGGTTCTTCTCAGGCTTGTCAGCAACAACGGCTTCGGTCGTGAGGAAGAGACCTGCGATCGACGATGCGTTGAGCAGCGCCGAGCGGGTTACCTTAACCGGGTCGTTGATTCCCGCAGCGAGCATGTCGACGTATTCGCCGGTAGCGGCGTTGAGGCCGTGACCAACCGTGAGGTTGCGAACCTTGTCAGCAACAACACCAGGCTCGAGACCGGCGTTGAGCGCGATCTGCTTGAGCGGTGCGTCGATAGCAACGCGAACGATGTTTGCTCCGGTTGCTTCGTCGCCAACGAGGTCAGCCATTGCCTGGCTGTCGAAAGCGATCTTGCCAGCCTGAATTAGGGCTACGCCACCACCGGCGACGATTCCTTCTTCAACAGCAGCCTTTGCGTTGCGGACGGCGTCCTCAATGCGGTGCTTGCGCTCCTTGAGCTCAACCTCGGTTGCCGCTCCAGCCTTGATGACTGCAACTCCACCGGCGAGCTTCGCGAGGCGCTCCTGGAGCTTCTCGCGGTCGTAGTCGCTGTCGGTGTTGTCGATCTCGGCACGGATCTGCTTGACGCGACCTGCGATCGCCTCTTCGTCACCAGCACCTTCGATGATCGTGGTCTCGTCCTTGGTGATAACGACCTTGCGGGCGCGACCGAGAAGTTCGAGAGTAGCGTTTTCGAGCTTGAGGCCGACCTCTTCAGAGATGACCTGTCCACCGGTGAGGATGGCGATGTCAGCGAGCTGAGCCTTGCGACGGTCTCCGAAGCCAGGAGCCTTGACGGCTACCGACTTGAAGATGCCACGGATCTTGTTCACAACGAGGGTTGCGAGTGCTTCGCCGTCAACGTCTTCGGCAATGATGAGAAGCTGCTTGCCGCTCTGGATTACCTTGTCGACGATGGGCAGAAGATCCTTGATGTTCGAGATCTTGCCGTTGACGATCAGAACGTAAGGGTCTTCGAAGACCGCTTCTTGACGCTCTTGGTCGGTGACGAAGTATGCCGACAGGAAACCCTTGTCGAAGCGCATACCTTCGGTGAGCTCCAGCTCGGTGCCGAACGTGTTCGACTCCTCAACGGTGACAACACCTTCCTTGCCGACCTTGTCGATAGCTTCGGCAATCAGTGCGCCGATCTCGGGGTCACCAGCAGAGATGGATGCGGTAGCCGCGATCTCTTCCTTGGTTTCGATTTCCTTGGCGCTAGCAACCAGTGCCTCGATGACCGAGTTGGTCGCCTTTTCGATACCGCGCTTGAGGCTGATGGGATCTGCGCCGGCAGCAACGTTGCGAAGACCTTCGCGAACGAGAGCCTGAGCGAGAACAACAGAAGTGGTCGTACCGTCTCCGGCTACGTCATCCGTCTTCTTTGCTACCTCTTTGACGAGTTCTGCACCAATCTTCTCGAACGGGTCGTCGAGTTCGATCTCCTTGGCGATGGACACACCGTCGTTCGTGATGGTGGGAGCGCCCCACTTCTTTTCAAGAACTACGTTGCGGCCACGTGGGCCGAGGGTGACCTTTACGGCGTCGGCGAGAGTGTTCAGGCCGCGCTCGAGGCCGCGACGGGCCTCTTCGTTGAAAGCAATGATCTTTGCCATGTGTGTTTCTCGTCCCTCCCGGACGTCGTACAAGCGAATAAGTTGGCACTCGAACTGTGCGAGTGCCAAGGTCAAAATTAGCACTCGACAGGGGCGAGTGCAAGACAGCACAGCGCACTCGACAGGGGCGAGTGCAAGACAGCACAGCGCACTCGACAGGGGCGAGTGCACGACAGCACAGCGCACTCGCGGAAGCCATGCTGGCGGTGGTGTGGCACGCTCGTTGCGGCTGAGCGCGCCGCGGTGCACCGGTTGTTTCGGCTGCGAGCGTGAGTTCGCGTGAGGCGGTGGATCGCGAGGTGCGTCCGCTGATGTTCGGTTCTTTACTCGGCGCGAAGCGAGACTGTCATTGTGACTGTCCGACGGGACCGCGCGGCGTTACCCGGTCGGTTCTTCGGTGGCCTCGGCTGCCGGTGCGAGGTAGTCGCTTCCGATGACGACCGTGATGGCGGCACCGGGGAAGATGTCGGCTTCGACGAGGCGGGTGTCGCCGCGACCGAGGGCGGCGGCGAGGCCGGCTGCAATGTCTTCGTCTGCGACGTTGCTGTAGTAGATGTAAGTGTTTTCGATGTCGCGTTCGGAGGCGGGCGCGGCGCTTCCGGTTGGCCAGCCGGCGGCGGTGAGTTCGTCGAAGACGGTGGTTTGGAGTCCGCTTTCGGGGGTGCCGTTAAGAATGTCGATGGTGATGCCGCGTGCGGGGTCAATCGTGGTGGGGTCGGTGACGGGGGCGACGGTCGGTGTGGGTTCGGGCGCCGCTACTTCTTCTTCGGGGCTGGAGAAGAAGGGGATTCCGAGGTCTTGGCCGAGGTACTGGCTGAGTGCGAAGAGTCCACCGAATACAAGGACACCGGTGGCGAGGAGCGCCCAGGCGAAGCCGATCCAGCCGCGTCCGCGGCGCTGGGGCCCGCGGTGAGCTCCAATTCGCTCAACGTCGTCGGGAAGTTCGTCGAATCGATCTTTCGGGTAACTCGCCATTGCTCAGTCTGTCAATTCTTCGTTGGGGAGGCTGGTGGTGGTGCGCACGTTTCGGCTAGGGGTGCGGTTGTCCCGCGCCCGGCGCAGTCGCGAGACCAGCATGGGGTCGTAGCGTACGGCTGCGGGGGCGTCGATCACCGCGTTAAGCATTTGATAATAGCGCGCGCTTGATACGTGAAACTGGGAGCTGATGGCCTCTTCTTTTGCGCCGACGTGGCGGGTCCATTCGCGCTCAAAATCGAGGATGGCGCTGTCGCGTTCGGACAGGCCTGTAGTGGGGTGCTGTGCTGGTTCGTGTGTTGACATGCCTCTCCCTCCACTTTTAGGTAAGCCTAGGGCGTGGGCTGTGTGCGTTCGCCGAGCGACGCGGCTTCATGACCCTTTTGGGGCGGCACGAGGTTAGGATTGCCTTAGTACCCGTTTTCTCCGATTGGTTTCTATGCGCATCCGACTACTCGCTGCTGTTGTTGCGTTGTCTGGCGTTGCCTTCGCGGCAAGCGGATGCTCGGCTTCCTCTATTGCGGAGGCGCCGGCGGTAACTGTGACGGGTGACCTGACCTCTCCGCTGAACGCGTTGTCCGTGTTGCAAGACGCAAAGGACTACAGCGGCTTGGTGCAGGCGGCGCTACCGACGTCCGGCATTTCTGCTCCGGATGTCGCTCCTGCGCAGTCGTTGCCGGTGACGGTCCTCTCGCACGATTTGGCTGGCGATGTTCCAGTGACAGTGTCGTCGACGGATCGTGTCGTTGCGATGGATATCTCTGGGTCGATTGCGGCCACGATCGCTGGGCTGGGTCTGGTTGATTCGCTCGTGGCGCGGGATATTTCGACGACGTTTGATGAGGCATCTGAGTTGCCCGTGATCACGTCAAATGCCCACACCGTCAATAGCGAGGCAATTTTGGCGTTGCGGCCCAATCTGGTGTTAACGGATGGCTCAATTGGTCCGATCGATGTTGTGTTGCAGTTGCGCGATGCGGGAATCCCCGTCGTTTTTGTCGAGACTGAACCGTCGGTGGAGGGTGTTGCGGAGCTAGCTCGCCAGACGGCAGCAGCGCTCGGCTCGCCGGTGGCCGGTGAGGCGTTGGGCGCTCAGCTGAGCGCGGAGATCGAGGCGAAAATCGCTGAGATTGCCGAGATCGTGCCGCCGGGCGATCGTCTACGCATGATGTTCCTTTATTTGCGTGGTACATCGGGCGTGTATTACCTCTTCGGCCAAGAGTCGGGGTCAGATGTGCTGATTAGCGCCCTCGGCGGTGTGGATGTCGCGGCCGAAATTGGCCTCGAGGGCATGCGCCCCATGACCGATGAGGCCATGGTGGCAGCGAACCCCGATCTCATTCTGGTGATGACCGGCGGCCTCGATAGCGTGGGCGGCGTGAGTGGATTGCTCGAAGCTCGCCCCGCCGTTGCGCTCACGGAGGCTGGCATCAACCAACGCTTTGTTGAGATGGATGATGGCGAAATTCTGAGCTTTGGCCCCCGCACCGTGACGGTGTTGGATGCGCTCGCTCGCGCGATCTACGCACCGACGTCGGGCTCGTAGTTTGCTTTGGCACCCTTTGCTCGAGCGGTTCCGCGACGCCGGCTGACGTAGAACACAACGCCGATGCCCCATACCAGGGCAATAACCGAGGCCATCACGACGAGGTTGCGGGCGAGAACAGGGTTGCGCTCGCGTGGTTCGGGCATGCACTCGGGGGTTGCACTGAAGCTCACGGTGATGGGGTCAAACTCGGCGTCGGCGGGGTACGTTCCAAACGCCTCTGACCCGGCTTCGGTGAGGACGACCGGGGCGGCGGTGAGCAACACAGTGCCGTCATCGACGGTGATCCCTGAGACATCTATGGTGGCGAATTCGACGTTCTGGGCATCCACGGGAACGCCTTCTTGAGTGGTTCCCGAAACATCGAAGATAACCGTTGCGGTCTTGCTGGCGTCGAAAACAATCTCGAGCCCACTGAGGGTGGTATCGAGGATGCCATCGTGGCCCATAAAGCGAAGGGCTCCGTCGAACGCAATTGCGCCCTCTCCCGCGTCGAGCTGACCGGTACCCGCCGTCCAACCAAAGTTGGGGGTTTCGTAGGTCGCACCGTCGCTCACGGCCCATTCGCCGTTAGCGATCGTGCCGCTGATATAGGACCGAAGTGACTCTTTAACGCCCCAGGTGATCGCGGCATCCGTCACATCACAGATGTCGGAGTCGGCGGCGAGAGTGGCCCCGGCGGCCGCAGTGTTGGCCTGTGTCGAGCTCGTGCCCGCGGCATCCGGGACTGCAGCGTTGCTTGTCATCGGCGTGAGCGCGATGGCAACAGCGGTGATGATGAGCGCGGCGGGGCCGAGCAAGCAGACGTTGAGGCGACGCATTACTGAGCGGGGCGGTACATCGATTGGTGCATGATGGTGGCTTCTTCGTACAGTTCGCCGAAGGCTTCGAAATCGAACTTGGCATACAGCGGAACGATGTATTGCTGCGCATGGAGCAACATCGCCTGATCGCTGTAGTCGTTGACGATGCGCTTCATAATGATCTGCGCGAGACCTTCTCCGCGGCGATCTTCGCGAACCACCACGCGGCCGATCACGCAGTGGCCATCGCGGTATTCGGCGGTTTCGTTGTGCAGAACGCGGATGTAGGCAGCGACTCCGAGGTCATCAGCGATCCAGTAATGCCGCGTGGTGTCTTCTTGATCGCGGTCGTCGAGTTCGGTCTCGTCGACTTTTTGCTCAACAAAAAATACGTCTGTGCGCAGTTTCATGATCGAGTAGAGCTCGGTTGTTGTTAATTCGCCCCAAGACTTGGCGATCACGGAATCATTAGACACAACCACGAGTTTAATGTACTGAGCAGCGAGAGCTGGCAACTTAAGGAGACCACTATGACGTACAAGGTGACTAAGACAGAAGAGCAGTGGCGCGACGAGCTCGGAATCAAGTATTCGGTGCTCCGCGAGGCTGGCACCGACCGCCCGTGGTCTGGCGCCCTTCTCGACGAAAAGCGTGCCGGCACTTACCGCTGTGGAGCCTGCAGCGCTGAGCTCTTCAAGAGCGACACTAAGTTCGATTCCGGTTCGGGATGGCCCAGCTTCTACGAAGCCATCAACCCGGATGCTGTCGAGCTGCGCGAAGACCGTTCACTCGGCATGGTCCGCACCGAAGTGGTCTGCGCCACGTGTGGTTCACACCTGGGGCACCTCTTCGATGACGCTCACCAGACCCCCACCGGAGACCGCTTCTGCTTGAACTCCTCGTCATTGGAATTCGACGAGCAGGACTAGTTCGACAGCAGAGTTTTGGGCGGTCGCTGACTCGATAGGGATGCGATCGCCACAGCGATGAGGGTGAGCACCACGCCGATCACGGTGGTGGGCGCCACCCCATCGCTATCTGTGGGCAGAATTAGTTCGAGGGCAAGCGCTCCCAGCAGCTGCCCCGCAATAGACGCCAAGGCAAAAAAGAGCACTCCGGTAACGGGTACGAGCGCGGCGGCAACCATGATGAAGACGACGCCGATCGCTCCCCCGACATACATCAGGGGGTCGGTGGGGAAGTCATGTTGCCACCCGCCCATGAAGCCGGACACAATCGCCGCAACCGCGAGCACTGACGTGCCAACGGTGAAGTTCACAAAGGTTGCGGTGAGCGGCGACCGCGTCACATGTCGCACCTGACCGTTGATCGCTTGCTGCCATCCGGTGCCGAAGCCCGCGAGAAGCGGCAAAAAGACCAGCAAGAATGGGCCGTCGAGGCTGAGGTCAGAAAGTCCCGAGAAAATCACCGCGCCCACCGCGAGTACGGATGCCATCACTCGCAAGGGAGTAACCGGTCGCTTTTGCATACTCCCGATGCCAACACGGTCGATGACCGCAGAGCTTATTGTTTGGCTCGCAACCGCAGCAACGGTAAAAAGCGCAACGCCGAGGGCGGAGGCGGCAAGACCTTGAGTGAGCACGAAGAACGCACCGAAAGCCCCGCCAGCGAGGTACCACCAGGGCAAGCGTTTACTGCGGACTTCGACGCCCAACGTGCGGAATCCCTGACGGGCATTGGGCACGAAAGGCACGATGAGCATCAAGATGATGAGCCCCGACCCGAACGAAATAAGAGCGGCCAAAGCCGAATCGTGCAGGTCCATAGCGAGCTCACCGTTGACGCGACTTTGAGCCGGAACGAGGCTGCCAGCGATGATCGCGGCAACGATTCCGGCGAGCGCGCGACGACGGCTGCGGGGGTTGGTTGGGAGCGCGGGTGGTTTCATGTCTAAAATAGGGCGTTGGCCCAAGCCTCCTTAGCTCAGCTGGCTAGAGCACCGCTCTTGTAAAGCGGGGGTCGTCGGTTCGAATCCGACAGGAGGCCCAGCAAAGAATGTCGAAGGCCGTCGGGGTTGCTTAAACCCTAACGGCCTTCGACATCGCTGTTTAACCAGCGCCTGTCGGAGGATGCCGTGCGGGTGTTAAGTCGGGTCGACCATCACCTTGAGGGCGGTGCGCTCATCCATCGCCGTGTAGCCGTCGGGGGTCTGCTCGAGTTTCACAGTCTGATCGAAGACGAGGCCGGGGTTCACGGTTCCGTCGAGCACTGCGGGCAGCAGCTGCTCAATGTAAGCGCGAGCGGGCGCAACGCCACCGGTGAGGGTCACGTTCTTGCCGAAGAGGCTGCGGCGCCCGACAGGCGCATCCTCATATTGGGGAACACCTACACGACTGATCACACCGCCGGCACGAACGACCCCGAGGGCCTGCTCGTACGCGGGCATGAAGCCGACAGCTTCAAGAACCGCGTGGCTTCCCGTGCCGCCGGTGAGTTCGCGCACGTGAGCGATGCCTTCTTCGCCTCGCTCGGCTACGACATCCGTAGCTCCGAACGTGATGCCAAGGTCGGTGCGTGCCTTGTGACGCCCCATGAGGATGATGCGCTCGGCACCCATTTGCTTTGCGGAGAGCACAGCGAGGAGGCCGACAGCTCCGTCACCGATGACGGTGACGGTCTGGCCGGGCGCGACGCGTGCCTTGTAGGCCGCGTGCCACCCGGTGGCGTAGACGTCAGAGAGGGTGAGGAGTCCGGCGTACTGCGACTCGTCGACCGTGCCGGGAACCTTCACGAGGGTGCCGTCGGCGAAGGGCACGCGCACGGCTTCGGCTTGGCCGCCGGTGATTCCACCGTTGCCCCAATACCCACCGTGGATGCACGAGGTCTGCAGCCCTTCGAGGCAGAACTCGCAGGTTCCGTCGGAGTAGGCGAAGGGGGCGATGACGAAGTCACCGACCTTGAGGGTGGCGACATCCTTACCCAGCTCTTCGACCACGCCGATGAATTCGTGGCCGATGGGGCGAGCATCCGCATCCGCTGGCATGGAATGGAACGGGTGCAGATCGCTGCCACACACGCACGCGCGGGTGATGCGAACGACCGCGTCAGTGCTCTCGATGAGCTTCGGGTCAGGGGCTGTGATGACGCGGACATCGCCGGCGCCGTAAATGTAAGTAGCTCGCATGACCCTATTCAACGCCTGTGTGACCCGGAGTGACGAATCAGTCTTTGTTCAGCGAGCAGGAGTAGTCGTCAGTGGATGATGCGATGCTTGAAAGCGACGCACTCTAGGAGGACTTCACCATGGCCAGCTTCGCCGACAAACCCATCCTCGACGTCACCATCGCCGAGTGGACGGACTACCTCGAGAACGAGCCGTCGCCCGAGGGAGTGCGCCTCAAGCTCCGCAAGAAACTATCGAAGGCCCCCGGTATCACCTGGAGCGAAGCTCTCGACGTTGCCCTGTGCTTCGGATGGATCGACGGCCAAATGGCACGCCTCGACGACGACTACACGCTGCAAGCCTTCACCCCGCGCCGCAAGAACAGCCCCTGGTCACAAGTAAACCGCGACCACGTTGCTCGCCTCACCGAGGAGGGCCAGATGCGGTCAGGCGGCCTCGCCGAAGTCGAGCGCGCCAAGGCAGACGGCCGCTGGGATGTCGCCTACAGTCAGAAGAACATGACGACTCCCCCAGACCTGCAGGCCGCCCTCGACGCCAACCCGGCCTCGGCAGAGTTTCACGCCAGCCTCACCCGCAGTGAGCGCTTTCAGATTTATGCGCGGCTCACCGGCATCAAGACGCCAGCCGTGCGCGCCGCCCGTATCCGGGACATCGTGGAGAAGGGCGCGATCGGTGAGCACCACTACGCGCAGCCGACGCCCCCGGCCGCGGCCGCGGCCAAACAGCCGTAGGCGAATCCGACGGCACCAGCCAGGGTCGAGGATCGGGCAGAGCGGACGACGCAGCCGGAGCGGCTGTGGCTTACTCCGGCACCACCCAAGCGGCAGCATCTACCGGCAACACCCCATCCGCTACGGGCTCTGAGCTAATCACAACCTCACCGGCAGGCAGCCGCACGGAGGTTTCGCCCATCGCCACTACGACTCGAACGCCATCGCTACGCACCACCATGAGCCGGCCGTCAGCATCCAGCGTCCACTCAAGGGAAAACGAGTCGGCGGATGCCGCTGACTGCAGCAGACGGGCCCGCAGTTCAGTAGCGTTACGGAAGAGTGTGAGCATCGACCCCTCCGACTCGTCTTGTGAGTCGACGGCATACTCGCCCCACCCTTCGGGAGCCGGGAGCCATGCACTAACACCGTTCTCCGTCGAGAAACCGTAGGTTCCCGAAGCCTGCGTTGTCCAAGGCAGTGGAACGCGGGCACCATCCCGACTCACTCCACCGTTGAACCACATCGGGTCGGCGCGCTTGTCTACCGGAACATCCACTTCGGGCAAGCCGAGTTCCTGCCCCTGATAGACGTAGACGGTGCCGGGAAGGCCAAGCAGCGCAACAAGCGCAGCCCGGGCACGCTTACGACCACGGACGCCAGTGCCCAATCGTGTTGCAGCACGAACAATGTCGTGATTTTCGAGGGCCCAACTCGGAGCCGAGCCAACGGTGCGCCGAACGGTCTCCAACTGGCGCCCGACTGCCGACCACTCCGCTGCATCCCAGCCGAGCTTGGCGAAGGCGAAAGCAAACGTCTGATGCAGCTCGTCGGGACGCGTGTATCGCGCCGAACGCTCTGGTTCGAGATTAACCTCCCCGACGAGAAGTCGCGGCGGGTCGTATTCGTTCGCAATGCGACGCCACTCTCGATAAACGGCATGCACGGGCTCTTGATCCATAGCCAAGGGGTTTGAGCGCAGCCCATCAATCACCACCGGCACCGTCGGAGAATCGGGCAAACCCTCCGCCTTGAACAAACCGTGTGCGACATCGACTCGGATGCCGTCAACCCCTCGGTCGAACCAGAAGCGGATGACCCCGTGGAAGTACTCGGCGACGGCCGGATTGTGCCAATTCCAGTCAGGTTGTGCCGCAGAGAACAAGTGGAGGAACCACTGCGTATCGTCAGCGGACTCCGGGCATGCTCGGTGCCATGCTTGGCCGCCGAAGACACTAAGCCAATTATTCGGCGGAAGCTCTGAGTTATCTCCTCGGCCCTCGCGAAATACGAACATGTCCCGCTCCGGTGAACCAGGTCCGGCGGCGAGTGCTGCCTCGAAAAGAGGGTTCTCGGTCGAGGTGTGGTTCGGCACAATATCGACGAGGATCCGCATTCCCTTGTCGTGCGCGGCAGCGAGCAACTCATCGAAATCATTCAAGGTTCCAAAGAGCGGGTCTACATCGCAGTAGTCGCTGATGTCGTAGCCCTGATCTATCTGAGGCGATCGTTGAAAAGGCGTCAGCCAGAGCCCTTCAACGCCGAGCGATGCCAAGTAGGGAAGCCGATCGATGATTCCCCGAAGATCTCCGATGCCGTCGCCGTCGGCATCCGCAAAGGAACGCGGATAGACCTCGTAAATGACAGCGTTATCCCACCAGTCGCTCACTTGGTTGCCCCCGAGGTCAAGCCCTCAACAATGCGACGCTGAAAGAGGAGCACCACAATCATCAGCGGGATAGTGACGATCACGCCTGCCGCCATCTGTGCCCCAAATGGTGCCTGAAAGTCGCTCGCCCCAGTGAACTTGGAGATGGCAACTGTTGCTGTCTGAATCGCCGGGTCATTAGCCATCGAGAGCGCGATGATGAATTCATTCCAGCTGTGGATGAACGTCAGAATGGCCGTCGTGAAGACACCAGGCGCGGCGAGCGGTAGCAAGATTTTCGTGAAGGCTTGCCACTTGGTGCATCCGTCGATCATTGCGGCCTGCTCGAGATCGTTGGGCAGCTGCTTCATGAACGTCGTGAGGTTCCACACTGCGAGCGGAATCGCGAACGACAAGCTGGGCACAATCATCGCCTGATAGGTATTGATCCAGCCGATGTCCGTGAACAGTCGCAGCAGCGGAACAACAACGGCGATCCCCGGAAACATCGAGGTCGCAATGATGACGGCCAGAATGCCCGATTTGAAGCGGAACTTGAGCCGCGCAATTGCATAGGCCGCAAAAATGCCCAAAAGAAGCGCGAACACTGTCGTGATTCCCGCGACGATGAGGCTGTTCAGGAGTGAACGTCCGAAGTCATTCGACGAATCGAACACCTGCGCATAGCTCTCCAGTGACCACGTAGACGGCAGCAACGAGGTGTCAAAAATGTCATTGGTGGTGCGGAAACTCGAGACGAGCATCCAATAAAACGGGGCAAGGCAATACACTGCGACGATCGCGATACCCACCCAGCGGGTAACCATGCCGGCAAGACCCGTGGCCCGCTTGCGCCCGCTGCCCAGCCTGGCTCGTGCACCGCTAGCGGCAATTACTTCTCGTTCAGAGACGGTAGTCACTATCTCGTCTCCTTCTGCGCTTGAGAGATTTTTCTGCGGGACTGTTTTGTGGCTTTAGCGTCAGCGTCGCCAGCGACATCTGCGCCGAGCAGACGGATGAAAACGAATGCAATGACGGCGACGTACACCAGAAGAATGATGGCGAAGGCGGACGCCGTGCCGTACTGCAATTGGTTCGACTCATCCCACGCCAAAATCGACAGCGTTTCCACCGAGCTCTTTCTCGGCCCGATGAGCACGAACGGGAGGTCAAACATCCGCAGCGAATCGAGCATGCGGAAGAGAACCGCTACGAGCAGCGCGGGACGCACGAGGGGAAGCGTGATCGAAACAAACTGTTTCCACGCGTTGGCACCATCCAACTTCGCAGCCTCATATACCTCTTCGGGAATGAGCTGCATTCCAGCCAGCACGAGCAGGCCAATAAACGGTGCGGTCTTCCACACTTCGGCGATCATGACCGCGGCTTGGGCCGCGAAGCCCTCCGCTGTCCACAAGATCTGAGTGTTGAGCAGATCGTTGGCAATTCCGTTCGATTGGAAAATCCAACGCCACAACAGACCGGAGACTGCGGTGGGGATAGCCCACGGAATAAGGATGGCAGCGCGCAGGAATGCCCGGCCCTTGAAGGCCCGGTTCATGGCCACCGCAAAACCGACACCGATCACAGTTTCCAGCGAAACAGTAACGAACGTGAAGAAAGTGGTGTTCCACAGTGCGTTATAGAAGCGCCCCGATTCTGCTCCCGCGAAGATCTCGGCATAGTTGCCGAAGCCCACGAAGCTTTCGCCCTCCACCACGAATCCGTTCGCATCGAGGCCGGAGTTGGCGCTGAAAAGCGACTGATAAACAGCGGAGAGCAGCGGATACATGATCACGAGCGCGAGCACGATGAACGTGGGCGAGAGCAGCAGCGAGGCCATTCGGCCTTCACGCTGAATGCTGTCGTTGCTGCGTCGCGCAATGGGCTTGCGACTGCCAGTCGACGGAAGCGTCGTCGAAGAGGTCATAGCGAAACTTTCTGTAAAGTGCGATTCAGGGCGGTCGGCGTGTGCGCGACCGCCCTGATGGTGCGAGCTAGCCCGCCGTTATTGCAGTGAGCTTTTCCTGCAGGTCAGCCAGCGCGGCTTCAGCGGTCTTGTCACCGTTCAGAGCTGCATAGATCTCATCCTGAATTGCGGCCGTAGTGGCGCCATACTGAACAACCTTTGGTCGCGGTTGGGCGTTATCCAGCGAAGCCAAAAGCGTTGGCAGGTACGGGTACTGCTCGGTGATTGCTGCATCCTCGAAGAATTCGGAGAACACCGGAGCGCGCGAACTGAGCGCTAGCCGGGCTTCTTGCTGCTCACGTGAGGTGAAGAACTCGATGAAATCCAGAGCGGTCGCTTTGTTCTCAGCGAAGCTCGAGATTGCGATGTTGCGACCACCCAAGGTCGAAACACCTAGGCCGTCTTCGCCAGGAATTGCACTGATGTCAAACTTGCCAGCGACGTTTGACGAGCCATCGGTCGCCGAGAGCGACTTGTAGATGTACGGCCAGTTGCGAAGGAATACGAGGTTGCCCTCCTGGAAAGCCTGACGCCCTTGCTCTTCTTGATAGGTGATTGCTTCGCGCGGAATCATTCCCGACTCGAAACCATCGACCAAGAAGTTGAGCGCGGCAAGAGCTTCTGGGGTGTCGACTGTAGGGTTGCCATCCGCGTCAGACATCGATCCGCCCGCCGAGTTGACCGCCTCGCTGAAGTTCACAGTGAGGCCTTCGTTTTTGTCGAACTGACCCGCATAGCAGGACATGTCGGCCGCTTCGGGAAGGGCCAGAACAGCATCACACGCGTCTTGCATCTCCGCCCAGGTTTGCGGCGCGGCATCGATGCCCGCTGCGGTCAAGAGATCGCTTCGCGAATAGAGCAGCGCACCGTCGGTGTAATAGGGAGCAGCGTAAACGGTTCCGCGATAGCTGGCGGCTTCAACCGTTGCGGGAATCTCCTCGTCAAAGGGGATCGAGTCTTCTGGAAGGGCGGTAATCCACCGATTGGCGGCAAACTCACTCGTCCATACAACATCGAGGTTCAACACCGAGTAGCTGTCGCCCTCGACTTGCGCGTTTTGAACCATCTGCTGGCGCTGCTGGTCGGCATCCAACGGAAGCTCGACCCAGGTGACTTGTTCGTCGGGGTGATCGGCATTCCACGCGTCGATGGTCTCTTGGGCAGCACCAGAGGCATCAGGGCTACTGACGTACTGGATGGGCCCGCGGCCTTCGAGTGCGTCATCTGCAGCCGGGGTGCTCCCTGTCGAGGTACCGGCGCAGGCGGTGAGGGCGATCGCTGCGGTTGCGGCGACTGCTAAGCCGACGAGGACTCGTCGATCACGGCGTCGTTGCATCATGATTTGCTCCTTTTT
This sequence comes from Rhodoglobus sp. NPDC076762, assembly GCA_040687235.1. GTDB lineage: Bacteria > Actinomycetota > Actinomycetes > Actinomycetales > Microbacteriaceae > Rhodoglobus. The sequence continues at coordinate 1,056,799 of JBFBMV010000001.1, read as the reverse complement.
CTTGGTGGTGGGGTCGTGCACTGTCATCGGGTAAAAGTTGCGGTGCTTCCGCGCTCGATCAGACGATGGGGCAAGATTCGGGGAGCGGGACCATCGGAAAGGTCTTGGGTGGCGAGTAGACGTTCAACAGCCAGCTCCCCCATCCGTTCGAGCGGTTGCGCAATAGTGCTGAGGGCCGGATGCACGTGCTGCGAGGTGCGCGTGTTGTCGAAGCCCAACACAGAAATGTCGTCGGGAACCCGCCGGCCCATCCGCTGCACTTCATTGACTACTGCCGCGGCCATCTCGTCGCTCAGAGCAAAGACCGCAGTGAGGCCAGCATCCTGACTCAGTAACCGACCTAATGCGGGAGGTGCCGAGTCGTAGAGCGAATTCCCCGACTCGAGTACGGGGGTCAACTTGGCTTCCGTCATCGCTCTGAGATATCCACGAATTCGCAGCTTATTGACGAGAACGGATGTCGGATCGCCGGCCAGTAAACCGATGCGTCGGTGGCCCAGTCCGATCAAAAAGCGGGTGCCGTCGTAGGCGGCAACTTCGTCATCGATCGCGAGGCTCGGAAAACGCTGGCCGTCCCTGATCGCCACTGACATGATCGGAACGCTCGACCCCAGAACGCGGCGCATCTCTGGGGTTACGGCGGCTGAAATCAGAATCACACCTGCGGCGCGGTAGGTTCGCAACGTGCGGAGATAGCTCGCTGCATACGTCGAGCTTGGGCCGGTGCGACCAAGCATGACCGAATAACCGTGCAAGCGTGCCGCCGCTTCGACGCCGCTCATGATCTCCGATGCGAGCGCATCCGAGACCACCGGCGCTAGAACCCCGATCACTGACGTTTGTTTCGTCTTGAGGCCGCGTGCGAGAGTATCGGGTTCGTAGTTGAGCTCAGCGATCGCTTCCTCGACTCGCTGCTGGGTCTCGGTCGAGTAGCCGACGAGACCATTAACAACGCGCGAAACAGTGGCCGGTGATACTCCTGCAACTCGAGCGACGTCTCTGATGGTCGTCATATGCCCCTCCTTTGGGTGCGTGCTCAGCGGAGTACGTAATCGTTTGCGTTGCCTACGCTGAAGAGATTAGGAAAGGAGTTCTACGTTACGCAAACGTTTACTAAACAACGCTGTGTGCGGCGTTGCATGAGACTGGGACGCTGCATCGCCACACGGATTTGAGCAACTCAGGATTCAGAAGCGTGGCTAGAAAGCTACGGGCGCAGCTGCGCAATACGGCGATCGAGATGCTGCTGCTCGGCGGCATTCTTGGCCAGTTCGCGCGCTCGGGCAAAGGCGTGAGCTGCGGCATCCTCATCGCCCGCACGCAACAGCAGCTCGGCGTGCGTGGCCCAATACAGGTGGTAGTTCTCGAGGCCGGTGATCTCGGCGAGCAAGCGCAGTCCCGCATCCGGACCGTCGGCCATGGACACCGCGACGGCGCGATTGAGAGCTACCACGGGCGATCCACCCGTCATGGCCAGCAGCACCGCGTAGGCGGATGCGATAGCCGGCCAGTCGGTGTCAGCGGCAGTGCGCGCGGTGGCATGGTGGCGCGCAATGACCGCTTGGGTCTGGAACGGCCCCGGCTGCAGGCGTGCGAGCGCACTACGCAGGAGCCCGTTCGCCTGTTCGATGAGCTCACCGTCCCAGCGGGTGCGATCTTGGTGCTCAAGAAGAACCAGTTCGTCGCCGCGAAAGCGAGTGTCGTGGCGGGCGCGAGCGTAAAGCTCCAACGCCAGCAGCCCCTCGACTTCGGGATTACCGGGGAGCAGTTCGCGCGCGGTGATCGTGAGACGAATCGCTTCTTCGACGAGATCGAGGCGGGCACCAGCACCGCTCCCCCTCGAGAGATAACCCTCGTTGAAAATGAGATACACCACGGTGAGCAGGGCATCGACTCTCGACGTGAGGTCTTCTGGAATGCTGAGCGGGATGCCCGCGTCGCGGATCTTGCGCTTCGCCCGCACGATCCGCTGAGCGAGGGTCTGCTCTGGCAGCAAGAATGCGGCGGCAATCTCGGCTGTCGTGAGGCCACCGACGAGCCGAAGAGTCAGTGCCACTTGGGCGTCTCGGCTCAGCGCCGGGTGGCAACAGAGCAGCAGCAGCCGCAGGTGTTCGTCGCCGGAATAGTGAGCATCATCAACCATGTCGAGCACCTCCTCGTCGTTGCCGCCGGGGCTGCCGTGCTCACCGCCGAGGCCGGTGCGCTCTGCGGCCAGCACGAGATCGGGCGCCGCCCGCGCGAGTCGTCGCGCGGCGGCAGCATCGCGCCGCACCCGGTCGACCGCGCGATTGCGCGCGACCGTATAGAGCCAAGCTGCGGGGTTGTCAGGCACTACGGCCCAGTTCAGCGCCTCAACGAGCGCATCCTGCACCGCATCGTCGGCAACATCGAGGCCGAAGCGGTGCGTGAGAAGAGCGAGCACATGCCCACTCTCCTCACGCGCCAGGCGGGTGACCGCCTCTGAGTTATCCGGCACGCTAGGAGGGCATCACCGGGCGAACCTCGAGCGAGCCTGCCGGAATCGGAACCTCCGCAGCAAGCGCAAGTGCCTCATCCAGATCTTTGGCTTCCACAATGTAGAAGCCGCCGAAGTGCTCTTTGGTTTCAGCGAACGGTCCATCGACGATCGTGTCGCCGGCACCATACGCCCGACGAATCGTGGTCGCGATCTCAACTCCCTGCAGCTGGTCGGCGGCAACATAGTGGCCGCCATCGATCAGCTTCTGGTTGTACGCCATCCACGGCGCCATCATCTCGTCGAAGCCGGGCTCTCCCGGGTTCGGGCCATCCATAGGTTCAGAATGAATCAGGATCATGTACTGCATGTTGTTTCCCTAGCCGATCTGTGAAGTGTGGGCGAAGAGGCCGATGACAACGGACATGACGATGAGAACTGCGAGTTGATGACCCATATCGATCGCGAACAGCGTCGGGGACTTCTTCTCAAAAAGATACTCGACCGCATTACGCGACGCGGTGAAACCAAGCCACCCAATGGATGCCACGGCCAGCGTGACTGCCAGAAACGGCCCACCAAACTGATCGTGGGCCACGGCCGCCGCGAGTGCGAGCGCGGTTGACGTAATCGCGGTGGCTACCAGCGCCAATAGATACGCCCACCCGGGAGTCTTCGCAGTCAGATCTATCCCGGCTCGCGCCGCCCACGGCTTGCCGAGCAGCGCTGGTGAAAACCAGGCCCACCCGACGAGCATTCCTGCCACCGTCGCTACCGCGATTGCCAGAAAGTTCAGCGTCATCATGTCCTTTCGAAGCCGGGGATTTCCCTGCCCTCACTGACATGACGCAGCGCACGTACCGAATCGACACGTGCGCTGCAAAAACTTTAGAGAAGTTTTAGGGAACGCAAAAACGGGGACCCGCGCTAGGCGCGGATCCCCGTGAGTTTTGCTACGAATTATGCACCGGGGGTAAGAACACCATCGATGAGGTAAACAGTTGCGTTGGCCGTGTGAACGCCACCGCAGATGACGTTGGCGCCGTTGACGGTGATGTTGTCGCCGCTACCAGCAACAGTGACCATTTCGCCGTTGACGGTGGTGAGCTCACCAGCGATGTCAGCGGGGAGAATCTGGCCAGGAACAACGTGGTAGGTCAGGATGCTCGTGAGAAGTTCAGCGTTCTCTGGCTGCATGAGTGCCTCTACCGTCTCAGCAGGAAGAGCGGCGAAAGCATCGTCGACGGGTGCGAAGACGGTGAATTCTGAGCCGTTAAGGGTGTCAACCAGGTCAACATCTGCGTTGAGGCCACCGGATACTGCAGCGGTGAGCGTGGTGAGGAGGGGGTTGTTCGACGCGGCTACTGCTACCGGGTCCTGAGCCATTCCGACGATCGAGCCGCTTCCATCCGGAACGGTCTCGGCGTACGCGGCGCAGCCAGCTCCGACGAGGTCTGCCGTGTAGTCCATCTCCATCGATGATGTGCTCTCTTCCGGAGCAGGTGCAGCGGTGTCTTCCGCTGCTCCAGTGGAACAACCGGCGAGGCCGACCATTGCTACTGCAGCGAACGTGAGGGCGGCGATGGTGTTGCGCTTAATGGATCGCATGTGAATCTCCTTGGTGAAAGTGTGTGGCCCCCGATGGACCCTGTTTACCGACTCGCTGCCGGCTTACACAGGACTATTCGGGGCACCCCCGAAAAGGGTTTGGAACTTTTTCCAAGTTTTTTGAAATGGCTTTCGCCCATAGGGAGGTAAGGATCCCTGCCGCGTAGGCTCGCAGCGACCGTTCTCACCTGGGCGGCGTCTTCCTGAGTTGGATGCTGGGCGCCGTCGTCGTGCGGCTCGGGCTCGACTGGTCAGACACGTTCCCCTACTCCCCCGCCTCAGAGTGGCGATACCTGGGCGTCGCGCTCCTGGCGCTGGCGGTGGCCATCGGTGGAAGCGTTCTGGCGTGGTGCTTCGGGCGGCGCTTCAGACGGCATCCGAAGCCCGCCGCAGACGACCACCAGTAAAGACGGAGCAACCTCAGACCAACCCTTACGGGCCACGGTTCCGAACTTCAGTGCAACCGCCCGGGCTCCCGGGTGTCACACAGTTCTGTGGAGGAACCCCATGCTCAGTCTCGCCCTTATCGGCTTCCTAGGAGGCATCATCACGGGTATATCCCCGTGTATCTTGCCGGTTCTGCCGGTCATCTTCTTGTCGGGTGGTGCCATGAGCGCCCGTGGCGAAGGGGAAACCAAGAAGCGTCGCTTCGCTCGCCGCACGATGCCCACCGCATCCGATGCCGCCGCCATCAGCGACAGCGCTACCGCAACAGCAACCGCTGAGAAGGATGCCGCCCCCAAGGTTTCACCGTGGCGCCCCTACTTCGTTATCGCCGGCCTCGTTGTCGCGTTCAGCGTCTTCACGCTCATCGGTTCACTCATTCTCGCGCTGCTCAACCTCCCCCAGGATTTCCTGCGCTGGGCCGGCATCGTCGTTCTCGTCTTGATCGGCCTTGGCCTCATCATCCCCGCTTTCCAGCACATTCTGGAGAAGCCTTTCTCGTGGATTCCGCAGAAGAATGTCGGTACCGACAAGGGCGGCTTCGTGCTCGGCCTCGCTCTCGGCGCCGTCTACGTGCCCTGTGCAGGTCCAGTTCTGGCGGCCATCACGGTTGCCGGCTCAACCGGACGCATCGGGCCCGAGACCATCGTGCTCACGATCACCTTCGCTATCGGTGCCGCTCTTCCGCTGCTCATCTTCGCTCTCGCCGGCCGCCGCGTTGCCGAGCGCGTCAAGACCTTCCGCAAGCACCAGCAAAAGATTCGCGTCACGGGTGGCGTTCTGATGATCGCTCTCGCTATCGGCCTCGTGTTCAACCTGCCGCAGGCACTTCAGCGTCTCGTTCCTGACTACACGAGCGCTTTGCAAGACCAGTTCAGCAACTCAGAACAGATCGCAGAACAGCTCAACCTTGGTGGCCTCGTCAACGAGCAGAACAAGGATCTCGACCAGTGCACCAACGGTGGCACTGAGCTCGAAAGCTGCGGTATTGCTCCTGACATCCAGGGCATCCAAGAGTGGTTCAACACCGAGAACAACGAAGAAATCACCCTGGATGAGCTTCGCGGCGAAGTCGTTTTGATCGACTTCTGGGCGTACTCCTGCATCAACTGCCAGCGTGCGGTTCCGCACATCAACAGCTGGTACGACGCATACAAGGATCTCGGTTTGAACGTCATTGGCGTCCACTCCCCCGAGTACGCGTTTGAGAAGGTTCCTGCGAACGTCAAGGCTGGCGCCGAGAACTACGCGATCGAGTACCCGGTTGCTCTCGACAACAACCTCAGCACCTGGACCAACTACCGCAACCGCTTCTGGCCAGCACATTACCTCGTCGATGCTGAGGGCGTTGTTCGTCACATCAAGTTCGGTGAAGGTAGCTACCAGACCACCGAGAAGCTCATTCGTGAACTGCTCGTGGAAGCCAACCCTGACGTTCAGTTGCCGCCAGCAACCGAGGTCAGCGATGACACTCCCGAAGCTGGAACCACGACTCCCGAGACGTACCTCAGCCTCGGCAAGGTAGTGAACTATGGCGGCGACGAGAAGTACTCATCGGGCGCCAACACCTACAGCTTCCCGTCGAAGCTTGCCGACAATAGCTTCGCTCTCAAGGGCGACTGGGAGCTCACCTTCCAGAACGCGACTCCCCGCAATGGCGAGGGCTCGATCAAGCTGAACTACACCGCCAGTGAAGTTCGCATGGTTCTCGGTGGAGAAGGCACGATCACCGTGAAGCGCGATGGCAAGACGGAGACCATCAAGGTCTCGGGTACGCCGAACTCCTACTCGATCATCCCCAAGGGCGACACGATCGAGACCGGCACACTGGAGGTGACCGTGAGCGAGGGCGTTGAAGCGTACTCGTACACCTTCGGCTAACGAGCACTCCTCTGCACGAACACAAAGGGCCCCCGATCCAACCGGATCGGGGGCCCTTTGTGGCGAGTGGAAGCCTCGTGGGGAGGGGATGCTCGCGAGAAACTAACGCTTGTTACGGCTCCGGCGTGGGAGTCGGTGTCGGCGTCGAATTGGCATTGAAGTCATCACCGGCAACCTGAATAACGAATGCCTGGAAGCTAGCGAGATCGTTGACCGCACCCTCGTACTTCACGCCATTGACGAGAACCGTGGGGGTGCCCGTTACAGGTCCGACATCAGAGTTCGGAACGGGGTCTGAAAGCGCACGCGACGTGGAGTTCTTGACCCACGTCTTGAATGTCTCGTCATCAATGCACTCAGCGATTGCATCAGTGTTCTCTACTCCGACAACATCCAACAGCGCGATCAAGTCATCGTTGCTCAGACCTGTCGTGTTCTCTGCCGGCTGCACTTCTTCGGAAAGAAGCGTGTTGTGGTACGCGTAGAAGTCGTTCGGCGAAGTGTCCGCGACACACGCGACAGCGTTGACTGCACGCGATGAGTAGCGCTGACCCTGCGAAAGACGGTCGAGGATCGTAATGGGGTGAATCTCGAGAGTTGCAGCGCCATTCTCGACGAGGCTCTCGATGTATTCAGCGTTGGTCTGCTCGAAGGCACCACAGATGGGGCACAGGTAATCGACGTACATCTGAATATCGAGTACGCCGGATTCCTCGTCACGAACGTTGGGAGTCGGCTCGGCGTCCGAGGCGTTTGCCGCGGCGGGAGTCGCGATGAACCCTTGGTTGAGTTGGATGCCGTCACTCGCGAAGTTCTGCGGACCGGGGCCGGCGGGCTGGTTGGAATTCACCAGCACAAGGGCGATGACCGCGACGATGGCAACAAGTGCGAGACCAACGCTGCCCTGAAGAATCCACTTAGTGCGGCGGTCCTTCTTTTTCTGCTCATCACGTTGAATGCGAGCCTTTTCTCGTGCCGCTTCGCGCCGCTCATTCTTAGTGAGTCGGCTATCGCCGGAGTTGCCGTTGCTCAATCGAACCTCATTCGCCATATGTGTCGCTGTGTTGAGCGCCCAGAAATGACGGCGCACCCGTCGATTTTAGGAGGAATCTCTGGGAATTGCCCAACTGAATGCCAAGTTCGCCACTGTTCTGGGGTGGACCACTCGGTCGGCTGACCCCCAAAAAGGTGCAATAATGACGCAACGCGGTTTCGGCCGCTGTCCATCACAACGGATCGTCCGGCACGTACCTGCCGGTGAAGGAGAACAATAGAACAATGGCGTCTGTAACTTTTGACAATGCAACCCGCCTCTACCCGGGATCAACGGTCCCGGCTGTAGACAAGCTGAATCTTCACGTAGAAGACGGCGAATTCCTCGTACTTGTTGGCCCTTCGGGTTGCGGTAAGTCCACCAGCCTCCGCATGCTTGCTGGCCTCGAAGAGGTCAACGATGGCAGCATTCTGATCGGCGACCGCGACGTCACCGACGTTCCGCCGAAAGACCGCGACATCGCCATGGTCTTCCAGAACTACGCTTTGTACCCGCACATGACGGTTGCTGAGAACATGGGCTTCGCGCTCAAGATCGCCGGCGTCAACAAAGAAGAGCGTGCTGAGCGCGTACTCGAGGCAGCAAAGTTGCTCGACCTGGAGCCGTACCTCAACCGCAAGCCCAAGGCTCTCTCTGGTGGTCAGCGCCAGCGTGTTGCCATGGGTCGCGCTATTGTTCGCCAGCCTCAGGTCTTCCTCATGGATGAGCCGCTGTCGAACTTGGACGCCAAGCTGCGCGTGCAGACTCGTACCCAGATCGCTAGCCTGCAGCGTCGACTCGGAGTCACCACGGTTTACGTGACTCACGACCAGACCGAGGCACTCACCATGGGTGACCGCATCGCAGTTCTCAAGGACGGCCTCCTCCAGCAGGTCGGTACTCCTCGTGACCTTTACGAAGCACCGCAGAACGTGTTCGTTGCCGGCTTCATCGGAAGCCCCGCCATGAACCTGTTCAGCGTTGACATCGTCGACGGAGGTCTCCAGTTCGGTGACGCCGTCGTTGCGGTTGACTCCGAAACGCTGGGTGGCACGGACGCAAAGACGGTCACCATCGGCATCCGCCCGGAAGACGTACTCGTATCGACCTCAGGCAGCGGCCTTCCGGTCGATGTCGACCTCGTTGAAGAACTCGGTGCCGACGGTTACCTCTATGGTCACGCAGACATCAAGGGCGAGCGTGTAGACATCGTCGCTCGTGTTGATGGCCGCTCGCACCCGAACGCGGGCGACAAGGTCTTCCTCACGCCGGAGCCCAACCACGTTCACGTGTTTGACACCGAGTCGGGTCTCCGCCTCACCAAGAAGCCTGTAGTCGCAAGCTAACTTCCGCTTTACGATCGAGCCCGTCGACGTCGAACCCAGTTCGGATGTTCGGCGGGCTCCTTCTTTTTTTCAAGGACACGTGAATGACTGGTTCCGTCAACATCACCGCTGCGACCGCTGATCCGGCCCTCCTCGACCTGCCCTGGTCGTTGCCGCTTGAGCTGTGGCCCGACGATGCGATCGCCACTCTCCCCAAGGGCATTTCGCGCCACCTCGTGCGCTTCGCCAATCTCAGCGGCTTCGTCGTTGCGATCAAGGAGACTTCCAGCGAGCTCGCTAAGCGCGAATACGAGATGCTGCGCACGCTGCAGAAGCTCGATGTGCCGTGCGTTGATCCGCTCGCGATCGTCACGAACCGCACCGCGGCCGACGGTGAAGAGCTGAAGTCTGTGCTCGTTACTCGCCACCTCAAGTTCTCCCTCCCCTACCGGGCTGTGTACTCACAGAGCCTGCGCCCTGAGACCGCGCGCCGCCTTGTCGACGCCCTCGCGGTGTTGCTCGTGCGCCTGCACATCGTTGGCTTCTTCTGGGGTGATGTGTCGCTCTCCAACACTCTCTTCCGCCGCGATGCTGGCGCCTTTGCCGCCTATCTGGTGGATGCCGAAACCGGTCAGCTCTACGATCGTCTCTCCAACGGCCAGCGTGAGAACGACCTTGAGATCGGTCGCGTCAATATCGCCGGCGAACTCCTCGACCTGCAGGCGGGCGGGCGTCTCGAAGAAGACATCGATCCCGTAGAGATCAGCAACGGAATCGTCGCCCAATACCGCACGCTCTGGAAAGAACTCACGGGTTCCGAGCGCTTCGATCACTCCGAACGCTGGCGCATCAACCAGCGCGTCGAACGCCTCAACGCGCTCGGCTTCGACATCGAAGAACTCGCGATCAAGACCGAAGACTCCGGCACACGCGTGCGCATCCAGCCGAAAGTTGTGGATGCCGGGCACCACTCTCGCCGCCTGCTGCGCCTCACCGGGCTCGATGCCCAGGAGAATCAGGCCCGCCGCTTGCTCAACGACATGGACTCGTACCGCGCCGCGTTCGACAAGCAAGACATGGACGAAGAGATGCTGGCGCACGAGTGGGCGGCGCGTGTCTTCGAGCCGGTCATCCGGGCTATCCCCAAAGAACTGCGCGGCAAGCTCGAGCCCGCCGAAGCCTTCCACCAACTGCTCGACCACCGTCGTCAACTCGCTCAGGATTCCGGCCACGACATCCCGCTCGCCGAGGCCGTGAGCAGCTACGTCGAGAACGTGCTGCAGTTCCGTCGCGACGAAGCCACCATGATCAACCCGCCCACGGGAGCGTTCACGATGCCGATTACGCTGCCCGGCGATGGCGAGAGCGAACTCGACGGCGACGACGACGGCGAAGACTGGCGACTCAAGGTTTAGTTTGTACGCCGCGGGCAATCGCGGTAGCTGCCGTTAGTCCGACAGCAGTTGTTCCAGTCCGCGACCGGTCACGTGCTCAAAAACGAGGTTGGTCTCCGTGTGAGCAACCGCCGGATGACTGGCCAAGTAGGTCAGCATGAAATCTCTGAGGTCTGCCGCACTGCGCGCCGCGACGTGCAGCAGGTAATCGTCTCCGCCTCCGGTGTGGAAGAAGGCAAGCACACCAGGCCAGCGGGGCGCGGCACTGCGGAAGGCATCCACGTCTTCTCGCACGTGCTTGACGAGCTTGATGGAGATGAGCGCTTGCACGCTCATGCCGAGCTTGGCCACATCGATGTCGGCGTGAAAACCACGCAAGTAGCCTTCGTCATGGAGGCGGCGCAGTCGCTGGGAGACGGTGGATTCGGAGACTCCGGCCTCGGCGGCGAGCGCCGAACCCGACCGGCGCGCGTTCGTGGCCAAACTGGCCAGAATTGCGCGGTCGACAGAGTCGATGGGCAAGCTGTTGGGTTCAATCACGGGAGCCTCCTTCGTCGCAGCTTATGCGAAAAAGGTCACATTTCGTGAAGAAGCTGCAACAGGAGTTGATTAGGGGCGCACTTTCTGTTGTTATCTAGTCATGCTGCCTCACGACATCCATCTCGAAACCCTTGCTGTTCACGCGGGAATGGAGGGCGTGCAGGAATCTGGAGCCCACGTTCCCTCTATCGATCTCTCGACGACAAACCCGCTGCCCAGCGTTGAAGTCGGCGGTGACTCCTACGAGAACCTCGCCACGGGAAACCCCCTCATCGACGGTCACTCCGCTGTGTACCAGCGACTCTGGCAGCCCGGCGTTGCTCGCTTCGAAGACGGCCTCGCCGCCCTTGAAGGCGCAGAAGCAGCCGTGGCATACGCGAGCGGAATGGCGGCGCTCTCTGCCGTGCTGATTGCCATCGCCTCCGCCGGTCGCCCGCACGTTGTGGGCGTTCGCCCGCTCTACGGCGGAACCGACCACGTCCTCGACAACGGGCTGCTCGGCACGACCGTGACGTGGGCCGATGCCGACTCGATCGTCAACGCCATCCAGCCCAACACCGGTCTCGTCATCATTGAATCCCCCGCTAACCCCACCCTCGAACTCGTCGACATCAAGAAGGTCGTTGCCGCCGCAGGTGCCGTGCCCGTTCTTGTCGACAACACCTTCGCGACTCCCGTGCTGCAGCGCCCGATTGAACTCGGAGCCGCGATGGTGCTGCACAGCGCCACCAAGTACCTCGGCGGGCACGGGGATGTCATGGGCGGCGTCATTGCCACGAGCGAAGAGCACGCCAAGGCCCTGCGTAACGTTCGCGCGCTCACCGGCGGAGTCCTTCACCCCTTCGCGGCGTACCTGCTGCACCGCGGCCTGCGCACTCTGCCCCTGCGCGTGCGCGCTCAGCAGGAGACGGCCGGAGAACTCGCTCGCCGCCTCGACGGCCACTCCGCACTCGCTCGCGTTCTCTACCCCGGCCTGCCCGGGCAAGACCCCGCTGGCCTCATCGGCACTCAGTCAGCTGGCGCTGGCTCGCTCATCGCGCTCGATCTCGCGGGGGGCTACGACGCCGCAGCAAAATTCACCGAGGCGGTGAAGCTCATCACGCACGCAGTCTCACTGGGCGGCATCGACACCCTCGTGCAGCATCCGGCATCGCTCACGCATCGCCCCGTCGCTTCCGAGGCGAAGCCCGGCGCTGGCATTGTTCGACTCTCGGTCGGCCTTGAGCACGTTGATGACCTGATGAACGACATCACGGCAGCGCTCGACGCCGTCACCAGCAACTAGCGTCACTCGCCACAACGTGAAGAGCCGCTGCCCCACGAGGGGGCAGCGGCTCTTTGTCGGTGCAGCTTAGGCTCGGCCCGAGACGGTGCTCCTTCTTTAGATGGTGCTACTTCTTTTTGCGAGCAGCAGCACGCAGCTTCGAGATTTCGTAGAGCGTGACACTGGCTGCGATACCGGCGTTCAACGACTCGGTGGAGGCGCTGATCGGGATCGAGACAATGGCGTCGCAGTTTTCGGTAACGAGTCGCGAAAGACCCTTACCTTCGCTACCGACGACAATTAGCACGGGCTCTTTAGCCAGCGGAAGCGAGGGAAGCGATACATCGCCGTCACCGTCGAGACCGAGCACGAAGACACCGCGCTTCTTGTATTCCTTGATCATTTGCGTGAGGTTGTTCGCCATTGCAACGGGAGTGCGAGCCGCGGCACCGGCAGAAGTCTTCCATGCGGACGCCGTCATACCGACAGAGCGACGCTGGGGAACGATTACTCCCTGGCCACCAAACGCGGCAACCGAACGCACGATGGCGCCGAGGTTGCGCGGATCAGTGATGCCGTCAAGAGCAACGAGCAACGGAACCTGGCCCCGCGACTCAACCTTGTCGAGCAACTCCATCGGATGCGCGTACTCGTACGGCGGCACCTTGAGCGCAAAGCCCTGGTGCACGGCGTCGAAGCCGGCAAGGCGGTCGAGTTCTGGGCGCATCACTTCGAGCACGGCAATGCCGCGCGCGGTTGCGAGCTTGAGGATCTCCTTGACGCGGTCGTCGTATTCGATGCGCGCGGCCATGTAGAGAGTGTGGGCGGGAATCTTGGCGCGAAGTGCCTCAAGCACCGAGTTGCGGCCCGTGACCATCTCGGACTCGTCGGCAGACTTAGCTACTCGTGACCGGCTGGGCTGGCTCGAACGTTGGGGCCCCTCGGAGGGCTTGCCGCCACTGCGACGGTTTCCGCCGGCTGCTTCGTAACGCTCGGCGGCAGCTTTGCGCTTGCCCGCGGGGTGGTACGGGCGATCCTCTGCTTTAGGGGTGGGCTTGCGGCCTTCGAGAGCCTGACGTCCCTGGCCTCCCGAGCCGACCTGCGGGCCCTTACGGCCCTTGCGTACCGCTCCTGCGCGGGGTGTGTTACCTGGGTTTTTCACGAGTGTTGCTCCTGTCGGAAGCGCCGATCAGTCACGGCAAGCTCCAATGCGATCCGGTCGAGTCATCTTCTAGAGTGATGCCCGCCGCTGATAGTTCATCACGGATTCGGTCCGCTACCACGAAGTCTTTCGCTGCGCGGGCCGTATTGCGATCCTCAATGAGCGTGTCAACCAATGCTGATAGTGCAGCAACAGCTGGTTCTGAACGATCAGAACCCCATCGTGGATCAAGTGGGTTGATACCCAAAACCTGTGCCATAGCAATCACTTGCGAACGCGCCGTAGCAACCGTTGCAAGATCCCCATCGTCGAGGGCGGCATTGCCCGAACGAATCGTTTCGTGCACCACCGCGAGCGCTTGCGGCACCGCAAGGTCGTCATCCATCGCTTCGCCAAATGCCTCGGGCACCTCGTTGGTGTTCGCAGTATCAAAGCGAGTGTCACGCAGTCGGCGCGACGCCCGCTCGATGAACACCTCAAGGCGCTCAAAGGCGGCCTCAGCTTCTGCAAGCGACGTGTCAGTGTAGTCGATTGTGGAGCGGTAATGTGCAGCGCCGAGCAAATAGCGCACCACGATGGGGCGGGCAGCGTCTAAAAGGTCACGCGCAAACACCGAATTGCCGAGCGATTTCGACATCTTCTGACCGTTGACGTTGACCATACCGTTGTGCACCCAGTGACGCGCGAACTCATCGCCGAGCGCTGTCGACTGGGCAAGCTCGTTCTCATGGTGCGGGAACCGCAGGTCGAGCCCACCACCGTGGATGTCGAACGCACCACCCAAATAGCGGCGCGACATGGCGGAGCACTCAATGTGCCAGCCGGGGCGACCATCGCCCCACGGCGATGACCAGGATGCCGAAGTGGGCTCGGTGGGCTTGCTGCCCTTCCAGAGAGCAAAATCGTGAGCATCGCGCTTGGCGCGCGGATCGGCATCCGCGGCAGCAGCCATATCGTCGAGCTTCTGACGGGTGAGCTCACCGTAGGAGGGCCAGGACTGGGTGTCGAAGTAAACGTCACCCGAGCCATCGGCGGCGGCATAGGCGTGACCGCGCTCGATGAGCAGAGCAATCAGGTCGCGCATTTCGGAGATGTTGGCGGTCGCGCGCGGCTCATAGCTCGGGGGGAGGATGCCCAGCTCGTTGTAACCCACGGTGAATTCAAGTTCGATGCGGTACGCCAAAGCCCACCACTGTTCCGTCGAGCCCTCGGCTGCGGCATCCGCTGCTTTGCTCAGAATCTTGTCGTCAATGTCGGTGACATTGCGCACGAGCGTGACATCGAGACCACGGTAGGTGAGCCAACGGCGCCAAATGTCGTAGACGAGCGCTGAGCGCAAGTGACCGATGTGCGGGGCCGACTGCACAGTGGGGCCGCACACGTACATTCCCACCTTGCCCGGTTCGCGAGGTTCAAGGTCGACGAGGCTGGCACTACGGGTGTCATACAGGCGAATAGTCACTAAGCAAGTTTAGCGACCGCCGCTGGGTATTACACGGTTGACGGCAAGCACGGGGCTTGAGAGCCCCGCGCTGCAGACAATTACTTCGTGTAGGTGTAGAAACCGCGCCCGGATGCGACTCCGAGGTAGCCCTTGTCGATGTACTCGGTCTTGAGCCACTCGGCAAACTTCTGCGTCTTCTCGTCACCGTGGGACATGATGTTGTACGGGGTCGTGAGACCGATTACGTCGAAGATCTGGAACGGCCCCATGGGAGCGCCAGTCGCGATGCGCCAGGTGTTGTCCACGTCAGCAGGTTCTGCGTAGCCCTCGGCACCGAGCTCGGCTGCCGCGTTGAGGAACGGCACGAGCAGCGAATTGAGAACGTAGCCGGCCTTCTCCTTGTGAATCGGGATCGCCACCATGCCGATGGCCTTTGAGAATTCCACGACCGCATCGAAGACGGCGGGGTCGGTATCGCTGGTACCCATGACCTCGGCAGTGTTGAACTTCCAGATCTGGTTAGCGAAGTGAAGCGCCAGGAACTTATCGACGCGACCGGTCGATTCCTTCATGTCGCTCGGCAACAGAGTGGAAGAATTCGTGGCGAAGATCGTGTGTTCGGGGGCGAGCTTTCCCAGCTCGGCGTAGGTGGACTTCTTGAGGTCGAGAATCTCGGGGATCGCCTCGATCACGAGGTCTGCTTCGGCGACAGCATCGCCGAGGTCAGCCGAGAAGCGCACGCGAGCGAGTGCGTCCTTCGCTTTGCCATCGGCTGCGCCGTCTACTCCGTCGGCAATGTAGGTGTCTACGAGTCCGCGGAAACGCTCGCGAGCCTTATCGAGAGCGTCATCGTTAATGTCGTAGGCGACAACGTCGAAACCGCTGAACGCCGTCTGGAAAGCAATCTGTGATCCGAGCACGCCTGTGCCCAAAACTGTTACACGCTGAATGTTTGTCATTGCGCCTTCTTTCTCTCAGGTGCGGTGATCGACCGCTTCTCTGAACATACGCCTGCGAACTGTATCTTGACTGGGTTTTCCGCGCAGCGCGAAACACTGAATCCTTGTAAACGCTGGAAGTTACACGCACGAGTGTGTAGACGGCCGTAGAATGAGTGCAAATCAGCAACGAAGCATGAGAGAGGGATGGACCCATACCCAGTCCACGCAACCAAGCCATGCTTGTGAAAGCAGCCACTCTCTATTACCTCGAGGGCAAATCACAAGCCGAAGTCGCTCAAGAGATCGGCGTCTCGCGATCGAACGTGTCTCGCGTTCTCGCTGATGCCCGCAAGAACGGCATCGTCGAGATCCGCATCAATGACCCCTTCGGCCGCGCTCAAGACCTCGAAGCTCAGCTCGTTGCTCGTTACGGCCTGCGCGAATGCCGCGTTGCCCCCAGCACAGGCTCTGACAACCAACTTTCCCGCGTCGGCGCGCTCGGCGCCCAGTGGCTTATCGACAACCTTCCCCGCGAGGGTGGCGTCGCGCTCTCGTGGGGCTCCAGCGTCCAGGCCGTTGTTGACGAAATTCCGGATGACGCCTCGCACGAGAACATCGAAGTGCTTCCCCTCGTGGGCGGACTCTCCATCGTTGATTCCGCTCGTGACGGCAACGTACTGGTGCGCCTCTTGGCCACCAAACTCGGAGCCCAACACCGCCGCCTCTACGCCCCCGCCGTTGTCGAATCACTCGAATCCCGCGAAGCGTTTCTGCGGGAGCCTTCAATCACGGGCGTGCTCAACGCCTCGCGCCGTGCGAAGATCGCGATCGTCGGGGTCGGAAACGTCGGCAAGGGCGCCTCAAGCGCCATCATCGAGTCGATGAACCTCAGCCGCACCGAACGCAGCGAGTTCGCAGCATCCGGAGCAGTGGGCGATTGCTGCACCCGGTTCTTCGACCGCAACGGCAAGCTCGTAGAGTCTGTCGTCAACGACCGCGTAATTGCGATTGACCTCGACGAACTCGGCAGCATTCCCACCGTGGTCGGCGTTGCTGCGGGAGCGCACAAGCTTGAAGGTACGCATGCGGCTCTCGCTGGCGGACTCTTCGACGTGCTTGTGGTCGATTCCGAACTCGCCTTGGCGCTGCTCGACCAGCACTAGGTTGGCTCGTTCCGTCATTGCCGCCAACGCCGACCCGAGCTTTCGCAGACGCGACTGCGCGCCACTTATTCGGCGGCGGAAGCGAGAAGGGCGGCGAAAGTTGCGGCGAGCGCTTCGGGCGTTGTCGCCGCGCTGACGGCGTCGTGCCAGCCGTCGAGCTGGAAGACCCCGATAAGCTGCGACAGCATTTCCGCTTGCGCATGCGGCTCTGTCACCAGAATGAGCACGGCGACGCGAGCTGCCACGGTGGAGTCGGCTCCGCCCATTTCTCCGAATTCGACGGGCTGCGCGAGCGTGGCGATTCCAAGCCCTGACTCGATTGCGTGTTCGACATCAGCGTGCGGGATAGCAACCGGGATGACCGTCGGTAGACCAGTGGGGAAGGCGAGTTCTCTCTCTAGCAGCGCAGCCTCATAACTCGGATGCACGGCACCCGCTGCCAGGGCTTGACGCGCGAATGCGGAGAGCACTTCCGTGTGATTGTTGGCCTCGAGGCCCACGATACTGAGGTCAGCGCGGGGCACGACCGGGGCTGAAGTGGTGGGCTCGCTCATGGTCACTCGACTTTCTGGGCACAGGCGTTAGTCAAAAAAATAGATCCGTGTACACATTTGTATATCAAAGGTGCATAATTGTCACGAAGCTATCGCCCCGCGAATACATTGGAGTATTGAAAATGGCCACAAAACGCATCCTCGTGATCTGCGGTACCGGAGTCGCGACATCCACTGTGGTCGTCACCAAGATTCGTACATTTTGCGAATCCAAAGGACTCGACGCCAAGATCACTCAGGGCAAAGTAGCCGACACTCTGCGCGGCAACCTCGACGCAGACTTCATCGTGGCCACCACCCAAGTGCCCGATTCCGTCGGAATTCCGGTCATCGCCGGACTCCCCTTCCTGACCGGGATGGGCCTCGATAAGGTCTACGCCGAAATCGAGCAGCAGTTCGCCTAACCTGCGAAACCCGGCGGCTCATGTTCACCACGTAGCCCGCCACAGCATTTTCTTGATGAGCGCTCGCGCAGCACTGCCGCGTGCTCACTTTCCAGCCTCGATCCACCTCAGAGAAATGGACGTTCAACGTTGAACATCATTGAAGATATTCTGACGAATATCACCAGCTACCTCACGGCTCTCGGAGCCTCCGTAACCCTGCCGATTTTGATCACAATCTTCGGCATGATTCTGGGCCAAAAGTTCAGCCAGGCACTGCGTGCCGGTGTACTGATCGGTATTGGCTTCATCGGTATCAACCTCGTGATCGGCCTCATGGCCGGCACCGTTGGTCCCGCCGCTCAGGCCCTCGCCGTGAACCTCGGCGTGAACCTCACGGTTCTCGATGTGGGCTGGCCCGCGAGCGCGGCCATCGCCTTCGGTTCCACGATCGGGGCGGTGATTATTCCTGTCGGCATCCTCGTCAACATGTTGCTGCTGTGGTCGGGCCTCACCCGCACGTTCAACATTGACCTGTGGAACTTCTGGCACTTTGCCCTCGTTGGCGCTCTCGTCGGAGCCGTTACGGACAACTTCTGGATCGGTATCGCCGCTGCCGCCGTGCACATGGTGATCGTTCTAGCTCTCGCCGACCTCTCGGCACCAATGATTCAGAAGTACTTCAACTTTCCCGACATCTCGTTCCCCCACGGAACCAGCGCGCCGTACATTCTGTTCGCAATCCCCTTCAACTGGGTATTCGACCGCATCCCCGGCTTCCGCAATTTGAAGGCTGACCCGCAGACCATCGAAAAGCGCTTCGGTGTCTTCGGCGAATCGATGATCTTGGGGCTCGTGCTCGGAATCATCATTGGGCTCGCCGGCTTCGGCTTCGACGACCCACGCGAAGATTCCATTGCGATCCTCGTACTCGCCATCAGCCTCGCTGCCGTGCTGCTGCTTCTGCCGCGCATGGTCTCGATCCTCATGGAAGGCCTCATCCCGGTCTCCGACTCCGCTCGCGAGTTCGTTCAGAAGCGTTTCCCCGGCCGCAAGTTCTACATCGGTCTCGACACCGCGATCGCAGTAGGGCAGCCCGCTGTGCTCGCCACGTCGCTCGTACTGGTTCCCGTGACCGTACTGATCGCTATTGCGCTTGCTCCGCTCGGCAACCAGGTTCTGCCGCTCGTTGACCTTGCGACCCTGCCGTTCATCGTGGCCATGATGGTTCCGATCTTCCGCGGCAACATCGTGCGCTCCGTCATCGGTGGCGCCATCGTTATTGCGATCGGCCTGTTCATCGCCACCGCAACAGCGCCGCAGTTCACGGCTATCGCCGAAGCGTCAGGCTTCAGCGACAACCAGGGATCACAGCTCATCTCGTCACTCGTTGACGGAGCTAACCCCCTGACCGGTCTGTTCTTCGGAGTAGCAAACCTCGGCGGCTGGACCATCGCGGTCCTCGCCGTCCTCTCCCTCGGATTCGCCTACTGGGTGAGCCGCCTCGAAAAGAAGCGCGACATCGTGCGCGCTCAGGTCGAAACGGATGCTGCAGCAGCATCCGACGAAGAAGCAGCTAAGGCCTAAACCAGGCCTAGCTTCGCCGCCAAAAGCCCCGCTCCCCCAGGAAGGAGCGGGGCTTTTGTGCGCGTCGAGAGCTCACGAACGAGGGCCCACGCCTCCGCAGGGCTGTCAGCGGCCCGTTCAGCGCCCAGAACAGCGCACAGGGCGCTTCAGCGAGCCCCTTAACGCACAGAAGGCCCGCACCAACCGGTGCGGGCCTTCTGTGTTAGTTGCTATTCGACGGTAGCGAGCAGTTCTGCGAGCTCGTCGAGCACAGTGTCAGCGCCCTCATCGTCGGAAGCCAGCGTGACGGTTTCGCCCTGAGAGACACCGAGAGAGATCACAGCGAGGATGCTGGCTGCATTGACAGCCTTGCCATCCTTAGCGACGGTGATCTTCAGGCCGCTCTTGCTGACCGCTTGCGTGAAGAGTGCAGCGGGGCGAGCGTGGAGGCCCGAGGGAGAAACGATTGTGGCTGTGCGTTCTGACATTGTGTACCTGTTTCGAAACGTGGTGGACTGCGCCCCTTGAGGAACGCGGCTGGGTGAACCCGCGGGCGGGTTGCGGCTCTAGAGCAAACGCTCCGGAGTCGCGACGAGGTTCGTGATGGTCGCGAGCATGCGTGCGGCATCAGCACCATCCGCTACACGGTGATCGACGGTGAGACCGATCGTGCAGCTCAACCGCACACCGAAGGTCTCGTCATCAAACACGCGCATGCGTGGTTTGACGGCGCCCGACGACAGAGCCGTCGACTGCGGTGGGGTCAATAGTGCGTTGAACGATTCCACGCCGAATCCGCCCAGGTTCGAGAATACGCTTGTTCCGCCGCCGAGGCGCGCGGGAGGCAAAGTACCCTTGCGCGTTTCGTCCACTACGCCAGCGATTTCAGCGACCAGCTCGGCCAGCGTTCCCTCGTGCGAGTTTTTCAGCACCGGCGCAATGAGCCCCGATGGCGAATCAATTGCGAGAGCGATTCCGATGTGCTCGTTGGCAATGACTCCCTCATCAGTCCAGGTGCCATTGAGCGCGGCGTTCTCCGCCAGTGCAATCGCTTGAGCCCGCACAAAAAGAGCGGTCCAGCTTGCGCCGCCGAGCGTGGTTTTGCGCACGGCAGCCAGAGCTGACAAATCAAGATCAACATAGGCAGTGAACTGCGGAACGAGAGCGGATGCCGACATCACTTTGGCCACTTGCTTGCGGGTGCGCAGGCGGCGAGCTTCCACCGGGTCAACGGCCTTAGCCGGTGCAGCGGCAGCCGCCAAGGGAGCGGCAGCTGGAGCGGGCGCGGCCGGTGCAGCCG
Organism: Rhodoglobus sp. NPDC076762; assembly: GCA_040687235.1. GTDB lineage: Bacteria > Actinomycetota > Actinomycetes > Actinomycetales > Microbacteriaceae > Rhodoglobus. The sequence continues at coordinate 1,036,342 of JBFBMV010000001.1, read as the reverse complement.
GCGCCACCGCAGCGGGCGCGGCGGGCGCAGCCGGTGCAGCAGGAGCTGCGACCGGAGCAGCGGCAGGCGCTGCGGAAGATGCGGCAGCAGCTGCTTCAACATCCGACAAACGAACTGTGTTGTCCGGCCCGGTCGGCGTGACCGACGAGAGGTCAACGCCGTGTTCGGCGGCGGCACCGCGAGCGGCAGGAACAGCGGGGATCCACCCGGTCTCGATGGGGGCGGGAACGGCAGCCGGAGCCGCTTCCGCAGCGGCCGGAGCAGCAACGGGAGCGTCAGCGGCGGGCTCGTCAAAGAGTCCACCGAGCAGGTCGTCGGCCTCCGTCGTGATGAAAGCGATGGTGTCTCCCACCGCGTACACCTCATCGGGTTGGGCGATGATGCGAGCGAGTACGCCGTCGAAGGGCGACTCCACTTCCATGTCAACCTTGTCGGTCGCGACCTCACAGATTGGCTCCCCGGAGCGAACCGAGTCACCCTCCTGCTTGAGCCACGCGACCATGGTGCCCTCTTCCATGGTCATGGACATCTTGGGCATTGTCAGAGGCAGCTCAGACATGTCACCACTTCCGAACGAGATCAGTGGCCGCCGCAACAATGTCTTCGACCTGCGGCACCGACGCGCGCTCGAGCTTGGGAGCGTACGGGATCGGGATGTCGAGGCCAGCAAGACGCTTGATCGGCGCACGAAGGTAGCCGAAGGCATCCGATTCGGAGATGATGGCAGACACTTCAGACATGAAGCCGAGTGTACGCACCGCTTCCTGCACGAGCAGGACGCGGCCAGTGGCCTTGACGGTGCGCAGGATGGTGTCGCTGTCGAGCGGCTTGAGCGTACGCGGATCAACCACGGTCGCTTCGATGCCGTCGGCCGCAAGAATCTCAGCCGCTTCGAGCGCGCGGCTCACTTCAACACCGGTCGCGATGATCGTGAGGTCCTTGCCCTCGCGGGGAACCGCAGCAACGCCGAGCGGTGTGCGGATGTCGCCCGTGCGCACCTCGCCCGAGGTCTTGTAGAGCAGCTTGTGCTCGATGACCATGACGGGGTTAGGGTCGTCGATGGCCGAGAGCAGCAAGCCCTTGGCGTCATCCGCCGTTGCCGGCATAACAACCTTGAGACCGGGGATGTGAACAAACCACGCTTCGAGGCTCTGGGAGTGCTGCGCGGCAGCACCCGTTCCCGAACCACCAGGCGCGCGGATGACCATCGGAACGTTCACTGCGCCACCGAGCATGAAGTGAATCTTCGCTGCCTGGTTAGCGATCTGGTCCATGGCCTGAGCCGTGAAGTCAGAGAACTGAATCTCGACGATCGGGCGCATGCCCGTCATCGCGGCACCGACACCGGCGCCCATGATGCCGAGCTCGCTGATGGTGGTGTCGCGAACGCGGTCGGGGCCGATCTCGTTGATGAGCTCGCCGGTGACACCGAAGGCGCCGCCGTACGTTCCGACGTCTTCACCCATGATGAAGACGGCAGGGTCCTTGGCCATAGCGATACGCATAGCGTCGCGAACAGCCTCGGAGTAGGTCATGGTTACGGTTTCGCCCGTCGCGGGCGCTGCGGTCTGTGCCGCGGTCGTCTCAATAGTCATAGTCGTTACCTTGCGTAGACGGCGGAAAGAAGGTCGTCAGCGGTGGCGTCCGGCGCAGCGTTGGCGCGCTGAACGGCACTGCGCAGTTCGGTGCGCACGTTGTCGCGAACGGCATCGATGTCAGCCTGCGTAAGGCCACCGGCGGCGAGAGCCTGAGCTTCGAACAGCGGAATCGGGTCTTTGCCGCGCCACTCATCGATCTCGTCGCGAGTGCGGTACAGGTTCTTGTCCGACTTCGAGTGTCCGCGCCAGCGGTACGTCTTCGCTTCGATGAAGGTCGGTCCGCCGCCGGCACGAGCGCGGTCAACTGCTTCCTTCGTGGCGTCGTAGACAGCCTGAACATCGTTACCGTCAACGGTCACACCGGGGATGCCGTAGCCCTTTGCACGGTCAGAAAGCTGGTCGAGATTGAAGGCCTTCTCTGACGACATCGACATGCCGTAGAGGTTGTTTTCGCACAGGAACACCACGGGAAGCTGCCACATGGCCGCGAGCACAACGCCCTCGTGCCAGGCACCCTCACCCATCGCACCGTCGCCGTGGAAGCTGACAGCAACCTGCTTTGTGCCGCGCATCTTGGCCGACAGCGCTGCACCGGTAGCGATCGGAACGCCACCAGCCACGATGCCGTTGGCACCGAGGTTTCCGGTTGCGGTATCCGCAATGTGCATCGAACCACCGCGACCGCGGCAGTAGCCGGTCTCTTTCGCAAGAAGCTCGGCCATCATGCGCTCCATGTCGGCGCCCTTGGCGATGCAGTGGCCGTGGCCTCGGTGCGTCGAGGTGATGTAGTCGTCCTTGTTGAGGGCGAGGCAGGCACCGGTCGGTACGGCCTCTTGACCGATCGAGAGGTGCATCGTGCCGTGCATCAATCCACGGCCGTAGAGGTCTTCCACTGCTTCTTCAAAGCGGCGGATCTTCCACATGGTGGCGAGGCTGGCTGCCGCGAGTTCGCGGTTCGCAACGATCTGCGTATTCATAGTTGGCACCTTTCTTAGGCGGAGAGCAGCGAAGCGAGAGCGGGAACCTGCAACTGGCCATCGGCCAGAAGGGCATCCTGCAGCTTGCGCAAAATCACGATGGTCTTGGTTTCGTCGAGCTGCACGTCGTCGTACGTGACGGCAGTTCCCTTGGCGACATCGCGGATGAGCGTGCCGGCCGACGCCAGACCGATGGGCAGTTCGCGACCGGCCTTGGCCTCGGCTGCCGGAACAGCGTCACCGTAGACGTGCTCGCCACCGATGCCGTCAATCTTTTCGCCGACCTTGAGGTCGCGCTTCGCCATGGCAGAGACGTCTGCGTTCCAGGCGATCGGAGCAAGCGACGGCTGGCGGTCGATCATGACCTCACCGATCGAGAGCACTGCCTCGACGCTCGCGAGGTGGTACGGACGGTAGAACGCGAAGTAGGGGCCTTCACCGAGCTTGAGGTAGCTGAGCTCCTCGTGCACAACGGGGTCGGTTGCCTTAGCGACAACGAACACACCGGGAGCAACCGGGCCCGTGGCGTAGTCGACGACACCGCTGCGGTCGAGGATTCCGCCGTCTTCGATGGGCTTGAAGATGTCCTGCAGGGTCGGCACCGTTGCGGCCGGTCCGTGCATCGACCGCTTCGTGAGCTCGAGGTCTGCCGCGTTAGCGAGGGCGGCCATCTCGATCATGGTCTTGGTTCCGTCGACGAAGCTGCACAGCATCCGCGGGTTCATACCCTTGGTCTTTGCTTCTTCTTCGAGGCTGCTGGGGGTAGCCGTCTCGTTGAGGGGGTTGTTCTTGCCCTTACCGGCGAGAACAACGTCGAGACCGATGTCTTCGACGTATTCGACGAGCTTGAGGCACTCAACGGGCTCATCGCCACGGCAGACCGTGTAGATGTTGCCGGTCTGAGCGGCGATGCGAGCCAGGAGGAGACCAACGGTAACGTCAGCTTCCACGGTCATGAGGGCGACATCCTTGCCGCCGAGCAGCGACGCGAGCGCAACCTTGGCGGCGATCTCGGGAACACCCGAGCACTCGATGACCATGTCGATGGGGAGCTTGGGAAGAGCGAGAGCGTCGTTGACGACAACGTGGCCGCCGGCCTCGATCGTGGCGGCGAGCGTCTCGAGGTCTGCTGACTGGTCAACGTCGGTGATGCCGGCGTTAGCGAGGGCGCTAACGGCACGGTCGATCGCGATATCGGCAACGGCGGTGATGTCGACACCCTTCTGGCGAGCGATCTGGGCGATGAAGCCGGAGCCCATCTGGCCTGCGCCGACGAGACCGATACGAACGGGACGACCGACCTCACGCTGACGCGCAAGCAGTTTGTTTGTGTAACCCATGACTACCCCTTTGAAACCACGTTGATGCACTTATGTGCGTTAGTTAATCAAGTATGTGTATTTAGTATGCCCCGCCGGGAACGACGATGCAATGTCGGATGCCGAAACATCCGAACGAGTGATGTCGCTACTTGCGGGCTGCCGCGGCGACGTTGCGCTTGTACGTCACCCAGTACTGCTTGGTGGCGTAGTCCACGGCTGCGGTCATCATCTTCTCTTTGGTGCGCAGCGTTGCGGTGTCGAGATCACCGATTAGCTCCGGGCGCGGCTTGAAGCGCGCGAGAACGGTGCTGCCGACCATCGCTTCAGCGGCCACGATGCGGCTCGTTGAGGCATCAACGACCATGAGAACGATGGCGCCGCGGAGGAAGTGCTTGCCGCGGCCAGAGACCAGGAAATGGTCTTTGGCGCCAATGAAGCTTGTTCCGAGACGCTTAGTGGCACGCGAGTACGTGCGCTGTTGGAGGAGGCTAAACACAACGCTCAGAACGAGCGCTGCGATCAGCAGCAGTGCGAAGCCGGTATCCATGTCAACTACCTTCGATGAGCTCAATGGTGACGCCGGCGTCGGGCAGCGACAGCGTGCCCTTCGCGTGAATGGCGCCGGGGAGAATCTTCTGGCTGTCTTCTGGGTCGCTGTAGACCACGAAGTGGCCGAGCGTGCGGAGGTTATTGGCCGCGATCTCGCCGACCTCCGTAATGGTGACTTCAGAGTCCCCCACCCGCAGCACGTCTCCCGGCTCGGGATCGCGCTGCGGGTGGTGGTGCGTGACAGTGTGAACGACACTTACCTCAGCCAGTTCGGCGGGGCAGGGTTCTCCGAAGAAGATCACCACTCCCCCTTCGAACATTTCGGTGGCGTCCGTTCCGATGGACGTGACCTGGCTGCGGTAATAGGTAGTCATTGCTGTCTCGCTTTTCTCTGCTGTTGCGTGTGGTGGTTGTACTGGCGTTAGTGCTTAGATCAGCGCGAAGCTTGCGCCCCACGCGATCAAGACTGCCAGCGGCGACGTGATCAGGCGAGAGAAGAGCACAGCGGGTACACCCACTGCAACCGTCTCCGGCTTGGCTTCTCCCAGGGCGAGGCCCACTGGAACGAAGTCACAACCAACCTGACCGTTGATGGCGAACAGCGTCGGCAGTGCGTACTGCACCGGCAATGCGCCAGCGGCGATCTGTGTACCCATGAGTACACCGACGACCTGTGCGATCGCCGCGCCCGGTCCCAGAATGGGCGACAGGAACGGTAGTCCCGTGATCACGCCAAGCAGGATCAGTCCGATCGGGTTCGAGGCCAGCGGTGTCACTGCTTGCGCAATGAGATCGGAGAGTCCCGAGTAGGTGACGAAACCGATCAAGAGGCTCACATAGGCCATGAACGGCAGGATCGTCTGCAGCACGAGCTGAACCGTCTGGCGACCAGACGAGAGCAACGTGTTGATGATGTTTCCGATTACCGAACCGAAGCGCGTCGCAATGTTCGAGAAGAAACCGATGAAGCCGCCACCGGTCGTCGTCTGAGCCGTGAAGTGCTGAACTTTGCTCGCACCGAAGGCTCCCGAGGGTGCCGGGCTACCGATAGCAGCTTCGGATGCAGCGGATGCCTCAGCGGCGTGAGTCGCGAAGGCGTGCTCGCCATCAACCAGCTCAACGTTGTCAGTGCCGACAGCCGAAACGAAGACATCGTCGGTGATGTACTTCGCGAGGGGACCCGAGGGCTCTCCGGGGAAGACGTCGACGGTCATCATGCGCTTCTTAGGGTAGACGCCGATGCGGGCGGTTCCACCACAGTTGATCACGACAGCGACAACGCGCTCTTCAGGAATGCTGTTGGTGAAGCCGTCAACAGCTTCTGCACCAGTGAGCTCGGCGATCCGCGCAGCGACCGGATGGATTCCGCCACCGGTTACCGAGAGAACGACGTTCTTTTCCGCGCTCGGCTCGAGGAGGAGACCCTTGCCCCAGCCGCCGTTACCGGGCTTGACGAATACGTTTCTGTAGGTGTTCTCGCTCATGATCACACCGCCCCTTCAGTGGAAACCGAGGATCCGGTTTTCTTGGTCGACTTTGCCTCGATGAAACGCTCGCTTGCACGGGCGAATTCGCGGTCGTATTCGTCGAATACGGCCGTGAGACCCTGGCGACGGATGAGCAACTTGGTGATCCACTCGGTGACGATTCCGCGAATGAAGATAACGACGATGCCGGTACCGAAGTACAGCAGCGCGAGCAGCGGGTACTTTTCGGGAGCGATGGAGAGCACTCCCGCCGAGACACCAGCCCAGACGAAGATCTCGCCAGCGTTAGCGTGCGGGAAGAAGGCGGTGACAGGGTGCACGAAGGACACTGCAGAGTCGTAGAACGCCGGCTTCTGTCGTTCGGGTAGATAGATGCCGAAGGAGTACGCCATTGGGTTGGTCAAGACGATGACCGCAATGATGGGCATGAGGGTGTAGCGCGTGATGGCCCAGCGAGCTGACCACTGCACGGCGCGAGTCATGCGCGCTTCGCCCACCCAGGTGGTAATTGCGTACATGAACGTCAGCAGCACGATTAGCGTCGGCAGGATGCCGGTTGCAAGGCCAACGAGAGCTTCACCCGATGCGTTGAACAAGCCAATGAAGTGCGTAGCACCCCAGGTGAGGGCCTGAATGATCGGGTTGTCGCTGGCCGGTACTGGCGGCGAATCAGCCGCCCAAATTATCGTGTCCAGAACAGATTGCATCTCACACCTTTCTCCAGCCGCAACTTCGTTGTCGGCGCCTGTCAGGGCCGGTGGCGTGACGTGAGGTGCGTGTCCCCATCGACCCTGGTACTGCGTTTGCACAATTGTGAGCATCGGACTCACAGTCGTGTAGTAACAGGTATATCAGGCTCGCAAGCCATGAACCAAGGTGATGGGGAAAGAAATTAGTGCTCAGCTTCGATCGACGCGGGGAAACCTCTCGAGAATCCCCACGCCACCAGCAAAGATCTGCCGCTGCCGCGAACGACGCCGCAAAAGGAATCGATGGCGGGGACACGCGCCTACGCGCGTCGGAACTCTTCCGCTAATTGCGGTTGTGAGTTGCTTCCGCGACGGTGCGCGCGTGCACGAGCGCTGTGGCAATGGCCGCCATGCCTTCGCCACGCCCCGTGAAACCAAGCGCATCGGATGTCGTGCCGGCGATGCTGACCGACGCACCCAAAATTCCGCTCAAGAACTCTTCGGCCTCGACGCGACGACGAGAGACCATCGGGTGGTTGCCGATGAGCTGAACGGAAACGTTGCCGACTTCGAAACCAGCATCCCGAATCAGAAAGAGCGTTTCGCGCAAGAAAACTTCGCCGTGCGCATCTTCAAACTTGGGGTCGCTCGTGCCGAAAACACTGCCCAGGTCTCCCAATTTGGCAGCCGACAGCATGGCGTCGCAGATCGCGTGGGCGACAACATCGCCGTCGCTGTGACCGCGAAGTCCGACCTCATCAGGCCAGTGCAGTCCCGCGAGCCACAGCGGCTTGGTCTCGTCATACGCGTGCACATCAGTACCAGTACCCACACGGATGCTCGTCGCGGCCGATTCGGTGAAGAGCTGTTCCGCACGGCGCAACTCCCACGCTGTGGTGATCTTGAAAGCGAGCGGGTCGCCAGCGATGATCGAAACCGGGTAGCCGGCTGCCGCGACCAAAGCGGAATCGTCGGTGTGCTCCTCCTGAGCAGCCTCGTGCGCAGCGACAAGTTGATCCCGGGGGAACCCCTGCGGTGTCTGCACAGCCATGAGAACAGAACGATCGACAGTTTCAATAACGCGATTGTTGTCATCCGTGCGCTTGATCGTGTCTGCGACGGGAAGGCCCGGCACGACACCCGCATTTGAGCTGCGAACCTCTGCCGCTACGGAATCAAACACAACGCTGGGGGTGAGCGGACGAGCAGCGTCGTGAACAAGCACAACGTCGATCGTGGGCTCGAGAAACTTGAGGGCTTCGGCGACTGACTCTTGACGAGTGGATCCACCCACGATGATGACCGGCTCACGATCACGACCGCCGGGCACCGAGCGCGCAAGCTGCTTAGCAATCGGACCGTACGATTTCGGCACGGTGATGATGACCTGAGTGGCTTCGGCCATCGCAAAGACGGACTCGAGTGCGCGACTCAATGTCGGGCGCCCTGCAAGGTGAACGAAAGCTTTTGGCTCGTTTCGACCGAGGCGGGTGCCATTTCCGGCGCCGAGCAAAATTACGGCGACGCGCGGATTAATCTGTGGACTCATAGGGGGCGGGTATCTCCAAATCGATGGGCGAGGAAATACTCCTCCGCCAAAAAGACGTAGCGAATCAGCCTACCCATGCTCTCCTGTGAATACACAGTCAGCACTAGCCAGTTAGGAGGCGAGAACCTCGTCGAGAACCAGCGATGCTTTGTCTTCGTCAGTCTTTTCGGCGAGCGCAAGCTCGGAGATCAAGATTTGACGTGCCTTAGCCAGCATGCGCTTCTCTCCGGCAGAAAGACCGCGATCCTGATCGCGACGCCAGAGGTCGCGAACAACTTCAGAAACCTTGATGACGTCACCCGACGCCAGCTTCTCGAGGTTGGCCTTGTACCGGCGCGACCAGTTGGTGGGCTCTTCAGTGAACGGCGCGCGAAGCACCTCGAACACAGCGTCGAGTCCCTCGCGACCGATAACGTCGCGAACGCCCACGAGATCAACGTTCTCTGCAGGCACTTCGATGGTGAGATCACCCTGAGTTACATTGAGCTTGAGATAAATTTTCTCTTCACCCTTGATGGTGCGCTTCTTCACCTCGGTGATGGTTGCAGCACCGTGATGGGGATAAACGACAGTCTCGCCGACCTCAAACAACATGAATAGTGGTCCTCTCGAAGAAAACCCAGTTTATCACAGTAAACACGTGGTAAGGGTTGCCTAAGTAAACCACCCGGCGCGGCTATCTATAGTATGGATGCGTGATAGTACGCACTCGCGCAGCACGCGCCGCAGCCTCCGCCCTCATCGCCGGCGCTCTCCTTGTGGGCACCGCCGGTTGTTCGTTCATTACGCCCACGGCGACTTTGAACCACTACGACCCCAGCGACGGCATCGGCGCCGAGGTCGGCGACGTCAAGGTACGCAACGTTCTCGCCATCAGCAACGATGACGAGTCGGCAGTCAGCCTGATGGTCACCATCATCAACACCAGCTCGTCAAGCGGAAGCCTCCGCATGCAGTACGAGTCCGCCGACGGCGAGCGAATCGACATTTCCAAGCCGGTATCGTCGGGCGAGGTCAAGAGCTATGGCACCACCGTCGAGGGCGACATGATTGTCATCAGCGACGCCGGCATCCGCGCTGGCCAGCTGTTCCCCATCTACTTCCAGTTCGGCAACGAAAGCGGCCAAGAGCTGCTCGTTCCCGTCATGGCCAGCGACGACGTAATTTACTCCGACCTCGCTCCGGCTAGCGCTCTCAGCGAATAGCTTTATTTCCCGCTGGGGTGCCGAACCCGGGTGCACCCGAGCTAGCCCGCGTGCACCCGCAGCTTCCTAGTCCTCGAAGCGATATCCGAGACCGCGCACCGTCACGAGAAGCTTCGGCTGCGATGGAATCTTTTCGATCTTGGTGCGAATGCGTTTGATGTGCACGTCAAGAGTCTTGGTGTCGCCGAAGTAGTCTGCGCCCCACACTCGATCGATCAACTGCCCCCGTGTGAGCACTCGTCCACCGTTACGCAGCAACAGCTCGAGCAACTCAAATTCCTTGAGCGGCATCGTGACGTCGGCGCCATCAACTGAGACCGTATGGCGCTCGACATCCATGCGCACTCCCCCGGCTTCGAGCACCGAGTCGGTCTCCTCTACGTCTTCTGCACGGCGACGCATCACGGCGCGGATGCGAGCCAAGAGCTCGCGAGTGGAATAGGGCTTTGTCACGTAGTCATCCGCCCCCAACTCAAGGCCGACGACGATGTCCACTTCGCTGTCTTTAGCGGTGAGCATGATGATGGGAACGTTCGAGCGGGTGCGAACCTCACGGCACACTTCGGTGCCGGCGAGGCCGGGAAGCATGAGGTCGAGCAGAATGAGGTCGGCGCCATTGCGGTCGAACTCGGCAAGCCCCGCAAGGCCGTCTTCGGCGATGGTCGTTTCGTAGCCTTCGCGTTCCAACAAGAACGCGAGAGGCTCGCTCAACGACGCCTCGTCTTCGACGATCAAAATACGGGTCATTGCTTGTCTCCTGTTGCGTTGGTTACATCGGGATCGATTTCGGGCAGTCGAATCGTGAAGGTGGAGCCGTGGCCGAGCTGCGACCACACGCGGATGTCGCCTCCATGGTTTTGCACAACGTGTTTGGCGATGCTGAGGCCGAGCCCACTGCCACCGGTGTGCCGGCTCCGCGCGGGATCGCTGCGGTAGAAGCGCTCAAAGACGCGGTCGAGCTCGTCCTCAGGAATCCCGACGCCCTGGTCGGTGACGGAGATCTCGATGGCTCCATCACGGTGACGGACTCCGATTCCCACGCGCGTGTTCTCGGGCGAGTACTGCACGGCGTTCGAGATGAGGTTGTCGAGGGCGAGCACGAGAAGGGTTTCGTCGCCGAACACCTCGAAGCCCGTGAGACCGCCGCTGGCCAGAGTGACCTTGTTGAACTCTGCGACGGCACGGTTCTGGTCAATCGCGATAGACACGACATTGTCGATGTCGACCAGAGCAGCCTCCGCAAGGCCGTCAGCGGACTGCAATCGCGAGAGTTCGATGATCTCCTGCGTGATGCGAGCGAGACGGTGTGACTCTTTAGTGAGGCGCTTAGCGAACCGCTTCACCTGATCGGGTTCATCCGAAGCACTCACGAGCGCTTCAGCAAGCAAGCCAACGGCGCCGATCGGGGTTTTGAGCTCGTGGCTGATGTTGGCGACGAAGTCACGACGCACCTCATCGAGGCGGTACGACTCGGTGCGATCTTCGGCCAACAGCAAAACGTATCGCGTGCCGAGGCGAGCAACACGAACAAAAAGATAAATGTTGGCATCACCGAAAGGGCCACGAGATAAGTGCACTTCTTGGGCAATTGGCTCGCCGGTGCGACGAACTTGGTCAACAAATTCGACGAGTTCCGGATGCACGAGCGCGTGGTTCCACACGAGACCGTAGGTGAGCGCCCCCGTCGATGCCTTCATGATGTTATTCGAGGGATCGAGCACGATACCCGCGGATTCCAGCGCATCGATGACCTGATCTACGCCATCCGGCACGGCAGAAGAGACCACGTGGGCGGCTCTTTGACCCCGCTTGGCGGCTGCGTAAATGATGAAGGACATGCCACCGCCGAGAAATACGCCAAAAGCGAGGGCGGCAGGCACGAGCCACGCAGAGTCCATACCGACTAGATTAGTTACATCTGAAGCGTCCGCTTGCCGCAAGTTCGCGACGAGTGCTCACTTCAGATAAAGTTCAGGCCGCCAACACCTGTTGTTAACCTAACGCGGGCAGGGTGGCCTAAGCCGTGCGGGCTTCGTCATGCCCGTATCGAAGGGACGTAGATAGCGTGCGCGAAGTATTTCAACAAGAACTGCGCGAGGTGCAAGATCGCCTCGTGGAAATTGCCAGCCTGGTGGCTGTCTCAATAGACAACGCCACAAAAGCATTCAATGAATCAGATGTGTCGCTGGCCGAAACAGTGATCGCAGACGATGACCAGATTGATGCGGCTGCAGCCGAACTCGATGAGCTCGCGATCAACATCCTTGCTCGTCAGCAACCCGTCGCCCGCGACTTGAGAATTGTAGTGAGCGCATTGCGCATCAGTGCATCGCTCGAGCGCATGGGAGACATGGCTGAGCACATCGCTCAGCTCGCTCGTTACCGCTTCCCCGATAAGGTCGTGCCCAAGTCTCTGCGAGCAACTTTCGCAGAACTCGGGGCACTCGATGTCGCGGTCGCCAACAAGCTTGTTGAGCTGCTCAAGCATGAAGATGTGCGCGTTGCCGAAGAGATTCGCAACGACGACGACAAGATCGACGCGCTGCACCTCAGCGTATTCGACAAGGTGCTCGGCGAGACCTGGAAGGGCGCTGCGGTCGACACTGTGGATGCCACTCTCGCGTCGCGCTACCACGAGCGTTTCGCAGACCATGCGGTCTCCATCGCCAAGAAGGTTCAGTACCTTGCAACCGGCGACTGGGTTCCCGCCGACGACTAATAGCCGTCACCGCGTAACAAAGCCCCGACGAGATTCGATCTCGTCGGGGCTTTGCGCGTTAAGCGTGCGTGGGCTGAAGGCTACTTCTTGCCCTGTGATGCGACCGCAGCAGCGCCGGCAGCGGCAGCTTCGGGGTCGAGGTAATACGCGGGCTTGATCGGCATGAAGTTGTCGTCGAGCTCGTACACCAGCGGGATACCCGTGGGGATATTGAGGCTCGCGATGTCGTCGTCCGAGATGCCATCGAGGTGCTTCACGAGCGCGCGCAGCGAGTTGCCGTGAGCGGTGACGAGCACGGTCTTGCCTGCAGCGAGATCCTTCGTGATGTCGGATTCCCAGTAGGGAAGCATGCGATCGATAACGATCTTGAGGCTCTCGGTGCGAGGAACTTCACCGTCGATACCGACGTAACGACGTTCGTGTACCTGGCTGTATTCAGCGTCATCAGCGAGCTCGGGCGGCGGCACGTCGAAGCTGCGACGCCAGGTCATGAACTTCTCTTCGCCGAACTCTTCGAGGGTCTGGGCTTTGTCTTTGCCCTGCAGTGCGCCGTAGTGGCGCTCGTTGAGTCGCCAAGAGCGCTTGACCGGCAGCCAGTCGAGGTCGGCGACCTCGAGGGCGATGTTGGCGGTGTGGATCGCGCGCTTGAGCAGCGACGTGTAGAGAACGTCAGGCTGCTTGTCGAAGGCGGCAATCAGCTCGCCAGCACGGGCGGCCTCGCCGCGACCTTGCTCGGTGAGCCCGACATCCACCCATCCGGTGAAGAGGTTCTTTTGGTTCCATTCGGAGTTGCCGTGGCGCAACAAAATCAGGGTGTGAGTCATAACTCAAGAGTACCGAGAATGATTGGATGCCGCTGCTAGCCGCGAGTAACGGCTCCGAGGCGTGGCAAGCGGGGCACGTTTGCTTCGGCTCCGGCGTCGGTGGGAACGATGACTTCTTGCGCGGCGGCAATCTCACCGATGTCGGAGGTGACAGCCAAGGTTTCTGCGCCGTCCACTCCCCGCTTGATCACGGCGAGCGCAATTGGGCCAAGTTCGAAGTGGCGCGCGGAGGCGGTGACGGTGCCGACGGTTTTCTCGCCGAGACGAACTTCGGCACCGACCTCGGGCAGTGCGCCCTCGGAGCCATCAAGGTGCAGCATCACGAGGCGACGCGGCGGATGCCCGAGATTGTGCACTTTTGCTACGGTCTCTTGCCCGCGGTAGCAGCCCTTGTTGAGATGCACGGCGGAGCGCATCCAGTCGAGTTCGTGCGGAATCGTGCGGTCATCGACTTCGGAGCTGAAACGCGGACGCCACGCAGCGATGCGCAGGGCATCGAAGGCGAGCGAGCCGGCAGCGTCGAAGGCCGACAGATCGGCATCGACGGCGACGAGGGTTTCGCGGTAATTCCACGTAGCGGCGGGGTGCGTCGCTGAAGTGGCGTACTGATGGCCGCCGCGCGCAACGGACGACCACGGATCGACCCAGACGAGCGGTACGTCCTGGGACGTGGCGGCGGGAACCTCAAGCGCGTCGCCAAAGCTGCCGATCGTCACAAAGTCATCGCTGCGGTCCGCGATCTCTACTCGCAGCATGAACTTCATGCGGTTGAGCCAGGCCGCGAGCGGTTCGCGCTGCGTGCCATCGATGAGCAACCAGAGGGACTCGCCATCGTCAATAAGCCGCATAGCGTGCTCGACGCGGCCATTGGGGTTGAGCAACAGCGTTTCGGCGCTCTCGCCGGGAGTCAGCCCCTTGAGGGACTGCGTGGTGAGCGAGTCGAGCCAGGTCAGCCGGTCAGGACCAGTGATGGTGAGAACGGCACGGTCGGCGAGCTCCACCACCGAACGACCCTCGGTGAGCGTGCGCTGTTCCCCAAAGGGGTTGCCATAGTGCTCGGGCGGATCGCCGATGGCACCGGGGCGTGCAGCGAACACACTATTCGACACGAGCGAGCCGTCCCGATGCGTGCGTGCGCAAATCTTGGCCGAGAGCGGCGATATCCCACGCCCAGAGCAAGTGGTTTTCGACGAGGCCGTACATGCGCGTTGCCGCGGTGTACTCCTTGGCGCCTTGCGTGCGCATGACGGCGTCGGTCGCGAGGTCGATGCGGGGGCCCGTCACTTCGCCGATATAAAACTCGTTGATGCCACCCGGATGCACGATGGACGCTTCGATCTCGAAGCCACCGTTCGGGGTGCGCAGTTTCTCAACCTCTTCGGCGGAACCGAAGGGGCGCTCCCCCAGTGCCGGCAACAACCCGGGCCCCGGGTCGCCGTCTGTGGCGGCACGGCGAAGGCGCCAGTAGCCGGTCTCGGTCACATGGGGAGTCTGCTCGTCATCGAGCAACCACGTGTACGAGTTGTAGTTGAGGTGCGGCAGTCCATCGTGGGTGAAGCTGATGCGCTGGCCGAACTCGACACTGCGCGATTCGTCGCCAATCTTGTAGTCGACAATGCCCGTGCCCTCCCAGAGGCCGACGAGCCACGAAAGTGGCGCTAGTTCAGCAGGGCCAGAGGCGTCGAGCTCGATAACCATGGCGCGCGGTTAGCGCTGGCCGCGAAAGAGGTTATAGACGACAACGACCGACACGTAGCCGATAGATAGCGTCGCGAGACCGAGAAGGCCAACGAAGAAGAGCTCAAGTGCGAGAAGCATGTACTAATCCTATCCCTGTGCGGTCCAGCAGCACTAAATGAGAGCAAAAATCGCGGTGGCCACGGCCACAACGACAAGAGCGCCAACCATGCTGGCAGTGGCTCGCGCCACGAAGCCTTCTTTGCGATGGATGAGCAGTTGCACGACGAAGGTAAAGATGACGCAGGCCGCGAGGACAATCGCCAACCAGGTGACGCGCGACTCCGGCGCAGCCACGACACCGATAATGACCGTGCCCACGAGGCTCAACGCCCATACGGGCACGACGCTCCACTTTTGCCAAGTCATTGACCCATCGTATCGAGAACAGCGTGATTCGGGGGCCGTCACGAGCGCGCGGCGGCGCACGGTAGAATCCTTTTTACGCAGTGGGGAGGCCATATGGCACACATCTTGATGCTTAGCTCTGCGCCCGACGCTGAACCATTACCCGCCCTGGGTTTGCTCAGTCATACGGTGGAGGTAGTCGTCGCTGCGCCCGCAACGCTAGTCGCCGCACCCACCACTGACCTCATCATCGTCGACGCGACCACCAATCTTGCCGCCGCCAAAGGGCTGTGCGGCGTGCTCCATTCCGGCGGAATTTCGGTTCCGCTCTTCGTGATCGTCACCGACGGCGGGCTCGCTGCCGTCAACCACCAGTGGCACATCGACGACCTCCTCGTCGCTGGCGCAGGCCCCGCCGAAGTGGATGCCCGCATCCGCCTAGCACTGGCGCGCCGCGAAGGTGAGAGTTCGGCATCGAAGATTCGCGCATCCGGAATCGTGATCGACGAAGCGAGCTACTCGGCCAAGGCACGTGACCGCTCGCTCGACCTCACGTTCAAAGAGTTCGAATTGCTGCGCTTCTTGGCGTCGCACCCCGGGCACGTGTTTACTCGCGAACAGCTACTGAGCGAAGTGTGGGGCTACGACTACTTCGGAGGCACCCGCACCGTCGACGTGCACGTTCGACGCTTGCGCGCCAAGCTCGGCGACCTCGAGTCACTTATCGGCACCGTTCGTAACGTGGGTTATTGCTTCAACATCGCCGAAGAGGCCGAGAAGGCCCCCAAGCCTGAAGCCGTTGAACCCGTAGCGAATGCATCGGATGCCGCGGTCGACGCCATGCCTGAGAGCATCGCCGTCTAAGGCACACTCTCACCGATTTTCTCCCCATCGTGGGCCGAGTTAATCAGTTGTTCATCACTGAGTGGCAGGATGATCAGATGGACAACGACAGCGCGATAGCCGATCCCAGCTCCGCTACAGATTCTCTCGATGAATACGACATCGATGAGTCGTCGAGCGTTGACGACGGCACGTTGATTTACGACCGCTACCTCGACCGCGAGCTGAGCTGGCTCGCGTTCAACCAGCGCGTGCTCGAACTCGCCGAGGATGAGTCGCTGCCACTACTGGAACGCGCCAACTTCTTGGCCATCTTCGCCAGCAACCTCGACGAGTTTTTCATGGTGCGCGTTGCCGGCCTCAAACGCCGCATCGACACTGGGCTCGCCGTACCGACCAACACGGGGCGGGCTCCCGCCGAAGTCCTCGAAGAACTGAGCGCCGCCGCGCACGCGCTTCAGGAGCGTCACGCGGCCGAGTTCCGCAACAGCGTGAAGCCTGCGCTCGATGCTGAGGGCATCCACATTGAGTCGTGGTCTGACCTCGGCCCCGAAGACCGCGAGCGCGTTGACGAAATCTTCTCGAGCCAGATTTTTCCGGTTCTCATGCCGCTGGCGGTCGACCCCGCGCATCCGTTCCCGTACATCTCGGGGCTCTCGCTCAACCTGTCGATTCGAGTGCGCAACCCCAAGACGCAGAAAGAAGAATTTGCGCGCCTGAAGGTGCCGAGCGTCTTGCCGCGGTTCGTTCAATTGCCGGATGACGGCAGCGATCAGCTGCGCTACATTCCGCTCGAAGATTTGATCTCCAACCATCTGGACGCCCTGTTTCCCGGCATGGAGATTCTGGCGCACCACGAATTCCGCGTTACTCGCAACGAAGACGTCAACGTCGACGAAGACGAATCCGAGAACCTGATTAAGTCGCTCGAGAAGCAGATTCTGAACCGTCGCTTCGGGCCGCCCATCCGTCTCGAAATTACTGACGACATGGATGACGTGACGCTCGGTCTTCTCGTGCGCGAACTCAAGATCACCGAGCAAGAGGTGTATCGCTTGCCTGCCCCGCTGAACCTCAGCGGACTGTTCCAGCTCACCCGCATCGATCGTCCGGCGCTCAAGTACCCGCGCCACGTGCCCATCACGAGCCCGAGCCTCATGCCCACCGAAGGCAACGAGCGAGCCGATATCTTCCGGGCTATCGCTCGCAAAGACATCCTGCTTCACCACCCTTACGAGTCGTTCTCCACGAGCGTCCAGGCGTTCTTGGAGCAGGCTGCCGCCGACCCGGATGTGTTGGCCATCAAGCAGACGCTGTACCGCACGAGCGGTGACAGCCCCATTGTTGAGGCTCTGATTGACGCTGCCGAGGCCGGTAAAGCCGTGCTCGCACTCGTGGAGATCAAGGCACGCTTCGATGAAACTGCAAACATCTCGTGGGCGCGCAAGCTCGAAAAGGCCGGCGTGCACGTGGTCTATGGTCTCGTCGGACTTAAGACGCATTGCAAGCTCGCGCTCGTGGTGCGCCAAGAAGAGGGCAAGCTGCGCCACTACGCGCACATCGGCACGGGAAACTACAACCCTAAGACCAGCCGTCTCTATGAAGATCTCGGGCTGCTGACGGCCGACGACCAGGTCGGAAAAGACCTCACCCGCCTGTTTAACGAACTTTCTGGCTACGCCATCGAGAAAAAGTTCAAGCGACTTCTCGTGGCTCCGCGTCATTTGCGCAAGGGCCTCGTGAAGCAGATTGCGAACGAAGCCAAGAACGCTCGTGCTGGCTTGCCGTCGGGCATCCGGATCAAATTAAACTCCATGGTGGATGAAGCGATTATCGACGCGCTCTACCGCGCCAACAATGCGGGCGTTCCGATCGACATCGTGGTGCGCGGAATTTGCTCCTTGCGCGCCGGAGTTCCGGGGCTCAGCGAGAACATTCGGGCGCGTTCAGTGCTCGGTCGCTACCTCGAACACTCGCGCGTATTCTCGTTCCACAACAACGGCGACCCACAAGTGTTCATCGGCAGCTCTGACATGATGCACCGCAATCTCGACCGTCGTGTCGAGGCCCTTGTGCGCATCGTGGAACCCGAACACATCGAAGAACTCGAGTACATGTTCGACCTCGCCGTCGCCGATACCACCGCCTCGTGGTGGCTCGATTCTGAAGGCGATTGGATCCGCCACTCCCGTTCAGAGGACGGTGAACCTCTTAATGACCTACAGAATGTTCTTATGAAGAGAATTACGCAGCGCAAACGAGGCGGAGCTCGCCGGTGACCGCGGCGACCACACCGGTCCTTGCCGCAGGCATTGTCTGCTGGCGTGTAGTCGATGGCAAGCCGCGCGTGCTGCTGGTGCACCGCACCGTGCACAAAGACGTCTCGCTACCTAAAGGCAAACTCGATCCCGGTGAAATGTTGCCCGAGACTGCCGTTCGCGAAATTTTCGAAGAGACCGGCCTGAGCGTCGAACTCGGAGTTCCGCTCGGCAAGGTTCACTACACGCTCGGCAACGGCCGCGACAAGTACGTGCACTACTGGGCTGCCGAAGTGAACGACCACATTCTGGAGCGCGCCAAGTTCACGCCCAACGACGAGATCTCATCGCTCGAATGGTTGTCGCTCTCTAAGGCCCGCAAAAAGGTCAGCTACGAGCACGACATCGACATTCTCGATCGCTTTGCAGCCATCTACGAGGCCGGCAACGCCCGCACCTTCGCGATGATTGCCGTGCGTCACGGTAAAGCCGTTCCCGGAGAAACCTGGGACGGGCCGGATGCCACGCGACCGCTCATGCACCGCGGAACAGACCAGGCAGCCACGATCGCCGGCAGCATCGCCGCGTTCGCCCCCGACCGCATCCTGAGCAGCACCGCTGCCCGCTGCCTCGCCACGATCACACCGCTGTCGCAGCGCACTGAGCTTGAGATCAAAGCCACCGATGACCTGAGCCAAGACGCTTACCGCAGCAACGGTGCCGCCGTGACCACTCTTGTTACCAAGCGCCTCAAGAAGCAGCAGTCAATCGTGATGTGCAGCCACGGTCCCGTACTCCCCCAGATTGTGGGCGCTCTCGCCGAAGCTTCGCACACCACACCGGACGCCAACTTGCGAGCCGCAGCAATGCTCAGCACGGGAGATTTTTCGGTACTGCACTTCGCGCGCGACACCAAGAAAGTGCGCTTAGTGGCGGTCGAAACGCACCAATCCTGATGCCGGATCGCGAGCGCTGAGACCGGCGAAGGTTGCCGGGCGGTGAAATCCTGCCGAATTCGCGAGAGAATGACGTGCACGTCAGTTTCTCGAAGGGATCCCTGTGAAGTTCACCCGCCTTGGCACCGCCACCGCACTCGCGGCGGCAAGCGCACTCGCTCTCACCGGATGCGTTCCTGCTCCCGTCGGTGACGTCTCGGGCCCCTCCGGCACGATTATCGGTGCCGGAGCGTCCTCCCAGCAGGCCGCTCAAGAGGCATGGGTTCGCGGCTTCCAGCTCGCGAACGTGGCCGCGACAGTCGAGTACGACCCCATCGGGTCTGGCGGCGGACGCGACACCTTCATCGGTGGCGGTGCCGCTTTTGCCGCCTCCGACCGCGCCTACAAGGTCGAGGAAATCGCTGAAGCCGACTTCCTGTCGTGCGTGCCGGACACCGGCATCCTTGAAATTCCAGCCTATATCTCGCCGATCGCGATCATCTTTAACCTCGACGGCGTCACTTCGCTGAACCTCGACGCTGACGCCATCGCGGGCATCTTCACCGGGGAAATTGACCAGTGGGATGACGCCGCCATCGTTTCCCAAAACCCGTCCGTAGACCTGCCCAGCCGCAACATCACCGCCGTGCACCGCGCGGATGACTCCGGAACGACCGCCAACTTCACCGACTACCTCGCCGCAGCAGCCCCCTCGGCATGGACCGTCGGATCTATCGAGAAGTGGCCGCTGGAATTTGGCGGCGAAGCGGCGCCCCAGACCTCCGGTGTCGTCGACGCCGTCACCAACGGAACCGGCACCATCGGTTACGCCGACGCCTCCCGCGCTGGCGACCTCGGCACCGTCGCTGTAAAGGTCGGTGAGGAGTATGTCTCGTACTCGCCGGAGGCAGCAGCAGCGATCGTCGATGTTTCGCCCTTCGGCGAGGGGCGTGGTGAGACCGACTTTGCGGTAGAAATCGACCGAGCATCCACCGCCAGCGGCGTGTACCCGGTCGTACTGATCAGCTACCTCATCGCCTGTAACGAGTACGCGTCGAACGACCGGGTGGATGTCATCCGCGGCTACCTCGACTACGTGATCAGCCCCGAGGGCCAACAGGCTGCGGCCGCGTCTGCCGGCTCGGCGCCGATTTCTGACTCGCTCTATGAGAAAGCTCGCGCTGCTGTCGCAGCGATCAAATAGCTCACATCCCCGGGATTCAGGGGTCGCACTTCGCGGTGTTGACGGGTCGTTTACCTCCCGTTTACCTAACCGGGTAAAGGTGGCTACCTGCGCTGCCTAGGTTTTCTATTTGGGTCGCACCGGCCTGAAACCTGAAATCAACATCCCGAAGGGAAAACTGTGAACTTCAAGCGTCTTGGCACCATCGGTGCCATTGCTATCGCAGGCACCATCCTCCTCTCATCGTGCGCAGCAGCAGCCGACAACGGCAGCGATGAAGGAACCGCATCAGACCTCACCGGAACGCTCGTTGGCGCCGGCGCATCGTCGCAGCAGTCAGCTCAAGAGGCGTGGGTTGCTGGATTCCAGACCGCGAACGAGAACGTCACGGTCGAGTACGACCCCATCGGTTCCGGTGGTGGACGCGACACGTTCATCGGTGGCGGAAGCCAGTTCGCTGGATCTGACCGCGCGTTCAAGAGCGAAGAAATTGACGAAGACAACTTCGCATCGTGCGTTCCCGGCACCGGCATCCTCGAGATCCCTGCCTACATCTCCCCCATCGCCATCATTTTCAACCTCGACGGCATTGACTCGCTCAACCTCGACGCTGACACGATCGCCGGAATCTTCAACGGCTCGATCACCAACTGGAACGATGAGGCCATCGTTTCGCAGAACGACGGCGTAACTCTGCCCGACCTCGGCATCACCGCCGTGCACCGCGCAGATGACTCGGGAACGACCGCGAACTTCACCGACTACCTGTCGGCTGCAGCTCCCTCGGTCTGGACCGTCGGTTCGATCGAAACCTGGCCCACCGAGTTCGGTGGCGAGGGCGCTCCTCAGACCTCAGGCCTCGTTGACGCCGTCTCCAACGGAACCGGAACCATCGGTTACGCCGACGCATCGCGTGCCGGAGACCTCGGAACCGTCGCCGTCAAGGTGGGCGACGAGTACGTTCCGTACTCCCCCGAAGCTGCAGCAGCAATCGTTGACGCATCGCCCTTCGCAGAAGGACGCGGCGAGACCGACTTCGCTGTAGAGCTCGACCGCGCATCCGACGCTTCGGGTGTGTACCCGGTCGTTCTGATCAGCTACCTGATCGCGTGCAACGAATACGCCTCGAGCGAGAACGTTGACCTGGTCAAGGGCTACCTGAGCTACATCATCAGCGACGAAGGCCAGGCCACCGCCGCCGAGTCCGCTGGTTCAGCCCCCATCTCCTCGGCTCTGTTCGAGAAGGCACAGGCTGCAGTAGACGCCATCAAGTAACACCGTCAGTCTGCCTCGACCCCGTTGCTACTCGCAGCGGGGTCGGGCAGACTTTCCTCTGGGTCGCGTGAATTCGTACGCCCAGAAACCGGCACGACCACCAGCACGACAACAACACCACGCACTAAGCCACGCCAGGGATAAGGGATACTCGACACATGACCTCGACTGCGGCCCCCCGTATCCGCGCGAAGCAGCGCCCAGGAGACCGCCTCTTCTCAGGTACAGCCCTCACCGCTGGCGCGCTGATCCTCGCGATCCTCGCAGCCGTTGCGGCCTTCCTCGTGTTGCAGGGTGTTCCCGGCATCACCGCGGACCCCGAGAAAACCACTCTTCTTGAAGGCACGAACTTCTGGGCCTACGTTGGCCCGCTCGTGTTCGGAACCCTGTGGTCGGCCGGATTGGCCCTCCTGATGGCCGTGCCGATTGCCATCGGTATTGCCCTCTTCATCTCGCACTACGCACCGCGACCTCTCGCCGCAACGCTCGGGTACATCATCGACTTGCTCGCCGCCGTGCCCTCCGTGGTCTTCGGCCTCTGGGGCGGCAACGTTC
Source organism: Rhodoglobus sp. NPDC076762 (assembly GCA_040687235.1). GTDB lineage: Bacteria > Actinomycetota > Actinomycetes > Actinomycetales > Microbacteriaceae > Rhodoglobus. Next base: position 1,014,289 of record JBFBMV010000001.1, on the reverse strand, counting down.
TCGCCGTCGGAGTGCAGCCCTTCTACGGCTGGCTCGTCGACAACTTCGGCTGGGTGCCCTTCTTCGCTGGCCCCGCCTCAGGAACTGGCCGCACCATCCTCACTGCTTCGATCGTGCTCGCAGTCATGATCCTGCCAATCATCACCGCCATCTGCCGCGAAGTCTTCCTCCAGACTCCGGTGCTCCACGAAGAAGCTGCTCTCGCCCTCGGCGCCACCCGCTGGGAAATGATCAAGACGGCCGTGCTGCCCTTCGGCCGCGCCGGCATCGTCTCGGGCGCCATGCTCGGTCTCGGCCGCGCACTTGGCGAAACCATGGCTGTCGCGATGGTGCTCTCGGCCTCGAACGTCATCACGTTCAACGTGGTCAGCTCGACGAACCCGTCGACCATCGCTGCCAACATCGCACTGAGCTTTCCCGAGGCATACGGCCTCAACGTGAATGTTCTCATCGCGACAGGCCTCATACTCTTCGCCATCACGCTGGTCGTCAACACGATCGCGCGCTACATCGTCAACCGCCGCAAGGAATTCTCGGGAGCGAACTGATGACTACCACCACACCAGCGCGCCCCATTCAGAACGCGTACGCAGCGGGCCAACTGCCCCGCTGGGCTCCCCTGCTCATCCTGATCAGCAGTCTTGTCACCTTCATCGTGATCTTCCTGTTCATTCAGGCCGGCCAAGTCGATGGCGAATTCAATGTTGTTGCGGCGGTGCTCTTCGGAGTAGTGCTCTATGGCGTCGTGCTCGTGACTGTCTCACGGCTCGTTGAAGGCCACCGTCGCGCCGTAGACCGCCTCGTGACCACCCTGGTGACGCTCGCCTTTGTTATCGCGCTCCTGCCGCTCATCTCGCTGCTCTACACGGTCACGATCAACGGAGCAGCCCGCTTCGACGTCGACTTCTTTACCCTCTCGCTGCGCAACGTTGTCGGCGAAGGTGGCGGTGCAGCTCACGCCATCGTCGGAACACTGCAAATGACCCTTGCGGCCACGGTCATTTCGGTGCCGATCGGCCTCATGACCTCCATCTACCTCGTCGAATACGGCCGCGGCCGTCTCGCCCAGGCCATCACGTTCTTCGTGGATGTCATGACCGGCATCCCCTCGATCGTCGCCGGCCTCTTCGCTTACTCCCTCATCGTGCTGTTCTTTGGTCCCGGAGTTCGCGTCGGAATCGCCGGGGCCCTGGCCCTGTCGGTGCTGATGATCCCCGTCGTCGTGCGTTCGAGCGAAGAAATGCTGCGACTCGTACCCAACGAGCTGCGCGAGGCCGCGTTTGCACTCGGCGTACCCAAGTGGCTGACCATTCTGAAGGTTGTGCTGCCGACATCCATCGCCGGAATCACTACCGGTGTGATGCTCTCCATCGCCCGCGTCATCGGCGAAACCGCACCGCTTCTTGTGGCTGCTGGCTTCACCAACAACTTCAACTACTCGCTGTTCAGCGACCGGATGCAAAGCCTGCCGGTATTCGTCTACAGCTCGTACATCTCCCAAGGCACCGATGCTCAGGCCTACATCGATCGGGCGTGGGCCGGAGCGCTCACCCTCATCCTGATCGTGATGGCGCTCAACCTGCTGGCCCGCATCATCGCCAAAATCTTCGCCCCCAAAACCGGTCGATAACCGAAGGAACCTAATTCGTGTCTAAGCGCATCGAAGTCAATGATCTCAACGTCTACTACAGCAAGTTTCGCGCTGTAGAAGGTGTCTCACTCACGATTGAGCCCCGTACGGTTACCGCCTTCATCGGCCCCTCCGGTTGTGGCAAGTCGACCTTCCTCCGCACGCTCAACCGCATGCACGAGGTCATCCCCGGCGCCTACGTCGAAGGTGAAGTTCTCATCGACGGCAACAATCTTTACGGCCCCGGCGTCGACCCCGTGAACGTGCGTCGCCAGGTGGGCATGGTGTTCCAACGCCCCAACCCCTTCCCCACGATGTCGATTCGCGACAACGTGCTGGCCGGGGTGAAGCTCAACAACAGCCGCATCACCAAGAACGACGCCGACGACCTCGTTGAATCATCACTCGTGGGTGCCAACCTGTGGAACGAGGTCAAGGACCGCCTCGACAAGCCCGGCTCCGGCCTCTCGGGCGGCCAGCAGCAGCGACTCTGCATCGCCCGCGCCATTGCTGTGAAGCCCGACGTTGTGCTGATGGATGAGCCCTGCTCGGCCCTCGACCCCATCTCCACCCTCGCCATTGAAGACCTCATCGAGGAACTCAAGCAGGAGTACACGATCGTGATCGTGACCCACAACATGCAGCAGGCCTCGCGCGTCTCCGACCGCACCGCCTTCTTCAACATTGCGGGAACCGGTGCCCCCGGCAAGCTCATCGAATACGACGACACCACCACGATCTTCTCGAACCCCAGCGTTCAGGCAACCGAAGACTACGTCTCCGGCAAGTTCGGGTAACGAACCACTCGAGCACGCTGTCGCTATCCAGCGGCACGAAAAAGCCCCCGCGCCTTATCGGCCGGGGGCTTTCTCATTAGTTACGTCAGGTGGCGCTACGCGCTCTCGAAGACCACAATCGGGTCGGTGGTGGGAGCATCCGAACCGCCCTTGGGTTCGATCGTGACACCCACAACATCGCCGACGCCCATTTCACCATCGAGCACACGCCACGTCGGGCCGTCCTCGGCAGCGCTCATGAGACCAGCCGGGCGAGCCCCCGCCTCGTCGATGTACCAGAGTTCATAAACCTGGTCGGCAGGCAAGGCCTCAAGGCCATCGACGATTACAGCGGATGATGCAAGCTCGCTCGACCACACGAAGGTAGCCGTGGCTCCCCCAGCAACAGTCGATACAAGACGCTGAGAGTCGCTCGCTGCGTTGATCGCCGCGAGCTGGTCAGCCTGCTGAGACGCAAAAGTCGACTGCTCGAGAGACGTGCGACCGATGGAATCGGCAACCACGCCCCCGGCAACGATGAGCGCCACCGCCGCGGCGACAGCCGCCAAAGCAGTAGCCGGACGCGTGAACCAGCGGGCTTGAGCCTTGCGTTCCGCGGGAGTCGCCTGGGCAGGCGACGAGGTGCTTGACTGCTCAGCCGAGGCATCAGCAGCGGGCGCAACCGACGCAGCAAGCGGCGTGACGTCTGAAATTGGCGCGGATGCGGCATCCACACTGCTCGAAGCATCGTTAGCCTCAGAAGCGACATCTGCTTCACGCGGCAACTGCGGCGTTTGCGCAATCATCGCCATGAGGTTGGCCTTGAGGGCAGGAGGCGGAGTGACCGGGTCAATGGCCATTCCGAGTGCGACTGCCGTGTCGGAGAGTTCGGTGGTCTCGGTGCGGGTCTCATCGGAAGCAGCCAGGTGCTTCTCGAAAGCCTCGCGCTCTTCGGGGCTCAACGCGTTGAGAGCGTAGGCGCCAGACTGTGCTGCGAGGTCGTCGTTGCGGTCGTTCATGATGCCACCCCCATTTCGTCGCGTAAGCGGATCATTCCATCACGTAGTCGGGTTTTGACAGTGCCGACAGGAACCTTAAGCATGGTCGCCACCTCACTGTGGCTATAGCCGCCGTAATACGCAAGGGAAACAGCTTGGCGCTGGAGTTCAGTCAGTCGGGACATGGCCTTCTCTACCCTTTCGTGTTCGAGTCGGACTTCAATGGTTTCTGAGACGTGATCGTAGTCCGGGTTGTGATCACGGATGCCGATACGAACGTCGCGGTCGCGGGACGACTGCGATGCACGTACACGGTCAACAGTTCGGCGGTGAGCCATGGTGAGGATCCAGCTCACCGCTGCGCCCTTATTCGAATCGAATCGGGTTGCGGTTTGCCAGATCTCCAAGAAGATCTCTTGCGTCACTTCTTCGGACTGCGAATGGTCGCGAAGGAGCCTCTTGACGAGTCCAAAAACTCGAGGAGCCAGTTGGTCGTACAGTTCGCTAAATGCGGCCTGATCACCAGTGGCGACACGCTCTAATAGGTCTTGCGGGCTCGTGGCAGGCACACCCGGTTCTTCGGGCGTTGCGCCGACTTCAGCTTCACGAGACATAAGGACAAGCATGACAGGTTCCTGTGCTCCTTCATCGCAGTTCGTGTGGTTCAGCAGCGAATCTTCAGTCAGTGGATGCGGAGCCGACGATGGTTTTCGTCAGTTGCTTTCACTGGTTGGTAATTCGGCGCCCTAGCGAGAAGGGTTTGGTCGAAAGCTGCCCGAGAATCAGCGGGGTCTCACGGCATGCGGTGAGGGTTTGAAAACTGCCAGCGGGCGCTAAAAAGCCGGGCCACAGAGAACGCCTCACGACGCAGGGCCGCTCGAAGCGGCTAATTTTGGAGCCCGGGGTTACTGTGGCCCGGCGAAGAAAAGTGTAGCAAAAGGCTCGCTGTGTGCCACCTTAAAGAGTGCGTTGGGGGATGGTGTTCGCGTGCAGCGAAGACAAACAGCACCCAGCTAATCGAGCGAGCCGGCCCGAAAGAGCTTGGCGCAGGCCGTGAACTCTGTCGCCATTCGCGAATAGCGGTCGGCCCGGGTAGTGAGTTCGCTCGCCCGCTCCGGGTTCAACAACTCTTGATCATCAGCGACACTTCCCGCGCCGGAGGCCAGGATACGGCTGAAGGACGCAGCCCGATCGAGGGCAACCCCAAAGTCGCCACGGAAGAGTCCGCGCAGCACCTCATCCGCCAACGACTTGATCTCGTTGGGACCCGTCGGGTTCACCGCCCCCGTGACCGCAGCGTCGATAGTGGCAAGAGTGTCGATACCGCGCTGAAAGAGCAAGCTCGTGCCCACCGCATCCTGTTGGATGACGGCACGCAATAGATAGATGCGCCACAGTGCCCCGGGCAAGCTGCTGGGGCTCGATCGCGACCACAGCTCGGCGAGCGCATCGATGCCATTTTTGTCGGTGTAAGCCACGATGCGATCAACAACGGCGGGGTCATCCGTGTTGCGTGCACCTTCAATGAGCGCGTGGGCGGTATCGTGGGCGGCGCGCATTATTTGGGCCGGATCTTGTCCGCCTTCATATGTGTCAAACTTGTCTGTCGAGTATTGCGTGGGCTTATGGAAATTTTCGGCCATAAGATCACGGTACGCTTAACATGTAGGGCCTGTAGCTCAGTTGGTAGAGCATCGGACTTTTAATCCGCGGGTCGCCGGTTCGAGCCCGGCCGGGCCCACATTTCGTCGCCTTCGAAGCAATTCCTTGCGGTTCTTGTGCGTTCTTAGAGTCGCGCCGCGATTAGGCTCCTGACCATGGAGCTATGGGACACCGGCGGAACGAACTATCTCAGCCTCGAGCCCATGGCCTACCAGTTTGAGGATGTACGGGTCGATCCTTACGACGCCAACTGGCTCCTGATCGATGGGCGAGCCCGTTGGGGCGCCGAAGAGTGGAACTTTCTCGAGCCCTGCTTGCTTGTGGATGAGGCACGCAGGCTGGGCACGTGGCTTTTACGTGCCGCCCGCGGACTTGTGGAGCCGATGGAACTGAGCGGGCGCGGCGAGCCCTCACCTACGCAGGAGTTTGTGGAGCCAAACCTTGGATTCGGAGTCGTGAGTTTCGAGCCGGCTGCGGTTGTCATCCGCGCGTTCCTTTGGCTTGAGTCACAGCCTCCGAGCGTGACGAGTGAGAGGGACTTCTTCCTGGATCTCAGGATCTCGCCGCGTGATCTGCGGCAGACAGTCGCCGCGTGGGAGCACGAGCTCTTGGAGTTTCCGCAGCGCTGATGCGGTCGCCGACCAGGGCTTCGTTTTTTGCGACCGAGAGCTGCAAGTCGGCGTTCGTAGCGTTCCGAAACAGATTGTCGCGAGCGCGCAGGTCCGCTCAACCGGGACTCTCCGAAACCCCCAAGGTGCGGTACAAACAAAACTGAGAATTCCTGCAAGAATATGGATATCCGATAGGGGGATCAGGATGTCAGCGGGATCGTCTGCCGAACAGCAGGCGCAGCGTTTGAGTGCGCTCGCGTCAAGCTATCAGCGTGAAGCTACTCTCGCAGCGGATGAAGCTGGTCGTTATGCAGCAGCAGCCGTTGCCGAACGTCAGCTCGCACAGCGTCTGTCGCCACTAACCGCTCACGGTTACTATCTTCTGGCAGACCGAAAGTGGCCTGGTTCACGGAACGCCCAGCTCGACCTCATCGTGGTCGGCCCTTCAGGTGTGTGGATCATCGATTCGAAGCACTGGAATGATTTCAGCGTTGCAGCGGGTTCGATGTACCGCGGGCAAGATGACGTCACGGATGTTGTGCTGCGACTTGCCGACGTCGCAAACTCGGCAGAAGCGGTATTTGCAGACGTGGGCCTCGCTCCCGGTGAAGTGCGCGTCGCACTAGTAATGCACGGGCACAAAGGGCGGCTTGGCGAGGTAGGCCCGGTCGAGGTCGTCGGCGAGCATGACGTTCACAAACATCTTGCCGCCCGCGGACGAAGACTCACACCGTCACAAGTCGAAAAAGTGCTGTTCGCGGCGATGCAGCACTTCCCCGCCTACTCGGGTCCGCAGATCGAGCAAACGATTAGAGCCGTTCCTGAGCCGGTGCTTTCGGAAGCCCCGAACCACGCTCTCGAAGACGGCGCGTTGCTGAGCGAAAACGAAGTTTTGGAAGCCCTCAGCGCTGCGGAACTCGCCGCGCCGGTCGAGGATTGGATGACCTTTCTCCACCCCAGTCAAGCCACGCTCGTACGCCGCAGCTTCAACGGGCCGTCTCGCATACGCGGAAGTGCTGGAACCGGAAAAACTGTCGTCGGTTTGCATCGAGCTGCATACCTCGCACGCATGCACCCCCATGGCCGCATCCTATTCACAACATTCGTAAAGACGCTCCCCGCTGTCATGAGCAACTTACTCACTCGGCTGGCGCCTGAAGCCGCCGATCGTGTTGACTTCGTCGGCGTCAACTCTTTCGCGTCGCGCGCGCTTTCAGAACGAGGCGTACGACTCAAGATAGATTCGCGTCGCGCAGGCTTGCTGCTGAAAAAGGCGTGGTTTGCGCTCGACGAAAGCTCTCGTACGCGACTTTCTGCGCGGGCTCCAGTCGCTGGTTTCGAATACTGGAAAGAGGAAGTCGACGCCGTCATTAAAGGCCGTGGGCTCACGTCATTCGAGCAATATGCAGATTGTGCGCGCCCGGGCCGAATGATTCCCCTCAATGTCGAAGACCGTCGAGCAGTGTGGAAACTGTTCCAGGATTACGAGCAACTCATGCGGGCCGCTGGGATTCACGATTTCAAAGACCAGGTTCTTCTCGCGGAGAAGGCGCTACAGGAGCGTCCTCTCACTGAATACGCTGCGGTCGTTGTTGACGAAGCACAGGACCTCTCCCTGTCCATGGTTCGAATGTTGCACTCGCTGGTTGGCGATGGCCCCGACGCCTTCACCCTCATCGGCGACGGACAACAAAGCATCTACCCGGGTGGCTACGTACTCAGCGAAGCCGGCATTTCCCTATCGGGGCGCGGCGTCGTCCTCGACAGGAATTACCGGAACACTATTGAGATCCAAGAGTTCGCATCCACCTTCATCGAAGACAACGATTTCGCGGACATCGATGATTCGCCCTCCGCAATCTCAGGACGAGCTCGCGGGAGGAAGGATGACGCTTCTTCTGTCGTAGTCAGTGACCGTCACAAAAATGCCGTCAGCGCCACTGGGCGCCACGGACGGCCTCCCGTCTCTGCAACGTTTGCTTCGACAGACGAGCACGACCGAGCATTGGTCGAGCACATTCGTTCTGCAGCAGTTTCGACGGAGATCGGAATCGGCGACATTGCGATCTTGTGCGACACCAACCGACAAGTCGACATCGCTCAGCGTTTGCTAACCGAAGCGGGACTGGCTTCAATGAGCCTTCTGGATTACGCCGGAGTGCCAGCGGACGCGGTCAAAGTCGGAACGATCAATCGGGCTAAAGGCCTCGAGTTCAAGCTAGTGCTTCTGCCCTGGACGCCGAAAAACCCACCGGCCGCCGACGATGAACGCACAGCACGCCAGCTCCGCGAACGTTATGTAGCGACCACCCGTGCCCGCGACGCGCTCTGGGTAGGGTTCTGCTGACGTTCGGCCCGATCAACGCTCCAGACAATCCGACGCTCCTCAAAGCCTGCTGCAGCGCACGGAATGCATTGACTATGCCAACATGAGGCTATGACAGTTCCCGCAGGCTGGTATCCCGCTCCCGATGGTTCCGTTCGAATGCAATGGTGGGACGGCGGAGCCTGGCGCGATGAATTCGCAGAACCGCAGGGCTCAGACCTAGCTCGATTCCCGTCGACGCTGAAGCCTGCACCGGTGAGCGAGGCCGAGGGGCTAGCCGAAGAGCACGCCCCGATTGCAGTAGAGAAGGCCGACGAATCGCGCCTACCCGAGACCAAAATCACAGTCTTCAACTCTCTGAAGGTTGCTAAGAGACTGCAGGCGGAAAATCAGCGGCTGTCCCAATTAGTAGCCGAGCATGGCCTTCTTGAGATCGCGGAGATCGACGCGCTCAAGCTCGCTCTAGAAAACAAGATCTCTGAAGCTCGACAAGTCCTCGACAAGACCTCGAGCGAGTTGACCGCTCGCGAGAATGAAGTCCTCGCCGCACGAGCACTCCTTCTCGACATACGCGGCGCTCAGGAGCTTCAGGAGCTCGGTCTCTTCGACTTCGAACATCCCGCAGAAAACTCGGTGTCGCTAGCGACGGAATTAGCCTCCGTTCGAAGTTCAATCAAGAGCATGGTTCAACAGCGCACTGCTGTGACAGCTACGACCAATTTCACATTCAACAATTCGGCGACCAAAGGCACGAAGTTTGTGAAAGATATGTCCAGCATCCTGCTGCGCGCTTACAACGCGGAGGCAGAAAATGCGATCAAGACAGTTCGCGCGGGCAATCTGAGCGTTGCCCAAACACGGCTCTCCAGAGTGAAAGAGCAAATCGCGAAGCAAGGAACGATGATCGATCTGCGTGTCTCCGAGCAATACCACGCATTACGCCTCAAGGAGCTCGAGCTCGCTTCACGCCACCTGCAGGCGCTCCAAGCGGAAAAGGAGGCTGAGCGCGGTCGCCGAGCCGAGCTCGCGGAACAGCGCAAGGCAGAAGCCGAACTCAAGCGCGAACAGGAACGCTTGGACAAGCAACGGTCCCACTATCTCTCTACGCTCGCGGCACTCGAAGAAAAGGGCGACTTGGAAGGCGTCGCGCGGATGCAAGCGCTCCTCGCAGATGTCGACAAAGCGATCGAGGATGTCGACTACCGCGCGGCGAATATTCGAGCCGGCTATGTCTACGTAATTTCTAACGTTGGCGCGTTCGGCGAGCACATGGTGAAAATCGGAATGACACGACGCCTTGAGCCGATGGATCGAGTGAACGAACTCGGCGATGCTTCGGTCCCATTCAAGTTCGACGTACATGCGCTGTTCTTTGCAAACGACGCAATCGATGTCGAGGCAATGCTGCACCGCGAATTCGCAGAGCACAGAGTCAACAAGGTGAACCTGCGGCGCGAGTTCTTCCGAGTCAAACCGTCCGACGTGCTTGCGGTTCTCGAAGAGCACAACGTGGAAGTCTTGGAGTTTCGCGAAACCGCCGAAGCTCCTGAGTTCCGAATGAGTTCGCTCGGTTAGTTCTCGACCGCACCTCGAAACCAGATCAACGCCAAGCACGCCCCCAAACCGGGTCACGCTGGGCGACCCCGATCCGCAGAAACCGGGGGACGGCGCGCAACTTGCCGCAGGATGTTCACCGCGCATCCATGTTCGAGTGCTGGACTACGCCTATGACCGGCTACGTGTCGCAGTATCCTCGACCCGACCATTACGTGTTACATCTCAGCGACGTGCACCTTCTGGCCGATGGGCGGCGCCTCTACGACAGCCTCGACAGCGAGACCAAGCTGCGGCAATTGTTCGCTGAACTGGAAGCATCCGGTTCTCGCCCCGAAGCAATCATCATCACCGGCGACCTCGCCGACAAAGGCGAAGCTGAGGCCTACCGTGCGCTCCGCGAGATCGTCGAACCTGTAGCCGATCGCCTCGGAGCGCAAGTGGTGTGGGTCATGGGCAACCACGACGACCGCAGCACCTTCACCACCACTCTTCTCGATGAACCCGCCACCACCGCGCCCATCGACCGCGTAATCGACGTCAACGGGCTGCGCGTCATTGCGCTCGACTCGACCGTTCCCGGCGAACATCACGGCGATATTTCGGATGCCCAACTGCTGTGGTTGCAGAACGAACTCGCTACCCCGGCACCCCACGGCACCATCCTCGCGATGCACCACCCGCCGGTGCCCACGGTTCTCGATCTTGCCGTGACCGTCGAACTGCGCTCTCAAAAGGAGCTCGCCGCGGTGATCCGCGGTAGCGACATCCGCAGCATCATCGCCGGTCACCTGCACTACTCAACGACCGCGCTCTTCGCGGGGATCCCCGTGTCAGTCGCCTCAGCCACCTGCTACACGCAAGACCTCAACGTGCCCGTCGGCGGCACCCGTGGTCGGGATGGCGCCCAGTCATTCAACTTGGTGCACGTCTACGACGAAACAGTGATGCACTCGGTCGTGCCTCTCGGCGACTACGGGAGCCTCTCGTATGTCACGCCAGAAGAAACGGCGGCGATTCTCGATCGCGACGGAATTACGATTCCACCACCCGTGAACCCCCACGTCGTGCCCAGCGCGCAAGTCGCGTAACCTCACTCACCGCACCGACGGCCGCGACTGCTCACCAGCAACCGCGGCTCTGCGCTGCCCTACTCGGCTTCGGGCAACTCCCACGGCGCTGGAATCGGGTAGTACTCATCGAGGAACGAGCGCACCGCAGCAGCACGGTCTTCCGCCGAGATTTCGGGGAAGCTGCCATCGTTCAGGCAGAAGAAGTCGCTCGAGCGCTTGCGCAGCAGCGAGCGCATCTTGCGCAGCCCTTCAATGGATGTCGTGTCGACGTACTTCACTTTGGCATCCGTTTGCACGATCGCTTTTCCGCTCAGCAGCGCGTAGTAGTGGTACAGCGAGTTGGTGACCGAGATGTCGGTCGCCTGGCGGAACGCGCTGGCACTCGTGCGTGCGAAGTCGTCGGGGAACTCTGCCTCGAGCTCGCGCATCACCGACACGCGTAGCGGGGTTGCCGCGTGCTCGAGGTGACGCGTGATGGTCGCACCAAACTTCTGCTGCAGCAGGCGACGGTTAACACGCGCCGCATTCTCGAAACCAGAGCGTTGCAAGCTGCTCTCGCCAAGACCAATACGCGTTCGTGCCTCGATGAACTTGGAGATGCCGCCCGGCGAGTAAAACATCGAGGGGCTCACGTGACGACCAAAGAACATGTCGTCGTTGGAATACAGAAAATGCTCGCTGATTCCGGGGATGTTGTGCAACTGGCTTTCGACCGCGTGCGAGTTGTGCGTGGGCAGGTCTCCGGGGCGCTCAAAGAAGTCTTCGCTGCGCATGAGCGTGACGCGCGGGTGCTCGGCCAGCCACTTGGGGCGCGGCGAGTCGGTGGCGATGTAGATGTTGCGAATCCAGGGCGCGTACTGGTGCACCGAGCGCAGGGCGTACTTGAGCTCGTCGAGCTGCCTAAAGCGCGCCTCGGAATCATCACCCTCGCCGACCACGAAGTTGGCCATGCGGGCAGCACGCGCCTTCTGCCATTCCACTTCAGCGCCATCGACCCACGAGAACACGAGGTCGATTTCGAAGGGGATGTCGTGGGCAAGCTGGTCAAACATGCCCCGAAGCGTCGGCCAGCTTTCACCGTGCAACTCGACGGTGTCGTTGATGGCTTCGTTACTCGGCAGCCAGCGGCGCATAAGCGCGTTCGGGTTCGGAGCAACAACCTCGTTGCGCATGTACTCCCACAGTTCGATGCGCACACCAAAAGGCTCGTCAAAGCGCAGGCGGCCGGCAGGCTCGACGCGGGGTCGAAAAATCACGAACGCCTTAGCTTTGATTACCGGCGTGAGCACGCCATCCGCGACCAGCACCGGGGTGTCTCGCTCATCGGACGGAACGCGCTTGCCGTTTGACTTGATGCGCGCCGGCTTCACATAGAAGGGCTCGTTCTGGCAGGCGGCGATGAGCGCGAGGCGCAGTCCCTTGCGGTCCTTGGTATCAATCGCAAGTACAGGAGTCTCGTCTTCACCGCGCACCATCAAGAAGGGGATCTCGGCGGCGTCGAGCACGCGGCGCACAAACAGTAGATCTTCGCGCACGGCTTCACGCGGCGTGAGGGTGCTGTTGCTCAGAGCAAGCAGCCCATCGTGCAAGACGACATCGTCGCGACCGACTACGGCGGGAGAAGAAACATGGTCAATCATGGTGGCCCCAATGTTCGAGCCTGGCTGAAATGCCCAACATCCGAAAACGGATGCCGTTAGCTCCTTCGAGAATAGCCCGAACCACTGAGAATCGGTCGCTTAGCGCGCGCAGTAACACACGAAGCAGAATGGAATATTGAGCGATGCTCGATAGAATTGGCCTCGTCGCCACGCTCGTGGCGCCCGAAGCGAGAGGTTGTCATGCCAGAACCGATTCTCTGCACCGTCATCGCGATCATTGCCATGGTCGGCTACTTCGCGCTGATCGTCGTTGCGCTGTCGCAGGTCTTTCGCTCCACGATGCCCGCGAACACCAAGCTGCTCTGGCTCATCGTGATTCTCATCGCGCCCTTCATCGGCTCCCTCATTTGGTTCGCCGTGGGGCGCAATAGCGCGCTGCTTTAGATCACCACTCCGCCGTAGCCGGCACTCGACCCGGGGCCGACCAAGTCGCGGGTCAATGCGACCCTGCCGAACTCATCGTGCACGTTCACTCCGGTGATGCGCGAGAGTTCAGCGGCGGCCACTTCTTCACCGAAGGGGCCATCCCGGTCGAAGGTATGCGTCGCATCGATCACAAATGTCACGTCATAGCCAAGGTTGCCGCCCACGCGCGCCGTGGTTTCGCAGCAGTGGTTGGTGGTAATTCCGCAGATGACAATCGACTCAATAGCGGATGCTTTCAGCCACTCGTCGAGGTCGGGGCTGCCATGAAAACTCGAATTTACACTCTTGGTTACGAGCAAATCGGGAGTGCCCGACAGCAGCTCCTTGAAGGCGTTGCCCGCAGAACTCGGATGCAGCGGTGAGGTCTCGTCGTGGGAATCGTGCCGCACATAGACGATGGGCCAGCCCTCGCGGCGCCAATGCCCGATGAGCATTCCAATGTTGGATTCGCAGGACGGATTGTTGCGCGGCCCCCAGTAGTGCGCGTCATCAAAGCCCTGCTGCACGTCGATGACGATAAGCGCTGAACTCATAACGACCTCCGAGCGTTAGGCGACGCTTACCCCGAATAGTAGCCCTAAGAGATAGGTGGCTGCAGCAGCGCCGTAACCGATTGCGAGTTGGCGCAGCGCACGCTTTAGTGGCGAAGCGCCTGACAGCAAACCAACAACGGATCCGGTGGCGAGCAAGGCAAGGCCCACGAGTACTGCAGCGATCACGACGGCCGAAAGGCCCTGAGCGCCCAGCAAGTAGGGAAGTACAGGAATCACAGCGCCTGAAGCGAAGAACCCGAAACTGGAAGCGGCTGCGCCGATCGCCGAACCGATGGGGTTGTGTTCGGGAGTCACCGTCGCAGCCTCTGTTCTGCGCCCAGCAAGCACTTCAGCGGCGTGCAGTTCGGCTTCGTGGGCACTCATTCCGCGAGCGCGATAGACCAGGGCGAGTTCGTTTTCGTCGACGTCGAGGTGGGGCACCGATTCGGTGGCGACAGGGCCGTGGGCAGCCGCTCGCTCAAGTTCGAGCTGGGAACGCACAGACACGTATTCGCCGGCCGCCATCGACAGCGCGCCAGCGAGCAATCCGGCAACACCGCTGAGGAGAACAACGGCGTTGGGAAGACCCGCTGCGCTCATACCGAGCACGAGCGCGAGGTTGGAGACGAGCCCATCGTTCGCTCCGAACACGGCGGCGCGGAACGTTCCCGAGAGACGTTGACGCCCGCGAGTAGCGAGCGCGCGAACGACCTCCTCGTGCACGGCTTCGTCGGCGGCCATCGTGTCGGTCGCGTCGTCGTCATCCAGATAAGGCGACCGTGACTCGGCGCGCTGGGCAAGGGCGAGCACGAAGACAGAGCCAAAGCGTCGGGCCAGGAAGCCGAGCATCCGAGTTCGCGGATCGGTGGGCAGCGGGCGACCGGCCTGCTCCCCCAGCAACGTCAACCAGTGATCTTCGTGGCGTTTCTCGGCAGCGGCGAGCGCCAAAAGGATCTCGCGCTCTTCACCGGTGCGGCGGGATGCCAGATCTCGATAGACGGCCGCTTCGGCGCGTTCGGCGGCGAGGTACCGTCGCCACCGCCGCACATCGCGGGCTCGGGGTGTTGCGGTCAGGTCAGTACGGGTCATGCGGAGAACTCGACTCCCCAGGTTGCAGCGAACTCGACGCCGGGCTCGAGCCACAGAAGACCGCGGCCCGTGTTGAACGCGTTGGGGGCCGCTGTCATCGGCTCGATCGCGACGACCTGGCCGATGCCGGTGAGGGTCGGAAAGTTGCGCGGCGTGAATAACTGAACGAAGTCGAAGTTCTCGTCAACGGTCACGCGCACTTCGCGGCCATCAGGCGCAGTGAGGCGCGCAGCAACACCATCGATAACCTCCACGCCGGCGAAAGCCATGTCGAGGTCGAGTTCGCCGACCGGGCGGCCAGCGCTCAAGTCAAAGTCCGTTCCAGGCACAGCAACTTCCGCCGTCGGGATAAGGCGCTCATTCGATTCGAAGCGAGTGGCGGCGGTCATCGTGAGAGTTAGTTCCGCAATGGGAGTGTCACCGATCTTGAAGAACGGGTGGGTTCCGAGCGCAAACGGGGCTGCGGCATCCGAAAGGTTGGTGGCGGTGTGGCTGACGCTCAGTCCACCCTCCACGAGTTCGTAGCGCACGGTGGTGTGCACGTGGAAGGGGTAACCGTGCTGCGGGAAGATCGTCGCGCCGAGGGTGACCGAGCCTTCCGTGCGCTCGATCAGCGAGTAGCCCGTGTTACGCAGCAGTCCGTGAATGGAGTTGTTGCGGTCGCGCTCCGTGATGTCGAGAGTCTGCGGCTCACCGTCGAGCATCCACGTGCCATCTTCAATGCGGTTCGGCCACGGCACCAACACGATGCCATCAGCGAAAGGCGGCATCGCCGATTCAGCGTAGGACTCCACGAGATCGACCCCGCCGATGCTGAACTCTCGCAACGAGGCGGCAAGTTCGGTGATGGTCGCTCGCGCTTCACCCTGCTCCGTGGCTCGAGTGATGATGTACTGGGTTCCTGTAGGCGTGCTCACCGCAACAGCCTACCGGCACACCGGCCACAACCAAGGAAGCACCCATGTCAGATATTCGCGATGACGTTCTTTACGACTTCGAGGCCGTGTTCGGTCACCCCGCCGCCGGCGTCTGGTCGGCTCCCGGCCGCCTCACTCTGCTGGGCACTGCCGATAGCCCCGAGACGGATGCCGAACTGGCCGTGGCGATCAACCGCCGTACGGTGTTGGCGGCATCCACTCGCTCCGACCGCACCGTGCGCATCGCGAGTGCCCTCGTGGATGAACTCGTCACGATCGAGCTCGACGAGCTGGCCTCCACCGAGGTGCAGGGCTGGAGTCGCATCGCGCTCGGTATCGTGCAGGAGGTGCTGGAGGCATCCGACACGGCGGCGGCACTCACCGGCGTCGACGTGTTCATCGACACCACCGTGCCAGTCGGATCTGGTCTCGGCTCATCGGCCGCACTCGAGGCGGCCTTGGCACTTGCACTCAGCGACCTATGGAACCTCGGCGAGCACACCGCTCACCTTGCCGAGCACCCCGATGTCGCCGCGAGCGTCTTCGCTCTCGACGACCACGCCCTAGTGCGCCTCGAGGGAGAAAAGCGCCCCGAGCCACTCCCCCTCGACTGGCAGACCGCCGGCCTCGAACTTCTTGTGATTGACACCGACGCTCCCAGCGCCGATGCGCTCGACACTGCGATCGCGGATGACGAAGTGCGCCGCACACTCCACACCGTCACCGAAAACCAGCGGGTGCGCGACGCGGCTCTCGCCATTCGCGACGAAACCCCTCGACTGCTCGGCGCCCTGCTCGATGCCTCACACGCGAGCCTGCGCGACGACTACGGAATCTCGACCACGGAGATTGACCTCGCCGTCGAAACAGCTCTGGCCGCCGGTGCTTTAGGCGCGCGGATGCTCGGCCGCCCCTTCAGCGGAGTGGCCGTCGCTCTCGTCGACACCGACACGGCATCCCGAGTGCGGGTAGCTCTCGATGGAGCCTTCGCCGAGCACGCGTGGGGCCAGCCCACCGTCACCGCAGTGTCTCCGTCGATGGGCGCTCTGCGCGACCGCTAGCGGCAAGCTGCAGTCAGCAGCTATCCGGCCAGCTTCAAAACGAGCGCAACGGCAAACGCTGCGCCAACGATCACGCCTGCCCAGACCCACACGCGGGGCCACGGAAAGCGCCGCTTGCGCGGTTTACGTGGCCCACCCTGCGGTCGCGACACGTGCTGCAGCTTGGGCGCGGAAGGCTTCTGCGCCGACTCCTCGGCCACTCTTAGAGCCGCTCGGCCGCGTCGACGACGTTCTTCACGAGCATCGCGCGCGTCATGGGGCCAACGCCACCGGGCATCGGCGAGAGGTAGCCGGCAATCTCAGCAACACCGGGGGCGACGTCTCCGACGAGACGGCCCTTGCCAGTTGCCTCGTCGATCACGCGAGTGATTCCGACATCGAGCACGGCAGCGCCCGGCTTGATCCACTCGGGGCGAATCAGCGCGGCGGAACCGACTGCGGCAACCACGATGTCTGCCTGGCGAACGTGAGTCTCTAGCTGGGTGGTACGGGAATGGGTGAGGGTGACTGTCGCATCCAGTCCCTTGTTCGTGAGGAGCAGCCCGATCGGGCGACCGACCGTCAGGCCGCGACCGACAACAACAACGTGCTTACCTGCGATGGGAACGTCATAGCGTTCCAGCATCTCGACGATTCCGGCCGGGGTGCAGGGCAGCGGTGAATCGAGCTTCGTGCCGACGCCCAGCACGAGACGACCGAGGTTGGTGGGGTGCAGGCCATCCGCATCTTTAGCGGGGTCCATGAGTTCGAGCATCGCGTTCTCATCGAGACCGGCCGGCAGAGGCAGCTGAATGATGTAGCCGGTAACGGCAGGGTTCTCGTTCAACGCCACAATGGCATCCCGAACATCGTCAGCGGATGCCGTGGCCGGCAGATCAACGCGAATAGATTCAATGCCCACTTCCGCGCAGTCGCGGTGCTTGCCTGCTACGTAGGAACGACTTCCGGGGTCATCGCCCACGAGAAGGGTGCCGAGGCCCGGAGTGATGCCGCGAGCCTTCAGGGCATCCACGCGCTCGCGCAGTTCGTTCTTTACGGCGGTGGCCGTAGCGACACCATCAAGCTTTACTGCGGTCATCGTTTTCCGTTCGAATCGGGCCCATGCGCTGATCGGCCACCTACACAACTGCCATCTCCATTAAACGCTAAAGAGCCCACCTCCGTGTTCACACGGTGATGGGCTCTTGAGCTTCAGGCTGTTTCAGCCCGCTTCTGAGTTCTTTAGGCCCAGCTACCGGGGCTTTCGAGACCTTCGTAGAGCGGGAAGGCGTCGGCGAGCGCGCGAACGCGGGCGCCGAGTGCAGCCGTGTCGGCACCGGGCTTGAGAGCCTCGGCGATGATGTCGGCAACCTCGGTAAATTCAACATCGCCGAAACCACGAGTGGCGAGCGCCGGCGTACCGATGCGCAACCCCGAGGTGGTCATGGGCGGGCGCGGGTCAGCGGGAACCGAGTTGCGGTTTACAGTGATGCCCACAGAGTGCAGCAGGTCTTCACCCTCTTGACCGTTGATCTCCGACTTGCGCAGGTCAACGAGCACAAGGTGCACGTCGGTGCCGCCCGTGAGAACGTCTACGCCCAGCGAGGTCATGTCGTCTTGAACAAGACGCTCAGCGAGAAGCTTGGCGCCACGAAGGGTGCGCTCCTGGCGGTCCTTGAAGTCGTCGGATGCCGCGAGCATGAACGCGGTCGCCTTGGCGGCGATCACGTGCATGAGTGGTCCACCCTGCTGACCGGGGAACACGTTGGAGTTGATCTTCTTAGCGATATCAACGTTGTTGGTGAGAATGAAGCCCGAGCGAGGACCACCGATGGTCTTGTGAACGGTCGACGACACGACATCCGCAAAAGGAACGGGGTTGGGGTGCAGGCCTGCCGCAACGAGTCCGGCGAAGTGCGCCATGTCGACCCAGAGCACGGCTCCGACCTCGTCGGCGATCGAGCGGAATTCAGCGAAGTCGAGCTGGCGGGTGTACGCCGACCAGCCAGCGATGATGACGTGAGGCTTGACCTCCAGGGCCTTGGCACGAACATCCGCCATGTCAAGAACGCCGGTCTCTTCGTTCACCCCGTACGCATGAGCGTCGTAGAGCTTGCCCGAGAAGTTCAAGCGCATGCCGTGCGTGAGGTGTCCACCGTGGTCGAGCGAGAGGCCGAGGATGCGGTCGCCGGGCTGAGCGATAGCCGACAGCACGGCAGCGTTAGCCGAGGCTCCCGAGTGAGGTTGAACGTTGGCATACGCGGAACCGAAGAGGCTCTTGGCGCGCTCAATCGCGAGCTTTTCTGCAACGTCTACAAATTCGCATCCACCGTAGTAGCGACGCCCCGGGTAACCCTCGGCGTACTTGTTGGTGAGAACCGAGCCCTGCGCCTCGAGAACAGCGCGCGGAACAAAGTTCTCACTCGCGATCATCTCGAGCGTATTGCGCTGGCGGTCGAGCTCTTGTGCGAGCACCGCAGCGATCTCGGGGTCTACCTCAGAGAGAGGCGAAAGGAATGAGGACACAGATGATCTCCTTGCGACAGGTGGTGGGTACCTCTCAATCTACCGGGTGCTGGTGAAGGTAGCGAGAACCTGCAAGAATTGACAGCAGTTAGTTAGGATCCCTGACAAACCCTATGCTGAATGGAATTCAATGACGACTCCCCCGGTGATGCCCGCCCCCGTGCACATCCGCGCCACCTCGAGCCAATTCGAGCTGACGGCGACGACGAGCATCCACAGTTCTGGATCAGCCGTCGATGTCGCTCGCTATCTCTCGCAAGCGCTCCGCTCTGCCACGGGCTTCGACTTCGCTCTCCGCACCGATAGCGAAGACAGCAGCGACTGCGGCTCCACCGACGCCGCGTCTTCCACGATTTCCCTCACTATCGGCGACACAGCGCTCCCCGTCGCGGGTTACCTCTTGACTGTGCGCGATGACCGCATCGAAATACGCGCGGATGACGCGGCTCACCTCTTCTTCGGCGTGCAGACCCTGCGCCAGCTGCTTCCCTCCGCGATCGAGGCCACGACAGCACAACCAGGCCCGTGGCACGTGCGCGGCGTCGAGATCAGCGATTACCCTCGATTCGCCTACCGCGGCGCGATGCTCGACGTGGCTCGCCACTTCTTCTCCGTCGCTGATGTGCAGCGCTATATCGACCGGATGGCGTTGCTCAAGCTCAATGTGCTGCACCTACATCTCACCGATGATCAGGGATGGCGGCTGCACATCGAGTCGTGGCCCCAGCTCACAGCTCTCGGCGCAACGACAGCGGTCGGTGGCGGCAGCGGTGGCTTTTACAGCGCGGCCGACTACGCCGAGATCGTCGAGTATGCGGCATCCCGCTACATCACCATCGTGCCCGAAATCGATATTCCCGGCCACACCAACGCCGCTCTGGCCGCCTACCCCGGGCTCAATGCGAACGGCACTGCTCCCGCGCCGTACACCGGCATCGAAGTGGGTTTTAGCTCACTCGCAATTCGCTCGGAGGTGACGTACCAATTTCTGGATGACGTCTTTCGCGAAGTTAGCGCCCTCACTCCGGGGCCCTATCTGCACCTGGGCGGCGACGAATCCCTCGCGACGAGCGATGATGACTATCTGTACTTCATCGCACGAGCGACTCACATCGCGGCCAGCCACGGTAAGACACTCATCGGCTGGCACGAAATGGGACGCAGCCACGAATTGCCCCCGGGCACAATCGGGCAGTACTGGAGCTACGTCACACCGCGAGAGGATGCCGATACCCGCGTCACCTCATTTATCGAACAGGGCGGTCGCATGATCATGTCGCCCGCCGACGCCATTTACCTCGACATGAAATACGCCTCAGTCGAGCCGCTCGGGCTGGAATGGGCCGACGGCCCTACAACGCTCCATGATGCTTATCACTGGGACCCCGCCGCAATTGTGCCGGGTGTGGCCGATGAGCACATCCTGGGCATCGAAGCGCCCCTCTGGACAGAAACGATCGACAACCTGCACGATCTCGACTACATGGTCTTTCCGCGCATAATCGCCGCCGCCGAGATTGCATGGTCGCCGCGAGAAATGCACCACTGGGCCAACTTCACTCAGCGTCTGGCAGACTTGTCGCCGCGACTCGATGCCGCACAGATCAACTACAACCGCGTCTCTGAAGTGAGCTGGCCCGAAGTGAACCACCCCTCGTGAACGACCACATCATCCACTCTGCCCAGCTCGTCACGCCCGACAGCATCGTCGCAAACTCCTGGATAGCGTGGAACGGCGACACCATCGTTGCGACCGGAACCGGCAACGAGTGGCGCACCCTCGCCGCGAGCGCGACGACCGTCACGGATGCCGCTGGCGACTATCTCACCCCCGGCTTCATCGACATTCATTGCCACGGCGGCAACGGTGCTGCCTTCGATAATGGGGCAGACGCGATTCACACAGCACTCAGTGCTCACCGCGCCGCCGGCACGACCCGCTCGGTCATCTCTTTGGTCAGCGGCAATCAAGCGAGCCTCGTCGCGAGCTTGCGAACTATCGCCGAGATTTCTGCCAGCGACCCCCTCGTGCTCGGCAGCCATCTCGAGGGTCCATTCCTGCACCAGTCGTTCAAGGGCGCTCACAGCCCGGCCGCGTTGCGTAACCCCACTACCGTTGAAATCGACGAGATGCTCACGGCGGCCACCGGCAGTCTGCGACAAATCACCATCGCACCCGAGCTTGACGGCGCCCGCGACGCAATCGTGCAGTTGAGCGCGGCCGGAGTTGCCGTCGCGATCGGGCACACCTCTGCCAATTACGAACAGACCCTCGCCGCTATTGATGCTGGAGCGCGGCTACTCACGCACACCTTTAACGCGATGCACGGCATCCACCACCGCGAGCCCGGCCCGATCGCCGCCGCAATCAGTCGCGAGTCGATGATTCTTGAGGTCATCAATGACGGCGTGCACGTTCATCCGGATGTCGTCAGAATGCTGTTTGCTTCGGCGCCCGGCCGCGTGGCCCTGGTCACCGATGCGATGGCCGCCGCCTGTGCCCACGACGGTCACTACTTGCTCGGAGAGCTCGACGTGACCGTCACCGACGGCGTTGCTCGCTTAAGCGACAGCGGTTCGATTGCCGGATCAACATTGACGATGGATGTCGCGGTGCGTCGCGCAATCACCGAAGTGGGATTGAGCGTGCCTGAAGCGGTAGCCGCCGCCACCGTCGTTCCAGCGCGCGCCATGAGGCGCGAGGGCGACCTCGGTGTGCTGGCTCCCGGCTACGCCGCCGACGCTGTGTTGCTCGACGCCGACTTTAAGGTGCGGGCGGTGTGGGCTGCTGGTCTCGAACTGCAGACATCCGGCGGTCGCGGCGCCTAAGCAATTCACCACCCACGATGGCGAAGACCACGGCGACGCCAAGGATTGCTGCGTCGACATAGGGCAATGAGATGACGCCGTAGTTGTCGAGGAGGATGCCGCCCAAGAGCGCTCCGCCGCCAATACCGATGTTGAACGAGGTCGTGAGGTACGCCGAGCCCACATCCCGCATGCGGGGCGACGCCAATTGCAGAAGTCGCGTTTGCATCATGGCGGGCACTCCGCCAAAGGCGATTCCCCACACCACAATGACGGTGAACATAATGGCGGGTTCTGCCGGGAACAAACCGAGCAGCACGGCACAAATCGAGACGAGCGCGACGGTCACGGGGATGATACTGCGGGGGAAGCGGTCGACGAGCATTCCCGCGAGCGCGAGGCCCACAGCGCCAGCCGCTCCAAAAATCAACAGCACGCCAGCGACCGCGCCACCGTCGATCCCCGCGGGACCGATGAGGTACGGAACGATGTACGTATAGAAGAGGTTGTGGCCCAGCATCGCTAACGCGACGAGGATGCACACGTAAATGACTCCGGGAACCGAGCGGTCTTTGCGCAACGGAATCGAGATTTCGCCGGTCGCCAGAGGCTGCTGGTGATCAACCGGCGGCAAAATGCGCACCACCATGATGGTGAGCGCCGCGATGATGATCGCGATCACCACGAAAGCGAGTCGCCACCCGAGAGCGTGGCCCAGAGCGGTTCCGACCGGGACTCCAAGCACGAATGCGGCGGTGGCGCCCGCGCTCGTCACCGCGACCGCGCGACCCACCTGATGCGGCGGAACGAGGTGGGCAGAGTACGCCCCCACTACCGCCCAAAAGAGGCCGTGCGATAGACCACCGATAATCCGCGCGATCACGAGAACGGCGTAGTTAGGCGCCACCGCGGCAAGTAGGTTGCCGACGACAAACACGATCAGCACGATGATGACGAGCTTCTTGCGCGGCTGGTTACGCGTGAGCGCGGCGAGCGGAGCCGTAGAGATAACGACAGTCGCGGCGAAGATCGTGATGAGCAGCCCGACTTGCGATTCCGAAACGGAAAGCTCGCCAGCAATCTCAGGCAGCAAACCGGTCGGCAACCACTCGCTGGTGACCGACGTAAAGATCAGCGCCGAAAGAGTGAAGAGGCCTGCCCACGGGAATGCCTGAGTGGAAGGTGCTGGAGAGGTGTGTGGCGTGCTCATGTTTGACTAACTCTACCGCCAGCACCGGTACGCTAAATCAGTGACCACCTCAATGCACTGGATCGTAACCCTCACTTGTGACGACAAGCCCGGCATCGTTCACGCCATCAGCGGCGCCATCGTTGAGGCCGGCGGCAACATCACCGAGTCGCAACAGTTCTCCAGCGACGACACCGGGCGTTTCTTCATGCGCCTTCAAGTGGAGTCGGATGCTCCGCGCGAAGTTTTCGAGCAAGCCCTCGCCCCCGTGACCGAGCGGTACGCGATGGAATGGCAACTCGACGTTGTCGGGCGCCCGCTTCGCACTCTCGTGTTGGCATCCAAGGCCGGACACTGCGTCAACGACCTCCTCTACCGTCAGCGTGCTGGCCAGCTGCCGATCGATCTGCCACTGATCATGAGCAACCACCCCGACCTTGGCTCGCTCGCCGAGTTCTATGAGGTGCCCTTCGAGTCCCACGCGGTCACGACACCCGGCCAGAAGTTAGCTTTCGAAGAGCGCATCCTCGAAGTTGTCGAAGAGCACGACATCGAACTCGTCGTTCTCGCCCGCTACATGCAGATTCTCTCCCCCGAACTTTGCGAACAGTTGAGCGGCAAGATCATCAACATCCACCACTCCTTCTTGCCCGGCTTCAAGGGCGCGAACCCCTACAAGCAGGCCCACGCTCGCGGCGTGAAACTCATTGGCGCCACTGCACACTTCGTGACGAGCGACCTCGACGAGGGCCCGATCATCGAGCAGAACGTCGTGCGCGTGGATCACGCGAGCACCTCAAGCGAACTCAGGTCGATCGGCCAAGACGAAGAAAGCCGCACCCTCACGCAGGCCGTGAAATGGTTCGCCGAAGACCGCGTGCTGCTCGATGGGGCGCGCACGATCATCTTCCGCTAGGTCGGATCGCAGTGTATTGAATCGCCCGTTTCTATTGAACGATCGGCGGGATGTCGACGCCTTCGACCTCCTGAACACGTTCGATTCCTCGCGCACTGCCCCACCATTCCGTAGTGACCCCTCGTGGCGCAGTACGGGCCGCAATCACCCCATCGAGCCCCAAGTTCCACATCGAGTAAGTGACCGACTCGTCAAGATCTATATCCCCAGAGCTGGATCCGGACGTCACGCCGATTGATGGCGCAACCTTTGTGAACCCGTCAGGGTACACCAGGGTCACCTCGCTCCAATCACAGTCCACCGGGGCAAGCGCAGCGAGTTCCTCGACCGTCACGCTGTCGATACCCACACAGGGCTGCAAAGCCCTGTCCTCTGGACTGAGATCAATGCCCTTAGGGGCGCACCCCACCACAACGATCACGGCGACAAGTGAGATCACAATCCCGGCGGTCCTCTTCACCTGTGGGTCCTTTCTGCTCGAACTGACCACGCGGCCTCGTTCACAGGTTAACTAATTCTCACCAATCGGAGCAGTCCCCATTTCGAGTCAGCGTTCCTGCTCAAGCAAGTCGCGCAGCTTCAGCGTCGTGCGCCAATTACGCACCGTCATACGCTTCGAGAGGCGATTAGCGCGCAGGCGGTCGATGCGTGATTTCGCTGAATCGATGACCGTGCGCGAAAAGTAGAGCGCGTCTGGGCCCGCTGAGACAGAGTCAACCTGTTCGTTGAGTTCGGGCACGAGGGTGAGCGCTTCCGCTGCAGTGAGAGGCCGCTTGAGGAACAGTACGTCGCTCAGCAGCTCGGCGGAACCGTGATCGCTCGGAGCCGCCGCGACCGTCGCCGCGAACTCGTCGCGGGAACGGACGTCGGTGAGGATGTCCGCACCCAACCGCTCGCGCAGCATCCGCTCGATTGTGGCCTCGAGCTCGGCGCTACTCGTCACGCCTGAGGCGAACACGACGTTGCCGCTCTGAATGTAGGTGCGCACGTCACCGAAGCCCGCACCAGCAAAGCACTCTTTCAGCGCGACCATGCTGATCACATTCGAGCCGCCAACGTTGATGCCGCGAAGCAGCGCTACGTAGTTCGTCATGAGCTAACGATGGCACGGAACACCGACACGAGACCCCGCCGCTAGCGAAGCCGGAAGCCTTAGCGCAGCCGCTCCCAGTCGAGGCGGTTCTCCCAGGAGTAGCGGTAGTAGTCGGCATACTTCAGCTCGGATGCCGCAGCCTCGTCCACAATGACCGTGACGGTGGAGTGCAACTGAATTGCCGATCCCGGCAGGCTCGCCGTCACCGGACCCTCCACTGCGCCCGCGAGCGCCGCGGCCTTTGCTTCGCCAAACGCGAGCAACACCAAATGCCCCGCACGCTGGATAGTGCCGAGCCCCTGCGTGATGCAGTGCTGGGGCACGTCATCGGGTGAATCGAAAAAGCGCGCGTTGTCGAGTCGCGTCTGCTGGGTGAGGGTCTTCACGCGAGTGAGCGAGGCGAACGATGATCCCGGTTCGTTGAAGCCGATGTGGCCTGTCGAACCGATGCCCAAAAGCTGCAGATCGATACCACCGGCCGCGACAATCGCGCGCTCATAATCGTCACCCGCGGTCTCGATCGGGCCGCTCTCGGCCGGGACTTGCACGAGTTCGGGCGTCAACCCGAGCGGTTCAACGACTTCGCGCGTGATGACCGAGCGGTAGCTTTCGGGATGCCCCGCAGGCAATCCGACATATTCATCGAGAGCAAACCCCCGCACAGCAGAAAGGTCGAGGGCTCGAGCCGCGAGCGCAGCCCACGTTGTTAAAGGCGTCGACCCGGTTGCTAGGCCGAGTACGGCATCCGGAATCCGACGCACGAGCGCTTCGATGAGGTCGGCCGCGAGCTCACCCGCAGCCTCTTTCGAATCGACAATCACTACCTCCGCCACGTCACTGTCCTCCTGGCTCGCTACTCACCATGGCCGCGCCCACCGCCGCTGCCGGAAAGTCGGCTGGCAATCCGTGCACGCGACGACTCAACTCAATCGAGGCCAAGAAGGCCGATGTGCTCTCCCAACGCGCTAGCACCGCACGAACATCCTCGATGAGATCGCCAAGGGTGCTCACTCCCCCGCCGAGTACGACCGAGTCGACATCGACGGTCAAGACCAGCATCCGCACCGCCGCAGCAACATTCTCAACGAGACGAGTTCGCACCGCCACCGCCGCTGCGTTTCCGGATGCCGCAGCAGCAAACAGTGCACTGGTCGGTTGATCAGAATCCGTGGGCCACATGCGCGCGACTCCCGAGCCCGACGCCACCGTTTCGAGGCAGCCTCGCTGACCGCACGGACATTCAGCCCCGTGTGGATCAATCGGCACGTGCCCGATCTCTCCCGCCGCGCCGCGCGATCCGCGCCAGAGTTGCCCTGCGAGCACGAGGCCTGCAGCCAATCCTGTGCCCAGATTGAGGAAGGCCATCGAATGGCTTGGATCGGTCTCGAGCAGGTGAAAGGCGCCCAAGGCTGCCGCGTTCACATCGTTATCGATACTGACGCTGCGCCCAAGACGGGCATCAAGTTCGGCCCCCAAGTCGAGGCCATCGATAGCAAGGTTGAGAGCGTGCGAGACACGACCCCCCACCACCGTGCCCGGAATACCGATTCCGATGCTGGTGAAGTCGATCGTCTTCACTCCGACCTGGCCTGCCAGTTCGTGCAGCGCGAGAAGGGTGGATGCCACGAGCGCGTCGGGACCAATACCCGAGCGAACCCGCACCTGACCGGCAATCGCTCCGTGCACGTCGATAGCCACGGCATCCGTCTTGGTGCCGCCGATATCGACGCCCACCATATAGTGCGACGTCACCCCTTCACCGCCCCAGATACCAGACCACTCGTCATACGCCCCTGAACCAGCAGGAAGAACACAATGACCGGGATGGCCATGAGTGTGGAGCCAGCCATAATTGCCGACCAGTTCGTCGTTCCATTCGCGATCTGGAAGGTGCGCAACCACACGGGCAGCGTCATCATCTCGGGTCGCGAGTTCACCACAAGGGCGAGCAGGAATTCGTTCCACGCTTGGATGAAACCGAAGACGCCGGTTGCCACCAGGCCCGGGGCAAGCAGCGGCAGGGTGATTCGCCAGAACGCTCCAGAGCGCGACAGACCATCGATCATGGCGGCCTCTTCAAGCTCGACCGGCACTCCGTTCACGAAGCCCCGCAACGTCCAGATCGTGAACGGCAGAACTGTCGCGACGTACACAATCGTGAGTCCCATAATCGTGTTGAGCAGCGACCAACTATCGAGCACTCGATAGGTGGAGACGATCATTGCCTCAGCGGGGATCATCTGAACGATGAGGATCGTCAGGATGAAACCCTTGCGACTCTTAAATCGAAAGCGAGTGACCGCCAACGACGCTAAGAACGCGAAGACCAGAGCGATCACAACGGTCGATACGGTGACCACAATGGAGTTTCCGAGAGCCGGCATGAACTGCGATCGAGTGGCATCGAAGAGCACCGTCTCATAGTTGCGCAGGGTAAAGTTCTGCGGCCAAAAGTTGACCTCGGAACCCAGAATTTCGTTGTTCGGCTGGAACGACGTTTGCACCATCCAATAGACAGGGAAAACAGAAAACGCAGTGATCACCGCAGCGATCGCACTCAAGAGCACCTTCTTCACAGCTCTTCCTCCTTAACGCTTTGACGCACGTAATAGAACGAGATCGCCGTGATGACAATCACCGTGATGACCGCGATTGCGCCACCCGTGCCGTACTCGCCGGTGCCCAGCGAGTTTTGGTAAATGTAAACCCCGAGAGTCGACGTCTGATCCTTAATGCCGCCGATTCCTTGCAGGGCGAAAATCTGCGTGAAGACGCGGAGATCCCAAATGATCTGCAGAATGAAAACCACGAGAAAGATCGAACGCAGGTACGGAAAAATGATGAACCGGAAGCGCTGCACTGGCCCCGCGCCATCCAACTGCGACGCTTCAATAACTTCATCGGGTACCTGAGTGAGCCCCGCGTAGACGGTGAAGACGACGAAGGGGATTGCACCCCAGATCACAATGAGCGCCGCGACGAAGAAGAAACTCAAGGGTTCGATCAGCCACGAATGACCGATGTAATCGAGGCCGAACCAGTGGGTGAGAACGTAGTTCACCACGCCGTAACCAGTATCAAACATCCACCCCCACACGATGGTTGCCGTCAGGGCGGGCATCGCCCACGCCAGCAGTAGGCCAATCGACAGAACGAGCCGCATGACTTTGCCGAGCGCTGACATGAGCAGGGCAATCAGTGTGCCCATGACCATCGTGCTGACGACGCACACCGCTGCAAAAGCGAAGCTGCGGAACATGACTAGCCAGAATGCCTGGTCGGTCAGAACCTCAACGTAGTTATCGAATCCGATGAACGGCGATGGTGCACCAAAGACTTGAGCGCGCCCGAACTCTTGGAACGACATGATCACGAGTTGGATCAGCGGCCACCCCACCACGGCTGCCAACACGGCAGTGGCAGGAAAGAGCAAGGAATAAGGGGTGAACTGCGCGCGCGGTTTCTTGACCGCGCGCTGACTGCCAGATTGCGAAGGCGCAATCAGGCGGTCCCCATCGACGTCGCCCGGGGCGACATCGAGAGAGGGGGTCGGTGACATAAGAGCTCCCGGTTAATATTGAACTGTGCCTCGAACCTTTTCCTAGGGCGATGGCAACGAAACGGGTGCTCGGCTCAGTCATGCGCGACCGCGCCGAGCACCCTTTTGTGAGTAACCTCTGCCGTCTCCGGCGAAGGGGTTAGTCGTTCAGAATGCCGTCGATTGTGGCGTCCAGTTCTTTCGCAAGCGCCGTCACATCGCCACCCTGAGCGACCTGCACGAAGAAGTCCGTCAATGCGCCAGACGCTTCAACGTCAGCCCACTTGGGCGATGGCGGAGTGAGGCGGGCAGCACCGGCAGCTTCAGCGATCGCCTGAGCAACCTCATCTGTTCCCAGCGTGTCTGCCAAGGAGAGCTTCGCCGGCACGAGGCCATTGGCACCGTAGATCGACTGGAACTCGTCGCTCAGGATGATCGCCAATGCCTTCTTGGCGAGCTCGGGGTGTGCCGAGTTGGCCGACACTGCAATGTTCGAACCGCCGGCGAAGACCTGCGCCGCGCCGCCATCCTTGCCGGGCATCGCGTAGACACCGAGGTTGGCTTCCTCGTCGGGGCAGCCGGGGGTTTCGGCATCCAGCGGAGCCAGAATCGACCACTTCACCCAGCTGGGAGCCGAGAGCTGCAACGTCGAACCCTCGCAATAGCCAACCTGCGGGTTGGTCTCGTTGGCGTCCTTGGGGGCCCGCGATGCGTTAAGCATCACATCTTGAACCTGCTCCAGACCGGCAATCGATCCGGGCGAGGAGAACTGCGACTTCCAGCCGTCACTCTCGAAGGTCGCGACTTCGCCACCGTTCTCCCAGATGAAGGGCAGAGCGTTGTACCAGTCTTGACCAGGCCACCAGATTCCGGATGCGCCCGGGTTGGCATCGGCGAGCGCGACGCCATTGCTGACGTACTCGTCGAGGGTGGTCGGAACGCTGAGTCCTGCGGCAGCGAGCGCGTCTTTCTTATAGAAGACGAGTCGTGATCCCGAGTACAGCGGAGGAGCGTAGAACTTGTCGTCGTACGAACCCGCCTCAACGAAGCCCGGTAGCAGGTCGTCGCCACCGAGAGCATCGTAATCAGCAGTTAAGTCGAGGAATGCGCCCGCCGACGTGAATGCTGCAGCTTGAGTGTTTCCGACCTCGACGATGTCGGGGCTGTCGCTACCCGAGAGGTTCGTCGTGAGCAGGTCAACAAGACCACCCCACGCTTGCTCTTCGATGGTGAGTGTTGAGCCTGGGTTTTCTGACTCGAAGGTGTCGATCAGGTAGTCACGGGCCTCTTGGGGAGTGTCCGTTCCGACCAGCCACACGCGCAGGTCGGCGGTGGCATCTTCGCCGCTGCCGCTATCCCCTGCCGAACAACTGGCCAGCGTCAACGCTGCCACGACGCCAAGCGCCGCGATGCTGAGTTTCCTCACTGTGTTTCCTTTCCTAGGGCGATGGTGCCAGCGGAAAACTGGACACCTCGTGGTGCAGGAGCTCGACTATGAGACTCCTAATTGCGCGGAGAGCACCATCACGGCTGCGCCGCGCATGACAATGTCCTCTCCGAGCGCTGTCATCCGCACCGTCAGATCGCCGTGGAATTTGGCCATCGTTCGTGCACGGAGTGTCTCGACGGTGGCGTCTTTCAACGCACCCTCAAGTAGGGAGGTTGGGCCGCTCAACACAATCTCCGAAAGATTGAGCGCGCCGACGACGGGAGCAAGGGCAATGCCGAGGCGCTGCCCTGCTTCTGCCACAACGGTGTTTCGTTCGTCATCGGTGGATGCCGCAGCCTGCGCTGCATCCAGGCGCGGCGCTGCTAACCACGTTTCTAAACATCCGGTCTTGCCGCAGGCACACTCCATACCGCCGTCGGTACCGACGACAACGTGGCCAATCTCGCCTGCGGCAAAGCTGCTTCCGAAGAGAGGGATGCCGCCGAGCAGCAGCCCAGCACCCACACCGTGGCCGACTTTGACGAGCATCATGTCGCTGGCTGCACCGCCGAAGCTGTGTTCGGCGAGCGCCGCGACGTTCGCGTCGTTAGCCACCACTACGGGTAATTCGAACCGTTCAGCGACCATGCTCTGCAAGGGCAGGTCGTTCCATCCGAGGTTGGGGGCGCTCAGCACGACCCCTCCGAGATCGACAATTCCCGGAGAGCCGATGCCGACGCCGAGCACTGGCCGGGTGGCGTGGGCGAGCAAGGCTCCGACTAGAGCGATAACTTTGGCCGTGGCATCCGCACCGCTGCTGTCGGCGAGAGGAATGTCGTGGCGGTATCGGATCGCGCCGTGGATGTCCATGACGGCGCCGCGGAAGGTCTCGTAATCGCTGAGGTCGACGCCAATGATGTCGAGGGCTTCAGCGTTGAGCTCCAGCATGGTGGCGGGCTTGCCTGGTCGGCTGCCTTCGCGGTGGCCCGTCTCGATGACGAGTGC
The DNA here is from genome assembly GCA_040687235.1 of Rhodoglobus sp. NPDC076762. Lineage (GTDB taxonomy): Bacteria > Actinomycetota > Actinomycetes > Actinomycetales > Microbacteriaceae > Rhodoglobus. The sequence goes on along the minus strand of JBFBMV010000001.1, from coordinate 983,489 downwards.
GTCAGTGATGAGCTCAGCAATGAGGTCGGAGATGGTCACCCGAGTCAGGCCCGTTTCACGGGCGATATCCGCGCGGCTGAGTTCGCCTTGGCGGTAGAGAGTTTGAAGCACAAGCGATCGGTTGTGATTGCGCGCGTGCTCGGGCAGCACTTTTGCTGTTGGTCGTAGCGCTTTTCCGTTCGTGAACCCCATTGTCATGTTTGTTAGTAAACTTTACGAACTAAAGTTTTGCAACCCCTCGCGACGTAATTGTTACCGGAGGCCTCTCACCCACAGCCCAGATATCCGTCCGGTAGAATGTCATTGACGAAGACACTGACCATCTCGCCACTCTGCCGCAACGCCACTCGCCCTGGTCGACTTGCGGCACTCGATCTCCGGGTCGAGCACCCTAAGGGAGAACTGCACTGAATCCGCAAGGTTCTGACCCCAGCTCGAAGTGGAGAGCCCGGTGATAGTGCTGCTCGGTGCGTTCGCGCTCGTATCTCTAGCGATCCCTGCGCTCACCCGCCGCATTGGTGTTCGTGTTTTCTTTATCACCGCCATCATTCCGGCTGCGGCATTTATCTTTACCCTGCTGCAGACGCCTGCCGTGCTCGCGGGTTCAGCCCCCACAGAGAGCATCCCGTGGATCTCCCAGCTGAACCTTGATCTCAGCTTTCGGGTAGACACCCTCTCCTGGCTACTTTCGCTCGTCGTCACCGGGGTCGGCACCCTCGTGATGCTCTACTGCATCAAGTACTTCGCGGCCGATGAAGAGGGGCTAGGTCGCTTCGCTGCTGTTTTCCTTGCCTTCACCGGCACCATGTACGGCCTCGTGATCGCCGACAACGTCTACTTGCTCTTCATCCTGTGGGAAGCCACGACGGTGTTCTCCTTCCTGCTCATTGGCCACAACACCGGTCGTCTCGCAAGCCGCATCGCTGCAATGCAAGCCCTCATAGTCACGACCGCGGGCGGCCTCGTGATGTTGATCGGCTTAGTGATGCTTGCCGAACGCACCGACACCGCGAGCTTGGCGCGGCTCATCGAGCTCGCTCCCGAGGGAACCCCTGTCACTGTCGCGATCATGTTAATTCTCGTCGGCGCGCTCAGTAAATCGGCCATCGTTCCGTTCCAGTTCTGGCTGCCCTCCGCTATGGCCGCGCCCACCCCGGTCAGCGCTTATCTGCATGCGGCCGCCATGGTGCAGGCCGGCATCTATCTCATCGCCCGGCTGGCCCCCGGCTTCGCCGACACTCCTGGCTGGCAACCCCTGTTGCTGGGCCTCGGCGTCTTCACGATGCTGGTCGGCGGATGGCGCGCGCTCACGCAGGTCGACCTCAAACTTTTGCTTGCCTATGGCACCGTCAGTCAGCTCGGGTTCCTGCTTACGGTCGTGAGTTTTGGCACGCGCACCGCGGCTCTCGCCGGAGTCGCGTTGCTTCTTGCGCACGCTCTCTTCAAAGCGGCACTCTTCTTGGTCGTTGGCCTCATCGACCACCGCGTCGGCACCCGTGACCTCACCAAACTCAGTGGACTTGGCCGGGAAGCTCCCTTCCTCACGATCATTGCGGTTATTGCCACGGCATCCATGGCGGGCATCCCCTTCACCGCCGGGTTCGTCGCGAAAGAGTCTGTGCTCGCCAGCTTTCTCGAGAGTGCGAGCACGGGATCAGCGCTCGGCTGGATCGCTGTCATCGGCGTCGCTGTCGGCTCGACTCTTACGGTTGCCTACAGCGCCCGCTTCCTGTGGGGTGCCTTTGCGAGCAAAGACGGCGTTGAGACGGTTCGGCCGCTGCATGAGAACGTATGGTTCCTATCGTCGCCGGCCATTCTTGCCGCCAGCGGCGTGGTTCTCGCACCAGTCTTTGGCACTGTGGGAACCGTGCTCGAAGGCTATTCGACGCAGTTCCCGTCTGAAGGTTACGACTACTCCCTCAAGCTCTGGCACGGCTTTGATGCCGCGTTCTTCGTTTCTGCCGCGACACTGTTTATCGGGCTAGTGCTGTTCTGGGCACGCAAGCGTGTCTTTGCGGTGCAATCGCTCGTGCCGGCAATCGTCGACTCGAACAAGCTCTACCGTTCAACGCTGCGGAGCCTCGACCGCGTCGCGCTGCGGGTGACGGCGACCACTCAGCGTGGATCCCTGCCGTTTTACCTCACCGTGATCCTGCTCGTGATGGTGGGTTCGGTAGGAACCACGCTGGCCTTCAATCGCAGCTGGCCCGACTCAATCCGACTCTTTGATAGCGCGGGCCAGCTGGCTATCGGTGCCGTCATGGTCGTGGCTGCCCTCGCGCTCGCAGCAGCCAAGAAGCGCTTTCAAGCCGCAGTTCTCGTCGGAGTCGTGGGTTATGGAATGGCGGCACTCTTCGCCTTCCACGGTGCGCCCGATATCGCCCTCACTCAAGTTTTGGTCGAGACCGTGACCCTCATTGCCTTTGTGTTAGTGCTCCGTCGCCTGCCCGCTCGACTGGGCAAAGCCCACGGCAGCTCGCGTCGCGTCTTGCGTGCCGCAGTGGGGCTTTCGGTGGGACTGCTCATGGGCGTCGTTGCCATCGTTGCACTCGGTGCCCGAAGCGCCGACCCCATCTCGGCGTCACTGCCCGACCTCGCGTACGAGATTGGTCACGGTCGAAACGTCGTGAACGTCGTGCTCGTCGACATCCGCGGATGGGACACCCTCGGCGAGCTCTCTGTGATCGTCGCTGCCGCAACCGGCGTTGCGAGCCTCGTGTTCCTCCGCAGTCGCACAGACAACCTGCCGCGCGTCTCCGAAGCCCGCGCCCGCGGCACCATTCGCGCCCGCCTCAAACCGTCTCGCGAAATTGTGTCGTCCGAGTACGTGCCGGGAGTTCAAGATCCTTCCACTCGCAATGCGTGGTTGCTCGCCGGTCGCAAGCTCGCGCCTGAGAACCGATCGATCCTTCTCGAAGTCGTCATTCGTCTTCTCTTCCACCCCTTGATTGTGCTCTCGCTGTACCTCTTGTTCGCTGGCCACAATCTCCCCGGTGGTGGTTTTGCTGCGGGGCTCGTGGCCGGTCTCGCTTTGGCCGGTCGCTACCTTGCTGGCGGACGCTACGAACTGGGTGCCGCCGCCCCCTTCGACGCCGGGCGCATCTTGGGTGTCGGTCTCGTTCTCGCTGCGGGCACCGCCACTGTGCCGCTGCTGCTGGGGGCGGACGCTCTGACCTCCACGTTCTTCGAAACGACGATCCCCCTGCTCGGCCACGTTGAGTTCTCGACCTCCACCATCTTCGACATCGGGGTCTACCTCGTCGTCATCGGAATGGTGCTCGATGTCCTTCGCAGTCTGGGCGCCGAGATCGATCGTCAGCGCGAAGAGTCCTCTGAATCTCTCGAGAGCGGAAGCACCATATGAACGCCTCTCTCACCCTTGTAATCATCATGGCCGTGCTCTACTCGGTCGGCGTCTATCTCCTTCTTGAGCGCAGCATGACCCGCGTGCTGTTGGGCTTCTTGCTCGTGGGCAATGCGACCAACCTGTTGATCCTCATCGTGTCGGGGCCGTCCGGCGCCGCCGCGTTTTATGGTGAGGATGCTGCGACCGCCGACCCCTTGCCGCAGGCATTCATCTTGACGGCCATCGTGATCACCTTCGGTGTCTCAGCCTTCTTGCTCGCGCTGATCTATCGCTCTTGGCGCTTGGCCAATGCCGATGTGGTCTACGACGACACGGAAGACCTCGCGATGGGCCGCCGCCGCACCTCTGTCACGACCGATCGCCCGGTTGACGGTGACGACACCGAATTCGGTACTCGCGCCGCCGCCGCCATTTCCACCGCTGTCGACCTCAAAAAACAGGAAGAACGCGAAGAGCAAGAAAGTCTGGCAGCCGAACGCAGACAGCAAGAGATCGACAAGAAGGAGGCGGGCGCATGAGCGCACTAACCACCCTCGTCGTGCTGCTGCCCCTGCTCGGCGCCGCCGCCGCGCTGACCCAAGCGAAACGGCCCCGGGTACAGACGTTTATCACCGTCAGCGTGCTCACCGCGGTTCTCGCGATCGGTGTCGCACTGCTCGTGGCCGTCGATACCAACGGCGCGATTGCTGTCGAGGTCGGAGGCTGGCCCGCGCCCTACGGCATCGTGCTCGTGGTCGACCGGCTCTCGGCCCTCATGATCGTCGTGTCCGCGGCCGTACTGCTGGCCGTTCTCGTATTTTCTGTGGGCCAGGGCCTTGCCGACGGCGATCGGGAAACTCCCGTCTCGATCTACTACCCGACCTATCTGATTCTCGCGACCGGTGTGTTCAATGCCTTCGTCGCGGGTGACCTGTTCAACCTCTACGTCAGCTTCGAGATCCTTCTCGTCGCCAGCTACGTGCTGATCACTCTTGGCGGCACCGAGCCCCGCATCCGCGCTGGCACGGTATACATCGTTGTCAGTCTCGTGTCATCCGCCATTTTCCTCGCAGCGATCGCGATGATCTATGGCGCAACCGGCACCGTCAATATTGCCCAACTTACGGTGCGCCTCGCCGAGCTTCCCGCCGACGTTCAACTGACGCTGCACGTTATGTTGCTGATCGGGTTCGGTATCAAGGCTGCCGTCTTCCCGCTGTCATTCTGGCTGCCCGACTCCTACCCGATGGCGCCAGCACCGGTCACGGCCGTTTTCGCCGGGTTGCTCACCAAGGTCGGTGTCTACGCGATCATCCGTACCGAAATGATCATTTTCCCGGATGGCGAACTCAATACTGTGTTACTTATTGTGGCCGCGCTCACCATGGTGGTCGGAATTCTGGGAGCGGTAGCGCAGTCCGACATCAAGCGATTGTTGTCGTTTACGCTCATCAGCCACATCGGCTACATGCTGTTCGGCATCGGCATCGATACTGCGGCGGGGCTCGCGGCAGCAACGTATTACATCGTCCACCACATCACCGTGCAGACCACCCTGTTCTTGGCCACCGGGCTCGTGGAACGACAAGGCGGCACGACCGGCATCAACAAACTGGGTGGGATGCTCAAGGCCAGTCCTCTCATTGCGGTGCTGTTCTTCATCCCGCTGCTGAACCTCGGCGGCATCCCTCCGTTCTCCGGGTTCCTGGGCAAGCTCGCCCTGTTCGAGGCGGGCGCCAACAACGGTTCAACGCTCGCGTGGGTACTCATCGGCTGTGGTGCAGCCGTATCGCTGCTCACGCTGTATGCCCTCGCTCGCGCCTGGAGCATGATCTTCTGGCGCGACGCCGAAGAGGTCGCCGACTACGAAAACCCGCTCGCGATGTCCTCCGAAAACAGCAGCGCCGCCACTGTCGAGTCCGTACGCACGACGCCGCGCATCATGGTCGGCGCGACGGTAGCGATGGTTGCCGTGAGCGTTGCGCTCACCGTGTTCGCGACTCCGCTCTTCGACCTGAGCGCGAATGCCGGCGAGAACATTGACGGCCCGGCGTACTACGTGAACACTGTCTTCCCGGGAGGTCTCGAATGAGCGCCCACGACAGTAAGCCCACCTCCGCGGCAGCGTCAACCACGTCCGCCGTGAACCAACCCGTGACCGAACACCGAGCGTCGCGCTCTGAAGTGCGCGGCCGAGTCTGGCAGCAATTACCGCTGCTGCTCGGTCTCGTGGTGCTCTGGGCTGTTCTCTGGGGTCAGTTCTCGTGGCTGAACATCCTGACCGGTTTCATTGTCGCGATTCTGGTCACGCGCGTGCTCTATCTGCCCCCGGCCGATATCTCGGAGCGACTGAACATCTGGTACTCGCTCGTCTTTCTCGCTCACTTCATTGTGGATGTCACCGTGGCGTCGTTCACGGTCGCCTTCCAAGCGCTCAACCCGCGACCGATTCCCCCATCATCCGTTATCGCCGTTCAACTGCGCACGCGCTCTGACTTCGTCATGACATTGGACGCGATTGCCATGTCACTGGTCCCCGGGTCGATCGTCGTTGAAGTCGACCGCGAGCGCGCCATCCTGTACTTCCACACTTTCGATACGACTACCGCCGCCGATGTTGAAGCGATGCGCACCAAGGTGCTCGTTGTTGAAGCGCGCATCGTTCGCGCCATCGGGTCGAAAGATGACCTTGCCCGCATTCTTGAGACGGAGGCCACCCGATGAACGAATGGGTCTTCATCGCCGTCGGGCTGCTGCTGCTCATTGCGGCCCTTCTGGCGCTCTACCGCATCATCCGCGGCCCCTCGATTCTTGACCGCATGATCGCCTCCGACATGCTGCTCACCACAATCATTTGTGCGCTCGGCGCGGAGATGGTTTACAACGGTCACACCCGCAGCCTGCCAGCCATGCTCGTGCTTGCCACCACCGCGTTTCTCGGTTCTGTCGTGGTCGCTCGCTACGTGTCGCGGAGGACTAACTCATGACCCTCGACACGATCCTCGACGTTCTCACTGGCGTTTTCCTCCTACTCGGCGGCTTCCTCTCGGCCGCCGCCGGGGTGGGGCTCTTACGCTTTCCCGATGCGATCGCGCGACTGCACGCCACCACCAAGCCCCAGATTCTGGGACTCACGTTCGTGCTCTTGGCGATCGCCCTGCAGAACCGTCAGCTCTCGACGATTCTGCTGTTGGTCTTTCTCCTGATCTTCCAGATGATCACCGCGCCCGTTTCGGCTCACATGATCGCTCGCGCCGGTTACCGAGGCGGAATCATCGGCCCCAATTCACTGCTCGTCGATGAACTCGAACAGGCCATTGATGCGGCACCCGAATTCGACGACGCTGAGACAGAAGGGGCTGACGATCCCGCTGCAACTGCGGACGCCACCGAAGAGAGTTCAGACGATGCAGCCTCCGACGATCCCGCGGCTGGCGCAGACCACACCGCGCAGCCCACGAACGTTCCGACAACCCGCAATCCTCTCGACACCGACGACACCAGCTCGCGCAACGGCTAGCGACTGGCAATCGTCGCTGCGAGCACAGAAAGCCCTGAGATTCCAGCTTCTCGTCAGGGTTGCTCGGGCATACTGAACACTCGCCAACCTCTGGGAGCCCGATGCGTAACCTCACCGACAACAAGACTGCCGTAGCCCTCTTTGCCGGTGTCACCCTCGTGGGTGCACTCTCCGCCTGCTCGTCGCCGAGTACCGGCAACGACAGTGGTTCTGCCGACGTGAACGCCTCCGACGCCAGCGGCGCCGACTATGCCGATGGCACCTATACAGAGTCGGGCGATTACACCTCACCCAACGGCGCCGAGAAGGTGGATGTCACGCTCACCCTCGAGAGCAACACCGTCACCGACGTCACAGTCGTCGGCTACGGCGAGAACCCCAACTCGATCCAGTTTCAGGGCGAGTTCATCGACGGAATTGCCGACGAAGTTGTGGGCAAGAACATCGACGAACTTTCCGTCGACAAGGTAGCCGGTTCCTCGCTCACGAGCGGTGGCTTCAACAAGGCTGTCGACGCGATCAAGGCTGATGCCCTCGCCGAGTAAACAGTTTGAGGCCATTGGTGCGCCCTGGCAGATCGACACCGCGGAGCCTCTCGGCTCTGACATAGAGGCTGCCATAGCGCACCGAATCGAGCTGTTCGACCGCACCTACTCGCGATTTCGCGACGACTCCCTCGTCACCGCAATCGCACGCACGCCCGGCACCTACTCTTTTCCGGCGGATGCTCCCCCGCTGTTCGAGCTTTACCATCGTCTTTACGACGCGACGAACGGAGCTCTCAGTCCGCTCGTGGGCCGCGCTCTGGAAGAGCTCGGCTACGACCGCACCTACTCGCTGCAGCCCGCTGCCACCCGCACGCGCGTTCCCGAATGGAGCGAAGCCATCAGCTGGAACGGCAGTGCTCTCACGACGCTCACCCCGGCCGTGCTCGACGTCGGCGCTGCGGGCAAGGGCTACCTCGTCGATCTCGTGGCCGAGGTGCTCGCCGAGCACGGAGTCACCGCCAGCACGGTGGATGCGAGCGGGGATATTCTGCACCGCGGCTCTGGCGAATTGCGGGTCGCGCTGGAGCATCCGCTCGACACCAGCAAAGCGATCGGCGTGGTAACGGTGAGCAACGAAGCGATCTGCGCCTCGGCCCCCAACCGCCGAGCGTGGGCCGGACTGCACCACATTCTGGATGCTCGCACGGGGCTGCCCACTGACCGCATCATCGCGACATGGGCCATCGCCCGCACTGCCCTCGAGGCCGACGGCCTCGCCACAGCACTATTCTTTGCCGAACCCACGAAGCTCGAGGCCGAGTTCGACTTTCAGTGGGTGCGGATGCACTCAACCGGCCGAGTCGAGCACTCGGCGCACCTCACCGGAGAAGTATTTCTATGAAACGTTGGCTCGATCGAACCCTCGGCGCCATCGCCATGTACAAGCTGGTGCTCGGCAGTCTCGCCGTGCTTGCTGTCGTGTCGATCGCGCTCGCGTTCGTCGGTCTCGTCTCGCCTGACCCCTTCGCGCTGCTCGCGAGCTTGCCGGTCGCGGTCGCGTTCAGCTACGGCGCCAGTTGGCTCGGAGCCCGCATCGTGCGTCAGCGAGCGCACCTCGAATCGTCACTCATCACGGGGCTGCTCGTGTTCTTCATCATGGCGCCAAGCCTGCAACTCGGTGGGTTGCTCGCCATCGCCCTGGCCTCGACTATTGCCGCGGCATCCAAATTTCTCCTCGCATTCCGCGGTCGCCATATCTTCAACCCGGCGGCACTCGGCGCGTACGTCTTCATCTTTGTACCGCTCGGTTTTCCGACGTGGTGGGTCGGAACCCCGTGGCTGCAGCCGCTCGTTCTGATCGCTGCATTCCTCATCCTGTACCGCACGCAACGCCTCGATCTCGGGCTCACGTTCGTAGTGATCGCGGCCGGCATCCGCATTGCGCTTACGCTCGCTAACGGTGGCGACCTGACCGAGGCGCTCAGCTTCACGTTCTTGTCATCCCAGATGATCTTCTTCGCCGGCTTCATGCTGAGCGAACCACTCACTCTGCCGCCGCGACGCTGGCAACGCTTGAGCCTCGCGGTGCTCGTCGCCCTGCTCTTCGCCATCCCGTTCTCGATCGGCAACTTCTACAGCGACCCGCTGCTGGCTCTGCTCATCGGTAATCTCGTGGCGTTTGCTTTCACCCAGCGACGCACCATTCGGATGTCGCTGACCGAGACCGACGAGATCGCCCCCGGCACGTGGCGACTGATTTTTGCGCCGCACCGCCCGATCGGCTTTCGAGCTGGCCAGTACATCGAGCTGTCGCTGCCGCACTCCTCCCCGGACTTGCGCGGAGTGCGCCGCTACTTCACCATTTCGTCAGCACCGGATGCTGGCGCAACCCTCTCGGTGACATTTACGGTTGCCGAAAACTCCAGCAGCTTCAAGGCTGCCCTCTTGGCATTGCCGCGCGGTTCTCAAGTGAACTCGACGGGAATCTGGGGCGACTTTGTGCTTCCCCGTAAGACGAGCGAACCGCTCTTGCTCGTTGCCGGAGGCATCGGCATGACGCCCTTCGCCAGCCAGGTCGCGCACGCTCACCGTCATGATGAAGAGCGCGACATTGTCGTCATTTACGCCACCTCGAGCTCAGCACCGTTGCCGTTCACCGATGTTCTCACCGAGGCCGGAGTGCGCGTCATCGTGTTCGGGCCGCAACCCGTCGACGCCCTTCCCGCAGGCTGGACTCTCGGCAGCGAGGGGCGCCTCAACGGCGACGCCCTCTGCACACTCGTGCCCGATCTGGCCGACCGCCGCGCTTACCTCTCGGGCCCGCCCGCGCTCGTCAACGACCTGAAGTCGACGCTGCGAGCAAACGGCGCCCGCCGCATCCACACCGACTATTTCTCGGGCTACTAGCTAGGCACCTGCACGCGCTCCGCGGTCGAGCGTGGTGAGCCGCGCACACGACGCTTGAGGTTCAGCGCCCGCAAAGCGTTGAGAATCGTGACGAGGTCGACGACCTCTTGCAGCGCTGCGCCCACCACAGCGGGTAGCGCTCCCGTCATGGCAAAGAGCATGAGCCCGACGCTGATGGCGATTCCGATCCAGATGCTCTGCAATGCGATGTGCACGGTGCGCTGACTGACCTGCACCGCGGAGACGACCCGGTGCAGATCGTCGACCAGAATCACGACATCCGCAGATTCGCTCGCCGCCGTTGATCCTTTCGCTCCCATCGCGATGCCGACGTCGGCGGCTCCCAGCACTGGCGCATCGTTCACGCCATCGCCCACCATCACGACCGGGTGCGGCGAGGTTGCGTGCACGAGCCGCACCTTGTCCTCGGGAAGACACTCGGCATGCACTTCGCTGATGTGGAGCTCATCGGCCACCTTGCGCGCCGTCTCTTCCACATCGCCTGTCAGCATCAAAGTGTTCTGGATGCCCAGCTCGCCCAACTCCGCGAGCGTGCGCGCCGCTTCGGGCCGCACCGCATCGCGCAGCACAATCGCGCCGGCGTACTGATCATCGACGCTCACGTACACGGCAGCCTCGCCGCTCGCCAGATCGATGCGGGTCAGCGCGGGCGCCTGCTGCGCCACGAAGGCGGGCTTGCCCACCGTCACCAGCCGAGCCCCGACGCGGGCCTGCACGCCGTGGGTGGCGACTTCGCGGGCATCCGCTACCTCGGGCAGATCGAACGAGCGTTGCTTCGCAGCCTCAACGAGGGATGCCGCGAGCACGTGAGACGAATACTGCTCGGCGGCAGCGACCAAGGCCAGCAGTTCGTCGGCGCTGAGCGCGCCCTCGGGCCGCACCTCGACGACCACGGGTCGCCCGCTCGTGAGGGTTCCGGTCTTGTCGAACACGACCGTTTTCGCGCGGGCAAGCACCTCAAGAGTGCCGGCGTTCTTGACGACGACGCCGTAGGTCGAGGCGCTTGACATCCCCGCCATAAAAGCCACCGGGGCCGCAATCAGCAGTGGACACGGCGTCGCCACCACGAGCACTTCAGCGAAGCGCACGGGGTCACCCGAGATCCACCACGCAATCGCCGCCAGCCCAATCGACACGAACGTGAAGGGCACGGCATAGCGATCAGCCAACCGCACGATGGGCGCCTTGCTCGCCGCCGCCTCGGTGACGAGCTGCACAATGCGTTGGTATTGGCTGTCGGATGCGCGGGCGCTCGCCTGCACCGTGACAGCTTCTGGCCCATTCACCGACCCGCTCAAGAGGAGGTCTCCCGTCACCTTCTCCACGGGCATGCTCTCGCCTGTGAGCGACGATTCATCGACGGATGTTGCGGCGGAGACGAGCACGGCATCCACCGGCACGATCTCCGAGGGACGCACTACGAGGCGATCCCCCACGGCCACCTCGGTGGCGGGCACGTCAACGATGTCACCAGAAACCGTCACCTGATGCGCAGTTTGAGGAACGCGCCCCAGCAGCGCGTTCAGCTCGCGCTTGGCCCGACCCGCCGCGAAATCTTCGAGCGCTTCGCCGCCCGTGAGCATGAGCACAATTACGATGCTCGCCCAGTACTCGCCCACCACAACGGTCGCGACGATGGCGGTGACCGCCAGCACATCGAGCCCGAACTCGCGTTTCAGAAGTTTGCGCACCATCGACACCGCTTCGCGCGCCGCCACCGCGAGCGCGTAGAGCGAGAGCAGCCAGGGCACAACGGCGGATGCCGCAGTCCAGTTCAATGCCAGCCCCACGACGCCAACCACAACCGTGAGTGCCACGAGCGGATAGCGGCGCACCGCCGAGCCCAGCGTGATGAAGCGAGAAGTAGCCATACCTTCGTTCTACTCTCGTTCGCGGCATCCGGCCAGCCAGCACAGGCTCCCCTTAGCAGTGGCTCGGGGCAAGGTTCGGGGCCGGGTCGCTAGGCTCGACAGCATGACTCAACGGCGCTGGCAACAGATCATGGACATCCCCCTCACCGTTGCCGCCGTGATTTTCTTGATCGCGTATGCGTGGGAAGTGATCGCAAATCTCGATGGTATTCCGATGCTCATTGCCGAGATCATCATCGCCGTCACGTGGGTCGTTTTTGTGGTCGACTACGCCGTGAACCTTCTTCTCGCCGAACACCGCTGGTTCTGGTTCCGCAAACACATCTTCGATCTCTTCGTTGTTGTGCTGCCGATGCTTCGCCCGCTGCGCCTTCTGCGTCTAGTCACCCTGCTGAATGTGCTGCAACGGCGGGCGGGAACGGCGGTGCGCGGTGGGGTGCTCACCTACGCGGTTGGCTCCTCGTTGTTGCTCGTGTTTGTGGCCGGGCTCGCGATTCTGGATACCGAGCGCAGCATCACGGGTAGCCAAATCACCAACCTGGGCGACGGCATCTGGTGGGCTTTCGTCACGATCACCACGGTCGGCTATGGAGATATCTACCCCGCCACTTCTCTCGGCCGCGTCATTGCCGCCGGCGTCATGGTGGCCGGTATCGCCCTGCTCGGTGTCGTCACGGCAACGCTCGCCTCCTGGATCGTCGAACGGGTTGCGGCTCAAGATGAGCTATCGCACGTCGCCACTCGTCGCGAGGTAACCGAACTCACCGACCAGGTGAACCAGCTGAAGCACGTGCTGCTCGAGCACGCGACTCAGATGGCCGCATCGTCAGGAACGCCCGCGCCTACGTCGCCGACCTCGGCATCCTCGGCATCCTCGGCATCCGATCCTCTTTCAAAGCGACAACCGCTCACCTAAGCTGAGGGCATGACCTCCACCGCCGCGGCAGCGCTCACGCTAGATCCCGACAGCGCCCCGCTGCGCGGAGCGTCGATGCGGGTGGCGATGCGCCGGTTCTTCGATCGATCGTTCCGGATGCGCGGTCGTGCCAGTCGCAGCGAATACTGGTGGTGGATGCTCGTGAACATCGTCATGGTCACGACCCTCCAAGTCGTCGCCCCGCTGATGATCGCGGGCCGTCCGCTGAGTGATGCGCTCAACTTTGGCCCCTTCGGCTCGCTTGTCTATCCCACTCTGAGCATCGCGAGTTGGAGTGACGCTACGACCGCGAATTCGCCGGTGCTCGTCGCTCTCGCTTTCATGGTGGGAGGCTGGGTTCTACTGACCGCGATCCCGGGAATCGCGATTATTGTTCGGCGCCTCCACGATTCGAACCTTTCCGGCGGGTGGGCGTTCTTTGCCCTCTTCCCACTGGGAGCGATCATCGTGCTGGGACTCGCCCTGCGTAGTTCAGACCCTGAGGGTGCGCGCTTCGACTAGCGCGGCAAGCGAATCTCCACTGTGCCGTCGACGACGCGGCTCTCAAAGCGCGGCTGCGGACTCGTCGCCGGACCGTGGATGACCTCGCCCGTGTCGAGCGAGAACGCACTCTGATGCCAGGGGCATTCCACACACGCGCCGCCCGGAGCGGAATCGTCCTCGACGACGTAGCCATCGTGAAGCTCGGCCCCGAGGTGGCTGCACGTGTTCGAGAGCACCGAGACCCGGTCGCCTCGACGGAACACCACTACTTCAGTGTCGGCGACGACGCGCTTCTCGAGAGCGCCCTCGGACAACTCAGTGAGGGGCGCTAGCTGCTGCCAGCCGCTGGGGAAGGTGGCTTCGACATCCGGCGCGTGACTGACGCCCGCTGCCTGCCGATAGGTCAGGTGCCCACCAAGGTACCCGCCGCCCGAGGCAATCGCGAGCCCGGCGTAGCTCAGCACTTTGCCGCTCGTGTGCTTTCCGCGGGAGCGCTGCACGAAGGATGCCGCGAAGAAACCCGTGGCCACGATATTGACCGCGGCATGCACGATGCCCACGCGCTGCTGCTTCTCGTCCAGCTGCGACCAATCGGCAAAGCCAGCGACTGCCGTGCCGCTCGCGCCCAGCACTCCGACGCCGACTAGGGCACGCGATGCTTGTTCGGTGCCCGGCACGGCGTCGAGCACTCCTGCTGAGATCCACGCTCCGAGCGGAACATGCACGCCCAGCGGATGCACGGGGTGCCCCATCGGCACGCCATGAAGTAAATCTCGCAACCACCGAGGGCGAAGAACTGCATCGACGACACCGCGCGTCTTCTGGACGGCGGGGTCAAGCGAAGTCGCCTCCTCGAGGCGATCAACGTTTCGTAATACGGGCAGTCGTTTCATCAGTTACTCGTCCCTTGCAAGTGCGGTGGTGGTGGCATTGGTTGACGCTGCTGCGGCCCCTAAGAAGCGCAGCGCGCTGGCGCGAGCCGGCCTAGCTCGGCCGTGCTCGAACGAGTTAGACCGTGACCGACTCAGAGGATCCGGTCTGAGGCTGGTCTCCGGTGACCTTCGCGGCGACCACACCGACGAGAGTCGCGACCTTGCCCGGGCTCTCCCAGTACTGCGCCGATTCGCCCTTCACGTGAATCAGGACGACCGAGGGGTCGGTTTCGCCACCCTCAAACCACACATCGGTGAACGAACCCCATAGCTCCGACTTCTTCGCCTGGTCGCGCACGACTTCGGCGGTGCCAGCGAGCGACAGCCACTGCGAGGAGCCCGAGTAGGAGACGTTCACGTGAGGGTGGGCCTGAAGCTGCTGCACGGCATCCGCGCTGTCGGAGGCAAGGAACCAGCAGTCACCGTCGAACTCAGCCTGCTGAACCGTCATGGGGTGGCTGTGCAGAGCACCGCTCGCGGCGACCGTGGTCAGCATCGCGATTCGCGTGCTCTTCATGATGGAGCGGATGGTGTCGAGCTGGTCTGCTGTTGCGTGGCTGTGAGATGACATTGTGTCTCCAATTCGTCGACGGTTGCGCAGTTGTGCTGCGCTTCGACGCTAGGGAGCGATCCTCAACACTGGCCGAGTGCTAGCCGAACGTTAGGTGAGAGCGACGAGTCGAGGCCGGCGGATCCATATCGCGCACGACAGCCTCGCCCTAGTCCTTCTTTTCGTCCTTATCTGGCTTGCCAGGTTTCTCTGGCTTGTCGTTTCCGTTTCCGTTTCCGTTATCGCTGCCGTTCCCGTTCCCGTTGCTAGTCGCTTCGTCCTCTGGGTCGGCAGTCGGCGCCGGTTCCGGCAAGGCGGCAATAAGATCGGCGCGCACGAGGTCAATTGAGGCTTGAATCTGGGCGCTCCGCTCTGCTCCGATCGCCCCGGTTGCGGTGCTTTCGTTCAGCTGCTCCTGCAGAATGTCGAGGGCTGCCAAGGCTGCGGCAGGATCACCCGCCGCAGCGGCGTCGGTAATGTCCGCCACCGACGTTTGCAGCAGCGACGCCGCGTCGGGATCGAAGTCAGGCGCGGTTGGCGCGCAGGCGCTCAATGAGACCGCGAGCGCGCCGGCGATCACGGCCGCAAGGATGCTGCGCGGCAGGCTCACGGTTTTGAGGTTCACGGGCCTGAGGTTCACGGCTCCACACTTTCTTGGAGTTGCTCGAGGTGTGCCCCTAAGTCGCCAGGTACCGCTGGGTAGCTGGGCGAGGCCGGATCTGACGGCGCTGATGGTTGATTCTGAGCACCCGACCACGCGACGGCACCGATAGTCACCGCGAGAATTGCAGCCGCTACGATTCCGAGGCGCTTTACGCCGCCACGACTCAGCGCAACGCTTCTTGCGGACGATGGGGCTGAGGATGACGCCGGGGCGGTTGACGCCCGCGTAGATGCCGCAGTCTGGGCTGGAGGGTTAGTCACAGCCCACGCATCTATTGCTTGCGTCGCTTGCGTTACCTGCGGTTCCTCGCGCGTGTACGCCTTCGTGGGTTCGAGGGCTAGTGACTCCTCGACAGTGTTCGATGGCGAAGTCAACGGACGCGTGGGTTCACCCTCGATTTCAACTAGGCCCGCGGCGGGAGACGATGCCAGCTCCCTCAAAGCGACGGCGACATCCATCGGCAGCGGCCGTTGCTCCGCGCTCAGCGCCGTCATGGAAGCCAGCAACTCTGCCCACTGTTCACCCAGGCTGTCCGGAACCCATGGAGAGGTGTTCAGTCGCGCACCGATCGTTTCGACGGCACTTCCGGGAAAAGCGCTCTGCCCGGTAAGCGCTTCGAGCAGCACGAGGCCGAGCGAATACACATCGGATGGCCCCTCCGCTTCGCTGCCCCGCGCTTGCTCCGGACTGAGGTAACTTGCGCTGCCAATGATGGTTCCGGTGGAGGTCATTTTCGCGCCATCGACAAGACGTGCAATTCCAAAGTCGGCAAGCTTCGAATGATATTGGCGGCCGGGGATCTCTGACGTCGCGAGCAAAATATTGGCTGGTTTAACATCTCGGTGCACGATGCCGCGACCATGCATGTAGTGAAGCGCCTCGGCGATATCGGCGCCCAGATGCGCCACCACTGGCGACGGCAGAGGAGCCGTCATCGCCTCACGGAGGTCAGGACCGTCCACGAACTCCATCACGAGAAAAACGCGATCCTTCGCCTCAGCCGTCTCGGTGACCGCATCGAAGAGGGTGACCAATGCATGGTGGTTGAGGGCGGCGAGCGTTTCGACCTCGGTGCGCTGCCGGCGCATCTCGTCAGGATTAGTCATTCCCGGCAGCATCAGCTTGAGGGCGACTTCTCGTGGAAGCGACTCATCTTGAGCCCGGTACACGGAAGCCATTCCACCCCGGCCGATCAACGCTGAAATACGATACCGACCCCCGACAACCGTGTTGATCAGCTCATCATCCGAGCGAGAGGATGACCGTGAGCGATTGGCTGCAACCACGCGAACCCCCTTAGATTTGGTGGGGAGAGTTTAGATGAGTTTTCTGGGCTGCAAGGCCGTGGGCTCGACCCTCACCCCACGAGCAGTGATCGCTAACGGTGACGGATTCCTGCCCCGCCGAGCACTGCCGCATACCCTTCGCGGTAGCTCGGATACCGAAATGAGAATCCTGTGCTTGTCAGCAGGCTATTGCGACAGCGCTTACCGTGACTTCTGCCATCGTCGGCACCGCCTGCACGTTCGAGCGGAAGGGGTCGTTCGATACTGCGAGCAAGAAACTCGATGACCTCGCGCTGATCGGCCGGCTCATCATCTACGCCAATATAAATATTGGCGGGCGAGGGGGCCATCGTCGCGAGGTGCACGATGGCTGCTGCGGCGTCATCCCGATGGATCAGATTGGTGAAGTAAGGGGCGGGCGCCAGCGTTTCGTCGCCGGCACGAATGCGATCTATTTGTCGGGTGCGGCCTGGCCCGTAGATGCCCGCCAAGCGAAGAACCGTCGAATTGACGATGCTCTCGAGCAGCAGATCTTCGGCTTCCCACAACACGGTCGCTGTCTCCGTCGACGGCGTCGCCGGTGTAGATTCGTCGACCCAGGAGCCGTCGCTGACGCCATAGACGGCGGTCGACGAGACATAGATGACTCTCGGCGCACCAGCGCAGTCGCGCTCAATAGCGGCGGCAATGTTCCGCACGCTGTTGACGTAGGTCACGTAATAGCCCTCGCGCGTGCGCTCATCCGGACTGACCGCAATCACTACGATGCTCGTGTCCGAGGGAAGCGTGGGCACGTGCGCAGACAAATCGACCGCTTGGCCAGCAATCTCGGGTGGCAACTTTTCGATCGAGCGCCGTAGGCCCAGCACAGAATGCCCCAGCGCTGCAAAGCGGAGCCCTGTTTCGATACCCAGGTCACCGCATCCGGCTATGACTACGGTCACTGTTGTCTCCTCACGATGCACCGCGTGGCACGCTGTCGCGTTCTGCACGAGCGGGCACCTCCCAGCACCCGCCGCTCAAGAATAACTAGCGCAAGCTGGGTGTTTTCTTGCGTACGCCCGCGCAAAAGGGCCCGAAAGCCGAAGCTTTCGGGCCCTACGTGAACGTCGTGGCGTAAGCCAGTCAGCTACCGCGTGAGACGCAGATTATGCGAGGCGTGCGGCGAGGTTCTTGTCGAGCGTGTCGAGGAACTCTTCGGTGGTTTCCCACTTCTGGTCCGGTCCGACGAGCAGCGCGAGGTCCTTGGTCATGTGACCGCCCTCCACCGACTTGATGACAACGTCTTCCAAGGTCGAGGCGAACTCGATGAGCTCCTGGTTGTTGTCGAGCAGTCCACGGTGAGCGAGTCCACGGGTCCACGCGTAGATCGAGGCGATCGGGTTCGTGGAGGTGGGCTTGCCCTGCTGGTGCTGGCGGTAGTGACGCGTCACGGTGCCGTGAGCAGCCTCTGCTTCAACAACCTTTCCGTCTGGCGTGGCCAGAACGGAGGTCATGAGGCCGAGCGAGCCGAAGCCCTGAGCTACGGTGTCGGACTGAACGTCGCCGTCGTAGTTCTTGCAGGCCCAGACGTAGCCGCCCTCCCACTTCATGGCCGATGCGACCATGTCGTCGATGAGGCGGTGCTCGTAGGTGAGGCCAGCAGCTTCGAACTTGTCCTTGAACTCGGTCTGGAAGATCTCTTCAAAGATGTCCTTGAAGCGACCGTCGTAGGCCTTGAGGATTGTGTTCTTCGTCGAGAGGTACACGGGGTAGTTACGCGAGAGACCGTAGTTGAGGCTCGCGCGAGCGAAGTCAACGATCGAGTCATCGAGGTTGTACTGAACCTGGGCGATTCCGTCGCCGGGGGCGTCGTAAACCTCA
Organism: Rhodoglobus sp. NPDC076762; assembly: GCA_040687235.1. Lineage (GTDB taxonomy): Bacteria > Actinomycetota > Actinomycetes > Actinomycetales > Microbacteriaceae > Rhodoglobus. The sequence goes on along the minus strand of JBFBMV010000001.1, from coordinate 965,122 downwards.
AACTTCATGGGCTCGGAGCCGTCTTCGGGAGCGAACTCCACGGTCAGCTTTCCCTTGCCCTTGAAGAGGAAGTCGGTGGCGCGGTACTGGTCGCCGAAGGCGTGACGGCCGATGATGATCGGCTTGTTCCAGCCCGGAACCAGACGCGGGATGTTCGAGATGATGATCGGCTCGCGGAAGATAACGCCGCCGAGGATGTTGCGGATGGTGCCGTTAGGGCTGCGCCACATCTTCTTGAGGCCGAATTCCTCAACGCGGGCTTCGTCGGGGGTGATGGTTGCGCACTTGACGCCAACACCATGCTTTTGGATGGCGTGCGCCGCATCGATGGTGATCTGGTCGTCAGTTGCGTCACGGCTTTCAATGCCGAGGTCGTAGTACTCGAGGGTAACGTCGATGTACGGGTGGATCAGGGTGTCCTTGATCCGCTGCCAAATGATTCGCGTCATTTCGTCGCCGTCGAGTTCGACGACGGTGCCTTCTACCTTGATCTTGGACAAGCTTTGCTCCTTAGTTAGTGGCCTCTACCAGCTTACTCTTTTTCCTAAGTATCTCGACATCGAGATACCTTGGCGCATCTGTCTACTGCGGGTTAGCCTGTATTCATGGGTGAGCTAAGACTTGAAGAATTATCGGCAAGCACCATCGTGGCTGCCAACAACCTCTCGCTGCGTCGCGGGCAGGAGCAATTCGTCACGCCGCCCTCTTACGCGATCGCGGACGCCTACATCGATCCGCTCACTTCGTGGCCTCGCGTCGTTGTTGATGGCGACACGGTCGTGGGCTTCATTCGCGGCAACTTCGACGCCAACGCTTCGCAAGAAGAATTCCGCAGCTGCATCTGGCGCGTTAACGTTGCCGGAGATGCACAAGGCAGCGGTATCGGCCGCTTCGCGGTGAAGGCTCTCGCTGAAGAGGCCCGCAGCCGCGGCTTTGACCGCATTACCGCCATTTGGGAAGAGGGCGACGACGGCCCCGAGCAGTTCTTCCTCAAAGTAGGTTTTCAAATCGTCGGCGAGACCCAATACGGAGAGAAGCTGGGCGAGTACACGCTCTAGAGCGTGACCTCTCCTCTGCTCTTTCTCTACCTTTTCGCTCACTGAGGCGCCCCTCACGATGCCCGCTCCTGGCGACGATTTCGTGAGCCGCGTGCTCGAGGTCGTGGAGTCGATCCCACCCGGATGCGTGATGACCTACGGCGAGGTGGCTGCCACGATCGGCTCGAGAGCCGCGCGGGCAGTCGGCACCGTGATGGCCCGCTACGGTTCTGAGGTGGCGTGGTGGCGCGTCATCCGTTCGGGCGGGTATCCACCCCTCGCTCACGAAGATCGAGCACTCGTGCACTACGAAGCTGAATCAACGCCACTGAAATGGATGCCCGACGGCGGGTATCGCGTCGATCTGCGGCTAGCCCGCCACCGCGCGTCTTAGTGCGCCACGACCCTCTGGCGCAACGTAGGTGAACAACGCTGAAATAGTGCGCCAACGTGCAGCCGAAACTCTGTAAATCACCAGCCTAAAAGGTTACGTTCTGGATTATTGAGTAAACCGCAACAACCGACGCGGTGAAACAACATCGATGAGGATGGGGATGGTAAGCGTGGAAAACCTAGGAACACTATTCTTGTCGGAGCTGGTGGGTACAGCTCTTCTGGTCCTTCTAGGAACGGGAGTAGTCGCCAACGTAGCGCTCGCTAAGAATAAGGGCTTCAACGGCGGCTTTCTCATGGTCACCTTTGGCTGGGGCCTCGCCGTCTTTGCCGGTGTGATCGTCGCTTACAACTCTGGAGCGCACATCAACCCGGCTGTGACGCTCGGGCTCGTCGCGAGTGGAGCAACAGAATTCAGCTTGGGGGTGCCTGTCACCGTGGGCTCGGTGCTGACCTACATTGCCGCACAAATGCTTGGTGCAATCATCGGCGCCCTCTTCACTTGGCTTGCCTACAAGCAGCACTTCGATCAGGAGCCCGACGCGGGCGCGAAGCTCGCTGTCTTCTCTACCGGCCCTGCGATTCGCAGCTACGGCTGGAATCTTGTGACAGAAATCATCGGCACGTTCGTTCTCGTGTTCGTCGTTATTGGTTTCGGTCGTCAAGACCCCGGTGGTGGGCTTGCTGCCCTCGGCGCGCTGCCGGTAGCTCTTGTCGTTATCGGTATCGGCGCTTCGCTCGGTGGCCCCACCGGATACGCCATCAACCCCGCTCGCGACCTCGGCCCGAGAATCGCTCACGCTCTTCTCCCTATCAAGGGCAAAGGATCGAGCGACTGGAGCTATTCCTGGGTGCCGGTCGTCGGCCCCATCATCGGTGGTGTGATCGCCGGCCTGCTCTCCGTTCCGCTTCTCCCCATCGTCAGCTAACCCCATCAGTCCGCAGGTTCCTCCAACGGGGCCTACCCCACCATTAAGAAAGCAAAGAAGGAGACAGTCATATGAGCAACTACATCTTGGCAATCGACCAGGGAACCACGAGTTCCCGCGCGATTATTTTCGATAAGGCCGGATCGGTTATCTCAATGGGCCAGCTCGAGCACGAGCAGATCTTTCCCAAGGCTGGCTGGGTTGAGCACGATCCCGAGGAGATCTGGCGCAATACTCGCGAGGTGATCGGAAAGGCGCTCTCGACCGCGAACCTGACCCGCCACGACATCGCGGCGGTCGGAATCACCAATCAGCGGGAAACTGCTGTCGTGTGGGATCGTGCTACTGGTAAGCCAATTTACAACGCCATCGTGTGGCAAGACACGCGTACTCAATCGATCGTTGACAGAATCGCCGAGGACGGTGGAGTCGAACGCTTTAAGAGCATCGTGGGGCTGCCTCTCGCTACGTACTTCTCAGGAACCAAGATCGCGTGGATCCTCGAAAACGTTGAGGGCGCTCGCGAAAAGGCTGATGCCGGAGAGCTCATGTTCGGCACGACCGATACGTGGGTTTTGTGGAACCTCACCGGTGGCGTCAATGGTGGAGTGCACGTCACGGATGTCACCAACGCCAGCCGCACTCTCTTCATGGACCTTGAGACTCTCGAATGGCGCGAGGACATCCTCGAGGTATTCGGGGTGCCCGCCTCCATGCTGCCCGCCATCAAGAGCTCGTCTGAGGTTTATGGAAACGCTGAATCGAACAGCCTGCTCCGTGAAGTTCCTATCGCCGGCATTCTCGGAGACCAGCAAGCTGCCACCTTCGGCCAAGCTGCCTTCGATGCCGGAGAGGCCAAGAACACTTACGGCACCGGCAACTTCCTCATCTTCAACACCGACACTGAAATCGTTCACTCCAAGAATGGGCTGCTCACCACTCTGGGCTACAAGCTCGGCGACGCCCCCGCGCACTACGCCCTTGAAGGATCGATCGCCGTGACCGGCTCGCTCATTCAGTGGTTGCGCGACAATTTGGGAATCATTAGGGACGCATCCGAAGTCGAAATTCTGGCAAAGACTGTTGAGGACAACGGCGGTGCGTACTTCGTTCCAGCATTCTCGGGATTGTTCGCGCCCTACTGGCGGTCGGATGCTCGAGGAGCCCTCGTTGGCTTGACTCGCTATGTCAACAAGGGGCACATCGCTCGTGCAGCGCTCGAAGCTACCGCCTTCCAAACGCGTGAAGTCATCGATGCTGTTAACGCCGACTCTGGAGTGCCCCTCACTGAACTCAAGGTCGACGGCGGAATGATCGCCAACAACCTGCTCATGCAGTTCCAAGCTGACATTCTCGGCGTGCCCGTCGTGCGCCCGGTCGTCGCTGAAACAACCGCTCTGGGTGCCGCCTACGCTGCTGGCCTTGCGGTCGGTTTCTGGGACGGCCTCGATGACCTTCGCAAGAACTGGCAAGAAGACAGCCGCTGGGAACCCACGATGGAAGAAGAAGAGCGCGAGCGGTTGCTCCGCAGCTGGAAGAAAGCCGTCACGAAAACTTTCGACTGGGTTGACGAAGACGTGGATTAGTCTTCCGCTCACAGACTCCGGTGAGGCGCGTAGTACGCGCCTCACCGGAGTCTTTTTGTGTGAGGGCTCACGTCCCACCGTCGGCGAACAGCACACGGTCCCTCTCACCGAGGCGGGAATCGTCGCTAAGGTGCCGTCAAGACTTCAACGAACCGAAGCACCGCAACCCCTCCAGGATCGCGAACACCGATCGTTCGCTCCTGCTGCCATGCTGCGCGACCGCGGGCTGACTGAAGTTCTGCCGAAGCCTCAACAGCACGGCGTGCGGCTTCCACCGCGCGAGAACCCACCTCGTCACTGTCGATAGCCTCGTGAAGCGCTTCTATGACGGGATGCAAAACATCGAGAAAAGTTTTGTCACCGAGGCGCGCACCGCCCTTCTCCGCCACACGGTCAAAGACCGCCCGCAGGGCTTGCACGATCTCCGTGGAACCGAGTTCCCGCTTCGCCGGCATCGCATCGGCCGCGGCGAAGAGCCCAGATCCGACAAGGGCTGCGAAGGTTGATGGATTAGCTGCGGCGAAAGCGCTCGCGGCCGCACGAAGGATGGTTGCGGCGTCCGCATCCTCCGGCAACTCCTCGAGCGCAGCGACGATTGCAGCGCTGCCCTTGGTGACCGTGATCCCTAGATCACCATCGCCGAGCGTCGCATCCAGAGCACGCAATTCTTCGCCATGCGCATTCATTGCCGGTAGACGTTCAATGAGCAGACGTCGAGCCACGCTCGGAGTACCCGTCGTGACCGGCGCGGGTGCGAACGCCGAAACCGACGCATCAACGGGCGCGGGTGCCTGAGTGGCGACCATGGCCTGAGGTGCTCCCTGCGTGAAGAACGGAGATGCAGCGGGTGCGGCGATGAGCTCCTCGAGTTCATCGTCCAAGAGCATGATCGAGAGCGAAGCCCCCGCCATTTCGAGACTCGTCACGTACTCCCCGACATAGCGATGGGCAATAGTCACTCCGCGCTCACCGAGAATAGTGTGCACTCGGCGGTACATCACGTAGAGCTCTTCAAGAGGCGTTGATCCCAGACCGTTGACGAGCACAGCGACGCGTGCTCCTTCGGTCAGATCGAGTTCGCCAGCAATACCGTCGAGAAAACGGTCAGTAATCTCATCGGCGGATTCCAGCGGGCCGCGATGAGTGCCCTGCTCGCCGTGGATGCCCACACCAATTTCCATCTCGCCGTCGTCGAGCTGGAACGTTGCCTCTCCCGCAGCAGGAAGGATGGTCGGCGACAGGCCGACCCCCATCGTGCGTGTGTTCTGCACGGCGGTGTTCGCGATTCGAGTTACATCGGTCAGACTCATGAGTTGATCGGCTGCCGCACCCGCAACTTTGTAGACGAGGAAGAGGCCAGCGACTCCCCGGCGATCCGCTGTTCGCTCTGGTGGCGCAGAGAGCAGGTCGTCGGTGCCGAGAACCGTGGCAACCTCAACTCCGTTCGTGCGGCACATCTCGGCGGCAAGGTCGAAGTTGTAGACATCTCCCCCATAGTTGCCGTAGAGATACAACAATCCAGCGCCACCGTCGACGGCTTGCGACGCTGCATAAATTTGGGCTGACGACGGAGATGAGAAGACATTGCCGATCGCTACTGCGGAGCACAGCCCTTGACCGACGTAACCGAGGAAGAACGGCAAGTGACCAGAGCCGCCGCCCGTGACTATGCCGACCCTGCCGGCGAGGGGAGCATCGGCACGTACAAGTGTGCGATTGTCGGTAGTTGCTGGGCGAACGACGCCATCGTGAGCCGCGAAGATTCCCTCCATGACTTCGTCGACGAACGCCTCAGGGTGGTTGATAATTTTGCGCACGGTCTAGCTCCCGTTGTATTCGGAAGCCAACGACTGAATCGTCTCCAGATCCGCAGCACTGACCGGACCGACGGCGGAGCGCACCGGGCTCGCCGCGAACCCGCGCGCGGCGATACCCGCTTTGAGGTGGGTCAGGCTTCCTGCCCGAACGGCGGTCACCGCCTGCTCGACCTTGGCCTGCCATTCGGCGATCTCGGCCGCGTCTCCCGCGATCAACGCATCACGCAGCTTCACAAAGGGTTCGGGGTAGGCAGAGGAGACACCAGAAATGATTCCGTGGCCACCGCTCTGAATCAACCATCCGAACGACACATCGTTACCCGAGAACACTGTGAAGCCTTCGGGCGCTGCTGCCAAAAACTGCTCGACCCGGTCATCGGGTTCGCCACTGAGCTTGACGCCGGCAACACCAACGTCGACGAGCCTCGACAAAATACTGGGCATCGATTGCGTAGTCGTGCGGGCTTCGAAGAGGTAGGCGTAGATTTCAGCGCCAGCTGCAGCATCCACAAGACGCTTGTAGTACTCGACGACTTGATCTTCGGGCGCAGGCTGAAAGAACGGAGTGACGGCAGCCATGCGCGTGGCACCCAAGGCGACTGCTCGTCGCACAAGGTTTTCGGCTTGGAGAGATGCTGCTGCGCCAACGTGGAAGTACACGCTGTCGGCAGGGAAGATGTCGAGGCAGATTTCGAGGATCTCGATGCGCTCGTCGTCGGTCAGCGACGGGAACTCTCCCGAGGTACCAGCGGGGAACAGAGCATCTACTCCCTGAGCGTGCAGCCACTCGACGTGCGCACGAATGGCCGCACGATCGAGGCTTTCGTCTTTCGCGAAGAGCGTAGGAGTCGCTGTGATGACCAGCGGAGTTGCGGGGATTGCCATAGTGGTGATTACTTTCCGAGAGAGGTGGTTGACGACGAGGTAGTGGTGGGGCGGGCCGCTGACTCACGCGCAGCCTTGCGGCGCTTAGCGCGAGCAAAGAGCGGCGGTAGAGCAATTGCTGCGGCGCTGATCATGAGGGTGGTTACGGCAATAGGGCTGGTGAGAATGTTTTCTACGCCGCCGATTTCGAGCGCCCGGCGAAGATTGCCCTCCGCGAGCTTGCCGAGAATGAGTCCGAGCACCACCGGCCCCGCTGGGAAGCCCGTTCGGCGCAAGATCAGGCCGACGATGCCAAACAGCAGCATGATGCCGACGTCGAAAACGCTGTTGTTGACGGCGAAAGTTCCGACCATGCAGAACACGATGATGACGGTCCACAAGAATGCCGGCTTGAGTTCAAGGAGCTTGGTGACTCCCCGCAGGCGCACGAGGCTCAGCGCGAGGGTGAGCACGGTGGCCAAAGCCATGATCGCCGCGATCGTGTAGACGAGATCCGGGCGGTTTGCGAAGAGCGATGGGCCTGGTTGGATGCCCCAAATAACGAGCGATCCGATCAAGACCGCCATCACTGAGTCGCCCGGGATTCCCAGCGCGAGCGTGGTGGTGACCGACGGCCCCAGGGTGGCATTCGATGCGGTATCGGTAGCGGTCAGTCCCTCAATCGACCCTTTTCCGAATTCTTCCGGCCGCTTCGACGTCTTCTTCGCAGCGGCCCACGACATGATTCCAGCAATGTCGCCACCCGCGGCGGGAACCGCCCCGACCACAGCACCGACGCCTGATCCGACGATGAGCGGTTTGACCATTTGACGGGTTTCGGCACGATTAGGCCACCACCGCCCGAACTGCGTGATCGCGGTGAACTTTTCTGCTCGATGGGTCAGCATTTGATCCAGAACATCCGCGACACCGAAAAGGCCGATGATGGCGGCAATGAACGGGATGCCGTCGCTGAGTTCGAGAATCCCGAAGGTGAAGCGCTCGGTTCCCGTGATCGGGTCACGCCCGACAACGGCGAGCGCCAGTCCGATCGCGCCCGCGATGAGTCCCTTTCCGATTTTCCCGCCGGAGACGCCGACCATCATGGTGAGGCCGAAAACAACAAGGGCGAACATTTCGGCCGGGCCGAACTTTAGAGCAATTTTCGCGAGCGGGATCGCCGCGAAAATCAACAGCAGAAGGCCGGCGAAAGTTCCAATTGCTGAAGCGAAAGCAGACGTGGTGAGCGCCACTCCGGCGAGCCCCTTTTTAGCCATCGGATAACCGTCGAAGGTCGTCGCGATCGAAGCGGGGGTTCCCGGGGTGTTGACCAGAATGGCAGGCACGCGGTCGCCAAAGTTAGCGGCAACATAGATCGTCAGGAGAACGGCCAGCCCGGGTACGGGATCCATCGTCAGCGTAAAGCTGCTGGCCAACGCCACAGCCATTGTTGCCGTAACACCAGGGAAGGCACCGACGAGCATTCCCACCAGTGCCCCGATGAGGACACACAGAAGAACAAAGGGGTCCGCGATCTGCGCGAGGCCCTCGGACACAGGATTCATAGCGGCACCTTCAATAACAAGCCGAAGAGGGTGTAAAGCACGCCAGTGCACACCAGGGGAAAGACGATGATCGCCTTCCAGCCGCGCCCTCCGAGAACAAAGATGAGAGCGGCGAAGAGCAGCGAGGTCGCCACGGGGAACGCAACGAAATACCAGACAACGGCGTACGCAGCGATAGCCCCGAAGACAGCCGCCACACGACCGAAGCCGATCCGTGTGGCTGATTCCATGTCATCCGGATCTCCCGGACGAACGATGTCTTTGAGGAGCACCGCGGCGCTGAGCAAAACAATAAGAGCGCCGAGCGACTGCGGCCACCATCGAGGGCTGAAGCTCGTCGTGATGTTGGGTTCGACGATGGACTGAGAGAGCGCGATGACGACCAGTCCGAAAACCAGACCCAGTGCTGGACCAGCGAGCGGGCCTACCAGCCGGCGGAGACGAAAGTCGTCTCCGCCGGCTGCGGGGGCCTGCTCCGAAATAGAGGGAGCAGTCACAGTTCTACTCCGAGAAGAGCGTGCCGAATCGCTCCGACTCAGCGGTAAAGAACTCCGAGAAGTCGTTCGAGTTCTTGTAGATCGGAATGTTTCCCGATTTGTTGATCACCGAGGTGAATTCTTCTGATTCAACTCCAGCTTTCACAGCTTCAGAGAGCGCGTCACGTACGGAGTCCGGCAGGCCAGCCGGAGCCCCGATGGCTCCCCATCCGCCAATGGAGACGTCATACCCGAGAGACTTCGCAGTCTCGACCCCGGGCAGCGCATCCGAGGGCTCTTCATCGAAGATAGCCAGCACACGAAGGCGACCATCGGCAGCTGCTGGAGCTGTCTCAGAGATTCCGGCGATCACGGCATCAACCTGGCCACCGATTGCAGCGGTGACTGCAGGAGCACCGCCGTCGAAGGGAACAGGCTTCAGTTGAACGCCCGCCGCTTCGTTGAGAGCCGTGGTTGCGGCTTGCCAAATTGACCCCGCACCCGAGTTGGAGACCGTAATGGCGTCGGGGCTTGCCTCAGCCGCGGCGACAAGATCGTCCAAAGTTTCAAAAGGGCTGTCTGCCGGGACGGCGATCGTAGCGGGCACCGAAACGATCTGTCCGAGCACGTCGTACGCCGCGGGGTCAAGGTCGTAACCCTGGTACTGCAGCATTACCGATTCAACCGGCAAGTAGCCGATCGTGTAGCCGTCTGCGGGTCGCCCTGACAGGTACGAGAGCCCTACTGAGCCTGCTCCGCCGGTGCGGTTTTCGACGACTATCGACTGCCCCAGCGACTCTTCCATTGCAACAGCCAGGGTGCGTGCTGAGAGGTCGGATGCTCCGCCAGCTGCGTACGGGACCACAAGAGTGATCGCCTTGCTCGGGTAGTTGGTGTCGTCTTCCACTGCAGCATCTCTATTTGCGCAACCGCTCAAGAGGAGCAGCGCCGCGGCTCCTGCGGCAATGGGGATGAGCTTGTTCTTCACTGTGTTCCTTTCACATCGTTGTGTTTGGTGCTTGCGGGCTGGTTGGTTAGCCGCCCGCGTACTCACGCCGTACTCGTGCGCGTGAGTGGTCTAGGTGCGTCTCGAGCTCGCTGCATGCGGCGTCGAGCTTTCCGTCGCGGATGAGCTCGGCCAACACGATGTGGCTCTGGAGCGCAGGCTCGAGGTCAACGTGCGACACGTTGGCTACGAGGAGCAGAAGTTCGATAGTCGGGCGATATTGCGCCCATACGTCTGAAAGTCGGCGGTGCTGAGATGCGCTGTAAAACGCGCTATGGAAATGAAGGTCGGCAAGGGTAAATGCAGAAGCATCTGACGCTCCGACCGCAGACGTCATGTCGGCGAGGGCGGCGTCGATGGCTTCATTGAGGTCATCGGAATGCTGCAGACCAGCTTCACGGAGCGCCAGTAATTCCAGCGACGCCCGCAGGCTGAACAGCTCATCGACGTCGGCAGCGGTGAGACCGATGACCGTCGCGCTGCGACCGCCGCTCTCGACTAATCCTTCTTGAGTGAGGGTGCGGATAGCTTCGCGGACCGGGCCGCGGCTCACCTGGAAATCGGCCGCGAGCTTTTCTTCGACAAGCACAGAACCGCTGGGGCGCACTTGCGTGACTATCTGACGGCGGAGCTCGTTAGCGACTTGGTCGCCGAGCCCGATGGGTCGTTGTGGAAGCAGAGGCTGCATCGTTGATTCCTCACTCTGTTTACAGTAAACAGTAAACGGTAAACCGAGAGTATCGACAACGCCGTGGCTCGTCAAGTCATCCAAGGTAGGCTGACCGCGTGCGCTCCTCGCCACACAACGCTTAACGCCAAAACCGCCCCGATGCGAGAGCATTGAGGCGGTTCTGGAACTGCGAATTAGACGAGCGAGTTACGCCAGGCAGCGTGCAATTGGGCGAACTTGCCGGAGCCCGAAATGAGTTCTTGCGGGGTGCCGTCTTCGATCACGCGGCCGTGTTCCATCACGAGCACGCGGTCAGCAATCGCGACCGTCGAGAGGCGGTGCGCAATGATGACAGCGGTGCGATCGGCGAGCAGCGTTTGAAGACCGGCCTGCACGAGTCGCTCGCTCGGGATGTCGAGCGACGCGGTTGCCTCATCCAGAATCAATACAACGGGGTCGGCGATGAATGCGCGCGCGAACGACAGCAGTTGTCGCTGCCCCGCACTCACGCGACCACCTCGTTTGTTCACGTCGGTGTCGTAGCCGTTGGGTAGCGCTTCGATGAACTCGTGCGCGCCAACCGCCTTCGCGGCCGCGATGATCTCATCGCGAGTGGCATCGGGCTTACCGAGGGCGATGTTGTCGGCCACGTTGCCCGAGAACAGGTACGCCTCTTGTGTGACCATGACGATCGCACGGCGCAGGTCTTTCGGGTGCAGCTTGCGCAGGTCAACGCCGTCGAGCGAGACCGTGCCCTGGCTGGGGTCGTAGAACCGCGAAATGAGCTTCGCGAGTGTGGATTTACCGGCACCCGTTGTTCCCACCATCGCGACAGTTTGACCGGCCGGCAGCTCGAGATCGAACTTCGGCAGAATCACTTTCTCCGAGTTGTACGCGAACTCCACGCCGTCGAACTTCACGGTGCCCTTGGCCTTGCGCAGATCGATAGGCGTCGTGGGGTCGGCAACCGTCGGGCGCTCTTCGAGCACTCCCGAGATCTTCTCGAGCGCGGCGGCAGCGGACTGGTACGAGTTGTAGAACATCGCCATCTCTTGCGCCGGAGCGAAGAACTGACGCGCGTACAACAGCGCACCGAGCAGGGCACCGATCGCGAGATCGCCGGTCGAGACGCGCAGTCCGCCCACAAGCAGAATCATTGCGAGGGCGACGTTTCCGATGAGAACGAGACCCGGGTCAAAGATTCCGAACAGTTGGATGACGCGAGCGTTGGCATCCCGGTAGTTCTCGACGAGCCCGCCGAACTGTTCGCGGTTGCGCTCTTCTTTTCGGAACGCCTTCACGGCTCGGATACCGGTCATCGTTTCAACGAAGTGCACGATCAGCTTGGCCGAGGTCGTGCGCGTCTCACGGAAGTGCAATTGCGACCGCAACTGGAACCAGCGCGTCAGGAAGCCCAGCGGAACGAGGGCGCAGAACAGAATCACGCCACTCACCCAGTCGAGCGAGAACATCGCTATCGCGATGAACCCCATGTAGAGCGCACCCTGAACAAGCTGGTTGATGCCCGAGTCGAGCAGTTCACGAATCGCATCGAGGTCACTGGTTTGGCGCGCGATGATGCGGCCCGAGGTGTAGCTCTCGTGAAACTCGAGGCTCAAGCGCTGAGTGTGCAAGAACACACGCTTGCGCAGGTCGAACAGAATCGCTTGGCTCACGCGTGCGCTGAGCACCGTGTACCAGGCGATCATCGAGGCGCCGATGATGCCCGTGAACAGGTACGCCCCCACCGTGAGGCCGAGGGGCAGGGCATCGCCGTCGATAAGCGCCGGCAAAGCACGGTCGATGCCGAAAGCGATCAACGCGGGGCCCGCAACTTGAGCGGCGGTGCTCACGACTACAACAACCATCGTGAGAATCACGCGGGCGCGCAGCGGCGCAATCAGCGAACCAAGCAGTCGCAGCGAACGCTGACGAATCTGGCGGCTCTCATCCTTGGTGTAGTCGTTACGCTCTTCGCCGGAGGTTCCCATCACGCTCATGAGCTGACCTCCTGTTCTTCCTCTTCGAGACTGGATATGACGTAGCGGTAATGGTCGCTCGTGGCGAGCAGTTCGGAGTGCTTTCCGACCGCGGTGACCTTGCCATCTTCGAGAAGAGCAACCCGGTCGGCCAGCATCACGGTCGATGGCCGGTGAGCAACGATGAGTGCCGTGGTGGAGCTCAGCACTTTGCGCAACGCTGCCTCGACGAGCGCTTCGGTGTCCACGTCGAGCGCGGAGAGCGGGTCGTCGAGCACGAGTACCGCGGGCTTCGCCGCAACGGCGCGAGCGAGCGCGAGGCGCTGACGCTGCCCGCCCGAGAGGCTCAAGCCTTCTTCGCCCACGAGGGTGTCGAGGCCATTCGGCAGGTCGTAAACAAAGTCGGCCTGCGCGATGCTGAGCGCTTCGCGCAATTGCTCTTCGCTCGAGTCGGGGCGACCCATGAGCACGTTCTCGCGCACACTCGACGAGAACAGCGTGGCATCCTCGAAGGCCATTGCCAGGTGACGACGCAGCTCGAGCAGAGTGAGGTTGCGGATGTCGACGCCGTCGATGCTGATCGAGCCTTCAGTCACGTCGTACAAGCGCGTTGTGAGCGCGGTGATCGTGGACTTGCCTGAACCGGTGAGGCCGACAAGAGCCATCGTCTCCCCCGGCTCAATGCTGAGGTCGACGCCGTTGACGAGGTCGGGAACGTTCGCGGGCGAATCCGGGTAGCGGAAGTGCACGTTCGTGAACTGCAGGTGACCCTTGCTCCCCGTGATCGTCTCCGGGTTCTCGGGATCCGTAATCGGGTTGTCCGAGTCCATGACTTCGAAGAAGCGGTCGGCCGCGGTGCGCGCGTCGAACGTCATCGAGAGCAAGAAACCGATCGACTCCACGGGGAAGCGCAGTACGGTCGCGGTAGCGAAGAACGCGACGAGGTCGCCCGCCGAGATGTTTCCTTCAACGACGAGCCACACGCCGCCCAGCAGGCCGAGGGCGAACATGACGTCGGGTACGAGCAACAGCCACAACCAGATGCCCGCGATGGCGCGAGCTTTCTCAATCTCGGTGCCGCGCAAGCTCTCGGCCTGAGCCGAGAATCCGACGAGCGCGTGCTTGCCGCGACCGAATGCCTTGAGAACACGGATGCCGTGAACCGACTCTTCAACGGCCGTCGCCAAGTCACCGGTCTGGTCTTGACTGCGGCGAGCCACAATCGAGTACTTCTTTTCGAATACGTAGCCGTAGATCCAGAGCGGAATCGAGGTGACGATGAAGATCACGCCGAGAATCCAGGAGATATTGACGAGGAAGATCAACCCCACGATGATCGTAAGCACGTTGACCACGAGCAGCACGAGCCCGAATGACAGCCACCGGCGGATGAGGCTCAGGTCACTCACGGCGCGCGACAGCAACTGCCCACTCGGCCAGCGATCGTGGAAGCTCACCGGCAAGTGCTGCAGGGTCATGTAGAGCGTGTTGCGCATGCGCGCTTCAACGTGGGTTCCGGGCGTGAGCACGAAGTAGCGGCGCAGTGCGATCATGATCGCTTCGACGATGCCGAGCCCGAGGACGATAAAGAAAGCGGGCCAGATTTCGCCGGAGTCACCCGACTGCAGCGGGCCATCCACGAGCGAACGCAACACTTGCGGGATCAGCAGCGCAACGATGCCGGCCGCGAGCGCAGCCGCCATGCCGAGATAGATGTGAGGCATCGCCGGTTTGGCGTACGGGTATACACGGCGGATGGCCGCAAAGGTGCCCACGGCTTTAGCGCGCGGGGGCTGGACAGACTCGTGAGACAACGTGGTTCCTTGACGAAAAGGGATCACCGCGAACGGTGATCGTGATTACTGCGGGTCGCTACGGCGCGACCGTGAACCGCTGCAATTCGTCAGCCAGACGCGGAGCAGACAGCTTTTTAGAATATGCCTGCTCCGGCCTAACCACAATCGTTAGAAGCTAAATTTTTTGACAGAGTCTCAACTCAGCGGATGCGGACGGAGAGGCACGTGACGCAGCCCTCCATCTTCTCAAACTCTGACACGTCAACAGTCACGACGCGATACCCGAGGTTCTCGATGAGCGCCGCGGTCTTGGGCGCCGACGATGACATGAGCACCGCGTCATCCGACAGCACAACAACAGCGGCACCTTCGGCCTCGGGCACGGCCAAGAAACGGTCGTAGAGGTCAGCGTTGTCGACGAGATCGGGGTAACCAATGATGGTGCCGTCGGGCAGAGCGGTGACTCCGCTCTTGAGGTGCAGAACCTTCTCGACCGGCACGGCAATGACGGTGTAGCCCAGGGGCGTCACGATCGCGCGCAGCTGGCGGATGCCTTCAGCATTCGTGCGACCACCGCGGCCCACGTAGACCGTGGAACCAACTTTGAGAACGTCGCCGCCATCGAGCGTTCCGGGCTGGGTAATCTCGTGGAGTTCACAACCCAGATCGTCGAGGCTTGATCGAACCGCATCGATCTCGGGCTGGCGGCTTTCGGCGCCGGGGCTCGTGAGCACCGCAACTTCGCCGAACATCACGACAGTGTCTTCGATAAAGACCGAATCGGCGAGCTCGTCGGCAGCAGGCACCTCTATGGTCTCGAAGCCGTTGGCTTGGAGCGCGGCGACATACGCTTCCCACTGAGCATCCGCGAGTTCGGCATCAACGGGAACACGGTCCAGGTGCGTAAGTTCGCCCTCAGCCATGCGTGAGGATGGCGCGCGGACCAGCGCGGTGAGCTTCGTTGGCTGAACGGTCGGCACCGTCAGAGCGGCCCACACGCGTCGGCCAATGGTGACCGCAACGATGATTGTGGTGACAACGAAAATGAGGTTCGTGCCGAGCAGTGTGGCGAGGATGAATGCGACTGCTTCGGGATTCCATTCGGAGCCAGTAGCGATGATTCCCAGGGCTGTGCCGAAGAACGCCGCAGCAACACCCGTCACAAGACCGGTCACTGCAGCGGTGTACCAGTAGCGGTTGATCTCCAACGCCGCCGCCAAGGAATACAGCAAGAACAGCACGAGAGCCATCGGCAAGAAGTATTCGGCGATGGCCGGAATGTTCTCTGCTGCGGCGCCATTAGAGGTGAAGAACACCAACCCGGTCGCGACATAGACGGTGCCGGCAACGGCAAGTCCTGAAATAAAAGCTGCGGCGAAGCGCCGTCCCACACTGATCATGTGCCCAAACCTATCTGTATCAATCTATGTTTTTGCCTTGAGCGCACACGAGCGCATCACTGCTGCGCAGCGGCGACCGTGAAGCGGGACAACGTTTCGCCTAGTGGAAGAAGTGGCGCTCTCCGGTGAAGTACATCGTCACGCCCGCTTCGATCGCTGCCGCAATGACCTCTTCATCACGAATGGAACCACCGGGCTGAACGACGGCCCGAACACCGGCATCGAGCAGCAACTGCAGTCCGTCAGCAAAGGGGAAGAACGCGTCGCTGGCCGCAACCGAACCCTTCGCCCGGTCACCGGCACGCGAGATTGCGAGCTGGCACGAGTCAACACGGTTGACCTGCCCCATACCGACGCCCACGGATGCTCCACCGTCGGCGAGCAAAATAGCGTTCGACTTCACTGCGCGCACTGCACGCCATGCGAACTCAAGGTCAGCGAGAGTCTCCGCATCGGCGGCGTCGCCCGCAGCGAGCGTCCACGCCGACGCGGGCGAGAAGTGCGCGTCGAGTTCTTGCACGAGCATGCCGCCGGAGATCTGGCGCAGTTCGCGGCTGTCGCGGGCGTAGCCCTCGGGCAACTGCAGCAAGCGCAAGTTCTTCTTAGCCTTCAAGATCTCGAGTGCTTCAGGCTCGAAGCCGGGAGCAACGACAACCTCGGTAAAGATCGGGGCAATCGACTCTGCAGCAGCTTTCGTGATGATTCCGTTGGCCGCGATAACTCCGCCATAGGCCGAGATGGGGTCGCAGGCGTGCGCCAAAACGTGGGCTTCCGAGATGCTGGCCGCAGTGGCGATTCCACACGGGTTAGCGTGCTTGATGACTGCAACAGCGGGAGTGTCGTGGTCGAAAGCGGCGCGCAGAGCGGCGTCGGCATCCACGTAGTTGTTGTAGGACATCTCTTTGCCGCCGAGCTGCGTGGCCTGAGCGATTCCGGGCTGAGCAGCACCACCGTAGAGGGCTGCTTCTTGGTGAGCGTTCTCGCCATAGCGGAGCACGGCGAGCTGGTCGGCAGCAACGTCGAGGTGGGCCGGCGTGGTGGGAACGGATGCCGCGGCAGCGTCATCTCCCAACAGAGCGCCGGTCATGAACCACTGCGACACCGCGGTGTCGTAGGCGGCGGTGTGCGCAAAGGCGTGCGAAGCGAGCGCGTAGCGCTGCGCGAAGGTCGTGCCCTCGCCTGCGGCGGCCGCGATGATCTCGTCGTAGCTGTCGGGGCTCGTGACGATGGCCACGTTGGCGTGGTTCTTGGCAGAAGCGCGCACCATGGCGGGGCCACCGATGTCGATCTGCTCCACGATGTCGGCGGGAGCGGCACCCGAAGCGACGGTCTCGACGAAGGGGTAAAGGTTGACAACGACGAGGTCGAAGGCCTTGATACCGAGGTCAGCGAGCTGAGCTTCGTGTGATTCGAGGCGAAGGTCGGCCAGAATGCCGGCGTGCACGGCGGGGTGCAGCGTCTTGACGCGACCGTCGAGCGACTCGGGGAAACCAGTGACGCTCGATACCTCGGTGACGTCGTAGCCCGCTTCAGCAATCGTCTTCGCGGTCGAACCGGTCGATACGAGTTCGACGCCCGCGTCGGCAAGCGCGCCGGCAAGGTCGAGAAGTCGCGACTTGTCACTCACGGAGATAAGCGCGCGGCGGATCGGAACGACATTGCGTTCGCGGAAATCGGCAGGATTGTGACGGGGGCCGCTCATGGGATTCAGAGTTCCTTTAGGTTGATGCGATTGGTGGCAATGTCTTCGATCGTCTGCACCAGCAAGCGCCGTTCCACCGGCTTGATGCGAGCATGCAGATGTTCTTCGGTATCCCCCGGCTCGATCGCAACGCGCTCTTGCACGATGATCGGACCGCTATCGACACCGTTGTCGACCTTGATAACACTGGCACCGGTCTGGGTTGCCCCGGCCGTAAGAGCATCGCGAACCGCGTGCGCTCCCGGAAACTCGGGAAGGTACGCCGGATGCGTGTTGATGATGTTGGGCGAGAGCGCTTCAACAACGCGCGGCGGTAGCAGCTTCATGAAGCCGCTCAGCACCACGAGGTCGGCGTTCCAGAACTGAATCTGCTCGAGCAGTTCATCGCCCCACGCATCGCGGTTCTCGAAGTTCGACATCGCCACCGAGAAGGTCGGGATGCCGTAGTGCTCGGCATGGTCAAAACCGTCCGCAGCCCGGTCGGCGCCGACAGCGATGACACGAGCGGGAAAGTCGGCACTCTCGGCCGCTTCGAGCAGGGCAGCGAGGTTAGACCCGCCCCCAGAGATCAAGACAACGAGTGTGAGCACCCACCCAGCCTAGCGCTCAGTGAACCCGTCGTCAGCGCGTTCTGGGCGAGCGGAGGCCAAGAGGCCGAGCCCCGCCGCGATTGAAAACTCGAGCGCAGCCCAGCCCGCGACGATCCAGGGATCGGGGCCGACATCCATCAAGCGACCAGGACCAGCGGAACCCGTGGAAGCCCAGGCAAGAGCACCGACAACCGTCGCTGCTGTGATGCCAATTCCGATAGCGACGATCGCGAGCTCGCGGCGGCGCAGCTCACCCGCAATGCGTGGACCGAGAACTGCTGCACCCAAGAATCCCACGACGACCGGCGCGAGCAACCCCACAAATCCAAATGCGAAGTCGCCCCCGGGCAACGCCCCCAAAAGCGGGATCGCCGGAATCGGCCCCAGCGTCGTCGCGAGGGGAGACACCGCAGAACCGGTGCCGATCGCGAACCCTGGCCCAATCAGCCACGATGCGGCCCACACCACCACATTGGGCAGCAGAGCGAGCTGCCCGACTGTGACCGCTACCCCACCAAGAACCTCGGTGTGGAGCCCCTCATAGAGAGTGATGATGTCAGCAAACGAAGTGACGATCGCTGCCGTGGTCAGGAGAGATGCGACGGCCAGCAGTCCAGCAGCCGCGATAGCGCCGCCGCGCAATGACGTCGCTACGATGGTGTGCACGTGAGCTGGCCATCCGGAAATCCAGCGACGGATGCCGCCAGAAACAGGATTGCTCGCCGACACAATCTGACTGCCAATCAGCAGGCCGAGCGCGAAGACGAGGGTCGGCAACAGGGTGCCCTGCCAGAGAGACGGACGCGCCACCGGGTGCAGCGCCGACAACGTCAGAACGAGCGATGCCACCCCAAAGGTCGCGAGTGACGCGAGCGTGCCGAGTAGTACGTGAGGGGTTTCGGCCACTCGACGTCCCGCTCGCACCCCCAGCAGAAGGGTAAGCAAAGCGAAACCTAAGAGGGCCATCGTGATCGTGACGGGCGTACTTGCTGCCGGAAGCCCCACCGCCGCGGCCACCGTGGGATCAAGGATCACCGTGATGTCGGTGCCGTGCCCGACCAACCAAATATCAACTGCCGCGCGCCAGAACACCGTCCAGTCGATCGCCAGACCGTAGTGGATGCCCCACAGCAGCGTCAGCGGAACCAGCGGAATCGCAATCCCGATAGCGACAACGAGCAGCGCCTCGAAGGCGGCGAAGAGGAGGGTGAGCTGGCGATTCATGTCGTTGCCGAGAGTACCCCGCAGCACCCACAAGCGCGCTGCGGCCTACCGCAAAGCGGCGATCTCACGGCAGAGATCGCGCGTACGCAGAAAGCCCGCCGAGAACGAATCTCGGCGGGCTCTTCGTGAGTAAGCGTGCGAACGGTATTAGCTCGCGAGTTCGCCGAAGCCGTCGCGGGTCATCTCCAGCAGAGTGTCTATCGCCTGTTGGGCTGCAGCGCCGGTCGCCGAGAACGCGACAACCTCATCCTTCTTGGCGCCGAGCGACATGATTCCGATCAAACTGTTCGCGCCAACCGGGCCCTTGCCCGTCGTCACGTCGCGGATCGTCACTTTCGCATCGATGCCCGCAAGCGTCTGAACGATCGCGGCAGCCGGGCGAGAGTGCAGCCCGTCGGGGTTCACGAGAGTGGCTTCCGCGGTCAGCGTCGCCGGGCCGTCAGTAGCGGATGCTGCAGCAGCTACCGCAGGCGCAGCATCCGAGGCAATATCAGCGGTTTCCGCCGCAGGCGCAGGGACAGCCCCGCTCTGATCGGCGAGCTGGCTTTGCTTCGGGCCCATAGCGCCCCGGGCTTCGCGGTCGACCTCATCGAGCGAAGCGCCTGCGTTAGCCAGCACAATCGCGGCGATGAGGCCCTCCACAAAGGGAGCATCTGTTAGTCGAACTTCGTCGCTCGTGGTCATGAACTCGGTGGCCATGGTGCCGCTGAGCACCGCAGACCCGAGATCCATGAAGACGAGAACGCCTTCTCCGCTGGCAACCTCGTCGATTGCCTCCGCAACCTTCACGGCATCCGTACCGATGATGCCGTCACCGGCGCCGGCCGCAATGGCGATCGGCGGCGGGGTCTCCCCCACCATTTCTAAGGCAAGATCCACAGCGGCCCGCGCAAGCGCAGGGCTGTGGCTCACCACCACAATGCCGATCATGGTCAGCTCGCTACGGTTTCGGCGAGCGCCTGGAGCAGCAGCGTGCTCGAGGTGGCACCGGGGTCAAGATGTCCGGCGCTGCGTTCTCCGAGGTAGCTCGCGCGACCCTTGCGGGCAACGAGAGGCTCGGTCGCGTCGCGACCCTTTTCGGCGGCAGCGAAAGCCGCGGATGCCGCAGCACTGATGTCGGCGCCGCCAGCGACGGCAGCATCCCACGCATCCAGTGCCGGAGACAGCGCGTCGAACATGGTCTTGTCGCCCGCTTCGGCCTTGCCGCGCGCCACGACGCCGTCGAGACCGGCGCGCAGAGCGGCGCCGAAGGCTGCTCCGTCGAGTTCGGTGACGGGGCCAGCGTTGACGCCCATGCGCAAGAAGAGCGTGCCATAGAGGGGGCCGCTCGCGCCGCCAACGGAGGTAACCAAAGTCATTCCTACTGACTTGAGCAGTTCGTCGGCGGCGGTCGCGGGGGCAGCACCAACCTTCTCGATTACTGCGCTCATTCCGCGGGTCATGTTCGATCCGTGGTCAGCGTCGCCGATGGCCGAATCAAGTTCGGTCAGGTAGCTCTGTTTCTCGGTCACGAGATCGCGGAACCGCGAAAGCCAGGCGATCAGTTGGTCGAGAGTGATGGTGCTTGTAGACATAGTTCTTAGACTCCCCAGCGGAGCCCGGCGGTGTTCACCGGGGCATCCCATAGTTTCAACATTTCTTCGTCAGCCTTGAGGATGGTGACCGAGCAGCCAGCCATGTCGAGGCTCGTGATGTAGTCACCGACGAGGTTGCGCACAACCTCAACGCCGGCGGCCTTCAGCAGCTTCGCGACCTCGTTGTACATGATGTACAGCTCGATCTGCGGAGTTCCACCCATACCGTTCATCATCACAATGGCGGGTGAGCCTGTGAAGTCCATGTCGGCAAGGATCGGGTCGACCAGTTGCTTGGCGATTGAGGCGGCATCCGCCAACTTCTCGCGGTGGCGACCGGGTTCTCCGTGGATGCCGACGCCGATTTCCATCATGTCGTCGGGCAGATCGAAAGTCGGCTTTCCTGCCGCGGGAACGGTGCAGCTCGTGAGAGCCATACCCATGGAGCGACCGGAGTCGTTCACGCGGTGTGCCAGTGCGGTGACCGCGGCGAGGTCGTGCCCCTCTTCAGCTGCTGCGCCGACGATCTTCTCAAGCAGAACGGTGAGGCCAACGCCTCGGCGGCCCGCCGTGTAGAGCGAGTCCTGAACGGCAACGTCGTCGTTGACGACGATCGAGGCCACCTTCACTCCGGTTTCGGCTTCAGCCATTTCGGCGGCCATCTCGAAGTTCATAACGTCGCCGGTGTAGTTCTTGACGATGTGCAGCACGCCAGCACCAGAGTCAGCGACCTTGGTGGCTTCCTGCATCTGGTCGGGAGTGGGCGAGGTGAAGACTTCACCAGCACACGCGGCGTCGAGCATCCCGAAGCCTACGAAGCCGCCGTGGAGCGGTTCGTGGCCCGAGCCGCCACCGGAGATCAGGGCGACCTTGCCGGCGCGGGTGGGTTCTGCGCGGTAAATCACGCGGTTGATGTGGTCGACCGTGAGTTCAGGATGCGCGGCGTCGATTCCGGCGAGCGCGTCGGCAAGTACCGACTCAGGGGTGTTGATCAGTTTCTTCATTACTTGGCCTTCTCTTCCGTGAGTGCCTCGGTGAGGGTGGTGTTGTCTGCGGCGGTCTTCGAGATGAAGCCGAACGCGAGGGCTGCGAGTACGCCGGCGAGCAGTTCAGCCGCGAGGTAAACCCACAGCTGCTCCCACGCGACTTGGCCGCCCATGATCTGCTGAACGAGCATCGGGCCGGTGGTGCGCGCCGGGTTGATGGAGGCGCCGGTGATCGGGCCAACAGGAATGATGGCGGCGAAGACGACGAAACCGATGGCGAGTCCGGCGAAGCCGGGGGCTGCCTTGCGATGGATAACACCGAAGACGGTGAAGACGAGGATGAACGTTCCGATGAACTCAGCAAAGAATGCCTGGCCGACGGGGATCGTGTCGGGGTTGAAGGAGGCGACTCCCAAGCCAGCGTCTACCGCGGCTTGGCCGAGAACGCCGACGATCGCGAATGCACCGGCGATAGCACCGAGAAGCTGAGCGACGAGGTAGCCGGGAACTTCACGCCAGGCGAACTTGCCGGCGACGGCGAGACCGATCGTGACGGCCGGGTTGATGTGGTTGCCCGAGATGTAACCGAACACGTACACCGTGACGACAACGATGAGTCCGAAGGCGAAGGAAATGATTCCGAGGCTCGCCATCGTAAAGGGCTCGTCACCATTCAGGATGAAGGTCGCGGGCACAGAGCCGACACCGACGAATACAAGAAAAGCGGTTCCTAGAAACTCTGCAGCTAGCTTCTGCCACTGCTTGTTCTCATCCATTAGTTCTCCTTTGAACTCGATTTGTTCGCGCGACCGGGTGTCGCCGCATTCCGTAATATCGGAACGTTATTCGATAATGTCGAATATGCTACGTTCACTATCATCTTGTCAAGCGGGGATGCGGCGAAAGTAAACGCCGACTGCAGACATAATGAATACCGGCCTACCGACGGGGAACAGCGTTGATCCAATCGATTGATCGAGCAGCACAAGTGCTCTCATCGCTTCAGGGCGCGCGCCATCTCGGAATCACCGAACTCGCTGGCCATCTCGGACTCCCGCCGTCGACCGTTCACGGCATCGTCAAGTCGCTTCAGGCCCACGGCTTGGTCGCCAAAGAGCCCAACGGCAACCGCTACATGCTCGGCCCGGCTCTACTCAAACTCTCAAACGTCTACCTCGACACCCTCGATGTGCGAGCGCGAGCCATGCGCTGGACCCAAGAGCTTTCGCGGCGCACGGGGCTCGCCGTTCGCTTGGGTGCTGAGCTGTTCGACGAAGTCATCGTCATCCACCACAACAGCCGGCCCGATGGCAGCGAGCAAATGCCCGAAACCGGGCTCTCGATTCCCGTGCACGCCTCGGCCCTGGGCAAAATCTTGCTGACCTACAACGCGGATGCCGCGGACCAGCTTTTCGAAAACCCCCTGCGTAGTCTCACCGGCGACACCATCACCGACCCCTCCAAACTCATTCTGCAGTTTGCGCAGATTGCCGAGCGCGGCATTGCCACGGAGGAAGACGAGGCCGTTCTCGGCGAATCGTCAATCGCGGCACCGATCGCCGACCGCAATGGCAGCGTCATCGCCGCCGTCGCTGTCGTGATGCAGTCAAGCGAATGGCCGCCAGAAGACAACGTGCTGAACGTGCTCCGCGAGACCGCGCGCAACATCTCTCGGGAGCTCGGCTACACCGCCTGGCCGCCGCCCGTGGTGCGTCGCCCACAAGACGACTAGTACCCCACCACAGCGCGCTTAACACAACAACGGCTGGCCACCCGTGGGGAGGCGACCAGCCGTTGTTGTCGTGGGTTAGTTTCTGAGCGCGTGCCGCCTAGAAGACGATCCAGACCCAGTCGTTGCTACTCTTCGAGCCTGTGACGTTGTCGCCGGCCGGAGTGAACTCCGCGCGAACCTGGTGCAGGCCTCGATCGAGCTTCGGAAGCTTCACCGTCACCTTTCCGTTGTCTGACCCGTCGAGCGTGATGGTGTCGACCTTCTTGCCATCGACGGTTACCTTGACCGTTCCGGTTGCGGCAGCATCCTCGCCAGTAGCGACGCGGATGGTGGCGCTCACGGTGTTCCACGAGAAGGCGATGTGCTTGCTCACCGACAGCTTCACGCTCGAGCTGTAGTTGATCATCACAGCCTCGGAGGTTGCGCTCGCGCTCGGCAGATCCTTCTTGCTCGCTGTGACAACGACGGTGATCGCCTTGCCCTCATCGGCAGCAGTGACCGTGTATTTGCGGTTGTCGGCGCCGGCGATGTTCTCGCCGTTCGCCTGCCACTGGTAGCTGAACTTCAGCCCGTCAACATCCCACTCACCGGGATCAGCCGTGAGCTTCTTGCCGACCAGGGGGTTGCCCGAAATGCTCGGCAGAACCGTGTTGACGGGGGTACCCGGCACGACGTCTGCCTGCGTCACAACCTCGATTGCGGTGGTGGCACCCGTGTCTCCATAGCTCACGAGACCGAGGTAATTCGTGAAGGGGGCGAGCCCCTCCCACGATGCGGTGTAGCTCACGGCCTCACCCTGAACGCCAGGTAGAACAGCGGGGTTCAATCCGAGCGGCTCTCCGGCACCGGGAACAACGGCGAAGGTTCGCACATCGAAAGCGGTGGCAGGGTTGGCCGCATAGACCGAAGCGATCACGAGGTAGTTGCCCGGAACCGGATCAGCAAGGTTCACTCGCTCATCTGCAGCACCCGTGGCTGACTGCCATCCCGCGATGGGCGTACCCGCCGCGTCGAGCAGGTATACGACGAGGTCGAGGTCTGCCGTGTCATCGATCGAGTCGAGATCGAAGCGCGCGTACGTGGTGCCCTCCGGCACTGTTGCCGTGTACTCAAACTCATCCCCGGCTACACCCGAACCAGAGTGATCGGTTTCGGTGCCCGTGGGGTCTTCATAGAAGACTCCTGCGGTGAGACCCGTAGTGGCCAAGGGAATATCTCCGGTGCCACCTGGCGTCACTGTGACGTCAACAGCACCGTAGGTTCCGGTTCCGCTCGCCGTGTCCGGCGCCAGGATCGTGACGGGGCGCACGGCGATGGGGCTGTGCACGACAGTGTCGCCGCTGGTCCACGTGAGAGCACCGGTTGTGAACTGGTCGAGCGGAGCATCCGTTCGGCTGATCGTCACTTCGTAGCTCTGAGTTTCGCCTGCCGCACCGAAGGTCAGCGTGGAGGGCGACACCGTGGCGTCGATGCCGGGAACCGAGATGGATGCCTCGAACGTGCCCGCCTGAGTGGAGGTCACGGTGCGAGTAATCGTTTCGGGCGCCGTCAGCGAACCGATACCGATGGATGCCAGGTTGAGGTTACTGGGATCGATCGCTTCGACCGCGGGGTCGAGCACGTCGTAACCAGCGCCCTCAATGTAGGACAGCCAATCGCCGATGCCGTTCAAATAGAGCAGGCCAGGTTCAAAGAACTTGGTGGGGTCCACGTGACCCGAGCCCTGTGTGAAGGGATCAGTAACGGGATTTCCGTCGCCGTCCACGGTGTCGTAGGCGGTTGTCATGAACGCCGACTTGATCTCGGCGGGAGTCGCGTTAGGGCGCTCGCCGAGGTACAGAGCGGCGAGACCAGCAACGTGCGGCGACGACATCGAGGTGCCCGAGAGCAGTGCGAACGTGGGCTCGGCTCCTTCAGCGTTGGCGCTAGCGGCGAGGATTCCGACGCCGGGGGCCGACACGTCGGGCTTGATGATGTCGCTTCCGTCAGCTTCAACGGGACCGCGCGACGAGAAGCCAGCGACCTGAGGGGCCGGCGGCTGGTACGCGGTTTCGTTGCCCGGCGTAAAGGTCGCCGTGGCGCCTTCAGTCGAGGCGTACGCAACAACAGCATCGCGATACTGAGCATCCAAGTGGATGGTCGGAATCACGTGAGTGTCGAGGTCAGTCGAACTCGGAGTGACGTTGACGAGAACCGAGCCGATACCGCCGGCGCGAGCAACCTCGGCCGACTTGTCAACGCGAGCGATGACACCTCGCTCACAGACCACGATCTTGCCGACAACGAGAGCCGGGTCAAGAGTGTCAGCGAGGCACAGGTTGGGGTCAACCGCGCCCTCAAGAGCGACATCCGCAGCGTTGACGAGCTCACCCGTCAGCGGTTCTGCGGCGGGGTCGAGGTCAACTGTGATCGATGCACCGGCGAACTCTTGGCCGTCACCGAGGGTGACTGTGGCTTCGTAGTTCGGGATGGTGCTGGCCGCGACCGTGGTGATCCACGGTGCAGCGTTGTCGAGCGTTGTTGCGCCCGGGCCATCGTTTCCGGCGGAGGCAGCGACGAAGACGCCGGCAGCAGCGGCACCGAGGAAGGCCTGGTCGGTGGGCGAAACAGTGCTGGTGGCAGCGCCGCCACCGATCGAGTAGTTGATCACGTCAACGCCGTCAGCGACAGCCTGGTCGATAGCAGCGAGAAGGTCAGTGGATGCACAACCGTCGTCAGTGGTCTCGACCGGGTTTGGCCCGCTCCAGCACACCTTGTAGGCAGCGATCTTGGCTGCTGGGGCGACACCCGAGAAGTAGCCAAGGGCGTTGCCACCGACGTTGGCGTCAACCTCAAGGTTGCCGGCAGCGGTGCTCGCGGTGTGCGAGCCGTGGCCGTCACCGTCGCGCGGCGAGACGTACTCGCCCACGCTCGCGTCGCCAAGGTTGCCGGCGCCGAAGCCGTCAACAAAGTAGCGAGCGCTGATGACCTTGGTCGTGCAGTCATCGGCGGTGAACTGGTCGCCTTCGGTGCAGACACCCGTGAAGGTCTGGCCGTCTGACTTCTCGAAGACGATGGATTCGCCATCGCGGTAGGGATCGGCGCCCGGCGTGCTGCCGAGAGCGTCACCGGCGAAGGCCGGGTTTTCGGGAGCGAATCCGGTGTCGAGCACGCCGACAACGATTCCTTCACCGGCGGTCTCAGCACCGCCAATGGAGGCCCAGAGTCCGTCTGCGCCTTCGAGGCCGAGGAATTCAGTTGACCGCTGCGCTGCGGTGATCTTCTTCAGCTCATCCGGAACGATGGAGGCAACAAGCTTGTTGGCCGAAAGCTCTGCCGCTTGGGCTGCGGTCAGATCGGCCGAGAAGCCGTTGGTCGCGAGCGTGTACGAGTAGTCGATGTCAGCGCCGACGGATGCCGCGGCATCCTCTTGCTTCTCTTCCAGATACTCGGTGTAGTCCTGCACTACTTGGCGGCGAGTGTCGAGTTGCTCGCCATCGGATGGGGTTGTTGCATCAAAACCGCGCACACCACCGTCGTAGGTTGCGGCAGCCTGATCCACCATCGTGACGATGTAACGCCCCGGGGTAAATTCAGTTTGGCCGCCGCCACCAATGGATGCTGGTGCAGCTGTGGCGCCGAGTGCGGCGCCGGTAACCAGGGAAGTGGCGACAAGAGTTGTCGTTGCCACCACCGATATGACTCTTCGAATGCTCACGAATGTTCCTATTCTTCTGTGAATGGGACTTGCCTTATTGACGTGCACACGCTGATCAGAGCGTGTTTGCGAAGCTGGTGGTCGGGCACTCACCACGAGCCACTATATGTGCGTTCTACCCCTTTATAGGGGGTCTCGGTCGAGCAGCGTTACCTTAACGTGACGTATTGTCCGCTCTTTGGGGGACTCGGTTAAACGACAGAAGCGCCGCCGTCCAGTGGACGGCGGCGCTTCTTTGTAGCGAAAGTTCTAGCTACAGAGTTTCGAGGATTTCGCGCATGAGCTTGGCAGCTTCAGACGGCGTCTTGCCGACCTTCACACCAGCAGCTTCGAGAGCTTCCTTCTTGGCCTGAGCGGTTCCGGCTGAGCCAGAAACGATCGCACCGGCGTGACCCATGGTCTTACCCTCGGGTGCCGTGAAGCCAGCAACGTAACCCACAACGGGCTTCGTGACGTGAGCCTTGATGTAGTCAGCGGCACGCTCTTCAGCGTCTCCACCGATCTCACCAATCATCACGATTGCCTTGGTCTCGGGGTCAGCTTCGAACGCTTCAAGAGCGTCGATGTGCGTCGTTCCGATGATGGGGTCGCCACCGATACCGATTGCGGTCGAGAATCCGAGGTCACGGAGTTCGTACATCATCTGGTAGGTGAGCGTTCCCGACTTGGAGACGAGACCGATCGGGCCCTTGCCGGTGATGTTCGCCGGCGTGATGCCGACGAGTGCTTCACCGGGCGTGATGATTCCGGGGCAGTTCGGACCAATAATGCGGGTCTTGTTGCCCTTCTCCTGCGCGTAAGCCCAGAACTCAGCCGAGTCACCGACGGGAACACCCTCGGTGATGATGACGAGCAGCGGGATCTCAGCGTCGATAGCTTCGACAACGGCATCCTTAGTGAAGGCCGGAGGAACAAAAGCGATCGAAACATCCGCTCCCGTCTTCTCCATTGCTTCAGCAACAGTGCCGAACACGGGCAGCTCGACGTCACCGTGAACTACCGTCGTGCCAGCCTTGCGTGCGTTGACGCCGCCAACGACCTGGGTGCCAGCAGCGAGCATGAGAGCGGTGTGCTTGGTGCCCTCACCGCCGGTGATGCCCTGGACGATGACCTTGGAATCCTTGTTGAGGAAAATTGACATGCTCGGTTCCTTACTTCGCAGCGTTGGCGAGTTCGGCGGCCTTGTCGGCGCCCTCGTCCATAGAGGCGGCTAGCGTCACGAGGGGGTGGTTTGCTTCTGCGAGAATCGCGCGCCCCTCCTCGACCTTGTTGCCGTCGAGACGGACAACGAGAGGCTTGTTGGCTGCACTGCCGAGTTCTGCGAGCGCACCCACAATTCCCTTAGCAACAGCGTCACACGCGGTGATTCCACCGAAGACGTTGACGAATACGCTCTTGACCTGAGGGTCGTTGAGAATAACGTCGAGCCCGGCGGCCATGACCTCAGCGGAGGCTCCACCACCGATGTCGAGGAAGTTGGCGGGCTTCACGTTGCCGTGGTTTTCGCCAGCGTAGGCAACAACATCCAGCGTCGACATGACGAGGCCTGCACCGTTACCGATGACACCCACTTCACCGTCGAGCTTGACGTAGTTGAGGTCGTTGGCCTTAGCCTTCGCCTCGAGCGGGTCAGCCGCTGCAGCGTCTTCGAGAGCGGCGTGCTTAGGGTGACGGAACTCAGCGTTCTCGTCGAGCGATACCTTGCCGTCGAGAGCCAGGATCTGGCCGTCTTCGGTGAGCACGAGGGGGTTGACCTCAACGAGAGTGGCGTCTTCGCCCTTGTACACGTCGTAGAGCTTCACGAAGACAGGGGCAACCTTGTCAACGAGCTCGGCCGGGAAGTTCGCAGCCTTGGCGATTTCGGTGGCCTTGGCGAGGTCAATACCCTGCATCGGGTTGATCTCGATCTTGGCGAGAGCCTCGGGGCGCTCAACAGCAAGCACCTCGATTTCCACACCGCCCTCAACGCTGCACAGCGAAAGGTAGGAGCGGTTTGCTCGGTCGAGCAGCACGGAGAAGTAGAACTCCTGCGCGATGCGAGCACCGGCAGCAATCATTACTCGCTTGACCGTGTGGCCGTTGATGTCGAGACCAAGGATCTGCTCGGCTGCGGCGTAAGCGTCGTCGGCGTTGTGAACGACCTTGACACCACCCGCCTTGCCGCGACCGCCGGTCTTGACCTGAGCCTTGACTACAACGGTTCCACCGATTTTCTCGGCTGCTGCTTTGGCTTCTTCTGGGGTGTCGGCAATTAGGCCGGCAAGTACTGGTACGCCATAAGACTCAAATACATCTCTGGCCTGGTACTCATATAGATCCACGCTGCTCATTCCAATCCGCGCGTAATGGTGAGTGGGGAAGGCGGCGAATCGGTGCCAAATTGGTCGGCTCCATGAGTCGCGCGCCAATAGAAAACCTTACCGTGCCTAACGTTGTGGGTTTTCCGATAGCGGGCTGTACAGGGCGAAAGATCAGCAAATCTTGTGTTTGCACGCTCCTAAACTGGCTTCATGCCCGCATCCGCCCCTCTCAGAATTGCGGATGTCTCTGCCGACGTCGCCCTCTTGGCCGGCGGTGGGGCGGCCATCCTGTTGCAAATCGCGCACCCTGCTGTGGGGCAGGCGGTAGCCGAGCACAGTGACTTTGCGCGGCGCCCCTTGGATCGCCTCAACGGCACCCTCACCTACCTCTATGTCACCGTCTACGGCACGCCGGCTGAAGCTGCCGAGGTCGCCCGGCGCGTGGGCGCGGCTCACCGACCGGTGCGGGCCGACAGCTACAACGCCCGTGACCCGCAGCTGCAGTTGTGGGTCGCCGCCACGCTGTACGACACTGCCATGCGCGTGCGCGAGTTGGTGTTCGGTCCGCTGCGCAACGTGGATGCCGAGACCCTGCTCGCCGACTACGCCGTGATTGCGACCGCGCTGGGTGTTCCGCGCGCGCTGTGGCCGGCCGACCGTGCGGCATTCGCTGCCTACTGGAACGAGAGCGTGGCTTCGTTGCGCGTCACGGACGCGAGCCAACGAGTTGCCCGGCAGCTGCTACATCCGACCGGCGGACCGTGGTGGTTACGCGCCTCAATGCCGCTCGTGCGCGTGCTGACCGCCGGGTTACTGAGCCCTGACTTGCGAGCGGCGTATGCGCTACCCCACCACCAGAAACGCTTCGACCGGATCATGCGGGTCACGCGCGCGGTGTACCCGCACCTTCCCCGCTGGGTGCGCTTCGCGGCGCAGCGCCGGTATCTTGCTGCCTTTCGAAAGCGGCAGCGCTAGCATCAGCGTGTGACCACTATGGACGACGAGCGCGACGAGACCGTGCTGCCGGTCGACTTCGCGAGCGAGCACGGACTGGCGCTTCCCGTGGAAGTGCTCGACTACGCGGCGCTCGTCGAGCGAATGGGCCCGAGCTATTTCGAACGCGCGCAGCGGCCCTCCTTCGAACTCATGATTGTCATCCGCAGTGGCACTGGCTCGCACACCGTCGACTTTCAGACGGTCGCCCTGCATCCCGGCCGCGTGCTGTTCGTGCGACCCGGGCAAGTGCAGCAGTGGCACGTCGAGAACGATCTCAACGCCAGTGTGGTCGTGGCATCGCCCACCGCGACGAGAGCAGCGCCCTGGCTCCCGGGCGATCCGACTCACGCCGACCTGGGCGAGCACTCGCTCACCACCGCACTCGATCTCGTTGCTGCGATCGAGCGGGAACAAGCGCGATTCACGGCCGACGAGCACTCCGTCACCCTACTTACCGCGCTGTTCGCTGCACTCGTCGCTCTCTATCAGCGCGCCAGCAGTGAGCCCGGCCGTGGCGCGCTCCCCCACGCCTACCTCGCCTTCCGCGCAGCCCTCGAACGCGACCTCACTCGCAGCCGCAATGTTCGTGACTACGTCACTGGCCTCGGCTATTCCGAGCGCACCGTCAGCCGCGCCTGCCAAACCGTCACTGGCCTCACCGCCAAAGCGCTGCTGGATGAGCGGCTCATGCTCGAAGCACAACGACTGCTGGCGCACACTGACGGCACCGTGGCATCCATCTCGACGGCACTCGGATTCAGCGAGCCCACCAACTTTGCGAAGTTCTTCGAGCGAGTGGTCGGCACCTCTCCGGCGGAGTTTCGTCGCAGCCTTGTCCACTTTGCACCATAATCGGTCGCGGTCGCACCTGTGCTCGCTTCTCGCTGCGCGGGATGCTTGAAGTACGCAATCGCACCCCCTCACCACACTTCTAGGAGCATCCCATGGGACAACGACTCGACAACGCCAAGGCCATCTACCTTGAGGGCATCCGCGACGGTGACTACGAAGTCGCAGTGAACAAGTACGTCGGTCAGCGGTACACCCAGCACTCCACGCCCGTGCGCGATGGCAAGGATGGCTTCATCGAGTTCTTCGCCGACTTCATCGATCGCAACCCGATTCGCGAAATCGAGATCGTCCGCGGTTTCGAAGACGGGCACTTCGTCTTCGTTCAAGCACTCCAGAAGCTCAATAATGGTGAATTCACCTATGTGACCGCCGACATCTTTGACACCGACGACGACGCGAAGATCGTCGAGCACTGGGACATGATCGCCGAAGTGGAGCCCACGAGCGTGAGCGGCCGCACGCCTATCGATGGCCCAACCGAGGTCACCGATCTCGACAAGACCGAGGTCAACAAGCACCTCGTTTCGGAGTTCGCCGCAAAGGTTCTCGTCGGCGCAGACCTCGCCCTTGCCTCCACGTACGTTCACGCTGACCTTGCTCAGCACGACGCTCGCATTGCCGACGGCCTCGACGCTTTCGTGAGCTACGCCACCGCGAATGGTCTCGTCTACAAGCAGATTCACAAAGTGATCGGCTCGGGCAACTTTGTGGCCGTGCTCGCCGAAGCCGAGATCGCGGGCACTGCTACCGCCCTGATCGACCTCTACCGCGTCGAGAATGACCTCATCGCCGAGCACTGGGTTGTCTCCGAAGAGATCACCGACCCGATCACCTGGGTCAACTCCGGCAAGTTCTAAACAGGCTGAAGCGAGTTACGCGAGTTCGAACTCGATCGTTCCTGTCGCAATCTCGGCAGAAACGAGTCGCACCCGCACCGTGTCTCCGGCCGAAACCGTGCCGGAGATGCGGGCCGTAATTACCGGGTCCGCGATCTGGATGACGCCACCCTCGCCGCGCTCCGAAACCACTGTTGCCTCGAACTCCTCGCCCACTCGCGGCCTCAACAGTGCCGCTTCGATCACGTCTACCGACGAGCGGTCGAACTGCGACGCCAGCTGACTCGTGCGGCCCATGATCTTGGGCAGTTGCGGCAGCGCTTCACGCACCCACTGGGGAACATCGCGACCGGCAACGATTGCCTCACACGCCACGAGCACGAAACGGTCCACGAGTCGCCGCAGCGGAGCAGTCGCGTGAGCGTAGGGCGCTGCAACGGCGGCCTGGATGGTGTCTTCGGGCAGTTCGCCATCGAAGGGCGTGTAACCGGCTCCGCGAAAGAGAGACGTGGCGGCGTGGGTCGCCGCGAGGGCGCGCGGGTCGGAGTGGTCGAGGGTGCGCAAGTACTCGCCATAATTCTGGTTCTCAGGCCACGGGCATCCGAGGCTCGCTACCTGACGGCGGAACTGCTCGAGCGTCTCGTCATCCGGCGCGGGCATCGTGCGCAGAATGCCCACCTTGCCTTCGAGCATGATGCGAGCGGCCTCCATGCCGGTCATGAGCGAGACGTGGGCGTTGTAGTCCTCGACGGGCAGCGAAGCTCGGCGCTCGATCACATACTGGCCATCAACGACAGCCACTTCTTCGTCGGGACGGTTGAGGCTCGCTCCCCCGCGCTGGCGTTCGAGCTCGGTACGCAGGCGCCCAAACTCCGGCAGCAGCGAGAGCGATTCGTCCGCGCGATCGTTGTCGAGCAACTCTTGCACTTCGACATAGTTGAACTGGCGACGGTTACGCACTTGCGCGCGCACGAGAGTTGTAGCGATGACCTCACCCGTGGCATCCAAGTCGAAGGTCCACACGAAAGCGGGTCGTGTCGCACCAGCGAGAAGCGAAGCGGCGTCTTCACTGATGATCGTCGGATGCAGCGGCACCCGGTCGTCGGGGCCATAGAGAGTTTGACCGCGCTTGCGTGCCTCAGCGTCGACAACGGAACCGGGCAGTACAAAGGCCGGTACTTCAGCGATCGCGTACATCACGCGCAGCGTTTCGCCGGTGCGTTCGAGGTAGAGCGCCTGATCGAGATCTGTGGCACCCTCGGGGTCGATCGTGACGAATGGGATGCCGGTGAGGTCGAGCTCAGGCGGCTCGAATGCGGCCACAGCAGCCGCAGCCGCTTCTTCGACTTCAGCACTGAATTCGGTGGGCAGCTTGAGTTCAACGCGCACTGCTGCGAGCGCCGTCGCGAGCTCATCGTCGGTATCGAGCGGTCGAACGCGCGGAACAACCAGCCGAGGCTCCCAGTGACGCGGCGTACCCGACTGCGGTGTTCCTTCGGAATCAAAGTTTCTCAATGGGAGCAATCTTGATCAGCAGGCGCTTGCGCCCTGCGGTGTCGAATTGAACGTCAGCGATGCTCTTCGGGCCAGCGCCCGTGACTTGATTCACGGTTCCGTCACCAAAGTCAGTGTGACGGATGCGGTCGCCCGCCGCCAGAGTGAGGTCGCCATTGTCGCGCACGGTTGCCGTGACGGGGTTCGCCCATTCGGTCTTAGCGCGTGGAGGTGCCGGCGGCAATCCGCCCGCTGCCGCTGCCCGGAGCGAACCGGACCACGAGCCGCCACCGCTGTTGCCGTCGCGGCGAGCGTTGAGCGCCCTCGACTGAGTGCCACCGCGCGAGTTTGCCATTCCCGGCGATTGCTTCCACTCGATGAGTTCGGTCGGAATCTCTTGCAGGTAACGGCTCGGCATTGCCACGTTGACCTCGCCGAACTGCGCGCGAGTCATCGCGAGCGAGAGGAAGAGTCGCTTGCGAGCACGCGTGATGCCTACATAGAACAGGCGACGCTCTTCAGCGGGGCCACCGGGCTCATTGGCCGACATCCGGTGAGGCAGCAGGTCTTCTTCAACACCGGTGAGGAACACGGAGTCGTACTCGAGGCCCTTCGCGGTGTGAAGCGTCATGAGCGACACGGTTCCGCTGGAGTCATCAAGGTCATCGGCCGCCGCCACGAGTGACACCTCGGTGAGAAAGTCGAGCAGGGTGCCATCCGGGTTGTTCTTGCCGAACTCCTTGGTCACCGCCACGAGTTCATCGACATTCTCGGCGCGAGCTTCATCCTGCGGGTCTTGCGAGGCACGCAGCGCAGCAAGGTAGCCCGAGCGTTCGAGCAGCTCGGTCAAAATGTCGGCGGGCTTGGATGTTTCCACCTTCGCCATTACTTCGTCGAGCACCTCGGCCAGACCGACGATCGCTTTCGTCACTTTGGGGCCCAGACCGAGTTCGGAGGCGTTGCGCATCGCGTCGCGCAGGGTCATCTCTCGGGCATCCGCCCACGCCTGCAGCGCGGCCTCGGTCGCCGGACCGATGCCCCGCTTCGGGGTGTTCATGATGCGGCGTAAGGCCAGTGGATCCGCCGGGTTCGCCACCGCAATCAGATAGCCAAAGGCATCCTTGATTTCCGCGCGCTCGTAGAACTTGGTGCCCCCGAGAACTCGGTACGGCAGGGCCGCGCGAATGAAGATCTCTTCCAGCGCACGCGTCTGCGAGTTAGTGCGATAGAAGACGGCAATGTCTTTGTAGGCGACGCCTTCGTCGTGCAGCTTCTGAATCTCATCCGCCACAAACTGCGCTTCGTCGTGCCCCGAGTACCCGGTGAAGCCGACGATTTTGTCGCCAGCACCGACCGTCGTGAAGAGCTTTTTGTCTTTGCGGTCGAAGTTGTGAGAGATCACCGCGTTGGCAGCATCCAGAATCGTCTGGGTCGAACGGTAGTTCTGCTCGAGCAGAATTACGGTCGAGCGAGGGAAGTCGCGCTCAAATTCCACGATGTTGCGGATGTCGGCCCCGCGGAACGCATAAATTGACTGATCGCTATCGCCCACCACAGTGAGCGACGCAGCCTCAAGCTCGTTGGTGTGACCCTGAACGAGCACGCCAGGCGAAGTCTCAAACTGCTCGGGAGCCGGCGGGCGCGTCAGCTCCCGAATAAGGGAGTACTGCGCGTGGTTCGTGTCCTGGTACTCGTCGACAAGGATGTGCTTGAAGCGGCGCTGGTACGTTGCCGCAATGTGCGGGAACGCCCGGAACAGGTAGACCGTCTGACCGATGAGGTCGTCAAAGTCGAAAGCGTTGGCATCGCTGAGACCGCGCGTGTAGCGGCGGAAGACCTCGAGAAACTTCTTCTCTGTCGGGTCGCTGAGGTTGGCATCCCGCGCGAAACTATCAACGTCGGTTAGCTCATTCTTGAGCTGCGAAATGCGATTAGCGGCCTTGCTGACGGTGAGGCCAAACATGTCGGCGTCGAGCTCTTTGAGAATCCGCTTGAGCAGA
Source organism: Rhodoglobus sp. NPDC076762 (assembly GCA_040687235.1). Classification (GTDB taxonomy): domain Bacteria; phylum Actinomycetota; class Actinomycetes; order Actinomycetales; family Microbacteriaceae; genus Rhodoglobus. Next base: position 929,621 of record JBFBMV010000001.1, on the reverse strand, counting down.
GCCTTGCTGTCGGCAGAGTCGTAAATCGTGAAGTTCTTGGAGAACCCGAAGGCTTCAGCCTCGCGCCGCAAGATGCGCACACACGCGGAGTGGAAGGTGGAGATCCACATGCCCTCAGCCGAGTCACCGACGATCGCTCCGACGCGCTCGCGCATTTCGGCGGCAGCCTTGTTGGTGAAGGTGATGGCCAGAATCTGGCTTGGCCACGCTTCGCGCGAGCGCAGCAGCCCGGCAATACGACGCGTGAGCACGCTCGTTTTGCCTGAACCGGCACCCGCGACAATCAGCAGCGAGGGGCCGCGGTATTCAACGGCTTCGCGTTGGCGCGGATTCAGCCCATCGAGCAGAGGGTCGCCAACGGGATTGCCGTCGTCAGAACGGCCAGGGTCGTGAGAGTCAAGAGCTGTCGTCATCGCCCCTCGACTCTACCCGCGCGCAGTGACCGCGAGGTCGGGTTGGTCGGCAAAGACACCATCGAGACCGGAATCCATGAGGGTGCGGAACTCTGCGCGCCAGTCCCCGTACTGTTCGGGCTGCTTGCTGGAGCGCAGGTTCTTCGGCAAGAACCGATTCTCGGCGCGCAGGGTCCAGCAGAAGACGAGCAGCCCGGCAGCGTGAGCACGGTCAACCAGGTCGTTCGTCCCCGTGAGGTTGCCGGCCAGATCCTTGAGCATGAGCATTTTCTTGTCCACGCTGATGCCGTCTACTTCGCGTGCCAGCTGAGCGAGCCCCTCATCGCTGAGGTGATCGGCATAGCTGCGCGCTTGCGAACCGTGCTGGGCGATCAGATCAGAAGGCGCACCGTTCGACTCCAGCAAGAACACAAGCTGCCCCGGAATCCCTCGATCCCGGATGCGGTGCAGCACGCTCTGCTCGAACGATTCGATGATCAGGTTGTCGGCCGTGGCCCACTCCCGCACGTCGCGCGCAAATAGTTCGTCGAGCGGCAGCCCGATAGACGCAAAGTAACTAGCGTGCTTGATCTCGGCAACGATCTTCAGCGGGCGACGCGTCGCCTCCGGGTGCTGGTCAACAATCTCCAGCAGGTCGCTCAAGCGCAGAATCGGCGATCCGTCGTTGTGTGTCGTGCTCGCCTGACGCACCTCGGGCAGCCGCTCGCGGGCCCTCAATGTCGAGAGCTCGTCCCACGTGAAGTCCTCGGTGAACCATCCTGTGATTGCGTCGCCGTCGATCGTCTTGGAGGTACGCCGATCCGCAAATTCCGGATGCTCGGCCACGTTTGTTGTGCCCGAGATCTCATTCTCGTGGCGCAGCACCAGCACGCCATCCCTGGTTGCCACGATGTCGGGCTCGACAGCATCCGCCCCTAGCGTGAATGCAAGATCGTAGGCGGCTCTGGTGTGCTCTGGACGGTACCCGCTCGCCCCGCGGTGCCCGATCACAAGCGGGCGAATGATGGTGCTCATTGGGTCAAGAATATGCGCTTCAGCTGCTCCCACTAATATTGGGGCATGCCCGAATGTTCGTCATGCGCTGCCGCTGTGCAACCGGAGTGGAAATTCTGCATCTATTGCGGACAACCCACCTCGCCCGATGCCACACGCCCGGCACCCTTGGCAGCTCCACGCACGAACCCCGTCGCGATTCTCGCACTCATTCTGGCGGCTTTTGGCGGAGCGCCCGCACTCATTTTTGGACACATCGCCCAACGACAAATTGCTGAATCCGGTGAACGCGGCATGATCATCGCTCGCGTCGCCACCGTGCTCGGCTACGTGTGGTTGGTTGTGTGGGGCATCCTGTTGTACTCGCTGCTCACCAATGCCAGCTAGGCCGTTCTCGCTTAGTCGCCGCTGGGAGCCAACGCGGCGCCTTCCGTTGAAGTGGGGCAGCTACGAAGACCGCTACTTCGTCGGGCTCGTACTCATTTTTGCCGGCGCGGTACATCTGCAAGGAGCCAACCCCTACACGCTGTTGATCCTGCTCATTGGCACAGTATCGACAGTCGTCGGTTGGTCAATCATGCCGGCGAAGGGGTGGCGACGTATGGCCGTCGCCGTGCCTGCCGTAGCCCAGATCTGGATAATGCTCACGGGACCGATGTCGATGTGGACCCTCGCCATCCCGCTGCTGTGCTGGCTCATCGTGCGCCATCGCCCCCTCATCTCTTATGTTGCTCTCGCGATCCCCGTGGTGAACGGAATCGTTATCGCTCAGCTCTACCGCGATTACGCCGCGATGCCGCAGACGTTAGCAATTTCGGCGGTTGCCGTGGTTGTGGCGGCCTGGGTTGCCCAACTGATCGCTCAGAGCGCAGCCAAGAGGCACTGAAAGTCCGGCATTTCTCAGCGAACTCCGGTAGTTTTGGGGTGCGTCACTAAAGTGTGACACCACACCAACCAGAGGAATCATGGCACTCAATAACCCCGCTTTCTCCCGCGATGCTGCGTTCAGCTCGCGCGGCGGAATCGCCGTAGCGAACCAGGTATCCAACCAGCAGCTCAATGACATGTATAACCGCGAGTCGGCCCCCGCCTCCGGTGATGTCATGACCGTCGAAGACACCATCGCCAAGACCGTCGGTGCGTTCGCGATTCTCGTCGTCGGCGCCGCACTTAGCTGGATGCTCGTTCCCGCCCTCCCATTGCTGTGGATCGGTGCCGGGCTCATCGGTTTCGTTCTCGCTCTCGTCAATATCTTCAAGAAGCAGCCTTCCGGAGCGCTCGTGCTGGCATACGCCGCATTTGAGGGAGTCTTCGTTGGCGGCATCTCGCGCGTATTCGAGAATGCATCGGGCGGAATCGTAACGCAAGCCGTGATCGCGACCATCGTTGTGGTTGGCGTCACCCTCGCACTCTTCGCCAGCGGCAAGATTCGCGCCTCCAAAAAGGCCACCAAGATCTTCATGATCGCCCTCATCGGCTACGTCGTCTTCACCCTGCTCAACCTTGTTCTCATGGCAACGGGAGTTGTGGAAAGCACTCAGGGCCTGCGCGGTGTCACGTTCATGGGCATTCCTCTCGGCGCCATCATCGGCGTGCTCGTCGTGATCATGGCGGCGTACTCGCTCGTGCTCGACTTCGACAACATCCAGAAGGGTGTCGCTAACCGCGCTCCTCGGGCCTATGGCTGGAAGGGTGCCTTCGGCATTATGGTCACGGTCATCTGGCTCTACCTCGAGCTGCTGCGCTTCTTCGCGATCCTTCGCGACTAGCGCGACCGTTTCGCAACAACGAAGCCCCCGTCATCTCGGCATTAGCCGGGTGACGGGGGCTTCGTTGTGAGGGCTTAGCAGCCTCGGCCGAGACGGCCTCAGAGTACGACGCGTGAAGGCCAGAAATGGCCTTCGCCTTCAGCGCCTTACTCCCATTCGATGGTTCCTGGCGGCTTCGAGGTGACGTCGAGAACCACGCGGTTCACCCCATCTACCTCATTAGTGATGCGGTTAGAAATCTTGGCCAGAACGTCGTAGGGCAAGCGAGTCCAATCGGCGGTCATCGCGTCTTCCGACGACACCGGGCGCAGCACGATCGGGTGACCGTAGGTGCGGCCGTCGCCCTGAACGCCCACCGAACGAACGTCGGCAAGCAGAACAACGGGGCACTGCCAGATCGAGTCGTCGAGGCCCGCAGCGGTGAGCTCGGCGCGAGCAATCGCGTCAGCCTTGCGCAGCAGTTCGAGACGGTCGTGTGTGACTTCACCAATGATGCGGATGCCGAGGCCAGGCCCGGGGAAGGGCTGGCGGCCAACAATGACCTCCGGCAGTCCCAGCTCGCGACCGATCGCGCGCACTTCGTCCTTGAACAGGGTGCGCAGCGGCTCGACGAGATCGAACTGCAAGTCGTCAGGAAGTCCGCCCACGTTGTGGTGACTCTTGATGTTGGCCGTGCCGGTTCCGCCGCCGCTTTCCACGACGTCCGGGTACAGGGTTCCCTGCACCAAGAACTTGACGGGTTCTTCGCCACCCTGAGCTTCGAGCACGAGCGCTTCAGCGGCGTTTTCAAAGCTGCGGATGAATTCGCGGCCGATGATTTTGCGCTTGGTCTCGGGGTCAGTGACTCCGGCCAGGGCATCCATGAACTGATCGACGGCGTCGACGGTAACGAGGCGCACACCGGTCGAGGCGACATAGTCTTCTTCAACCTGGCGACGCTCATCTTGACGCAGCAGACCGTGGTCAACAAAGATGCAGACGAGCTGGTCGCCAACGGCCTTGTGCACAATTGCGGCAGCAACAGCGGAGTCAACTCCACCAGAAAGACCACAGATCACGCGGGCCGAACCAACCTGCTCGCGGATGCGTTCAACCTGCTCAGCGATCACGTTGCCGCTGTTCCAGTCAGCGGGGATACCCGCAGCATCGTGCAAGAAATTCTCGAGCAAGTCTTGACCGTGAGTGGAGTGCTTCACCTCGGGGTGCCACTGCACGCCGTAGAGGCCGCGTTCCTTGCTCGCAAAGGCGGCAACCGGAGTCGCATCGCTGCTGGCAAGAACCTCGAAACCTTCCGGGGCTTCGGTCACAGCATCGCCGTGGCTCATCCACACCGTCTGCTCGTTCGGCTGGTCGGCGAGCAGCGAGCCGCCGCCACCCTGAACCGTCATGTCGGTGGCGCCGTATTCACGCAGCCCGGTCTTAGCAACGGTGCCGCCGAGCTGGCGGGCCATCACCTGGAAGCCGTAGCAAATACCAAAGACCGGAACGCCGAGCTTGAGGATGCCGGGGTCGAGGTCGGGCGAGCCAGGCTCGTAGACGCTCGACGGGCCACCGCTCAGAACGATGCCGGCCGGGTTCTTGGCCGCAATCTCTTCAGCGGTGATGGTATGAGGAACAATCTCGCTGTAGACGTTGGCTTCGCGCACGCGGCGTGCGATCAATTGCGCATATTGAGCGCCAAAGTCGACGACGAGAACGGGGCGAGCGTTCGTGTCTGCGGATGTGGCCGTGGAGTCGGTCATGCAGTTGCCTTTGCGGAGTCAGCGCCGGCCGCTTTCGCAGCTGCAGCGGATTCGAGTGTCGCGATCTTTGCCTCAACTAGTCGAGGCACCTGACGTTCGAGGAAGAACGACAGGAAGGGGATGACACCGCCGAGGGCGATGTAGAGAAAGCGCAAGAAGGAGAATCGCGTCAGGCGCCAAAGGATGAAGTCGGCGGCGACGTAGAACACGTAAAGCCAACCGTGAACGATCAGGATGATCGTCGAAACATTGATGCCCTGCACGAGCTCTTTCGGGGTGAGCGTCAAGAAAGCGGAGGGGCCGTTCAACTCGATGTCGCCGCCCAGTCCGTAGCGGAACACCATCATGAGGCACAGCACGAGCAGGAAGGTACCGGTGATGATCGACGACACCTTGTAGAACGTGAGGGTGCGACGAATGTTGGGGATATCTGAAAGCCGGGGACCGAGAGCCATAGTTCTAGTCTACGGCCGGGTCAGGGGTCGAAACTTCGCGCTCTTCTTCCCACACATCCCGCACGAGGCGGTACCAGAGGAAGACGGCAAAGCCGGCGAACACGACCCACTCCACGGCGTAGAACACGTTGAGCAAGTTAAGCGAGACTTCGGTCGACGGCGGCGGGGAATCGATTGCTTCGAGCCCAGCCGGGGCTTCGAAACTAACCACGTAGCCGCCGTAGGTTCCGGCGGGCACCTCGGACCACAGGTTCACCAGTTCGGAGACGGCAAGAGCGCTGCGTTGCCCCTGCTCAAAGTCGGACTGTTGCGGCGACTCCGTCGGCAGCAGGCGACCCGTGATGGTGGCGGCGAGCGGCGAAGCTTCAAGCTGTGAAATAGCGGATGCCGCGGCATCCGACGTCGCAGCCCAGCCGAGCGCAACTGCCACGCTCGCGCCGCTCGGCTCAACAGCGTGGCCCACGACCCAGTAGCCGCGCCCTTCAACATCGTTGTTGCGGTCGGAGAGCACGATGTAGTCACCGGCAATCAGCTCGGCCTCAAACGTCACCGCTTGACCGGTCGTCAGATACGAGAGAGGAGCCTGAGCCGTGGCGACGGAATCGAGCGCCACAATCGTCTCGCTCTGCTGCTCGGTGATCTCGCCACCTTCAAGGCTGCGGCTGAGCTGCCACTGCCCGAGAGCCGCAAAGCTCGCTGCGATGGCGAGAGCCAGAATGAGCGCGCCGACCCAGCGGGGCCGACGTGCGATCTGCCACATCGTGGCTGGTGCGGTGTCAGAAGCCGGGTCAGTCAGGGGGGAAGGGCTCGTACTCACTCGCTAACGATATCTGGTGCTGCGAGGCGAACCCTGTCAGCCGACTCATCGTCAGGCTCCAGTTGACTCGCGAGTTCGGCATCAACGCGCTGCAGGTAGCGTTCAACTTCGGTGGTGGTGCGGGCGGCATCCCAACCCAAAACATCCGCCATCAGCTTCGCGGCGACGGGCGCAGCGGAGACGCCTCGATCCCATGCCTCAATCGATATACGAGTGCGGCGGGCCAGAACATCATCAAGGTGAAGTGCACCCTCGGCAGTGGCAGCATAAACAACTTCGGCCGCAATGTAATCATCGGCACCGGGCAGCGCTTCCGCCAGCGCGGGCGTCTCGCGTAGGAGGTCGAGCACCTCTGTCGCAAGCACTCCGTAGCGATTCAGAAGGTGTTCAACGCGCGACTTGTGCACACCATAGGTGCGGGCGAGCGCCGAGCGCTTGTTCCAGGCAGCCTTGTACCCTTCCGCGCCGAGCAGCGCGACGTCCTCGGTGATGCTCGCAGAAATCTTGCCGTCAAGGGCATCGACGGCGGCATCCACGGCATCCTTCGCCATGATGCGGTACGTCGTCCACTTGCCACCAGCGACGACCACGAGACCGGGAACGCTGTGGGCCACGATGTGTTCGCGGCTGAGCTTCGAGGTGAGGTCAGATTCCCCCGCCAGTAGCGGCCGAAGCCCGGCATAGACGCCTTCAACATCGTCGCGCGTCAGCGGCACCGCCAGCACTTTATTGACGTGTTCGAGCAAATAGTCGATGTCCGCCGCCGTTGCTGCGGGATGCGCTTTGTCGAGATCCCAGTCAGTATCGGTCGTGCCGATGAGCCAGTGACGGCCCCACGGGATCACGAACAACACGCTCTTCTCGGTGCGCAACAACAGCCCGAGCTTCGACTGGAAACGATCACGCGGCACCACAAGGTGCACTCCCTTGGAGGCACGAACCTTGAACTGGCCACGCTCGCCCACCATCGCCTGAGTGTCGTCGGTCCACACTCCGGTCGCGTTCACGACCTGCTTGGCGCGAATCTCAAAACGCTCGCCGGTCTCCCGGTCATGGGCCATCACGCCGACAACGCGCTCCCCCACTTTGATGAAGTCTTCGACGCGAACGCGCGATGCTACATGCGCCCCATAGTGGCTCGCCGTGCGTGCGAGCGTCGACACGTAACGAGCGTCATCGACTTGAGCGTCGTAGTAAGTGAGGCCGCCACGGAAGGCGTCGCCCCGAAGGCTCGGCGCTGCACGCAGCATTTGCGTGCGCGTCAAATGGCGGTGGTGAGGCACTCCGGGAGGTCGCCCGCCCGTGTAGCTCAAGAGGTCATAGAGCAACATTCCCGCGCCGATATAAAGGCGTTCAAACACCGGCTTGGTCACGGGATAGAGGAACCGCACGGGGCGCACAAGATGCGGCGCCAGGCGCTGCAGCAGCAAGCCGCGCTCTTTCAGCGCTTCTCGCACGAGTCGAAAATCGAGCTGTTCCAGATAGCGGATGCCGCCGTGCACGAGCTTCGAGGAACGGCTCGACGTGCCCGAAGCCCAGTCACGCGCCTCGACCATGCCGACGCTCAAGCCGCGCGTCGCGGCATCCAGAGCACTTCCGGTACCGACAATGCCGCCACCAATCACCAGAACGTCAAGCTCTGTCTCGCGCAGCGCAGCAATTGCTGCCGCGCGCTGTTTGGCACCCAGCGGTGCTGTCGGGGCAATCGATCGGGGCTTGACCATTGTTTTTCCTCCAGCGTCTGGCGGTGAGCGTGTGCTCAGCGCGTGGTATCAGCTACAGCGTGTTGTACGGAGCGACGACGACGTCGACCCGTTGGAATTCTTTGAGATCGGAGTATCCGGTCGTCGCCATCGAGCGGCGGAGTGCACCGACGAGGTTCGACTGACCGTTGGGGTGAGATGACGGTCCGTTGAGAATCTCCGCGAGAGGAGCAAGCTGCCCGACCTCAACCCGGTTGCCGCGAGGCAACTCGGAGTGGTGAGCTTCTTGACCCCAGTGGTAACCGCCACCAGGAGCATCCGTGGCCCGGGCAAGCGCGCTACCCAGCATGACCGCGTCAGCACCGACCGCAATCGCCTTGACGATATCGCCGCTCGTTCCGAGTCCGCCATCAGCGATGACGTGAACGTAACGGCCGCCCGACTCGTCCATGTAGTCACGGCGAGCACCGGCGACATCAGCCACCGCGGTTGCCATGGGAGCGTGGATGCCGAGGGCCGTGCGGGTGGTGCTCGAGGCACCGCCGCCGAAGCCGACGAGCACACCGGCTGCTCCGGTGCGCATGAGGTGAAGCGCTGCCGTATACGTTGCGGCGCCTCCCACGATCACGGGAACATCGAGTTCGTAGATGAACTCCTTGAGGTTGAGGGGTTCGCTCGTCTTGGAGACGTGCTCAGCACTGACGGTCGTGCCGCGGATGACGAACAGGTCGACTCCAGCATCGACAACGGTCTGGTGGAGTTCCTTCGTGCGCTGCGGGCTGAGCGCTCCGGCAACGGGTACTCCGGCTTCGCGAATCTCAGCGAGGCGCTGCGTGACGAGCGCCGGCTTGATCGGCTCGGCGTACAGCTCTTGCATACGCGCAGTCGCCTGATCGGCGGGAAGCGAGCGGATCTCCTCGAGCACGGGCTCGGGGTTTTCGTAGCGGGTCCAGAGACCTTCGAGGTCGAGCACACCGAGACCGCCGAGCTTTCCCATCGCAATCGCGGTTGCGGGCGAGACCACGGAGTCCATGGGAGCCGCGATAACGGGGATGTCGAAGGTGTAAGCGTCAATCGTCCAGTTCACCGAGACATCGCGGGGGTCACGCGTACGGCGCGAGGGCACGATAGCGATGTCATCAAAGGAGTAGACGCGGCGAGCGCGCTTGGCGCGGCCAATCTCGAAATCATTCACTACTCCAGCCTACCGCGCATGCGATGGGGTGGGGCCTGTGCATCATTGACATTTACTGAACAACTGTTTAGTTTGTTAAACATGCGTTCAAGACCCGACGATTCCACCACTAAAGCGCGTATTCGCGATGCCGCAATTGCCCTCATCGGCCGCAATGGTTTTGCCGCGACGAGCGCTCGCGCCGTCGCAACTGAGGCCGGGGTCAGTGCCGGCCTCGTCATCCACCACTTCGGCAGCATGCGCGAGCTCAAAACAGCGTGCGACGATTTCATCATCGCTGAAGTCACCCACCGCAAAGCGGGCATGGGCAAAGGCGATGTCAGCGCCGCCATCAGTGAGTGGTACGGAGACTTCGACACATTCGAGCCCTGGCTCGCCTATTTGTCTCGTTTGTTCACCGACGCTTCAGAGGCTGGCGCTGACCTCTTCGATGGCTTCGTTCAGCTCACCCTCGGCTTACTCGACGAGGGAGTTGCGAACGGAAGCATGCATCCCAGCACCGATGACCGTGCGCGCGCAGTGCTGCTGGTCGCCCACAGTTTGTCGCTGCTTACTCTCCAAGCTCATATCGCTCGCAACCTCAACAGCCCACGCCTCGACGTCGAGGGCCTCGGCCGCATGGGAACTATCGCCGTCGAGCTATACACCCGTGGTCTCTACAGCGATAGTTCGACTTTTGACGCCATGCGCGAAGCGAACACCCACGCCACTCGCGACCCCGCAGACATGCGCCAGCACGTGCAAGACCCCGATCCGCCGTCCGCCGCCGCCGGCATTCACCCCTCCTAGACGCTTCCCCCTGATTTGCCCCACGAAAGGACGAGGCCCCGGCCTCCCCCATGACTCTTGCCATAGAAACCCGAGCGCTTACGAAGCGCTACGGCCGCCACACTGCCCTCGACGGCATGGATCTCGCCGTCGAGACGGGCAGCGTGTTCGGCATGATCGGCCCCAACGGCGCCGGCAAAACGACCGCGATGCGACTGCTGCTCGACATCATCCGCCCCACCTCGGGCAACGCTACCGTTCTCGGCCGCTCCCCCATCAGCGGCGGTGCTGCATTGCGGCGCGAGATCGGTTTTCTCCCCGGAGAACTCCTTCTCGAAGGCCGCGTGACCGGTCGCTCGCTGCTTAAGCACTACGCCGAGATCAGTGGGCCCGTTGCCCCCGGTCGCATCGATGAGCTCGCCGAACGGCTGGGGCTCGACCTCAGTCGCCACGTGCGCAAACTCTCCAAGGGCAACAAACAAAAGCTCGGCCTCGTTCAAGCGTTTATGCACGAACCGAAGCTTCTCGTGCTCGACGAACCCACCAGCGGGCTCGACCCCCTCGTGCAGCAAGAGTTCTTGAGCATGGTGCGCGAAGCCCAACACAACGGCCAAACAGTGTTTCTTAGCTCCCACGTGCTCAGCGAAATACAGAACGCTGCCGACAAGGTCGCGGTGCTGCGCAACGGCGTGATCGTGAAGGTCGGCGATGTGGCGAGCCTGCGGGCCAGCGCTGTGCGCCGCGTCTTCGTCGACTTCGCGGATGCCTCGGCCACGAGCATCCAGTCAGCTCTGGCTGCACTGCCGAACCTTGACCATCTCACCGTGACCGATGGCGCTGTCGTGCAGGTCACCGGCACCGTCGAGGGCCACATCGATGCTCTGGTCAAGGCGATTGCCCCCTTCCACGTGGTCGACCTCCGGGTCGAAGAGCAGGACCTTGAATCCTCGGTCATCGACCTCTACTCGAAAGAGGCAAACTAATGAGCCAGTCGCCCCGCACTATCCTCCCGCTCACCCGCCGCAACCTCGCTGACTCGTGGCGTGGGCTTCTGGGCTGGACCGCCGGAGTCACCGGCGCGATCTTCCTTTATGTGCCGCTCTACTCATCGCTTTCGGGTGAGAACGCGGGCTTCGACGACATCATCGCGTCACTGCCCGAGGGGCTGGCGAGCACGCTCGGGTTCGAAGACCTCTCGAGCGGTGCCGGCTACGTGCAGGCCACTTACCTGGGGCTGATCGGCTTCGTGCTCTTCACGATCGCCGCGACGCTCTGGAGCTCGGCAGCGATTGCCGGCGATGAAGAATCAGGTTCGCTTGAGCTCACGCTCGCGCACGGCGTTTCTCGGGTGCAGGTCATGGCCGAGCGCAGCCTCGGGGTAATTCTGCGGCTCGTCTGGCTCGCGGTGGTTTCTGCGTTACTGATTCTCGCGCTCAATGACTCCTCGGGAATAGAGCTCGAGCCGATCAACGTGATTGGCGGATGCCTCACGCTCCTGGCTCTCGGAGTGCTCGCGGCCAGCTTCGGCCTCGCCGTCGGCGCGATCACGGGTCGCCGCGCGTACGCCTCCGCGGCGGCAGCCGGAATCTCGCTGCTCGGCTATGTGCTCAACTCGCTCGGCAATCAGAGCGCTGACGTCGAATGGCTCCACACTCTGTCGCCCTACCACTGGGCCTTCGGAAACTCGCCGCTCAGCAACGGCGCCGATGTGGGCACTCTCGGGCTCCTGTTCGGCATCTCGGCCCTCGCACTCGCAATCGGTGGCTTCGTGTTCACCCGCCGCGACGTCTCCGCGTAGGCAACACACACCCCTGCACAAACAGCGAAGGCCTGCGGAAAGCTGTTGCTCTCCGCAGGCCTTCTGCGTGTCTCAACCGCTCACTCGCAGGCATGAACGCCAGCGAGTGTGCCGTTCTTAGCGACGGTAGTTCGGTGCCTCAACAACCATTTGGATGTCGTGGGGGTGCGATTCTTTCAAGCCTGCGGCGGTGATGCGCACAAACTTGCCCTTCTGCTGCAGCTCCTGAATCGTGCGAGCACCGGTGTAGAACATCGACTGGCGCAGGCCACCGAGCAGCTGGTACATGACCGTAGAAACAGGGCCGCGATAAGGAACCTGACCTTCGATTCCCTCGGGGATCAACTGGTCGTCCGAGGGAACGTCGGCCTGGAAGTAACGGTCGCGCGAGTACGAGGTCTTCTTGCCGCGCGTCTGCATTGCGCCAAGCGAACCCATGCCGCGGTAGCTCTTGAACTGCTTGCCGTTAAGGAAGATGAGGTCGCCGGGGCTCTCATCGGTCCCCGCGAGCAACGAACCGAGCATGACGGTCTCAGCGCCAGCAACGAGGGCCTTGGCGATGTCACCGGAGTACTGGAGTCCACCGTCAGCGATAACCGGGATGCCTGCCTCGCGTGCCGCAAGCGACGCTTCGTAGACGGCGGTCACCTGCGGTACTCCAACACCGGCAACGACGCGAGTCGTGCAGATCGAGCCGGGACCAACGCCCACCTTGACGGCATCCACACCGGCGTCGATAAGAGCCTGAGCGCCAGCGCGAGTAGCGACGTTTCCGCCGATGATGTCGATGGCGTCAAACGAGGAGTCAGCCTTGAGGCGGCGAACGATGTCAATAACGCCGGCGGATTCGCCGTTGGCGGTGTCGACAACGATCAGGTCAACACCGGCATCACGCAAGCGCTCAGCGCGCTCCCACGCGTCGCCGAAGAATCCGATCGCCGCGCCTACACGCAGGCGGCCCTCTTCGTCCTTGGTGGCATTGGGGTACTGGTCAGTCTTTTCGAAGTCTTTGACTGTGATGAGACCACTGAGCTTGCCTTCTTCGTCGACTAAAGGCAGTTTCTCGATCTTGTGCTTGTTGAGAATGGCGATAGCACCCTCGCGGTCGATCCCCACCGGGGCCGTAACGAGCGGGGTGGTCGTCATAACGTCGCGCACGAGAACCGAATCCATGTCTTCAGGCTCGATGAAGCGCATGTCGCGATTCGTGATGATTCCGACGAGCGTTCCGTCTTCCTCAATGACCGGCAAGCCAGAGACGCGGAACTGGCCACAGAGGGCGTCCACTTCCGCAACAGTGGCTTGTTGCGTAGTTGTTACCGGATTGGTAATCATGCCGGATTCGCTTCGTTTGACCTTGTCGACGTAGGCCGCCTGATCATCGATGGAGAGGTTGCGATGAAGCACCCCGAGACCACCGTTGCGGGCCATCGCAATAGCCATTCGAGCCTCGGTCACCGTGTCCATCGCCGATGAAATAAGGGGCGAAGACACCCGGATTCTGCGGGTAAGACGTGAACTGGTGTCAGCATCGCTTGGAATTACGTCGGTATGGCCGGGCAAAAGCATTACGTCGTCATAGGTGAGGCCGACGAAGCCGAAGGGGTCTGGCTGTTCCATGTTAAATCTTCCTTACGGCGGTAGCGCGAAACCGGCGATCTTGTGTTAAATCTCCGGCCAATCAATATTAACGGGTTTCATGCCAGAACATTCCCCCGCATAATGGCTTCACCGCTTTGTACCCGACAAGCATTTGTGTGTCGGACCGCAATCGGCCGGTGTCGTCAATGCCGTCGACACATCAGAACCCGCGGGATTCTCGAGTCCGGCTGGGTCCCTTCCTGGAGGTCCTGTGAACACAGCGGATTATCGCCGCACGCGACGGAAAAATAGACGAGGAGTGCTTGTAGCACTCATAGTTGCACTTTCTGCCGCCTTCTCTCTGATGGCCATGCCTGCCATGGCCGACGAGGTTAACGTCGACGAATACGACAACAGCATCATCGGCAACGTCAAGCTCAACAGTGAGGCGCTAGAGGGTGTGTTGCTCACCGTCTCGGGCGGGGGCTATGAGGTTGAAGTAGCCACGGATGCGGAAGGTCGCTGGAGAGTCGGCGTACCTGAAGGAGACGAGTTCAGCGTCACCCTCGACGAATCAACGCTGCCCGACGGCATCGCAGTGATTGATGAAGAGGATGACACCCCCAACGTCAAAGAGGCGATGATCGGCCCGAGCGGCTCGACTGTTGTGAACTTCTTTATCGGCCGCGGTGAACGCAACGTCACCAGCTTCGTCGACCAGTTCGTTGAGCGCATCGTTAACGGTGTCAACTTCGGCCTGATGCTCGGCCTCGCGGCTATCGGCATCTCCCTCGTTTACGGAACCACGGGGCTCTCCAACTTTGCACACGCAGAAATGGTGACCTTCGGTGCGGTGATGGCACTAATTGTGTCTGTCGACCTCGGTTGGCCGATCTGGATTGCGATACCGCTTGCCGTACTCCTCAGTGCCGGCTTCGGGTGGACACTCGACGCCGGGCTCTGGAAACCCCTCAGAAAGAAGGGGGTCGGCATTGTGCAGCTCATGATCGTGTCGATCGGCCTTTCGCTGGCACTGCGCTACACGTTCCAGTACTTCCGCGGTGGCGGAACCGAGCAGCTGCCCGGCTCCGACTCCCCCGACATCCCGCTCTTTGGTTCGGTGTCACTCAGCCAGACCAACATGATCAGCATGGTTGTCAGCATCGTCGTCATCGTGATCTTCGCGTGGTGGTTGGTCAAGACCAAGATCGGTAAAGCAACACGAGCTGTCTCCGACAACCCGTCGCTTGCAGCAGCATCCGGCATCGACGTCGACCAGGTCGTGCGTGTTGTCTGGATTCTCGCCGCAGCAATGGCCGGCCTCGCCGGTGTTCTCTGGGCCTACTTCCGACCGGGCATCCGCTGGGATATGGGAGCGCAGATTCTGCTGCTCGTTTTCGCAGCGGTCACCCTCGGTGGACTCGGGACCGCGTTCGGCGCACTGGTCGGCTCGATCATTGTCGGCGTGCTCGTGGAGACCTCGAGTCTCTTCATTCCATCAGACCTGAAGTATGTGGGTGCGCTCGTCGTACTCATCGTCATCCTGCTGTTTAGACCTCAGGGCATCCTGGGTCGCAAAGAGAGAATAGGTTAGGGGCCGCACATGGATATTCTGCAAATTCTCTCCAACACCGGGTCATCACTGATTGCACCGGCAACGATTGGATACGCCCTCGCGGCACTCGGTCTTGCCATGCACTTCGGCTTCACCGGGTTGCTCAACATGGGTATGGCTGCCTTCATGGCAATCGGCGCCTACGGCTACGCGATCTCGATTCTCACCTTCGGTTTTCCGTGGTGGGGAGGCATGCTCGTCGGCATCGGCGGCTCGCTCGTCTTCGCTCTCATTTTGGGTATTCCTACTCTGCGTTTGCGCGGCGACTACCTAGCGATCGTGACCATTGCCGCTGCTGAAGTTGTGCGTCTGTTGTTCCTGACCACGACCTTCGACAAGTACACCGGCTCGGCCGATGGACTCAGCGGTTACCACGCAAGCTTCCGATCGTTTAACCCCATTCCGGATGGCACCTACGGCTTTGGCCCGTGGGAGTACAACGCCAACGGCTGGTGGGTTCGCATCTTCGGAATCGCCGTGCTCGCGCTTGCTGCGTTCATTCTTTGGGCCGTCATGCGCAGCCCGTGGGGTCGCGTCATCAAGGGAATCCGTGAAGACGAAGACGCCGTGCGCGCCCTCGGCAAGAACGTGTTCTCCTACAAGCTGCAGTCGCTCATGCTCGGTGGTGTCTTCGGAGCGATGGGTGGAATCATTTACGCCCTCCCTGCCTCGGTCAACCCCGGTGTGTATGTGACATCGCTGACGTTCTTCGTTTACACCGCACTTCTGCTCGGTGGTGCCGCCACGATCTTCGGACCGATCATCGGTTCCGTGATCTTCTGGGGCGTCCAAACCTTCCTCAGCAATCTGCTTCCCGCTCTGGTCAACATCGGTGTATTGCCGTTCATGACCACGACGCAGTCGCAGACGGTGCGTTTCATCCTTGTGGGTGTGGCGCTGATGTTGCTCGTGATCTACCGACCACAGGGCATCCTCGGCAACAAAAAGGAGCTGACCTTTGTCAAGTAAAGACACACCGGTTGCACCGGTGGAACGCGAAAAAACAACGGGGCTTCACAAGGGCGATATCGCCCCTGGTGTCGCGAAGGTTGATCCCATCATCATTGCTGACGGCATCCGACGCACGTTTGGTGGCCTTACCGCGGTCAACGTCGACCACGTCGAGATTCCCCGCAACGCGATCACCGCGTTGATCGGCCCGAACGGTGCCGGTAAGACGACACTGTTCAACCTGCTGACCGGCTTCGACAAGCCGGACGAGGGAAAGTGGACGTTCGACGGACACCCGCTCGCTGGAATGGGTGCGCACAAGGTTGCTCGCCTTGGCCAGGTGCGAACGTTCCAGCTCACGAAGGCTCTCGGACTCCTCACGGTGCTCGAGAACATGAAACTCGGTGCCAAGGATCAAATCGGGGAGAACATCTTCCGCGGCATGATTCCGAGCCTCTGGCGTAAGCAGGAAGCCGAGATCGAAGAGCGCGCGATCGTTCTGCTCAAGAAGTTCAAGCTCGATGCTAAGTCGTCTGACTTCGCGGCCAGCCTTTCCGGTGGTCAACGCAAGCTGCTGGAGATGGCTCGTGCCCTCATGAGCCAGCCCACTCTGGTGATGTTGGATGAGCCGATGGCTGGAGTTAACCCTGCGTTGACTCAGTCGCTGCTTGATCACATCCTCGACCTTAAAGACGAGGGCATGACAGTTCTCTTCGTCGAGCACGACATGCACATGGTGCGTCACATCGCCGACTGGGTGATCGTGATGGCCGAGGGCCAGGTCGTGGCTGAAGGTCCGCCGGATCAGGTTATGAAGAATCAAGCCGTCATCGATGCGTACCTCGGTTCGCATCAGGATGTCGACCTCGGCGTGGTCACTGGCCGCATCGAGGGCGAACTCAACACGGCTGCGATCGATCTCGCTGAAGAGGTTAAAGAACTCGACGCGAACATCGCTAAGCGCAAGGAGACTGGCAAGTGAACGCTATCCCCACCGAGAACGCGGTAGTCCACGTCAAGGACCTCACCGCCGGCTACCTCCCGGGCGTGAACATTCTGAACGACTGCAACCTGGTCGCCAACCCCGGTGAACTCATCGGAATTATCGGACCGAACGGCGCCGGCAAGTCGACCCTGCTGAAGGCAATCTTCGGTCAGGTTCAGGTGCGTGGCGGTTCGATCAGCCTCAACGGTGACGACATCACCGGGCTCAAGGCAAACAAGCTCGTGTCGCGCGGTGTTGGTTTTGTTCCGCAGAACAACAACGTGTTCCCGAGCCTGACCATTGAAGAGAACCTTCAGATGGGGCTTTACCAGAACCCGAAGATCTACGACGAGCGCCTTGAGTTCGTCACCGGCATCTTCTCCGAGCTGAAGTCGCGCCTCAAGCAGCGCGCGGGTTCACTCTCGGGCGGTGAGCGCCAAATGGTCGCGATGTCTCGAGCACTCATGATGGACCCCCACGTTCTTCTTCTCGACGAGCCGTCTGCTGGACTCTCGCCCGTGAAGCAGGATGAGGCGTTCATTCGTGTATCGGAGATCAACAAGGCCGGAGTGACCACGATCATGGTGGAGCAGAACGCGCGTCGTTGCCTGCAAATCTGTGACCGCGGTTACGTTCTCGACCAGGGTCACGACGCGTACGAAGGCACCGGACGCGAGCTACTGAATGACCCCAAGGTCATCGGGCTCTACCTCGGAACCCTCGGCACCTAGCCAACCCGCTTTACCCAAGACCCCATCCGGATTCGTCCGGGTGGGGTCTTTTGCGTATGCCCGGAACGCTCAGCGCCGTTCTAAGCGGCGGTTCTCGACCCGGCCGCCCACAACCCGCCGAGCAAGTATCTGGCGCCTACAGCGCAACCTGATGCCGTTTCAGGTTCATCAGCTGGCCGTCTACGAGACTGAAACTCTTTCAGCACCGTATCGCGAACTAGATCGATCGCACGCTCGCACGCTCGCGCGCCCGGGCTGCCCCGCGCAGCGTCGGTCACCAAACGCACGAAAAGGCCCCAACCCGGGAGGGGTTGGGGCCTTCTCTGAGCGAAAGCTACGTCTCAGTGAGACCTAGAAAGCGCTGTAGGTGTTGTCTTCACCGTACTGGTAGACACCGATTTCGGCCTTGGTCGGGTCGCCGAGTTCGTTGAACTCGATGGGTCCCGAGATGCCGTCGTAGTCAGCGGTGCCTCCACCGTTGATGATGTCAGCGCAGTCAGCGAACGTGGTGCACTTCTCGCCGTTGCCCGAGCCACCTGATACTTCCTGGAGCTTTCCAGCAATATCAGCAGGATCAGTTGAACCAGCAGCAAGCGATGCGAGAGCGAGCAGGATTACCGAGTCGTAGGACTCTGCTGCGTAGCTGAACTCTTCGAGCTCAGGCTGTCCCGAACCAACGTAGAAGTCGTTGAGTGCCGACGTGAAGTCTGCAATCGTGTCTACGCTGAGGCCGGGGAGGGTTCCCTTGGCGCCGGTGAGGGTGCCAGGAGCGAACTCGTCACCGAAGTTCGCAAGGTTACCGTCTACGAAGTAGAGGTTCTCGGCGGGGAAGCTGCTGACAATGCTCGGAAGCATGGTCGACACCTCTTCAAAGGTGATCAGTGCGATAGCGTCAGGATCCGCCGCAAGAACTTCGGAGATCTGAGCATCGAACGTGGTGTCACCGGTGTTGTAGGTGGGCTGTGAAACAACTTCACCACCGGCAGTCTCGAATGCTTCCTGCGTGAACTTGGCAAGACCAGTTCCGTAGGAGTCGTTGAGAACAATCATTCCCAGAGTTTCGTGACCATCGCCAGCGATGAGATTGCCGAGAACTTCACCCTGGAGCACGTCGGAAGGAGCAGTACGGAAGTACAGTCCCTTGTCGTCGTAGTCAGTGAACGCGGCCGAGGTGTTTGCCGGCGAGAACTGGATTACTCCAGCGCCAACAACCTGGTCGATAAACTGGAGCGAAACACCCGAGGATGCTGCACCAAGAATTGCGGACACATCTTCACCGAGCAGACGAGGAATTTCAGTCTCGTATGCCTTGTTATCGGTGTCACCAGAGTCGCCCTGAATGAGTTCGACCTGGATGCCGGCGTCTGCTTCGTTGATCTGTGATGCTGCGTACTCGGTTCCTGCAATCTCGGGCGGGCCGAGGAATGCGAGGTTACCGGTGACGGGAAGGGCCGTTCCCAACTTCAGGGAGAGCTCACCGCCGTCGGATCCGGTGGAGGTGTCTCCGCCGTCAGTTGCACAGCCAGCCAGTACCAGTGCGCTTGCACCGACGATTGCGAGACCGCTCAACAGGGTCCGCTTGGACCGTGATGGGGAGGCCGTAGCCTTCGCGAATACGCTCATGTTGCTCCTTGCGTTTCGAATGTGTTCAGGAATCAAATGTGGCACTGCGTTGTCACCACACAGTCAAGCTATGCCCACCCGAGACGTCTGCACAATACGTCAGTACTACAGCCTTGTAACACTGTTCGAATCGTTACCATTCGTAGACTTTTCGAAAACGCAGGTGTTACTTAGCCAATTCGGGTGTACACGTTGTCGCTACCGTACTGGTAAATCCCAATGATGGCGCCCCGAGGGTCACCATTGTCACTGAGGGTTATTGGCCCCGAAACACCGTCGTAATCTACGGTGCGTCCATCGAGAATGATCTTGGCAGCATCCGCAAAATTGAGGGCGACTTCGCCATCGCCACTTCCGCCAGAAACCTCTTGCATCTTGCTCGCGATACCCTCGCCCGAGATCTTCTGAGCCGCGAGTGCTGCAAGGCTGGCCAAGATCACCGCGTCGTAGCTCTCCGCTGCATAACTGAAGTCTTTGAGGGCCGGGTTGATCTCGAGGAGTCGATCCGTGAAGTCTGAGATCGTGGAGACATCCAGCCCCGGATGCGTCACGATAGACCCCGTGAGGCTGTCGGCAGCGAAGCCCGCGCCGCGTTCGCCCAGCGACAAGCCACTGAAAAATAACTTCTCGCCGGGATAGCCCGCAGCAATAAATGCTTGCGCGATCTTCTCTGCCTGAGTGGTGCCCAGGATTGCGACAGCATCAGGCTTAGCGGCAAGCGCATCTGTGATTTGAGCGTCGAGGCCGGTTGCCGCATCGTCGATCGTTTCCTGCACGATGACCTCGCCACCCCCGCGCAAGAACGATTCGCTCACCGCGCGAGGAAGTAAGGGACCGCAGAGCGCATCCTCAGAGAAGATCGCGACGGAACCGTCGATTCGCTCCGCCATCGCTTTGCCTAGTGCGGAACCTTCAAGGGCACACGAAGGAGATGTGCGCCAATACAGCTGACTATCGTCGTAGTTGGAGAAGTCCGGTGAGTCATTTGCCGGGGAAATCTGCACGACACCCGCATCGGTGATCGCGTCGATGACCTTCTTGGACACACCATTCGAAAGTCCTCCGATGATGACCGTGTTGCGCGACTCGATCAGTTCTGCCGCAGCATCCTCCGCTGTGGTTCCCGTGGAGTCACCGGAGTCTTTCGTTTCGATGTTCACAGTGAGGTTGGCTTGCGCGTCGTTGACGTCTTGCGCCGCGAGCGCGATGGCGGCCGAGACCGCAGGTCCGAACTTTTCAAGCGCTCCGGACTGCGGAACGAGAGCTCCGATGTTGAGCGTTAAGTCTTTGGGAGCTGCCACCTCGACCACGGGCTCTTCAGCTGTGCATCCGCTCAGCACAAGGCCCGCCACGAGCGCGCCGGCGACAGCTGCAATCGCGTGTCGAGTCGTGCGCGAGCCTCGCTTGCTTACGGGAATGGATGTCATCACAGTCGTTCCTATCTGCCACTTAACGTGCTTAGGGGCATAGTTACGCTAGCGGCCAATGTCCAAAACACGAACTCAGACCAGCGAATTCACTGCCGAATCGATCCCCCCAATGCGGGCGGCACTCGTTTTAACCGACGATACCGCCACTCGTGTACACAAATTTATTTTCGCCGTCATAGGTGTAGTACCCCCAGAACGCCGGTTCAACATTGCCGTCGCGGGTGAAATTGACCGGACCAGAAACACCGTCGTAGTCGATGTCATTAGTCGTCTTCAACGCCTCTAAACACTCCGCATAGCTGAGGCACTTGATGCCCCCTTTCGACACATCGTAAAGCGAACCGGCAACAGCGACTCCCGCGTCATCGTGGGCCACAAGCGCCGAAAGAACTGCGAGCATCGTTGCGTCGTAGGCTTCAACGGAATATCTGTAGGTGGCGACCTTCGGGTCTGCCGCCTTAAGACTGGCGATGAACGCCGCTGAAGGCTGAGCCCCCTCGATGATCCCGCGAACGCCCTTCAGCGTTCCGTTGGGAAAGGTCTGAGAATAGTCGCCGGTGTTCAAGGAAGTCAGCCACAGCTTCGAACCTGCGTAGCCGCCTGCGACGACCTTCGCAATCGCTGCCTTCGTCGCCTTTTCCGAATCGTAGTTCGAGCCGATCACTACGACATCCGGACCAGCAGTTTTGAGCTCAGCCATCAGAGGATCAAAATCGGTCGTAGCGCTCGTGAACACGAGATCGGCCACCAGTTCTGCGTCGAATTCATTGAGGGCCGCTACGAAAGTGTCGTGCAGCGCAGTTCCTTGGGCATCGGCAACGTAAATGAACGCGATCTTCTGTGGGGTGTCTCCGCCGGCGAGCGCTTCGGCGAGCGCGTAGCCCTGTTGATCGTAGGCCGGAATCGTGCGGAAGAAGTAGCCATCATCGAAAGCACCGTCGATGCTGGAGAGGGTCGCTGCCGGAGAAATTACTGGAATCTGTGCATCGATAGCGAGAGGTATGGCGCGTTGAGCGAGCGCAGTTGAGGACGGGCCGATCACTACGTCGACCCCCTTCTCCACGAGCGTCGCGAAACTCGCTTCGAGTGTGCCGTCAGTGGCAACGCCCGCGTTAGCCGCGACAATCTCTACCGGCTTCTCGTTCACTCCGCCGGCAGCGTTGACCTCACGCACGGCCGCGGCTACACCCGCAGCTTGAGCCGCCGCGAGGAAGGAGAAGGTTCCCGTAGTGGGAAACAACGTTCCAATGCGCATAACTCCATCACCGATGGGAGTTGGCGTCGGAGTGGGTGTCGCGGTCGCGGTCACGACGAGAGAGGGCACTGCTTGCGGGGCAGGAGAGCTGCACGCGGCGAGCGCTGCTATCACGGTCATCGCGGCAACCACGTGTTTAGCGGTACGAGCCCTTGTCATGACTAACCTCTCTCGATGCCGCGGCCTTCGGGCGGCCACGACCCTCTCAGGAATACTACGGTGCGCCCGGGGCCTCGGCCGCAGAACCGAGCCGCGTGCGCGAGGAGTGCCGAAAGAGATCGAACGTCAAAATAGCGAGCGCGATCCACACGATCGCAAAACCAAGCCATCGTTCCGGCGGCATTGCTTCATGGAAGAGGAATACGGCGACGATCAACTGCAGGATGGGTGCCAGGTATTGCGCCAACCCCATGTAGGTCAAGGGCAGGCGTCGCGCTGCGGCGGCAAAGAGAATCAGCGGAATCGCGGTGATGGCACCCAGGAAGAGCGTCAAGGTGAGGTGCCCGGAGCCGGCCACGCCGGCCGCGAGCTGCCCGTTCGACGAAAGCACGAGCAGAACAACCACCGCAACCGGCGCCAAAAATGCGGTCTCGACAGCTAGCCCGCCAATCGCATCGGCCTTCGGCCCTACGTTCTTCTTAACGAGACCATAAAAGCCAAAACTGAAGGCGAGGCCAAGGGCAATCCAAGGGAAGCTGCCATAGCCGATCGACAACACGAGCACCGCGAGCGCGCTAATCGCGAGCGCCACCCATTGCAGCGGACGCAAACGCTCCCGCAAGATGACGACACCAAGAAGCACCGTGACAATCGGGTTGGTGAAATAGCCGAGCGAAGCTTCAACAATGTGGCCGTTAAGGCTCGCATAGACATAGATGAGCCAGTTGATCACAACAAAAGCGCCGCCCAAGCCCAAGGTCCAGAAGGTCCTGCGATCGCGAATGATTGCGAGCACCCGACGATAGCCCCGTGTAAATACCAGCAGGATCGC
This sequence comes from Rhodoglobus sp. NPDC076762, assembly GCA_040687235.1. Lineage (GTDB taxonomy): Bacteria > Actinomycetota > Actinomycetes > Actinomycetales > Microbacteriaceae > Rhodoglobus. The sequence goes on along the minus strand of JBFBMV010000001.1, from coordinate 906,806 downwards.
GCAAAACACCAGAGAGAGCACGATTCGCCAGGCCACAATTTCGATCGCGCCCGACTCCTTGAGAGAGAAGAACACGATCGGCATTGCGCCCCACAGCACATAGGCGGAGACGGCGAAGCCGAGACCGCTGGGAGATACGCGGTCGGTAGCGGGCGAAGGAGTAGTCACTTCTCAACTTTAGGGCTGACGGAGCACGGCGCGCGCCATCCGATATCGGGGCTGGAGTGTCTCACCTTACTAAAAACGACGAAAGCCCAGAGCCAAGGCTCTGGGCTTTCGAATTGTCCTGCCGTTGCCGGCGGACAAGAAATGAGTATCGCGTTAGCGAACGACTACTGCGAGAACGTCGCGAGCCGAGAGTACGAGAAGGTCTTCTCCGCCGTACTTCACCTCGGTTCCGCCGTACTTGGAGTAGATGACCTTGTCACCGACTGCGATGTCGAGCGGCACGCGGTTTCCGTTGTCATCGATGCGACCGGGACCTACGGCGACTACTTCGCCCTCCTGGGGCTTCTCTTTCGCAGTGTCAGGAATGACGAGCCCAGACGCGGTGGTCTGTTCTGCGTCAACCTGCTTGATAACAATGCGATCCTCGAGCGGCTTAATGGACACCGACACGTTTGACCTCTTTCTAAAGTGCTTGGGCTGGCACACTCCCTGTAGGAGTGCCAGATCAACTATACGGCTTGGTTGGCACTCGATCAACGTGAGTGCCAATTCGGATGCGGATACGGTTAGAGAATGAATCAGAGCGAATTGCGCGAGCTACTTTCAACCGAAGGGCTTCGCCTCTTGGACTCGCTGCCAGCCTGGCATTCGAGCGACGAAATCGTGCGCACCGTCGCCGAGCTGCGCAAGGCCGGCCACAGCCCCGGGCTCGTCGCCGCCGTTCTCAGCCAGTCAAAACTGCGCGCGAAAGCTGCTGGTAAGTTCGGTCCCTTCGCCGAGAGAATGCTCTTCACCGAGGCCGGGCTCGAACAAGCCACGCGACTTTCGGTCGCCGCGCAGCACGCCGGCCGTTTCTCTCAGGCCGGAGTGAAGTGGGTAGCCGACCTGGGCTGCGGCATCGGAGCGGACGCCCTCGCTATCGCCGCCCTTGAGCTCAACGTCACGGCGGTTGAACGCGACGAGACCACCGCCGCAATCGCAAGTTTCAACCTCGCCCCGTGGGCCAACGCCCAAGTCGTGCACGGTGAGGCAGAGTCGGTAGACCTAGCAGGAATCGACGGCATTTATCTCGATCCTGCCCGTCGTGACGCTCGCGTGCGTCTCACCAATCCCGCGGACTGGACACCTTCACTCGACTTCGCATTCGGCCTTGCTGACCGCTACCCCACCGGCATCAAACTCGGTCCGGGGATCGATCGCGATCTCATTCCCGACCACGCCGAAGCCCAGTGGGTGTCAGTCGGTCGCGAAGTAGTCGAACTGGGACTGTGGTTTGGAGCAGTAGCCCGCCCGGGCATTCGCCGCGCCGCGCTCGTAATCGGGGATCACGGCGCTGCCGAACTTACTGCTGCGGCCGACAGCGAAGATGAAGCCGCGGGAGAACTTGGCCAGTACCTCTACGAACCTGACGGTTCCGTCATCCGCGCCCGCCTTATTGGCAACCTTGCTCGCCAGCTCAACGGCCGCATGCTCGATACGTCAATCGCCTACTTCAGCGCGGATGCCGCAGTCACGACTCCGTTCGCCAGCTGCTTTGAAATTGTGGCCGATTTCGCTCTTGACAAACGCTCGCTCAAAAAGGAACTAGCTGTCCGCAAGATCGGAACTCTCGAAATCAAAAAGCGCGGGGTCGATATCGACCCCGCGACTTTTCGCACGTCACTCTCGCTTAAGGGCGAGAACAGCGCGACGCTTATTCTTACGCGCATCGGCGGCAAACGCCGCGCCCTACTCGCCCGGCGAATGGCACCGACCACGACATAACGCCACGGTGACGGCGCAGCCTTGGACGATCAGGCAGCTCTGCGGTCGTTTAGTAGCCGTAACCGTCAAAAAGCAAGAAGGGCAGCGCGATCACGAGGCCGATGACGAGACCAGTGATCACGCTGATGCCGAGCGCCACATAGCCGGTGATAAGTCCCGTGAGCCAGAACGGGCGCGCGAGCGGCTGCTTTTTCTGAGCCATGTGGCCCATAACAACTGCTGCGATCGCGGGCAAGAATCCGAGCATCATGAACGAGAGCACGATTGCTGAGATACCGGTCGCCATAGAAGCGATCGATAGTCCTTGCGGCGGGCCCGCCTGAACCGGGGTGTATGGAGCCTGGCCTGGGGTGGCACCACTTTCGTAGCCGGGCACCGGAGTCTTGCTCGTCGAGGTGTAAGGGTCCGCGAACGCGGATCCATCCTGTTCGGGTGCGGGCGCTGACGAGGGGGCCGATGCCGTCGGCGCAGTCGATGCTGTCGGCGCAGGCTTATCTCCAGCGGTCGCGGAAGCCGCGGCCGCCGCGGGAGCGACGGGAGCGACGGGAACCGGGGGCACCGTGGAGGAAGCTGACGGAGCCGAAGCCCCGCCCTCATTCACCGCGGAGGCCTTCGCAGCGGCGGTCGTAGCCGCGGAAGTCTTCGCAGCAGCCGCCTTCGTGGCAGCCGCCTTTGTGGCCGTCGTTTTGGGGGCCGTCGTTTTGGGGGCCGTCGACTTCGCAGTAGTCGCTTTTGCCTCGCCCGATTGCGGCACAGCGCTCTTTGCCGCTGGCTTCTTCGGAGCCGCGGTCGACTTGTCAGCGGCGGGCTTGTCCACGCTCGACTTAGCGGTGGAAGAGGATGACGCCGAAGCTGTCGGCTTCTTGGCTGCGGGCTTCTTAGCTGAAGGGGTGGCCTTCGCGAGGGGAGCCTTCGACGAAGTCGTCGCTGCGGGCGAGGTGATCGGCGGGATGGAGCCGTCTGATTTGTTGGTTGCCATGCCCACACTTTAGCAAGTGGCTCTCAACGCGAAAGGACCCGCACGTTAGTGCGGGCCCTTCCAGAGGTCACTGTCGCTTAGTAGCTAGTTCCCACTGCGGCCAAGCCGACCGTGGCGATGATGACGAAGACGAACGCAACGATTCCGAGGTAACCGAGGACGAGTCCGATGATGGCGAGCACCTTGCCTTGTTCGCCGGTCTTCTTGATCTGGCTCAGAGCGATGTGGCCCGTGATAATTCCCACCAAGTGAAGAAGGATGATGGAGGCGACCAAGGAGATGATCGAGAGTACGTTCCACTTGGCGACCGGTGCGCCAGCAGGTGCTGCGGCGTAGGGCGTGGGTTCTGACATAGCGAAGTGCTCCTTAGGTAATGGGGCCGATTGCGGCGCACCTATATTCTCAGCCTGAAAGAATCCTGTCAACGCACGCGCGCCACACCATAGGCGGACTTTATGCCTGAATTTGCGTGACCGGCAGCGTGGAGTCTGCACTGAAGCCCAAAGTGGATGGCTCTTTGCCCGCCATCACCAATTGGGCGCCCAATGCGGCGATCATTGCCCCGTTATCGGTGCAGAGCGACAGCGGCGGGATGCGCAACTCGATCCCCGCCACCTCACAGCGCTCCGCGGCCAGTTCTCGCACGCGAGCATTGGCTACGACTCCCCCACCGAGAAGCAAACGTGGAACCTCCCGGTCTACGCACGCCGCAATCGCTTTCGTGAGAAGAACGTCCACAACGGCTTCGCGGAAGCTCGCTGCGACATCCGCTTTCGAAAAGTCGGTACCGGCATCTTGCTCTCGCTCAACCCAACGCGCAACCGCGGTCTTAAGCCCGGAAAACGAAAAATCATAACGATGACGCTCAAGGTCTTTTGGCCGGCTCAAGCCACGCGGAAAACGAATAGCTTTCGGATCGCCCGTGGCGGCGACGCGGTCGATGTGAGGCCCTCCGGGGTAGGGCAAACCGAGTAGGCGCGCGACCTTATCGAAGGCTTCGCCTGCGGCATCGTCGATCGTCTCCCCCAAGAGCTCAACGTCCGAAACCAAATCTCGCACGTGCAGCAGCGAGGTGTGCCCACCAGACACGAGGAGGGCGATGGTGGGGAGATCGATCTGGGTTCCGTCATCACGAAGAACGTCGGCACCGACATGACCAACAAGGTGATTGACGGCGTAGAGCGGCTTTCCCGTTGCCACCGACAGTGCCTTTGCCGCAGCGACACCGACCATCAGCGCACCCGCAAGCCCTGGCCCGCTCGTAACGGCGATCGCGTCGAGGTCGGACAGGTCGACGCCGGCTTCGGCGAGCGCCTGCTCTAGCGCTGGTTGGATCGCTTCAAGGTGCGCACGGGCCGCAACCTCGGGCACAACTCCCCCATAGCGCGCGTGCTCCTCCATCGATGACGAGATGACATTCGCCAGCAAGTGGTTACCACGAACGATGCCAATGCCGGTTTCGTCGCAGCTTGTCTCGATTCCGAGGACGAGGGGATCAGTGGTGTTCAGGGGCGCGACACCTGACAGTGCGGATGGCGTGGTCGCTGCGGTCGCTGCGGTCGCTGCCGTCGAGGTTGGCACCGCGGTCGGCGCTGCCGCCGAGGTTGGCACCGCGGTCGGCGCTGCCGCCGTCGACGCGCTCACTGGCCGACCGCCGGAGCAAGCTTGGGCTCGGGAATCGTCAGTTGCATCACGATGGCATCAACCCCATCCGGTTGGTAGTAGTTGGGGCGCACAGCGATGCGCTCAAATCCGAGCGAGTCGTAGAGTTTTTGCGCCGAAGGATTATCGTCGCGCACTTCGAGAAACAGTTCGCTGGCACCGCGATCACGAGCCTCGACCATGAGCGCGTGCATCAACGCACGGCCGATTCCGTGGCGGCGAGCATCCGGAGCAACCGCAATGGTTTGGATGTCTGCCTGCCCCGAGCGGTACGGCGCACGCAAGCCGGCATAGGCCTTCACCACGGCCGGTTCCTCAAGCGTGGTAGCCACGAGGTAATAGCCGTGGTTGTCGCCGAGCTCGCCCCGCATCATGTCGCTCGACCAAGCGTCGTTGGCGAACTCACTCGCCTCGATTGCCATGATGGCATCGAGGTCGTTAATCGTGGCGCGGCGCAATTGCCAGCTCATGCGGTGACTCGTTTCGGTCCTGCGGAAGGAATGGCATCGGGCGAGCGGAGGTAAAGCGCGTCTGCGCCCGCGAACGGACGGCCGTTCTCACGGAGCAAGTGGGCGAGGAGTGCCAAGCGTGTGGCTTGCACCGGCGCGGTGTCGCGCAGTGCAAAGTGCTCGAAATCGGGAACACTCGTGGCGAGCTCGGCGGCCGGCGCCAAAGCGGGGCCCGCGACGAGAATCGGCAAGCCCGCAGCATCCGACCCCTCGTACGTTGACCAGTACAGCTCTTTGCGACGGGCGTCGGTAGCTACCACCACGGGCTCCGTCTCGCCGAGCGCAAGAGCGTCATGAGTGACGACGGGCAGCAGCGGAAGACCGGCGCCAAAGGCGAAGGCTCGAGCCGCCACGATGCCGACGCGCAGCCCAGTAAAGGGCCCTGGGCCCATACCGGCCACGACACCGGTCAGGTCGGTTACAGCGACTCCCGCATCGGCGAGGGCACCGTGGATGAAATCGCCCACCACCTCGGCATGCTTACGGGTGTCGAGAGAATTGCGTTCCGCGCGCACCGAACCATCGACCGCCACGACCGCCACGGTCGTTCCCGCCGACGTATCAATCGCTAACAGCATTGAGCCACTCCATGTCTGCCCATCGGGGGCCAGTGCCCGTCACGGTCACCGTGCGCGGCTCAATGGCCTCGTCGGCGAAGTCGTCGAGTACTTCGTTGAGGTCGTCAACGCTGCTCTCGCGGGAGCCCCCGCCGATGGGGCGGGCAATGTCGACAGTCAGCCAGCTATCGCTTACTCCGTCGAGCAATCCGGCGCCCCACTCCACGATCACGATCGATGCTTCGAAGTCGATATCCAGGTCGTCGAGTTCTACAGCGCTACTGAGGCGGTACGCGTCGACGTGGACGAGCGGCGCAGCAGCATCAGTCGACAATTCAACTCCCGCGTCATCCAGCCGAGGGTGCGTGCGCGCCAGAACAAAAGTCGGGCTCGTGACCGTGCCACGAATGCCGAGAGTCTCGCCGATCGCCCGAGTGAGGGTTGTCTTGCCAGCGCCAAGCTCGCCGTTGAGGAGAACCAGATCGCCCGCGCCCAGCTGCGCAGCAATCGTCGCACCGAGCTCGGCCATGCGCTCGGGCGTAGCAATAATAAAAGTGGTCACGATTCGTACCTGCGGGTCACTCGCGGCCCGATGCGGGTCACGATTTCGTAATTGATGGTGTCGGCCGCTTCGGCCCAGTCGTCCGCGCTCGGCACTGCGGCGCCAGGGTCGCCGAACAACACAGCCTGATCGCCAATCGCTACTGTCGCGTCGCCCATGTCGACCACAATCTGGTCCATTGCTACTCGGCCAGCGACCCGGCCGAGAACGCCATTGATCGCCACGGGGCCGCGATTCGATGCGTGACGCGGAATTCCATCGGCATAGCCCACCGGCACGAGCGCCAACGTGGTGTCGCGCTCACATCGGTACGCGTAACCGTACGAGACTCCAGAACCCGCTGAGACGCGCTTAACGGAGACGACGGGAGCGCTCAGCGTCATCGCTGGCACAAGGCCGAGAGCCGCGACATCCACATCAGCGGCAGGAGCAAGACCGTAGCTCGAAATGCCGACGCGCACGAGGTCAAAGCGAGCCGCTGGATGCTTGATTGCACCTTCAGATGCTGCGAGATGGCGAAGCTCCGGGCGCAAGCCCACCGACTCGGCCATCGCAATCGCGGCGGAAAACTGTTCGATCTGTTCGAGATCGTGCTCGGCGCCGGCATTGGCCAAGTGGCTCCAGAGCCCCCGAACGCGAATGCGGCCCGCTAGCTCATGGGCGACAGCGGCTTCAAAAAACTGGTGCCACTCATCCAGAAAAGCACCGTTGCGGTGCAGACCGGTGTCAACCTTCAAGTGCACGCACGCGGTGTCGGATGTCGCAGCAACTTCATTCAGCTGAGCGAGGCTGCTCACACCGAGGTTGATGTTCGCGCGCACCGCTTCGCCGAATGCTGCCCCCGGCTGGTGCAACCACGCCAAGAGCGGAGCGTCGATTCCTTCCGCGCGCAACGCGAACGCTTCGTTGAGGTCGGCGACGCCCAGCCAGTCGGCACCGCCGGCGAGAGCGGCACGCGCACTTTCCACCGCGCCGTGCCCGTAGCCATCCGCTTTGACGACGACCATAACCTGCACCGGTGCGACGAGCGCCCGCAGGGTCTCAACGTTGCGGCTAATGGCTGCGGTGCTGATCGTGGCAACTCGAAGGTCACTCATGGGGTGGCCTCGGCAATGACATAGGCAATAGCGATTCCCGCGTCGTGGCTCATCGAGAGATGAACCGAAGTAATACCCCGACGATCGGCAATATCTTTCGTCGAGTTGTGGAGTTCGAGCGAGGGGTTTCCCAGCGAATCCGACACCACCCGCATGTCGTGCCAAGTGACGCCACTCGAATCTCCGAGCGCCTTGATGAGTGCCTCTTTCGCGGCGAATCTTCCGGCGAGCGAGCGAAGCGGGCGAGGCTTGCCCTCCTTGAGTTGTTCGCTCTCAGAGAACAGGCGCGATGTGAGGGTCGGTGTGCGCTGCAACGCACGCTCGAAGCGGGCGATGTCGACGACATCCACACCGATCCCCACAATCACGGTGAAACCTATTCGACGGTGACTGACTTCGCGAGGTTGCGAGGCTGGTCGACGTCGAGTCCCTTCGCAGCAGAAAGCTCCATACCGAAGATGTGCAGCGGGATGACAGCGAGCAACGGCTCGAAGAACGAACCAGCCAGCGGAATCGGGATGACCTCATCGGCAAAGGGCAGCACGGCGGCGTCACCCTTCTCGGCAATCGCAATAACGCGAGCGCCCCGAGCACGGATCTCCTGGATGTTGGAGACAACCTTCTTGTGAAGCGAGTTCGGGTCGCGCGGGCTCGGCACGATGACGAAAACAACCTGGCCAGGCTCGATGAGCGCGATCGGACCGTGCTTGAGCTCGCCAGCGGCAAAGCCCTCAGCGTGAATGTACGCGAGCTCCTTGAGCTTGAGGGCACCCTCGAGCGCGACCGGGTAGCCGACGTGGCGACCGAGGAAGAGCACCGACTGAGTGTCCGTCATCCAATGAGCAAGCTGCTTGATCGACTGCGAGGTAACGAGAACCTCAGAAATCTTCTCCGGCACTGCCTGCAGTTCTGCGACGTTTTCGCGAATCGCGTCGTCGCTCAACGTGCCGCGCACGCCCGCGATGTGAAGGCCGATCAGGTAGAGCGCAGTGACTTGAGCAACGAAAGCCTTCGTGGATGCCACAGCAACCTCGGGGCCTGCGTGCGTGTAAACAACAGCGTGCGATTCGCGCGGAATCGTTGCGCCGTGCGTGTTGCACACCGAAACAACCTTCGCGCCGGACTCCATCGCGAACTTGACCGCCATGAGCGTGTCCATCGTTTCGCCGGACTGGCTGATCGAAATGACGAGCGTACGCTCGGTCAGAATCGGGTTGCGGTAGCGGAACTCGTGAGCAAGCTCCACATCGACAGGAACGCGAGCCCACGCCTCAATGGCGTACTTGCCGAGCATGCCCGCGTACGCGGCAGTTCCACACGCAATAACGACGATGCGGTCAATGTTGGAGATGATCTCGTCACCGAGAGGTTCGAATTCGGTGAGCTTGACCAGACCGTCCTGAACGCGACCAAGAATGGTGTTGGCTACGGCATCCGGCTCTTCGCTGATTTCTTTGGCCATGAAGCTCGACCAGCCGCCCTTTTCGGATGCCGAAGCATCCCAAGCGATGTCAAACTCTTCGACCTCAACGGCATTGCCATCGAAGTCGATGACGTCGACGGAGTCGGGGCGGATCGTCACGATCTGGTCCTGACCGATGGCAACCGCGCGGCGCGTGAACTCTACGAATGCAGCAACGTCGGAGCCGAGGAAGTTCTCGCCGTCACCCAGACCGATGACGAGCGGCGAGTTGCGGCGAGCGCCGACAACGACGCCGGGCTGGTCCTGATGAACGGCAAGAAGCGTGAAGGCACCTTCGAGACGAGCAACGACAGCGCGCAGTGCCTCGGTGAGGTCGCCGCTCTTTTCGTACTCGCGTCCAACGAGGAGTGCAGCAACCTCGGTGTCGGTCTCGCTAGCGAAGGTCGCACCTTCAGCAAGCAGTTCGTTCTTGAGCTCGGAGAAGTTCTCGATGATTCCGTTGTGAATCAGGGCGAGCTTGGAGTCGCGACCCAGGTGAGGGTGCGCGTTGACGTCGGTGGGGCCACCGTGAGTTGCCCACCGCGTGTGTCCAATACCGGTCGCTCCGTTGCTGAGCGGAGTGGCTTCGAGATCATCGACGAGCATCTGGAGCTTGCCGGCGCGCTTGCGCGTTCCGAGCTCACCATCCTCGTCAATGATCGCAATACCTGCGGAGTCGTAACCCCGGTATTCGAGACGCTTAAGACCGCCGAGGAGAACCTCAAGGCTTTTGTTGTTACCGACGTAACCGACAATTCCACACATGGAGACGAGTTTAGTTCCCCAAGCTGGGTATCTGTGCGCAGTTAGGATGAACGTGATGCACGAACATGGCTCCGGACACGGTCACATCTCTCCCTTTTTTGAAATCGATCGGAGCGATTGGGCTGAACTTGCTCCCAAAATGAAAGTTCCCCTCACCCAGGCGGAGCTTATTGAGCTGCGCGGATTGGGCGATGAGCTCGATCTCACCGAGGTGGCCGAGGTCTATTTACCCCTCAGCCGGTTACTTAACCTCTACGCCGAGAACGCCCAACGGTTGCACGCCGCCACCACGCAGTTTCTGGGTGCCACCACCTCGAGCACGCCGTTCGTGATCGGTGTCGCCGGGTCTGTCGCCGTCGGCAAGTCGACGATTGCCCGCCTATTGCGCGAACTACTCTCCCGCTGGGAGGGCACGCCCCGGGTTGAACTCATTACGACCGATGGCTTTTTGCACCCCAACGCCGAACTCGAGCGACGCGGCATTCTCGAACGCAAAGGCTTTCCTGAGAGCTACGACCGTCGCGCCCTGCTTCGGTTCGTCAGCAAGGTAAAGGCCGGCGAGCCCGAAGTGCGCGCGCCGTTCTACTCGCACCTCGCATACGACATCATTCCGGATGCCGCGGTAACCGTGCGCAAACCCGACGTTCTGATCGTCGAGGGACTCAACGTGCTCCAGCCGCCCATCGCCGGCAAGAGCCTCGCGGTTAGCGACCTTTTCGACTTCACCATCTATGTGGATGCTCGCACGAGCGATATCGCCCATTGGTACGAGGAGCGCTTCCTCCGCTTGCAGCGCGGCGCCTTCAGTAACCCGCGCTCCTACTTTCACCGCTTCGCCGACCTCGACGAGGATGCTGCCCGCGCCCGCGCCCGCGAGGTGTGGAAGCGCACCAACGAGCCCAACCTCACGCAGAATGTGCGCCCCACTAGGCCACGGGCGTCGCTCATCCTTCGTAAAGATGCCGATCACGCCGTCTCGAAAGTTCTGCTGCGCAAGACCTAAAGGGTTCGCGGTATCGCCATGGTGCGGCGGAGCCGGCTAGCGCTTGAGGCGGTAAGTGGCTGAGCGACTTAGTTGCTGAGCTACCTAGTGGCTGAGCTGCGTGCGAACGACGTCAGCGAGGCGGTCTGCCATCTGCTGAGCAATTTCTTGGTGCTCGGCTTCGACCATTACGCGAACCATCGGTTCGGTTCCGGATGCTCGCAACAGCACCCGCCCAGTGTCCCCCAGCTCTGCTTCCACAGCAGCAACCGCGTCAGCGATTACCGTGTCGGAGCCGAGCGAGTGGTGATCGATTCCGCGAACGTTCACGAGAACCTGCGGGTACACAGTCATTACCGCCGCGAGCTGAGCAAGCGTCTTACCTGTGCGAGCCATTTCGGCCACGAGGTGCAGGCCGGTCAGGATGCCGTCTCCTGTGGTTGCAAACTTGGTCATAATCACGTGACCAGACTGCTCGCCGCCAAGGGAAAGCCCGTGGGCGCCCAGCGCTTCAAGCACGTAACGGTCTCCGACTTTGGTCTCGAGCATCGTGATGTTGTGCTCGGCCATCGCGCGGCGGAGCCCCAAGTTACTCATGACGGTTGCAACGAGAGTGCGGTCATGCAGCACGCCGCGTTCGGCCATGGAAACCGCAAGGATCGCCATGATTTGGTCGCCATCGACGACGTTGCCCTCTTTGTCGACAGCAAGGCAACGGTCGGCGTCGCCGTCGTGGGCAATTCCGACATCCGCACCGTGCGCGAGAACGGCAGAAGCGAGGTTGTCGAGATGGGTCGATCCGACGCCATCATTGATGTTGATCCCGTCGGGATCCGCGCCGATTACAGTGACCTTTGCCCCGGCATCCGTGAACACCTGGGGCGAGACGCCTGCCGCTGCACCATGGGCGCAGTCGAGCACGACATGGATGCCGGCAAGCTGGTTGGGCAGCGTCGACAACAGGTGAACGACATAGCGGTCTTCAGCATCAGCGAATCGGCGAATACGGCCAACCTCGACACCGGTGGGGGCGAGGCTCGGAGCAGCAAGAGCTGCTTCGATGCGGTCTTCGACCTCATCGGGAAGTTTAGTGCCGCCCTGACCAAAGAATTTGATTCCGTTGTCAGGTGCGGGGTTGTGCGACGCGGAGATCATGACTCCGAGGTCAGCTTTAAAATCGGCAACGAGGAACGCTGCTGCCGGGGTGGGGATCACTCCGGCGTCGAAGACATCGACGCCCGAGCTCGCGAGCCCCGCGGATACCGCGGCGGAAATAAATTCGCCGGATACGCGGGGGTCGCGTGCGACAACTGCAACCGGTCGGCGGCCTGAAGCGCGCCGGCCATCAGCAACTCGACCTTGGCCCAGTACGACTGCTGCCGACTGAGCCAAGCCGAGTGCAAGCTCGACAGTAAGATCACTGTTCGCGAGTCCGCGAACGCCATCTGTACCAAAAAGACGTGCCATACGTTGCCGCTAGCAGGCGAAGCGGGTTAGCGCTTCGAGAACTGCGGAGCCTTACGCGCCTTCTTGAGTCCAGCCTTCTTACGCTCCTTGACGCGAGCGTCACGAGTGAGGAAGCCGGCCTTCTTAAGGGCAGCACGGTTGTTCTCTTCGTCAATCTGGTTGAGCGAACGAGCGATGCCGAGACGCAGTGCGCCGGCCTGACCCGAGGGGCCACCACCGGTGATGCGTGCAATGACGTCGTAGCCACCGAGCAGGTCAAGGATCTTGAACGGATCGTTGATGAGCTGCTGGTGAAGCTTGTTGGGGAAGTACTCGGCGAGCTCACGGCCGTTGACCGTGATGGTGCCCGAACCGGGAACGAGACGCACGCGGGCGATTGCCTGCTTGCGACGTCCTACGGCTGCGCCGGGAACGGTGAGAACGGGGCGAGGTGCGCTGGGCGCCTCAACTGCTGCCGACTCGGTCGTGTACGACTCGGGTGCACCCTCGGTGATTGAATCTTCGATCTTAGCCACTGTAATAAGTCCTTTAATTCTTTGCTTCGTGAAGCGCGGGCGCTACTGAGCGACCTGGTCGAGGGTGTACGGCGTGGGCTGCTGAGCAGCGTGCGGGTGCTCAGCACCGGCGTAAACCTTCAGCTTCGAAAGCTGATCGCGGCCGAGCGAGTTCTTGGGAAGCATTCCACGAATAGCCTTTTCAACGGCGCGCGTGGGGTGCTTTTCCAGCATCTCGGAGTACGTAGTGGCCGTGAGCCCGCCCGGGTAACCGGAGTGGCGGTAAGCCTTCTTTTGCTTGAGCTTGGAACCCGTAAGGGCAACCTTCTCAGCGTTGATGATGATGACGAAGTCGCCCATGTCCATGTGCGGAGCAAAGGTAGCCTTGTGCTTTCCGCGGAGCAGGATGGCTGCGTGGCTGGCGAGACGACCGAGAACGATGTCGGCTGCGTCGATGATGACCCATTCCCGCTTGATGTCGTCGGGCTTGGGTGAATATGTGCGCGTCACAATAGTGCTGCTTTCATTGATCGAGTGAGGTGTTCGTGAATCCCGCTCCGATGGTTGTTTCGGTGAGAAACAATTCCGGTGGAGGGCTCATGATCGGATGTCGCACCCTATAGTGCAGACACCAAGAATCAACAATAGCGGAACTCCGCTCCCGCAGCAAACACGCTCGGAAGTCCGTCACGCTTGCCCACGACGCCGTACGCGGACGATTCAATCGGCTCATTACCGGGCGCGGCACACTTGCCCGGGGCTATTCGAAGAGCTCGCGGCGAGAGCGCGTCAATTCGGCCCGGGCTCCGAGTTCCTCGTCGGGCGGATAACCAACCTCGACGAGTGAGAGCCCTTTTGCCGGCATAACCTTGAACTCGCTTCCCTTCGAGCGCTCGTCGCGGATGTCTGCTGGCCGCGTGGTATCGATCTTGCCCTGACCCACGTAAACGCCGGCGCCGACGAGCGATCGCACCATGCTGTGACAAAACGCGTCGGCGCGCACTTCGGCGAGCACGATGCCCTCCTCCGTGCGACGAAAGCTGAAACGTTCGAGAGTGCGTACCGTCGTCGCCCCCTCGCGCGGCTTGCAGTACGCAGCCCAGTCGTGAAGGCCAAGCAACTCGTTTGCAGCCACGTTCATGGCGTCGACATCGAGGGTGGCCGGGTACCAGAGCGTGTGATTACGCTGGCGCGGATCGCGCGGAGACAAATTGTCGGCGATGCGGTATTCGTAGCGTCGCCACAGCGGCGAGAAGCGGGCGTCAAAACCTTCCGCAGCGATGACGGACTGCTTCACAAAGATGTCGGACTCGAGACCCGTAATGCCGTTGATACGTCGAGCCAGGGATGCGGGCCCGTCGTAGCGCCGTCCGCCCATGTTGCCACGGCGCGGGCGGTCGAGACTGCGCAATTGAGTGTCGGTGAGGTCGAGATGAGCCACCTGCCCAGTCGCGTGCACGCCCGCATCCGTGCGCCCCGCAACGACTAGCTGAGGAATAACGCCGAAACGGCGGAAGATGATCGCTAGAGCATCCTCTATGGTGCCCTGAACAGTGCGCAACGGTGGGGGCTGCTTTCCCCAGCCGAAGAAATTGGTGCCGTCGTAAGCGATGTCGAGGCGCAGGCGCGTGTAAGGAATGGCATCCGACTCAGACGCCGGGATAGCGGGTGCCGCTTCGTTCATAGTCAAACCCTATTTCAACAAGAAAACCCCGGCCCGCACGAAGCGGAGCCGGGGCCTTCTCAAGCGAAGAAAGTTACTTCTCTTCTGCAGTCTCTTCAGTTGCAACCTCATCGGTCACAACTTCTTCAGCAGGAGCTTCCTCTACGGCGGGCTCTTCTGCAGCAGCCTTGGGCTCAGCCTTAGCGGCAGCCTTCGGGGCCTTCTTCTTAGGCGTTACGGGCTCAAGAACGAGTTCCATCTGAACCATCGAAGCGTTGTCACCCTTACGGTAACCAAGCTTCGTGATGCGGGTGTAACCACCATCGCGGTTCTCAACCTGCGGCGCGATGACCGTGAAGAGTTCGTGGATGACAGTCTTGTCGCCGATGATTCCGAGCGCGCGGCGACGGTTGTGCAGGTCACCCTTCTTCGCGAACGTGATGAGGCGCTCGGCAACGGGACGCAGACGCTTGGCGCGCATTTCCGTTGTCTTGATGCTCTTGTGAGTGAACAGGGCTGCAGCCAAGTTGGCGAGCATGTGGCGCTCGTGCGCCGGTCCACCGCCGAGACGCGGGCCCTTAGTAGGTGTAGGCATTTTCTAGTTCTCCAGTGTCAAAGGTTCGAGCCAGTGGCTCAAGCGTTGGTCTCGTCGTCGGCGTATCCGCCGTAGAAGTGTGCTCCGTCGAATCCGGGAACGCTGTCTTTCAACGACAGTCCCATCTCGACAAGCTTGTCGCGCACTTCGTCAACCGACTTCTGACCGAAGTTACGGATGTTCATGAGCTGGGTCTCGGAAAGAGCAACCAGTTCACTTACGGTGTTGATGCCTTCGCGCTTGAGGCAGTTGTAGCTGCGCACCGAAAGATCAAGGTCTTCGATCGGCATGCTGAGCTCGGTCGAAAGCACGGCGTCAACCGGTGCCGGACCAATCTCGATACCCTCTGCTGCCGTGTTGAGCTCGCGGGCGAGTCCAAACAGTTCGGTCAGCGTGCGACCGGCCGAGGCCACTGCATCGCGAGGAGTGATTGCGGACTTGGTTTCTACGTCAACAACGAGACGGTCAAAGTCAGTGCGCTCGCCGGCACGAGTTGCCTCGACACGGTAGGTGACCTTGAGTACGGGCGAGTAGATCGAGTCGACCGGAATTTGGCCGGCTTCGCTGAACTCGCTGCGGTTCTGCGTTGCGGTGACGTAGCCACGGCCACGCTCGATCGTCAGCTCAAGTTCAAACTTGGCCTTGTCGTTGAGCGTTGCAATGACGAGTTCCGGGTTGTGGATTTCTACACCGGCAGGTGCAGAAATGTCAGCCGCGGTAACTTCGCCCGAACCCTGCTTGCGCAGGTAAGCGGTGATGGGCTCGTCGTGCTCGCTGGAGACTACGAGGTTCTTGATGTTCAGGATGACCTCGGTCACGTCTTCTTTAACACCGGCGACGGTGCTGAATTCGTGAAGAACGCCATCGATACGGATGCTGGTTACAGCTGCTCCGGGGATCGATGAAAGAAGGGTGCGACGAAGTGAGTTTCCGAGGGTGTAACCGAAACCGGGCTCAAGCGGCTCGATGACGAACCGTGAACGGAATTCGGAGATGTTCTCCTCAGCAAGGGTGGGACGCTGTGCAATGAGCACTGGTAATTCCTTTCGGCAAAGTGTCCGCTATATGACACTTGTGGGCGACGGGTGGCTGGGCCCGACGTTGTATTGAGTTGTGCGCTGGAACTGTGAGCGAGGGCCACAACGGGCCCTCGCCACACGACGCCAGCACTAGCGAGCTGCCTCGCTAGTACGGCGTGAAACTAAACGCGACGACGCTTGGGCGGACGGCAACCATTGTGCGTCTGCGGTGTTACGTCGTTGATCGAACCCACTTCGAGGCCTGCGGCCTGCAGCGAACGGATCGCAGTTTCGCGACCTGAACCCGGTCCCTTGACGAAAACGTCGACCTTTTTGACGCCGTGCTCTTGAGCTTGGCGTGCAGCCGACTCAGCGGACATCTGTGCGGCGTAAGGGGTCGACTTACGCGATCCCTTGAAGCCGACAACGCCTGACGAGGACCAGCTCAGTACTGCGCCGGTCGGGTCGGTGATGGTGACGATGGTGTTGTTGAACGTCGACTTGATGTGAGCTTGGCCCACAGCAACGTTCTTCTTCTCTTTACGACGCGGCTTACGAGCGGCCGATTTTGGTGCTGCCATTGTTTTCTCCTAAAACGTTGATGGCGACGACGCTGGGGTTGAACCCAGGGTCTATCGGGCCTTCTTCTTGCCGGCTACGGTGCGCTTCGGGCCCTTGCGGGTACGAGCGTTGGTCTTCGTGCGCTGTCCATGAACGGGCAGTCCCTTGCGGTGACGGATACCCTGGTAGCTGCCGATTTCAACCTTGCGGCGGATGTCTGCTGCAACCTCACGACGGAGGTCACCTTCTACCTGGAAGTTTCCTTCGATGTAGTCGCGCAGCGCGATGAGCTGGTCATCGGTGAGATCCTGAACGCGGATCTCTCCGCTGATCTGGGTGTCGGCGAGGGTTTTGAGTGCCCTCGTGCGGCCAACACCGTAAATGTAAGTCAGTGCGACCTCTACACGCTTGTCGCGTGGGATGTCGACGCCGGCTAGACGTGCCATAGTGGCTTCTCCTGTTGATGAGTGGAGGTCTGTAGCAGCACCTGTGCACCGGCCTCCAACCGATGGTGTCCCCTCAGCCAGCTTTCGCTGGCATCAGATCTGGTGTTGCTAGTTCTGTGTATTAAGTTGTGTGCTGCGGCGTGGGGCGATTGCTCGCCACACCCGCGCAGCGGTGCGATCTGCTCGCGGAACCTTAGCCCTGGCGTTGCTTGTGACGCGGGTTCGACTTGCAGATAACCATGACGCGTCCGTTGCGGCGAATAACGCGGCAGTGGTCGCAGATGGGCTTAACGCTGGGGTTAACCTTCATTATTTTTCCTTGTGAATCGCTGTCGTCGTTCCACTAGCCCGCAAGGGCAGGGTGGACGTTACTTTCCAGCGCGCTTTACTTGTAGCGGTAGGTGATACGGCCGCGAGTCAGGTCATACGGGCTCAGCTCTACAACTACACGGTCCTCCGGAAGGATTCGAATGTAGTTCTGTCGCATTTTGCCGGAGATGTGCGCGAGCACAACGTGGCCGTTCGTCAACTCAACACGAAACATCGCGTTGGGGAGAGCCTCGACAACTGCTCCTTCGATCTCAATGACACCGTCTTTTTTGGCCATAGCCTCTTCGTCGCTATAAGTGTGGTTCGCTGGTCTGCGTGGATTGTGGTGAGTGACTTTGGGAAAAGCCAAGGCGCGAAAAAAACGGCCTGAAACACCAAAGAGCAAGCCTACGCTAATCCCGGGCGTTTCGCCAAGTTGGGTCTAAGATTGCGCGCTGACAGTTTCGACTGCATCCGCGTAGAGCGCATCGCCCTCGCGAAGTCCCATGACTTCGGTGACGAAATCGGCTGCCGATAGTGATGACAACAGCTCGAGCATCCGCACACTCTCCGGGTCTTCTGGCACCGCGAAGTGCAACGCTGCGCCCATGGCACGCAGAAGCGCGCTGGGGGTGGTTCCGGATGCCGCAAGTTCGCTAGCCGGGCTCACAAAGCGCTCGTTGCGCGAGAGCTTGCGCAACGGGCTGCGCCCTACGCGCTCGGGCGTATCTGGCAAGTGAGGGTTGCTAAAGCGGCGCGTGCAGGTAGCGACGTACTCTGCGTGTTCGCTCGCATCGAAACCGTGCTTAGCGATCAACATCGCGCTGGTCTCGGCAAGTACTGCAGCGACCTCAGACGCGACAGCATCGATGCCCATCGCGGCAGCCAGCGTCTCTGCACCCTGTTCGCGCCCGTGATAGGCCAGCGTCGCGTGCCCAGTGTTAACAGTGAAGAGCTTGCGCTCGATGTATGGCTCGAGATCTGCCACGAAGTGGACGTCAGCGATCTCGGGAACGCTGTCTCCGAAGGGACCGCTCTCGATGGCCCACTCGAAGAAGTCCTCGACAGTGACATCGAGTCCTGCAGCGGGGTCTTGGGCCGGCACAATGCGGTCGACAGCGGTGTTCGCGAAGATGGCCTTAGCGGCGAGCGTTTCAGCATCGACCGCGACAGCAACTTCGGCGCGAAGATTGTTGGTGGCGTAGAGCGCGTTTTCGCACGCGAGCACCTGAAGCGGGGGCAGTTTGTCTGAGCGCTTCTTGATCGCCTGAGCAATCAGTGGTGCAACGAACTTGAGGATGTTCGGGCCGACGGCCGTCGTCACCATGTCGGCGGTCGCGATCTCATCGATCACGCCGGCTTCGTTTGTCGCGCTGTTGAGAGCGCGGAAGTTATCTACCGTCCACGTGCGGGGCTCGGCCCCGACTTCGTGAACCTTGTAGTTATCGGCGGCGGCCAAAGTATCGATGAGCTCTGCCGCGACATCCGCAAACACAATCTCGTATCCCGCCTTGTGCAAAATCAGGCCTACGAAACCGCGGCCGATGTTGCCGGCACCGAAGTGTACGGCTTTCATGCGTTGTTCAATTCAGACAGAAGGGCGAGCAATTCGTCTTCGCTCGAGGCGTCGACCAGCTTCTGCACTTCGTCGTTGTCACTAAAGATCGTGGCGACCGCGGCGAGAGTGTCCATGTGGCCACCGTCTTTTCCTGCGATGCCGACAACGAAGCGAACCTCGTTGCCATCCCAATCGATAGGATCCGCGTACCGCACGAACGAGAGCGCAGACGACAGGATCGTATCCTTGCCCTCGTTCGTGCCGTGCGGAATGGCCAGGAAGTTACCCATGAAGGTTGACGTCAACTCTTCGCGGGCCTTCATGAAGCCAAGGTACTCGGGCGTTACTGCACCAGCTGCCACAAGGATTTCCGCTGCCTCAGCGATTGCATCCTCTTTGGTGCGGGCGGTGCCAGCGGCCTTGATTTGGTCTAGCTCGAGTACCTTGCTCATGATGTCTCCTGTTACTTGCCAACCATGTTTACGACTTCATCGTATTTCGGACTGTTCATGAAGTTATCAACCGAAACATGAATTGCGCCGGGAACTTTCTGCTCAGCGCGTTCGGTGAGCTTGTCCTGGGTGATGATCAGATCTTCTGAACCATCCAGGTTAGCGATCGCCTTGTTCGTGACGTTGACACCTTCGATGCCAGCTTTCGCGAACTTATTACGCAGAACGGTTGCACCCATTGCGCTCGAACCCATGCCAGCGTCGCATGCAAACACGACGTTCTGGATCTTGGTCGCTGTTGCGGTTGCAGCAGCGGCTCCGGTTGCAGCAGCACCGGTTCCGAGCAGGTCGCCTACCGAGCTGTCCTTGCCCTTGTTTGCAGCGTTCTTAGCAACAGCGGCAGCGAGGGCGTCGTCACCGTTCTCCATGGCTTCGATGTCGCGCTTGCGACCCGAGCGGATGATGACCGAAGCGACTGCGAACGATACTGCCGCTGAGAACACGACAGACAGCAGTACGCCAACAATGCTTCCTGGAGGCGTTTGGAGAACGACCGCAATGATCGAACCCGGCGATGCCGGTGCGCGCAGACCGGACTGGAAGATGACGTTCGTCAGAACACCAGTTGCTCCACCAGCGATTGCAGCAAGAACGAGCAGCGGCTTAGCCAACACGTAGGGGAAGTAGATTTCGTGAATACCGCCGACGAAGTGAATCAGGATTGCGCCTGGAGCGCTTGCGCGCAAGATTCCGATGCCGAATACCGCGAATGCGAGCAGGATTCCCAAGCCGGGGCCAGGGTTCGCTTCGATGAGGAACAGAATCGACTGCCCCTTTTCCAGCGATTCTGACGTGCCGAGCGGAGTGAATACTCCGTGGTTGATCGCGTTGTTGAGGAAGAGGATCTTGCCCGGCTCGACGAAAATGCTGGCGAGCGGAAGAAGCTGGTTTTCCACGAGGAATGCAATAACCGATTCAAGGAAGTCGCTGATTGCCGTAACGATCGGTGCGATAACGAAGAACGAGGCGATCGCCAAGATCATACCGACGATGCCGGCAGAGAAGTTGTCGACCAGCATCTCGAAACCGGGCCGAATCTTGTTGGCCCAGAGACCATCAATCTTCTTCATGATCCATGCGGAACTCGGGCCCACCAACATGGCGCCAAGGAACATGGGGATACCGGCACCGATGATGACACCCATAGTGGCGATGGTGGCTACGACGCCGCCGCGGGTTCCGTACACCATGCGGCCAGCAGTGTTAGCGATCAGCAGCGGGAGTAGGTAGATGATCATCGGGCCGACGAGCCCTGTGTTCGTCACCTCAGGGTCGAGACTCCAACCGCCGAGTTGCTGGACCCATACAGCGTCGATACCGAGCAACGGCAACCAGCCCGTTTGAATGAATAGGGCTGTAATAAAGCCCCAAGCGATGAATGCCGCGATGTTAGGCATCACCATTCCGCTCACGAAGGTTCCAAATTTCTGGACCCCTACGCGCGCACCGCCCTTCGTGGCGGTCGTAGACGACGTTGTCATTGTTTTACTCCGATATCTGTGATGTTGGGATACTGCGAGGGAAGCGAACGATCACGACTAGCTCTCGTCGTGGTCGGTACTGAGAATTTCGGTCAGCTCCGCGATGACGGTGTCCGCGCCTTCGCCCTCGGCGGAGATGGTCACTTCATCGCCGTGGCTGACCCCGAGCGAAATAACGCTGAGAATGCTCGATGCGTTGACGGACTTGTCGCCTTTAGCGATCGTGACGTCGAGTCCAGAAGCGGCTGCCGCCTGGGTGAAGAGCGATGCGGGGCGAGCGTGAAGCCCGTGCGCTGACGCCACTCGAATAGTTTGTTCAGCCATCGTTGCTGCTTTCTGTTGTAACCGGGGGGAGGGAATCAAGAAGGTCGAGCGCTATGTCTGCGCCGGCCGCGTTAAAGTTCAATGCGGGAAGCTGGAGTGCTTGCGCACCAATCGCTTGGGCGGCGATCGCGGCCTGGTCAAAAAAATCAGAAACGTGCGAACTCACCAGCACCACATCTACGGACGAGAGCGGCATGCTGAGTGCAGAAACGCTCGCGGGCGTGAATGTATGCTCAAGTCCCCTTGCGGTGGATTGACGACGAAGCGCGTGCGCCAAGAAGGTGCTCGACGCTCCTGCGCCACACAAAACCAGCACCGTAGACACCTGATCGCCTCCTCGCGAACTCACGCACAATTCCTTCGCTACCTATAGTCCTCGTGGACTGGCTGTGAGTTCCAATAGAGAACATTCCGCCCCTGCGGAAAGGTTCATACGCCACAATGGTTATCTGATGCTCGCCAACCACACACGTCTAATCGAACACCTCGCCCAAGCAGAGGCCTGGGTGACTGCTTCTGAGCTTGCCGACAAGCTCGGAGTCACGACACGCAGTGTTCGTAGTTACGTCACCGCGGTGAAATCATCAGCGCTGCCCTTGGAAGTCATCGAGTCATCCACCGCGGGGTACCGTCTGCATCGCGATAACTACGCCGAGTTTCTCAGAGGTGCTTCAAACCGTGAAGCCGAACGTCCCCGCGACCGTCAGTACCACCTCATCCGTCGTCTCGGAGATGCACCTGAGGGGTCGGACATTCACGCTCTCGCGGATAGCTTCTTCGTTAGCGAATCGACAATAGAAGCTGATCTGCGCAAAGTGAAAGCGGTCGTAGAGGAGTCAGGACTCTCCCTCTCCCGCCGCGGACCCCTCGTTCTGCTGTCGGGCACCGAGCCCAACCTCCGACGACTTCTAAGCAAGATGTTTCGACACGAAGAATCTCAGGGCTTCCTTGAGCTCGAAAGCATTCAGCGCGAATTCGAGTCGTCGGACCTCCGGTCGTTCAAAACAGCACTACTGGATCTCCTCGACTCTCACGGCTACTTTGTTAATGAGTACGGAATCAATCACGTTCTTTTGCACGTCGCTATCGCTGCCGATCGCACGGCATTGCCGACATCTCCGCTCCCCAAGGAAGCGGGCACGGGAACGGAGGGTCGACCTGAAGCGCTTGCCCTTTCCGAGTCAGACACGAAGGGCACAGCTGCCCCATCGGGAAGTTTCTCCCACGACTTAGCCGCACTCATCACTACCCATTTCGGCGCGAATCTTCGCGAGGATGATGTCAACGAGATTGAGCTGCTACTCACGACACGAGTGATCACGCGCGCCACTGGCCCGGACTCCCCCGCCGATGTCGACCTCGAGGAACTCACGGCGCGCGTCCGCCGCACAGTGCAACATGTTGGGGAAGAATACCTAATCGACCTCGATGATGACGACTTCATCATGAGGTTATCGCTGCATGTGCGAAACCTCATCCTTCGGGCTCAGGATCTGTCGTACTCGCGCAATCCCATGACACGGTCAATCAAAACGACCTACCCGATGATCTACGAACTTGCCGTCTTCATCGCTGCTGAAGTGCAGCGCGATGAGGGAATCACGATCCACGACGATGAGATCTCATACATAGCGTTGCACGTCGGTTCGCATCTTGAGCGACAAACAAAGCGTGAGGTACGCCTCACTGCGGCCTTAGTGTGCCCGAATTATCACGATCTCCACGTCATTCTTCGCGAACGGATTGAGGCAGTTCTCGGCGATGAACTCCACCTTCGGATCGTAATCACGCGCACCGATGTCGAACTGGCCGAGCTCTCCACCGACCTCGTCCTGACTACAATCGATCTTCGCTCCCTTGCGGACAATGTCGTGTTGATTCAGCCGTTTCTTACGGAGACCGATGTGGATGCCATTCGGCGCGCCATCGGTCGCGTCAGACGCGTTCGCCGACGTCGCGAACTCACGGACGAACTTCTTCGATTCTTCGATCCGGCGCTCTTCCTCCGCAACTTCAGCGCTCCCAGCGAGGAGGCGATGATCGGAGCACTCGGACACCGGATGATCGAGGCCGGCGTTATCGACCACGGGTACATAACCGGCGCGATCGAACGGGAGCGGATGTCGTCGACCGCGTTTACCGACACGCTTGCGGTCCCCCACGCGATGACTATGAATGCGCATCGAACCGCCATCAGCATCGTTATCAACGAAACCCCCATGCCGTGGGGCGAAAACCGCGTGAATGTCATAGCCCTGATTGCGTTCAGTGCCGCGGGCCGCACCACATTTCAAACGGTTTTCGACCAGTTCGTCACAGTCTTCTCGGATCGCGAATACGTCCAGCAGCTTGTGAAGAGAGCAGTCGACTTTCCCACCTTTATCGATGAGTTAGTTCGAGGTATCGAGGACTGATCTATCGCCGTGCAATTTCGCGCCGCTTTCGCCGATCCCGCACTTTAACTAAAGGATCCCCGCCACCACGAAGGCGACGGGGATTCTGAGAAAAATGATTAGCGCGAACCAGCGTCTGTCGCTGAGATTCCGCGATCGAAAAGTGCTTCCGTGATTCGAGCCGTGACGGCGTCCACTTCACCGAGAGCGTCGATCGTGACGAGTACATCGCGACCCGCATAGGTCTTGATCAGCGGAGCGGTCTGCTCGCTATAAACCTCGAGGCGATGACGAACAACCTCTTCAGTGTCGTCGCTGCGCCCCTGCTCAAGTGCGCGCTTGCGAAGCCGACCAACGACTACTTCGGTGTCAGCTTCGAGCTCGACAACGACATCTAACGCGGAACCGTGGCTCGCGAGGAAGGCATCCAGCTCGCGGACCTGGTCCGTAGTACGTGGGTACCCATCGAGAAGAAAACCGTTCTTCGCGTCAACTTCTTCAAGACGATCGCGGATGAGCGCGTTCGTCAGGGAATCAGGAACATTGTCGCCGGCATCCATGAATGCCTTGGCTTTGTTCCCCAACTCCGTGCCATTCTTCACATTGCTGCGAAAAATATCACCAGTAGAGATAGCTGGCACCCCATAAATCTGGGCGAGTCGAGCGGCCTGAGTGCCTTTACCAGCACCAGGAGGACCAATCAGGAGAAGTCGTGTCAACGCAACAAACCTTCGTAATGGCGTTGCTGCAACTGGGAATCGATTTGCTTGACAGTCTCAAGACCGACACCAACGATAATCAGGATGCTAGCTCCACCGAATGGGAAATTCTGGTTGGCCCCGATGACCACAAACGCGATCAGCGGGATCATTGCCACAAGGCCGAGATATAGCGAGCCGGGCAAGGTAACACGAGTCAGTACGTAATCGAGGTACTCGGCGGTCGGACGACCGGCGCGGATACCTGGAATGAAGCCACCGTACTTCTTCATGTTGTCGGCAACTTCTTCAGGGTTGAACGTGATCGCCACGTAGAAGTAAGTAAAGCCGACGATAAGCAGGAAGTAACCGATCATGTAGATCGGGCTATCGCCGGAGACCAGGTTGTTCTGGACCCAGACGACCCACGGCGCGGAAGTCTCGCCAGCTTGTGGCTGGTTGAACTGTGCGATCAAAGCGGGGAGGTACAACAGCGACGATGCGAAGATCACGGGGATCACACCGGCCATGTTGACCTTGATGGGGATGTACGTGTTGTTGCCGCCATAGGTTCGGCGACCAACCATGCGCTTGGCATATTGAACTGGAATGCGTCGTTGAGATTGCTCAACGAACACGACGGCTCCCATGATGAGCACACCCATGATGAGCACAAGAACGAAGGTCTCGATGCCATTGCTGAGGTAGATGCCCCAGAGCGCGCTGGGGAAAGTTGCGGCGATCGACGTGAAGATCAACAACGACATTCCGTTACCGATACCGCGCTCCGTGACGAGCTCACCCATCCACATAATGAGGCCGGTGCCGGCGGTCATTGTAATGACCATCAGCAAGATTGCGTACCAAGCATCGTTGGTAATGAGTTGGCTACATTCAGCGACACCAGCCGACTGGAACAGTGCACCACTTCGGGCGACCGTAATAAGAGTCGTGGACTGGAGAATCGCGAGAGCGATGGTGAGGTAACGCGTGTACTGAGTCAGCGTTGCCTGGCCCGACTGGCCCTCTTTGTGAAGTGTTTCGAAGTGCGGAATGACCACGCGAAGTAGTTGCACGATGATCGATGCCGTGATGTACGGCATGATTCCGAGTGCAAATACAGAAAGTTGAAGGAGCGCCCCACCACTGAAGAGGTTGATGAGGTCATACAGCCCGCCACTCGAAGCGTTAGCTGCGAGACAGGCCTGAACGTTGCCGAAGTCAACGAACGGCGCGGGGATGAAGGAGCCAAGTCTAAACAGCGCAATGATGCCTAGCGTGAACCCGATCTTCCTGCGAAGGTCAGGCGTGCGGACAATCCGCGCGACAGCTTTAAACACAAGGCCTCCGATTTATCTATGTACTACGGGCGAGTGGGGAACCCCTTGCGGGATTCCCCACTCAACCTGCCTGCGTATGTCACCGGTGTGACGTACGCGACACTAACGTTTGTCGTAGTGACAGTTACTGAACCGAACCGCCGGCTGCAACGATCTTCTGCTCGGCAGAGCCGGAGACCTTGTCAACTACAACGTTCAGCTTAACCGTAATATCACCCTGACCAAGAACCTTGACCTTTTCGTTCTTGCGAACGGCGCCCTTCGACACGAGATCTGCGACGGTTACGTCGCCACCCTTGGGGTAAAGTTCCGCGAGCTTCTCAAGGTTTACAACCTGGTACTCAACACGGAACGGGTTCTTGAATCCGCGCAACTTAGGTGCACGCATTACGAAGTTGATGTTTCCACCTTCGAAGCCGAGACGCATGTTGTAACGCGCCTTGGTTCCCTTGGTTCCACGACCCGCAGTCTTACCCTTGGATCCCTCACCACGACCAACACGCATACGGTCCTTCTTGGCACCGGCAGCGGGACGGAGGTGGTGCATCTTCAGAACCTGCGGGCGGCTTGCAACATCGTCGCTCGAGGACTTCTTCGCAGCAGACGCCTTAGCAGCAGTCGACTTCGCAGGAGCCTTCGTGGTGGATGCCTTCGCAGCGGGCGCCTTGTCAGCAGCAGCCTTTGCAGGTGCAGCCTTCTTGGCAGCAGGTGCCTTAGCGGCAGCAGCCTTGGGAGCTGCGGCCTTCTTCGGAGTTTCTTTCTCGTCAGCCATTAGTCAATCTCCTCGACCTTGACAAGGTGAGCGACCGTGTTGACGTACCCACGGTTCTGCGAGTTGTCCTCGCGCACAACCACGGAGCCGATGCGCTTGAGCCCGAGGCTGCGCAGCGTGTCGCGTTGGTTCTGCTTCTCACTAATTTTGGACTTGATCTGGGTTACCTTCAGGCGACCAGCCATCAGACACCTGCCTTAGCTTCAGCCTCAGCGCGCAGCAAGCGAGCCGGGATTACGTGTTCTGCATCGAGACCACGACGAGCAGCAACCGCGCGCGGCTCTTCGAGCTGCTTGAGTGCTTCAACCGTCGCGTGAACGATGTTGATCGTGTTCGAGGAACCGAGCGACTTGCTCAGTACATCGTGGATACCGGCGCACTCGAGTACGGCGCGAACGGGACCACCAGCGATAACACCGGTACCAGCGGATGCGGGACGCAGCAGAACTACACCTGCAGCTGCCTCGCCCTGGACCGAGTGAGGGATCGTAGCGCCGACGCGAGGAACGCGGAAGAAGTTCTTCTTCGCCTCTTCGACACCCTTGGAGATCGCGAGAGGAACTTCGCGAGCCTTGCCGTATCCAACACCGACCATGCCATTACCGTCACCGACGACGACGAGAGCGGTGAAGCTAAAGCGACGACCACCCTTGACTACCTTCGATACACGGTTGATGGTGACGACGCGCTCCAAGAACTGGTTCTTGTCGTTGTCGCGGCTGTTGTTTCCGCCACGTCCACCACGGTCTGGTCCACGCTCACGGCCGCCACGACGAGCCTCGCGGGGCTCGCTCGTAACGTCGGTTGCTGGGGCGTCTACGACGACCTCAGGGACGGAGATGGCGCTAGTCGCCTCAGCGGCCACGGCCTGCTCCTTGTTTGTTGTCTTGTTGTCCACGTTGTCGCTCACAGGTTCAATCCACCCTCTCGCGCTCCGTCGGCGATAGCTGCGACGCGACCTGCGTAACGGCTTCCACCACGATCAAATACGACGGCCTCAACACCGGCCTGCTTCGCGCGTTCGGCAACCATTTCGCCGATCTTGCGTGCCTTGGCGGTCTTGTCTCCATCGAACGTACGCATGTCCGACTCCATGGTCGATGCTGAAGCGACGGTTACGCCCTTCGAGTCATCGACAACCTGGACGAATACGTGACGCGCTGAGCGCGTAACCACGAGACGGGGGCGCACCTCGGTGCCCACAACCTTCTTGCGGAGACGTGCGTGACGACGGCCCTTAGCGGCCGACTTGCTCTTACCTCTGGTTCCGAGAGCCATGTCTACTTACCACTCTTTCCGGCCTTGCGACGAACAACTTCGCCGGCGTAGCGCACACCCTTGCCCTTGTAGGGCTCTGGCTTGCGCAATTTACGAATGTTGGCTGCTACTTCGCCAACCGCCTGCTTGTCGATGCCGCTGACAACTAGTTTGTTGTTTCCCTCGACCGCAAAGCTAATGCCTGCGGGCGGGTCAACGGTGATCGAGTGCGAGTACCCGAGAGCAAACTCAACAGAGCTGCCCTTTGCGGTGACACGGTAACCAGTACCAACGACCTCTAGGCCCTTGGTGTAACCGTCGGTAACACCGACGATTTGGTTAGCGATGAGCGTACGGGTCAAGCCGTGAAGCGAACGCGATTCGCGCTCGTCATCGGGACGGGTTACGAGAACCTGACCCTCTTCGAGTGCTACAGCGATAGGAGCCTTGACGGTGAGCGCGAGCTCACCCTTCGGGCCCTTTACGGTGACGTCTTGGCCGTTGATGGTGATGGTGACACCAGCGGGGACATCAATAGGAAGTCTTCCGATACGTGACATTTTTGGTTACCACACGTAGGCGAGGACTTCCCCACCTACGCCCTTCTGAGTCGCCTCTTTGTCGGTCAGGAGACCAGAGGAGGTGGACAAAATCGCCACACCGAGTCCGCCAAGAACCTTGGGGATTTCGGTCGAGCGAGCGTATACACGAAGACCAGGCTTCGAAACGCGCTTGATTCCCTTGATGGAACGCTCGCGGGCGGGTCCGTACTTAAGTTCGATCGTGAGGGTCTGGCCCACACGAGCGTCTTCGTTGCTCCAGCCGAGGATGTATCCCTCAGCCTTGAGCATTTCTGCCAGGCGCGACTTCAGCTTGCTCGAAGGCATTGAAACGCTGTCGTGGTGCGCCGAATTGGCGTTGCGCAGTCTGGTCAGCATGTCAGCGACCGGATCTGTCATTGTCATTATGTGTTTCCTGTCTCGTCTGGTTTCGGCATCCGTTACACGAAGGCCGACCTGGTCGATCGGTGTTACTTGGTTAGTTAGATGCGTTCTCAGCGGAACGGAAGGGGAAGCCCAGTGCCTTGAGCAGTGCGCGACCTTCTTCGTTGTTCTTACCGGTCGTAACAATCGTGATGTCAAAACCACGAACGCGGTCAATCTTGTCCTGATCGATCTCGTGGAACATGGACTGTTCCGTGAGGCCGAAGGTGTAGTTACCGTTGCCATCGAACTGCTTGTCCGAGAGGCCGCGGAAGTCACGGATACGAGGAAGCGCCAACGTGATCAAACGGTCAAGGAACTCCCAAGCGCGGTCACCACGGAGGGTGACGTGTGCGCCAATGGGCTGTCCTTCACGAAGCTTGAACTGAGCGATCGACTTGCGAGCGCTCGTAACGTAGGGCTTCTGACCGGTGATGGCGGTGAGGTCCTTGACGGCCCCATCGATGATCTTTCCGTCGCGAGCAGCTTCACCAACACCAGTGTTCACGACGACCTTGACGATGCCGGGAATCTGGTTGACGTTGGAGAGACCGAGGTCCTTCTTGAGCTGTTCCGCGAGTTCGGTGCGGTACTTCTGCTTGAGGCGCGGCTGGATTTTGCCAGCAGCAGGTGCAGTCGTCGTCATTAGTCTGCGTCCTTCTCGGTTGCCTTCTCGGCATCCTTCTTCGAAGCCTTCGGCTCAGCCTTAGCAGCCGTCGACTTCTTGGTCTCTACGCGGCGCGACTTCTTGAAGAAGCGCTCGCGCGTGGTCTTGCCACGGTCATCGGTGGTGACGGTGAAGCCAACACGAGCCGGGAGCTTGGTCTCGGGGTCAACGAGAGCGAGGTTCGACACGTGAATCGGTGCCTCCATCGTCTCGATGCCACCGGTCTTGGTTCCACGCTGAGTCTGGCCAACCTTGACGTGCTTGGTGACGAAGTTGACACCCTCCACGACAACGCGGTCTTTTCCAGCGATAACACTGATGACGCGACCCTGCTTGCCGCGGCTTCCGCCACGCTCCTGGGTCGGGCCGCTGATGACCTGTACGAGGTCACCCTTGCGAATCTTTGCCATAACTACAGCACCTCCGGTGCGAGCGAGATGATCTTCATGAACTTCTTGTCACGAAGCTCACGGCCGACCGGTCCGAAGATACGAGTACCACGGGGGTCTCCACCATCGGACTTGAGGATTACAGCCGCGTTCTCATCGAACTTGATGTATGAGCCGTCTGGACGACGAGTCTGCTTGATGACGCGAACGATGACGGCCTTGACGACCTCACCCTTCTTGACGTTTCCGCCAGGAATCGCGTCTTTGACGGTTGCCACAATGACATCGCCGAGACCTGCGTAACGACGGCCTGAGCCACCGAGAACGCGAATCGTGAGGAGCTCCTTGGCGCCGGTGTTATCGGCAACCTTTACTCGGGATTCCTGCTGAAGCATTACTTAGCCTTTTCGAGGATCTCGACCAGACGCCAGCGCTTCGTGGCGCTGAGCGGACGGGTCTCGCTGATTAGAACGGAGTCACCGACGCCGGCCGTGTTGGCCTCGTCGTGAACCTTCACCTTGGAGTTACGGCGAACAACCTTGCCGTACAACGGGTGCTTCACGCGGTCTTCAACGATGACAACGATGGTCTTATCCATCTTGTCGCTCGTTACTAGACCACGGCGGGTCTTGCGGTACCCACGAGCGACCTCGGCGGTCTCCGCGGTCTTCTTGTCTTCAACCTTGGCCATGACTACGCCTCCTTCGTCTCGTCAGTGGCGTCTGCTGCGGGCTCTGCCGCTGCGTCTGCCTTCTTGGTGCTGCGCTTCTTGGTTTCCTTTGCAGGAGCCTCGACAGCAGCAGGGGTTGCACGGATGCCCAGCTCGCGCTCACGGATAACCGTGTAGATGCGAGCGATGTCGCGCTTGACAGCGCGAATACGTCCGTGGCTTTCCAGTTGACCCGTTGCGGCCTGGAAACGAAGGTTGAAGAGTTCTTCCTTCGCCTTCTTCAGCTCGTCAACGAGTCGTTCGTCTTCAAAAGTGTCTAGCTCGACAGGGGCTAGCTCCTTGGATCCGATCGCCATTATGCGTCGCCCTCCTCGCGCTTGATGATGCGTGCCTTGAGGGGCAGCTTGTGAATAGCACGAGTGAGTGCTTCGCGCGCAGTCGTCTCGTCCACGCCGCTGAGCTCGAAGAGCACGCGACCTGGCTTGACGTTGGCGACCCACCACTCGGGCGAACCCTTACCGGAACCCATGCGGGTTTCAGCGGGCTTTTTGGTGAGCGGGCGGTCGGGGTAGATGTTGATCCACACCTTTCCACCACGCTTGATGTGACGCGTCATGGCGATACGAGCTGCCTCAATCTGGCGGTTCGTAACGTATGCGGGCGTCAGAGCCTGAATACCGTACTCGCCAAACGACACCGTGGTTCCACCGGTAGCGTGGCCGCTACGGGAGGGGTGGTGCTGCTTGCGGTACTTGACCTTACGGGGAATCAACATTGTTATGCCTCAACTCCTGCTGCAGCCTTAGCTTCTGCCTTAGGGGCATCTGCCTTGGGTGCGTCAGATTTCGGTGCGGACGACGGTCCACCGCCGGTGCGGCGGCCACGGTCTCCACCATCGCGACGCTCGGGGCGCGACGACTTCTGGTTAGCCTGCTCGCGAGCGAGCTCCTTGTTGGTGATGTCGCCCTTGTAGACCCACACCTTGACACCGATACGACCGAACGTGGTCTTGGCCTCATAGAAGCCGTAGTCGATGTTTGCGCGCAGCGTGTGCAGCGGAACGCGACCTTCACGGTAGTACTCCGAGCGGCTCATTTCTGCGCCACCCAAACGACCGGAAACCTGGATGCGAACACCCTTGGCGCCGGCGCGCTGAGCACCCTGAAGGCCCTTACGCATTGCACGACGGAAAGCCACACGAGCAGCAAGCTGCTCTGCGATTCCCTGAGCAACGAGCTGAGCTTCAGCCTCGGGGTTCTTGACCTCGAGAATGTTGAGCTGGATCTGCTTGCCGGAGAGCTTTTCGAGCTCTCCACGAATACGCTCTGCTTCGGCGCCGCGGCGACCAATCACGATACCCGGACGGGCGGTGTGAATGTCTACGCGAACGCGGTCACGAGTGCGCTCGATTTCGATGCGTGCAACGCCTGCGCGGTCGAGGTTCGACTTGAGCAGGTTGCGGATCTTGACATCTTCCGCAACGTAGTCGCTGTAACGCTGACCCGGCTTGGTGCTGTCGGAGAACCAACGCGACACGTGGTCGGTGGTGATTCCCAAACGGAAACCGTAGGGGTTTACCTTCTGTCCCATTACTTCTTCCCTGCCTTGTCGGCCTCGGCTTCAACGACGTGGTCTGGCGTGGCCAGTACGACGGTGATGTGGCTAGTGCGCTTCAAGATCTGGAACGCGCGGCCCTGGGCACGCGGCTGGAAACGCTTGAGCGTTGCTCCATCGTCAACGAACGCCTTCGAGATGATCAGGTCCTGCTCATCCAAGAAAGTGTTCGTCTTGTCTGCCTTGACTCGTGCATTAGCAATTGCGGATGCAACCAGCTTGTACACGGGCTCGCTTGCGCCCTGAGGTGCGAACTTCAGGATTGCAAGTGCCTCATGTGCCTGCTTGCCACGGATCATGTTGACGACGCGACGAGCCTTCATAGGGGTCACGCGGATGTGACGCACGCGTGCGATCGACTCCACCATTTCTCTACCTCCTACGCCACCGCGTTAGCGGCGACGACCCTTCTTGTCGTCCTTCACGTGTCCACGGAAGGTGCGAGTCGGCGAGAATTCGCCGAGCTTGTGCCCCACCATGGTTTCGGTGATGAACACCGGAATGTGCTTGCGACCATCGTGCACCGCGATCGTGTGACCCAGCATTGCTGGAACGATCATTGAGCGGCGCGACCAGGTCTTGATTACGTTCTTGCTCTTGGCCTCATTCGCCTTGACAACCTTTTGTAGGAGGTGGTCGTCGACGAAGGGGCCCTTCTTCAGACTGCGTGGCATCTTCTGACTCTCCTACTACTTGCGCTTCTTGCCGACATTGCGGCGGCGAACGATGAGCTGGTCACTGGGCAGTTTGCGCTTACGAGTGCGCCCCTCTGCCTGGCCCCAAGGGGAAACGGGGTGACGTCCACCGGACGTCTTGCCCTCTCCACCACCGTGGGGGTGGTCGACAGGGTTCATGGCAACACCACGAACGGTCGGGCGAACGCCCTTCCAGCGCATACGGCCGGCCTTACCCCAGTTGATGTTCGACTGCTCGGCATTGCCGACCTCGCCGATCGTTGCGCGGCAACGAACGTCAACGTTGCGGATTTCTCCGGAGGGCAGACGCAGCTGAGCGTAGGGGCCTTCTTTTGCAACGAGTCGAACCGAAGCTCCAGCGGAACGGGCCATCTTGGCGCCGCCGCCGGGGCGAAGCTCAATCATGTGGATAACCGTACCGACGGGGATGTTCTTCATCGGGAGGTTGTTACCGGGCTTGATGTCAGCGCCGGCGCCCGACTCAACAATGTCGCCCTGCTTGAGCTTGTTGGGAGCAACGATGTAGCGCTTGGTTCCATCAACGAAGTGGAGCAGAGCGATACGTGCGGTGCGGTTGGGGTCGTACTCGATCTCGGCAACGCGGGCATTGACGCCGTCTTTGTCGCTGCGCTTGAAGTCGATGACGCGGTACTGGCGCTTGTGGCCACCACCAACGTGACGGCTCGTGATGCGACCTGCGTTGTTGCGGCCACCGGTCTTGGGCAGAGGGCGCAGAAGCGACTTCTCTGGCGTAGAGCGGGTGATCTCAGCAAAGTCTGCAACCGAGGAACCACGGCGACCAGGCGTCGTGGGCTTGTACTTGCGAATAGCCATTAGTTTCTCCTTGGTCCTTAACCGACAGCAGTGAAGATGTCGATAGAACCGGACTTGAGCGTGACGATGGCGCGCTTGGTGTCCTTGCGCTTTCCCATTCCGAAACGAGTGCGACGGGTCTTGCCCGTGCGGTTCAACGTGTTGACCGAGTCAACCTTGACGCTGAAGATCTTCTCGATAGCGAGCTTGATCTCAGTCTTGTTCGCACGGGGGTCAACCTCGAAGGTGTACTTTCCCATGTCGATCAGGTTGTAGCTCTTCTCGGAAACCACGGGAGCGATGATGATGTCGCGTGGGTCCTTGTACGTGACGGTCATGCGCTGACCTCTTCCTTGTTCGAAGACTTGGTGTTGAAGGCAACGAACGCGTCGAAGGCGCCCTTGCTGAACACGATGTCGTCGCTGACGACGACGTCGTAGGCGTTGAGCTGGTCGTATGACAGAACGTGAATGCCGTCGAGGTTGCGAATGCTCTTCAGGCTAAGAGCGTCTTCGCGCTGAAGCACGACGAGAACGTTCTTGCTCGGTGCGATGCTCGTGAGCAACGCGGAGACAGTCTTGGTCGAAGGCTTGTTGTCAACGGCCAGAGCGTCGATGACGTGAATACGCTCGCCGCGAGCCCGGTCGGACAACGTGCCGCGCAGTGCAGCAGCAATCATCTTCTTGGGGGTGCGCTGTGAGTAGTCACGCGGGTGTGGACCGTGAACGATGCCACCACCCTTCATCTGAGGAGCACGGATCGAGCCCTGACGAGCGCGACCGGTTCCCTTCTGCTTGAACGGCTTGCGACCAGCACCCGAAACTTCACCGCGGCGCAGGGTGTTGTGCGTACCCTGACGTGCAGCTGCACGCTGTGCAACTACAACCTGGTGGATGAGGGGAACGTTGGTCTGCACGTCGAAGATCTCGGCGGGAAGTTCGACAGAGTCGACCTTCTTACCCTTGGCGTCGATGACGTCGATGGAGGTAGCCATGTGTACTACGCCCCCTTCACTGCGTTGCGGACGAAGACGATACGGCCGCGAGCACCGGGAACGGCGCCCTTGATGAGCACGAGTCCCTTCTCGAGGTCGATCGAGTGGACGGCGAGGTTCATGACCGTTACACGGTCACCACCCATACGACCGGCCATGCGCATGCCCTTGAAGACACGGCTGGGGGTCGACGAGGCACCAATGGAACCAGGCTTGCGGTGGTTACGGTGTGCACCGTGGCTTGCAGATACACCCTTGAAGTTGTGACGCTTCATAACACCGGCGAAACCTTTACCCTTGCTCGTGCCGACGACGTCGACCTTCGAGCCGGGGGTGAAGATGTCGACAGCCAGCTCCTGACCAACGGTGTACTCCGCGGCGTCGGGGGTGCGAATCTCGGTGAGGTGACGGCGAGGCGTGACGCCTGCCTTGTCGAAGTGACCGGCGAGGGGCTTGTTGACCTTACGAGGGTCAATCTGGCCGTACGCGATCTGGACAGCGCTGTATCCATCAACCTCGGGGCTACGCAGCTGCGTAACAACATTCGGGGTGATTTCGACAACGGTCACGGGAACGAGCTTGTTGTTCTCGTCCCAAACCTGCGTCATGCCGAGCTTCTTGCCCAGCAGACCCTTGGTCGTCTTAGTTGTAGACATTATTTTCCTTATCGGCTCAGTCGCTCAATAACTGCGCGAGCTAAAGCTTGATCTCGATGTTGACGTCGGCCGGCAGGTCGAGACGCATAAGCGAATCCACAGCCTTGGGCGTCGGATCGATGATGTCGATGAGCCGCTTGTGGGTGCGCTTTTCGAAGTGCTCGCGGCTGTCCTTGTACTTGTGAGGTGAGCGGATAACCGCAACCACGTTCTTCTCAGTGGGCAGCGGCACCGGGCCTACTACCGTGGCACCCGCGCGGGTAACCGTGTCAACGATCTTGCGTGCCGATGAGTCGATGACCTCGTGGTCGTACGACTTGAGTCGGATGCGGATCTTCTGTCCCGCCATGACTGGCTCTCTTCCCTTAGTACTGTTGAGGCACTGCGTGCACCTGGGCTGTTCGACGCCGAATGTTGCCACCCGAAGACGCTCAGCACTTCTGCTTTCGCACCACTATTTATCTGTCAAGTTCTTGCTGTCACTGCTTGTGATACCAACCCGCGAGGCCGCGAGGAGCACATACTGGCGAGCCAGCACACGCGTCTCCCGCAGCAATAACTCTTTCGAGTGATCATTTGGGGAGTTGGTTAAGCTTGGTTCTTCTCCCCGCGGCCTAGCTGCTACACACTGTGTGATTCACGCTCTGCGTGACCCACACGTTGTGGAACTATGCACTGACTGGGAGTGATCCGCGCGCACATGGCGGCGAAATGTTGAACTAGAAGAGTCTGTCACATCCGGGCATTTGCTGCAACCCGGGCGTGTCGGATTTTCAGGCTAGTTCTCGACGCCGAAAGTACGGCATCCAGATCAGTCTATTTCAGTACTCCTGAGCGCCGATATGACGGGGTTTAGCTGGCTCTCAGCCCAGCGGCCGCACACGCTCGTGAACGCCATCCAGAAAGACGCTGGAGACCAGGGGGACTCCGGGCCGGTACGCCAGATGACGGTAGTGCGGAGCATCCAGAATCTGGGCATTTGCCCGTGCGCCCACCTGCAAATGGCCCACATCATTTCGCCGCAGCGAGCGTGCTCCTCCAAGGGTGGCTGCCGTCACCGCTTCGGCGGACGTCATTCCCATCTCCCGCACCGCCAGCGCGATGCAGAACGGAAGGGAAGACGTGAAGCTGGAGCCGGGATTGCAGTCGCTGGCGAGCGCAACGGCGACCCCCGCGTCGAGCAGGCGCCGGGCATCCACGAACGGATGTTTAGTTGAGAACTCGACGCCGGGTAAGAGGCCAACGCTCGTAGTGCTGGCGGCGAGCGCGTCTACGTCTCTATCGGAGAGATACGTGCAGTGGTCGACGCTCGCAGCACCGAGCTCAACCGCGAGCTGCACGGCGCCTGACTCCCCCAATTGCGCACCGTGAAGACGAGCACCCAAGCCACGGGCCTGCCCGGCCCTGATGATGGCGCGCGTTTCTTCTTCAGTAAAGGCACCGTTGTCGCAGAACACATCGATCCAACGCGAGAACGGGGCGCAGGCATCGAGCATCTCTCCCATGACGAGCGAGACGTAAGCGGCGCGGTCCTCGGCGAATTCGGCCGGTACAACGTGGGCGCCGAGGAAGGTCGTCTCGTCAGTAAGCGTGGAGGCAAGGCGCAGCATCCGCGCCTCATCGTGAACGCTGAGGCCGTAACCACTCTTGATCTCGACCGTGGTCGTGCCCTGGCGGCGCATCCCAGCCACCAGCGCTGTCGCGTTGGCGAGCAGCTCCTCGTCGCTTGCCTCCCGCGAGAGTGCGACCGTGCGCCGGATGCCGCCCGCCTCATAGCGCTGACCCGCCATGCGCGCTTCGAACTCCTCTGAGCGGTCACCCGCGAAGAGAAGGTGGCTGTGACTATCGACGAAACCCGGGAGCACGCACCGACCCGCAGCATCCACGTGATCGTCGGCAGCGGGGGCTTGTTCGGTTGGCCCCCACCAAGCAACGCGGCCGCCGTCGAAAACAATGGCAGCATTCTCGATCTCTGGCTGCTCGTTGTCATGGGTAAGGAGGCGCCCGATGTTGGTGATCACGGTGCTGGCTTTCGCGGTGCTCGTGTTCGCGGTGCTCGACTTCGCCGTGCTTGGCTGTGTGGCGTTCGTCATCGCAGGGCCGCTCCGGAGATCGCTTCGAGAACGCAGAGGGCCACGAGGCGCACTGTGCGTTCGTCGGCGGCGTCGGCGGCGGCATCCACTTCAACAAGGTCAAGTGAGCAGACGGCCGGATGCGCGGCAGCAAGCCGTGCGGCAGTGCGCAGTTCAATCGCCGCAATGCCACCCGGCACTGAAGCGGGGCACGCGGGAGTAACCGCGCGGTCGCAGACATCGACATCGAGATCGACGTGGATGGGGCCACCAGCGGCACCCGCAATCTTCAGAGCCCGTGCCATGACATCGTCCATCGACCGCGAGCGCAGTTCGTCGCGAGTGATGACGGTGATTCCGGCCTCACGGGCGCGCTCGGCGTAGGCCAGCGAGTTCGCCAGCGGCTCGATACCGATCTGCACCACGCGGTTGCCGTCGAGGCCTGCCTCGAGAAGCCGGCGGACGGGCGAACCATTACTCGTTCCGTCCCGTAGGTCGTAGTGGGCATCGAGCGTGATGAGGCCAGCGGTGGCGATCTGTGATCCCCAGCGTCCGAGCGCGGTGGGTACCGTTGCGGCGTTATCGCCACCCAACGCGATAACAAGCTCGGCTCGCAGCTCAGCGACCGCCTCGATCGCATCCGCTTCGTTCAAGTCAGGCTCGCGCACATTGCCGGCGTCCACGATCCGCAGATCGGAGAGCGCGGCATAGCGCCGCAGAGCCTCCCGCACCGCCTGAGGCGTGGTGTGCGCTTGAGTCGGCGAGAGCGACGTACGCGAGGTCGGCATACCGATGAGCGCGACATCCGCCCATTCATCAGCAACCGGCGCGGGCCAGTCTCCCGCCCGTGGCCACAGCGGATCAGCGCTCAGCATTGTCGCCCTTCGTGAGTGGAGCCTCGTTCATGGGGATGCGAACGCCGAGTTCATCAGCGACCGCGATGGCTTCATCGTAGCCAGCATCGACGTGACGGATCACTCCCATCCCGGGATCGTTCGTGAGAACACGCTCAAGCTTCTGGGCCGCCAACTCGGTTCCGTCAGCGACCGTCACCTGACCGGCGTGGATCGAACGGCCAATGCCAACGCCGCCACCGTGGTGGATAGACACCCACGTTGCTCCCGACGAAGTGTTGACCAGCGCGTTGAGCAACGGCCAGTCGGCAATCGCATCCGAACCATCTTTCATCGCCTCGGTCTCGCGGTACGGAGATGCCACCGAACCGCTATCGAGGTGATCGCGGCCGATCGCGAGTGGGGCAGCCAACTCCCCCGAGGCGACCATCTCGTTGAACTTAAGGCCAGCCTTATCGCGTTCGCCATAGCCGAGCCAGCAGATGCGGGCGGGCAGACCTTGGAAGTGCACCCGCTCCCCTGCGAGCTTGATCCAGCGCGCGAGCGATTCGTTCTCGGGGAACAGCTCAAGAATGGCTTTGTCTGTCTTGTGAATGTCGCTGGCCTCGCCGCTGAGGGCAGCCCACCGGAACGGCCCCTTACCTTCCGCAAACAGCGGACGGATGTACGCCGGCACGAACCCCGGAAACGCAAACGCATCCGCGTACCCTGCTGCACGCGCTTCGGTGCGGATGTTGTTGCCGTAGTCGAAGACCTCGGCACCCTGGCGCTGGAAGCCCACCATCGCTTCGACGTGGATCGCCATTGACTCTCGAGCGCGCTGGGCGAAGTCGGGGTGGCTACGGGCGCTCTCCCAGTCGTGGAAGTCAACGCCGAGCGGCAAGTACGCCAAGGGGTCATGCGCGCTGGTCTGGTCGGTGACGATATCGATCGGGGCGCCCATCGCCAGCAACTCAGGCACGGCTGCAGCCGCGTTCGCGAGGACGCCGATCGACAGCGCCTTCTTCGCATCGCGCGCCGCAACGGCGAGCTCGACAGCGTGCGCCAGCGACTTTGCCTCGACGTCGAGGTAGCCGTGATCGATAC
The DNA here is from genome assembly GCA_040687235.1 of Rhodoglobus sp. NPDC076762. Lineage (GTDB taxonomy): Bacteria > Actinomycetota > Actinomycetes > Actinomycetales > Microbacteriaceae > Rhodoglobus. The sequence continues at coordinate 867,917 of JBFBMV010000001.1, read as the reverse complement.
GCCGAGTGATGCGGCTCTGATCAACATCGATGCAGATCGCAACACCGTCGTTCATGGTTACGGCGAGGGGCTGAGCGCCGCCCATGCCTCCGAGGCCGGCCGTGAGCGTGATGGTGCCCGCCAGAGTGCCACCGAATCGTTTCGCCGCGACCGCAGAAAAGGTTTCGTAGGTGCCTTGCAGAATGCCCTGCGTACCAATGTAGATCCACGATCCGGCCGTCATTTGGCCGTACATCGTGAGGCCCAACTGTTCGAGCCGACGGAACTCATCCCAGTTCGCCCAGTCGCCCACGAGGTTGGAGTTCGCGAGCAGCACGCGCGGCGCCCACTCATGCGTCTGCATCACACCGACGGGCTTGCCCGACTGCACCAGCAGCGTCTCGTCGCCCTTGAGCGTTGTGAGCGAACGCACGATCGCATGGTAGCTCGGCCAGTCTCGGGCGGCCTTGCCCGTGCCGCCATAGACGACGAGATCTTCGGGATGCTCGGCAACCTCCGGGTCGAGGTTGTTCTGCAGCATCCGCAGAGCGCCCTCCTGCTGCCAGCCGAGAGTAGTGAGAGTGGAACCACGCTGTGCCTGAATCATGACTGCTCCTAGTGAAGTTCGGTGACGGAACGTGCTGCTGCAACAAGGGCACCTGACTGCACGAGTTCAACGCTCGCGGCAATGTCGGGGGCCAGATAACGGTCGGGGCCCGCGCCGGGCACTCGCTCGCGCAGGGTGTCGATCACGGCGGCCGATACCGGGGACGGCTTCTCGCCGCGCATCTCAATGCCGCGCGCGGAGGTCAACAGCTCGATCGCCAGAACGCGCGAGAGACCGTCGATGCTGCGACGAAGCTTGAGACCGGCACTCCAGCCCATCGAAACGTGATCCTCCTGCATAGCGCTGGTCGGAATCGAGTCGACGGATGCCGGAGCCGCGAGCCGTTTCAGCTCACTGACGATGCCTGCCTGGGTGTACTGCGCGATCATGTGGCCTGAGTCGACCCCGGGATCCGCGGCGAGGAACGCGTTCAGCCCACCATTGCGGCTGCTGTCGAGGAAGCGGTCGGTGCGACGTTCGCTCATGCTTGCGACGTCGGCCGCCACAATCGCGAGGAAGTCCAGCGCATAGCCCACGGGCGCCCCGTGGAAGTTTCCGTTCGATTCCAAGCGGCCATCGAGGGTGACGACAGGATTATCGATTGCGCTCTGCAACTCGCGCTCGGCGACCCGTCTCGTGTGATCAACCGTGTCGCGAGCCGCCCCGTGAACCTGCGGAGCACAACGCAAGGAATAGGCATCCTGCACTCGGGTGAAACCATTGGTGGCGTGGGCGGCGATCGTTCCCGAATCGTGCAACACCGCGCGCATATTGCCTGCGGAGATCTGCTGGCCGGGGTGCGGCCGGAGGGCGTGAAGATCCTCGGCGAAGACGCGATCTGTTCCGGCGAGACCCTCAACGCTGAGAGCCGCGGACAGGTCGGCGGTGGTGAGCAACGCACTCAGATCGGTGATGGCCATCGAGAGCATGCCGAGCATCCCATCCGTGCCATTGATGAGCGCCAGGCCCTCCTTTTCGTGCAGCACGACCGGCTCAATACCGGCGGCCTTGAGAGCAGCGGATGCGGGCATCAACTCCCCGGCGACGCGCACGTCGCCTTCGCCCATGACCGCCAACGCGCAATGCGCCAGCGGAGCGAGGTCGCCCGAGCACCCGAGGCTGCCGTACTCCCCCACGATCGGAGTGATGTCGGCGTTAAGCAGTGCGGCATAGGTTTCGGCGACAACGGGGCGCACTCCGGTACGGCCGGTTGTCATCGTGGAAAGGCGTAAGAGCATGGTCGCCCGCACCACCTCAGCATCGATCTCGGCCCCGGAGCTGGCGGCATGGCTGCGCACCAGAGACCGCTGCAATTGCACACGCTGCTCGAGAGCGATGTGTTTCGTGGCGAGGGCACCGAAACCTGTCGACACCCCATAGTGCGGCCGAACGTCGTTCGCGAGAGCCTCGATGACGGCGCGCGACGCCTCGATCTCGGCGATAGCGTCAGGCGTAATCGACACACGCGCATGGTGGCGCGCCACCGCCACGACCTCGGCGATGCTGACGGGGCCAACGCCAAGAGAAACAGTCTGCGGAGTTTCGGGATTCATGATCCCAGTGAACGCTGATCGCCCTTCTGCTGCGATAGCGATCCGCGATATGGTGTCTGAGATCTCAGACAGGAAAAACGTGCCCAGCATTCCAGCAGCGCGGAACACTATGGCGGTGCTGCGCCATCTCGCTTCTCGCAAAGGACCGGTGCCCGCCTCGGCCCTCGCGCGCGAGCTCGGTCTGCCCCGATCATCCATCTATCAACTGCTCGCCGTCATGGCCGACGAGGGCTTCGTCGTGCACTATCCCGAGGATCGCACCTACGGGCTGAGTGCGCTCGTCTCCGAAATTGGCACCTCAGCGCTGCGCAGCGAACGGCTCTCTGCTCTCGCCTCACCGCTGATGCGCAGCCTCGCTCGCGAAGCACCCATCCCGGTCGTAGCGCACCTTGCGGTACTGAGCGGCTCGGATGTGAGCTACGCGGCACGCGTGCAGGGAGCCCGCGCTCCCACGACCGTCTCTGCCGTCGGCGTGCGCCTGCCCGCCCATCTCACCGCCACCGGCCGCGCTATGCTCGCGCGGCTCACCGCACCTCAAGTCCGCGCTCTGTATCCGACTCGGGCGTCTCTGACCCGTCGGCAATCGGCAGGGCCGCAGACTCTGACAGAGCTCGACCGGATGTTGGACACCGCCCGCACGCGCGGTTGGGCGAGCGAAATTGGCGACGTTACCGCCGACTACTCGTCGGTAGGTGCCGCGGCGCTTGACCGCAACGACTACCCCACAGCAGCGATCGGGCTCACTTTCCGCACGGATGCCGTGGGCGAGCACTGGGACGAGCTTGGCGCTGCGACGGTGGCTGCTGCGCGCGCCCTGACCAGCAGGCTTACCGGACGCGCCGGCTAATCGACCACGCTCGCTCAATGGTGGAGCCAGCTAAATAACACCGCTGGTTAAACGACGAAGGGCCGAGCCTTTCGGCCCGACCCTCGTCGTAATTAGTTACTGAGCTTACGCCAGAACCTTGGTTACCTTACCGGCACCTACGGTACGTCCACCCTCACGGATGGCGAAGCCGAGGCCCTCTTCCATGGCGATGGGCTGAATAAGCTCAACGGTCATGTCAGTGGTGTCGCCAGGCATAACCATCTCGGTGCCCTCAGGCAACGTGATGACGCCGGTGACGTCGGTGGTACGGAAGTAGAACTGCGGACGGTAGTTCGCGTAGAACGGGTTGTGACGCCCACCCTCATCCTTGGAAAGGATGTACGCGGTTCCCTCGAAGTTCGTGTGAGGAGTAACGGAACCAGGCTTAACAACAACCTGTCCACGCTCTACATCTTCACGCTTGGTTCCACGAAGAAGCAGACCACAGTTCTCGCCAGCCCATGCTTCGTCGAGCTGCTTGTGGAACATCTCGATACCAGTGACCGTGGTCTTCTGGGTCGGACGGATTCCAACAATCTCAACGTCAGAGTTGATCGTGAGGGTTCCACGCTCGGCGCGGCCGGTAACAACGGTTCCACGACCAGTGATCGTGAAGACGTCCTCAACGGGCATCAAGAACGGCTTGTCCTTGTCGCGTACGGGGTCAGGAACGTTCTCGTCAACTGCATCCATGAGGTCCAGAATCGACTGAACCCACTTCTCGTCGCCTTCGAGAGCCTTCAGGCCCGAAACGCGAACGACAGGTGCGTTGTCGCCGTCGAAGCCCTGGCTGCCCAGGAGTTCGCGAACCTCGAGCTCAACGAGCTCAAGGATCTCTTCGTCGTCAACCATGTCGGACTTGTTGAGTGCTACGAGCAGGTAAGGAACACCAACCTGCTTCGCGAGCAGAACGTGCTCGCGAGTCTGAGCCATCGGGCCGTCGGTCGCTGCAACCACGAGGATTGCACCGTCCATCTGAGCAGCACCGGTGATCATGTTCTTGATGTAGTCAGCGTGACCGGGAGCGTCTACGTGTGCGTAGTGGCGCTTGGTCGTCTCGTACTCAACGTGCGAGATGTTGATGGTAATTCCGCGCTGACGCTCTTCCGGAGCCGAGTCAATCGACGAGAAGTCACGCTGGACGTTGGTTGCCGAAGGGAACTTGTCTGCAAGTACCTTCGAGATCGCTGCCGTGAGCGTGGTCTTTCCGTGGTCAACGTGACCGATGGTTCCGATGTTTACGTGCGGCTTGGTCCGCTCGAACTTGGCCTTAGCCACTGTGGGTCCTCCTCAGGACTCGGTTGCTTCGCATCCGACGACTTATCACTGCCGAATGTTCTGCAAGTTGGTGTGTATCTATGTTAGTTGCGCGCTGGTAGTGCGGCGATTACTCGCCCTTGTTCTTTGCAACAATCTCGTCAGCTACCGCGCGGGGAACCTCAGAGTAACTGTCGAACGTCATCGAGTACACCGCGCGACCCGAAGTCTTGGACCTCAAGTCACCGACGTAGCCGAACATTTCCGACAGCGGTACGTGGGCGCGAACGACCTTTACGCCGGTCGCGTCCTCCATGGACTGGATCTGTCCGCGGCGACTGTTAAGGTCACCGATGACATCTCCCATGTACTCCTCGGGAGTACGAACCTCGACCGCCATGAGCGGCTCGAGGAGAACTGGGTCAGCCTTGCGAGCTGCTTCCTTGAATGCCATGGTTCCCGCGATCTTGAACGCCATTTCTGACGAGTCAACATCGTGAGCAGCACCATCGAGGATGATTCCTCGGACGCCGACCATCGGGAATCCTGCGAGGATTCCGACGTTCATCGAGGCCTGGAAACCCTGATCGATCGAGCCAATGTATTCACGGGGAATACGGCCACCGGTGACCTTATTTACGAATTCGTAAATGTTGTCGCCTTCAACCTCCATGGGCTCGAGCGAGATCTGGACCTTAGCGAACTGTCCCGAACCACCGGTCTGCTTCTTGTGGGTGTAGTCGTGCTTGTCCACAATGCGACGGATGGTCTCGCGGTACGCAACCTGCGGCTTACCAACGTTGGCTTCAACGTTGAATTCGCGCTTCATGCGGTCGACGAGGATGTCGAGGTGAAGTTCACCCATTCCCTTGATAACCGTCTGGCCAGTTTCCTGGTTCTGTTCGGTACGGAACGTGGGGTCTTCTTCAGCGAGCTTCTGAATGGCAACACCAAGCTTTTCTTGGTCAGCCTTCGTCTTGGGCTCGATCGCTACCTCAATAACGGGCTCAGGGAACGTCATCGACTCGAGAACGACCTGGTCGTTCGGGTCACACAGCGTGTCACCAGTAGTGGTGTCCTTGAGGCCGATAACGGCGTAGATGTGTCCAGCGGTGACGCTATCGACAGGGATCTCCTTGTTGGCAGCCATCTGGAAGATCTTTCCGATGCGCTCCTTCTTGCCCTTAGTGGAGTTAGCAACCGCTCCACCAGAGTCAAGGTGTCCCGAGTACACGCGAATGTACGTGAGGCGACCGAAGAAGGGGTGCACAGCAACCTTGAACGCGAGAGCCGAGAACGGCTCGTTGGCGTCGGGCTTGCGGATGATGATCTTCTCTTCATCGCGCGGGTCTGTTGCTTCCATGGGAGGCACGTCAACCGGCGAGGGAAGGTAGTCGATAACAGCATCAAGCATCGGCTGAACGCCACGGTTCTTGAATGCAGAACCACAGAGAACGGGGTAGATCTCGCTGTTGACGGTGAGCTTACGGATGGCAGCCTTGATCTCTGCAACCGTGATCTCTTCGCCACCGAAGTAACGCTCCATGATGGCGTCGTCAGTCTCGGCAACAACCTCGAGGAGAGCGGTGCGGTATTCCGCAGCCTTTTCCTTGAGGTCTTCGGGGATCTCTTCGATGGCGTACTTTGCACCCATCTGAACGTCACCCTTGGAGTCTCCACGCCACGTGAGTGCGCGCATCTCGACGAGGTCTACGACACCCTCGAACTCTGACTCGAGTCCGATCGGGAGCTGAAGAACCAACGGACGAGCGCCGAGGCGGTTAACGATGGTGTCTACCGTGTAGTAGAAGTCCGCGCCCATCTTGTCCATCTTGTTGACGAAGCAGATGCGGGGGACGTCGTACTTGTCAGCCTGGCGCCAGACAGTCTCTGACTGCGGCTCCACACCCTCTTTACCGTCGAACACAGCGACAGCACCGTCGAGAACGCGGAGCGAACGCTCCACCTCAACCGTGAAGTCAACGTGGCCTGGGGTGTCGATGATGTTGATCTGGTTTTTGTTCCAGTAACACGTAACAGCAGCGGACGTGATCGTGATGCCACGCTCCTGCTCCTGCTCCATCCAGTCAGTAGTCGACGCACCATCGTGAGTTTCACCAATTTTGTGGTTTACACCCGTGTAGAAAAGGATGCGCTCAGTCGTAGTGGTCTTGCCAGCATCGATGTGAGCCATGATGCCAATGTTGCGGACCTTAGTCAGGTCGGTGAGCACGTCCTGTGCCACAGGTTCCTCCGAAGTTTGTTGGTGAAGCGAGAATCTCAAGAGTGAAGCGAGCCAGACAGCGCCTGGCTCGCCTCACTGCGAGGTGCTGACTACCAGCGGTAGTGAGCGAATGCCTTGTTCGACTCGGCCATCTTGTGGGTGTCTTCACGACGCTTTACAGCGGCGCCAAGTCCATTCGATGCGTCCAAGATCTCGTTGGTGAGACGCTCAGTCATCGTCTTTTCACGACGACCCTTTGCGTAGCTCGTGAGCCAGCGCAGGGCGAGCGTGTTTGCTCGGTGCGACTTAACTTCAACGGGAACCTGGTAGGTCGATCCACCGACACGACGCGACTTGACCTCGAGGGTCGGGCGTACGTTGTCGAGAGCCTTTTTGAGAGTGACTACGGCGTCTTGACCGGTCTTCTCTGCAACGCCTGCGAGTGCTCCGTAAACGATGCGCTCGGCGAGGCCCTTCTTGCCATCAAGAAGGATCTTGTTGACGAGCTGGCTGACAATGGGTGCGCCGTAAACGGGATCCGCGACTACGGGACGCTTTGGTGCTGGTCCTTTACGAGGCATTACTTCTTGTCCTTCTTCGCGCCGTAGAGGCTACGAGCCTGCTTACGGTTCTTAACGGCCTGGGTGTCGAGCGCTCCGCGGACGATCTTGTAGCGGACACCGGGGAGGTCCTTTACACGACCACCACGGATGAGCACCATCGAGTGCTCCTGAAGGTTGTGACCTTCTCCGGGGATGTAGGCCGTGACCTCGGTACCGTTTGAAAGCTTGACACGAGCAACCTTACGAAGAGCCGAGTTCGGCTTCTTCGGAGTTGTTGTGTAGACACGCGTGCAAACGCCGCGCTGCTGCGGGTTGGACTTAAGGGCGGGAGCCTTGGTCTTGACGACCTTCGGCGAGCGTCCCTTACGCACCAACTGCTGAATGGTGGGCACTAAATTACTCCTTGATTTTGCTGCACGGTGACAGCGTCATGATGGTTAGCATTCGCTGCTCTTTGCAGAACATCGAGTTCATCTGGACCCACGCACCGGCTACACAACTCGAATGAACGAAACTATGCGGCCGGTTTATGGATATGCCGTGGGGGTCAGCCAGAAGGCTGAACCCTGTGATGTGGAGTTGCTTACGCCCGAACCCCGCTAGCGCGGTAACCTGCAAGAGGCATAGTTCAAGCGCACAGCAAAGCGCACACCTCAGAAAGAATAGCCCCCCGGGTGTACCGGGGTCAAATGATCACAGCGCACACGCAGGCTCCAGAACAGGGCACGCGAAGGCGCACGCGCCCCTAGCGCTGAGCAGCGGTTTTCTCTGCGAGCTCAGCTTCCCACTGTGCGCGTGATTCAGCGTTACGAAGCGTCACTTTGCGACCGCGTTTCGCGACGAGCGCCCCGGTCCACAACGAGACCTCTCGCCCGAGAAGTCCGGCCACAATGATGAGCGGATCAGCTAGGGCTGCGGCGAACATCGCTTGCGCTTGCTCCGGCGTGTTCTGGATCACTCCGTTGATCAAGAGGAGCGCTCCAATCGTGCCGAAGTACACGATCAAACCAACGACGATGCTTGAGAATACGTGCACTGCCCACCCGGCGCGGTTCACAATGAGCGCAACCACGATGGCGCCGAGAGCGAAGAAAGCGACGGGAACATAGAACGACGGAGCCTGAACGAAAGCAAGAGCAACCCGGCCGGTGGCGGCTGCACTCACTATCGCGACCGCAATAGCGAAAACGAGCGCGAAGACTAGCGAAGCTGCGAGCGCGATAAAAATACCGAAACCTCGGTTGCCAGCCACCTTAGGAGGCGTAGGCGCGGTGACGTAAACAACGCGTGGTTCAGTGGATGCTGTGGTTGCTGTGGTTGCGGAACCAGCGAGCTCTGGCTCTGGCTCTGCGACGATCTCGGGCGCGGAGGCGCGCGCGGGCTCGACCATCGGCTCAGCCTCCGCTTCGAGAGTGGAATCGTCGTGGATCACTGGCGACACGACGGGCGAGGGCTCAGCAATGGGATCAATAAGAGGTGCAGCCTGGGTCTCGGCCGGTTCACGGGGAGCAGAGTCGTCGACCACTACAGCATCCTCAATGTTGTCGTCGTTCTCCTGCGAAGAACCACGCCCTACAGATGGATCGGTCATAACTGTTGCCTCCTCGTGCCAGCGACTGATTGTCACAGTCTACTGACGCGACAGCCAGAAATAAGAAGAACGCCACGACCAAGAGGTCGTGGCGTTCTCTACATATGGCGCTGCAGGTTAGTTGACCTCGCCACTGCCAGATGCCGCAGAAGAAGAGCCGCTCGACTGGAGCACGTACACGGCCCCATTCAATGACAGCTCAAACTCTCCCGCATTCGTGCCAATCTGGACTGCTGCGGTCGATACCGAGAAAGCCCGGGTATTCGATTGAACGCTCTCGATGAAAGCGTTCAAGGCTTCATAACTCCCCATGGCTGAGATGGTGACATCCATTGCGACGAGGCCTGCTACTGATGGCACCGCCGTTGCACCGGACTCATCCACAGGAGCCGTGCTCGCCTCTGCTCCAGCGTCCTCAGATCCCTCTACCGGCGCTGCAGGAGCTGCGGCGATCGGCGAAAGGGCGGCAGCCGCGTTTATATAGGAAATATTCGTAAGAACAACACCATTGGCTACGGCCAAAGCCGATACCTGCTGGGCGAAAACCGATGACTCATGGAATGAGGGTATCGATGTTTGCAAAGCCGCCAGATCAGCGAAGAGTTTGTCAGAATTCTCCGCTAATTCCTTGAGATCGTTGAGCTCGTTGAGCTTGATCTGGTTTTGCACTTCGACGGCCGAAATCTCCTCGTCCGCACTCGACGCGGTTGCAAGCGCTGGAGCAACTCCCACCGCGTAGCCGGCGAGCAAAATTAAAATGACCGCGGCGGCGCCGATCAACGTCCACATTCGTGTCAAGGTCATGAGCCATTCTCCTCGTCTGTCGAGCCATTGGCGGGCGTCTCGGTCGGCTCCGGTGTTGCTGCGGGTGCGGGCTCCGCTTCTCCATCGTCGCCCTCAGTTGCGAGCTCGTCGAAACGGTGAAGTAACGCTTCCCAATTGACGAACACGACGACTTGCGCTGTAAAGACGCCGTCTTCTTGCTCGACCGAAACTAGGGTCGCGTCAGCAAGACCGAGTTCATCCGGGACGGCACGAACCCAGGCATCAATTGCTTCCATCGAAGGAGCGTCCAGCTCGATGGCAAACTCAGCCATACGCTCCGGTTCTAGGGGTGAAACAGAGTCGCCATAGCCGAGCATCGGGGTCGCTGTATCAAAGCTGTAGTTGGAGATAACCATTCCCTCTGTGAGCTTTGACCCCATAGTTAGAATTAGTTTTTGAATCGAGACCTCGGTAGAAGTGATGAAAACGCGCGCCGTTTTACTGGATTGCAACAGTTGATTAGCGGTACGAACCTCGTTGTATTCGCCCTGCTGCTGAGTGAGCGTCAACGTGGTTGCTCGAGCGCTTTCGAGAGCGAGCGCTCTTTGGAAAGCGACGAGGTTAGCACCGGCAGCCGCCAAGATGGCGACTCCCAAAGCAATAATCGCCATGAAAATGGCGCGGCTTCGTGCACGGTTGGCGGCTTTTCGTTGGCCAACTTCCGGCGGAAGCAGGTTGGCTATTGGCGGATATGCAACGGCAACTTTCACTTCACGACGTGAAGTTGGTTTCTTCTCGCTCATGCGGAGACCCCCGTAACCAATCCAAGAGCAACAGACATGTTTTGCACGTCTCCCGTGCCTGTGAGACCACGAGCAACGGTGACCATAGAGAACGGATCCGGTTGAGACGCCGGAACCTTCGTGAACTCAGTCACCGTCTCCACGAGCCCAAGCAGCCGTGAGCCGCCACCGCTCATAACGATACGATCGATGGCCCGGTTCTCCCGAGCGTTCTGGAAGTACTGCATCGTTGCCCGAATAGCGAGCAAAGTCTCATTGACCAACTCGAACGACACTTCAAGAGCCGGACGTTGTTCAGCCGTGGCACGTGCAGCGACCACTCCAACCGATTGCTTCACCGCCTCGGCATCGCGCGTGGAGATGTCCATACGCTGCGAGATTCCCTTAGTGATGTCTGCTCCACCGCTGGGGAGTAACCGCACGAAGTGCGGCACATGCCCATCGAGAGCAACCAGGGTGGTGGTCGCTGCCCCGATGTGCACGAGGAGCGTAGTTTGGTTCGCTGTTTCCGGCCCAGAAAAGAGGCGGGTCAGCGCAAAAGGCGCAAGATCGACGTTCTGCGGTTGAAGTCCAGCTGCAACCACTGCGTTCACGTTCACCAACACTGGCGCCTTGATCGCTGCCACGAGCATCCCCGAAAGCATGGGGCCGTTTTCGCCCTCGGTCTCGGCAGCAGGATAAAAGTCAAGGAGCGCATCCGTCGCAGGGACCGGCAGCAAATCCTGAACTTGGAAAGGAAGTGATTCCCTCACCTGATTCAGCGGAAGCCGCGGGACAGTAATGTCGCGAGCGAGAACTTTAGAGTTCCCTGCCCCCAAAATCACATCTTTGGTGCGAATTCCCGCTTGAGACCAGAGCTTTTTGATCGAGGCCGTGACTGTGGCGGAGTCGATAACCTCTCCAGCGCGAACCGCCCCCTCCGGCAGCGGAATTTCACCGAATCGAAGAATTGTCGGTCGCGGCAAATGTGGGTTCTCGACTTCGACAGCACGAATAGCTGACGAGCCGATATCTAGCCCTACAAGTTTCTTTCCCATGTTTCCCCCCGGGCGGCGATCAGCTAAGACCGCTCGCCACCATATATCCGTTCCAAATTTGTGAGCCAAATGCGATGCCGAGCCATGCCCCAGCAATCATCCACGGACCAAAAGGGATCGCCGTGCGACGACGAGCCCGACCAACGATGAGCAGTGCAATCGCGAAAAGTCCTCCGAGCAAGAATGCTGCGAATGCACCCACAGCGAGCACCCCCCAACCGAGCCATCCCAGATAGAGCCCCAGAACTGCTGCCAGCTTGACGTCGCCCATACCCATTCCGCGTGGCGAAACGATCGCGATGATGAAGTAAAAAACGAACAGTGTCGCACCCCCCGCAAGCGCGCCTATAAAGCCCGACCAATTGTTAGCACCACCGCTAGCCAAAGCCAACAGTGCGATACCAACGACTATTGAGGGAAGCACAATCTTGTTTGGGAGAGTTTGAGTGTCAAGATCAATAAGTGTCAGAGCGATCGAAACCGCGGCGAGGTAGAGCAAAGCCGGCAGCGCCCAGACTAAGTCGGTGTCGGCACCGACGACGGCTGCGATAAGACCGAATGCGATCGCGGTCCCAGCTTCGACGAGCGGATAGCGCGCTGCAATTGGCTCCTCGCAATCGCGACATTTCCCTCGCAAAAGTAGCCAGCCGAAGACCGGAATATTGTCGTACCACCGAATCGCGTGCTCGCACTTGGGGCATGCGCTCGGCGGCGAAGACAGCTTTTCACCGCGGGGAACTCGCCACACGACGACATTGAGAAACGAGCCGACAGCGAGCCCCAGGAGCACCGCGAAGATGACAAGGAGCAAGGTTACGGTCATGAGATCGGGGCACCGTTGGATTCAAAGGCTGGCGAAACTTCGATCCACACATTCACTCCATAGGCTGTGGTCACCGGCGAGAGGAACTTTGGCGGCGCGGTGAATTTGAGTCGTGTGTCATAAACATAGTTCTTCGTGTAGCCGCCGGAGCCTTGACGCACGATTCCGCGGAACTTCTGCGCAATTGCTCCGTTGACAGTGAGTGTTCCGCGGCCCGATCCTGCTCCTGGATTCTGAACCGCGAAAGTGTGGCCTACGGAGAGAATCGCGGCGTCGATGCGACGGTTGTAGTCGCCGAGAAGCGTGCGATTCGAGCTGTCCGTGGGGTTCCACACCCACACAGCGTCGTTTCCGACGAGACCCAGCACGTCTTCCTCGGCATTCTTGTACTTGAGGTCTCCGGTGACATATACGTAGTGCTCCGCGGAGAGCGTGGTCTGCCCCTGCAGCGTTCCCTTGACGAAGAGATCACCCACTCGACACTGGTAGGCGCTGCTGGCGGCAGTCTCGTACCACGTGGGGTATCCGATGCCGTTTCCGGTGCGGTTGCCCGAAATGCTCTCGCACTTCAGGCCACTGGGACGCGCGTTGCTCGCCCAATAGTTGGGATCGCCGTACACTGCCGGCACATCCTGAACGTAGATGACGTTGCTCGCGGGCAGATCGAACGTATCTCCGCCCGCACTATTGATACGACTCACATTTCCACAGGCCGGTGGCTGCGAACCGCCGGAGGCAGGCGAGCCCGTGATTCGGGTCGCAATAGTCCAAGGCGAGTACACATTGATCTTGCCGTTGGCCAAAAGCGTGATTTCCGTGGGACCCGTGTAGAGGCAGCCGGGGCGGGGAACGCCGTCAGTGACAAGGTCTGAGCGCGTTTCGCGCAGATGCTGCGAATTTGTGGCCGGCATACCGATCACAGGGCTGAAGACAGGTTGGGGCCAGAGCGGATCAGCGAAAGTCTGGCCGCCGCAGCTATAGCCGTTGGAGTCCCGCGGGTTGTAAGTGACCCCACTCGATGGCGCGTAGCTCGTGGTGACTTTACCCAAGAAAGTGGCGTTACAGATACGGATCGTGTCGTTGGAGTGAACGGGCCCGTCAACCGTGTCGCCGCCCGAGAACGCGATCTCTCCACAGCTTCCGGAAACGCTACTGCGCCCATCCCACCAGTACTTTTCGCAGGAACTTCCAGCGCCAGAGAACGCGCGGTCCTGGATTTCATAATCCGTGAAATAGAGGAAGTCGATGAAGCCAGACTGACGGAGGTCCGCCACGATGCTACGAGTCTCCCCGCCGACCTTTCCCGTCGAGCGCACTCGGATCACTCCGCTGCTCGAATACTCCGAGTTATCTACCTCATAGCGGAAGAACGACGTGCTTTCCCCCGGGCTTGGGACAGGGATGGGCACCCAGGCTTCGCCTTCAGCGACGTTGAAAGCCGCGTTAGCGACAGCGCCCGTGGGCAAACGAACGTCACTAGTCGACGAGAACGGCGCGAGCGGGTTTCCGTACTGTACGTACGAGGTGTCCTCCGAGAGCCTGCTTTGGTAGTCCTCGATGCCGGCGTACGCCGCGGCAAGAGACGCCGACCACTCTTGAGTGGCAGCTGCCTGTCGGAACCCACCGGTCGCAAAGGCGACGGCCGTGGTCACGAGCAGTCCAAGAACGACGGTGATGCCAATTACCATCGGAAGGGCAGCGCCCTTTTCGCCAGCGAGGCGAGCACGAACGAGTCGGATCATCGGTCGATTCCAATTCTTGAGAGGTCGAGGTTCGGGATACCTACGGTGTTTTCAATACTCGCCGTTTTTGCACGGCCACTTGGGTCGGTTTGCACCGTCATTGAGATCTTCACCGCTGCGACAGCATTGCGCTGTGCTGCGGTGAGTTGCCCACCCGCTGGTGGCTCGAGCTCGATATTGCTCGCGTTGAAATAGCGGAAGACCGGAGTAGTTCCGTTGGATATCTGTCGCACAACCGTGCGTTCAGAAGCCACCGCTGGTTGAAAGGTAAACAAGCCGCCAGATTTGATCGCAGTCCACCGTCGTTCCACGAGCGTACGATCCGATGTGATGAGAAACTCCACCTTCACGGGCTCGGGATCCGCGGCATCCGTGTCTAAGTAGGCCTGAAGAACAATCTGGTTGGCGGCGGCATAGCTGAACACTGGATCATTCGGCAGAGAAGGACCTTTGGGAATAGGCGTACCCGCACGGATCACTCGAGTAAGTTCATTCATCGCCACAGTGGCACCCGCGGTATTAGAGGTAGCGGAGCGTTCGTCGGCGAACGTGCGGGTGAAAGTGATGAAGATGGTCATGACCATCGCGAGCAGCATGGTCATGAGGGCGATGGTGACAATCAGTTCGCTGAGGGTCACGCCGCGTTCATCGCGGCGGACGCGGGAAACCCGCGCGAAGAGAGCATTTCGACAATTTTGAATCACGATGCCACCCTTGGGTCAACCGTCACGACACTAGGAACGCTCGCCGTGCCGCCCACGACAGGAGTGAGCAAGCTGCCTAATCCCAGCGGTAGCCAAACGCCCAACGTGACCGATCGTTCGATTCGCCACGTTCCGTAGGGAAGGGCGAGGTGAGTGGTGCCGGGGTTAATGGTGTCGAACGTCAATTCGCTGCTAATCGTGCACCCGGGATCTCCACTGCCCGTGACGGGGGCGATCGAGGTGGCACGCACACGCCCGCCAGCGAGCCCAGTGGCATCAACTAGCCCCATGGGCACAGTGAGTTCGGCGTTGCCCCCGGGCACGGTCGCGACGGCCACAGCATCTGGCGAGCGGAAGGTCACTCCTGAGACATCAACTTCTTCCCAATCCTGAGGATTACGAGACGCACAGTATGGTTCAGAGCTGGTCGCGGATTCCGGCTTGGCGATATAGGTTCCGGCGAAACCGACGTACCCCGATTTCCAGGGGAAGAGATCGATTCCGCGCGTAAGCGAGGAGTTCGTGGCGCTATTGAGGTGAATGCCGTACGAGCTGCTGAACGAAGTCGGCATGTTGGCCGGGATCTGGATATTCGTCGGCGCGGGGTTGGCAACGTACTTCACATTGAAGCGAGCCGCGTTGTCGTAGTTGAACGAGACCGAACTAGCGGTACCGGCGACGACCTGCGTGAGTTTGCTTGGCGACGTGATCTGACCGGCATCTGTGATGTAACCGGAGCGAGAGATCGAGACGTTGTAATTGCCGGGTGCAACTTTGAGAATGTAGGTGCAGCCTTCGGCATCGGTCGCCGGCGGCGCCACGGACAGGTTCTGAGCTCCGTTGGGCGGCGTGGCCTTGTTGGCGGTGACGTTCACGCCCGCTGATCCGCCGCCAGAGCCTCCTGTCACCGAAACGAGAATGGTGCCCAGTCCGGGGTCGTTGATGCGATCGTCTGGCGCGAGCAGTGTGTCGAAACGTACTGGCTCAGTTCCTGGGCGCATGTTAGGCCAACTAACGGCAACGTTGACGCGCTTGTACTGCAGTGTTCCACCGCCGGTACCGCAGGCTGCAGCGGTGTTGCTCGACGGCACCCACTGCGTGGAGCGAATGATCGTGAAGTCGTCGCCATTGAGACTCGTGGTGTACGTAGCATCGCCGAGCGTAAATACATCAGCGGCATCTCGAGCTAGGTCAATTTCTTGAGAAGCGAGGTTGGCAGCAACTACGCGAGCACGGTTATCGCGAGTGACTGAAAGTACGGTCGTGAGTGATTGAAGAACGCCGAGCGAGACAATCGCGAAGATCATCATCGCCACGAGAACTTCAAGAAGGCTCATTCCTGCGTCGGAGCTACGCAGTCGCTGTAGAACCTTGTGCATGATGAGCCCTTTCGTGCGGGTAAGTAAGGGTTGTAGGTGATGCAAGAGAGTTGGGATTCTCTCGAGAGAGCGATCACTCTCCCACGGGGAAAGGGGCGCCGCCGCGTGGCGACGCCCCTTCCGTGTGTTAGCTAGGGTTACGGAGAAACGACCGGGTCACCCGAGAAGACGGTCTTGCCATCTGCGCTGGTGTAGGTCCAGGTTTCACCGGTGTAGTCCAGGTGGGAGAACACGAGCACGTAGCGAGTCGGGTCGGATGCATCGACGGAATCGAGCGCAACGCGAGGAGTCTGCTTGTAGCCGTTGTCGGCGAGGTCAGTTGCGTCCATACCGTCGAACGAGCCGTTGTTTCCAACGGCGTACGTCTCAGCAGCGATCACTGCGTTGGCGATGTCCGACTTGACCTGTGATTCCCAAGCGCCCTGGCGCTGGTTGAGGAAGAAGGGGATAGCGATCGCGGCAAGGATGCCGATGATCAGAACGACAACGAGGAGCTCAACAAGGGTGAAGCCCTTCTGGTCGTTCTCGAGGTCTGAGCGCTTGCTGCGCAGTGCTTCATTCAAACGTGCGATCATTAGGATTTTCCTGTCTGTGGTTCGGATCTTGGACAGGGGCCCCCAGAAAAAAATAGCTTCTCAGCCCCCCACAAAAAATACTCTCAACTTGTGGGCTTGCTGAGAATCCCACAAACGGGGGTGAACCGCGCGATTCCCGCCCCCAGTCTGAGGGGGGATATGCGAGTCGCAGCGCTTTTAGCGTGCCAACGGGCGATAAAAAGCGATCCCACTCTCGGCGAGATGCCCTTCCCTCCCGCTTTAAAGGCCAAGCGGGGGCATCACGACTCGGGTCGCAATACCCCCGCTTGGGGCTGCTAGGCGTTACTTAATCTGATCGAAGATTGCAAAGATCGGCATGTACAGAGCGATAACCATTACACCGACGATGGCGCCGATGACGCCGATCATCAAGGGCTCAATAAGTGCAGTCAGCTGCTCGGTCGTCTTCAGCACCTCATCGTCGTAAAAATCGGCGATTTTCGACAACATGATCTCCATAGACCCCGAGTCTTCTCCAACGGCAACCATTTGAGTCACCATCGATGGGAAAACGGACTCCCTCATGAGTGGCGCTGAAACGGACTGTCCCGAACGCACTGAGTCGGCCACTCGCCGGAGGGCCTCTTCGATCACATAGTTTCCTGAGGTCTCGCCGACGATCGAGAGTGCTTGAAGAATAGGCACACCCGCGCCAAGCATCGTCCCGAAGTTGCGGGTGAAGCGAGAGATCGAGACTTTGCGGAAAAGCGGACCGAACACGGGCATGCGCAGCTTCCACGGGTCTATGGCCTTTCGAACCTTTTCCGTGTGCTTGTTCTTGCCCCACCAGACGCTGAACACGATTCCAGTTACGACAAGAATCGGCGCGACGATAGTCATCGCATCCGACATCCAGACCAGCATCTGGGTAAGCAATGGTAGTTCGCCACCGAGATCTGCGAACATCTCCTCGAAAACCGGGACGATAAAGAGCAACATACCCACGACGGCGGCGATTGCCATGATCAGCACGACGACAGGGTACGTAAGTGCGGATTTGATCGTTCCCCGCAGCTTGACTTCGCTCTCGAAGTTATTCGCAATCGACTCGAGCGCGTTGTCGAGGAAGCCGCCTGTTTCACCCGCGCGAACGAGGTGGATCATGATGGGCGGGAACACCGTGCCATGCTTAGCGAAGGCGTCCGAGAGGGTGCCGCCGGTTTCGACCTCTTGCCGAATAGCGGCAAGAGCTTTAGCGAGTGTGGGGTTCTCGGTCTGCTCCGACAGGATGACGAGCGCACGAATGAGAGAGAGCCCTGAAGAAATCATGGTCGACATCTGGCGGCTCATCACAGCCAGGTCATCAAGACCAACACCCTTTTGAAGAAACGCAATATTGATCTCTTTATTGAGACCGGTGCCGGCGCCCACTTCTGCAACTGAGATCGGACTGATCTCCATCACCCGGAGTCGAGCGAGAACTGCGTTTTCGCTCGACGCGTCGATGCGGCCTTTAACAACCTTGCCCGACTGATCTCGAGCCTTGTACTCAAAGGACTTGGTAGCGGAGGTAGTAGCGGCCATTAGTTCGGAACTCCTGTTGAACTGTCGCCCATTAGTCGGTGCATACCCTCAGGGTCATGAGCCTTAGCCATGGCTGCCTCTTCGGTGATCGCACCAGACTTAGCGAGACCAGCGAGGTGCTGATCCATCGTGTGCATACCAGCGCCACGGCCAGCCTGCATGGCGGAAGGAATCTGGTAGATCTTTCCTTCGCGGATGAGGTTTCCGATAGCCGGGTTCATCGTGAGCACCTCGGTGGCCACGACTCGCCCCTTCCCCGATGAACGACGGACAAGGGTCTGACAAATGATGCCCTGCAGCACCGCAGCCAGCTGGGTGCGAACCTGGCCCTGCTGGTGAGGCGGGAAAACGTCGATGATACGGTCCACGGTTTGCGCAGCATCCTGAGTGTGCAGGGTGGCAAAAACAAGGTGCCCAGTTTCTGCAGCGGTCAATGCGATCGAGATAGTTTCCAAGTCACGAAGCTCACCGATGAGGATGACATCGGGGTCTTGACGCAAAACGTGCTTGAGCGCGTTCGTGAACGAGTGAGTGTCGCGTCCAACTTCACGTTGGTTAACCAGTGACTTTTGGTTGCCGTGCAAGAACTCGATCGGGTCTTCGACCGTAACGATGTGGTCAGCACGGGTGCGGTTCACCAAGTCGATAAGCGCGGCCAAAGTGGTCGACTTACCAGAACCGGTTGGTCCGGTCACGAGCACAAGCCCACGAGGCAAAGTAGCGAACTGCGATACCGACTCCTGGATACCGAGGTCCTTCAGCTGCTTGATCTCAGTCGGGATAATTCGGAAGGCAGCGCCAAGGTTGCCGCGGTCCATGTAGAAGTTCACACGGAAACGAGCAGCCTCAGAAAGCTCGAACGCGAAGTCGAGTTCGAGAACTTCAAGAAACTGATCCTCTTGCTTCTGGTCGAGGATGCTGAACAGCGCTTCACGGGTGCGATCTTTGTCCCATACTCCGACGCCTTTGAGCGGCTGAAGTCCACCATCTACGCGGATCATGGGCACAGCGCCCGAAGCGATGTGAAGGTCGGATGCGCCGGTATAGACAACCTCTTTAAGTGCGTCGAGCAGCTCCGGGCTAGACCCCTCGCGTGCGGTGACTTCCATCTCCGGACGCGCTTCGCGTTGCTCTTCGACGATCTCCGGCACGGAGAGCAACTGGGATTCGCGACTCTGCTGCGGCTCGGCAGCACCAAAACCGCTGGTGAAGCTCAGGAGCCCCTCGTCGACTCCGGGCGGGGGAAAGTTCAGTTCACCTTCGGCCGCGGGTGCGACATCAGGAAGATCGAGCAAGCCGCCGTCGCTAGCGGAGGGCGCCGGGAACGCGACGGTAGGCGCGTCGAGGGGAAGCTCATCCATGATCTGGGTGGCATTGTCATCGGCGGCGTTCGCGGTGTCGCTGGTGAAGTACGGCACCTCGGCGGCGGTGGCGGAAGGAACGGGCGCTTGCTGAGCAACGGGCTCCTCGACAACGGGCACCTCGGGTACCGGTAACGATGCGCCAGCAGCAGATGTCGCGGCCGATGTCTGAGACATCGCGCCGGCTGCAGCTTGGCGGAAGAGTTCGTCGAGCGAATCTATTGAGGTGACTGGCTCGGTCGCCATCCGACGAGCGCGGCGACCGCCTTCGGCCGCAGCATCCGCGTGCGGAGCTTCGGCCTGAGTCGGGGCCGCTGGCTCGGCACGAGGGGCAGGAGCCGGAGGTGCGGGTGGCGCAGCCGGCGGCGTTACACCCGAGGTATCCGTGCTCTTAATCGAACCTGAGGGCGGCGGAATCGTCGGAAGCGGTGATGCCGGAACAGTCGCTGCAGACGCGGCCGGGGCCGCACCAGTCTGCGCCCATTCGGGGAACGGTGGTGCCGACGCCTGCGGGTTGCTCGGTCCAGGAACGCTTGTTCCCGGGGCCGGCGGCGGTGCATCCGCCGGAACGCTTTGCCCGGAGGGCGCGCTCTGTCCCTTCGGCGTGAACAAACTCTCGTCTACCGATTGCGACGGGATGTCGTAAATCCGCTTAGCCATAATTCCCCCAGATACTTCGTCTTATGCGACGACGCGCAAAATCTCTTCGATAGACGTCAAGCCCAGCTGAGCCTTCGCCCATCCGTCCATGCGCAGAGTGCGCATTCCCTGCTCGATCGCGACGCGGCTGATCTCCGCGCTCGACGAGCGAGCAACAGCAAGACGTTCAATCTCTTCAGACACTGCCATTACTTCGTGCAGCGCAATACGTCCGCGGTATCCCGTCTTGGAACACACGGTGCAACCCACGGGTGCATACAGGGTCGGCATCGGACCTTCTGGGTTGAAGCCGACCTTCAAGTTCACGAGATCCTGCGGGTTGTGCACCGCAGGCTGCTTGCAGCGGTCACAGAGACGACGCGCGAGTCGCTGGGCGACGACGCAGTCGATTGCCGATCCGACCAAGAAGGGCTCAATGTCCATCTCGATCAGTCGCGTAATTGCGGCAGGTGCGCCGTTGGTGTGCAGGGTGCTCAACACGAGGTGGCCAGTGAGCGCGGCTTCGATCGCAATCTGCGCCGTTTCCTGGTCTCGGATCTCACCGATGAGAACAACATCCGGGTCGGAACGCAGGATCGAGCGCAGTGCACTGGCGAAAGTGAGTCCGGCCTTCGGATTGACCTGAACCTGGTTGATGCCCGCCATGCGGTACTCCACCGGGTCTTCAACCGTGATGACGTTGATCTCCGGGCGAGCAACGGCGTTCAGGGTTGTGTAGAGCGTGGTCGACTTACCAGAACCCGTAGGGCCGGTAACGAGGATCATTCCGTAAGGCTTGGTGTACGCCTCTTTGTAAATCTTGGCGTTGTGCTCAAGCAGGTAGAGCTGGCTCAAGTCGAGCGTCGTGTTTGAGTTGTCGAGAATACGCATGACGACTTTTTCGCCGTAGACAGTCGGCAACGTGGCAACACGAAGGTCGATTTTCTTCTGACCGTGGATGACGGAGATACGGCCATCCTGAGGCTTGCGACGCTCAGCAATGTCCATTTCGGCCATGATCTTGAGGCGCGAGATGACGCCGTTCTGAATCTGGCGAGGAGCGCGCTGCATCTCGTGGAGCACACCATCGATACGGTATCGAACGCCGAGGTCGTGCTCGCCGGGCTCGATGTGAATATCGGATGCCTTGTCTTGGATGCCCTGGCTGATGAGCAGGTTCACGAAGCGAACGATAGGCGCATCGTCTTCGGTCGGCTCGTTGTTGTTAGTCGCAAGGGCGACATCCGTGGTTGTTGCTTCCTGTTCGAGCTCGCTGCTCAGGCTGGACAGCTCACCGTCTGCGCGGTGGAAGCGGTCAAGAGCGGTTTGGAGGTCGCTGCGCTCCGCAACGACAACGCGGATCTGACGACCGGTTGCCGAACGAATGTCATCGAGGGCAAAGATGTTGCCGGGATCGACCATCGCCAAAACAAGGTACCCCTCGCTGAACGCGATGGGCAGCACCTCGTGGCGACGGCAGATTGCGGCCGGCGCGAGGGCGACTGCTTGGTGGTCAACGGCGAAGTCGACGAGTTCCACGAACGGCACTCCGGCTTGCGCAGCTCGCGCAGAGGCGAGTTGTGCCGGCGAAATGGTGCCGCTGTCGAGTAAGTTTCTGACGAGTGCTTCCTCGTCTGTGTGAGAAGTCCCTACAGAATCGATGCTCTCAATCGGCATCATTCCGCGAAGGATCAGTACTTCAGCAAGTGTTGTCACGCGTGCCTCCCCCCAAGGTCCTAGCGGAGTCCAACGCTAATCGACTCACATCTGCACCACTAGCCCCACTTGTGAGGGGTAGTCAGGACGTTTCAGGAAGCCCATTCGCCGCGAGTCGCAGCATTAAGTGCCAAATTGATGTTCTTTTCTACGTATTCAGCCAATCTGGGCAACGCACATTCAGCGACCACGGCAGAAATATCTTGGGCGTGACGGTGGGCGCACGCCTGCACTGTGGAGCGGGCCGCAGCCAAGCAGGTCGCGCACGGGCGAGTTGAGCGAGCATCCTCACCGCGGCAGTGCCGCTCTTCATGCAGAGCAACTGCCACTTGAAAGGTGACGAGCTCAAGGGTGTCGACGAAAGCGTGGATGATGTCGTGAGGCCAATGGCCAGAGCGGTCGAACGCGGAGAAGTCTGACGCTCGACAGGCCACACAGCCCGCTTCCGTTCCCCTGGCGGGTTCGCGCCACTCGGCGACAAGCCTGTACCAGCGCTGCAGAGAGCAATCGATGAGATCGTTTATGGCGTGACGATTCATTAAGCTTCTCCCCCAACATCAACGATGTGCCTATTGATAGTCGCAGTCGACGCCTTCCTGCGGCAGTCGTCAGTATCAATGACACCCGTTTGGGGGACAGACAGAAAGTTCCGGTACATTTGTCGGAGGTCGCCGCAAATACGAGGCACCCTACCCATACCCTGATCCGAACGGGAACACTTGTGACACCACAGGACGGACTGGCACGCGTCTATCGCGTGGGGCATGTCGATGACCACGAAACCGTCCAGTTGGGTTTCGCGTCGCTTCTGGCGGAGTGCTCCGACTTAGCGCTCGTTTCCTCAGTAAGCAGCGTTCGAGACCTCGAGACCCACACGCACGATCTCGATCTCGTCGTGCTCGACGTGCGTCTCTCGGACAACAGCGCTGTCGAGGGCAACGTGGGGTGGCTGCGCGAGCGCGGCCTCAACGTTCTCGTTTTCACCGCCGCTGACAACGCAGCAGAGGTGAGAGCGGCATCCCGCACCGGAGTATTGGGCATCGTGCGCAAGTCTGAATCCCGTGATGTGATCGTCGACGCGGTTCGCGAGGCGGCTCGAGGCAATCCCGTGGTCACTACGGACTGGGCTGCTGCTCTCGACTCCGATCCTGAACTTGCCGCCGTCGGACTGAGCCCGAAAGAACAGGAAGTGCTCGCCCACTACGCGTCCGGCGACAAATCGGTGGCCGTCGCTCATCGCGCTGGTCTCTCGGCCAGCACGGTCGCCGAGTACGTTAGACGCATTCGGCACAAGTACGCGATGGCCGGGCGCCCCGCCCACACCAAAGTCGATCTCTACAAGCGAGCGGTCGAAGACGGTATCCTGCCCCCTCCGCACTCATGAAAGTGAGTCGCCCCGCGCCCGTTTCACTTCCAGCCCCCTATGACGGCCCTGGAGCCGAGCTCGGTGCCGTGCGCACGATGACGCTGGTGCTCGCAGCCGCAACCGTGATGTTTTTGGGACTCAGCGTCGGATCCTTCTTTGACCAAGCTACGTACGTATTGCCCCACTGGCAGCTTGTTGCAGGAATCGCGCTGTTCGGCACCCCACTGGTCATGGCGGCGGTCGCCCCGTGGAGTTCGCTTCGTCAGCTTCGCATACTTCATGGCGCATACGCCGTCATCTTTATGATCGCTGTTCTTAGCTGGTTCCCGGCCTTCGCCAACGGACCGATGCCGCCCGAAATGGCCCCGTGGACAATCGGCCTTACAGCGCTTGGTACCGTTCCGGCCGCGATCGCCTGGCGACCTGTCGTTGCGTGGGTCTATCTTCTGGCTGCGTCACTGATTATCGCCCCGATCCGCATTGTCGCGGATGGAGGAGCCGACATCTCCCTCGCGTTCCAATTCGCCTTCTTCACCATCACCGTGTGCGCGGCTTTCACCGCTGTTGCGACCGTGGCGATGGCCGCTGGGCGTGACGTGGACAGGGCAATCTTGGCTGCCCGCGCCTCCTCCACACGTGCGGCGGCGCTGACCGCCCGCGGAGAAGAACAAGCACATCTCGATGCACTCGTCCATGACGAGGTCATCGCCACAATCTTCGCTGCCGCGGGCGCTGGGCGCAGCGATTCGGCCTCGGTTCGCGAGCAAGCGGCTCGCACGATTGCCCGCCTAGGCGAGCTCCGAAACTCCGCCTCGACGGTGCCAGAGCTGATCGACAGCGACTACCTCATTCAAGGACTTGCATCCTCGATCGCCGAAACGACGGATGCCGCTGAGTTTTCCGTAGAAGGTAGCCGCTACGCCCCACTTCCGTCGTCAATCGCCAGCGCGCTAATCGAAGCGACTGTGGAAGCTCTCCGCAATAGCGTGCTCCATGCCGGCGCTGACAGCGAGCGGGTCACCCGGGCTGTGCGGCTCCAGCTAAGTCCACACGGTGTCACGATAACGGTCACTGATGATGGGAAGGGCTTCGATCCCAGCGCGGTACCTGCGAGTCGCCTCGGCATCGTGGTGAGCATCCTCGGTCGTGTTAACGCGTTGCCTGGAGCTCAAGCCACCGTCTGGTCTGAACCAAATCGGGGTACTCGCGTAACAGTGGGGTGGACGCAGTGATCCACAGCTGCTCGACCACCTCCCGACTTGACCTGCCTCAAATAACCGGGCGCGGCGCTCATATCCTGATTTGGATATATTTCGTGACGATCTCTGCTCTCGCGCTTCTCGCCCTCGACGATGTGAAGTCCCCGCTTCCGGTCTACGTGTCAATCGCGCTCTTCGCCACCGTATGG
Source organism: Rhodoglobus sp. NPDC076762 (assembly GCA_040687235.1). Taxonomy (GTDB): domain Bacteria; phylum Actinomycetota; class Actinomycetes; order Actinomycetales; family Microbacteriaceae; genus Rhodoglobus. The sequence continues at coordinate 843,412 of JBFBMV010000001.1, read as the reverse complement.
TTCGCTCTGACCCGAGACCGCGATCCCCGCGTCAGCGTCGGCATCAGCGGCTACGTCATCGTTGCCAGTGTGGTGGCGACGGCGATTTCATCGAACAATTCTGCTCTAGGGGGCTTCTCTCAGTGGTACGTGGGCGCGGGGGCTCTCGCCATGTTTTATCTCAGCCTCCGGCGTAGAGACCTCCTAGCGTGGGTCGGTTTCGCGGCGATTGGCGCCGTTGTCATCGGCTGGGGTCTCAGTACCGAGGATCGGTTGCTCGAGGCGATACTGCTTGTCGCTCGGCAAGCGCCGTTCGTGCTCGTAGGATCGCTATTTTCCTATGGGATGCGCCGCACCAGCCAACGTTTGGACGGGATCCACGAGAGTGAAACCGTGCGCGCCGCCGCCGAGGCAGCCGCACTGGCACGCACCGCTGAACGCTCTCGCCGCCTAGCAGGCCTAGACGCGGCTGTCGGCGCCCAGCTGCAGCGCATCGCCGACGGGGTGGAATTGACCGCTGAGGAACGCAGTGAGTTGCTCATCGCCGAAGCTCGTTTGCGCGATGGTTTGCGTGCCCGACAACTTGATCTACCTGAAATCGTCAGCGCAGTACAGCGAGCTCGCCGCCGCGGCGTTACCGTGGTGCTTCTCGATGATCGCTACCCGATGCCGTTACCGACGGGCGGCATCAGAAGCATCACAGAGGCTGCCGTGCGCGTGCTTGATTCTGCCACCGCCGGTGTCGTCACTATTCGCCTGCTGCCTGCGGGACGACCCCTGCTCGTCACCCTGGTCGCCGACGACAAAGACTACTCCCGCGTAGAGATCCCTGCGCTCTAGCCGCATCCTAGCGACATCAGGTGCACGGTGCACGGTGCGCTGTTCGCTAGTTGCTGTAATGACGAAGGGCCCCCGTCGCAATGACGAGGGCCCTTCGTGGTATCACCCGGAGGTGATGCCGAGACTACTTAGTTGTAGGTTCCCGGCGTGGAATCATTCGAGCTGAAGCTGTCGAAGTCGACGAAGCTCAAGTCGCTCTCAGTGAGGCTTGCATCGTCAGCGAAGATGCGGTTGGGGTAACGTTCGGCTTTCGCCTCTTCCGTTGCCTCGACCGATACGTCGCGGTAGCGAGCCAATCCCGTACCAGCCGGGATGAGCTTACCGATGATGACGTTCTCCTTGAGTCCCATGAGCGGGTCGGACTTGCCTTCCATGGCCGCCTGCGTAAGAACGCGGGTGGTCTCCTGGAACGACGCTGCCGACAGCCACGACTCGGTCGCCAGCGAAGCCTTGGTGATACCCAAGATCTCCTGACGAGCGGATGCCGTTGCCTTGCCCTCGGTGAGAACACCGCGGTTGAGCTCGTTGTACTTCGAACGGTCGACCAGCTCACCCGGGAGGAGCCCGGTGTCACCGTGGTCAACAACAGTCACCTTGCGGAGCATCTGGCGAACGATGACCTCAATGTGCTTATCGTGAATCGGTACACCCTGCGAGCGGTAAACGCCCTGGACACCATCAACGAGGTGCTGCTGCACGGCACGGACACCGCGGACGCGAAGAACTTCCTTCGGGTCAACGTTTCCGACGTGAAGCTGCTGTCCGAGCTCAACGTGCTCGCCATCCTCAATGAGGAGGGTTGCACGACGCAGTACCGGGTAAGCGATGGGCTCGTCGCCATTGTCTGGCGTGAGGATCAGCTTGCGGCTGCGGTCGGTGTCTTCGATCGTGACGCGACCAGCGGCTTCTGCGATGGGGCTTGCACCCTTAGGGGTACGAGCTTCGAAGAGTTCCGTAACGCGGGGAAGACCCTGCGTAATGTCGTCTGCCGAAGCAACACCACCGGTGTGGAAGGTACGCATGGTCAGCTGGGTACCGGGCTCACCGATCGACTGTGCGGCGATAATTCCGACAGCCTCACCGATGTCAACGAGAAGGCCGGTTGCGAGCGAGCGGCCGTAGCAGACCGCACACACACCAACAGCGGACTCACACGTGAGTACCGAACGAACCTTGATGCTGTGAACACCGGCTGCAACGAGCTTCTCGAGCAGAACGTCTCCGACGTCTGCACCAGCAGCAGCGACTACATCGCCCTTGTCGTTGGTGGCATCCGCAGCAAGGCTGCGAGCGTAGACCGAGTTCTCAACGTTGTCGTCGAGGATCCACTTGCCATCAGCGTTCTGCGCTGCGATGGGCATGTCCAGTCCCTTGCGGGTGCCACAGTCGTTTTCACGAATGATGACATCCTGCGACACGTCAACGAGTCGACGCGTGAGGTATCCGGAGTCTGCAGTACGCAGTGCGGTGTCGGCCAGTCCCTTACGAGCACCGTGAGTCGAGATGAAGTACTCGGCTACGGTCAGGCCCTCCTTGTAGGAGTGAACGATCGGGCGAGGGATGATCTCACCCTTCGGGTTCGATACCAGACCACGCATACCGGCGATCTGACGAACCTGCATCCAGTTACCACGAGCACCAGACGACACCATGCGGTTGATGTTGTTGTCAGTGCGGAAGTTCGACTGCATGGCAGTCGCTACTTCTGCGGTTGCCTTGTTCCAGATCTCGATGAGCTCCTGACGACGCTCGGCGTCGGTCGTGAGTCCCTTCTCGTACTGGCCCTGAACCTTGGCTGCGATCTTCTCGTAGCGGCCAATGATCTCCGGCTTGGTCGGCGGGGTCACGATGTCAGACAGCGCAACGGTTACACCCGAGCGAGTAGCCCAGTGGAATCCCGCGTCCTTGATCGCGTCCAGTGCCGATGCAACATCCACCTTCACGTACCGCTCAGCGAGGTCGTTGACGATGGCCGAAATCTGGCCCTTGTCTGCGAGTGCCTCGATGTACGGGTAGTCCTTCGGAAGCGCCTCGTTGAAGAGGGCGCGACCGAGGGTCGTTTCCATGAGCTTGGACTGTCCCTGAACGAAGCCCTCGGGAGCGTCTTCCTCAGCAAGGTAGACGTTGTCGAGACGCAGTCGTACCTTCGCGTTGAGGTCGAGCGAGTGCTGGTCGAACGCGAAGATCGCTTCAGCGACCGACGAGAACGCACGGCCTTCGCCGACAGCACCCTCCGTGAGCGTGGTCAGGTGGTGCAGACCGATGATCATGTCCTGTGTGGGCAGGGTCACCGGGCGACCGTCAGACGGCTTGAGGATGTTGTTGCTGGCGAGCATAAGAACGCGAGCTTCGGCCTGTGCCTCTACCGACAACGGAAGGTGAACAGCCATCTGGTCACCATCGAAGTCAGCGTTGAATGCAGCACAGACGAGAGGGTGAAGCTGAATAGCCTTACCCTCAACGAGCTGAGGTTCGAATGCCTGGATGCCCAAACGGTGCAGGGTTGGTGCACGGTTCAGCAGCACGGGACGCTCGCGGATGATTTCTTCGAGTACATCCCAGACCTGCGGACGTGCACGCTCAACCATGCGCTTGGCGCTCTTGATGTTCTGCGCGTGGCTCAAGTCGATCAAGCGCTTGATAACAAACGGCTTGAACAGCTCGAGAGCCATCTGCTTGGGAAGACCACACTGGTGCAGCTTGAGCTGCGGTCCAACGATGATCACCGAACGACCGGAGTAGTCAACGCGCTTTCCGAGCAGGTTCTGGCGGAAACGACCCTGCTTACCCTTGAGCATGTCGCTCAGGGACTTGAGGGCACGGTTACCAGTACCGGTGACGGGACGGCCACGACGACCGTTGTCGAACAGTGCGTCAACGGCTTCCTGAAGCATGCGCTTCTCGTTGTTGACGATGATCTCGGGAGCACCGAGGTCGAGGAGACGACGCAAACGGTTGTTGCGGTTGATCACACGACGGTAGAGGTCGTTGAGGTCGGAGGTCGCGAAGCGGCCACCATCCAACTGAACCATCGGGCGAAGCTCCGGAGGAATAACCGGAACGACATCGAGCACCATAGCGGCCGGCGAGTTGCCGGTCTGCAGGAACGAGTTGACTACACGCAGCCGCTTGATGGCGCGGATCTTCTTCTGACCCTTGCCGTTCGCGATCTGGTCGTGCAGTTCAACGCTTTCGAGAGCAAGGTCGAAGGCCTGAAGGCGCTTCTTGATTGCCTCGGCACCCATGAATGCTTCGAAGTAGCTACCGAAGCGGTCCTGGAGTTCCTGGAAGACTGAGTCTTCAGGCTTCAGGTCGCCAACCTTGAGGGTGCGGAAGTCTTCCCACACGCGCTCGAGCTGAGCGATCTGCTCATCGATTGCCTTGCGCAGCTGAGACATTTCCTTCTCAGCAGCATCCTTGACGCGGCGCTTCTGGTCGGCCTTCGCACCCTCTTCTTCAAGAGCGGCGAGGTCTTCCTCGAACTTGGTCAAGCGGTCGGCGATGCGGGAATCGCGCTGGCCCTCAAGCGTCTTGATTTCGAGACGGATCTCGTTCTCAAGCGCGGGGAGGTCAGCGTGACGGCCTTCTTCGTCAACCGAAATGATCATGTATGCAGCGAAGTAAATGACCTTTTCGAGGTCCTTCGGTGCCATGTCAAGCAGGTAACCGAGACGGCTCGGAACACCCTTGAAGTACCAGATGTGAGTAACCGGAGCGGCGAGCTCGATGTGGCCCATGCGCTCACGGCGCACAGCCGACTTGGTTACTTCAACACCACAGCGCTCACAAACGATGCCCTTAAAGCGGACTCGCTTGTACTTGCCACAGGAGCACTCCCAGTCGCGCGAAGGTCCGAAGATCTGTTCGCCGAACAGACCGTCTTTCTCCGGCTTGAGTGTGCGGTAGTTAATGGTCTCTGGCTTTTTTACCTCACCGTGCGACCAGCGACGAATGTCGTCGGCGGTAGCGAGACCGATTTTGATTTCATCAAACGCGTGAACGTCGAGCAATTTATCTTCTCTCTTCGAAAGTTCTGCAGTCGTAATCGGTCGGGTTAGATCTCGTCAACAGACGAGGATTCGAACCGCGCAGAAATGTTGATGCCCAACTCTTCAGCGGCACGGAACGCTTCATCGTCCGAGTCGCGCAGGTTGACCGTTGAACCGTCTGCCGAAAGAACTTCGACGTTGAGGCACAGCGACTGCATTTCCTTGATGAGCACCTTGAAGCTTTCGGGGATACCCGGCTCCTGGATGTTCTCGCCCTTAACGATGGCTTCGTATACCTTGACGCGACCGAGGATGTCGTCCGACTTGATCGTCAGAAGCTCCTGCAGTGCGTATGCGGCACCATAGGCCTCGAGCGCCCACACTTCCATCTCACCGAAGCGCTGTCCACCGAACTGAGCCTTACCACCGAGTGGCTGCTGAGTAATCATGGAGTACGGACCGGTTGAACGAGCGTGAATCTTGTCGTCAACGAGGTGGTGCAGCTTGAGGATGTACATGTAACCGACCGAAACGGGAGCCGGGAACGGCTCTCCCGAACGACCATCGAACAGACGGGTCTTACCCGTGTGGTCGATGAGGCGGTCGCCGTCACGAGTAGGAGTCGTGGAGTCAAGAAGACCCGCGATTTCCTCTTCGTACGCACCGTCGAATACAGGGGTAGCAACCTTGGTTCCGGGGGCAGCGCTGAACGCTTCCTCCGGGAGGTTCTTTGCCCACTCCGGCTTGCCTTCAACTTCCCAGCCCTGCTTTGCAACCCAACCGAGGTGGGTTTCGAGGACCTGACCGAAGTTCATTCGACCGGGGATACCGAGGGGGTTCAGGATGATGTCTACCGGGGTTCCATCGGCCAAGAACGGCATGTCTTCGACAGGCAGAATCTTGGAGATAACACCCTTGTTGCCGTGACGACCAGCGAGCTTGTCACCTTCGGTGATCTTGCGCTTCTGGGCGATGTATACAACAACACGCTGGTTGACGCCCGAGCCAAGCTCGTCATCGTTGTCTGCGGAGAATTCCTTGACAGCAATGATCGTGCCCTGCTCACCGTGGGGAACCTTCAGCGAGGTGTCGCGAACTTCGCGGCTCTTCTCGTTGAAGATGGCACGGAGCAAGCGCTCTTCAGCCGAAAGCTCAGTCTCACCCTTAGGCGTGACCTTGCCGACGAGGATGTCGCCGGGGCGAACCTCTGCACCGATACGGATGATTCCACGCTCGTCGAGGTCAGCCAAGAGTTCTGGGCTAACGTTCGGCAGATCGCGCGTGATCTCTTCCTTACCGAGCTTGGTGTCGCGAGCATCCACTTCGTATTCTTCGATGTGGATCGACGACAGTACGTCATCCTTGACCAGGTTCTGGCTCAGGATGATCGCGTCCTCGAAGTTGTGACCCTCCCACGGCATGAATGCCACGAGGAGGTTCTTTCCGAGGGCGAGCTCGCCGTTCTCCGTTGCGGGACCATCAGCGATGACCTGACCAACTTCGACGCGCTCTCCGGCGCTGACGATAACGCGGTGGTTGTAGCTCGTGCCCTGGTTAGAGCGGTCGAACTTGCGCAGGAAGTATTCCTGCGTTCCGCCCTCATCGAGCTGAACAACAACGACGTCTGCAGAAACCTCAGAGACAACACCAGCCTTGAGCGTGGTGACAACGTCACCAGAGTCAATAGCGGCGAAGGCTTCCATACCGGTTCCCACGAGCGGGCTCTCACTGCGCAGCAGCGGGACAGCTTGACGCTGCATGTTGGCACCCATGAGTGCGCGGTTTGCATCGTCGTGCTCGAGGAAGGGGATGATCGAGGTCGCTACCGACACCATTTGGCGCGGCGAGACATCCATGTAGGCAATGTCTTCAACGGGAACGAGGTCAACCTCGCCACCCTTCTTACGAGCAAGAACGCGGGGCTCAGCGAACCGCATGTCCTTGGTAAGAGGCGCGTTTGCCTGCGCAACGATGAAGTCGTCTTCATCGCTTGCAGTCAGGTAGTCGATGGTCGTCGAAACAACGCCGTCGATCAAACGACGGTACGGGGTCTCGATGAAACCGAATGCGTTGATGCGTGCGAACGATGCGAGCGAACCGATCAGACCAATGTTGGGGCCTTCAGGAGTCTCAATCGGGCACATACGGCCGTAGTGAGAGGGGTGAACGTCTCGAACCTCAACGCCAGCGCGCTCACGGCTCAATCCACCAGGGCCCAGCGCCGAAAGGCGACGCTTGTGGGTCAGACCCGCGAGCGGGTTGTTCTGGTCCATGAACTGCGAGAGCTGCGACGTACCGAAGAACTCCTTGATCGCAGCGACGACGGGGCGCACGTTGATCAGAGTCTGCGGGGTGATGGCTTCGATGTCCTGCGTGGTCATGCGCTCGCGAACAACACGTTCCATACGGCTGAGGCCGGTACGAACCTGGTTCTGGATGAGCTCACCCACGGCGCGGATACGACGGTTACCGAAGTGGTCGATGTCGTCTACGTCGAGACGGATGTCAACCTTCTTGCCATCGCGAACACCCTTGATGCTGGCTGCACCGCTGTCGCTAACCGCAACGTTGGGAGCAGTGGTGTCGTGGAGCGACACCATGTACTTGATGGTGGCAATGATGTCTTCAACGGTGAGGACCGACTCTTTAATGTCGGTGTCGAGACCAAGCTTGCGGTTGATCTTGTAGCGACCAACCTTCGCGAGGTCGTAACGCTTCGAGTTGAAGTAGAAGTTGTCGAGAAGCGCGCGTGCGGCTTCTGCAGCTACCTGCTCGCCCGGACGCAGCTTGCGGTAGATGTCCTTGAGCGCCTCTTCCTTGGTGAGGATGTTGTCCTTCTCCAAGGTGGCCTCGATCGACGGGAAGCCCTTGAACTCCTCGAGGATCTCTTCGCTGGACAGGCCGAGGGCCTTCAGGAAGACCGTGACCGACTGCTTGCGCTTACGGTCGATGCGAACGCCGACCTGATCGCGCTTGTCGATCTCGAACTCAAGCCAAGCACCACGGCTCGGGATGATGCGAGCCGAGTAGATGTCCTTGTCGGAGAGCTTCTCGGGCTGGCGGTCGAAGTACACACCAGGCGAACGAACGAGCTGAGAAACAACAACACGCTCGGTTCCGTTGATGATGAAGGTACCGCGAGCCGTCATGAGCGGGAAGTCACCCATGAAGACGGTCTGAGTCTTGATTTCACCGGTGAGGTGGTTCATGAACTCAGCGTTGACGTACAGAGGCGCAGCGAAAGTCTTGCCGCGCTCCTTGCACTCGTCGATGGAGTACTTCGGCTCTTCGAGCTCAGGATCGGTGAACGACAGTTGCATCGTCTCACCGAGGTCTTCGATCGGCGAGATCTCTTCAAAGATTTCGTCGAGACCACTGCGTGTAGGCAGATCGGTGCGGCCAGCGGCAACACCATCCGTTACACGCGTTTTCCAGCTGTCGTTGCCGACGAGCCAGTCAAAGCTCTCGGTCTGCAATGCAAGCAGATCGGGAACCGTGAGTGTGTCAGTAATTTTAGCGAAAGAAAGCCGCGAAGCTGCGCGGCCATTCTTTGGGGACTTATTGGTGGACGCATCGCGCGCAGCAGCCAAGGAACAACCTCCGTGAACCCCGTCGGGTTCGTCTGTCAAGATGATTGACGGTCGGTAATGAAATGCTCACCAGAATCACCCCGCCGCTATACTCGGGGCACCCAGCTGTCCGCAATATGACTGCTTAATTTGTCTGGGAGCGCAAGGATCTACTATAAGCCGCTATGCCGCGCCGTGTCCACCCGATTCTTGACCTAAATCGAGAATTCGACTAGGGGTTTGCTGTGAGTCCCGCCGCCCGCTTCTTGGCGGCCATGGCCCCGAAGGCCTCCCAGATGAGCCGATGGGCGTTGTTTACAGTGATGTCGGCGTGGTCATAGGCCGGCGCAACCTCCATGACATCGAAGCCCACGACATCCGTTTCGAGCACAATCTGGCGAACAATGCGCAGCAAATCGATCGGCGCGAAGCCGCCAGGTTCGGGCGTTCCCGTTGCCGGCGCGAAACCGGGGTCGAGCACATCAATGTCGATCGAGATGTAAACCTTGGATGCTCGCGCCTTCGCCGCCGCGATGATCTCGGGGATCATCTCCTTGACGCCGCGCTCCCAAAACTCTTGCATCATGAAGTGCTTAAGCCCGTTATCGCGCATCCACTTCTGATCTTCTTCACCGGGCCAGTAACCGCGCAAGCCAACCTGCAAGAAGTTGGGGCCCGGGATGGCGCCCGACTCGATGAGGCGACGCATCGGGGTTCCGTGACTGGCCAGGTTGCCCTCGAGAATGTTCGCGGTGTCGGCGTGCGCATCGAAATGGATCATGACCACATTGCCGAAACCGTGGTGCTCAGCAACCGCTGTTGCGGCCGGCCACGTGATCGAGTGGTCGCCACCAATGATGAACGGGACGATGCCGCGGCTGGCGACCTGCGAGACGCGCTCGTGAATCGCGGCCTTCGATAGCTCCCACATTCCGTGACTCGTGACGGCATCCCCGTAATCGACGACGTCGAGGTGGTCGAAAATCTCGACGCCGAGGTCGAGGTGATACGTGCCGGGGTCGTAGGCGCTGGCGCGCAAAGCACGCGGTCCGAAGCGAGCGCCCGGGCGGTTGGTGGTGCTGTCGTCCCATGGGGCACCGACGACAGCGACATCCGGCTGCCACGAATCAAGCTGCTCCGGCTCGCTCAGCATCGGTCGCATTCCGAACGTCGCCGGCCCCACATAGGACTGGGCGTTCAATTGCGCCTTGAGGTGGGGAGGAAGTTCGCGGTTCGCATCAGCCATGCTTCACCGTACCGCGCAGCGGTTCTGGCGCCCGCGAGCGCGGCTGCATGTCTGCACGGAGTGTGGCAAAGTCAATGCCATGGCCGAGCATCCCAGCACCACCCTGAAATTGAGCGGCCACTTTGCCGAGATCGCCCCTGACCGTTGGCAGGATGGCGCCTTCACCCTCACCGTGGACGGCACCCCTCAATCGCACGTCAACATGGACGATCCGAGCCAGCTGTTCTTTGAGTACGTACAGCGCATGGGCCACGTCATTGACCAACTCTCGGAGCCCGGCGCACCCATCACCGCCATTCACCTGGGCGGTGGCGCCTTGACCCTCCCCCGCTATGTCGAAGCCACGCGCCCCGGCTCGCGCCAACAGGTCGTCGAGCTGGAGTCGGATCTCGTGGACTTTGTTCGCGCCGAACTTCCGTGGTCGAAGCGGGCATCCATCCGCGTTCGTCACGGTGATGCTCGCGAGGTGCTGGCAAAGTTCCCGGCCGGGATGCGCGGAGCCGTCGATCTTCTCGTCATAGACGTCTTCAGCGGCGCCCGCACTCCCGCTCACGTCACCAGCGTCGAGTTCTATGAGGAAGCCATGACGCTCCTCGCGCCCGAGGGCGTTGTCGTCGTGAACGTTGCCGACGGCCCGGGGCTCGCTTTTGCGCGCAGCCAGGCTGCAACCCTCAAGCACACGGTCGGCCACGTAGCCGCTCTCGCCGAGACTCAGATTCTCAAAGGTCGCCGTTTCGGCAACATCGTGCTTGTCGGCTCGCCCTCCGCACTGCCCTTGCACTGGATGCCGCGGCTGCTCGCGGGCGGCCCGCACCCCTCAAAAGTGGTCGCCGGCGTCGAACTTTTGGACTTTATTGGCAGCTCTCCCGTGGTCACAGACGCGACAGCGGTGAAATCTCCACCCCCATCGAAAAATATTTTTCAGGTCAAACCGGGTAGAGGATAGACAGATCTGTCCCCTTGTACCCCGGTTTTTCTGAGACTTTCGGGGTACAAACGATGTACCCCTTTCCCGTGTTTCCGGTGAGATCCCCGTAAAACCGGGGTATTTCGTACCCCAAACGAGCACTCGTAGTCCCCCATGGTGCGGACATAGGGTGCCCCCCACTACTGGGGACTGTCCTCCATAGTGAGGACAAGTAGCCTCGGTTTAGAAGTTGAACGTGAGCCCCGAATCTTGCGTTGGAATGACCCGAGTTGCAGGAACCCGAAACCAGCACACAGCTTCTTGAATCCCGAAATCCCGAACCATAAACATTCCGGCCTGTTTTTGCTGCGCCGCGAAAGGAAATCATGAACAAGCTCGTCAAAGGCTCCATCGCAGGTGCAGCAGGAATCGCTCTTCTCCTCGGTGGCGCAGGAACCCTCGCCTCGTGGAACGACTCCGCAACCGTGCTTTCTTCGGCAACGAAGATCACCGCCGGCACGTTGGAGATCAAGGCAGCTCCGGCGAGCGGCGATGGCTGGAAGGTCAACGGCATCAGCAAGGACCTCTCTAACTTCAAGATCGTTCCCGGTGACGTACTTACTTACACCAGCACATTCAATGTGACCGCAACCGGAGACAACTTGAGCGCCGCAGTAGCTCTCGGTTCCGCCGCGATCACCCCCGTCGACACCGCTAAGGACGCTGACGTCAAGTTGGCAGCCGCTCTGACCAGCGGAGCGACCTTCCAGGTCAACGGCAAGGCAGCCAGCGCAGTCACGGTCAGCCCCGCTGCAGGTACTCAAGCAGTCGTTGTGACGGTTCGTATCCCTTACACCAGCACCACGTTCGCCGCCGACAACCTGTCAAAGCTCGGCCAGGTCAACCTCGCCGGCTTCAACGTCACGCTGACGCAGAACAACTAGTTTTACCCCGCTGGGTGTGCGGTCTGGGGGGACGCACACCCGGCAATCCTCTTCACGCTATGTAAATAGCTATCTCTCATAGAAAGGCGGTGCACCATGAATGCGACAACAGTTCGCGGGTCGCACCGCCTTGACATGGTTAACGGCCGCCATCAGCGTCGCTCAGCATCCGCACTGGCTGCACTCGGTAGCAACAGCTTCGGAGCGCTCAAGGCGATCGCTATTGTGATCATCGCCGTATCGCTAGGTCTCGTCGGCACGGGTGGCACTTACGCCTATCTGAACGCATCAGCCCCCGCTGCACCCGGTGCCACTATTAAGGCGGGAACCGCATCGCTCAGCGTCGGAACCCAGTCATTGAACTGGTCAGCGCTCGCCCCGGGTACTTCTGCCACTGGCACTTTCACCATCACCAACACCGGCGACGTTTCTCTCGCACTATCTGCCGTAATCACTGCGAACGCGGTGAAGATGACCACCGGTGCGGCTGTCGCAAACCCCTTGGCGCTCTCGGTTGCTACGGGAGCATGCCCGGCATCCGGCGTTCCCACCGGCACACTGAGCGGGACTCTGGCTCCCGGCGCAACCACCAGCGCCTGCCTCGTTGTCACGCTGCCGGCAGATGCCCTCGCCGATGCGCAGTCAACGCAAGTCGCCATCAGCGTGAATGTCTCGGGAGTTCAGTCATGACGAATCCCACTTCACGCACCGTTACCCGGGGCTACGTCGGCATGAGGAGGTCTACCCGTTCTGCCATTATCGCGGGCATCGCGGTTTTTCTCACACTCGTATCGGGAGTCAGCTTTGCCGCGTGGAACACGTCCTCGGCCACAAGTGCGACCGCCGCGACCGGCGCTGTAGCCCTGACGAGCGCGACCACAAGCGGCGGCTCGACCATCACCGCTCTCGGCTCACACACTTACACCGCCACGAACCAGACCGTCACCAAGCCCCTCACCGTCCGCAACACAGGAACCGTGGATGCTTCAATCCTCAGTGTCGCTATTTCTCGAACCGGCACTCTTGCCGGCGACCAAGTGGCAGTGAAACTGTGGGTCGGCAAAAACGCGACCTGCGCGGCTTCAAATCCTGTGGTCTCGTCGACACTCGCCGGCGGCACCATCTCCCTGAGCGCTCTCAACGTGAACCTCGCTGCGGGCGGCAGCGCCATCATCTGTGCCTCGACGAGCTTCACCGGTTCGATGACCACTCAAGCCGGCAAGACCACCACCGCGACCTTCGCCATCAACTCCAGCGCCGGCACCAACTGGATCGCCACTGACTCCATGACGCCTGCGAGCCGTTCGTTCACCCAAGACGTCGCGGCTGCGCCCAAACTCGCTGCACCTACGAACATGCAGTGCACGACACGCTCCGTCTACTGGGGTGCTTGGTACGAGTCCCAAATCTCGTGGACTGCACCGACGATCAGTTCGGGGTCCTTGAGCTACGAAGTGTACTTCGACAACGGAACAGGCCCCACGCTTCTGGGAACAACGTCTGCGACGTCGGTCACAATCACGCGAGCTTTGATTTCCGGCGACGGTGACATCACCGTCCGCGCCACACTCAACGCCTCGACGCAGTCCGCCGCTTCCACCCCCGTCGCTGTGCAACTGGCCAACGGTTGGTACAGCACCGGTGTCGCATGCGGTTAGGACTTAGCCGGGCATCCGGCATCGCCACCGCCGTGCTGCTGAGCCTTGTGCTGGGCACAGTTCCCGCCACTGCCGCCACCGGCGTGGGCGTTGTCGAGCTGAGTGATGACGGAGTCAGCTTCTCGCGCACCTATCCCGGTGCAGTCTTTGACAGCATCGCCCGGCTGAGCCCAGGCGACAGCCAGACCGAAACGATCTACGTGCGCAACACCGGCACGGCTGCGGGCTACCTGCGCATCACCATGCGCGATGTGACGTTCTCCGATGCGCACTATGCGGATGCACTAACCGTCACGACCAGCGCTCCCAGCAGCCTTGGCGCCGCGCACCCCATCAGCGCCGCCTCGCCTTGCCTCGTGACCAACGAGGGAATGCTCGTTGCGCCCGGCCAAACTGTACCGGTGACCGCGACGCTGGATCTCGGCGATTTGACCGGCACGCAGGGTCAAGGGGCTACGGCATCCATCTCTCTTCGCTTCACGCTGACGGATGCTACCCCCGGTAGCTTGCCCGCCACACACTGCGGCAACAGTGGTTCGACCGTTCCGCTCGTGCCCACCGTTCCGGGCTCAAAGACAACGACCGGCACCACCGCGACCGGAGCCGGAAATACTCCCGCTCTGCCGTTGCCCACGCCGAGCCCGAGCCCCGAAAAAGCTGACGACAGCACTGACACGGCGAACGGGCTGACACCCACATTCCCGACTGCGTTCACACTCGATCCCAACTCATGGCGGCTCTACCAGGAGTACCTTGTACTCATCCTGTTCTTGGCCGCACTGGTCGGCGCCGGCATCTCGTGGATCGCTGGCCGTCGTACACGAAAGGACGCCGACAATGTCTGATCTTCCGACTCGCGCAGCCGCTCGCGACACCACGAGTAGTGATGAAGAGAAGTCACGCGGCATTCTGTATTACCTCGGTCTCGGCATCAGCGGTGGGCTGTTCGCTCTCGTTCTGCTCGTGGGCGCGCTCGTCATCATCGTTCCGAATCTTGCGGGCGCAATGCCTCTCACTGTGCTGACCAGTTCGATGGAACCGGGGCTGCCTCCCGGAACGCTCATCGTCGTCAAGCCCATCGAGACCGACGAGATCGCCGTGGGCGACGTCATTACATACCAAATCGAATCCGGTAAAGCCGGCGTGATCACTCACCGCGTGACCGGAATCACCAACTCCAGCGACGGCAGCCAAACCTTCACATTGAAGGGCGACAACAACGATGTCGCCGACGAGCTGCAAGTTTTGCCCGTTCAGGTGCAGGGCAAGCTCTGGTACAGCGTTCCGTGGATCGGCTACGTCAGCAACTTCGTGAACGGAAACGCCAAGTCATGGCTTGTTCCTGTGATCGCTATCGCCCTGTTCATTTACGCCGGCTTCATGATCACCAGCGGAATCATCTCGGGCACTCGCAAGCGCAAGCGCCGCCGGGCTCGTGCTCAGCGTGAAGCCGAGCGTGCAGCATCCATCGAAGCAGCTACTGCTGGGGATGCCGTCGAGCCGGTCGACAACCGCGTGCGGTTGGGCTAGCCCTTCATCGATTAGCCTCGACAGGTGGCTGAACTTTCCCGAGTGCGCGTGTGGGCTGATGCCCTCATCCGATTGCACTTGGATGACAGCTGGCAGTTCACCTTCGACAACGCCAAAACCCGTGCCGGGCTCTGCAACTACACGCATAAGCGCATTTCGGTGTCGCGGTATTTGGCTGCGCGGTATGAGGATGACGAGATCCACCAAATCCTGCTGCATGAGATCGCCCATGCGATGGCTGGCCCCGGTGCCGGGCACGGAGCGCAGTGGAAGGCCGTAGCGAAAGAGCTCGGCTATGAGGGCAAGCGGCTGCACGGCGGCGCGATCGCCGATGAGTTCGCACCCTGGGTAGGCATATGCCCCGCCGGCCACAAGCACTATCGCTATCGCAAGCCAACGCGCGTGCTCGCGTGCGGGCTGTGCTCGCGCAAGTTCAGCAACGCCAATCGCATCGACTGGGTGCACCGGGTCGTGTCGCGGCCGCGCGGCTAGGGCGTCGCGTACCCGGAAGGCTAGCCGCGAGAGCAGCCGGTCACCGGGGTATCTCGTAACCGGCGATAATGGTTAGGTGCATCATCCCGAAACCGCTTCCCCTATTGGCACGCCCGCAACTTTGCCCGCCGCCACGCCCGCCAGCACGCCCCCGACTGACAACGCCGGTGGCGCAACTGGCCAGTGGTTCACGTCTCGCTCTTCACGTCAGTGGTGGTTTGATTCGGGTGCGCGTGCGCTCGACTTCGCGTACACGGGCGCTATGGGCGACAACCCCGCGTGGGAGCGCCTGAACACTCCCGCCGATTTGGCGACGTGGCTCGAGGGCCGCTTCGAGGCGTGCGATGGCACGGTCACCGATCGCGATCTCACCGACGCCAAGGGGCTGCGCGAGGCTATCGCGTCGATTGCCACTGCGCTCAGCGTGAACGGCACTCCCGATTCCCGCCAGGTCGACATCATCAACCTCTTTGCTGCGACGCCGGATGTTCCACCCCGGTTGGCCGGCGGAAGCCTGCAGGCCGGTCGCACCCGCGTTCGCACCGGTCAGGCGCTCGCAACCATGGCGCGCGAAGCCGTCTTCCTCTTTGGCGAAGAGCAGCACGAGCGCATCCGTGAATGTGCTGCGGATGACTGCGCGCTTGTCTTCTACGACGAGTCACGTTCGAACAACCGCCGCTGGTGCTCGATGCAGCGCTGCGGCAACCGCGCAAAAGTGCGCAGCCACCGTGCTCGCAATGCGGCACGCTAACTGCGCACTTAAAAGGTGCCCGCGGGCGAGGGTGTGCGCGTGAACCGTGTTGGCTCACGCGGCGCTCTCTAGCGGGGCACCATCAGTCGTCGATTAGTCGACGAACTGAACCTCTTTCCAGAAGGTGACGTAGTTGGAGAAGTCCTTACCGACTCGCTCTGCTGCACCCGGGAGGATGTTCGGGTAGCTGAACGCACGGTCCTGGTACTTCTGGCCGTTGGCGCTGACAACGAAGTACTGGCAGTCACCCTTCCACGGGCAGTGGTACGGGGTGGGGCTCTTCTCGAGCAGTTCGTGGTTCACGCTGGCCGGCGGGAAGTACCAGTTGCCCTCAATCTTGAGGAGATCTTCCTGGGGTGCTTCTGCGATGACGGTGTCGCCGATTACTGCCTTCATACTGTCCTCCGTTGAGTCGATGTCGTGAGTCAATGACAAGTAGCTCAGTCAGTGACTATTCAGTTCAACGCTCACAGCGCGAGGGTCATTCCCGAACGAGTTGCCGACTGTGCTGAACGATGGCAAAACTGGCTGCGGAATTGCTGGCAATGGCGGCATCAAGGGCGCCGCGTCCGGCATCCTGAATCAGCTGCTGGCCTGCGGTACTCGCCGACAGCAAGTGGTTGTGAGCGGATTTGAGGCCCGTGAAAGCAGCGACAGCGGATGCCGCTTCCGGAGAAATGTAATCAATGCCAGCATCGGCGAGAGCATCCACGATCGCACCCGCCGCGAGGAGGTCGTCGACGGCGAACCCGCCGTCCGCGTTTCCGGCAGCGATGACGGCGACGGTGAAGCGGTCACCTTTGAGTTCTTGTTGCGCGATAACCCACTCGGCGACGGCCGTGGCTGCCCCGGTGCCGGCGCTGAGCACCGAGAATTCTCCGGGCAGCTCGGGGGCGGGCGTGGAACCGTCGGCCAGAGCATCCGCCCACACGACAACGTCGGCGCCGGCGCTCAACTCGTGCGCTTGAGCGCGACCGAAACCAAAGCGGACCTGGTACTGGGGCTGGGTGCGGGGATCGTTCACTTCTTGAGGCTAAACGCCGTGACCCGTGAATTCGCACTGGATTACTGATTGTGACAAGAGCACACTAGAGGCATGCGCGTGCTCTTGAAGTTCGAACTCGATTGTGCCCCCGACGACGCTTGGCGCGCCATCCGCAGCCCGCACGTTTTTCAAGAGGTCTCGGCACCGCTCTCGACCTTCACCTCGTTGGAAGTTGGCGGCTTTCCGGAGCTGTGGCAAGCGGGCGAGCATCCGGTGCGCATGGCTGCTGCGGGGCTGTTCCCGGTGGGCCAACAAGTGATCGATGTGTCATTCCCGGATGCCCCTGACGGCGTGCGCATCATGCGTGACAGCGGCCGCGGGCTCAGTGGTCCCCTCGCTCTCGTCACGCACTGGGAACACTCCATGGCGATCAGCGCCGCCCCCGGAGGCAAGACCCTCTATCGCGACCAACTCATCTTCAGCGCGGGACTTCTCACTCCCCTCATGTGGCCTCTCTACTGGGCGTTTTGGCAATGGCGCGGAGCGGCTCTGCGCCGCCTGGCCCCGTCGTGGAGTTGGGGCACAACAAGAAGAAGTAATCTCAACCTTTAGGTTGACCGTTCTGGCTTCAGCCGTCGGCGTGAGCCGAATCGCTGGGGCGAAAGGAACACGCGGTGCCTCGACTGCGGCGGAGCAACACATCAGGGCGCGGCTACTCGCGCAAGCGATCAGGCAAGGGCTTTAGCTACAGCGACCCTGCCGGCGCGACGGTCACCGATGCCGACCTCAAGTCGCGGTTCGCCTCGCTCGGCATTCCACCCGCCTGGACCGAAGTCTGGATCTGCCCCTACGAGAACGGCCACGTTCTCGCTACCGGGTTCGATGAGGCGGGCCGCCGCCAGTACATTTACCATCCGGCCTGGCGCGAGCGTCAAGACCGCGTGAAGTTCGACCGCGCTCTTGAACTTGCCGCCGTGTTGCCCGGCGCTCGCGGCGTCGTCACCCGAACCTTACGTTCGAGCGAAGATCCTCGTGAGCGCACACTTGCCGCAGCTTTTCGGATGCTCGACACCGGCTCCTTGCGCGTCGGCAGCGAACGCTACGCCGAAGAACACGGCAGCCACGGCCTCTCCACCCTCCTGTGCGATCACGTCACCGTCGTCGGCGATCGCGTGCAACTCTGCTTTCCCGCCAAGAGCGGTCAACAGTGGGAGAGCGAAATTGTGGATGCCGACCTCGCCGAGTTCATTCGGCGCCGCTTGCGCAGTGCTCCCGACGCTTCGGTTCTCTCCTGGCGCGAAGGCCGCGAGCGCCGTTCCCTCACCGCTGCGGATATCAACGGCTACGTTCGCGAGCGCACGGGCGGTGACTTCACAGCCAAGGACTTTCGCACGCTACGCGGCACAATTGCGGCGGCATCAAGCTTGGCGGTGAGCGCAGCCACTGCTGATGTATCAGTGAAGAAACTGAGCCAGCGGGCACGATCGCGCGCTATTCGCGAGGCGATGGAAGCTGCTGCCGAAGTGCTCGGCAATACCCCTGCCATCGCGAGAAAAAGCTACGTTGACCCGCGCATCGTCGACCTGTTCTCTGCTGGCGAGACGATCAACGCGCAGCGACTCGTTTCGGCCGAGAGTGAAGTGCGGGCGCTGCTCTCGCGCGACAAGTAGCGGCCTGTCAGCTGCGCGTTTCGAGGGGCGGGGTTTGCGCTGGCGGTTGCTGAAGGCAAGCGCCGCACCAAGCTCGCTGTCGGCTGCGCGGGCTAGCCTGAACTCATGACCGCACTTGAAGTAGCCGACTGGCGCCGCCGCAACTTTGCTCTCTACGCCGCTATCCGCGAGAATCCGGATGCCGCGAGCGCCCACGCCGACTGGCGTGCGGGACGAGATGAGATGTTCGCCACGCATCCAGCTTCGCCGCTATTGCCGGAGGACCTGCGCGGCTTTAAGGGGCTGCCGTTTGAGTCGTACAATCCCGACTGGCGTTTCGAAGCATCCATTGTTCCGGGCGACGGTCGCCGTATGAACGTGGAGACAGGAACGGATGGAATTGTGCCGTTCGACCTGCTTGGCACGGTCGAGATTGAGTCGGTTGGCTCGCTCGATGTGTGGCGCTTGGCGTCGTATGGCGGCGGAATTTTCATCCCCGTGAAGGATGCTCTCTCTCGAGTGAAGGGGGGCACCTACGGTGGTGGCCGCTACCTTCTCGACACCGTGAAGGGTGCCGATCTTGGGCCGGGCAGCGCGCCCGAGTCGCTCGTGCTCGACTTCAACTTTGCGTACAACCCGTCGTGCGCCTACGACCCCGCGTGGGCCTGCCCGCTCGCGCAGGCCGGGAACACTCTGGCTGTGCAAGTGCCGGTAGGCGAGCGCTACTAGGGGCATAACTGCTACGCTGAGGGAACTTGCGAAACAATTGTGTTTCCCTGCGTCGTAGAACGCTTCCCTCTTCTCGCCCACGTCAATCAGAAACGTGAGGCTCGTAGAAAACTTTCTCCGGCGAACTGGAGTAATCCGCGCCGAACGAAAGTTCGAGATCTGACCTGTGTGCCGCATCCGTGCGAAACGCCTGATTGGGTCGGTGTAGATCAGCACTGCCACGTTCAATTCGAACTGTGCGTGTGCGCCTCCGGTGTAACGCCCATCTGTTACTTATGCCCGAAAGGCACCACCGTTTTGACTGAACAAACTTTTAGCTCGCTTGGCGTACCCGCCCCTCTCGTTGCTGCACTTGCAGCCGATGGCAAGACCACGCCGTTCCCCATCCAACTCGACACCCTCCCCGACACCCTCAATGGTCGCGACGTGCTCGGCCGCGGAAAGACTGGCTCGGGCAAGACCCTCGCCTTCTCACTCCCCATGGTTGCTCGCCTCGGCGGCACGCTCTCGGGTGGCAAGCGCCGCTCGGGTCGCCCCCTGGGTCTCGTACTCGCACCGACCCGTGAGCTCGCCACGCAGATCTCTGCTGTGATCGAGCCTCTCGCTGCGGCCTACGGCCTCAACACCACCACGATCTTCGGTGGCGTCAGCCAGAACCGCCAGGTTGCAGCCCTCAAGGCCGGCGTCGACATCGTCGTTGCCTGCCCCGGTCGTCTCGAAGACCTCATGAAGCAGGGCTTCGTGAGCCTCGACGCCATCGAGATCACCGTGCTCGACGAGGCCGACCACATGGCCGACCTTGGCTTCTTGCCCGTCGTGACCCGCATCCTCGACAAGACTCCCAGCAACGGACAGCGCATGCTGTTCAGCGCCACCCTCGACAACGGTGTAGACAAGCTGGTTCGCCGCTTCCTCCACAACGAGGTACTGCACTCGGTTGACGAAGCGACTTCGCACGTCTCCGCCATGACTCACCACGTGTTCGAGACCGAAAGCGTCGAATCCAAGCGCGTTCTCATCGAGAAGCTTGCTTCGGGAACCGGCCGCCGCATCCTCTTCATGCGCACCAAGCACCACGCCAAGAAGCTGGCACGCCAGTTGACGGATGCCGGAATCCCCGCCGTTGACCTGCACGGAAACCTCTCGCAGGTTGCCCGTGACCGTAACCTCGCCGCGTTCTCCGCTGGCGACGTGAAGGTGCTTGTTGCTACTGACGTTGCAGCCCGCGGCGTGCACGTCGACAACATTGAGCTGGTCATCCACGTTGACCCGCCCGCCGAGCACAAGGCCTACCTGCACCGCAGTGGCCGTACCGCTCGTGCTGGTGAAGAGGGCGACGTCGTAACGATCGTTCTGCCGACCCAGCGCAAAGACACCGCAGCGCTGTTGCGTAAGGCCGCCATCACGGTGACCCCGCAGCACGTGAACGCCAAGTCAGAAGCCGTCGTGGCCCTGACCGGCGAGGTAGCCGAATACGTGAAGCCTGCTCCTCGCGCAGCAGCTCCCGTCCGTGGCCAGTCGCAGGGTGGACGTTCGCAGGGCGCAAACGCCCAGCGCAAGCGTTCGCGTCGCGGTGGCGAGGGTGCTGGATTCCACGAAGGCGAACGCGATGGTGCCCGTGAGGGTGGCCGTGGTGGCGCCGGAGGTCGTGGCGGCAACGGTGGCGGTGGCGCTCGTGGCGGCCGTAACGGTGCAGCACGCGATGGTGCCCGTGACGGTGCTCGTGAAGGCGCTCGTGATGGCCAGCCCCGCGGCGGCGCTCGCGGCGGCCAGCAGCGTAACGACCGTCAGGGCTCCGGCCGTGGCGCCGTTGTAGCCGGTTCCGGTGCAAGCGAGCAGCGTTCAACTCACCAGCCTCGCCAGCAGCAGTCCGAAGCCCCCTCGCGTCCGCGCGGTGGCAAGGGTCGCGCACAGGCCGGCAACGGCGGACCGGTTCGCGTCGGCCAGGTCGTTCGACCTAACCGTCGCGCATCGAGCAGCGGGCGCTAAGCTCCAGCTCTTCCTGGTGCGCGCAAGCGCGCTGCCGAGTGCGCGTGAGCGTGCTGCCGAGCACGCGCAAACGTGTCGGCGAGCGCGCGCAGGCGTGCCACAGTTTCACCGTCGAGGGCGGCGAATCTCTCCCAGCACTGCTGGGGTGGGGTTCGTCGCCCTTCGGCGTTTAAGGGCGCGCTCGCTGATTGGGTGGCTGGGCGGCTGGGCGCCTGAGTCCTTGGGTGCCCGGGCGGCTAGCTCGCTATTCGGGTAACCCGCCGGCCAGACGGTCCGCCTGGTTAACATGCGGAAATTCAGGAAATTCTGTTTCGACCAGCGTTCACGGGCCCGAGCGTGCCCGGATCTCGGGGCATCCACACTGGCAGCCCACGCGCGCACATCAGATTTCCTGAATTTCCAACGTTGTGCAGCTCCAGTCCCACTGAGAACGCGCAATGCACAGCAGCAGCAACGGCCTACGCACGAGCACGGGCTCGGGCTCGGGCTCGGGCTCGGGCACAACGCACCACACGCGGCCCGTAACGACTCGCCGACCGCGAGCGCGATCACGCTGCCCTACGGAAATTCAGGAAACTCTGTTGAACCATCCGTGTGCACGGCATCACTGCCGCAGAGTTCTGCGCTTTCTGCGTGACCGTGCGCGAACCCGCGAACGGATTTCCTGAATTTCCGAAGGTTGCCCCCAGCAGACTGGCGGGCAGGAGCTAACTCGCAGTTACGGCAGCACGCCGACGGACGCGAGGGCTGCGCGCAAGAGTGCTCCGCGGCCACCTTCCATGTCGGCGGTGACGTCGTCGGCTACCGCGGCGGCGGGGCTCAGCCAGGTGAGCTCAAGCGCATCCTGACGGGGTTCGCAGGTGCCGGTCACGGGCACGACGTAGGCCATCGAGACGGCGTGTTGGCGGGGATCGGTGAACTGGCTTTCGCCGGGCCACGGAAAGTATTCGGCGACCATGAACGGGGTCGGGCTCGCGGGCAGCAGTGGGAAGGCCATAGGGCCCAGATCCTTTTCCAGATGACGGAACAGAGCGTCGCGCAACGTCTCGCCAAACATGACACGGCCCGAGACTAGGGTGCGGGTGATCTCACCATCGTTACCGCGCACCAGAGTGCCAACCTCAGTGACGCGACCCAGCCCATCCACGCGTACGGGAACAGCCTCTACGTAGAGCAGCGGCAGTCGCCGGCGGGTCTCGGCGAGCTCTTCATCTGAAAGCCACGACGAGTTGGGGTCTGGTGTGCCGACTGAGCTCATGCTCCATTGTCACCCATCGTGCGGGGTTGACGTGCACGATGTCGTCGAGCGGATGCCGCGGCGGGCTGCTTGGGCTGTCCACTAGTCGTGCACAATCCCGCTTTGTCTCGCGCAGTGCACAGCTAGCGCAGCCCCAGGCCGGAGGCATCAGCCCCCGGAATAGCGTTCCTCTCTCAGGCACTCGCCTGTCACGCGAAAGGGAACCATGACCGATCAGACGCCCGAGAACACTCCCCCACGACCTCCCGCTTCGGCCATCAGGACGGCGGTCGTCGCTGATCCGATCCTGCGGCCGGGCCTACCGCGTTGGGCGTGGCCACTTATCATCGCCAGCGCACTGGTATGTGTCGGTATCGTCGCCACGATCGTCGTGATCGTAGGCATCGCGTTGGGCGCGTCATCAGCAGCCGACTGCGGTGGTGGGGGCTGTGATTCTGAAGGCACCTCGATTACCAGAGGAAAGTCGGCGCAGTCCCCGTCTCCGTTGGCCGAGGGCGGGGAGCGAATCTCCCTCGATGCCTTGGCCGCGTTCGACGGACAACCTGTCTGGGCGTCGCAACTCGCACCGAGTTGGCGAATGGTGACGTTCGACGACAACGGCGTCAACGTGTTTCAGGATGACGACACAGGGTGCTTGCTCCTAACCTCGCAAACGGTCGCAAGCGAGACGAGCGTCAGCCCGACCGATAGTTTGCCTTCGGACCAAATGATTAATGACACTATCGCGGCGTACAAGGCTAAGGATCCCGACGCATTGGTGATGGACTTCGGAAGAGCTGACGTCACCCTTGCAGCGTCGAGGCCAGAATCGACAATCGAATTTTCCACCGCGACTGTGGCGCGAACGACTCCCAGCGGCGAACCTCAGACAGTAGAAATCATCGCGCGCACGATGCCCGACTCGGGCACGTCACTTGTTGCAACGCTGTCGTGCGATCCCTCCGTGCACGCCGCAGCAGACCTTCCCTATGGCGCGCTCACAACGGCCTTGGCCGTGGTTCTTAATCCTTAGGTGCGCCAACCAGACCCGGCGGCCCGTAGCCGCGCCGCGTAGGCTTTGTGCCATGCAGATCGATTCCTCCGCAGTGCTCTGGTCGGCCCCCGAACGTGAACGGGCCGGTCGCCCGCTCATCGTGTTGTTGCACGGGTATGGCTCCCACGAGGGCGATCTGTTCTCGCTCGCTCCCGCGCTGCCGCTCGGCCCCGTGATCGCGTCGCTGCGAGCGCCGATCCCGGAAAGCGGCGGGTTCTCGTGGTTCCCCATCGACCTCAGTGGTGGCGGGCTCCCCCAGGTTTCTGGCGTGGATGACGCAGCCAACGCTGTGCTCGAATGGCTCGACTCGCAGCAGTACACGAGTGTGAGCCTCCTCGGTTTCTCGCAGGGGGCGGCGATGTCGCTCCAACTATTGCGACTCTCCCCGGAGCGCTTCACGAGCGCCGTCGCACTCTCCGGCTTCGTGGCGAGTGCCGAGCATCCCGGAGATGCGAAGCTCACGAGCATCCGCCCGCCCGTGTTTTGGGGTCGCGGCACTGACGACCCGGTGATTCCGACTGCGGCAATTGAGCGCACCGAAGAGTGGCTCGTTGACCACACGCGCGCCGAGACCCGCATCTATGAGGGGGTTGCGCACGCGATCTCCACCGACGAGCTCAACGACTTTGTGAGCTTCTTGCACACGCACGCTGCGAAGGAATAACGCGCCAGTTGAACTCTGCGAAATACAGGGGCACTTCGCCAGTTTCACTCGGCCACAGTCCAACTACCGCGTTCGCTTTCCAGCCGCCATCCTGGGGCATGCTGCTCGCTCAGTCATAGAGACCTTCTGGCCATTGCGGGCAGATCTCGTTGATGTGAAACCACTCATCTTGGGTATAGTCCACTACTCCGAGATACGGCGACCAGCCGTCGTATCCGTCGATGAAGGTCACGCGGCTCGGTGGGTTTGGGGGCTCGTATCCTTCGCCTTCGAGGCAGGGTATGAGCTTGGCAATGTAGTAGTCGTAAACCTTACCGAGTCGCTCATCCGTCCAAGGGGTGAGGTATTTCGGGTCACGAGGGTACTTGGCTGCGCAGACATACGCGGCCAGCTCGTAGGCCTCCTCCTGACCGGGCGGGATGGCGCCAGAGGCCAGGCCACCATCCCGTGTCGCGACGACATCGGGGAACCCCTCAGCGTTCATGCACTCTGCCTGCACCGGCGCCCACTCGTTCAGGTCGATGTATCGGATCAACGGTACGTCGGGACGCATCGCGTCCGGGAACTGAGCCAGCACCTTGCTCCACTCGAAATCAAGCTGTTGCTCTAGAGAGGGTGCAGTCGTCGAGCCGTCGGCCGGGGACTGCACCGCTGGCGGCGATACCACTGGGCTCTCGTCTCCGCGCTCCGATAGCGGCGTGCAAGCGCCGAGCGCGAGAGCAACGCCTAGGGCCGTCGCCGCCACGGCGGGCAGGCGCGCCTGGTGGACGTGTCTCGATGCTCTCACGCGCTCTTTAAGCCTTCCCCATTTTCTCACCAGCGAGCCGGCCCTGATTGACTACCCGATATTTGAGCAACTCGCGCCGCCCGAGCTGAATGCGCCATCCGTGAACAGTGACCAGTTGGTGCTGTAAGCGCTGGTGATGTTCGAGTGCGCGCCAGGCGTGACCCATCTAACGTGGCCACCGGGAACGGCATAGTGGTCAGTATCGTAGAAAGTCTGGCTAGGGATGACGTAGCTGACACTAGACAACTTGACGAGAGTGGAGCAGGATCGTGAGCCGTACCGGGATTCGTAAGCAGATGCCGGAATGCTCACTGTCCCCACGAGTGCGATCGCAGCAGCCAAGGCGACTGCGGGTCGAACCATCTGCACTGCCCGTACACGGTCTCGATTGCGTTTTGTCGATTTCAATGGAACGCTCCTTCGCGTTGTGGAGCCGGTGAGGCTTCGTCTGTTTCGATTCGTTCTGCGCTTAGTTCCTAGCTTTTTTCACGACGGCGGTTGCCGACTCGAGAATTAATCAAGACTCTAACATGTGGCCTCAATTTCGGCCAGTGTGGTCGTGGCCGATCATTCGCCGCTGCCTTCGCGTCAACGCAGGCACTTTGCCCACCGCGTAAACACCGTAGTTCTCAGCGTGCAGGCGACGCGACATGGGCAACCTTTCCGGACGCACGTCACGCTTGATGCCGACATGGCGAATAGCGTGGTGTTCGGCACCCGGAGCTTTCCGGACGCACGTCACGCTTGATGCCGACATGGCGAATAGCGTGGTGTTCCGCACCCGGAGCTTTCCGACCCGTTGCAGGAAAGCGACCTGCAGCACGCCCGAGAGTCATCGCCTTTTGACGCGACACTGCACTCTGTCAGGGGTTGCGACGAAGATAGAGACATGAGCGACGTGCTCGGCAAATTTTCGCCCGCCACCCGAGAGTGGTTCCAGGGCGCGTTCGATGCTGCCACCCCGGCGCAACTCGGTGCGTGGGATGCTGTCTCCTCCGGAGCCAATGCGCTCGTCGTTGCCCCGACCGGTTCCGGTAAGACGCTCGCGGCTTTCCTGTGGGCGATCGACCAACTCGCCTCGAGCCCTCCCCCGGCCAATCCCAAACAGCGCACTCGCGTTCTCTACATTTCGCCGCTGAAAGCGCTCGGCGTTGACGTCGAGCGCAACCTTCGCGCGCCGCTCGTCGGCGTCACTCAAACCGCTCGGCGGCTCGGGCTTGGCGAGACCGACATCACCGTGGGCGTGCGCTCGGGGGACACCACCGCACAAGACCGGCGGCTGCTCGCAAGGCTCCCTCCCGACATCCTCATCACGACCCCTGAGTCGCTGTATTTGATGCTCACCTCGGCGGCCCGCGAGACCCTCAAGAACGTCGACACCGTCATCATCGACGAAGTGCACGCCGTTGCCGCCACCAAGCGCGGTGCCCACCTTGCTCTCTCCCTTGAGCGGTTGGATGCGCTACTCGCGAAACCCGTGCAGCGCATCGGCCTCTCCGCCACCGTGCGACCGATCGAAGAAGTAGCGCGATTCTTGGGCGGACGCGCCCCGGTCACGATTGTGCACCCGCCCTCGGCGAAGACCTTCGAGTTGAGCGTTGTTGTTCCCGTTCCCGATATGACTATTCCCGGCACCGTGGCCTCCGCGCGCGGCAAGGCCAGCGGCGGCGACGGCACGGACGACGAGGCGACTCCGGAATCAGCGGCATCCCTGTGGCCACACGTCGAAGAACGCATCGTCGATGCGATTCTCGAGCACCGGTCCACCATTGTTTTTGCCAACTCGCGGCGGTTGGCCGAACGGTTGACCGCCCGTCTCAACGAGATTTATGACGAGCGGATGAGCGAGGGCAGCGTCGATGGCGCCGGCGGTGACGGTATTGGCGGAACTGGTGACGGCGCCGCCGACGGAACCGGTAATGCCGCATCCGTTCTCGAGCGTTCCCAAGCCAGTGCGGATGCCGCCGCCTACGCCGCCCCGCAGCAACCGTGGAAGCCGCCCGCCCAGATGATGGCGCAGGGCGGATCCACGATGGGCGCCGCCCCGCTGCTCGCGCGTGCGCATCACGGGTCGGTCAGCAAAGATCAGCGCGCGATCATCGAAGACGACCTCAAAACGGGAGTGCTGCGCTGCGTCGTTGCGACGAGCTCGCTCGAACTCGGCATCGATATGGGGGCCGTCGATCTGGTCATTCAGGTTGAGTCGCCGCCGTCGGTTGCGAGTGGGCTTCAGCGCATTGGGCGAGCCGGGCATCAGGTCGGGGAAATTTCCAAGGGTGTGCTTTTTCCGAAGCACCGCACCGACCTCATCCACACGTCCGTTGCGGTTGAGCGGATGCGCAGCGGGCAGATCGAAGCGCTGGCCGTGCCGACAAACCCGCTCGACGTACTCGCGCAGCAGACCGTCGCCGCCGTGGCTCTCGACGAGATCGACATCGAGGAGTGGTTCGACACCGTGCGTCGCAGCGCCCCGTTCTCGACCCTGCCGCGCAGTGCTTTCGACGCGACCCTCGATCTACTGAGCGGTCTCTACCCGAGCGACGAGTTCTCCGAACTGCGACCGCGTGTGGTGTGGGATCGCGTGGCCGGCACGCTCAGCGGTCGGCCCGGCTCCCAACGTCTCGCCGTCACCTCCGGCGGCACGATCCCCGACCGCGGCCTCTTCGGCGTCTTCATGATCGGCGGCGAAGCCGGAGCTCCCGGCCGTCGCGTTGGCGAACTCGACGAGGAGATGGTCTACGAATCCCGCGTTGGCGACATCTTCGCGCTCGGCACCACGAGCTGGCGCATCGAAGACATCACCCACGACCAAGTGCTCGTCTCCCCCGCCTTCGGGCAGCCCGGCCGTGTTCCGTTCTGGAAGGGCGATGGCCTCGGCCGCCCGGCAGAATTGGGCGAAGCTATCGGAGCATTCACTAAGGAAATTGCTACGGCATCCGCTGATGATGCTCGCGCTCGGGCGGAGTCGATCGGGCTCGATGAGCACGCCGTCACCAACTTGATCGCTCTCGTGACTGAGCAGAAGGCGTCCACCGGTCACGTGCCGAGCGACACCACGCTCGTCGTCGAACGCTTCCGCGATGAGCTGGGCGACTGGCGCGTGATCTTGCATTCCCCGTACGGCATGCCCGTGCACGCGCCCTGGGCGTTGGCGATTACGGCGCGCATCCGCGAACAGCTGGGAGTGGATGGCGCAGCCATGGCCGGAGACGATGGCATCGTCGTGCGCATTCCCGACACCGATGCCGCGCCGCCCGGTGCCGACCTCTTTGTGTTCGACGCTGACGAGCTCGAACAGATCGTCACTGAGGAGGTCGGTGGCTCCGCGCTGTTCGCCGCACGCTTTAGGGAGTGCGCCGCTCGCGCACTACTGTTACCGCGCCGCGACCCCGGCAAGCGTTCGCCGCTGTGGCAGCAACGCCAGCGTGCCTCGCAGCTGCTGGATGTGGCGCGCAAGTACCCGAGCTTCCCCATCGTTCTTGAGACGGTGCGCGAAGTGCTGCAAGACGTGTACGACCTGCCGGCGCTCACGGCGCTGACAAAGCGCATCGCCAGCCGCGGCATCCGCGTGATGGAGACCGAGACGGATGTGCCGTCGCCGTTCGCGCGCAGCCTGCTGTTCGGCTATATGGCCGCTTTCGTATACGAGGGTGATTCGCCGCTGGCCGAGCGTCGTGCCGCTGCGCTCTCACTCGACCCGGCACTGCTCGCCGAGCTTTTGGGCCGTGCCGAACTGCGCGAACTCCTCGACCCCGACGTGATCGCCCAGACCGAGAACGAGCTGCAGCGACTGGTGCCTGAACGGCACGCTCGAGACGCCGAGGGCATCGTCGATCTGCTGCGCGTGCTTGGTCCGCAGACCGTTGCCGAGATCGAGGCGCGCTCGCTCGTGACCGGCACCGCCCTCGCCACCGATCTGGCCGGGCTCGCGAAAGCGAACCGCGTGCTCGAAGTGACCATCGCGGGTGAACGCCGCTGGGCCGGCATCGAAGACTCGGCGCGACTGCGCGATGCCCTCGGGGTTCCGCTGCCCATTGGTGTGCCCGCCGCGTTCATCGAGCCCGTTGACGATCCCGTCGGCGACCTCGTGAGTCGTTACGCCCGCACCCACGGACCCTTCACGCTGGCGGATGCCGCAGCCCGCTTCGGTCTCGGAACCGCCGTCGTGCAGGACACCCTGCGTCGCCTCGCGGCCGACCGCCGCGTCGTCGATGGCGAGTTCCGCCCCGGAGCGAGCGGCACCGAATGGTGCTCGGTGGATGTGCTGCGTCGCCTGCGCAGTCGCTCACTTGCGGCACTACGCCAAGAGGTCGAGCCGGTGTCCCACGCGACGCTTGGTCGGTTCCTGCCCGCGTGGCAACACGTCTCCGCTGCCGGTGACTCACTGCGCGGAATTGATGGCCTGGCGCAAGTGATCGACCAACTTGCTGGGTACTCAGCCCCGGCATCCGCGTGGGAGAACTTCATTCTGAGTGCCCGCATTCGCGACTATTCGCCCGCCTGGCTCGATGAGCTGACGACGTCGGGCGAAGTGGTGTGGGCCGGGCAGGGTGCGCTGGCCGGTAGCGACGGCTGGATCAGTTTGCACCCCGCAGCGACCGCTGCGCTGACGTTGCCCGAGCCTGATCGGGATGGGCTGAGCGAGTTGCAGCAGAGCATTCTGGAGGCGCTGGCCGGTGGCGGTGCGTTCTTCTTCAGGCAGCTGTCGAATCAGGTAGGCAGCACGGATGACAAGGTGCTGCTGAAGGAACTGTGGGATCTGGTGTGGCGGTCGCTCATCACGAACGACAGCTTTGCGCCGCTGCGTGCGCACCTCGGAGGAACCGTGCGGGCCACTCGGGCACCGCGTCCGGCACGGGCTCGCGCCTATCGCGGTCGCGTCTCGACGGTGGCACAGGCGGGGCCGCCGAGTGCGTCCGGCCGGTGGGCACTGCTCGAAACTGCCGAACGTGAGACGACGGTGCGCGCCAAGTCGACCGCCGAGCTGATGCTCGAACGGCACGCTGTCGTGACGCGCGGCGCGGTCGTGAGCGAAGGCATCCGCGGAGGTTTCGCGCTGACGTACCGCGTGCTGAGCGGCTTCGAAGAGACCGGTCGTGCCCGTCGCGGTTACTTCATCGAAGGGCTCGGTGCCGCCCAGTTTGCGACCGGAGCCACCGTCGACCGCCTGCGTGGATTCACTCGAGATCCGGATGCTGCGCCCCAACTTTTGGCGATCACCCTCGCCGCGACTGACCCCGCGAACCCCTACGGGGCTGCTCTTGGGTGGCCGGGGGTTGGTGGCGAGGATGCTGGGGGTGACGGCGCAGACGCTGCCGACCCTTCTGACGAGAATCTTGATACTGCATCCGCGAAGTCCGTCGCGGACTCCCCCAAGAAGCATCGCCCCGGCCGCAAGGCGGGTGCGATCGTCGTGATGGTCGATGGGCATCTTGCGCTCTACCTGGAGCGCGGCGGCAAGTCGTTGCTCGCGTTCGATCTAGAACCCGCCGTCGTGGATGCCGCAACGCGCTCGCTCACGAGCACCCTGCGCGGAACGCTGCCGAAACTTCGCATCGAGAAGGTCAACGGTGATTTCGCCGTCGGCACCCCGGTGGGCAAAGCGCTCGTGGAGGCCGGATTTGTCGCAACGCCGCAGGGGTTGAGGCTGCGTGCCTGAGGGTGATTCCGTCTACAAGGCGGCGGCGAAACTGCGCGCAGCGCTCGACGGGCAGGTTCTCACCCGCACCGACTTTCGGGTGCCCTCGTTCGCGACGCTCGACCTCAGCGGCCAGACCGTCACGAGCGTGGTGCCGCGCGGCAAGCACCTGCTGATTCGGGTTGCCGAGGGCTCCGACGCCGCCGCGGCCGACGCCGCCGACGCCCCCGCACCCGCACCCGCGAGCGATCCCGGCTCGGGCCTCACCATCCACAGCCACCTCAAGATGGAGGGCGTCTGGCAGATCTACGGCGCCGGCGAGCGGTGGCGCAAGCCGTCCTACTTGGCTCGCGGAGTGCTGAGCACGGCAACGAAGACCGCGGTCGGTTTCGAACTGGGGCTGCTTGAAGTGGTGCCCACGGCATCCGAAGACAGCATTGTGGGCCACCTGGGCCCTGACCTTCTGGGGCCCGATTGGGATGCCGAACTCGCGTTGGCGAACCTGCTGTCTGACCCAGCGCGCCCGGTTGCTCTCGCGCTGCTCGATCAGCGGAATCTCGCCGGTCTCGGCAACGTTTTCGCCAACGAGTTGAGCTTTCTGCGCGGTGTTCGCCCGCACACCCCCATCGGCGAGGTCGCCGACCCGAAGCGCCTCGTCGCACTCGCGTTCAAGGCGATCATGGTGAACAAGGACCGCCCTATCCGCAATCTCACGGGCCTGCCGCGCGGCAAGCCCCGCTATTGGGTTCACGGGCGGCGTGGCGAAGCGTGCCTGCGGTGCGGCACCCGCATCGAGTCAGACCAGCTCGGCACCGGCCCCACCGACACCCGCTACATGTGGTGGTGTCCGAGCTGCCAGAAGTGATGTCGCTCGGCCATGGGCGGTGTCGCACTCCGTGCAGCCTGGTCTCGCCAATAGGCTGAAGCGAGCAGGTTGATCCTGCTTCGAAAGCCAACCAGGTGCCCCCTGCGGACATCCCGAGAGAGATCATCAGTGAAGAAACAGATCAACGTCGTCGGTGCCGTCATCGTTCGCGAAGGCCTCATTCTCTGCGCCCAGCGCGGACCCGGCGGTGCTTTGCCCGGGATGTGGGAGTTCCCTGGCGGCAAGATCGAGACCGGCGAGACTCCCTGCGATGCCCTCGCGCGCGAGATCACCGAAGAGCTTGAGTGCGAGGTGGCCGTGGGCGAGCTGATCACCACCACCACTCACGAGTACGACTTCGGAATCGTCGCGCTGACCACGTTCTACTGCGAACTGCTCTCCGGCACGCCAGTGCTAACAGAGCACGCCGAAGTTCGCTGGCTCGTGCCGGCCGGGCTGAGCGACCTCGAATGGGCACCCGCCGACATCCCGGCGGTAGAGCTGATCCAGACGGCGGCGAGCGCTTAGTGGCAACTAACCGTCGCGAACTCGAGCCCTTTGGCCGAGATGTCGAATTTGGGTACGTCGACAAGACCGTTCACGCTCCGCGAAGACTTCATCCTCATCTGGTTCTCAACACTGAGAACGACTCGATGCTGCGAGCGCTGCGAACTGAATTGCAGCGAGCCACCTCTTTCACGTTTTCCGTGGCTTTCGTCTCGCCGCGTGCAATCGCATTACTCAAACAGGAACTGATCGATTTCGAAGGCGTCGGGCGAATCATCACCTCCGACTATCTCGGCTTCAATTCGCCTCACGCATTTTCTGAACTGCTCAATCTCAAAGACCTCGGGATCGATGTTCGCATCCACAACGAGACTGCGTTCCATCCGAAAGGCTATGTCTTTCAACAGCCGAGTGGTGTCACCGCAATTCTCGGTAGCTCGAACCTGACTGAGACCGCTCTAGCGAAGAACCACGAATGGAACCTCCGAGTCTCAGCTACCCGCGATAGTGACCTCGCCGAACAATTCACCAACCTTCTTGACGATGAGCTTTTCAACTCGACGCCTCTCACTCAAGACTGGATCGATGACTATGCCGCCCGCTACCAACCTCCGGCGCTGCACCCACGAGGCGGACGGCGGTCCACCCCGGCGCTCGAAGAGCCAGAGACAGTCGGGTCGGTCACTCCGAATGTCATGCAGGTCGATGCTCTCAGCGCGATAGCTACCGTGCGTGCGGCTCAGAAAGACCGAGCGCTCGTTATCTCCGCGACCGGCACAGGAAAGACGATTCTTTCTGCTTTGGACGTTCGCGCTGTCAATCCGCAACGCCTACTCTTCGTTGCCCACCGTGAGCAGATCCTCGACAGAGCCATCACCGAGTTCCAGAAAGTACTCGGTGCGCCCGGAGCAGACTTCGGAAAGATCACCGGCAACGAGCGTGAGCCCGACAAGCGCTATGTTTTCGCCACTGTGCAAACTCTCTCGCAGCAGCACGTACTCGACAGCTTGGACCCCACCACCTTCGATTACATCCTGATCGACGAAGTGCATCGCGCCGGCGCCAAGAGCTTCACGAGAGTCCTCGACCACTTTCAACCCAAGTTCCTTCTGGGGATGACGGCTACGCCCGAGCGCACTGACGGCGAGAACATCTTTGAGTTGTTCGACTACAACGTCCCGTATGAAATCAGATTGAACACCGCTCTCGAACTGGAGATGCTCGCCCCGTTCCACTACTACGGGGTCGCTGACATCACATTTGACGACGGCTTCACCACGACCGAAACAACTTCGCTTTCACGGCTTGTAACTCGAGAACGTATCGACCTGATCCTGAAATCCATCGAGACCTACGGTCAAGCGGGAGCAAGCCCGCGCGGCCTGATCTTCTGCAGCCGCAAAGAGGAAGCGCACGCCCTCTCTGGTGAGCTCAACAAACGGCATCTTCGCGGACGGCAGCTGCGCACAGTCGCGCTCACCGGCCAGGATTCGATCGAAGCGCGCGAGGCTGTAGTTGAACGCCTTGAAGCGGGCGAACTCGATTACGTGCTCACAGTAGACATCTTCAACGAGGGTGTCGACATCCCCACCGTGAACCAGATCATCATGTTGCGCCACACTCAGTCGAGCATCGTGTTTGTTCAGCAGCTCGGTCGAGGTCTTAGAAAGGTCGAGGGCAAGGATTACCTCGTCGTCATCGACTTCATCGGAAACTACGCGAACAACTTCCTCATCCCGATCGCGTTATTTGGTGATGACTCGCTCAACAAGGAGTCGATTCGCAAGAACCTCATCGCGGCCGAGGAGGTCGGAGTTCTCGCTGGCCTCTCTAGTGTGCGCTTTGACCGAATCTCGCAAAAGCGCGTTCTTGAATCCCTCGCGTCCGTCAAGCTAGATAGCTTTCAGAACCTCAAGAGTGCGATTGAAACTGTGCGGAGACGCGTCGGTCGAGTTCCGCTGCTCTCGGACTTTTTGAAGTTCGAGTCAGTCGACCCTGTTGTTCTCGCGACAAAGATCGGGAACTATCCCGCGCTGCTCGCCAAGGTCAAGGTGGCCGAGAACGAGCTCTCCGAGCAGGAGTCACGAGGGCTCACGGTGGTCTCGAAAGAATTACTGACGGCCAAACGACCGCATGAGCTATTGCTTCTGCGCGCGCTGCTCTCCAGCGGACGCTTAGACGAAGAGTCCGCGGCGGCGACGCTCGCTTCCGCGGGGCTATCCGTCGACAATACCGCCGTCAAAGCTGTCCTCCGCAGCCTCACTCTTGAGTTCAATACTGCATCCGAAGTCGCCATGTTCAAGACGTCGGGCCCGGGGATCAGGAACGACCATGGAGTTGCAGAGCTAAGCCCAGAATTCGCAGACGCGTACCGAACGTCGGCCCCGTTTCGAGCCCACCTTGACGATGTGATCGACAGCGGTCTGCGACTCACGGCAGACCGCTACTCGCTCGCTGGCCCGTTCACTCCGGGCAGTCAGTATTCACGCAAGGACGCGAGCCGCCTTCTCAACTGGCGAAGCAACATGTACTCGACTATCTACGGATACAAGGTCGATACCGACACGAGCACCTGTCCTATTTTCGTGACGCTTCACAAGTCCGAAGAAGTCTCCGAGAGCACCGCCTACGAGGATGAGCTGCTCGACTCCCACACGATGCTTTGGTACACGCGCAGCAGAACCAATCTGGAGACCCCCGAAGTCCGCAAGATTCTCGACGGCGCCGTCGACATCCATGTGTTCTCAAAAAAGAGCGATGCAGACGGCCCAGGTCATTACTACCTCGGTCAAGCAACCGCGCAGGATGCAGAGCAAACCACGATGCCGAGCGCGTCCGGCAAAGAGCTATCCGTAGTTCGGATGCGCTTGCGGTTCGAAAAGCCAATCCCGGCTGGCCTCTTCGATTACTTCCACACGAACTTGACGGATTAGCGGCGCCTCGGCGCTCGCCTGCTCACTGCGACCACCGAAAAGTCAGCACCCCCTGCCACACTAGCCACGTGACAGATACCCGCACCGATGCCCTGGCCGTTCTCCGCACGCTTGTCGGCAATGAGACTGCCGATTTTCATGAGGGACAGTTTGAGGCGATCGAGACGCTCGTCGATGGGCGCCGCCGCGCGCTCGTCGTGCAGCGCACCGGGTGGGGAAAGTCCGCCGTGTACTTCGTTTCCACGCTGCTCATGCGCCGGCGAGGTGCGGGCCCTACCGTGCTCGTGTCGCCACTGCTGGCGCTCATGCGGGATCAGATTGCCGCGGCATCCCGTGCCGGAGTTCGGGCCGTCGCCATCAACTCCACCAACCCGCACGAATGGGCTGAGGTTCAGCAGCAGCTCGCCAACGATGAAGTCGACGTGCTGCTCGTCTCCCCCGAACGCCTCAACAACCCCAGCTTTCGCGACAACCAACTGCCCGCACTGATCAACCGCATCGGGATGCTCGTCGTCGACGAAGCGCACTGCATCAGCGACTGGGGCCACGACTTTCGCCCCGACTACCGCCGCCTGCGCGAACTCATCGCCACCATGCCCGACGGCGTCCCCGTGCTCGCCACCACCGCCACCGCCAACTCCCGCGTCGTCGCCGACATCGCCGCCCAACTCGAAACCGGGAGCAGCGACAGCGCCGAAAACACAGCCACGGGCGGCACCGAAGTCGTCACCATCCGCGGCCCCCTGGCGCGAGCATCCCTTCGCCTGGGTGTCCTTAAACTGCCGGATGCCCGAGCTCGCCTCGGCTGGCTGCTAAGCCACCTCGCCGAACTGCCCGGCAGCGGCATCATCTACACGCTCACCGTTTCGGCCGCCGAAGACACCGCGCGGCTGCTGCGCGACAGCGGCATGGATGTGCGCGCCTACACCGGCAAAACCGACCCGCAAGAACGCGAAGAGTCCGAGCAGGCACTCAAGAACAACACTGTGAAAGCGCTCGTCGCCACGAGCGCGCTCGGCATGGGCTTCGACAAACCCGACCTCGGCTTCGTCGTGCACCTCGGCGCCCCCTCCTCCCCCGTCGCCTATTACCAGCAGGTCGGCCGCGCCGGTCGCGCCACCGACAACGCCGACGTGCTGCTGATGCCAGGCCGCGAAGACGAAGACATCTGGGAATACTTCGCCACCGCATCCATGCCCGACCAAGCCAACGCCGAACTCGTGATCGCCGAACTGACCGCCGCCGCGAACTCCGGCGCCGGGCCCGTCTCCACCCCCGCGCTCGAAGCGCACGTGAACCTGCGCCGCACCCCCCTCGAGCTGCTGCTGAAAGTGCTCGACGTGGATGGTGCCGTCGCGCGAGTGCAAGGTGGCTGGACCGCCACCGGCCAACCCTGGAGCTACGACGCCGAACGTTACGCCGGAGTCACCGCCGCCCGCCGCGCCGAACAACAACACATGCTCGACTACGAACGGCTGCCCGCCGGCACCGAAGGCTGCCGCATGGAATACCTGCAACGCGCCCTCGACGACGACACCGCCACCCCCTGCGGCCGCTGCGACAACTGCGCCGGCATCTGGTACCCCACCGACATCAGCACTGATGCCACCACCCGCGCCACCGCCACCCTCGACAAAGTCGGCGTACCCATCGAACCCCGCGCGCAATGGCCCACCGGAGCCGACAAACTCGGCGTTCCCGTGCGCGGACGCATCAACCCCGACCAACGCGCCACCGAAGGTCGCGCCCTCGCCCGCCTCACCGACCTCGGCTGGGGCGGCACCCTACGCACCCTCTTCGCCCCGGGCACCCCCGACGCACCAGCGAGCCCCGCGCTCGTCGCCGCCTGCGTGCGCGTGCTTGCCGACTGGGGGTGGGATGAGCGACCCGTCGCCGTCGTCTCGATGCCGTCACGCAGCAAACCACAACTCGTGGCATCCGTCGCCGAAGCCCTCGCCAGCGCCGGCAAACTGCCCTACCTCGGTGCGCTCTCGCTCACCGGCGATGGACCGCACGGCGACCCCGGCGGCAACAGCGCCTACCGGCTTGCGAGCGTGTGGGGGCAGTTCGAGTGGGCTGGTGGCACCGCTGGCGGCGAAGCAACGAACGAACTACCGCACGGCCCCATCCTGCTCGTTGATGATCTCGTCGACTCCCGCTGGACCCTCACCATAGCCGCGAAAGCCCTCCGCGAAGCCGGTGCGGATGCCGTGTTGCCGTTTGCGCTCGCGCTGCGCGGCTAGCGGCGGAATATCCGCAATTGCACGGGCGGAAAGGTATGTGGGCACATCCCGGCAGTGCCCGAGGTCAGCCATCCCTGTGTCGCAGGTGTCGAACGCTCCGTTCCCTCACGCGTCACGTCGCAGCGTCTGCTTGGAGGCAATGAGACTCGCAGCGGCGACGCACAGCGTAGTAACGACGACCGAGGAAAGAAACGGCATCACGCCGACGACGGTTCCGCCGAGGAGCGCAATCGGGGCCCACGAAGAAAGCGCCTCGAACTGGCTCAGTATCGGCAGGACCAACAAGAGTACGGTCGCCGCGGCGATTGCGGCAGCGGTACGCCGGCTGGCAGCCATGATGAGGTAGCCGATGCTCATCGCCATAATGAGGTACACGATGGCGGAAGCCCAGACGCCAATAATTGCGCTCATGCTGACCCCACCGATGAAAAGCACCGTCATTGCAACTGCCAGCGCGAAGCCGATTGTGTAGGTGATGCTGACTGCGCACCACCCGACCAGTAGTCGCGGAAGGGTCAGCGCACTGAGTTGCGTGACGCGCGTGCGGTAGAAGATGGAAGAACCCGCACGAGTATCCCAACCTAGTGATGTGATGGCGACAGCGACGGCGAAGATGAGCCCCAGTTGCATTGCACTCTGGTTAAACAGGGCGATCCCGTCTTCAGGCCTCGCCGCGGCGGCTTGAATGGTGAGCTGATCGCTCGCGGCGGCCGCTCCCAGTATTTCTGGCATGTAGAGAGCTAAGCCTGGTCCTGAGAGACCGAAGAATGCGAAAACCGCGAGGAGGCCGGCGAACAGTCCAGAGCGTTGTAGGCGGAGCATTTCCACGCGCGCAGTGACGAGCAGCATTGTTATCAGCTTTCCTGATTCTGGACGATGCGCGCAAACGAAGCATCGAGGTCGCGGTCGTGAAGGGTGACCTCGATAATTGGCGCACGAAGGAGGTGGATCGCGGTCGTCAATTGATGTGCGGCGGCGGCGAAGCTGAGAAACCTAGCCGTGCAGAGCGTGCTTGAAATGAACTCGAATTCGGCACCGGGTATGGCCACCGCGAGGTCATCGGCGGTGATCTGCGACGGACCGCCGAGACGGATGTTCCAGACGGGTTGAATACCGTCGGTGAGGATCGCTTCGGTCGTGCCCTGGGTCACGACGCGTCCTTGATCGAGAACGACAATGTGGTCGGCCAGTTGTTCGACTTCGCTGAGCAGATGGCTCGAAAGCACGATGCAGCGGTGACGCTTCTGTTCCGCGATTATGCCGCGCACGTCAGCGCGGCCAATCGGATCAAGCGCACTATTGGGCTCATCGAGGATCAGGACGTCAGGGTCGGTGACAAGGGCTGCGGCAATGCCGAGCCGTTGAAGCATGCCGCGAGAGAAATCAACGACGCGCCGGTCCATGACTTTTCCGAGTCCGCACAGGTCGAGCACCGCACTGATAGCCCCCTTTGTACTGGCGCCCCGCGTAGATTGTTGTCTGCCCGCTGCCCTATTACTGTGTCCCGATATCGCGCGGGAGGTCTCCACAACTTCGCGAGCGGTAAGCCATGACTCGAACTGAGGCACGTCAGGGCAGTAAGCGACCCGCGCGTCTCGCCTCGCGAGCTCAACTCTGCCTGAATCAGCCGGAAGCAAGCCCGCGATCAGGCTGAACAACACAGTCTTCCCTGCCCCGTTGGGACCGATCACTGCGGTGACGGATCGATCCCGCGCGGTGAAGTCGATACTGCGAATGCCTGCACCATTAGCGAATGTTTTAGTCGCATCAACGACGCGGACCAAGGGCGTGTGGTCGTTCATCACAGATCCTCATCCCGCAGTACCCGACGTTTCTCTCGCCCCATGACGAGGTAGAGGATTGGTCCTAGTGGGGTCACGAGTAGCACGATCAGCGCCCACGCCCATTTCGGGAGGTGGTTGACAGTCGGACGACGTGCGATGTCGACGAGGGACCACCCAATGAGCAGTGCTGCCAGCACTACAACGGGAGCGAGGGGCAGCAACAAGGCTGTATCGAAGTTCATGAGTATTCCGTTCGTCTAGGGAGATCAGGTGCTCAGCACACGAGTGCTGCTAAACCCGCGTGCGGTCAGGAAGATGATGAGCACACTTGCTGCGATGGTGACCGCCACGACTATGGCGAGCATGACTAACGTCGCAGCGGGAAACGCGAGGAGTGCTGGCACGATGATCAGGGCGGGAAAGATCGCCAAAAGTCGGATCGGGCCGCCGTTCATCCCAGCCTTTGATTCGAGAGCTCCAGGATAAAGCAACGCCCCGAAGAGCGTTGCCGTAGCCGACCACACGCCCATTGAAAGCGGCAGGACGATCAAAGCCGCGACGTAAGCGAAGGAGAGCGTGGTGACCGTTCCAATTGTCAGCGCGGTAAGTGTCGCAGCGACCGCGAACGCCAGCGTTGCGACACCCCATGAGGCTGCAGTGAGCAGGAATCCAGCGCCGAGATACGCAGTGAACAGAGCTCGGCGCGGAATGGGGCTGGCCAGCAGCACTTCGATTCCGCCGCCGCCTATGTCGTCGGCCACCACTCCCGGGAGCGTTAAGGTCGCGACGACAGCAATGAGCATGCCCAAAATAGCTGGCGTCATCGACATTAGATACGCCGTCAGCGGCGCGACGGTGCCGTCCGCATCGTAGACCGAGACGAGGCCAGTCTGCGAGTGAGGGATCAGGTCGGACACGTTCGTAACGGCGTTCATCTCACCCGCACCGATGAAGACCACCACGCCTAGGGCCGCTCCAGCAACAGCTGCGAGCCAGACCGCGGTGCTGCGTTGTTGTTTCCACGCGCGCTTAGCAAACGCGGCACTTCTGCTGTGCTTCGAAGGCTGTTTCGTCATTCGCTTGCCTCCAAGACACTGAGGATCGATTCTTCGGTCACGGGGGCGCCGCCGGCGCCGAGCTCAACAAGACCGCGGCCACTGATAGTGAGATAGGTGCGAGCTACTTCTAGCGCTTCGGGCACGCTATGGGTGGAATAAAGAACAGTACGAGTTTCGCCCCAGGTCCGTAACAGCTTCCGAGTTTGTGCGGCGTATACCGGGTCCAGCCCACTCAGAGGTTCGTCGAGAACGACGAACTGAGGGTTGGTCATCGCAAGCCGTGCGAGGTCGACACGCTGTCGCTGGCCACGACTCAACTTCTTCACTTTCTGAGCCAGCAAGGCAGACAAATCGAAACGTTCCACCAGCTCGTCTACAGCGACTACTGATACTTCGGGATAGGTCCTCACGATGTCCGACCAGAATGAAAGGTTCTGCTCCACCGTCAATGCGGCAGCAAGGGCGGACTCATGCCCGAGGTATCCAACTTTCGAACGGACGGGAGCGCCATCCTCGACTGATAAACCCAGCACTCGGCAGCGGCCTTCCAGAGCGGGAATGATTCCGCAGACAGTCCGCATCAGTGTAGTTTTCCCGGACCCGTTCCGCCCGAGAAGAGCCGTAACACCCGGATTAAGCGTGAACTCGACCGGCCCAAGCACGAGTTCATCACCGTAGCCAACGACTAGCCCTGATACCTCCGCCGAAACCATCATGCAGGCTCCCCAGACGGGGTTTCAGCTTGTGGGAGGAGCACCGTCGTGAGCTTGCGCCTGCGACGGCCCGCTCCCGAACCGTTCGAGCGCAGATCCCCTAACGCCGCCATCAATGCGGCGACGAAAGCATCCACTTCTTCATTTGTGGCCCAGAAGTCCGCTTGCGCGAAACTGACTTGATCAGCGACCAAATCATGATCGGCGTCGTGAATGTAATTATCGAAATCGCTGATGATCCCGGACGTGAACACGGTGAACACCGTTAGCAACTCCTCAGAGCTGAGTGACTTCAACTCCCCTGCCGTCGGGTTGGCAAGTCCGGGCGCAACGCAGTACGTTTTTTCGCTCGCGCCGCGAATTTGCTGCTCGTCAGTGATCTCGATCAGCCCATGTTCAACCAGCTGTGCGACGTGACGATACAACGTTGCAATCGGAACATCGCGAAGTCGTTCGTGAATCTGAAGGGTTGTTAGACCGGGTCCGCCAAGAAGCGCTTGCACGATCCGGAGTCTCACGGGGTGAAGAAGCGCGGAAGAGTTAACCATGGTTGAACATTATCATTATCAATACTGATATTGTTACTCGATCAATATTCGATCGGATGGCGGGGCTCTGGAGAATTACTTAGGTATCGTGGATGCCAGTAGAGACGCTCGGTGAGAGATTCCCGCCGCGTCCGCGAAGGTGGCACCCATGTCAGAAATGCAACCCAGCCCCTCACACGGCAGCTACGCGACCGCCAAGGGCCGGATCTTCGAAGTCGAGGCCCAAGTCGCCGCCGCCGAACAGCGCCGCGGCAACATCCTCCCCACACCAGAACGGCCCTACAGCTTTCGACGGGGGCTGCTCTTCGCCCTCCTCACCATCCCGAGCACCGTTGTGTTCGTGGCAGTATTCGGACTCAACTCGCCCATGGCCGGCATCGCGCTCACGCCACTGGCTGTGGTTGTTTCCTTTGGTCTGTTCTCCTACGGTTCCGCACGCAACCCCGTCACCGGCCGTGGCTTTGCTGCCGCCACCGGAATCGGCATCATCACCATGATCATGGGCGCAGTCATCAGCACCCCCTACAGCCTCTATCTGACCTATCTCTACAACGACGGCAGCGGCAGCATCCTCAGCGAGGATTTCGCCAATGCGTTCACAACGTGGGTGAACGCGAACATCGGAAACATCGTTATCCCAAGCGCCCTCGTGGCGGTGATCGCTGTGGTGATCGTGTGGCGGAAAGCACGAGCAGCCCGCGCAGCACGAGAACAGACAACGGCCTAGATCCTCCTACAGCGCACTCAAACCCATCCGCAGTGCTCGACGTCTCCGAATAACTCTGCACACAGGAGTTCCGGCACCGTGCCGGACGAGGAGGCATCATGGCGATCATCCGCTACACCGGCATCTACAACGCTGATGGCGGCGTCTGGGGCGAAACCCGTTACGTGATCGGCCACATGCTTGGCACCGCCGCGTGCTCGCTGTGCGACATCACGCACTCGCCTATTCGCCGCAAACCCCAGTGGGATGCCATGGTCGCGCGGCTCGGCGTGCCATTCACTGTGCGACACCGCAACGAAATCACCCCCGCCGAGATCGCTCACGTCGCCACCACAGGATTGCCTGTCGTGCTCGCGCATCACGCCGATGGCAGCATCAGCACCGTTCTTCACAACAGCGAGCTGGATGCCGTGGCCGGCTCAGTAGACGCGTTCGAGACCGCACTCACCCAGTTCGTCAGGGTGTAACGAGACTGAACACCCACGACATCGTGAAGATGATGACAGCCATGAACGGGAAGAGCCAGTTGACGGCGATCCGCAACAGCCGCCCATTACGTGGTCGCTGCGCGTCATAGTGGGCGTGTGATGGGGCAACAATCTCATCATCATCGTGACTGCGGAGAGTAACGACAGTACCGATGGCCGAGAGAATGACCAAGATAGCCGCCGTGCCAATGAGCAATGGGGAGGCAGACCCCACAAGCCACGCGTCCTCCGCTGATGTCGGAGCCATGAGCGCCGCGAGAGCACCGGAAATCCCAGCAGCCAAGAGGAGCGCCGCCGGAAGCCACCGCTGGCGGACGACCGCTCGCGGATAGAACGGAAAAATAAACAACACGATCAGGACCACGGGGATGGCCAGCACCAGCAGCTGAGGCACGGAGACGAGAATAAGATCCCGATCGAACCGTGCAGTACTGGCCAAGGAAAAGATGAGGAATGTGAAGAGTCCTAGCACCGGGAGCAAAACCGTGCGGATCGCTTGCTCTCGGGCCCCAGCGGTGGGGAGCTCTAGCGACGCCGCATAATCGCGAGCAGAGCCGAAAGCTTCTTCCGCGCTCTGACCAGAGTCGGCGATGAACTCTCGAACGCTGGCGATCGCATCCCCGATCGCTGGGCCAGAAACTCTGCGCAGACGAAGCTCTACTGTGAAAGATTCGATCCAGGTGTCGTCAGTCATTGAGGTTGTCATGGAGTATCCGTTCCCACTGTCCGCGCTGTGTTCAAAAAGTCGCTGCCAATCGTGGCAAATCGCAGCCATTCCGACCGTGTTCGGTCGAGCTCGATTCGCCCCTGCTCCGTGAGCGAGAAGTACTTTCGGCCGGGCCCGCCATCGCCTGGTCGCCACTCCACCGACACGAACCCCGACGCCTCATAGCGGCTGAGAAGGGGATACAGGGTGCCGCCCTTGACTGTGCCCAACCCATTGGCTTCAAGCTCGGCGATGATCGCGTAACCGTAGGAAGCACCGGGCTCCAGCGCCCGTAGCGTGAAGACTCCCAGCACCGCACGCATCCAGTCGCTCGGCCACTCGGTGGCGAGTTGACCATTGTGCGGTTTCTGGGGGGTCATGACTAGATTGTCTCTCTAACTAGTTAGGCATGTCAAGACGGCCTCTCGGGCAAACAGCCACTCACCCACTCACGCCGTTTGACTTCTCTGCGCGACAGGCGTCTAATGGAGATACCCCCAAGGGGTATTAATTCGAACTCGAACGCGGAGGTCTTCATGCCCGGCTACGACGACAATAAAGAACAGCTGCTTAAGCGGCTGCGTCGCGCTGAAGGCCAAGTGCGCGGCATCCATCGCATGATCGAAGAAGACACGTACTGCATTGACGTGCTCACTCAAGTCTCCGCCGCGACCAAGGCCCTCGAGTCTGTCGCACTCGCGCTGCTCGACGACCACCTCAGCCACTGCGTCGCCGAAGCTAGCCGCGAAGGTGGCGCTGTGGCCGACGAGAAGATTCGCGAGGCGAGTGCGGCCATCGCGCGCCTCGTTCGTTCGTAGCGTCCGCTCGTCCGCCCGTCCGCCCGTCCGCCCCACCGTTCCTCAACAAAAACTTCCGCCCGCGCCTCGCGCCTGCGGCAATCGAAGGAGAATCATGACCCACACCGCCGATTACCTGGTCGAAGGAATGACCTGCAGCCACTGCGTCTCCAGCGTCACCGAGGAGCTTTCCGAAGTGGCTGGCGTCACCGAAGTTTCGGTTGACCTCGCCTCGGGCCTGCCCTCCACCGTTTCTGTTACGTCTGAGACTCCTCTCGACGACGCCACCGTCAGCGCCGCGATCGAGGAGGCAGGCTACACGCTCGTGAAGAGCCTCTGATGGCCTCCGATCCCAGCACCGTCAACCTTCTGGATGTCGAACTCGACATCACCGGAATGACCTGCGCCTCCTGCGCGGGCCGCATCGAGCGCAAGCTCAACAAGCTCCCCGGCGTCGAGGCGACCGTGAACTACGCCACCGAGAAGGCTCGTGTTCGCGCGCCCG
Organism: Rhodoglobus sp. NPDC076762; assembly: GCA_040687235.1. Classification (GTDB taxonomy): domain Bacteria; phylum Actinomycetota; class Actinomycetes; order Actinomycetales; family Microbacteriaceae; genus Rhodoglobus. The sequence continues at coordinate 798,901 of JBFBMV010000001.1, read as the reverse complement.
AGGGCACCGACCCGGAGCAGTTTCTCGAAACCGTGAAGGCTGCTGGGTATAGCGCCGTCATCCCGGCGCCCATTCAGGAACGCGACGAGAACGACAACGCGAGCCCCAAGAGCAGCGATGACAACTGGGCTTCGCAGTTGCTGCACCGTCTGCTCGTCTCGACCGCACTGGCCGTGCCGGTCGTGCTGATGTCGATGATCCCCGCACTACAGTTCACCTACTGGCAATGGCTAGCTCTGACCCTCACGGCCCCGGTTGTCGTGTGGGGTGCCTGGCCGTTCCACCGCGCTGCGGCCGTGAACCTCCGCCACGGTGCTGCGACCATGGACACCCTCATCAGCCTCGGCGTGATCGCCGCCTTTGGCTGGTCGCTCTACGCGCTCTTCTTCGGTGGTGCTGGCGAGGCCGGCATGCACATGACGATGACGTTCTTCGGAACACCCCACGGTGGCTCGAGCGAGATCTATCTCGAAGTTGCCGCCGCTGTCACCGTCTTCATTCTGCTCGGCAAGTACATCGAGGCCCGCGCTAGCCGCGAGTCCGGTGCTGCTCTTCGCGCCCTGCTCGAGCTCGGCGCGAAGGATGCTGCCGTGCTGCGCGGCGGCACCGAACAGCGCGTTGCCGTCTCCTCGCTCGTCGTCGGTGACCACGTTGTCGTGCGCCCCGGCGAGAAGATCGCCAGCGACGGCCTCGTCATCGAGGGCAACTCCGCCGTCGACGCGAGCATGCTCACCGGCGAATCAGTGCCCGTCGAAGTCGGCCCCGACGATCGCGTCACCGGCGCCACCCTCAACGTCGGCGGACGACTCGTCATCGAAATCACTCGCGTCGGCCGCGACACCGAACTGGCCCGCCTCGGTCGCATGGTCGAAGAAGCACAGACCGGCAAAGCCGACATCCAGCGTCTCGCCGATCGCGTTTCGGCCATCTTCGTTCCGGTCGTTCTCGGCCTTGCCGTCGTCGCTTTCGTCGGCTGGATGATCGCCGGCGGCCCGATCGAACTCGCGTTTACCGCCGCCGTCACTACACTCGTCATCGCGTGCCCCTGCGCCCTCGGCCTGGCAACGCCGACCGCCCTGCTCGTGGGCACCGGTCGCGGATCGCAGCTCGGCATCCTGATCAGCGGACCCCAAGTCTTGGAACAGACCCGCTCCGTTGACACCATCGTGCTCGACAAGACCGGAACCGTCACGACCGGCGAGATGCGCCTCAGCTCGATCGAGGTGCTCGAGGGCGAAAACGAGGAGCTCGTGCTGGCTCACGCTGCCGCCGTCGAGGCTGGCTCCGAGCATCCGGTCGGCCGTGCCGTTGTTACCGCAGCTGACGACCGCGGCCTCACACTCCCCACCGTCACCGACTTCGCCGCCCACGCGGGCACCGGCGTTCAGGCCACCATCGACGGCACCGTGGTGTTCGTCGGCAAGCCGTCCTGGCTCACCGCCGACCACCAGCAGACAGTGTCGGATGCCGCCCGCGCCTTAGTCGAGAAAGCCGAAGCTGCCGGATCGACCGCGATGGTAATCGCGTGGGCCGGTCAGGCGCGAGGCGTGCTGGTTGTCGGCGACACCATCAAGGCAAGCAGTGCGGACGCCATCGCCGAGTTCATCCGCCTCGGCTTGCGCCCTGTGCTCCTCACCGGTGACAACGCCGGAGCGGCAGCCTCCGTCGCCGGAGTGGTCGGAATCACCGACGTGCATGCCGGGATTACTCCGCAGGGAAAGCTCGACGTCATCCGCCAGCTGCAGGCCGAAGGCCGCGTTGTGGCGATGGTCGGTGATGGAGTGAACGACTCTGCCGCCCTCGCTGCCGCCGACCTCGGCATTGCCATGGGTGGCGGAACGGATGCCGCGATCGCCGCGAGCGACATCACCGTCCTCAGCGGGGACCTCATGGTCGTCGCCGACGCGGTTCGCCTCGCCAAGCGCACCCTCGGGATCATCCGCGGCAACCTGTTCTGGGCTTTCGCCTACAACGTGGCGGCCCTGCCCATCGCGATGCTCGGTCTGCTCAATCCGCTCATCGCGGGCGCGGCAATGGCCTTCTCGTCGGTCTTCGTCGTAACGAACAGCCTGCGGTTGCGCGGGTTCAAGTCGAGCGTGCGGTCAGTGCGCTAGCCGGTAAGCGTCGCTAGCTTCGGATGCACCCCTCGCGAGCGCTTCACCCCTTGCGACCTCCGCGCTAGTCGCCGCTGGGCTGCCGATCGCGGCTACGAATTGCGATCGCCCGCGCCTCGTCCTCCGCCTGGCGGCGGGCGAGCACGTGGTTACGGAAGGTGTCACGCAGGGGCAACTGAACCGTGTTCTCGGCGGGCACCCCGGCGAGCAACTGACGCAACCGCGTGAATTCGGCATCCACTTCGAGCCCCGCCACGAACGCGAGGTTGCTGATGTAGAGCCAGATGAGCATGGCGAGCGCTCCGCCGAGCCAGCCGTAGACACGGTCGTAGCTGGCGAAGTTGGAGGCGTAGAAACCGAAGCCCGCGGTGGCAAGGCCCCACGTGACGATCGCGAAGAGAGCTCCGGTGCTGACCCACCGCATCCGTTCGTGACGCACGTTGGGCGTGTAGTAGTAGAGCACCGCGATGATCATGGTGAGGATGACGGCGAGCACCGGCCAGCGCCCGATCGACCACACGGTGATCCAGGGTTCGCCGATACCGAGTGCTTCGCCCACGGCGGTTGCAACGTTGCGGGTGGTGAGCAGCAACACCACGACGGCGGCGAAGGCGGCGAGCAGGAACGTGGAGAGCACGAGCATGAGTCCGCGAAACTTCACGAACCGACGGCCTTCTTGGATTTCGTAAACGCTGTTCGCGGCACGACCGAAAGCGGTGGCGTAGCTCGACAGCGACCACACACTCAGCAAGAGCCCGACGGCGAGCGCGACTCCGGGGCTGCCGATAGAGAACAGCTGCGTGAGAGGTTCTTTCAAGACTTCGACGGTGCTTGGCTTGAGCACTTCGGTCGCGAGATCAATCACGGTGTCGGCGGCGCGATCTTTGCCTTCGGCGATCGCCAACACGGAGACGACGCTCAGTGCGGCGGGCAGGGTGGCGAGCGCCGAGAAAAAGGCGAGCGTGGCAGCGGAGTCGATTCCGCGGTGCAGCATGAAGCCGTGATAGGCGCGGCGAAAGGCGTAACGCCACTCGCGGCGGGGCTCTACGAAAGTATCTCGCTCTCTACTCATTGGAGAGTCTTCGGCGCACGATGGTGGGCATAACCAACCACAGCGCAATAGCCAAGAAGGCCGCAGTTCCGCCGGCAACCGCTCCCGCTGTGCGACCAGCGACCACATCGAAGATCAGCATTGCCGTGCCAGCGATAGTAAGCGACACCACGAACAGCGTCACTTTGAGGAGACGATCGGATGCCGTCACGAGTTCAGGTTTCGCTTTCTTTCCAAAGAGGGCACGGTGAAGACTCACGGGAGAGACGGCGAGCGCGGTCGCGAGAACTGCAGCTGACACCAGGGCGAGGTAGATCCGCACTTGGTAGTCATCCAGCTCGGAAAAGCGTTGCTGGAACGCGAGCGTCAGCAAAAATCCGGTGAGAATCTGAGTACCGGTTTGGATGACGCGCAGCTCTTGGAGGATCTCTGTCCAGTTGCGATCTCCCCGTTCCGTCGAGGTCTCGTTACGACCGTCTTCCTGCGCGTCGGCGCTACTCACACTCGTGCTCATCCCCACATCCTAAGCAGTTCGGCGCAGTGTCATTGCCACCGCATCCGATGCGCCGCAGCACCCGGGGTTCCGGCCGCCCATTAGACCCGCTCAACAGGCTGCCGCAGCAGGGTGCGGAGCTTGGATGACTCGACTTTGCGAAAGTCGTTGAAGTAGATCTCGTGGTGCTTGCCGGTCATCCGCAGCCCTTGCTCGGGAATGTACTCGGTGTGCATCTGCGCCAGAATCTCAGCCTCATCGTCATAGGGTCCGAGGTGGAGTGTTTGCACGCACAGCCCCTCGTCGAGAGTCTCGAGGCGTACCTTGCCGAGGCTTGCGGGCAGAGTCTCGGGGGTCTTGCTTTTGGCGGTGACCCCCGCGACGGCATCCTGAAACATCGCGTCGGTGATCCATTCGGGCGTGAGGATCATCGCGGTCCAGTCCCACTGCGACTTATCGCGGCCGGTCGTGAACGCGGCCATATCGTCGGCCCACCACAGCGCTTCGAGCGGCGGCACGACGTAGTCGCGGTCAAGCGCTTCGCTCGCGAACTTCAGCGTGTAGGCCACCGGATAGAGCGCGCCGATCGCGGCCGTGTATTCGCTGCCCTCACCGGGCGCACCATGGCCGTCGACCATGAGGTACTGCTGGGGCGGGACATCCAGAATTCTGAACTCGTTGTGGCGTGCCTTATAGGCATCGAGCGTCTTCTTGAAGTCTGTTTTCATTGCCCCACCCCGCCATCCAAAGGTCGCGTTGTTAGCTGGCGCCGATGACGACGTTGGCGATGAGCATATCGAGCTTGCGCACATCAATGGCCTTGCCGACCTTGATCTTGATGTGGCCGGCGCGGGTCCACAACTCGAGCTCGGCGTTGAAATCGAGGGTGCCTGCATTCTCGGATGACCACATGAGAACACTCGAATAGGGCAGCGAGTACAGCTCCACCTTCTTACCCGTGATGCCTTGAGCATCACGCACGATGAGGCGCTTGTTCGTGAACACAGCGCTGTCACGGAAGGTTTTGTAGGCCGCGATGGGCTGCTCGCCGGGGAGCAGCATGGGCATGACGTCTTCGGGAATCGGGGCTTCTGAAACGAACGTCCAGGCGGCGATTACGGCGGCTTCCATCGGGTACTCCTTGAATCGGGTAATGGGCCAAGATCTCCGACCCGCACACACCCTATCGGCAGTCACCGACGCTCGAGGGTCGAGGCCTGAGGACCGAACCTAACCGCCGACCCAGCCTTCGATTCCGAACATGCCAAGTTCTGCCTCGCACTGGTCGAGCACAGCCCTATAAGCAGACGTCCATTCGGCAGAGTCGGGATCGTAGGGTTCGCCCTCCGCAGCAACCGCGGCCGCCGGGGTCACCGCTTGCAGCTCAGCGATCAGCGGGGCTAATGCGGTTTCTTCAGAGGGAGTGATCCGCTGAATCATCCTCGCGGCGACGCGTTTCGCCCCCTCGTATTCAGCTTCGATTGCCCGCCCCTGATCGACTGAAGTGCTCAGATTGAAGGTGAGGGTTACCGCGTCGGATACCTGCTCGCAGACTGCTTGCGTTTCGACCAACGGATCGATGGCGTCGATCGGATCTTCAGCTTCGGCAGTACAGGCGGCAAGGGGAAGAATAAGCAGAGCAGCCGCGACGGCAGCGAATGCCGGTCGACTTCGACGAACAGACATCCGAGGTCTCCTTTGAGGGCAACAGCAGCGATGAACGGCGATCGTTGCGCCATCGTCCGAAAGTTCCGAAGAGTGACTTATCTGATTACCGCTCACGAATTCCAGCAACTCTACGTCGCGGATCGAATCGGCAAAAGGCCCACGGCTGAAAGCCGCAGCAGACCCCCAGAGTGCCCCTAACGCGGAGGCTAGAATCGTGACTGTGCCGCTCCCGGCGCGGTAAGGATTGCCCTGTGACATCGCCAGCTCAGCATGACCGCCAACCGCTCGTCGAGCCCGGCGCACCGCTCGGCGCTCAGCCGCTGATTCGCTATTCACGCCAACTGGCTAACCCTGATTTCGGCGAGCTCGCGCAGCGCCGCCTCGCGAACGCGCGCGTGCTTGTTGTGGGCGCTGGCGGGCTGGGCAGTGCCACCATTCCCGCCCTCGCCGCGATGGGCGTTGGCACCATCGGCGTGATCGATACGGATGCCGTTGAACTCTCGAATCTGCACCGCCAACTCGCTCACGGGGTCGCCGACATCGGGCGCAGCAAGCTCGATTCGATGGCCGAAACCGTCAGCCGCATCGACCCGGAGATCGCGATTGTCCTTCACGATGTGTGGCTCGATTCCAGCAACGCCCTCGAGCTCTTCAGCGGGTACGACCTCGTGCTCGACGGCAGCGACAACTTCGCCACGCGGTATCTCGTCAATGACGCCGCCGCGCTGACCGGCATCCCCGTCGTGTGGGGTGCGATCCTGCGCTACGGCGGCCAAGCCGGAATCGCCTGGTCAGGTCACGGCCCCACCTACCGCGACCTCTTCCCGGTGCCGCCGGCGCCCGGCACCGTTCCCTCGTGCGCTGAAGGCGGCGTCTTACCAACGGTGTGCGCCATGATCGGCGCCATCATGTGCTCCGAAACCGTGAAACTCATCACCGGCATCGGCGAACCACTCCTCGGGCGAGTGAGCACCTACGATGCGCTGTCCGGGCGATTCCGGGAACTCGACTACGCCGCGAGCGACGATGCGGATGCCGTGACCGAGCTCATCGACTACGAGGCGTTCTGTGGCGTGAAGCCGGGATCCGCGACCGCCGGTGGCGCTGGTGCGGATAGCGATGGTGCGGGCGGTGCGAGTAGCGGGAGCAGCGCAGGCGAAGCGAACGCTGCCGGAAACGCGGCCGGCGCAAGCGACGAAGTCGATTCGCGTGAACTTGCGGCCATGCTCCGCAGTGGTGCGCCCCTGCAACTCGTCGATATTCGCGAACCCTTCGAGTTTGCGATTGCCGCGATTGAGACTGCCGAGCTGATTCCGCTGGGTGGTCTCGGAGATCGGCTTGCCGACATCCGCACCGACGTTCCCGTTGTCGTGTACTGCCACCACGGCATCCGCAGCGAACGTGCCCTGCGAATGCTGCAGGGCGCCGGCTTCACCAACATCCGCCACTTGGTTGGCGGCATCGACGACTACTCGCAGGTCATTGATTCTGCGCTCGCGAGGTACTAAAGATGAACGATCAGAGCCCAGCAACTGTGGCCATCATTTCGGATTCCGTGATCGATGAGGCCGCTATCCGGCGCGCGGTGGAGTCCCCCGCTTCCGGCGCGGTCGTCGTGTTCTCGGGAGTCGTGCGCAATCACGACGGCGGCAACGAAGTGTGGTCGCTGGAGTATCAGGCGCATCCCGAAGCCGAAGCGCTGCTGGCTCAGTGCTGCGCCGAAGTGGCGGCCGAAACGGGTCTCGCGATTGCCGCGGCCCATCGCGTTGGCCTGCTGCAAATTGGGGATGTCGCCCTCTCGGCAGCCGTCTCCGCAGCACACCGACGTGAAGCGTTCGAGGCGTGCGAATTGCTCGTCGAGCGCATCAAGCAGACGGTGCCGATCTGGAAGCGTCAGCAGCTTGCCGGTGGCGCGACCGAATGGGTGGGGCTGTAGCGGCTCGCTGCTCTCTAGCCGCCAGCGAACGGCGGCAGCACGTCGACGCGAGAACCCACCGCGTGCGCGGGATCACGCCGAACAACGCCATCGATCAGGAACGACCCCGACTCGACGACTCGCTGCATGAGCGAACCGTAGCGCTCGATGAGCAGATCTTTGAGCGTTGCCAGAGTCGCCCCCGACTCAATTTCGAGGTGCTCTTCATCATGCCCGGCAGCCTCGGCGGCCGCAGCGAAATAGCGAATATGGAGGGTCATGTCAGCCACCAATGTACGACATCTCGATCTTTTTAGCGCCGGGCTTGGCCCCGGGTGCACTGCCGTCGACCCCGGCCGGGCGCGGCGTATTGAGCGAACGCAACGCTGAATAGCGGTCGGTGCGCTCTCGCCACAGGCTCGCCATGGCATCCGACAGCTCGTCGTCAGTGCAGCCATCGCGCATGAGGGCGCGCAGATCGTGTCCCGAGCTGGCGAAGAGGCAGGTGTAGAGCTTGCCGTCGACCGAGATGCGGGCGCGGGAACAGGTGTGGCAGAACGACTGGGTGACACTCGAGATCACACCGATTTCGTTGCCGCCATCGCGGTAACGCCAACGCTGCGAGGTTTCGCCGCTGTAGTTGGGGGCGACTTCGTCGAGGGGAAGCTCCGCATTGATGCGCGCCACGACCTCGGCCGACGGCACAACTTCGCCCAGCTGCCAGCCGTTGGTGGTGCCGACATCCATGTATTCGATGAAGCGCAGGATAAACGGGGTGCCTTTGAAGTGGCGGGCCATCGCGACGATGTCTTGGTCGTTGTGCCCCTTCTTGACGACCATGTTGATCTTGATCGGTCCCAGGCCGGCAGCGTGGGCAGCATCGAGGCCGTCCAAGATCTTCGCGACCGGAAACTTCACGTCGTTCATAGCTTGGAAGGTCGCGTCGTCGAGCGAATCGAGCGACACCGTGACGCGCTTCAGACCAGCTTCCTTCAGCGCGAGGGCAAGGTGGCCGAGCGCTGAGCCGTTAGTCGTGACCGCGAGGTCGAGGGGCGCGCCCGCCGGAGTTGTCAGCTTCGAGAGCATCCCGACCAGTTCGGGCAGGCCCTTGCGCAGCAGCGGTTCACCACCGGTCAGGCGAATCTTCTCGACGCCGTGAAGCGCGGCAATGCGCGCCAGCCGGGTGATCTCTTCGAAGCTCAGAAGTTCGTCGCGCGGCATGAACGCGTAGTCGGCGCCAAAGACCTCTTTGGGCATGCAGTAGACGCAGCGGAAATTGCAGCGGTCGGTAACAGAGAAACGGATGTCGTGCAGCGGCCTGCCGAGGGTGTCCGCGACGGGGCTGCCGATCGCGGAGGAACTCATAGCGTCAGACTAACCCGCAGCAGGCTGCGAAACCTCCGAGGCGGTCGCGTCGATCGCATCGCCCACGTGAATGCGTCCACCATCAAGCGGAGTGAGCCGGATGCCGAACCACGTTTTGTGGTCACGCTGGCGGTGCTGCGCCAGAGTTCGAATCGGTTCCTTGCCGCGCTCGAGCGTGGTGGGTTCGATCGTGGTCATGACGCAGCGGTCGCAAATCATGGTGACGCGAAAGCGCACGTCGCCGATGGTGACATCAGTCCAGCTTTCTTCGACGAACGGTTCGAGATCGTCGATGATCACGTTGGGACGGAATCGGATCATGTCGAGCGGGGCGGCATCCGCCTCGGCCCACTCGTCGAGCTGACGCAGTGATGCTTCGCTCGCGAGCAGCAGCGGACCGCCGTCGGCGAGAGAAACAACTTCGCCGGGCTGACCGCCATCCTCGGGGTCGATCGCGCGCACGGTCGGGTCGGGCTGCCAGACGAGGCGCGCGTCGAGGCCGACGCGTTCGCTCAGCCAACGGTTGACTTCGCCGCGAGCGGCGAGGGCGGTGCCCTGACCGTCGTGGCTCACCTCGATCGTGTCGCCGCCATCCGCCATGTCGACGGTCACGCTGGAGCCCTCGCGGTCGGTGAGCTGCACCGCGGTGTCGCTGAGGGCGTGCGCCGAAAGACCGAGAAGGTGATTGTGCTGGCGCGCGGTAAGACTCTTGCCTTCGCTGTCGACGAGCGCCCAACGCCGATCCTGGTCAAGACCCCATGGATTGACGGCCGCCGAATCAACGTCTTCGCCGGCAAAAGACTTCACTGGATACACTCTGAGTCGTGTCACGCGCATGGGCGAATCCTAGCAACGTGCGACCCGAGAACGACGGGATTATCCCGAGGGCTGGTGGAGTGAAAGTGCGGTGCTAATTAGCGGCGCGGATACACCGTGATCTGAGCTGGATCGACGGAGGCCACCACGGGGTCCCCCGGCGCAATATCGTGCGCGAGCAGATCGGCGGGCGAGGCTTCGGCCACGACGGTATCGCCGTGGAGCGTGACGCGGATGCCCTTCAGGCCGGGCTCGAGCAGTTCGACGGTGGCGAGCCAATCGTGCGGTTGAAGCGGGGCGGATGCGGTTGATCCAGATGCCGTTGGCCTCGCGGTTGCGGCAGCGGCAGGGTCGGAACCCGACGATTCTCGGCGCAGCGTCACCGCTGACGGCGGGAACGCGATCGACACCTCCGCACCGACCTCCGGTACGACGCCCTCGACCGGGAGACCACGCCCATCCGCGAGCCGCACGAGCTGGCTTGATTCGACGATTCCGTGCAGCACGTTGAGGCCGACGAGCGTAGCGGCAAACTGGTTGACCGGCTCGCCCAGCACCCGGGCGACGGCGCCGCTGTCGATGATGCGGCCGGCATCCATGATGGCGACGCGGTCGGCCAGCACCATGGCATCCACCACATCGTGGGTGACGACGATGGTGGCGGGCGCGATCGGCGGCCGGCCGTCGATTCCGGTGTGGGTGGTGGAGACCCGAGCGGCAAGGCACTCGCGCAGCAGGGTGCGCACGAGCGAGGCGTTCTGCACGTCGAGGGCCGCCATCGGCTCGTCGAAGAGCAGCACGTCGGGTTCGGTCGCCAGCACGCGGGCGATCGCCACACGTTGCTGCTGGCCTCCCGAGAGTTCGGCAGGTTTGCGGGCGGCGAATTCGCTCATGCCGACGGCCGCCAGCCATTCGGAGGCACGTTCGCGGGCCTCCGCCGCCTTCATTCCGTGCGAGCGCAGCCGGCCGTGCGAACGCAGCCCAAAGGTCACGTTCTCGAGAGCGCTGAGGTGCGGGAACAGCAGGGGGTCTTGCCCGAGCAAACCGATACGGCGACGATGAGCGGGCACCACGGTCATCCGCCCGCCGCCCTGCCGCCCGCCACCCGACTGCGCACCACCCAACTGCGGAACCTCGGTAAGCACGCGACCGTCGACCGACACCGTGCCGCGCTCGGGGGTGAGCAGCCCCGCGATCACCGCGAGCAGCGTCGACTTACCGGAGCCGTTCGGGCCCAGCAGCGCGAGCGTTTCTCCGGGCGCGACGGTGACACTCGCGTCAAGGGTGAACGCGCCTCGGTTCACCAGCATGGTGGCATCCAGCGTCATGGGTCAGCGCTCCGGGGTCGGGCGCCAGCTGCGCAGCAGAAGCAGGATGACGATGCCGACGACCACGAGCAGCAGCGACAGGGCGATGGCCGAATCTTGGCTCACGCCGGCGCCGTTGAACGCGGTGTAGATCGCGAGGGGCATGGTGCGGGTGGTGCCCGCGGCATTGCCGGCGAAGAGGGCGGTGGCCCCGAATTCGCCGAGCGCGCGGGCGAAGCAGAGCACGGTGCCGGCGATGACGCCCGGCATGATGAGCGGCAGGGTGACGCGGCGAAACACCGTCCAGCGGCCGGCCCCGAGGGTTGCCGCGACCGCCTCGTACCGGGTGCCCGCGGTGCGCAGCGCGCCCTCGACCGAGATCACTAGGAAGGGCAGTGCCACGAACGATTGGGCGATCACGACAGCGCCCGTCGTGAACGGAATGCGGATGCCGAACCAGAGTTCGAGCACGCTGCCGACGAGCCCGTTGCGCCCGAGGAGGTAGAGCAGCGCGATGCCTCCGACCAGGGGCGGCATCACGAGTGGGAGCGTCGTGAGCGCACGCAGCAGACCGGCCAGCCGGTTGCCCGAGCGCGCGATCACGAGCGCGAGCGGAATGCCGACGATAAGGCACAGCACCGTCGCCGCGAGAGCGGTCTGCAGCGATAACCACAGCGCCGACTGCGCCTCCGCCGAGACGATCGCGGCCGGAACACTCGGCCAATCGGCCCGAAGAAACAGCCCGACGAGGGGCAAGATCAGCAGCGCGAAACCGAGGGCTGCGGGTAGATAGAGCAGGCGCGGGATGCCGGAGCCGGCTGCTGTCGTGGTGCGGGAGGCTGCGCTTCGGCTTGCCGTGCTTCGGGTGGCTGCGTCGTCGGTGTTCTGCGCACTGCGCGAGGAGGCACTCACGGCTGCGAGAATCCATAGCTCGCGAGAACGGCCTGCCCCAGTGGTGACAACACGAACTCCACGAACGCGGCTGCGATCGCCGGTTGTGCGGCTTCGTTCAGCACGGCGATCGGATAGTTATTGCGAGCACTCGCAGCGTCGGCGATCTCGACGCCGCCGACCGCTCCCGCCGCACTCAGCACGTCGGTGACATAGACGAGCCCGGCATCCACTTCGCCCAGCTCAACCTTGGTCAGCACGGCGGTCACGTTCTGTTCTTCCGTCACGGGCGTGAGTTCGACGCCTGCCGCGTCGAGCAGGATGCGGGAAGCGGCCCCACACGGAACCGCGGGCGCGCACAGGGCAACCTGCACGCCGGGCTGCGCCAGATCGCTCAGTGCCGTGATGTCCAGCGGGTTGCCGGGCGGCACTGCAATCTGCAATTCGTTGCTCGCGAAAGAAACAGGAACAGTCGCGAGCTCGGCGCTGACCTGCTGCATCGTGGTGTCATCCGCAGCAGCAAAGACGTCGGCCGGGGCACCCTCGCCAATTTGAGTGGCGAGAGTAGAGGAGCCATCGAAGGAGATCGGCGCGATCGTGACGCCGGGATTCTCAGCGCTGAACGCCTCAGCCAACTCGGTGAACGAGGCCGTCAGCGAGGCCGCAGCGAAGATCGTGAGCTCGCCCTGCAGCGCACCGTCCGCAGACGTGGATGCCGGCGCCGGCACTGCTGCCGAGCATCCGGAAAGCCCCACCAAGCCTGCCATCGCGACGGCGGCGACCATCGTTAGCACGCGAGCCCTTTGTCGGCCCAACCAGCGCAACTCCCGCGCAGGCAACGCAGGCCGTTCAGGCCGGTCAGGCCGGTCAGGCCCCACCGCACCCATCACTAAGAGTTGTCTTTCGGAGCCTCAACCACGACCATCGTTGCCTTCACGACAGCGACCGCGAGCGACCCAATTTCGAGCTTCAAGTCGCGCACCGCTTCGGTCGACATGAGCGACACGATGCGATGCGGCCCGCACTGCAGTTCGACCTGCGACATGACGGTATCGCTCAGGATGCCCGTGACGAGCCCGACCATTCGGTTGCGAGCACTGCTCGTTGAGTCGGATGCCGCTGCCGCCTGTTGGGCTTGCTGCGCCCGCTCTTGAGCGCGCTGCGCGAGATCGGCGCCGTCGATGACTTGGCGACCGACGTCATCGAGCGTCACCGGCAAACCGTCGGTGGCGATCCAGCGTCGCACGGTGTCGTCGCTGACTCCGAGGAGCCCTGCAGCTTCGCTAATCCGATAGTGCGCCATGATTGTGAGTTTATCACCGCAGATACGGAGACGATTAGTCGGATTCACCGCATCCGCCGCTCGGTAAGGGAACAACAACCTTAGCTAGGGTGAGTGCATGGCTCACGACTCGTCTGCAGCGCCCGCGTCGATCAGCATCGAGCAGCATCTCGCTCGCGTTCTCGAGAGCGTCACTGCGCTGCCCGCCGTCACCGTGCCGATCGCCGAGGCACTGCACCGCACCCTCGCCGTCGACGTGCACGCCACCGCCGACGTTCCCGGCTTCGACAATTCCGCCATGGATGGCTATGCCCTTCGCCGCGCGGACGCCGTGGCCGCTACCGTCGACAGTCCCGTAAAACTCACTGTCGTCGCTGATCTTCCGGCGGGCTCCGCCGAGAACCCTCGGCTCCAGCCCGGCGAGGCCGCGCGCATCATGACCGGCGCCCCCGTTCCCGACGACGCCGACTGCATCGTGCCCATCGAAGACACCGACGAGGGCACCGCAACCGTGCTCATCTATCGAGCTCCTGCCGAGGCGGCATTCATCCGTCCGCGTGGAACCGATGTGCAGGCAGGCGACGCGGTGTTGCCCGCTGGCCGTGTACTCGGTGCACGCGATCTGGCGGCCGCCGCGGCATCCGGAGTTAGCACTCTGGCGGTGCACCCCGCGCCGCGCATCGGCGTGCTCTCGACGGGCAGCGAACTGCGCGAGCCCGGTGACACACTCGCACGCGGCCAGATTCACGACTCGAATTCGCTGTTGCTCGAAGCACTGATTACCGAGTGCGGCGGCATCCCGGTGCAGCTGGGTTCTGTGGCCGACGATGACGATGCTCTGCGTGCGATCCTCAACACGCACGCCTCCGAATTAGATGCCATCATCACCTCGGGCGGCGTGAGCGTCGGCGCCTACGACGTCGTGAAAGCTGTGCTCGCCCCGCTCGGAGTGTGGTTCGGCCCCGTGCGCATGCAACCCGGCAAGCCGCAGGGCTTCGGACGCTTCCCGGTCGGCGACGCCGGCGGCGCCAACAGCAGCAGCAGCGCGAGCAGCACCACGGGACCCACGCCCCGCCCCGGCCCCCTCCTCTTCGCCCTCCCCGGCAACCCCGTGAGCGTCTTCGTCTCGTTCGAGGCCTTCGTTCGCCCCGCGCTACTCACGATGGCGGGCCGCTCCGCGATCCAGCGCCCGACGCTCTCCGCCACCGTCACGACGGGCTGGCGCAGCCCCGCGGGGCGCGCGCAATACATGCCCGCGGTTGTCGAACGGGATGACCAGGGTGCGGCATTCGTTCGCCCCGCGAGCGCGGGTGGTGCCGGCTCCGATCTCGTCGCGAGTCTGGCCGGCGCCAATGCTCTGGCCTTTGTGCCCGAAGCCGTGACCGAGGTGCGCGAAGGTGACACCCTGACTGTCACACTGGTCTCATGAGCGATCAGCCTTTCACCCACCTCAATTCCGCTGGCCAAGCCCGGATGGTGGATGTCACCGCCAAAACCCCGACCGTGCGCGAAGCGACGGCAGAGGGTTTCGTTCGCTGCTCCCCGGTAATCATTGACGCGCTGCGCTCGGGCAACGCTCCCAAGGGCGACGTTCTGGCTGTCGCGCGCATCGCCGGCATCCAAGCGGCAAAGCGCACCGCCGAACTCTTGCCGCTTGCCCACATCATCGGCGTGCACGGCGCAACGGTTGATCTTGAGGTGACGGATGACGGAGTCGCGGTGACCGCAACCGTGCGCACGGCCGACCGCACCGGGGTGGAGATGGAAGCGATGACCGCGGTGTCCGTTGCTGCTCTCGCAATCGTCGACATGGTCAAGGGCATGGATAAGACCGTGCAGATTGAGAACGTGCGCTTGCTCGCGAAGTCCGGCGGTCGTTCGGGCGATTGGCGCCGGCCGGCCTAAAACGGTCGGCTCGAAGCGGCCCGCGTAGGGCGGCCCCGAGGAGCGCTCGCTAGCTAGTGGTCTCCGCCGTCTAGCTGCTCCAGAATGTGGCCGATCAGCGGCATGACTACCGCAAGGCCCTCTTCGACCGCTTTCGTCGAGCCGGGCAGGTTCACCACGAGAGCAGTGCCCGCGATACCCACCAGCCCGCGACTCAGCACCGCCATCTTCGTATGGCGTGCGCCTTCGCGACGCAGCTCTTCGGCGATGCCGGGAATCTCGCGCGTGAGCACGGGCCGGGTTCCTTCGGGCGTGAGATCCCGCGGTGCCACTCCGGTTCCGCCACTCGTGATGACGATGCGGGCACCATCGGCGAGCGCGGCACGGATGCCAGCAGTGACTGATTCCGCGCCATCCGGAATCACTGTCAACGACACCGCATAGCCCTGCTGCCCGAGCAGTTCGACCGCACGCGGCCCCGAGGTGTCGGCGCGCTCCCCGCGAAAACTGCGGTCAGACACGGTGATGACGGCGGCGGGGATGGGGGCGTGAACCATACCCGCTACGGTACGGCAGCCCGAACCTCCAGCGCACAACTAAACTCCAGATCATGCGCGCGCCAGAGTTTACGATCCGTCGAACAACTGTCGACGACTGGCGCGAGGTGCGCACACTGCGACTCGAGATGCTGGCCGATACCCCCATCGGTTTCGCCGAGCGTATCGACAGCGCCCGCACCGCCACGGAAGCGGACTGGCGTTCGAGGGCTGTGCGCGGCCAGAATCCGATGGGGATCTCGGTTGCCGCGATTCTTACCGACGGTCGCTGGATCGGCACGATGGGTGGCTACATTCCCGACGCCAAGACGGGCCCGCTGCTCGTCGGTGTCTATGTCACCCCCGACTTTCGCGGTCGTCGGGCTGGCGTTACGGATGCCCTACTGACGACCATCGAGGAATGGGCGGCCACCTATGGCAGCACCCTCACCCTCGGCGTGCACGAAGACAACGCCCGAGCGCGCGCCGCCTACGAGCGTCGCGGTTATACCCTCACGCGGCACTCGGTGCCGTACGTTCTCGACAAGTCCCGGCGCGAACTCGAAATGATCAAGCAGCTGTAGCCTGCGCGTCTGTCAGCGGTCAGTCGGCCAGTCGGCCAGTCGGCCAGTCTGCCAGCCCGTCAGCTCGTCAGTCGGCCAGCCCGCCAGCCGGTCAGTCCACCAGCGGCGGAGTGCGCGGCGGCGCCACCCTACGCTGCGACACCGCTTCGTACGCGATGCCAATGCGCAACAGGTCGAGGTCGGAATACGCGGCACCGGCGAACGTGATTCCCACGGGCATCCGGATGTCGTCCATGAGCCCCATGGGAACAGTCACGGTCGGGATTCCCAGGTGACGAATCGCGAGGTTGCCGTTGGCGACCCAGACACCGTTTCGCCAACCTGCTGCCGCTGTGGCGGGGTTCGTGCCCATATCGGCGGCGCCCACGTCGGCGACCGCGGGGAAGGCTACGGCGTCGAGCTCGTTGGCGCGCATCCATTCTTCAAGGTCGACGCGGCGGGTTTCTTCGAGGCCGCGCACCCCCGCTTCGAGCTCGGGGATGGCGGTGAAGTGGTCGTACGGGTGGTCGCGCACCTGAGTTGGGTACACGGCGATGTCGTCTTCGAAGCCGTCGTAGCGATCGTGCGGAGTGCCAGGCACGCTCGGAAAAATCGTGCTGCCGTCGACGCCGACGATCGTGTCGAAGTTCGGGTCGCCGTTGGCCTTCAGAAAGTCTTCCCAGGCCCACGCCGACAGATCGATGATCTCGCGCTTCAAGAACTCGGGGCTCACCAGACCGCGGGTCGCGATCGTGGGGGCACCGGCGCGGTCGGCTTCGTAGTTCGAGACGGCCGGAAAGTCGACGTCGACCACGGTGGCACCGGCAGCTTCAAGGTCATGACGTGCTTGATCAAACAGGGTCAGGATGCTCGGGCGGGTGTCAATCGCGGTTCCTGTCGGACCTCCGACTCCGCGCGTGCCCGAGCCCGCCTCGGAATCGCGGTTGATGTACATCCGGGGAACGCCGAAGCGCTTGCCCGCCAGCGGCAGTTCCTCAGAGTCAGGCACGAGCGACAGATACGTCTCCGGCCGCACACTCGACGCCGCCGGAATCTCCACCCACGGTTGCGAGCGCCAGAAATCTCCGCGAGTGTCGTCATCGTCGAACACGATGACATCGAGCACAGCGAGCAGGTCGGCCATGGTGCGGGTGTGGGGCACGACGACATCCATCGTGGGCACGAGGGGCCAGTTGCCGCGCACCGAGATCACGCCGCGCGAGGGCGTGTAGGCGCAGAGGGAATTGTTCGATGCCGGTGCCCGGCCGCTCGACCAGGTCTCTTCGGCGAGACCGAAGGCCGCAAAACTCGCGGCCGTTGCGGTGCCCGATCCGTTCGACGATCCCGAGCCATAGGCTGCGGTCAGGTACTCGGCGTTGTACGGGCTTTCGGCACGGCCGTAGACGCCGGGCTGCATTCCGCCGTTGGCCATCGGGGGCATGTTGGTGAGGCCCAAGCAAATAGCTCCCGCGTCGCGCAGTGCGCCAATGGTGGCGGCATCCCGCATCGCCATCAGCTCGGCGAAGGCGGGGCTGCCGGCTGCTGCGGTGAGCCCTCGGTGCAGGTAGCTGTCTTTGGCCGTGTACGGGATGCCGTCGAGCGGCCCCCGCAGCTGACCGGCCGCCCGGCGCGCATCAGATTCGCGCGCTTCGGCGAGCGCCTCGGTGTTGAGCACGACGACGGCGTTGAGCTTCGGCCCGCTGCGATCGTAGCGATCGATGCGCGCAAGGTAGGCGGTGACGAGCGCCTCGCTCGTGAGGGTGCCAGCCGCGAGTGCTTCTTGTAGTTCGGCTATCGACGCTTCGACGACATCGAAGGTGCTCATACGATCGCTCCCGGTTCTTGTGCGGCAGCAGCATCATCGCTGAGGCCGGGCAGTTGAGGCTGCTGTTGGGTGATGCAGTGGATGCCGCCACCGCGGGCGAAGATCTCGCGAGAGTCGACCATGCGCACCTCGCGGCCGGGATACGCGTCGGCCAGAATGGCGGCGGCTCGGGCATCCGCCATTTCGTCGTTGAAGCCACAGCCGATGACTCCCCCGTTGACGACAAGGTGGTTGACGTAGCTGTAATCGACGAAGCCGTGGTCGTCGCGCAGCAGGGCGGGCGCGGGCAGCTCGACGATTTCGAAGGCTCGACCGGCGGCATCCCGCTGGCTCTCGAGGCTGGCCCGAATCTCGGCCATCACCTGGTGGTCCGGATGCTCAGGGTTGGGTTGAGCGTGCAGCAGCACGCGCCCCGGCGCTGCGATTGTCGCGACAATGTCGACGTGGCCGTTGGTGCCGAAGTCGTCGTAGTCGCGGGTGAGGCCGCGCGGCAGCCAGACCGCGTGAGTGGCGCCGATCGTGCGCAGCATTTCGTGCTCAACGCGTGCTCGGTCAGCGAGCGGATTGCGGCGCGGGTCGAGCTGAACGGTGTCGGTGAGCAGAACAGTGCCTTCGCCATCCACGTGTAATCCGCCACCCTCAGCCACGAGGAGCGAGCTGACGATCTCGGCGCCAGCAGCGTCAGCGACAACGCGCCCGATCTTCGCCGCCTGTTCCCACTGGGCCCAGGCCGGAGCACCCCAGCCGTTGAATATCCAGTCGACGGCACCGAGAACACCGGGTCGTTCATCGTCGAGCACGAAGGTGGGCCCGATGTCGCGCATCCAGAACTCGTCGAGCGGTGCTTCGAGCAGCTCAATGCTGCTGTCGAGCATCCGCCGAGCACGCATCATTTCAGTCGGATCAACGACCATCGATACGGGCTCGAACTGGGCGACGACATTGGCTACGTCAGCCCAGGCGGTGTAGCCGAGTTCGCGTTCGGAGTCGGTCGCGCCGAGCGTTTCGCCGACGCGCGGGAACGCCATCCAGGTGCGCTCGTGTTCGGCAGTTTCGGATGGCATTCTCCAGCTCATGACTAGCCTTTCGTCGCTTCAATAATGGTGGATGCCAGCCGCTGCCCCACCCGAATGGCGCCGTCGACGTGCTGATAGCCGGCCGCCGCGAGGTCGCTCGAGCCGAACTGAATCGGCCCGACGGGTTCGAGCTGCAGAGCACCGTAGCGGGTGAGACCGCCGAGGTCGAAGCTCGCCGCGTATGCGCCGCGAGTCCACTCTTCGGAGGCCCAATCGCTTTCGTAGTACACCGCCGGGGTGAGTGCTTCGTTGCCGTAGTAGGTCGCGAGCGATTCGAGGATGCGCTGCTTGCGGTCGCCGGAATCAAGTGCGAACAGTTCGTCGGCCCGCTCCCCCGAGACGAAGCCCACGAGGGTGCCGCGTTCTTCGCCGTGGTTGGTGTTGTCGTACGCCTCGTGCACCAGTTGGTAGGGGCTGAACGCGGTGCCCGAGAGGCCAGCCGCCCGCCAGAACGGGGTCGCGTAAGTCGCGTGCACTTTGATCACGAGACCGAGTGAGGAGTGCTGCTGCATCTGCTGGCGCATCCGCGGCAGAGCTGGAACGTAGTCGATGCGGTCGTAGAGGTTCGGAGGCACGGCGACGATGACGTGCTTCGCCGTGACCGTGAGCTCGTCGCTCGTGACGGTCGTGCCAGCGGCGTTCCACTCAATGCGGCGAACCGGCTGCGAGAGTCGAACGACGTCGCCGCCCAACGCCTCAGCCATCACGAGCGGAACCTGCTGCAGACCACCCACCACACGCTTGTCGAGAATGAAGTCGGAGTCAACGAGGTTGCTGAAGCTTCCGGCGCTGGCTGCCATGAGCAACGCCTGCAACAGCGAAAACGAGTGGGCGGGCTTGGTGAGCATCGCCTCAGCAACGAACAGGGCAATGTTGTCGATTGCTTCGGCATCCGCGCTCTGGCTTTCTAGCCACGCGCGGTACGAAATCCGGTCGAATTCTGCGGCCCGCGGATGCTCCCACGGAGCCTCAAGGTCAAGCTCAGCGACGAGCGCATCGAGCACAGAAATGAGCCGAGTAATCTCCGCTTCGGTCGCTGCTCCCGCCGGAAAGATGTCTCCCGTAAAGCGGCGAGCCACGCCATCTTTCGAGACGTAAACGCTCTCGCCTTCGCGGTAGCGCGAGTACGTTTCGAGGCCCAGTTCGGCAAGGGTGTCGATGAGTGCGGTCTGGTCAGGAGAAACCCACTGACCACCGATCTCAAACATTTGGCCGTCGATCGAATCTGTCCAGAGGCGGCCGCCGATGCGATCGCGTGCTTCGAGCACGATCACGCTGTGGCCTTCGCGAACGAGGGCTCTCGCTGCGGTGAGGCCTGTGGCGCCGGCTCCGACGATGACGACGTCGCGATCAATGGTGTTCATGCTCACCATTATTTACCACCTGTTCAATAAGAGTCAAGAACGGCTACACTGCGAGGATGGCAGCAGGCACAACTCGACGACGAAACGCCACCGAGCGAGCATCCGAAATCCGCGACGCGGCTCAGCAGATCGCCCTGACTCGTGGTCTTGCCGCAATCTCGCTGCGCAACCTCGCCGCGCACTGCGGAGTAACCGCGCCCCTCATCACGCACTACGAGCCGAGCATGGAAGCCCTCGTGGCCTCGACCTTCGGGGCGATTGCCGAGAAAGAGATTGCCGAGGTAGAGCGTTTCGCTCTCGCGCCCAGCACTCCCCTCAGTCAAATGCGAGCACTCATCGAGGCCATTGCCGATCCCACACGAGACAACGTCGGCGAAGTCTGGACCGACGCGTGGAGTCTCGGCCGCCGAAACGCGCCGTTGGCCGAAGCCGCCCGCCAGTCAATGGATTCCTGGCATGCTCTTGCCATCGGCATCATCCGTGCGGGTCAGGATGCCGGCCAGTTCGCCCCCGTGAGCCCCGAGCGGGCAGCGCTCGTGCTCTTCGCGCTCGTGGATGCCACCTCGGCCTACCAACTCGTCAACTTCCGCAGTCGCGAGACTCGCGAGTCACTCGTGCGCGAAACCCTCGAGGACATGCTGGATGTCTCCTTGAGTTAGCCGCGCGGGTCGCGAGCGTCGACCCAGCCTGCGAAAACGCCGAAATCTGAAACCACTCAGTTGAGCAGCATCCGGAACCATGGTTGAGTTATCACCACGGAGGGGAGTAGTCCCCGCGAAGCTCATCGTCATTACGGTCGTGTCATCATGGCCCGGTGCAGCTAGGGCCTGAAAGGGCTCGACGAGACCTCCAGAATTTCTAACATTCTGGAGTTGTTTCATGAACGTTCCCCTGTGGGCTTGGCTCGCCGTCGTCGGTGTCATTCTGGTGATGCTTGCGATCGACCTGATCGCGCATCGCACCGCTCATGTCATCAGCGTGCGTGAAGCCGCAGCGTGGTCCGTCGTTTGGGTCGCCTCCGGTGTGACCTTCGGTGGCATTATCTGGTGGCTGTTTGGCGCGGAATTCGGCCAGCAATACTTCGCCGGCTTTGTCATCGAGAAGTCGCTTGCCGTCGACAACGTCTTCGTCTGGGCGATCATCTTCTCGGCTTTCGCCGTGCCCCCACAGTTTCAACACCGAGTGCTGTTCCTCGGGGTCATTGGCGCTCTCGTCTTTCGTGGCATCTTCATCGCCGCCGGAGCAGCGCTGCTCAGCAGTTTCGTCTGGGTGCTCTACGTCTTCGGTGCGTTCCTGGTGTTTACGGGCATCCAGATGCTCCGCAAACGCAACGAGCACTACAACCCCGAAAATTCCGTGGTGCTCAAGATCTTCCGTCGCCGCGTGCCCATGACGGGTGCCTTTTACGGTCAGAAGTTCGTCGTACGCAAGGCGGGCGTGCTGCTAGCGACCCCGCTGCTCGCCGTGCTGGTTCTTGTCGAGATCACTGACATCGTGTTTGCCGTCGACTCGATCCCAGCCATCTTCGCCGTCACCGATGAAGCGTTCCTCGTGTTCACCGCTAACGCTTTTGCGATTCTGGGCCTGCGCGCAATGTACTTTCTGCTCGCTGACCTTATGCACCGCTTCATCTATCTGAAGATCGGTCTTGCTCTCCTGCTCGTCTGGGTCGGAATCAAGATGCTTCTCCTCGACGTGTATTACATCTCCACCACGGTCTCGCTCGGCGTGATCTTCGTTATTCTCGCCACCTCCATTGGTACAAGCGTGTGGGCCACGCGCGGGCACCCCCGCCATGCGATCGAGACGCCGGCGGGAGGCGGTTTCCGGATGGCAACCGACGACGAGCTCGCCGAAGTCGATAGGGTGGCCTCGTGAACCCACTACTTCCGGCGACTTACGACCTCGCCTACTCCCTCATCCTCGGTGGTCTTTTTCTGCTGAACCTCGTCATCTCGTTTTTGGTCGCTAGCGCAGCCAAGCGCAAAGATCGCAGCTTCGGTGCGTTCTTCTGGCTCTCGTTCGCTCTGGGATTTCTTATCCCCGCCCTAGTGGTGGCCGCGCTGCCCTTCCGTGACGATGACCCCAACCGCCCGAGCAATAAGGTGTAATCCCAGCAAGCTACGGGCGCCACGAGCGCACAAAAAAGCCCCGCATTCACTAGGAATGCGGGGCTTTTCTTTGGCGGTACCGGTGGGATTTGAACCCACGGTGCGCTTTCACACACACAACTTTTCGAGAGTTGCACCTTCGGCCGCTCGGACACGGTACCGGGAGAGAGTTTAGTACAGATATTGCCGGCGTGCGTTCACTGGTTTTTGCGCATCGTCGTTCACTGGTTTTTGCGCATCCAACTGAAGCCGTGCAACAGCAACGCGCCAACAAGGGCCAACGAGCCCGATGACAACCCGATGGGGGCCAGCGACTGCACTGTCGCAACCGTCGCGTAACTTTCAACTTCAAGATTTCCGACGCCATAGAGAATGGAGTTTGCCCACCACAGCGCACCGGCAGTTGCTGCGAGACCGATTACCCCGATCGCCCACAAAACGTATAACCAGGGGTTGCGCGCAAGACTCACGGGGGCGGCAGTTTTTTCAGGCTCAGCACCGACTGTCGCGCCGCTCTCGTCGACATAGGCTGACTGAGGAGTGTGCGCCTCAGAGTGGCCCTCTCCTGGCATCGTTGCCGGCAGCGCGGCGGCGGGCGGCGTAAAAGCATCTGGACGACTGGCCGCATCGGCAGCCTCCGCGGCCGTCGGACCGGCCGGACCGGCAACCGTCTGTGGGCGCCGAGCCTCAGAATCGTCAGCCCGCTCCCCGCGCTCCCCTGCCGCAAAGCCGCGCTGGAACGCGGGATCGAACCGTGGATCGAAAGTCGTGTCGGCCACTGCGGAGCTCCCTTGTTCGGTACCCCATCGTAAACACGATCCCGCTATATTCATGCATTCCTCAGCAATCATCGCGTGGGTGGGTTTCGCTCGGCGAGAACAACTGGCTTGCGGCATACCCCTAGGGGTATGCTCGAACGATGAGCACCGCCACCACACCACGCCCCCGCCGCATCCTCGTTATCGGTGGAGTAGCCGCCGGAATGTCCTTCGCCACCCGCATGCGCCGTCGCGATGAGCGCGCCGAGATCGTGGTCTTCGAGCGCAGCGGCCACGTCTCGTTCGCTAACTGCGGCCTCGCCTACTACCTCGGCGGCGTTATCACCGAGCGTGACGAACTACTGCTTCAGACCCCCGCGAGCCTCGGCCGCCGGTTCGGCCTTGACGTTCGCGTCAACCACGAAGTCACCGCGATCGACCCCGCCGGCCACAGCATCACGGTGCACAACCGCAGCGACGACTCAACGGTGACCGAGCACTTCGACGAACTCGTCATTGCGACCGGCGCGAGCGCCGCCATCCCGGCCGTCCCCGGCAGCGAGCGGATGCTCGTCCTCCGCAACATCGAAGACGTCGACGCCCTCCACACCGCCCTCGGCGACCTCGACCCCACGACCGCGAACGTCGTCGTGCTCGGTGCCGGCTACATCGGCGTCGAGATGGCCGAGAACCTCGCCAAGCGCGGCCTCAACGTCACCCTCGTGCAGCGCCCCGCTCACATCCTCGGCACGCTCGACGCCGAAATGGTCACGCCCGTCGAAGCCCACTTGCGCGCCAATGGCGTTGACCTTCGCCTCGGAACTGAGGCGGTTGCGGTGGATGACTCGGCCGTCCAACTCAGTGATGGCGCGAGCGTCGCGGCAGACGTTGTCGTCGCGGCGATCGGCGTGCGCCCCGACAATGCCCTCGCCGTACACGCTGGACTGGCCACTGGGGCGGGAGGCGGCATCCGAGTCGGTGCTGGCTACCAGTCCAGCGAACCTCACATCTATGCCGTCGGCGATGTCGCCGAAAAAGTCGGAGCTATTAGTGGCGAGCACGAACTCGTTGCCTTGGCCGGCCCGGCGAACCGCGATGGCCGCTATCTCGCTGACACCCTCGCCGGTGACGAGGTCGCATCGAAGCCAGCGCTCGGCACCGCGATCGTCGGCGTCTTCGATCTGACTGTCGCCAGCCTCGGCTCCACCGAGCGCGCGCTGCGGGCTGCGGGGCGCTCCATTCGCGTCATCCACACCCATCCCGTATCTCACGCCGGCTACTACCCCGGCGCTCAGTCGCTCTCGCTCAAGCTCATCGTCGATGCCGAGACAGATCTCATTCTGGGCGCTCAGGCGGTTGGCAAAGAAGGTGTAGACAAGCGCATGGATGTGCTGGCCACCGCCACGAGCTTCGGCATCACCGCGAGCGCTCTCGCCGATCTCGAGCTCGCCTACGCGCCGCAATACGGCTCGGCCAAAGACCCGATCAATCACCTCGGTTACGTGGCGAAGAACCTGCGCGACGGTCTCAGCGCCTCGATTCAGTGGCACGAGATAGACGCCGAACTCGCGGCCGGAACCCTGCTCGTGGATGTTCGCACCGTCGCCGAATTCGAACGTGGCGCCATCCCGCACGCCGTCAACATTCCGCTCGACGAGCTGCGCGAGCGTCTCGACGAACTCGGTGACCGCCGCGTCATCGTGCACTGCCAGGTCGGACAGCGTGGCCACACCGCCGTGCGCATCCTCGCTCAGAATGGTTTCGACGCCGTGAACCTCGACGGCGGCTACCGCACGTGGAGCGCGGCTACCGCGTAACCCGCGGCGCTCGCTCCCCCACTTCTCTCTCGCCCACCTCACTCGCCTCATCACTCGCAAGGAATTTCATGAACACCATCACCACGCACACACTCTCCGAACTCACCAACCCCGTCGTCATCGACGTGCGCGAACCCGCTGAATACGTGTCGGGGCATGCACCCGCGGCCGCCAGTATTCCGCTCGGAGAACTCGTTGCCCGGGTCGAAGAACTCGACCGGGATGACACCGTCTACGTCATCTGCGAGAGCGGCGGCCGCAGCGCACAGGCCGTCGAATGGCTCAACACTCAGGGCTTCGACGCCGTCAACGTTGAGGGCGGAACGTCAGCGTGGCGTAACGCTGGCCTGCCTGTCACGAAAGGCAACTGATCATGACGACGGATGCTGCAGCCACCGGCGCCCCTGATGCCACGGCAGTCGCTGCCGATGCTGGCCACGATCCTGAGGCCATGCGCAAGATCATGAATCGCCTCAAGCGCGCCGAGGGACAACTTCGCGCTCTCATCGAGTCGATGGGCGCCGACTCGAATTGCAAGGATGTCGTGACGCAGCTTTCGGCGGTGAGCAAGGCCCTCGATCGCGCCGGCTTCATGATCATCGCCAACGCTTTGCAGTCGTGCTCGACCGAAGACGCCGACGGCCAGGGCAGCCACGACGGCATGACGAAAGACGACATCGAGAAGCTGTTCCTGACGCTCGCGTAACGGTGTCAGTCGTGCCGCCTACTCTTGAACTATGGCCCGAGCTGTAAGTAATTTTCGCTGCACTGAGTGCGGCTGGACCTCCATCAAGTGGGTAGGCCGCTGTGGCGAATGTCAGCAGTGGGGCACCGTCACCGATGCGGGGGCTGCCACCGGCATCACCAAGCGGGTCTCGACCGTCGCGGTCTCTGAGGCCAGCGGTGCACGCTCCATCACCGAGATCGGTGCTGAGTCCGTCGCGCACTGGCCGAGCGGCATCGCCGAGTTCGACCGCGTGCTCGGCGGCGGCGTTGTTCCCGGGGCCGCCATTCTGCTGAGCGGCGAGCCTGGGGTGGGCAAGTCCACCCTGCTTCTTGAGGTCGCGTCGCGCGCAGCAGCATCCGGTCAGCGCGTGCTCTACGTCACGGCCGAAGAGTCCGTGAGCCAAGTGCGGCTGCGGGCCGAGCGCACCAACGCCCTGCACCCCTCGCTTTTTCTCGCAGCCGAAACTGATCTCGGCACCATCCTCGGCCAGATCGACCACGTCAAACCGCAGCTCGTGATCGTGGACTCGGTGCAGACCGTCGCCTCCGCCGCGACCGAGGGCATCGCCGGCGGTCCCTCGCAAGTGCGCGAAGTGGCCTCCACGCTCATTCGCGTGAGCAAAGACCAGAATCTGCCCATCCTGCTCGTTGGCCACGTCACCAAAGATGGCAACATCGCCGGCCCCCGATTGCTCGAACATCTCGTGGATGTCGTGCTGCAGTTCGAAGGCGACCGCCAGACCGCGCTGCGCTTCGTTCGCGCGCACAAGAACCGTTTCGGCTCCACCGAAGAGGTCGGATGCTTTGAGATGACCGGCGAAGGCATCGCCGAAGTCTCTGACCCCAGTGGCCTGTTCCTCTCGCACGCACGTCAGCCCGTCAGCGGTACGTGCGTCACGATCGCGCTGGAAGGCAGACGTGCCCTCCCCGTAGAGGTGCAGGCACTCATCGTGAAATCCCAAGCCCCGCAGCCGCGACGCGTCGTGAACGGCGTTGACGCCTCGCGCGTGGCCATGCTGCTGGCGGTGCTCGAGCGGCGAGCGGGAATTCCGCTCTCCACGTTCGACGTTTACGTCTCGACGGTGGGCGGCATCCGGGTCACCGAGCCTGGCGCTGACCTCGCCATCGCTCTCGCCATCGCCAGCGCGTACAAAGACAAAGCGTACTCAGCCACGATGGCTGTCGTCGGCGAGATCAGCCTCGCTGGCGAGATTCGCCCCGCATCGTCGTCTAAACAGCGCCGCGCAGAGGCCACCCGTCTGGGCTTCAGCACCGTGATTGATTCGGATGCCGCTCACGTGCGCGAAGCACTGCGACTCGCTTTCGCTGGCGCCACCGACGAGCGCGTGCAGATCCCCGAGTTCTAGAGCGCACGGCACCGCCAGCCGCCCAAAACGAAACAACGGCGACTCGCCCGAAGACGAGCCGCCGTTGCGACTGAAGCTGTGGAAGCCGAGTGGCTAGCCGAACAGGGTCCAGAGACCCCAGTCCTCTACGCGCCAGCTGATCCAGCCGTTTTCGCGCTGCAAGCTCACCAGGATCGAGTCACGCTGACCGTTATCTGGTTTCACTGCGCGACACGTGAAGGTGTCACCGATAAGAACCGGCGGAGTTGCCGGGCAGTCGAGTTCGATGTTGGCGCCGAGCGTCGCCGCCTGAGCCTGAATCGAATCTTCGATCTGAGTGCTGAAGGTTTGCGGGATCAGCGAAATAAGAAGTCCGGGCAGGATCAGCATTCCAATGACGAGCGAAACTAGCGTGGCGGACCACGTTGCGATGGGGGCGATGCCCTTGCCAGTCTCCCGCATCGTGCGGATACCGCGGATTACGAGGTAAACCGGAGCGGTCAAGAACGCCCACGCTGCATTCGCAGGACGCTCATGGCCCCACACCTGCAACAAGAGGTTGTCATAGGCGGCAAGACCGAGAACCACGATGTATGGAGCGATCCAGACAACGAGCAACAGAGGCAGGTTGCTACCGAGGCCTGCGCCGGCGATAAGGAACATAGCGCTCAGCAGCTGCACGAGAGGCAGGATTGCGATGAGCCACACGGCAGCGTTGTAGGTGCGGTGTTGGCGAATCTCGCGCTCGGGGGCCTCTTCTTCTTCGGCGTATGCGCTCAGCGTGGATGCGCCTGGCATCGTGTTCGCGTGAGCCGCAGCAGCCTTCGGCAACAGCAACGGTTCTTCGACCTCGCGAGACTCATCAACGGGAGCTTCAAGCTCACGCAGGGTCATCGCAAGAAGCGGTTGGGCACTCAGCTCATCGTGAACTGCAGCCGTCTCGGGCTCCGGTTCGCTGCGAGTTTCAGTGGCAAGGAAATCTGCAGAACTGTCGCGCTCGCTATCACGCTGCGCACGTCGCGAAGGGTACCCGCCGATGTCATCGTTGAAGTCGTCTTCATCGTCATCCGCGAAGGCCAGTTTGGTCGCTGACGGCTGCACGACGATAGGGGCACGGGCATCTGAGGTGTGCTCAGTCCAGGCTTGGGCATCCCACCAGCGCAACTGGGGCAAGCCCAGAGGGTCTGGGTACCATCCCGCTGGCACACCGAAACTGTTGTCTTCCACGTGGAACAGAGTAACTGGCACACACGGGGGATAGAAAGGCCTGTTTATAACATTGATGTCGGCCCGAGTCTGGATGTAACCCTAAAGAGTGCCGAAAAGGGGCCAAAAAGGTCCATTTTGGGTGTTTTGTCCCCTGAACTGGGTCAACCCCACCACCAAACGAGCAGACGATATTTTTTACGCGACTTGGCCTTGGGTGACGATCGTCACGAAAGCGTCAGGGCATCCAGAATGTCATCGGGTGACGCTTGCATCGCATGCGGGCCAGCAACGTCGAACCATACCGACTCCAGCACGCCCTTGTTGGTCTCCAAGAAAGCCCGCAGATCATCCGCGCGGTAGGCCACCACTTGGTGATCAGTCTCCTCGGGAAGCATCGCGACGTAAGTGTCGACAGAGGAGAACAGCAAGAGCATGTACTTGTCTGCCTCGCCGCGCCGGAACACGCGTACTTGAGGCTCAGCGCCCGGGGCTGCATTCGCCGCGTCGCTCACATCCACGAGCATGGGAACCATGACGCGGTCGTTGCGCAACGCGAGAGCGACGGACATGGGGTCGCCGGCTTCGAGAGCTTGCGCGAGCATGGCGGAACTGAAGTCGGCGCTTTGCGCCGCTGAGGTTGAAGAAGGCATGACCTATCCGGGTTAGTTCAGAAGGAACTGTTTGGTATCTGTGGCGCTGATCTCGCCCACAGTGACATCGAGGTGATAACTCGCGCCGCCGGCATCCACCACAGGACGGTCAGACTCGCAGGTGTCGGTTGCCGAGCGAGTTCGGTCCCACTCGATTGAGCTGGACTGCACCGGCACCCCTGGTTGCAGCACGACAGTAGTCGGCTCGCCAGCGGTCTGGCAATGCTTCGAGTTCCAGATTTCGTCACTACCGCTGGTAATGACGAACTCTTGGATGTCGCTGCCCGCCTCGACCACGCACGGTTCGGTCATAGTGCTCTTGAGGGCAAACGACAGCTGCGGGTTCTGGCCCTCACCGTAGGCGCTGGCATCCGTGATCGCTTCGAGTGTGAGCTTCGCAGAGTCGCACACCACAGATCCGGACGCATCCGTCTGCGGTGCGCTGCTAGACGTCTCCGTCGAAGGCTGGGCGCTCGACGAGGTCGAAGCCGTATCGGGCGATGCCTTGGGACCGAAGACAATCAGCAGGATGATCGCGATCACAGCAAGGAGCCCTAGCCCGACGATCAAGCGCCGGCGCCAGTAGACGCTGCTTGACTGCGGGCCGACCGGATTCCTAAACGTCGACATACCGCAAGGCTAAACGTCTGGGGCCGCTAAAGGTGCTTCAGCATGCGCGTGTTGCCGAGGGTGTTGGGTTTTACACGGGAAAGATCAAGAAATTCGGCCACACCCTCGTCAGGAGAGAGCGCCAACTGGGCAAATACCGTCGGATCAACGATCTCTTCGCTCACCGGTTCGAAGCCGTGACGTTGGAAGAACGCCGTTTCGAACGTAAGACAGAACAGTCGGTCGAGGCCGAGCGCCTGAGCGTCCTGCTCGATCTGATCGAGCAGCGCGTGCCCGACGCCCTTGCCGAGCCACTCGGAGGCGACAGCGAGCGTGCGCACCTCGGCCAAGTCTTGCCACATCACGTGGAGGGCACCGCATCCGATGACTGAGCCATCGGGCGCAACGGCGACACGAAACTCTTGCACGGCCTCATAAAACACCACAAGGTCTTTGCCGAGCAGAATGCGCTCGTTCACCAGTGGCTCGATAAGGCCCTGAATGGCCCGCACGTCGTGCGTTCGTGCCGGGCGGATGCTGAAGGTGGTCACGCCATAACGGTACCGCTCAGGGGGCCTTTAACGACAAAGCGGCTGCTCAACACCCGGAGGTGTCGAGCAGCCGCTGTCGTGTGGCTAGTGCCGCGGGGGCAAGGTCGGAGACTTAGGCCTCGACCTCGGCCGGCTCCTTTTCGGGGAGACCGGGCTGGCGGCTCGTGACGAACACGAACTTGTTGTCAACGAAGTCAACGTGCACGTGGTCACCGGCGTTGAGCTCACCGTGGAGAATCTTCTCGCTGAGCGCGTCTTCAACTTCGTGCTGCACTGCGCGGCGAAGCGGTCGGGCACCGAGGGCAGGGTCGAACCCGACTTCGATGAGACGCTCCTTGGCAGGAACAGTGATCTCGACCGTGAGGTCGCGATCCATCATGCGCTCAGAGAGTCGCTTGATGAAGAGGTCAACGATCTGCAGCAATTCAGGCTTGCTCAACTGCGGGAAGACGATGGTCTCGTCAACACGGTTGAGGAACTCAGGCTTGAAGTGCTTCTTCAGCTCCTCAACAACCTTGCCGCGCATGCGGTCGTAGGTCGTTGCGGAGTCGCCTTCCACCTGGAAGCCCATGGGGCCAGCGGTGATGTCCTTGGTACCGAGGTTGGTGGTCATGATGATGACGGTGTTCTTGAAGTCCACCACGCGACCCTGGCCATCGGTCAAGCGACCCTCTTCGAGGATCTGCAGGAGCGAGTTGAAGATGTCGGGGTGAGCCTTCTCGATCTCGTCGAAGAGCACAACGCTGAACGGCTTGCGGCGTACCTTTTCGGTGAGCTGGCCACCCTCTTCGAATCCGACGAATCCGGGAGGGGCACCAAACAGTCGCGAAACGGTGTGCTTCTCGCCGTACTCACTCATGTCGAGCGAGATCATGGCCGACTCGTCGTCGAACAGGAACTCAGCAAGAGCCTTCGCGAGCTCGGTCTTACCCACACCGGTCGGACCGGCGAAGATGAACGAACCACTCGGACGGTTGGGGTCCTTGAGGCCTGCACGCGTGCGGCGGATGGTCTTGGAGAGAACCGAGATGGCTTCCTCTTGACCAATGACGCGCATGTGCAGTGCCTTCTCCATGAAGATAAGGCGGCTGGATTCTTCTTCGGTGAGCTTGAACACGGGGATGCCGGTTGCTGCTGCCAGAACTTCGGCAATCAGACCCTCATCCACGATTCCGCTCGCGCCGACGTCGCCCGACTTCCACTGCTTCTCGAGACGCAGGCGCTCTCCGAGCAGCTTCTTCTCTTCGTCGCGCAGACTTGCAGCCTTCTCGAAGTCTTGGTCTTCGATGGCGCCTTCCTTGCGCGAACGAACGTCGGCGATTTTGTCGTCGAATTCGCGCAGCTCGGGAGGTGCCGACAAGATCGACAGACGCAGGCGTGCGCCGGCCTCGTCGAGCAGGTCGATGGCCTTGTCAGGCAGGAAGCGGTCGGCGACGTAACGGTCGGCGAGGTTCGCTGCGGCAACGATGGCACCGTCGGTGATGGATACCTTGTGGAACGACTCGTACTTGTCGCGCAGTCCCTTAAGGATGTTGATGGTGTGCGGCAGGTTAGGTTCGTGCACCTGCACGGACTGGAAGCGGCGCTCAAGCGCGGCATCCTTCTCGAAGTGCTTGCGGTATTCGTCGAGGGTCGTTGCACCAATGGTCTGCAGCTCGCCACGAGCCAGAAGCGGCTTGAGGATGGAGGCTGCGTCGATGGCACCTTCAGCAGCGCCGGCACCCACGAGGCTGTGGATCTCGTCGATGAAGACGATGATGTCGCCGCGGGTGCGGATCTCCTTGGTGACCTTCTTGAGGCGCTCTTCGAAGTCACCGCGGTAACGGCTGCCAGCGATGAGGCTTCCGAGGTCGAGCGAGTAGAGCTGCTTGTCTTTCAGCGTCTCAGGAACGTCGCCAGCAACGATCGCGTTGGCGAGGCCCTCAACAACGGCAGTCTTACCGACACCTGGTTCACCGATGAGGACGGGGTTGTTTTTGGTGCGGCGGGAGAGGATCTGCATAACGCGTTCCATCTCCTTCTCGCGACCGATAACGGGGTCGAGCTTGCCATCGCGAGCCGCCTGAGTGAGGTTGCGGCCGAACTGGTCAAGAACCTGCGATCCCTTGTCGGGCGTAGCGTCGTTGCCACCCACGGCAACGGCCTCTTTGCCCTGGAAGCTACCGAGCAGCTGGATGACCTGCTGGCGAACCTTGTTGAGGTCAGCGCCGAGCTTCACGAGAACCTGAGCGGCGACACCTTCACCCTCGCGGATGAGACCAAGCAGAATGTGTTCGGTGCCGATGTAGTTGTGGCCGAGCTGCAGCGCTTCGCGCAGGCTCAGTTCAAGTACCTTCTTGGCACGCGGCGTAAAGGGAATGTGCCCGGTCGGCTGCTGCTGACCCTGGCCAATAATGTCTTGCACTTGCTCGCGCACGGAGTCGAGTGAAATACCCAGCGACTCAAGCGCCTTAGCGGCAACACCTTCACCCTCGTGGATGAGGCCAAGCAAAATGTGCTCGGTGCCGATGTAGTTGTGGTTGAGCATCTTGGCCTCTTCTTGGGCCAAAACGACTACACGACGGGCGCGGTCGGTAAATCTCTCAAACATCTCTTCACTCCTTAGATACCGCTACGAATTCGGTACCGATGTAAAGAGACTAACCAGAGAAATCGCGAAATAGTCCGCTGTTCGCCCTAGGCGTGACTGTGCTGGGCTACTGCTGTGAAGGGCGAGCGCTGCGGCGCTTGCCAACGAGCACGGATGCCCCGGAACCGTCAGTAGAAGTCGAGGACGCACTCCCCCGGCCCTGCGCCATCCAGCAGTGTGACGCCGCTCGCTCGCACCGCATCGAACAGGGCCTGATCGTCTGCTGTTGTCTGAATTGTTCCCTCGCACGTCGAGGTGTGAATGGAAAACTCTCGGTCGAAGGAGTAGTACTGGAACCTGAACCCTGCTAGCTGAGAACTGGCTGCAGCCGCCGCGACGATCGCTGGCCAATCGTCGTCGTTGTATTCGCGAAACAGCAATTCCACCGTCCGCCCCTGCTGCTCCGTGTCGTCGTTAGACCAGCGGATACCGGCCCCTTCAGAAAAACCAGGATCACTAGCGGGCTCAGCCGTGAGCCACAAGTTAGCGCGCAAAGGAAAGAGGGCGCTGAGCCGCTCAGCAAGATTCATCACTTCGAGGGGCGGAAGCGAACCCGATGCCTGCACGCCCGGAATCGCCCAGAACTCAAAAGCTCCGTTGGCGGCCAGAGAAAGCGGGCCAGCAGGACTAGCTTCAGGAGATGAAAGGGCCGCAAGAGCGTCGTAGTTATCAACAATTTGGCGCAGCGATTGCCGCGAATCAGCGTCAGCGGGAGCCGAGATAACACGCATATATTCGTCGCGCACAAAGACCGTAGATTGAATATTCATCGCCATATCGAGTTGCATCGCGGCTGAAATTTCGCGCCAGTACCGATAGTTCTCAACGACTTCGTCGCGAGGGAGGCCGAGGCCCGCCATAGTGAACTGCGCCTCGTTATCCGTAGCGAGTCTGATGCTGAATGAGATGGGCAGCCCAGTGTCCTCGGCGTTTTCTGCGTACTGATTCATGGTTGAGGCGACGACCGCCAGTTGTTGCTCCGCAAAAGCTTCACTCACCGCTACCTCAACCGTTGCGAAACTGTTCCAGTAGGGGTTCGGAGTTGCCGTCCACGACACCTCACTCACCCCGGGAATCCTCCTGAGCTGGACGAGGCTTTCCATGAAATCGCGCTGCTGGGATTCGGAGAACCCTTCGATGCGGAGGTCGGATGCTTCGCCGCTGCCCGGAGCACAGCCACCGAGTGCCACCGTGAGCGCTATGGCGGCCGCAACCACCCTCAGGGTTCGCCGAGGAAAATTCATGACTCGAGCTTACGTTCTCGTCAGTGTGGCACAGCGAAAAAGCACTCTGGTTGCCAGCAGCGTAGTTGCGCTCACGGAGCTGGATCAGTACGTTAACGATTATCGTTAGTATCGATAATCGTTAGGAATCTCATGAAGCTATCCCCTAAGGCGACCGCCCGCATCGCGCGCGCCGACAATTGGAGCCTGCGGGCCATCACCGGAGGCAGCATGTTCGTCGCCGCACTCGGGGTCTGGTCTACGGTCGCGAGAATCCTCATCATCACGCGCGATCCCGATGTAACAGTCAGCGGAATGCAGCTTGAGAATCCCAGCACCCCTGAATTCACCGCCGGGGCCTCCAGCATCGTTTCTGCCCAGTACGAAAGCGTCACCATCGTCGCGAGCGATTTGAGCACCGCGGCTCGTGGCTATCTCGCAGCAGAAGCCGCGACATCCGGTCTGCTCATCATCGGCTTGAGCGTGGTGGTGGCGATGCTCGGAATGAGATTGCTCGCGAAGCGCCCCTTTGCTCGGTCAGTCACTTGGGCCTCCATGGCAGCAGCGATCATCACCCTCGCCGTCGGCATGACCGCACCATTTCTCGCGGGCCTTGCTCGCGCCGAAGTCGTTATGTCACTAGGGACCGACAACGTCACGGCAGCCAACAACAGCAGCGAGGGCTTCTCTCTCTTCATGACGACGGTCGACCTCGCTCCGATCGGGTGGGCATTCGCTCTCGCAATGGTCGCCGCCGCATTCCAAGTTGGCCAGCGCCTGCAGCGCGAGACCGACGGGCTGGTCTGATGGCGCCTGCAGATGAGAACGATGCCACCGGCATCCACTGTCGGCTTGATGAACTGCTCGAGCAGCGAGGGATGACGCTCACGAGGTTGAGCGAAATTGTGGGCGTGAGCGTCGTGAACCTGTCAATCCTGAAGAACGACCGGGCCCGCGCCATCCGATTCTCGACGCTGTTTGCGGTCTGCCAAGCTCTGGAGTGTGAAGTTGGCGAGCTTCTCGTGACCGCAGAACGCTAGGGCAGCGACCGCCTCATAGCCAAAGTTAATCATTCCGTAACGTTATGTCGGTGGCGTTTGGCCATAAGGTGTCGTTATGCAGGGCACACCGCACGAATCCGCCAACCTCGACGAACTCACGCGCGCGCTCGACCTTCACATGCTGCGCATCCTCGTCGCCATCCACGACACCGGCAGCGTTTCTGCCGCCGCTCGGCGCCTCGGCTTCAGCCAACCCGCCATCACCCAACACCTCAAGCGCAGCGAAGCTCGCCTGAACATTGCCCTCGTTGCGCGCACACCGCGCGGCATGGAACTCACCGAAGCCGGCGCTCTGCTCGCCAGCCACGCTCCGCGCATCGATGCCGCGATCACCGCCGCCGCCAGCGACCTCACCGCTCACCTCGGCCTCGACCGTGGTTCCCTTCGTCTCGCCGCCTTCCCGGCCGCCGTCGCCAGCATCATCGCGCCACTGCTCTCGCGCCTCGATCGCGAGTTTCCGGGCATCCACGTTGAATTCAGCGAAGCCGAACCGGATGCCGCCCTCACCGCGGTCGCCGATGGCCGTGCCGACATCGCCCTCGACTATCGCTACACGAGCGACCACTCGGTGGCATCGAGTTCGCACACGAGCGCCGATGGTCTTCGCTCGCGCTTCTTACTCTCCGAAAATGTGCTCGCGATTGTTCCGCGCGCGATTGCTGACCAGCTGGGCACCACCGCGAGCATCGCGGGGCTTCTTCCCTTTACGTGGATCGGCGGCCCGGCAACATGCACTGAGCAGCTTGTTGCCGTCGCGACCGCCCTCGGCGAGAAGCCCACGCTGCGGCACGATGTGACAACCACCGGCGCAGCACTCGCGCTCGTGGCATCCGGAATCGGCGTGACGTTTCTGTCAGAACTCGCCATTGCCACCACTAGCCTGCCCGACGGCGTTGTCGCCCTTGAGTTGCAGCCCAAGCTTCGTCGACGCATCTATGCGACAACGCTCGACGACTCCGCCGACACCCCCAGCATCGCCGTAGCCCTCCGGCTGCTGGCCATGCGCGAGGTGGCCCGGAAAACCAGCAGTGATCGCGCG
Organism: Rhodoglobus sp. NPDC076762; assembly: GCA_040687235.1. GTDB lineage: Bacteria > Actinomycetota > Actinomycetes > Actinomycetales > Microbacteriaceae > Rhodoglobus. The sequence continues at coordinate 763,022 of JBFBMV010000001.1, read as the reverse complement.
GCACTGTCACAGCACTCGCACCTCCAACGCGCGAAATTTGCATCCTCTCCCTTTACACCTCCTGTAACGCTCACCGAAAGGCACGAACTTCGCATGAGATCGACTAACTCCACTCTGGCTAAGGGGGCTCGGGCGTCCACCGTCGCCGTGGCCGCCTCCGCCCTGTTGCTCGCTGGCTGTGCCACGTCCAGTACTCCGACCGGCGACGGCAACATCGACACCATCACGGTTGCTCTGCCCGGCTCCCTCTCGAGCCTCTATGTGGGTGCCGAGAGCGGCATCCTGAACTACTACATCGCCTCCATCACTCAAGAAGGTCTCGTTTCGATCGACGCCGACGGTGCCCTGCAGCCGGGCCTCGCCGAATCATGGGACCAGCCGGATGACGTGACCTACGTTTACGAACTGCGCGACGATGCCATGTTCCAAGACGGCACCCCGGTCACGGCCGACGACGTCGTCTTCAGCTTGGAGCAGGCACGCGACGAAACCAGCTCGCCTGGCCTCTCGTACTACTTGGGCGGCGTTGACACCGTCGAGAAGACGGGCGACCTTGAGGTCACCATCACCCTCTCCGCTCCCGACTCGGCCTTCGCCGCCAACATGAGCACGGGTGGCGCCGCCTTCATCACCTCGCAGAAGTTCTGGGAAGAAAACAACGGCGAAGTGGGCACGAGCAGCAGCCTGCTTCTCGGCTCGGGCCCGTACAAGGTCACCGAGTTCGTACCCGACTCGCACGTGAACTTCGAGCGCGTTGACAGCTGGTGGGGCGACCTTCCCGAAGTGCAGAACATCAACGTGAAGTTCATCCCCGACGAGGGCACGCGCTTGCTTGCCGCTCAGTCTGGCGACATCGATATTGCGTTCAACGTTCCGCTGGCACAATCCAGCCAGTGGGAAGACCTCGACAGCATGCGCGTCGACTACGTGAACGACCTCTCGTACGTGGGCATGTACTTCAACACCGCCCTCGAGCCGTTCAATGACCCCAAGGTGCGCGAGGCCTTCGCTCACAGCGTTGACCGCACCACCATCGTCGACAAGCTGCTGCGCGGCCACGGCGAAGTTGCCACGGCCATCGCTACTCCCGAATCCCTCGGCAGCGTCTACAGCGCTGACGATGCTCGCGACCTGCTCTCGACGATTCCGCAGTACGACTTCGACCTTGACGCCGCTGCTGACGCTCTCGCCGCATCCGACTACCCGGATGGCTTCGAGACCGACATGCTGTTCCCCTCGACGGGACAGCAGCTCGGCACCGCTGCCCAGTCGCTCGCCGAGAACCTCTCCAAGATCGGCATCACTCTGAATGTTCGTGAAGTTCCGATCGAGGAATGGCTCGCGAGCCTCGAGCAAGACAGTAGCTACGGCGTTGGCCTCATGTGGTACTTCTCCACCCTCGGCGACCCAGCAGAGGTTTCGACCTACATGCTCGGCGACTACAACATCTCGAACTATGAGAACCCCGAAGTTCTTTCGCTGTTCGAGCGCGTTGGCGCCGAGACTGACCCGAGCGCCCGCATCGACCTCCTCATCGAGGCCGAGACGCTGCAGGCAGAGGACGTCATCAGCGTTCCGCTCTGGTGGGGACAATCAGCAACCGCGTTCTCGAACAACATCGACATGAGCAGCTACAGCTCATTCGCGTTCATCTCGTCGTGGCCGACCCTGCTTACTCCTGCTGGATAATCAGTGACCACTTCCCCGATCGCACGCGCATCACGAGCTCGGCCCCTGGGCCGCATGCTCGTGGTGCGCGTGCTCGGCACCATCGGAATTCTGTTGGTGCTCTCCATCATCGTGTTCTCGATGCTGCATCTCGCCCCCGGCGACATCGTCAAGAACCTGCTCGGCAATCGGCCATCCTCTCCTGAAGCGGTGGCCGCCATCCGGGCTCAGTACAACCTCGATCAGCCGCTTTATATGCAGTACCTGATCTGGTTGGGCAACGCCCTCGCGGGAGACTTCGGGCAGTCCATTCGACTGCAAGACTCAGTCTCCAACGTCATCGGCGCACGCCTCGGAATCACCGCTGCTCTCAGCGGACTCGCGTTCGTGCTCGCGCTCATTGTCGCGATCCCCCTCGGCGTGCAGAGCGCCGTTCGTTCGGGAAGCTGGATCGACCGCTTCGCAACCGGTTTCGGAATCGTCGGCCTTAGCGCCCCCACCTTCGCTGTCGGCCTCCTCCTGCTCTACGTCTTCGCGTTCTACCTGCCGATCTTCCCCGTCTACGGATCGGGCGACGGTGGCCTAGACACCCTCTGGCACCTCGTACTGCCCGCCATCACCTTGGCACTCGGGCTCGGCGCGATCATCCTCAAGCTCACCCGCACCGCCATGCTGCGCGAACTCGACAGTGACTATGTGACCTTTGGTCGCGCGCGGGGCCTGCCCGACCGCCAAGTACACATGATTGCTCTGCGCAACGCCGCCATCCCGATCGTGACCGGCGCGAGCCTCGTACTGACCTTCCTGGTCGGCGGCACCGTGCTCGCCGAAACGACCTTCGCGCTGCCCGGACTCGGCACCCTGCTGCAAGGTTCCGTGCTGTTCAAAGACATCGCCGTCGTGCAAGCGCTCACCCTGCTGGTCGCCGTGACGATCGCAACGATTGCCCTGTTGGCCGACCTCGCATACATCTTCCTCGACCCCCGCATCCGCGCTAAGGAGGGTGCACAGTGAGCAGCACCGAAGCTATCGTCTTAGCTAAAGCACCCCGGTCGCGCCGCCGTCATCCGGTCGCCGTCTGGGTCTCCATCGCCCTGCTGGGTCTCGTGACTTTCTTGGCCATCTTCGGCAACCTCATCGCTCCGGATGCCACCGCCCAGTCGATCCTCGATTCCTTGCTGCCTCCGGGCAGCCCCGGTCACCTTCTCGGCACCGACGAACTCGGCCGTGACGTGCTCGCGCTGACGATCGCGGGAGCATCATCCGCCCTCGTTGGCCCGGTGTGTGTGGCTCTCGGGTCGATGCTGCTCGGCATTCTGCTCGGCACGGTGTCGGGCTACCTTCGTGGGCCAATCGACTTCATCATTGGCCGCTGGACCGACCTGCTGTTCTCGCTGCCGCTGCTACTGGCCGCCATCGTCGTCGCGGGCGTTTTCGGCGCTGGCTACTGGATGACCGTACTGCTGTTGATCTTGCTGTTCTCGCCCTCGGACATCCGCATTGTGCGCGCCGGGGTCATGGAGCAGGCCGCGCGGCCATTCGTGGAGGCAGCCCAAATGCTGTCGCTCTCCAAGGCCCGCATCATGTTCACGCAAGTGTTGCCGAACGTCTCGTCGCTCATCATCACCAACTCGATGCTCAACGTGGCCTTCGCCCTCGTGGCGTTCTCGTCGCTGTCGTTCTTGGGCGTCGGCGTCGCCCCTGGTACGGCGGACTGGGGGCGTCAACTCACTGACGGTCGCTCGATCATGATCGACAATCCTGCTGCTGTTCTTGTGCCGGCGTTGCTCATCATTGGTGTCGCTTCGGCGGCAAACCTCGTCGGTGACTGGCTCGGCCAAAACTTGACCAGAACGGGACGCTCATGACTCAGCTCAACGCCGCGAATACTCCCGCCGCGGGCGCCCACCCGGACACCCCGACGGCCGCGCAAGTGACGGTTACCGGCCTCGCCGTTGATGGCCCCGCCGGCGTTGTTGTCGAGCCGTTCGATTTCTCGATCGCGCCTGGCGAAACCCTCGCGCTCATCGGCGAATCGGGCTCGGGCAAGACCCTCTCGGCCAAAGCCATCGCCGGGTTGTTGCCTGCCGGCTTCACCGCGCGCGGCGGGATCGAGCTCACGAGTGCCAGGATCGAACTGCCCGCTACAGATGCTGTCTGGCGGGCCACCCGCGGTCGCCGCATCTCGCTACTGCTGCAAGACCCCTTCACGAGCTTGAGCCCCGTGCATCGCTGCGGCGCCCAAATCGCGATGACAATTCAGGCCGCGAGCGCCACCCGTCTCAGCAAGGCCGAGTGCGCCGAACTCGTTACTCAGCGCCTTGCCGAAGTGAACCTGCCCGCGGATGTCGCCCGCGCCTACCCGCACGAGCTCTCCGGCGGAATGCGGCAGCGGGTTGCCATCGCGGCGGCCCTCGCCACCGACCCCGAACTGCTCATTGCCGACGAGCCAACTACAGCTCTCGATGCGAGCAACCAGGGCGAGATTCTCGACCTCCTTCGGGGCCTGCAAGAGAATCGCGGCATGGCTGCCCTCCTCATCTCGCACGACCTCGGCATGGTCCGCGGGCGCGCCGAACACGTGCTCGTGATGCGCCACGGCGAGATCGTGGAGCGCGGTGTCACGAGCTCCGTGCTCAACGCACCAAGCCACCCCTACACTCGGGCGCTCATCGAAGCCGACCCCTCGCTCACCGATCGCTCCGCCGGGGTCGTGCGTACGGCATCCGGGGTCGGCGTGGGCGTCGCGGGAGCTGCGCGCGACAACGCGACCGGCGAGACCGGCGATCTCGTAGTCGCGACCGACGTCACGAAGAGCTTCGGCGACAAGACCGTATTGCACGGCGTGAGCGTCACGGTGGGCCGCGGCGAAACCGTCGGCATCGTCGGCGAGAGCGGCTCGGGCAAGACCACGATCGCGCGCTGCATCGCTGGGCTTGAGTACGAGTCGAGTGGCGTTATTGCTTTCGACGGCGTTGCGCTTGCTCCCGGGCGGGCCTCGCGCACACCCAAGCAGATGCAAATCGTGTTCCAGGATCCGTACTCCTCGCTCAACCCGATGATCAGCGTCGGGCGGTCGCTGAAGTTGGCGCTGCGCGTGGCGGGTCGTCCAGCATCCGACCTCAATGGTTTGCTGCAACTGGTGGAGTTGCCGCTCGAGTTCGCTCGCAAACGACCGGCTGAGCTCTCGGGCGGTCAGCGTCAGCGCGTGGCCATCGCGCGCGCTCTGGCTGTGCAGCCCGAGCTGCTGATCTGCGACGAATCTGTGTCGGCGCTCGATGTGTCGGTGCAGAAGCAGATTCTCGATCTGCTCGCGAAACTGCGCGTCGATCTCGGCCTCTCGATCCTGTTCATCTCGCACGACCTCGCGGTAGTGCGCCAGCTCGCCGACCGCGTCTACGTGCTGCGCCACGGCGACGTCGTTGAGTCTGGCCCGTGCCACGACGTGCTCAACGCCCCGACTCATCCCTACACTCAGGCGCTCGTTGCGGCGTCGATTCACGAAGCACCCACTCACTGAGTTCGGCGCCACAAGCGCCCGACTCGCCCCGAAAGGACCCCGTGGACACCTCCACTCCTACTGACTCTGCCGCCCCGAACACGACCGACGCTGCCGTGAGTACTGTCGTTGACGCTGTCGCTGCTGCGACCATTGGCACTGCTCTCGTTCAGTTCTCGCCCGCCGACCTTCCCGCGCATCTCATCGGCGCTCTCGGCACCGAGCGTGTCGCTCACTGGCAGCGCGATCGCGAGCCGTATAACCCGCGGGTGTGGATGCTCGACTCCCCCACCGGCAGTGCAGCCGTCCTCACCTCGGGGCGCCCCAACACGCGCTACACGAAGCTCGTTGACCTCTGGGCCGACAGCGATGCCGCCGCCCAGAGTCTTCTCGGCGAACTGATCGCGGCTTCCGCGGAGCGTGGCGACGCCGCCCTCAAGTGGCAGCTCCCGCTCGACGCAGAGCTCCCCGCTTTCGCCGCCGACCTCGGCTTCACCGAACTGCGCACCCCCATCTCCTCGGCGGACGGCACTCAGGGCGTTCGCGGCTTCGTGTTGTGGCACGGCGGCTGGCCGCACGAGCAGTTGCGTTACTACGGCCAGACCACGCTGTTCACGTGTGGTGCGGTTGCCGCCATGACGGCTCTCAGCCACCTGGGCCTTGAACCCTTCGCCGACACCGAAGACGAGGATGCCCGCGAGCGCGAACTCGCCTTTTGGCGCTCCGCCACCAACTTCCCCGCATGCGAACCCCTCGGTCTCACCGTCGCCGTGCACGACGTGATCGCGCAGTCGGCATCCGACATCAGTCTTGAACTGCACCTCGACACGACCGAGCCGACACTCCTCGAAACTTACGAGGGCGAAGAGCGCACGTTCCGCGAGCAGCTGCAAGAGCAGTCTCGAGTCGAAGCGGCGAGCCGCGGCATCCAGCAGCACACGGCCCCGCTGTCGATTCAGCAGATCACCGAACGCGTGGCCGGTGGCGAACTCGCGATCCTCTTGATCGAAGAAGAGCCCATGCACGATGCCTCGACCCCGCACTGGGTCGTGGCGCACTCGGTGAAGGGCGACACCGTTCTGCTCAACGACCCGTGGATCACGGCCGAGCAGGGCGAGACGTGGGTCGACTCCCACGATCTGCCCGTCTCGATCGCGGTGCTCGACCAGATGGTCGCGTTCGGCGACCCCACTTATCGCGGCGTCATTTTTGTGGCACGCTAGCACTCACTGAGGTGAGGAGCCGCCGTGAGTAACACTGAGAAGAACCCCGCCGAAGTGCTGTGCGAAACGCAGCAGGGCGCTGGCGTGCAGTTGCTCACTCCGCGGGAGGTTCCGCTGGGTGGTCCCCGTGCGATGAACGTGCGGCGTACTTTGCCGCAGCGTTCCCGCTCGCTCATCGGCGGGTGGTGCTTCGTCGATCATTACGGACCGGAGACGACGCGGATGCACGTGCCCCCGCATCCGCATACCGGTCTGCAAACCGTGAGTTGGCTCTTCGCTGGCGACATCGAGCACCGCGATAGCGTCGGCAGTCTCGCGACCGTGCGGCCCGGAGAGTTGAATCTCATGACGGCCGGTCGCGGCATTTCGCACTCGGAGGTCTCCCCCGCCGAGCCGACGATGCTGCACGGCGCGCAACTGTGGGTCGCCCTGCCGAACGCTCACCGCGACACTGCGCCCGCCTTCGAAAACTACGCGCCGACACCCTTCGAGCACCAGGGTGCGAGGGTGAGCGTCTTCATCGGCGAACTTGCCGGCGTCTCGTCGCCTGCTCGTGTCTTCTCTCCGCTTCTTGGCGCGCAGCTCGACGTGCCCGCCGGCACCAGCATCACGCTCGCGCTCGACGCCCGTTTCGAACACGGCGTACTCGTGGATGCCGGCGACGTGACCGTCGGGAACGTTGCGGCCCCCACCGATCACCTGGCGTATCTCGCTCCCGGCCTCACCAAACTGACGATCACGGCGACGACGGATGCCCGGCTCCTGCTCTTGGGCGGCGAACCGCTCGGCGAAGCCATCGTCATGTGGTGGAACTTCATCGGGCGCAGTCACGACGAGATCGTGAAGTTCCGCGCGCAATGGCAAGCCGACGTGATTGAGGGCGGCAACCCCGTTGGACGCTTCGGCACCGTGGCGAATTTCGACGGGCATCCGCTGCCCGCCCCAGAATTGCCAACGATCAGGCTGAAGCCCCGGTTGTGAACCTCCGCTAGACCGCCGCTAGACCGCCGTCACTCGCAGCACGAGCGCTTCGTCGGGATGAAGAATGGGCAGCTGAAGCCCGACCGACCCGAGCACTGCACCCGACAACACAAGAGTGCCGTCGAGCCACCAAGCTGGCGCAGTGCCCGGGTAGGTTGCCGCTGCCGCACCCACATCTACGGGGCTGATGCGGTATTCGCGGTGCGGGTCAAGCCCGGGCAAACGCCGGGACGTCGGAACAGCATCGGAGGGAGTATCGAGGCACGTCACCCAGAAGACGGCGTCGGCAACGCCGGTAGCGTCATCCGCCAGAATCCCGGTGACAACCGGCTGAGCACTTTCGAGTTCGCCGCGCACGACGCGCCCCGAATGGATGAGGCCGCGCAGCGAACGGTAGGCCGCCGCCCACACGGGCAGCGCAGCGCGCTCGGCAGCGGTCGTGGCCGTGAGATCCCACTCGATTCCCGAGTGGCCCATGAGCGCCGTCGCGAGCCGGAAGCCGAGAGACAGCGAACGCCCCGACGTGTGCGCAGGCGAAGAGCCAACGTGGGAGCCCAAGTATTCGAAAGGCACGAGCAGGTTGGTCCAGCGCATGATCGAGAAACGGTCATGAGCATCGTTGGTGTCGGATGGCCACACTCGCTGCACTCGCTCGAGTACTCCGGCATCCACCCGAGCACCGCCCGAGGCACACGACTCAATCTCCACGTGCGGGTACCGCTCGCGCAGCTCATCCATCAGGCGGTAGGTGGCTGCGACGTGCCGGTTTACCGAGCCGCCAAGCAGGTCGCGGTTCATGTCCCACTTCAGGTAGCTGATCGCATACTCGTCGAGCAGGGCGCTGATCGCATCGAGCACGTGCGCGAAAGCAGCAGAGTTGTCGAGGTCGAGCACAAACTGGTTGCGCCACGACCTCGGTAACGGCCGATCATCGTCGCGAAGAATCCAGTCCGGATGCTCGCGCGCAAGATCCGAGTCGAGAGACACCATCTCGGGCTCGACCCACAGGCCAAACTGCATCCCGCTGGCGGTCACGCGATCAACGAGTGGAGTCAGACCCTCCGGCCACGACAGCTCGTCGACGGTCCAGTCGCCGAGAGCCCGCTTGTCGTCTGTGCGGTTTTTCATCCAGCCGTCATCGAGCACGAAGCGTTCGACGCCGGCATCGGCGGCCGCGTCGGCGAGCGCCGCCAGCTGCTCGAAGTTGTGGTCGAAATAGACGGCTTCCCACGTGTTGAGGGTGAGCGGACGCGGTGTCGAGGGGTGCGCGGGCAGGCTACGGAACCACGAATGGAAACGGTCGCTCAGGCCGTCGAGGCCGGCATCCGACCACGCAGCGTAAGCCCATGGTGTTTCGTATTCGTCGCCCGTGGCGAGACGAATCTCGCCGGGCGCCAGAAGCTCAGCGGCACCGACGGTCGTGACGCCCAAGGCCGAACGGTCAATCCAGACGCGGGTGTCGCCACTGGTGCCGAGGTGCATCGCCCAGACCTCACCGTGACGAAAGCCAAAGCCGGGTGTGCCCGCCACGGTGAGGTAGGAGTCGTCGTGACCGCGGCGACCGTGACGAGATTCGCGCAGCCAGGTTCCGTAGTCGATGGCGGAACGTTGGGGCTGCCGTTCGGCTGCCCAGATTCCGCTGAAGTCGAGTCGCTCACGCGCGACTGGCGCGAGCGGAAGAATGGTGGCCAGCGACGAGAGTTCGAAGGTCTCGGTGGCGGTATTCGTGAGCTGGGAACGACTGCGCAGCACCCCGGCAGCAGTCAGCTCAAAAGTGATCGTGAGGCGAAGCGCGACAGCGTCATCCGCGTCCGCAGCGGCGGTGCCAGCCGGACCCGTAGCGTCGACAAGCACGACGCGAACAACGCGAGGTTCCGGATGCTCGATGCTCTCGGTGCGCAGTGCGGGGCGGCGCACGCGGCCACCGCCAGCATCCGCACCGCCAGCATCCGCGGGTAGATCGTGGCGGCCCTCAAGCCCGGGCAGGCCGCTCCAGCCCTCGGCGAGCAAGGGAACGATGCTCAACCGGAAGGGTTCGTCGATGGAACTCGGCCCGAAGGCACGGTGGCGCGAATCCGCGAGCGCCGCCAGTTGTTCGGCGGAGAGTTCTCCGAGGTCTGCACCCCAGTGCGTGATCGACGGCACGCCCGTGCCGCGAGCGTCCAGCACGAAGCTGGTGCCCGCGGCACGGAGGTGAACGATATCGTTCGTGCTATTCGTTGACGGCAATCGCGGCAGCCTTCATGGCGTCGATTGTCTTCTGCTGACCCGTCTTCAGAGCATCCGTGAGGGTGCCCGAACCGGAGATCGCGCCGGAGAATCCGTCCGCGACGTCGGTGTACACCTGCGTCATGGTCGGGCCCCACGTGAAGTCAGGGTTGACTTCAGCGCCGGCAGCAGCGAACACGTCGTAGATGTTCTGTCCGCCGAAGAAGTCGAGTCCTTCGGAGAAGGCCGGCAGGTCGCCACCGGTCTTCGTTGCGGGGTAGATGTTCGCCGTCTTGTTCATGCTGGCGAGCGCCTCGGGGTCAGTGTTCAACCAGAGTGCAAACTGAGCAGCTTCGTAGGGGTGTTCGCTTCCCTTGAGAACTGCCGTTCCCGATCCGCCCCAGTTACCTGCGGCAGATTCTCCTTCGTTCCACTGTGGCATCGGAGCTACAGCCCAGTTACCCGCGGTGTCGGGAGCGCCACTCATGATCGAGTTCGCGCCCCATACTGCGGAGACCCAGGTCCACACCTGACCCGAGTTGTAACCGTTGTTCCATTCATCGGTCCATGCCGGAAGGGTCGCGACGAGGTCTTCGTCGAGGAGTCCCTGCCAGTAGTCAGCAACCATGGTCGATTCGGGCGAGTCAAGCGTGACGTTCCACGCTTCACCGTCGTTTTCGAACCACTGTCCGTCTGCCTGCCATACGAGGCCAGCGAAGGCGTTGATGTCGCTCTGCGAGAAGTTGGTGATGTATCCACCTGCTGCGCGGATCGTCTTCGCTGCCTCAGCGTACTCGTCCCATGTCGTCGGGATGGGGATGCCAGCCTGCTCGAACAGGTCAGCCCGGTAGAACAGCGCTTCCGGGCCGGTGTCCTGCGGGATAGCGTAGACAGCGTCCTCTTCACCGAACGTGACCTGGCTCCAGGTCCAGTCAATGAACTGGTCCTGAGCGTCCATCACTCCAGCACAGTCAGCGATGTTGACAACGCCGTCCTGAACGCGGAAGTTGGGCAGAGCGTCGTACTCGATGTGGCCGAGGTCGGGCGCGTTGCCCGCTTCGATCTGGTTGAAGAAGTTCTTGTACGTTCCACCAAGACCGTTAGGACCGGTCTGAACCTTGACCTGAATGTCGGGGTTCTCTTCGTTCCAAATTGCGGCGGCGTCTTCCATGCCGGGCAACCAAGTCGTGAAGTCGAGCGTTACGGGACCTTCTGACGGGGTGCACGCGTCAGCGGCATCGGTGCCGCCATCGGTGCCGACGCCGGTTGAGCATGCTGAGAGTGCGAGCGCAGAGACGAGCACCAATGCTCCTCCAGCGCGAGCTATGCGATTAGCCATGCGATTACCTTCCTTGATTGTGATTGTGGTGCGGGGTTTCACTCGGGGCAAGCCGAGTGGTCGAGGGGCGTCTACTTGAGCGCGCCCGTTCCTAGTCCGCTGCGCCAGAAACGCTGCAGGCTGAGGAAAGCGATGATGAGCGGAATGATCGACAGCAGGGCGCCGATGATCACGTAGGCCCGAATTTCGGGGATCTGGTTGACCTGGCTGTTCCAGATGTACAGACCGAGAGTCACGGGGAAGAGTTTCTCGTCGCGCAACATGATGAGCGGCAAGAAGAAGTTGTTCCAGATCGTGACGAACTGGAAGAGGAAGATCGTGACCATCGCGGGCGTCATGAGACGCGTGGCAACGGTGAAGAAGGTACGCACCTCGCCTGACCCATCGATGCGGGCAGCTTCAACGAGTTCATCGGGCACACTCGAGGTCGCGTAAATGCGGGCGAGGTAGACACCGAACGGGCTCACGATGCTCGGCAGGAACACCGACCAGAAAGTGTTCGTTGCCCCTACTTGGCTGAAGACCAAGAAGAGCGGAAGCGCGAGAGCTGTTGCGGGAACCAGTACGCCACCGAGCACAACGTTGAAGAGAGTTTCGCGGCCACGAAAGTTGTACTTTGCAAGCGCGTAGCCCATCATCGTGGCGAAGAGTGTTGCTACTGCCGCTCCGGCTCCCGCGTACAGAATGCTGTTGAGCATCCACTGGAAGAAGAGTCCATCGCGATAGTTAGCCAGATTGACGATGTTCTCAATGAGGTTGAAGTCGGCAAACCACAGCGGGGTGCTCGTGGTGAAGTCGCTGCGGTCTTTTGTCGCCGCAACGAACAACCACCAGATCGGGATCAAGAAGTAGAACGTGCAAATGGCCATCACGAGCATGGCGCCCGAGCGAGAGAACAAGCTTTCGCGAGGGCCGTGATTCTTCTTCTTCGCGGGCGAAATCGTGGCACTCATCAGTCAGCCTTTCGCTGGGTGAACTTGAGCACGGTGAACGAGAGCGCGAAGGTGAAGAGCGCCAGCACGACCGAGAAAGCGGCGGCCAGGTTCACGTTCGGCACCGACGCTGTCGAGTAGATGAGCAAGTTCGGCGTGAACGTGCTCGTCACGGCCGAAGTGAAGCTCTTGAAGACCTGAGGCTCAGCGAGCAACTGCAGCGTTCCAATGATGGAGAAGATCGCCGTCAGGGTGATCGCGGGGGTGATCAAGGGGATTTTGATCGACCAGGCGATGCGGGCCTGTGACGCACCGTCGAGGCGAGCCGCTTCGTAGATCTCGCTCGGGATAGCCAGCAGCGCCGAGTAAATGATGATCATGTTGTAGCCCACAAAAACCCACGTCACGACGTTGGCGATAGACCACAACACAAGGTCCGCACCCAAGAAGTTGATCTCTTTGGTGATGGCCGTAAACGGCGAGAGGTTAGGCGAGTAGAGGAAACCCCACATGACCGCGGCGATGACCCCGGGCACGGCGTAAGGCGCAAAGAACGCCAGACGGAAGAAGCGCTTGCCTTTGACGAGCGGCGAGTCTAAGAGCAGTGCCAGCAGCAGCGCGAGGCCCAACATCACAGGCACTTGAACGACACCGAACCCGAGAACGCGCAGAATGGATGCCCAGAAAGCGTCGTCCTGGAACACCCGTGCGTACTGCACGAACCCTCCGAACACCTCTGTGGGCTTGCCGAAGGTTCCTTCGCGCTCCACCGTCAACAACGACTGATAGATCGCCACCAGGATCGGCAAGATGTAGAACAGGGCAAACAGCACCGAGAACGGAGCGATGAAGAACAGCACTGCGCCACGGTTCTTTGTCGCTTTCGTCGCTGTGCGCCTTTTCTTCGTCACCGCCTTCGTGGGGGTGGTGGGCGTAGCAATGTCTGTCGTCATCGCGAGGCTCCTTCTTCGACAGTTAGGCGGATGACGCGAACGCCACCAGCAGGAACAGTCACCGAACCTGTGACCGTAGTTTCCGTCAACAATTCTGCGCCGTCGGCGGGGAAAGAAATCTCATTCGAGCTGTGATTGATCACAAAGCGGAAACGATCCGTCTCGTTCGACCGCGTGACGACCTCGACCCCCTCGGGCAGCTCGATCACTTCGACGCCAGCTTCGTTGAGCGCGCGGCCCATCAAGTCGGCAAAAGTTGGGGAGTCGAGCGCGGTAGCCACGTACCACGCAGCGCCCGAACCGAAGCGGTTGCGCGTGACGGCCGGGCCGCCCGGCATCGGACCAGTCGCGAACTCGGCTACGACATCCGCTGTAGTGGGGCGAACGTGCTCGGCCCAGATGCTGGCCTGGCCACCGTCGTTGAGCATGATGCGTGTCTCGGGCTTCACGGGCATGAACTGTTCAGTCCAAACCCCCAGCATGTCGCTGAACGCTCCGGGAGGAGTCTCGCCGGTTGAATCGAGACGGATGCCGTCTGTCTCGTCGACAATGCCAGAGAAGAAGGTGACAACCGCGTTGCCACCGCCCTCAACGTAGTCGGCGATGACGGCCGCACTCGCGTCGTCGACGAGGTAGAGGCTAGGAACAATGACGAGCTTGTAGTCGTCGAGCGCAGCACCGGGAGCGACGATGTCGACCGTCACGCCATTCGCGCTGGCAGCGTTGTAGGCGGCATGAACCTGTTCGAGGTAGCGCACGGCCGAGGACGGCTGTGAGTCGCCTTCGGCAGCCCACCACGATTCCCAGCTGAAGACGAGAGCGACGGACGCCTCGACCCGGGTGCCCGCGAGAGGCTCGAGGGAGTGGAGTTTTACACCCAGGTCGAGGGTCTCTCGCCACACAGCAGTGTCAGTACCGGCGTGAGGAAGCAGGGCCGAATGGAACTTCTCGGCACCCTGTCGCGACGCACGCCACTGAAAGAAGCAGACGGTGTCTGCGCCCCGAGCAACGTGGGTCAACGTGTTGCGAAGCATTTCGCCCGGCTGCTTAGCCAAGTTGTGGGGCTGCCAGCTCACTGCGCTGCTGGCCTGCTCCATGAGCATCCACGGTGAACCCTGCGCGAGACCGCGCGTGAGGTCGGCCGCGAAAGACAGTTCTTTGCTCGGATGCGGCAGCCGGTGATCGAGGTAGTGATCGTTGGCGATGACATCCATCTCGCTCGCCCACTGCCAATAGTTCTGGCTGCGAATGTGAGCGGTGACCATGAAGTTTGTCGTGACCGGGATCGGGCTCACTTCGCGCAGCAGTTCAGCCTCGGCGCGGTAGTAGCTGAGCAGTTCGTCGGAGCTGAACCGGTTGAAGTCGAGGCGCTGCCCAGGGTTGGCAGACGAGAGCGTGGCGCGGGGCGGCAGAATTTCGTTCCACTCGCTGTAGCGCTGGCTCCAGAAGGTGGTGCCCCACGCTGCGTTGAGAGCGTCAACGGTGCCGTAACGCGCTTCGAGCCAGACGCGGAAGGCGGCAGCAGACGTGTCGCAGTAGCAGTGCGCGTTGTGGCATCCAAGTTCGTTAGAAACGTGCCACATCGCGAGAGCAGGGTGGCCGCTGTAGCGTTCGGCAACCTTCGCGACCAGACCGAGGGCAGCAGTGCGGAACTCGGGAGAGCTCGGGCACCATGCTTGGCGGCCACCCTGCCAGCGGCGGGTGCCGTCGGCTGCGGTGGGCAAAATGTCGGGGTGGGCGGTGGTAAGCCAGGCGGGTGGCGATGAGGTGCCGGTGCCGAGGTTCACGCGGATGTCAGCAGAGTGCAGCAGATCCATGATGGCGTCGAGGCGATCGAAGGCATACTGCCCCGCTCGCGGCTCAATCTCTGCCCAGCCGAAGATGTTGATCGCTACAAGAGTGACGCCGGCCTCACGCATGAGGGCGACATCCTGCTGCCACACTTCTTCGGACCACTGCTCGGGGTTGTAGTCGCACCCCAGTACGAGGGAATCGGGTGACCAGCTCGCGACGCGATCTGCGCGGGGTGTGGTCACGCGTGCCTCCTTTGGCAATGGATGGGGCTGTCAAGCAGCAATTCTGCTCACACCTGTTCGAATTCTGTGAGCGTGCACAGCTGTCGTTCAACGAAAACCTTAGCGGCTTTCTGGGAGCGTTCACACACTAAGCGAGCTTCGATCGATGTGTCAAGCAATCGGCGTGTCTGTGAACGTGAACAGTCCCACGAACACGGGCAAGTGCGACGCCCCCGGGAGCGCTAACATGGGGTCATGGCAACCACTGGGGATCGACCACGCCGCGCGACAATCTTCGACGTCGCCGCCGAGGCTAATGTCTCTCGCGGCACCGTCTCCCGCATGCTCAACGGCGAACCGTACGTTTCTGATTCTGCGCGCGAGGCCATCGAGAAAGCGATCGCCAAGGTCGGCTACGTGCGCAACATGGCCGCCCGCAACCTTGCCACCCAACGATCGAAGGCGATTGCGCTCATCGTGCACGAGCCACACTCCGTCTTTCTCGAAGATCCGAACATCGGCGCCATTTTGCTGGGTACCAACGACCGGCTCTCAGAAGCCGACTACCAACTCGTGTGTCTCATCATCGGCTCTGACCGCGATAGCGCCCGCATTGCCGACTATCTCCGCGGCGGTTTCGTTGACGGCGCCGTCATCGTCTCCGCCCGCGAGCACGACCCCATCGCCGATGCGATCACCCACATTGGCCTGCCCGCCGTCTTCGTCGGCCACCCGATGAGCGCGCCTGATATGCCCTACGTCGGCATCGACAATCGCGGTGCCGCTGGCGATATCACTCGCGAACTTCTCGCCACCGGCCGCAAGAAGGTCGGCATGATCGCCGCCGCGCTCGACCGCGACTCCGGTAGCGAACGGCTAGCGGGCTTTCGGGATGCCCTGGGCGACCAGTTCGACGAGAACCTGGTTGTCGACTTTCCGCTCTACTCGCGCGACAGCGGAGTTCAGGGAATGAAGGCTCTTCTCGAACGCGCCGGCGACCTTGATGGGGTCTTTGCGGCATCCGATGCTCTCGCTGCCGGTGCTATGGATGTGCTGCGCGAGAAAGGCCTCTCCGTGCCGGGCGATGTCGGCATTGTGGGCTTCGACGACAGTGATTGGGCACTGCGTTGCCAGCCTCAACTCTCAACGGTGCGTCAACCCGCCGACCTCTTGGGTCGTGAAGCGGCTTCGATGGTGCTCGAGCTAGTGAATGGCATCACACCAGAGACTCCCGGTCGCATCCTGCCGACCGAGATCAAACTTCGGGGCTCAGCCTAAGACTGAACTGCGCCCGTTAAGACTGCGGCGTACTCGCGCGCTTAGCTTCGCTAGGCTGCGCAGCCATCTTGGCGCGCTCTTCGGCCTCAATCTTGGCGTAGCTGCTGCGCTCGGTACGGTCAGAGCGAATGATCGCTGCCATGACGAACCAGAAAATCGCGCCAACAGCGATCGTCGGGATGACGGAGAAGATCGCGTTCGACCAGAATTCTTGAGGCACGTTTCTAGCCTAACCGTTGACCAGAGTGACTATGGCGATGAGTACGACAAGTCCCACGAGAGTCACAGTCATGATGAGACGCGATGATTTGCGATCCACTACTGAGCCTTTACTAATACGCCAACGAGGCCGGAGACGACCATGAAGAGGCCGGCACCCGCAACGAGCACCCAGAGCGCAATGCGCATGGGGGTGATCGTCGACTTCTTCGGAGACTCAGCCGTATCCGGCGTCGCAGCCGCATCCGGAGTCTCGTGGGGTACTGGGTCAATCATTGTCGTGCTTACTTAACCAGCGGGAAGAGGATGGTCTCGCGGATGCCGAGGCCTGTGATGGCCATCAGCAAGCGGTCGACGCCGACACCGATTCCACCGGTCGGGGGCATGCCGTGCTCGAGAGCGCGGATGAAGTCTTCGTCGAGGCGCATGGCTTCAACGTCACCTTGGCTGGCGAGAAGCGCCTGCTCCACGAAGCGTTCGCGCTGAATGACGGGGTCGACGAGCTCGGAGTAGCCGGTAGCCAGTTCGAAGCCACGAACGTAGAGATCCCACTTTTCAACGACGCCTTCGATGGTGCGGTGGTCACGCACGAGCGGGCTCGTGTCGACGGGGAAGTCCATGACGAACGTCGGGCGGTCGAGGCCCGGCTTGACGTAGTGCTCCCACAGCTCTTCCACGTACTTGCCGTGGGTGGGCTGAGTGACCTCGATGCCAACGGCATCCGCCAACACCTTCAGTTCGTCGGCGGGAGTCTGCGGCGTGACGCTCAGGCCCGCTGCCTCGTTGAGGGAGTCGTACATCGAGATGCGCGCCCACTCGCCGCCGAGGTCATACTCGGTGCCGTCCGAGAGCGTGACGAGCGTGGAGCCGGTGACAGCCACGGCGGAGTTCTGAACGAGCTCCTGCGTGAGGTCGGCCATCTGGTTGTAGTCGCCGTAGGCCTGGTATGCCTCAACCATTGCGAACTCGGGCGAGTGCGTGGAGTCAGCACCCTCGTTACGGAAGTTGCGGTTGATCTCGAAGGCGCGCTCGATGCCACCAACAACGGCACGCTTCAAGAACAGTTCGGGAGCAATGCGCAGGTACAACTCGGTGTCGAAGGCGTTCGAGTGCGTAACGAAGGGGCGAGCGGATGCTCCACCGTGCATCGTCTGCAGCATCGGCGTTTCGACTTCGAGGTAGTCGTGCGCGGCGAACGTGGCACGCAGGCTGGCGTTGACCTTGGCGCGAGCACGCACCGTGAAGCGGGCCTGGTCGCGAACGATGAGGTCCAGGTAGCGGCTACGGACGCGCTGTTCGTCGCTCAGATCGGAGTGCAGGTTGGGCAGGGGAAGAACTGCCTTGGCCGCAATCTTCCATTCCTTGACCATGACAGAAAGCTCGCCGCGGCGGCTGGAGATAACTTCACCGCTCACGAAGAGGTGGTCACCGAGGTCAACGAGTTCTTTCCACAGAGCGAGCGACTCGTCGCCCACTTCACCAAGAGAAACCATGACCTGGATGCGCTGGCCGTCGCCGGACTGCAGTGAGGCGAAGCACAGCTTGCCCGTGTTGCGGAGGTGCACGATGCGACCCGCGAGACCGACGACATCGCCGGTGGTCTCATCCGCTTCAAGAGACGGGTACTTCTCGCGCACGGCCGGAATGCTCGTGGTGATAGCGACGCCTACCGGGTACGCCTCAGCGCCCGAGTCGATGAGTCGCTGACGCTTCTCTAACCGAACGGCTTTTTGCTCAGAAACTTCAGCTTCAGTGGGCTCGGGGGCGTTAGCAGCGTCATTCACGCCCTCAATCGTAGCCGGGATAGCGGCGCGCTGTCGCGCCCCGAACTACGGGTGAAAACTAGCCGACGTAGAGGGTCGCGTTGTCGATCAAACGGGTCTCTCCCACGCGTGCAGCGACGAGGGCAACAGCCGGCCCACGGTAGCCATCGGGCACCGGCATGAAGGTATCGGTATCGACGACGGTGAAGTAGTCGAGCTCGACGCCAGACTCCCCCATGAGCGCCCCCTGCGCGGCGGCGATCACGGCGTCAAGGCCACTGTCGGCGGCCGAGGTTGCAGCGTTCAATGCGGTCGACAGGATGGATGCCGCTTCGCGCTGGTGGGCATCCAAGAACTGGTTGCGGCTTGAGAGGGCGAGGCCGTCTTCTTCGCGCACGGTTTCGATGATCTCGAGCTGCACTGGGATGTTGAGGTCGGTGATCATGCGGCGAACGAGAAAGAGCTGCTGGGCATCCTTCTGGCCGAAGGTGACGAACTGCGGGCTCGTGATGGCGAGCAGTTTGGCGACAACCGTGAGCACGCCGTCGAAGTGGCCTGGGCGCGTCTTGCCCTCGAACATCGTGCCGATCTGGCCAGCAGCAATCGTGGTGGAAGTCGGCCCCTTCGGGTACATCTCCTCCACACTCGGCGCGAAGACGTAGGGAACACCCATCTCGCCCAGCATGTCGAGGTCGTCATCCATGGTGCGCGGATACTTGTCGAGATCTTCGTTGGCACCGAACTGGGTGGGATTCACGAAGATCGAAACGATGCGCACATCGGCGAGCTCGGCGGCGCGCTCAACGTGAGCGAGGTGACCCTGGTGAAGAGCGCCCAGCGTGGGCGTCAACGCAATAGTGCGGCCAGCGGCGCGCTCGTGCGCGACCACATCGCGCATACCCGCGACGGTCTCAATTACTTGCGGGCGGGGGTGTGAACTCACGAGGGGTCCTCCTGTGAATGGGGCCTCGGCTCGGGGTCGAGCAAGGAAACATCGATGCTAGTCGCTGTGGCACGCGCGAGCGCACTCTCAACCGAGGAGCGCAGTAGCGGCCCCAGAACGCGAGAGGGGGCATCCACCCCAACGCTAGCGAGCAAATCTATGGATTGGCCGACGATGGCGGCCGAGAAGCTCGTCGCGGTGCTCACCGCTTCGGCCCACGCAGCACGCTCGCTTTCGGCGATGACGATCGGCTCGGCGCCCATCTCGACGACAAGCGCTTGGGCGATCGGCAACACCGGGGTGGGGGCGCTGACGGCGCAATACGTTTCGTGCAGGCGGGTGAGGTCGAGGCTTGTTCCCGTAAACACCATGGCCGGATGCACGGCGAGCGGAATCGCCCCGGCCGCAAGCGCCGGCGCCAAAGCCTGATAGCCGAGCCCGGGAGCCGTGTGCAACACGAGTTGCCCGGGCTGCCAGACTCCAGCATCGGCGAGCCCCTGGGCGAACGACTCGATCTCGCCCTCGGGAATCGCCAGAATGACGAGCTCGCTGCGCTCTACCAGTGTCGGGATGTCGAGCACGGGAACCTCAGGAAGAATCGCGCTCGCGCGCTCCAAGTTGCGCTCGGAGGATGCCGCGATTCCGACGATGGCATGACCTGCGCCCGCGAGCGCTGCGCCCAGAATCGGGCCAACTTTGCCCGCGCCGATAATGCCGATTCCGAGCCGGCCTGCTGCCTGTGCCATTACGCGTGATCCTCGGGAGTTTCGGGGGTTGCCGGAGTTTCGGGAGTTTCGGGGGTTGCCGGAGTTTCGGGAGTTTCGGGGGTTGCCGGAGCTTCGGCGATTTCGGGGGTTTCCTCGACTGCAGGAGCTTCGGCAGCTGCCGGAGCTTCGGGCGCCACGGCGGCGCTGCGCCAGCGATGACTGGTGTCGACGCCGGCAGCGTGCACCGCGGCGTGCGCGACCTCGTCGAAGAAGCGCACTACATCGCCGCGATCCAGCGCACCGATCGTGGCCGAGATAGGGCCAGCAACAGTGTGAACACGCAGCTCGGCGAGGCCCATACGGCGCAACAGCGGGCCCTCGTGCATGCTCACGCTCTGCATGCGCGCTTGCGGCACCAGCACGAGCGAACGCCAGATGGCTCCCTTGCGCAGTGCTACGGCATCCGAAATCAGCACGAAGCCGTTGCGGCGCCACGAGAACCAGCGCAAGATCGCTGCCCGCTTGGGCGATGTGACGTAGTCGTCATCGTGAGCTCCCGCGGCAAGGCCCGCTTCGAGCAACTCGCGCGATGTCTCATCAGCAAGGCTCGGTAGAACAAGCTGCAGCACCCGATGCACGTCGTTCATATCACCGACGGGCAGCAACGTGGTCTTCGCGGTCGCACCGCTCGAGCTTGCCGCTTGCGACGCGGTGTTGATTTTGATTTCCCACCAGCCGGCAGCGCGCCACAGCAACGGCTGCGATACCTCGACCGCGTGAATGCGGCCGGGCGGCAGCGTCTCGTTGGTTGTCGACAGCAAGCCATAACCGACTCGGATGCCGTCATCCGTCGACGCGATCGAGTAACGCAACGAGCGCGTCAGTCGCGATGCCAAATAGCCGAAGAGACCGAGAAGGCCCGGAAGCAGGGCGAAGATCCAGCCATATTCGCCGGTGACGATAACCGTCGTGATGATACCGATGGCCGCGAGAATCGCGATCACGGTCGCTTCGCTGAGAATGAGGGAGCCGATGAGCCGCGGGATGCTGATGCGCACGATCGACTCGGGCGGTGCCGCGTTGGGGTCGAGCTCTGGTGCCAGCAACTCGTTCACGCGGGACTCGACGAGCCCGCCAACTCCGGCCGGAGCAGCGGCAGTCGCTGCCGCTGCCTCCGCGGCACGCGTTCCCGAGGCAAGCTGCAGGATGGCAAGGCGCAAGTCATCCGCGCCCGCCGAGCCGAGATACGCGAGTTCAACGTTCGCGTCTTGACCGGCCACGTTTACTTCGAGCTTGGCGGCTCCGAAGAGTCGCGCCAAGAGCGGGCGCGAGATGTTGATGCCCTGAATACGGTCGAGGCGACCCCGACGGTTGGTGCGGAAAACGATGCCGCTGCGCACCTCAACGAGTTCATCGGTGATGCGGAAGGTGTGCATCCGCCACGACAGGTAGAAGCCGCCGACGCTCAGCAGCAGAATGAGAAGAACGGCA
Organism: Rhodoglobus sp. NPDC076762; assembly: GCA_040687235.1. Taxonomy (GTDB): domain Bacteria; phylum Actinomycetota; class Actinomycetes; order Actinomycetales; family Microbacteriaceae; genus Rhodoglobus. The sequence goes on along the minus strand of JBFBMV010000001.1, from coordinate 741,803 downwards.
AGAATTGCCAAGATGATGAGGCTGGATTCGGCGAAGCGCTCAAGGAAGCGCAACTCCCGGCTGCCGCCGCCAAAGATGGTGTCGATGAAGACGTCGCGGGCGTTGACGATGATGACACCGATGACCGCGACAAACGCGATGCCACCGCGCAAGAATGGCGTCGCCGGGTGCAGCCGGTGCCACTCGCCATCGGCCAGACGACGAGCGCTCTCGGGAACGGTTAGTGGCACGGCGGGGGCGGCGGCGGGGGCGGCGGCGGGGGCGGCGGCGGGGGCGGCGGGCCCGGCGACCTCGCCGGGTTCGCGCGGATCACTCACAGTCCGGCCCTACGGCTTTCAGCCAGGGCGACGAGCGTGTCTCTCAACTCCTCAGCATCCTGCTCGGGCAGGCCAGGAATGACGACTCCGGTGGATGCCGCTGCCGTCACAAACTTGAGTTCGCTGAGGCCGACAGCGCGATCGAGGGGTCCGCGGTTGATGTCCACGAGCTGCATGCGACCGTAGGGCACTGCAACCACGCGGCGGAACATCAGTCCGCGACGAAAGACGAGGTCATCCTCACGCAGCATGTAGCCGATGGCGCGAACGCGACGAGGGGTGAGCAGAATGTTGATGAGAAAGATGATGCCCAGCGAGATGGGGAGCGCCGCGAACCAGCTGATACCGCTAAGGAAGGCGGGGATCGAGGTGGCGATCGCGAGAATGACGCCCACGATCAGCAGGCCACCGACTTCAACGACGGCGTACTTGCGGGAAACTCCGCGCCACTCGGCGTCGGGAAGATCGAGTCGCTCAGTCACGCTGCTCCTTGGGGGTCCATCGGACGCTGCGACGACGGGTCGTCGTCATCAGGCGGGATGGTGCACAAACGTTCAGCGACCAGCCCTGCGATCAGCAAGACTACCGCGCCGCCCGAAACTACAAAGCTTGTGGCCACGGCTCCGCTGCTCGGGGTAATAGTGCGGCTCAGCAGGTAGAAGGCGATCGCGAGAGTGGCGCCGCCCAAGAGCGCGCCCGCGAAGCTCGACGCTTTCGCGAGCACCACGACGCGCAGCGCGAAGAAGGGGTTCACGCGTTCTTTGCGCAGACCGCGCGACGAACGATAAATCGGCACTGCCAACACCACGACAATCACGGCAATAAGAAAGAGCGAAACGGCCAGCGCAATCGACGGCAACACGATCGGATTTCCGGATGCCGTGAGCAGAACTTCAAGCAACCAGCCGACGGCTGCGCCCGCGGCCGCAATCGTCACCAAATGTAACGCGGAGGTACGGGCTACCACAGGGGTGCCGCCTCGAACTCAGTTGCGTCGTTCTCGATCGCGCTCAAGAACTCGGCGGCTGCGCCGACCCCGGCGAGGTTCGCGTGCGGGTCGAGTTGCAGCAGGGGCACGAGAACGAAAGCGCGTTCAGCGGCACGCGGATGCGGGATCGTCAGCAGTTCGTCATCCACCTGCAGGTGAGCGAACGAGATGATGTCGATGTCGAGGGTGCGGTCGCCCCAGCGCTCGTCGCGCACGCGACCGTTCTCCGCTTCGATGCGCTGCAGTTCAGTGAGCAGGGCGTGGGGCTCCAGCGCGCTGCGGGCAGACACGACCGCGTTGAGATAGGCCGGGGCCGAGTGGTCGATGCCGGAAAGTTTCAACGCAGGCGTTTGCACGATGCTCGAAGCGGCATCCACGGTCACACCGTCGATGGCGTTGATCGCGTGAACGGCGTCGCGCAGGGTGGTTTCGCGGTCGCCGAGGTTGCTGCCGAGGGCGAGCATCACCGGCAGTTCGACGCGCAGTCGTTGTTGGCGAATCATGAGAGCGGCTGCGGCGCTGCGCTGAAGCCCGCGGTCTGGGCGCGAGCTGCGCGGTGGCGCGTGATCGTGACCGACACGTCGGCAAACGGAACAGTGATAGGCGCTTCGGGCTTGTGCAGCGTGATCTTGGTGCTCACCGCGGCCTCGTGCGCGAGTACGACGGCGGCAATACGCTCGGCCACCGTTTCGATGAGGTCAACGGGATTGCTCTCGACCGCGGCAACGATCTCTTCGGCCAGTTCGCCGTAGTGGATGGTGCGAGCCAGGTCATCGGTGCTGGCTGCGGCGGCAAAGTCGAGGTACACGGTCGCGTCAATCACGAAGGTCTGACCGTCACGACGTTCGTGGTCGAAGACGCCGTGAAAGGCGGTGGCACGCAGGCCGGTGAGGGTGATTTCGTCCAGTGCGGGATTCATCGTTTCTTGCCCTTCTGCATGGCGCGATACACGGAAAGTGCGATCTGGGTCGAGGGAACGTCGTGCACACGAACGGCCCACACTCCGGCTTCGGCAGCAACATTGCTGATGACAGCGGTGGCCAAGTCTCGATCGGCGGGCGGCGCATCGGCCGGCAGCATCGACGCGAGAAACCTTTTGCGCGAAGCCCCAATGAGCACCGGATGCCCGAGAGACGTCAGCTCGTCGATCCGCCCCAACAGCGCCCAGTTGTGACGCGACTTCTTCGCAAAGCCGAGTCCGGGGTCGAGCACCACGCGATTGGGCTTCACTCCCCACACCATCATCTCGGCCAATCGCGCCTTCAGCTCGCTGCGCACGTCGGCGACCACGTCGTCATACTGCGAAAGCTGATCCATCTCAGTGCTGTGCCCACGCCAGTGCATGGCTATGTAAATCACGTCTGTTTCGGCGACGACCCGATACATCTCGGGGTCGGCTAACCCGCCGGAGACATCGTTGATGATGGATGCTCCCGCCTTCGCCGCGGCGAGTGCAGTTTCGGCATTCATCGTGTCGATGCTCACGGTTACGCCCTCGGCCGTGAGCGCCTCGATCACCGGGATTACCCGCTGCTGCTCAAGCGCGGGCGACACCCGTTCGGCACCGGGGCGAGTCGATTCTCCGCCGACATCCACGACATCCGCGCCGTTGTTGCGCAGCTCGATACCACGCGCGATGGCGGCGTCGACATGCTCATACTGGCCGCCGTCGCTAAAGGAATTAGGCGTGACGTTCAGGATGCCCATGATCTGGGGAACGGTCACGCGGGGGTTTCTACGCGTCATGGCCTCGGCCAATGAGCGCCATCACTTCGGCGCGCTCGACGGGATCGCTCAGCGCGCCGCGCGAGGCGAGGGTCACGGTGGAGCTTGCCGTTTGGCGTGGACCGCGGGCCGACACACAACCGTGCACGGCATCCACGACCACGAGCACTCCACGAGGCGAAAGCCCTTCATCAAAGGCGTCGGCGATCTCTTCGGTCAGTCGCTCTTGCAGTTGCGCACGAGCGGCAATCGTTTCGACCACCCGGGCGATGTTGCCGAGCCCGATGATGCGCTCATCCGGAATGTAGGCCACGTGGGCAACGCCCAAAAATGGCAGCAAGTGGTGTTCACACATCGAGCGGAACTCGATGTCGCGTAGCAACACGAGTTCGCCGGTTTGGTCTGCCTTCGCGGTGAACTCAATGCTGTCTGACAGGTGCGTGAGCGGGTCGACCTCGTTGCCCGCAAAGAACTCGGCGTACGCCTCGGCGACCCGACGCGGGGTGGCGGTGAGGCCAGCCCGTTTCGGGTCTTCTCCTACGGCATCCAGAATCTCGGCTACCGCAGCTTCAATGCGTGCGAGGTCGATCGACATGCTGCCCCTAGGCCGTTGCTACACCCGGCGACTTGCGTGGCCGTGGGGTGCGTGCCGGCTTCGATGGCGTGGTGTCGTCGTCCGTTGCTTCAGCGTCTGCGTCAACAACCTTCTTCTTGGGAACCTTGATGGGAGGCAGTTGCGAAACGGGGCGGGCGTCGCTCGAAAGCCACTGGGGGCGCTCGGGCAACTTGGCCATTCCCTTGAAGATCTTGTCGAGCTCAACGTGGTCGAGCGTCTCTTTCTCCATGAGTTCGCGGGCAAGCTTGTCGAGCACCTTGCGGTTCTCGTTGAGCATCTGCCAAGCCTCGTCGTGGGCCTGCTCGATGAGCAGGCGCACTTCGTCGTCGATGAGCTTGGCCATGTCGTCGGAGTATTCCCGGCTCGAGCTCATATCCCGGCCCATGAAGGGTTCGCTCGAGGCGCTGCCCAGCTTCACAGAACCGACCTTGGCACTCATGCCGTACTCGGTGACCATGCGACGAGCAATCGAGGTTGCCTTTTCAATGTCGTTGGATGCGCCGGTAGTCGGGTCGTGGAACACGATTTCTTCCGCGACGCGGCCACCCATCGCGTAGGCGAGTTGGTCGAGCAGTTCGTTACGCGACACGGAGTACTTGTCTTCGAGCGGCATGACCATCGTGTAACCAAGCGCACGACCGCGAGGAAGAATGGTGATCTTGGTGACAGGGTCGCTATTGCGCATCGAAGCTGCAGCTACAGCGTGACCACCCTCGTGGTAGGCCGTAACGAGCTTTTCTTTCTCGTTCATGAGGCGCGAACGACGCTGTGGTCCGGCCATAACGCGGTCGACGGCCTCGTCGAGAGCACGGTTGTCGATGAGCTGCGCGTTGGAGCGCGCGGTCAACAGGGCTGCTTCGTTGAGCACGTTGGCGAGGTCTGCACCGGTGAATCCGGGTGTCTTGCGAGCAAGAACTTCCAGGTCGACCCCTTCGGCCATGGGCTTGCCCTTGGCGTGCACTTCGAGAATCTGCTTGCGGCCGCCCTTGTCGGGAGCATCCACACCAATCTGCCGATCGAAGCGACCCGGGCGCAGCAGCGCGGGGTCGAGAACGTCGGGGCGGTTGGTTGCAGCGATCAAGATCACGTTGGCGGTGGCGTCGAATCCGTCCATTTCAACCAGCAGCTGGTTGAGGGTCTGCTCGCGCTCATCGTTACCGCCACCGATTCCGGCACCACGGTGACGACCAACAGCATCGATCTCATCGATGAAGATGATCGCGGGAGAGTTCTGCTTGGCCTGCTCGAAGAGGTCACGAACACGGCTTGCACCGACACCCACGAACATTTCGACGAAGTCAGAACCGGAGATTGTGTAGAAGGGCACGCCAGCTTCACCCGCGGTGGCCTTGGCCAACAGGGTCTTACCGGTTCCGGGAGGGCCGTACAGCAGTACGCCCTTCGGGATGCGAGCGCCAACAGCCAAGAACTTGGCCGGCTCCTTCAGGAAGTCTTTGATTTCTTCGAGCTCTTCGATGGCTTCGTCAGCACCAGCGACATCCGCGAACGTTGCTTGCGGGGTGTCTTTACCCACGAGCTTGGCCTTCGACTTGCCGAACTGCATGACCTTGCCGCCGCCACCCTGCATGCGGCTGAAGATGAAGAAGAAGATGATGCCGATGATCAGGAACGGCAGCATGATCGAGAGGAACGAAACAAAGAAGTTCTCCTGAGGAACCTTGTCGTTGAACTCCTTCACGTCAGCGCCGTTGACCGCAGAAACGATCTCGGTGCCACGCGGTGCTACGTAGTAGAACTGCACCTTCGTGCCGTTGTCGCCGTCTGCTTTGGAGAGCTCGAGGTCAACGCGCTGCTCACCGTCAATGATGGTGGCTGAGGACACCGTCGATCCCTGAAGAAGGTCGAGGCCCTCGTGAGTGGAGATCTCTTTGTAGCCCTCGCCCAGGAGCAGGCTCGCGGCGATCGAGACGGCGGCGATACCGATGATGATGTACGGGACCGGGCCGCGAAAAATGCGCTTAAAATCCATGATGTTCCGGGTCGGGTGACCCAGTACCTCTCTCTGAAGAAACGTGCTGCAAGGTTACCGTTATCGCGCTGCAAGCGGACTGCGTGTTTTCCCTCGGCGTAATGCCTTCCGAGGGCCGCAGCCCTTGCTCGCTGCACAGCCAAGGTCGCCGCGAGCGCTGACGGCGGCTGCGTTAGTCGGTTTCGGCTGTGATCGTGAAGGTTTGAACGCGCGGCGGAAGCTCCGGGCTCATCAAGATGTGGCACTTAAGTCGCCCGCGCTCTCCCGCGATCGTCCAGTTCGTGGCGGCCGGAGTATCGCTGAGGGTGCGCGGCAATTCCGTGAGCGGAGCGCTCGTGAGCGGCCCCACTTCGGCAACGGCTTTCGCGATCCCAGCGACGCGCTCTGTCCACGGAACATCGAGCGCCAGGTTCACGGCGGCGAGCTCGTCGGCGGTGGGGGTATCCCACTGGCGAACAAGCCCGTCGAACACGTCGCGCGCTGCAAGAGTTTCGGGCCACGCCGGAGCCGGCGTCGTCAGCTCGCCATAGGCGTCGAGCGCAGCCTGCAGAGCCTGAGTCGCAGGAATCGAGGATGCGGCAAAAGTGCCATTCTCAAATGCCACGATGCCGAGCCCGGTCGGCGCGTGCCAGCGCATGTGGGCACTCACGCCGGGGTAACCGCCCGAGTGCGACACGATCTTCGTCGTGCCCTCATCGATAAACAGGCCGTAGCCATAACCGTGCGCGGTCGGCTCGGAGAACTCGGCAGCCTTCGACATGCCCTCGGGCACGGCGCGCTGAATCTGCTGAAGTTCGCGGCGGCTGGCGGCAGACAGGGGCCCGTCTGAGGTGTCCTCCGGATCGAGGGCACCAGCGAGCCACAGCGACCAACGCACGAGGTCGGTCCCGCTAGAAAACAAGCCACCCATGGCCGAGAAGACTCCGGGCCCGGTGAACGGCTGAAGCTCCCACTGCCCGTTCGCGAGCCGGTAGCCGAGGGCGACATCGGCATCCGGGTCTTCTTCGAAGCGGGTCGAGGTAAGGCCAAGAGGTTCGAGAATTTCGGCGGCAATGGCCTCGATGTAGGAGCGGCCCGTGATCTCGGCGATGACTTCACCGAGCAGGGCGTAGCCCAGGTTTGAGTACTCAAAGCGAGTGCCCGGCGTGCTCGAATAGCGGATGCCCGCCGCCATGAACTCATCGAGCTCGGCCCGCGTCATTTCTTCTACGCGGTCGCCCCACGGGTTATCGGTCGGGAACCCCGCCGACATCGTCATGAGCTGACGCACACTCGGAGTCACGGGAGCAGCCGCCGGCTCAAGAGCCGTGAATGCCGGAACGAAGTCAGTGATCGGCGCATCGAGATTCAGCTGGCCACGATCGCGCAGCATTAAGAGCATCGTGCACGTAAAGCTCTTGGTGCACGACGCGATGCGGAACACCGTGTCGCGATCGGGAGCGGTGCCCTCGCCAAGAACCTTCTCCCCGTAGCCGCCCTCCAGCACAATGCCATCGGGCCCGAAGACCGCGAAGAACGATGCTGGGGCCTTCTGCTCGGCTACCCGGTTCTCAAATAGACCAACAATCTCGTCGGTCGCCTGATCAATTGCTGCCTTCGCCCGCATTCAGTGGGCCCTAAGCGTAGACGTGGGGTGCGAGCACTGCGACGCCGCGCAGGTTGCGGTACTTCTCGGCATAGTCGAGGCCGTAACCCACGACGAAAGCGTTAGGGATGTCGAACCCGACATACTTGACGTCAACTTCAACCTTGGCCGCATCCGGCTTGCGCAGCAGAGTGCAAATTTCGACCGAAGCGGCACCGCGGCTGCGCAGGTTGCCCTGCAGCCATGACAGCGTGAGGCCCGAGTCGATGATGTCTTCAACAATGAGCACCTTGCGACCTTGCAGGTCGGTGTCGAGGTCTTTGAGGATGCGAACGACGCCCGAGGACTGCGTGCCTGCACCATACGAGGAGACGGCCATCCAGTCCATCTCGATCGGCAGAGCCAGTTCGCGAGCCAGGTCGGCCATCACCATGACGGCGCCGCGCAGCACGCCGACCAGCAGCACCTTTTCGCCGGCGTAGTCGATCTCGATCTGACGCGCCATGACGGCGATCTTCTCGTGGATCTCTTCCTGGGTCAGAAGGACCTCGCTGAGGTCTCCTTCGACATCGCTAAACTGCATCGCGTTCCTCACTGTGGGCCGAAAAGTGGAGAAGATTCTCTCGTCGTTCAACCCTAACGCCGGGAACGTCGATCGGTCCCTGCCCTCTCCAGTCGGTGACGAGCCTCGCGATCTCCAAAGTATGGGTGCGGCTGAGTGACACGTGGAACTCGCTGGCCACCGCCAACCTAATCAAACGCTGGCGAAGAGCGGCAGGATTAGCGGCGAGCGCGCGCACCGGCAACGAGATTCCCGCCTCCGAAATCTCGGCCAAATCTTCGGCCATTTCTTCGGCGAAATGATCGAGCGCTTCGGCATCTTCACGCGCTTGGTCGGCTGTACGCACCAAAGCGTCGCGGATGCCGGGGCCCAGTTCGCTTTCCAGCAGCGGCAGAACAGTCTGCCGTACCCGCACTCGCGTGTACGAGGTATCGAGGTTGTGTGGGTCATTCCACGCCGCGATTCCGGAGTCTTCGCAGCACTGAACGGTCGTGGTTCGCGCGATGGCGAGCAGCGGTCGCAGGTACTGGCCGGTGTCGACGGCCATGCCCTTGAGGCTGCCCGCTCCGCTGCCGCGGGCGAGGCCGAGCAGTACGGTTTCAGCCTGATCGTCGAGGGTGTGGCCGAGCAGCACGCGAATGGCGCCGTGTTCGGCGGCGGCTGCGGCGAGCGCCGCGTAGCGCGCGTCACGGGCGGCAGACTCGGGGCCTCCGGCGTCTCCGACGAGAACCGAGCGGATGTCTACGGGGTCAAGCCCCAGGTCGCGAGCCTTCTGTGCGGCGGCGGCAGCGACATCCGCCGCCCCGTCTTGAAGGTTGTGATTCACAATCACGGCGCCAGCCCGCACCCCGGCCTTGGACGCTTCGAAGGCCGTTGCGGCCGCCAGCGCAAGCGAGTCGGGGCCGCCGCTGAGGGCGACAAGAACGAGCGGTTCTGAGCCGGCAGTGCCCGCCGATGAGCCTGCGGGTAACGGCAACGAGCTCAGTGCGGTGCGCACTGCACGCCGCACATCAGCAATTGCGGGCGTAAGACGGGGGCGCCGTTCGGAGTGCATCCAGTAACGTTATTGCAGCAACCCCACATTTTTCTTAGGAGCAGCTACATGGCCGCATACGACGTTGTCGTTGAGATTCCGCGCGGAAGCCGGAACAAGTACGAAGTTGACCACGAAACCGGTCGCGTATTTCTCGACCGTTTTCTCTTCACCACCTTCGCCTACCCCACCGACTACGGCTTCTTCGAGAACACTCTCGGCCTCGACGGTGACCCCGTAGACGCGCTGATTCTGCTCGACGCCCCCACCTTCCCCGGTGTTGGCATCTCGGTTCGCCCGGTCGCCGTGCTCAACATGAGCGACGATGGCGGCATCGACTCCAAGGTCATTTGCGTTCAGGCCAAAGACCCGCGCTGGTCGCACATTCAGGACCTGAACGACGTTCCTGAGTTCACGCGCAAGGAAATCGAGCACTTCTTCGAGCACTACAAAGACCTCGAGCCCGGCAAGTGGGTCAAGATCGACGGTTGGGGCGACGCTGCTGAAGCGGAAGCAATCGTTCAGGCTGGCTTCGAGAAGCTCAAGGCCGAAGGCCACTAGGCAGTTCTCGGCGCACACCGCGCTCCACGATCAATGGCGGATGCTTCGGCATCCGCCATTGGCGTTTAAGCGGCGAGAGCGGCTCAGCGCCCGCCAAACTAATCGCCTGGTGGGCTCAGCGCCCGGTGAACTCATCCATCGAGTTGTAGACCTTGAAGACTCGGCCAGCCACAAAATCCCAGGCCCGCGTGGGCAGCAGTCCTTTGAGCCCGCGAGCGAGCCCCACCGTCCACGGCTTCATCAGCAGGGGCTTGCCGCGAAGCATCGCCGACCACGCTGCCGCGGTGGCTTTCTCGGGCGTCATGATCGGGGTCCACAGCGGGCCCCGAGCTCCGGCAAACATGCCGGTGCTGATGTAGCTGGGCGCGAACGTCGTTACGGCGATCTGCGCGTGGCCCGCCTTGGTCAGCTCGAGCCGCAGCGAATCGCTCCAGCCGATCATGGCCCACTTGGATGCCGCGTAGACACTCATGTTCGGGTTCGATAGCGTGCCTGCCGCCGACGCGATATTCAGGATGCGGCTGGGCGCTCCACCCTCGATCATCGTGGGGAGCAGTTCGCGCGAGAGGTACATGGCCGCAAGCGTGTTGATCTGCATCGTCGCTTCGATGTCGCGCGCCGTGTCGTGCTCCCAGAAGTAGCCGCTACGCACGATGCCCGCGTTGTTGATGAGCACGTGTGGGGTTCCGACTTCGGTGCGGATGCGGTCGGCGACCGACTTGATCGCCGAGCGTGACGAGAGATCGACAACGTAACTGGTGACGGAACCGCCTGCAGCTCTCAGAGCGGCGGCCGCGCCATCCAGAGCCGCGGTATCGACATCGAGCAACACCACGTGGGCTGCGCCCTCAGCGACTGCTCGCTGAGCATAGATCTCGCCCATGCCGCGGGCAGCACCCGTAATCACCACAATGAGTCCGGCTACTGAGTCCACGGCGTGCTCCCTCTGCCCGAGACTCCGTTGCCTCGAGCGTGTGCTCAGACTTTAGCCGAGACCAACGCCCTTGCTCGACATGAATGTAACCGGGTTCGTGGTGTCCCACCCGTTGGGGCGAACCTCGAAGTGCAAGTGGCAACCGCTGGAGTTTCCGGTCGAGCCAACGCTGGCAATTCTGGTTCCCACAGCCACGCTCTGACCGTACGAGACGTTGATGCCGCCAGCAATGATGTGACCGTACGCGGTACGCACTCCACTAGCGTGTTCGAGGATGATGTAGTTGCCGTAGCCGCCATTCCAGCCATAACCGGCATAGACGACAGTTCCGCTCGATGCGGCGTAGATCGGCGCTCCGCAGCCCGCACCGATGTCGGTGCCCTTATGGAAGCTGGAACCGTAGTTCGAGCTGTAGCCGTACACCGAGGTGATGTAGCCGTAGGCGGGCTTCGTCCAGCCATTGGCGCTCGGGGCGCCTGAACCGCCCGTGGAACCACCGCTCGAGCCAGCAGCCTCGGCGGCGGCACGATCCGCCTCAGCCTGCGCGGCCGCCCTAGCCGCAGCGGCTTTCTCTTCTGCGACGCGTTCCGCTTCACGCTGCACTACGCCGGCCTGGTAGTCGGCTTCGGTGATCACACGCTCGGCAGTGAGGGCAGCGAGCTGGGCGTCGAACTCGGCCTTGCGTTCCTGTTGCTCAGCCACCGCTGTTTCCGCTGCAGCTGCTGCTGCTTGAGCTTCCTCGAACGCTTTTTCAGCGGCGACCTTCAAGACTTCCAGCTCTGCGCGGGCGACCTCTGCGGCATCCGACAGCGACTGAGCAGTGTTGCGCGCTTGAACGGCGCGGTCGAAAAGAGCCGAGGTCTGCTGGGAAATCTTCGACGACATGCCGAGGTTATAGAGCAACGCGTCAGCGTCTTGAGAGTTGGCAAGCAGGTTTGTGGTGATGTCTCCTCCGCCTGCGCGCACGAGCCGCGATGCAAGCTCGCCGATGCGCTTTTCAGCGTCGTCTGCTTCAGCGCTGGCGGTATCCGCCTGCGCCTGCAAGGTTTCCGTCTGAGCGGACTTTGCTTGGTATTTCGTGTCGGCCTCTTGCCAGATGTTGCCTTTTTCTTCGGCATCCTTCTGAGTGGCGAGCGCTTGTGCTTCGAGTTCTACCAATGCGGCCCTGATACGGTCGACGACTTTTTTGGTCGCCGCCTCGTTGTTGCGGGCTTCGGTGACTTCGCTCCATGTGGGGTAATCATCGGCGAAAGCAGCTTGGCTGGTTCCCGCAACAACACTGACTCCCACGACGAGGCTGAGAGTCGCGATAAAACTGATTACTCGAAAAGAATGTGAGCGAAGCCTTGGCTTTGCTGCGGTCCCCCGACGCGCATGCATGACCTTCAATTGTTCCCCTAAACACGGTTGAGCGCCGACTAATGGCCATTAGTCACACGAATAACATTGACCACACTAACAACATGCGACCCAAAAGTCTCAACCTTTTATTGAATGCAAGTTTCGCGCGAATGAGAGTACGCCCCAGCGAATGACAGCGGCAGCTTGCAAACCCTCGCGCTGCTCCACAAAGGCCGGAGCCGATTAGCCAGAATCTTTCCCGGCAGGAGCGGAGTCTGCGACGTTAGCCGAGCTGAATGCCTTGGCCCGCCATGAACGACACGGGATCGGTCGTATCCCAGCCGTTGGGGCGCACTTCAAAGTGGAGGTGGCATCCAGTGGAGTTTCCCGTTGTTCCGACACTGGCGATCTTTGTTCCCACCGCCACGCTCTGGCCGTACGACACCTTGATGCCGCCGTCCACGATGTGGCCGTACGCGGTGCGCAACCCGCCGGGGTGCTCGATGATGATGTAGTTTCCGTAGCCGCCGTTCCAGCCATAACCGGCGTAGACAACGGTTCCACTCGATGCAGCGTAGATTCCGGCACCACACCCCGCTCCGAGGTCGGTTCCCTTATGAAAACTTGAACCGTAGTTTGAGCTGTAGCCGTAAACCGAGGTGATGTAACCGCCAGCAGGCCGTGCCCAGCCGCTCAGGCTAATCTCGCCAGCGTCGAGGTTCGGCACCTGAGCAGCAGCTTCCGCGGCCGCGCGGGCAGCTTCGCGCTCGCGCACCCCAGCCAAATAACTCGCCTCAGTTGCTTCGCGTGCAGAGGTCAGAGCGGCAAGTTGAGCATCGAATTCAATCTTTCGCTCTTGCTGCTCAGCCAGAGCCTCTTCGGCGGCCTGAGCAGCGGCTTGAGCCTCAGCGAAGGCCTCCTCCGCCGCGATCTTCAGCACCTCAAGTTCGGCACGGGCAACCTCAGCCGCGTCGGTGAGGGATTGCGCGGTGTTGCGCGCCTGGACGGCACGTTCGAACAAAGCAGATGTTTGCTGCGAAATCTTCGACGACATGCCCAGGTTGTAGAGCAGAGTATCTGCATCCTGCGAATTAGCGAGAAGGCTAGTGGTGACGTCACCGCCACCGGCACGCACGAGCCGCGACGCAAGCTCTCCGATGCGCTTCTCTGCTTCGTCAGCTTCGGCGCTGGCGGCATCCGCTTGCTCCTGCAAAGTTGCAGTCTGAGTGGCCTTCGCCTGGTACTTCGTGTCGGCCTCTTGCCAGATGTTGCCTTTTTCTTCCGCATTTTCCTGAGCGGCGGCGGCCTCGGTCTCAAGCTGCACGAGCGCTGCCTTGATGCGCTCGACGATTAGCTTGGTGGCGGCTTCATCGTTGCGGGCTGCCGTGACGTCGCTCCAGGTGGGGTAGTCATCGGCAAATGCAGCCTGGCTCGTACCGCCCACGACGCTGACACCAACGACGAGACCGAGCACTGCAGCGAAACCAATCACGCGAAAAATCAGAGAGCGGAGGGCTCGGCTCGCCGCGCTTCTGCGACCCGCATGCATGACCGTCATTGTTCCCCTCGGCGTCAAAGCCTCAACCACTTACTGAACGTAGTATCAGACGCCTCAAAAGTCGGGTACATTTAAGCCTGTTGGAAAAAGCGCTTCGAGAAATATCAGGCAGTTTGCTTCTCAGTTTGGTAAATCACGAAACGCACCGTATGCTTTTCCCTCGGTAGCTAAGAAGTTCTGTGACTTCGAGGCCCCATCGTTTAGTGGCCTAGGACACCGCCCTTTCACGGCGGCAGCACGGGTTCGAATCCCGTTGGGGTCACCAGACACACACAGAATTTAATAGCTTGGCCCTGTAGCGCAGTTGGTTAGCGCGCCGCCCTGTCACGGCGGAGGTCGCCGGTTCAAGTCCGGTCAGGGTCGCAAAACAGAAAGCCTCTTCGCAAGGAGGGGCTTTTTCTGTAGCAAGGGGAAACCTTTGCGCGTAGGAGGAAACTCTTACGGCTCTGTAGCTCAGTTGGTAGAGCGCACGACTGAAAATCGTGAGGTCACGGGATCGACGCCCGTCGGAGCCACTTGACCCTTTCCCGGGCTTCTACCGGGCGAGGGTCATTTTTTTGCCCTCGCTCGCTCGGCGTCAGCTGCCGCCAGAGGCGCCTCGAGTTGCACAAGCACTCATCCTCTCTAGCGAATGTCTCTACGCGACATCACGCACTTCGGCACTTCGACATCACGCACTTCGGCATCTCAGCACCTGTCCACCCCTTCAGCGTTGGAAATTCAGGAGATTTGCGCCCCGTCTAGAGTCGCGACGCGGTTTCTCAGCACCGTCGCCGCGCCGGAAACCACAATCTCCTGAATTTCCGAGAAGGACGCGAGCCTGGCACGATAGCGCGACGGCACGACAGCACGGCGACACGGGCACGACAGCGCGACGGCACGACAGCACGGCGACACGGGCACGACAGCAAGACGGCACCACGGCGAGCCAGCGAGACGCTCGTAGTCGACAGTCAAATACGAGATGGCAGACCCTACGGAGTCGCGACCTCGAACAGGTTGCACGCAGCTGGCCCACCGTTAAGCCCGGCATTGAACCACTGCTGACGCTTGTCGCTTGAGCCGTGCGTCCACGTTTCGGGAGTTACTTGACCCTGCGTTGACTCCTGAATGCGATCGTCGCCGACTGCCGATGCAGCGCTGAGAGCATCCGCAATCTGGGCATCCGTCACCGGATCGAGAAAAGTAACACCGTCATCGGTCGTGATGGTGGATGCCGCGCCCACCCAGGCACCAGCGAAGCAGTCGGCCTGCAATTCGAGACGCACCGAATCGGATGACGGTCCTGTCGTTTGACGGTCAAGCCCCTCCATGATGCCGGTGGAGTTCTGAATGTGATGAGCCCACTCATGAGCAATCACGTACATTTCGGCGAGGGGACCGCCGGTAGAGCCGAAGCGAGTACGCAGGTCGTCGTAGAACGCAGTGTCAACGTAGATCGTCTCGTCGGGCGGGCAATAGAAAGGGCCGCTCGCGCTCGTAGCGCCGCCGCAGCCGGTGTTAGTTTGACCGGTGAACAGGACAACATTGGTCGTGCGATAGCCGTCTATCTGAGTGGCCCAGTACGTGTCCAGCGAGTCGGCGGCGCCAGCAATCCGGCAATCAACGTCGCTGTTGGCCGCTTCGGCAGTGGTGCACTGCGACAACGATTCGCCCTGTTGCTGCTCGGTGCCCGCGGTGCCACCACCGGCAAGCCCTGTCAAGTCGATACCAAGGAATTGGGAAGCGACGAAGAGGCCGATGACCAGCAGAACGCTGCCACCACCAACGGCGACTCCGGTGCCCGGGCCGCGGCGGGATACTTTACTGGGATTGATTCGAGCGTTGTCGTTGAACGTCACAGGCTGACTTTACTACCGGCATCGTTACGCTCCCATGAAGGCACCGGCTCCGGTACCCTTGAGCCATGAACTTCATCTCCGTTGTCACCGTTCTGGGCAAGGCTGTACTCGTCGTCATGGGCTCTATCGTTGCCCTCACCGGCGTCATCCTGCTGGTGAACCTCGCGGTGCCTACTCTGCTCGGCGGGCTCACGCACTAAGGGCCTGTCCAGCCGACGGCTCACGCCGCCGTGCCCCGAACGGACGCGCCTGCTCGCACTGTTCGCCGTTCGCCGTTCGCCGTTCGCCGCTCGCCGCTCGCCGCGCCGATCGAACCGCCCCGCGCGGCTTGGCGCTAGTTCCTCTAGCGCCAGCGCCAGCTCTCGACAATTGAGTCGATCAGAGCGTCTCCGTTATCGAACGGCGTGACGACCGAAATAAGCATGAGCTGAACGTCTCCAGATGATGTTGCGTAGCTCTCCGGCGCGAAAGCAACGATGAGGGCTTTAGTCTGCGTCTGTTCGGCGTCGCTCTGAACCCGAGTGATGTTGGCGGGTTGACCATCCAACGTCGCTGCCTCCGTGAGGCTGATGAGCTGCCCCAGTTGCGGGATGTAGTCCTCGGCCAGGCTGTCGACAATGCCGTCGAGATCGTCGGGACTCGCCCGAAGATCACTGGTCGCGGTGCTTACCGGTTCGACAGAAACCGAGCCCCAGACGGCACCCACTCCAGTGTTGGTGAATGTGCCGTCTTCAGAGAACTCGCCCCAGAGATTGAGCGTCGTCCAGCAGTCTCCAACGTTCGCCGCTTGCTCGCTCTGAAGGAACCCAGCAGGCCCATCGAACGAATAACACGGCGTCACGACCACTTGACCATCGACGTCGTAGTCATCGACGAGCCCGCCGCTTTCAACTAACGACGAGTCATCTTGCAGCTCTTCGAGAGCATCGAAGTCGACGTTCGCGAGCACACCAGGGAGCACGAAGAGTGAAAAGATCGAAACAAGAATGCCGGTGATAACAGCCACGATCGAGAGCACGAGTCCGGCGATTCCAAACCCACGCCGAACGCGCATTCGGATTGCGATGATTGCGAGCACAATTCCCGCCAGCCCGAGGGGCAAGCTCAGAACCGGAAGCAGCCCCATCAACGCGGCAGCGATGCCCACTATCAGAGCAGCGATAGCCACGTCGGCTGAAGGCACAGCCGGCGGTACTGGCGAAACAGGGGGCGCGGCCGGAGGCACTGAGTCGATATGGGCGTCGGATGACGGTGGTGGATATGCCATTGAGTTTTCCTCCGAATTGAGGTTTCAGCTCACATCGCAGCCACCTCCCCAAGAGAGCGATTGTGCTCCGAATGAATAGTGAGCGACATCCAACTTTCAGCGATTCCTCGGTCAACTCCACTCAGGGAGTTCTAGGCTTACACCCAACCAAAGGAGAACATCATGCGTGAATCCAGAGATGTAGTCCGGCAAATTACGGTGGCGGCGAGCGCGACTTTCGCCCTCATCGGGGCCTTCGTCGGTTCCGGGGCGTACGGCGGTACCCCGGTTCAGGAAGTCGCCGGCGGAGCCCTCAGCGCCGACGCCACGGTAATTGCGCCGGCGGGCTCCGCGTTCACCATTTGGAGCGTCATCTACTTCGGGCTCGTTGCCTATGCCGTCTGGCAGATGCTCCCCAAGCAGACCAACGCCGAGCTTCACCGCCGCGTTGGCTACTGGGTGGCCGCATCGCTTGTGTTGAATGCCGCGTGGATCCTGTCGATCCAATTCGACATGCTCGCGCTCAGCGTACCCGTGATCATCCTCCTGCTAATTGTTCTCATTCGGGCATACCTCATCACCGTGAAACTGCCAGCCGCGGGAGCAGTGGATGCCATCATCACTGACGGCACCGTCGGGCTTTATCTCGGCTGGGTATGTGTCGCCACCGCCGCGAACATCGCAGCGTGGTTGAACGCAATCGGCTTCGACGGCTTTGGCATTTCGCAGGACGTCTGGGGCGTCGCTGTGGTCATTGTCGCCGGCGCCGTCGGAATCGCTCTGGCCGCGCGAGGCCGCGCTCACTTCGCCCCATCGCTCTCGCTGAGCTGGGGACTGGCCTGGGTTGCCGTCGCTCGCCTCACTGGCGACCTGATCTCGCAGCCCACCGCAGTGGCCGCGATAATCGCGGTCGCCGCTGTACTGACGAGCTCCGCGGTCTTTACGATCGCTCGACTGCGCGCTGAACACAACGCCTAGTGAACGACATCCAGACGTCACGGCGACGGTGGTGGGGGCTTCTCTTCATCAGCATCGCCGTGGCTCTGATCATCGTCGACTCGACGATAGTCAACGTGGCGATCCCCTCGGTCGTCGAGGATCTCGACCTCAACTCCACGCAAGTGCAGTGGGTGCAAGAGAGCTACACCCTTATTTTCGCCGCACTGCTGCTCGTGTTCGGCACGCTGGCTGATCGCTACGGCCGACGCCGCGTTCTCCTCATCGGTGTCGTCGTCTTCGCGCTTTCGTCCATCCTCGCGGCGACCGCAGCAAGCGGCGAGCTTCTCATCGCCTCCCGCCTCGTGCAGGGCGTCGGCGGCGCGATGATTCTCCCCTCCTCGCTCTCCACGATCAACGCCACCTTCCGCGGCCGCGAGCGCGCCATCGCGTTTGCCGTCTGGGGTTCCACCATCGGCGGAATGGCGGCGGTAGGCCCGCTCCTCGGTGGCTGGCTCACGACCTACTACTCGTGGCGCTGGGCCTTCGGCATCAACGTGCCACTGGGCGCCATCATCGTTATCGGCATCCTGATTTTCACGATCGAATCGAAAGCGCCCTCCGCCCAACGACGAGTGGATATCGTGGGCGCAGTTCTCTCCGTAGTGCTGTTCGCGTCGCTCGTCTTCGCTCTCATTGAGGGCCGTAGCTACGGCTGGTTCTTCAGCGACACTCCTCCCGTGTTCTGGACGTGGGAGGTCTCCCCCATCCCGTTCGCCTTTGCTCTCGCTCTCGTGAGCGGCATCGTGTTTGTGCGCTGGGGCTTCGCTCGCGAGCGCGCCGGCAAGTCAACGATGCTCTCGTTCGGGCTGCTGAAGATTCCGTCGTTTCGCAACGGAAACATCGCGGCGATGATTGTCTCCCTCGGCGAGTTCGGCATCATCCTGTCGCTGCCGCTGTGGTTGCAGAACGTGCTGGGCTATGACGCTCTGCAGACCGGTTTCGTCATCCTCTCTCTCGCGATCGGTTCGTTCGTCGCGAGCGGTTTCGCGGGTGCATTCGGCAACAAGGTCACGCCCGTCACGATCGTGCGGGTTGGAATCGGCGCCGAGATCGTTGGCGTACTGATCGTGGCGTTCGCGCTGAGCCCGGATGCGCAGTGGTGGCACATCGCGCCCGGCCTCTTTATCTACGGCTTCGGAGTCGGCCTCGCTACCGCCCAGCTCACGAGTGTGGTGCTCAAGGACGTGCCGCTCAGCCAGTCGGGCCAGGGTTCCGGAACGCAGAGCACTGCCCGCCAGGTCGGCTCCGCGCTGGGTATCGCCATTCTCGGCACCGTACTCTTCGCGAGCCTGGGCACCGGGCTCGACACCAAGCTCGCCGAGCGCGCCGACATCCCGGCCGAAGCCCGCACTAAGATCGTCGACCTCGTGGTCGACTCTGCGGGCACCGGCATCAGCGCGCTCGATACTCAAACGCCGGATGCCGCAGCCGACGCCCGTCAGGCCTTCACCGACTCGACACGGTATTCCGCGCTCGCGGCCGCCGGCTTCCTCGCGTTCGGGTTTCTCGCCAGCCTGCGTCTTGACGCGGGACGTCGCGGCGACGATGACGCCGAGGGCTCCGCACCTGGCACGGCCCCGACGGCCACGAGTGCAACGTAACGGCAGGGTCCCCTGCAGCATCTCGTCCGCCCGACAGAAAACTAGCTAGCTGGCAGCTGGAGAGGACTCGACGCAGAAAAGGCTGGTTCCCCGCATAATGCGGGGAACCAGCCTTTTTGTAGTTCAGCGCGTTTAGCGGCGCTTCTTCTGCTTCAGGTCTTTCTCGTGCACGGGCTCTTCACCCGAGGCACGGCGCGCGGCGTAGTAGTCGCGAGCCTCGTTCTGGCGCTTCGCTTCGATACCCGAGGCGATCGGTGCGCGCACCAGCTCATCGGTCAGTCCGAACGCGGCCACGAGATCCAGAGCCTGCGGACGCAAGCGCGGCAGCAGGCGGTCGTCGATGTAGTCGGTGATGGCCTGAGCGCGGTTCGTGGAGATACGACCGTGCATGAGGTACCACGCGAGGTTCTTCTCGATGAGCGAGAAACCGAAGAGGTCACGCAACCAGGTCATGACCTGAGCGGTGTCTTTGTCTTCGATCTTCTCGAGGGCGCGAGTGAACGCCTCCCACTGCAGCAGCTCGGCATGCGCCTGGGCCGTCATGATGAGCTGGTTCTGGTGACTGTTGAAGAGAGCCGCAGCCTCAGCCTGCGGAAGCTTGCTGGCGGGACGCAACTTGCCGGCGACATCTGCCACCATCGTCTCGACGCGGTCGGTGAGCAGCTGGCGCTGGGAGTCGGTGTCGCGCACGTAACCGATCGAGCGGGCAGTGGAGCCGAAGTCCACCACGTTCTGGGCGAAACGGCGAAGACCCGTGCGGTTGACGGCAGCCTCGTTGACCTGGTCTGCAACGTAGTGAGCCATGGCGCCAGCATCCGCCCCCGCAAACTTGCGCGAATAGTCGGTGAGCAGTCGCTTGGCGACGAGCTGGAGCAGCACGTTGTTGTCACCCTCAAAGGTGGCGTAGACGTCGAGGTCGGCACGCATCTGCGTGAGTCGGTTCTCGGCCATGAAACCGGAGCCACCACAGGCCTCGCGCGCCTCTTGCAGGGTGTCGAGTGCGGCCCACGTGCTGAGCGGCTTGAGCGCAGCGGCGATCGTTTCGAGGTCTTGACGGTCAGCATCGGTGTCGGTGCGGCCCGAGAACACTCCGTCGAACTTCTCGAGGAACTCCTCGTGCGCGAACGACATCGCGTAGGTCTGAGCCAAGCGCGGCAGCAGTCGACGTTGGTGACGCTGGTAGTCCAGGATCACTTCTTCGCTGGTATTGCTGGATGCCGTGAACTGGCGGCGTTCCGAGCCGTACTTGATGGCGATGTTCAAGGCCAGCTTGCTCGCGAGCACCGCGGCACCATCGAGCGAAACCCGGCCCTGAACGAGCGTGCCGAGCATAGTGAAGAAGCGGCGACCGGGGCTGTCGATGTCGGAGGTGTAGTCACCGTTCTCGTCAACGTTGCCGTAGCGGTTGAGGAGGTTGGTGCGCGGAACACGAACGTGGTCGAAGTGGAGTCGGCCATTGTCAATACCGTTCAGACCACCCTTGAGGCCATCGTCTTCGGTCGAGACTCCGGGAAGCGGGCCATTGTCGTCGCGCAGCGGAACGTAGAACGCGTGAACGCCGTGGTTGACGTCCTTGGTGATGAGCTGAGCGAAGACCGTTGCTGCCTTGCCGTGAAGGGCTGCGTTGCCGAGGTATTCCTTCCACGCTGCGCGGAACGGGGTGTTGATGACGAACTCGTCACTGTCGGCGTCGTAGGTCGCGGTCGTGGCGATGCTCGCGACATCCGAACCGTGACCGATCTCGGTCATTGCGAAGGCGCCGGGAGTCTTGAGGCTCATGATGTCGGGCAGCCACTTGTCGTGGTGCTCTTTCGTGCCGAGGTGCACGACGGCGGAACCGAAGAGGCCCCACTGCACGCCCGACTTGATCTGCAGCGAGGGATCGGCGAGCACCGTCTCTTCGAACGCGGCGATGTTGCCGCCGTGATTGTCGTCGCCGCCGAGGTCAACCGGGAATGCCCGGTGAACAGCTTTGTTCTCGACCAGAAGGGAAAGCTGGTGCAGCACACGCTCGCGGTGGTCTTCCATGGAGAGACCGTCGACGCGGTGGAACTCGGGGTTCGACATCAAGGTGCGCGACTCTTTGCGCTCCTTCGCCCACTTGCCCAGGAGGTATTCGCCCAACCACTCAACGTTGATGGTGGGGGCAGCGTTTGTCGTCGCGGCGGGGGAAGTTGCGGCGTCAGGGGCTGCGGTGGATGACTGCGGCGCCTCGTCGGTCGCCGTGTGGTCGTGAACCTGGGTCATGGCTATCTCGATTCGTGAAAGTTCGGTAATTGTCACGTTACGAGCGTTGCCCGTGGCCGCAAAGTGTCTCGTTCACGGTCAACCAAGTGGATGCCAGACCCACCGCATCCCTTTGTGCATAAACGCAAAACAGCCGCCATAGCGTTGTGGGAATCATTATTCAGTTGCCGTTGTTGGGCTCCGTGAAAGGATGTAACTATGTCGACAATCACTCTCACCTCAGAAGACTTTGGCCAGGCGGTCACTAAAGAAGGAATCACGCTTGTAGATTTCTGGGCTGAATGGTGTGGTCCGTGTAAGCAGTTCGGGCCCATCTTTGAAGCCGCAAGCGAAGCCCACCCGGACATCACGTTCGGCAAGGTAGACACCGAAGACCAGCAGGAGCTCGCGGGCGCTGCAGGAATCACCTCGATTCCGACGCTCATGGTTTTCCGCGAAGGCGTACTCGTCTTCTCGCAGCCTGGCGCCCTTCCCGCACCCGCTCTCGAGCAGGTCATTGAAGGAGCCAAGAACCTCGACATGGTCGAGGTTCACAAGCAGGTTGCTGCTCAGCAAGCTGCCGCCGAGGCTGGCGAAGCTCCCACGGAGCACTCGCACTAACCGGTAGCACCACCGCAGACCACAAAGGCCCCGTCGACACCATGTCGGCGGGGCCTTTTCTGTGCGCGAACTAAGGCCGCCTACGGAGCACCAATCGACGCAGCCAGATCTGCCACGAAAGCATCAACTGCCCACGGCACGGAGAGCGCAGTGGGCGCGAACATGCCCAGAGTCGGCTCATCGAGGAATCCCGGATAGTGAATGACTCCGTCAGCCCCCGTAGCACTCGCTTCAACGAACGTTACCCAATAGGGCGCACCGACCGGGTCCCCGATATAAATCAGCACATCGGCGTCAAGCTGTTCGATATCGTCGGCCCACAAGTAGTACACCTTGCCGTTGTCGGATTCGGAGTTGTAAGCGACGGTCGAATCATCGGCATAGTCGAAACCGAGTTGTTCGAGGAGTGCCGCGACCGCAGTGTTGGATTTACTGTAGGCAACAGAGCCTCCTTGCGGCGAGATGACCGCGATAGTCTTTCCTGCGAACTCAGGATGCGCCGCAGCGTGCGACGCCAACGAATCGTCGATAGACGCTAGGTGAGCCTCAGCCTCAGGCACCTGACCAACAATCTGCCCCATCTGGAGGAGGGTTTCGCGCCACGAGTCCGAAGAACTGAACTCTGGAGAGTCGAGGGCTGAAAGAGGTGGACGGATCGTCGGGGCCACCTCAGGCAGATCATTATAAAAGGCAAGCCATGACGTCGGATCCATGTCGAACGGATGAAAAGGCAGCGCCGTGACGATGACGTCTGGCGAGACTGCTTCCACCTCGGCAAGAGTGTCACCGTCGAGAGGATCGATGGTCGGCACCGCGCCGGCGCCGAGCGAGCCGATCGCTTCCTCCCGCCAAGGACCAAGCGAGTCGCCGCCGGAGGCGACCGGCACGATACCCAGCGCTAGAAGCGAGTGCGTCTGCTGAGCGCCGAAAGTGTAGATGCGTTCTGGGGCAACTTCGAGCGTGGTTTCGCCCCCAGAATGCACGACCGTGGTGGGGAACGCGGGCGCAGCCGTTTCCGTGGGAGCGGGTCCACCCGCTGGTGCGGCCGTAGGTTCGGGCTCCGCGGGCGGGCTGCAAGCGCCGAGCACTACGAGCGCCGTTACCCCTACCGCAGCGATGGACACTGTTCTTCTCAACACTGTAGACATCTGCATCCCCTAACGAAAAGTGAGCGAATTCTCACTTCACGGTAACGAGCGAGGCGCCTACCTACCCTCCTGGTCCCAAAGGTTGGCCTGATCGTTATCCAGGGGTGGTCGAATTGCCTAGCTAGCAATCAGTTCACGCCATTGGCTAGGTTCTGCACGTGGGGGCGGCGCTGAACCCACCGCCTCCGAAAGCGCACGTGGTTGGGCGCCCCGAGCGACACAAAAAGCGGCCACCGACGTTGACATCGGTGGCCGCTTTCGAGCGATGATTCGCGGGGCCCCTACTTCAGAGCGCCAGCAATCGCATCCACGAAGCTGTCGATTCCCCAAGGCAGCGAGAGCGCCGTGGGAGGCGATACCGAGGCGACCAGCGATGCGCCATTGACGGCGACGAGGCCACCGTTGGCGACAGCCGGGATGCTCTGGGCGTAAGGCTGCGCGGCGAAAATATCGCCGACTTCTTCGGTCTCGGCGTAAGCGATCAGCAGATCGCTGTCGAGCTCATCGAGCTTCTCGTAGCTGAGCGTGTAGAAGAAGGTGGAGTCACCGTTCGAGAGAGCGTCAACGGCGGGCGCGTTCTCGAGACCGAGGTCGAGCAAGAACTCCACGCGGGGGTCGGCGGGCTTGTAGACGTAGAAAGTTCCGCCCACATCGAAGGTGGCCGCAACGGTCTTGCCTTCGAATTCAGGATGCTCGGCCGCCTTTTCAGCGACGAGAGCGTCGATGTCTGTCAGAACCTCATCCGCTGCAGCTGACTGGCCGAGGGCGGTACCGGTGATGCTGATGACATCGCGCCACGGAGTCGACCACGGCAGTTCGGGGTAAGCAACAACGGGCGCAATCTCGCTGAGCAGGTCGTACTGCTCCTCGGTGATTCCCGAGTAGGTTGCGAGGATCAGGTCGGGAGCGGCTTCCGCGATCTGCTCGTAGGCGGGAGCATCCGTAGTGGCGGGGAAGATGAGCGGGGTCTCTGCGCCCAGCTCGGTGAGAGCATCCGCTGCCCAAGGAAGAACGCCGTTCTCGTCGCCACCGTAGTTCTGCGCTTCCATGCCGACGGGCACGACGCCGAGGGCGAGAACGGCATCGCCGCTGCCCCAGCCCAAAGTGAGAACGCGCTGCGGTTCGCTCTCGATTACGGTCTCGCCGAAAGCGTGCTCGATCGTGACGGGGAACGCGTCGGATGCCGCGGGAGCGTCCGTTTCTCCTTCGGGCGTTGAGGCGGCGCAACCGCTCAGCGCGATAAGAGCGGCGGTTGCAGCAGCGAGTGCGGCAAGGCGGGGTCGGCGTGACATTGATCTCCTCGATCGGACGGTAGGTGCAGAGTAAGGATAGGCTTACCTAACCAGTTTATGCAAGCATGGGCGGAGAGCGGCGCTGGCTGGCGGTGTTGGCGAGTGGCGCTTACGAGCGCCTGCCCAGCGGAATTACCATGGGCGAACCAGACACCGGGTCGTCGATGATGCGGGCTTCGAGCCCGAAGGCTTCGAGCATCCGTTCGGCAGTAACCACCTCAGCCGGCGTGCCCTGCGCGATGATGCGGCCCTCGCACATGAGGATCATGTGGTCGGCGTAGCGGGCAGCCAAGCTGAGCTCGTGCAGCACCATGACAATCGTCGTGCCGCGTTCGCGATTGAGGTCAGCGAGCACATCGAGGGCGTCAAGTTGGTGGCGCACATCCAAGAACGTCGTGGGCTCATCGAGCAGCAGAATGTCGGGATCCTGGCTCAGCGCCATCGCGATCCACACCCGCTGGCGCTGGCCTCCCGAAAGCTCTTCGATGCGTCGCGCTGCCAACTGGGCGGTGTCGGTCGCTTCGAGCGCGTGCTCGACAGCTGCCTCATCCGCTGCTGACCACTGCTGAAACCAACCCTGATGCGGGTAACGTCCGCGAGCCACGAGGTCGCGGACCGTGATGCCCTCCGGTGCAATCGGCGACTGCGGCAAGATACCCACCACTTGCGCGATCTCCTTCGATGGCACCGAGTGGATGTCGCGGCCATCGAGCGTCACGTGGCCCGATGCTGGTCGCAGCAACCGCGACAGTCCGCGCAGCAGTGTCGACTTGCCACAGGCATTGGCGCCCACAATCACGGTGACCTTGCCGTCGGGAATCTCGACGCTCAAGTTCGACACAATGTCGCGGCCACCGTAGTTGAGCGTGACCTTCTCGGCACACAGCGCGTGGATCGGGCGGTTCTGGGGTGCGTCAGCCTGGGGTTCGTCAGCCTGGGTCACGATGCACGTCCTTCACGGTTAGTGGTGGAGATGAGCCACAGCAGGTACGGGGCGCCCACGATGCCGGTGACAATTCCGGTCGGCACCTGGGTTCCCGCAGTGAGCAAGTGTTGAGCAACGAAGTCGGCGCCGAGCACGAGCACGATCGCCACGAGCGCACTCGGCACCAGCGCGAGGCTTCCCCCACGCACCATCCGGCGCGCGATCGGAGCCGAGACGAAGGCGACGAAGGCGAGCGGCCCCACGATTGCTGTCGCAATAGCGACGAGGGCGACGGCCACAACGATGAGGGCGAGCCGCGATCGCTGCACGGAGACCCCCAGACCCGCAGCAAGATCGTCGCCGAGCTGCAGCATCCGGAGCTTGGAGGCAAGAACGGCGACCGCGGGGAGCAAGATCGCGAGACTGACGGCCATAATGAGGATGTCGTCCCAACTCGCACCGCCGAGCCCGCCCACCATCCAGACGAGGGCTTGCTGCGCGTCGCGCACATCGCCGCGGGTGATGAGGTAGCCGATCACGGATTGCGCCATGAACGCGATGCCGACCCCGATGAGCACGAATCGCATGCCGTTCATTCCCGAGCGCCACGACAGCAGGTAGATCGTGAATGCAACGATCAGAGCGCCGACGAGGGCGGAGAGCGAGACGATCAGGCCGGTCGCGCCGAATACGAGCAGACTGAGTA
This sequence comes from Rhodoglobus sp. NPDC076762, assembly GCA_040687235.1. GTDB lineage: Bacteria > Actinomycetota > Actinomycetes > Actinomycetales > Microbacteriaceae > Rhodoglobus. The sequence continues at coordinate 715,988 of JBFBMV010000001.1, read as the reverse complement.
CGGCCGCGACGCTGGCTCCACCGCTAATGCCGATGATGTCGGGGCTCGCGAGGGCGTTGCGCAACAGGCTTTGGAAGAGGGCGCCCGCGAGACCGAATGCGACCGCCACGAGAATAGCGAGCAGCACCCGCGGCAGGCGCAACTTGAACACGATGAACTGGTCAGAAGAGGTGCCGCCACCGAAAAGTGTCACGAGCAGGTCGGGAAGCGTGAGCGTATATGCCCCGACCGCAATACTGGCGAGAGCCAGCACCACGGCGACAAGGATGAGGACGTCTGAGATGCGCCGCGTGCGGGTCATAGCCCGGCCAACTTCACTCGGCGCACAAGCGCAATCATGACCGGAGCACCGATGATAGCCACCACGAGGCCGGCCTCGAGTTCGGACGGCGAGACGACTAGACGCCCCACGATGTCCGCGATGAGCAGCAGACTCGGGCCGACGATCGCGGAGACGGCGATGATCCAGCGATAGTCGGGGCCCGTGAAGGGGCGCACGATGTGCGGCACCACGAGGCCCACGAACACGATGGGGCCGGCAAGCGCGGTGGCGGAGCCGCACAGGAGAACGATGGCTCCGGCGGCGACCGCGCGTGCAACGTAGACCCGCTGGCCGAGGCCGCGAGCGAGGTCATCGCCGAGGGCGACGAGGTTGAGCATCCGCCCCGAAATGATCGCGAGGAGCGCACCCACCACAACGAACCCAATTGTGAGGCGCACGGCTTCGAGGTCGCGGCTGGCGAGCGATCCGACCGACCAGAAGCGGAAGGTGTTCAGGGTATCGGTGTCGGAGATGAGCACGAGAGAGATCACGGAGGTGATGCCGGCGGTGACCGCTGTTCCGGCAAGCACGAGCTTGACCGGCGTTGCGCCTTCCCTGCCGAGGGAGCCGATCGCGTAGACGATGGCGGCAGCGCCCGCGGCTCCGGCGAAGGCGAACCAAATGTAGCCAGTGGGGTTGGTGATCGAGAGCACGCTGATCGCGAAGACCACGGCGAGGGAGGCACCGGCGTTAACGCCAAGCAGTCCCGGGTCGGCGAGCGGGTTGCGAGTGACGCCCTGCATGACAGCCCCGGCGACTCCGAGAGAGAGCCCAGCGAGCAAGCCGACGATCGTGCGCGGCAACCGCAGTTCGCGAATCACGAGCTGGTCGTTGTTGCCCGTCTCGGGATCAAAGAGCGCTTGCCAGATTTGCGAGAATTCCACGCCGCGAGCGCCGAGCGCGAGACTCAGCACGAGCACAATCGCAAGCAAACCGAGAGCCGACCCGAGAGTGATCCAGCGCTGGGTGCGCAGGCTCAGCCGTGCGCGCGAAGCCGGGGCAGTCTGGGTCATGGTCGGGGGTGGTGGTGCGAGTTACTGCGCTTCGGACTTGCCGAGACGCCAGTACCCCATAAACGCAACCTGCTTGCGGTCAACGCCCGTCTCGCTCACGAGAAAACGGCGCAGCATCTTGATGACGCAGGCCTCGGCAGCGAGCCACGCGTAGAAGTGTGTTCCGGATGCTTCGCCCGGCGAATCCCAGAGAAGCTCGGTATCCACGTCGATGTCACCGAGTGGTTGCGCCGCTGGCGAGAGTGCGGGCAACACGAGTGAGGCGTTGGCTTTCGTCCACGCCCGAACGGCGGGGACGAGCGCGGAGCCTGCGGGCTGCGTTCCTCGCGGTAGCCACGTGACGTGGCAATTGCTGGGGAGGCTCAGCGGCGGCTGGTCTGCGGCATCCGGAATCTCGATGAAAGCGTGAGCTTGCACGCTGGGGTCGAGGCGCTCGAGAATGCTGCAAATGGCGGGCGCAGAAGTTTCGTCGCCGGCGAGAAGAACGGTGCGGGCGGGGCCGGGGTGCCAGTCGATTCCGATGCCCGAGTGGATGCTCGCGGCGTCAGGCCCGACGATGATGACCTCGTCGCCGACAGCTGCGTTCGCCAGCCACTGACCCGCGGGCCCGTTGGCGCCGTGGAAGACCATGTCGACGTCGAGCTCGCGGAGCTCGGGGCGCACGGCACGGATCGTGTAGGTGCGGAACGGGTTGCGCGCCTCGTCGGGCAGCGCACGCCAGCGGGCGTACCAGGTACCGTCAGCAATGGTCTGCGGATCATTGGCGCCGATGTCGCTCAGGCCGATGCCCGGCAGGGGAAGAACGATCTTGATGCGCTGGTCGAAACCATCAGTGCCGAAGGTCGCGAACTCAGCGCCCGTGAAGGTGACGCGCCTAAAGTGGGGCGACAGTTCGCGGATGCTCTCAACGCGGGCGGCGAATGGGCGATAGCCCGGTCGGGCATCCTTCGCGATCTCGCGCTCTAAGGTAAGCATTGCCTAAGTATGGCATACCTAACCTGAGACGAACAGGGTCGCGTTGCGCGCGCTCGGTGCCCCGTTACGGGCTTGTGGGAGTTTTTGCAGCACGCCGTTGGCGGGTGTTCGACTGAGCTTCGCGACGCTTCTGCAGGAGGCGATCACGCTTGCTCCGAGAAAGCGGAAACTTCGCGTCGAGGTGCGGATCCAGATAGAGCCGCTGGAGCGCAAAAAGAATGAGCACTCCACCGCCCCAATACGCCGGAATGATCACCGAGCCCAGCTGACCGTTCGTTGCACCGAGCAGCGTAATCACCACACCAACGCCGATGAAAAGATAGCGCCATCCGCCATGGGTTCTGTCGCGCGCGGACTGTTGGTCATTCACCCGCGATTCGAACGAATCAACGCGGCCGTTGAGCTCATCGCTCTCGATTGTGGCAAAGAGATCTCGCACCGGCACCCCGAGTGCATCGGCCACCAACGACAGTGTTTCGAGGCTCGCGTCACTTCCCGCTTCCAACCGTTGGATGGTGCGGAGCCCTACTCCGCACTCGGTGGCGAGCTTTTCTTGGGTCCAGCCGCGCTCTCGGCGCAGGTCAACTATGCGTGTCTCATTCATGTGACCAATACTCCACGATGCGGCGGATGCGGGCTACGCCAATAGCGCGCCACGTGCACGCCAATTGCCCGCCATCTCGCCGCCGGCGAACCGCCCCCTAGAACTCGGGCGGCCCATCGTAGGGAGCGTCGTCATCCGAGTAGAACGGGATGTCGTCTTCGTCACCGGGAACTGGGGTTGCTTGGGTAGGGGCAGGACGTGAGGCGGCCGGGCGCGAGGCAGGTCGCGAAGCCGCCGGCCTCGCCGCTGACGAACGTGAAGCCGCAGGGCGTGCAATCGCTGGTCGGGGTTGATGCGCAGGAACGGCGGAAGCTGCTGCCGCGAACGCGGGCACAGCCGGCGAGGCAGCACCGCTTCCCGCTTCAGCCTCACCCGATCCGCCCGCGACGACCGCAAGCACCGCAGCGCCATAGGTGTCGAGCTTCTTCTGGCCGACACCGCTGATCTCGGATAACTCGGCCAGCGATTCAGGCTTGGTGACGGCGATGCCGCGCAGGGTGGCATCCGCGAACACCACGTAGGCAGGAACGCCGTTATCGCGCGCAACCCCCGAACGCCAGGTGCGCAGATTCTCGAACAGGTCGGTCGCCGAGGCGGGCAGGTCGGTCATGACCTTGCGCTTTGCGGCGCCACCGCTGGCACCCGAACCGCGAGCCTTGCGCGGCGCTTCCTTGCGCAGCTTCACCGTGCGCCCGCCGCTCAACACCGACGCGCTCTCGGGCGTGATCGCGAGCGTGCCGTACTCCCCCTGCACGGTCAGCAACGACTGCGCGAGCAACTGCCGCACGACCGAGCGCCAGTCTTGCTCCGAGACATCCGAACCGATGCCGAAGGTCGCGAGATCGTCGTGACGTTGCTGCGTCACTCGCGGCGTGGTTTTGCCAATGAGGATGTCGACCAGGTGACCCGCGCCAAACTTCTGGTTGCGCTCGCGCTCCAATCGCACGATGGTCGACATCAGTTTCTGGGCGGCGACAGTGCCGTCCCACGACTCGGGCGGAGACAGGCAGGTGTCGCAATTGCCACACGCCGTGGACTCTTGGCCGAAGTAGCCGAGCAGCTGTACACGGCGGCACTCGACGGTTTCGCACAGCGCGAGCATGGCATCGAGGTGCGCGCTCAGGTTACGGCGGTGAGCCAGGTCGCCACCCGACTGATCGATCATGCGGCGCTGCTGCATGACATCCTGCAAACCGTAGGCGAGCCATGCCGTCGCAGGCAGACCATCACGACCGGCGCGACCCGTCTCTTGGTAGTAGCCCTCAACGCTCTTGGGCAGGTCGAGGTGCGCCACGAAACGCACGTCGGGCTTGTCGATGCCCATGCCGAACGCGATCGTCGCGACCATCACCATGCCCTCCTCACGCAAGAAGCGGCTCTGGTTGCTGGCCCGAATTCTGGAGTCGAGACCTGCGTGATACGGCAGCGCGGGAATACCGTTCTCGACCAAGAACTGCGCGGTCTTCTCAACCGAGGCTCGCGACAGGCAGTACACAATTCCAGCGTCGCCCGAGTGCTCGGTGTTGAGCAGCGTGAGCAGTTGCTGCAGCGGCTGCGCCTTCGCTTCAATGCGGTATTGGATGTTGGGCCGGTCAAAACTAGAAACATACTGAGTGGCGTCGGTGAGCTTCAGTCGCTGGGCGATCTCTTTGCGAGTGGCCTCGGTCGCGGTCGCGGTCAGCGCAATGCGCGGAACGCTCGGCCACAGGTCGTGCAACACATCGAGCTGCAAGTAATCGGGACGAAAGTCGTGGCCCCACTGCGACACACAGTGCGCTTCGTCGATAGCGAAGAGCCCGATCTGCCCCTGCTTGAGCAGAGACACCGTGGACGAGACGCGGAGGCGCTCGGGCGCGAGGTAGAGAAGATCCAGCTCACCAGCGCGGTACGCGTTTTCGACGCGAGTGCGCTCGTCGGCGGACTGGGTGGAGTTGAGAAACTCTGCACGCGCGCCCACGGCGGCCAGGGCATCCACTTGGTCTTGCATCAAAGCGATGAGGGGCGAAATGACAACGCCGGTGCCCTCGCGAACGAGCGCGGGAATTTGGTAACACAGCGACTTGCCGCCACCGGTAGGCATGAGCACGAGGGCATCACGACCCTGCACGATCGTGTCGATAATTTCGCCCTGCTGCCCCCGGAACGAGTCGTAACCGAACGTGGACTCAAGAACAGACTGGGCAGACACCATGCCGAGAAGTCTAGGCGCAGCCACTACCATTGGCATGATTCGTCCCCATAGCGACAGGCGCCATGTTCACCGTATTTCTTGGGCTTTCTAGCGCGCTCACATTCGGCGCCGCTGACTTCTTCGGCGGCATCGCGGCCAAGCGAATTAGCCCCATTTTGGCCACCGCTGTCGGAGCCGTTGCTGGCCTCGCCGCCCTCGTGCTGATCTTCCCGTTCGTGCCCGCCGTGTGGTCAACCGAGGCTGTTCTGTACGGCGCGATCGCAGGTGTCAACAGCGCGGTCGCGATCGGCTTGCTCTACGCCTGCCTCGCGATCGGCCCCATGAGCATCCTCTCCCCCGTGACCGCGGTGATGTCGGCGATCGTGCCGGTGACCGTCGGCCTGCTGCGCGGAGAGTCACTTGGCGCCTTCGGCCTCATTGCGATTCCGATCGCCCTGATCGCCGTCGTTCTCGTCGGCTTCGTGCCCGAAAAAGACGCCGTGCGACCGAGCGCCAAAGCACTGATCATGGCGGTGGGCGCGGGAGCGTCGATCGGTCTGTTCTTTGTGATTCTGGATGCCGCTCCCGACGACTCGGGCATCATCCCGGTTGTTGGAAACCGCGTCGTCAATGCGCTGCTCATGTTCTCGTTGTTCTTTGCCTTGGCAGCCTTGGCCAAGCGCAAACGAGCCGGAGCGCCAGCCCCCGCACGCTCATCCCTGTGGCGTCGCGGACTCTACTTCGCCATGATCGGCGGCACCCTCGACGTCATCGCCAACATGGCGATCATCACGGGCGTGCGCATCGGCGACCTCTCGGTCATCGCTGTACTCACTGCGCTCTACCCTGCCGGCACGGTGTTGCTGGCGGCGATTGTGCTGCGCGAACGCGTTGCACCGCTGCAGTATGTCGGCATCGCCCTGGGAATCACCGCGAGCGTGCTGCTCGTGGTGGGCGGCTAGCGCGCATCCCCTTCGACGGGCTACCCCTTCGTCGAGCCCGCAAGCAGTCCGCGCACGAAGTAGCGCTGCAGTGCGAAGAACACGATGAGCGGCACGAGGATCGAGATGAAAGCACCGGCGGTGAGCAGGTTCCAATCCTGACCACGGCTACCGGTAATCTCTGCCAGCAATTTGGTCATCGGGGCGACTCGGCCGTCGGCGAAGACCAACGCCACGAGTAGGTCGTTCCAGACCCACAAGAACTGGAAGATCGCGAACGAGGCAATGGCCGGCATCGTGAGCGGAAGCACGATGCGGAAGAAGACCTGACCGTGTCCAGCGCCATCCACTCTCGCTGCCTCAATGAGCTCGGATGGAATCTCCGAAACGAAGTTGTGGAGTAAGAAGATCGCGAGCGGAAGCGCGAAGATTGTGTGCGCAATCCACACCTGCGAATAGGAGTTCGAGGCGTTGAGGCTCGAGAACAACTCGATGTCACCGATCGACAGTCCACGAGAGAACAGGCTGAGCAACGGAACGAGCGCCATTTGCAGCGGCACGATCTGCAGCGCAAAGACCCCGATAAAGATCCAGTTGCGGCCGGGGAACTTGATCCAGGCGAAGGCGTAGGCCGCGAGACTGGCGATCACGAGCGGGAAGATGGTGGCAGGCAACGTGATGGCGATCGAGTTGATGAATGCGCCTGCGAGGTTCAGCGTGCTGTTTCCCGCCGCCAACACCTCGGTGTAGTTATTGAGCGTGAAGCCGGGGTTCTGGAAGATCGTCCACCAGCCATTACGCAGAATCTCCTCCGGCGGGCGAAGGGACGATACGAAGAGACCGAAGGTCGGCGTAGTCCACAGCACTGCGATCACGAGCGCCGCAATGGTCGCGCCGCGACTCGTGAGCCGCTTCTTAGTGCGGGTGGCGGCGCCCTGCTTTTCGCCGCGGGCCAGTTGCTTCTTCGTCTTCTTGTTCAGCGGAAGCTTCGCGGGCACTGTCGCGGTCATCGGATCTCCCTCTGCTTAGCAATCTGTCTCGCGTTGTAAATAACAATCGGCAGCACCATCACGAACAGCACGACCGCGAAGGCCGCCGACCTACCGACTTCAAAGCCTTGCCACTGCGAATACATTTCGTTGGCGATAACGCTGGTCTCGTTGGCGCCGGCGGTCATGGTGCGCACGATGTCGAACACTTTCAGCGAGGCGATCGAGATGGTCGTCAGCACCACGACGAGCGAGCTACGGATGCCCGGGACGGTGACGTTGATGAAGCGCTGCCAGGCGTTGGTTCCGTCAAGCTCCGCAGCCTCAAGCTGCTCGGCGGGAACACCCTTGATGGCGGCCGAAAGGATCACCATGGCGAAACCGGTCTGAATCCAGATGAGCACGACGATGAGAAAGAAAGTGTTCCACGGTGAATTGGAGATCCAGTCCACCGGTTGCCCGCCCATCCAGACCACAATCTGGTTGAGAAGACCGATCTGTTCTTGGTCGGCCGGGCGCACCGCGTAGACGAAGCGCCAGATGATGCTCGCCCCCACGAAGGAGATAGCCATCGGCATGAACACGAGAATCTTGAAGATCTTCTCGCCGCGCGACTTATCGATGAAGACGGCATAGGCGAGGCCGAAGATAGTGGAGACCGTCGGCACAATCAGCACCCACACCACTGTGTTGAGAACGGTGCGGATGCCGGTGTCTTGAGTGAAGATCCAGATGAAGTTTTCGAGGCCCACGAATCGCGTTCCGCGGCTGTTCATGAATGCTTGAATCGTAGTTTGGATCGTCGGGTAGATGAGTCCGATGGCGAGCAAGAAGATCGCCGGGCTCATGAAGCCGACGAGCTGGAAGAGGTAGCCGGCGCCTTGCTTCGAGCGGTAGTCCAGGAGGAAGAACAGCCCGCCAAACACGGCTGCTGCGCCAGCGGCCCAGTAGACCGAGCCGAGCGCTAAGAAGATGAGGGTCGGGAAGAGCACGCAAGCCGCGGCACGGATGATCGTGTACTTACGGCCACTGCGGGGCGCGATCTCAATGAAGAAGATCAACAGCGCGATGACCGCGAAGAACGCCAGCAGCACGAGGGGAATCTGAGCGAGCGCGGGAAGCGTGGATATCCACGCGAGAAAAGCTGACATTAGCGACCTTTCGAGTGCATCACTGGACTCATCACTTCACTGGCAATTCTGCTGTGTTGACTCTACCGAGGAATCGTCACGAGGGGGAGAAAAGAAAGCGTGGGCGGGAGGCAACACCATCCCGCCCACGCTCACCGTTGGACGGTGTTACTCAGACGGCCATGATGCATCGATGGTCGAGAGCACTTCTTCTGTTGACTTGCCGTTGATCCAGTCGACCATGCCGGTCCAGAACGATCCGGCACCGACAACACCCGGCATCAGGTCGGAGGCGTCGAAGCGGAACGTCGTGTCTGGGTCCTGCAGAATCGTGATTGCTTGCTGCAAGATCGGGCTGCTGGCGCTCTCCGGGTCAAGGCCGTTGTTGGCGCTGATTACACCGCCGAGCTTGACGCGAGCGTTAGCCCACTCGGCGCTGGAGAGGTATTCCTGAACCGCGATGGTGTCTTCGTCATTGGAGAAGGCTCCGACGATCTCCCCACCACCGGTAACAGCGTTGCCACCGGCTTCAACGGACGGCGTTACGAAGGCCCAGATGTCAGCATCCGGTCCGACCGTGGCGTTTCCGTTCTTGGGGTCCTGAATGAACCCGTCGAAGAAGGATGCCTGGTGGTGCAGTGCGCACGAACCGTCGCCGAGGGCGCGAGCCGGGTCGCCGAACGGCGTGGAGTTGATCGACTTCACGCCACCGAATCCGGCATTCACGAAGTCCGGGTTCAGGAGGATGTCGCCCACGGAGTCGAAGGCCGAAACGATCGCGGGATCCGAGAACGGAATCTCGTGAGAAACCCACTTGTCGTACGTCTCAGCTCCGGCTTCGCGGAGCACGAGGTCTTCTACCCAGTCGGTTCCTGGCCAGCCGGTTGCAGCGTCCGAACCGAATCCAGCACACCACGGTGCAGTTCCGGTGGTGTCAGCAATCGTCTGGGTTAGTGCAAGCAGTTCATCCCAGGTCTCTGGAACTTCTACGCCCCACTCCGCGAATTGTGACGGCGAGTACCAGACGAACCCCTTGACGCTGGCCATCAGTGGTGCACCGTAGAGAGTGTCGCCGGTCGTGGCGTAGGCAGCCCAGTCTTCGGACCAATACTCTGCAACGTTGGATGCAACACCTTCAGGCGCTGGCTGAATGTAGTCGCGCGACGCTAGGTCAGCGAGGAGCCCCGGCTGCGGGAAGATTGCGATGTCCGGAGCGTTTCCACCCTGCGCGCGGATGCTGATCTGCGCTTCGAACTCTTTGCTCGATTCGTACTGAATGTCGATGTCATTCTCTTCTTCCCAGTCAGCCCAGGATTCTTCGAGAAGTTCGGCTTCAGTGTCGGCGATGGTGCCATAGATGGTGACTACGCCATCCGCTTCACCAGCATCTCCCGGGCCGCCGGTGCCACTGGTTCCGGAGGCGCAGCCCGTGAGAACCATGCTGGCAACACCAAGAGTGGCGATGGGCAGTAGGGCCCGTCGAAAATTGTGGGAAATCATACAAATCCTCCTCGTCGAGGTTTGCCCGCAGACCGAGCAGTGTGCGGGGGAACAACTGCAGCTCTGAACTCGCTCACTCATTGCAGCTTAAGAGAGCGTGTTCACGCCTTACGCTAAGCGACGACTGCGGCGTTATGCAAGCGCTTGCGCTACAGAGTTGTCTACTGCAACACGAATGAGACCTGAGCCCCCGATTGCGTTGCACTTATCGGCAAGGTAGGCAACTTTGACTAAGGCTGGGCGCGGGTGTTGACTGGCGACATGGATCAAGGATTAGTAATCGACTGGACGCAAATGCCGACCTACAACACGATCATGGCGGTGGCTGCTGGCGCGGGCCTGCTCAGTCTCGTGTTGTTTGCTCGCAAACTCATGGCCGGAACCGAGGTAGATTTCCGAGGGTACGCCGTGAACTTTGGGGTGCTGGGCATCATCCTGACGATTACTGGCGCGCACATGACGTTGACGTGGCCCTTCGCCGCGTACTTCCCCTTTGACAACATCATCTTTGGCGAGCCGAGCCTCGCTTTCGGTGTGCTTTTGCTCGCCGCGAGCTTCGTGCTCTGGCGCCGCGCGTCCGTGCTCGAAGAATCCGAGGATGCCGCCCGCGCTGTCGCTCGCACGGCGGAGCCCCTCGGCGTTCTTATCTTCGGTCTCGGACTCGCGCTCATTGCGATCGCGTTCGCGGGAGTTATCTTCCAGCTCTTCGCCGCCCCACCGGAGGAGTCCATCTCTGGCGCCTTCGCCGAATGGCCATGGGTCGAAGCAATCTTCATGTCAGGACTCTTCGCGCTCGTGGGACTCGGTGCCCTTCTCTTTCCGTTCGCGACTCGACACTTCGCCATCCGCACTGCGCCTACCAAGATTCAGTGGGTAACCGGTGTCGCTCTCGCTCTCGGTGGCATCGCGTTCCTGCTCTTCGGCGCGCTCAACTTCTTCACCCACATTGGGCTCATCGTTAACACGATGGGCTAACGCGGCGAGGGCCGCATCGCCTAGGCGATGCGGCTGCCCCGGGCCAGTTTTGCCGCAGGAGTCTTGGTGCGAGCCCAGGCCCCAGCAAGCAGGGCACCGGCGAGCACGAGGTGCGTCGCTAGACCCACAGCCCAGCTCGGAGCAGTCGACTCGATGACACTGCGCGCAGTCGGGGAATCCTCGTACTGTTCAAGCTCTCCGACAACACAAGTGTTCGCTGAGTAAATAGTGTCCTGCGGAATTTGCGCCATTCGAGTCGTCAGCTTGAAATAGCCAAAGAGGTCAGCTGGCTGATCGTTTGAGTCGTACGTTATCGGCACCGCGTCCGCCAAAATCACATAAGGGTTCGCTGCCAACGCGCCCCAAAATAGGTCGAAGCGCGGCGTTTGGAAGTCGTACTCTTCCGGTTCGGAGCACGACACCGGCTTACCGGAACTGTCATATTCGATGCCGTAGCTCGAGGTCTGAGTGGCGGAAGTTTGCAGCGCCAGCCCGCCCAGGGTGAACGCGATGATCGTGCCGACACTGAGCGCGGCCACGACCAGGTACGTCACAACGATCGAAAACAACGGCCGCGTCATGAGGCCCGAAAGCCCCACCCCAATCGCCGCGACGACGCCCAGCTCAAGGGCGAGCACCACGATGGAGATGACGATGGTGCTCGCGCGAAGTCGACCAGCAAGGGCCGCATAGACGAGGAACGGCATAGCCGCCGCCAAGAACGCGAGGGCGGTGATCCACGCCGACAGAAACTTGCCTACGATCAGTTGGCCGGTGGTGATGAGCGTCACTTGCGTAGTCGCGAGGGTGCCGGCATCCCGATCGCCGTTAATGGCATTACCGCTGAGGGCCGGTGCCACAAGCGTGCCCAAGAGCAACACAAAGTAGATCACGGTGGAGTAGACGCCGGCTGCGCCGTTATCTACGCTACCGAACCCGCTAAGAGCGAAGGACAGCAGCACGGTCACGATGAAGATGAGCGCGACGAAGACCGCAAGAAGGATGTACCAGCTCGTCGTGCGCACACGCTGGCGCAGCTCGAGTGAAAGAATCACTCCGACACCGGAGATGAACGGGCTCATTTGCTCTCCTCCGAGCTCAAGTCGATAAAGGCATGTTCGAGATCGCCCACAGCTGGCGCAAACGTGCTGATCGCAACGCCCGCTCCGACCAGTCGAACGAGAAGTTCGGATGCCGCCGCTTCGCCGTCGAGCGCCACGAGTAGTTCGGTGCGATCGGTCGCAATCGCAGCATCCGCGATGCCGCCCGCAATGAGTGCCGCCCGCAGAGCCGTCACGTCGCTCGCGCGGATGCGCCAGGGGCGAGCCGTTGCGCGACTGCGCGCCAGCGCTTCAGCAGACGCCGTAACGCCCTTCGAGAGATAGACGGCGCCGTCAGCCATCTCGTCGAGTTCCGAGAGGACATGACTCGAGACAACGAGAGTCTTTCCCTCGGAGGCGAGCCTGCGAACAAGAACGCGCAACTGGGCGCGCGCAACAGGATCAAGACCCGACGCTGGTTCGTCGAGGAGCAGCACAGAAGGGTCATGCACCAGCGCACGACCGAGGCTCAGTCGCTGTTTCTGACCGCGCGAGAGTACACGAGTGGGACTGTCGGCTAGGTCAGTCAGGTCGACGAGCGTGAGGACCTCCGCCGCGCGAGCGGCCGCCGTAGCTTTGTCCATCGCGTACATGCGCGCCGCGTAAGTCAGGGTGTCACGCACGCTAATGGTCGCCCACGACCCGAGCACGTCGGGCATCCAGCCGAGCCGCGAGCGCACCGCGGCCGTCTCGCCGAAGGGGTCATAACCGGCGATACGAATGCTGCCGGCATCCGGCTTGAGCAGTGACGCCAGCATCAGCATGAGAGTGGTCTTGCCCGAGCCATTAGGCCCGATGAGGCCGGTGACAGTTCCGGGGATGGCGACGAAACTCGCGTCGCGCACCGCGTGAACAGTCCCAAACGATCTGGCGACGTTCTCGACGACAATGCCGCCGAACTCGGGGTCGGTCTGCGATAGCTCGGTGCTCACCATAAGGCTGAGCATAACTTACGGATGCGATGCGATGCGATGAGAGAGCTGCAGAACCAGACGCGTCAGTTAGTAAGCGGGCCGTCGCTAAATGTAAATCGCGGGGTCGGTGTAACCGAAGTCGTCGAGAGGGGCCTTTGTGCCACGCTTGGGTCGCGCCACGGCGGGGGCGCCGACGAGAAGGGAATCGTCAGGAGCATCCGCAACCACAACCGCACCGGCACCCACAACGGAGCCAGAACCGATGGTGATGTCGCCCAGGATGGCGGCGCCGGCACCCACGACAATGTCGCTGCCGAGCGTGGGATGGCGCTTGCCGCCCTCAGAACTCGTGCCGCCGAGAGTGACACCGTGATAGATGAGAACGTCGTCGCCCACGATCGCGGTCTCGCCGATGACGACGCCTGAACCATGATCAATGATGACGCGGCGACCGAGTTGGGCCGCGGGATGGATCTCGACGCCCGTCAAGAAACGAACGTACTGGGAGACCACGCGGGCAAGAAAGTATGCCCGCGCGGTCCACAACCAGTGCGCGAACCGGTAGCCCCACACGGCGTGCATTCCCGAATAGGTGAGCCAGATCTCGAAGGAGCCGCGGGCAGCCGGGTCGCGCCGGCGTACAGCAGCAATATCTTCACGAGTTCGAGCAAACAATAGGGAGATCCGTCGTTAGTGGTGGTTAGCGGCGTTGAGCCAGTGGAGCTAGACGTTAGTCGCCGAGGTCCTAGTCGACGAGGTCTTCGTACAGAAGAGTCGACAGGTAGCGCTCACCGAAGCTCGCAACGATAACGACGATGGTCTTGCCGGCGTTCTCGGGGCGCTTGGCCAGTTCGAGGGCGGCGTGAACGGTAGCTCCCGAGGAGATGCCGGCGAGGATGCCCTCTTCGGCAGCAAGGCGGCGAGCCATGGTGACGGACTGCGTGATGTTGACGTCGAGAACCTCGTCGTAGACATCGCGGTCAAGAATCTCGGGCACGAAGTTGGCGCCGATTCCCTGAATCTTGTGGGGGCCAGGAGCTCCCCCGTTGAGGATGGCCGACTCTTCGGGCTCAACCGCAACAACCTTAATCTCGGGGTTCTGTTCCTTGAGGAAGCCACCAGCACCGGTGATGGTTCCACCGGTTCCGATGCCGGCAACGAAGATGTCGACCGTTCCGTCGGTGTCGTTCCAGATCTCGGGGCCCGTGGTGGCACGGTGAATCGCCGGGTTGGCAGCGTTAGCGAACTGCTGAGCGGCGACAGCGCCCTCAGTGTTGGCAACAATCTCGGCAGCCTTCTCGACTGCACCGCGCATGCCTTCGCCAGCTGGAGTCAATACGAGCTCGGCACCGAAGGCGCGCAGCAACATGCGGCGCTCCTTGCTCATGCTCTCGGGCATCGTGAGAACAACGCGGTATCCGCGAGCAGCACCGACCATGGCGAGCGCGATACCGGTGTTTCCACTGGTTCCCTCCACGATGGTTCCACCGGGCTTCAACGCACCGGCCTTCTCAGCAGCATCGATGATCGCAACACCGATGCGGTCCTTCACGCTGGCCGAAGGGTTCTGGAATTCAAGCTTCGCGAGCACCGTAGCGCCAGCGCCCTCGGTTACTGAGTTCAGCTGAACCAGCGGGGTATTGCCGACAAGTTCGGTGACGTTCTTATAGATACGACTAGCCATGATTCAGGGGTTCCTTCGCAGGTTGGAGATCGATGGGAGCTTGCTCACCATAGTTAGTAGCAATCAGCGCGCCAAATTTATTTCATCAAGCTGGATAATTCTGTAACGGATCTCATGCGAAAGAGGGCCCCGCAGCGCGGGACCCTCTTCGCATTAGTGGGCTAGCTGCCCGGTGTTCTCTAGAAGACGAACACCAGTCGGGGGAAGCTGGAGCTCGACTCCACCGTGTCGTTACCGGAGTATTCGACCCAGATGAAGTGGATGCCGCGGCTGAGCTTGGGCAGCTTCAGCGAGGCATTGCCGCGCTTGTCTACCGTGCTCGTGCCGACAGCATCGCGACCGTCATAGAAGGTCACCTCGCCGGCGGTCGTGCCATCCTTGCCAACCTTGACGCTGGCATCCGCCGTGACGGAGCGGTTGCCCCACACGAACCAGGAGGAGAGGCTCGAACGAACACTCGAGGAGATCTTCTCCACCGATTGGGCGTCAGACTCAGCCACGCCATCCGAGTAACCGTCCTTGCTGGCCGTGACCTGCACGCTCAGTTCGGTTCCGATGTCGTCGGTCGTGATGCGGTAGCGGCTGTCGGTCGCATCAGCAATCGGTGCGCCGTCGCGCAGCCACTGGTAACTGTAGTCAGGTAACTTCACGCTCCAGTTGCCGGGGGTGGCCTTGACTGTCTTGCCCACCTGCACGTTGCCCCGGATGCCCGGCGCCTTCGTGTTCTCGATGGCCTCAGCAGTCGTCGCAACCTCGATCGGAACCACAACAGCGGTGTCCGTTCCCGGAACCATGACGGTCAGCGCGAGCGTGCCCGAAGGTACGCCAGCGGGGATCGTTACGGTGACGCTTGCGCGACCCTGCTCATCCGTGGTGTCAACAATGGTGCGGTCGATCGTTGCCGAGCCGAGCACGTTTCCATCGACCGAAACCTCGACCGTGGTGGCGTCTGAGCCGCCGCGGCTGAAGGTAAGCGACGAGAGGTCGAGCGTGACGTCGTCTCCGGGGTTGTAGCCGTCTGCATCCGGAGCCGAAACAACAGCACCGATGGCGCGCTGTTCAAGCGGCGGGTCAGCGACCGTGTTCTCTTCGAACCACTCGACCATGGACTGCAGGTCAACGCGGCCACTGTCGGCCCGGTCGGTTCCCTCGGCGAGAGTAGCGAAGTTGTCGCCACCGGCCGCGAGGAAGGAGTTAGCGACCACCGTGTAGCTGGCTGCGACATCCACAGGAACACCGTTGAGGTACATCGCGGTCACTCGCTCACCCTGAGCTGCGGTGGGGTCGTACGAGTACGTGAGCCCCTCCGAGACACCGAGCTTGAGGAACGGACGCTGGGCACCCTCGGGCTGCCACTGCTCTTCGAGCACTGACTTGATCTGAGCACCGGTCAGCGACATCGTCGTGAGCGTGTTGCCGAAGGGCTGCACGTTCGCAGCCTCACGGTACGTGACTTCGCCGTCAGCGTCGCCAGCACCCGATGCTTCGTAGACGAGGTCGGTACGCAAACCACCCGGGTTCATGAACGCGATCTCTGCACCCGAATCGGATGCGGCCCACAGTTGAACATCGGCGACAAAGTTACCGATGGTCGACTCGCCACCACGGTTCTCGGGGAACGGAGTTCCGTCAACCGGGGTCTGCACTGCGCGGAACATGCTGTCGGAAATCTCTCCGACCTTGGCGTTGCCCAGCTCAGCCGCCGCGGCCGTAGCCTCGTCGACAATCGCCTGCACTGCAGCATCCGGCTCGAAGCCCTCAATCGGCAGCACCTCAGCCTCGAAGTCGATGATCTCCTTCGTTGCCGGGTCGACGTTGAGGTCGAAGTGGCCGTAGTACGAACCGTACTGGCCAGCAGAAATCACCAGTCGCGGGTCATCCATGCCATCAACCGCAATCTCGTGGTCGTAGGCGAGGTGGGTGTGACCCGAGACGATGGCCTGAATTTCCGGGCTCACGTTCATGACGATCTGACCGAATGCCGACTCATCCATGGAAGCCGCGATATCGGTGGATGCCGCGCCTTCGTGGATGAGCAGAACGAGAACGTCTGCTTCGCCGTTGGTGTCGTCTCCGTCAGTGAGGTAGCCCGCAACGCGGTTCACTTCTTCGACCACTCCGCGAACTTCAAGCGAAGCGATTCCCTCGGGGCTGACCAACTCGTTGAGGTCTTCGGTGATAGCACCGATGAAACCAACCTTGACGCCCTCAAACTCCTGCAGGAAGTACTCGTCGTAAGCAGGCATGTTGGTGTCGCGGTCGTAGAGGTTCGCTGCGAGGTAGGGCCAGTCGGCGGCATCCAAGATGCGGTCGTCAACATCGGCACGACCCTGATCGAATTCGTGGTTACCGAAGGAGCTCGTGTCGAGTCCGATTTCGTTGAGCACGTCGATCGTGGGCTGATCGTTCTGGATGAACGAGGTGAAGGTCGTGGCTCCGACGAAGTCACCGGCACCAACGAACGTGGTGTTGGGGTTCTGCGACTCCCACGAGCGCACCATTCCGGCGAGCATCGCTGCCCCCGGGATGCCGCGGTCGACTTCGATACGACCGTGGAAGTCGTTCGTGGTGAGAATCTCGATCTCGACGGGCGCAGCCTCAGTGCTGAGACCGACGCTGATCGGGTCGTGGTCGCTCGAACGGAAGACCGTTCCCGCTTCCGCCGCACCGTAGGCGTAGCCGCGGTCCGACCACTCGGGCGAGTTGATGTTCCAGACAGCAGCATCGGTCACGTGCTCAGCGAGCGAGGGCGAGACGATGATGTGGTCGAGCGATCCGAGTTCACCATCGAAGGTGTACGTGTACTTGTTGTCACCTTCAGCGGCGAGAGTGTCGACATAGCCTGCCTCGGTGAAGACCTGAATCGGGTCCTCTTCGGAGTAGGCGTTGAAGTCACCAACGAGAACGACCTGGTCGCTCTTGGCTTCATCAGCAGCGATCGAGTCAACGAGCGCCTTGACGGCGTTGGCCTGCTCAACGCGTTCCACGTTGAAGAAGCCCTGACCGTCGGTCGGCTCGGTTCCCGATCCACCCTTTGACTTGAAGTGGTTCGCAACCACGGTAATCAGCTCACCGTTCGACTCGAACGTCTGAGCAATCGGCTCACGCGCAATGTCCCAAACCGTCTCGTCAACCTGCGTGAAGCTGTCGCCCACGGGCGTTACAGCGGCCGGCTTGAAGATGATCGCGTTCGTGATGAAGTCGGTGATGGCTGCATCGTTGAGCGCTGCGGGCGTGCGAACGTAGTCCCACGTTCCGGCGCCAGCGGCGGCATTGAGCGCACCAACGAGATCCATGAGCGCTTCGTCGAGGACTCCACCCAGCTTGATGGAGTTCTCGATCTCCATGAGACCGACAACATCCGCATCGAGCGAGTTGATCGCCGCAACAATCTTCGACTGCTGGATAGCGAACTCTTCTGCCGTGGCCGCGCCACGAGCATCCGAATCTTCGCTCTTCAGGGTCGTGAAGTAGTTGTAGACGTTGAAGGCCGAAACCTTGAAGTCTCCACCAACGATGGGCGCTGACTCTTCACGCGGGTTCGTGGACTCGAACGTGGGCAGGTATTCCGCCGGGCTCGCATCGTTGATCGCGACAGTCGGCTGCAAACGCCAGTCGTCGAAGCCGTAGCTCAGAACGTAGGGGTTGGCCGGGAACTGAACGGTGTCGCCGTTGCGCACAACGGTGTCGGCCGAGAAGTAGGGCTGCTCACCGGGGTGAGAACCGTTGGAAATCTGGATGCTGTAGCCGTCATCGAGGAAGATGCGGCTGGCACGGTTAGCGGCGGCGATCGCGTCGGCGTCGGCTCCGGCATCCGTAGTCTCGGTGCTCTTGACGGCGAGCTCTTCTGGGCTGAGCCAGAGAGTGCCGAAGTTATAGAGCTGGTGGCTCGAGCTAACGAGGTAGTCGCCGGTGGGGGTGACGAGCATCGACTCAAGGGATTCGCGGTCGGCGCCAACGACGCTCGCATCGAGAGCGGATGCCTCGACAGCATCGGCCGGATCGAGGTCGGCGGCAGCTGTGACGAGTTCGACCGCGGTGCCCGAGCCGAGCTGGGTCAGTCCGAAGTATTCAGCGACGGGGCCGGTCGCGGTGACCTTGTCTCCGATCGACACTGCGGGGTTCGCACTGCCCAGGAAGATGAAGATTCCGTCGGAGGCGCCGGGCGTAGCGTCGTCTGCCCCACCCGATCCGGGGGTCTGGATGACAATGCCGCGGTAGCCAGAAGCGCCCCGGTAGTCAGCGGTGACAACACCCTCGACAGTGACGGTGGTGCCGACCATGGTGCTCTCGGCAGAAGTGCCTTGAACGTCAGCGATTGTTGCGGTGGCTTCGGCGGCTAGGGCGGCCGGAGCGGTAATGGCGGTCAACGCGATAGCGCACGACGTGGCAAGAGCCCCGATCGTCAGCCGCGTTGGCCTGCTGCTTCGTGGATGCATAGCGGGCAGTCCCCTTATGAATTGTGAAATCAACGGTCTACCCCATTACAGGGGTATCTGCGACGATAGCCCTGCCCACAGCTCATTCCAAGGTTTTAAACGGATTGCTCATCTGCGCGTAACCCGTTGTTATTGTGCGCGCGTGATCAGCGCCTCTCCTTGCTGCTGGCGCGAGCGAAAGCGTGCGCTCGGGCCGCCAAAGAACGCGAGATGCGACCGAAGAGATCGAGGCTCGCTTGACCGGGCCAGTCCGCAGGCAGCGCCGAATTCGGGAGGCCAGGGTCGAGATACGGGATGACCCTCCACTGGTCGAGCGCATGGATGTAGCACGCGAAGGCTTCAGCGTCGCTCGACGCGGGCCCGACCAGAGCGGAGTGCTGCGCGAGAAAGCGTTCGTGTAATTCACGTAAGCGGTCCAGTTCCCACCACTGGGCTGCGGCATCCGCGAACGGTCGATTCGCTTCGGGCCGCCCCGCAATGAAGAGGGTGGCGCAGTCACTGAGATCGAGATCGTCGAGGATGCCCAACACCTCTGCTTTGAGATGAGCCGGGCAAATCCAGAGCCCCGTTGCAACGGTGCCGCAGCCAATCCAACCGAGACGTCGCCGCAACTGGTGGCGGGCATCACGGCGCGACTCCGGAATCGAGAATGAGATGAGGCACCACTGGTCATCTTCGCGCTGCTGGCGAAAGCTGAAGATGCGGCGATCTCCACTCTCGAGCATCGGCACGGCCTCGAGATTGACGCGGTAGCCCTGCTGACCATTGACCATTTCGGGCAGCAGGAGGCCCTTGGATTTCACGCGCGCAATCGCACTGCGAGCGCCATTGGCGGGCACTCCCAGCGCCTCCAAGATGCGCACGAGATGCGCCGACGAGATCCAGCCACCCAGCTGACGCAGCTGCGAGCCCACAAAGGTGCGCAGCAGTGAGGTCGCACTCCCGGGGCGAGAGTCGAAGTCATCCAGAATCACGGGCGGTTACTTGGTGAGCTGCTCGTGAATGGCCTCGATGCCCAGCTGCACCTCGGCGAAGGTTGTGCTGAGCGGCGACAACCCGAGACGGATGCCGTGAGGCCGCCGGAAGTCAGGAATGATCCCCTGCTTCCACAGTTCGGCGTTCACAGCGGCGAAGCTCTCGTGGTCGATCGTGACGTGGCTACCTCGTTCGGCGGCATCCCGCGGCGAACTGACGGTGACGCCGAGCGGCACGAGCAGCTCATCAACGAGCGCGAGGGCGTATTCGGTGAGCGCGATCGACTTCGCGCGGATCGCAGGGATTCCCGCCTCTTCAATGAGCCCGAGCATGTCTTGCATCGCGAGCGACCCGACGATCGAGGGCGTGCCACTGATGAAGCGACGGATGCCCTGATGCGGCGCATAGCCGGGGCCCATTTCGAAGGGGTTGTTGCTGCCCATCCACCCCTGGATCGGCTGAGTCATGGCCTCGATGTGCTCGACGCGCACGTAGCCGAAGGCCGGAGAACCGGGGCCGCCGTTGAGGTACTTGTAGGTGCAGCCGGCGGCGAGATCGACGCCCCACGCGTCGAGTTCGGTTTCGACAACGCCAGCGGAGTGGCAGAGATCCCAGAGCACGAGCGCTCCGGCCTCGTGGGCGAGGGCGGTGATGCCGGGCATATCGGCGAGGTGACCAGAGCGGTAGGCGACGTGACTGATCACGACGAGAGCCGTGTTCTCGTTGAGCACGGCCTTAACTTCGTCGGCGGTGACTCCCCCGTCGCTCGCGGGATCGATCCAGCGCAGCGTCTTGCCGAGCTCGGCGGCGATGCCCTCGACCAAGTAGCGGTCGGTCGGAAAGTTGCCGGTGTCGATGACGATTTCGCTGCGGTCGGGGCGGGCACTGAGGCCAGCACGGATCAGTTTGTAGAGCACGACGGTGGTCGAGTCGCCGATGAAGGTTTGGCCGGGGGCGGCACCGAGCGTGGCAGCGCCGAGGCGGTCACCGAGCGTCAGCGGCAATTCGTACCAGGACTCATCCCAGCCCCGAATGAGGCGGCCACCCCACTGCTCGTCGACGAACTCGGCCAAGCGAGCAGCACTCGCGGTCGTCGGTCGCCCGAGCGAGTTGCCGTTAAGGTAGGCGCGCACTTCAGTCGAGCGCACGAACTTGGCCGGGTATTGCTGGAGCGGATCGGCGGCATCGAGGGCTGCGGCACCCGCGGCGCTCGTGTCGAAGGGTGCGTGCGTGTTGGTCATCGGTCGATCCTCCATGTGGTCGGGATGGGGGTTGTTGCGGCGGAAACGGCATCGTCGCCACCGTGGTTATCGGCGGCCACGCGCACTGCGCTGGCGGCAAATTCGGGGTGAAGCAGTTCGCGAGCGGTCACGACGGTGGCGGTCATGAGCCACGCCGCAAGGTTCGCATCCGCGCTCGGCACGGTCGGCAAATAGCTGACGGTGCTGCCGAAACCGGGCAAGCACAGCGCTCGCAAGAGAGCGTCGTAGCGCACGCCGGCATCCTGCAGCGCCGTCAATTCGCGCTCGTTCAGCCCGGGCGGAAGGTCGCCGTTGCCCATATCGGTGCCGTAGCGAACAGTGCCACCGGCGGCATGGAAGCGGCGCAGGTTGTCACTCGCGGTCGCGAAATCGCGGCCACGCTGACCATAACCGTGAATGTCGAGAGTACTGATCCACGAGTGCCGGCCAGCAAGAAAACGGGAGTTCGGTTGCGCCATCTCCTCGATCAGGGCGTCACTGAGCTTCTCGGTCCACGGCGTGTGCGCGAGGCGATCGGCTCCGGCAGCGAAGGCACGTTGCGCCTGGCCTGCGCCCTGCACGTGCACCACCACTTCAGCGCCGCGACTGTGGGCGTACTCCACGAGAGCGCTCAGCGTATCGTCATCGAGAACCGGGCCATCGTCAGCGTTGAGCGCGACCTTGATGAAGCTAGCGCCATCAACGAGCTGCTGCGCGACAGCCGCCATCGCTTCCTCGCCCGTGGAGACTTCGGCGACCGCGAGCGTCGCAGCCCAGGCGCGCTTGCTGGGATACCCGCCGGGCGCCGCGATGAACGCCCCGGCGTACTGCACCGCTGCCACCGCATCGTCGTGAGACCACTCACGCAGCCGATCGGGATGCCCGCCCAAGTCGTCAACGGCGGCGAGGCCGCCAGCCACGAGAGCGCGCGGCTCGGTCAATCCGAGGTGCACGTGCGCGTCGCGAAAGCCCGGAAGCAGCACTCCCGGAAGACGCACTGCGGTGGGGCTTGCGGCATCCGCAATCGGCCGGATGCCGTGGGGGCTCACCCGCACGGTGGCGGGGCCATGCCATTCCCGCAGCCAGTAGCCGTCGACGGCGTAGTCGACGCTAAGTGCTGGTTCGAAGGCCAGGCCGGTCGCGGCCGCTAAGTGCGATGCCGACCGTGGTGCTGGTGCTGGCTCTGGTTCTGCGGTCACGAGCGGCCGATCTCGGTGCGCACAGAGAACAGCTCGGGAAAGAAGGTGAGGTCGAGCGCTTTTTGCAAGAAGCCCACGCCGCTCGAGCCGCCGGTGCCACGCTTCATGCCGATGATGCGCATGACGGTTTTCATGTGACGGAAGCGCCAGAGTTGGAAGTTGTCTTCGAGGTCGACGAACTCTTCGCACGCTTCATAGGCGAGCCAGTGTTCGCTCTCGTTGTCGTAGATGTGACGGAAGGTCTCGATGAGGTCGTCGTTTTGCTCGTAGCCGCGCGTGACATCGCGGTTGAGAACAGCATCGGGAACTTCGTAGCCATGGCGGCTGAGGTAGCGCAAGAACTCGTCGTACACGCTCGGCTCGGCAAGCAACTTGCTCAACAGGACGTGAGCTTCGGGATGTGCTTCGAAGACTTTCAGCATGCCCGCGTTCTTGTTGCCGAGCAGAAACTCGACCGCACGGTATTGGTACGACTGGAATCCGGATGAGCTACCCAGGTAGTCGCGAAACTGCGAGTACTCGCTCGGCGTCAGTGTCGCGAGCACCGACCATTGCTCGGTGAGGGTGCGCTGAATGTGCTTGACGCGCGCGATGTGCTTGAGCGCCATCGAGAGGTTGTCGGTCGCGATCAGTTCGCGCGCTGACAGGAGCTCGTGAATCACGAGCTTGAGCCACAGCTCAGTGGTCTGATGCTGAATGATGAACAACATCTCATCGTGATGCTCAGGCGTGCTCTGCGGAGTCTGGGCACTCAGCAGCGTGTCGAGTTCCAGATACGAGCCGTACGACATCCGCTTACTAAAGTCGGTGACAATCTCGTCTTCTAGGGCACGCTCGCTGTGGGTATCCGACATGCCGACACCCTATTGCACTTTCGCGACGACCGCCACACTTGTGTTCTTATCAGCACTCACGGGCTTGAGTTGCGCGCACGGGCAAGCGCACACGAGCGTACGGCTACGCGAGCGACGCACACCGCCCTGTCTGCGCGCTACTCGTTATCTGCGCTTTCTGCAGTGCGATCTTCGCCGACCGCACGAACACTGCGAACGCTGTCCTCAAGCGCGGCATCCTCGAGCGCGCCGTCGTCGGGCGTGCCGTCGTCGAGCGCGCCGTCGTCGGGCGTGCCGTCCTCAAGCGCGCCATTCCGCACCGCGTCAGCCTCCATTTGTTCTTTCTTGCCCTGCTGTTTGGCGCCGGCAGAAGCTTCGGTAGCACCATCCATCATCGGTTCATCTTGAGTTTCGTCGTGAGAAGTCATGCCCAAACAGTACGGTCGAACCCTGACAAAACTCCGCGATGCAGCACTGGCAGCGTGAGCTGCCGGATGACGACGGATAATGGCTGAGTGATCGCCGATGACTTCCTGGCCAGCCTTGCCGCCCTCCCTTCCTCGCCCACCCGTGAGTCCTATCTTGCCTTCGTCAGGGCTGGCGGAGCGGATTCGCTCACGCGCGACGGAGGCGCCGAACATGTCACCGCCTCCTGCTTCGTTTTCTCGCCCGACTTTGATCACGTGCTGCTGTGTTTTCACCGCAAGGGGCAGTTCTGGGTGCAGTTCGGCGGCCACCTCGAACCACAGGATGCGTCAGTCGCGGATGCCGCCCTGCGGGAAGCGCGGGAAGAGTCGGGCATCGCGGACCTCACCCTCCACTCCGACGCAATCGTTGACCTTGACCGCCACGAGTTGCACGGCGGCTTCTCCTGCGCCGCTCACTGGGACGTAGGCTTCGTTGCCCTCGCCGCTGCGGACGTCGACGTCGCGGTCAGCGACGAGAGCGAAGCCGTTCGCTGGTTCTCCACCACCGCACTGCCCGCCGCGGTGCCAGACAACTTCGCCGCCCGACTTGCCGCTGTGCTGACGGCGTCGCACTCCACACATCGGGCTGATTCGCCGACAGCTGGGGTACCGGAGCCAGAAAGTGACATGAACCAATGACCGATAACCGGGCCATGCAATCGGTCGCCCGAGAGACCATGGATGTTGCGCGCCAGAACATTCGCGCCGGCCAAACCCTCGCGTCGGTGCGACAACTCTGCGAAGACACCCTGCGCGCGTTAGGCGCAGACTCCTTTTGGTACTGGGGAATCGGAGCTCTCGTGTTGTGCGGTGACGACACCATCAGCTCGGTCTCCGGGCGCGAGTACACAACAGCCGACCGCATCATCCGAGCCGAAGAGCTCATCACGATAGACCTGAGCCCACAGCGAGATGACTACTGGGGCGACTTTGCACGCACCATCATCGTGGAGAACGGTGTGGCCATTGAGGATGCCCGCCTTGCTAAGCGCGACGATTGGAGGGCAGGCGTGCTCGCAGAAGCACAGCTTCATCACGATCTGATCGAGGTCGCGAGACCTTCGATGACGTTCGAGAAACTGCACGAGGAAATGAACTCACGCATCCACGATCTCGGCTTCGAGAATCTCGATTTTCTTGGCAACGTCGGCCATTCGATTGAACGGCGGATTGCAGATCGCATTTACATCGAGAAGGGCAATTCGGCGAGGATCGGCGACACAAGTTTGTTCACCTTCGAGCCTCACATACGCCGGCCCGGAAAGACTCACGGCTTCAAGCACGAGAATATCTACTTTTTCGAACATGACCGGCTTATGGCGTTGTAACAACCAGAAGATCACTTGGCCGATACGGCAGCCGCCCTGAATTTAGGAGACGAGACGGCTCGCAGCGAGGCGATTGAGCGAGACGTTCTGTTCGGCGGCCTCGATCACTAGCCGTCGGTGCGACTCAGGAGTCACGCGCACCATGAATTTGCCCGAGTAGATTCGGTCCGCGATTGCTCGTGGTGGGGTCTCACCCGTTTCGAGCATGTCCTCGAGTACGCTTTTCGCCAAATCCCTAATGCCTGCGAAGGCGCCATCTGACAGGTCATCGACCCAGGATAGGGACGGCATTTCTGCCACCGTTCCCACGAATGCTTCGTCTTCTGGAGACCATCGCACGCGGTAGGTGTAGTGCTCCGCACTTGAAGTGTTCACAGCTTTTCTCCCTCCAATTTAGCAATCGCCGCCAGCACTTGCTTCACTTGATACGGCTTTGCTTGGCCCCGATCGTTCTGAATATTGACGCGTGGATCACCGCGCCATGGCATCCGATACACGCGATGCGATGTGCCAACCTGCCGCGCATCGCCGAAGTACTGATCGCAGACTTTAGCAAGATCCGCGAACCGTATTCCTTTCGGAGAGCGCCTCATCTGAAGTAGCAGCTTCTCTGTATTTGTCACAATACTTGATATCACTATTGATACTACAAGTTACGGAACTTTTCCACACCCACGGAACGCAAAAAGCCCCGGCTGCCAACCACGTGAGTGGGGCATCCGGGGCTTTCTTATGCTCGCGTGAGCGAGGTGCGTGTTAGAGCGCAGCTAGCTTGTCGATGAACTTGTCACCGGGGGTAACGTCGACCGACTCTGCGTCAATCTCGGCGCGGCCAAGGAGCTCGTCCATCTTGCGACGACGGTTGCGCGGGATGAGCGTGACCACGGTTCCGACCTTGCCGGCGCGACCGGTACGGCCAGCGCGGTGCAGGTACGTCTTGTACTCCTCGGGAGCATCAGCCTGAATTACGAGGCTGATGTCATCCACGTGGATGCCGCGGGCTGCAACGTCAGTCGCGACGAGCACGTTGACCTTGCCGCTCGTGAGCATCTGCAGGTTGCGAGTACGGCGCGACTGGTTGAGGTCACCGTGGAGGCTCGTGGCTGGCGTGCCACCCATGCTCAAGAACTCAGCCATCTCTTCAGCGAACGCACGCGTGCGGGTGAAGACGAGGGTCTTGCCCGTGCCTGCCGAGAGCTGCTTGATGATGGCGCGCTTGTCACGCTGTTCGATGAGCAGAACCTTGTGGTCGATCGTGGAGGAAGCCTGGTCTTCACCAGCAACTTCGTGCACGGCCGGGTCAACCAAGAACTCGTTGACGAGCGTGGCAACACCCTTGTCGAGAGTCGCCGAGAACAGCAGCTTCTGGCCACCCTCGCTGGTCTCCCGCAGGATGCGCTGAACGGGCTCAAGGAACCCGAGGTCGCACATGTGGTCTGCCTCATCGAGAACAGTAACCTTCACGTGGCTGAGGTCGAGTCGACCCTGCTCAACGAGGTCTTCGATGCGACCAGGAGTCGCGATGATGACATCGACACCACGCGTGAGCGCAGCAACCTGCTTGTACTGGGGAACGCCACCGACGATGGTCGTGGTGAACAGACCAACGCTGCGCGCGATGGGCTGGATGGTGCGGTCGATCTGCTGAGCGAGCTCGCGGGTCGGGGCCAGGATGAGGGCGCGAGGCTTGCGACCCATCTGACGGTCCTTGCCACCATTGTTTTCCATGAGGCGCTCAACGAGGGGCGCACCGAAAGCGATGGTCTTGCCCGATCCGGTCTTTCCGCGGCCGAGAACATCCTTGCCGGCGAGAACGTCGGGGATGGTTGCTGCCTGAATGGGGAACGGCGACTCTGCACCCATGGATGCGAGCTGACGCGAAATGTTCGAACCGATACCCAGGTCGAGGAAGGTCTTACCCTCTACATCACTGGCGGTGACTGCCTTCGCTTCGAGACGCTCAAGAACAACATCTTCTTGGAGCTCGTGCGACGACTTCTCGTCACGGTTCGGGTAGTAGGAGCTTTCGCGACGCTCGCTATGCTGCGGGCGGTCGCTGCGGTCACTGTATGACGGACGGCTGCCACGGTCGGGACGGTCACCGTAGGCGGGACGCTCTGTGCGCTGAGCACGGTCGTTGTAGGCCGGACGTTCCGTGCGTTGAGCACGGTCGTTGTAGGCCGGACGTTCCGTGCGCTGAGCTCGGTCGTTGTACGCGGGGCGCTCGGTGCGACCTGCGGATGCACCACGGTCACCATACGAGGGACGCTCCGTGCGCTGAGCACGATCGTTGTACGACGGACGCTCTGTGCGCTGCGGGCGCTCGTTGCGGTCACCGTACGAGGGACGGCCACCGCGCTCGGGGCGATCACCGTACGAAGGACGCTCTCCACGACCAGCGGAAGCACCGCGATCGGTACGGTCGTTGTACGACGGACGCTCGTTGCGACCGGCGTAACCGCCACGCTCGGGACGACCACCACGGTCAGGACGGTCACCATACGAGGGACGCTCTCCACGACCAGCGGAAGCACCGCGATCGGTACGGTCGTTGTACGACGGACGCTCGTTGCGACCGGCGTAACCGCCACGCTCAGGACGACCACCACGGTCAGGACGGTCACCATACGAGGGACGCTCTCCACGACCAGCGGAAGCACCACGATCGTTGCGGTCGGGACGGTCGCCGTACGAAGGACGGCCACCACGCTCGGGGCGCGAGTCGCGCTGGCTACGGTCACCGTAGGCGCCACGTTCGTTGCGCTGGGGACGGTCGCCGTACGAGGGGCGGTCGTTGCGGTCGCCGTACTCGGGGCGTCCGCCACGGGCAGGCTTCTCACGAGGAGTCCAGTCGGGACGGCTGTCGCCGCGTCCGCCGCGAGCTGCGCCGGAGCGGTTGTCGCCGGTGCGAGCGGCACGGTCATCCGCACTCCATCGACGCTTGGGGGCTTCGCCCTGGTCGGGGCGGAATCCGCGGTGACCTTCGCTGCGTGAACCGCCGCGCTTGGGAGCACCAGAGTTGAAATCGCTGTTGCCACGTCCGGTGGCAGGCTTATTGAATTTAGGCATTGTTCTTTCCGGGTTGTTCTTAGATGGAACACATCTAGTGCGTGGAGCACGCGCGCACGCCAACACTCGCCGATGTAATTAGCTAAAGGTTGACTAGCTAGCCATCAATTGATTTGAGTGTTCGTACGCTGCACTACTGAACCCGGGCAGTCTTTGACCGAGGCCGTCACATACATTCGTGTGATTGTCACCAGTTGGATGGACTGGCAAACCGGCCCGCAAGACTTACAAACCCATACGCGAGATTTCGCGCTGTCTTGAGCCGACTCAGCTACTTTACTGCATCAGCCGCTCGATAGCGAGAGCACACGTGATGCCCACCCCTTACTTAAGGCGGGAGTTCACCGCGAACTGCAGCGCGAAGATGTCCACCTGCTCTCCGACGGGCGCCAGCCAGTCGCCGACCTCGCGGAGCAACTCCTCCGGAGTGACGAGCCGCACAGCAACATTCGGGTCGCACGCGATCGTGAGCGGAGCATCCGCCAGTCGATGCACGACAGCCCACGACTTGGTCACCAATTGAGGTCGATCGGCAGCCAGACGCTGCGCAGCGATCGCGGTGGTGACGTTGATGTGTTCGTCGATCTTGCCATCGCGTACTACGCGGCCCCAGGCATCCAGAACGTATTCGCCCGGCGCCCACAGCAGGGAATCGATGAACGCGATCTGGTTACCGGCGACGACCGCGTGCCCAATGTGCGCCGTGCGCGACCCCGGAACTTCGAGGCCTTGGACGATCGACACCCCTGGCATGCGAATGAGCTGTTCGAGCAGTGGTGCCGTCAACCGCTCGGCGACTGCGAGCCGACGCTCGAGTTCCCCTGAGCTCTCGTCGATCATGATGGGCTCACCGGCGAAGTGACGCTCACGCTGACCGTTCGGAAATACGGTTCGCAGGGCGGTAAGCACGTTTGAGCGCCAATGCGCGAAGCTGCTGACCTGCATAGTGATCTTGACCCAAACGACGATCGAGAGGGTGACGAATGCTGCCGCAACGATGAGGGAGGGCACGTTGGCGAGCAGCGGAATTGTCGAGAAGGCGAACGCCAATTCTGAATCAAACAGGATGGCGAATACCGTGCCAAAGACAGCCAGCCCAGCAGAAACTACGAAGAACAGGAAGAAGAAGCGCGCAGCGCCGACGGCGATGTTGAAGCGGGCAAGTGTCACCGCAGCAACCGCGATGACGAGTTCGGCCGCGATGACGCCCACGATTAGCTGACGGTTTGCATCGTTCGCACTGATTGCTAAGTACTCGACGAAGTACGTGGTGGCGCCCACCAAACCGGTGACGAGGAAAAACGCAAAAAGTAGGCGGGTCAACACGGTCAGCGGCGCTACCTTTGGCGGCGTCTTCGGCCAAACAGCGGGATTCGATGCCCACAGTTGCTGCGCCCAACTGAACGTCTCTGCGCGCACCGTTGGCACCGGAATCCGCTGCCCTAGTGCGCTGTTTCCCCCAGCGTTCTTCATGAAATAATCTCCATTTCCCCCAGACCAGACTAAGCCATCTAGGGGAAACGGAGCGGGGCAGTGAGGATGCGCGACTGCTCGTTAGCGCGGTAGTCGGCTACTCGGCGGGAGCGACTACCGGAGTCTCGCGGCCGGCCTTTTTCGCGGCACGTCGACTCTTGCGATCGGTGCCGGAAACCTTGCGGTCTTCGCGACGCTCCTTGGCGCCTTCAACGACGTAGTAGAGAACCGGCAGCACCACAAGGGTGAGCACGGTGGAAGAGAGCAGTCCGCCGATCACGATGATGGCGAGCGGCTGTGAAATGAATCCACCCTGGCCGGTGACGCCGATACCGAGCGGGAGAAGCGCGAAGATCGTGGCGGCGGCCGTCATCAGAATCGGGCGGAGTCGACGTGACGCGCCCTCGATGATCGCCTCGTGCGCACGCATCCCCTTGACCCGGTACTGGTTGATGAGGTCGACAAGCACGATCGCATTTGTCACGACGATACCGATCAGCATGAGCACACCGATGAGCGAAGCGACACCGAGCGGGATGCCCGAGATCACCTGAAGCGCAATCGCTCCCGTGGCCGCGAACGGCACCGAGACGAGCAAGAGCAGCGGCTGGCGCAGGCTCTTGAAGGTCGCGACCATCACGACGTAGACGATCAGAATTGCGACAAGCAGGGCGAGACCGAGTTGCTGGAACGCATCGGTCTGTTCGGTGGCGACACCCCCGAGTTCGGCCGACGCTCCAGCAGGCAGCTCCGCCTCATCCACCGCGGTAGCAACCAGAGCGGATGCCGTACCCACGTCGTCGCTGCCCGGAGTCACACTCAGAGTGGCGCTACGCACACCCTTCACCGAGGTAATGCTCGCGGGGCCATCGTCGACAGAGACCGTTGCCACATCTGTCAGCGGAACAAGTCCGGTGGCACCGGGGATCTCGAAGTTTCGCAACTCCTCGATAGTGGTGGGGGCCAGGTCGTTGAGAATGTAAATCGAGAGCGTGGTTTCGTCGATGACGGCGCTACCGACCGCGTTCGGGTTCATCGCGCCCGTGACGATTCCGCCCACCGCAATTTCGCTAAGACCGAGCGCGGCAGCCTTGTCGCGGTCAACCACGATCGAGATAAAGGGCTGCTGTTCCGACAGGTTGCTGGTGGCCTCAGCTACGACGTCGAGGTCGCGCACCTGCTCAAGCAGAGCATCCGACGCTTCGCGCAGTTCGGAGTCGCTCGTGGCTGTGATGTTGATCTCGATGTCGCTCGACGCGAAGCCACTCGATGCGGCGGCAAGAGTGATCTCGCCGGCATCCTCGATATCAGCGACCGCGTCGCGCACATCTTCTTGCAACTGAGTCTGATCGAGATCGGGGTCTGTCGTGAGCGAGAACGCATTGGCTCCACTGCCGGAGAATGCGGCCCTTAACGAGCCACCGCTCGAGCCGATGGAGAGCTGCACGGTTTCAATGCCGTCGAGGTCCATCAGAACTTCTTCAACCTTCATGGCAGCTTCGTCACGGGCTTCCAAGCTGGCGCCAAGAGGTAAGGCCTGATTGACGGTCAACGTGTTCTGGCCGCTGTCGCCGATGAAGTTCGTCTTCATGAATGGGATGAGCGCCACGGTGCCACCGAGCAGTAGAACGGCAGCGAGCAACGTAGCCAGGGGGCGCTTGAGCGTCCACTTGATCACGGGTAGGTAGCCGCGCTGCAGGGCGTTGGTCTTCTCTTCCTGCGGGAGGCCGGCAGCGTGGGCGTGCTCGACAGCCGCCTCCGTGTGACGCGGTGCGGCCTTGTTGCCGAGGAACCAGTACGCCAATACCGGCACGATCGTCAGGGACACAAACAGCGACGCGGCGAGCGCGATAGCGGTCGTCAGCGCGAACGGGCGGAACAGCTCTCCCGTGATGTCGCCGACAAGGGCGAGCGGCAAGAACACCGCGATGGTCGTCACGGTGGATGCCGTGATGGCTCCCGCAACTTCCTTCACCGCAGTCTGGATCGCCTGCAGCTTCGGTTCCCCCATGGAGACATGACGCTTGATGTTCTCAATAACCACGATCGAGTCATCCACCACTCGACCAATCGAGATCGTGAGCGCTCCGAGAGTGATGATGTTGAGCGTGTAGCCCGAGACCTGCATACCGATGAAGGTGATGAGCACGGATGCCGGAATCGAGATCGCGGTGACCAGCGTCGAACGAATCGACAGCAGGAACACCAAAATCACGATTACGGCGAAGACGAGGCCAAGCAGACCTTCGGTCGTGAGGCTGTCGATGGACTCCTGAATGAAGGGAGCCTGGTCGAAAACGACGGTGAACTGGGTGTTGCTCCCGAGGGCGCTTTCGAGCTCGGGGATCGCTTCGAGAACGGCTTCGGAGACAGAAACCGTGTTGCCGGCGGGGCTCTTAGTGATTGCGATCGTCAGTGCTGGTTCGCCGTTGACGCGCGAAATGCCCGTCGCAGGATCGTCGATGACCTCGACGGTGGCCACGTCAGAGATGGTGACGACATCGGTGTTCGAGCCACCAAGCAGGGGCAGCTCGCCGATTCCATCGGTCGTCGTGATGCGCTGGCCAGCCTGCACCGTGAGCGTTTGGCCGCCTTCGGTAATTTCGCCGGCGGGCAGCAGTACACCGTTGTCATCGAGCGCAGACAGGATGTCTTGGTTGCTCAGGCCATTGATGAAGAGCGCGTCTTGGTCGGGAGTGATAACCAGCCGCTGAGTGGCGGTTCCCAGCAGGCTTGCATCGCTGACGCCCTCCAACTTATTGAGCTCAACCAGAGTAGATGCTTCGAGCTTGTTGGAGAGTTCGAGAGGGTCGAGGTCGCTCGAAACGGCGATCTGCACCACCGGAAGGTCGGTGAAGTTGAAGGTGAAAACTTGGGTATCTGCCGAGTCAGGGAGTTGACCTGAGATGCGGTTGATAGCGAGCTGAATCTTCTGCTCGGCGGTAGCAATGTTGGTGCCGTACTCGAATGATGCCGAGATGTTGGCGAAGTTCGAGTTCGACGTTGCGGTCGTGGACTCGAGCCCTTCAACGCCCTGGATGGCTGCTTCGAGCGGCCCCGCGAGGTCCTTATCGACGACCTCGGGCGATGCGCCCGGGTAGGTCGAAACGATGAAAATCTGCGGCAACGACAGTGACGGAATGAGCTCTTGCTTGAGCGACGTGAGCGCCACGCCGCCGAAAATTCCGATGACGATGGTGACAAGCGCGATCAGAGCGCGGTTACGCAAAGAGAAAACGGAGAGCAGATGCACGGGGAACTTTCGTTGCTGTCGAAACGCGGGCGCGGTCGCAAAACCACTTCTTGGTTAGATCAATTCTCTCAGCACGCTCAGTATTCCGCGTACTCTCGCGAGATTACATCTGCGTTAATCTCGCACGGGTTGCGGGGCGGGCGAATACGAGCGCGATGGGTGCGCGCTTCGCGTTAGACCACGTTCGCGAACTCACTGCTGGCCGGCGAGAACGGATGCCGCATCACCGTCGACCACGCTGCGGCGAGCGCCGAGACGCCCTGTTCCAATTCGGCAGAGCCCACGCTGAACGGAATGCGGAGGAATCGTTCGAACGCGCCATCCATACCGAAACGCGGACCTGCAGCAATCACAAGGCCTTCGTTGCGGGCGGCAAGCACGAGTTGTGAGCTCACGGGTTGGCCGAGGTTGATCCACGCGGTCATTCCGCCCGGGGTGTGCGGCACCTGCCAGGACGGCAGTTGCTCGGCGAGGAGGGAGGAGAGGTGCTCGCGGCCGGCCCGCAGAGACGTGCGCCGAGCATCCAGAATCGCCGGATAGCTCTCGAGAATGTTGGTGACAACAAGTTGTTCGAGCAGCGGGGTGCCGAGGTCACCGGCGGAGCGCGCGCGCACAAGTTGGCGGATCGTGGCGTGGTCGGCGCGAATCCAGCCGGTGCGCAGACCGCCCCAGACTGTTTTGCCGACCGAGCCCACGGAGATGGCGTTGCCGTGCGCGGCGAAAGGCAATCTGCTGCCCGCACCATCGAGATCGAGTTCGGCCATCGTCTCGTCGGCAATCACGGCGGTGCCGTGTCGCGCCGCGAGCGAGAGCACCTTTTCGCGCAACTCGTCGGGCATCGACTGACCGGTCGGGTTGTGAAAGTCGGGCATGAGATAGGCAAGCGAGGGGCTCGTGCGCTGGATGGCCTGCTCGACGGCGATGGCATCCCAGCCAGTCTCGGTCGAGACACCGACCGGTACGAGGCGAGCACCGGCCGCCCGGAGCGCATCGAGGGCGTGCGGGTAGCTGGGATTCTCCATGAGGGCACGGTCACCGCGCGACATGAGCGTGCGAGAGATGAGCGCGATGGCGTGCTGCGCGCCGAGCGTCACCATGATCTGGTCGGGACTCGTGGGCAGGCCGCGGTCGGCGTACCGCTGGGCGATGGCTTCCCGCAGCACCGGGATACCCACCGGGTCGAAGCCCGACTCCCCCAAATACGCCGGCAGCTGTTCGGCTGCTCGGCGAGAGGCCTCAATGACTTCGGGAGCCGCCGCAATCGTTGACTTGCTGAAGTCGAGCATTTGCGGGGCTGCAGGGTCGGGAATCAGGCTGGCGCGATGAGGCAACTGGGCAACGCTGCCCGAGCCGCGCGTGCTCTCGACATACCCGCCCTCGCGCAGCGCCGAATAGGCCGCCGTCACCGTGGTGCGGCTCACGCCGAGAGCGAGCGCCAACTCACGTTCAGCCGGCAGGCGCGTCGAGGTCAGGATGCGGCCATCCATGATGAGAAGGCGGATGCGGTCGGAGACGGCCAGATACGCCGCATTGGATCCTGCAGCGCGCCACTCACCCATCATGACGACCAATGCGCGGGCCGAAAGGCTATTCATGAGGCCACCATAGCCCGATTGGCCTCTTGTTAGGAGGCCAATTTCGTAATTGGATGCTTTTATGACTCCCCGCCTCACCATGACCCGACGCATTGCGCAGCTCGGCTTCGGCCTGTTCTTCTACGGCTTCGCCATCGCGCTCATGATTCGTGCGGAGATCGGAGTGGCCCCGTGGGACGTGCTCGGCCAGGGCGTCTCGCTCAGCACCGGCATCCCCTTTGGCTTTGTTACCAACATCATTGGCCTCATCGTGTTGCTGCTGTGGATTCCGATCCGCCAGAAGCCCGGCATCGGCACCGTGTTCAACGTGGCCCTCGTGGGACCTAGCGCTCAAGTGGGGCTCTGGATCTTGCCCGAGATCGAGGGGCTCGGTCTGCGCATCCTCGTGTTCGTTGCCGGACTCCTGCTCCTCGGCATCGCGACCGGCCTCTACCTCGGGGCACGCTTCGGACCCGGACCGCGCGATGGCCTGATGACGGGCATCCACCACCGCTACGGCGGCAAGATTTGGATCGTGCGCAGCAGCATCGAACTCGTCGTGCTGACGATCGGCGCGATCCTCGGCGGAAACCTTGGCTGGGGCACGCTTGCGTTCGCACTGCTAATCGGGCCTCTGGTGCACTTCACGATGCCGCGCCTCATGGTGCCCGCTGCCGTCACGACCGACAGCGTGGCGACGCCGGAGCCACGCCCCGACGTCACCGTTCCGTAGCGAGCGCGCCATCCCAGACCGCTTCGGGTCCTGCTGCGCGAACTCTTTGCAGTGCTTTACCCCCAGCGCGTGGCCGCGAACGCGACCATCGCCGCCCGCACAAACTCGGCGCCAGCCTGCCCGCCGTAGTTGCGAGCGAAGCGCGGGTCGGCGACATACATGTCGGCGAGGCCGAGGTAGTACTCGCGCGGCGGACCCGCCTTGCCTTCACTGGGCGTACCGGGGATTCCGACGAGGCCGTCGAACTGTCGCTGCGCGAGCGCCTGCGCCTCTCCGCCTTCGGGGTCGTCACCGCGCTCGGCAGCGGCGGTCCAGTCTGCCGCGAGTTGTTTCTGTGCCGCGACGAAGGTTGCCCGTTCCGCGGCGCTCATCGCCTTCCACCAAGTGTCGCTCGCCGCGTAGGAGTCGGAACCCCAGCGCTGCTCCACTTCGTCTTTGTGGGCGGTGTGGTCGAATCCGTCAAACATTTCTTCAGCCATGAGGGGCTCTCCTTCTTCAATCTTGTGGATGGTGCTGGTCACCGACGCAATGAGGCGATCGATGCGTTGCTTCTCGCTTTCCAGCAGACGCACGTGGTCACTTAGCGCTTTCAGGTCATCGCGGTGCCCGGCGAGAACCTCGGCAATGGCCGGAAGGCCGAGCCCGAGTTCGCGCAACAAGAGAATTCGCTGAAGGCGGGCGAGGGCATCCGCGTTGTAATAGCGGTAGCCGTTGGTGCCGATGCGGCTCGGGCTGAGGAGCCCAATGTCGTCGTAGTGCCGCAGCGTGCGCGACGTGGTGCCCGTGATGCGGGCGACGTCGTTGATGGAACGCTCGGTGGGTGCAGTGCTGTTGCTGGCCATACCTCGACGGTAGAGGTTGACGTTACGTCAATGTCAAGCGAGGGCTTGTGTTAGCCCTTATGCGGCTGCTCGCAGCGGGCGATCCGGCGATGCTTTACTCGGTGAACCGCACCGGAACGTAGACATCCTGAACCCGGTCATTGAGCGCCGTGTGGTCGTTGCGCGTGAAGATGCCGCACTGGTTGGTGATGCAATCGGCGTCTTCGCCAAGCGGGTCGCCCAGCTCGAGATACGCGGTGAAGGTACCCGTAGCGGTGTCGTCATAGCTGCGAGCGCCAAAGAGACGCCACGCCCAGTCGGCGTTGATCCAGTTGCTCGGAGCCCACTGCACCGTGCCCTCGGCCACATTCTCTTGCTGCTGACTCGGCACGCCACCGATGCACGGCCCCGGCTTGTCAGCCGACGTCTCCGGGATGACGCACACGGCAACATACACACCTTGAGTTCCGTCGTAGCCGGTTCCCGTTACGACTACCCGTTCGCCACGAACGAGCGCCTCGGTGTCGATCGGTTCGCCATTTTCTCCGGCGAGAGTCAACGTGCGAGTGCGACCGTCATCCCCCTCGGCGGTGACCGAAAGCGGCCATTCTCCGTCAACGAGCTGCTGGCTCGACTGCCCCGAACTCTCGTGGGTGAGGATCGGCACGACGATAATGGCGATCGGCACGAGCAACACCACAACAACAATGAGCACAATCCACGGCCAACGACGGCGGCGCGCAGCAGTTCGGGTCATGGGTTCAGTCTAGGACTGCACGGGGTGTCGGCGATTCGACCGCGACCGCACCACCGTCTGCGGCCAACGGCGTCGATGACACAGCATGACTGCCGCTTGCCCTAGGGTGATCGTGTAGACAGCATCCGCTTGAGCATTGGGACACGAAAGGCAACACATGATTCGTGAAATAGCTGCTGTCGCGGTCGGCGGTGCACTCGGCACTGGACTGCGTTTCGCTCTCGATGTTGCTTTCACCACGAACGATGGACTTTTCCCTATCTCCACCCTGATCGCCAACATTCTGGGCAGCTTCGTTTTGGCGCTCGTCGTTGCCGAACTCTGGGCACCATCGCCCGTCTGGGCTCGCGCTGGCCTCGGCGCTGGCCTGCTCGGCTCCTTCACTACGTTCTCCGCTCTCGCGGTAGCCGCTGTTCACCTCATCGGCGCTGATCAGTGGATTCCCGCCCTCATTTACGTCGCTGCCACCCTCGTTCTCGGGCTCGCTGCCGCCGCTCTCGGGTTGCGCCTCGGGCTTGTCCGTCGCAGCCAGCCAGATCTGGTGAACGAATGACCCCCGGCGTTGTGCTCGCAATTCTCGGCGCTGGTGCCGCCGGTGCAGTGCTGCGCTACCTGACGGCGCGCGCGTTCTCGTCATACACCGGTTTTCCGTGGGCCGTGCTCGTGGTCAACGTCGTCGGCTCCGCACTGGGCGGCACCCTCGCCGGGCTTGCTCATCTTGAAACCATCGACCCGAATCTCGAAATCATTCTGCTCACCGGGCTGTGCGGCGGTCTCACCACGTTCAGCACCCTGAGCGTGGAGACGATGCAGAACGTGACCCTGAAGCGGATGCGGGTCGCCGTGATTAGCGTGCTCGCCAACCTGATCGTCGGCATCGGCGTCGCAGCCGCAACCTACTTCGGGTTGATCGCGCTCGCTTCCTAGACCGAGCGAGCGGCGGCAATAAAGTCGCGGATGCGTGCCACATCTTTCACGCCGCGGCTCGCTTCGACACCGCTCGAGACGTCCACCCCACCGGGGTCCAGCGTGCGCACGAGTTCGGCGACGTTGCCGGGCGTGAGCCCACCGGCGAGAATCCATGACTCGGGCAGAGCAGTGCCCTCAAGAAGCGCGGGATCGAAGGTAGCGCCAGCGCCGGGCTCGACGGCGTCGATCAAGAGCCGGGCATCCGCTCGTAATTCCCCGGCGACACTGCGTCGGCGATACGCCTCTACCGAGATAGCCCGAATGGTGCCGAAACCTTCGGTGCGCAGCCGGTCGAAGTCGGCGTCACTCTCGTCACCATGCAACTGCACGGTGTCGACGCGGGCACGGCGAGCGATGGCGATCACGTCGTCGATCGGCTGGTTGCGAAAAACTCCGACAGTCTCAAGCTTCGAAGGTAGCCCCCGCGTGAGCGCGAGCGCCTGGTCGTCCGTGACGAGGCGCGGGCTGCCGGGCGCGAAGACAAAACCGATCGCATCGGCACCTGCCTCGGCTGCCGCCACAGCAGCATCCGGTGTACTGATGCCACAAATTTTCACAAACAGTTGATTCAAATCGACGTCGCTCCCGGTGACGAGAGTACTAGCGCCGCTGACGCATGGCCGCCCACGCACGCCTCCTGCAAGTCTCGGCTCGCGAGGTACGACGACAAAAATCCTGCGGCGAAAGCATCTCCGGCACCGGTGAGGTCACGCACTTCAGGGACCGGCGGCACCGCAACCATCAGCGGCGGATGACCGGGTTGGTGAACGAGGGTGGGATCCGCACCCGCTTTTGTCACGATGATGGTTCTCGCGAGCCGAGCAGTAACCGCGCCGGGTTGACCGTCAACGACCACCCCGAGACACTCCATCTCGCTGGCATTGCCGATCAAGAAGTCGGGGCTGAGGTCAGCCATGAGGTCAAGAAAACGATCGACACCGTATTGCGCAAGCATGCCGGTGGAGGAGACGTCAACCGAGACGAGAATCCCCCGCTGCTTGGCACGACGAATCACCTCGATGACGGTTTCGCCAACAGGCGCTCCGTTGAAGGAATAGGCCGAAACGTGAAGCAGTTCGAGGCCGTCGAGCCACGCCTCCGGAACCTCATCGAGCATCGTCGCTGCCGCCCGGTTCGGCACCATGCTGCGTTCGCCGTCGTGGTCGATCAGGATGATGACGGTGCCGGTAACGTGTTTGCGCTGCACGCGCACGTCGACACCTTCTGCCCGGAGACCCTCGACGAGGGAGGCACCGAGGTGGTCGTTGCCGACGCAACCGATGAAGCGCGTCGGCCCGAGGCGACCAGCGAAACTCGCGACGTTCGCGCCGCTGCCGCCGCGGGTATGAAAGATCTCCGCAGCCGTATCGGTGCCATGTCTCAGCGGTTCAGCCAGCCAGACGACGACGTCTTCAACGAGGTCTCCAATAATTCCCAGCACGATGGAGTCGCCGCTAGCGAGTCAGCGCCGCGGCGACGAGTCCAGCGAGAGCGACATTGCCGCGATAGACCTCAACGTTGACATCGAGGCTGACGCCCTTAGTGTCCTTTCGGATGAAGTCGAGCAGAAACGGAGTCGACGCATTTCCGGTGACCCCTTGCTCGTCCGCTTCAGCCCACGCTCGAGCGAGGATGGCGTCAAGTTGCTCGGGCGGAAGCTGCTTATCGGCGGCGACAGGATTCGCGAGCAATACCGACTGCGGCAGCCCGAGCTCATCTCGAGCCTTCACGACCGCCGCTACCTCTTCAGGGGTATCGACCGAATAGCCGATGCTGAAGCCCGAGTCGGTGACGTAGAAGCCCGGGTACTGAGTGGTGCCGTAGCCGATGACCGGGATGTTGAGGGTCTCGAAGCGCTCGAGGGTCGCGGGTATGTCGAGTATCGACTTCACTCCCGCGCTGATGACAAGTATCGGAACCTGCGCGAGCGTGGTCATGTCGGCCGACTCGTCGAAGGTTTCTGAGGCCCCCTGGTGCACGCCGCCCAGACCACCGGTCGCGAAGACGGTGACGCCGGCGTGGTGGGCGAGAAACGCTGTCGCCGCCACCGTCGTGCCGGCGTGCTTACCAAGCGCACGCATGATCGGCAGATCGCGCAGGCTGGCCTTGGCGATGGCATCGGTATTGGAGAGCGTCGTGATTTGCTCCGTGCTGAGCCCCACTGTTGGCACGCCATCGAAGACTCCGATGGTCGCCGGCGTGACACCGTGGGCTCGCAAACTGGCTTCTGCTTCGAGCGCAACGTCGAGGTTGCGCGGCCGAGGCAGTCCGTGGGTGAAGATCGTCGATTCGAGGGCGACAACGGGACGGTTCTCGCGAACCGCATCCTGAACTTCCTGGGAGACGTGAATGACGGGTGCAGTCATGGTCAATCGCTTTCTATCCTGCTGCTCGGGAGACAGCGTCGAGTGAGGCGTGCGGCTGTGTTCAACCGTAGCCAGTCGACTAGTCGCAACCTAGAAAGAATGGATGCAGGATAGATAGGCTTAGCCTATGAAAATTACGCTGCGGCAAGTGGAAATTTTCGTTGCCGTCGCCGAAGCCGGTCACTTCGGACGCGCTGCCGAAGCGCTCGAGATCTCCCAACCGACAGTGAGCCAAGAAGTGAGCCGCCTCGAACGGGCTCTGGGAATCAGCCTGCTCGATCGCTCGGGCCGATCAGCAACCCTCACCGAAGCAGGTCAAGCGATGGCGACCGAAGGACGTCAGCTGCTCATCCACGCTAATCAGGTAATTCGAGACGTGCAGCTCTACGAGCCGAGCCGAATCCGCACGGCCCGCATCGTGGCGTCCCCCAGCGTGGTCAATCGCCTGCTGCCCGCGGTGATTAGTCGCGCAGAGCAGAGCCTCGCGTCGGTGCGCATCGAAGACGTACTCGTTGACACGGGTGGTGTCTCTGCTTGTCTCGTGAGCGAGCACGCCGACATTGGTCTCGGCCGTTTTCTCGACGCAACCGACGGCTACGAGGCCGAAGTAATCGTGCACGAGCAAGTTTTTGTGGCGCTCAGTCGCAAACACCCACTGGCAGATTCGGTCCACCTTGAGATTGCTGACCTCGGAGACCTGCCCCTGCTGCTCTGGCCGCGTGAACAAAACCCGGCCTACTTCGACTATCTGCTCGAGATTTGCACATCACGAGGCCTAACCCCGCTGCTGCTCGTGAGCCCACCTCGAATCGTTGGATCGCGCCTTTACCTATTGTCAGAAGCACGCGCCTTCTCGTTGGTGTCCGCGGCACTGGTGGGACACTTGCCTGAAGACCTCATCGCGGTGCCGCTGGCACAACCCGCAACACTGCCTCTAGAAATGCAATGGCGCACCGGCGATACACGCCCCCAACTGACCGCCCTCCGCGACCTGATTCGCGAAGTGGCCTCAGCGGGCTAGCCGCCATCCCACCCGCAAACGGCTAGCGCTTCGGCCAGCTCCACGCTGGTGCATCGAGCATCCCCTGACCGTCGACCGCGGTCTCTCCATCATTTTTAACGAGATGGATGCGGCTCGCTCCTGATTCGTCGAGTTCGTCAACGAGCGCAGAGGCGTGCGACACCACCACGATCTGAGTCTGCTTGGCCGCGGCGTGGATCAGCTCTGCCAGGGGTGCCAGCAACCGAGGGTGCAGGCTCGTTTCTGGCTCGTTGAGCACAAGCAGCGCGGGCGGGTTCGGCGACAACAAAGCCGCAACAAGCAGCAAGAACCGCAGCGTGCCATCCGACAGTTCGTGGGTATCGAGCGGCCGCAAGAGCCCCGGCTGCATCATGACGAGTGAGAACAACCCTTCGTTGGATTGCACCTTTACGGATGCCCCATCGAAGGCTCGCGCGATAGTGCGATCGAGCAAGGCCGCATCCCCAAATTCGCGAATCGTTTGAAGCGCGGCAGCAAGATTGGTGCCGCTGTGGTTCAACACGGGAGCGCGAGTGCCCAGCTGCGGCTGCCGCACCGGCGCGTGCGGGTCGGTGCGAAAGTGGTCGTAGAACCGCCACGTACTGAGGTTTTCGCGCACCGTCAGCAGTTCGGGCGTGGCCGACGGGTCTGCGAACGCCGCCACCATGCTGTCGGTGGGTCGCAGCCGATAGTCGTGCGGCACCCATTCGCCCGAGTCACCTCGCACGCGCACCGCCCCGTTGCGCCGTTCGGTCAGCGCGGTGGCCGGGCGCAATACCGAGCCGCTGAAGACGGCTTCTGCCTTGATCTCCGGGTCACGAGCAAACATGGTCTGCTGATCGGTAGGCAGCCCGAAATCGACGGCATAACCGAAGTCACTGCTGGCGTAACCGAGCTTGAGCGCCACGACATCGCGACGCATCGTTCCCTCAACCGGATGCCCGGAACGACGTGCCGCAGAGGCTCCTGCCTCTGGCCCCGCCCACAACAGGGACTGGACGCCGCCTTCTCTCGCGAGCGCCGCGATGGCACCGGACTGAGCGACCTCGGCAAGCAGCCGCAAGCTGCGGTAGACACTCGACTTGCCGACGCCATTAGCGCCCGAAATCACCGTGAGCCCGGTGAGGGGCAGCACTATGTGCCGCAAAGAGCGGAACCCTTCAATCGCCAGCGTCGTGATCATGCCGCGAGCCTAAGCTCAACAACCGTCATTGCCACACCGCCGGCAGTACCCACGCTCCCGAAGTGCGCCGCAGAGCGCCGCAGAGCGCCAGCCCAACAGAGCTCACCACAACAACGCTCGCTAGCGCCCGTTCTTCATGGCTTGAATCTTGCTGAGGGTGGCGATGGCCTGACGGGCGATCATCCGCCCTGCCCGATTGGCACCGATGGTGGATGCCTGCGGGCCGTACCCGGCGAAGAAGACACGCGGGTCTCGCCACGCCACGCCCTGCCCGACGGCCACGCCGCCCTCTTTCTCGCGCAGTTTTAGCGGAGCGAGGTGGCGCAGTTCTGGCCTAAAGCCTGTGGACCAGATGATGGCATCCGCCTGCTGGAAGGCGCCGTCTTTCCAGCGCACTCCGTTCGGCTCGATGCTCGAGAACATGGGCCGCGGCGTGAGAACACCGCGCTCGATACCGGCCTGAATGCGGCGAGTGCGCGGAACGCCCGTGCCACTGACGATGCTGGGCAGCACTCGCCCCGCGCGGGCTGCTTCATCTTGAATAAGCACCGCTTCCTTGCGGGCTTCAAGATTGAGAGGGCCGTCTTCGAGAAAGTCGATCGGGCGGCGACTGACCCACGTGAGGTTCGAGGCAAGGTTTTCGAGCTCAAGCAGGAAGCCGATGGCAGAAGTGCCGCCCCCGACAACGACAACGCTCTGGTCGGTGAATTCGCGGGCACTGCGGTACTCGCTCGTGTGCAAGTGGCGGCCCTCGAACGATTTGAGCCCCGGGTACCAAGGAATAAAAGGAGCGCCCCACGTGCCGGTGGCGTTGATAACGAGCATCGTGCTCACTGTCTTCGTCTCTTCGCCGTCGAGAGAGAACGTGACGTTCAGGTGCTCGCCGAAGTTGTCGACGGCAAGAACATCCGCGTTTCGCACGACTTGAAAGTCATAATGATCTTCGTAGGCGCGGTAGTAGTCGGCGACTACTTTCTTGGCCGGCATATGCCGGTCGGCGGTTTCGAAGCTCAATCCGAGCTCGTCTAGCCCCGGGAGATCGTTGATGCGGTGCGCAGAACCAATACGCAGCGCTTCCCAGCGATGCTGCCACGCCCCGCCCGTTCCGGGGCCGCGATCGAGGAGCACGAAGTCGTTGCCGGGGTCGAGGCCGAGCCGCCGCAGATAGTAGGCGACCGAGAGCCCCGCTTGGCCAGCACCAATAACGACAACGGAGGTGTCGGTTTCAGTGGTGGATGTCACGGGCTAACGTTACCTGCCCTAACCCCACCTGTGCATCGCCAACCAAGACCTTTCCTCCGTGCGTGCTAAACTTCAGGTTAGTTTTCATCCATCCCTGTTCGCTCGTTCGCTGGCCACCGTCAGTGCACCGGGACAGACGTATGAGGGGGTCTCGCATGGGACGCGGCCGTCAAAAGGCAAAGCACACCAAGGTTGCTCGGGATTTGAAGTACTTCAGCCCAGACACCAACTACGGTGCGCTCGCTCGAGAGTTGAGCGGTTCAGAAAGCACTGTCCCGGTTTCCGAAGACAGTG
This sequence comes from Rhodoglobus sp. NPDC076762, assembly GCA_040687235.1. Lineage (GTDB taxonomy): Bacteria > Actinomycetota > Actinomycetes > Actinomycetales > Microbacteriaceae > Rhodoglobus. The sequence continues at coordinate 672,434 of JBFBMV010000001.1, read as the reverse complement.
AAAAGTGGCCGGAGTACTCCGCAGGTGACTCGTACAGCGACAAGTACGACATCGAAGACGATGAAGACGACGAAGAAACTCGTAGCGCCTAATAAGCCATCTTCACCGCGACGTTTTAAGATAAAGGCGAGCATCTAGCCCCTCGGGGCCGGATGCTCGCCTTTCTCGTTAACCCTCACGACGGACCGAGCGCTTCTCACGCGAGTTCGGTGCTACCCCGTTAGCCCTCGCGGCTCCAACCGACAATGGTCGGAACGGCATCCTCGGCGAAACGCTCGAAATCGTCTGCCGAGTTGTAAGCGTGCGCGGCTAGACGTAGGTACCCCGTATCGCGGAACGAAGTGATTTGGGTTTCGAAAGCGAGTTCATCGGCAATACGCTGGCGCAGCGTTAGCGCTTCCGCATGGTTCGCCGCCAGAGTGCCGGGCAAGCGCAGAAGGCGCATTCCGGGGGCGGGGGCTGCGACATCCACCCGCGACTCTTCGCCTGAGGCAGCGTCGAGAGCATCCGCGACAACATCGGTGGAGTACTCGAGCAGCGACTCGATATAGCTGCGGATGGCATCCCAGCCGATGCGATCTTCAAGACCTGTGATGGCATCCACAGTGGCGAGATAGGGCGTGTAGTCCATCGTGCCCTGCTGGTCGAAGCGCGCGGGGAAGGGCTCGTCCATGCCCCACGAGTCGATCACCGGGTACAGCTCTTTCGCGAACTTCTTCTCGGCAACAAGCACGGCTGTTCCGCGAAAACCGCACGCGAACTTGTGCAGGTTTCCAACCCAGGCGGATGCTGCGATGGCCTCTGCAGGGCGGTGCTTCACGCCGGGCGCGTGCGCTGCATCCACGAGAAGAGGCACGCCATGCTTCGCGGCTAGTTCGGCGAGCGCCGCGACGGGAAACTCGCGCGCCGTGGCGGAGGTGGAAGCATCGATGATGAGCCCGGCAGGCTTTTTGGCGAGCGCCTTGCCGAGCACGGTCACGATCTGCTCGGGCGACGCATCCAGATCAATGGGCACCGTGCGCACCTTGGCCCCACGCTGGCGGGCTTCACGCTTCGCCGAGAAGGCGACGGCACCGTACGCGTGGTCGGTGATAACAACTTCGTCGCCGGGCTTGAGCTGCAACGCGCGAATGGATGCCGTCATGCCAGCGCTGGCATTCGGCACGAAAGCGAAGCGGTCGGCATCCACTCCGATGAAATCGGCCAAGTCGGCACGAGCCTGCGCAACGCGCTCGGGCGCAGCGCCGAACCAGCGCTGCGGGGCGCCTTCGGCTTCTTGCAAGTAGGCGAGGCGGCGCAACTGGGCGAAGACCGGAACGGCACCGTAGGAGCCGTGATTGATGTGACGCCAGCGCGAGTTGAGGCTCCAGAGCGCGGCGGCGGGTGACCCGTCTCGCGTCAGAAGGGGTTCGGGGCGCTGCGTTGCATCGGCATCAGCTTCGGCAGCTTCCGCGTCGACGTCTGCGTCGCTATCCGCACTGTCGACCTGCTGTTCGTCCACCACGGCGGATACGTCGTCGAGTTCTGCTGATTGCACGTCGTTGTCGACGTCAACCGAGTTGTCGGGCTGCTTAGTTGCCATAGCGCCCATTCAAGCGCACGGCACCACCATTCACACCCTTGGCACCCTGCTCGAAGCCAGAAAGATCATGGGCGGCCATCGAGACACGACCAACTTCCCACGAGGGGATGCCGTCGGCGGTGAGGGCGGCGATGGTTGCGTCGGCTGCATCCGCAGCCACAATCGCGATCATGCCGATCCCGAGGTTCCAGGTTCCTTCGGCACTTTCGAGGCTGGAACCAGCCATGTCCGAGAGCACACGGAATACGGCGGGCGGCGACCAGGTTGAGCGCTCAACTTCAACCCACGAGCCGACGGGCAGCACGCGTGCGAGGTTGGCGGCGATGCCACCACCGGTGACGTGGCTGAGCGAGTGCACTGCGCCGGGCTGAGCGTCGAGCAGGTTGAGCAGCGGCATTGTGTAGAGGCGGGTCGGCTCGAGGAGCACTTCGCCGACGACTCCGCCGAGTTCGTTGAGGTGGTCGCTGTAACCGACCTTGTTGTTGGCCAGAATGTGGCGAACGAGCGAGAAACCGTTTGAGTGGATGCCCGAGGACTCCATCGCGATAACAACGTCGCCATCGGCCACGAGGTGGGGGCCGAGCTGGGATCCGGCTTCAACCACGCCGGTTGCCGCACCAGCAACGTCGTAGTCGTCGGGGCCGAGAAGGCCAGGGTGTTCTGCCGTTTCGCCGCCAACCAGCGCGGTGCCGGTAGCCGAGCATCCACGAGCAATACCGGCAACGATGTCGGCAATGCGTGAGGGAACGACCTTGCCGCACGCGATGTAGTCGGTCATGAAGAGGGGCTTGGCGCCCACGACGATGATGTCGTCAACAACCATGCCGACGAGGTCTTGGCCGATGGTGTCGTGCTTGTCGAGCGCCTGAGCGATTGCAACCTTCGTGCCAACGCCATCCGTCGATGTTGCCATGAGCGGGTGCTTGTAGTCCTTGAAGAACGACGCGTCATAGAGGCCAGCGAAGCCGCCAAACCCTCCGACCACGTTGGGCCCATGTGTGGCACTGACGGCCGCTTTCATGAGTTCGACGGCACGGTCACCAGCGGCGGTGTCAACACCGGCTGCGGCATAACTGGAGGAAGAGTTCTCGGTCACGCCTCCAGCGTACCGCGCAGCACCTAGGGGCACGCAGCCACAGCGCCGAATGTGAGAAGCTAGACCGTACTCACACCGGGTACGCGCTCTACGACCTCAGGGAGCCACGCGAAAGCATGTGCGGCATTGTCGGTATCGTCTCTTCTCAGCCCGTCAACCAGCAGGTTTATGACGCCCTGCTGCTTCTGCAGCACCGCGGTCAAGACTCCACGGGTATCGCCACCTCCGACGGCAGCACTCTGCACCTGCAGAAGGCCAATGGCCAGGTTCGCGAGGCATACCGCACTCGCGACATGCGCAACCTCGTCGGCACCTCGGGTCTCGGCCACGTGCGTTACGCCACCAAGGGCAACGCCTTCAACGAGAACGAAGCGCAGCCGTTCTATGTGAACGCGCCCTACGGCATCATCCTTGTTCACAACGGCAACCTCACGAACACACAGCAGCTCACCGACGAACTGTTCCGCATCGACCGTCGTCATCTCAACACCACGAGCGACACTGAACTGCTCGTCAACGTGTTGGCCAACGAACTTCAAGAGCAGGTTTCGGGTCTCGACCTCGACCCCGAGCAGGTTTTCACCGCTATCTCGCGCGTGCACGACCGCGTTGAGGGCTCCTACGCCGCGATCGCGCTGATCGCCGGGCACGGTCTGCTCGCGTTCCGCGACCCCTACGGCATCCGCCCGCTCGTATTGGGTCGCCGCCAGACTGGCTTGGTCGGCAACGAGTGGATCGTGGCATCCGAATCTCTCGTGCTCGAAAGCGCCGGTTACGAACTGGTGCGGGATGTTGAGCCCGGCGAAGCGATCTTCATTACGCCCGATGGTGAAATGTTCTCCAAGCAGTGCGCCAAAGCACCGGTATTGATTCCGTGCTCGTTTGAATACGTGTACCTGGCTCGCCCAGACTCGATCATGAACGGCATCTCCGTTTACGAAGCTCGCCTGCGTTTGGGTGACAAGCTCGCCGACACCATCTCGAAGTACACGCCGATGGGTGACATCGACGTGGTCATGCCGATCCCCGATTCGTCACGCCCCGCCGCCATGCAGGTCGCCCAGAAGCTCGGGGTTGAATACCGCGAAGGTTTCTACAAGAACCGCTACGTGGGCCGCACCTTCATCATGCCCGGCCAGGCCGAGCGCAAGAAGAGCGTGAAGCAGAAGCTGAACGCGATGGGTACCGAGTTCAAGGGCAAGAACATCTTGATCGTCGACGACTCGATCGTGCGCGGAACGACCTCGAAAGAGATCGTTCAGATGGCGCGCGAAGCTGGCGCCAACAAGGTCACCTTCACCTCAGCCGCTCCGCCTGTGCGCTTTCCCCACGTCTACGGCATCAACATGCCGACTCGGGCAGAGCTCATCGGTCACGGTCGCAAGATTCCCGAAATCGCCATGGAGCTCGGCGCCGACGCCCTCATCTACCAGGAGGTCGCCGACATGCAGGCCGCGATCGTGGAGGGCTCGAACGTTTCGGAGCTCGATATGAGCTGCTTCACGGGCGAATACGTTTCGGGCAACATCACACCGGACTACCTCGACTGGCTCGAGAAGACGCAACTGAGCTAGCGGTCACGGTTTCGCTCGCGTCGCTGAGGGCGCGGCCGACCGCGACATTAGCGATAGCGGTCTGAGCTAGCGCTCGCTATTCGAGCGTGCCCTCGTAGGCTTCTGGTTCTGAGATCTCGTGCTCGGCCGTGCCGGTTGTGGCACGACGGCGCGAGGAACGGTCAGCGATGAGCGCGACGAGACCTCCGACGGCAACACCGGCAGGAATACCAAAGAGGCTGAAGTAGCCGAAGAGGGCACCGAATCCGACTGACGGATCAACGGGGAACGACATCGTGAGAATGAACGTGGCGATGGCACCGAGCCCGCCACCGACAATCATGAACGCGCCGTACTTGGGCGCACGGCGAATGCTGACGCCCGTTGATTCGACCGTGGTCTTCATCGCAGGCTGCTGCGGGGCGGATGCCGCGGGCTCGTGTTCTGGCGTAATACTCACGGAGCTATTCTCTCCCACACAACTGGGAGGTATTCGCTGAGGTCGGCACGCGACCCCGAGGCGCTAATGTCGCCGGAGTCGAGGGCCTCGGCCCACTCGCGTGTTCCCGTGGCGAGGGCAATCCAGGTCTCGGCATCCATCTCAACAACATTGGGCGGGGTGCCGCGCGTGTGGTTAGGGCCTTCGATAGCTTGAACCGCGCCGTGCGGTGGCACTCGAACTTCAACCGAGTTGCCTTCCGCGGTCGTGTCGAGAACCTGCAAGAGGTAGCGCACAGCAGTCGCGATAGCGTCGCGGTCTGCCCGACCGTCGCGCACCAATCGGATGCTTGCTTCGCCTGCAATGGGGGCTATTTTCAGCTTTGCCATGCCTGAACGCTAGCAAGTTGGGCTGAACGCTAACAACTGAGGCTGTGGGCTTGGTTAGGCTGTCGTTGTGCGAATTCTTGTTCTAGGTTCCGGTGCCCGCGAGCACGCCATCGTTACGTCTCTCCTCAGCGAGGAAGAGGCGCACGAAATCACCGCTGCGCCCGGCAATGCCGGTATCGCTTCAGTGGTTGACACGGTGGCGCTCGATCCCACGCGTGGTGACGTTGTCACCGAGTATGCGCTCGACAACAACATTGAGTTGGTTGTTATCGGGCCCGAGGCTCCTCTCGTGGCCGGTGTCGCCGACGATCTGCGTCGCCGCGGCATCGCCGTGTTCGGCCCGGGCAAGGCTGCCGCTGCTCTGGAAGGCAGCAAAACTTTCGCCAAGCGCATCATGGATGCCGCCAACGTTCCCACCGGTCGCGCCCACCGGGCCGGTTCCCTAGACGAAGCGATCGAGGCTCTCGACGAGTTCGGCGCCCCCTACGTAGTGAAGGCCGATGGCCTCGCTGCGGGCAAGGGCGTTCTCGTGACGGGCGACCGCAACGCCGCCGTTGACCACGCAACGTTCTGGCTCGGCCAGGGCAGCGTTCTCATCGAGGAGTACCTCGCCGGCGAAGAGGTCTCCTTCTTCTTGCTCAGCGACGGCCACAACGTTGTTCCGCTCTCGCCCGCCCAGGACTACAAGCTCGCCTACGACGGCGACAACGGCCCCAACACCGGCGGAATGGGTGCCTACTCCCCGCTCAACTGGCTTCCCGATAACTTCGTTCAAGAGGTCATCGACACCATCGCGATCCCCACGATCCGCCAGCTCGCCGACGAGCAAACGCCGTTTATTGGCCTGCTCTACTGTGGCCTCATTGTCACGAAAGACGGCATCCGCGTTATCGAGTTCAACGCTCGTTTCGGTGACCCCGAGACGCAGGTTGTACTCCCCCGCCTCGTTACGCCGCTGAGCTCGCTGCTCTACGCAGCGGCGACCGGCGGCCTGCCCGACCACGCCACCCCCGTCTTCACCGACGACGTTGCCGTCACGGTTGTGCTCGCTAGCGAGGGCTACCCCGAGAACCCCAAGATCGGTCGCCCGATTACAGGGTTGGATGCGGCACTCGCCGTTCCCGGAGTCACCATCGCCCACGCCGCCACCGCCAGAAAGGGCGACGAGTTTGTCGCCACCGGCGGACGCGTGCTGAGCGTTGTCGCGACCGGCGAAACCTTTGCGGTCGCCCGCGAACGTGCCTACGAAGCGCTCGGCCACATCACCCTCGAGGGCGGCCACTACCGCACCGATATCGCTCTTCGCGTCGCCCAGTGAGTAACGCCGTGAACGATGCTGGAGCAGGTGCTGACACTGGTGCTGGCGTGAACGATGCTGCGAGCGCGTGGACGCTGACGTATTCCGGCAAGGTCCGTGACTTGTATGTGCGCGCCGACGAGCCACAGCTTGTGCTCATGGTTGCCAGTGATCGGGTCAGTGCATTTGACCACGTGCTCGAGCCGGGCATCCCGAGCAAGGGTGCTTTGCTGACGCAACTGAGCAAGTGGTGGTTCGCGCAGCTCGCTGACATGCCGAACCATTTGGCGGATGCCGCTGGCGTTGATGCGCCCGCTGAGCTTGCTGACCGCTCGATGATCGTGAAGCGCCTGGAGATGTATCCGGTGGAGTGCGTCGTTCGCGGCTACCTGTCGGGCAGTGGTTGGCTGGAGTATCAGGAGTCGCAGAGCGTGTGTGGCATTGCGCTGCCAGCCGGTTTGAGCGATGGCGACCGCCTGCCCGAACCGATCTACACCCCGGCGTGGAAAGCGCCGATGGGTGAGCACGACGAGAACATCAGTTTTGAGCGCACCGTCGAGCTCGTGGGTACTGAGGTTGCGACTGCGCTTCGGGATGCTTCGCTCGACATCTTCGCCCGAGCCTCCGCCATCGCGGAGACCCGTGGCGTGATTCTCGCTGACACCAAGTTCGAATTCGGTGCTGACCCGGAGACCGGTGCTCTCGTGCTGGCCGACGAAGTTCTGACGAGCGACTCGAGCCGCTACTGGGATGCCGAACTTTACGCCGCCGGCGGCCCTGGCCGTCTCGCGAGCTTCGACAAGCAGATCGTGCGCAACTGGCTCTCCGCCCACTGGGACAAGCAGGGCGTACCGCCCGAGCTTCCCGCCGAGATCGTCGAGCAGACTGCTGCGCGCTATCGCGAGCTGATTGAGCGGCTTACCGCGTAGTTTTGGAGTGATCAGTTTCCGCGATCCGCTGTGGAAAGCGAACCATCGAGAACTCTCGGACGAGTACGCTCCAGAGATGAACCCGCGCAAGACTGTCATGGTTTACATCGATGGGTTCTCGCTATACAAGGGGATGCTTCAACGCGGCTTTCCCGAATACAAGTGGCTTGACCTCGAAGCGCTGGCCGCACGTCTCTTTCCGCGTCGCAGAGTCACGGGCGTCAAGTTCTTCACGGCACCGCTAAAACCTCTTACGAACGACCCCGGTGTCGGGCAGCGCCAGCAGGTTTACTGGCGTGCTCTGCAGACGACATGCGTAGAAATTATCGAGGGCAAGTTCAATTTTTCGAAGCAGTACTTGCCGCTGCATCCTGAAGAGTTAGACGAATCGGGTCGTGTCAGAACCGTGCTGGTTAAGCGGCCGGAGGAGAAGGGCAGCGATGTGGCGCTTGCATCTCATCTCATCGTGGATGCGCTGGAAAACCGGGCGGACTCATACGCACTGATTACCAACGACTCGGACCTCGTTCCGCCACTGCAACTACTCAGCGCACGCGGAAGAGACCTCACACTCGTGTCCGTCGTGAACGAGAAATACAACAAGGCATTCGATGCCGCTGGGCTTCAGACAATCCGCCAAATACGCCGTGGCGCTCTCGCGTCGTCTCAGTTCCCTAAGGTTTTGCAAGACTCGGAGGGACGAACATTCCGAAAGCCGCCGACTTGGCCATGAAATAAAGCAGGCCCCCGATTTCTCGAGGGCCGCGCCCGGTAGCCGAAGCATCCGGGTGGTTATAAGGCAATGTTAGCGCACTCGGCAGATAGGTGCCTAAGATTTCTCACCGCCGCTTCATGAGTTCAACTAGTTGAGAACCGCAACAGCATGGTGTCGGAGTCTCCGGAGCGACCCACCGGCTGAAAGCCGAGCCGCGAGTACAGCGAACGGGCACGGTTTCCGTCCTCGACGCTCAGACTGATGCCGGGCATCCCTCGCTCGGCCGCCGCCGCGATTACTTCCCGCAGCAAATGTTCGCCGATCCCTTGACCGCGAAATCCGTCGAACGTTGTGATGCTCAGTTCAGGAATCGTGTCATCAACGAATCCGTAGCCGGGGTGCTCTGCCGGAAAGAAGACCAGCCACGCTACTGCGCGGACGTCTCCGGCGGCTTCGTCTAGCATCCCGAAGTCATCGCCACGAGGGAAATCAGAATAGTAGTGGGCGAGTTCCTTGGACTGATCGAGATCGTCGAAGGTGAAACGAGGCCCGCACCAATTCATGTTGGCGAGCGTTGCCTGCCGGAGAAGGGGCCGATCAGATGCGGTGAGCAAGCGAGTCGCCATGCGCCAATCCTAAGGCTGGATGAGTTCCCAACTCGTGAGCTATCCGCAGTTTGTGAAGTAATCTTCAGCTACGAGTCGGCCGCTTGCCGCTCAAGGATCGGGGGATCATGCAGCGGGCTACGTGGGTCGAAGGCTTTGTGCTCATCGCGCTAGGCATGATGGTGTTGGGCGGCGTGCTGCTGAACCTCGGCTCGAACAACTACGCGGGGCGATGGAGGAATTGCGCCGACCACACATCTCGACCCGAAGCGCTGAGCGGAGCCGGCGAATACCGGATCATCGGATCATCGGATCATTCTCGTTGTTCCCCCTCGGCTTCAACTGCGAGTACTCGCCCTACAGCGCTTCCGAAGAGCCCGTTATCGTCTTTCTCGACCAAGGGACGATTCCCGCGATCTTCGGCATCGCTCTCACGTGGATCGGCGGCGGAGTGATTGCGGGCGGTGCGATTGTCAGTCGCCGGGCTCCTACGGGGCCGTGACGTTGAGGATGCCCGCTAGAGCGCACGTCTGCGGAAGATCTTGCCGCAGACCGGCGGTGTCGCCGAAGCTCAGTGGCTGGAGAACATTCGCCACCCATCCGCCATCGGGATCAGAGACGAAGCCGTAGCTTGGCCACTGGGTGAGCATCGCTTCCGCGGCGACTAAGCGTTCGGCGTCCTCGTAGTCAGCAGCGGTCAGGTACTCGGCTTCCCACGCGCACAGCCAGGTGAAGTGCGCGACGGTCGCGCCCGCACCAGACTCAAGAGCTCCGTCATCCGTGGCTCCGAGGTCCAACCCCTCGGGCACTCCGGTGGGATATGCCGCCCCGCTGGGCAGCGGCTCAGGCATCGCTTCGATTGCGGCGAGATACTCGAAATAGGCGGTGCCTTCGACCACTCGGGCGGGCCCCTCGGGGACTTCGTTCACGACCGAGGAAGGGGCAGCATCCGATTGCGCGGTGCCAGACCCGGCACCAGTATTCGCAGGGTTGCCTGGCCATAAGAAGAACACCGCAGAGATCGCTGCAGCCGCAATCACGATTGCGCCGAGTGCTATCCGCAGCCCTGAACGTGACTCATCGGCAGGGGCGACAGGAGAGGCGCTCTGGTCTAGGGCGCCTTCCTGCCCCACAATCTCGGCTGGCGAGCCGAAGGCCGCGATGACCGCAGTCGCGTCGGCCTGCGATGACGTGGGAGGGATCGCCTCGCGCAAGTGGCTAGCGATTTCTTCGCGGAGCCCCTCACGACGAGTTGCAGTGAGTGAGCCAGACGCCGCATCGAATTCGCGGAGGTAGGCCGTGACGGACGGATGCTCGGCAGCGGTAGTCATGACTGCTCACTCTCACTAGATGAGGAAGGGATGGTCTGCAGAAGTGTTCCAACGGAGCCGGAGAACTGGCGCCAGTCTTCGCGGAAGAGTTCAAGGTCGCGACGGCCGACATCCGTGAGGCTGTAATAGCGTCGTGGTCGCTCGGTGTCGCTCACTTCCCAATGGCTACTCACCTGGCCTGCTTCTTGGAGTCGGCTGAGCAACGGATAGACGGTGCCTTGGCTCGTGAGCAACTGACCGACGTCGTTCAGTTCGCGAACGATTTGTAGTCCGAAGCGCGGGCCGGTCGAGAGCAGCGCGAGGATGCACGGACCAACAACTCCGCGGCGGAGTTGGGTGCTTGCTGCGCTTTCGACCATGCCGTCGACGATACCTTGTCTCGCAAGAGTTAAACAAGAGAAACGATCAGATCTTCCTTTGGGTCGGGAGGACTGCCACGATAATCACATGACCACAATTCTTCGCGACCCAGTGCCGGCCGACGCCGACGCTCTCGCTCAATTGCATGTCGCGAGCTGGCGGGAAGCCTATTCACACCTGCTGCCGGAGGGCTTCTTCACGGAGGAATTTCTGGCTAAGAGACAGAAGATGTGGAATCAGATCCTCAACAACCCCAGCGAAGAGTTGCGCATCCAGCTCGCTGACCACGCTGGCTCAATCGTGGGATTCGCTTGTGTTCAGCGCGCGACCTCGACCGCAGAAATCGCCTCATCGAACGACACCGAACTCAACGCAATCTATGTGTTGGCGTCACACCATGGCACTGGGATCGGTCAGGCTTTGCTCGACGCGACCCTGGGCGACTCCCCTGCGGCACTCTGGGTGGCCAAGAACAATCCTCGCGCTGAAGCGTTCTATCGCCGCAACGGGTTCGAATTCGACGGCGCTGAAGATATTGACCCTGCGACCCCCGACTTCATTGGTCTGCGGATGGTGCGCTAGCTGGCCATCGCACCACCCAAGGCTCTTCGCTCTCCCGCAACCCAAGCGCACTCACTAATCGAGAACAGCAGTGACTTCCACTTCAACGAGCACGTCGGGTTCGAACAAGAAGTCAACTCCGATCAGCGAAGCTGGCGGCAGCGGAAAGGGAAGACCGAGTTCCCGAGTTACCGACTCGATGCCCTCCATAAACTCGCCGATCTTCTCCGGCGCCCATGCCGTCACGTAAAACACCATTCGAACCACGTCGGAAAAACTAGCGCCAGCGGCGGTCAGGCCAACGTTCGCATTGCGAAGCGCGTGCGCAACCTGCCCCGCGAGATCGTTCAATCCGCTCGGGGCTCCTCCCGCATCCCGCGCCACTTGCCCCGCAACAAAGACTTGGCGCGATCCCGACGCAACCGCGACGTGATGGTAGGGAACGGGCTGCATTAGGCCCTCGGGCGATAACAACTGAACACTCATGATTGACTCCTTGATTCGAAGAGCAGTAGTTCATTGATAGTTGGTATCTAGCGGTTACTTCAACGAAACTAGGTGTCATGACGGTGACGCGAGACATTGCGAGCGACGACGCCAGCGAACGATTCGAGATCGGCGCGAGGCATCGCGAGCTGCTCGACCACGTTCTCGATAAGTGGTCCCTCGAAATTCTCAACTTGCTCTGCGATCGGCCGTCTCGCTTCAGCGAACTGCGCCGCGCCATCCCCGCTGTCTCGCAGAAGTCGCTGACCACAACCTTGCGCCGCCTGGAGCGCAACGGCATCATCGAACGCGCCGTTCTCAGCACCCGCCCTTTAGCGGTCGAATATCTCATCACTCCGCTGGGCAAAACGCTTCGCTCCCCCATCGATGAGATCCTCCACTGGGTGGATACGAAAATGCCCGAGGTCGAGAGCGCTCGACGTCGGTTCGATGATGAAGCGGACTGAGGAGACAAGCCAGCAGTCGTGAGGGCCGAACCCCGCTCGAAGTCACCATTGCAACTCGAGGCGGAGAACGGCCCCTGCCCCAAAAGCCTTAGCGCAGGGCAGTGACCCCGAAGGTGGCGAGCACACCGAACAGCACGCCCCAGATGATGATCGAGATGATCTGCCAGACGATGACGGCATTGCGCGAAGCGCCGAAAGACACCATCGCGGCCGACGTGATCTGGCTGGGCAAGAGGGTTTGGCCGAGCAGGCTGACTCCGGCAACTCCGTAGCGATCGAAGCGTTCGCGCAGCTTCTGGCGACGGGGCGTTTCCGGCTTGGGCTCGCGGCCCGCGGCAACTTTGGCACGAACCCGGTGCGCTACGAACACGAAGATCAGCATCGAGATCACGTTGCCGATGATCGCGGCGATGATCGCGACCGCCGGGTTAATACCGGTCACGATTCCGATCACCGACCCGCCATACGATTCCACATACGGAATCGCGGCGATCAGAATCACACCTACCCACTGCAGCAGTTCGGGGAGTCCAGCGGTGAAGGAGCTGAGGGTGTCGTACATGGTGTGCCTTTCGTGAAGGGATGACGTGAATCGTCGAACTTGACGGTGGCCGGGAGTGCCGGCGATGAATCAATCCTCGCAGCGGCCGACCGCGCTGGGCAGTGCCGCGGCGTCACGGCATCCGGTGCACTTTCGCACCCGCGACCGTGACAAATGTCACTGCTCTACGCTGGGGCCATGGTCGAAACCACTACTCCCGTGACGCCCCGCGACGGCGAACATGCCCGCGGTGTTCGCGGAGTACGCGTCACCTGGAATTACACGCTCGGCTCGATCGTGTTCTTCTACATCGTGCTCAACGCGATCGTGATTCTCAACATGCTCGTGGCATTCGCCGCCTCACGCTCTCCGATTGACGCGGCCCTCATCGCGCTAGCGGTGGCCGCGGCTGCAGCCCAGGTTCGCGGATGCTGGTTTCTTCGCACGGAGCGCGGGCGCGGCATCCCGAACAGCGTGTGGCTCGTAGCTCTTCTCGCGCCCGCCGTCGCCGTCTGGGTGCTCGGGCTGTTCAGGCCCGAGATCGGATTCTTGGCGACGCTTCCCCTGTGGATGGCTGTCTGCGTTATCGCACCGCTCCTGCCGCGACGCCAACTTTGGAGCGTATTGGGCGGTGGGCTCGCTATCTCGATTGCCCATCCCCTGCTCTCGACTACCGTCTTCGGCAACCCTATGAGTGCCGGGGTGACGGGCGATTTCTGGCTCGTGCTCTTCTACGGCCTGCTCTTGCCGGTGATGATACTTACGGGATTGTGGTGGTGGGACATCGTCGTTACCCTCGATCGCCTGCGTTCGAGCGCTGCCGAACTCGCGGTGACCGAAGAACGACTGCGGTTCGCCTCCGACCTGCACGATATTCAGGGGCACCACCTGCAAGTGATCGCCCTCAAATCTGAGCTGGCCGAGCGGATGCTGGCCATCGATCCCGAAGCAGCCCGCGAACATATTCACGAAACTCGGATGATCGCCAAACAAGCCCTCGAGGAGACCCGCTCTCTCGTGGCCGGGTACCGCGAGGTCGAGTTGGACAACGAACTCGAGAACGCACGCGAAGTGCTCGCCGCGGCGGGCGCGCACTGCGATCTGGTGATTGGCCGAATGCCGGACGACGCCGACGTGCGGCGCGCCCTGGGCCTCGCCGTGCGCGAAGCGACCACGAACATCCTGCGCCACAGCGAGGCCAGCCACGTGTCGATTCAGCTCACTAGCAGCGACACCGAAAGCACTCTCGTGATCAGCAATAACGAACTGCGAAGCTCGGCCTCGGCGGGAGACACTCCCGGTAGCGGGCTTGTCGGTCTCCACAGCCGAGTCACCGCCCTCGGGGGTGAGCTCGCCAGTGAGGTCGATGCCAGCGGAGATCGCTTCGAGCTGAGCGTGAATATTCCGGCGCGGTCGCGGGTGACAGCGTGAGCGCGACTGGTATGAGCGCTGCGGGTGCGAGCGCGGTTGGCGTAGCGGGCGCGATTGGGGTCAGCGAAGCGCCCCGCGTCATCCGCCTGCTCATTGCTGACGATGAGCACCTCATCCGCGGTGCGCTGAGTGCGCTGCTCAACTTGGAAACGGATATCGAGGTCGTCGCGAGCGTCGACAACGGTATTGCCGCGGCGGAGCAAGCGCTCGCGCTTCAGCCGGATGTCTGCCTACTCGACCTCGAAATGCCGCAGGCCGATGGCATCGAGGCGGCCACGCGCATCCTCTCGACCGTCGCGACGAAGGTCGTCATTGTGACCCGCCACGCTCGACCCGGCGTGCTGCGCCGGGCCCTTGCCGCGCGCGTTTCAGGCTTCGTTCCTAAATCCACGCCCGCCGAAGACTTGGCTGCTGTGATTCGGGATGTCGTGGCCGGCAAACGCTACATTGATCCCGAAATTGCGGCGACGGCCCTCACTGCCGACCGCTGCCCTCTCACGGATCGCGAGCTCGACGCACTGCGGTTCAGCCGCTCCACGATGAGCGTGCAGGAAATCGCTGACGCTCTGCACCTCGCGCCCGGAACCGTGCGCAACTACCTGTCCTCCGCGATGACGAAGCTCGACGCTCGCTCGCGGCACGATGCCGCCGACAAGGCGTGGCAGCAGGGGTGGATCTAGCGACCTCAGGCGAAAGTCGTTTGCCGTATCGGAAAATAACATTTATGCTTTCCGTTATGGAAAACAACTTTACGCATCCCTCAGCGGCCGAAGCCGCCGACGCGCTGCAGGAGCTCGCCGACGATCGAACCCATCTCGCGTCGAATATTCGTGTGCCCTGGCCGCTATTGGCAGGATTCGGAGCGCTTGCCGCGTGGTGGGTCGCTACCGCGGCGAGCACGACCCCCGGAGAGAACTACGAGCCGCCCATCACGGGCTGGTTAGCGCTGGTCGGCGTATTCGTCATTGCCCATTTGATCCGTCGCGAAATCGGTGTGCGTTTCTCCAAGATGGGTGCTGGCGCCAGCTGGTCAATGGCAGGCATTCTCGTGACGTGCTTCGCGCTCTTCAGCGTCTCGCTCGGGCTCGTGTCGTTCGGCCTCCACTGGGCCGTCTCGCTCACCAGCGTGGCAGCATTCGGTGTCACAACGTTGCTTTCTGGAGTCGCTTTTCGCTCCGCGATCGACAAGCTGCACAATGACTGACGCGCGATTCGATGAGACAATTCACGCTCCAGTCAGGTTGCGCACCTGCGGGCTTCTCCGCGCCGTAGACCAGCTTGATTTCGCTGTCCTGCGCGACGCCCTAGAAGTCTCCGATGCCACCCTCTCTAAGCACCTCAAAACGCTCGCGTCTGCTGGATATGTCGCACACACCAAAGGTGCTTCTGTTGGCCGCAACGATGCACGTCGGATCACTTGGATAGCCCTCACCTCGCAGGGCAAGTCCGCTTTTGATTCGCACATGCGTGCGCTCCAAGAAATCGCCACCCCCAAACACTGACACTCGGCGTCTCGATAGGACACTGACGCGTTGCCCCGCGGTGGGGGACGAGCGGCAGCCTCAGAGCGCTTCTGCCTGCTCGCCCTCAGGCCGAGAGAAAGTAAGTGCCCATGACTGGGTGCCTTGCTCGGTCACGACCCAGCCATCCGCTTCGATGTCGTGGCGGATCTTCGCTAGGTGTTCGGCCATGCGTGGCGCGTACGCTTCATCCGGATTCATCGGATCGAACATGTGATTCGACGAGAAGGTTCCGCTCTCATAGCGAGTGTCACCGCCTACTTTGCCGACAAATCGCAGCGTTCGATTGAACACCCCCGTTGTGTACGACGTGAGCAATCGCGCTAGCGGTGAGACTTCGACCTCGTCGACTTCGATACGGAGCAACTCGCGTTGTGCGTTCATGTTCTCCATACTGCTCCCCGGCGACTCGTCTGTAAATGAGTGAACAACGACAAACTATACATTCGGTGTATAGTTAAAGCTGTGGATAAATCACTTGCTCTTCTTGGGCTCCTCAGCGTCGAACCCAGCTACGGCTACGACCTCAAGCACACTTACGACCGTCACTTCGGGTCGCAGAAACCGCTCGCGTTCGGCCAGGTCTACGCGACTCTCGCTCGCCAGGCCCGCGACGACCTGATCGTCAGTCGCGGAGAAGAATCTGGCGGCGGCCCCGATCGCAAACGGTATGAGATTTTGCCCGCCGGTCGCCAGACGCTCGAACAGTGGCTCTTCACCCCTGATGTTCCATCCCCAGCACTGCAAAGTAACCTGTTCGCCAAAACCGTCGTAGCGCTCTTAGCCGACGATGATGCTCCGCGCCTTCTCGACCTTCAGCGAGCGCAGCACATGGCACGAATGCGCGAACTCACTCGCGCGAAGGAAACGGCTGACATCCTCACGGTGGTGATGCTCGACCACGCGCTCTTCCACATAGAGGCGGACCTGCGCTGGATCGATATGACAAGCGCGCGGCTCAGCCAGATGAAGGAGGGCCTGCGATGAGCGACATTATTTTGAGTGCTCGAGGCGTGAAAAAGAGCTTCGGGCGCAATGATGCGTTGCGCGGCATTGATCTCGACATCACGCGCGGCGAAGTGCTTGCTGTTATGGGCCCCTCCGGTTCAGGCAAGTCGACGCTATTGCACTGTCTCGCCGGTGTGGTCGTTCCCGACAAGGGCACTGTTCAGTTCGGCGACATCACTGTTAGCGATCTCGACGAACACCGACGCTCCCGACTTCGCCTGACCGAGTTCGGGTTCGTCTTTCAGTTTGGTCAACTTCTCCCCGACTTGAGCGCCGTGGACAACGTGGCGATCCCGCTGCTGCTCGCGGGAAAGAGCCGCCGCGAAGCCAACATCGAAGCCAGAGACTGGTTGGGGCGCTTGGGTCTCGCGGGGATGGGGCGCAAGCTCCCCGCCGAACTCTCGGGAGGAGAAGCTCAGCGCGTTGCGATAGCTCGCGCTCTCGCACCACGACCCGAAGTGCTCTTTGCTGATGAGCCAACTGGATCGCTCGACTCCCTTGCCGCCGAGAACGTCATGACCACGCTGCTCACGCTCGTGCGGGAGACTGAAACAACCGTTGTCGTCATTACTCACGACCCCCGAACTGCCGCTTATGCCGACCGCGAGATCATTGTGCGCGACGGGCGACTCTCCGGTGCAAGCCCGGTAGCAGCCCTATGAATACCGCCGTTATCCGGCTCGCCGTGCTCGGGAGCCGCAAGTCATGGGGGAGGCTGCTCGGCATCATCGCGGGTGTCGCCGTTGGCGTAGCCCTCTTTCTGACCCTCCTCGGCGCATCCGGAGCCTTACAAGCGCGCGATCTACGATCCGGCTGGGTGACCCCCACTGGTGTTTATGGAACGGAGATCGACCGAGAAACTGCGCTCGTATCGAGCAATATAGACCGCCACGAGGGCGCGACGATCAATCGCCTAGATATCGCGGCAACGTCGGATTCCACCGTGACGGTTCCGGGGTTTTCGACGGTCCCTCACGCCGGAGAGTTTTTTGCCTCTCCAGCACTAGTGAGTCGTATCGAAGCAGCGCCCGCCGACGAGCTCAGCGATCGGTACGGAACTCTGGCGGGCACACTCCCCGATAGCGTGCTCAAAAGCCCTGACTCACTCGTTGTGGTCGCGGGGCAATCAGTGGAACACCTCACAAAACAGAGCTACACCCTTCAGGTTTCTGAACTGACATCGGAGCTTTACGGCGGTAACCGCAACTACCAAACAGTCGCCGTTATTGGCGCGATCGCCATCCTTTTTCCCGTCATGCTTCTGGTCAATATCGTGACCGGCCTAGGCGAAGCCGCCCGGCGCGAACGCTTCGCCACTTTGCGATTGCTGGGAGCAACACCGCGTACCGTCGTGATGCTCACGGTGTACGAAACGGCCGCCACAAGCCTGATCGGCGCGCTGCTCGGTGTTTTCCTTGCATGGCTTACACGACCGCTCGCCGCTTCCCTCTCGGTCGATGGCGGAGCATTTTTTGTCGCCGATCTCGCTGTGGCCCCGCTCGCAATTGCGGGCACGGTCATCGTGACCGTCCTAGCGTCGGCTCTTGTCGCAGCGCGGCGAATTGCCCGCGCAGGAATCGGGCCGCTCGGCACCACCCGTCAGCAACGCGAGTCGGCCCCGAGGGCATATTTACTTGCACCCCTCGCCCTAGGCATCGTGGCGATGGTCGGCACCAGCGCGACTGCTCAGTTTTTCGAGTTGGGTATTCGCACCGATCTGCTGCTCATCACTTCGTTCCTTTTGCTCGCGATCGGCATGATTGTCGCCGGGCCGTATCTCACCCTTGTTGCGGCGCGGATGCTCGCTCACCGTGCATCCGGTGCAGCAACCGTCATTGCAGCTAATCGCATCCGCACGTCACCGCGAGCGACATTTCGATCGGTGAGCGGACTCGTCATTGCCGTTTTCATGGTGTCACTCTTCGCGGGGGCGGCAACGGCTGCAGACGAGGAAACCGAACTCTCGTCGGCACCAGGACTCCTTTCGCTCAACACGGTAGTTGCCCATGGCTACGCCGACCACGACACTATTAGTCTCAATGAGCTCGACGAAATACGTGGGGTCCTCGACGTGGGTCTGCTCTATTCGACCGAGACCTCCACGGTGCTCAGTTCTCGGGACGCAGCACTATTCGGGATCACCGACGCCCCGTCAACCCCCTACCTAAACTTTGCCGGTGACCTTCGCGCAAACGACATCGCCGAACGCTCGGTGACGGCGTCAGACGTGACGTCGACCGAGGGGCTCTTCATCGCGGCGATTGTGGCGGAGACCGATGGCACATCCGGCGCTATCGAAAGGGCACGCACGTGGATGGAGATTCAGGGAGGATTCAACAACGGACACGATGCACCCGGCACCCGAGCTGACGCGGCCGATACCGCCCTGCTAACCATGCTCAACAGTTTTGCGACACTGGCCTATGTCGGCATCAGCATCGCGATCCTGATTGCTGGGGTCTCACTCGCCGTAGCCACAGTGTCGTCGGTTCTCGACCGTCGCCGCACACTTGGACTCCTTCGACTTACCGGGATGCCCGCAGCTGACATGCGGCGAATCGTCGCATTCGAAGCTGCCGTGCCACTTCTCGCTGTTATCGCGCTGTCTGTCGCCCTAGGTTTCCTGACCGCCTGGCTCGTGCTGACCGGACTGACGGACGGACGGCGAACCGTGGGGTGGCCTGAGCCCGAATACTACGTAGCACTCGGCGGGAGCGTGGCTCTGGCACTCGTTGCTGTCGTCGCCACCTTCGGCACGATTCGTCGAAGCACCGCAATCTCCGCAACTCGTTTCGAGTAGCTCGGGCCCTGCAGCGCTCGATGCGCTTCCATTCTGGATGCCCTCAGGGTTCGGGGCGGCACTAGCGCGCTAAGCACCTCGGGGAGCTTCCGCGCCGGTGTAGCCGTAGGTGAAGTGCCCGGCGTAGCGGAACCAGTCACCCAGCAGCGGAGTGCGGAGTCGGACATCCACCCGCTGTCGATCGCCTGCCCACGATTCGTCGACGGTGACCGTGGCGAGCGCGGGGATGCGGATGCGTAACCCCGCCAGATGCAGCCATTGGCGATCGGAGCGCAGTTGCATGCGGCCATCAACAACGGTGAGACTCATGCGCACCTCGAAGCCGCCGCGACGCCCCAAGAAATCGTGCAGGTGACCTTCGACGACGCGCATCTCATCTTGCAGGGCGCGGTCGCGCCCCGGAAAGCGAAAGGTCCGTACGGCGCCGAGGCCGCCATCCGCAGTGGGGGTGTTGGTGACATCGAAGGGCACATTGCGCGCGTACTCGGGGAAGAGGATGCGCTGCCACGCCATAAACGCCAGCACCGGTTTCAGAATGCGCAACGGCGATCCCGCCACCTCGAACACACCACTGCCGACGCCAACGCGCGGACCGCCATCGAAGTACGGGCGAAGCGCGGGCGCTAGCTCGTCGAGTTCGGCTCCGAGCACGCGCCGGTAGACCGACTCACTCACGAGTGCGCCGGCCCTTGCGCTTGCTGACGCGTGGATGCCGGATGCTCGTTCGCCGGCATACTGAACTCCGCGCCACCGGCGGCGGCACCAGACCCAGCACTCGGCCCGCGCAGTGACGTCACGCACCGCGACAGCAGGTCGCCGAGCATCGCTTGTTCGTCCATGTTGAGGGTGGACTTCATCCTGTCCTCAACATCCTTGACGGATGCGCTGGCGGTGGCCAACTGGCGACGGCCCTTAGCGGTGAGCTCAGCCGGCAAAACGCGCCCGGCAACAGCCTGCTCTGGTCGCGTGATGAGGCCGTCGCGTTCGAGAGACTGCAGCAACACGTTCATTGCTTGCCGCGTGACGAAGGCGCCTCGGGCCAGTTCCGAGTTCGAGAGGCCAGGCCGCTGCGCTAAGAGTTCGAGGCACGAGTAGTGCGTGATGCTCATCCCGAGCGGGCGCAGCACTGCCTCCATCGCAGACCGGAGCGCGCTGGAGGCTTCCTTCAGGAGGTATCCCACCGAGGTTTCCAGATCGATTCCGGATGGCTGTTGCTGCATGTCAACATTCTGACATAGAGTGATCAATGTCAACTAATTGACATCAAAACCTAGGAGAAATAATGACCACCGCATCCGGCCCCGGCTTCATCTCACTGCAGGTTCGCGACCTCGACGCCGCAGGCGCTTTCTACGAAAAGTACCTCGGTTTGACCCGCCAACCAGGCCCACCCCACGCGATCGTTTTCGGCACCACCCCCGCAGCATTCGCCGTACGTTCCGCCGCTCCCGGCGTCGACCTCGACTCGGTCTCGCAGCTCGGACTCGGCGTCGGCATCTGGATGCACGCCGCCGACACTCAAGGCATCCACGACACCCTCGCTGCCGACGGCATCACCATCACCTCGACGCCCGTTGATGGTCCGTTCGGTCGCACCTTCACGTTCGCCGACCTCGACGGCTACCAGATCACGCTCCACGACCGCGCCTAGAGAGAAGGGGTGCGTCGGAAACATCGGGCATCGGCTCCCACCACCGACGGATTTGCCGACGCCCCAAAACTGAGCGACGCTTGCTTACCGAATTCCGGCGTGATTTGATCGTCGGTATGTATCTCCTTGGTTGGGCCTTAGCGATCGTGGGCGCCGCGCTGCTCTTCTGGTCAATCGCTGCAACGATCCGCGCAAATAGCGCCACGCGCATCCCCTACTGGACACGCCCAGAAGTGATCCCTCGAGGTTCGATCATCACGCGCAGCCTGGGCGTCGGGTTGATCGTCGTTGGGGCTGTCGCCACGGTCTCGCCGGGCGGCTTTTGGATCTCCGCCCTCGTGGTCGCCCTGTTTCTTCCGGGCCTCATCATGATCCCCGTGCACAATCACAGGGTTGCTCGACGATGACTGCAGGGCTGCCCCCATCGGCCCGCGCCGTGAACGAGAGCGAACTCTCCCTGATCGAACTCGCCCAGAAAACCATTGATGCGACGACGGATGCCGGCCCCGATGAAGACGGGGTGCACACGATGGGGGCTGCGGTACGAGCATCCGATGGCCGAACGTTCACGGGAGTAAATCTCTATCACTTCACGGGCGGGCCCTGTGCCGAACTTGTCGCGCTCGGTGCAGCCCGCGCAGCGGGAGCGACGGAACTGACGCAGATTGTGGCGGTCGGAAATCACGGGCGCGGAGTGAAGAGTCCGTGCGGTCGAGACCGGCAAATTCTCGCCGACTACCACCCGAATATTCGCGTGCTTCTGCCTTCCCCGGAGGGGATCGTGAGTGTGGTCGCCACCGATCTTCTGCCGTTGAGTTTCAATTTCGCAGCAGAACAGGTGTAGCTCGTGCTTGATGAACCTGCGGGCCATGGCCCGTATGAAGAATTTCGGGCGCTCGCTTCGCGCTGGGATCTCGTTGGATTGCACAATGAGCTCGCCGTAATCCTCGAGGCCGCACCGGCCGACCAGCGCCCTGCCGTGCCTTCGCGGCTACTGCATGCGCTGCATTGGTTTCTTGAGTCCTACGGTGCCGAGCCGATCAATTACGAAACCTGCACGTCGATGCTGTGCCAGCCCTCGGCGCCGTCGGGGACGACCGGAATCGGCACGCCCGACTGAGTGGTGCCCTCGGCATCCGTGGCTCGCACTTCGATGGAGTGTTCGCCGCTCGTGGCCTCCCACGGATAAACCCACTGCACCCACGTGTCGGCAGAGATAGCGGTAGCCAGCTCGGCGGCGGCCCAGTCCCCGCCGTCGACGCGCACTTCGACACCGGTGATTCCAGTGTTGGGTGCCCACGCGACACCCGCAACAGCGACGGTGCCCGCTTGCACAGAGGACGACCTCGACGGCACGTCAATTCGTGACTGAACCTTGACGGGGCCCTTCGCCGACCATCCGCGATCCGTCCAATATGCGGTGGCGTCGGCGAAGCGAGTCACCTGCATTTCGACAACCCACTTCGTGGCGGAGACGTAGCCGTAGAGCCCGGGCACGACCATGCGCACCGGAAAGCCGTGCTGTTGGGGCAGCGGTTCGCCGTTCATCCCCACAGCAAGGATGCTCTCGCGGTTCTCGTCCTGCAACGCCTCGAGCGGCGTGCTTGCCGTGAACCCGTCGATACTGCGGGAGAGCACCATGTCGGCACCCGCCAGCGGCTTCGCCTTCGCGAGCAGATCCCGGATGGGGTAGCCCAGCCACATAGCGTTGCCGACGAGATCGCCACCGACCACATTCGATACGCACGAGAGCGTTGCGGCGGTCTCAACCAGCGGAAGATCGAGCAGTTCTGCGAACGAAATCTCGATCTCGTTTTCGACCATTCCCGTGATGCGCAGTTGCCACTCATCCGCGTCGACCTTAGGAACGACGAGGGCGGTATCGATGCGGTAGAACTCTGAGTTTGGGGTGATGAGCGTCGAGATGCCGGGCACATCGAGGCTCGCGCTAGCCGGGATAGCCGGAGCGGCAATTGCGGGGGCAGGAAGCCTGAGGGCGGTGCGCACCGCATCCACGACGGTGGCGCTGGCGTTCACGACGCGGGCACCGACTCCTACGAGAACTGCACCGACGGATGCGACCCCGACGATGCGCAGAAAGTCGCGTCGTGAGGCGGCAGGCACACGAGTGGGAGTAGCGGATGACCGCTGAGCGCTAGCGGCACGCGCCGCCGCCGCAGAACCCGCGCGCGTCGTGGCAAGCGCGGCCGGGGCAGAACTTACCCAGCGGCGCAATCGAATCATCGTGATCCGCAACACCAGCACACCGGCGACTACGCCGAGAACAGTGGGCATAGGCCAGCTTGCGCTCGCTTGGGCGCGCGTCGTGACGGCGATCGTCGCGACCACTCCGACAAAGACGAGCAGGATGACGCCCCAGCTGGGCCGTGCGTACTCAACGAGACCAATTGCCACAGCGAGAACCAGCACGAGTAGCCCGACACACAGCAGCAGCACGATCTTGTCGTTGGTGCCGAACAGCGCGATCGTGAGGTCCTTCAACCATGACGGCGCGAGGTCAATGACGAGGGAGCCGACAGCGAGCACGGGGCTGCTGGCGGGCGAGATGAAGACGGCGAAAAATTCGGCGACGGCAAGCACAACGGCGGCACTGAGAGCCCCCAGAAGCGCCGACCAGGTGCGGATGCGTTTCACGCTCAGTTCGGCGGGTGGGGCAGTCTTCGTCGCGGAGGTCACAGGCGAATCGCTTCTTCCTAAGTAAGACGAGAGACCGTGGGTCTAGGCGCCGGGCTGGAGTTCAAACATCCTCTGCCAGATCCGCCGAAGCGGGAGGCACACCTCAACTCTAGATCGGGAGGCTGTGTGGACGGCGGTGGGGTTTGAGATGAGTCAGAACCGTAAGATGTGTCAGTTTTACTTGACAAATCACTGGCGTCAAGTGAAACTGACACCATGGAATCAGTGAACCTGGGCGAACAGCTCCGCACCGCCAGCCCTGCGACCGGGCTGCGTGCGGTCGGAGCCCTGCACCGCCTCGCAGAACATGTCGAAGCGACGCATGTCGCCCAGGCCCGCCGCGATGGCTGGTCATGGGAGCAGATTGGCGATGCACTCGGCGTCACACGGCAGTCCGTTCACCTCAAATACGGAAAGCAGGGGAACAATGTTTGAGAAGTTGGCGCAATCTGCGAAAACCGTCGTCGAGGATGCGCGGCACGAGGCAGCGCGGCGGGGCGACCGCCGCCTCGGCACCGACCACCTACTGCTCGCGCTCTTGCACGAAGAAGAGCTCGCTCAGGCTGTGGGAGTCGATTCTGCAACCGCCGCCGACGCCGCCAACCAACTCGACCGAGACGCCCTCACTGCAATCGGGCTCGACCTCGGAGCTTTCAGCCCTACCGCGCACGCCGCCGCCTCGAAACGAGTCCCGCTGACCGCCGGAGCCAAGGCCACGCTCCAGCACACTCTCGTCAACGCCGCCGCCGAAAAGGCGCGAACGGTGACGTCGCGCCACATCCTGCTCGCGCTGCTCGACCGCCGTGAGCCCGATTCGGCCGCTGCCCTTCTCACCGCGCTTGACGTTGATAGAGCGGCAGTGCGCGAATCCTTAGCCGTGCCCCTCTAGGAAGAGGGCGATGAGTGGCGCACCCGA
The DNA here is from genome assembly GCA_040687235.1 of Rhodoglobus sp. NPDC076762. Classification (GTDB taxonomy): domain Bacteria; phylum Actinomycetota; class Actinomycetes; order Actinomycetales; family Microbacteriaceae; genus Rhodoglobus. The sequence continues at coordinate 648,060 of JBFBMV010000001.1, read as the reverse complement.
CACACACCGAGAATCCTGCAATCATTTCTCTATGACTACAGTGAACGTCCGCCCCATGACCGCGAGCGAGTTTGCCGCGTGGCAGCACGCAACGACGGCAGAGTTCGCTGCACAGCAAGTGGCGATCGGGCGCTGGCCACTCGAAGGATCGGTCGAGCGGGCTATCGCCGACAACGCCTCACGCCTGCCGCAGGGCATCAACACTCCGCGCATGCTGTTCCTGCAGGGAATGGATGCCGACGGCGCAACGGTCGGGCACGCCTGGGTCAGTCTCGACCACCCGCAAGGATCACCCGACTTAGCGTTTTTGTTCGACATCCAAGTGGTGGAACAGCGCCGAGGAACGGGCTTGGGGCGTGCTCTTCTGGCTGCGGTCGAAGCTGCTGTCGTGGATGCTGGGGTGCCAGCTCTCGAGCTGAACGTGTTTGGGCACAATACGCCCGCAGTCTCGCTGTACGACTCTTCGGGCTACTCCGTCACCACGCAGCAGATGCGCAAGACCCTCCGCCCCTAACCGGCGAACCTGCTCAACTCGGTCACGTTACGGCGGCCGCCGTGAACAAGAATGACCATCGTCATCGGCCGCGAAGCGAGGGTGCGCGTCTCAGTCAGGAGAGCGCTGTAGCCGAACGGCCACGAAGGCAGTGCACGACAACACCAACCAGCACAGCAACCACGGCCGCGACCACGAGCGGCGGCACCACCAGGTCTGGCATCGTCGCTGCTAGCCGAAACACGCCGAACCCCGCGCTGGCCATTTCTGGGAGGTCGTTCGCATACACCCTGCTTCCAGCGGCGTGACTGATCGCCGTCGTTAGGGCCGGCACGAGCCACAGCAGCATGAAGCTCACGAGCACCGCAATCACACGCCCCACCGAACGGATGCCACACCACCCGACCGCGAGCCCGACCAGTATCGCCGGGGCCCACCGCAGCACACTGGCGGCCCAGCGCCGAAAGTCTTCTACTTCGCCAAACTGCTGGTTGGTGAGCGGATGCACGAGCTCGCCCAACCAGGGTGCCAACGCGACCGCGGCCATCGCGAATCCGGTCAGCGCGCCCGCACGGGGAGCCCGAGCGATCAACCAAAACACGGCAATCCCCACCAGCATCGCGAGCACCGCAACCCCGGTAACCGCCGCGAGGTAGAACGTCGCCGCACTGCGATCTTGCAGCCCACCCTGCACGACAACAAAGGTTTGCACGATCGCGCCAAGCTGCACCACGATGAGCGCAAGGAACATCACCATCACACCGCGCCACGGCATCCGGGATCGCAACAGGCGCGCAAGAAGCCCGGCGACCGCAGCCCCAACCACCATCAGCCCAATCTCGGTGGTCAACGCATATTGGCTAAACGGCAGCAGCACGAGCGGCATTTCGTCGGGCGCAGTCTCGACCGCCCACAAGTTTTGCAATGGCAAACGCACGCCCTGAATCAGCCACGGCAGCAGGCCGACCACCGCAGCGCCCACACCGATGAGGGCGCTCATCCACACGGTCGATGGAGGACCAGCGGATGCCACGCTCGCCGTTACTGCAGAGCGCTCCACATCCGCATCCGTCGTCATCGCGTCTGGTTGCTCGGCAGGAATCTCGCTCGCATTGTCGTCCACAGCGGCCAGTCTATGAACCCGTGCCGCAAGACGGAAGGGTATCGATGAGAAATATTCGACACAGCGGTGGGTGGCCAACGCGGCACTTTCACAGGGAGGAATAGTGCACGCCGGTCGATGTTGACGTTGATACGACCGACAGAAAGAGAACCGCAGTGAACTTGTTTTCCCCCACGACCCTCGGCGAGCTGAACCTCACCAACCGCTTGGTGATGGCACCGCTCACTCGCACCCGCTCAGGGAAGACCGGCGTTCCCGGGCCGATGGTCGTCGAGCACTATGCCCAGCGCGCCTCGCTCGGGCTGATCGTGTCCGAAGGCACCTACCCGAGCCACGCCGGGCAGGGCTTCCCCGGCCAGCCCGGACTCGTCGAGCCCGAGCAGCTCGCGGGATGGCAGCACGTCACCGACGCAGTGCACGCGGCGGGCGGCCAGATCGTCGCGCAAGTGATGCACGCCGGGCGAGTAACCCACGAAGCCACCAACGGCGGATACCCCGTGGTCGCCCCGAGCGCAATCGCGATCAACGGCCAGACCCACACCTACGACGGCAAGCAGCCTTATCCGGTTCCGCATGCGCTCACCGACGGCGAGCTCACCGACGTGATCGACGAGTTCGTGACGGCCTCGCGCAACGCCGTCGAGGCGGGCTTCGACGGCGTCGAGCTTCATTCCGCCAACGGCTACTTGCTGCACGAGTTTCTCTCCCCCGCCTCCAACCAGCGCGAGGGCCAGTACGGCGGCTCCCCCGAAAACCGCGCTCGCTTCGTAATCGAAGTCGCTACCGCGGTCGCCGAGGCGATCGGTGCCGGCCGCGTTGGCCTGCGCATTTCGCCACAACACAACATCCAAGACGCCCTAGAAACGGACGATGCGGATGCCCTCGCGACCTACGGCGCGCTGGTCGACGGCCTCGCGCCTCTCGGGCTTGCGTACCTGAGCGTGCTGAACGCCGACCCCACCGGCACCTTCGTGCAAGAGCTGCGCACCCGCTTTGGCGGACCGGTGCTGCTCAACAGCGGCTTCCAACAGATGACGACTCGCGACGAAGCACTCGAGCTCGTGCGGGACGGTCACGCCGAGGGAGTTGTCGTGGGCCGCCCAGCCCTCGCCAACCCTGACCTCGTCTACCGCTGGCAAGAAAACCTGCCGCTCAACACCCCCGACGCCGCCACCTTCTACGGTGCCGGCCCCGAGGGCTACACCGACTACCCGACCTTCGAGCCAAGCTAGCGCGTCACTAGAGCGGCCAGCCGCGAATGACGTTTCTAGCGTCTTGATGACATCTGGCCGCTCGAGTGTACCAAGTGCGTGCTACATTGAATGTACTTCATCACTAGTACATTTGAACTTTACGGAGCTGCCTCCATGCCCGATCTCGTCGTAGTCATCTGGTTGAGTTTCCGCTCGATCATCATTGGGCTGGTACTGGCAATCGCGTGGTGGCTGGCACGAGGGCGCACAAGCCGGCTGCCCACCGGACTGACTGCTGCAGTCACGGTGACAGCGGCTTCTCTGGCTCTGGCTGGCCACATTTATCTCAATGCGGCCTTCGGGTTCCCGGTACTCCAACCCCCACTGTCTGAGCATCTTCCGCTGTGGGTATTCGAGATGCGCGCCCTCTGGGCTCTCGCGATCGGGATCCTCGCCGTCGCGCTCGTCGCCATCCCTAGCGGTGCTCACACCCCGCGTGGTCACGCAAGCCTTACCCGGCGGACACCGTTCAGCTTTGGCCGTCGGTGGTGGTTCGCTAGCGTCACCACAATTGTCGGCACGATCGTCACCGTCTCCGTGCTGGCCGGGGTGGCATCCGAACCAGACGAGGAGGGCCTCTGGCGAAATTACACCGTGGATGCCGGGAGCTCCATCTCGTTCGGGACCCGAATCTACGGCTGGTACTACTCGGTGCCTGCGTTGATGCTTCTCGCCGCACTCATCGCGGTCACCATCGTCGTACTCTGGCTCATCGCCCGCCCTTCGCTCAGCGCCAACCTCGACGACGATGTGCGGATGCGTCACCTCAGAACCCGGAATATCCTCGCTATCGCGAGCGGAGCTCTCCTGATTCACCTCGGCTCAATATTCACGTCACTGTCCAATACAGCGTCATTGCGGGGCGGCGCCGCCATCGGCGAAAATGGCTGGGGTTCGTGGACAACCCCGTTTGCTGCGATGCAGCCAGCTCTCCTCTTTATCGGCCTCGGCATTGCTGCTCTCGGGTATGCGCTCTGGTTCGGGGTTCTACTTTCTGCGGCGTTCATGCGTCGCACGAGCCCCGGCACCGGCACCGGCACCGGCACCGGCACCGTTCGATCATGATGATTAGCTTGGCGGGCTCCTCCCCCGCCGCCGACCAGATTCGCGACCAGATTCGCGGCCTTATTGCCGCCGGCACTTTGGCCGCTGGCGAACGAATACCGTCAGTTCGGCAACTTGCAAAAGACCTCGGCGTTGCCCCCGGAACGGTCGCGAAAGCCTACAAGGCGCTCGAATCGGAAGGACACCTTCGCACCCACACCGGAGGAGGAACCCGCGTCAGCGCAACGGCATCGGCTACACCTCTCGCCGTTGTCGAAGCTGCGCGCGCTCTCGCTGCAACCAGCGGGCGCGCAGGTGTTGACCTCGAAGAAACCACCCGGGTTCTTCGTGCGATCTGGGCTTCGCAAGAGAAAGACGATTAGGGCGGCCCGCTAACTACTGAACGGATCCAAGCCGGTCGCCTCGACCGCGACAGCCCAGAGCTTTTCTGCAGCCGTGCGGAAGATTGCGTTGCAGCTCTGTCATGATGCCACCGGGGTGCATCGAGTACGCGTGGATGCCGCGGCTGGCCATCCGAGCATCCAGCGCAACAGCGAGCAGGGCATCCGCTGTCTTCGACTGGCCGTAGGCAACCCAGGGGTCATAGTCGGTGGAGTCGAAGTTGATGTCGTCGAAGTTCACGGGCGAACGCCAGTGGCCAACGGACGAGTACGACACGATTCGCGCGCCATCCTGCAACAGGGTTTCGAGGCCGGCGACGAGCGCGAAGTGTCCGAGGAGGTTCGTGCCGAACTGCAGGTCCCAGCCTTGGGCTGTGCGCAGTTCGGGCGTCGCCATGACGGCGGCGGCGTTGATCATGAGGTCAACGGGGGTGCCCGCTTCGGCGAGCGCCTTCGCGGTTTCAAAGCCGAGCCCCGAGTAGCCGCCGGTGACGACAGCGGTTTTGCCGGCGAGGTCGAATCCGGCGATTACTTCGGATGCCGTGCTGCGGTAGCCGAAATTTGATTCGAGGGGCTGTTGGCGGGTTGTCATTTCTGCGGAGGAGATCATGCTTGCGACTCTAAGAGTTGGAGCGCACTCTAGGTCAAGGCCGACAGCACACTCCCAGAGAACTTGACTCTCGGTACACAAGAAAGCCCGGGCCGACCGAAGTCGACCCGGGCTTGATCCCTGGTGCTAGTTCACGTGAGAGGTATTAGCCCTTAGTGACCTGGAAGTACAGCGGAACTGAATCCCAACCGAACTCAACGTTCTCGACAGTGTCAGCCGAGACGCCGGTGGCGTTGGAGTACCACAGCGGGATGCTGGGCAGGTCCGTGAGCAGAACTTCCTGAGCCTGCTGGTAGAGCGCGGTTGCCTCGTCGACGGACTCAGCGGCTGCACCCTCCTTCAGGATCGAGTCGAACTCGGGGTTGGTGTACCCCTCGAAGTTCGAGCCGGCACCGGTCTGGTACAGGGGTGCAAGAAAGTTGTAGAGCGACGGGTAGTCGGCTTGCCATCCGGCACGCGTTCCACCGGTCAGCGTGCCAGCAACACGGTCTTCAAGCGACGACTTGAAGTCGGGGTACGACTTGCCGACAGCTTCGATGCCGAGCGTGTTCTTGATGCTGTTCGCTACAGCTTCTGCCCACGCCTGGTGTCCACCATCAGCGTTGTACGCGATGTCGAACACCGTGTCGCCGTATGGTGCGATGGCGTCAGCCTGAGCCCACAGCTTCTGAGCTTCTTCTGGGTTGTAGTCGAGAACATCGGCACCGTCGAGCTCGCTGGAGTAACCGTCAACGACGGGCGAGGTGAAGTCGGTGGCCGGTGTGCGGGTTCCCTGGAAGATAACTTCGGTGATCTCTTCGCGGTCGATCGACATCGAGATAGCGGCGCGACGCAGCTCTCCCTCTTCCCCGCTGAAGTGCTCGAGATAGAAGGGAATGTTGAAGCCCTGGAAGATGGCTGCAGGCTGGTTGATCGCCCGATCGCCGAATTCATCCTCGAAGATACTGAACGCACTGTCGGGAACAGCGTCGAGGATGTCAAGGTTTCCGCCCAGAACGTCTGCATAAGCAGCATCCTGCGAGGTGTAGAACTTGAACGTCACTCCGCCGTTGGCGGGGGTGCGAACACCGTCGTAGTCAGGGTTCGTCACGAGGTCGATTTGCACGTCGTGCTGCCACGCGTCGTCGCCGTCCATCATGTACGGACCGTTACCGATGGGGTTTTCGCCGTAAGCCTCAATGTCTTCGAAAGCGACAGTCGGCAGCGGCATGAACGCCGTGTAGCCGAGGCGCAGCGGCCAGTCAGCTTCGGGCGAGGTGAGAGCTACTTCGAACGTCAGGTCGTCAACGGCGGTGAGGCCGGTGAGTTCTGCGTCTTCGTCGTAGTTGAAGCCTTCGATGTTGTCGAAGAAGTAGGAGGATGCCTGCGCGTTGCTGTACGTGGCGCCGTAGGTCCACGCGTCGATGAACGACTGCGACGTCACAGCTTCACCGTTCGTGAAGGTCCAACCATCCTTGAGCGTGACAGTCCAGTTCTGGCCGTCTTCTGACTCAATCGAGTCAGCGACGTCATTCTGGATGCTTCCGTCAGCCGCGTAGGTGACCAGACCCGCGTAGATGGAGGTCAGAATCTTGCCGCCGCCAACTTCGGTGGTTCCCGTGGTGATGAGCGGGCCCAGGGGCTCACTTCCGTTTGTCGTGATGACCTTGTTGCTGTCGCCCGATTCTCCGCCGTTGTCACTGCTTGCGCAGCCAGCGAGAGTGAGCGAGACAACAGAGACGAGCGCTACTGCGCCTACCCCGAAACGTGCTGTCTTCATGCTTCCTCCTGTGCAATGAGCGCCTACGGTGCAATCGGTGAGCTGCCCCGGGCGTTGGATTTACATTAGGGCGCAAATTCTGCAACCCCAAGTAAAGTGCCACAATGTTACCTCGTCGTTAGGTTCAATCAACTAACAGCCTTACAAAAGTTTACAAAACCGACACATGACCTATCATTGCTTGCAGGTAGATGCCGTAGGGTTTCGCCATGACGGCATCGAGCCGCACCGAGCAGAGAAAGAAGTAGAGACGATGACGAGCGCGCCAATCCTCATGTTTTCGAGCACGATGTCCGCAGATATGCGACACGTAATCACCCACGAGGTGCACGATCCGTTCCTCTACATCGAGGTAGACGGCAAGCGTTATACCGCCATCAAGTCGCTCGAAGCGGCCCGGATGCGCGACGTCGACAACATGACCGTGTTCCCGCTCGAAGAGCTCGGCTTCGATGACTTCCGCGCCTCCGGACAGGGCCCCGATCTCGCTGAGTTGAACTGCTTGGTAGAGGCGTGCATCCGCACCGGAGTGAAGAGCGCCAGCGTTCCCTCCACCTTCCCGCTCGGCGTCGCCGACCACCTTCGCGCCGCTGGCATCGAGCTGAACGTCGACAACGACCTCTTCGAGATGCGTCGCCGCGTGAAGTCACCCGCCGAACTTGCCGGCATGCGCCGCGCTCAGATCGCTGCCGAAGCAGGCGTCGCCCACGTCGCTACCCAGATGGAAGCGGCAACGGTCGGCGCCGATGGCGGACTGCTCATCAACGGCAAGCCCCTCACGTGTGAAGACTTGAAGACGGGCATCCGCGCCGCCTTCTTGCGCAACGGCTGCGAAGACGCCGGCCTCATCGTGGCCCACGGCGAGCAGACCTGCATCGGTCACCACGCTGGCTCGGGCCAGATCTTCGAGGGCGAGCCCGTCACCGTCGACATCTGCCCGCGCGACACCGAGTCCGGTGGAAACTCAGACATGACGCGCACCTTCGTGAAGGGCGAGATCAACGAAGAGCTCGAGACGTACTGGCGCATCGTGAAAGAAGCCTTCGACAACACGCTTGCGGCCATCCGCCCCGGTCTTCCCGTTGCCGAACTGCACCGCATCTCGTGCGAGCCGATCAGCAACGCTGGGTACCCCACGCAGCTCACCAAGAAGCCAGGCGAGGTTCTCAACGAAGGCTACTTCCACAGCCTCGGCCACGGAATCGGCCTCGAAGTTCACGAAGCTCCCGGTCTCGGCCAGAACGACGCCGTGCTGGTTGCCGGTGACGTGATCGCCATCGAGCCCGGCTGCTACCGCCAGGGCTTCGGCGGTGTACGCCTCGAAGACATCGTTCTCGTCACCGAAGACGGTGCAGAGCTCATCACGGACTACCCGTACGAGCTCACCCCCGTCGCGATTTCCCGAGGAGTCTAAAGTGCGCGACCCCCGTATTGATGCCGCTCGCGAGCAGAGCATCCGCGAATGGCAGGAATTCTGTCGCTTCCCCTCCGTGGCGAGCGATCGTGTTGCAATCGAAGCTGCCGCTGACTGGCTGGAGCAGAAGCTTCGCCGGCTCAGCGAGCGCGTCGAGCGCATCGAGATTCCCGAATACGGGCCGGTCGTCGTCGCCTACTTCCCCGGAGCAAGCGACAAAACGCTCATGCTCTACAACCACTACGACGTGCAGCCTATCGGCGACCTCGACCAGTGGATCTCGGGCCCCTTCGACTCAGAAATCCGCGACGGTGCCATGTGGGCCCGCGGTGCCTGTGACGACAAGGCCGATGTCACGAGCCGCCTGCGCGCACTCGAACTGTTCATCGAGGATCACCCGAACGGCTTGCCATACAGCATGATCTACCTCGCCGACCCCTGTGAAGAGATCGGTAGCCCCGGCCTCGAAACAGTGTTGGCCGAGAATGCCGAACGCCTCAGCTCCGACGCCGTGCTGTGGGAAAGCTACCTTCGTGAAGACGATGGTCGCCCCGCCGTCGGCTTCGGATGCCGTGGCGGCATGGAGATCAGCCTGAGCCTGAACATCCTGGCTTCCAATCAGCACCCCTCGTACTCGCAGATTCTGCGTTCCGCACCGCTCGAGTTGATGCGAGCGATCACGTCTCTCGTCACCGAGGACGGCCTCATCGCCGTTCCCGGTTTCACGGATTCTGCACTGCGTCCGGATGCCGCGGCAAAGGCTCGCACGCAAGAGCTTTCGCTTCCCGGCGACGCCATCAGCGTCCCCGGCATCAGCCCCCTCAAGAATCTGCCCGAGGCGGAGCTGAAGGAACGCTTCATCTTCACCCCGTCGATGAGCCTCTCGGGCTTCGACATCGACCCCAGCGTCAGCCACAGCGTTCCGGCGAAGGGCACCGCGAAGGTTCGCTTCGGGCTCGTACCCGGCATGGACCCGCACGCCTGTTTCGAGACCGTGAAGGCGTTCCTCGCTGACACCGCTCCCGACATTCAGGTCGACCTCATCCGCACCATGCAGCCAGCATTCTCGCCGGTAGACACTCCGTTCGCGGTCTCCGTTCTTGAGGCTGCAACGAAAGCTTTCGAGGCAGAACCCGTCATCTACGATGTGATGACTGGTTCCGGTCCCGGAGCATTCTTCCTTGAGCATCTTGGGGCTCCCCTGATTTCGCCCACCGGAACATTGCGCCCGGAGGGAAACATGCACGGCTACAACGAACACGGCTACCTCGAGGACTACCTCACCCACATCCAGTTCACGCTCGACCTGCTCAACAACCTTGAGGCCAACGGGTTCGCGAACAATGACTGATCCGGTAGCGGCCACCGAAGCGTCCAAGATCATTGATCTGCTCGAGCCGAGTACCCCCAAGGTGGAGCTCGACCCGGTCGACCTTCAACTGATTCGCCACTTGCACGAAGATGCCAGCGTCTCGCTGCGCAGCCTCGGTGCACTCGTCGGGATGTCGGCCCCCAGTGTGGGCGAGCGCGTTGCGCGCCTCGAACGCACGGGTGTCATTCGCCGCCGCAGCATCGAGATGGACTGGTCGGCCATGGGTCGCCCCATGCTCGTTGTGATCCCCATCAAGATCACTTCGGATGCCAAAATGTTGACCGTCATCGAGGCTCTGCAGGCGATTCCCTCGCTCACCGAGATTCTGATTCTGAGCGGCACCTACGACATGATGGCGCGCTTCCGGTTGAAGGATCACGCCGAGCTGCAGACGCTCCTGCTGGAGAAACTCGGTGCCGTTGCCGGTCTTCAGCGCGTGGAAGCCATGATCAGTCTGGGCCGCGTCGATGACACGTCACCGCTCACCCACATCCTCGACATAGACGCCTGACCACCCCAACAGAAAGTAGCCCCTTGCGCATCGATGATTCGTGGCGAGACCTCGCCGCCCCCGACTTTTCCCTCTACGCAGGGCTCGATCCTGAGCGTCGGATCATGATGATGGGCGCCGACCCGTTCGCGCCAGACAAGTGCCTCCCCGACCACGTCATCGACGCCACCAAGCAGGCGCTCGACGAGGGCAAGACTCACTACTCGCTCGACAACGGCTACGCCGAACCTCGCCTCAAGACCGCGCTCGTTAACAAGCTGCGCGACTTCAACGGCATGGAGATCGACCCCGAAACCGAACTGATGGTGGGCCCCAGCTCAGCCTTCACCCTCTTTCTCTCGATTCGCATTTGCATCCGCCCCGGCCAGGGCGATGAAGTTCTCGTCACGAACCCCGGGTTCGCCGAGAACATCAACGATGTTCACCAGATGGGCGCGGTCTGCGTTGAGGTTCCGACCTACGAAGAAGACGGCTTCGCGCTGCGGATGGATGAATTCCGCTCCCGCATCACGGAGCGCACCCGCGCCATCGTGATCACCAACCCGAACAACCCCACCGGCACCGTCTACACGCGCGAAAACCTGTTGGAGCTAGCCGCTCTTGCTGAAGAGTTCGACCTCGGCGTGATCGTCGACCAAGACTTCGAGCGCCAGATTTACGACGGCGCAGAGTACGTGAACTTCGCCACTCTGCCGGGCATGCGTGAGCGCACCCTCACCGTTTTCGGAACCTCGAAAGACCTCGGCCTCACCGGCTTCCGCGTGGGCTACCTCGTTGCTCCGGCCGAGATCATGCCGATGCTCAAGATTGCGACCTTCAACTACGTGGGCCCCACCAACACCTTCGCTCAGTACGGTGTTGCTGCGGCCTACGAGAACCCCGCCTACACAGACGAGTGGTTCACGATCTACAACAAGCGTCGCCACGACATTTACGATGCACTCCAGGGCATCCCCGGTGTTGGCGCGTCCATGCCCGCCGGCGGTTTCTACCACTGGGTGAACATCTCCGAGCTCGGCACCTCGCTTGAAGTGGTCAAGCATCTCGTCGAAACTCAGCAGCTCGGCGTCTCGCCCGGCAACTGGTTCGGGTCGGCCGGTGAAGGCTACATCCGCGTGATGTACGGCTCGAACGGCCGCGACGAAGTCTTCCAAGAAGGCGTCTCACGCTTGGCCGCAGGGCTCCGCGAGTTCGCTGAGCTCAAAGGCGTCAGCGCCGCCGCTTAGGTTCGCGCGCTTTCCGCACCCCGCTCGACAGTCCCGTTCGACAGTCCCGTTCGACCGTCCCGTTCGACTGTTCCGCTCGAAGGGGCTTTCGGAATACCGCTGGTGGCGGCAAGGTTGTAGGCATCATGACCGACCTCCTTGCCGCCGACACCGCCATGGGCGCGGTAACGCTCAGCGTTGCAAACCTCGACGCGCTCACCGCGTACTACCGGGATGCCGTGGCCCTCACGGTGCTCAGCGAGTCTGCCGACACGGTCGTTCTCGGTCGCGGCACCACGCCTGTCGTGATCCTCAAGCATTCACCCGCGCTCAAGCACGCGAGCCCGCGCGATGCCGGGCTGTTCCACACGGCCATCCTGTTCGACACGGAAGAAGCGCTGGCCGCATCCGTGTACTCGGTTGCCACCCGCTATCCGAAGACGTTCACCGGCAGCGCCGACCACCTCGTGAGCAAAGCGTTCTACTTCACCGACCCCGAAGGCAATGGCGTCGAACTGTACTGGGATCGCGACCGCACCCAGTGGAGCTGGACCCACGGCGCCGTCGAAATGGCCACCCTCTTTCTCGACCCCAACGGCTTCTTGCAAGAGAACCTCACCGAGGCCGCTGTGGAGCAGCCCGTGATCGGTGGCGCCCGCGTCGGCCATGTGCACCTGCAAGTTGGAGACGTCGCCACCGCGCGCGAGTTCTATGTGAACCAGCTCGGCTTCGAGGCGACCACCGAGATTCCCGGCAGCGCCGTGTTCGTGAGCGCCGGCGGCTACCACCACCACATGGCCATGAACACGTGGAACTCGAGTGGTGCCGGTCCGCGCCTGCCAGCCCTCGGGCTCGCCCAAATCGACATTGCGGTGCCGAGCGCCGACGACCTCGGAGCGCTCGGCGAACGGATGACGCACCACGGCATCCCGCTGCGTCACGATGGTCAGACCCTCAGCTTCGATGACCCGTGGGCCAACCAGATTCGCGTGAGCACCGCGCCGTAGCGTGCACGAGCGCGCGCTAGCCGCCGAAAAAACTAGCGAGCGAGCTAGCGAACCGCCACGTTACCCGCCGAGGCGTTCGTCGATCTCGCGGATGACCGGCCAGGCGCCCTCTTCGGAGTTCGACAGCACCACAACGTCGAGACCGTTCTCGAGGTAGTGGCGAACGATTCCGGAGGCGCCGGGGCTCACACCGTCGGCGAAGTAACTGCGCACGCTTCCGTCTTCATTCATGTCGAACTCAAGGCCGAAGCCGTACCAGGTCTCGTCGTCGTACTGAACCTGCGGGGTGAGAAACTCTTCCGTGAACTCGGTGTCGAGAAGCTCGCCGTTTCGCACGGCCTGAATGAAGCGAATGAGGTCGGCGGCGGTGACGTGAGCTCCGCCATCCGGCAGACCAATGGGCGGGGCGCTGTAGATGTTCGACACCCAGCGGCCGTCGATGTAGTCCCAGCCCTCGGCAACGCGCGGTGCGGCATCCCGTCGGTCATAGAAACCCGAATCGATCATGCCTGCTGGCGTGAAAACCTCGTCGAAAATGTACTGGCGGTAGTCGGTCTTGGTGACCTTCTCAAGCGCCAAACCGGCGAGCACATAGCCCGCGTTCGTGTAGACGCACTCGACGCCGGGCTCGGCCAGTGGCTCCTTGTTCACAAAGGTGGGGAGCTGGTCGGCGGGCTCAAGAATTGTGTAGGTGGGGAATTCTGCCCACAGGTCGGCGTAGCTTTCGCCCTCTTCTTCATCCACGTCATCCGCAATGCCGCTCGTGTGGGTGAGCACGTGCAGCAGCGTGACGGCGGGGTCGATCTCGGTGTCGGCGAGGTCGACATAGTGATGAATGGATGTCTCGAGGTCGAGGTCATTCTTCGACACTTGCTGCAGCGCTGCCACGCTCGTGAAGAGTTTGGTGATGGAGCTGGAATCGAAGCGGGTGTCTGCCGTGTTCGGCACATCCCAACGCTGGCTGGCCTTGCCGGCGACAGCCTCGTAAATAGTGGCGTTGCCCCGCTTAATCAGGACCGTGCCAGAGAAGTCGTTGTGCTCAAGAAATTCGTCGAGTCCCGTGGTGTCCATAGTGCGAGCCTACCGAGAAGTTCTGGACTCTTCACCCGCAGTTTCGCCCAGAATTTCGGCAGAAGCCGGGGCGGATGCCGTGAGGGGCGCTGCTCGCCACACAACGAGGGCGGCCACGACGATGATGAGCACGAGAACCCCGGCGCCCCACGCGAGCCCGGCATACCCGACCATCGCCAAGATCGGCCCGGCAAAACCGCCACCGAGCGCCCCCGCGAGGCTCATGATGGTGTCGCTTCGGCCCTGAATGCGCAGCTTCGTTTTGCCAGTGGCCAGGTCAGCAACGAGCGCCGACCCGGCAACGGTCGATGCGCTCCAGCCGAGACCGAGCAAGACGAGCCCCACAGTGACGGCCGCATTGCTGAGCTCGCCCAGAGCAACGACAACCACGGATGCCGCAAAGAATCCCTGCCCCATAAGAATCGTCGGGATGCGACCGAACCGGTCACTCGCCCAGCCGAACACCGGCGAGAGTGCGTACATGCCCGCGATGTGCAGGCTGATCGTGAAGCCGATGATCGTGAGACTCGCTCCGTGGTGGCTCAAGTGCACGGGCGTCATTGCCATGATCGAGACCATCACCGCGTGGCTGATCGCGATGGCAGCAATCGCGAAGACCAGCGGGCCTTTACCGCGCACGATTCCAGCATCCGCTACGACCGCTGCATCGACGGGGCGGTTTCGGGCGAGAGTGAGCGGATCGGGGCGAAGCGCCACGATGTACAGCATCATCGCAGCGAGCTGGGCCACTATCGCGAAGACAAAGGATCCCGTGTTCGTGGGCAGCGAGAGCCATTGGGCGACCATCTCGCCCGGGCCGACAAGGTTCGGGCCTGCCACAGCACCGATCGTGGTCGACCACACCACGAGGGAGAGGTCGCGACCGCGGTGTTGGGCAGCCGCAACATCCGTGGCCGCAAAGCGCGCCTGAAGACCAACAGCGGTACCTACACCGAGCATCGCAAAACCAAGAATGAGCAGCGGGAAGAAGGCGACGCCCACCGCGACCACGGTAATGAGCGAGCCGCCCGCTGCGATACCGGCACCGAGGGCGAGGGCTGGCCGGCGACCCCAGCGCTGAGCTAGGCGAGCTAGCGGAATCGAAACAAGCGCGGCACCCAGTGTGCTGGATGTCGCAGCAGCTCCCGAGAGCTCTTCGCCGCCGAGATCAGCAGCCAAGATCGCACCAACCGCAACGGTCGCACCAAGGCCCAACCCGGCAAGCACTTGGCCCGAAACCAGCGTTCGGACGATGCGGGATTGCACTGCGCGGTCGATGTCCATGAGTACAGTCTGGCCTACCGTCTCGCTCCGCTAGACTGTGGGCATCCAACCGCGCGAAATCATGGAGTGATTCGGTGCCAACAATCGTCGTCGAGGTAATGCCCAAGGCTGAAATCCTCGATCCTCAGGGCAAGGCTGTAGCCGGCGCCCTCGTCCGCCTCGACAAGAGCGAGTTCACTTCGGTGCGCATCGGTAAGCGTTTTGAGCTCACCGTTGATGGCCCGATCACCGAGGAGCTGCTGGCCGAGGCCCGCGAGATCGCTAACGATCTTCTCGCTAACACAGTGATCGAAGATGTGATTTATGTCGGCGAGGCTCGCCCCGCCGATGACGCTCAGGGCGCATAGTGCGCGTCGGAGTCATCACCTTCCCGGGTTCGCTCGACGACCGCGATGCTCAGCGTGCGGTCAAGCTGGGTGGCGGTGAGCCGGTAGCCCTGTGGCACGGCGACCACGACCTCAAGAACGTGGATGCCATCGTTCTGCCCGGTGGTTTCAGCTACGGCGACTATCTCCGTGCGGGAGCTATCGCAGCCCACTCGCCCATCATGAGCGAGGTCATTGCGGCTGCCAACGGCGGAATGCCCGTTCTCGGTATCTGCAACGGGTTCCAGATCTTGGTGGAATCCCACCTTCTTCCCGGCGGCCTCGTGCGCAACGATCACGGTGACTTTGTCTGCCGCGACCAGAAACTGCGCGTCGAGAATGTCGACACGGCGTGGAGCAACGGCTTCAAAGAAGACGAAGAGATCATCATCCCGCTCAAGAACGGTGAGGGCGGCTACATTGCCGACCAGACCACTCTTGACCGCCTCGAGGGTGAAGGCCAGGTCGTGTTCCGCTACCTCGAGGTCAACCCCAACGGGTCAGCGAACGACATTGCCGGCATCTCGAATGCTCGTGGCAACGTTGTTGGCCTGATGCCTCATCCCGAACACGCGACCGAGCCTGGCTTTGGCCCAGACACTCGCGCGGCGATGCGTTCGGGCACCGACGGCCTCACGTTCTTCACGAGCGCGATCAGCTCGTTGATGGCCAACGCCTAAAACTGAAAGTTCAGCCTCATGTTTGCGACCCCCAAGTCACTGTTCCGCGTTCTCGCGTTCGCTGAAGCGGTTACGTGGACGCTACTCATCACCGGCCTCATTTTGCGCGCTACGGCGGGGCTGGATGTCGCGGTGTCGATCGGTGGGGCCATTCACGGTTTCGTCTTCCTGGCCTACGGTGCCACGGCCGTGTTGTTGACGGTGAACCAGCGTTGGAACGTCGGCACCGCCGTTCTCACCATCGGTAGCGCGGTTATTCCGTACGCCACGATTCCAGTGGAACTGTGGCTGGCACGCTCGGGTCGTCTCAAGGGCGACTGGCGCAAAGAGGCTTCCGATCATCCGCGGGATGCGGGTTGGATCGACCGCGCGATGCGCTGGTTCTTGAACCACCCGTACATCTTGGTGGCCCTCATCGCGGGCGCCGTCATTCTGCTCTACGCCGTGCTTCTTATCGCGGGCCCTCCCGGCGGCAAAGAGTAACCTCGCCGGATCGGCGGCCTCGCAGCACCGCTCGCTACAGCAAGAAGAACGGGATCACTCCCGGGTTTCTGGCGTGCACGATGACGAGGAATACGACCGCGTCGAACAGTAGGTGCACGCTCAGCACGTAGACGAGCGACTTGGTGGTCGAGTAGATCCAGCCCTGCAGCAACGCGAACGGGATCGTCAGCAGCGGGCCCCACGACTGGTAGCCGAGTTCCCACAGGAACGCCACGAAGATCACCATCTGCAGCAGGTTCGCCTGCCACACCGGGAAGTGCCGCCGGAAGAGCACGAAGACGGTGAGGATGAAGAACAGCTCATCCCACGTGCCCACCGCGTTCACTCCAACGAAGAGACGACCGATCTCGTCGGGCGTCGTGACGATGGGCCAGTTGAGGTACACCCCGCTCGTGATGAAGTAGAACGGCAAGATGAGCCAGCCGAGAAAGAGCACGAGAAACAGGTAGCCCCACTGAACGCGAGTCCACGGCCATCCGCCCCGCCACGGAAAGCGGATGAGGCGATCTTTGAACACAAAGCGTGACAGTGCGTAGGGCACGGCAACGGCCGCTGCCAGCACGAACCCCAGCAAGAAGAAGTTGCCCCAACTGATGTCGGCTTCGACCGACACCGTGGAGACGATGATCATGCCGACTGCGATCAGCAGCAGGTCCTTCGCGAGCCCCTCGGTGAGCTTGCGACTGTCGGTGAACCACGCTGCGGCGAGCGCCACGGCTACGACCACATAGCCGAGTAGCGGAAGGCGGAGCGAGAACATCAGCACCGCCGAGCCGCTCAACAACGCTGCGGGAATCAGCCCCCAACTGCGTGAACTGAGTGGGGGCGAACTGACGGCGCTGTCGAGTGCAGGCATCGTGCGTGGTTCCTAATCGATAGAAGTGCGCTTGGCGGTCGAGGTGTGCGCCTCATCCGCATTGGTCTCTTCGGGGCCTACTAGGTTTTCGGGAACATTCTCCTGAACAGGAATTGCTCCGGTGAACTCTTGGCGGCGAGCATCTGCTTCGGCGCTTCCGCTGAAGAGGCCACGTTCTTGCGGCTCTGCTGACCCCTTGGTGCGGCCACGCGCCTCATTCTCGACCATGAGCACTCGGGTGCGGGGCAGAGCGGCTGGGTTCTTGGCCTGCAACCAGGTGACCATTTCTTCGCGAACGTGCGTGCGGAGGTCCCACTGTGCGCCGGAGTCTGCGGCGCTGATCAGTACGCGAACGCGCACGAAGCCACCCGTGGCATCCACGACTTGGATGTTGGCGGTGCGGCCGTCCCACAGGTCGGAGGCGGCAACGATCTTCTTGAGATGCTCGCGCATTTGGTCGATGTTGACGCGCCAGTCGAGATCGAAGTTGATCTCGCCGAGAAGCTCGGTGGCGTTGCGGGTCCAGTTCTGGAATGGGGTGGTCGTGAAGTAGGTGGAGGGAAGCACGAGGCGGCGTTGATCCCAGATGCTTACGACGATGTAGGTGAGGGTGATCTCTTCGATGCGGCCCCACTCGCCGTCGGCGATAACAACGTCATCTACTCGGATGGCGTCGCTGAAGGCGAGCTGCATGCCGGCGAACACGTTGGCGAGCGCTGATTGCGCGGCGATACCGGCGACAACGGAAACGAGGCCAGCAGAGGCGAGAACACTCGCGCCGAGGGCTTCCGCACCGGGAAGAGTGAGCAGAATGGCACCGATAGTGACGATGACAATCACTGCGGCAAGAACGCGACGAATCAGTTGCACTTGAGTGCGCACGCGACGCGCAGCACGGTTGTCGGGCACATCGGTCGGGTAGCGAGCGATAGTGCGGTTGAGCAGCAGGTTGATAATGGCGATGAGCAACCACCCGCTCGCCGCGATGACGGCGATAAGGAAGACCTGGTCGACGATCGGGCGAAGATCCTCAAGCGGGAGCGTGATCGACACCGCGACCCACACGGCAAGCAACGCCATGAGCACTCTCAACCGCTGACGAGTTTGCGCGAGTGTTTGGTAGACGCCGGGGCGCAAGCGTGAGATTCCTCTCACGATGAGCGAGATCACTCCGATGCCAATAACGACGGCGACGAGCGCAATCAGTACGGCCACAGCGAGCCCGAGCCACGATACCCATTCAAACAATCGAGTGATTTCCTTTCATTCGCGTTGTTCCACCCTAGGGCCACGCACCACAACAAAGCCTGACGTGATTAACTAGGGCAATTCGAGAGGGATGTGATGAGCGAGCTAGCAACACAGAGTGCGCGTCGCAATTCCCTGCGCCGTTGGGTCGCCACCCTGCGCGAGGGCATCGCCGCCGAACTGTGGCCACTGCCCACGATAGCCATCATCGTTGCCGTGATTCTGGGCATCGTGATTCCCCTCGTCGACCGCGCCGTTGACTCATCACTGCCCGTCGGTGTTGAACGATTCCTGTTCGCCGGGGGTCCCGAAAGCGCACGCGCCGTGCTCTCTGCTATCTCGGGTTCGCTGATCACGGCGACCTCCCTCACTTTCTCCCTCACTGTCGTCGCGCTGCAGCTGGCCAGCAGCCAAGCGTCGCCCCGCGTGCTGCGCACCTTCCTTAAAGACCAGACCGTGCACTGGACGCTCTCGGTGTTCGTGGGCACCTTCGCCTACGCCCTCACGGTGTTGCGAACGGTGCAGGATGGCGACGACAGCATCGACCCAATCGTGCCGCGCCTAGCGGTGACGTTGGCGTCGCTCCTGACCTTGGCGAGCGTTGTCATGCTCACGCTGTTCCTGGCGCACCTCGCGAGGCAGCTACGCATTGAGACGACGATGCGGCAGGTTTACCTCGAAACCAGCAAGACCATCGAGCTCGTGGCATCCACCATGGCCACCGGCGAAACGGAACTGCCCGAGTGGCCGCCCGCCGAACGCATTGAGCTGAGCCTCGCGAAGCGCTCGGGGTTTATTCGATCAAGCGACCGTTCCCGGCTGCTCACGATCGCGATCAAATACGACATCGTGGCGCGCGAAGAACACACCGTCGGTCATCACGTGGTAAGTGGCACCCCGGTGCTGCGCTGGTGGCCGCGTGATCCGATGCGCCATGTGGATGACGAAGAACGCGCCACCATCAACAGCGCGTTGGTCGGCGCCGTCAGCCTCGCTTACGAGCGCACGGCCAGCCAGGATATTGGTTTCGGCATCCGCCAGCTCGTCGACATCACGGCACGGGCCCTCTCCCCCGGAGTCAACGACCCGACGACGGCCGTGCACACGCTCGGGCACATTTCGGCGACGCTGTGCTCGATAGCCGACCTGGAGATTCAGTCGCGCGGCCTGACCGATGATGACGACATCGTGCGCGTGATCATCAAGCCGCACAACTTCATCAACCTGCTCGATATCGCCCTCACTCAGCCGCGCCGCTATGGCGCGAGCGACCCCGGGGTGGTTGAGCGTTTGTTCCAGCTGCTGCAAGAGGTGGGCTACCGAGCGCAACGCACCGAGCAGTCCGAAGCAGTGGCGGAGCAGATCGACCGGCTTGAAGCATCCGTCGCCGCCGAAACGTATGACGCTGTGGAGCGCGAACGGTTTGCCCGCTTTGCCGAGGCTGCCCGCGTGGCTACCACAGAGCACCGCTGGCTCTAAGAAGTTTGCCGGGAACGCAACGGCACACAATCCGGGCGCAGCCGCACGGGGCTCGACTATCATTTCCCCCATGCCAGAGACGCTCCCCCCTCATTCCCCCACTGCTGGAGGAGAGCGGGTACTGATCTTGTCGGCTGGTGTCGGCTCGGGTCATAACAGCGCCGCTGCGGCAGTGCGCCAAGCGTGTGACGCGCGCACGGATGTCGTCGAAGTGAAAGTGCTCGACGTGCTTCAGGTGAGCAGCACTCTGTATCGGGACGTGTTGGGCAAGGGCTACTTCGTGCTCGCCAAGGGTCTGCCGTGGCTACTCGAGTGGGCCTACGACGTCAGCGACGCTCCCTTTTGGCGCCGAGGACCGATCGACCCGTGGACGCAGGCCAACTCTCTCCCCGTGATCCGGGAGATCAAACGCTTTCAGCCCACCGCGATTGTCAGCACACACTTTCTCCCCGCCCAACTCATGGCAACGCTCCTCATGCGCGGATCCATCGACGCCAAAACAGCGGTTGTCACCACCGATTACGACCCTCAAGGCCTCTGGCTGACCAGCGCGTTCCACTCGTTTAACGTGGCGCGCGAAGAAGGCAGGGTCGAACTGATGGCGCTCGGCCTGCCGGCCGACCGGGTGGCCGCCACCGGCATCCCGATCAGTTCGTATCCGGATGCCGAAACCGACCGCGCCGCCCATGACGTTCCCCACATTCTGATTTCTGCAGGCGCAGCGGGCGGGGACTACGCCGTTGCTGCGGTGCGGCAGACACTGCATATGCGCTCGGCGTTCACCGCCACCGTCGTGTGTGGACACAACGAGGAGACTCGTGCCGACATTGAGAAACTCGTTGGCACTGACGATCGCTTCCACGTTCTGGGATTCACAACCGAGATGCCCGCGCTTCTGAGAAGCGCCGACCTGTTCGTGGGTAAACCGGGTGGGCTCTCGGCCTCCGAATGCATGGCGGCGGGCTTGCCCATGGTGCTGGTAAACCCCATCCCGGGGCAAGAAGTTCGTAACGGTGACTACCTGATGGAACAGGGTGCTGCTGTTCGGTGCAACGACGTCACAACGCTCGGCTGGAAGATCGACCAGATCTTGCGCGAGCCAGGCCGCCTCGAACGGATGCAAGCAGCCGCGAAGAAAACTGGCCGGCCAGATGCCGCAGCGGATGTTCTCACCGGCCTGCTCGACGGCCCGCGCCGCCCGATCGTCGTGACCCGCGACGCTCAAAAAGCTATTCTGGCCGCCAGCGAAAAGCGACTGGTGGCGAGCGATCTGCGGGGAGATTCCGCTCTGGTTCGACTGACCGACCCCACCGACAACAGCACGGTGGCACTCCTGAAAGCCGACGAGCTGAAAGACCTGCAGAAGCGCTACGCGTCGGCTGAGGGCGAGTTAGTGCTCCGCCCCGACCAGACACTCGCGTCGCTTCGCTGGGAGGGCCGCCGCCTGATTCGGGCCGTTCTGCGCCACGACGATTCGCTTCGCGTTCGCATTGACGCGCTTCCGCACGCAACCACTCGCGCTAGCCGGCGATAGGGCGCAACGGCACCGCGCCAGTCCAGTTCGACGGGCTGTGCTGAGCGGCGAGCAGCGCCCACTCGCCTGACCGCGGATTCCACTGCCGGGTGATCGGATCCCGCTGCAAGGTCGGCCCCGCATCGAGCGCGACCTGCACGGTTGCGCTCGCCCCGCGCTGCACTGTCACTTTCTGAAAGCCTAGAAGTTGAGCGACCGGATGCTCGGCCGCCAGATCGGCTGCGTACAGCTGCACGACGATCGATCCGTCGCGGTCGCCCGCATTGGTCACGAGTACACGAGCGCTGCCGCCGGTGTCTGCAAACGTGTGGTCGAGTAGCTCGTGGGTCATCGTCGTGTAGCCCAGGCCGAATCCGAACGGGAATGCGGGAGCAATGCCCTGACCATCGAGGTGACGCTGACCCCACTTGTCGTCATAGACGACCGCCTTTGCGGCACTATCGAACGGGGGCAGCTGCGCTGCGTCGCGCGGTATGACAAACGGCAGCCGACCTCCGGGTTCAGTATCTCCCGTGAGCATGCTCGCGAGCGCGTGCCCACCTTCCATGCCGCCGTACCAGGCGAGAACAAGCGCTGGAACGCGATCCCGCCACGCGTCGGTCACGATCGCGCTGCCGCCAATCAGCACCACGACGGTGCGCGGATTGGCGGCACTGACGGCGCGGATGAGGCTTGCGTCGGAGGGACGAAGTTCGAGCGAGCTGCGATCGCCACCGCGAACGAAGCGTGCTGCGAGGTGCGCGAGCCCGATGAAGAGACGGCGAGACAGGCCAGAGTTGAAAGCGCGGCCGAGGATTCCGACATCGACTCCGCCGGTGACCACCGACTCGCCTTCATCGTGTTGGTCGAGCCCCACGACAACGACGGCAATCTCTGCCTGAGCTGCGAGCGCCGCGGCAGCGTTTTCGTCTTTGCCTGTGGCAGTCGTGATCAGTGCCGCGGGGAACGCTTCCCGCAAGCCCTGAAGGGGAGAGACAGTGGATGGTGGCCGCACGCGCGAGGAGCCATGATCACCGAGGTTCGCCTCGTCAGCGAGTCGCCCAATAACCGCGAGTCGACGCGTACCGGGAGCCAACGGCAGCAGCGGCGCGTCGTCGACAGCATCGTTCTTGAGCAGCACGATCGACTCGGCAGCGGCTTGGAGGGCAAGGACGCGGTGCGGGGCAGAGGCGATGTCGGCCACCGCTGGCTCCTGCTGTTCGCGCGTTGCCGCGTGCTGGATGCTGGTCCGCAGAATGCGGTGGGCGGATCGCAGTACGGTCTCGCGATCGAGCTGACCGCTGCGTAGCGCGGCAGGCAGGGCGCGCGCCCGCAGCATGCGCAACGGCATCTCGACATCCATTCCTGCTTGCAGGCTGGCCACCGCATCGTGAGTGCCGAACACCCAGTCGCTCGTGACGAAACCGGTGAAGCCCCACTCATCTCTCAGCACATCGGTAAGAAGGGCGCGATTAACATCCATGTATTCGCCGCGCACCCGGTTGTAGGCGCTCATGACCGAGTCGGCTCCGGCATCCACCACCGCTTTGAAGTGCGGCAAATACACTTCGTGCAGGGCGTGGTCGTCGACGGCGACATCCACTTCGAAGCGCTCGTTCTCCATCGAGTTGAGAGCAAAATGCTTCACGCACGCCATCGTGTGCACTCGAACACCGCGGGTAAGGGCTGCCCCCATCTGACCGACGAGAACCGGGTCTTCGCCGTAACATTCCTGCGCGCGACCCCAGGCCGGATGCCGCAGCAAGTTCACACACACAGAAGCTGAATAGTTGGCGCCCCGCGCGCGGGTCTCGGCGCCAATTGCCACCCCGACCCGTTGCTCAAGCTCCGGATCCCACGTTGCTGCCCGCGCCATCGTCACGGGGAACGCCGTAGCGGCTCCGATAACGACACCGCGAGCTCCGTCGCTGAACCGGATGCCGGGGATGCCAAGCCGCGCTACCGCACCCGCCACGAATGGTCGCCGCCCGAGAAGGGCCGGGATGAACGGCAAGAGTCGTCGGGGAGAATCGCCGTCAAGTAGTCCCAGCAGTTCCTTCTCGGTCAGCAGGCTGACGAGCTGAGCGGAGGCTGTGTCGGCATCGACTGTGCCAGCGCGAACGGCACGCACCGCGTCATCGAAGGAGTGAATCGAGGCTGCCCATACGACTGGCAGGGCTGCATCCCTCATCGGCACTCTGCCCACGCCCTGCACACCGCCGGTCGCATTCTCCATGATTCGAATTCTGCACCCTGTAGCTGTGCTCACCCACCATGGCAGGCAGGTAGACCGCCCGTCGCACCCCCACACTGGGGGCCGAGACCACTTGAGTTAACTGAGAGAACTTCGTTATGTTTGTGTCAACCCGTGACGCATCGTTGCGCCTCTCCCACGTCTGGATCCTCTCTTTGTCTTCTGCACCCCGCACACCGTCACGTTCGCTTCGACTATTTGCAGGAGCAGCCGTCGCTGCCGTCATGCTTGCCGGCTGCACGAGCCAAGGCAGTTCTGCAGATGCACTGCAGAAGGCCTGCGTCGACACCACCGCCTCGGCAATCAAGCTCATTGATGCCGCCGACTCGTGCGGTGCCGGTTTCGTCGAAGCAGTATTTATGACAGAGGCTGCGGCTGCCGGCGCAGATGGCGCAGCCGGGATTGACGGCACAAACGGTATCAACGGGACTGACGGCACCGCCGGAGCCAACGGGCTTAACGGTGCCGACGGCACCAACGGAATTAACGGTGCCGACGGCGCGACCGGCGCAAGGGGCCTCACCGGAGCCAACGGAAAACAAGGACCTAAGGGCGACACTGGCAACCCCGGTGCAGATGGCGCAGATGGCGCAGTCGGCCCCGCAGGACCGCAAGGCCCGCAGGGCGAGATCGGGGCAGCCGGAACACAAGGCATTCAAGGTCTCACCGGCGCCACGGGCGCGACAGGCGCTCAGGGCCCTGCCGGCAACTCTCTCCTCGCCGCGAAGTTTGGCAACAATACGGGCGGAGCCCATGACAGTCGTGCGGTTTCGTGCACTTTGGGCACTCTCACCCTGACAGCAGCGACATATGCCGGCGAGGGTCTCGTTGCAGATGGCCGCATCTTGCCAATCGCCAACCACACCGCACTTTTCACTCTCCTTGGCACCACCTACGGCGGCAATGGCACCTCGACTTTTGCGCTGCCGAACATGAGCGATGTCACACCCAACGGGATGACTTGGATGATGTGCCACGAGGGATCTTTCCCCCAAATGCTTTAGGAAGCTGAAACCCTCTCGGGGGTTTCTCCGCCACGCGCAGACTAGAATTCTGACGTGGAAGACACTTACGAACTCGAACTCCGTAGCGTTCCCTTTGAGCACGCCGACTCGGTAATGCTGCGTTCAGCGCAGCGCGCTGAGCTCACCGCGCGCTACGGAACCGAAGACAGCGAACCCGGCGTCAAGCCCAATGCTGACTCGGTTGTCGTCTTCTTGATCGCCTATGTCGACGGCGTCCCGGCCGGATGTGGCGGGCTCCGCGAGCTCGACAATGGCAACTTCGAAGTGAAGCGCATGTACGTCACGCCTGCTCAGCGCGGCACCGGTATCGCCATCGCGGTGCTCAAGGGGCTCGAAGAGTGGGCTCGCGCTCAGTCGGCCACCGAACTCGTTCTCGAAACGGGAACGGCTCAGCCTGACGCGATGCGTTTCTACGAACGCGAGGGCTACACGCGCATCGAGAACTTCGGCGCCTACGTGGGCGAACCGCTCAGCGTCTGCTACTCGAAGGCTCTCTAGCCAGCACCAGCGCGTGCGGCCGCGCGGCAGCGGCAGCGGCAGCGGCCAAGCCTGCACGCCACCAACGTTCGCGACGGTCTCGCGCCCCTACGGCATCCGCTTAGGCTAGGGCGGTGCTCGCTCTTGTCGCTCTCGCCGTCGTCGTAGGAGCACTCTCTCAACGCATCACGGGCATGGGTTTTGCCCTCGTGGCGTCTCCACTGATCGTGATTCTGCTCGGCCCCTTCGACGGTGTGCTGGTCGTGAACCTGTGCGGCGTCGTCTCGTCGCTGCTCATCATCCCGCGTGTCTGGCGTCACATTGAGTGGCGCACTCTCGCGTGGCTGGCGATCCCCGCGGTGGCGGCCATCATCCCGGGTTCGCTTCTTGTCACTCGACTCCCGGGCGCTGTCATGCAGCTCGGCATCGGCGTGCTCGTGATCGTTGCCCTCACCGCGACGCTGCTCATCACGCGCGCGGAACACATCGTTCCGGCCCGCCCGGCAGCGATCGTCGCGGGGGCGGCATCCGGTTTCATGAATACGGCTGCGGGAGTCGGCGGCCCAGCCCTCAGCATTTATGCGGTGCTGATGCGCTGGCCGCAAGTGAATTTCGCGGCCACTCTGCAGCCCTACTTTGTGATCGTCGGCACGGCATCCCTCGCCACGAAAGCGTTCTTCTCGGGCGGCGTACTGCCTGATTTGGATGTCGCCAGCTGGATCCTCATCATCGGCTCATTGCTAGTCGGGCTCGCGTTGGGTGAAGTGCTCACTCGTCACATCAGCCATCGAGCAGCCCGCATTGCGGTGATCATCGTGGCCTACCTCGGAGGAACCGTCGCGATCATCGACGGCGCTCTCGCTCTCGCGAGCTGACGTCCGGGCGCTTGCGGTTTGGCGCGCCTCGCTCCTTAACGATCGGATGCCCGGCCCCCAATGTTCGGGGACCGGGCATCCGGAGTTCGACTTCGCGTTAGCGCTGCCGTTTCACTTCAGTGTTATTCGGCGGGGCCGACTCCTACGGGGTCAGCTTCCTCGTTGGCGGTGTCGCCATTGCCGGGTACGGTCTTGCGCAGGGTGGCGCCGAGTTCGGCATCCACGCTGCCCCAGTACCAGTAGAAACGCTCGAGGATCTCGGGGATCGTGATGCCACGGCCCTGTCCGGTGAGGGTTTCGATGAAGCGTGCCTTCGACTCGTCGGAGAAAACGTCGCGGTAGAGCGTTCCGGCCTGGCCGAAGTCGTCGTCTTCTGAGTGCAGGGTCTGGGCGCTGCGCATGAGTTCGCCGTCGCTTGCCCAACCGCCTTCGCCAGCAAGCTCGGGCTGAGCTGCCGGTCCACCGAACGAGTTCGGCGTGTAGACGCGGTCAGCGGCGTCGCCGATCTTGTAGTTCATCGCGCCTTCGTGCTGGTAGTTGCGCGCTTCGGAGGCGTGAGGCTGGTTGACGGGGAGCTGGTTGTAGTTGGCTCCGATGCGGTTGCGCTGGGCATCCGGGTAGGAGAACACACGCGCCATCAGCATCTTGTCGGGGCTGATGTCGGTGCCGGGAACCATGTTCGACGGCGAGAACGCTGACTGCTCGATCTGCGCGAAGAAGCTCTCCGGGTTGCGGTTGAGCGTGAAGTGGCCAACCGGAATCAGCGGGTAGTCCTTGTGCGACCAGACCTTGGTCATGTCGAAGGGGTTGAAGCGGTACGTCTTAGCGTCTTCGTAGGGCATGATCTGCACCGAGACATCCCACGTGGGGTAGTCGCCCTTGGCGATGGCTTCGAAGAGGTCGCGACGGTAGTAGTCGGCGTCTTCTCCGGCGATGCGCTCAGCTTCGGCGGCTTCCATCAGCTCTACGCCCTGGCGAGAGTGGAAGTGGTACTGAACCCAGAAGCGCTCACCGGCAGCGTTGATCCACTGGTAGGTGTGCGATCCGTAGCCGTTGAGATGACGCCAGGACTTGCTGAGGCCGCGGTCACCCATGAGGTACGTGACCTGGTGGGCGCTTTCGGGCGAGAGGGTCCAGAAGTCCCACTGCATGTCGCCGTTGCGCAGGCCGGAGTCGCCCATGCGCTTCTGCGAGTGGATGAAGTCGGGGAACTTCATGGCATCGCGGAGGAAGAACACGGGAGTGTTGTTTCCGACGATGTCGTAGTTGCCCTCGGTCGTGTAGAAGCGCAGTGCGAATCCACGAACGTCGCGCCAGGTGTCGGGCGAACCCTGTTCACCGGCTACGGACGAGAAGCGCAGAATCGTTTCGCTCTTGGCACCCTTTTGGAAGACGGCGGCCTTCGTGAACTGCGACACGTCTTCAGTGACGACGAACTCTCCGAATGCTCCACCACCCTTGGCGTGAGGGTTGCGCTCCGGCACACGCTCACGGTTGAACGAGGCAAGCTTCTCGACCAGAAAACGGTCGTGGAGTGCGGTTACGCCATCAGGACCCGTGGTGAGCGAATGTTCGTCGCTCGCAATGGGTGCGCCGGCCTGGGTAGTCGTGGGTTTGGTCACGATGTCTCCTTTGTGTGGGTGGGATTATTGGCGAATTGAAGATTGGGCGACAGCGTAGACAGCTCTGTCTGTGTTGTTCAGTCTGCGCTCTTTTGGTTGAGAGCGCTCTGGCAATCGGGGCATACTCCCCAAAAGTTCACTTCGGCGGTGTGCACGGTGAAGCCACCGGCTTCGGATGGCGTGAGGCACGGCGCCTGACCAACAACACAGTCCACGTCACGCACGGCACCGCATTCGGTGCACACGAGGTGGTGGTGGTTGTCGCCAATGCGGCGTTCATAGAGAGCGGATGACCCTGCCGGTTCGATCTTGCGCAGCAAGCCCGCCGTCGTCAGCGCCGCCAGTACTCCGTAAACGGCTTGGAGGGAGGTGCCGGGCAAACTCGGCAGCACAGCCCCGAAGATCGTGTCGGCATCAGAGTGCGGGATGTCGGTGAGGGCACTCAGCACAGCGACGCGGGGCTCGGTCACTTTCAGACCGGCCTCTCGCAGAGTGTCGGCGAGCGCCGCATCCGTCACTGTTTCCATGCCTACGACGGTACCAGTTGTTTTGAATAATTCAAGACAACTTCTGGTGGATTTTGCATTGGGCTCCCCGAACATCGAGCAGAGGAGAGCGAATACCGTCACCCACCACGGCGCGGTCTGCGCAATGATGGGCGCATGTCGAACAACCGCGACGGTGCCTACGGCTCCGTGAATCAACTTGCGACTTGGTCTGAATGGGCACCATTCGCCGACGCTGCCGCGCTCGCGCCACGAACGCCCGGGGTATATCAAATGCGCATTCCGGGCGGGACTATCGTCTACGTCGGCATGGCCGGCGAGAGACGCGGGCAGGGAATTCGCGGGCGGCTTTCGATTTACCGACGCGGAAAAGGAGCAGTGAGTGGCTTCGGGGAGGCAGCCCTAGATCGAGCGCTCGCCGATGCCACTTTTATCGAAGAACACCTTGCAGCAGTGCGCAATGGTCAGCCCTCCCGCACGTCGGGTTGGGCCCGTGACGCCATCGCGCTACTTGAAGTCGAGGTGCGGTGGGCCGAGTGTGCGACTGGAGCTGAAGCAGGTAGCTTGGAGGACGCTGCGGTCGCTCTCCTCAGCGCTCACGGAATTTGGAACCGGGTCGCAGCCAAAGCGAGACAAGAAAGGTCGCCCAATTTCCAAACGAATGCCCCCGACAACGCTACGACGGTAAGACAACTGACCGCCGAATACGAGCGGACCGATCAAGGTCGCATGGTCCGCGCCATTCTTCGCGCTGGCTTTCCTGAGCACCCTGCGGGCCACTCGTGGGATCCTCTCTCGTCCACCCAAGCTGGGCATGTTCGAGCAACGCTTGGCCCGACGCCCGAAGCGGCATCAGACCATTCGGTCCTCGATTGAGGATCCAACACTGACCCACCCCACACGGGCTCCAACATTGGGCGGCGTCCCTAGGACGAGCAACGCGGGCGCGCTCAACCCAACTGGCTGGTGATACGCCGAGGGTCGAAGTGATGAAAGGCACCACAGAGCTGGTGTCGCCGGGTAATGCTCTAATGGAAGCCGGTGTGGCGCGCGCATAAATAGGTGTGGTCGTTCACAGCCGAAAGGAAGGGAGCTAAGTGTCAAACTTACCTGAACCGACAATCCCTGACAGTTCAGTTCCTCCGTATATTGAGTCGGCCACTTGGCCGGCGCTCGAATCACTCTCGTCGGTTCTCAGCGAACAGAGTCGAATCGTAGATTCGATCGTTGGGATGATACCCAAACTAGATGTGCCCATCATTTCAGGCCTCGCAGAAACCGAGATAGGACATTCCGCGGAGAGCACTGCATGGTTCAATTCGATTCACACACAGCTACCAGACGTTTTTGGCTCGAGCTTCGACCAGCTCGCGGAGATTTCGCAAGACCTAGCGCTTCAGAACACTCGCTGGCTCGCGTCGATTCAGCCAGCATTGCCGATAGTCGTTCTTGATTCACTGACGAATTTCGCCTTGCCTGCGTGGTTTGCAGACCTCGCCGAGATCGTCACAGCACAGATCAGCGGAGTTTTATCCGGACTCGACTGGGACTACCTTCGGCGCCGAACATTGCTACCCGCGAACTGGCCAATGGACTTCGAGGATCACCTTCCCGCGATCGAGCAAATTCTGAACACGGAAGGCTTGCCGCTCGCCTGGGTGCCCCGGCAAGCACTTTTTCTAATGCTGGTGAACGCGACGTCCGCTGAAGAACGTCTTCAGATTCTGCGAGATCACCGCGACGAAGTGTTGCAGGATTGCGCGACCATCATTGAAAATCTCGAAAACGATTTCATGGCAGCCCAAATTCCACTCGCGCAAGATGTTATCTCCGCTTGTCGCGACGGGCATTGGCGCGTCGCGGCAGTATCCGCAGTTGTGATCGTCCACGCCGTCGTTGAAAACCTCGAGTGGTCAACGAATCCACAAGGGTTAGTGAAGAACCATGGGTTTGCCACGGCTTCAACGCTCGAAGAATTAATCGAACGGTCCACTCGAGCGCCGTTTGTCTCGTTTTACGTGGAATGGCACCCAAAATCGGGAAAGCCTGAACCACGGGGACTTGCCCGCAATATGGTGTCCCACCGAGTGACCGATGTTCACCTAGACGAGCACAACTGTCTTATTGCGGTAATGCTAATGGCCTCTCTGATGGAAACTGTTCGGCGTCTCAGCTTGGGTCACTCCGCCGATGAGGCTCCGTAAAAGTGGCTCTTATCGACGTGACGAATTGAGCAAGAGGGAAGAACTCCAAGGCCGTGCGGAAAACTACCCTCCGGGTTGCGTCGCACCCATGGTGCGGTCGCAACTACGTCAGCATGTCAGATTGCGGTCACTCCATACGTGGTGCGTTGGACATCCGCGACCGACAACTTGTCTGAGGTGTAGAGTTGCGAGACAGATAAACACAGCGATCGGAGCACCTGCATGACGCCAGCAGCGCAACAAGGCCGGCTCGCCGCGCAGGCAGCCGAGGCGCTGCTCGGGCGCATCCGTGCCGGCGAGTGGCCCCTGGGGCACAAGCTGCCGGGCGAGACGACGCTGGCCGTCGAGATCGGGGTCGGGCGCTCAACACTCCGGGAGGCCATCCGTGAACTCGCCGGTCAAGGCGTGCTCGAAAGCCGCCAAGGCTCAGGCGTCTTCGTGATCTCGACCGACATCACCGAGGACTGGGATGTCGTGCTGCGTCGAGTCTCCGTTGCATCCGTCATCGAGGCGCGGGTCGCCATCGAGGCCGAAGCCGCCGCACTCGCAGCGCATCGACGCACACCATCAGATCTGCGGGCGATGCGCCGGGCACTGGCCCGCCGCTCGGGCTCGCACCACTCTGCCGAAGAGTTCGCTGACGTTGACATGGCGCTTCATCGGGAAGTCGTCGCGGCATCCCACAATGAAGTGCTGCTCGAGCTGTTCGACGGGTTCGTGCCGCGAGTGCGGGTAGCGATGATCGAGATGCTGAAGCTGCGCCCCATCCAAGACTACGAGGCAGACCAAGCCGCCCACGCCGCTCTCGTCGAAGCGATCGCCGAACGAGACCCTGCCGTCGCGGCCGAGTGCAGCCGGGCACACCTCACCGGTGTGCACCGAGCCCTCTCGTGAGCGAGGGCACCACCACGAACAACAGCTCCTCCACGAACGAAAGCACCTCCGTGAACAGCAACCCCACCGTCGTCGAGCTGCGCGGCGTCACCTTCCGCCGCGGCGAGCGCACCATCCTGAACGAGGTCGACCTCACCGTGCGCGCCGGCGAACACTGGGCACTCCTCGGGCCCAACGGCGCCGGCAAGAGCACCATCCTCGGTTTCGTCGGCGCCTCAGCGCACCCGACCTCCGGAACCGTGGACATCCTGGGGCAACGCCTCGGGCGGGTCGAGCTGCAGGCGCTACGTCGCTCGATCGGGCACGTCAACCCGCGTCATCCGCTTCACGCACCCCTCACGATGCGGGATGTCGTACTCACTGGCCTCACCGGATCCCTCGAGACTCCCCCGCGCTGGGAACCCACCGCGCAGCAGACCCAACGCGCGTCAGAACTCATCGAACAGATAGGGCTGAGTGGTAAGGATGCTCACCGCTGGCCGACCCTGTCGCAGGGAGAACGCGGCCGAGCACTCATCGCGCGCGCACTGATCGCCGAACCTGACCTGCTGCTTCTCGACGAACCCAGCACCGGGTTGGATGTCGCGGCGCGTGAGCAACTCCTGGAAACCATCGATGCGCTCACCCACAGCTTTCCGCGACTGGCCTCAATTCTCGTGACGCATCACCTCGAAGAGCTGCCCTCCACAACATCCCATGCCGCACTGATTGCGGACGGGCGGATCTCGCAGGCCGGGCCAGCAGAGCAGGTGCTGACCACCGAGAATGTCACCGCCGCCTTCGCGCATCCGATCCGTGTCGGGCAACACGATGGGCGCTGGTTTGCGCTGCCAGGTCGCAAGCGATCTCTCGACCTCGTCTCGGTTTAGCTACGCCGGTGGCGCGCTCGCCGCTCCGTCATGCCCCAACCGACCGCCGCTACGCAGCAAGTTCTTCTCACTTTCCATGCGGGCAACTGATACAGTCAACTCCATGGAAAGTGAATCCGGCCGCTACGGCAGCGACGATGCGCGAACCCAGCTGGGGCTCATCACCGCCGACCGAGAGTCGCTCGCCCAGCGCGTGGCACAGCATCCGTGGTGGCATACCCTCGCTTCTGCCGCGCTCGCCGCGGTGATCGTTGCCGCACCAGTGTCCGGCAGCATGTGGATCGTGACCCTCATTAGCGTCCTCCTGATCAGCGCCTCGACCGCGCTCGACAAGGAGTGCGACAAGAGGATGGGCGTTTCGATCATGAAGCCTGTGGGCCCCAAGAGCCTCACGGTCGTGATTGTGCTCGTGACGGTCGAAGTCGCGCTATTCGGCACATCCCTCGGGATCGTATTTTCAGAGCTCTCCGGATCGATCGCCGTGAACTCAGCGCTAGCCGCCGTCGTCATGATCGTTGGGCTCCGGATGCTCAGCCGCACCATGGCGCAAGAAATCCGTCATGGCCGCTGAACCTCGGTTCGACGAGTCAATTCACGCGTCCACGAGACTTCGCTTGTGCGCCATTCTCCGCCCGCTGGACTCCGCCGAGTTCCGCACCCTCACCGAAATCTTGGGGATGAGCGAAGCGAGCCTCTCCAAGACAATCCGCAACCTGGTAGAGCTCGGCTACGCCAGTATCTCGAAACAGCCCTCACCCCAGCGCGACGACAGCCGACTCACGACCACGGTGCAGCTGACACCCGCCGGCAAGACAGCGTTCGACGGGCATCTCGCCGCGATCTCGGCGCTGGCTGACTCGAACTAATGAGGGGCTGCTTCCGAGCACACCACAGCAGCGCGACTCAGACCCCCGGCAGCAGATAATATTGCGAAATGACCGGAGCTGAGGGCGCATGGGGAGCAGTACTCGAAACGATGTCCTGGGTCGGACTCGTCCCCGGCATCCCGCTGCTCCTTTTCGGCTGGATTCTCGCTCTGCGGGCCTGCAAATGGGTGGTGACCACTGCCGAGGTTTTCGAAGCCGGCGGCTTTCAGGGCTTCCGCTGGTCTGATAGGGATGGCAAACAGTACTCCGCCCTACACGAGCCGTCAGAAGTCCCGATCATGGATGTCGGCGCAGAGGTCTCTCTGCACTACGACCAGTGCCACCCCGCACGGTGGAGCCTCGCGCGGCCCCGTCGCACGAACGGCGCGGTGCTCATCGGCTCGATGCTCACCGGAATCGGCCTTCTGAGCATCGTTGCGGGATTCGCGCTGATGGCATTCTGAGCCAGTGATCTATTCGACCGCACGGTGTCGACGACGCTCACCGTATCCGCAGGAACGGTCGATCACCTCTCCGTCCCACTGATCGACCCTGGTAGCGGTCTCAGGAAACCCGAGACCGCCAACGAAAACCCATTTGGCCCTCAGTGCAGCTGTTCGTTGAAAACATCGATGGAGGCGACCTCGTATGGTTTGGGCAGGCTGGCCGAATCATGGATCCCTGACGACAGATATTGCACCTCGAACCCCTTCCTGAGTCAGGTCACAACGCGCGCACGACGCTAGTCGATAAGCGGAACCAGCGCTCCGTACGCTGCTGCGAGCACATGGGCAACTGCGGCAACGCTTTCGTCATCGGGCAAGAAGTCTGCGCTGTGCAACGTTAGGTCTGCACGGTGCGTGCGAGTGCCCAAGAACATCATGAGCCCCGGGTACGCATCGCTATAGAACGAGAAATCGTCTGAACCGCACGAGCGCATGGGTTCGACGACGTCAAAACCTTGAGCGTTCAGCGCCGGATCGACCAGCCTCACCAACTCGGGATCGTTGCTGAGCACCGGCTCACCGTGCGTGATCTCGACGGTGCCCGTGCAATGGTTTGCTTCGGAAACCAACCGAACCGTGCGCTCGAGTTCACGCGCGATCGTGAGTCGGTCCTCGGCCGTCGAGCTGCGGATCGACCCCGAAGCACTCGCCATTGCCGGAATAACGTTGGCGGCTTGGCCAGCATGGACACTACCGAAGCTCAGCACGACCGGATGCATGGGATCAATTCTGCGACTGACAATAGTTTGGACAGTCGAGACGATTTGGGCCATCGTCACGATTGGGTCCGTGTTTTTGTGCGGGTAAGCCGAGTGCCCACCGCTGCCCTCCACAACGATTCTGAATTCGTCCGAGGCGGCGTTCACCACACCAGCCCCCGTCGTCACAGACCCGACCGGAACGTCCGGATGAACGTGCACACCGAGCACTGCCCGCACGTCGTGCGCGTCAAGAACACCGCTCTCCATGATGTCGCGTGCCCCCGAAGGATAGGACTCCTCTCGCGGCTGAAAGATGAACACCAAGGCAACCGGCAGTTCGACGCTCATCGCCGCTCGCGCCAACGCAACAGCGCCTGCCATGTGTACATCGTGACCACAGGCATGCATTGCACCGTTGGTCGAGGCGAACGATGCTCCCGTCTGCTCGCGCACGGGGAGAGCATCCAACTCCGCGCGAATTGCGATCGACGGTCCACTCGCGGGACCGATACGAACGATACGGCCAGTGTCGGCGACGCTCTCAAATTGAGTCACGTTGAGAGCAGCGATCACACGGTCGGCGGTGGGGCCCTCTTCTCCCGACACGG
The DNA here is from genome assembly GCA_040687235.1 of Rhodoglobus sp. NPDC076762. Classification (GTDB taxonomy): domain Bacteria; phylum Actinomycetota; class Actinomycetes; order Actinomycetales; family Microbacteriaceae; genus Rhodoglobus. Next base: position 613,461 of record JBFBMV010000001.1, on the reverse strand, counting down.
AGGGATTCTGATGAAGATCATGGCGCAGTTCTATCGCGGCCGCGATTTGCTCGTCAACCTTGGCGAGCAGCAAAGACTGTTCCTCTACTGAAGTGACACTATGCATGTGAAGACCTTTGTTCAGTTCACGGACGACGGCGATGGCGGCTAGTACGCATAGGAATAGGCTGCGTATTTGTCGTCGTCCGACAGGCCGTTGACATGTTCGATCTCGGCACGCTTGAGTAAGAGAAATGTCTCGAGAAGCCGCTCTGGAAGCCAGCCCGATACAACCTCATCGGCTTCAAGAAGATCAAGGGCGTTGCCGAGCGAATATGGGAGAGTGCCAACACCATATTGTTCGAGCTGCTCTCCGCTCAGCGCGAAGAAGTCTCCCGAAATTACCTTGGGCGCAGGTAAGTTAGCGCGGATGCCCTCGAGCCCAGCCCTAATAAGCACACCGAGAGCGATCCATGGGTTGCTCGTGACGTCCGCACCACGGAATTCAAGGTTGTACTGCTTCGCCGGGTTAGCCCCTGGCCGGTCGAAGAGAGGACAAATACGAAGAAGAGCTTCGCGATTATTCTCCCCGAGGAAGACTCCGCCAACGCTCCAGTGCCCTGGAGCGAGACGTTCATAGGAGACAACGCCCGACGCGGCGAGAGCCGAGATCGCAGAAGCATGCTTCAGGATGCCCGCTGCAAAGGACCCGGCAACTGCAGAGAGCCCGCCTTCACGACTGGGATCGTATGACACAGGCTCGTTGTTCTCGTCGAGGAGGCTGACGTGGATGTGCACACCCGAACCGCTGCCGCTGGCTTCAACAATCGGACTGAAGCTCGCAGTGTGACCGAGCTGCGTTGCAACGGTGCGAACAATTTCGCGCAGCAGAATTGCGCGGTCAGCGGCTGCCAGCGCGTCGGCAGGGGCGACGGTGACTTCCCACTGCCGAGGAGCGTACTCGGGGAGCCACATTTCCGGTTCGAGGCCGGCATCTTCGAGAGCGGCCATAATTGTCGACCCGAGCGGCTCATGCTCAAGCAGGTTCTGCAGCGAAAACGCGATGTTCGGCGCGTCTGGATCTTTATCGAGAAGCATGAATTCGTGCTCAAATGAAGAAAGAACCGACAGCCCGGTCTCAGCTTTGAGATCAGCGATCGCGTCGCGCAAAAATGTTCGAGGGCAGCAGTCCCAAGGGCTACCGTCTTGATTCACAATGTCAGAGAGAACGACCTTCGTTGGTTCAGCATCGATGTGCGGAAGCTGCGAGAGGCTAGAGGCGTCGGGCAACAGACGAAGGTCGCCTACCGAGCCGAATGGATTGGGCACTACGATTTCGCCGAAGGGGTTGAGCGCGAGGTTGGCAGGCACCCATCCCGATCCACTGACGAGGTACTTGTCGAGTTCATTTTGACGAACCGAACGTCCTCGGCACTGCGCGGAAAGATCGGACGTCAAAATTACTGCCAATGGTTCTCTACGCATGGAGTGCTCCTTCTTCAGTGAAGTCATGTGGTCTCTGTGTCATCGCCGGGCCCGAAGCCCGGAATTTGCAATGTGGCTTCTTGCAACGAGTCAAATGCTTGGATCCGCTGCGTGGGGCCGTCGCCGAGCTCTTCGACCACCCCAGCAATCACCGTTTCGACAAGAGCGAACCCTGAGGTCAGCGAGTCAAACGGCGACGGAGCGGTCACCGAGCTCGAAAGGAGGTAATCGGCGTGCTTTGCGGCTGGCGAAAGCCACGGGTCCGTGAACAGGACCGTGGTTGCCTTCTTCTGCTTCGCCTTCTTGAGGAAGCTGACAGTACCGCCTTGATAACGGCGGTAGTCAAACGCGATCAGCACGTCTCGCGACGTGAAATCGAGAAGAGCGAAGGCCTTTTCTTGCTCGATTGGCCGAACGTGATTGACGTCTTTGCGCAAGAGACGGAGATGGGTATTGAGGTATTGGGCGAGCAAGTCGCTGAATCGGCCGCCGACCGTCCAGATTCTGTTCCGCGGGTTGGCGATCAACTTTACGATCTCGAGGATCTCGGTCTCAGGAATCGCGCTGAAGGTGGCTTCGAGTCCTTCCATCAAGACGCGCTTGGAGTCCGCGACAAATTTGATTCCGCTCGGCAACTCGCTCGAAGCCGCGGCGGAACGCTCCCCGTACATTTCGAGCGGGGATGACGTGCGCGCCGAAATCTCCTGACGCAGCAACTTTTGCATCTGCGGATACGACCCGATGCCCAACTTGGAGATGAGGCGCAGCACGGTGGGCGCACTGACATTGGCGCGCTCGGCAAGGCGATGCACCGGTTCGAGTCCCGCGACCGGATAGTCGGCGATGAGAACTCGCGACACGCGCCTTTCAGCCGGGCTCAGGCTCTCGTGTTCCTTTTTGAGCTGTTCCGCGAGAGTAAGGGGACTTGTCATGATGCGCTTCCTACCGATCGTTTACGAAAGAGGCGAAGCTCCTTCGTGCCCATGAGACCGAGTGGCGCTTTCACCAGTACAAACAACAACACCGCTGCCAAGATCAGATCTGCAATACCGGCGGGCAGCGAATTGCCACCGGTAAATGCTCCGTCTTGAAATCTTCTCAGAACTTCTTGGAGTACGGACACGCCGAGGGCTCCCAATACCGCCCCGCTCAGGGAGAGATAACCGCCGAGCACGATCATCACGATGAACGAGAAGGTGAGCGTCAGGAAAAAGGTTCGCGAGTTGAACGTCGTGAGGTATCCGGCATACAAAGCACCGGCGAAACCAACGGGAATCGAGCTGAGCACCCAGGCGTAGACCCGATGCCGCCCGACGGCAATTCCGGACGCTGTGGCGGCGAGAAAGTCTTCCCGCGAAGCCTGCAGCTGCAGACCGCTTCGGGACTTTTTGTAGGCCCACGCCATCGCGATGACAAGGGCAGCGATACCCGCTGCCCACCAAACAGTGGTGGACTTCGGCAGACCAATCATGCTCGACGACCCTCGGGTCACATCCGTCCAGCTGTTGAGCACGGTGAACACGATCACGAGCAACGCGAGAGTAGCGATACCGGCCTGCAAGCCGCCCAATCGCGCCATTACCGGCGCCGTGATGAGCGCAAGCGCGGCCGCCGCAAGCCCACCTACGAGAATCGCAACAGGGAATGGCGCATGAATTGTCGCGAGGAAGACCAATGGCTCGGGCAGGTCGGAAAACATCGATGACTTGAGGTTCACAGGGATGGTCAAATACGCCGTCGTGTATGCACCGACTGCCATAAAGCTGACGTGACCAAAAGACATCACCCCGGAGTTGCCGGAGAAAAGCGAGAGCCCGGTTACAAACACCACGGCGATCAGCCCTTGGACGGCGACTCGTGTGATTGTAGGATCCCCGAGAATGGCGACGAGAGCAACGACTCCCACGACTGCAATGAGGAGCAGCGGCGTTTCGAACAGCCGGCGCATGCGAGATGGCTGGGTCATGATGTACGCACCTTCGTTCCCGACAGAAGCCCCTGAGGGCGGATAACCAAAACAACCATTACGGCGGTATAGAGGAAAGCATCTCGGAATGCGATGAGGTCAGTCGGAAGCGTCGCCTCCAGCAGTCCAGTTCCCATACCGAGAAGCAGCCCTCCGAGAGCAGCACCCTTGAGGTTGCTCATTCCACCAACGACGGCGCCGACGATGCCAATCAAAAGCGGGGCAAGGCCCATCTCCGCCGACACTGCTCCCTGCTTAGCCACGAGGATCACCCCCGAAGCGGCCGCCATCACTCCGGCGATCGCGAAAGCACTCATGATGACCACACTGCCCTTGACCCCCAAGGATTTAGCTACTTGAAAGTTCTCGGCAGAGGCCCGCAGCTGCACGCCCAGTGGCGTTTTTTTCATCAGAAGTGCGAGGCCGCCAAGAAGAACCCCGCACAGCACGAGGGTGACAATTTGCAGCACAGTGACCCGGATGCCCCAGACCGTGATGGACTCCGTGAGGAACGGCTGCGGGGGGACACCCTGCGTACGTGGCAGTACCGTCATCCGCATCACGCTTTGCAGCGCCAGGCTCACCGCAAACGACGCGATCATGAGCGTCACGGGGTCAGCGTTTCTTAGCGGCCTAAACGCGAGCCGTTCAGTAAGCACTGAGACGACCACGGCGAAAACTACAGCAGCGAGGGCTCCAACGAACCACGGGTAGTCCTTGAACAGGAACATCGCGAACGCGCCGATCATGATGATCTCGCCGTAAGCAAAATTCATAAGGCCGAGAATGCCGAAGAGTAGCGCGATTCCGATAGTGAGCAACGCATACGTGGCGCCAAGGCCAACCATGTCGACAATAATTTGCAAGATCATTCTGAGTCACCCATCAATCCGGTTGGAGAGAAGCCGAGGTAGTCAACGACAGCGGGGTTAGCGGCAAGATCCTGCGCGCTGCCGCTGCCCAAAATCTTTCCCGGGGCCTGCATCACATACGACCGGTCAGAGACTTCGATAGAGCGCACCGCGTTCTGCTCAACGAGCAAAATCGTCACTCCCTCATCACGCAATTGCTCGATCACATCAAAGATCAAATCGACAATGATCGGAGCGAGCCCGAGGGTGGGCTCATCGAGCAGCAGCAGTTTGGGGCGCAAGAGAAGCGCACGGGCAATAGCGAGTTGCTGTTGCTCGCCGCCCGAAAGCAAGCTGGCGCCGCGACTCCAGTACTTCTCAAGAATGGGAAAACGCTGGAGCTCCCGCTCAATGTCGGCATCAATTTCCCGCTTGTCCCGGCGAGAGACAGCGCCAAGCCGCAGGTTCTCGCCCACGGTTAAGCTTGAGAAAACTCCGCGATCCTCCGGCACATAGGCAATGCGATTCTTGATTACAGAGAACTTCTTGTCTGTGACAGCGGCACCCTCGTAGGTGATCGAGCCGGAGTACACCGGGGCAATTCCCACAATTGATTTCAGCAGCGTCGACTTGCCGGCGCCATTCTGGCCGATGAGCGAAACGAGCTCTCCCTCACCGACGCGCAGCGTCGCCCCCTGAAGCGCCATCACTGACTTTCCGTAGCGAACGAAGAGGTCGTCGATTTCTAGGAGCATGTCAGTGTCGCTTTCCGAAGTAGATCTCGACCACCTGCGGGTCGTGGCGGATGTCGTGGGGCAGCCCGCTGATGACAGTGCGTCCGCTGTCGAGCACATGCAATCTGTCGCACGTGTTCATCACGACCGACATGTCGTGCTCAACCAGCAGCACGCCGCACGCTCGGCGCTGCGAGATGTTGCGGATGGCCTCGATCAGTTCGACCGCTTCCGATTCGTTCTGCCCGGCGGCCGGCTCGTCGAGAAGGAGAAACTTCGGCCGAGTAGCGAGTGCTCGCGCGATTCCGATGGTCCGGATGAGCCCGGCTGGCGACGATTCTGCAGCGGTGTGCGCAACATCTTCCAGCTTCAACTCGGCGAGGAGCTCCTCGGTCAGGTCACGAGCATCTGCGCGCCGCGAGCCACACCCCAGCGCGGCCGCCTCGATATTCTCGGCAACGGTCAACCGCCCGAAGACTCGCACGCTCTGGAAAGTACGAACGATTCCGATGCGCGCCCTCGTACGCATTGACATCCGAGTCAGTTCTCTTTCCCCGAGCATGACGCGGCCACTAGTGGGTCGGAGCATTCCGCTCACGAGGTTGAGGGTGGTGGTTTTCCCCGAGCCATTGGGACCGATAAGGCCGACAACTTCTCCGCTCTTCACGGAGATGGATACTCCTTCAAGCGCCTGCACGCCGTCGAAATTCATCCCACCGTCGATGAGCCGCAGCGTCTCTGGCTGCTGCGCTTCTGTTGTTACCGTCATCCTGCTCGACCACACTCCGATGTTGGGTCAATCCATAATCAACATGATTGACGATGTTACCATCATTAGGATTTGCTGCTGATATATAAGTATGTAACGTAAGTTACGACATCATGCCCTGATCGCGCAACCCCGATACTCTGGAATTTCAGAAGAGGACGAGTGATAGCTATGACCACAACGACAGAGATCTCCGAATACCTCCAAGGTCTGGGGCTCGTCGATCATCACGTTCATGGCACCCTCACTCCCCGACTGAGCCGCGTTGAGTTCGAATCCGCATTGACGGAATCCGCAGAACCGATCCCCGCCTGGATGAGCCAGTTCGACTCCCAAGTCGGCTTCGCAGTTCGCAAATACTGCGCCCCTCACTTCGGACTCCCCGAACACGCTGACGCCGATGACTACTGGGCGGCGCGAGATAGTCACAGCCCCGCCGAAATCTCTCGCATCTTGCTGCGGTCGACGGGAATTTCTGAATCCATAATCGACACCGGAGTCGTTGCGACCGCGCACGCTGAGTCCAGTTTGACTACGCTCGCTGAATTTGGGGCGCTCGCCGCTCAACCAGTGCACGAGGTAGTGCGGCTTGAGACGTTGCTGGAAAGCCTGGTCGCGTCGGGGGTACAAGCGGACTCGTTGGAAGAAGCGTTCGATGCTGCGCTCGCTGCCGCAGCATCCACAGCCGTCGGCTTCAAAAGCATCATTGCCTACCGCTACGGGTTCGACTTTGATCCAGAACGACCGACTGCCGCTGAGTTCGCCGTTGCAGCCCGCAGATGGCTCTCGACTACTCCCGGGACAGCCCCGCGAGTCGATGACCCGATTCTCCTGCGCGCCCTGCTCTGGAAGGCGGTCAGCACGGGTTTGCCGGTGCAACTTCACGCGGGTTACGGAGACGCTGACATCGACCTTCATCGATGCAACCCGTTGTTGCTCACTCCATGGTTGAGACTGCTGCCGTCGGGATACTCCGACGTGATGCTGCTGCATTGTTACCCCTATCACCGAGAAGCGGGCTATCTAGCCCAAGTCTTCTCACGCGTATATTTCGACGTGGGATTAGCTATCAACTACACCGGAGCCGCATCCGACCGCCTCATCGCTGAGAGTCTGGAGCTCGCCCCGTTCAATAAGATTCTGTTCTCCACGGATGCCTGGGGTCTGCCCGAACTTCACTCAATCGGAGCATCCCTGTGGCGACGCGGAATGACCCGCATCTTGGCGCAGTACGTGGAAAACGGCGACTGGTCCTTCGCCGATGCGCAGCGCGTGGCTTCCCTGACCGGGCGCGACAACGCTATTCGCGTCTACCGGTTGCCTTCGACGACGTGACGGCGTGACCAATCCCCCCTCGCTAACCCGCAACCCGTCACCTCTACTCGCCTAAGCAAGCGGAGGTGACGGGTTGCGCCGCGTTGGCTAGTCGCGTGCCGTCAGCTCCACCACGATCGCACGAAGCTGCTCAATGCCGTAGAGCAGCTGCGCCTCGGAGATGACGAGGGGCGGAGAGAACCGCACGGTCGAACCGTGCGTGTCCTTGGCGAGGATTCCTTTAAGCATCAATCGTTCACAAACCTCGCGACCGGTGGCCAGCGCGGGGTCAATATCGATACCAGCCCAAAGGCCGCGAACCCGCACAGCGAGAACTCCAGAACCGATGAGGGTGGAGAGTTCACGCTCCAACACGAGCCCCAGCTGTGCAGCGCGTTCCTGGTATTCGCCGGTGTTGAGCAAGTCGACGACGGCACTTCCCACTGCTGCCCCGAGCGGGTTGCCCCCAAAGGTACTGCCGTGTTCGCCGGGCTTCAGTACTCCCAGCACGTCGCGGTTTCCCACGACCGCTGACACGGGCATTACACCGCCGCCGAGAGCCTTGCCGAGAAGGTACAGGTCCGGCTCGACGCCCACGTGTTGCATAGCCAAGGTCATGCCGGTACGACCGAGCCCCGACTGGATTTCATCCGCGATGAAGAGAACGTTATGAGCAGCAGTGATCGCCCGCACGGCTGGCAGGTAGTCCGCCGGAGGGATAACGACTCCTGCTTCGCCCTGAATCGGCTCCACGAGGACAGCTACTGTGTTCTCATCTATCGCCGCTTCTAGTGCCGCAGCATCGCCATAGGGAACGGATCGAAAACCCGGAGTGAAGGGGCCGAAACCTTCGCGAGCTGATTCGTCGTTGGAGAAGGACACCACGGTAGTAGTGCGGCCGTGGAAGTTTCCGTCGGCGACGATGATGTTGGCCATCCCCGCCGGCACCCCCTTGACAACGTAGCCCCATTTGCGAGCAACCTTGATGGCGGATTCAACGGCCTCGACACCCGTGTTCATGGGCAGCACCATGTCTTTCCCCACAAGAGTCGCGAGCTTCTCAGCAAAAGGAGCGAGCTGATCGTGGTGATATGCCCGAGATGTCAGCGCGACTTTACGCAGTTGCGTTTCCATCGCGCTGACAATCTCGGGATGTCCGTGTCCGAAGTTCGACGCAGAATAGCTAGCCAAAAAATCCAGATATTCCACGCCGTTGACATCGGTCAACACTGCGCCCTCGCCAGAAGCGATCACGACTTTCAAAGGGTTGTAATTGTGGGCAACCCACCGGTCTGAGAGTTCGAAGAGTTCCGCTTCGTCGAGCCCGGTGGATGATGAGTTACTCATGGTGATTCCTTTGAATGTTGTGGAGCAGTGCGAATGAACTGGTCGCGTTATTCAGCGCAGGCGTTACCGTCACTGAGGTTGGGGATGCCGTCGATCGTGTGCTGCTCGACGAACGTCACTTCACCACCACTGACCTTCACCACCGAGAGGGGCATGTCAGTGATCTTGTGACAGGTGTCCGAGAAGTACGTAACGTCGCCGATCGGAGTAGTAACCGCTCCGCTGTCCTGAAGAGCATCGCGCAGGGCAGTTCCGTCTCCACCGTCAGCGATCTCGAACGCTTCCGCGAGCGCGATCACCATGTTGTAGCCGAGGAGCGCATAGCTCGTCGACGGCGGCGCGTCGAACTTTTCGGTGTAGTTCGCGACGAACTCGTCGAGTTCAGGAGCATCCTGTCCCGAGCAGTACTCATAGCAAGCGAACGGTGTGTAGTAAACCTCGTCAGCGTTACCGACGATGTCTAGAAGCAACTGTCCATCGAGCGCTGCGGGGCCAACAATAGGTGTGTCGATTCCAGCGTCACGGATCTGACGGATTGCCGTGGCGCCGCCTGGGTTCCAGCTCGCAACGTAAATGAAGTCAACGTTCGAGCCTTCACTCTTGAGACGAGAAATCTGGCTGCTGACGTCGACATTGTCGCCGCCGGGGAAGCTGTCGTTGCCGACCACGGTTCCGCCGAGCTCTTCGAGCTCTGCAGCGAAGTAAAGACCTGCAGACTTCGTGTATTCAATGCTTTCGTCCTGCAGGAGGTACGCCGAGGTCCAACCGTTGCTGTAGGCCCACGAGGCTCCTGTTGCACCTTCGACATCGCTGCCGGCATTAGCCGAGAAGACAAAGTCGCCGAGCGTTGTGGCATCCGCCATCTTGGGGTCACCAGCGCAGATTGACACAGCAGGAACTCCAGCCGCCTGAGCATTGAGAGCGCCCTGCGCGCTGAGGTCGAAGTCACACGGAGTGACCAAGAGATCGATTCCGTCTGAGATCAGTTCAGTAGCCACGGTTCCGACCGTGGCCTGATCTGACCGAACGTCCTTGACGACGGCACGGATCTGCTTGCCGTTGATTCCGCCAGCCGCATTGATTTCATCAATCTTGAGAAGTGCCGCGTTGCCCGGTTCAACATCGAACGGGGCCATATTGCCACTCTGCGATAGTGCCATTCCGATGACGATCTCGTCGGCGTCTCCGCCACCGGAGTCTCCCCCTGCGGCACAGCCGCTGAGGGCGACGAGAGCGATGGTGCTGATCGCGAGAAGCGAGCGCGTTGTGCCTGCACGCCGTGATTTTTGGGTATTCATGTCATACCTATCTCTTAGTGTTGTGGAAGGAACGTGCTATGTCCTGCTAGAGCGCTACCGCTCGCAGGGCGACGCGGTTGGCGTCAATAGTGCGATCGATGTCGTCGTGCGTCGTCGATGCATTGAGCCGCCGGTCACCAGTTGCGAAGGCGGGCTCCAAAATTCCCTGCGAAAGCAGAGAACTGTGGTATTTGGCGTACTGTTCAGTGTTTGATTCCATTGCCTGACGGAAGTTCGTCGGCAAGTCTTTGCGGAAGTAGACCGTCCACTCCGAGCCGATGCCTGCGACGCACGCTTCGACGCCCGCCTCGGCAATTGCTTCCGTAATTCCCGCGCGAAGGCGGTCGCCCAGTTCGTAGAGACGAGGAATCACGTTCTCGGTCTCCATGATTTCCAACGTCTTATTGGCGGCTGCGACAGAGTAAGGATTTCCGTTGTACGTGCCGTCGATGGTCGCCTCATTCTTGGAGTAGGCCCCGAGGTGCCCCATCAATTCATTCGATCCGGCCAGCGCCGCGATCGAGTATCCGTTCGCCATTGCCTTGGCGAAAGCGGTGAGGTCAGGCATGACTCCTGCGATCGATTGGTAGCCGCCCAAAGCAGAACGGAACCCGGTCTTCACTTCGTCGAACACCAGAGCTGCGCCGTGCGTGGTGCACAGCTCGCGAAGCAACTCAAGAAAACCGGGGGCGGCAGGAACGCAGCCGAAGCTGTGGATGTATCCCTCTGAGAAAGCAGCAGCGAGTTCGTTGCCGTGCTCAGAGAAGGCGGTGCGCAGACCGTCGAAGTCGTTCCACTCGACGACCACAACATCCGAGACAGCGCCGGGGTGAAGGCCTGCACTGTTCGCCGTAGCTAGTGGCGAGTTTCCGGTCAGGTCCGAGCGCGATCCGCCCACTGCGAGCACATCGCTCCACCCGTGGTACGAACCGTGGAACTTCAAGATCTTCACGCGGCCGGTTGCGGCGCGAGCAATGTGCGCCGCGTGCATTGTTGCGTCAGTACCAGAGGTGCAGAACGCGACCTTGTCGGCCGACGGCACGAGGGTGGTGATTCGCTCGGCGAGCTCGTACTCGCCGGACTGCGGCCCCACTCCGGTCAGGTCGCATGTGCTCGCTGCTGCAAAGACTGCTTCGTTAACCCGCGCATCGCAGTGACCGAGGATGATCGGCCCCCATGAGTTGATGTAGTCGATGTATTGATTGCCCTGCTCATCCCAGACGTACGCGCCGGCCGCCTTGACGAAGACCTGATCCCAGCCAACACGATGCCCTGAGGACACCCCGCGCGGTACCACCTGACGAGCGCGCTCCCATGTGGCGAGGCTGCTTTCGGACTGTGTTGGAGCTGTCATCAGCCGGGGTCCTTTCTGGACGATCGATCAGAAATAGATGGTTATGAAGAGGGGGAAGATGCGACGGTGCGCATCGCTGCGCTCAGCCGCTCAGCGATGAGCGCTGTTGGGAGGTGAGTGTTCGCGCTAGGAACATCGGGCATGATCGATGCATCGATGACACGGACGCTATTGAGTCCGTTGATGCGGCCCTGCTGATCGACGACGGCATCCGGATCTCCCGTTGCCCCCATTCGCACCGTGCCACAAGCGTGGAAGTAGTCGCCGACGTACTGGTGAACCCAGTTCTCGAAAAATTTGTCATCGTGAAGAGCGCTAAACGGGGTGCCGTGTTCGTCAATGAAGACTTTCTCGACGATTCGCTGGAAACTAGGTGCCTCGATGACCTGCTCGAGATAGGCAATCGCCTCTTTCATCGCCGCTCGATCCTGCTCCGTCGACAGCATCCTTTCGCGCACGACCGGCGGTGACAGCGGGTTGACGGGGTTGAGTTCCAACTCTCCGCTCGATGTCACCTTCATCAGCGCCGCCATGATGAGGCCATGGTCTGGTTCCGAACCGTTCAAGAGAGTGCCGTGGAGAGGGAGCAAGTGAATATCGCCATTTCCATAGCTTGAAGACAGCCGCATCACAGCCCCGATACATGGCCCCGATGCATTGACTTCACGAAATTCGGGCTTGAGCGTGAAATACACGCTCGCGGCCGGGTGATCCTGCAGATTCTTGCCGATTGCCGGGTGAGTCAACCCTGAACGCAGCAGGATTGCAGGAGTCTCAAAGACTCCGGCACACAGCACCACCTCATCCGCGAGAAGCTCTGTACCGTCCGCCAGTCGCACACCTACGACGTCGCCGTTGTCGATAAGGAGGCGATCAGTTTGGCTGCTGCCCTGGACCACGAGGTTGTCGCGGCTGCGCGCCTTATCTAGGTAGCATTCAAGGCTTGAGTAGCGTCCGCTTTCGTTTGCGTTCCTCCACAGCAGGCCGCTGCCGTCATCCGGACCGTAGGTATCAACATGGGTGGGAAGATCGAGCGCCTCTGCCGCCTGCAGCAATGCCCGGTCGACGGGCGTGTACTCATCTTCTGTCGACACCACGAGGTCAGCCTTGAGCGTTTCGAGCCAAGGCTCCACGTGTCGCCACGACCACTCATCGCAGCCGAAGTGCGTAGCCCAGCGATCATAATCGTGCGGCAAGCCCGGAAGAGCAAGCATGGCATTGACAGCACCCGATCCGCCCACTCCGGTGCCTCGGTTGTAAAGCCGCGGCTCAGATCCCTCTAGCTTGCTAGCGAATAGATCCGGGTAGAACGCAGACGTCTCCCCTAAGGCATCAATCCAGTTCAGCGACGTCAGCCCGGTAAGAGGCACGTTGGGGTCGCGATCAGGGCCCGAATCAAGCAAGAGAACGGACGTCTGAGCGTCCTCCGTCAACCGCGCGGCGACGATGCAGCCTGCGGTTCCTGCACCAACGACGATTACTCGACGCATTCGACATCCTTCCAAGAGGTGAAGTGCAGCCTGCCAACGGGCAAGATCTGCGCTGATCTTTCGTGGGGCGGGCGCCCTAGCGGGCTGGCTTCACTAGGAAGTCTCGATTGAGAATTATCAAGTCCTCCATCGAGAGGTCGTGTATCGAGTCTCGGCCGATGCCGAACATGGTCTCCTCGATGCCGTCGCGCATGATTTCAAGCACCTTGTGCACCCCGTCTTCGCCAGAAACAGCGAGGCCGTAGAGGTACGCACGACCGATGAACACTGCTTTCGCGCCCAAAGCCATTGCCTTGACGACGTCCGATCCTCGGCGGATTCCGCCATCGACCATGACGTCGATATCGTTTCCAACCGCATCAACGATGGAGGGGAGAAAACGAAGTGGCGAAGGTGTGCCGTCGATGTTATTTCCACCGTGATTCGAGACCGAGATGGCGTCTGCACCCATATCGACTGCGAGCTTCGCATCTTGAATACTGGAGATGCCCTTAATCATGAAGGGGCCACCCCAGAGCTCCCGCAACCACTTCACGTCTTCCCAGGTCGGAGTGGGGGTGTTGACGAACTCTTGCCACGCCGTACCGAACGTCGGCACATTACCTGGCGTAATAAACAGGTTGGGAACCTTCAGTTCCGGGATGCGGCCGCGCTTCAGATAGCGCGCGAACCAGTGGGGGCGAGAGAGAGCATGAGGCGCCAACTCCACCATGGTCTTGAGATCCATTTTCATGGGCGGTGCCGGCGGTACGCCCCAGTCGCGGCGAGGAGTGAACGACCAGTCGAGCGTGACGATAAGCGCCTTGGCCCCTGACCGTCGAGCTTCTTCAACTCGCGCTTCAATGCGATCGCGGGTGCCGACCCAGTAAAGCTGGAAAAAAGCCTTGTCATTCGCAGCAGTCACTTCTTTGATTGAACTAGAGGCGTACGAGCTCAACCCAATTGCAGTCCCCATACGCTTTGCGGCCCGTGCCGCCGCTACTTCAGCGTCGGGGTGAATCGCCTGAGCACCGACAGGCGAAACAATCACGGGAAAGTCGATGTCGACCCCGAGAATATTCGATTTCGTGTCGATCCCGCCTCGCGTCGGGCGGTCGAAAATTGTGGGGCTAAACCCCAGATCGTTGTAGGCGCGGATGTTCTCATCCAGAGTCCAGCCCTGTTCGTTGCCCGCCTTGAAAGCAAGCCACACCGCTTTAGGCAAACGTTTCTTGGCGAGCGTTTCTGCTTCAGCCAGAGTGTTGAACGGGACCTTCTTGCCCATGTGATGCTGCCTAACTCTTCGGGAGACGCCAGTCACGCACTAAATCAAGCAATCAGCAATCTCTCTGCCAACACCAATTAGGCCTGAATCGAGTCTATTAACATTTGTTAGATTTAGGCATGATCTTAACACTATGTTGCATTCATTTCAAAGAGTTTTGAGCAAATCGGCCTCATCCACGTGTACCAATTTACGCATTTGGCCGTGAAATGTTGTTTTCGTTACATGCCCGTAATGCGGAGTACATGCATGGCACCGCGCGCGGTAGTGCCGCCCCGGATGCAGCCACGTCAGCGCACTCCCGCCGCGGCTCGCACGCCGGTGAATCAGCGGCTGCACCTAGGTAGACTGGAGGCGGCCGGCGTGAGCACCCCGGCATCCACCATCTTCTGGGAGAAGCCCCTCGTGACTGACGTCTCAACCAATTCCCGCCAGCATGTTGCCGACACGGTGTCGAACGCCGCCGCAACTCCCGAGAAAGAGCAGCCCTACGGCGCTCTGGGGTTGAAAGACGACGAGTACGCAAAGATCCGCGAAATCCTCGGCCGCCGCCCCACCAGTGGCGAGCTCGCGATGTACTCCGTCATGTGGAGTGAGCACTGCTCCTACAAGTCTTCTAAGAACTACCTTCGCCAGTTCGGCAAGAAGGTCAACGACAACATGTCGAAGAACCTCATGGTCGGCATGGGCGAGAACGCTGGCGTCATCGACGTTGGTCAGGGTTGGGCTGTGACCTTCAAGATCGAAAGCCACAACCACCCCAGCTACATCGAACCCTTCCAAGGTGCAGCAACCGGTGTTGGCGGAATCGTGCGCGACATCATCTCCATGGGCGCTCGCCCCGTTGCTGTTATGGATGCGCTCCGCTTCGGCGCCATCGACAATCCCGACACCGCGCGCGTTGCTCAAGGCGTGGTCTCGGGCATCAGCTTCTACGGCAACTGCCTCGGCCTTCCCAACATCGGAGGCGAAACCTACTTCGATTCCGTCTACCAGGCCAACCCGCTCGTCAACGCACTAGCCGTTGGAGTGCTGCGCCACGAAGACCTGCACCTCGCCAACGCCCGCGGTGTGGGCAACAAGGTTGTGCTGTTCGGTGCCCGCACCGGTGGCGATGGCATCGGCGGAGCATCCATCCTCGCTTCAGATTCCTTCTCAGAGGGCGGCCCCACCAAGCGCCCCGCCGTTCAGGTCGGCGATCCCTTCGCCGAGAAGGTACTCATCGAGTGCTGCCTCGAACTCTTCCAAGGTGACCTCGTTGAGGGCATCCAAGACCTCGGCGCTGCCGGTATTAGCTGTGCAACGAGCGAGCTCGCCTCCAACGGTGACGGTGGAATGTTCATCGAACTCGAGAAGGTACTGCTGCGCGACCCCACCCTCACGGCAGAAGAAATTCTGATGTCCGAGAGCCAAGAACGCATGATGGCGATCGTGAAGCCCGAGAAGCTCGAAGGCTTCCTCAAGGTTGTTGAGAAGTGGGATGTCGAAACCAGCGTGCTCGGTGAAGTCACCGACACCGGCCGCCTCATCATCAACTGGCACGGCGAAGAAATCGTGAACGTCGAGCCGCGCACCGTCGCGATCGATGGCCCTGTCTACGACCGCCCCGTTGCGTACCCCAAGTGGATTGACAAGCTTCAGGCCGACAGCGCTTCAGGCCTCGCCCGCCCCAAGGACGGCGCCGAACTCCGCGACCAAATGCTTCAGCTTCTCGCGAGCCCCAACCTCGCCGACAAGAGCTGGATCACCAACCAGTACGACCGCTACGTACTCGGCAACACCGCGTTGAGCTTCCCGGATGACGCCGGCATGGTGCGCATCGACGAAGAGAGTGGCCTCGGCTTCTCTGTCGCGACCGACGCCAACGGCCGCTTCTGCCAGCTCGACCCCTACGCCGGAGCCCAGCTTGCTCTTGCTGAAGCGTTCCGCAACGTTGCCGCCACCGGCGCGAACCCGGTCGCCGTCAGCGACTGCCTCAACTTCGGTAGCCCCGAGAACCCCGAAGTGATGTGGCAGTTCAGCCGCGCCGTTGAAGGTCTCGCCGACGGTTGCCTCGAGATGGAAATCCCTGTCACCGGCGGAAACGTCTCCTTCTACAACCAGACCGGCGATGTGCCCATCCACCCGACCCCTGTGGTCGCGGTGCTCGGCCTGATCCGTGACGTTGCTGAGCGCATCCCGAGTGGATGGCAAGACGAAGGCAACAACATCTACCTGCTCGGCACCACCTCACTCGAGCTTGACGGTTCAGCCTGGGCTGGCACCATTCACGACCACCTCGGTGGCCTGCCGCCCAAGGTTGATCTCGCCGCCGAGCGCCAGCTTGCCGACCTGATCAAGGCTGGCAACGAGCTCAACATCATCGCCAGCGCGCACGACCTCGCCGATGGTGGGCTCGCTCAGACCCTCGCCGAGTCCGTCATGCGCTTCGGCGTTGGCGCTCGCATCTGGTTGGGCGACCTACTTGAGCGTGACGAGATCGACGCCGCCACGGCCCTCTTCAGCGAATCGACCGGTCGCATGATCGTGTCGATCCCTCGCGAAGACGACGTGAAGTTCCGCGGACTCTGCGAAGGCCGCGGCTACCCGGCCGTGCGCATCGGAGTTACGGATGCTGCCGCTCCCGCCCTCGAAATCCAGGACCAGTTCACACTGACCCTCGAAGAGCTGCTCACGGCTCACCGCGGAACGCTCGCGGAGGCTTTCGGCGCCTAACGTGCAGTTCATCAAGAGGGTTTACGGCGAGGTCACGGCCGCGCTCGCCCTCGGGGTGATCGCACTCGTCGTCGTGCGAGCCATCACGGAATCACAACCGTGGTGGCTCGCTGCCGCCCTACCGTGGGCGGCGTACGCGCTCTATTTGGGGTTGCTGATGACGCGCCTCGTTGTCGTGCAGCGCCGGCATCCGTGGGTTCAGCTTGCTGTCGCCGGGGTAGCGATCTTTGCCGCCATCCTCGCCGGACCGCTTGCCGTGCTTGTGGCCGTTCTCGGCCTGGCCGTGATCATCGGTTACAACTACTGGTACTCGGTGCAGCACGTCTCCAGCGGGCCGGTCACGGTCGGGCAGCCGCTGCCCTCGTTCCCGCTCACCACCGTGGATGGTGCTGTCGTCGACAGCAGCGTGCTCACCCAGCAACCACACGTGATCATGTTCATTCGCGGCAACTGGTGCCCGTTCTGCATGGCCCAGATCAGCCAGATCGCCGACCAGTACCGCGAGCTCGACCGCCGCGGAGTCGCTGTCGCGATCATCAGCCCGCAAAGGCCCGAAGACACCGTCGAGCTCTCGCAACGCTTCGACATCCCGGTCACCTATTACATCGATGCGGATGCCTCGGCCGCCGCCGCGCTCGACATCGTGCAGTCCGGCGGCACCCCCGTGATCTTCAGCGCGGGAGCCCCAGCCAATGGCGACACCGTCGTACCGACCGTGATCATCACCGACGCCACCGGAACCGTGCTCTGGGCCGAGCACACCGACAATCACCGGGTGCGGCCAGAGCCGACAACGTTTCTCGACGTGCTCGATCAGCACGGCATCCGCGCGGTCTAACTGGTTCGCTGTCGCCGCAGCGCCCAGCGCCGTCTCCGCCCGGCAGCAAGCGAGAGGTCAATTCGAGGTGTGCGACTCCACGCGAACCGGTCTCCGACTGTCGCGCGACCGCGTTGCAGCGAGTGCAACCTGAAGCGCATCTATCGCCTCCGGCGTTGTGCACTCGACGGGTTGTGCGTGCGTGGCGACGCACTGCAGAAAGTATTCGTACTGCGTCGCGTAGGGATCTTCAGGCGCCAGATCAAGCGATACCGCGGTGTCTCCCGTACTCAGTGAATAGCGCGACACTTCAGCGCGATCGTGCGACGCCGCCACGAACTCGTAGCGAGCGACTCCGTGTGAACCCACGATTTCGATCGAGCTGCGAAACGGCACTTGGGGCGCGAGGCCCGAGAAACTCAGCACCTGACCCACACGCCCGCCCTCGTAGCGAATCGTTGATTCAACCGGCCCGCCGGGGACTGCCTGCACCGCTGACACCTCGAGCGGCCGCCCGAGCAACAGGTTCACTTGGTCACAATCGTGGATGCCGAAGTCGACAAGCATTCCGCCAGACTCAGCATCGTTGCGCAACCAGTCGGCCCAGTCCGGAGCGCTGCTCAGCCGAGTGGCTCGCGCGGACAGGACCTCTCCGAGCAATCCTGCCGCGACATCGCGCCGCACTAGCCGATACCCCTCGAAGAACCGCACAACGTGGGCGACCATGACGATCCCCTCGGCACGATGTGCTTCCTGCGCTATCTCACGCGCATCAGCCATCGTCAACGCGATGGGTTTTTCGAGGAGAACGTTTTTACCGGCGCGTAAGGCCTGCACCGCCAGCTGCCGATGGGTGCCGGTGGGCGTGCAGATCGCGACAACGTCGACGGCATCATCGCGCAACACCCGATTAAAGTCGTCGATGACGAGGGCGGTCGGGGCCGCTTCTAGCGGAGGCCCGGGCGATCGAGCAACCACATAGCGGATGTCAGCAGCACGACCAAGAGAGGCAAGCGCACGAGCATGGCGAGTTCCCATCGCCCCGCGCCCTACTATCGCTATGCCCGTCATTGGTTACCTCCTTGGGGGCGGAGCAAATGCGCAGCTCGATTGCAGCGACGCTACAGCGGAACCCGCTCTGCATCCAGAACCCAACTATCGCAAACATCGAGACGACCTAGTCGCGCGAAGGCGAGCAATGCTGCACCGATGCGCCCAGCATCGCCGCCGAGGCTGGAGAGCACTACACGCGGCGCTGCGCGCCAGGCTAACGACTCGTTTAGCTGCTGCGTTACGGGTGCCAAAAGAGCGTCTCCGGCTTGCGAGAACCCTCCGCCCAAGACGATTACACCCGGGTCAAGAAGCAAGGTCACTGTCGCCAGCCCCTGAGCCAACGCTCGCGTTGCGTCATCCCAGACCGCATCGGCGAGTGGGTCGCTACCGAGTCGCGCCACGATCTCACGCGATGACAGGGTGGTGCCCGATCTCGCCGCGTAACGTCGCGCCACTCCGGCGCCGGAAACGTACACTTCGAGGCAGCCGCGTTGGCCACACGTGCACAGCTCGCCGCCCTGCACGACAGGGATGTGACCAATTTCTCCCGCCGCGCCCAGCGCACCGCGAATGGGCTCAGTGGCCGACACCAATGCCGCAGCCATCCCCGTGCCAATCGGAATCAGGGTGAAATCGTCGATGCCCTTAGCCGCACCAAGACGACTCTCGGCTAGTCCCGCAGCGCGAACATCATGCCCCACAGCAACGGGGATGGAGAGCGCACGCTGAAGCTCAGCGAGCAACGGCACGTTCCGCCAGTTCAAGTTGGACGCGTACACGACAACGCCGGACTCCTCGTCGACCATCCCCGGAGTCACGACCGCGGCAGCGACAACTCGACAGTCGTGCTCACCAGCGTCGGCGATAAGTTCGGCGATAAGTTCGAGCAGAGTGTCGATGATCGAGCTCGCGGGAGTTGACCGCGTTCGCGTCGCGATGGTCTCTCCCGTTGCGGATACCAACGACCCTTTGAGCGCGGTACCGCCGAGATCGACGGCGACGACGACATCCGATGGTTCTAGTTCCACACTCATCGGCCTGCTACCGCTGCCCGAATCTCACTGATCATCGCGGCTGACGTCACCGTTCGAGTGCCGGAATCGTAAAGAGCAACAGCGCCGCCTTGATACCCAAGGCTTGGCACGTCGGTTGGCGCGCGAAAGTGCAGTTCGGTAACCCCGGTGCTGGCGAGAATGTCACGCGCTGTGTGTGCCCGTACGCCGCCACCGGCGAGAACGGTGATACGTTCGCCCGCTTGGGCAACCAGCGCCGCCATGCTCTCTGCGCCGTCGAGCACCGTGGCAGCCCCACCCGACGTGAGAACACGAGCAACCCCGAGCTCGATCAACGTTTCGAGTGCCGCTGCACGGTCAATCGTCAAGTCGAACGCCTTGTGGAATGTAACTGGATGCGGCTCACACGCTGCAACGAGCGCTGCGGTAGCCGCGGCATCCACTTCGCCCTCGGGTGTGAGGGCTCCGATGACGAAGCCGAGACACACCCCGTCAGCACGGGGAAGATCGCGCATCAGCTGAATGTCTCGAATCATGGCATCGAGCTCTGCGGCGGAGTAAACGAAGTCTCCCCCGCGCTGCCGAACAAGCACCATCACAGTCATCGATGTCAGTGACGCGAGAACGGTTGCTGTTGTACCGATGCTCGGCGTGATGCCGCCGTCATTGAGCGCCGCACACAACTCGATACGTTCTGCTCCTGCGGCCTCCGCAGCGAGAGCCCCATCGATGTCATCGAGGCACACTTCAAGAATTGTCATGCTTATTCGCGCCCACGGCCCATCGCCTGCTGAAGGTCAGCACCGATTTCGATGCTGCCCACCGGGTGCCCTCCACCCAGTACGGGAACTGCGGCAAACTCCGCAGCTGCAGCGGTGTCATACCCCAGCGACCCAAGCACCGCGAGTGCGATCACTGTCGTGGCGCGGGGGCTACCGTCGATGATCTTCATCGAGACCGAGGCTCCGTCTTGTGTTGCAACGCCGATGACACCTTCGGCGCCACCCTTGGAGAGCGCACCAGGCAGATTGATCATGAGCTCGCTATTGGCGTGCCCGCTGCCGCCAACATAGAAGGGGTTCTCACGCATGGCCGCAGCGACGCGGCCCGCAGGGGTCGCCGGGTCGGCGAGCACGAGCGAGCGGAACGACGCTGCGACTCCACGCACCGTGGTGCCGAACAGCGGGGCACCGCATCCGTCAATTGCCGTGTGAGAGACAGGAACGCCGGTCATCTCCGCCATCGTTGCCTGAACTTGCTGCTGGAGTGGATGCGCGGGGTCAAGGTAGTCGTGGGTCGACCAACCGTTCACGGCGCAGGCCAGAAGCATCGCGGCGTGCTTGCCCGAGCAGTTCATCCGCAGTCGGTTGCGACCTTCGCCTTCGCGAATCATCCGCTCGAATGTCGCTTCATCTTCGGGGCGATCGATGGGGCAGCCGAGCGCATGCTCGTCGAGACCAGCGCGCTCGAGAATTGCCGAGACGACAGCGACATGCGCGTCTTCTCCCGTGTGGCTGCCCGCTGCGATTGCGAGCTCTGGCCCCGAAAGCTCAGCGCCCGCAACGAGGCAGGCCATCGCTTGTAGGGGCTTCACTGTTGATCGCGGCAACACCTCCACGTCGGGAGTGCCGAGTTCGAGGGCAACGCTGCCGTCGGCTGCGAAGGCAAGAAGCGAACCGAAGTGGCGGCTCTCGATCATTCCGGAGCGGCGGATGACGGCAAGCTCAGCGAGGGCGCCGGCGGTGAGATCAGACATGGGGTGCTTTCTGTGGTGATGACCCACCAGGAGTGGGAAGGGGCAGCGCCATCGTCGCGCTAGCAATGGTGGTGCGTCGACGGCCAGGTTTCTTTTGCAGTCGTGACGCGAGCCCCGAGAGGCTTCCGTTCACGAGCAAGTAAATGATCGTGACAACAAGATATGTCTGGATGAGCAAGTGGTTGAAGCTCGACAGCACTTGACCGCGGTACAGAAGCTCAGTGAACGCCACAATGAACCCGAGAGAGGTGTCCTTCATGAGACTGACCAATTGGGTGATGAGCGACGGTGTGACGTTGCGTACCGCCTGGGGAAGCACGACGAGCCTCATGACCTGGCCACTGCGCAGACCGAGGCTGAACGCAGCCTCCGCTTGACCGCGCGGCAAGCTCAGGATGCCCGCCCGAACGATCTCCGCGAACACCGCTGCGTTCGCGAGGGTGAGGGGAATGGCGAGCTTCCACAGCACGGGGAAGTTGATACCCAGCTGAGGCAGACCGAAAAGCATCAGGTAGATCAGCAACAGTACGGGCACGGTACGAGCGATCTCGATATAGCCAGCACAGAGCCAGCTCAACCAGCGAACCTTGCTGACTCGACCGAGCGCGAGAAGGGTTCCGAAGGCTGCCCCCAGGACGGCGACGATCGCTGCCGCTTGAAGAGTGCCTAGCAGCCCAACGCCGAGGTACTGCCAGATTGCGAGATCGAGAAAGGGAAGCCACTTGTCGGCGTCGAGCTGACCTCGACTGCCAAACTGCCAGAGCCCTGCGGCGATGACACCGGCAATGAGGAGGGCGCTGATGATCGAACCGATAATGATGCGGCGGCGGCCGCGAGGGCCAGGGACCTCATAGAGGTAGGCAGCCACGTTGCTATGGGGTGCACTCATCGGAGAATCGCCACCTTACGTTCGATTCGACCAGCGGTGAGACCGATCGCGAGAGCGATCAGCATGTAAACGAGTCCGGCACCGGTAAAGATTTCAATGGGCTGCGCATAGACGAGGTTGATTTTGTTGACTCGAGAGGTCAGTTCGACGACGCCGATGACGGCGGCGAGTGCGGTGTTCATCGCCAGCGCAATCATCACGTTGCCGAGGGGTTGCACGACAGCGCGAAGAGATTGCGGAATCACGATCAAGCGCAGGCTCTGCCACAGGGTGAGGCCGAGGGCCCGGCTTGCCTCGATCTGTCCGACCGAGACGGTGTTGATGCCACTGCGCACCGCTTCAGCGACGTACGCCGCTTCATAAACGGTGAGCACGATGATTGCTGTCGGCAGCAGCGGAAGGATAAGGCCAGCATCCGGCAGAGCAAAGACGGCGAGGAGGAGCAACGCCAGGAGAGGAACATTGATGAAGAATTGCACGTACAGGAATGCTGCCCGCCGGAGGATTGGGATCGGGCTCACTCGAGCCACCGTCACAAGCACTCCGAGAATCAGGGACCCGATGCCAGCGACGAACACCATAAGGAGCGTCGTGCCGATCGCATCGAGGAGAAGCCCTGCGTTCTCCGTGAATATTTCCATCTGTTATCTCCTGGCGTTGCTCCGCGCTCGTTAGGAGCCGGGAACCGATCCGATGGTGGGCGGCGTCGGGATTTCAGACTCTACGACGGTTCCGAGGCTGTAGGTCCACGCCTGGCCCCACTGTCCGCCGTCTTGAATTTCGAGCAACCAGTTGTTGATGAAGTCCTTGAACTCAGCATCGCCGAAGCCAAGACCAATGCCGTAGGGCTCAGCGGTGAACGGCTGCCCGACGACCTTGAGGTCGGAGTTCGCTGCTGCGTTGCTGGCGAGCAGGGTGTAGTCCTGAACGTAAGCATCGCCACGCCCCTGCAGCAGTGCCTGAACTGCCTGCGGGTCGGTCGCGAAGTCAACGAGTTCAGCCGTGGGCTGCTCTTCAGGAACGGCGAGCACTGCGGGAGTGTTCGAACCAACGATGACAGTCTTGCCGCCGAGGTCGTCGATTCCGGTGATGTCGTCGTTGTCAGCCTTCACCGCGACGGCGAGTCCCGAACTGAAGTACGGTCCAGCAAAGCTGATCTGCTCGGCACGCTCTTCAGTGATCGTGTAGGTGTTGAAGACGACGTCAACGGTGCCGTTCTGCAGCAGTGCTTCACGCGTCTCGGATGCCGGGGGCACGATCTCAACGCTGGGCTCACCGAAGATGTAGACCGAGAGCAGCTGCGCGAGGTACGCGTCGAAGCCAGCAACGTCATCCGGGTTGGTGGGGTCCTGCTGCGAAAGCAGCGGTGCGTCGAGAGCTTCGCCCACGATGAGGGTTCCGCGGTCGCGGATCTTCTCCATGGTTGAGCCGGGGGTGAAGAGGGCGTCATCGGCAACGGGTGCGCCAGCCAGCATGGCCTGAACGTCGGTCACCTCAGCGGCATCGTTGCCACTGGGAACGTTGCTTGAGGAGTCGGCGGAGCAAGCGCTGAGGGCCAGCGCCGTCACTGCGACGACAGCGCCGAGTACGGCGCCCCGTCTGCGTGAGGATCGTGATGCGAACATGTGATTCCTTTTCTCTCGTGGTTGGTGGTGCTGTGGTGGGGCTAGAACTGTGGTGGGAATTGAAATCAGTGGGCGAGAATCGAGGCGAGGAATGATCGCGCGCGCTCCGACTGCGGGTTGTCGAAGAATTCGACCGGGGTGTTTTCTTCGATGATCTGACCGGCATCCATAAAGACGACTCGATCGGCAGCGCGACGAGCGAAGCCCATCTCGTGGGTGACAACGACCATGGTCATTCCCTCCGTGGCGAGCGAGGTCATCACTTCGAGCACTTCGCCCACCATTTCGGGATCGAGCGCCGAAGTGGGTTCATCGAAGAGCATGACCTTGGGGTGCATGGCGAGGGCGCGGGCGATGGCCGCGCGCTGCTGTTGGCCGCCGGACAGTTGGGCAGGAAACTGGTCAGCCTTGTCGGCGATGCCGACCCGGGCGAGCAGTTCGAGACCTTCACGCTTGGCCTCGGCCGGCTTCATCTTGAGAACGTTGATAGGGGCCAGAGTGACGTTCTCGAGAATCGTCAGGTGGGCGAAAAGATTGAACGACTGGAAGACCATGCCGACTTCTGATCGCAACCGAGCGAGCTCGGCCCCCTCTACTGGCAGTGGCTGGCCGTCGAGGTGGATGGTGCCGGAATCGATTGTTTCGAGGCGGTTGATTGTGCGGCACAGCGTTGACTTGCCCGACCCCGATGGGCCGACGACGACCACTACTTCGCGTTCGGCGACGCTGAGATTGATGTTCTTCAGCACATGGAGTTCGCCGTAGTGCTTGTCCACTGCGCGCAGGCTCACCATTGCGGGCGCCGCCTCAGTGTTATTGGGCTTGTCGCTCTCGCTCATCAGTTCACTCCTTGCACGCGTCAGTGCGGCTATCTCGGGGTATTGCTGGGCCCGCCGTCGGGTGGTGTTGAGCGTACTAAGTATTTACGTTGTGTGCAATATTGGTAGTACTTAATCCAATAATGCACTAACGTGACTCACTACACTCGTACACAAGCCGACCCGATTGGTTATCGATGCCGAAACCCGCGACACCGCAGTTGCCCAGTACAGTGGGCTCCCCGGGCGGCATCCTGACCCTGATTCGCAACGGTCGCGCAACATCGCGGGCCGAAGTCGCCCGCACAACTGGGCTCTCCCCCACTACGGTGGCGGTGCGGGTCGAACTCCTCATCGAAGCGGGCTATCTTCGCGAGGCCGGCAGCGGTGACTCTCACGGCGGTCGACGCCCCCGTCAGCTCGAGGTCGACCCCAGTGGCGGCCTCATCGTCGGCGTCGATCTGGGTGCTCGACACGCCTCGATCGGGCTTTTTGATATGCGGGCTCAAAGCATCGCTGAACATCACTCCGACATCGACATCGCCGACGGCCCGGATGCGATCCTGCCGTGGGTCGTCTCGATGGCCAAACGCCTTGCCGCCGACTCCGCTCACCCCGACCACCGCATCATCGGCATCGGGCTCGGGCTCCCCGGCCCCGTCAGCCAGCCCGACGGTATCCTCATCTCCCCCTCACGCATGCCCGGCTGGGACGGGCTGGATGTCGCTGCCGAACTGCAGCGCCTCGCCGGAGTCCCCGCCGTCGTCGACAACGACGCGAACCTCATGGCACTCGGAGAACACATCAGCCGCGACGAAGACGTCAGCGACTTCGTCTTTATCAAAGCGGGCTCGAGCATCGGTGGTGGCGTGATCGTCGGCGGCTCCCTGCACCATGGTCATCACGGAATGGCAGGCGACATTAGTCACGTCACCGTGCACGGCGCCCCTGCGACTCCCTGCTCGTGCGGGCGAAACGGATGCTTGGATGCCGTAGCCGGCGGTGCCGCCATCGTCACGAGCCTGCAAGCTGCCGGCGTCGAGGTCGAAGACACCCTCGGAGTGCTCGAACTCGCGCGCAACGGGCATCCCCTCGCTACCCAAATGCTGCGCGAGGCGGGAATGCGCACCGGAACAGTGCTAGCAACCGTGGTCAACTTCTCCAACCCGGAGCGCATCGTTCTCGGCGGCACTCTCAGTGAGGCGGGCGCTTTCCTTGCCGGCGTTCGTTCCGCGATCTACACCGAATGCCTCCCGCTTGCCACCGATGGCCTCGAAGTCGAAGTGAGTCAGGCCAAGCAGCGCGGTGGCATCACGGGCGCCGCGCGCGTGGTGCTCGACCAGATTCTCGACGCCGAGACCGTTAACCGAAACGTATCCGCGTGACTACCGTTCTCGACTCATTTTCGCTGACCGGCCGCGTCGCCCTCGTCACGGGAGCAAACCGGGGCATTGGTTTTGCGCTCGCCCAAGCAGTCGGCGAGGCCGGAGCGACCGTGGCGGTCGCCGCGCGATCCCAGAGCGATGCGGATGCTGCTGCCGCACAGCTAGCTCAGCACGGCATCCGCACTCTTGCCGTCACTCTCGATGTCACCGACGTATCCTTGATCGATGCCGCCATCTCGCGCATCACAACGGAGCTCGGCGGCCTCGACATTCTCGTCAACAATGCCGGCATCAGCATCGGCGGTGCAGCCTTCGACACCCCTGATTCGGTCTGGCGCGATGTGATGGCCACCAACCTCGACGGCGTGTGGAACTGCAGCCGTTCCGCCGGACGCTACATGGCCGCACACAACGGCGGCACCATCGTGAACGTCGGCTCGATGTCGGCCGAGATCGTGAACCAACCACGCTGGCAAGCGTCGTATCTCGCGTCGAAGGCGGGAGTACATCAGCTGACTAAAGCACTCGCGGCCGAGTGGGCGCCTCACGGCATCCGCGTGAACGCGATCGCCCCCGGCTACATCCTGACGGAAGCTTCTCCCGTGGATCAGCCTGAGTACCACGCCAGTTGCGTCGAACCCGCTGCCCTCAAACGCTACGGGCTCCCCGCTGAGCTGGGGCCCGTCACGGTGTTGCTGGCGAGTTCCGCCTCGAGCTTTATGACCGGATCGATCGTGAGCGTCGATGGCGGTTACACCCTGTTCTAATCCGCGCAGTCCGCGTTTCGCATAACCATCACCCACCGTCTTAGAGGAGTTTTTTCATGGCCGAAGTCGTCATTGTCGATAACCGCGAGCAGGCCGGAGAGCTCACCGCCGCGGCCATCCGATCGTTGATCGAACGCCGCCCCGATGCTGTTCTCGGCCTGGCAACAGGGTCGACTCCGCTCCCGGCTTACCAAGCGTTGGCTCGCTCGCTCGAGGCGGCTCCCCTCGACGTGTCCGCCGTTCGCGGTTTCGCTCTCGACGAGTACGTCGGGTTGCCCGCTGGCCATCCGGAAAGCTACCGTGCCGTCATCACTCGCGAAGTCGTCGAGCCTCTCGGACTCACCCCGAACCTCGTGCACCTCCCCGGCTACGCCAGTGATTCAATCGAAACTGCCGGAGCAGAATACGAGCGGGACATCACGGATGCGGGAGGCATCGATCTGCAGATTCTGGGCATCGGCAGCACCGGTCATATCGGCTTCAACGAACCAGGTTCATCGTTCGCGTCCCTGACGCGTATCAAGACTCTGACCGAGCAAACGCGACGCGACAACGCTCGCTTCTTCGACAGCATCGATGACGTTCCTCGCCACTGCCTCACGCAGGGACTTGGCACTATTCTTCGCGCGCGACACCTCGTGCTTCTCGCTTTCGGTGAGGGCAAAGCGGCTGCGATTGCGGCCGCAGTCGAGGGACCGCTGACCGCGAGTCAGCCGGGCAGCGCCATCCAACTGCACCCGCACGTCACGGTCATCGTTGACGAAGCGGCGGCGTCGCAGTTGAAAAATGCGGACTACTACCGTTACACGTGGGCTAACCGGCCCGCGTGGCAATCCATCTAAAGAGCCCACCCAGCTAGACGCCCGCATCTGCGCCCGGTGTCGCATCCGCCACCCTAACCTCGGGAACCTCGCTACCCACGCCAACCGCGTTGAAACGTAACCGCGGGGTATCGGCGGCGACATCCGCGAGAGACGAGGGAGACGCCGACACCGGAAAGACCGTCACAGGCCGGAAGCTGCGAACTCCCGCGTGCTGCACGACTAGGCCATAGGCCAGAGCGGCGACGCCCTCCTGTTGCACCACGACCGTTCGCGTCGTGTGAGAGACACCCGCCGCATCTTCTTTTGTGATCACGGTGTGTACAGCGATGGCGTCAGCGGGCGGATGAGTGAGAACGGGGATTATCTCCCTCATGACCCGGCTCAATAACGATTCGCCCTTCGCCCAGGGCAGGAACGCGTCGGGCGCGAGACCGAAGGCGGTAGCGAGGTCGCTGGTTACCCAGCGGTCACGCTTCAGGCCGTACGGGGTCGATGCTGTGGAAAGCAGGTACCCGTAGCAGTGCAGCAAACCCGCGTTACCGACCGGCCATTGCGCCTCGATTCCGGCCAGTTCATGAAGCACTTCGAAAAGTTCGCGGCAAATGACGGGCTCACCAGTGTTTTCGTCGATCACCGTAGACATCGCCCAGCTCATGAACAGCGTATTGGTGCGGTCGGCAGAGATCTGGTTGGCCAGCCACGCTAGCTCGCCGGTGATGATCGCGCGGACGCGTGCTCGCGACGCCGCGCCGTCACCAGCTATCGCGGCAATGCGGCGAGAGCTCACATCCAAGTCGGCAAGGGTGAATTGCTGTTCAGGCACTCCTTGATCGTAGGGTCGAAGACGCCGCACTCGAAAATGATTCACCTGCCGTTAACCTGAAATGGCCTAAACGTCACTCCTTGCCTTATACCGTGGACGCAATGTCCACCGCAGCTACTCGCCCCCGCACTCGCACCATCGTTTTCGACTTCGATGGCACCATCGCCCTCGGCGACGGCCCGATTATCGCGTATGCGCGCGCTATCGCCACGAGCCTCAGTCCCGCTGCGGCCGATGACTTTCTGAGCACCGTTCGCACCGCGCTAGCGGGCGAGTCCAAGCATCCGCTTTCCACAGCAGCCGACGGCTACGAACTCGTCCGTCTAGCGTCAGAGTCGCTGCCCCTTGCCGCCGATGCCCACAACGCCGCTTATCTTGCAAGCCGCGAACTACTCGCCACCGACGCCGCCCCCGTCACCGCCCCTGCGGGCCTCGCCGAATTCCTCAGCACCGCACGCGAGTACGCCACCATCGTGCTCGCCACGAACGCGCCCAACATCCGAATCGTCGAGACCCTCGACGCGCTAGGGCTTGCGAGCTACTTCGACCACATCTATACGAGCGTCGGCAAGCCGGCTGGCCTCGACGCAGTGCTCGACGAATGGATGCCCGTCGGCCCGCTTCTCAGCATCGGCGACATCTGGGCCAACGACCTTGAGCCCGCCTACCGCCGCGGAGCGACCACCGCCTTCCTCTCTGACACCCCTCACCCGCACGCCGACTTCACGGCTGCGACCCTCGGCGAACTGTACGAGGCCCTCAACTCCTGGCTTCACGGAACCCACCGTGAACCGCAGGCCGCACCACCCACCACCACCGCACCACCCGCAGTTCTCAACTAGCTATTCGAAAGGAAACACCCGTGATTACCCTCAGCAAAAAATCTCGCGCACTGGTTGCCGGCGTTGCTCTCACCGCAACCGCTCTCGCCCTCTCCGCATGCAACACGAGTGCCGACAGTGCCGAAGGCACTGAAGCCAACGACCCGACGTCGCTCGTTCTCGCTCTCGTTCCCTCGCAAGACCAGGGCGAACTCGTCACCACCGCCGAGCCCCTCACCGACTACTTGACCGAAGCCCTCGGCATGGAGGTCACCGGTGTTGTCTCGAAGGACTACCAAGCCGCCGTCGAAGCGATGGGGGCCGATCAGGCGCAGATCGGTTTCTTGCCGTCGCTGCAGCTCTGGCAGGCGAACGACATGTACGGCGCGAGCGTTGTGCTGCAGACCGAACGTAACGGCAACATCAGCTACCCGGCTCAGTTCATGACGAACAATCCAGACAAATACTGCGACGACGAGCCCGTTGAACGCGATGGCAAGTTGTTCTGCAACGGCGCCGACGCTCTCGTCGGCCCTGCCGGTCTCGACAGCATCTCCAAGATCGACAAGGGAACCACCGTTGCCCTTCTCGGCCCCGGCTCGCCCGCTGGCTACATCTACCCAATCCTTGCCCTGCAGGAAGCAGGTATCGATACCGACGCCGACATCGAGCAGGTTCCCGTGACTGCTAACGACGCGAGCGTTCTCGCCGTCTATAACGGTGACGCCGAAGTGGGCTTCAGCTTCTGGGATGCCCGCGATATCGTCACCAAAGATGTTCCGGATGTCGGCCAAGAGGTTGTCGTCTTCGCCCTGAGCGAAGAGATCCCCAACGATGGTGTCGCTCTCACGAGCAGTCTCTCCCCTGAGCTTCAGCAGAAGATCACGGATGCGCTTGCGGACTACTCGAACACCGAAGAGGGCTCGGAAGTTCTGCAGTCGATCTACTCGATCACCAAGCTTGCGGCTGCTGATCCGGCCTCGCTCGATGTTGTGGCTCGCGCCGCCGAGAAGCTTGGTCTTCAGTAATTGAGCATTCCCGCACCCAGCGCAGCGGCCGGAGCCATCACTCCGGCCGCTGCGTCGTGGGCAATCAGCATGCGCGATCTGACCGTGCGCTACGGCAACGGTGTGACCGCGCTCAAGAATGTCTCCCTCGATATTGCGGCCGGTGAGATGGTCTCCGTCGTTGGCCTCTCGGGTTCGGGCAAGTCGAGCCTGATCCGCACCATCAACGGGTTGGTTCCTGTTACTTCTGGTTCACTCACGGTCGGCGACCGTGATCTCGCCACGACTCGCGGCCGCGACTTGCGCGCCTTGCGCGGCGGCATCGGCATGATCTTCCAGAGCTTCAATTTGGCCGGTCGCGCGAGTGTTCTCGACAATGTTCTTGTCGGGCGGCTCGCTCACACGCCGACCTGGCGCACCCTGCTCGGCTTGCACCATGCCTCAGACAAGCAGCTTGCGTTCGAAGCGCTCGAGAGCGTCGGAATTCTGGGCAAGTGTTGGGATCGGGCATCCAGCCTCTCGGGCGGCCAGCAGCAGCGAGTTGCCATTGCGCGCGCGCTCACTCAGCAACCGCACCTCATGTTGGCCGATGAACCGGTCGCCAGCCTTGACCCGCCAACGGCCCACGCTGTGATGAACGATCTGCGCCGCATCAACCGCACCCTCGGCATCACCGTCATCACGAACGTGCACCTCATGGATCTTGCCCGCACCTATACGACGCGGATGATCGGCCTCCGCGCTGGCGAAGTTGTCTACGACGGCCCGGCGGCGAGCGCCACCGACGCCGACTTTGAGGCCATCTACGGGCGCAGCATTGCGCCGGAGGATGTGCTGGGCGAATGACGACCGCCACTCCGACGCCCGGCCCCACCTCGGCATCCGTTCCCGCAGCACCCGTAGAGCACTCAGTGCTGAACGTGCCGCCGCGCCCGCGAGGCCGCTGGAAGCCCTGGGTTGCCGCGGCGGTCGTGCTCGTCATCACCATCATCACGTTCAGTCCGCAGTGGGGAGTCGCCTTCTCCTTCGATGCGATCGCCCGCAATTGGCAGAACGGTGCGGGCAAGATTGCCCAGTTGCTGGTTCCCGACTGGTCATTCTTTCCGCGCACTCTCGCGCCGCTGCTCGAAACGCTCCAGATGGCGGTTATTGCGACCGCGGTTGGCGCCCTCATCTCGCTCCCACTGAGCCTGTGGGCGGCGCGCCTCACTAACCCGCACCCGCTGGTGCGCGGGATTGTGCGCACGATCTTGAACGTCATCCGTGCTGTGCCCGAACTGTTGTACGCCGCGATTCTTGTCGCGATGGTCGGCGTTGGCGCTCTGCCCGGCATCATCGCGCTCGTGCTGTTCAACGTCGGCATCATCGTCAAGCTCGTGTCGGAAGCGATCGAGAGTAACGATGCTGGCCCGCTCGAAGCTGCGCGCGCTGCCGGCGGCACGGGAGCGCAAGTGAACCGCGCAGCAGCCTTGCCCGATGTGTGGCCTGCCTTCGCCAATCAGAGCCTCTATGTGCTCGAACTCAATGTGCGCGCGTCCACGGTTCTCGGCCTTGTGGGCGCCGGCGGTCTTGGCCTGCTGATTGACGCCGTGCGCACCTTCTACCGCTACGACCAACTGTCGCTCATCATCCTAGAAATCTTGGTGGTCGTCGTCGCCATCGACGTGGTGTCGTCATCGATTCGAAAGAGGCTCGTATGACTCTCACGGCTCCCCCGCGGCCACGCCGCACCCTGCGCAACGCGCTCTGGTTAGCGACGACCGCAATTGTGGTTGCCGCCTTCTGGTCGGTCGAAATCCAATGGACTCGCCTGCTCGATCTGCCCGCCGAAGTCGCCCGCTATACGTGGCTGATGTTCGCGAGCCCCGACTGGACGAAACTGCCCGAGGCGCTCTTTCAAACCTGGCGCTCGGTCGCGATGGCCTGGGTCGGCACGGTCATCGGAATCCTGCTCGCCACCCCGTTGAGCTTCGTGGCCGCCCGCGACTTCGGGCCGGCGCCCGTGCGCGCTGTATTGCGCGTCGGGTTCTCCCTCATTCGCGCGGTGCCCGAGATCATCATCGCGATTGTGATCCTCTCGGTCACGGGCCTCACTCCGCTAACCGGGGCAATCGCGCTCGGCATCAACGGCATCGGCACCCTCGGCAAGTGGGGCTACGAATCCATCGAAGGCGTGCCCCGCGGCCCGATCGAATCAACTCGCGCTGCGGGTGGTTCGTGGGCACAGGTGGTGCGCTGGGGAGTGTGGCCCTCAGCCAGCCCCGAGTTCATGTCGTTCTGGCTCTACCGCTTCGAGATCAATGTTCGCTCGTCAGCCGTGCTCGGCTTGATTGGTGTCGGCGGCATCGGTGACATGCTTACCTCCTACACTCAGTACCGAGAATGGTCGACCGTTGGGATGCTGTTGATTGTTGTCGTGATTGTCACCATGACCATCGACGCCATTTCGGGTCGCATCCGCCGCCACATCACCGAAGGAGCACGCCTGGCATGAATTGGACAGGAAACTCTGACGCTTCGCCCACCGCTCGCATCGCGACGGCGCGTAACGCACTCCTTCCGAGCGAAGACAAGTTTGTTCAGCTCTTGCTCGATGATCCGGCATCCGCGGTCGAGAACACAGCTCAAGAGATCGCCGACCGGGCCGGTGTTGCTCGATCCACCGTTATTCGGGCCTGCCAGCGTCTCGGCTACCGGGGGTACCCGCAGTTGCGGGTTGCCCTCACGCGCGAGCTTGCCCAAACCGAGGCCCGCGATGTCACCTACGAGAAGGGTGCGCTTGGCCGCATCCGAGCCGAAGTGGATGCTCTCGCCGCCGCCCTGCCGCACATCACGGCCGCATTGGATAGTGATGGCCTTGATGCGGCAATCACCCGCATCGCCACTGCTCGACGGCTGTTGGTGATCGCTAATGGACTTTCGTCTGCCCAAGCTAGTGATCTCGCTATGCGACTGACAGCGATCGGCCGCCCATCCGAGTATGTGGCGGATGCCATCGGCCAGCAGATTGCCGCCCGCGGCCTTGCCGCCGAGGATGCCTGTGTGGTGATCAGCGGTAGTGGCGCCAATGAGGCGACGCTGCGTTCCGCGCGCGCCGTTCGCGCCTCGGGAGCGCACCTGATTGCGGTGACGTCGTTTGCGCAGTCACCGCTCGTGGAACTTGCCGACAACGCGATTGTGATTGCGCCAGCAACGGGCTCCTTCCGTCATGAGCTGGAGCACACCTCGCGGGTATCGCACACGATTCTGCTGGAGTCGCTCGTGGGGCTCGTCGCGTCAGAATTGGGTGAGACTGCTGAGCAGACGCGGGCGCTCGTGCTCGATGTGCTGAGCGACAACCTCAGCGAATAGTTAGCGCCCGACCCAAGGTGCGTTAGTTGGCAGACTCGGGCTCGCTGCCCGACGCGATCTGCTCGTGGTGGTGAATAACCTCAGCGACGACGAAGTTGAACCACTTCTCGGCGAAGGCCGGATCGAGGTGAGACTCTTCGGCCAGCGACTTGAGGCGCGCGATTTGGTCGCGCTCACGGTTGGGGTCTGACGCGGGCAGGCCCTTAGTGGCCTTGAGATGACCAACCTGCTGCGTGTACTTGAAGCGCTCGGCAAGCAAATGGATGAGGGCCGCATCGATGTTGTCGATGCTGCGGCGGGCGCCCAGAAGCTGCTCGCGCACTTCGGGGTCGACGTTGTCGTTGTGGGCCTGATCTCCTGCTGCCATACAACGACTTTAGGGGTTCTGAAGGCTGCGTGTTTGCCACATGACGCGCGCACCGCCGAGCGAAGGTGGAAGACTGGTTTGCATGAACGATCGCGCAGGCACGAAAGCTCAGGCATCCGACCTCATCGACGTCACCAACGTGGCGGCGGCGTATTACGCGCTGGTTCCGGATGTGTCGATCCCCGAGCAGCGCGTCGTGTTCGGTACGAGCGGCCACCGTGGCTCCTCGCTCGACACTGCTTTCAATGA
The DNA here is from genome assembly GCA_040687235.1 of Rhodoglobus sp. NPDC076762. Taxonomy (GTDB): domain Bacteria; phylum Actinomycetota; class Actinomycetes; order Actinomycetales; family Microbacteriaceae; genus Rhodoglobus. The sequence continues at coordinate 579,330 of JBFBMV010000001.1, read as the reverse complement.
AGTGCACATCGCCGCCATCACCCAGGCGATCGTGGAATATCGTGCCACGCAGGGCATCACGGGCCCGCTGTTTATCGGCCGAGACACGCACGCGCTTTCGCAGCCCGCCGAGACCACGGCGCTCGATGTGCTCGCCGCCAATGGCGTACTCGCGCTGAAAGACGAGTTCGACGACTTCGTGCCCACGCCTGCGCTGAGCCACGCGATCATTGCGTACAACGCTGCCGACAACGGCGATGAGGCCGACGGCATCATCATCACCCCCAGCCACAACCCGCCTCGCGATGGCGGCTTCAAGTACAACCCGCCGCACGGTGGGCCTGCCGACAGCGACGCGACCGGCTGGATCGCAGACCGTGCGAACGCGATCATTGCCGACGGCAATCAGGCCGTGAAGCGCACGGGCTCGGCCGCTGCCGCCGACGCCGTGAGCACGGCAGCGGGCAGCTACGACTTCCGTGGGCGCTATGTCGACGATCTCGAGAACATCATCGATATCGATGCGATCCGCACGGCCGGCATCCGCATCGGCGCTGACCCGCTGGGTGGTGCGAGCGTCAACTATTGGAAGCTCATCGCCGAGAAGTACGACCTGAACCTCACTGTCGTGAACCCCGATGTTGATCCCACGTGGGCTTTTATGACGCTCGACTGGGACGGCAAGATTCGCATGGATCCGTCGTCGAAGTCGGCCATGGCATCCGTCGTTGCTCGCCGTGACGAGTTCGACATCCTCACGGGCAACGACGCCGATGCTGACCGCCACGGCATCGTCACGCCCGACGCCGGCCTCATGAACCCCAATCACTATTTGGCCGTCGCCATCCAATACCTCTACACCCACCGCGAAGGCTGGAACCCGGATTCCGCCATCGGCAAGACGCTCGTCTCCAGTTCCATGATCGACCGGGTTGCTGCCGCGATGGGCCGCGACCTCGTGGAGGTGCCGGTCGGGTTTAAGTGGTTCGTACCGGGACTTGTCGATGGCTCGGTTGCGTTCGGCGGCGAAGAGAGCGCTGGCGCGAGCTTCCTGCGCAAAGACGGCTCGGTCTGGACGACCGACAAAGACGGGATTTTGCTAGCCCTGCTGGCCGCCGAGATTTTGGCGGTCACCGGCAAGACGCCATCCGTTCTGTACGCAGAGCTGGTTGAAGAGTTTGGTGACCCCGCTTACGAACGCGTGGATGCCGTGGCCAGCAAAGAGCAGAAGGCCAAGCTGGGCAAGTTGAGTGGGGCTGCAATCGCGGCCACCGAACTCGCGGGTGACCCGATCACGGCGAAGCTCTCGGAGGCACCGGGCAATGGCGCTGCGATTGGCGGCGTAAAGGTGACGACGGAGTTTGCGTGGTTCGCTGCGCGCCCGAGTGGCACTGAAGACGTCTACAAGATCTACGCCGAGTCATTCAAGGGCGCCGAGCACTTGCGACTCGTGCAGGCCGAAGCGAAGGCGATTGTCGACGATGCCCTCAACGGGTAGAGGGTCAGGGACGCCAGCTCGTTACGGGATGCTCCAGAAGTGTCCGGTAGCGCCGGGGTGGTCGACGGTTATGGTTTCGTCGAGATCGCGGTAGTTGGTGTCGAGGTTGTGGCCGACCATCTTAATAGTGGTGACTCCATCGACGGTTGATACGCCGGATACGACCTGAATGTGGTCGAGGTAGTCGTTGTCGTTCCAGTCGAAGACAACCAGGTCACCGACCTTCGCTTGATCACGCTGATCGAAGCTCAACTGGGTTGCGCCGAGTTCGGGGTTGGAGAGCAACCAGTTTTCCATGGTGGGCACGTAACCCCATGCGCCGCTCCAGTCTGCAGCGGCGTCGTAGTTGAACCATTCAGACGTCATCGTCCACCCACGTTTGAGCAGTGATTGGCTGGCGAAGTTAGCGCAGTCACCACCCACGGGGTTGAGGTTGCCGTATTCGGCAACGTTGTAGTCCTGCCAGTGAGCGAGCAAGTATTGCATTTGAACATCGACCGGGGTGGATGCTGCGTAGGTGTATTCGAGGGGCGTTGCGGAGGGTACGACCTCGGCATCCGCCATCACCTCAACGACCACAGTTGCGGGCTGAAAGTCGAGCACGGACGGAACGGTCGCGGTGAGGGTCTCGCTGTTAGCGACCACAACATTCGTGGCGGGAATGCCGCCGAAGTTCACAGCGGTCACGTCGTCGAGAGCTTCGCCCGTGATCTCGATCGATTCGCCACCGACGAGAGTGCCACCGACTGCGCTGATCGCTTGCACTTGAGGAGTCGCTTCAACAACGACCGCGGCCTCGGGTTGTTCGCTAGCAGCTGGGGTGGGCGTGACCGGGGCGGCGAGCAGAACGAACGCGGTGACCGCGGCCACCACTCCGACAGCGGCAGCGGCCACACCGATGCGACGAATGGTGAAGACAGAAGGCATTGACCCATTTTCTCAGAAGACTCTGGTTACGGGTGCCGAATTCCACAATCCCGACGGATTCATAGGAACCCTCTCTAGCCGTGCCGGCAAGCGGCTAAGCGGCGCGAGGGCGCCCGGCGGGCAAGGTGAGCCGTCCCTGCGCGAGCAGCACCCCGACCAAAACGATCACGGCTCCGACCGGTTCGTGCCACGACATCGTCTCTTTCAAGATGACGAAGCCGAGGATGACGCCGATCACGGGCGTGATGTAGGTGACGGTCGAGGTGCGGGTTGGCCCCCATTCGGCGAGCACTCGGTAGTTCCAGACGTAAGCCATTCCCGTGCCGAGGATTCCGAGGGCGAGCAGACTGGCCACGACGGGGAGGGTGAGGTTCACCGGCCCGGTCGCGATGATCGGGGTGAGCAGAAGGTAGATAACGGCCGCGATTCCGATGTTCATGGTGGCCGACGTCACGCCGGGCACCTTGTACGGCGCCACGAATTTGCGCTGGTAACTCATCGCGGCGCCGTAACAGAGCGCTGCGCCGAGGCACGCGAGTTGGCCTAGCAGGCTGCCGCTGATGTCGCCGGCTTGCCACGGCGCGATGATCACGAGCACCCCAAAGATGCCGAGCGTGACACCCGCGATCTGCGAGCGCGTGAGCTTCTCGACCCTGAACACGAGCGTCGCAAAGATCGCGGTCATGATGGGCGTCGTCGCGTTGTAGATGCTGGCGAGGCCGGAGCTCACGTATTGCTCAGCCCACGCGAACAGCAGGTACGGGAACACGGCGAAGAGGAAGGCGAGCACCGTGAAGTGCGCCCACACGATGGGCTGGCGCGGGAGGTTCCGACGGCTGACCGCAAACACGACGACGAGCGCGAGAGCACCGAGCACCGCCCGGCTCCAGGCGACCTGCCCAAAGCTGACACCATCCAGAGCCACCTTCATGAAGAGAAAGCTGGACCCCCACACGAGTCCAGCGGCGGCAAAGCGCAGCGCCGTACCCAGAGTGGATGCCGTGTCATGCTTCTCGACCCGACCAGCAGGAGCAACGGGGGCACTCACGCGCGCGACTCCTGCTCGAGGCGCGCAACTAGCCCGGCCTTCACGCGAGACCAGTCGCTGTCGATAATGGCGTATCTGGCGGTGTCTCGCCACGAGCCGTCCGCACGAAGGAGGTGCTTGCGTTCGATGCCCTCGAACGTGGCGCCGAGCTTGAGGATAGCGGCGCGCGACCGGGCGTTGATGGAGTCCGCTTGAAGCCGCACTCGGTTGTAGCCGTTATCGAAGGCCAAGCCCAGCAGCAGAAGTTTCGTTTCAGGGTTCACCGTGGTCCCCCAGACGTTCGGTGCGTAGGCGGTCCAGCCGATGTGCGCGTTGGCGTTGGCCTCGTCGAGGTCCCCGAGGGTGCTGACGCCCACGAGACGCCCCGCGTCGGGGCCGGAGGTCAGACGGATGGCGAACGGCATCCGGTCGGCGTAACCGAGGTAGCCGGCGCGCATCCATCCCACGAAAGATGCTTCATCGGCGGGCAACCCGGCAGGACCGCCGCCGTAGCCACCGGCGAAGACTTCGGGCACCCCGAGGGCAGGCCAGAGGTCGGCAAGGTGCGCTTCGGTTAGGGGTTCAACGGAGACGAAGGTTCCCTGAAGGATGCGGGGCTGCGGGCGCGTTACGGTCACTCCCAAATCTTCCCACCCTGCGGAGTCCCCACACCCGCGGATTTCGGACCTTCACCCACCGATTACGGCCGTTCAGTCCAGCAATCCCCGATTGGCTACCCAGCCAACGCAGAAGCGGCACGCTCCGGATCTCTCCGGTGCGTGCCGCTTGGCTGCTAGCTAACTGCAGAAGTGCTTAGTCGACGAGGTCGTGACGAACGATGATTTCGTCGCGGCCGGGGCCAACACCGATGGCTGACATGCGGGCGCCGCTCATCTTTTCAATGGCGAGCACGTAGTCCTTGGCGTTCTTCGGCAAATCGTCGAAGTCACGAGCGCCGGTGATGTCTTCATCCCAGCCGGGGAACTCTTCGTAGATCGGCACAGCGTGGTGGAAGTCGGTTTGGGAGACCGGCATCTCATCGAAACGCACACCGTCAACGTCGTAAGCAACGCAGACGGGGATGGTCTTGAGGCCGGTGAGCACGTCGAGCTTGGTGAGCACGAAGTCGGTGACACCGTTGACGCGCGCCGTGTAGCGGGCGATGGGGGCGTCGTACCAACCACAGCGGCGCGGACGGCCGGTGGTGGTTCCGAACTCGAAGCCGTTGGAGCGCAAGAACTCGCCCGACTCATCGTGCAGTTCGGTCGGGAACGGGCCAGCACCAACGCGAGTTGTGTAGGCCTTGACGATTCCGATGATGCGCTCGAGGCGGTTGGGGGCAACGCCCGAACCGGTAGCCGCGCCACCGGAGGTGGAGTTGGACGACGTGACGAACGGGTACGTACCGTGGTCGACATCCAGCATCGTGGCCTGGCCACCCTCGAAGAGCACAACTTCGCCCTTGTCGAGTGCCTGGTTCAGCAGCAGCCCGGTGTCGGCGACCATGGGGCGCAGACGGTCGGCGTAGCTGAGCAGCTCGGTGACGATCTCTTCAACCTCGATCGCGCGACGGTTGTAGACCTTCACGAGCAAGTGGTTCTTCTGGTCGAGAGCGCCCTCGACCTTTTGACGAAGAATGTTCTCGTCAAAGAGGTCTTGAACTCGGATGCCGACGCGGTTGATCTTGTCGGCATACGCCGGACCAATTCCGCGACCGGTCGTGCCGATCTGGCGCTTGCCGAGGAAGCGTTCCGTCACCTTGTCGAGGGTGCGGTGGTAGTTGGTGATGATGTGCGCGTTGGCGCTGATCAGCAGCTTGGAGACATCGACGCCACGGGCGATGAGAGCATCCAGTTCTTCAAAGAGAACTTCGACGTCGATGACGACACCGTTGGAGATGATCGGGGTGACGCCTTCAGTGAGGATGCCCGACGGCAGCAGGTGAAGAGCGTACTTTTCATCACCGATCACGACCGTGTGACCGGCGTTGTTGCCACCGTTGAACTTGACGACATAGTCGATGCGGCTACCGAGGAGGTCGGTTGCTTTTCCCTTGCCCTCGTCGCCCCATTGGGCGCCGATGATGACGATTGCTGGCATGGTGGATCCCTTCGAAGAAGTGGGGGGATTACACCTCAGTCTACCCGAGAGCGGAGTTTTGCTTGTCGTAGCGATTTCTTGCGTGGCGCGCGTTGCTGGGGACTCCGTGAGAATCGTGAGCCATCGTCGCCAAGGTCAGTGGTCCGTGTCAGCATGAAGCATGTTCCGGATGCCGAACTCCCCCGTTTCCCCCACCGAATCGCCCCGCGCCCTCTGCGCGATCGTGCCCCCGTTTTTGCTGTCGCGAATCGCGACGCTCGACGACCCTCGCTTTGAGCGAGCCGCCCATGCCGCGCGACGTTCGTTGACCGATATCGGCCACGATCACCTCGATCATGGCCGCCACGAGCACACGCTCCCGCCGCGGTCGCTGCGCCCGGACCAGACAGCCGTCGCGCGCGGCACCATCAGCCGGGCCATTTCGGATGCGCAGACGGGCGAGACCCTGCCGGGCATCCTCGTGCGGTCTGAGGGCGAGCCTGAGACGGGCGACGCCTCAGTCTCCGAGGCCTACGACGGCCTTGGCCATACCTTCGCCCTGTTCTGGGAGGTGTTCGAGCGCGATTCGATCGACGACCGTTCCTCACCGCTCGAGGCGACCGTGCACTTTGGCCGAGAGTACGACAACGCCTTTTGGGATGGCAGCCGCATGGTCTTCGGCGATGGTGACGGTGAGATCTTCACGGGCTTCACTCGCTCGCTCAGCGTTATCGGGCACGAGCTCGCGCACGGAGTCACCGAGTTCACCGCCGGGCTTGTGTACCGCGGCCAGAGCGGTGCCCTCAACGAACACGTCTCCGACGTCTTCGGCGCTCTCGTCGAGCAGTACGCCTGGGGTCAGACTGCAGGCGAAGCATCATGGCTCGTGGGCGAAGGCATCTTCACCGATGAGGTCGAGGGCAATGCGCTACGATCCCTGCGCGCGCCGGGTACCGCGTATGACGACGACGTGCTCGGCAAAGACCCGCAGCCGGCACACTGGGATGACTTCATCGTGACTCAAGAAGACAACGGTGGCGTGCACCTCAACTCGGGCATTCCCAACCGCGCGTTCTGGAGCGCTGCCGATACGCTGGGCGGCTTTGCGTGGGAGCGTGCCGGTCAGATCTGGTTCGACACCCTCACCAATGGCTCGCTCACACCCCGCAGCGATTTCTCGGAATTCGCCGCGGCCACGGTCGCGGCAGCGGTTACCCGCTTCGGCGACGGGTCGGAAGAACAGCGCGCGGTCGAAGCGGGCTGGGCGTTAGTCGGAGTAATCCCGGCCGCGAACTGAACCGCCGCGCCCTGTTCGCCCGCACGGCAAAGGGATAGCATGCACGTGTGAAGGTACAGGTGTGGCGTAGCGGTGGCCTCCTCGGTCGACGTGTGGAGTGGGCTGTCGTCGTTGACGAGCAGCCCGACCCCGACCAGTGGTACGTGCTCATCTCCGAGATCCCGTGGAACGAGCATCCGGCCGAAAGCACGATGCCCGACCGGTACACCTACGAAATCCACTGCGAACCGCACGAAGCAGTCATCCCCGAGCAGCAACTCGTCGGCCCGTGGCGTGAACTCGTTGATCGCGTGCGTGAGGCAGATTCAAGCCCACGACGCCCGCAGCCCGAGCATCAAGCCGAGGCCGGACCGAAGCCGCCAGCTGGGCCAAAGCCACAGCCCGAGCCCGAGCCCGAGCCGGAGATTGAGTGCGATTAGCGTTACCGTCGGCACCGAGTCGCACCGACGGCACATGCTGGTCATTCGTCAGAGCCGTGACAGCTTTCCGCACGCAGCCTAGGGCAGTGATGGTGCCGGAGTGCAGTCATCAGCCGTGGTGAGGACAATCGATTGAATCTTGCCGTTCTGAGGGCAGGTCAGCTGATGCGCGACACCGCCGCGTGGATAGCCAAAGCGAGGTCGCGGGGTCGGCTCCACATGGGCCAGTGCCCCGTCGGAAGGTCGACGATGTCAACGTCTTCGAGCTTGGCGACCTCAGCGAACATGGGGTTGCCTGCCTCGACCAGCGCCATCACCTGCTCGCGTGAGATTGAGCAGCACAGCAAGGTTGTAGGGATGCTGTGGCGGGCTTTGTTTACGAGTTCGACGGGCTGGCGAATCACTGCGGCCGGCTCGGGGACAGCCCTCACTCGAAATCGCTCAAGGTCGCCGGCGCTCAGACCTTCGAGGCTCGCCTGCTGACCGAGGACATCGAATGGCGGCAGAGGTAGTTCTTCGAGCTCTGCGGGAAAATCAGGAGCGAATACGCTGCCATTCGCTACCGGGCCGGAATCGACCCACACCACCCGGGAGACACGCTCAGGGTACCGGTCGAGAATAAGGCTAACGGGGGCGTTCGCCCCGCTGTGCGCGACGATAATCACAGGCTGATCGCCGTGTTGTGCGATGACATCTCGAATCGCTACGGCCTGGTCCTCGAGGGTTTTTGCCGCGCGGTTGGCGTCGTCTGCGTCGAGACCAGGCAGCGTTATTGCGACTACGCGATCGTGGTGGGCCTCGAGGTGCCTGAGGGTTTCATCCCAGGCCCATGCCCCCAGCCAATGGCCGGCGATGAGAACGATGGTCGGGCTGTTCACAGTGATTGTCATGTGGCAAGCCTCTCAGTCGCGGGGGACAGAAGTATGTCACTATTTATGTCATGAATTTGCGAAGGTCTGAACGGTGAGGCGCTCCGAACGTCTTCATGCCCTGTCCGAAATGTTGCGTCGCAGCGGTTCGCGGGGCGTCTCGGCCGAACGGCTGGCGCGAGAGTTCGAGGTGTCGGTGAGGACTGTCAAACGAGACCTCGATGCGCTGGAGAACAGCGGCGCACCAATCTGGTCGCGCCCGGGCCCGGGCGGCGGATATGGGCTGGCCGAAGGCGCGTCGTTGCCTCCCGTCACCCTGTCCCCGACGCAGGCAGTGGCGCTCATGGCCGCGGTGTCCGCCGCACCTGATGCTCCCTACTCCGATCTAGCCGCGGCAGGCATCCGCAAGATCATGGACGTCCTCGACCCCAGAACCCGAGCACGAGCCGACGAGCTGGCGCACCGCATCTGGGTCAATGCACTTCCGCCTTCCTCGCGCGCCGTAAGATCAGCACTCGAAGAAGCAATGGCAGAGCAACGGGTGCTCCGCATCCGCTACACATCAGGAGGCGGCACGACAACAACTCGTGACGTCGAACCTGTGCTGTTCGCGGCGACGAGCGGCCGCTGGTACCTGATCGGGTGGTGCCGTCTTCGCGACGCGATGCGATGGTTCTCCGTGACACGCATCGAGCGGGCCAGCGTCACCACGATGGCCTGCAGTGGGCACACCATCCACGAAGTTGGAGAGCCCCCAGAAAACGCCAGACCGGTGCACAACGGCGGCGAGTAACCGCCTCGACAATGTTCCCGGTCAGTGCACCTAGTAGCCGTACACGCAGGCGGTAATCGTGCTCGACTGGGTGCCCTTGATCGCCGTGGCTCGCCCTGTGGTGATCGCGTAAGAATCGGCGGGCGGGTAATACGCCGTCGGTGAGGTTGTGAATTGGTATCCCGACGACGGTGACGGCGACCAGCCTACGTAATTCACTGTCTTTCCGGCGCTCAGGATGCGATTCTTCGCTGCGGCGAGGTTCACTGTTGCCTGCCACCCGAAGTAAAACGGGTTGGCTTGCAAGTCGGTCACCTTGCCCGTGGCGGTGACGGCAATGCAGGCCTGCGTATCGGTCCAGGTCGTGGGTGTTTGTGTCACCGAGTAGTAGCTGGTGGCGCCCGGCGCGGCGATGGGCGTATTGCTCACACAGATCGTGATGATCAGCTGCTGAGTGTCAGTGAGAAGTCGATTGTTGTACGACTCATTCCAGTTCGAACCGCCTGAACCGGCACCCGTGATCACGAGAGTGGTGGGGCTCGCAGAGCTGGTCGAGAACCTTGCCTGAGTGGAACCCCGCGAGTAAATCCCGTCGGATCCCGTACGGCCGTTGAACGGAGGCAATGTCATGTCGGCATGAAGCTGCCACTCGCGAGGGGTTCCGTCCGTTCCGCGCACGGTCACGTCCACGCAGAACGCCGAGCTCGTTGGCGAGGCAGGGATATCCCACACAGTCGAGTCGAGTGAGGTGGAGGTGTTGCCCGGCACGATCACAATCGAGCTGGGCGTCGGCGCGGTGTTCGCCCACGTCCCCGTCGTGGCCTCCGCAACAAAGATGGCCGGATCGGTCCAGGCCGCAACCGTTTCCTTGGGGGCAGTTGTCGTTGACGCGGCGAATAGGAGACCTGTCGCGGCAATCGCGACAACCGCCAAGAGAACTTTTTTCATGACCGCGGTCCTTCCTGAGCAAGGCCGGCGCCTACCGGCTCCGCCGCGTCCGCTTCCGGCTTCGGCTCCGCATCCGCATCCGCATCCGCATTCGCATCCGCATCCGCAGCCGCAGCCGCATCCGCATTCGGCTTGAGTGAATTCCCGGGCAGCACCGTCAAGACAAGAGAAGCTGCGATCGCGACGCCCAGCGGGATTCCGATCATCGGTGAGCCGAGAGCGGTCAGCACTGCGCCTGCTCTCGGGAGAGTGACCACGGGGTGCAGAACGGTGTCGCCGTGCCCATACGTATAAGTTTCCGCATCCGGAGCATCGTTGTCATCGCCCTGCATGTCGAAGGAGACGGAGCCGCCTTCAGCGGTGACGGCAATGATGCGGTGCGTGATGAGATTTCCCGTAATGGTCGAGGGCAGGCTTGCGATATCGCCGATTTCAATGTCGTCGACGGAGACAGGAATTGCGATGAGCAGGTCCCCTGTGCGGATGCTCGGCTGCATCGATTCCGAGACGACAACGAGTGGCTGAATCAGCCCACCGGCGTTGGCAATCCACAGAACCCCAGTCACGGCGCCAATGACGGCCATGATCCACAGCAGTCCGTCGCCAGTTGCTCGCAGCACTTTCACGGCGCGCACTAGGGCACATCCGTGGTGCCGCTGAACACGATGTGTACCGCGCCGGAGGAGAGCCCCTGATACGACGAGGGCCAGTTAGCCGGGGTTGTCACGACAACTCTGAGGGGCATGGCCGCATTTGCTGCGAGCACCGCCGAGCTGAAGGTGGTTCCGTTGGCGCGCACCTCGAGGGCTGCCGGCGACGAACCACCAAAGATGCTGTTGCTGCTGACGGCGAGAGGTTGCAGCGAAACGTTCAGGGGCAGGTCGCCACCGTTACGGAGACAGATCGCGACAGACCGTTGTTGCCCGGGCAAGAGTGCGGCGAACTCTCCGGAGGCGAGCGTGATGGCGACGGCACCTGCGTTGGTATCCGCTTCGACATAGGGCGCCCCTGCAGGGGTCGAGCAGGTTCCGTTCACGGCCAACGCGCCATACAGTTCGATGGATGCGGTCTTCGCACCAGCGGTGAGTGTCGCCTGAGCAGTCCAGGCGGCGCTCGTCGCGGCAGCACCAATACCGATCAGAGCCACACTGGCGAGCGCCAAGCGGATGATCGTCGAAATCTTTCGGGCTGTGGGCCCGGGCAGTGCAGACATAATCTCCCCCCAGAGACTGCGAGAGACCACGGGTCGGGTTCGTGGTCGCTGTGAGAGCGTATCGCTTGTCCGCTGGGAACGGAGAGGAGTTCAACCGTTCTGCCACTAACTGGGGGTGAAGCGCGGAACCACCCGAGAAGAGACCGCGCTGCCCTCCGAACGCACGTGCGACCGGGTAGCGCTAGCGCAGCGGATCGAAGGCGGTGAGCAGTGGGTGCTTGTCGCCACCGGTGATCGAGTCGGCGAGGATCCGCCCCGTCAAAGGACCGAGGGTGACTCCCCACATGCCGTGACCGCCGGCAACGTGAACGCGCGGCGAGCGAGTGCCACCGACGAGCGGCAGGCCGTCGGGAGTGCAGGGGCGTGAGCCGACCCATTCTTCTTCGCGGGCATCCCAGTCGACGCCATCGAACATGGGACTCGCCGCGTTGACGATGGTGTGGATGCGGCGAGAATCGGCGGGCGCATCGGCCGACCGAAACTCCATCATTCCTCCCACGCGCAGCCGATCCCCGAGGGGCGTGCAGGCTACGCGCTGCGCGGGCAGGTAGATCGGGTGCGTGGGAATCACGGGCGGCTTCACGCTGAAGCTGTAACCGCGGCCCGACTGCACGACTTGGCGCACGCCGAATTGGCGGGCCAGATCGCCAAGCCAGGTTCCGGTAGCAATAACAACTTCGTTGCTGAGTACCGCGTTCTGGCCCTCAACGTCGACGGCTACGCCAGCAGCGCCGAGGTCGCGGATGCCGGTGGCTTTAGCACCCTCCACAATCGTGGCTCCGCGAGCGCGCACGGATGCCGCCAACACCTGCATGAACGAAGGCGGGTTGATGAAGCGCTGGCCATCCACGCGCAGCCCATGCGTCACTAGCTTCGAGACGCTCGGCTCGAACTCGCGCAGCTCGTCGCCGGTGATCTTCTCAAAGCTCACGTGACCGCCGCCGGCCGCGACCTCATCGAATTCGTGCGTGATGATCTGGCGGTCGGATTCATTAGTGAAGGCGGCGAGGAAGGGTTCAGCATGCTTGAGAGCGGCAGAGACTCCCCCGTCTTCCATGCGGTCGAAGGATTCGAGGCTCCACTTGTTGATCTCGGCAAAGGTGACCATGTTGCGGCGCCACATTGTGGGCGTCGAGTGACGCGCGAAGCCGGCGAGGAAGCGCAGCAGGGTCGAGTTCGCGGCGAAGGGCACATAGACCGGCGAGGTGGGGTCAATCACGGCCTTGATACCGACCTTGAAAATGGAGGGTTCCGGCAGCGGAAGCGTCAGAGCGGGCGCAACCCAACCGGCGTTACCCAGCGATGCACCGGCGGCAACGCCCGTGCGGTCGATCACCGTGACTTCTACGCCACGCTCCTGCAAAAACCAGGCTGTGCACAGCCCCACGATTCCGGCGCCAATAATGGTGACTTTCGCGGGCTGTGTCATAGTTCCCTACTTCGTGAAGCTGACGTGCTGGGTTATCCAGTTATGCATCGCTACGGCAGCTGCGGCTGACGCATTGATCGATCGAGTTGAACCGAACTGGCTGATCTCCACGACATCCGTCGCCGCGTCGATCGCTTCGGGAGAAAGCCCGGGGCCCTCTTGGCCGAACAGCAGCACACAGCGCTTGGGGATGTCAAAAGTTTCGATGATGACGCTGCCGGGCACGTTGTCGATCGCGATGATCGGCAGGTCGTTGGCTTCAGTCCACTCAACGAAGGCCGCGACATCCGGATGATGCAGCACGTGCTGGTAGCGGTCCGTGACCATGGCGCCGCGTTTGTTCCAGCGCCGCCGCCCAATGATGTGCACGGTGTCGGCACCAAACGCGTTGGCGCTGCGCACGATAGAACCAATGTTCATGTCGTGCTGCCAGTTCTCGATAGCAACGTGGAACGGATGCCGCGTCACGTCGAGATCGGCAACGATCGCTTCCATGTTCCAATAGCGATACCGGTCAATAACGTTGCGGGTATCGCCGCGTTCGAGCAGCACAGGATCGTAGTGGGGTTCGGTGGGCCATTCGCCCTGCCACGGCCCCACCCCGTTGGTCGACAGCTCGACGCTGGGGTTCGGTTCAGTCACCACTCCACGATAGTCGTCGGCGACCCAGCCTGAATACCGTCTGTTGGCGGCATTCTGGCGCTGGGCGAACTGACGCGACTAGCCTTCGTAGCGCTCGACGCGCAGCACGCAAGTGAGCTCGTCTTCAGCGACAGGAATAACAGTGGCCCAGTCGGTGGTAGCTCCGGGCTCGGTGGCCGCGACATCCACCTGAGTAAGAGCGCGAGTGTCGTTGGCTCCATTGAGCAGTGAAACGTAGATGCGATACGTGGCATTCGCGTCGGTCGAGTTCGTGACAACACCCGATACTGTCCACTCATCACCAGCACGCTTGCACTCGTTAACGGTGGAATCGGTCAGCGCGCCCTGCAGGTTTTCGCCGGTACCGGGAGCATCAGTAATGTCCGTCACGCCCGGCGTCTGCTCGGTTGCCGCAGAGCTTTCCGTCGGCTCGGGCTGCACGTCCGTGCCGTCATTGGTGCATCCCGCAAGCGTCAGCGCGAGGATCGCAAAAGGTACAGCGGTAGCGGTCAGTCGTGTGCGGAGCTTCATGATTCTTCCTGTCGTTGTCTTCTGCGGGCGAGCAGGATCAAAGCGAGGCCGGCGAGCAGCGTGCCCAACCCGGTTGCGAGCGTTCCTCGGGGATCCGACCCAGTGTAAGAGAGTGCCTTGGTAGGTAGCTGCAAACTTGTCTGCGCCGTTGCGACCACGGGGTCTCCCGAGTTGATCTCGGTGCTCGTGACCGTTGCTGTTTCGTACAGCGTTGTTCCGGCATCACTCTCACGGATGACGTAGGTCGCCGTCGCCGTGATCGACTCACCGGGGGCGAGCACCCCGATGGCACCGGGCCAGGTGCCGTAGCGCATGGCCGAGAGTCCCGAGCGCGGGTCGGCGATCGCGACGTTCGTCAATGGCAACGTTCCCGTGTTGGTCGCGACATACGTGAAGGTCACGACATCGCCGGGGTAGCCCAACTGGCCTGCACCTAGCGCTCCCGAGATGGTCAAGCTGATCGCAGGCACATTCGGAATCGGAAGCACATTGGTTGCCGATTCTGGTGCGATGGCACCCGAGGGTGCATTCGCGTTCACAGTAGCTTCGTTTGTGGTCTCTTCGCCATCCACGTCACCCTGAGTGATCACGTAGGTCGCCGTAGCGACAACCTTCTGCCCCGGAGCCAACTCCCCCGGCGTTCCCGGCCAGGTGTAGCTGAGAGCGGAGAGACCCGGCTTCGGGTCACTCACCGATACCGCGGTGAGCGTCACGTTGCCCGTGTTCACCACCTCGATGCGGTAGTTCACGGTGGCACCCTGTTGGGCGAAAGTCGCGAATGAGCTTGACTTGGTGATGGTCATCGACGGAGCTTCCGCAATTGGCGTTGAACCAGTGGCTGTATCGGTGACCACCGCACCCACTACCGGCGTTCCCGCTGTGGAGGCGTCGGAGCTGATCAAGCCAGCATCCACGTCATCTTGAGAGAGCACGTAGGTTGCGGTCGCGGTCGCCGACTGACCGGGAGCGAGAACGCCCGGAAGGCCCGGCCAGGTGATGGTCAGCGAGCTGAGATCAATCTGGTCATCGGAGATCGTGACGCCATTCAGCGTGACATCACCGGTGTTGGTGACCTCGAAGTTGAACTCCACGATGTCGCCAGCCTTGCCGGTGGCACCAGCAGCCAGCACCTGAGTCTTGGTGATGTCAATGACAGGGGTGCCCGCTGCGGTCGGAACAACGACGGTGTTCGAGGTGTCGACGACTGCGCCACCGGCCGGGTTTCTTGAGGTCACGTTCGCGGTGTTTGAGGCCGAGCCGGCATCAAACTCTGCCTGAGTCACTTGGTAGCTCGCGGTTGCGGTGACCGACTCTCCGGGAGCCAGTACGCCGGTCGCTGCCGGCCAGGTGCCGTAGACGACCGCTGTCGTACCGACCTTCGGGTCAGCAACACTGACACCACTCAGTGTGCTTTCGCCCGTGTTCTCGACGGTGAAGGTGTAGTCGATCCACGAACCAACGACGACGGGGTTCACCATGTCGCGCGGCACGCCCGCCTTAGCGATGTCGATGCTCGACAGCGCCTCGATGAGCGGAACCACGGTGACCGCAGAGTCAGCATCAACGGCGGTTGCGGCGGGAGAGTTGCCCGCACCGGTCGCGACGTTGCGCACTTCACCAGCGTCGACATCCGCCTGATCAACAAGGCGGGTCGCCGTAACGGTGACACTCTCGCCCGGAGCAAGAACGCCCGGAGCAGCAGGGTTAGGCCAGGTGTACACGAAACCGGTGAGCCCGGGGATCGTGTTCGAGAGAGTTACCCCGTCGAGCGTGACGTTTCCGTTGTTGCTGATGCGGAAGCTGTAATTCATGCTGTCGCCGAGGACGCCGGTTGCTCCCGCAGCGAGAGCCGCAGTGTGGGAAGTGACGATGGATGGCACAGCCTCATCGGTCGGGTTGAAGACAGTGTTCGAGACGCCCTGAACTTCACTGCCATCAGGCGCGGTGCCGATCGCGATCGCCGTGTTCTCCACGGTGCCACTGTCGACATCGGCCTGCGTGATTGTGTACACGACGGAACCAACAGCCTGCTCGTTCGGGCCGAGAATACCGGTTGCTGACGGGAAGGTGAGGTCTGAAGGAACAACATCGATGAGCGGGTCAATGACACCCACGAGGCGCAAGGTCACATTTCCGGTGTTCGTCACGATGAAGCTGTAGGTGATCTCTGAACCGACCCCGCCCGTACCCGACGAGATGACGCCCGATTTCTGAGCGGTGACGCTGGGAGCAGCGGCGGCTGTCGGTTCGCGGTCTACGTTCGAGGTCGCCGTCACCGGGTCGCCTCCCGGCGTAAGGCCACGAGTGGATGCCGTGTTGTCGACATAACCGCGGTCAACGTCATCCTGTTCGAGAACGTAAGTCGCACTGGCCGTCGCGGATTCGCCCGGAGCGAGAACACCGCTGTTCGCGGGCCATGCAATCGAGTTGATCGAGACGTTGTCGATACTGTCCGCAATCGTGACGGAGCGCAGGGTGACGTTACCGATGTTGGTGACAACGATCGTGTAATCGATGGTGTCGCCAGGACCGTTCTCGCCAGCAACAGCCAACTCGCTGGTTTTCGTCACCTGCAGCAGGCCATCAGCCGCGAGAGTGACGGTCGCCGGAGCAGTAGCTGTTGCCGCGGCGCCCACCGGAGGAGTTCCTTCACCCGTCACGACACTCGACACCGCACCGGCGTCGATGTCGGCCTGCGTCAGCGTCTGCACGCGCACTGCCGTAACCGTGTCGCCGGGGGCAAGAACGCCCGGAGCCGCCGGGTTGGGCCAGGTGTAATCGCCAGCGGGCAGCGTGCCAAGGAAGTCGCTCAGTTCAACACCCGAGAGCGTCACGTTGCTCGTGCTCGTAAAGCTGTAGTTCCAGGTGACAGTGTCACCCTCCACAGCCGGGCCCGGGTTCGTCAAAGCACCAACGTTGGTCGCCGAAACGATAACGCTCGGAGCCTCAGTGGGCACCTCGACCGTATTCGAGGTGGCGGCGATCAGATCGCCGCGCACAGGCGTCGCCGTGGCGCTCGCAGTGTTCTCAACGTAGCCGCGGTCAATGTCTGACTGGCGGATGTCGTAACTGGCTGTTGCGGTTACCGTCTCGTTCGGCGCAAGAGTCTCTACTGCGGTCGGCCACTGCACTGTAGGAGTAGTCATTCCGAGAAGTGGGTCGGTGACGACGATCGAGCCGATCGTCACGTTGCCGGTGTTTCGAACCTCAAATTCGAAGTCCACCGTATCGCCGAGGCCGTTCTCGCCCGTCAGTTCGAGATCTCCCGATTTCACAACGGTCATGCTCGGCTGCGGCTGAACCGTGTAAACGTAGACGGTGTTCGAGACCGCAGCGACGTCGGCCGCGAGAGGATCCGGCTCGTTGGGGTCAGTAGCACCAACGCTTGCGGTGTTCACAATGTAACCGCGATCGACATCTGCCTGAGTGAGCTGCACGGATGCTTCGCCGATCACCAATTCGCCGGGTCGCACGACACCGGGCGCAGCCGGGTTCGGCCACGTAATAACCGGAATACTCAGCCCCGGCAACGGATCACGCAGTTGACCGTTGACCAGGGTGATGTTTCCCGTATTAATAACTTCGAGACGGAAGTCAACCCAGTCGCCAACCTGACCGATTCCACCCTCGCGCAGCGTCCCAAGCTTCAAGGCTTCCAATGAGCCGTTTGCTTCGATCGCGACCGCTGCCGGCGCATTCTCCGTGAAGGGAATACCGGATGGAGGGGTCGCACTTCCGGTCACGACGTTGGCGACAGAGCCGGCATCCACATCGGCCTGAGTTAGTTGGTAGGTCGCGGTAGCCGTAACGACGGCACCGGGAGCGAGCGTTCCTTCAGTCGCCGTCGGCCACGAGTAAACGAGCGCCGTGAGCGTGGGAAGAGGGTCAGCCAAGGACACTGCGGTGAGAGTCTGGTTGCCGTTGTTCGTCAGCGAGAACTCGTACTCTACGGTGTCCCCCGCGAAGCCCGTTGATCCAGGAGCCAGAGCGCCGCTCTTGGTAATGAGCATGTCGGGAGCGGCAGCATCCGTCGCAGTCGACTCCAGAGCCGTGTTGCTTACAACAGCAACGTCGGTCGGCGAAGTGCCATTGGCGATCGCACTGTTGTCGACCATGCCGGCATCCACATCGGCCTGAGTGATCGCGTAGGTCGCCGTCGCCGTCGCGGTCTCGCGGGGGGCGAGAACGCCGTTGGCGCCTGGCCAGTTCACCACGGGTGTGCTGAGACCGGGCAAGGGGTCAGTAATGACGATCTCGTCGACCGTCACGTTTCCGGTGTTCTCGACCTCGAAGACGTAGGTGATGATGTCATTGAGCCCGGCGCTCGCGCCCGTGCTCGATGACTTGGTCAACAGGAGCGCAGGCTCCGCTTCGGCAACCGTCGTCTCTGTTACTGAAGTGCTGACAGTGATGGTGTCACCGATGGGCGGCTTTCCACTGGCCGTCGCAACGTTCGAAACCGTGCCGCGGTCGACATCCGCCTGAGTGATCGTGTAATTGGCGGTTGCCGTAACCGTCTCACCTGGTTGCAATTCGCCCGCTGTTCCGGGCCACGTGAAGACCGGGCTGCTGACTCCGGCGAGGGCGTCAACAAGGTCAACGAGCGTGAGCGTGACGTTACCCGTGTTGGTAATTCCGAACGAGTAGTTGATGGTGTCGCCGGCGTCGCCAGCTCCAACTACGGCGCCCACCTTCGTGACGTCCATGCTGGCCTGTGATGCCAGCACCACTGCTGCGGTCGCGGGGTCACTCACCGCGTCGCCACGCGGCGGCGTGCCTGAACCGGTCGCCGTATTGGCAATGGTTCCGGCATCGATCTGCGCCTGAGTGAGGGCCGACGTCGCCGTTGCGGTGACCAATTCGCCTACTTCGAGCGTGCCGTCGACTCCGGGCCAGGTGTAGCTGAGCGTCGAGATACCCGCCAGAGAATCGATGATCTCCACGCCGGTCAGCGTCACGTTTCCGGTGTTGCTCAACTCGAATGACCAGTTAACGATGTCGCCTTCGTCCGCGCGAGCCGGATCAGCGAGAACACCGCTCTTGGCGAGCTCCACTGCTGCGCGGATCGTTTCTGTCGGAACGGTGTTCGCTTCGGAGTCATCCCTGACAACGGTCGCGTTGGGGGCGACGCCAGCAGCGGTCGCGGTGTTGAGAACAGCGCCAGCATCCACGTCATCCTGCGTGATCTCGTAGTTAGCGGTCGCAGTAGCGACCTGCCCGGGAGCGAGAACGCCGGGGCTAGTCGGTGTGGGCCATGTGATCGTAATGGCCGACAGGTTGGGCAGCGGGTCGGTCAGGGTGACAGAGCTCAGCGTGACGTTACCTGAGTTGAGAATCTCGAACGTGTAGTCGATCGTGTCACCGAGGTTAGCCGCGCCCTGAGGCGCACCCGACTTGGTTACGGTGATGTTCGGAGCAGGAAGCACGGTCGGAACGATGACCTCGTTCGACGCGTCTTCTACCAAGACGTTCTGAGGAGTTAGGGCAGACACATCGGCGATGTTGGAGACCGAGCCGGCGTCGATATCCGCTTGAGTGAGGGTGTACACCCCAATGCCCACTACGGACTCTCCCGGAGGGATCACTCCTTCGTTGGCCGGGTCGGGCCATGCGATTGACTGAACGATGAGCCCTTCAAGCGGGTCAACCAGTACCCCGTCGTGAACCGTAACGTTTCCTTCGTTGGTGACGACGAGTCGGTATTCGACGACGTCACCGACCGCACCCACGCCACCATCGAGGATGCGCGCCGACTTGAGCAACGCAAGAACCGGAGCAGGAGTAATGGTGACCGTCTCGATGGCGGTGTCGTCAACGGTGCCTGCCGTGGGGGTGGTGCCCTCTGCAGTGACTTCGTTGTCGACCTTGCCTGCATCCACGTCAGCCTGAGTGAGCTCGTAGGTCGCCACCGCAGTAGCGCTCTGACCCGGTGCGAGCATTCCATCCGTAGCCGTAGGCCACGTGTAGGTCAGTGCGCTGAGACCCGCGAGTGGATCGCTCAGTTCGACAGCCGTGAGCGTGACGTTACCGGTGTTGCGCACGGTGAAGGAGTACTCGACAGTGTCGTCAGCGAATCCTGTCGCACCGGCCTCGAGCGCTCCGCTCTTAGTGGTCTCAATCGCAGCAGCAGCAGCGTCGGTTGGCACGTCAATGGGGCCGACGGAATCAGCGACAGCACCCAGCGGTGATGTGGCGTCGACATCCGCCGAATTACGCACGTACCCGAGATCGATGTCGGGCTGAGTGATCGCGTACGTTGCCGTGGCGGTAGCGATCTCACCCGGAGCGAGTTCGCCCGCGGCTCCCGGCCACGAGTAGACGATGGTCGAGAGTCCGACGAGCGGGTCATCGATTGCGACACCGCTGAGAGTCGTGTTGCCGGTGTTCTGCAGCGTGAAGTCGTAGTGCACGAGATCACCCAGAGCCGCGCCATCCGGAGTACTGCCGACCTTATCGATCGTGACGGTAGCCGTGCGGGCAACGGTGGGGTTGACAGCAGGATCAGAGAATTCGAAATACTCGGTTCCATCAGGCGTGGACCCCAGAGCCTCCGCGGTATTCGTTACCGAACCCGCGTCGACATCTTCTTGAGTGATGGAGTAGTTCGCCGTTGCCGTTGCCGTCTCGCCCGGTGCGAGCACGCGGTCGGCTCCGGGCCACGCGATGACCGGTGTGCTTACGCCCGGCAAGGAGTCGATCAGCACAACTCCACTGAGGGTGACGTTTCCGGAGTTTGTGACGTTGAAGCTGTAGGTGATGACATCGCCAAGCTCACCCAGCTGAGTTGGCCCCAAGTCGCCGGTCTTCGTGATCGTGAAGTTCGGTGCTGCACCTAACGGGAGAGTTGCAGACGCGGGTTGGGTCACAGCAGAACCGATTGGCGGGACGCCCATCGCATTGACGCTGTTCGCGAGCGAACCCGCATCAATGTCGCTCTGCAGCAGTGTGTACGTCGCGGTCGCCGTGACGGTGTCAAGCGGGTTAAGCAGACCTACGGTGCCGCTCGACCAGGTGCCGAAGGTCAGGTTCGTGAGGCCAGGCAACTGGTCGATGAGGTTGACGGATGTCAGCGAGACGTTTCCATTGTTGGTCACCGTAAAGCTGTAGTTGACGGTGTCGCCCGCGACGCCCGTCGCGCCAGCAGCGAGCGCCACGCTCTTAGTCGCGCTGAGGGAGGGCGCAGCCGCGACGATCGGGGTAACGACTTCAGGTGAAGAGCCAGTAACCGGAGTGCTTTGCGCACCGGTTCCGCTAGCGGTGGCCAGATTTCGCACCTCGCCGGCGTTAACGTCAGCTTGAGTGATTTCGTAGGTCGCGGTCGCCGTGACACTTTCTCGCGGCGCCAGAGTCTGCGTGGTGTTGCCGAGGGGCCAGTTGACGGTGAGCCCGGTAAGACCAGGAAGCAGGTCGCTGAGAGTGATTCCCGAAACGGTGACGTTTCCATCATTCGTGATCGTGAAGGCGTACGCGATCTCGTCACCGAGCTCGCCGTTATCGGCGACTACGGCAGTCTTGTCCACGGTCAGGAGCGGAGCAGGCCGCACGGTCGGGATGATGACCGTATTGGTGGTCGCCGGAACCACCACGTTGTTCGGCGTGAGGGCCTGAACGTTGGCCGTGTTCGCGATGTAGCCGAGATCGATGTCGGCCTGTGTAAGTGCGTACTCCGCGATTCCGGTGACGGACTGACCCACGCCAAGCACTCCAGGCTGGGCCGGGTCTGGCCACACGATGTTGGGGTCACTGATGCCAGGAAGCGGATCGAGCAGCTGTCCCTCGTGCAGCGTGACGTTACCGGTGTTCGTAGCGGTGATGGAGTAGTCGATGATGTCGCCCACTTGACCAATTCCGCCGGCGCGAAGTTCACCCGTCTTGATGGCGCTCAGGCCTGGAACGGGTTCCACGACAACAGTGGCCTCGACCTCATCGCCCTCGACAGGGGCGAGATTGGGGTCGATGCCGGATGGCGTGGCGAGATTAATGACAGAGCCAGAGTCAACATCGCTCTGCTTGAGCTCGTAGGTTGCCACCGCCGTTGCGGTCGCGCCCGGAGCAAGGACGCCGTCGGTCGCAGTGGGCCACGTGTACGTAATGGCCGAAAGGTCTGCGAGCGGGTCAGTCAGCGTCACGCCAGTGAGCGTGACGTTACCGCCGTTAGTGATCGTGAAGGAGAACTCGATGTCGTCGCCAGCTTGACCTTCGGCGCCGGATTCCAGCACACCGGTCTTGGTCGCCGAGATAGCAGCAGCCTGAGTCACGAGAGGTGTGACCGCGGCAGGCGAGTCATCGGTGACGGCCGCGCCGTCGCGAGCGGACTTGGCGTCAGCCGTCGCAATGTTGCTGACCGAGCCTGCGTCGACATCCGCTTGAGTGATGGTGTAATTCGCCGTGGCCGAAACGGACTCGCGAGGAGCAAGTTCGCCATCAACACCGGAGACCCACTCGCCGTAGACGAGAGCGCTGAGCCCTGCGAGAGAGTCGGTGATTGCGGCATCCGTCACCGTGACGTTTCCGTCGTTCAGCATTGTGATCGTGTAGCTGATCGTGTCGCCGACGACACCGGTGCCGTTGAGCACGGCGTCCTTAGTTGTCACGAGAACCGGAGTGGATGCTTCGGTGGTGACCGTAACGGTGTTGGAATCCTCATCGAGGACCGCTCCAGCAGGAGTCGAAGCAAGCACGCTCGAGTCGTTATCGACGAAGCCCCGGTCGATGTCTTCCTGCGTGAGCGCGTACGTAGCGGTTGCGGTCAGCACAGCGTTAGGAGCGAGCGTCTGGGAGGGGTTCCCCGTCCAGTCGTAGGAAATCGGCGAAATACCATCGAGCGGATCAACGATGCTGATCGAGCTGAGGGTGACGTTTCCCGTATTGGTGACGGTGAACGTGAACGTAACCGTGTCACCTACGCCGGCTTCTCCGACTTCAACGGACGCCGATTTAACAATCGAGATGCCGGCGTCTGGCTGAAGCGGAACGGTTTCAGCCGTCGTCGCGCTAGCAACAGCGCCGCGCGATGGGGTGCCGGATGCCGTCACAGTGTTGATAATCGAACCAGCGTCGACATCCGCCTGCGTCAAGGTCGAGAAACCAGTAGCAGTTACAGACTCTGTCGGATCGAGTTGATTAGGGGTAGCTCTTGGCCACGTTCCGAACACCGGAGTGACCCCGGCGAGAGCGTCGTCGAGCGCAACCCCAGTGAGCGTGACGTTGCCGTTGTTCGTCACGGTGAAGCTCCAGTTGACGGTATCGCCAGCATCTTGCCCCGTAGCGATTCCCGCCTTGGTCACTGCGATCGACGGTCTCGCTGCTTCGGTAACAGTCGTGGTCGACGAGGGAAGGCTGTCGAAGAACTCTGTGGGGGCCGCGGTAGTGGCACCGTTAGCAACGACCGTATTGATGACCGAGCCAGCGTTCACGTCAGCCTGAGTAATGACGTAGTCAACACTCACTGAGGTCGCGGGATCGCCGGGCGCCAGGGTCGTGATGGGCAGTGTCGGCGTGGCACCCGCCAACATCGAGTCCACCAGAGTGATGTCTTGAACCGTTACGTTGCCGGTATTAGTCACATCGAACGTGTACGTAATTGTTGAGCCCACGACGTTCGGGCCAGCCACGGTGCTTGCCGATTTGACGACGGTGAGTTCCGGGCGAACATCCGCAGTGGATACGGTGACGGTTTCAGACGTGTCATCGACCTCGACACCCTGCGGAGATTGTCCTGTGACCGAGGCCGTGTTTTGCACGCCACCAGCATCAATATCCGCTTGGGTGATCGTGTAGTCAGCCGTAGCGACTACTTGCTGCCCGGGCGCGAGCACATAATCAGTGTCGGGCCACGGCGAGTACGAAATAGCGCCGAGACCCACCAAGCTGTCGTCGAGATCAATAGCCGTGAGCGTTTGGTTACCCGTATTACGAATCGTCATCGTGAAGGTGATGACACCGTCGACTTCGCGGTCGGTCACGGTTGCTGTCTTGTCGACCTGAATGCTCGGGGCACCAGTGATCGACACCGTCGCAGGCGATTCAAGTTCCGTGATGGCAATGCCCGACGGCGCGGTCGCGTTGAGCGCCGCGGTGTTGCTGACGGAGCCCGCATCCACATCGGACTGTTTCACGGTGTAGTTCGCGGTTGCCACCACGGATTGACCGGGTGTCAAGACACCCGCGGTGCCCGGCCAGCTGTACGAAATCTCGCCTAGATCAGCCAAAGGATCGCTGACGGCAACGCCCGCGAGCGTGACATTTCCGGTGTTCTTTGTGGTGAAGGTGTAGGTGATGGTTTCACCTGCGACGCCAACTGACCCCGGTGCGAGCGCGCCCGTCTTCGAGAAAGTGGCTGCGGGGTTTGCCGCGACGGTCGGCGTTACGACCTCATCCGAGGGATCCGTGATGACGCCGGCGGAAGGCGATGTGCCTTGGCCTGTTGCCGTGTTGGTGACGGATCCAACGTTTACATCAGACTGTTTGATCGTGTACTTCGCGGTGGCGACAACCTGCGTGTTGGGCTGCAGCGTTCCGGTGACTCCGCCGGGCCAGGCGCCGTAAACGAGGGTGCTGAGTCCCGAGAGCGGATCGCTCGCTGACACCGAAGCGAGAGTCGTGTTTCCCGTGTTGCGCACGGTGATCGTGTAGGTGATGACATCGCCAACGGCGCCGGCTCCGGCAACGCTCGACGTCTTGGTGGTCAGAATGCCGGGAACGCGGGTTGCGGTCGGAGTCGCGACTGCGGCCGAGGACGCCGTGGTGTTCGGCCCCGTCGGAGGCTTACCGGAGACGGACGCGGTATTGTTCACAACGCCGGCGTTCAGATCTGTCTGCCGGATGACGTAATCGGCGGTCGCGGTAACGGTCTGTCCGGGAGCCAAACGGCCGACAGTGCCGCTCGGCCAGGTTCCGTAGGTGAGGGCGCTGAGACCCGGACGCGGGTCCGCGATAATCACGTTGGTCAGCGTGACATTCCCGGTGTTCTGGGCCGTGAAGGTGTACCGGATGGTGTCACCTACGATGCCGGAGCCGTCGCCGGGAGCAGTTGCCGGAGCAACGATGGCCGCTGTTTTATTGAGCGTGATCGTGGAGTTCGATGCAAGAGGAAGCGTTGCCGGAGCAGTGGCCGTTGCGGGTGAACCGCGCGGCGGAGTGCCCGCACCATTAGCGGTATTAGAGACAGCCCCCGCATCGATATCAGCCTGCGTCAGCACGTACGTTGCCGTCGCCGAAACGCTCTGGCCCGGAGCCAAGGTTCCTGCGGTCGAGGGCCACGTGCCGTAGGTCACCGCGGAAATTCCGGGGAGCGAGTCAGTGACCGACACCGAGGTGAGCGTCACATTTCCCGAGTTGGTCAGCGAAAGGCTCCACGTGACAACGTCACCAGCAACACCCTGTGCGCCCGGCGCGAGAGCGCCAGACTTGGTCACACCGATCTTTGGTGCGGACGTAATCGTCGGCGTAACGAGCTGCGGCGACGGAGCCGTCACGGCAGCGCCGGTCGGAGGCGTTCCCGTGGCGGTCGCAATGTTTCTAACCGAACCGGCGTCGACATCCGCTTGAGTGATTGTGTAGGTGGCGGTTCCGGTGACGGTGCCGTTGGGGTTGAGCTGGCCGCTCACGCCACCCGACCACACATAAGTAGGCGTGGAGAGCCCCGGCAGCGGGTCAGTCAGCGTGACATCTGAGAGCGTGACGTTACCGGTGTTCCTCGCGGCGAACGTGTAGGTAATGGTGTCGCCGATGGCGCCGGTACCAGTGCCTCCGACGACGGCGCTCTTGGTGGTGACGAGCGCGGGCGATGCCGCCACCGTTGGCACGACAGCCTGCGTCGAGGTTGCTGTAGCAACGGGGCCCGATGGTGGGGTTCCGGATGCCGTGGCCGTGTTCTTCACGGAGCCAGCGTTCACGTCGGACTGCTTGATTGTGTACGTCGCGGTAGCGGTGACCTGCGCGTTAGGAGCGAGAACTCCCGTGGTGCCGCCCGGCCACGCGCCGAAGGTAACCGCCGAGAGATCCGCAAGAGAGTCAGTGATTCCCACGCTGGAGAGCGTGACGTTTCCGGTGTTCTTGACGACGAAGGAGAAAGTAACGGTGTCACCAAGCTTGTTCGCTCCCGGAGCCACCGCTCCGGTCTTGGTGACGGTGAGCTTGGCGGTCGTCGCGAGAGGAACCGTAGCGTTACTCGTTGCTGGAGCAGCAGCGCCACCGATGGCACCCGTGCCGGTCGCCGTTGCGGTGTTCGCGATCGCTCCGGAGTCAACATCCGACTGCTTCACCGTGTAGGTAGCAGTGGCAGTGACTTGGGTGTTCGGCGCGAGCGTTCCGGCAGTGCCCGAAGGCCACGTTCCGTAGGTAATCGCGGAGAGGCCCGAGAGCGGGTCAGTGACTGCGGCGCCTGTGATCGTGACGTTGCCGGTGTTGCGAATGACGAAGCTGTACGTGACGACTTCGCCCGCCACCGATGCTGAACCGGCGGGAAGAGCGCCCGATTTTACAAGGGACAGCGTTGGCGCTGCAGCGACAGTGGTGGTGACCACAGGGTTCGAATCGCTGCTGACCGGCGTCGCGCCAGGAGCGGTTCCCGCTGCCGACGCGGTGTTGGCGATCGAACCAGCATCGACATCCGACTGCTTCACGGTGTAACTGGCAAGGGCTGTCGCTGACTGCCCGGGAGCGAGGGTGCCCGTCGCCCCTGGCCACGTGATGACCGGAGTGGAAAGCCCTACGAGCGAGTCGGTCAACGTGACGCCAGTGACGGTCTGGTTACCCGTGTTGGAGATCGCGATCGAGTACGTGATCGAGTCGCCAACCTTGGCACCCGAAGTTACGTTCGCTGACTTCGTGGTGGTGAGCTGAGGCGCACCAGTGATCGTGGGCACATTGGCGGTTGACGGCGCAGAAGTTGCCGTTGCGTTTGTCGGCGTCTTACCCGAAACAGTCGCCGTGTTCGATACCGAACCAGCGTTGACGTCAGCCTGCTTCACCGTGTAAGTCGCGGTTGCCGTTGCGGTCTGACCGGGAGCAAGACGCCCGGCCGTGCTGGTCGGCCAGGTGTAGCTGGGAGCGGAGAGGCCCACCAGAGAATCCACAATCGCAACGCCCGTCATCGTGACGTTTCCGGGGTTAGTGATCGAGAACGAGAAGGTCATCGTGCTGCCGACTCCACCGGTGCCCGAGGTCACGGCGCCCGTCTTAGTCACGGCGAGGGCGCCATTGGGCGCAACGACTACGGTGGCGGGAGCTGTCGCAGACACAGCGGCTCCCGTGGGCGGGGTGCCGCGAGTGGTCGCTGTGTTCGCAACCGAACCGGCATCGACATCCGACTGCTTCAAAACGTAGCTCGCTGTGGCGGTGACCTGCGTGTTGGGGAGCAGGCGGCCAGCCGTTCCGCTGGGCCACGTACCGAAGGTGACCGCGGTGAGGCCGGGAAGCGGGTCGGTGACTCCCACGCTCGTGAGCGTGACGTTACCCGTGTTGCGCACGACGAAGGTGTAGTTGACGGTGTCGCCCGCGACGCCCGTAGCACCCGCAGCAAGAACGCCGGTCTTCGTAAGAGAGATCGTGCGAACGGAGGCGACCGTAGGAGTCGTCACCTGAGGCGAAGGACCGCTGACGACTGTACTCCCAAAGTTGCCCGTCGAAGTTGCGATGTTCTTGACCGAGCCAGCGTCAACATCAGCCTGCGTGATTGTGTAGGTCGCCGTGGCGGTGACCTCCCAGTTGGGCTGCAACGTTCCCGTCGTGGAACCCGGCCAGGTGCCGTAGGTCAGTGCCGAGAGACCAGTGAGCGGGTCAGCGATCGTCACGTCCTTCAGTGTGACGTTACCGGTGTTCTTAGCGGTGAAGGTGTACGTGATGACATCGCCAACCGCACCCGTGCCCGCAACGCTGGCCGTCTTCGTGGTGGTGATAGACGGCGACGACGCCACGGTCGGCACAACGGCCCGCGGCGAGGTCGCCGTCACCGTTCCCCCGCCGGGGATGCTGCCGGATGCCGTAGCCGTGTTCTCAACGGAACCAGCGTTAACGTCAGCCTGTTTGATCGCGTAGGTCGCGGTTGCGGTGACCTGAGTATTCGGAGCCAGCGTGCCGGCCGTGCCGCTCGGCCAGGTGCCGAACGAGACTGCGGAGAGGTCCGGAAGCGTGTCGGTGATGCCGACACTGGTCGCCGTGACGTTACCGGTGTTGCGCACGACGAAGGAGAACGTGACGGTGTCGCCGACAGAACCGTTACCGGTCGTGACGGCACCCGACTTGGAGACGGTGAGCGCGGGGCCAGCCGTGATCGGAACCGTGGCGGGGCTGACGCTGGTGACTGCGGCGCCCGTCGGCGGAGTTGCTGAACCAGTTGCCGTGTTCGAAACCGAGCCAGCATCCACGTCAGTCTGCTTGAGCGTGTAGGTGGCGGTAGCCGTGACTGATTGTCCGGGCGCGAGCGTTCCGGCAGTGCCCGAGGGCCACGTGCCGTAGCTGAGCGCCGAGAGACCGGGGAGCGAGTCGGTCGCCGACACCGAGGTCAGGGTGACATTGCCCGAGTTGGTGAGCTTGATCGAGAAGTTGACGGTATCGCCAGCGCGGCCGGTCGAACCGGCGGCGAGCGCACCCGACTTAAGCGTGGTGACGACCGGGTTCGCTGCGACGGTCGGAACCGTAATCTCAGCCGAGGGGCTGCTCACCGAGGTGCCGGAATGGGTTCCACTGCCGGTGGCGATGTTCTTGACCGATCCAGCATCCACATCGGATTGCTTGATCGTGTACGTCGCAACTGCGGTCACCGTTTGGCCGGGCGCAAGAACGCCGGTGGCTCCGGGCCAGATGTAAGTCAGCGCCGAAAGACCCGTGTGCGGGTCTGCAATCGTGACGCCGGTGAGCGTGACGTTTCCATCATTCTTGGCGCTGAAGGAGTAATTGATGACGTCGCCGACCTTCCCTGCCGCACCAGCAGCGATCGTTGCGGACTTCGTCGTCGTAATGAGTCGATTCGGCACTACCGTTGGCACGACCGATTGACCAGAGGGCTGGGTGACGGTGGCCCCGGCGGGAGTTCTCGCCGTCGCGGTTGCCGTGTTTTTGACCGAGCCGGCGTCTACGTCAGACTGCTTCACCGTGTAGGTGGCGGTGCCGGTAGCTGTTTGCCCCGGAGTCAACACGCCGGTTGCGCCGGGCCAGGTTACCGAAATAGGGCTGAGGCCAGACAGCGGGTCAGCGAGAGCAACCTGACTAAGGGTGACGTTTCCATCGTTCTTCACGCTGAACGTGTAGGTGACGACAGAGCCGACGGCGCCGGAACCCGTCGTGTATGTGCCCGATTTGGTGACGATCATCTTGGCGTCTGCCGTGATCGGAACGGTCGCGGGAGTCGTGCGCGTCACGTCAGCACCGCTTGACGGCGTGCCTTTCGCGGTCGCGGCGTTGGCGATGGCACCGGCGTCGACATCCGACTGTTTCACGGTGTACGACGCTGTTGCCGTCACGGACTGCCCCGGCGCAAGGGTTCCGACAGCGCCCGGCCAGGTGCCGTACGTGATGGCCGAGAGACCGGACAGCGGGTCAGTGATACCCGCATTCGTCAGCGTCACGTTGCCCGAGTTGGTGAGAACGAAGGAGTAGTTGACGGTGCTGCCCGCGGTTGAGCCGCCCGCGAGCACTCCCGACTTGGTCAGCGAAACGGCGGGGCTGCGAGTTTGTAGCGGAACATCCACGCGAGGGGATGCCGCAGTAACGGCAGTGCCGGCGGGTGATGTTCCCGAGCTGGTGGCGGTGTTGCGCACCAGTCCGGCATCCACGTCAGACTGTTTCACGGTGTACGTCGCGGTTGCGGTCACGGTCTGGCCCGGAGCCAGAGTTCCAGCAGTTGCCGGCCAGGAGTAGGTCAGGCCGGAAAGCCCGGCGAGCGGGTCTGCGATGGTCACGCCCGTGAGGGTGACGTTTCCGGTGTTCTTGGCGCTGAAGTTGTAGGTGACAATGCTGCCGACACCTTTGGGCTCCGCTACGGTTCCCGACTTTGTGGTGGTGAGCGCGGGGGCGGCGGGCGCGGTAGCCAGCGTGACCTCGTTGCTGAGGCCCGTGACGGCGACGTTCTTGGGGGTGCGGCCAGCAGAAGTGGCCTGGTTCACGATCTTGCCGGCGTTAACGTCAGCCTGCTTTACCGTATAGGTCGCGGTTCCCGTGGCGGTTTGGCCTGGGGCAAGACGACCGGCGGTTCCTGGCCACGTCACTGCAATGGCGGACAAACCGGTGAGGGGGTCAGTCAGGGTGACCGAGGTGAGCGTGACGTTTCCGGTGTTCTTGACCGAGAACGAATAGTTAACGGTGTCGCCGACGTTACCGACTCCCGCGCCAGCGTACGCGGCAGTCTTCTTCGTTTCGAGAACAGCATTCACCGGGATGGGGGTGGTGCGGTTCGCGGTTGCTACGGGCTTAATGCCGCCGTCGGCATCCGTACCGGTTGCGGTCGCGGTGTTCGCGATCGAGCCAGCATCAACGTCGGCCTGAGTCAGCGTGTAGGTCGCTGCTCCTGTTGCCGAAGCACCAGCAGCAAGCGCGCCAGCGGTACCTGTCGGCCACGCGTAAGTGATTGCCGAGAGCCCGGGAAGCGGGTCGGTGACAGCAACCCCAGTGAGAGGCGAGTCGCCGTTGTTCTTGATGGTGAAGGTGTAGTTGAGGGTGTCGCCAGCACGACCGGTTGCGCCACCAGCGAGCGCGCTTGTCTTGGCGAGCGAGAGCGAGGAGAGCAGCACTCGCGTGGAGTCGCTGCCGGTGGCAGAGTTGTTACCCACCACCGTGCTTGCCGTTGCGGTCGCTGTCGAGTCGTAGCTGGCTGTCGTCAGCCCGTTCGCCACACAGGTATAGGTGTACGACTGGAGCGGAGCGAGCGTGATGCCGGTCAGCGGTCGCGCGCAGTTAGTTTGATCATCCGCGATGACGATGTTCTGCAGAATACCGACGCCCGAGTTGGTTACCGTGATCGTGAAGGTTGCCGCTTCTGTTGCGGTGCGCGACTGCTGATCGAGGGTTCCGTTGTAGGTCTTGGAGACGTTGATTCCCGCGCTCGGCACCGAGAGAATGGCGTTCTGCAGCAAATACGAGTCGCCACTCGTGCTCATGCGGAGGTTGACGGAGGAGTCACCGGCTTGCACATTCGCAAGGTTGACCGTTGCGACATCCACACTCTGGTTAGTGAAGGGCCCGATGTCGGTCGGGGCCGTGTATCGAACAGAGCCCTCTCCTCGGCCGATACCAATGTTGTTGGTGCTACCGGCGCTGTTGGGTATCTGCGTGTAGCCGCCATTGCCGCGCGAGTATTCCGCGATATCGCCCTGAATGATGCGGTCGCCCTCGTAGAGCGAGAAGCCGGCACGAGTTCCCGTGGCAATCGCGCTGAAACCGTTGAATGCAACAGTCAAAGGTGCCTCGGCTGCGGTCATGCGAACGTGACCTTCGTAGAAGATGATGCGGTGGGGCTGCGACAACGGCTGGGTCGGAATGTAGATTCCATAGTCGTAGACGACGGTGAGCGTCCAGCCTGCGTAGCAGCCTGCTCCCTGAGGAGCCCAGAGATCACCAGCAGATACGGTCAGCGGGGTTCCCGTGACAGCTCCCGCGAAAGCTGTGGTTACATCGGCACTCGCGCTGTAGTAGATCGAGGACGGAGTACCGACCGGGTCTTCGAGCATTGTCGTTGGTGCCACCGTGGTGACGGCGCCGAGTCCCACTTTTAGTTTGGCGGGTGCCGTGCGATAACCGGTCGGTGAGCCAGCGGGCATGGTGGCGACTCCGCGAGTCGCATTGGGTGTTGCACACGCGTAGTCGCTGATGCCGGTGTAGGCACCCGTGTTGGCACTCCAGCTCAGGAAGGCCTTCTTGACGGAGGCACCAGCGGGGATAGTGATGTTCGCCGAGCTCGAGTTGGTGGTGAAGCCCGTTACCGTGTTCGAATTCTCAAGAAAGAAGTTGTCGTTGGCCGTATTGATGTTGCCGCCGGAAGCAGAGTGCAGGTCGGTACAGGTACCGATCTGGGCAGCCGTGTAGAGCGGCCGATTACAAGCGAGAACACCGTTACCGGCCATGAGGAAGTCACCGTTGACGGTGGTCTGGTAGCTAGGAGAAGTACCTGCGTTGGTACCCCACTGCACAACCGCAGCTTCGGCCGGAGTCGTCGGCATGACGGTAAGACCGGTAACGAGAAGGCCGAAGGCGACGATTGACGCGACGCCCCGCATTAACGCGCTTCGAGCGCTACGCTGCGTGCGCTCCACGTTGATGCTGTTATGCCGCAATTTCTCTCTCCCCCGGGTTTAACTCGCTGACTTTACGGTTCGCCGCATCGTCAATGAATTGCCCTTCGGGTGAGCGCATCTCCCCCAACCATAAACCGTTGGTCGAAGAATTGGACAGCCTAACTACCCCCACCCCACCCGAATCTGCCCTGCACTGGGGCTAGAACGGTGGTTCCCTGCGGGGCGCGGCATGTTCGCCGTCCAGCGCGACCCCGCGCGCGTCTGCGGCTGTTAATCTCAAGGGATGCAGCCGCCCTGGACTCCCGATGGACCCGACCTTGTTGTGCACGGCGATAACTTGGCCGTGATCAGCACTTTGCCCGATGAGAGCTTTCGACTGATCTATATCGACCCACCATTCAACACCGGGCGAACGCAGCGCCGCCAAGCCCTCACCACACAGCGATCTGCCGAAGGAACGCGCGTCGGCTTCGGAGGCAACAATTACGACACGATCAAGGGAGTGCTCTACTCCTACGACGATACGTTCGCCGACTATTGGGAATTCTTAGAGCCGAGACTGCAGGAAGCATGGCGATTGCTCGACGACCGCGGCACCCTTTACCTGCACCTCGACTACCGCGAAGTTCATTACGCCAAAGTCGCCCTCGATGCCCTCTTCGGCCGCGACAGCTTCCTTAACGAAATCATCTGGGCGTACGACTACGGCGCCCGCGCCACGAAAAAATGGCCATCTAAGCACGACACGATTCTCGTTTACGTTAAAAATCCCAAGAACTACTACTTCAACAATGAAGAGGTCGACCGCGAGCCCTACATGGCGCCGGGTTTGGTTACCGCCGAAAAAGCAGCGCGCGGAAAATTGCCGACGGATGTCTGGTGGCACACCATCGTGTCCCCCACTGGCAAAGAGAAGACAGGCTATGCCACCCAGAAGCCGGAAGGCATTCTGCGGCGCATTATTCAGGCATCCAGCCAGCCCGGCGATTGGGTGCTCGATTTCTTCGCTGGCAGCGGCACCACCGGCGCCGTCGCCCAGGCGCTCAAACGTCGCGTGGTTCTTGTGGAACAAAACCCCGCCGCGATCGAAATCATCACGAGTCGCCTCTCAAACGAGACAGCATTCGCTAAAGTGAGCGCATGAGAAATCGAGATGAAATCGAGTGCTGGCTCACCGACATGGACGGCGTGCTCGTACACGAAAACCACCCCGTTCCCGGCGCAGCCGAACTCCTGCAGCAGTGGCGTGACGAAGAGAAGCCATATCTGGTTCTCACCAACAACTCGATCTTCACCCCGCGTGACCTCAGCGCGCGCCTCAAGGCCTCTGGCCTCGACGTTCCCGAGTCAGCGATCTGGACCTCCGCTCTCGCCACGGCAGACTTCTTGAAGGAACAGATCCCCGGCGGCAGCGCCTTCGTTATCGGTGAGGCCGGCATCACGACCGCGCTCCATGAAGCCGGTTTCATCATGACCGAGACAAACCCTGACTATGTGGTGATTGGCGAGACCCGCAACTATTCGTTCGAAGCCATCACCAAGGCCATCCGCCTCATTGGCAATGGCAGCCGTTTTATTGTGACCAACCCGGATGCCACGGGCCCGAGCGCTGACGGCCCCCTGCCCGCCACGGGTGCGGTTGCCGCTCTCATCACCAAGGCCACGGGCCGGGAGCCGTACATCGTCGGCAAGCCGAACCCTATGATGTTCCGCTCCGCGCTCAACAAAATTGGCGCGCACAGTGAGACGACCGGCATGATCGGTGACCGCATGGACACCGACATCGTCGCCGGCATCGAGGCTGGCCTCCACACCGTGTTGGTGCTGACGGGCATCAGCGACCAGAAAGAGATCGACCGCTACCCGTTCCGCCCGAAGGAAGTTCTCGACAGCGTCGCTGATCTGCTGCACTAAGGGGTCCTTGCCGCAGCGCCCGAAGCTGCTAGTTGTCCGGCGTTTGCGGCTGAGCAACGGATGCCGTGAGGGCATCGTCTCCGGCGCGAGTAGCGAAGCAGTAGTAGTTGCGGTCCCCCGCCTCCCACTCTTGTGCGGTCGCGGCGAAGCTGGCCACAATCTCAAGATCAGCGAACGACTGAGCAGCCGCAAAGTCGATCACGGTGTTAGTAGAGCATGACTGTGCTGTGCGAGAAGCGAGCTGTTCGGCATCCGGGTAGGGATCAGCGGCCGCATCATCGAACTGACCGATCGTAAGCAACTGAGCGGCGTGCGGCTGAGCGCACTCCACTACGGTGTATTCCTGCTCCCAAGCAGAAGCGAAAGGCTCTAAGCATTCCCCGCCCGCGAGCTCATTCCACTGGTAAATACCGGGGTCTACGGGGCCGACCACAGGAGCAGCAACAGTCGGCTGCGCTGTCGGAGTCGCTGAGGCCCCAGCGCCAGCGGCAGGAACAGAGTTTTCACCGATGCGAGTACCTGCAAGGAAAAGCGCGATGAGGGCGAGAGCTGCGACGAGGCCGCCGGCGATCGCCAGCCCAATTACTTGTCCTCGTGGGATCGGGGGCCGCGGAGGGGCCGGGGTGCGCTCACGCACGACGAGGGCCGACGCGGGCGGGATCAGCGTCTCGTCTTCGTACTCCACAAACTTGTCTTCGCCGAAAAGCGCGCCAACCGCATCATGTTCAACGGATTCCGCTTCCGCAGAAATACCGTCGAGAGACTGTGCTCCTATAAGTTCTGTGGCGCCCTCGAGCGCGGGATCGACGGCGGCCGGGAGGTAGCTCTGGCGCCGGGTGGGGGTAGTGAGAGCTGCCGTCGGTAGGTCTGCGACATCCATTGCCCCGGTCGGGAGATCACTGATATCCATCGCACCGGTCGGGAGATCGCTGACATTCATAGCGCTCGTCGGCAGATCAGCGACGTTCATCGCCTCCGTGGCGGGGGGCTCGACAAGCGGTGCCGGCGCCGAGGCGGGCGGGGTCGGTTGCGCCGCCGCAGCCTGCGGAACCGCGGGCTGCGACGATTCACCGGGAAGTGGTGGGAGCTTGAGCAACCCGGGAAGTTCGGTTACTGCAGGGGCGGCAGGTGGCGGCGTCGTCGGCGCGGGCGTCAGCGGCGGCAGCGGCACTTCCAGCGCAGCAGGCTGCGGCGTGACTGCTGTGGGCAGCGATGTCGGCGGGGCTGACTCTGGGGTGGGCGGTTGCTCAGGTCGCTCAGGTCGCTCAGTCTGCGAGGCTTCTTCGGGGTCCGTCGGAGTTAGCCCCCAGTTGAAGGAAGGCTGGCGCGGTTCGGTGCCGTCGCCGGCACCCGAATGCTCGTCTCCCGATGTCACGGAGTCAGCCCCAATTCACCCAGCCCAATCGCCGAGTAGTAGGGGTAGCCGGCCGCTTCAATACGTTCCTTAGCCCCGGTGTCCCGGTCAACAACGACGGCGACGCCAGCGATGATCGCTCCGACTTTTTCGAGAGCTTCGATCGCAGCGAGCGGCGAACCACCCGTGGTCGAGGTGTCTTCGAGAACAATGACGCGCTTGCCTTCGAGCTCGGGGCCCTCAACTTGACGGCCGCGGCCGTGATCCTTGGGCTCTTTGCGAACAACGAAGGCGTGATAGCTGAGGCCGCGAGCGGCACCCTGGTGAAGCATGGCCGAGGCGATCGGGTCGGCTCCCATCGTCATCCCGCCGACAGCGAAGATGTCGGGGATGTCGGCAATGAGGTCAATCATGACTTGACCGATGAGAGGTGCGACGCGGTGGTCGAGGCTCACTCGACGCATATCAACGTAGTAAGAAGCCTTCTTCCCGCTCGTCAAAGTGAAGTCGCCGTGGAACACGGCATCGGCGGAAATGTGCTCAATGAGCTGCTGCTTGGCGTCGGTCACGAGTACAGAATACCCATTGTGGGTAGAGCCTTAGAGGCTGGTCTCGCCCAAAATCAGCAAAGCGCCTGAGAGAACAACACCGATAAAGCCCAAGATTGCCACGATGGTGGCGTTGCGACGGTCGAGGCGATCGGCCTGTTCTGCCGCTTTGAGGCACTGCTCCGCTTCGTCGTCTACGAGGGTGAGCGGCTGCATGTTTCGACTCTACGGTGCGGCTCTGACACTGTCGTCGCCCAATACAGGGGTAGACCTATTACCGTTGAACCATGCGCATTGCCACCTGGAACGTGAACTCCATCAGAACTCGAGTTGGTCGCGTCGTCGACTGGCTTCTTCGCGAAGATATTGACGTTCTCGCGATGCAAGAAATCAAATGCAAGCCCGAGCAGTTTCCGATGGACGCCTTCACCGAGGCTGGCTACGAGGTAGAACTCCACGGGCTTAACCAGTGGAACGGCGTCGCGTTCGCAAGCCGTCTCCCGATGGATGACGTGACAGTCGGCTTCGATACCCAGCCCGGTTTCGGCAAGCCCCTCGATGACGGCACCGTGCCCATCGAAGCCCGCGCCATTGGCGTCACGGTTGAAGGCGCACGCCTCTGGAGCCTGTACGTGCCCAACGGTCGCGAGCTCGACAACCCCCACTACCCCTACAAGCTCGAATGGCTCGCGAACCTCAAGACGCAGGCCGCCCAGTGGATGAGTGAGAACCCCGAGCTGCCGCTGGCGCTGATGGGCGACTTCAATATCGCCCCCTTCGACCACGACGTCTGGGACATCGCGGCGTTCGAGGGCAAGACTCACGTGAGCGACGCCGAGCGCGCCGCCTTCCGCGCTTTCGAAGAGGCCGGAATGATTGATGCTCTCCGCAGCCGCAACATCGAGGGTTACACCTACTGGGACTACCAGCGCCTGCGCTTTCCCCGCAACGAGGGCATGCGCATCGACTTTGTGATGGGCTCGCCCGCGTTCGATGAACTCGTTACCGAAGCATCCATCGACCGTGAAGAGCGCAAGGGCGATGGCCCGAGCGACCACGTCCCCGTCGTCGTCGATCTCGCGATCGATACCGAGAACGACGACGATCGGCCGATGTTCCTCTAGCCGTTAGGCCGAAGGCTGGCTTGGTGGTTAGCGGCCAGCGGTCGTCCGCCAAACCGAAAGTCCGCTAGGCCGGAGCAGTGCCGGGGCCGCGCGTGACCTGCAGGCCATCGCCACCGCTGGCGAGCCCCACGAGCACGGTGTCTCCGTCGCGAATGTGACCGGCGAGCAACGCCTTGGCGAGCTTGTCGTCGATTTCGCGCTGCATGAGGCGGCGCAGCGGACGCGCGCCGTAGATCGGGTCGTAGCCGCGCTCGGCGAGCCAGCTGCGAGCATCCGGCGTCACCGCCAGTTGCAGACGGCGATCGGTGAGGCGCTTGCTGAGACGGTCGATATCGAGCTCAACGATCTGGCTGAGATCGTCGGTCGACAGCGGCTGGAACACCACGATGTCGTCGAGACGGTTGATGAACTCGGGCTTGAACGACTTGCGCACGAGGTCGTCAACGGCGGCCTTGCGGGCATCCCACGGCAACTCCTGATCGGTGATGAACTGGCTGCCCAAGTTGCTGGTCAGAATGAGAATCACGTTGCGGAAGTCGACAGTGCGGCCCTGACCGTCGGTCAGACGACCGTCGTCGAGCACCTGCAGGAGAACGTCGAAGACTTCGGGGTGCGCCTTCTCAACCTCGTCGAGCAGGATGACCGAATAGGGCCGCCGGCGAACGGCCTCGGTCAGCTGACCGCCCTGTTCGTAACCGATGTAGCCGGGAGGGGCACCGACGAGTCGCGAGACGGAGAACTTCTCGCCGTACTCGCTCATGTCGATGCGTACGAGAGCTTTCTCATCGTTGAAGAGGTACTGGGCCAGGGCCTTGGCGAGCTCGGTCTTTCCGACACCGGTGGGGCCGAGGAACAGGAACGAACCCGTGGGGCGGTCGGGGTCGGAGATGCCGGCGCGGGTACGGCGCACAGCTTCAGAAACGGCCTGTACGGCATCCTTCTGGCCGATGAGGCGCTTGCCGAGTTCTGCTTCAAGGTGAAGCAGCTTCTCGGTCTCGCCCTCGGTGAGACGGTCGACGGGGATGCCCGTCCACGCCGCGACGACGGCAGCGATGTCTTCCTCGGTCACCTGGTCATTGACCATGCGCGGACCCGTGGGCTCGTTGCTTTCGGCCGTGGCAATCGCTTCTTCGATCGCAGGGATCGTTTCGTAGTTGAGCTTGGAGGCCTTCTGGTATTCGCCATCGCGCATCGCACGGTCAAGCTCGATGCGAGCATCGTTGAGGCGAGTCTTGAGGTCACCGACACCCGTGAGGCTCGACTTTTCGAGCTTCCAGCGCGCTTCAAGTTCGCTCAAGTGTTTGCTCTGCACCGCGAGGTCTTCGCGCAGTTTGGTCAAACGAGCCTTCGAGGCGTCGTCTTTTTCCTTCTTCAGCGCGAGTTCTTCAATGCGGAGTCGATCGACGGCACGCTTCAACTGGTCAATTTCGACCGGCGAAGAGTCGATCTCCATCTTGAGACGGCTAGCGGCCTCATCGATCAGGTCGATTGCCTTATCGGGAAGTTTGCGTCCCGAGATGTAGCGGTTGCTGAGCGTCGCGGCTGAGACGAGAGCAGAGTCAGCGATCGCAACTTTGTGGTGCGCTTCGTAGCGCTCCTTGAGTCCGCGCAAGATGGCAACGGTGTCTTCGACCGACGGTTCGCCGACGAACACCTGCTGAAAGCGACGCTCGAGCGCGGCATCCTTCTCGATGTATTGGCGATACTCGTCGAGGGTTGTTGCACCGATGAGACGCAGTTCACCGCGGGCCAGCATGGGCTTGAGCATGTTGGATGCCGCTACCGAGCCGTCGCCACCGCCCGCGCCCATGAGGGTGTGGAGTTCGTCGATGAAGGTGATGATCTCGCCGTCGGAGTCTTTGATTTCCTTGAGTACGGCCTTGAGGCGCTCTTCAAACTCACCGCGATACTTGGCGCCGGCGACGAGCGCTGCCAGGTCGAGCGAGATGAGCTGCTTGTCTTTGAGGGAGTCGGCGACGTCGCCCGCGATGATGCGCTGAGCGAGGCCTTCCACCACGGCAGTCTTACCGACGCCGGGCTCACCGATCAACACCGGGTTGTTCTTGGTGCGGCGGGTCAGCACTTGGCTCACTCGACGAATCTCGGCGTCACGCCCGATTACAGGGTCGAGCTTGCCGCTGCGCGCAATCTCAGTGAGATTGACCCCGTACTTTTCGAGAGCGCTCTTTTGCTCCTCGTCGGTACTTGGGGCACCCTGCATGTTCGCCATTACAAACCCTCCACAAACTTGAGTTAAGACGACTCAAGTTTATACCTGCGACCCCGCTCGTGGCTAGGTGATTCCTGTGCGCTCGCAGAGAACCACCCTCGGATGAGACAATTTCACGGTGACCGCGACTCCCGACGACGATCTCCAATCCTTCCAAGTAAATCTCACCGGGGTTGTCGACCTCCTGAGCAAGCACATTTACTCAAGTCCGCGCGTGTATTTGCGCGAGCTGCTGCAGAACGGGCGCGACGCTCTGGCCGCACGGGTTGAGCTCGACGGCGACGACGCGAGCCGCGGCATCCGCATCACTCCGTTGAGCGACTCGAACGACACGTTCCGCTTTCAGGATGATGGCATTGGGCTGACCGCCGCCGAGATGACCGAGCTCTTGTCGACCGTGGGCCGATCATCCAAGCGCGACATCTTTGACCTGCCCCGCAGCGACTATCTGGGCCAGTTCGGCATCGGATTGCTCAGCTGCTTCATGGTGGCCGACCAGATCGTGATTCAGTCCCGCTCCGCTCGCGGCTCAGCTCCGGTCGAATGGATCGGCAATAGCGACGGCACGTTCAGCGTGCGCGAGTTGGAGGGCGACCTGCCCATCGGCACCACCGTGTCGCTCAAGCCGCGCTTCGATCAGCACGACCTGTTGAGCACAACGACGGTGATGGCACTCGCGAAGACCTTCGCCGAATTCTTGCCCGTGACTGTGCGGGTTGACCTCCCCCACGGCGGCAGCGAGACCGTGACGCACGCGGCACCGTTTATCGAGCCGCACACCACCGAGCCTGCCGACCTTCTGGCGTACGGCCGAGAGTTGCTGGGTGCCGATCCTTTTGCCGCGATTCCGCTGAGCGTGCCGGGCACGAGCACGACCGGTGTGGCGTACGTGCTGCCCAGCTCGCCGCCTCCGGGCGCGCGCCAGGCCAACCGCGTCTATCTCGGCCGCATGCTGCTCAGCGAAAACGTTGACGCGCTGCTGCCCGACTGGGCTTTCTTCGTGCGCGTCGTGCTGAACAGCACCGCCCTCACCCCCACCGCGAGCCGTGAATCGCTCGTCGATGACGACCTGCTCGAGCACACGCGCTCCGCCATCGGCACGACGCTTCGCCAGTGGGTGCTGGAGCTTGCCGCCCGCAATCCGGGCCAACTCAGTGACTTTGTGAACCTGCACTCGCTCGCCCTCAAGTCGCTTGTAATTCACGACGACGAGTTGGCGACCTTCATCACGCCCTGGCTCAGTGTCGAGACGACGCTGGGGCGCATGACCATCGAGACTCTCACTCGCGACCACAAGGCGCTGCGGTACGCCGAGTCAGTGGATGAGTTCCGCCAGATCGCGAGCATCGCGAGCGCCGACCGCCCCGTGATCAACGGCGGCTACGTGTATGACACTGAGATCGCCCGCCTGCTGCCCACGATTGTTGATGGCCTCACCGTTGACCGCGTGAGCGTGCTCGACGAACTCGACTTCTTAGAAGTACCGCCGCTGGATGCCCGTACCGCT
Source organism: Rhodoglobus sp. NPDC076762 (assembly GCA_040687235.1). Lineage (GTDB taxonomy): Bacteria > Actinomycetota > Actinomycetes > Actinomycetales > Microbacteriaceae > Rhodoglobus. The sequence goes on along the minus strand of JBFBMV010000001.1, from coordinate 538,793 downwards.
GTTGCGCGACTCGAAAACCGTGCCAGCGCCGTGCTCGCCGACGCCAACTGCTCGGTGATCGTGCGCAGCGTGCCGAGCGCCGACGTGACCGGGCTCTACTTGGCCGACCCCGAAGTACTCCGCTCGATCGACCGCCGTTCAGCGCGCGAAGTGAGCAAACCCGGCCTGTGGCAGAACGTGCTCGGCAAAGTGGATGCCTTCGCCGACGAACGCATCGCGAGCGACGGCATCAGTAAGAGCCTCGCTCGCCTCTGCCTCAACTGGAACAACCCCGTTGTCGTTACTCTCTCCACGCTGAGCGACGACGCCGTGTTCTCCCGCACGATCCAGCTGCTCTACGTGCAGGCCCTCCTCACCAGCCAGCGTCCGCTCAGCGTGCGCGACCGCGCCATGATGACCAACTCCATGTCCGACCTGATCGCCATGAGCGTGAAGCTCGGCGACGACCTCCCCGAAGGAAACTCCCTATGAGCGTGGCCCGCATCCAAGAACTGTTCACTGAGATCGATGGCATGGCTTACGGTCCCGAGGAGCGTTCTCGCGTCGACGAAGCGATCGCGCTCGCGATTGAGATCGGTGACGAAGAGCTCGAATATCGCGCACGGATTCGGCAGACGGCATCCGCCAACATGCTCGGTGACACCGAGACGTTGCTCTCGTCATTCGCCTGGTGCTTGGCCAAGCACGACGAAGACCCCGTGCGTTTTCCGGATGAGGTTGGTCACCAAGGTGCCGGCCTCATGTGGCAGTTCAAATGGATTGCCACCACGCTGGCGAGCTCGCCCATCTTCGGTACGGATGACATCTCTAGCGCCCTCGCCGACATGGAGAGCCACTACCGCAAGGCCGGCATCGGCCAGAGCGGCGTACTGACCTCGCAGTTCGCTACCGCCTGGCGTTTGGGTGAACTCGAGCGCGCCGAAGAATTGCGGGCCCAGCTCGTGGTGACCCCGCGCGACGACTACAGCCACTGCGATGCCTGCGTGCGCAGCGATGCCAGCGGGTTCCTCACCGAAATGGGCCGCGACGCCGAGGCAATTGTGCTCTTCGACGAACTCATTGAAGGCGGCTATAGCTGTGGCGATGAGCCCGAAGCTGCCCTCTCGCGTGCCCTGCTCCCCTACTTGCGCGCTGGACGCCTCGACGACGCTCGCGCCGCCCACTTTCGCAGCTACAACCTCGCCCGCGACAATGCCGACAACCTCAGCATCATCGCCAACCACTTCATCTTCTGCGCCGTCACCGGCAACGAAGCTCGTGGCCTCTCGATGCTCGAGCGCCACCTCTCGTGGTTCGTGCACGATCAGCTCAATGCCGACGGCCAGTTCGCCGGCCTCCTCGCGGCGGGCGTTCTGCTCGACGCGGTGACCGCTGCCGGCTTCGGCGAGCAGACCGTTCGGGGTGCCGAGAGCCGCGAACTACAGGTGCTCTTCGGAGAACACGACGGCGCCTGGACTGCCGAAGAACTCGCCACCGCCGTGTGGGCTGCTGCGCGCCGCATCGGCGACCAGTTCGACCAGCGGGCCGGCAATGACTACCGGGCTAACCGCATCCAGAAGGCTAAAGAGCTCGCCAACGAGCGCTATCCGCTCAAGCTCTCGAGCGAGACGCTCGGCCTCGTTGCCCCCGCAGACGCTACGCCGACGGATGCCGCCGGCTGGCTGTTGCGTGCGCAAGAGCTGACCGCAATTGGTTGGCTTCCAGCCGCGATCCCCGCAGCTCGCAAGGCTGCGGAGTTGACGACCGGCAAGGATCGCACAACCGCCCTCGGAGCGTTAATCGCTGGGCTAGTGGCTACCGGCGACCTCGCGGCGGCACAGACGGCACTGGAGGAACGCATCCCGGCTCTGCGTGAGCACGGCGACGATGCTCAGGCCTCGCTCGAGGAACTGCTCGGTTTGGCGCTGTTCGGCCGCGGCGAAGAGGCGGACTTCGATGCCCTGCGGGTGGCCGTGGAGGTGTCGGGCGATCTCGCACCGACGCAGGTTGCCGATCTCGAGCTTTCGTTGTTGGGCCTGACCCTGCGCGCTGAAGAGCCCGATGTGGCGGCCGCTCACGCTCTTGCCGTGCGCGCTCTCGGCCACGCCGAGGAGGGCGACGCTGTGTTCGCTCGCACCAATGCGCTGCGCTACCTGTCTGACCTTTCGGCCTCAATGGGCGAAATCGAGAAGTCGCTCGAGTACGTCGACGCGATTCTTGCGGCAACGGAGAACCGCGGTGTTGCGGCTCATGCCCACGCACTCCGCGCCCGCATCATGGGCAGCACCGGCCAGTTCGACGAGGGTGCCCGCAGTGCGGATGCCGCGAGCGAATGCGCCCATGCGATCGACGCTCTCGGGCCCCTGCACGACACCACAGTTCTTGCTGGCCGCCTCTATGACGAGGCCGAGATGTTCGCTGACTCTGGCAGCCGTTTCCGTCTCGCGGTGCGTTACGCCGAGCGACTGGAGATCGACACGGTCGGCGCTCGCTACGCCCTCGGTCGCGCGCTCGTGCGCAGCGGTGAAGCATCCGAAGCCATCGACCTGCTCATTGCTCTCTACGAAGAAGAGACTGCCGCCGAAGCCGCTCCTGGCAGCCGAGGTGAAACCCTGTACTGGCTTGGCCATGGCTTCGTTGCTGCGGGAGCGCCGGCATCCGCCGTCGGCACGTGGGAGACGGCAACCGAGCTCTATCTCGAATCGGGAGACACCCAGAGCGCTGCCCGCACCCTCGCCGAGAACGCGAGCCTGCACAGCGCGAACGGCAGCCCCGAAGAAGCAGCGACCTTGCTCGAAGCCGCGGCGACCCATGCCCGGGCCACGCCAGACAACCTCAACCTGCTCGTGCGCGTGCTGCACCAGCAGGGTCGCGCCCAGGCTGACGTCGGCAACGCCGAAGGCCTGACGACGCTGGATGAGGTTCTCGCCCTCGCCACCGAGCACGACGCCGATTGGCTGCACGCCGACGTCACCGACTCGAAAGCGCGCTCGCTCGCCAGTTTGGGTCGCGCGAAGGAAGCCGTCGCGCTTGCCCTGACCGCCGCTGATGCTTATCGCGCGGCGGGCGACCCGCTCTCGGCCGCCAACACCGAACGATTCGTGGGAGGCGTGCTGGCCGAAGAGGGCCGCCACGACGAAGCGGTGACCGTGCTGCAGTCGGTCATCGAGCAGGCCGCCAACCATGAGCAATTGCGCACCCTGGCCGCGTTCGAACTTGCCGAAAGCTTCGACGCCCTCGGACGCACGGCGGATGCTGCTGCCGCCCGGGCGATCGCGGAGGGCGCTAGCTAGGCCGCGAGAAACGCTGTTCTGCCCCACGAAGGCGGGGAGTGCAGTTCGCGCGGTGGCAGGGATAATTTGAGCATGGTCTTCGCTCTCTCTGACATCGACGCCCCCACCGAGGGTGAGCAATGGTTGCTTCGCGCCGAAGAGCTCTTCACCGGCGAAGAATTTGCGTCAGCACTCAGCGCAGGCAACCAAGCCGTGCTGCTCACGAATGGGGTGGCCCGGGTCAACGCTCTCGAAGTAGTGACGGCATGCTGCGTGCAACTCGGCCAGTTCGAGACCGCCGACATCGTTGCTCAGCAGCGCCACGACCTCCTGATCAAACTCGACCGTCCCCTCGAAGCCGCCAGCCAAGCAAAAATGGGCTTGGCGCGCTTCGGGCGGGCGGAACCCTACGACCTTGCCGCCCTCGAACGTGAGGCTAGAGCAGCGGCCGATCTCCCTCCGCGACTCCACGCCATCGCCCTCCTCGCGCACGCTGATGCGATGTGGCGCCAGAGTTTTCGTGACCTCGAGAACATCCATTCCTCAGCAGGGTTGGCCTACTTGCAGGCTGACGTCGCAGAGGACACAGGGTCGACCCAGTTCCGCGCTCTTCGCTATCTCGTGCAGATTGCCTACGACGCAGGCGATGCACCACGGATGCTGGAATTCTGCGATCGTCTCCTCGCCTCAGCACGCAACCGAACTGCACGCGCGGAAGCACACACGTTTCACGCACTGGCACTGAGCGGCGTGCACCAACCGACTGAAGCCCTTCATGCGGTCAATCTCGCCATCGACCTCTATGCCGCCATCGACCTGCCCGAACGGCTCTACAACACCACGCTTCTGGGAGGGCGCCTCGCGGTGGACGCTCGCGAGCGTGCTGTCGCCCTGGGCCGCTTCCGCGACGCGGTGACGCTCGCCGATCAGCTAGGCATCGACAATAGCGAGGCCCGGAAAGCTGTCGCCAACACGCTTGTGGCAACAGACAATCACACCGAAGCCATCGGCATGCTCACCGAGGTATATAACCACGAGACCGCCACGGGAGCACCCCCAGAGGTGCGGGCCGAAAGCCTCGAGTTCATGGCGCACTCACTCGCCGCAACCGAGCAACCGGATGCCGCCATCGAAGTGTGGGCCATGGCCTCGAACCTCTACACCGAGGCCCGCGCTCTCGACGACCTCGCGCGCGCCAACTACAACGCAGCGGTTCTTCAGACACAACGGGATAACCACGAAGCTGCCCGGGAACTCTTGATGGTCGCGGCCGCTGCAGTACGAGAATCAGAGGGTGACGGCGCACTCTATGTGGGCGCGCTGCACGCGCTCGGCATGACCCAGGCACGATTGGGTGATCGCACCGCCCTCGCAACATTCGACGAGATAGCCACGGAAACCTCGCGAAACAACGCGATGCGACTCTGGGCGACAGCGTTCGATGGCAAGGCTCGCGCTCTCCATATTTTGGGAGAAACCTCGGATGCCATCGAGCACGCGGCGAAGGCTGCTGCGGCCCTTCGCTCCGCCGGTGACCCCCGCGAAGCCCTCACTACCGAGCGGTTCGCCGCGGAGCTACTTGCCGAGCAGGGGCGAACCAAAGACGCCATCAAACTGCTCAAATCAGTCGTGAAGAACGCCCGTGGTGATGCCGAGATGCTCGCCGGAGCGAACCGCGAATTGGCCGACTGCTACGACGCGCTAGGAAAGAAAAGACGAGCTACGGGCACGCGTTCCCTGGCGGAAAAAGCGCAGCCGTAACTCGTCTAGTGACACACGGATGCTGACGCTCGGCGGCAGCTAACCCGCCGCCGAGCGTGCGCCCCCGTTACGGGCGCTTGACCAGCTTGCGGTTCACGAACTCGTCGACGCCGTAAGGACCAAGCTCGCGACCGGTGCCGGAGTTCTTGACTCCACCGAAGGGCAGCTCGGGAGCATCCGCACCGACCTCGTTGATGTAGACCATGCCAGCGTCGATGCCGTCAGCAATGCGGTCGGCCTGCTCGGCATCCGTCGTGAAGACGTACGAACCGAGACCGAACGGCGTTGCGTTGGCGAGAACGATCGCTTCTTCTTCACTGCTCACGCGGTGCAATTGAGCGACCGGTCCGAAGAACTCGGTGACGTACGCGGGGTTCTCGGGGCTGATGTTCTCGAGCACGGCGGGGGCAAACTTGGTGCCGTCGCGCTTGCCGGTTCCGACGCGCAAGGTGGCGCCAGCAGCAACCGCTTCAGCTACCTGCTCTTCGAGACCCTTGGCCGCCGCTACCGAACACATCGGGCCGAGCTCGGTGCTCTCCTCCATGGGGTCGCCGACCGTGATGGCGCCCATCGCGGCGCTGAACTTCTCGGCGAACTCTTCGTAAAGCGAGTCGATGATGACGAAGCGCTTGGCTCCGTTGCAGGCCTGGCCGTTGTTGTCGATGCGCGCGGCGACCGCGGCCTCGACCGTGGCATCCATGTCGTCCGTGGACATGAGGATGAACGGGTCCGAGCCGCCCAGTTCGAGCACGCTCTTCTTCAGGTTGGCACCCGCGGCGGCACCCACGATTGCACCGGCACGCTCGGAACCCGTGAGAGAGATTCCTTGGATGCGCGGGTCGTCGATCATCGCGGCGATTTGGTCGTTGTCGGCGAGCACATTTTGGTAGCCACCGATCGGCAAACCGGCCTCATGAATGAGCGCTTCAAGAGCCGCCGAAGACTCGGGGCACTGCTGCGCGGGCTTGATTAAAACGGGGTTGCCGAGAATGATGCTGGGACCGGCGAAACGAGCGATCTGGTAGATGGGAAAGTTCCACGGCATGATGCCCAAAACGGGACCGATGGGGCTCTTACGAATCCACGCAGTGCCGGCTCCGGCGGGAATTTTCTCGTCGGCGAGGAACTCCTCAGCGTTGTCGGCGAAGTAGCGGAAAATGTCAGCGGAGAACTCCACTTCACCCACCGCTTGGGCCAAGGGCTTGCCCATTTCGCGCACAATAATTTCGCCAAATTCGGCCGAGCGTTCCATGAGGAGATCGGCAATGCGAGTGACGATCGCTGCGCGGTCTTTTACCTGATCACGGTTCATTCCGCCGTTGTACTCAGAGTGCGCTGCAGCAACAATCTGCTCGATGACTTCGTCACTCGCGGCGGGGTGCGCTGGGCCCTCTTCGCCGGTGTAGGGATTGATCACTTGAAAAGTCTTCATGAGAGGTTCCTCGCTGCTCGAAAAGGACCGGCGACGCCGCCGAGAATTGTTCGTAGGCTACATGCGAAATCCTAAAAATTGGAAGTCAGGGTTTTTGCGGGGCGCTGTGAGGGGCGGTCGCGGCTCGCGCAAGTGACGCGCTTAAGAGCCGGTGTCGCCGAGATCGATCGCGGCCAACATCGCCCACAATTCGGCGCGGCCCTGGAAGGTGTCGAGGCTCAGATTGGTGAGCTCGGAGAGCCGCTGCATCCGCGACTTCAATCCGTGCCGATGGATGCCCAACTCACGTGCCGCGGGATCCCACTGACCGTTGTGCCGAAGCCACACTTGCGCGAACCGCAGCAGCCCGATTCCTTCGGTGGATTCGATCACGCTCGCGAGCCTGGCGTGGGCAATATCGGCGACCGAACTCGACGCCAGCAGGCCGAAGAAACTCTCGCCCACGAGACTCGCGAATTCGGTGACCGTCGCGGGCGGCGATGCTTCGAGCGAGCGCACGGCCTGAGTGATCGCGACCGTGAGCTCAGGCCAGCCGACCTCGGCCGAAAGACCGATGGTGAGATCGCTCGCGGCAAAGAACCGACGTTCGGCGGCGAGCTGCTTGGCATCGATCAGCACGAGCAAGTGGCGACCATCCGCCACGGCGAAGATGCGACTGTCCGACCGCGCGGCTCGCCGCTCGAGCACGTCACGCACGCTCGCGCTCGTCTCGCTGAGGTCGAGCGCCGCCACCGCAAACCGGTCGGCCGGCAACTCGATGCCCGCCACGCGCACCGCCCGCCGCACGCTGTCGACCCGGCCATCCTTGAGCAGCTGAAACAACTGCTCCAAAATCGCCCGATGCCCCACCCGCAAATTCTCGGTCTGCTCGAGCGACACCTCGGCGAGCGCCGCCAACACCGTCATGACCGAACGATCGAGCGCCCCAAATTCGGTGTCGCGGGCCCACGCGATGGCGCCGCACAGCCTCCCGGTGGAGCCGAGAGTCTGCACGACGCGATGCTCGTGGCCTGCGTCATCGGCGACGCGCGCGCGACGAGCCCGACCCAGCAGGTCGGTGACTGATCGGCGGATGTCGGGGGCGGCATCCAGCGACCGTCGCGTGTGGCTGTCGCGGTGGGGTTCATTCACGAGCTCGCCGTCGGCGTCGAAGATCCACACTCGGCAGTCGAGGTGTTCGGCAGCGCTGATGGCGGCGGAGCTCAAGCGCCCCTTGCCCACGGCGGCGCGAGCGATGTCGTTTTGAGCGGCGAGCGCGCGGTCGAAGCCAGCGCGGGCTTGTTCGGCTTCGTTGTCGGCGACGAGGCGGCTGATGGCGATGAACGGGATGCGGTACGGCACTTCGAAGAGCGGCAGGCCGGCCGTGGCGCAGGCGGCGACGAGGCCGGCGGGCACCCCGTGGGTGATCACTTCGGTGCCGAAACCGATTGCGGCGACCCCGGCGCTGACGAGCCGAGCGACGTAGCCGACGAAGTCTGCCTCCACCGCAGGCTCAGCGACTGGTTCCGCGGTCGGGTCGGCGTTGTCGACGAATTGGCGACCGGTCGTGAGCAGCAACTGGCCCTCGGACACGAACGGCGTGGGGTCGTTGAGGTCGGAGTTGTGCACCCACGTGACCGAGCGATCGAAGGTGGTCGAATCGGTGAGCGGGCGCAGCGCAAGGCGCTCGGTCGCGATGATCTCGCTGAGGGGTGTGGGCATGGCAATCCTCCTGCTGCCATTCTGTCAGCAATCGCCGTTAATACTGCCACTTTGTGACTGTTGCGCCGGGCATCCGCGAACTAGGTTGAACCACACGTTCTGCACGACACCGCCCGCCGTCAGCGGTCGCGGGTCGTCTACACAGATTGGATTCCGGTGGCCATGTCTACTTCTTCTTCCAGCACCACGGCCCCGGTCGGCGGCCCCTCGCTTCCGCAGAAGCGCGAACTCGTCACCGCGATTCCCGGACCGCGCTCGCTCGAACTGCTCGAGCGCAAGAAGCAGTCCGTCGCCGCCGCCATCGGCATCACCCTTCCCGTCTTCGTCGAAGCAGCCGGCGGTGGCGTTCTTCGTGACGTTGACGGCAACACTCTCATCGACTTCGGTTCCGGCATTGCCGTGACCGGCGTCGGCAACTCGGCACCCGCCGTTGTCGAAGCCGTCACCGCTCAGGTCGCCCAGTTCACGCACACCTGCTTCATGATCAACGGCTACGAAAGCTACATCGAGGTCGCCGAGAAGCTCAACGAGATCACCCCCGGCACCCACGAGAAGCGCACCGCCCTCTTCAACTCGGGCGCCGAAGCCGTTGAGAACGCGATCAAGATCGCCCGCTACTTCACCGGCAAGCAGGCCGTTGTGGCCTTTGACCACGCGTACCACGGCCGCACCAACCTCACGATGGGCCTCACCGCCAAATCGATGCCCTACAAGAGCGGCTTCGGTCCGTTCGCCTCGGAGATCTACCGCGCACCGATGTCGTACCCGTTCCGCGATGGCGGAATCAGTGGTGAGGATGCCGCAGCCCGCGCCATCCTGCAGATCGAGAAGCAGGTCGGCGCGAGCAACCTCGCCGCGATCATCATCGAACCCATTCAGGGCGAGGGTGGCTTCATCGAGCCGGCCCCCGGGTTCCTGCCAGCCCTCAGCGAGTGGGCCACCGCCAACAACGTGATCTTCATCGCCGACGAAGTGCAGACCGGTTTCGCTCGCACCGGAGACCTCTTCGCTTCCAACCACGAGAACCTCGTTCCCGACATCATGGTGACCGCCAAGGGCATCGCCGGCGGCCTTCCGCTCTCGGCCGTCACCGGCCGAGCCGATGTCATGGATGCCGCTCACGTCGGCGGCCTCGGCGGAACCTACGGCGGAAACCCCATCGCTTGTGCCGCAGCGCTCGCCACGATCCGCACCTTCGAGGAGTCGGGCGCCATCGAGCGTGCCCGTGAAATCGGAACCGCCTTCCGTGGCCGCCTCAACGGACTCCGCGCCGGCGACCCCCGCATCGGAGACGTTCGTGGGCGCGGCGCCATGATCGCCATGGAACTCGTCGACCCCACCACGAAAGAGCCCGACGCGGCCCTCACATCGAAGATCGCGGCTGCAGCGCACGCCGCCGGTGTTGTCGTGCTGACCTGTGGAACCTATGGCAACGTCATCCGCTTCCTCCCGCCGCTCTCGATCTCTGACGAGCTCATCGCTGACGGCCTCGACGTCGTTCGCGACGCTCTCGCCAAGGCCTAACTCGCGGCCAGCGGGCACTGAGCGCGCGTTCAGTGCCCGCCCACGCGGCGCCAAGCCGAAGTTCAGCTTGCGCTGTTTGACTGACTCGCAGATTTCCCACCACGAAAGGTGCACACCGTATGACGAACTCCACCGAAACCCAGCTTCTCGAAGCCGTGCCGAACCAGCTCTTCATCGGCGGTGAGTGGATTGCCGCCTCGGGCGACAAGTCGCTCGACGTGACCGACCCCGCTACCGGCAAGGTCATCCGCACCATTTCGGATGCTTCGGCAGAGGACGGCATGCGAGCGCTCGACGCTGCGGTTGCCGCTCAGGATTCCTGGGCAGCGACACCTGCTCGGGAACGTGGCGAGATTCTGCGTCGCACCTTCGACCTCGTGCAGGAGCACCGCGACGAGATCGCCCTGCTCATGACGCTCGAGATGGGCAAGCCGCTTGCCGAGGCCAACGGTGAAGTCACCTACGGCGGCGAGTTCTTGCGCTGGTTCAGCGAAGAGGCCGTGCGCATTTCGGGCCGTTTCGGTAACACCCCAGAGGGCACCGGTCGCATGATTGTGTCGCAGCGCCCGGTCGGGCCGAGCTTTCTCATTACGCCGTGGAACTTCCCGCTCGCGATGGCGACGCGCAAGATTGCACCCGCGCTGGCTGCCGGCTGCACGGTTGTTGTGAAGCCCGCAGCGCTCACGCCCCTCAGCACCCTGTTCCTTGCGAAACTCTTCGTGGAAGCCGGCCTTCCCGCTGGCGTGCTCAACGTTGTCACCACGTCGAGCTCGTCCGAAGTGTCGGAGCCGATCATCGCGGACTCTCGCCTGCGCAAGCTCTCGTTCACTGGCTCCACTCCGGTGGGCAAGGCGCTCATCAAGCAGGCATCCGAAAACGTTCTGCGCACCTCGATGGAACTCGGCGGCAACGCCCCGTTCGTTGTCTTCGACGACGCCGACCTCGACAAAGCAGTAGACGGCGCGATTGCGGCCAAGTTCCGCAACATCGGCCAGGCCTGCACCGCCGCCAACCGCTTCATCGTGCACAGCTCAGTTGCCGCTGAGTTCGCCGAGAAGATTGCCGCTCGCGTCGCCGACATGAAGATCGGTCGCGGCACCGAAGACGGCGTCAACATCGGCCCGCTCATCAATGACAAGGCCGTCGACAAGGCTGACGAGTTGGTTCAGGATGCCGTGAAGCGCGGCGCGACCCTCGTCGCCGGCGGTAAGCGCGTCGAGGGCGATGGAAGCTTCTATGAGCCCACGATCGTGTCGAGCGTACCCACCGATAGCGACATCCTGCGCGAAGAGATCTTCGGCCCGGTTGTCTCGATCGTGGAGTTCGCCGACGAAGCCGAAGGTGTGCGCCTCGCGAACGACACCGAATATGGTCTCGTCTCGTATGTATTCACCGAAAGCCTTGCTCGCGGAAACCGGATGATCGACGCCCTCGACACCGGAATGATGGGCCTCAACGTGGGCGTGCTCTCCAACGCAGCCGCCCCCTTCGGCGGAGTCAAGCAGTCCGGCATCGGTCGCGAAGGCGGCTCGGAAGGCATCCACGAGTACCTCTCTACCAAGTACACGCTCGTTCCCAACAGCTAATGTGCAACTGCATCCCGTCGGCGCATCTCGAGGAATGTCCTCTGTGCGTTGACGAGCCAAACATCACGCGCGGCTACAACTAGATTCCTGTGAGCGAGTGGCCCCACCTAGTGCCGGGGCTGCTCGCTTGCTGGGTTAACGGGCTCGACTACGATTGGGCTCAGCCGCTCAGCCTTGCTGCGGTGCCGCGCCACCGAAAGAGCTTCCTCTATGTCTGACCACCTTTTCGCCTCTCTGCGACGCTGGCCCGACCTTGAAGCCCCCAATCTTTTTGCGGTGGATGCGAGCGATCGCCTCATCCTTGATGAAGCCGCGACCCAGCTCGAAGGCTTGCAGGCCGGCGAGCTAGTAGTAATGGGCGACAACTATGGGGCGCTCACCCTCGGAGCTGCGACGCTGGCGGGGTGCCGCGGCATCCGCGTCTTTCAGGATTCTCTCGTGTCTGAGCTGGCGCTGGCCGCCAATGCGGGCGACCTCTCTATTCACTACGAATCGCACCCGCTCGATGCCTCGCTACTGGCGGGTGCGCGCGTCGTGCTGATGCAATTGCCGCGCAGCCTGACCGAGCTCGACGAGTGGGCCCAGGCGATTGCCCGGCACGCTGCCCCCGACGTGACGGTGATTGCGGGTGGCCGCATCAAGCACATGACGCTCGCAATGAACGAGGTATTGGGCCGTTCCTTTAACGAGGTGAACGCGGGGCGCGCACGGCAGAAGTCGCGCACCCTGACCGCGTTCGGCATTGGGCACGACAACACCGAGCTGCGTTTTCCCATGACGTCGGTCTTGCGCGAGCCTGAGCTTCCCGTTGACGAGCTCACGGTCAGTGCCCACGGTGGCGCGTTCGCCGGTGCCGCCCTCGACATCGGCACGCGTTTTCTGTTGACCTTCCTGCCCGAGATGAAGCCGGATGCCGCCACAGCGATCGACCTCGGCAGCGGCACCGGCGTGCTCGCCACGTCGCTCGCTCTCGCCCGCCCGGATCTCACCATTGTGGCGATTGACCAGTCTGCCGCCGCGGTGGCATCGACCCGTGAAACGGCCGACGCGAACGGTGTCGGAGCGCGAGTTGAGGCTGCGCGCGAAGACGCCCTCACCGAACGGCCGACGGCCAGTGCTGATCTGATTGTCTGCAATCCGCCCTTCCACACCGGTGCGACCGTGCATGCCGGCGTTGCTTTGCGGATGCTGGCTGACGCCCGCCGTGTGCTGAAACCCGGCGGAGAACTGTGGGTCGTTTTCAACACCCACCTCGGGTATCGCGACTACCTGAACCGCACCGTCGGCCCTACCCGCCAGGCCGGACGCAACAGCAAGTTCACGGTGACGGTGTCGGTGCGGGCGTAGCTGCTCAATCGCAGTGTCGCCCTACCGGGAAGAAGCGATGTGGATACTCCGGCAGCGAAGAGCGCTGGAGTGGCAGGATCGTTAAAAGCAAAACCCCGGCCGTGTGACCGGTCCTCAAACGAGGACTACAGGGACGGATCCGGGGTGTTGGCTACAACGCTAACAACAAGACCGGGGTTGGGACTAGCCGCTTCGTATATCTGGGGCGACCGGCGCTGCGGCGCACCGCTCACGGGCATCTGCGATGTCGAACGCATCAATCAACATCATGACCTGACACCACGACAACTTCCCAGCAGCGTGCTGGGAAATTAGTTTCTCCCAGTGAGCGAGTCGACGTATCCAGTCGCGGGTTAGGCGCTCGCGTCCACCACGGCAGAAATTCGACGGTGTCGTTCTCAACACCACCCGGGCGAAAGCTGCACTCCCACCCCGGCACAGGAACGGGCATCCACGCGACTGAGTAGCTGCCGCCACCGCCCGCAGCTCCGCCCAGCTTCTGACCGCACTCCGCAGTAGCCGCGCCATGGCGCAAAAAGTATGGCCCAAAGAGAACGACGACGAGCGCCAGCAGAAGACCCGCCGCTGTGACAAGGACGTGCGTGCTCTTGGCACGCCGAAAGACTCGAGCCATACGCGGCAGTTTACTCCCGCGAGAACGCCGAGGCGCTAACCGCTTCAGACCGCGTGCCGCTGTCGCATCGGGAAGCCAGCTGATCGAACTACCCGATGCCCCACTCGGATCGGATAGCGCTGAGCGCGTCGTCCAGCGCCAGCGAATTGCTGCGCGCAGACTTCACAAATCTGGATGCGGCGCGCTGCACGGCGCTGTTCACTTCTTGGTCGTCACACACTCTGGTGCCAGTAGCCCTGTTGGTTTCGATGAGTCCTGCGGCTTCGAGCTCGGTGTAAGCGCGTGCCACAGTTCCGGTGGCGACGCGGAGGTCTCCGGCAAGTTGACGAATCGAAGGGAGTCGCTGCCCAGATCCCAGCTCGCCCGCTCTGATCTGGTCGGTGAGTTGCGATCGAATCTGCTCGAATGGGGGCACCGGGCTGTCGGCATCAACGGTGATCATGCTCGACCTGCTGCAGGCGCAGTGTCAGCAGGAAACTGCACTTTCATGCGCAGAGTGAGGGCGCTGGAAACTGCTGCGGCCAGAAAGACCAAACCTGAAATTGCGAGGAGCCCGCCGAGCAGCTGAAGGCTGACAGCGATCGCGAATTCTGGTTGCCGGAAGGTCGAGCTGAATGCGTCGCCGAGTGCCGTATACGTTGTCGCGACGTTTCGCGTGGCCTGACCAGCGATGAAGGCGGTGCCTCCGAAGTAGAGGAGCAAGGCGCTCGTGCTGAGTTTGGTGATGACCAGAGTCGACACCGAACGCCATTGCCGATCCAATTCGGCAAGACCTTCGTTCGGCAACGAGGGGGTAGCCGAAACGCGACTGAGGGCAAGCAGAGTGGACACCGCGAGCACAACCGTTACCGCGATCAATGGCACACCGTAGAACCACCCCGGATAAGGGCCTGCGGTAGAACTTGTTGTCGCGTCTGCGGCGGTGATGGCCCGCGAAAGACCCATCTCATCAGCGCTCGCGGTGAGCCCTGTTGCCACCAGCAGCGCAACGAAAGCGGCAGCGATAGCAAGCGGGAGCACGAACACCCAGCGCGGGCCGAATGACCACGGATGCCGTCTGTTGAGTTCGGCACTATTTCGAGCAGGTTGCGCGATTCGGAGCGGCGCGCTCGCAGCGAAGAGCAGGAGTCCGCCGCTTACGGCGAGCCCTGGCGCGATACCGAATGGGAGCCCCAGCAATTGGGGTGCACCGATGCCTACGGAGGCTATTGCAACAAACAGAGCGATCGCGAACGCAACTGAGACTACGGCCCGCCGCTGAGCGTGCCTCGCCACATCCGCCGCCACTTGTTCATGCTGCGCGTTGACTCCTTCGTCAGCGAACCTGCGACGATGCCTTGTCTCCGCACTCAGCCGGATGATGAGTGGGATCACGAATACCGTCGCGATGATCAGTGCAAGAGCTGCGGATAGCGAGATCATGGAAGCACCTTTCGTGTATTGCTTAATTGATACACGAAGGGATACTCATGTGTCAACCTATTGATACACGAGTGCGGGCGCTGCGCCCCTACTCCCGCGAGAAGGCCGAAGCACGCGCGATCTGGTCGGGCGTCGGCGTGACGCCGGTGTAGCGAACGAACTGTGCTGCGGCCTGGAGCGCGATGACCTCGGCGCCCGTGATGACGAGTTTTCCGGCATCCTGAGCGGCCCGAATGAGCGGGGTCTCGGCGGGGAACGCCACCACATCGAACACCGTTTGCGCGGCGCGAATGTGGTCGGGCGTGAACGCGAGTTCGTCGGCGGCGTCGCCCGCCATCCCGAGCGGGGTGACGTTGACGATCACCGCGTGGCCCGGCTGCGGATCGACGCTCACGGCGCGGTAGCCATACTTCGTCGCGATCGCTTTGCCCGCCTCGACGTTGCGCGCGAGCACTGTCACGTCAGCAAAGCCGGCACCGTGGAAGGCGGCGACGACCGCTTTGGCCATGCCACCCGATCCGCGAACCAGCACCGACACACTCGGGTCGAGCTGGTGGCGTGCGATCAGGTCGGCCACGGCCTCATAGTCAGTGTTGGATGCCGTGAGCACGCCGTCATTGTTCACGATCGTGTTCACCGACTCGATCGCCGCGGCGGAGTGCTCGACAACATCCACAAGCTCAAGCACCGCCTCTTTGAAGGGCATCGAAACGGAACAACCCCGGATGCCCAAGCCGCGGACACCGGCAATGGCATCCTCAATATTGCTGGTCGTGAAGGCTTTGTAGATGAAGTTCAGGCCGAGTTCTTCGTACAGATAGTTGTGGAACCGCGTCCCCAGGTTGGAGGGTCGTGCGGCCAACGAAATGCACACGGTCATGTCTTTATTGAGGATTGGCATTGACCCATTATGGTCGCGCAGATTGCAGTTGGCGCCGTGCGTTTATGGTGTTCCGCTCTCCACCGACCACGAGCACAATCAACGCCACAAGCGTCCAACGCGCGACGAGCATTAACAATTCAACAGGCTGCGTCGCCGCGACATCCGAAGACCCCAGGTTCAGAAAAACAAGAATTGACCCGTAGGAAAGGAGAACGAGGCTCAGCGCTCCGAACGAAAGTGCCATTACCCGACGGATCGTCGCCCACCGGCTGAGCCCGAACAGAGCAACCGTGACCGCGCTGACAACTCCGACAACAATCCACAATCCGAGAACCGTCGTCACCTGACTTTCGAATTGCACTTTGAGCGTCATCCAATCTTCAAAGAAGGCTCGATTGGATTCAGTAAAGGGGAGCTCAAACACGAGCGGAGTGCGGGCATCCCAGAGCGCACTCGCGTGAAGAAAACCAAAGATCGCGGCCGTCGCGACAAGGAGCCCGCCCGCGACCGAGGCAAGCAAGAGTTCGCGTCGCATGCGCCGTGACGGAGCCTGTTCGGCCGGGCGAAGTTCTCGCCACGCCACCCTGCAAGCAACAGCAACGAGAACGATCGCCAAGGGATAGATCAAGCTTCCCGGCGTAAAAGGCCCCAGCACGGACATCCACCAGAATTGGATGCCGTGCGCGCCCGAAAAAATAGCAGCGGTGCTCGCTATGACGAGAAGAGCCACAGCAAGACGTATCCGGCGTGCGATGCCTGCAGTAGCGAAGGCCAAGATCAGAGCCAATAGCGGTGCGACTATCCCGAAAGCGAGCAGGAGCATAGATGCGGTGAACGTGATGAAGTCATAAGCCGTGTTACCGGTGAGTCCACCTGCGCTGAGAGTGGATACCTGACTGATCGCCAACACGGCGACGCTCAAGGACAGACCGACGGCGAGCCTTGCCCGAGCAGTGACGGTCCACCCGCGCGCCGAGCCTAGATTGGGGAGCGCGCGGCCATGAGCCATGGCGAATGCCATCGAGCCCACGGCGATTTCTCCTGTCCCAATGCCTAGCTCAGGCGCATCGCGCAAATCTGCAAGCCATTGCTCCCGGTACCTGGCGCGGGATTCGGGCGGCAGAAGTGATGCAGCGACACGCACGATTAATGTCGAGAAGGCGCTCATGCTGTCACCGCCGAAGTGGCAATGACATTGGGAGCAGCTTTCGGACGTCGGGCCGCAACGAATGTTGCAATCGCCGCTCGAGCAGCAACCGCACCGCCATCGGTGAGCTCGTAGTAGCGACGTCGCGGACCTGAACGCGAGTTATCGTCTTCCCAACGAGAGGCGACCCATCCCACAGATTCCAGTCGTTCAAGGATCGGGTACACACTCCCTGCGGGGCGGCCGCTTTCCTTAATTACCCGCAGCCCCCAGAGAGCGTCGGATGATTCGACGAACGTTTGCAGAACGTCGATGGTGGCGGGGGTGACCCGAGTCAATGGCTGCATGGCTCAAAACTAGCTATATAGAGATAGCTTCTCCTGCCCCAGTGCGAGGGTCAGCGATCGCCACGGGTCACCACCGAGCTCGGCCACCCGTTACTCGGTGCGGCGGTAGCGGATGTGGGTGGCCAGCGGCGACTGCAGAACTTCAACGGGTTCGAATCCGAACGCGTCAATCCCATCGAAGAGTCGCTCGCCAGCGCCAAGCAACACAGGAGCAATGTCGAGCGTCAGCTCGTCGATGACACCAGCACTGAGCGCTTGCCTCACTGTGGATGCCCCTCCCGCGATGTCGATGCCCTTCGAGTCGGCCCAAACATGTTGCGGCCCATGACATACGCACCGCGCGGGCGCATGAGCCAGCCGGCCGCGATCTCGTCGGCGTCGTTGGCGCGCTCGTCACCAATGTGCCAACCGTGTAGCTCGATCCCGCGTTTACCGAGCGGGTTGTCGACGCTTTGCTCCGGCCCGGCAACGAACCCGTCGAGCGAGATTGACACGTGGCAGGTGGTTTCCGACATTCCCGACTCCTTCGGCGGATGTTGCGACTGGTGCATATTCAGCGAGCGAACGCCATCACGATGATCGCGAAAAACCACGGGAAACAGCTCACAATTCCTACCGAGCTCAGCAGGGCTCCAAGCAACGACGGAATGGTGCCCGCATGAGAACCTTCGCCCCGAAACACTCGACGCGCGTAGAGCGCAGTGGCCAACCCGATGAGTCCGATTGGTGTCGCAAGAAGGGGCACCTGAAACAGTGCGGCGGCCGCGATTCCGAGGATCAGTGCGACATACGCCCACCTAACGGCGACGAGCGGCTTTTGCTCGAGGGTCTGATGTCTCGTTCATGGATCCCTTACCAAATGTTGTAGCTTGCGCAGGATTGCGAGCAGCTGCGGATTCACCACTGTGCTCGATATGGCTCCATCGTAACGACGACCCTGCCCGCCGTCGAGCATTTCTTGCTTTGGCGGCAGGCGCCCAACAACGCGGCACGACAACCGTCACTTGAAGGTCCAGAGAAGATGCTCATGGCCACTCAGCAAGAGTCTTTCCACAACGGTGCCGTACCGAAGGTTTAAGGTAAGCGTTGCAAGGCCTTGTTATGCAAGGTATCGTAAGCCCATGAGCAACGACGAGGACAAAATCCTCACCAATCTACGGAAGGGCGTACTCGAGTTCTCCGTTCTCGCTGCGCTGGCGAAGGAACGCGGCTATGGGCGCAACCTTGCGCACAGCTTGAGCGAACGAGGGTTGATCGCCAGCGAGGGAACGCTCTATCCGTTGCTTTCGCGACTTCGCAGCACGGGGCTTGTTGACACAGAGTTGAGCGATCCAGCGGATGGGCGCCAACGGCGGTATTACACACTCACCCCTGCGGGCCGGGCCCGCCTCGACGGATTCCGAGCGGCCTGGGTTCCGCTTCGGGACACCGTTGACGAACTACTGGAGACGACGCCATGACACCCACCACCCTCCATGACCGCGCAGCCGAACAGCGTGACTACGTGAAAGTTCTCAACAAAGAACTAGCCGTGCTGCCGCCAGCCTTGCGCGAGGACACCTTTCGAGACGTCAACGAGCATCTCGAGGACGCCCAAGATGACCCGAGACCGTTTAGTGAATCGATCGGCGCCCCCAGCGATATCGCGCGATCCGGTCTAGAGCAAAACGACTTGACCGCCGGGAAGGTCGTCCGCCCGCCCGCGTCGCTGCTTTCCAAACGCTTGCAACTGCTTACCGCCGCCATCTACACGCCCCTGACGATTGTGGCCTTGTTGGGACTGACGCAAGTCGTTCCTGTGGGTTTCAGGTTCTCGATCCTTCTTCAATTCATCCCGTTGTTCGTGTTGATAATCCCGCAGCTTTTCGCACGTTGGACCTCGTGGTGGCCAATTTCGCTACTCTGCACCGCTCTCTACGTGGGCTACTTCATCGCAGCATTGAGCTTCGTCACGGTCTTTTTCGCTGCAGGATGGCCGACTCCTTTTCCCGCGGTTGTCACCCGGTTTCTCGTTGGCTGGCAGACATTGCTCGTCATCCATGCGCCGGCGCTAGCGCTGCTTGTCACTGCACTCGTGCGGGCGCCCGCGGTACTTCGCGCCAGGACCCGACGAGGCGCTTAACCCCTACTAGAGCCGAAAGCGTGGGATGCTGGAGCCACGAACATGAGGAGAGATCACCGTGATTGCGAGTACGGCTGTTAGCCCCCTCACGCGAGGCCTCGCCATGCACAATGTTCCTCTACCGCTGGCCGCATGCGGTAGGACTGGTCGGCATCCTCGCGATCGTCGTCGCCGCTATCTTTGTGCTGGTCACAGTGATTTCGATCATCCCCTAGCTCTTCGTTTGGCAGCGGGAGACGACAAGGTCACAGCTATCGCGGAAGAAAATTACGATGCAGAAACTCAACGCTGAACGAGCACGACCTAGGGATGTTGTCGCTGCCATCACACTCTGGGGCCCTCTGATCGTGACGGTCACGACTGGGGCGCTGTGGTTTCCGGATCTCCCCGGAGAGCTGCCCCGCCAGTGGAACAGCGCAGGGGTCAGCAGCACGTGGCCGACATGGTTGGCGTTCACGGTATTGGTGGTCATCAGTTTGGGTTCAGCCCTGATTGCAGCGTTCGCGCTTCATGAGGATGCCGCCGACCGGCGACGCAAGACATTCCTCTGGAGCGGGTTTGCCGCCGGTCTCGCGAGCGGAGCGTGGTTGTTGGTCTCAGGATCGACCATCACCTCCAGCGATTCTGCCGCGCCGCAGGTTGGCGCGTGGCCAGTGGTTCTGATCCTCTCGATGGGATACGGCGTTCTGCCGTTTCTCATTGCTCACCGCTGGGTTGATCCCGCGCAACAAGTTAGTCGCCCCAACCAATCGTGAACTTAATTCAAGCTAGGGAGCAATACCTAGTGTGACTAGCGATAACGAGATCATCCGAAGGTCGTGGGATAACCCTGCGGTCTTCGCTGAGATGTACGACCGCCATGCGACATCCGTCTATCGGTATGCGGCACGGCGAGCGGGCGTTGACACAGCGGATGACATCATGGCCGAAACTTTTCTGGTGGCGTTCGAGCGGCGAAACCGCTTCGATAGCGCCTTCGAGAGTGCTCTGCCGTGGTTACTCGGAATCGCGACAGTGCTGATCCGTAAACATCGGGGTTCTGAGGCGCGGTTTTTGCGTGCGGTCGTGGCTTCTGGGCCACCGGCGACGGTCGTTGAGAATCACGATGATCGCCTCGACGCGGACATCTCCGTTCGTGCATTGGCGGGAGCGATTCGCAAGCTGCCTGCTCGCGACCGGGATGCGCTGCTGCTGTACGCGTGGGGCGACCTCGACTATGAGGGCGTTGCACTCGCATTGAGCATTCCCGTCGGGACTGTTCGGTCACGTCTCAATCGCGCGCGGCGAGTGCTGCGCCTATCCGCTGGCATCACGCCAGCACAGGAGGTGGATCGTGGACGAACTTCAACAGCTCCGAGCATTCGGTAAGGGTGTCGCGGATCCGTCCGCCGACGCTCTCAGCCGAGGCCGCAGAGGTCTCGTGGAACACATCGGACTACAGCCAGCAATCGCTAAGCCCAACTCGAAGAAGCGCTTTGCGTTCTTCGGCGGCACCACCGCCCTCGCCGCTGGCGCACTCGTGGCGACTCTTGTATTCACTGACGTACTCGGCTTGGCCGGCTGGCACGGTGGGGCGGATGCTGCTGCCGCATCCGCACTCAGCGACGCTGCGGCCGCCGCCATTGAGAATTCCGATCCAGTTGTGGGCCCCGGCCAGTATCTGAAGATCGACACCGAGGCGGTCTTCGAAGGAGGCGGGCAGACCGCGGATTGGGAGAACTTTGCCTATCTCGGAACCCAAAACTCGCAACTGTATATTCCTGCCGACCCATCAGATGAGTGGGTTCTCGTAACCGAACCGCGAGCAGCGATCAAGGTTTTCGGCGAAGGCTTCGAAGAGGAAGCGCAGGAGGCTGCTCAGGCGACCTTCAATAAGGAGGAAATCAGCCGGGCGCCGTATGGCGGTTTCGACAATTCGAAACCTCGAGACTGGAGATTGGATGAGTTGCCGCGCGACCCCCAGCGGCTGCTCAACTACGTCTATCGAGTGACTGCAGGTCACGGCGTGAGCGCCGACGGGCAGGCGTTCGATTTTATCTCCACAACGCTGCGAACAGGTGTGGTCCCGGCGGAGCTTCGTGCCGCTCTTTATCGAGCTGTGGCAGGAATTCCGGGCGTTGAAATCACCGACGAGGCAGCCACACTCAACGGCCGAACCGGAGTCGCCTTCGGCCGCGAAGAAAGCGATGGATTTCTCCATGAAATCATCATCGACCCGGATACTGGGCTCCTCATCGGTGAGCGCACCGTCCAACTAGTCGACAGCAAGCTTGTCCCGGTGTTTGCCGGAGAAATTGTTGGGTGGACAGCTATCACCACAACTGTGGTCGACGAGGCGCCGACAGGTGGCACCCTCTGCGGCAATGGCGGCGAACCGCTCAAAGGTCTTGGCAGCGGCCAGTGCACTGACCCCGATAGGCCGTAGACCGACTGATGCGTCACCGACACTAGGGCACTGCGACTCACACTCCCGGCGGTGAATGAACTAATCACGACAAGGGAGTTGCGCCCGCTGCCTGCCAGTTGCGACGGTTTGCGCGAACGAAGAGCACGATGCCAGTGAGAGGAAGCACGAGGTAGGGAAGCAAGATCATCGCGTGCCATCCGCCGAGGCCAGAGAAGGGAACCAGGGGGTTCACCGTTGTGTTTGATGTTGAATCAGACAGCGCCCAGACCAGCATATTCATACCGCCAAAGACGGCCGATGCCCCGAGCGGAGCAAGCCAAGCAACAATCTTCTCGCGTCTCGACCATGCGGCCGAAAACGACATCAGCACCAAGCCGACAATTGGACCGATCACGGGGACGACGAAGGTGCCGACGATCAGCAGCAATACTGCGGTGATCGGAAGCGCTCGACTGGGCACCGGCTCTGTTTGTGGCGCGGCCGGCGATGAGCTTGGTGCGGCATCATCCGCAGTGGCGGCTTTCGCTTCGGCTGCGATGAAAGCAGGATCGCCAAGGTCTTTGATCCGTGCGGCCGCCGCGTCGGTGTCGAGTCCATCGAGTTCTTCTCGGATGCCCGCCACAATCTCTGCGCGCACGTCGGGTCGCACGCCCGAGAGGTTCGTTTCGAGCTGAGCGAGGTATGCGCTAGTCACGGTGGGGAGTGAGTTGGTCACTGTGTTTCCTTTTCCACGAATCGAAGAACGGTCGCCGCAAACGGCTCCCACTGGAGACGGAATGCTTCGAGTTGCGCTGAACCTTGTGCAGTCAATTGGTAGTACTTGCGCACCGGCCCTGAGGCAGAAGCCTCGTCGTAGGTCGTGACGAGCCCCTGGCTGCGCAGCCGCGACAGCATGGGGTAAAGCGTGCCGATGCTCGCGATCATCTGCGCGGCGACGAGTTGCTCCGAAAGCTGCCAGCCGTACATCGGCTCGCGCGAGAGCAGGCCAAGCACGCAGTATTCGACCACGCCCTTTCGGAGTTGAGTGCCCACATCCGCTGTCATGCATTACACGCTAGCTTGCACTGCAACTTACTGCAAGACTTGAACTGCAACCTCACTATTGTCGAGCACTTGTCATTAATCTCACACTGACCGACGATGAGAACATGGATTTCACCGGAGCTCTCGCCGAGGACGCACCCGACCCACGGGTGCATCGTGCCAAGTTGCTGGAGCAAATGCTTATCCCGGTGATGGAGTTCGCCACTCGCAACCAGCAGAAATGAGAAAGATGAGATTCCGCAGCATGCTCGCGCCTAAGCTGCTGCCATGACGACCCTGACGTTCCGCGCAGCAACGACCGAAGACATCCCCGCCCTGGTTGTGCTGGTTACGTCGGCCTATCGGGGCGACGCTAGCCGCACCGGATGGACGAGCGAAGCCGACTTGATCGATGGCGAGCGCATAGACGCCGCGGCGCTCGAAGCGGATCTATCGCGGGACCGTTCAACCATCCTGCTGGCGGAGCGGGGCGATCAGCTTGTGGCCTGCGCCCACGTGGCGGATGTCGACGGCAAGGGCCACTTCGGCATGTTCGCGGTCGATCCCGCTCAGCAGGGCAGCGGTCTCGGATCCCTGGTGCTCGCCGAGGCCGAGAACTACGCGGCTCGCGAGTGGGGCGTCGCCGTGATGCAGATGACCGTGATCGATGTTCGGGAAGAACTCATCGCGTTTTACGAACGCCGGGGCTATGTGCGCACCGGCATGACGAAGCCGTTTCCCTACGGCGATGAGCGAGTCGGCACCCCGCGGCGCGATGACCTGCAGTTTGAAGTTCTCACGAAGACGCTCGACTGACCTGACTCTGCGCCACTAGCGCAGCAACTACGCAGCGCCCGCTTCCGAGTCGCACTGCGGCTCGAGGGTGGACTTGATCTTGCGACTGACCGAAGCCAGAGCATCCTGCTCGTCCGGGGTCAGCACGTCAAAGAAGTGCGTGCGCACAAATTCGGTATAGCCGGATGCTGCCTGCTGCACCGCTTCGAGACCATCGGCGGTGATCTGCACGTCTAGGCCGCGCGCATCCGAGGGGCAGCTTGTGCGCTCGAGGAGGCCGCGGGCTTCCATCCGCTTGAGCAGGTGAGAGAGCCGGCTGCGATCCCAGCCCAGCGACAATCCGAGGTCGCGGGCGCGAACGAGAGTGTCCGATTGTTCTGCATGCTCGGCGAGGGCTGTGAGCACCGCGTGTTCCGGGCCCGAGAGCTGTGCATCCTGCACCAGCTGCTTATCGAGAGACGAAACCAGCTGCTGCGTTGCGCTCACAAAACCGCGCCACACGGCGTTTTCGCGGTCATCCATTTCTCGTGCGTTCGTCACGACAGCCTCTTTTCATCATTCGCAAGATTTAGTTTGACAGCTTATTGTTGATATGACAACATCTTTAGTGACACGTCAACAAAAATCGTCCTAAGGGGATACAGCATGACCAAGATTGCGATCATCACGGGCGCCAGCCGCCCGGGCAGCGTCAACCAGTCCGTAGCCGAATGGGTTCTCGCCCAAGTTTCGACCCGCGACGACGCGGAATTCGAACTCGTCAACATCGCCGACTTCGACCTCCCGATGCTCGACGAGCCCTACCCCGCGGCGTACCAGAACTACCAAAACGACCACACCAAGGCGTGGTCAGCCAAGATCAGCGAGTTTGACGGCTTCATCTTCGTAGCCCACGAGTACAACCACAGCGCAGGCCCCGTTCTCGTCAACGCTCTCTCGTACTTGAACGCCGAGTTCAACAACAAGGCCGCTGGCTTCGTCTCCTACGGTTCGATGGGTGGCGTTCGCGCCGTCGAGCACCTGCGCGGAGTGCTCTCCGAACTTCAGGTAGCTCACGTGCAGCGCTCCGTTATGTTCTCGCTGTTCACCGACTTCGAAAACTTCAGCGTCTTCGCACCCACCGAGCAGAACGCCGGCACGCTCGCGCCGATGGTCGACCAGCTCACCGCATGGTCGCGCGGAATGGCATCCGTGCGCACCGAACAGTTGGCCACCGCCGCCGCCTAAATAAGCGCACACCCCCTCAAACGGCTTTCCGGGATAACCGGGAGGCCGTTTGTGCGTTTGGGGTCGTGGTCGACTATCACCGCCGGCCGCCGCTGTCAGCCATCGTGACCGGTCATCGCGACCGGGGGCCGAAGCCGGCGAACTCTGCGCCGGACTACTCCGCGATGATCTCCAGCGCGACACCCTCGCAGGCAGTGCGCGCGAGTTCGGCAAGTGCTCCGGCGCGCACGGCATCGCCGGTGGCATGACGCGCATCCGTTGAGATAACGACGCGGCCGACGCTGTTCACGAGGGTCACTTTGTCGCCGAATTCGGCGAGCTTCGGCAGCAGTTGCCGTTCGACCGAATCGATCAGTAAATCGAGGCCGGCGACGCCGACGAACGTGCCATCGATGTGCACGGGAGCAGCGATTGTGATCGTGTATTCGTCACTGCAGAGGTAGTCAACATAGGGCCCAGCAACGTGGCCGCGACCGGTCTCCATTGGCACGCGGAACCACTCAAGTTCGCTGTAATCGATGTGCTCTTTGTTCACCGATTGCGCGGCCAAAAGCAGACGTTTGGGGTCATCGCCCTGCCACCAGGAAAGGTGGTTACGCTCATCCGTCAGCAGTCCAACGGCGGCAATAAACCCGGCACCGTAGATGTGAACATCGGGCAGCGACACCGTCGCAAGAGCGTGCGGTTCGACCAGCGCATCAAGCTGCTGAGACGAGAGCGGGCCGAGGTTTCCGGATGCCGCGAGCTCAGTGCCGAGCAGGGCTGCAGTGGCTTCGAGACTGGCGATCGGGGCGCTGAAATACTGCGAGACAATGGCCGCCGCGCGAGCTGCTGTGCTCGTGCTCGTTGCTGTCGTCATCGCTGCGCCGCGCTATGGCTGGTAATCATCGGGTGCCGCCTACTCTGACTGATCCTGTTCGTGGCATCCTATGCACCAGATGCCCCGCACCGCTACTTCACCGCGATTGGGACTGCAGATCGATGAGGGCGTTGATCACGGCATCAACCATGCGTTCGGTGGCCGCAACGGCTTCGTGGTCGTCGCCGGCTTCAACGGCATCCACCACACTGGCCAGCAGCACTGGTTGAGCCCGACGGGATGTCTCATCCACGTCGATCAGGCGAAGCATCGGCGACATTTCGGCCTGCAATCGCATCTGTTCACGAGTGAGGCGAGCCGATTGGCTGAGCGCGACGAGTTCGATCTGCGCATCGTCGAGAGTGCTGCGCCACTGCTCAAGGTCTGACTCGTCGAGACGACCCAGGCGTGAGCGCACTTGCTGCACTTCGGAGGGCACCGCTCGACGCGCAGCCAAGCGAACGCACGCAGCCGTGATGGCGGCATAGTGGGCGCCCAAATCACGAAGAGCGACGCGGGATGTTGCCCCCAAGGCGGTGCGCGCGTGGGCTACCGGGTCGGCTGAGTCCGCCACGAAGCTGCCGCCATTGCGACCGCGACGAGTCACCACGAGACCCTGGCTGCGCAGAGCCAGCAGCGATTCGCGCACGGTTGTCGGTGCTACGCCGAAGCTTCGAGCGAGGTCGTTTTCAGAGGGAAGACGCTCCCCCGCACGCAAATGGCCGCCCGTAATCGCACTGGCGAGACGCCGTTCAACGAGCTCGGCGCGACCGGCATCACCGATCGACTGAAAAAGCGCACCCTGCAAGCGGCCGGGCCTTGAGGCATCGCGAGAGCGTGCGGTGTCATCGGCGACCACCGCACTTTTTCGCGGCGCATCAGCCGATTCAGTCGAGTGCATTACTCAATTCTCGCACCGATCACCTGAGCCGTTGCCCTTTTGTGACGATTTGGACACACGCTTGAAATATGAACTCTGGTTCTATAGGTTTACTCTCACTCAGAGATCATCGTCGTTCCAAGGAGTCCTTCGTGCACGCGTCCGCTCAGCAAGCCCCGTCCGAAACGGATTCCACTCCCGCGCCCGGTGCCGTCAGTCTCGCCGGCGTCTCCAAGACCTTCGGTGACTTCACCGCCGTCGAAGCACTCGACCTCGATGTGAAGCCCGGCGAGTTCCTTTCGATGCTCGGCCCCTCCGGCTCGGGCAAGACGACTGTGCTGCGGATGATCGCAGGCTTCGAGAACGTCACGAGCGGCAGCATCCACCTCAGCGGAGTCGACGTCACCCAGGTTCCGCCCCACGCCCGCCAGGTCAACACGGTCTTTCAGGATTACGCGCTGTTCCCACACTTCACGATCGCCGAGAACGTGGGCTACGGCCTGCGCGTTGCCGGCGTCAGCCGCGCCGAACGGGCAACCCAGGTCGGCGTCGCGCTCGAGCAAGTTCGCCTCTCGGCCGTGGCCGACCGCCTGCCCCACCAGCTTTCGGGTGGCCAACGCCAGCGCATCGCGCTTGCTCGCGCGCTCATCCTGCGCCCCCAAGTGTTGTTGCTCGACGAGCCGCTCGGTGCGCTCGACAAGCAACTGCGTGAAGAAATGCAGATCGAGCTCAAGCAAATTCAGCGCGAAGTCGGCATCACGTTCATCTTCGTCACGCACGACCAAGAAGAAGCCCTCACACTGAGCGACCGCGTCGCCGTCTTCAACAACGGCCGCGTCGAACAGGTCGGCACCGCCCGCGAAGTGTACGAGTTCCCCGCCACCGAATTCGTCGCCAAGTTCCTGGGACTCTCCAACCTCATCCCCGCCGAACTGTCTGCGGATGGCGTGCAATCGAGCGTGCGCCCCGAACGTGTGCGCCTCCTCACCGCCGACACCGCGGCGAGCGCCGGGACCGTCTCCCTGCTCGGCACGGTGACCGAAACCGTCTACACCGGACCGACCACGCGCTTTCTCGTCGATACCGAATCGGGTGTTCGCGTGATTGCCGAACGAGCTAACGACCATCACCCTTCCGCCGAATCCGCCTTCGCGCGCGGCGACCGGGTGCGCGTCGAATGGACTACCGATCACGCCTCACAGATCGGTTAGCAGATCACCCCTGCAACACCGGCGATTCCGGCACAACCGGGCCAGCCACAGCACACCAACACACGCAGCACACGCAGCACACGCAGCACACGCAATTCAGCACTCATCAACTACACCAAGGAGTCACCATGAGATCAAAAATCATGACCGGCGCAGCGTTTATCGCCGTTGCCGCGCTCGCCCTCACGGGCTGTTCCGCTGACACCGACGGCACCGCTGCCGGAGGCCTCAGCATCGACGTTCCCGACATCCCCATGATCGAAGAACTGGGCGAGATGGAAAGCGAAGTCAACATCGTCGCGTGGAGCGGTTTTGTTGAGCCCGCATGGTCCGACGCATTCACTGAAGAAACCGGATGCACGGTCAACCGTCGCGTTGCTGGCACCAGCGACGAGATGGTTCAGCTCATGCGCACGGGCGACTACGACCTCGTCTCCGCTTCGGGTGACGCGAGCCTTCGCCTCATCGCCGGTGGCGACGTTCAGCCGATCAACCTCGATCTGGTTCCCAACTTCGGTGACGACATCGTTGAGGGCATGAAGGGTCAGATTTATGACACCATCAACGGCCAGTCGTATGGTGTTCCGATCGGCCGCGGCGCCAACATCCTGCAGTACAACAGCGATGTTGTGACCGAAGAGCCCACGAGCTGGGATGTTGCGTGGGAAGCTGACAGCCCCTACGCCGGTGAGATCATCGCGTACGACGCACCGATCTACATCGCTGACGCCGCCGTGTACCTGATGGCTCACGAGCCTGACCTCGGCATCACCAACCCGTACGCCCTCGACCAGGACCAGCTCGACGCTGCGATCGACCTGCTCAAGCAGCAGAACAAGATCGTCTCCGAGTACTGGGCTGACCCTGCCGCTCAGATCACCTCGTTCGCCGGCGGAACCACCTCGCTCGGTACCTCGTGGGAGATCCTGCGCAAGCTCACTGACGACGACAAGTTCAAGAGCGTGCTTCCCGAAGAGGGTTCGACCGGTTGGTCGGATGCTTGGATGATCGCTGCCGAGTCGCAGTCGCCCAACTGCGCGTACGCCTGGGTCGACTACACGAGCGCTGCTGACGTGAACGGTGCTATCGCCACCAACTTCGGTATGGCTCCCGCCAACGCTGCCTTCTGCGAGACGAGCGACGAAGCCGCAGCACACTGCGAGTACTTCAACGCAACCGACGAAGAGTACTTCAGCAACGTCTGGTTCTGGACCACCCCCATCGAGCAGTGCATCGATGGTCGCACTGACGTCACCTGCACGAACTTCCAGCAGTGGACGGATGCCTGGCTCTCCGTCAAGAGCTAGCTAGCCCGAGGGGTGGGCCTCACCAACCCACCCCTCATCCCTCGCTCGACCCGCAACTCACGAGCTGCACTCCCCACACGCACCAATCGATCGGACTCCCATGAATCGCCGCGCGCAACTCTCGGCACTGCTGGCGCTGCCCATGCTGTGGCTCATCGGCATCTACATCTTCTCGCTCGTCATGCTTCTCGTGACGGCGTTCTGGGTGACCGACCCCTTTACTTCCAAGGTGAAGCCGGGCTTCACCCTCCGCAACTTTGAGCAGATCATCGCGAACCCCGCGTATGCGTCAACCTCGCTGCGCACCCTGGGCATCGCCCTCGCGGTCACGGTGTTGAGCATCCTGATCTCGGTTCCGCTCGGCATCTTCATGGCGAAGGTCGCCTCGCCCAAGTTGCGCGCCATTCTGGCTGTCGCGATCACTCTGCCGCTCTGGGCCGGCTACCTCGTGAAGATTCTCGCCATGCGCATCACCTTCACCGAGGAGGGTTTCTTCAACTCGATGCTCGGCCCGCTCGGTATCAGCGGCCCCGGCTTCAGCATCGTCACCGTCGTGCTGACGCTCACCTACCTCTGGCTGCCCTACATGGCCGTCCCGGTCTACACCGCGATCCGCCAGCTGCCGCCGAACCTGTTCGACGCTTCGTCTGACTTGGGCGCTGGTGCCGGATTCACGATCCGCACTGTCGTTCTCCCTCTGATCAAGCCCGCGATCATTGCCGGCTCGATCTTCACGTTCTCCCTCAGCCTCGGTGACTACATCGCCGCCAAGTTTGTGGGTGGCTCGACCCAGATGATCGGCAGCATCATCGCCTCGAACATCAACCTGAACCCTCCGATCGCCGCCGCGTTCTCGCTCGTGCCGATCGCCTTTGTTGTCATCTACCTCGTCAGCGTGCAGCGCACCGGCGCACTGGAACGGATGTGATGCCGCCATGTTGAGACTCTCCCTCGGCGCCAAGTTCACCCTCGGCACTATCGTCGCGATTGCCCTCGCGTTCATGTACATCCCGCTGTTCTTGGTCGTGATCAACTCATTCAGTGCCGCGCGCCTGTCGAGCTGGCCGATCGCCGAGTTCTCCACCATCTGGTGGGAGAAGGCATTCGTGAGCGAACCCATCCGGGCTGCGCTGCTGAACTCGGTAATCGTCGGCCTTGGCGCCACGGCGATCGCGCTCATCCTTGGCACGCTCGTGGCCTTCGCCCTGCAGCGCTACACGTTCTTCGGCAAGCAGACCGTGAACCTGCTCGTCGTGCTGCCGATTGCTCTGCCCGGCATCGTGACCGGTGTCGCCCTGAACAACACCTACAACCAGGTGCTCGAGCCGATCGGCATTGAGGTCGGATACTTCGGCATGATCATCGCCCACGGCACCTTCTGCATCGTCATGGTCTTCAACAATGTGCTCGCCCGTTTGCGCCGCATCAACCCCAGCATCGAAGAAGCTTCCCGCGACCTCGGCGCGACCCCGCTGCAGACCTTCCGTCTTGTGACGTTCCCGCAGTTCCGCAGCGCCTTCGTTGCCGGCGCGATTCTCGCTTTCGCGCTGAGCTTCGATGAGGTTGTGGTCACGATCTTCACGGCCCCGCCCGGCGTCGACACCCTGCCGCTCTGGATCATGAACCAGATGGCACGCCCCAACGAGGCATCCCTCGTCAATGTTGTCGCGACCGTCGTGATTCTCGCCTCGTTCATTCCCGTGTGGGTCTCGCAACGCCTCGCCCGCGGAGCCGACGAGCGCGAATAGCGAATGGCCGGCTCGCATCCGGAACCGAATCCTTAGCGGCTAGTCCGCAATTCCGCGATTTCCCAATACTGTGACAAAACTATCGCGCGCCGGCGAATTCGAAATGCGCCGACAGCGCCCGCCAGCGCAACGAGGGCGAAGCTGGCCGTGGCGATCGGAAGGCTAACGGCTCCCAGCCATCCCGCCAGCGGATAGGTCAAGAGGAAGCACGAGTGCGAGAGCGCGAACTGCGCGGTATAAACAAGATTGCGGTTAGCAGGCGAGGAAGCGTCGGCAAGCAACCTCGACGAGGGCGTACTGATGAGGGAGCTCCCCATGCCGAGGACCAGCCAGGTCGCGAGCAGTGCCCACCATCCGGTCGAGGTGGTGACAGCGAGAATGGTGACGGCGATGGCAGCAATCAGCCCACCAACGACGACGACAACTCCGCCGAGCATCGTGCGCGTCACGCCGATGCGATCAGCAAGCCTCGGTACGTTCACCGCGACAATGAGCGAGCCGACACCATAGGCGCCGAGAGCAATTGCCAACGCAGCATCGTCAAGCTCAAAGATTCCCCTGGCATAAACAACGGAGTTCACGAGAACCAGCGCGGTCCCCGCCGCGACAACAACATTCGTCAGCATCAGAAATCGCAAGCTCGGGGTCCGAAAGAACACCAGTGCACCAGCCGGAAGACGCTGCCAAAAGGTTCCGGATTCCTGATTCGACGGATGCCGCGGCAGTGCAGTGGCCACGACCAGCATCGCAGACCCACCGAAACCGATCGCAGTGCCAACAAACAAGTTGTTGTAGCTGACAACGGTCAGCAACACTGCGGCGATCGTTGGGCTCAGCAAGGCCTCAAGGTCGTAAGCCATCCTCGATAGCGATAAGGCCCGCGTATAGTCTCGCGCCTCGGGCACCACGGCAGGGATGAGCGATTGGAACGCTGGAGTAAAGGTTGCCGACGCGGACTGCAGCATGAAAACCAACACATAGATGTGCCACGCTTCCGTCACGAAGGGCAGCATCAACGCGATTACGACGCGCACGATGTCGGCCCCAACTAGGACTGCCTTTTTCGGAATCCGGTCGACCAGCGCAGCGACCACAGGTGCGACGCCAACATAGGCGACCATCTTGATAGTGAGAGCCGTGCCGAGCACTCGGCCAGCGGCATCCCCCGCAAGATCGAACGCAAGTAGCCCTAGCGCGACCGTGAGCAGCCCTGTCCCCAGAAGGGCAATCACTTGCGCGCTGAACAGTGCGCGGTAGGTCTTGTTGCGCAGAACCTCGATCATGCGTGGTGCGCTGGCGATTCATCCACGGTGTGCTCGGCTTGAAGGATGGCTTCGATTACCAACCGTTTCGCGTGCTCATCGGTCAATCGATAAAACACGCGATTGCCATGCTTGCGCACCTTCACGAGTTTGCCCCACCGCAACTTCGCAAGATGTTGAGACACTGAGGCCGGACTGCGGTCAACGATGTCGGCGAGATGGTTCACCGACAGCTCGTCATCTTGCAGCGCCAACACGATGCGAATTCTTGTGGCATCTGCCAATAGCCGAAATACCTCAACCGCGATCTCCACGTAGTCGCTATCGGGTTGAATTCTCTCTACTTTAGTATCCGCATGCATACTTAGATACTACGTCACCACGCTTCAACGCTACCGACTCGAGCGCGCTCGCACCGTGACGACCTGCGAAACAATGATGGCGGCAGCCACACCAGCAGCCACGATCACCGTGAAGAGGTCACTCTGAATCTTGAGCACCGTGAACGGAATCAGGATGACGAGGTCGAGCACAATTGTCAGCACCGGAAGCCAGATTCGGGCTTCAATCTTGTCTCTCAGCCGACGGATGACACCCCACTGCACCGCCATATCCATCGTCAGATAGAGAAAGACACCCATCGATGCGATCTGGCTGAGATCGAGAAAAACGGTGACGAGAATGGCGAGGCCCGCCGTGATGATCATGGGCTGATGCGGAACCGACTTCGGCAACGACGGAGCCTGCTTCATCTCCTGCAGCATCCCGTAGAGCCGCGACACTGAGTACAAACTCGCGAGCAGCCCCGAGAGGGTCGCCACGACGGCAATCGCAACAGTAATTCCGACACCCCAAGCCCCGAAGAAGGGCTCCGCTGCTTGCGCCAAAGCGTAGTTGCGAGCATCCACCGCTCCACTCGCACCGATACTCGAACTCACGGACACCGTGATGAGCAAGTACAGGAAGGTGCAGATTGCCAGCGAAATGAGAATGGAGCGAGCAATGTTTCGCTTCGGATCTCGGATGTCGTCACCCTGATTGGTGATCGTCGTGAAGCCTTTATAGGCGAGAACGCACAGTGTTGTTCCCGCCAGGACCCCGACGATGCTGATCGAGTCTCCGGATGACTGTGCCAAGAATCCGTCGCCGCCCACCGCGACGCCGATCAAGCCCGCAATCGCGAGTACGGCGATGCCGAGGATCTTGGCGACGGCCGTGATGGTTGCCGAGCGCTCCACCAGGGTGTTGCCGACGAAGTTCACAATCGCAGCGGTTGCAATCGCGGCCACACCGAGTATCGGCACCAAGATCACCGAGTCTTGTAAACCGAACGGACGCAAGAGGTAGGTGCCGAACGTTCGAGCCAAAAGACTCTCTGCCACCACCATCGACACATACATAAACAGCGAGAACGAGCCGGCGACCACTCCCGGCCCGTAGGCATCCTTCAACAACATCGCTATTCCCCCTGCTGAGGGGTTCACGCTGGAATAACGTATATAGGAGTACGAACTAACGGCGGCGACAATCGCACCGAGTAAGAAAGCTAGCGGGAAGAAGTCTCCCGCGAACTCCGCCACCTGCCCCACCAGGGCAAAGATTCCTGCGCCGATCATCACCCCCGTGCCGAGTGACACGGAGCCGATGAGTGAGATCTTGTCTGTTCGTGAAGCCATGCGAATACCTTCCTATTCCAAACCCAGCTGTGCTTAACACGAGGCGTGGGGCCCGCCACTCTGGAGCGACGGACCCCTCTCCGCTACAGGGAACTAAGAATGTCGCGCATGAGCGCGATCTCTATAGTTTGCGCGCCCATGATTGTGTGAGCGAGCTCAAGAACATCCGCGTTCTGGCCGGAATCTAACTCGCGTTCTGCCATGTCGATCGCTCCCTCGTGGTGCACGATCATCTGCTCGAGGAACAAGCGAGAGGCCTCATCCCCGCTGGCCTCGTTGAGCTCGTCCATGTCGGATTCACTCATCATCCCGTCGCCATGGCCCATGCCATCTACGCCGTCCATGCCATCCAGACCGCTCATCTCGCCCATGCCGTCACCCATGTCGATGCCCCAGTCATCGAGCCAGCCACTCATGAGATCGATCTCGGGGCCTTGCGCGGCCTTGATATCTTCGGCGAGCGTAACGACGCGGTCGTCGATTCCTTCCTTAGCGAGCACCATGTCAGCCATCTCTACAGCCTGCTCGTGATGGGGAATCATCATCGCCGTGAACATCACATCGGTCATGTTGGCGTCAGCGGCTGCAGCCGCGTTGGTGGATGACGAGTCGGAGTTATGCCCCGCGTCAGTCATTCCGTTGACACATCCCGACAGCGTCAGTAGCGCCGTCAGGACAATTGCGGCCGTAGCCGTCGAACGAGTATTCATCTCTTGGTTCTCCAATAAGTCATCAGTAGGAGCGTGGCCAGAACGGTCACGCAAGGGCGCGTCGACGCTGAGTCGACAGAGCTCTTCCTAGGTGCGACTGATGCAGAGAGTGGTGAGACTCGGGCGCGGGGCGACAGCGCGAGCCCACCGGGTGACGAATGCAGTGACACACGACCGCTGCTCAAGGAAGCGGCCCCAGCTTCGAATCAGGGCGGGCGCCGCCAGAAGGAGCGCGACGGTGAGGAGCGCGAGCACACACCACATGAGAACCATGGATGCCTCGCCCCCGCATCCGGAACAATCGAGCGCCGTAAGGGTGGCGCCAGCCGGCGCTGCTTCCGTTGCGGCGCCGTCGCCCATAGACATCGTGGCCGCCATCGTCATCTCGGAATGCGAGCCGGACGACACGAGCGAGTGCATCGCCACGATGCCAGTGATGAGCGCCAGCGCGAGGAACGTCATCGCAACGAGCTGCCACGACGCTCGCAGCATGCGCGAAAAGGAGCTGCTCACACGCTGTGTGGGCGCAGCATCAACGCGACGATGTGCTCGTTCTGCGGCGACGAGGGTCATGGCTCTCACTGTTTTCTCAACGCGGGAATCTTCGATTGCTCCGCACAGATTGTGGTTCATCAGCCTGTGCAATCCCCGTGACCTCGTCGCTCAGGAACGGCTACTCGCGGTTCGAAGCCCAGGTTTCAGACTCAGCGTGCGCGAAATGCACCCAGAGGGTTCTCGCAAGACGGCGCAGCTGGGGGTACAGCGTGCGCCACTGCTGCTTAGTCGGCGAGCCCAGTTCAATCCCGACGGCCCGCACCGCGCCATCCTCCGCAAAGATCGTCACGCCGGCGAAATCACTGAGCGCCAGATCCGTGGTCTCTTGAGTGACCCACTCGGCAGGGTCGGTGATCGTGCCACCACCACCTAGGGATTCGTCCATTGCGAGGAGCGCTTTGTGCAGTTTCGCGGCGTTGAGCTTCTTTCCCGCGGCAAGGTTGTCGGGGTCGTACCGGCGCGGGGCGAGCATGAATTCTGACTCTTCGAGCTCCGCGTACTCCTTGATCAACTCATCGGACCCCTCAGGCGTGCCGCTCATTCCGATCATGGTCATCCCCTCACCGAACCCATAAATTGAGTTTCACCCAAGTATATGAATCGGCGGCGCGATTGACCCCTGCGTCGCAGTTCCCTCGTTACCCCAATTCGAGCGTCAGCACCGCATCGTAGATCTCCATCGCCTCAGCGATTTCCGCGGGCGTGACAACGCACGGGGGCAGAACGTGGATGCGGTTCTCTGAGACAAAGGGCAGCAGCCCGCGCTCCACAAGGCCAGCCCGAATGCGCCCCATCGTTGCGGCGGGCACGGGTTCACGGGTCGCCCGATCGGTCACGAGTTCGAGGGCCCAGAACACTCCGCGGCCACGCACTTCGCCGATTGATGGGTGACGCTCGGCGAGCGCGTGCAGCGCTGGCCCCAAGTGGTTCTTCGAGATGTCGCGCACGTGCTCGAGCACGCCTTCGGAAGCGATGGTGTCGAGCGACGCCACGACGGTGGCCGCCGCCAGGGGGTGGCCCGAGTAGGTGAGACCGCCGGGGAACACCCGGTCGTTGAAGTGTGCCGCGATCGGGTCATCGATGATCACACCGCCGATAGGAACGTAGCCCGAGTTCACTCCCTTGGCGAAGGTCACGAGGTCGGGGCGCGCATCGAAGGCGTCGAACGCGAACCACTCCCCGGTGCGCCCGAAGCCACACATCACTTCGTCGAAGATCAACAGGATGCCGTGCTCGTCACACAGTTCGCGTACGCCCGCGAGGTAGCCGGGCGGCGGCAGCATGATGCCCGGAGTTCCCGGCACGGGTTCGAGCAGCACTGCAGCAATCGTCTGCGCACCTTCGGCTTCGATCACGCGTCGCAAGTGCTGCAGTGCACGCTCGCTCTCTTGCTCCGGCGTCGTCGCCCAGAACTCGGAGCGGTACAGGTAGGGGCCGAAGAAGTGCACGTGTCCGCGCGCGAACTCGTTCGGGATGCGGCGCGGGTCACCCGTGGCCACAATGCTGCTGCCGGTGTTGCCGTGATACGAGCGGTACGCCGAAAGAATCTTGTCGCGCCCGGTGTAGAGCCGCGCCATCCGCATCGCATTCTCGTTCGCGTCGGAGCCGCTGTTCGTAAAGAACACGCGATTGAATCCCTCGGGCGCAATCGCTGCCAGGCGCTTCGCAGCCTCGCCCCGCGTGATGTTGGCGGTGGGCGGTGAGATCGTGGCGAGCAGCTGAGACTGCACCCTAATCGCTTCGAGCAGGGCCGGATGCTGGTGCCCCAAATTCACATTGACGTGCTGGCTAGAAAAGTCGAGATATTCATTTCCGGCGTAATCCCACACGCGGGTGCCGAGCCCACTCTTGATGCTCACGGCCGCAGCATGGGCGGGAGTCTGCGCCGACCACGAATGGAAGATGTGCGCCTGATCGAGTTCGAGCGCGTAGGCGTCGAGGTCGTCGTGGGGTTCGGTCATGGCGCGAGGCCTTTCTGAGCATGGGAACAGTGCTTCTGCGACACGAATGCCGCCCTCACGAGCGTAAGGGCGGCATCCGATTAGCGGTTATTCAGTGCGACTAGTTGCCGCCCTCGAGGAGGGTGACGTCTATCGGCTCGAAGCTGGAACCGGTGGTGTCGACACCATCGGCTTCGAGTTCTTCAAGTGCCTTCATGATCCAGTCGTTCGACCATGCCGTTGCCGGCGGGGCCGTGGTGATGGGGCTTGCGCCCGACTCGTTGACGGCGCTGATGGCACCCTCTACGGTGCGGTCCCAAGCAGCTTCGTCGATGACGCCGATGCCGTTAGCGGCCGGCCAGATCAGCTTGTTGGTTTCGTTGACCATCCACAGTTCGTGGCTGGGGCCCCAACCGGAACCGGCAGCAACGGTGCCTTCGGCAGCAGACTCGGGGTTCTCCGCAGCGTAGATCCAACCCTTGACGACGGCCTTGAGGAAGGCAACCGTGGTGTCTTGGTAGTCCTCGTCGCTGTCGAGACGCTCGGCGTCAGCCCAGATTGCATCCTGGAGCATGGCGCCAACGGTGTCTTCATAGCTGATGACGTTGAAGTCTTCAGGCTGGTAAAGCTCTCCGGTGTCGGGGTCGGTCGACTCGAGCAGCTGGGCGTACTCGTTGTATGTCATGGCCTGCGCGGCGTCGATGTCACCCTGCAGGAAGGCGTTCATGTTGAAGTCCTGCGTGATGATCTGCACGGTGGAGGAGTCGAGGCCCTCAGCAGCCATTGCCGCGAAGATCTCCCACTCGTTTCCGAAGCCCCACGAACCAATCTTCTTGCCCTCGAAGTCGGCGACCGAGTCAATTCCCGAGTCAGCCCACGAGACCTGAAGCGTGCCCGACGTCTGGAAGATCTGGGCGATGTTGGTGAGGTTGGCGCCCTGTTCGATGGAGCCAAGAACCTTGGGAACCCAGGCTACGGCGTAGTCAACGTCGCCGTTAGCGAGAGCGTCTTGCGGAACAATGTCGCCGCCCGACGGGATGATTTCGACATCAAGGCCCTCTTCTTCAAAGAAGCCCTGATCGGCGGCGGCAAAGTAGCCGGCGAACTGTCCCTGAGGCAGCCATTGGAGTTGGAGCTTCACTTCGGTGAGGCCGTCAGCGTTCTCGGACGAACCGCTGTCGCCTCCGTCGCCGGTGGAGCATGCTGCGAGGAGGACCGCTGCCGTTACGGCAAACGCTCCGGCCGCAAGTGTGCGGCGTTTGGTGAACTTCATGTCAGACCTTCCAGATTCACGGTGCAAGTGGATACTGCGGTACTGCTGTACTGCGGGTGGAGCGGTTATCTCCTTCCTTGTGCTGCGCGGGCTGTTCTCATCGGGAACCCCCGGTCGGTACGCGACGCAGCACCAGTCGTTCGAGGGCGAGCGTCGCTAGGTAGAAGAGCAGGCCGAGAGCAATGGATGCCACGACATACGCCCAAGCGCGGCCATACGCGCTAGAGGCTGCCGAGGTTGCAATCAGGCTGCCGAGGCCTCCGCGCGGTCCGCCGAAGTACTCCGCTACGAGGGCGGAGATCACGGCGAGCGAGGAGGCGATGCGGATGCCGGTCAAGATGAACGGACGTGCCGTGGGCAGCGTGAGCTTCATCAGCATCTGCCCGGAGTTCGTGGCGTAGGCCTTCATGAGGTCGCGGTGCACGGGCTTCGTCTGGCGGAACCCCCGCAGCGTGTTGATGAAGATCGGCACGAATGAGGCAATGGCGGCAATCGCTTGACGACCGAACTGGCTGTCGGCACCGAACATCGAGTTGAGCACGGGGGCGAGAGCCACGATCGGCACCACCGCGAGGGCCGCTACGATCGGCGCACTCATTTGGTCGACGATGCGCGACCGGGCTGCGAGCGCTGCCCCGACGATTCCCACGAGTGAGCCGACCACGAGGCCGAGCAGACTGTTGGTCCCGGTGAGGGCCGTTGCGGAAACCACCGAGGGCCAGAACTCAACGAGTTCCGTCACGATCGAGATCGGGCTGGGCAGCAAGTAGTCCGAAACACCACCGACGGTCACGAGCAGTTGCCAGATCACGAGCACGATCAGCCCGAAGCTGATCGGGGCCACGATGCGCAGCGTCGCTTCCGTGCGCGGGCTCCAGCCTTTCGAGCGGCGCGCTCCCACTCCGCGACCGACGATCGCGTTCGCAGAAGTACTGGTGCTCGCGCTCATCGAGTGTCCACTCCCCGCGCTGTGGCCACACCATCACCGGTCGAGTGGTCAGCTCCGCCGTGCAGAGCTTCCCGCACTTCGGTAACCATTTCGAAGAAGGAGGATGCTTCGCGCAGGTCGTCGTCGCGTTCTTCGCGGCCGTCAGCGGCATCCAATCGCATAGGAACGATTTGGCTGATGCGGCCCGGTCGCGGCGACATGACGACGACGCGATCAGAGAGGAACACGGCCTCGGGAATCGAGTGCGTCACGAACACGACGGCAGCACCGGTGTCGGCGGCGATGCGCACGAGGTCGGTCTGCATCTTCTCACGGGTCATCTCGTCGAGGGCGCCGAAGGGCTCATCCATCAGTAGCAGGCGCGGCTGTTCCGCCAGCGACCGCGCAATGGCAACGCGCTGTTGCATTCCGCCCGAGAGCTGATCGGGAAAGCGGTCAGCAAACTCGGTGAGGCCCACCATGTCGAGAAGTTCCGCAACGCGAGTGCGACGGGTAGCGGATCCGACGCCGTGCAGTTCGAGCGGAAGCGCAACGTTCGCGGCCACCGAGCGCCACGGCAATAGCCCGGCCTGCTGGAACGCGATGCCGTAGTCCTGATCGAGGCGAGCCTGGGTAGCGGTCTTGCCAAACACCGTCAGCTCCCCCGAGGTCGGGTCGTCGAGGTCAGCGATCAACCGCATGAGCGTCGACTTGCCACAGCCCGACGGCCCAATGAGCGAAACGAACTCGCCAGCCTGAACCGTGAGGTCGATGTTCTCGAGCGCATGCACGATGCCGGTCGCGGTCTGAAACTGCTTGTTGACTCCGCGCACCTGCACGGCAGCGGCATCCGCTGTCACGCTGGCGCCGAGGTTGATAGCGGAAGTAGTGGTCGGGATCTGGTCGCTCATGCGGCCTCCTCGGTTCGTCTGTAGTCCTTGAGAATCACGCCGAGCAGGGCGACCGAACCGGCCGCAACAAGCCCGAGAACGATCGCGCCGAAGATGGGGCCCCACGCCTTAGAAGGGTCACCCGATGCTTGACCGGCGAATTGAATAAGTAAGCGACCGATGCCGCCTTGAAGGCCCGTTGAGACTTCGGCCACGACCGCACCGATCACGGCGTTAGCCGCACCGAGGCGAAGCGCCGGCAAAAGATAGGGAACGGATGCCGGCAGTCGCAAGCGCAGCAGAGTCGGCCAGTAGCCCGAAGCGTAAGTTTCGAAGAGCTCAACGTGGATGCGGTCGGGAGACTGCAGCCCCTTCAGCGCGCCGACCGTGATCGGGAAGAACGCAAGGTAGCTCGCAATGAGTGCGACCGACATCCAGTCTTGCCACTCGAACGAGCCGATCTCGACGCGCGAGCCCCAGCTCTTCACCACGGGGGCGAAGGCGATGAGCGGCACGGTCTGGCTGATAACGATCCACGGCAGCAGTCCGAATTCGGCCAGGCGCCAGCGCTGCATGAGGAGAGCGAAGGCGATGCCCACGATCACTCCGACAGCCCAACCCGCGGCGGCGATGCCGAGCGTCGTGAGCGCGGCGAGCGCAACGACGGCCCAGAGGGGAAGCGCACCATCGGCGCGCGTGACCGGCTCGGCCAACCGCACCATCATGTCCCAGAGGTGCGGCATGGCCAGGTCGGTCGTGCGCGGGAGAACGCGGAGTTCACCAATCAGTACACCGTTGTCGGGGCCGAAGAACTTGTAGCCCTCCCAGATCAGCGCGATGAAGAGAACGCCCGCGATGCCCCAGCCGAAGCCTCCGAGCAGTCGAGCGCGCGCGGGGTTAGCCAGCGCACCCGGCGAACTCGCGGGGCGGACGGCAACCTCCCCACGCTTGTCGTTGTGGGTTGCCGTCATCGGGTTAGGCCTTCGCCGTCACTGTTTCGGTGAGCGCCGGAATCACGGTCTCACCGTAGACGCGCAACGTTTCCTCTTTGTTGTCGTGCTGCAGGTAGCCAGCGAACTGGTCAACCCCTAGCTCGCGCAGTTTCTCGAGTTTCTCGATGTGTTGCTCGGCTGTGCCCATGAGGCAGAACCGGTCAACGATTTCATCCGGAACAAATGCCGCGTGGGTGTTGCCCGCCTGACCGTGCTGGTTGTAGTCGTAGCCTTCACGCTTCTCGATGTAGTCGGTGAGCGCCTTCGGAACATCTCCGTCGCTGCCGTATTTCTTGACGATGTCGGCGACGTGGTTTCCCACCATTCCCCCGAACCAGCGGCACTGGTCGCGCATGTGCTCCCAGTCATCGCCGATGTACATCGGAGCGGCAACACAGAACTTGATCGACATGGGGTCGCGACCGACAGCCTCAGCGGCGTCGCGCACCTTCTTGATCATCCAGGCGGCGATGTCCAAGTCGGCAAGCTGCAGAATGAAGCCGTCTCCGACTTCACCGGTGAGCTTCAGAGCGAGGGGGCCATAAGCAGCAACCCACATTTCGAGCTCTGAGCCCTTGCTCCACGGCAGCTGCAACTGGGCGCCGCCGTATTCGACCGAGCGCGAGTTGGCGAGTTCACGGATGACGTGAATCGACTCGCGAAGATCCTTCAGTGTGGTGGGCTTGCCGTTGGTCACGCGCACAGCCGAGTCGCCCCGGCCAATGCCACAGACGGTACGGTTGCCGTACATCTCGTTGAGCGTGGCGTAGGTGGATGCCGTGACGGTCCAGTCGCGGGTGGCGGGGTTCGTGACCATCGGGCCGACGATAACCTTGCGCGTCTCGGCCAGAATCTGGCTGTAAATCACGTAGGGCTCTTGCCACAGGATATGTGAGTCGAAGGTCCAGACGTAGTTGAAGCCGTGCGCCTCTGCGAGCTTCGCTAGTTGAACGGTTCGTGCTGCGGGCGGGTTAGTTTGAAGTACTGCGCCGAAATCCATGGTGCTCCTCGTTCGTGGT
Organism: Rhodoglobus sp. NPDC076762; assembly: GCA_040687235.1. Classification (GTDB taxonomy): domain Bacteria; phylum Actinomycetota; class Actinomycetes; order Actinomycetales; family Microbacteriaceae; genus Rhodoglobus. The sequence continues at coordinate 496,934 of JBFBMV010000001.1, read as the reverse complement.
GGAAGGTAGGCCAAGGCAGCATCCGCTGGCCTCAGCCACACGGATGCTGCACGAGAACCTGTTTTAGGTGAGGTACTGGGTGAGGCCACGCTTCATGAAGCGGCCATCACCCTTCGAACCGAGGTACTGATCGTTGTCCACAATGACCTTGCCGCGGGAGAGAACTGTGTCGACGTGGCCGTCAATCTCGAAGCCTTCCCAGGCAGCGTGGTCCATGTTCATGTGGTGCTTCTTGCCCGTTGGCTTGCCGTTTTCGTCGACCGGCATACCGATCGAGGTGTGACCGTTGGGGTCGTAGACGACGATGTCGGCGTCGGCACCGGGCTGGATGACGCCCTTACGGCCATAGATTCCGAACATTCGAGCGGGGGTGGTGCTCGTTAGTTCAACCCAGCGTTCGAGAGTGATTTCTCCCGTGACAACGCCTTGGTACATGAGGTCCATGCGGTGCTCGACGGTTCCCATGCCGTTGGGGATCTTGCGGAAGTCCGCGAGGCCCAACTCTTTTTGGTCTTTCATGCAGAACGGGCAGTGGTCGGTGGAGACCATTTGCACATCGTTCGTGCGCAGCGACTGCCACATGGCATCCTGATGACCCTCTTCGCGCGAACGCAACGGAGTCGAGCACACCCACTTGGCGCCTTCGAAGTGGCCGTACTGCTCGCTCTGAGCACCCAGCTGTTCTTCGAGGCTCAAGTACAGGTACTGCGGGCAGGTCTCGGCAAACACGTTCTGGCCGCGGTCGCGAGCGCCGGCGATCTGTTCGACCGCTTGCTTCGCACTGACGTGGACGATGTAGAGCGGAGCACCGGTGAGCTTGGCGAGCATGATCGCTCGATGCGTCGCCTCCTCTTCCATCTCCCAGGCGCGAGCAACACCGTGATAGTACGGGTCGGTCTTGCCCTGCTCCACGAGCTGCTCGGCGAGAACGTCAATGACCGGCCCATTCTCGGCGTGCATCATCGTCATGAGGCCGGTGTCGCGGGACACCTGCATGGCCTTCAGAATCTGAGCGTCATCCGAATAGAAAACCCCCGGGTACGCCATGAACATTTTGAAGCTCGTGATGCCCTCGTCGGGAAGCTTCGCCATGGCCTTCAGCGAATCAGGCGTAACGTCACCAACGATCTGGTGAAAGCCGTAGTCGATCGCACAGTTGCCGGATGCCTTGCCGTGCCACGCAGCGAGAGAATCCTCGATGCGCTCGCCAAAGGTCTGCACCGCGAAGTCGATGATCGAGGTCGTGCCGCCCCACGCCGCAGCGCGAGTGCCCGTCTCGAACGTGTCGATTGCCGCGGTGCCGCCGAAGGGCAGCTCCATGTGCGTGTGCGCATCGATGCCGCCGGGAATGACGTACTTTCCCGTGGCATCAATGACGGTGTCGACGGATGCCGCAACATCCGTTCCAAACAGCGTGCTGCCGGGTGACAGCACGGCTTTGATTACTTCGCCGTCGATCAAGACGTCTGCGGGGGCGCGCCCCGTTGAGCTGACGACTGTTCCGCCAGAAATGAGAGTGGTGGCCATGATTCGCTCCTCTGCGATGTCGAATGCCTACTGTTCCCCGGGCGCCAAGACAGCCCGGGGGCTGACGTGGGGCTTACTTGGGGATCGACAGGTAAGCGTCGGGGCGACGGTCGCGGTAGAACTGCCAGTCGTCGCGCATCTCCTGCACGAGGTTCATGTCGAGATCGCGAATCATGATCTCTTCGTCGGTGCCTGAGCCACGTTCGCCCACGAAGTTTCCGCGGGGGTCGATGACCTGGCTGGTGCCGTAGAAGTCAACGGCTTCGTCGCCGTACTCGTTGTCTTCGAGGCCGACACGGTTGGGCTGAAGCACGAAGTAGCCGTTGGCCACTGCTGCTGCGGGGCCTTCAACCTCCCAGAGTCGGTTGGAAAGTCCGGGCTTGGTGGCGTTCGGGTTGAACACGATCTCGGCACCGTTGAGCCCGAGTTCGCGCCATCCCTCAGGGAAGTGGCGGTCGTAACAAATGTGAACGCCGACCTTGCCGACGGCGGTGTTGAACATGGGGAAGCCGAGGTTGCCGGGCGTGAAGTAGAACTTCTCCCAGAACTTGTCGAGGTGAGGAATGTGGTGCTTGCGGTACGAACCGAGGTTCGTGCCATCAGCATCCACGACGACGGCGGTGTTGTAGTACACGCCGGTCATCGCTTCTTCATAGATCGGCAGAATCATGACCATCTCGAGCTCTTTAGCCAGGGCCTGAAAGCGCGTAACGATCGGGCCATCAACAGGCTCGGCGTAACGGTAATACTTCTTGTCCTGGGTGATCCCAAAATACGGGCCGTAGAAGAGTTCTTGGAAGCAGATGATCTGAGCGCCTTGCGCTTTAGCATCCCGGGCGAACTGCTCGTGCTTGTCGAGCATCGACTCCTTATCGCCTGTCCAAGTGGTCTGAGTGATTGCTGCGCGAACTGTCGTCATGGTGCCTCCTGCGTTATTCGGCGTCGTTGCCTGTGGCGATGAACCACGGGAATGACGCGCGAACGGGAACTATCCCCGTGCGTTCATTCTCCGGCTTCATCGTTTCAATCGTGTTGTGCCTATATGACGTTGTGGTTACTCATCATGGCCCCGACCGACGCGAGAGGCAATGCTCATTTGTGCTGGTGAGACCATATTGCCCAAAATTGTCTATGCAACTTAGGCATATTGCTCGCGGAAGCTAAGAAGAGCGCGCAGACGTCCATACTGGTCGCGACTGGGGAGCGCGAATCTGGAACGGTTGTTGCGGCGCCGCAAACACCGTGGTCACGTCGCTCGCGTACAGAACAGAGTCAGGCGCACGATCAGCGAGGCCCTCAAACCCGGCTGCCGCGAGAAGACCATCGTCGAGGTAGACCACTTCGGCCGCCTGCAACGGCCAGGGTTCGTGCTGATTGCGACAGTAGATCGTTCGTCCACGGTGAGTTTCGTGAAACGCCCACCGCGCCGTCAAGAACGTCGCCTCGGGGTCAGCCGCGAGGGAAACGCTAGCCGCCGGGTCGTCGATCGGGCGCACGATGATGTGGGATGCCGCATCCGGTCGGCCATGCCGCTTCGTTTTGTAGGCAATCTGCCCGTCGCGCTGCCCGATCTTCATCGAGGCCCACTGATAGGGCAGGCTAAAAGCCGCCCGCGCGGTGAGAACGGGAATCAGGTGCGAGGCCTCGAGCGAGAGAAAGACAACGCCGCGCCTGCCCTTCTCATCGACCGAGTAGAGCCGCACATTTACTTCGGGAAAGTCGCCGAGCCACGGGATGCGGGGCCCACCAAAGAACGAACTCTGCGACATCTGGAACGCGATGAGCCCCACCCAGGAGCTGCCATTGAGGGTGTCCGGGCGACACCCCTCCGGCATGAACGGTGCGACGACGGCGGGGTCTACACGCCAGTGAAGAAAAGAAACTTCGCTCCAGCGCTGGCGCAGAATCGCGGGAGTGCCGAGGGGTGGCGCTTCGCGGAACATCAGTGCAACCGCCGCGAAGACGGGTGGGGATTCGACGCGGCGCGCATCATCAGCGGGGAAGCTGGTTATCGCGGCGCACGAAGGGGCGCCACAGCACGACTTGGTCGGTGCGTTCGGCTCTCGTTCCGGCGCGCAGTGAGATCACTTCGCCGGCCTGACCCGCAGCGAACACGCGACGGCCCGGCTTGGAGAGCATCTCATCGGCCAGCGCCGTTTCGAGTTCGCGAACGCGAGAGGTGAGTTCGGTGACCTGGTTTTCGAGGTCGAGAATTCTCTTGATGCCTTCGAGGTTGAGACCCTCGGCGCTGAGCGCCGCGATCTCGCGCAACTGCATCACGTCGCGCATAGAGTAACGCCGCGACCGACCGCTGGTTCTCGTGGGAGACACGAGACCCAGACGGTCGTATTGTCGCAGCGTCTGCGGATGCATTCCCGCAAGCTCCGCCGCAACGGCGATAGCAAACGCGGGGGTTAGCTCATCCATAGCTATTAGCTCCTGGCTCGGGCAATCAGGTCATCCCGCGGGTTCTCTGCGGGCATCGCTTCTGCAAAGGCCTCAAGGTGCGCCAACGCAGCTTCCGGGATGCGGTTAGGCACCGCCACTTGCACTTCGGCAAGCAGGTCTCCGGTTGCTTTCGCTGTCGCGACGCCGCGACCCTTTACTCGCAATACTCGCCCGCTCGGGGTTCCCGGTGCAACCTTCAGTTTCACCGGAGCACCACCGAGAGTGGGAACCTCGATGGTGGCCCCGAGCACTGCTTCCGCGAACGTGACGGGAACAACAACACGAATGTTGTTGCCTTCCCGCTCGAACACCGGATGCTTGCGCACCGTCACCGTCAACACGAGGTCACCAGCCGGGCCACCATTCGGGCTCGGCTCGCCTTTGCCCTTGAGGCGGATCTTCTGCCCGTCGCTGACTCCCGCAGGAACCTTGACGTTCATCGGACGGCCGCCAGCAGGCTGGAGCTTGATCGTTTCGCCGTTGATCGCCGTAGCGAAGTCGAGCGTGGTGTTCGCGGCTAGGTCGCGACCCTTGGCGGGGCCGCCCCGAAAACCGGGGCCACCACCGGGGCCGGCCTGGCCGCCGAACATACCGCCGAGGAGGTCCTCGAAGCTTGCGCTCGACTGCCCTCCGCCGTAGCGCTGGCCACCATAACTCTGGCCACCGCCACCGAACATGCCACCAAAGACATCTTCGAAGCCGCCAGCCTGACCGCCCGCTTGAAAGCGAGCACCCGAACCCATAGCGCGAACCTGATCGTATTCGCGACGCATTTCAGGGTCAGAGAGAACCGAGTGGGCTTCGCTGATCTCCTTGAAACGCGCCTCCGCCTTGGGATCCCCCGGATTGGAGTCCGGGTGAAACTGGCGCGCGAGTTTGCGATAGGTCTTCTTCAGGTCAGCCTCGGAGACATCCTTCGACACCCCGAGCACCTTGTAGAAGTCCTTATCGAACCAATCTTGGCTAGCCACTACACGCCACCCCCGCCCTAATCGGTGGGGCCGGAGACAGCAACCTTCGCGGCACGCACAACGCGCTCACCAAGAATGTAGCCAGGCTCAATGACGTCAGCGATCGTGTTCTCGGTTGCCTCGGGGTCGCTCAAGTGAACAACGGCCTCGTGGAAAGCGGGATCGAAGGGCTCGCCCTTCTCGCCGATCTTGCGCAAGCCGAACCGCTCGAAGCTCGAGTTGATCTTCTGCGCAACAAGCGCGATCGGCGTTCCCTCGAGGATGTCGCCGTGCTTGTCAGCACGGTCGAGGTCATCGAGCGCAGGCAACATCGAACGGACGACGTCGGCGATCACGGCTTCACGGTTAGCAACACGGTCGCGCTCTACGCGAGTACGGAAGTTCACCAGTTCGGCCTGCGCACGCAACATCTGCTCACGCATCTCGGCAACGAGGTCCCGGCTAGCTTCTTCGAGAAGACGCTGGTCTTCTTCGCTCAACTCGTCGGGAGCCTTCTCGGCGTCCGAGGCAGCATCCGCAGCATCTTCTGCAGCGGGCTGCCCCTCGGCTGCCGCAGATTCCTCTGCGGCAGCCGAGTCAGACGCACTGACGTCGCCGGTTTCCGGATCACTGTGGCTTTCGTCGTTGATCACCGGCTCCTGGTTTTCGTCGTGGTCGTGGTTGTTGTCAGACATTTACTTCTTGTCCGAGTCAGCTTCGTCTTCGTCAACAACTTCAGCGTCAACGATGTCTTCGTCTGAGCTCTCGCCAGCGGGTGCGTCGTCGCCCTCTGCAGCGGCCTCAGGGTTTTCTTCCTGGTGCTTGTAGATTGCTTCGCCGAGCTTCTGCTGGCTCTCGGTGAGCTTGTCGAAGGCCGTCTTTACTTCGGCTTCGTCGTCGCCGGCAAGCGCCGTGTTGAGCGCGTCGACGTCGGCCTGAACCTCGGTCTTCACGTCTTCTGGCAGCTTCTCAGCGTTATCGGTGATGAGCTTTCCGGTCGAGTACGCGAGCTGTTCTGCATTGTTGCGAACCTCGGCTGCCTCGCGGCGAGCCTTGTCTTCTGCAGCGTGCTCTTCGCCCTCGCGAACCATGCGCTCGATGTCTTCCTTCGAGAGGCTTGAGCCACCCGTGATCGTCATCGACTGCTCCTTGCCGGTGCCCTTGTCCTTAGCGGACACGTGCACGATGCCGTTGGCGTCGATGTCGAAGGTGACCTCAACCTGCGGGATGCCGCGAGGTGCCGGTGCGATACCGGTGAGCTCGAAGGTTCCGAGGTTCTTGTTGTCGCGAGTGAACTCACGCTCACCCTGGAAGACCTGAATCGACACGGAAGGCTGGTTGTCATCCGCCGTGGTGAAGGTTTCGCTGCGCTTGGTCGGGATAGCCGTGTTGCGGTCGATGAGCTTGGTCATCATTCCGCCCTTGGTCTCGATACCGAGGCTCAACGGGGTGACGTCGATGAGGAGAACGTCCTTGCGCTCACCCTTCAAGACACCAGCCTGAAGCGCAGCACCAACAGCTACGACCTCGTCGGGGTTGACGCCCTTGTTGGGCTCCTTGCCGCCCGTGAGCTTCTTGACGAGTTCAACAACGGCGGGCATACGAGTCGATCCACCCACGAGAACAACGTGCGATACGTCGGCAAGCTTGACGCCTGCCTCCTTGATGACATCGTTGAAGGGCTTCTGAACACGGTCGAGAAGGTCAGCGGTCAGCTCTTCGAACTTGGCGCGCGAGAGCGTCTCGTCGAGGTTGGCCGGACCGTTCTCGGTGAGCGAGAGGTACGGAAGCTGGATGCTTGCCGACATCTGCGAGGAGAGTTCCTTCTTCGCCTGCTCAGCAGCTTCCTTGAGGCGCTGCTTAGCGATCTTGTCGCCAGAAACGTCGACACCGGTCGAGTCCTTGAAGCGCTGGATCAGGTAGTCAACGACGCGGGCATCCCAGTCGTCTCCACCGAGGCGGTTGTCACCCGAGGTCGACTTGACCTGGATGGTCGAGAAGTCGTCGTCCTTGCCCACTTCGAGCAGCGAAACGTCGAACGTTCCGCCACCGAGGTCGAAGACCAGGATGAGTTCGTCTTCCTTGCCCTTGTCGAGGCCGTAGGCGAGTGCAGCAGCGGTGGGCTCGTTGATGATGCGCAGAACGTTGAGGCCCGCGATCTCACCAGCTTCCTTCGTTGCCTGACGCTCAGCGTCGTTGAAGTAAGCGGGAACGGTGATTACTGCGTCGGTGACGTCTTCACCCAGGTACTGCTCGGCGTCGCGCTTGAGCTTGGCAAGCGTACGAGCGGAGATTTCCTGCGGGGTGTACTTCTTGTCGTCGATTGCGACGGTCCAGTCAGTACCGATGTGGCGCTTGACGGAAGCAATGGTGCGGTCGACGTTAGTGACAGCCTGACGCTTGGCGGTTTCACCAACGAGGACTTCGCCATCCTTGGTGAATGCGACGACGGAAGGCGTAGTGCGCATTCCTTCGGCGTTTGCGATGACGGTGGGTTCTCCACCTTCGAGAACGGAAACTACGGAGTTCGTGGTTCCGAGGTCAATACCTACTGCTCGAGCCATGTGCTCTTACTCCTTTAAGCGTTTGGGTTTGCGAACTTGAGTCGCGCTGTATCAAGTTTGCTCCTGCTCGCGTCGAGAGTCAAGCTGCGTAGCTGAAAGTTGAGTGTGCATGACTCAAGGTTTCGCCGAGCGCCCAGCGCTTCCGGGCGTTCCGGCGCTGCATGCGCACCCGGTTAACCGAAGTAAGGCGCGATGAGCACACCGAGCCCGACGCCCGGCACGCTCATCGCGCCTTTCGCTAGCTGTGGCTACTCGGTGATAGCCAAGACGCGCTTGCCTCCGCCACGCACCCGACGTGCAGGCAGGAGGAGCAGCAATCCGCTCAGCAAGAGCAGCCCAGCGAGCAGGCCTCCGAATGCGATGTTCGAACCAGTAAAGGCGAGCATCAGAGTCGTGAGTCCCTGGATGACCGAGCGCTCGCCAAAGGCGGGCAGCTCGACCGTTGAAGAAGTACCCGTTGACGGGCGGTACTCGGCATCGACCGACGCGAGGTCGACCGTTGCGGTGTACGTTCCGGCAGGAAGGTTCGTGAGTTCCCAGGCGCCATTCGCGTCGGTGGTGACGCGCACGGTGACGGGGCCGTTCGGGCCGTCCCAGACGACATCCAACTCAGCGTTGGGGATGCCGCGGTCGCCGCTGTCGCGAACGCCGTTACCGTTCGGGTCGTCGAACACAATGCCGTTGAGCGTTGCGCTACCGATCACGATGAAGTCGACGTCGAGGAGAGTCTCGCCCGAGACGAGCGTTGCCGTGGTCTCGGAGAACACGCCGCCGTCGAGGTCTGAGCTTGGCACGTAACCCTCGGTCAACGTCGTGGGGTCATAGGAGACCTTCACTTCGCCAGCTGGCAGTCCCTCAACGAGGTAGTTACCGTTCTCATCCGTCGTGGTCGTCACGATGATGTCGTCTTCGTTGCCGAAGATTCCATCGAAGCCGGGGCTGGTGACGGTCATCACGATGCCGGGAAGACCAGGCTCGTTCGTGCCCTGCACTCCGTCGTTGTCGACGTCGAGCCACAGCAGGTCGCCGACTCCCGCGTCACCGCGGTAACCGAAGTCCTGATCGAGGTTCTCTTCAGCGCCAGCGAGCGTGAGCTCGGACTGGTCATCAGCTCCACCGTCGGGGTCAACCGTGGAGGTCAGCCCTGCAGGCAGTCCCGACAGTTCGACAGTGAAGAGCCCTGACGGCAGGTCTTCGAAGAGGTAGTTGCCGCTGGCATCCGTCTTCGTGGTCGAGACCACGTCATCGGCGTTGCCCAGGATGCCGTCGAGGCCAGCCCAAGTGAGGGTGACGTCTACCTCGGCGATGCCGGGCTCGGTCGCGTCAACGATGCCGTCACCGTTCTGGTCGAGCCAGACAGTGTCGCCAATCTTGCCCGTACCGACATAGCCGAAGTCGATGTTGTCGAGATCGGTCGCTGCCGGCAGCGCAATGGCGGTCGTGGAGTTCGGGCCAACACCGGATGCCTTAGTCCCGGCCGTCGGCTGGTTGGGACCAGCATCCGCATCGAACGTCGGCGTCACGCCAGCAGGCAGCGTCGTCGTGTCAACCGTCGCGGTGTAGTTGCCCTCGGGCAGACCACCGAAGAGGTACGTTCCGTTGGCATCGGTCGTCTCAACGAACGTGACGTCATCGCCGCCGCCCGCTACCCCATCCGGACCAAACCAGACGAGAGTGACGTCGACGTTAGGCAGACCGGGCTCGCCAGCATCCTTGACGCCGTCTTGATTCAGATCGAGCCAGACCGTGTCGGAGATGCTCGAGTTGCCGGCGTAGCCGAAGTCCTGGTTCAGGTCAGAACCGACGAGCACAACCTCAGACACACCATCCGGTGACGTCGTACCGCTGTCGTTGTCGTAGGTAGCACTGAAGCCAGCAGGCACTCCACTCACAACTTCGACGATGAAGTTACCGTCGGGTACGTCGGTGACAGTCCAGTCGCCGTTGCTGTCCGTTGTCGTCGTAAAGACGAGGTCGCCCGCCGAACCACTGCCACCGAGAACACCATCGGTTCCGAGGTACGTAACGCGGATGCCCACGTTGCCCAGTCCCGGTTCGTTAGCGTCTTGCACGCCATCCTTGTTGCGGTCCCACCAGACGCGGTCTCCGATAACGGAGGTCACGTCGTAGCCGAAGTCAACGTCAGTAGCTGCCTGACCTACGGTGAGCGATACGGGAGCTTCGGAGTCGTTATCGCCATCGCGGTCGTAGCTGTTTGTTGCGCCAGCGGGCAAGCCGCCGGTCACCGCTACCGAGAAGTTACCCGGGAGCAGGTTCGGGAAGCTGTAGAGCCCGTCGCCGTCGGTGGTCGTGGTGAAGACTCCGTCATCGCCACCGCCCAGCACGCCGTCTTCGCCGAACCACGTCAGCTCAACCTGCGCGCCGAAGATTCCGGGCTCGTCGGTGTCTTGAACACCATCGCCATTGCGGTCAATCCACACGAAGTCACCGATGGATGCGGTGCCCGCGTAACCGAAGTCCTGATCGACACGGTTCTGGCCGGCCGTCAATGACGTCGTAGAGGTCGCGCTCGTTCCGCCATTGGGGTCGGAGACAACGGCATACCCAGCAGGCAGGTCGCTCACCGTGACGGTATAGGGGCCAGCAGGAAGCAGGCCAACCGTGTACTCGCCAGCGGCATCCGTCGACGTCGTGTACGTGATGTTGTCAGCGGTCGTCGAGAGGTCGCCGTCGAGGCCACCGGAGATTACCGTAACGGTCGCGCCGGGCAGGCCAGGCTCGTTCGCGTCTTGTACGCCGTCCTTGTTCTGGTCGAACCAGACGAAGTTACCGATCGAGCCGGTTCCCGTGTAGCCGAAGTCGACGTCGCGCTTCTTGTCGTTCTCGGCGAGGGTGCCCTGCCAGATGCCGTTAGGCGTGGCGGTGGTGCCGTCGAGGTCATAGCTCGGAGTCATTCCCGCGGGGAGAGTGGACGCATCCACGGTCACACGGTAGAGCCCACCGGGCAGCTGATTGACGAGATATTCGCCGTTGCTGTCGGTCGTGCGGACATACGGCGCGTCGTCATCAGACGTTCCGAAGACGCCGTCTACTCCGGCGTAAAGGACAGTGACTCGGACGCCCTCAAGAGCCGGCTCGCCAGCATCCTGCACGCCGTCGTTGTTGACGTCGAACCAGATGAAGTCACCGATCGACGCGAGGTCGAGTTCGACGCTGACGATATCCGGAGTCACGTCGTCGTAATCCTTGTAGTCGATGCCGGAGACCTGGTCGCCCGGAGCAACACCAAAGTAGTGGGGAACATCGGCGGTGTTGATGACTTCGCGTGCCGTAACGAGCTCACTCGTTTCGTCAACGACGGGCATCGTGACCGTGTACGAGATCGCCACAGACGCACCAGCGGCAATCGGGCCAGCAATGGTCCAGCCGAGTGTTCCGTCAGAGGGGTCAATGTCGGTCGGGGTGACTCCCACAACACCGGCAGAGGTGTAGTCCGTCACGCGAGCGTCGGGGGTGTCGGTGACCTCTACGTCATAGGCAGGCGCGTTGCCAGCGTTGCGCACGACGATCGTGTACTCAAGGGCCTCACCGGGCTTGGCGCGGCGAGTGTCGCTGTCGCCGACCTGGCCAGCAACATCCTTGTTGATCGTCAGTCGCGGTTCAATAACCGAAACGTTGGCGGTCGACGGGGTGCCGACCTTGTCGAAGCCGCTGGTAGGCGGCACGGTCGTCGGGGTTCCCGTAATTTTGTTGGAGCTATTCCAGTAGGGGCGAACGGTGTTGGTCAGAGTGTTTCCGGATGCCGCCGCGGTGGTGACGATACCGGTGTAGGTGATCGACACGGTGCGAGCTTCAGCGGCCGCCGGGTCAATGTCACCGATGAAGTAGCCAATGGTGCGGTCGGTCGCGGTTGGCGATCCGATCAGCGAAGCCTCGGCAGCACACGGGCTGCCGGCCTGGTCGCAGGTCGAGTCAAGGAACTGACCGAAGCGCACGTTGGCGGGCATCGTGTCGATGATGGTTGCGTCATAGGCAACGACATCCTTGGGAATCGACACGTCGACGGTGTAAGTAATGACCTCACCGACGGTACGGGTTCCGGGCGATGCCGATTTGCTAACGCCCAGGTCTGGCGCGCGCAGCGTCAGAACGGCATTCGCTTTATACCCGGCAGACCCGGTGGTCGAGGTTGAGGTGCGCTCGTTGGGGTTCGTGCCCGCGATCGACGTCGTGGTGACATCAACCGTGTTCACGATCTCCGCGCCACTCAGGAGTGGGTCAACGACGCGCGCCTTGTACTTGAGATTCGATGCGGCACCGGGGTTGATGCTGGTGACCTGAAATGTGATCGTGCGTGCTGACTGATCCCACACGCCGCCTCCGGGGAGCACCTGACTGGTCGTTACCGCGTTACCGCTCGCATCAACGGGCTGGATGGTGGCGGGAACATGGTCAATCACGGTCGTGTCATGAGCAACAGATGCCGTGGCATTGCCGCTGTTGCGCACAGCAAGCGTGTACTCCACGACTTGGCCAGCGACAACACGGCTGGCAACCGCATCGCTGGTTTTTCTCACAGAAATTACTGGCTCCACAATTTGGATAGCCGCTGAAGCCGAAATCTCCTTCTGCGCACCGTTGACGGGCTGCCACGTGAACGTAGCGGTGTTGTCAATCGTGACGTTGTTGTTGTTGCTGCGCACCGGACCTGACGCGTCTAGAACGCGCACGGTGATGGTCAGAACTACGGGGTCGTCGCCACTGTTCGGGAGGTTCTCATAGGTCGCCCCCAGCGGCGCGGTGACGGTTCGGCCGTTCGCGGCCACAACTGCGTTCTGGCTTGCGCCACCGTTGACGGTAAAGGTGGGCGTACCAATGATCGCGAAGCGACGGTCGATGGTGTCAGAGACCACAGGGTCTCTATACACCGATGAGCCCTCGGGAATTCTCGTGGTGACCGTGTAGGTGATCTCCTCGCCGATTGTGGCCTCGTTCAACTCATTGAACCCCGGCTCAGTGATCGACGTGGTCGCAGTTTTAGCGATCGTCGGCAAACGCAGGCTGGTGGTTGCCGCATCTTTCGCCTCAACGCTGTTCGCGTCATCCTCAAGGGTGGGGTCGATGTTATTGACGGGAACGTACACCTGTGGGTCACCCGTGTTAGTGACGGCGTCGTAAGTACGCACGCCAGCGGTGTTTCTGAAGGTATCTCCAGCAGCCGAATCATTGGGTGTGACGACGTCGTAGGTGACCGTGTAGGAAGCCCCGGCAGCGAGCGCAGGAATCGTCCACTCGATGGAGCGGTCAAGCGTCGGGTCAGCGCCACAGGCGCCAGAGTCGCTGATGTTCTCTACATCCGAGCACTCGAACAGCTCTGGCAGATTATCGCGAACCGATACATTGTCAGCGTCTTGGCTTCCGGTGTTGGTAACAACAACCGCGTAAGTCACGCGGTCCGTCGCCTGCACCGTGAGAGAGTCGAGCGGACCGTTGACGACTGGGATGGTGTTGAGGTGCGTGATGCCCTTGGTGAGCGTCACGATCGGCTTCTCGACCACGGTGTCGGCCTTGTCGCGCAGCTGGAACACGTTTCCGGCGGTGTTCTCGTAGGTCATCTTCATGATGTTGGCGGTGATGTCACCGTCCGCGACCGCGGCAGGGTCAGTGATCTTGGCCGTGACGAGAACCTGGAAGACGGTTGCGGCATCCACGTTACCGATGTTCCACGTAAGCAGGGGCGAACCGGCGGCGTTGACAAAGCTAACGCCGTTAGCGGCAGTGATCGTGCTGGCCGCCGTGAAGTCGAAGCTCTCGTAGGTGAATCCTGCCGGCAGGAAGTCATTCACGGTGTTGTTGAGGGTATCGAGGCTGCCGGGGAAGGTCACCGTCAGTTCGTAGCAAACGCGGTCACCGGGGTGGAACGGTCCCGTGACGGTGTCGCTGAAGGAGAGCCCGGTCGCAGCCGTACACGTCGTGTCGATCGCAGCAGGAGCAGCGACCTTTTTGTCGATCGTGATGCCCTCGGCCGTTTGGCCGGCACTCGAAGCGTCAACCACGGGCAATTCCGAGGTCGTTCCGTCGTTGTCTGTGATGACAGTCGCTACCGCCTCGAGTTCAACGGTGTTTGACCAGGAGTCGTTCGAGCTAACCGGGCCGCCGCCGTTGCGCACACGGTAGTCGGTGAGGGTGCGCGTCTCGACGGTGATGTCTGCCGATGCGGATGCCGCAGCGAAAGCGGCCGCATTCCAAGTAACAGTCAGCGTGCCGTCAGCATTGTTGACGACAGGGCCGGAGGGCGTGAGTGAGCTCGAGATAAAGTCGAGTCCGTCGGGAATCGTGTCGGTTACCGAGATGATGCCGGTCGACAGCGCGTACTCAGAGGATTGGAACGAAAGCGTCCAGATGCTGGTCTCACCCTGCTCGATCGCCGTCAGGTCAACTGATTTCTGCATTGCGACGTCTTCGGCAGTTACTGTCGCGGTGTCGTCGTCGGTGTACTCAGTGCCTGCATAGGAGCCGCGAGCGATCGCGTAGTTCGTCAGTTCTTGCTCGTCTTCGGTGAGAGCACCGGTGTTGTTATCGAGGTTCGCGGTATCTTCGCCGTCGAAAGCCACGTTTTCGCGCAGCGGGATCGCCGCGGCGTATGTGATTGTGAGGGTGTCGCCAGCAGCAATTGTGCCCAGCGAACTCCAGTCGACCTTGGTGTACACGTCTTCGGGAAGCGGGCCACTGCCATCGGGATCCACTGTGACGGTCTCAGTAGTCGGCACGAAACCAGCGCAGTTGACAGTAGCGGGCAGCGGCGTTGCGTCGATACGGCCAGCGCCGGGGTATTCCTCGGTGCCAGCGGTGCTGTTGTCCTGATTGGTGCAACCCAGGAACTCAAGGCCGGCGGGCAGGTAGTCGGTGATCGAGAAGTTGGTGGAGTCGTTAACGCTGTTGTTGGTGATTTCGAGCGTGTAGACGGTTTTGTAATCGTGCACGCCACGACGCAACTCACCCTCGGTGCTTGGTTCGCTCTTGTTGAGAACGAAAGGAACGAGAGTCGTTGTGGATTCAGCCGTGTCCCAGCCCGTGCGGCTCGCCTCGATCACGTTGCCTGAGGCCGCGGTGAACTTAACGAGAACGCGTGGGTCAGAGTTGACGAATGCCTCGGCCGTGTTGGTGAAGCTGTCTCCCACGTCATAGGAGCCCGAAGGGTACGAGAAGGAATACGTCAGCGGCACGACAACTCCCGAGGAGAGGTCAGCCACGTTGTTCCAGATGAGTTTAGTGCGACCATCCGGGAGAACAACGGTCTGGCTCACCGGATACGTCGAATCGACGAGAGTCGCCCCCGCAGGCAACACGTCGGTGAAGGTGAGGTTGTAGGCGTTGCTTCCCGAGGTCTGCTGTGCAGAAAGAGTGACAGAGACATCACTGCCGTAGAGTGTCGAAGCGCTCACCTGTCGAGAAAGGTCGACATCCGGCGTACCGGCTGCCGTAGCCACCGCGGTGGGAACCGTTATTCCGGCGGCCACAAGGGCAGCAACGAGCAAAGAGCGCAGCAAAAACTTCACGGGGTAAGAGCCTTAAAGATTGACCTAGGGCCTACCTAGATTCGGGTGCAGGCCGTAGATAATTCGGGTGTTGTCGGGATGGTGTTCGGTGAATCGAGTCCTCCATAGGGAGGACAGATTTGTAACACCGTGCACCACGGTACGTCAGCCCCCACGACCGCTTGTAGCCCTCGTAGGCGGGTGAAACGGTCTGTCTATGTCCCCCGATTTGTCCTCCCAAGCGCCGACAACCCCGGAATCGTGCGGATCTGGGCATTTCCGCGAACTTTTTGCCCTCTGAAACTGGAAGGAAAGTTTTTTGGCAACGCGAGATTGCGGCGCACGCAGCCCCCATTGTTTACCGCACACCACTAGCCTGTTCGCATGACGGACAACATTGGCGACAACGACGCCCCCCGAACTCCCGCCGTTCCGCGCGTCTCGAACACGCGTGCCATCGGCACCGTGGGTCAGGGCCTCATCACGGATGCCACCATCCCCAAGAGCCGCGTTCGTGCGTGGGCTTTGTGGGACTGGGGTTCAGCCGCGTTCAACGCCGTAGTCACCACATTTGTCTTCAGCACCTACCTCGCGAGCGGGCTCTTTATTGACCCCGAGATTGTCGCCGCAGCGGGCGATGACGAGAAGAACCCGGCACTGGTTCTTGCCCAAGCGAACAACACGACTGTCATCTCCGGTGCACTCACGATTGCGGGCTTTCTCGTCGCCATCTTGGCCCCGATCCTCGGTCAGCGCTCTGACGGCTCGGGTCGCCGCAAACTCTGGCTCGCCATCAACACCGGCCTCGTGGTGCTCGCCATGGGCGCGATGTTCTTCGTAGCCCCCATTCCGTCATACATCTACCTCGGAGCCGCGCTGCTCGCCGCGGGCAACATCTTCTTCGAGTTCGCGAGCGTCAACTACAACGCGATGCTCGTCCAGGTCTCCACTCCCACAACCGTCGGCCGCGTCTCCGGTTTCGGTTGGGGAATGGGGTACATCGGCGGCATCGTTCTGCTGATCATCCTTCTCGTGCTGTTCATTCAGAACTTCGGCAGCGAAACCGGCAATGGCCTATTGAATGTTCCCTTCGGCGCAGAAGGCGGAGCGCTCGATGTGCGCTTCGCGATACTCGCCTCGGCCGCGTGGTTCGCCATTTTCGCGATCCCGGTTCTGATTGCGGTTCCCGAGATCCCCGCCGGCGCCCGCGAGAACCGCGTGAGCTTCTTCGCCAGCTACGCCAAACTCTTCGGAACCATCAAAACTCTCGCCCAAAAGAGCCCGCAGGTGCTCATGTTCCTGCTCGCCAGCGCGGTATTCCGCGACGGCCTCGCCGCCGTCTTCACGTTCGGCGCCATCATCGCGGCGCAGGTCTTCGGCTTCAGCCCCAGCGAGGTCATCTACTTCGCGGTGGCCGCCAACCTCGTCGCCGGCATCGGAACCTTTATTGGCGGATGGCTCGACGACAAGTTCGGGGCCAAGAACGTGATCATCGGCTCCCTCATCGGTCTCGTGCTCGCCGGTCTCGCCGTGCTCTTCGTCGGGGACGCCAAGACCGGGTTCTGGATCGCCGGACTCTTTTTGACCCTCTTCGTTGGTCCGGTGCAGGCCGCAAGCCGCAGCTTCTTGGCGCGCATCACGCCCGTCGGCCGCGAAGGCGAAATCTTTGGTCTCTACGCCACCACGGGTCGCGCCGTGAGCTTCTTGGCTCCCGGACTCTTCACGCTGTTTGTGGCCATGACCGGCGACACCCGCTTTGGCATCATCGGCATCGTGATCGTGCTGCTCGCGGGCCTCGTGCTCATGCTGCCGGTGAAGGCCAAGCAGTCGGTGATCGACTAGCTCGGTTCGCGTCCGAAAACCACTGGCGCCAGCAGCCTCAGCGGAGCATGCTGGGCTCATGACCGAAAACACCACTGCCGCCGCCGCCCGCGCCGAGCTACTGCGCTCGCTCCACGTGCCCGGAACGCCGCTCATTGTCTCCAATGTGTGGGATGCCATTACCGCCCGCATCGTTGCCGAAGCCCCCGGAGTGCGCGCCCTCGCCACAGCGAGCCACGCGGTGAGCTTCGCGCGCGGCGTCGCCGACGGTGAAGGCCTCACCGTCGAGCAAGCCCTCGACGCCGCATCCATTATCTGCAACGCCGTAGAGATTCCTGTCTCCGTCGACTTCGAGAAGGGCTACGCCTTGGATGCCGCCGGCGTGCAAGCAAACGTCGAACGATTGATCGCGGCGGGAGCATCCGGTCTGAACATCGAAGACAGCTCAGGCCCAGCCAAAGCTCCGCTCTTCGACCTCAGCCACGCCGCCGCTCGCGTGGGCGCAGCTCGGGCCGCCGCGCAGGCGACGGGCGTGCCCATCGCGATCAACGCGCGCGTCGACGTTCTCGCCGGTGGTGGCGAGTGGGATGACATGGTCACCCGCGCGAACTCCTACCTCGCAGCGGGCGCCGATTGCATCTTTGTACTCGGGCTTGCTGACGAGCAGATGGTCACTCAGGCGATCGAGCAGATAGATGGCCCCATCTCGGTGATCGGCGGAGCTGGCTACATTCCGCTCTCTCGCCTAGCCGACCTTGGTGTTGCTCGGGTGAGCTTCGGCCCCCGCACTCTCGGCCTCACTCTTTCGCACCTGCAGCAGGCCGCCACTCAGCTCACGGCTCTCGGCGACTACCCGGACGAGCTCGGCTTCGCGTACTAGAACAGGAGTAATGTCGGTTTATGGACACGCAACAACCCATCAGTTACTGGGTCAAGCTCGTTGACCGCATCATCGACGACCTCTTCGCCATCACCCTCGAAGAACACGGCATCACCCGTCGGCAATGGCAACTTCTTGTCGTTCTTGCGAATGGGCCCGCCGGCATCGATCGGCTCGACATCGAGATTGCGCCTTTCTTGATGCCCAAGAACGCCTCGGCCCCACCCTCGCTCGACCCGCACACGACCTCGCGCGAATCCTTGGATGAACTCGTCGAAAGTGACTGGCTCACGACCGATGGTTCGCTCTACGAACTCACTGAACGCGGCCGCGGCGTAGTGGAACGGCTCGCCGAAGTGATCGCGGGTGAACGCACCAAGGCAACGGCGGGAGTAACCGACGAGCAGTACCAGACCACGGTCACCGTTCTCGAAACGATGGCGAAGAACCTGAGCGCTCAGCGCGATGGTGCGGCGCCGCCAAGCCCTTAGGCGCGTGCACTGACAAGCGCCACCGCCGAGAGTGCCGGCTAGCGGATGAACACCCACCAGATGAGCAGCATCGTCACGAAGAATCCGGTGACGAAGTTGAGGGCCAGAAAGTTCTTCCAGCCGCGGTTTGCTGACTCGGCTGTGGCATCCGTGATGTTCCAGAATGGCGCGCACATCGCCGCGTAGGGCAGCACGAGAATGGCAGCGAGCGGGCCTGGCCACGCTGAGAACAGCAGCAGGATGCCGCCGGCCAGATACGCAATAACAGCGAAGCGGGTGGTGGCTCGCGCCCCGATCACCGTGGCGATGGACGAGATGTCTGCGGCACGATCCGCCACCACGTCTTGCACGGCGCCGAAGGCGTGCGAGGCGATGCCCCAGAGAAAGAAAGCGGCGAGTACGGCCCAGAGTTGCGGCGTGAACACCGCCCCGGTGAGGGCGAGCGCATAGATCGCGGGTGACACAAAGTGGGTGCTCGAGGTGAGCGAGTCGAGAAACGGGCGCTCCTTGAAGCGCAAGCCCTTCGCCGAATAAGCGACGACGGCAAACATACTGATCAGCAGCACTAACCACGACAGAGGGTTACCGACGATCACGAGATAAACCAGGAACGGGATGGTCGTGACCGCGGCCGCGATGAGCGTTGGCTGGTGCATCCGCGGGTCAAGAAGCGCGCCCTCAACTCCACCCTTGCGCGGGTTGCGCAGGTCGGACTCGTAGTCGAACACGTCGTTGATGCCGTACATCGCCAGGTTGTAGGGCACGAGGAAGAAGATGGTGCCGAGCACGAACGTGAGATCGATCGCGCCCGTGGTCAAGTAATACGCCGCCGCGAAAGGGAACGCCGTGTTGACCCAGCTCAGCGGGCGCGACGAGAGAAACAGATCCTTAAGCATGGCGATCCTCCGAAGCGGGGCGGATGTCGGGGCTGGCCGAGGCGCCGACGGCCGGCTTGCGCGAGCCCAGCAGCGTCCACAGGCACGGCAGCGCCACGACAGCCGCGACCGCGTAGGCGAAGTCTTCGAGCGGGGCGACTCCGATGAAGGCGCCGCTGATGGCATCCGCGCTGTAGCCGACGAGGCCGACGGAGATCATCACGTTGTCGAAGACGGCCGTCATCACGAGCAGGATGCCCATCGTGATCGCAATGGCGCGCCACTGCGGCGAGCGCCGTCGCACCACCACGGCAATGACGAGCGCCGCGACGAGAGCCAAGAACACGGCGTTGAGAAGCCAGTACGTCATGCTGCGCTCCCCTCGGTAGCCGCCGAGCGTTCGCGAGTGAGCGCGCCGTAGACGTTCATCGTCAGGTAGCAGAGCAGGGTGAGGAAGAAGACTTCTTCAATCGGCACCTCGGGCGCGACCAGCAGCCCGGTCATGAACTCGGTTTCGCCGCGGAAGAAGATTCCGAGGCCGACACCGAACAGGTCCCAAACGAGAAAGAACAGCACCCCGACGGGTAATACGATGCGGGCACGACGAGCGTCTCGCCAGAAGAACAATCCGAACCGACGGTCGAGAACGACCATGCCGGTGAGCGAAATGAGAAGCGCGAGCAGGTAGAGAACGATCACGGCCACGGCCTTGGTTCCGGTGCGACCACGGGCATGAGCGGCTCGGCAAGCGGGCCGGCCGAGGTGTCGCCGCGCAGGCGCTTCACGAGAACCTCAGCACTGATCAGACACATCGGCAGACCGATGCCGGGGATGGTCGAACCACCCACGTAGTAGAGACCCTTGACCTTCTTGCTCACGTTGCCGGCGCGGAAGAACGCGCTCTGCTTGAGCGTGTGGGCTGGCCCGAGGGCGGTACCACGCCACGCGTTGAGGTCGTCGGCAAAGTCGCCGGGGCCCATCGTGCGACGCACGGTCACACGCTCAGCGAGGTCGGGGATGCCGGTCCAGTCACTGATCTGAGCAATCACCTTGTCGGCGAGCTGTTCGATCCGCGGGTCACCGTCGCCGTCGATCTCGCCGTGACCAATGCTGGGATCGGCCGGGATCGGAACGAGCACAAAGACGTTCTCGTAGCCTTCGGGCGCAACATTGGGGTCGACACCACTCGGCTTGCAGATGTAGAGCGATGCCGGCTCGGGCACGCTGGGCTCGTGGCCAAAGATGGCTTCGAAACCCTCTTGCCAGTCCTTCATGAACAGCAGCGTGTGGTGCTCGAGCTCAGGCAGTTCGCCCTTGACGCCCAAGTACAACAACAGTGCACTGGGGCCAGGAGTTTTCTTGGCCCAGTACTCGGCCGGGTATGTCTGCTCGTTCGACTCGAGCATGGTGGTTTCGGTGTGGTGGAGATCGGCGGCCGAGACAACCGTGTCGGCCAGCAGCGTGTGGGACTTGCCCGCGGCATCCGTGTACTCGACGCCGGTGGCAACACCGTCGACCGTCACGATGCGCGTGACCTTCGAGCCGGTGCGGATGTCGACGCCCGCCGTGCGCGCAATGTCAGCGATGCTTTCGATCACCCGGGTGAAGCCGCCCATGGGATAGAGCACGCCATCCGAAAGATCGAGGTGGCTCATGAGGTGATACATGCTCGGCGTGAGGTACGGCGATGAGCCCAAGAACACAGCCGGGTAGCCGAGCACCTTACGCAGGCGATCGTCTTTCACCGTGCGGGCCACGAGCTTGGAGAGCGGCTCAATGAGCAAACGGATGAAGCGTGCCGCCTTCGCGAGCACCTCCTTCGTTGCACTCGTGCGCAGGTCGGCAAAGCTCGTGTACAGAAAGTACTTCTTGGCGAGCTCGTACGTGTCTTCGGCCGAGGCCAAGTACTTACGCATGCGGGCGCCCGAACCAGGTTCGATGCTCTCGAACAGCGCCAGGTTCTCTTCGAGATCCGTCGAGATGTCGAGGGCCTCTTTCTCGCCCTCGAAGTACACCCGGTAACCCGGGTCGAGAGTGACGAGCGAGAGCTGCTCGGCGGCGCTCGTGCCCATGAGCTTGTAGAAGTGATCAAAGACCTCGGGCATCAAATACCACGACGGGCCCGTGTCGAAACGGAAACCCTCGTGCTCCCACGAACCCGCGCGGCCACCCACCTCGGGGCGCCCCTCTAGCAGCGTGACCGAGTGGCCCTCCTTTGCGAGCAACGCCGCACTCGCCAGCCCGGCAATACCGCCACCAATTACAACAACGTCACTCATGGTCGAGGGGTCACTCCCATCGCGGCAACCGCAGCCAACCGCACCTTAACAACATTCGGAACGCGCACCCGGGTCTTCACCAATTCGCTGGCCGGGGTCGCCCGGATGCGCTTGGAGAGCTGGGCAAAAAGGGAGTGTGCGAGCGCAACAGCTCTCTTGCTGCTCGCTGGCAGTTCGGCGCCGATCGCGGCATCCCGCAGATCGGCATCAAGGTCGTCGAGCAGCCGAATCTTCTCGGCTTCGGTGAACGACGCGACGTCGACACCGGGAAAGTAACTGCGGCCGAGAGTCTCAAAATCGTCGGCAAGGTCGCGCAAAAAGTTGACCTTTTGAAAGGCTGCACCCAGCGCGCGTGCCCCGTGAACAAACTTGGCCCGCTGCTCGTCGCTGACCTCATGACCGTGCAAGAAAGCGCACAGGCACATGAGCCCCACAACCTCGGCAGAACCATAAACGTAGCGGTCGAAGCTTTCTTGGTCGTGCTCTTTCTCGCTGAGATCCATGCGCATCGACTCAAAGAATGGCGCGGTGAGTTCTGCCCCGAACGACACTTCGCGGGCGGTGAGCGCGAAGGCGTGCACGATGAGGTTGGAACTGAAGCCCTGTTCCATGGCGAGTTCGGTCTCGCGTTCGAGTTCGTTCAGCTGGCGCGTGATGGCCAGCAGATCGAGCCCGGCTTCCTCCGCACCGCCATCGACGATCTCATCGGCGACACGAACGAGCGCGTAGATGTTTTCGACGTGCTGCCGAACGTCCACGCCCAACAAGCGGGATGCAGCAGAAAACGACGTGGAATAGCTGCGGATGACGATGCTGGCCGCGTCTTCAGCGACGCGGTCGTAGAGCTTGAGGCGTGAGCTCACGCGCGACAGCTCCCTGCAGGCTCAGACACATTGGTTAGGCTGAGTGTGAGCCGACCCATCAGGTGCGGCATTTCGTTTCGTTCCACCTAGGCAGACTATCGCGAACATGAGTGAAATCCCTGAGCAGGTCGTTCTTCTCTCCGACGCCGGTGAGCACATCGGCGTGGCCGATAAAGCCCTCGTGCACACGACGGACACGGCACTGCACCTAGCCTTCTCGTGCCACGTCTATAACGCCGACGGCAAAGTGCTTGTCACGCGTCGTGCCCTCTCGAAGCTCACGTGGCCTGGCGTCTGGACCAACTCGTTTTGCGGGCATCCCGCTCCCGGCGAAGACATGGCGGCGGCGATCATCCGTCGCGCTCAGCATGAACTCGGAATTACCGTCAGCGACGTTCAGCTTGTGCTGCCCGACTTTCGTTACCGCGCTGTCGATTCCTCCGGCATCGTCGAGAACGAGATCTGCCCCGTTTACCGTGCAGTGACGACCGATGCCGCCGCCCCGAACCCCGACGAAGTCGACGAATTCGAGTGGGTTGACCCCCAATCGCTACACGCCGCCGTGGCCGGTACGCCGTTCGCGTTTAGCCCGTGGCTCGGGTGGCAGTTGGAGCAGCTAGAGCAGCTCAGCGCCGAGGCCTAGCCGCGCTAGCGCTAGCGCTAGCGCTAGCGCTAACCGCGCGCCGCTCAGTCGCTAGCCGCCGACAGAGCCCGCATCGTTCGCCCGCACATCGGTGCGATGAAAGTTCTGAAAGCTGCGGCTGGCCGTGGGGCCGCGCTGGCCTTGGTAGCGCGAGCCGTATTGACCCGAGCCGTAGGGCGACTCCACCGGCGAGCTCGTCTTGATGAAGCAGAGCTGGCCGATCTTCATGCCGGGCCAGAGCTTGATGGGCAGCGTTGCGACGTTGCTGAGTTCGAGGGTGACGTGACCTGAGAAGCCGGGGTCAACGAAACCGGCCGTCGAGTGTGTGAGCAGGCCGAGGCGCCCGAGCGAACTCTTGCCCTCCAGCCGAGCTGCCACGTCGTCGGGCAGCGTGACGAGCTCGAAGGTGGAGCCAAGCACGAATTCACCGGGGTGAAGGATGAACGGCTGGTCAGCATCCACTTCCATGAGGTGGGTGAGGTCAGGCTGA
Source organism: Rhodoglobus sp. NPDC076762 (assembly GCA_040687235.1). GTDB lineage: Bacteria > Actinomycetota > Actinomycetes > Actinomycetales > Microbacteriaceae > Rhodoglobus. Next base: position 473,604 of record JBFBMV010000001.1, on the reverse strand, counting down.
TCAACCGAGGGATCGATGAAGGGGTACTTGTGGTTATCGAAGAGTCGGAAGAAGCGGTCGAGCCGCACGTCAACACTCGAAGGCTGCACCATGTCGAGATCGAGAGGATCGAGGCCGATACGGCCAGAGTCGAGTTCGGCCCGGATGTCGCGATCACTGAGAAGCATGGCCTAAGACTAACGAAAACCCGGCTGCGTAGTGCTCAGATGAGCAAATCTGAGGAGCCGCGATTGTTACGGGAGTTGCGGCGAAAGTTCCAGAGCGATGCGGGATGCCGCGACATCCGCCGCCGTCTTCTCGATCAGTTCATCGAGGCTCTCGTAACGGAACATTCCGCGCAGCCACGCGTGCACCGTGAACTCAACCTCGGCGTCGTACAGGTCGCCATCGAAATCATGAATGAAGGCTTCGACGCGGCGATCGGTAACGTCGTCGAAGGTGGGGTTGTCGCCGATGCTAATCGTGGCACCGTGTTGCTCGGTTGCCGGCGGGAAAGTGACCCAGCAGGCGTAGACGCCGTCGACCGGGAGCGCCGCGTGGTCAGCGATCGAAATGTTGGCCGTCGGGAACCCCAGTTCTCGACCACGCTTGTCGCCGTGAACAACGGTGCCGCGAAAGCTCAGCGTCGGTGGATGCCCCATGAGGCCAACCCTAGCCGCGGGAGCGCGCCTAGAGCCCGCGGAACTGGCTGAGGTGGAAGACAAGCGGAGTCACCTCGGGAAAAGCCTCGGAGTTGATGACTTCGAGAGTCACAATCTCGTGGTCGCCGCCATCAAAGCTGTGACGGATCTCGCACTCCAACCACAGCGCCGCGCCATCCATATGAATAGCCCCACCCTCGGTCGCACGCCAGTCGATGTTGGCGAAGCGATCGCCGGTGCGGGAGGCAAGGCTGCGTGCCGTTTGTTCCTGATCGGCGCCCAGAACACTGAGCCCGATGCGCGTCGCGCGAGCCAGTACAGGCCACGTGGTCGAGGTGCGCGCCGGGCACACGGCGACCAGCGGCGGCTCAAGAGAAACGGAGATGAAGGAGTTCACGGCGATACCGGCGGGCTGACCATCAACAACGGCAGCTAAGGCAACGACGCCGGTGGGAAAGAGGGAGAGCGCTCGACGAAGAGCGACTTGAGGGGAAACTTCTTCCGCGGTGGTCTTGGGCGACATGAGCGGACTCCTTTGCTTAGATGTTCAACCAGCGACAGGTAGTCAAGTTTGAACAATGGACTATATGTTAGTCATTTTTGATCATGTAAACAAGCGACTTTTCGCCCTGTAGCGGAGGTGCTTGCCCTACGATTGGGGGCATGTCGACTACAACTCGCCTTGTCGTACTGGGAGCTGTGAACCAGTTCCAACCAGTTCACGGCTACTTCCTGCGCCGCGAACTGATGACCTGGCACATCGACGAGTGGGCCAACATTCAGCCCGGGTCGATCTACAACGCGCTGCGTTCGCTCAAGAACGACGGCTACCTCGCCGAGAACGGCACCGAATCTGCCGGCAATCGCCCCGAGCGCACGACCTATCGCATGACCGAAGCCGGCGAAGTTGAGCTGCTCCGGATGCTCCGCGACACGCTCTGGACGGTCGAGGTTTTCGACACCAAACCCGTCATGGTTCTCACCTCGTTCATGTACGCCCTGCAACGTGAAGAAGTGCTCGCCGGCCTCGCCCACCGCATCACCGAGATCGACGCTCGTATTGCGAGTAACACGTACCACATCGGTGATGTCGCGGCTTCGACCTCGACGCCCGCCTACGTGCGCGAGATCTTTGAACTTGCCACCTCGCGCCTGCGCGGAGAACAGCAGTGGGCCCGAGACGTAAGCGAACGCATCAGTGCCGGCGACTACGTCTTTGCCGGTGAAGATGGCGACCGCCCCGCTCGAGCCACTACCGACTAGTGAGCCGACTCGGCTGCCGCTGAGTCACCCGCGGTGGCGCGGTACGCCGCTCCCGGGTGGTCGTCACTCAAGATCGAGTCGTCGGTTCCGAGCAAACGCTCGCGCAGCGTCGGAGCGTCATAGCCTTCGCCGGCAACTCCGCGCTCGCGCAGAATCGGCAGCACCTTCTCGATGAACTCGACCGTCGAGCTGGGCTGGATCATCGGCGTGAGCAAGAAGCCGTCGAGGTCAGCGCCCTCAGCGAGAGCGATCATCTCATCAGCGATGTGCTCAGCAGTGCCCACGAAGGGCTTGCTGCGCACACCATTACCGTGCCACTGCGCCAAGACGTCGCCAACGGTCTGGTCGCCGAAGCGCGTGACCTGGGTCTGCGAAAGCTCAGTGTGCAGCTCCTTCATCGGCGTCGCCGGGTCGAAGGAGGAGAGGTCGAGGCCCGTGAACCAGGCGTAGGAAGCGACGGCAACGTCGGGGCTCTCGGCATCCAGCACTGCTTGCAGCTTGGCCTTGGCCTCGTCGGCGGTGTCGCCGATCACGCATGTGAACGCCGACATGATCTTGACCGAGTCGGCGGCGCGACCGTTCTTCACCGCTTCTTCACGAATGGAGGCGACCTGCTCGGCCACCTTCTCCACGGCTCCGCCACCGAGGAAGACAGCTTCACCGTGCTTGCCGCCGAACTCGCGACCGCGCGGTGAGGTGCCGGCTTGGAAGAGCACCGGGGTGCCCTGCGGTGAGTACGACGAGTTTCCGTAACCGTGCGACTTGAAGTACGGACCGTCGTGCTCAATGCGGTGCACCTTGGCCGGGTCAGCGAAGCGACCGTTCTTGTCGCGCTCGAGCGCGTCACGCTCCCAGGCGCCCTCCCACAGCTTGTAGACGACCTCCATGAAGTCATCCGCCATGTCGTAACGCTCATCGTGCGCCACCATCGGAACACCGAAAGCCTGCGATGCCGTCTCAGCGGTTCCCGTCGTGACAACGTTCCAGCCGATGCGCCCACCCGAGAGGTGGTCGAGGCTCGCAATGCGGCGAGCAAAAGCGTAGGGCTGTTCAAGAAGAGTGGACCCCGTGAGCACGAGTCCGAGGTTCGTAGTGGTCGAGATCAGGGCAGCAGCCAGAATCGCAGGGTCGAGGCGCGGCAGGTCGAGGCCCTCGACCGAGCAGATCTCGGGACGCTCGCCGTTGACATCAGCCCAGCCCCAGGCATCCGCCAAGAACATGAAATCGAAGCCGGCCTCTTCGCAGATGGTCGTGATTTCACGCCAGTAGTCGAGGCGGTCAAACATGTCGCGCTTGTTGTCGGGGTGACGCCACGTGGACGTTCCCGAGTCGTTGGCCTGGGGGTTTTCGAATAGACCGAAGCGGAGCTTCTTCATGGTGAAACCTTTCGTGGTGGTGAAAAAGTCAGAGTGAGGAGAAAAGGGCAGAGTGGTGGCGGGAAAAGGTGCCAAAGGTGGGGATTTAGCGGCCCACGGCGGCTCCGTCGCTCCACCACAGCACTCGCTTGCGAACGAGCGCGAGGAGAGAAATCAAGATCACTCCCATGAGGCAGAGCAGCGCGATGCTGGCCCAGGTAACAGGCAAGTTGGCTTGCGCAGCGGCGATCGTAACGAGTGATCCGAGACCTGCCTGCTGGCCGGCCGCGACGAACTCGGCAACAGCCGCGCCGACAATCGCGAGCGGAAGCGCGATGCGCAGTCCCGCGAAAACGTAGGGCATCGAGCCGGTGAAACGCAGGTCGCGGAAGATTTCCCAGCGGCTGGCATGCAGTGTCTTCATCACATCGAGAGCACGGTCATCCACATCTCTCAGCCCAGCAAGCGAGTTGACGAGCATGGGGAAGAACACGACAAGTGCTGTAACGATGAACTTGGGGGTCATGCCGAAGCCGAAAGCCACGACAAGCGCGGGAGCGATCGCCACGATCGGGGTCACCATTACGACGACCACGAGCGGCATAATCGCGCGCTCCATGATCTGAAACTCCGCCATGATGATCGCCAGAATGAAGCCGGCGAGGATGCCCGAGCTCGCGCCCACGACAACCTCAAGCCCCGTCACGAGCATGTTGGCCCAGTAGGTGTCCGCGTCTTTGATCAGGCTCATCCAGACCTGGTCGATCGTAGGAATCACGTACGGATTCGCGATCGCGGTGATCTGCCAGAGCGCTGCCGCGATCACGAAAGTGATCACCGCAGGAGCCCAGTTAGTCCAGCGCAGGTTCTGCTTGAGCTTGGCGGAGGCCAGCGGCGAAAAGCGACGGCCCGTGGCGCTCGTCGCCGCCTGAACGGCGAGAGCGGAAGTTTCGGTTGTTGACATGGTGTCCTCGTTCTTGCGCGACTTAGGCACTCTTTTGTCCCATCACTTCGCGCAGCGTTTCGCGCACGCGACCTTCAAGGTCGCGGAATTCATCGGTCGCGTAGACGTCGATTGTGCGCGGGCGCGGCAAGGGAACATCGATGATCTCGGCGATGTGGCCGGGATGCGCCCCCATCACCACAATGCGATCGGAGAGCATGATCGCCTCAGGCACCGAGTGAGTCACGAACATGACGGCCTTACGGTTGGACTGCCAAAAATCGAGCAGGCCCAGTCGCTGAGCGTCGCGGTTCATCTCGTCGAGGGCGGAGAAGGGCTCGTCCATGAGCAGCACGCTCGGGTCGAACACGAAGGCGCGGGCGATAGCAACGCGCTGCTGCATTCCACCGGAAAGCTGGCCCGGGTACTTGTCGAGCGCGGCGCCCAAACCGAACGATTCCAGAATCTCGCGCGGATCACGCAGGTTGCGGTTCGCGTTCGCTTTCGGGTTCACCGTCATCGGCAGGCGCACATTGTCGAGCACCGTGCGCCACGGGAGCAGCGCGGGAGACTGAGGAACAAGGCCGATCATCTTGTTCTTTGTCGCGGCTTTTACTGTCATCCCGTCAACCTCGACGGTACCGCTGTCTGCCTCGATGAGGCCGGCAACAGTCTTGAGCAAAGTCGACTTTCCGCAGCCACTCGGGCCAATAACGGAGACGAACTCGCCCATCTTGATCGAGAGGCTCACGTGGTTGAGTACGAGCGTGCGTGCCCCCTCGGGGCCGAAGCTCTTAGAGACGTCCTCGATATGAACGCCGGCGTGTGGCTGTGCGGTTTCCACAGTTGCTCCCTGAATTGTGATGCCGGATGCCGCACCGGGTGGGGTGGCACGGCATCCGAGCGGAGTGGTCAGGTTAGTTTCCCGGCCAGATCAGTTCGCCGTCTGCATAGAGATCAGAGACGAGGGTTTCATCCATCATGTCGGTAATGGCAGGAAGGCTGTCGACGTTGCCGAACTGCTTGACGAGTTCGTACTCGGCTTCCCAGTCAGCGGCAGTCTGGGCTCCGGGGAGCCCACTGTTACTGTCCTTGACCCACTGCGATTCCACATTCCAGGTGCGCTCGAGCTGTTCGCGCGGGAAGGCAGAACCTTGACCGTTGTCTTCGGCAAGCTGCGCGATCATGTCGAGACATTCGTCGGCGCTGTCGAGGCAGAACTGCAGAGCGTGCAACGAGGCGCGCATGAAGTCAGCGGCGACTTCGCGGTTCTCGGCGAGGAACTCGGAGTTGACCTCCATGACGTTGTAGGTGCCTTCAACACCCACGTCAGAGGGGAAGAACTCGCTAAACGGCAGACCCTGAGCACGAAGGTTCTCGGGCTGGTTCGAGGCGTAGCCGACGATGGCGTCGACCTGGCCGCGGGTGACCACGGTGGGGTCGTAGTTGGTCATCTTGATCAGTTCGACCTTGCTGACATCGACGTCAGCGGCATCCAACATGGCGGATGCGATCGGGGTGAGGTTGATGAAGTAGCCGAGCGAACCACCTTCGAGGTCCTTAAGGCTCTTGATTTTCTCGTTGGCGAAGATCGAGAACGGCGGAGTGTTGCCGTAAGTCGCTACTGCCGTGAGGTTCTGGCTGTTGGCGGCGGCAAGCATGACATCGGATGCCGAACCGAGGGCGGTGAACTCGGCCTGACCCGAGGAAACGAGCTGCTGCCCGTTCGCTCCCGAGGCGTTGATCTCTACGTCGAGGCACAAGTCCTTGAAGTAGCCGAGCTCTTCGGCGAGGAATACGTCGAGCTGACCGGCACTGGCCGAGTATCCGTAGCCGGAGATGTAGGTGATGGTGCCGGCCGCGGCGTTGCGGTCACAGGCTTCCTGCGAAATCAGGAGGTCGTCGGCGTCGGGTGTTGCTACTTCGGCTGGTGCTGCGCAGGCGGAGAGCGTGAGTGCTGTGATCAAGAGGCCTGCGATGCCGAGGCCTCGCAGTTTCTTGGAATCAAGAGGTGTATTCACTTGGATCCAGGTTCCTTCCTAGGCCTTATCCGTCATTGGATGGCTAGACAAAACGTACATGATCAAGATTGACTGTGCAAACTTGATTTTCCATCACTGCGGTCGCCCCACTGGCGCCGCGATGCGGAGTACGCAGACCGCGATAGGTAGACAGATCGCGCGCTAATGAGGCACGGGTCTAGAACGTGAGAGTGGGATTGGCGAGACGAACCTGCTCAAGAGCGGCATCCACAAGATTGGTCGCAAGCCAATCTTGATTCGAACGCGCCTGGACCCAGAAACCATCCCCGAAGTAATGCTTATCGAAAAGATCGCCCAGTCCGGTTTCGCGGTAAACCTCTACCAACACCGCTTCCCCTACCGCGCTCTCCACAGCACCCTGCTCAATCAACGCGGCGACTACCGCGGCACGATCGGCCGCGTTGATGTCAGCCACAGTCATCCAAAACATCCCATCACTGCCGGGAATTCCCCACAAACACTTCTCAATACTCGTCGCATTCGCGTCTGCAGTGAGAATCTCGGGCATCCTCCCGTCATTCCTCTCAAAGTAATCTGAGTTCCTATAAAGCTCGATGTCTGGATGAAACCACCCCCTCGCAACATCAAGGGGAACCATAGCTTCGCAATCGGGGGTCACGAACGGCGCAGCAACCGGGGGCAGGCTCGGAGTCGCCTCAATTGGCGGGCTAGGGATGCTCGACGGCGTCGCCGACGGCTCGGTCGCGGTTTCCGCTTCGGACTGCACACAACTTGCCAATGTGGGTATGAGCAGCATCGCGGATGCTGCCGCGATTGCAGCGCGGACCAATTCCTTTTTCTTACCCATATGCTTCTCTCTCTCTCGTCAGTAGGTGCGGGTGGGATTCGCCATGCGGATCTCATCGAGAACCGCGTCGGCGACGTTGACCGTGAGCTCAGTGCTCGTTCCCGAGACATACACCCAGAGATCGCCGACAAAATAGTGAGTTTGAGCCATCCACCCCACCGCGGTCTCGAATTCTTTCTCCACCGTAGTGACGGTTCCCGAGGTTGCGCCAGTGAAACCCGTCGCGAGGAGTGCGTCCTGAAGGTTCGACGCATCCGCCTCTGTGATGTCGGTGACAATAACGGTGAAGCCGCCATCAGAGTTCGGGACACCCCAGATGCAGTTCTTGGCGATTGAGGCGTTGCCTGCCGCCGTTTCGATCTCGGGGAGCTCATCACCACTAATCGGGACCGCGTCATCGGCACCTAAGACCACGGTCGAGGGCGAGAACAAACTCTTCGCATCGTTCAGCGGCAACAAAGTGTCACAACCCGGGATGATGAGAGGCTCTGGAGTGGGCAACGGGCTGGAACTGGGTGACGCTGTTGCTGGAGGAGCGCTTGCCGTCGCTACGCTTTCTGGTTCAGCGGGAACACACCCCGCAACCACACCGCTGAGGAGCATCACGGATGCCGCAACCGCCACCCTCCGCAATCGTTGTCGACGCCCGAGTACTTTATTTTCGCCCCGCCCACTGTTCATGATTGAAGCGTAACCCCGCACGGCTCGCGCGGGAAGACCGTAGCTTCGAGCAAATAGAGGAACTAGTTGCTCCTGCTTTTGGGCTGTGTGTGGCGTCCATAGCAGCACAGTAGACCGAGCGCTCTACCCAGCGCGTGAGTGATAGTTGGGATCAGGAACGCGAGCGCCGCTAGTTCGACTGACGAGCTAGCTGGCCCAGAGCATCCGCATCGAGAATAACGACGCGCGCCCGCCCCTGCCGAATGATGCCGCGGCTGGCCAGTTCAGACATGGTCTTGCTCGTCGATTCGCGAGTTGCGCCGAGCAGGCCCGCGAGTTGGTCGTGACTGAGGCGAATGGTCGGATGCGTGAATCGCGGCGTGCGCGCAGCCTCCGCCAAACGAAGCAGGGTGCTGCACACGCGCGACTGCAGCGGACGCAGTGCGAGATCGGTGAGACGCTCTTCGAGTCGAACTACTTGTTGACCCAGGTGGCGCGAGATGCGGATCGCGATGCGCGGGTCGGCGAGAAGGTACCGCTCAACGTCTGCCGTATTGAGAAGACAGATCTCTACGTCGTCGATCGCTTCGGCATAGTTGTCATACATGCGCTGGCCGACCATCATCATCTCGCCGAAGACTGCACCAGGCTCGAGGATCGCCATTGTCAGCGCTTTGCCGTCTTCCGTGACACGGAAGATACGGATGCGGCCCTTCTTCAAAATGAAGAGCGCGGTGACGGGCTGGCTCTGGCTGAACACCATTTCGCCAAGCGAGTACGAGCGCGAGGGCGCCATGCGGTCCATCTGTTCGATCTCAGCGGGCGAGAGATCGGCGAAGAGGTCAACTTCGCTCAAGCAACTAAATGAACCGTTGTCGATCGGCATGAGTGGTTCAGGATCCCTTCGCTGCGGCGACCACGGGCGTTCGCCCGCCAGAGGGGCTGACGCCACTCTCTCGCCGCAGGGATCCATCATGACACGCTCACTTGAATGTTCCCGTGACCGCCTGAATGTGGCCGCCGCGACGACTTTCCTGCAGCACGTAATCGGCCCGCTCGGTCACCCATTTCCACGGATGCGCTTCGATATCGGCGCCGCCCATTCGGCACGCGAGTCGGGCTAGTGGCGTGAAAACCTTCGCCAGGCCGACCGGTCGCTGCATGTCGACGATGCCGACCTTCCCGCCGGGGGCAAGGAGCCGTTCGGCTTCGGCCAGCACTTCTGGGTGGCTGCCCATCACGCTCAGGGCATAGGCGGAGAAGACGGCATCGATAGTTGGCACCGCACCGTCAACGGCGAGGTCGGCAGCCGACAGCTTCGTGGCATCCGCCTGTACGACGCGCACATTCGACCAGCCCTTGCGAACAGCCCGCTTGGCGGCGACCTGCAGCATCTGGGCACTCGCATCGACGCCGATCACCTGACCCGTTGGGCCAACCGCATTCACCAGCAGCTCGAAACTGAGGCCAGTGCCACAGCCGATATCGACAACGGTATCTCCCGGGCGCAGGCCCATGAGCTCGATGCCGGCGACACGGCCTGAACGATAGACCGCCCATTCGCCCGACAGCGCATCGTAAAACTGCGTGCCGAAGCGGTACTTCTTCCAGGCCATGTCGATTTCCTAGCGGTATTCGGGGTTGGCTTCGAAGCCGAAGTGCTCGCCGTCGTTCCACGCCTTGCGAGTGTTTCCGTAAGCGGGGATGCCGCCGGCATTCTTGAGAATCGAGGCCAGGTGCATGAGGTTCCACGACATGAAGGTCGTGTTGCGGTTGGTGAAGTCGTTCTCAAGGCCGCCCGAGCCCTCGTCGAGGTAGCTGGGGCCGGGGCCGATTTCGCCGAGCCAGCCGGCATCCGCTGCGGGAGGGATGACGTAGCCAATGTGCTGAAGGCTGTAGAGAACGGACATGGCGGAGTGCTTCACGCCATCCTCGTTGCCGGTGAAGAGCGCGCCGCCGACCTTGCCATAGAAGACGTACTGGCCCTTGTCGTTGAACTCGCCACTCATCGCGTAGAGACGCTCGATGAGCATCCGGGTCACTGAAGAGTTGTCGCCGAGCCAGATCGGTCCACCGATGACAAGGATGTCGGCCGCTTCAATGAGGGGCCAGACTTCGTCCATCCAGGCGTCCTTCTCCCAGCCGTGCTCGCGCATGTCGGGATAGACGCCGATCGCGATGTCGTGGTCGATGAAACGCAGGCTGTCGACGTGAACGCCAGCGCTACGCATGAGTTGGATGCTCGAATCCATGAGCCCCTGCGTGTGGCTCATCTCAGGGCTTTTTTTGAGCGTGCAGTTGATGAAGACAGCCTTGAGCCCGTCGTAACGGGGAGCGTCTGCGGGAACGGAATTCTCAGTAGTTTCGGTAGCCATGACCCGATGCTACGGGCGAGCCCTCCCTGAGAACTGTGATCTGGCGTACGGTTCGCTGAACAGTGCGCTGCTAAACATGACTGCGGGCAAACGCCCCCTCGAAAGGAACACGCATGCCCGCTCAGTGGGATCTCATCGTCATCGGCTCCGGCAGCGCCGGGATCGTCGCCAGCAAGACCGCCGCCCGCTTTGGGGCGCGCGTGCTGCTTGTCGAACGACACCGCCTCGGTGGGGACTGCTTGTGGACCGGCTGCGTTCCCTCCAAGTCACTGATCGCAGCCGCTCATGCCGCCCATGTTGCGCGCACTTCGGAACGCTTTGGGGTCACCGCTGAGAACGTGACGGTCGACTTCGCGAAGGCAATGGGCCACGTGCAGGATGCTGTGGCCACCATTGAACCGCACGATTCGGTGGAAGCCTTCGCCGAGTTCGGCATCGAGGTTGCTCACGGCGATGCGCGCTTCACCGGCCGCCACTCGCTCGAAATCGACGGCACCCGCCACACGTTCGTGCAGGCGGTCATCGCTACCGGCACCGTGCCGCGCGTTCCGACCTTCACCGGCACCGACAGCGTCCAGATGCTCACGAGCGACAGCATTTGGGAGCTCGATGAACTCCCCCAGCGCCTCGTCGTGCTCGGCGGCGGCGCCATTGGCAGTGAACTCGGCCAGGCAATGGCGCGACTCGGTTCTGACGTGACCATCGTGAACCGCAGCAACCGCATCCTTCCCGCGGAAGAAGAACGCGCCAGCGCCGTGCTTCAAGCGACTTTCGACCGCGACGGCATCACCGTGCTGAACGGCCGAAGCGCCGTTGAGGTGGTCTCGAGCGATGGCCTCAGTGGCGAACTCCTTCTTGATGACGGCACTCGCGTTGCTTTCGATCGTCTGCTCGCCGCGATCGGCCGCACCCCCAACCTCGACACCCTTACCCCCGAAGCCGCCGGCGTCGCCGTCACCGACCAGGGCTACGTTGACGTGGATGCCTCGCTGCGCACCACAAACAAGCACATTTGGTCGGCGGGAGACGTGGCCGGGCTGCCGAAGTTCAGCCACATTGCTGGCGTGAGCGGCAGCACCGCCGGCACCAACGCCATCCTCGGATTGCGTCGCAAATTCAACGAAGCGGTCGTGCCCCGCGTCACTTTCACGTCGCCCGAAATCGCCGCCGTCGGCCTCACCGCTGCGGATGCCGTCGAAGGCAAGCACCGCGTCTTCACCGGCGAGCACGGCTCCACCGATCGCGCCATCGCCGAGGGTGACGAGGATGGCTTCGCGCAGATCGTCGTCAGCTCAAGCGGCCGCGTGCTCGGCGGAACCATCGTCGGCCCCCGTGCCGGAGAAAGCCTCGGCGAGCTGACGGTTGCCGTGAGCGCCAAGCTCTCCACGAGCACTCTAGCCAGCGCCACTCACGCCTACCCAACGTTCACCGATGCGCTGTGGAACGCCGCCATCGCCGATGTGCAGTACCGCTTGAAGAGCGGCGTCGTGAAGTCGGGCATCCAGCTGCTGGTTCGCGTGCGTCGAGCGATCTTGGGCAAGCCCCGCGCCTAGCGTGGTGAGGCGTGCCGTCGTGGCGCGCCGGTCGCGTGCTGCGTGCAGCGTGCAGCGACGAAGCGGCTAGCGCAGCAGGCGGTAGCCGACGATCATGCGCTGGGCGGCACTGACGAGAACGACAATGCTCCAGACGATCGCGATCTGCCAGGCGATGAACGGCAACAGAAGCCACAGGGTGTGAACGAAGACTGTCTCGCCGCCCTCGGCGATGCGACCGAGAAAAAACAGCGAGCGGTTGTCGTCGTCAGAGAGCGAGCGGCCCGTGCGTTCAGCGATCGACGAGAACGCCAGAAACGCGGCCCCGTTGATGTAATAGGCGAACAAGACGACTAGGAACGGCCACCACGGCGCACCGAACGCGGTCGTCGCGCCCACCGCGACACCAAGAACAGTCGCACCGTAAACCACAAAATCGACGACGATATCGAGAAAGCCGCCCGCTTCGCTTGCGGCAGGCGAACGAGGCGCGGATTCCGCAGCGAGCCGGCGCCGAGCCAGCGTTCCGTCGAGCCCGTCGAGCACTCGCGAGGCTAGCCACGCGACTGCCGCCAGAGCCCAGAACTGGGTGGCGGCGAGCGCCGCACTGCTCAGCCCAATAATGAGTCCGGCCATGGTGAGTCGGTCGGGGGTGATCCAGGGCACATCGAGTGCGGAAGCCATGGTGTTCAGGGGCTTACTGACCGCTCGACGCAACTGGACATCCAACATGGTTAGATTTTCTCCGCCGCTACGTCGCCCGCGCTGTCGTTTGTTGCCTGACCGGAGGCTGCAGCCGCAGCCGCGTCCTTCTTGCGCAGACGTGCAGCAGCGATTCCCCCACCGATCGTGAGCACGCCGAGCGCGCCGAGAGCAATGAAGAGGCTGCTGTTGAGTTCGGCACCCGAGGCCCCGACGGCGACGTAGGCCATCGTTCCGGGGATGATGCCGATGGCGGTTCCGAGCATGTAGTCACGCACGCGCACTGCCGTGAGGCCGGCGGCGTAGTTGATGACGGTGAACGGGATGAGCGGGATGAGTCGCAGCGCGATCATCGAGAGCAGTCCGCGCTTCTGCAGCATTTCGTCGACGGCTCGCACCCGCCCACCGGTGTACTGCTCCACGGCGTCGCGGCCGAGCATCCGACCGATCCAGAACGACAGTGCTGCCCCAGCAACGGCTCCGACGAGCACGAGGAGAGTGCCGATCCAGAGCCCCCAAGCAAGGCCCGCGGCAATACTGATCACGGCTTTGGGCGCCGGGGTGAGCGTGAGGATCGCGTAGGCGAAGATGAAGATGCCGGCCCCGAGCAGCCCGGTGCTCTCGGCCCAGGCCTGAATCTCTTCAACAGACGGAATGTCGATCGTGAACGCCACAATGACGATCACGATGAGGAAGACGACGAACGCGCCAGCTTTCCACAGGGCAGAGGCGCGCTTTTTGTTCATGCGGCCAATGCTATGTGGGCGCCCTGCGCTGCGTATGTGATGTGGGTTACTGAGCACAGAAGTTATTCGCACTTACTGTTGAGGAATGCTGCACCGGGGGGTGCTGCCCCTTTTTGATCGCCGAGACCGCAAGGAGCACGAGCGTGCCGCTTCGTAATCCGTTCCGCCGCCCGACCGCCACGACCGTTCGTCGTCGCATCCTTCCGGTTCTCGCGACCGCCGCCGTCACGGCACTCGCTCTCACCGCGTGCTCGGCACCCACGAACGCCCCGCGTGGCCCCGAGTTCTTCGACTGGTCTGACGTTCAGGTTGCTGCCGACGGCCAAACCGTGAAGTTGTGGATGTGGGGCGGCGACGATCAGGGCAACGCCTATGTTGACGACGTACTAGCTCCGGCCGCGGCGGCGCAGGGCGTCACGCTCGAACGGGTGCCGATCGCGGACACGAAGGATGCGCTCAACCGCGTCTTCACCGAGCTGCAGGCCGGGCGCAACGACGATGGCGCGGTCGACCTGGTCTGGATCAATGGCGACAACTTTCGCACCGGCAAGCAAGCGGATGCCTGGTTCTGCGAGTGGACCGGCCTGCTGCCCAACATGACCGCGGTCTCCGCCACCGACCCGCTCCTCACGGAAGACTTCGGCACCCCCGTCGATGGCTGCGAAGCCCCGTGGCACAAGGCGCAATTCTCCTTCGTCTACAACTCGGCAAACGTCGAGAACCCGCCGACGACGATCAAGGGCATTCTCGATTGGGCTGAGGCCAACCCCGGCCGTTTCACCTACCCGGCGGCTCCCGACTTCACCGGGTCGGCCTTCCTACGGTCGGTGCTCTACAGCGAGTCTGGCGGCTACGAAAACGTGCCATCCACCTTCAGCGACGAGTCTTTCGACGAGTTGTCGCCCGCGCTGTTTGACCGGTTGGAAGCGCTCGCCCCGTCACTGTGGCGCGAAGGCAGCACCTACCCCGCGACATCCGAGCAACTTACGAAGCTCTTTGCCGACGGCGAGATCGACATGATGATGACGTACGGCCCCGCGACCCTCACGGCCCTCGTCGAGAACGGCACCCTGCCCGCCACGACGCGAGTGCTGACCGTGGATGACGGCACGCTCGGCAACGCCAGCTTCTTCGGCATCCCCAGCAATTCGGGCAACATCGCGGGTGCCATGGTTGTCGCCAACGAAGCCCTGTCGGTCGAGCAGCAGGTCGCGAAGGCTGACCCTGCGGTGTGGGGCCAGTTCACGGTTCTTGATCTGGATGCTCTCTCTGCCGCTGATCGCGAACTCTTCGATGCGCTGCCGCAATCACCCGTCGTGCCGAGTTTTGACGTGCTGTCGCGCAACGCCAACCCGGAGCTTTCTGCCGAGTGGGTTCCCGCCCTCGACGAGGCCTGGCGCACCCGGATCGCTGCGGGTCAATGACAGCAGCCCTGACGCGACCAGTGCGACCGCGGCGACGTCAACTGCGCGCGGTGCTGCTCGTTCTCCCCGCCGTCATCCCGGTCGCCTTCGTGGTGATCGGGGGAGTGGGCACGACTCTGCTGCAGAGCCTCGGCCTCATGCCGCTGGTCGGCACCGCCGAACTCAGCACTGCGGCCTTCGACGACACCGATGAGCTGCTCACCTCTGCTTTACTCTCCATCTCTATTGCCGTGGTCTCCACCGCCATCGCCGCAGTGATCGGCTTCTTCACGGCGGTGCTGATTGTTTCGGGCAATTGGGGTGGTCGCATCGTGGGTGCGCTGGGCGCTGCAGCGGTGACGGTTCCGCACCTCGTTGGCGCCGCGACCGTAGGCCTACTGCTCTCCGACTCCGGTGTGCTCGCCCGGCTGTTCGGGGTCGCGCCCGAAGCGTGGCCCGCGCTCGTCGCCGGCCCCACCTGGTTCGCCGTGATCGCCGAGTACGCGTGGAAAGAGTCGGCCTTCATCGCGCTCATCATCGTCGGTACCCTTGCCACTCGCATCACGTCGTACGACGAAACCGCGGCCGTTCTTGGCGCGCACCGCTTTGCGCGATTGCGACTCGTGCTCTTTCCGTTGGCGGCACCGTCACTGCTGGTGGCATCCGCTATCGCCTTCGCGTACACGCTTGGCTCCTATGAAGTGGCGTGGATGCTCGGCCAGACTTACCCCGAACCACTCTCGGTCATGGCGCTGCGCCTCTTCAACTCCGCGAGCCTCAGCGCCCGGCCAGAGGCAGCAGCGATTGGTGTGATCACCATCGTGCTGACGGCCGTCGTTGTGGCCGCCGCGATGCTCGGGTTGCGACGAATGCGAGCGTGGCGATGACTCTCTCCACCAGCAACGTTGACGTCGATCACGCGCAGCGGATTCAGCACGAACGCCGGATGCCGGGCGACGCGGGCCGCCCCCTTTCGCAGTCTCGCGGAGTGATGCGCACCGCTCGCATCACGTCGACCGCCCTCATGTCGCTGTGGTTCGCGCTGCCGTTCTTGCCACTCGTACTGTGGTCGTTCGCGAACTCGTGGTCGGCGCCCGACTTGCTACCGATGACGTTGGGGGCGGATGGTCTCACCGCCGCCCTCGCGAACGGTGCCGTGGCTGCCTTTGGTGACTCCCTGCTGCTCTCGCTGATCGTCGCCGCTATCGCCACTCCCGTCGGAGCCATGGCGGCCCGCGCGCTCTCCCGCCGCACCCTGCCGTTCGGTCGGCTCGTGAGTGTGCTGCTCTTCTCCCCCGTGCTGCTTCCCCCGTTCGCCGCCGTGCTGGGCATCAATGTGGTGCTGTTGCGGGCGTGGGTGCCGCCCGAGCTCGGGGTGATTCTGGTGCTCGTGGTTGTGGCGATCCCGTACACAACCTTCTCGATGCGAGTCGCGTATGCCGCCTACGACGACGGCTTTGATGAGGCCGCGCGCACGCTCGGTGCCACCTCCCGGTTCGCGCTGTGGCGCATCCACCTTCCGCTTATTGCGCCGGCGTTGGCGCGCTCTGCGTTCCTCGCGTTCTTGGTCGGCTGGAGCGATTACCTCGTCACTCTGGTGGTGGGTGGCGGGCAACTGATCACCTTGCCGCTGATCATCGCTTCCAGTGCATCCGGCATCGGCAATGAATCGAGTGTGGCTGTGTTGTCGCTCTCCGCGGTGATCCCGCCGCTTATTCTTCTCGCGTTCGTTTCGCGTGCCCGCAACCTCAATCCAGGGAAGCAGTCATGACCCCCACACCGACAGCCGCAGCACCAACGGCCGCAGAGCCAGTAGCCGCCGAAGCCGCCCCTTCGGCGATCACGCTCACCGGCGTCACAAAGACCTACTCGGCAGCATCGCCGGCCGCGCTGCAGGGCGTGAACCTCGACATTCTGCCCGGCACGAGCACCGCCATCGTCGGGCCGAGTGGCTCAGGTAAGAGCACGATCTTGCGCATCATTGCGGGCCTCGAGGATGCCAATGGCGGCCGGGTGCGCCTGGCCGGTCGCGATGTCACGGCACTGCTTCCCGAAGAGCGCGGCATTGCGATGGTCTTTCAACGCCCGCTGCTCTTCCCGCATTTGACGGTGCTCGACAACGTTGCGTTTGCCGATCGTGCCGCGGGTCTTAGCCGAGCGCAAGCGCGCGACCATGCGCGCGAACACCTCGAGCTCGTACACATGGCGGAGTTTGGTGGGCGCTCCCCGCACTCGCTGTCGGGTGGCCAACAGCAACGGGTCGCGGTCGCCCGGGCGCTCGCGGCGAAGCCCTCGGTGCTGTTGCTCGACGAACCGTTCAGCGCTCTCGACCCGGGGCTCAAAGATGACATGCACGCGATGATCGCCGAGATTCGTCAGGCCGTGAACCCGACCATTTTGTTCGTCACGCATGACCGCGATGAGGCCAGCGCCATGGCCGAGCGAATCGTCGTGCTTGAGAACGGGCAGCTGCTGCAGCACGACACTGTCGATCACGTTTTTCATCGCCCCGCCTCCCTCGCGGTCGCCCGATTGCTCGGCGGCAAGAACGCGTTCGCGGGCACGATCGAGAATGGCGTGCATCACTCCGCTCTCGGCGACGTCGCGCTCGACGGCGATGTTGCATCCGGGCCAGCCACGCTCGTCTTTCGCCACGAAGCCGTCACCTCCACCCTGCGCCAACCCACGAGCGGGGCGGATGCTGACGCTCTCGCCACCCGTCACGCCGATGCTGCCGCGTGCCAACGCTTCGGCCCGCGCGAACTGCACGGTGTCGTCACGTCCACCGTTCAGCGGGGCCCGCGCCGCGAGATCATCGTGCGGGTCGTGGATGCCGACGTGCACACCGAGGCAGCCCCCGGGCATCCACTCTCGGTCGGCGATCTCGTTACCGTGAGCCTGCCGTGCGAAGCGCTCTGGGCTGTGCCCGCGAGCTAAGGCTTCGGCCTCTCGCGGTAGCTCACGTTCGAGCGCTGTCGGCCTCGGCGGCAAACTCCCATATGAAGCTCCTAAAATGGAACCATGAAGTACCGAAACGAGCCGATCTACACGGCAGCGATCGGTGCGGGTCGCGCCATGTTCGGTGCTCTCCGCGTTCGCCGCACCGTCATTGGCGCAGAAAATCTGCCAAACTCGGGCGGCGCCGTCATCGCGATGACGCACTTCGGGTATCTCGAATTCGCTCTCGTCGAGTGGGCTTTGTGGCTACACAACCGCCGCCGCATCCGCTTCATGGCAAAGAAGAACGTGTTCGACAAGCCCATCGTTGGCTCGTTCATGCGCAACATGAAACACATCCCCGTCGACATGAAGGCGGGAGCCACGGCCTACGCTGCTGCGGTTAAAGCGCTGAAGTCGGGCGAGCTCATCGGGGTCTTTCCCGAAGCGGGCGTGAGTGCGTCGTACACGATTCGCGATTTCAAGACGGGCGCGGCACGGCTCGCGGCCGAAGCCGGCGTTCCTCTCGTACCCCTCGTTCTCTGGGGCGGTCAACGTCTTCTCACCAAGAACCGCAAAATCACTTTGGGTGAGCGCACGAGTGTGCCGGTCGTCATGGTCGTGGGCGACCCGATCACGGTAGCCCCGACGGATGACGCCATTGAGGCGACCGCGAAGCTCAAAACCACGATGGAGGGCCTGCTCGAGACCGCGCAGAAGTCGTATCCCGTCGAGGGAGCAGGCCAATGGTGGTTCCCGCGTCATCTGGGTGGCACCGCGCCCACTCCAGAAGAAGCGGCAGCCGCCGATGCCGCCCGCGATCTGCGCCGAGCGGAAGCTGCTCGCAAGAACACGTAGCGACACTCGCTTCGCGTTCCTGACTTTGGTTCACACCAAGTCGTGGCAGCATGAGCACATGGTTTATGTCGCTGATGATGCCCGTTACGAGCCGATGCCCTACCGCCGTGTGGGGCGTAGTGGCCTCAAACTGCCCGCCGTCTCGCTGGGACTCTGGCAGAACTTTGGGGATGACAAGCCGATCGCCAACCAGCGCGCCATCCTGCGTCGCGCTTTCGATCTCGGCGTCACCCACTTCGACCTCGCCAACAACTACGGCCCTCCCGCCGGTTCTGCGGAGTCGAACTTCGGCCAGATTCTGCGCGAAGACTTTCGCCCCTACCGCGACGAGATGATCATCTCGAGCAAGGCTGGCTACGACATGTGGCCGGGTCCGTACGGTGTGATGGGATCGCGCAAGTACTTGCTTGCGAGCCTCGACCAGTCGCTTAATCGCCTTGGTCTCGACTACGTGGACATCTTCTACTCGCACCGCGCCGACCCCGACACTCCTCTAGAGGAGACGATGGGCGCCCTGCACACCGCCGTCACGTCAGGCCGCGCACTCTATGCGGGAATCTCGAGCTACTCCCCCGAACTCACGCGCGAGGCCGTGCGCATCATGAACGATCTCGGAACGCCCCTGGTCATCCACCAGCCCTCGTATTCGATGTTCAACCGTTGGATCGAAGCCGACCTTCTCGACACCGTCGACGAACTCGGCCTGGGCGTTATTGCCTTCTCGCCGCTCGCCCAGGGTCTGCTCACTGACCGCTATCTCGGTGAGGTTCCTGCCGACTCGCGGGCAGCCAAGGGTGGCTCGCTCAAGTCGGGAATGCTCAACGACGAAACCCTCGGTCGCGTGAAGGCGCTCAACGACATCGCTTCCGGGCGAGGCCAGTCGCTCGCGCAGCTCGCCATATCGTGGGCACTGCGCAACGACCGCGTCACGTCGGCCCTCATCGGCGCCTCGAGCGTGACGCAGCTTGAGCAGAACCTTGCTGCGGTTCAGCACCTCTCGTTCGAGGATGCTGAGCTGGCTGCAATCGACGAGCACGCCAAGGATGCCGGCATCAACCTGTGGGCAGCATCGAGCGCGGTTTCCTAAACCGGCGCACCCTCGATCAGCCAGCGTTGAATTTCAGCACCGGGGAGTCAGCACGCCATCAGTCGCTCGTGCGATTGGACTTGGGCTTGGGCTTGCGATTGGGCTTCGGCTTGGCGGATTCGTCGAAGACCTGCGGATCTCCGTTGCCACCGCCATAAGTTTGCAGGAAGGTCTGCGCGACATTCGCTGCGAACGCCCCGAGGCGGTGAAGGAAGATCGTGAACTGTGCCATCCGGCAACTGTACGTGAGCTACCCGAGAAAATCTCTGCTCAGGTCGAGAGGCAAGCATGCCGTCAAGCTCAGGCTGCGCCGAGCTCCGTCGAGATGTCGCGGGCGACTGAATGCAGCAGCGGCAGGTGCGCTTTGAGCGCGTTGAGATCGGCTGCCATCCGGATCGCTGTGATCGAGAGCGCGCCCACTACACCGGCTGGTCCGTGGATCGGCACGGCGATGCAGTTCACGAAGTCTTCGAACTCACCGTCGTCGACCGCCCAACCGCGCGCAGCGACGGTGGTGAGTTCGGCATCCAGTTGGGAGCGCGAGGTCAGAGTCTTGTCGGTGAACTTCTCCCACACAACGCCGGCGAGCACGGCATCCCGATCGGTGGTGGGCAGTTCGGCCAGAATCGTTTTGCCGACGCCGCTGCAATAGGGTCGCGCCGGGCTGCCGATGCGCGAATACATACGCACCCCGCTAGTGTCTTCAACCTTGTCGACGTACACAATGCTGTGGTCAACGAGCGCAGCGAGGTGGATGGTGTTGCCGACCGTGCGATGAAGCTTCAGCAGTCGGTCGTGGGCAATCTCGCGCAGATCGAGACTGTCGGATGCTTGGTGGGCGAGCGCAATGAGGTGCAGGCCGAGCACGTACTCGCCATTCTTTCGCTTGCGCAGGTAGCCGACCTCTTCGAGCGACTGCACTTCGCGGAACATCGTGGAGCGGTGCACTCCGAACTCTTCAGCGAGCTCACTGACACTCGCCGGTCGTCGGGCGATTGAATCGACGATGCGTGCTGCACGACGAACGCTCTGCGACATCCGGGCTCCCTTTCGTTGCTGCACTGGCGGAGCTTTGCCCGCCCGCACTTGTTGCACTATATGCAACAGTGTTGCACAGGATGCGCACATGGTCGATAGTGGAACGGTGCAGACGACGACGCAGCCGGAGATCATCACGATCGGCGAGACCATGGTGCTCATCACGCCCACGGTCGCCGAGCCCATCGAAACCGCCGAACTGTTCCACCTCGAAACGGGTGGCGCCGAGTCGAACGTTGCCGTGCACCTCTCGGCTCTCGGCCATCACGCTGCCTGGGCAAGCCACCTCGGCACCGATGCTTTCGGTCGTCGCGTCGAACGCCAATTGCGCGAGCGCGGTGTTGATACCAGTCTCGTGAGATTCACTCCGGATGCTCCCACCGGCTTCTACTTCAAAGATCCCGGCAACGGTGTGACCTACTATCGTGCGGGTTCTGCTGCATCGGCAATGACACCGGATGATCTCGCCGAGGTTCCGTTCGAGCAGGCTGCCATCACCCACATCTCCGGGATCACGCCGTCGCTCTCGGCCACCTGTGCCGCGCTCATCGAGTCAGTGCTCGATCGCGCCCAGCAGAGCGACACCGTCGTAAGTTTTGACGTGAACTACCGTGCAGCTCTCTGGCCCGTCGAGGAAGCCGGCCCCACGCTGCTCGCTCTCGCCCGCCGCGCGAACATCGTGCTCGTCGGCCTCGATGAAGCCGAAGTGCTCTGGGGCACGACTACTCCCGAAGAAGTGCGCGCGCTGCTCGAAAGCCCCGACTTTCTCGTGATCAAAGACGGCGATGTCGGCGCTACTGAGTTCAATGCGGAGGGCCACGTGTTCGTGCCAGCCCACAAGGTGGATGTCGTCGAAGCTGTCGGTGCCGGAGATGCCTTCGCGGCTGGCTACCTCAGCGGCTACCTCACGGGCCTCTCCCCGGAGCAGCGATTGAGCCTCGGCCACGATCGCGCGGCTCTGGTCTTGAAATCCACCACCGACCTCCCCACCCTCTAACTTTTCACTCCATCACCTCCTCACTCCTCACCCCCGCTCGCTTCTGAAAGGCTCTCTCATGGCTCAGATCTCTAACGCATCGCTCGACCAGCTCTTCGACGGTCAGCCCCTCATGGCGATCCTTCGCGGCTTCGGCGTCGAGCGCAGTGTTGCTCTGGCACGCACCGCGTGGGAGCTCGGCATCGACTCCGTTGAGGTTCCGATCCAGAGCGACGAGGATGTTGAAGCATTGCGCGCGGTCGTCGCAGCAGGCGAGGACCTCGGCAAGTCCGTCGGCGCCGGAACCGTCGTCACCCTCGAGCACGTGCGTCAAGCGGCGGATGCCGGAGCAGCATTCACGGTGAGCCCCGGCTTCGACCTCGACGTCGTTCGCGCCTCGTTCGAAGCCGGCATGCCGCCGCTTCCCGGTGTTGCGAGCGCGACCGAAGTGCAGACTGCACAGACGGCTGGCCTCACCTGGGTGAAGGCCTTCCCGGCATCCCTTCTCGGCACGAGTTGGTTCGGCGCGATGCGCGGACCGTTCCCCGCGATGCGTTTCGTCGCGACCGGCGGAATGGATGCGGGCAACGCCGGCGAATACCTCACCGCAGGCGCCAAGGTTGTAGCGGTCGGTTCGGCACTCGCCGACGAGACCCAGTTGCCGCGCCTCGCGGAGCTGCTCGCTGCGCGCAACTAGCGCGCAGCGCTAAGCGCCGAGGGCGCCAGTTGTACGCTCCGGGCGTCGCGCTTGTGCGCGGCACCCTCTGCCATTAGTGGGTAGCCCCCACCCGGCATATTCTCGCGCGACGCACCTTCGACGCGCCCTCGGCGCAGCTCCACGTACCCGAGTGAACCACTTTGCGGATTTCTGCTGACCGGTTGACATGGTTGCGAAGCTGTCGCTAGCATCTGATCTACGCGGGTAGACACTACGCGTAGATGATCTCGACGATGAGGTAAATGATGCGCGAATGGATGAGCTTTTGTGGCCACCGCGCGTCACCGGGAGCCGTCGAATGAGCCGCAAATCTACGCGCGCCGTGACCCGCGCCGATGTCGCCCGAGTCGCCGGAACCTCGGATGCTGTCGTCAGCTACGTCGTCAACAACGGGCCGCGCCCGGTCTCCGCTAAAACCCGCGCTCTCGTCCTCGCCGCTATCGACTCCACCGGTTACCAGCCCAATAGCGTCGCGCGATCGCTGGCTTCCGGAAGCACCGGGGTGTACGGGCTCGTCGTTCCCGACATCTCCAACCCGTTCTTCGCCGCCATGGCACACGCACTCGACGAAGCGGTTTACGCCGCTAGAAAGAGCCTGCTCCTCGGCGGTTCCAGCGAAAGCGAGTCGCGCGAAATCCAACTCGTCGAAACGTTCATGCGGCATCGTGTTGACGGGCTGCTCTACGTCGGTGTTGGCCACCACCCCTCGCTGGAACGAGCGGTGGAGAGCGGCATCCCCGTGGTGGTGCTCGACCGCATCGATGACGAGCACCCCGCGTCATCCGTTGTTGTCGACAACACCGCCGGCGCCTACGCGGCTGTTGAGCACTTAATCGCTCACGGTTACCGTGACATCGGCATCATCAGTGGGCCGATACACGTCTCCACCGCCACCGATCGGCGCACCGGCTGGGTCAACGCGATGACAAAGGCCTCACTACCGCTGCGCGCGCAATGGGATGTCTCGACCGAATTCACCAAAGCCGCAGGGCTGGCCGCCGGCCGCTCCCTGCTCGCCCTCGCCGAACCTCCACGAGCTATTTTCGCCAGCAATGACCAGCAGGCGGTAGGACTTCTCATCGCAGCCGACGAAGCCGGCCTCAGTGTTCCGGAGGACCTCGCCGTCTTTGCCTTCGACGGCACCTCTGACTCTGAGTTTTCGGTGCCCGGCCTTTCCACCGTTCAACAACCGCTGATGACCATCGCTCACCATGCGATCGCCGCGCTGGAGAAATCGGAATGCCGCGCAAACAAGCGAGTCATTTGCGACTACTCCCTCATTCTTCGTCGCTCGTGCGGCTGCCCCGCACTCCACGACCCTGCGAATAGTCGCTTCTCCACCACATAGAAAGAGAAACCATTAGATGTCAAAAAAGATCATCCTGGATGTCGACACAGGAACCGACGACGCCGTCGCGATTATGCTCGCGGCGCTACATCCTGACATTGACCTCATCGCCTGCACGACCGTGTGGGGCAACCGCCCAGTCGTCAACACAACCGACAACACGCTGCGTGTTCTCGATCACATCGGGCGCTCCGACATCCCCGTTTATAAGGGACTGGACGCGCCCTTTGGCCCCGTGCAGGTACCCGGCCCAACGACAGACGATCAAAGTGGCGGAAAGATGCATCCGGCCCAGCTCGATCTGCCGCCAGCGACGAGCGTCGAGCAAGATCAGCCCGCTGTCGAGTGGTTGGTCGAGACGCTTCGGGCTGCCACCGAACCGATCACGCTTGTGCCGGTGGGACCCCTCACGAATATCGCTGCAGCCGTAACCCTCGATCCCTCCATCGTCGACAAGGTCGACGAGATCGTGATCATGGGCGGCGCGCACTACTTCGGCAACTGCACTCCTGCCGCCGAATCAAACATCTGGCATGACCCCACGGCAGCGGATGTTGTCTTCCGTGCCGGATTCAAGCGCCTCGTATTGGTTCCGCTCGATGCAACGCACGATGCCCTCATCACCAAAACGCAGGCCGACGAGTTGCACGCGACCGGCACTCCCGCGGCGATCGCTTCGGCAGAATGCATCCAGCAACGGATCGTCGCTCACGACGAAAGCCAGCCGCAGAAGATTCCCAACAGCGCCGCGGTACATGACGCTCTGTGCATCGCGTATCTCATCGACCCCGCTGTTATTCCGCTCAACCACTATCACGTCGGTATCGAAACTGTCGGTCTGCAAACGTTCGGGCGCACCGTCATCGATATTCGTCAGCGTGGCACCGAGGCTCCTAACGCTCATGTCGCACTCACAGCAAACGCCGAACTGTTCTACACCCTGCTGCGGGACACCCTATCGATCGCTCACTAGATCACCGTGCGTTTCGAAGCAGTCAATCCCCAATGAAGAGGAGAGAGAAAATGAAAACGAAGACCCTAGCCACCATCTCGGCGGGGGCGGCAGTAATGCTGGCCCTCACCGGATGTGCCAGCGGATCGGGTGACACCGGCCCGGCCACTGCAGAATGTCCCGACGGAACGCTGACGCTGTCCGTGCTCCGCGCGCAAAACAACTCGCCGACGGACGAGCAGATTGACGCCTACAAGGCGACCAATAGTTGCGTCGACTTCGAAATCACCGAAGTGCCCTTCGGCCAGTTGGCGGAGAAGATCAGCGTTCTCGCCCCATCCAACAACGCACCGGACATCATCGGTTACGATAGCCCGGACACTCAGTCCTACGCCTCGCAAGGCCTGCTGCTTCCGCTCGACGACTACCTTCCCGAGGGCTGGAAGTCGGATGTAGCCGGCGCCACCCTCGCGGAGAACTCGTGGGATGGTCAGGTCTACTCGCCCGGAATGCAGCAGGATGCTCTCGCGCTGTATTACAACAAGGACATGACGGATGCCGCGGGCATCACCGTTCCTGACACCCTCGAAGATGCTTGGACCTGGGACGAAGCGCTCGTTGCGTTCCAGGAATGCCAGGTAGGAAGCGGCGACGACATCAGCGTCTTCGGTCTCGCACCGTCGCGACTCGGAAACGGAACCCCCGGTTTCGCCTACCGCGACTTGCTCTTCGCTCGCAGCGCCGGAGACCCCACCGCCGCCGAAAGCAGCTCGAGCTACAAAACCTTCTGGGCTCTCTCGAAAGACGGAAAGACTGCAGACGGCTGGCTCAACACGCCTGAAGCCGTTGAAGCAAGTCAGTGGTACCAGGATCTCTTCTCCGGCCCCGGTGCTGTGACGTCGAAGACTGGCCTACCCAACGCGATGATCGACGGTAAAGCTTGCTTCGACATTGAGGTGGGCTCCAACATTGCGACCCTCCAGAACGCAGACTTGAGCTTTGACTGGGGTATCTCACCGCTGCCCTACTTCAACTCGCCCATCGTTCACACGGGCGCTGTAACCGTCGGAGTATCCGCGCGAGCGAACCACCCCGAGGCTGCTGCTGAAGCTGTTGTCGCGATGAGCACGGGTGACCTGCTCACTCAGTTCTCTGAAGACAACATCCGCATTCCAGTCCTGAAGTCGTCGATCGATGAGATCGAGATCCTCAAGGAAGCTCCCTACAACATTCTCGTCCAGGAGATTCAGGAATGGGGCCAGGCTCGTCCGCCGACGCCCGCGTTCACTCAGTACAACCAGTACGTGACTGAAGCCCTGCGCGACATCGCGTACGGCGCTGATCCTCAGACAGCACTCGATAAGGCCGTTAGCCAGCTCGAGCCGATTCTGAGCAAGTAAGAATTACCGCCCCGGGGAGGCGAAACTAGGTTTCGCCTCCCCACCTCACCCTTGGGAAGAGTCATGACTAACACCAAGCTTCAGCGCCTATGGCGTCGCGAGCTGCGCGCCTACCTTGTGCTCGCAGGTTCGTACTTCGGTCTCTTCGCTGTGTTACTCACGCTCATTCCGAGCCTCGCCACCCGGCACGGCAGCGGCCCGGCGGCAGCGGGCGTTCTCCTCGCGATCTTGGCAGCGGCCGGGCTCATCGGCGACAGCTTGGTCGGCCGCGCCGGTTCCCATTTCGGCACTCGCCCTCTCATTTTTACTGGCATCGGCGTTACCGCCGCCGGTTCCACGATTCTGCTGAGCTTTACCAGCTACACCGCCTTCGTGATCGCCTCGGCCCTGCTCGGTTTCGCTCTCTCGATGATGCTCACCCCCATCCTCGGTGGGCTGTCTTCGCACGCCGGCGAGAAGCAAATCTCTGCCCAAGCCACCAACGCCGCGTGGCAACGAGCTGGCGCTCTCATCGCCGCCCTCTTTCTCATGAACCTGCTGGGGTCATCCGGCGAACTGCTCATCATTGTCGCCATTATCGCGCTGCTCGTGAGCCTTCTGGGCGGAGCTCTCGTGCTAACGCCGCGGGCCAAGCAGACCTCGGATGCTGCCGCTCGTCCGCAGCGACGTCGCCGGGGAGTTATCGTGCCGCTCGTCCGCTCGTCCCGAACGCTGCGCGCAGGCCTCGTGATTACCGCAGGAACGCCGCTGCTGATCATCGTCGGCTCCTCGTTTTTTCCGCTCGTGCTCATCACGATCGCTAAGCCAGAACTTCTTGTGCTCGGCCTCGTTGCCCGTGAAGCCGTTGCGATTATTGCGGCTCTGAGCATTCGCACTCTCACGAGTCGACGCACGCTCGGCGTGACCTGGGCCATCGCTGCCACGGTCGGCGCACTCGGGCTGCTAGCAATTCCGTTCGTCGAATCGAACGCGGCGATCATCATCTTCTTCTCCTTGCACGGCGCTGCGATCACCACCGGCGTGACCCTCGGCAACGTGCGCTTGTACGACGGTTCCACCCCGGAAACCCGCCTATACGGTTTCGCGGCAAGCTCGATGCTTACACGCCTTGCGGGCCTGCTGTACCCGCTCATGCTCGGCTCGCTGCTCAGCATCTCTGCCGTCGCAGCGTTCGGCAGCGTCGCCGTCGTCACCCTCGTGATCGGCATCACGTACGCGCTGCTCACCCGCGACGAGGCCGACGCTTCAGACACCGAGCCCGCCGCGCCCGAAGAATCGAGGAGTTAGCATCATGAACTCTGCCGCTCCCTCTGGAATCGTCGTTGTCGGTTCGGTCAACCATGACCACTTCACGTACGTGCGCCAACTTCCCGTGCCGGGCGAAACTGTGGCGGCCCACGACCGACGCAGCAACATCGGCGGCAAGGGTGCCAATCAAGCATTCGCCGCTGCCCGCGCCGGCGCCGCGGTCACGTTCGTCGGCCAAGTGGGCAACGATGAGTCAGGGCGCCTCGCCCGCCAGGCGCTGCTCGACATCGGCATCAATGTCGAGCACCTGATCACGGTCAGCCTTCCCACCGGAACCGCTCACGTAACCGTTGAGCAATCCGGAGAGAACACGGTCGTTATCGATCCCGGCGCCAATGGCATTGCCACCGCGGAACTCGCCGCTGCGATTGCCGCTGCCACCCCCACCGCGTCGGTGATATTGGCCCAGGGTGAGCTGCCCGGCGCTGTCATTGATGCGCTGAGTCACACGGCTCGCCAGCTCGGCATCCGCTTCGTTCTGAATTTAGCCCCTGTGCTTAAAGTGCACCCCGACACCCTTGCCACCGCTGACCCTCTGATCGTCAACGAGAGTGAAGCGCTGAGCCTCGTTCACGACGAAGCCGGCGCTCATCCCAACGCCGATCTCGACCTTGAGTCAGCGCAAATGCTCGTCGCGAAACTGGCGTCGACCACCGGCCGCAGCGTCGTGGTGACTCTGGGCGGCAAGGGCGTCGTCGCCAGTGACGGCACCCATGTCTGGCACCAAGCGGCATTTACTCCCCCGACTGTTGTCGATACGACGGGAGCAGGTGACGCCTTCACGGGCGTATTGTGCGCCTATCTCGCTAACGGTTCAGGCCTGCCGAGTGCTATTCGAGCAGGCGCCGCCGCCGGTGCGATTGCAGTCAGCGCAGAGGGCACGACCACCTCGTATCCGGATCTCACCGAGCTGAGAAGCGCTCTCACCCGCGCCGATGCTTATTCCCTCACCAGTCCACCTACATCGCGAACGTCTAGGGCCGAGTCCCTGAAGGAGCAATGATGCCCACATTAGAAACGACCGTTCCCCCGGAGCGGGCTACACCGCCCACACGGACAACGCGCCGTGTCACAACCGTGTCCCGCGCCGCGAGAAAAGACCTCATCGCCGCGGCCGGTTTTCTCACGCCGTTCCTCATCCTGCTGCTGATCTTTCAGTACATTCCCCTGATCGTGATGGCGCGCAACAGTCTTTACGACTACACGCTGTTCAACCCGGATGCTGCGGTCTTCGTCGGGTTCGACAACTTCGTTTTCGCGCTCACTGACCAGACGACACTGCAGTCACTGCTGGTGACACTGCTGTTCGTTGTCGGCATGGTGATCATCGTGATTCCCTGCGCCTTCCTGCTGGCGGTGTACCTCAACGGGCGGCTCCCCGCGCGAGGGCTCATACGCACCATGATCTTCTTGCCCGTCGTCACCTCATCGGTGGTCGTCGCCACGATGTTCGTGTTCATGCTGAGCCAGAGCGGACTCATCAATTCGCTGCTCGCCGGCATCGGACTGGGCCCATTCCCGTTCCTCACCGACAGCAGTTTCGCGCTGCCTTCGATCATCCTGATGTCGGTATGGCAGCAGGTCGGTCTCGCTGCTGTTCTCTTCCTCGGCGGGCTTCAGTCGATTCCCGACGATGTGCAAGAGGCCGCAGTTGTTGACGGGGCCGGGCCCATCCGTCGCCTCTTCAGCATCACAATCCCGCTTCTCTCACGCACCACGCTCCTGGTAGTGGTCGTCATGACGGTCTTCGCACTTCAAGCATTCGCTCCGGCATTACTCATGACCAGTGGTGGGCCTGAAGGAACAACCAACCTCGTGATGTTCCACATCTACCGCACCGCGTTCTACCTTCAGCAGCCGGGCGTGGCCTCAGCAATTTCAATCATCGTGCTCGTCTTCGCACTTCTGGTGAGCCTTATCCAAATGCGCCTGCTTCGCACGCGCTGGAACTACTAGTGGGAGCCATCGTGAAACAGAACACTGTAATGAAAGCCACGCGCACCTCCACCCGGCTGCTCTGGTCGGTACTGATCATCGCGGGTATCGCGATAATCTTCCTCATTCCGTACCTCTGGATGGTGTCATCCGGCCTCAAAACTCAGAACGCGATCTTCAGCGACGTATCGCCCATCAGTTGGAAAACATTCCTTCCGGTGAACGGCACGTTCGAGAATGTCACTACATTGTTCGTCGATCGCGGCATCGGTCGGGCGCTCATCAACTCGCTGCTGATCGCCGCGATGCAGGTGGGCGGCGCCCTCGTACTTTGCTCGATGGCGGCCTATGCGTTGACTCGCATTCCGTTCAAGGGTCGTGGGGTAATTTTCGCTTTGATCCTCGTGACCTTCATGTTGCCCACCGAAGCCCTCGTCATCCCGCTGTACTCGGTTGTCTCTGGCCTTAACCTGCAAGACACGCTCGCCGCGGTCGCACTGCCGTGGGTTGCCAACGTCTTTGGGCTGTTCCTGCTTCGCCAGCACTTTGAAGAGATTCCGATGGCTCTGGATGAGGCGGCCCGCCTCGATGGTGCCGGCCACCTCAGAATCTTCTGGAGTGTCATTCTCCCCAACGTGAAAACCGCGTTGGCGACGCTGTCGCTGGTCGTGTTTCTCTTCTCGTGGAACGCCTTTCTCTGGCCGCTCGTTGTTATTCAGAGCCCAGAGAACCAGCCAGTTCAGGTCAACATCGCGCAGTCGGTGTCACCGGGAGAACTCCCCAACTGGGGACTCACCTTTGCGGGAGCGGCCGTCGCGACGATCCCGCTGATCATTCTCTTCTTGCTTCTCCAGCGCTACTTCGTGAAGGGACTCGCGACAAGCGGGCTCAAATAACAACGAGTACATCACCCACAAAGACGACGACCGAGCGGCTGCAGTGGATGCAGTCGGTCGGTCGTTGTGTGAGTTCAGGGCCCCGCAGCCGAGCCGAAAGCTAGCGCCCCGCGATCTCCACGGGCTGCAAGGTCGCACTCTTCGGCTCGCGGTTGTCGCCCGAGGAGCGGCCCGTGAGACGGCGGCCGATCCAGGGGAGCACGTATTCACGCCAGTAGGCCGCGGTGCGGGGGCGGGCGTCATCCGCTGGCCCCTCGTCTGCAGCGAAATCGGGCACCGGAATCTCGAGCGCCGACAGCACGTTGCTCGCGACCCGGGCGTGCCCGCGCGCGTTGAGGTGAAGCTTGTCGACCGACCAGTACTGCAGTTTGGTCAGTTCTTGGTCGGCCCAGTTGTTCACGAAGGTCACGTTGTCCTTCGACGCCCGCGACATAACCTCTTGAGCCAAACGGTCACCGCGCGTGGACATTACCGATCCGAACGGCAAGTGCTTGCTCGGGTTTCCACCACTGAGTAAGAGAACGTGGATGCCGCTGGCCGTCGCCGTGTCGACAGCGGCCAGCAGCTGGTCGGTGATCGATTCCAGCGAAACCTTGGGGCGCATGATGTCGTTTCCGCCGCCATTGATGCTCATCAACTGAGGCCGGAGGGCGACCGCCGCCTGCAACTGCTCTCCCGCAATGGGCGCCAGCAGCCGCCCGCGAATGGCGAGGTTGGCGTACCCGACCGGGTTCGGCGAGGCGAGAGCGAGCCCCAGCGCCACTTGGTCGGCCCAACCGCGCACCCGACCGTCCGGCAGTTCATCTCCGACGCCCTCAGTGAAGCTGTCTCCGATGGCGACGTAACTGGAGAACTGGTGAGTCATGCGGTTTCTACTTTCCGAACGGTGAAGCGGGGCCTCCCCAGACTACGACCAAGAACGGTTTAGATCGCCTTGATCGCCTCAACGACATCGGCGGGCTCGGCGCGCAGCTTGTAGTCGGCGTTCACGAAAGCGAAGCGGATGCTGCGGTCGGGCGCAATCACATAGGTTGCGGGCAGCGGCAGCTGCCATCCGGTCGCGCCGTTGGACTTCACGAGGTCGTAGCCTGACTTTTCGTAGAAAGCCTTAGTGCGGTCATCCACGGGGTGAAGAAGCCCGAAGCCGTTGATCGCTTCGAGGTTGCGATCGGAGAGCACCGGGAATTCGAGGTTGTGCTTCTCTTCGAGCGAAAGTGACTCGTCGGGTGTTTGTGGCGAGATCGCTACGAGGGTTGCTCCGGCAGCACGGAACTCGGGCAGCATGTCCTGCAGTGCCTTGAGTTCGATGTTGCAGTACGGGCACCAGGAACCGCGATAGAACGCGAGAGCAACGGGGCCCTTCTCCAGCAGCTCGCTCAGTCGCACCGTGTTGCCTTCGGCATCCGCGAGAGCAAAGTCGGGGGCGCTGTCGCCGACTTTGAGCGCGTTGTTGACGATGCCAGCCTTTTCGACCTCGGTCACCGAGTTAGTGAGAGTGGCGGTGTCTTCGGCGGACTTGGTTGCTGCGCTGTTGTCGGCACGTTCTTTGAGCTGCTGGGTGAGATTCATGGCGCTCCAAATAATTGGGGAAAGGTCGTTGCAGGGGTGAACCGCCCGCGTCGCCACGCTATTCCGGTTGTCTGAACGAGAGCCTTAGGCGCGGGCTCGCGCGGACATCTCTTCGATCAGTTCGAGTGCATGCCGCAGGCCGGTGCTCGAGGTATTGGCCGTGTACGGAAAGTACACAACTTCCACCCCCACGGCGGCGAACTCACGCTCCAACTTCAGTCCCTTTTCGGTGCCGCGCCAGTCATCGCCCTTGAAGAACGTCGTGAACTGCAAACGACGCCACATCTCCAACTTGTCGGGCACCGTTTCGGCTACTGCCTCATCCACGTAACAGATGCTGCGCACGATCTCTAAACGTTCATCGAGCGGCACGGTGGGCCGCAGTTTCTTGGTCTGCTCGAGCATTTCGTCGGAGACAACTCCGGCGATCAGGTAGTCGCACTGTTCTTTAGCGCGTTTGAGAATGTTCAAGTGGCCAACGTGAAAGAGGTCGTAGGCTCCTGCGGCGTATCCAATTCTTTGAGACATGTGCTCACCGGGTTCGGGTCGGGGGAGGTGTGAGTTCTGTGATGGGGGTGGGTGCCGGTGCCACGGCGAGCGCGAATCGCACAGAGCGGTCGTGTTCGAAGGGGTACCGGTGCCCTCGCTCGAGAACGAGCGACGTGAGGAAGAAGAGCGTGAAGATCACGCTCGACTCGATAAGCCCGTTCTCGAGCGCGCTCCGCACGAGAAGCAGGACGAGAAGGGGAAGAGTGAGGGTGCGCAGCTCGCGGTTCTTGAGGCTGTCTCTCACGGTGAAGAGCACCCAGATGCCGACGGCGATCAGACCGAGGATGCCCGCTTGCGAGAGGATCGAGATCCAGCTGCTATCGAGCACTTGAACATCCCACCAGCGCTGATTCACTTCGATGGTCTTTGCCGCGAGGCCGACCCCGATCCATTTGTGCCAGGTGTCCATGGGGATACTGAACACGGCCTGCCACGCGATCGTGCGCGAGCTGAGGGTGGCGAGTTCGCTCACATCTTGACCGCGAATTGCGACCTCAGAAACCACATTCGTGAATGCCACGACGGCATACGACACGGGCGCGAGCAGGATGAGGGCGATGCCCGTGGAGTGCGGAACCGGCCACGCCAGCACGACAGCCAGCACCATCGCAATAACGACAACGATCAGGGTGGTGCGGGATCCGGTGGCAAGCAGAATCGCGGCGAACGTCACGAGCAATGCCGCTTTGCGCGGAGTCAGCCCGCGCTGCGCAATATCAATCGCGATCGCGAGCAGGGGCGGTGCCGCTAGCCCGGCAAGCTCGTTGGGTTTCATAGCGGGGATGCCGCTCGGCAGGCGGCCGTCGCTCAGAAACTCGGGCAGCCCGCTCGCGGCACCAATAAGAGTCAGGATGCCCATCGCGATGAACAGGGAGGTCAACACTTCAAGCGGCGCAGCACTACTCGCCAGCACGTAGACCGTGGCGGCGAGCAACACGATTCGCACGGCCAGCACGAGGGAGGGCATCGGGCTGTCGGTCGCGAGCGCCCCCACGCACGAAAGCCCGACCACGATGAACAACAGGATGAGCGAACGCACTCCGACGCGAGCGTGCACTCGCGCACGCGAATGAATCAGTAGCGCACACAGAAAAGCGGTGAAGGCCACGAGCGCTTTGGCGATCACGACTATGTCGAAGCCGCCGTCGAAGAGGGCATCGGGGCGCCACGACACCACGCTCAGAACTACGAGGAGCCACGTTCCGATCAGGGAACGTGGGACGGTACTGCGCCCCCGCGGTTCTGTCGTGAACATCAGTCCACGACCACTCGTTCATTCTCGCTCGAGCGCACGGCGGCAGCGGTGTCGGCGCCGTCATCGGCGGGGGCATCAGTGGCTGGGCGGTTGTCGGCATCCGTCAGCGCGCTGGTTGAACGCGGGGCGGGAGGGGCCGGCTTCGGAGGCGAGGGCTCTGGGGTGGCGGCTGGTTTCTGGGCGGACTTGTCTGCCTTGCGGCGCAGATGCACGTGCGCTTTCGCCGGAGCGTTGGCGAAGTCTTCGGGCGTCCACGTGGCCATGAGTTCGATGTGGCGGGCGTTGGGCACATCGGTGAGCAGCACGCCGAGCGGCCGAACGCCAGCGATGCGCAACTGGCTCACCGTCTGCGCGAGTTCTGCTTCTGAGGAGTGGTTGTAGCGAACGACCACGATTGCCACTTCGGTAAAGGGCGCGATGAGCGGGATGCTCAGCGGTCGACTCTCGGAGGTCGCTTGAGTGACCACGACATCCGCTCGCGAGATGAAACGGGTAAGCACTGAGCGCAGGGTCTTCTCCGCAGTGACTTCGGTCGTTTCAGCGACACCTGCCGTGACGCACAGGGCATTGGAGCCGTCGAGATGGCGGGCCACTTCGGCCAGTGTTGTCGTCTCGTTGAGCAACTCCGCGACCCCGGGTTCACCGGCGTAGTGAGCGAGGGCACTGTCGTCAACCGTGGAGGCTTCGGCTTCGACGAAGAGCGCTTGTCGCCCCGTCGCCGCGACCGCACCGACGACGCCGAGAGACACCGAGGCATGATGCGCAGCCGCTCCCGCGGGGGCGAGCAACAGGATGCGCGGCACCGTGCCGCCGTTGGCCTGCGTGATGCGAGTGAGCGCCTCCGCGTAGGCGGCATTCATCGTGGATTGCGAACCTGCTGTTGCGCCGCGGGCGCGACGCCGCCCGCGCGGAACGGCCGCGAGCACGGGCAATCCGGTGACGCGGCGCACATCGGCGGGCTGGCGCATCCGGTGATCGAAACGAGCCAAGAGCAGGGCGACGACCGCGCCGGCGGCGAGCCCCGCTACCAGACCGAGCCCGAGAATCACTGTCTTTTGCGGAGCGCTCGGAACCGACGGCGGCAGGGCCGGGATGAGGCGCTCGAGCGCTACCGAGAACGTGCCAAAGTTTTCGACGCGAGAGACCAAGCGCGAAAGGCTGTCAGCGACCGCGTTGGCGATGAGCGCAGCATCCTGAGCGTTACTGGCCTCGGCGGCGATGTTGATGTTCACCGTGCTGTTGGGGTTGGTTGCCGAGACTTGGCTGCGCAACTCTTGCACCGTGAGGTCGAGATCGAGCGAGGAAATGACGGGCTCCAGAACCTCCGAGCTGCGCACGAGGTCGGTGTACGAGTTGACCCGGGCGAGGGAGAATTGCGAACGCTCCGCGAGCGTGGCGTTGACGTCTTTCACCGAGAGGAAAAGAGTGGCGGTCGACGTGTAAGTCGGCGCGATGCTGAACGCAATAAGCGCAGCGGAACCCACTCCGACCACGACAGCAATCAGGATTGCAAGCCATCGCTGCCGGAAAATTTCGAGATAGCTCAAACTTTCCACGCGTTGAACCCCAATCGGGATGGGTAACAATCAGCCGACAGTGTGCTGAACAAGCGTTGCAGGTTTCCTTACCCTAGTAGCTTCCGGGCGATTCTGGGAGAATAGATACCGGATCGATTCCGCAGCGCACCCCCGATTGCTGCGGTTTTCACGCCATAAGGAGCGCTGGTGAGCGTTGCGAGAGGCACGACGAATCGACGTTTTCGACGCCGACAGGTCTTCGCTGCGGTCGCGATCGTGCTCGCGCTGGCCGTGGCGGCCACCGCCCTCGTCGTTTCCTCGTTCGGTGGCAGCGCCACCACGACGACGCGTCCCGATGTGCCCTTTGTCGAAGGCGTCGGTGCTCCCGACGGCGTTGCGGCGAGCGCCGCGGATGCCGGAGCCGCCGAACTCGGAACCACCAGCTACGAGATCCAGGCTGGCGCTCTCTTCGTGTCGCCCACGGGCGATAACGACGCGGACGGCAGCCTCGCGACACCACTCCGCACGATCAAGGCAGCACTGGCGCGAGTATCCGCGGGAGGCATGATCGTGCTGCGGGCGGGCGAGTATCACGAGGCGTTCACGATCGCCGAGGGCACCCCGGTGACGGTGCAGTCGTACCCGGGCGAGGTCGTCTGGCTCGATGGCAGCGAGATTGTGGAGGGCTGGCAGCTCGACGGCGAGCAATCTGGCGACGAGCAGGCTGGCGACGAACTCTGGTCGGTGGCGTGGGGCACCGTCTTCGACTCGAGCCCCACCTACGAACGGGGCGCCCCCGACAACACCGAGCAGTACTGGAACTTCGTGACCGCCGCGCATCCGCTCGCCGCGCATCCGGACCAACTGTGGCTGGATGACGCCCCGCTCACCCAGGTTGGCTCGCAAGACGAGGTGACGGCGTCGAGCTTCTTCCACGACGAGAGCGCGGGCGTGCTGTACCTCGGCGCGGACCCCAGCGGCCAGACCGTGAGGGCAAGCACGCTGCAGCGGGCCCTGAGCATCCGGGCAGAAGGGTCAACGATTCGCGGCATCGGCGTTCGTCGTTTTGCGCCATCGGTGCCCGACTTTGGGGCGGTCACAGTGGAGCGACCCGGCGTGACAATCGAGAACGTGGTGATCACCGAGTCGGCCACGACGGGGCTGTTCATCACGGCGGCCAACACGACGATCCGCCAGGTGACGGTTACCGAGAGCGGCATGGTCGGGGTGGCCGCGAACTACGCCGACAATCTGCTGATCGACGGGCTGAAGGCATCCGGCAACAACACCGAGTGGTTCAATCGCGCGCCCGTCGCGGGCGGGCTCAAACTCACGCGCTCGCGCACCGTCGAGATTCGCAATTCGGATTTCTCCGACAACAACGCGACCGCGCTCTGGTTCGATCAATCGTGCCGTGACATGACCATCACGGGCAGCACCTTCGTGGGCAATGCCGGTCACGGTCTCTTTCTCGAAATCTCGGCCCGCGCGCTCGTGGCCGACAACTACCTCGCCGACAACGGCATCTTCGGCATGAAAGTCAATGACACGAGCAGCGTCGAGATTCGCGACAACATCGTCGTGGGCAGCCGCAACGCGATCGCGGTCCTTCAAGACGAACGCCTCAAGGGCGACGAGAACGAGGCCGGCCACGACGAGCGGCATCTGGATGACCCCGAAATGACGTGGGTCGGCACCGACGTGAGCATCATCGGTAACACTCTCGTCGGCAGCAGCGAGGCTCTGCTCTGGATCGAGGACTACTCCCGCACCCGCAGCGCCCGCGACTTCGGCATCATCGTCGACAACAACCTCTACGTCCGCGCCACCGAACTCGAACCACGAACCCTCATTGCCTGGCCGACCAACGCGATCGGAGTCACGCCGTTCAGCTCGCTCGCCGACTTCGCGCGCGGCACCGGGCAAGAGCAGACCGGGCTCGAGCACCTCGGTGGCAGCGCTCTAGAGCGCTAGCCCGGTCTCGGGCCGGTCGTCTGGCTAACCGCAGCGCAGCGCTCAACCCCGAACGCTACCCCGCCCGCACCAGCGGCACCAAAATCATCCAACGAATACCGAGACCGCCGAGAATGGATGCTGCGGCCAACGCTGCCGGCACCCACTGCACGTCTCCCCCGGCCAGCAACACGGCGCTCACGAATCCGATAGCGAGAACAGTATCGGCCGCCCGGATCGTAAACACGGCTGCTTGTTTTCCGCCGACCGCCGCGAGCGCACCATACGGAGTCACGGCGGCAATAGACGCGGTGTAGGCGATCCAGCCGATCACGGCGAGCAGGTCGGGCGCGGTGCCGAAGAGCAGCGCACCTCCCCACGGCAGCAGCGCGACGAGCAGCGCACCGACGACCACGGTGAGACCGACCAGCGTGGTTACCGCACGATCCGCACGTCGTAGTTTCTCGGCCAGCGGCTTGCTGCTGTCTCGGGCGAAGGAGACGAAGAGGTACGAGCTGAGGCCGCTGACGGCGAGCGTTGCGGGCGCGACGAACACTCGGCCGGCTTCGAGGAGTCCGGTGGCGGCGAGGCTCGCAAGCACGGTCACGAGCAGGCGCACCACGGTGAGCAGTGCCGGACGCAGAAACTGTTGGCCTGCTCGCCAGATGCCGTAGCGAAAGACGGTACCAACTCCCCCGCGCACGAAACCCACGACGAAACGTTCTTCCCGGGGAAGCAGCACTGCGCCGAGCCCAATCGCGGCGAGCTGACCGGCAGCGACCGCACCGAGGAACGCGAAGAGACTGAGGCCACCGGCGAGCGCGCTCAGCCCGATCACGGCGAGCGCGACCGCGAACGACGCGAAGTCGATCAGCATGACGCGCCAGAAGCCCATGCCGGCCATGAGCAGGCGGCGCATGAGTTCTTCGAGTGCGAAGAGGGCGACGCCGGCTCCGAACATGACGGCGGTAGAAGCATCCAATAGTCCGGATGCTCCCGCGAGCGCTGCGGAAAGAACGCCGGCCACCACGGCAATCCCCAGCGCGAACTGCTGCAGCGCCGACCGCACTGCCGGAGTACGCCGTTCGAGCACGACGAGCGAGTCGCCGACCATCCCGCTCGCAAGCCCGGCGACAAGCACCATGACGCCATACGCAATGGCAAACGCACCGAGCCCGTCAAAGCCGAGCGTGCGCGCGACAAGCACCTGGATCGTGAAGCTCGCGAGAGCCTGCATTCCCTGAGAGCCGATTGCTCCCAGGGCCGATCGCTTGCCTGACACGCTCAGGCTGCCTACTGCACGGGCCGCGCGCTGAAGTTGTCGAACCTCACGGTCACGGGGGCGTTAGGTGCCGAACCGGAGAGGTAACTCTCGAACCCGACCGCACCGGCAGCCTGAAGAGCAGCCGTCGAGTCGGTCGCGACGAGTTGCCACGCGGCGGGCTCAGCATCTCCGGCCTTCCAGAGCTTGGCCGAGATCGTGGTCGGGCTCGTGCCCTCCACGCTGGTCTTGAGGATGAAAGTATCCCCGGCCGCATAGGTCATGCCCGGCACATTCATGTTGGCCAGCACCACGGTGGAACCCGACATGATCTGCAGCCCGACGACTCCGCCGGTCTGCAGCCGCAGCCGCGCCTGATAGAACGCGGAGCCTACCTGACGACCGATCACGCCGACGACGATGTGCCCGGATTCGGCAAGCTTGTCGGCGGTGATCTCCACCTGCGCTTCGACCGAGGTTTCGCTCACGCCCTCAA
This sequence comes from Rhodoglobus sp. NPDC076762, assembly GCA_040687235.1. Classification (GTDB taxonomy): domain Bacteria; phylum Actinomycetota; class Actinomycetes; order Actinomycetales; family Microbacteriaceae; genus Rhodoglobus. Next base: position 435,081 of record JBFBMV010000001.1, on the reverse strand, counting down.
GCAGCGCCCGACGAGTGGTGCCCGTGCCGGTGTGCACGAAGGCACCCGCGCCGCTACCCACGGTGTAGGTCGAGTTCGTGTTTGACGACCATGCGCCTCCCACATTCGCTGTGCCCCAACCGGCGGCAACCGTGCGCTCGAAGGTGTCTTCAGCAAAGGCTGCGCCGGGCGGTGCCGTCACAACAACATCGTGACTGACCGCGCCCGTCGCCCCTTCGTCATCCGTCACGGTGAGCACAACGGTGTAGGTGCCCGAACTCGCGTAGCTGTGCGAGGGCGTGGCGCCGGTGTCGCTCGCACCATCTCCGAAGTCCCAGGCGTAGCTCGCGACGCTGCCATCGGCATCCGTGGATCCTGTGGCGTCGAACGCGACGGCGAGTTCCGTCGCCGAGGAGGTGAACGCGGCGGTGGGAGCCTGATTCGCCGGAGTGGAGCTCACCGTTACCGGTTGAGTGACCGCATCCGTTGCACCTTGGTTGTCGGTCACCGTCAAGGTGACTTGATAGGTGCCCGCCGCCGCGTACGCGTGATCGGGGCTCGTTGCCGTGCTCGACTGACCATCACCGAAGTCCCACGCTCGCGAAGCAATGCTGCCATCGGCGTCGCTCGATGCACTCGAATCGAAGCTCGCGGTCAGCAGGTTTACCGAGCTGGTGAAGGATGCCGTGGGCAGTAAGTTCGTCGGCGTCACGGGCTCGTCGGCATGGCCTGCAATCGCCAGGAACGAGTCGTAGCTCACGTGCACAGGAGCATTCGTGGCCGATCCAGACAGGTAGCTGTACTGACCGACGGCACCCGCGGTTTGCAGGTTTGCTACCGACGATGTTGCGGTGAGGGTCCAGTCGCTGGGTTCGCTGGTTCCCTGCTTCCAGACCTTGCCGCGAATCGTCGTCGGCGAGGTTCCGAAGGTTTGCGCTTTCACGAGCAGCACGTCGCCGGGGCTAAAGGTCAGGCCCGCAACATCCGTGTACGCAATGTTGGTGGAGCCTCCGCTCAGCAGCTGGAAGGCGAGGGTGCCGTTGGAGAAGTAGCGCACGCGGGCTTGATAGAAGCCGTTGCCGACTTCACGCATCGTGATGCCGGTGTAGGCACCTCCACCCGTGATCGCCTTGTCGATGGAGATGCTGGCGCTGACCGTCACATCGTCCGTGGAGACGCTCGGCAACCACGCGTGCCGGGTGGTGCCCGACGAGCTGTGGTTCACGATGCCCGCATCGGTTTCGACCGAGAAGTTGCCGTTGCTGTTCGTCGACCAGTCGCCGCCGACGAGCGCAGTGCCCCAGCCGGAGGTTTCAGAGCGAGCGAACTCGTCGCGGGCCAGCACGGTGACGACGGGAGGATCGAGGGCGGTCACAACCTGACTGACCGTTCCCGTTGCCCCCTGGTTGTCGGTCACCGTGAGGGTCACGGTGTAGTCGCCAGCGGCAGCGTAGAGGTGCGAGGTGCTCTCTCCGCTGTCGGATGCTCCATCGCCGAAGTCCCACGCGAACGAACTGATCGTGCCGTCGCTATCGGCCGAACCACTCGCGTCGAAGCTCACCACGTTGTCGGTGGTTTCGCTCGTGAAGGCTGCGGTCGGCGCCACATTCGGAGCCAGCACCGTCACGGTGGCGGTGGCGGTTGCCGAGGCTCCCTTGTTGTCGGTCACCGTGAGGGTGACGTCATAGGTTCCCGCGGCGGCATACGTGTGATCGACCACGGCATCCGTGCTCGAGGCACCGTCACCAAAGTCCCACGCGTAGGCGTCGATCGTGCCGTCGGGGTCGCTCGATCCGGTCGCGTCGAAGCTCGCGACGAGATCGCTCTCCGAGTGCGTGAAGCCAGCAACCGGTGCTTCATTCGCCGTACCGATGAGGAAGTGCGAGCTGATCTCGCTCGGGGTCAGCACCGTTTGGTACACCGCAAACTCATCGAGGTCGCCGTTGAAGTAGTTCGACGATGCCACTCCGACCGTGTTGCCACGGCCCAAGCGCCAGTAGCCCGAGAACGTTTGGGTCGGGGTTGCCGCACTGGATGCCACGACTGCGCCATCCACGAACAACTGCAGCCCTGCTGATCCCTGGGTCGCTACCGCCTGATGCCACTGGCCGTCGTTGTAGGAGGCCGTGCTCGAGACCGTGCTACCGCCGGTGCCAAACACGAGCGTTCCGTCGTTGCGCATGATCACGTGGTCGCCATAACTACCGGCGGTGCCGGTGGCGGAGGATCCGAACTCCACAAGCTTTCCGCCCGTAGCGCTGGTGGTTCTGAACCACACTTCGCTCGAGAACGTCGAGGGGTTCGGCAGCGAGGTTGTAGTTGCGGCAAGCGCCAGAGTGAACTCGGTGGCGGAATCTGTTGTTCCCCCTAGAGCACCAGGAACGTTGCGCGTGTAGATTCCGCTGAGGGATCCATCGATCCCCTGCAGTCCGGAGTCGTTCACGACAGCACCGGATGCTTCGCCCAGTCGCCAGTACAACTGCGGGCTCGCGTTGTAGACCGCAGCACCGTAGGCGTCGGTCGGCGCAGGCGGTCCGGAAAGCGACCGGCCCGAGAGCTCGAAGTGGTTCTGAATTTGTGTCGCGGTGAGGGGGGTCGGGTACACAGCCACTTCGTCGATGGCACCGTTGAAGTAGTCGGAACCACTCCAACTGCGGTCTCCACCAATACGCCAGTAGCCCCAGTAGTTCTGGCCCCACACCACGTCGGGATTCACGCCAACGCGCACTCCGTCAACGAAGAGTTCCATTCCGTCGGCGCCCATGCTGGCGACGACCTGATGCCACTCGTTGTCGTTGTACGACTTCGCGCTTTGCACGATGCGAGTGCTTCCGGTGTACACGCCGAAGTTCAGGCGTCCCGAACTGTCCATGTACACATGGCGGTCGTAGTTGCTCGAGTTTCCGGTTTGGCGGTTACCGAAGCCGACGATCTTGCCACCGGAGGTCGTGCCGGTCTTGAACCAGGCTTCGACCGAGAAGGTGTTGTCGCGCCAGATCTGCGTGTTCGATCCGGCGTAGCTGTTCGAGCTTCCCGTGAAGGTCGCGGCGGTATTGCTGTCGCCAATGATCGCTCCGGATGTTCCGAAGCCCACGTTGTTGGTCGCGGTCGCGTTGTCGCGAGCGACGCTATCCACCACGGTGTTTCCGCTCTCGCCGAGGCGCCAGTAGTTGGAGGGTTGGTCCTCCATCACGGCCGCCGCGTAATCGCTCAACTGGCCGGTGGCACCGGCGGTGAACGACACGGTCGAACCCCAGCCGTTGTTGCCATAGGGGTCGATGGCACGCAGTCGATAGGTGTACGTCTGGCCGGGTGTGAGGCCAGTATCCAGATACGTCATCGTCGGGCGGTCATAGAACCGCGAGGCCTGCTCGGTCACATAGATCGGCGAACCGCTCTTGCCATCCCGGATGAGGTGGTACGTGAGGTTCTCATTGTCACGATCCCAGTCGGCGGTCCAGCTCAGCGCGATCGTGCCGGGAGCGGGCGAGCTCATCGTCGGCGCAAGATTGGCGCCCGTGAGTCGAGGCCCATCAAGGTTAGGAGCGATCGCCGGGATCGCGAATCTCAACAGACCCTGCTGATTCTGCCCGTTGACGCGCGTGAACTCGCCACCAAAGACCGCGTACTCCGCGTTCGACGTGACATCCCACGGTCCCTGGTACTGACCGGTGAAGGTGCCGAGGTTGATGTCGGGAAAGAAGTTCAGCAGCGACGGGCTCGAGTTGCCCGACCAGTCGTGGTATCCGTACGGGTCGCGCGAGATGCTGCCGGTGGCATCTTTCGAGAACGCGATTCCGCGGTTGAACGACCACGGGTTGGTCTGCGGGAAGGCATCGATATTGCCGCAGTAGTGCGAGTGGCCAGCGGCATAGATGGCTCCGTTGGGCGCGGGTGAAACCGAGTAGGTATCACCGTGGCAGTCGTTCACCCAGACGAGTTCGCCATCCGACCAGTTCGACCGGAAGACACCCTCAAGGTTGCCGCCGGAGCCATAGACATAGCCGGTGCCGTAGAAGCTGTCGGCATCGGAGGAGAGCGAGAAGATGGCCGCGTTGAGACCGGCATTGCGCACCTGGTTGTTGGTGGCGAACGGGGTGATCAGGGCTCCGGCAGTCGCATCGACCATGGCGAGGCCGTAGCCGGGATCGCTCGATCCATTGACCGTCGTGAAGTCTCCGCCGATCACAACTTTGGACTCATCCGGAGACACCACGATGCCGAAGGCGCGCCCACCCGCGAGCTCGGGAGCCCAGGAGGTGACGGCACCGTTCGTAGCGAGCGCGGCCGCACCACCGAGGCGAGTGTTGCCGCTCACGGAGGTGAACGGCCCCGAGAAGAAGACGTGGGTGTTCGTGGCGACGACCGCGTAGACGCGATAGTTGGCTCCCACATCGAAGGCGCCGTAGATGTTTCCCGTGGCGGTGTCGAAGGACACAATGCGGTTCTTTGAGATGCCATTCACCGAAGTGAAGTCACCAACCGCGTACAGCCGGGTGCCATCGGGCGACGCCGCCAGCGCGCGCACTTGCCCGTTGAACGTCGGAGCCCACGGCAGCAGGGCGCCGGTCGTGAGGTTGTACGCGAGCACGTACGAGCGACTCTGCTCGTTCGTGCCCGCGGGCGAACCGTACGGCCGGGCCGAGCTGAAGTCGCCCGACGCGTAGACGGTGTTGCCCACGATGACCTGGTCCCAGACCACACCGTTGATCTGGGGCGTGGGTAAAGGATCGGAGGACACAGTGGTCGGCACTGGAGGGGCAGCCGCAGTGTCGGCAACGGCTGCGGTGGGCAGCGTTACGGTGAGCAGGGTCGCGATTAATGTCATCGCCGCTGCGGCGGAAACGAGTCTCAGCGGGTTCGGTGGCATCTGGCGGGTTACGCGCATGATGTGCCTTCTCGGGGTTTGTGGCTATTCAGGTTCCACTTGGTGGGTCACCATACTCCCCTCCTGCCCCGTTTGGGTGCCCCCCAAAAGGGGGTCATGGTTCAGGGGCCGCCCCGCGAGACGGGTAGACCGACCGTTACAGCAGGTCGTCGATATCGCCCTGGAAAACGACGGGCTGCACGTCTACCGAGTAGTCGACCAGAAGCGTGACATTGCCGCGCTGATCAGCAGGAACAGTGAAAATATACACACCGTCAATCGCCGAATTCGCCGCAAGGGATGCCGGCAGCGGTGCCCCGCCAGGCTCGCGAAGTTCGGGGGCCGGCGTGCGATCGGCGCCAAAGTAACAACTGATGACCGTGGTGCGCAACGAGACCACTGACGCGGTGGAGTTCGTCATCGTGACCGTAACGCGCAACGACGGACCGGCGACTTCACCGGGGCCGCGAGCGGTGCCATCAACCTCTTCGACTTTCGTGATGGTGGCGACGAGCCCGGGAGTGACATCCGCCGGTTCATCGATCGCAACCGGGGGCACATCGGGAACCGCGGGGCCCGCCGTCGGTGCCGGGACCGCGGATGACGCGGCGGAGGGTTCACTGGGCTCGCCCGCGTTGGGGGTTGCCCCGGGCGCAGCGCTCGGGCCACCGGTGGGCGCGAACTGAATGAACGCCACGCCGACGAGCGCCGCCACGATCGCGAGCAGGATGATCGCCGCCAACCAACGACCCGGTTTGGTGCTCAGCCACGAAGGTTCGGCCGCCGCGGCGACAAGTTCGATTTCGGATGCGGGATGCTTCGACTGAGTCATGGCAGCTCCGTGCCTCGGGGATGATCGGTACTGGACGGTACACCCGCACCCTTCGCAAACGTACCCCCTGTTCTGGGGACAAAGTGGTGCACCGCGGCGGCGTAGACTTCCGAACCCAGACCTCGGGGGAGTCTGGTCGAAGTTCTTGAGTCCGTCAACGGAGGAGGGAAAGTTGAACGACCCGACCCCCTCTGCCGAGCGCCGACCAACTGTTCGCCTCCTCGGAACCCACGGCATCCCCGCCGCCTACGGAGGCTTCGAAACCGCCGCCGAGAACGTCGCCATCCATTTGCGCGATAACGGCTGGCGGCCAGTTGTTTACTGCCAAGTAGAGGGCACCGGCCCCACCACGACCGACCAGTGGCACGGCATCGACCGCGTGCTCATCCCCGAGCACCGCGAGGGCTGGCTGGGCACCGCAAGTTTCGACTTCGCCTCGATCCGCCATGCGTCGCGGCATCGGGATGTCTGCCTCACGTTTGGGTACAACACGGCGCTGTTCAACATCCTGCAGCGCCTCAAGCGCATCCCGAATGTCATCAACATGGACGGCATCGAGTGGTCTCGTTCACGCTGGGGCAAGGGGCGACAGGCAATCCTGTGGATAAATGAGCGGATCGCGTGCTGGGTGGGCAATCGTCTTATTGCCGATCATCCGGTGATCGAAACGTACTTGGCCACGCGAGCTCGCCGCTCGAAAATCGTCACGATCACCTACGGCGCCCACGCTGTCGAAACCGCCGACACTCTGCCGGTGACGAGTCGCGGCCTCACGCCCGGCCGGTACCTGACGTTGATTTGTCGCCCGATTCCTGAGAACTCAATTCTCGAACTCGTGACCGCGTTTTCGCGCGAGCGTCGTGGGCACGACCTGGCAATCTTCGGCACCTACGACGACAGTGACGCCTACACCCGAGCGGTTCGGCACGCCGCGAGCGACGAAGTGAAATTCGTCGGCCCGATTTACGAACCCGATGAGGTGTCTTCTTTGAGATTCCATTCGCTTGGCTACCTGCACGGCCACACCGTTGGCGGCACTAACCCATCCCTCGTCGAAGCGATGGCCGCGGGCAACGCGGTAATCGCCCACGACAATGCCTACAACCGTTGGGTCGCCGGCGACGGAGCGCTCTATTTTTCGGACGTGGATGACGCCGCCGCCCACATTTCGACCCTGCTCGAGTCACCCGATCGCCGGGCTTCGCTCGCGGCCGCCAGCCGCGCCAGGCATGCCGCCGAGTTCACGTGGCAGCACGTTGCGGGGCAGTACGCGGATCTTCTGGCCGAGTATCTCCCCGCCGGGCAGGCTCCCGTGGCATCGGCAACTCCGCGACCCACGCCACCGCCGCCGCCCCAGAACTCCTCGCCTCGCTCCGGAGCAAGCTCATGATCCGGCTGGGTGTCGTTGGCCTGGGCAAAATGGGGCTCTCGCACTTGTCGATGATTCGCGCGCATCCGGAGGTCTCGGTTGAAGCGGTCGTCGATTCGGCCGGCTACATTCTGGGCGTGCTCTCGAAGTACACGGGACTGAAGACATTCACCGATTTCGAGAAGATGCTCGACAGCGTTGAACTCGATGCGGTGCTGATCGCCACCCCGACGCGCTTTCATGCGGCAATGGTGCGCACGGCGCTCGAACGCGGACTGCATGTGTTCTGTGAGAAGCCACTCACGCTCACGGCAGCCGAATCGGCCGAGCTTGCGGGCATCGCTGCCGTGCGCGGTTTGGTCACTCAGGTCGGGTATCACAACCGATTTGTGGGCACTTTTCGCGAGGCGAAGCGACTCCTTGAGGCCGACGCGATTGGGCGCATCACGCACGTACAGGCCGAGTCCTACGGGCCGGTCGTTCTGAAAGCCAAGGGCACGACGTGGCGCAGCAAGCGCACCGAGGGCGGTGGGTGTTTGTATGACTACGCCGCGCATCCGCTCGATCTGGCGACGTGGTTCGTGGGCGACGCCCTCGGGGTTGGAGGCACGATTCTGGGCAGCGTTTTCTCGGAGAATACCGAAGACGAGGTCTACAGCACGATCTACTTTGCCGACGGCGTGAGCGGTCAGCTTTCGGTCAACTGGTCGGATGAGTCGTACCGCAAGATGACTACGCGCGTGAGCGTCTTCGGCACGCAGGGCAAGATCATCGCTGACCGCCAAGAGATTCAGGTGTACCTGCGCAGCACTGCTCCCGAGCTCGACGGTTACGCGCCGGGCTGGACGATCAAGTCGACAACCGAGCTCACCGACGAGGTGTGGTTCTACCTGCGGGGCGAAGAATACAGCGCCCAGCTCGATCACTTTGTGCAGCGCATCCACGACCCCGCCATCGCGCCCACCAACGACTTCGCGAGCGCCGCCATCACCGACCGCATCATCGAACTGCTGACGGTGGATGCCGCGGCCGGCGCCAGCACGACCGCACCGTCGAGCGTTCCGGCGGCCACCTCCGCGCCGGCCCCTCGTCGTCGCAGCCTTCTGGGGAGACGATCATGAGCACAACCACTCCGCGCACCTCCGACTCCGGCGGCCCGCTCACCACGCCCGAGGCCGCGAAGCTCGATCGTGTGCTGTTCGGCGATAACCAGTTCTTTGGCATCAACCATCGCTCCGAGGAGAAAGCGCGCGAGCAGGCTATGCGCTTTCAGGATCTGGATGCGATCATGGCGGTCATCGACGATGCGTACGCCAGCGGCATCCGCACTCTCATGTGCACCACGCACGATCGCATTGCCGAAGTGGTGGAGCGGGTGCGCGCTGAACCGGAACGCTACGACGGGTTCTCGTTCTTCCCCTGCATGCCCTACGCGCATAAGTACGCTGACGCCGTGACCGAGAGCGGCATTCTGGGCGCTCTCAATCGCTTCATGCCTGACGAAGGCATGCTCAACGCGATGATGCGCGGCGGGCGTTCGCTCGCCAAGAAAGACATCGAAGGCATCATCACCCTGCTCGTGGATGCCGAAATGGCTGGCTTCGCTGGCGTGCGCACGCCCGTGGTCTGGTTGCAGAATGTCGTGGTCGATCTGCTGCTGGGGCTCGGTTTCACCGACGCCTTCGCGATCTTCGCGAACCACGTGCGGTCTCGCTACAACGCCGAGCCCGGCTTCATCACGATGAACCTGCCGATGCTGCTCGATCATCTCAACCAGGCAGGCATCGAGAACCCGCTCGTGTGCTCCAACATCAACAAGATTGGTTTTCGGATGTCGGGCGGCGTTGAGGCCTATCAGGCCGCGTTGGCGGAGCGGCCGTTCCGCGCGGTCGCGATGTCGGTGTTTGCGTCGGGAGCTATTCCGCCGCGCGAGGCACTCGAGTGGATCTATGCGCAGCCCGGCATTGAGTCGATCGTGTTCGGGGCATCCAGTCGCTCTCACATCGAGAGCACCGTGGCACTCGTGCGAGAGTTCGAGCGCTAGACGGTTTTCCTGCTGCGCTACCCCGCGTCGATCGCGCGCAGCTGGCGAAACCAGCGCCCGAGAACCGCGAGCAGAATGAGCGCGTTGGCGATAAACAGTAGGCCGTAGAAAATCACGAAGCCGTTCATCCAGCCGAAGAGAACGAAGCTGAGGCAGAGCACGGCGTAGTCGGTGGGGATCGCGACGATGGTCTGAAGCCAGCCACCACCACCGCTGGGCTTGGCGTAAGTGCGCCCGCGTTCGGCCGAGGCGATGCGGCGCAGTTGATCGGTGAGAATCATCGCGAAGAAGAACACCGACGACACCACGATGAACCCGAGCGGGATGAGCAAAATCGTGTCGGGCCAGCCGGTGTCGAATCGGTACAGCGAGATCAGGATGACGCCGTGAAAGATCACGATCTTGAACGCGTCGACAACGTGGTCAAGCCACTCTCCCGCTTTCGTACCGCCGCCGCGCAGGCGAGCTAGCTGCCCGTCGGCGGAGTCGAGGGCGTAGCCGAGCAGCAGGAGGAATGCTACGAGAATGCCCAGCCACAGAGCAGGCCGCACCGTGGCTACGAGCAGGAGGGCGATCGCGGTCATCAGCGCGCTGAGGCCAGTGACTTGATTGGGCGTACGCCCGGCGAGATACGCGGCGGCCGCGAGCAGCCGGCCGAGACGACGATTGATCCAGCGCGAGTAGGGCGGGGCACCCCGCCCGGGCTTCTGAGCAGACGCGAGCGAGCGGACAATCGCACCGAATGTTTCCGGCACTTCTGGGCTTTCCCCGGTGGCGGTCATGTTTCACCATAGCCCCACGCTCCGGGTTGGGTCGAGGGTTCTCCCGCGGTGGGCGCCAAAAACGCCGGGGCTAGCATGGGGGCATGCGCGTTCTGTTTGACGGGTTCTGGTGGGCTCGAGGTCCAGCCTCGAACCGCCAAGTGCTGCGCGAATTTGTGTGGGCGTGGGTGCGCGAGTTCCCCACCGATAAGGTTGTGGTCGCCGTGCCGCAGGGGGCGCTCGCCACAGCGCGGTCAGAGCTCGCCGAGCAGGTGACTGTGGTCGCCACTTGCCTGCGACCTCAAGGCGTCAGCGCGATTCTCGAGCTGCCTTTCATTGCTCGACGGCTGCGGGCGGATGTCACCATCACCCACAACTTCACGCCAGCGTTCGGCAGGTCGGCGGTCTTCATTCACGACTACATGTTCCTCACGTCGCCCGAGTGGTTCACGCTCAAGGAGCGCGCGTACTTCGCTCTGATGCCGCTGAGCTCGCGACGGGCGACGTGGCTGTTCGGCTCCTCCGCCACTGAAGCTGCCCGCATCAGCCGGCTGAGCCAGGGTCGCCGCGTGACTCCCATCGGTCTCGCCGTGGGCAGCGCCCTCGCCAACGCTGCCCCGCGCAAGCCTGACGAACTCGCTGACGTGACGGGCGACTTTCTGCTGTGCGTCGGGCGTCTCAATGCTCGCAAAAACCTGGCCAACACAATCGAGGCCGCCCTGCAGTCCGGCAGGATCAGCGCCGAGGCCCCGCTCGTGATCGTCGGAGAGCCGCAGGGCAAAAGCGCCGATCTCCCCGCCGCGGTCGCCGACGCTGCCGAGCGTGGCGTCATCCGCTTTCTCGGGTTCATCGACGATGCCGAGCTGGCGTGGCTGTATGCCAACACAGCAGCGCTCTTGTTCTTCACGCGCGACGAAGGATTCGGCCTGCCCGTGCTCGAGGCTCACCACGGTGGTGCGCCGGTGGTCGCCAGCGATCTCGCCGTCTTTCGCGAGATCTTGGGTGGGCGTGGCACTTTCGCCAACCCGGATGACGTTGGCGCGATGGCGCGAGCGATCACCGATGCCCCCACTCGCCCCTCAATCGCGAGCGCGGTTGACGACGCTTCAATGCACGGCGACGAGCGCGAGGAGCACGCCGATTTGGGGTATTCCTGGGGAGCCAGCGTGCGCGCAATGCGCGCCACCATCTCCGGCGCGAACAGCGACTGACAGCGCTCCAAAAAAACGCAGGCGCTACCTCTTAATAGGGCGCACTACGCAGCAAGTCTTCCGAGCTCCCCGATTGTCCGCACGTGTGGGGCGGCCCGCCGCTGACAGCTTCGTCCGCGACACCCACGTGGGCGGACGAATCCACGCTGCTCAGCAGCCGTCGCACGCCCTCGCGGATCCCCGAGATTTCCGCTGGCGGTTTGCGAACTAGCTTCTCGATCGAGCAACTACGCAGGGCGGAGAAGTTGCCTTCTTCTGGCTGCGCATCAGCGACGGGTCTACCCTCACCGACCACCCGATGTGAATGGTGAGGGTGTTCTCGCGCACAGAGGAGACGCTGGAAGTTCTTCAGTCCGATTCATGCGGCGGCATAAGGTCCTCAATTCGGTGGTGCATGGTTAGTAGGCGCCCACGGGGTTGATGAGCACTTTGAAGGTTCGCCACATGATGACGAGGTCGCCGACGACCGACCAGTTCTCCACGTAGTACAGGTCGAGACGCATGCTGTCTTCCCAGTTGAGGTCAGACCGTCCGTTGATCTGCCACATGCCGGTGAGCCCTGGCTTGATGTACATGCGACGATTCACCTTGCCCTTGTACGCGAGCACCTCGCTCGGCAGCGGCGGGCGGGGGCCCACCAGGCTCATGTCGCCCTTCAGCACGTTCCACAGCTGAGGAAACTCGTCGAGCGAATACTTGCGGATGAAGCGCCCCAAACGCGTGACACGGGGATCATTCTTGAGCTTGAAGAGCACTCCCGAGCCTTCGTTCTCTTTAGTGAGTTCAGCCAGCTTCTGGTCGGCATCCACCACCATGGAGCGGAACTTGAACATACGGAAGGTCTCAAGGTTTCGGCCAACACGAACTTGGCTGTAAAAGGCACCACCGGGGCTGTCGAGGCGGATGAGGATCGTGAGCAAGAGAAAGAGTGGTGACAGCAGAACGAGGGCGAGTCCCGCGACCGCAATGTCGAGCCCTCGCTTAACGACGTGTTTTCCGCCTTCGAACTGCGGGATCTCAACGTGAATAAGGGGAAGGCCCTCCACGGGACGAAAGTGGATGCGCGGGCCGGCCACATTGGTGAGGCGCGAGGCGAGAATCAGCTCGGCCGCCGTGCCCTCCAGCTGCCACGCGAGATGGCGGATGAAGTCGTTGCCGCACCCATGCTCTCCCGCGATGATGACGGTGTCGGCCCCCAGCGACGAGGCAGTCTGCACAACCTGCTCCGGACCGAACTGCGGGCTCGGTTGCTCTGCATCCTGCTCAGCGCCGTGCGCTTGAGACCCGAAACGGTGCTTTGCCTCAGCGTGGCGATCTGGCTCGATGACAACCCCGACGACGTCGAAGTTCGCGCGCAGGCATCCCTGCACTTTGTCGACAACGTAGTCGACCTCGTCCTGAGTGCCTACGACGACCGTGCGCGAAAGGGCGTGCCCAAAGCGTCGTTGTCGATTGAGCCAGCGTCGCCAGACCCAGCGCGTCGCGAGGAGTGCGAGTACGCCTGCCGCCATCGCCACCACGGCCCGCTTTCCCGGGAAGCCGATTTCTAGCACCAACAGGATGATCGAAAGCAGACCAAAGGCGGTCATGCAGGCGGTCACCACACGTTTGTATTCGGTGGGTCCGACGCCGATGACGCGGCGGTCGCGAGAGCGGAACACTTCGAGCAGCAACACCCAGACGACCACGATCGCGAGTAGGCCCAGCCACATGAGGGGGTTGATACCAGCGAAGAACTCCGGGAGGCGAGCGGGATCGGCGCGCATCAGCAGGGCGATCAGAATCGTGCCCAGGATGACCACGGCATCCGAAACGAGTAGTCGTTTTTGGTAGGACTTGGTCCACACAATGCCGGAGTCGGGATGCGGAGCGGTGACGTGCTGGGGCTGAAACTCGGCATCTTCGACGAGTCGAAGGTGCCCGCGTTCAAGCTCGGTCGGGGGAAGAGCGGGCAGTTTGCGAAGCTGGCTCATCGCGCTGCTCGCAGCGGGCGGGAGATACACGGGCCGTTGATGGGGCAGGTGGTGCTGAGGCCGGTACGTGAACTCGGGGGCGAAATACGTACGTGCAAGGTGATCACGACATTTCGGGTGTCGGGTGGGGTGCGCGCCGAAGGCACGCGAGCGCGGGTGGGTGCTCTGCGGGTGGATACGATGCAGTGCGGGGTTAGTGCTCTGCGGGGCGGGTTTTCACTATGCGGGGTTTGTCCCCCCAATGGGGGTAGTGGTGAAGCTACTCGCCTCAACGAACAAAGTGTTACCCCCAGTTTGGGGGTCAGGCGGCGTGTCGCCACGATGCCTCAGTTTGTGTTGCTCTACGTAAATGACCGTATTCTCGCGGATGTGACGCCCGAGAGTGCCCACCTGTTCGCTGCTTTCGATTTCACCCCGGGCCCCACCTCTCGGTTAAACACGAAAGTGGTCTACCCCGTTGGGGCAGACCACCATCAGAGGGTGACGTTACGACGCGACGGCGGCACCCGCCCAGTAGCTCCCTGACGGGAACGAGAACTCGGCGAGCGACGACTCGTGCATTTGAGCCGAGTAGCCCGGCGCCATCGGCACGCGGTAGGCGCCGTTCTCGACGATGCAGGGGTCAACGAAATGTTCGTGGAGGTGGTCGACGAACTCGGTTACCCGGTTCTCGAGCGTGCCCGACACAGCGACGTAGTCGAAGATCGAGAGGTGCTGCACGAGCTCGCAGAGGCCAACGCCACCCGCATGAGGGCAGACCGGAACGCCAAACTTCTTGGCCATCAGGTACACAGCAATGATCTCGTTCGGGCCGGCAAGGCGGGCCGAGTCGAGCTGGCAGAAGTCGATGGCTTCGGCCTGAAACATCTGCTTGAAGAGCACTCGGTTCATGCCGTGCTCTCCCGTGGCGACACCGATCGGGGCGACGGCCTTGCGGATGGCGGCGTGGCCGAGCACGTCATCCGGGCTCGTCGGCTCTTCGATCCACAGCGGCTTGAACTCGGCGAGCGCCTTCACCCAGTCGATGGCCTCATCGACATCCCACACCTGGTTGGCATCGATCATGAGTTTGGCGTCGTCGCCGATCACTTCGCGGGCGATGCTGCAGCGGCGGATGTCCTCCTCGAGGTTCGCGCCGACCTTCAGTTTGATGTGGCGGTAGCCGGCATCCACTGCCTCCCGGCAGAGACGGCGTAGCTTCTCATCGGAGTAGCCCAACCAACCGGCACTCGTCGTGTAGCAGGGGTAGCCAGACTCGGTGAGCTCGGCGATGCGCTGCTCTTTGCTGTCGGCCAGTTCGGTGAGGAGCGCGATGGCTTCGTCACGAGTGATGGCGTCGCTCAGGTACTTGAGGTCCGCGGTGTCGACGAGCTGCTCGGGAGTCATGTCGGTGAGCAGGCGCCAGAGCGGCTTGTTCGCTCGGCGAGCAGCGAGATCCCACACGGCGTTCATCACGGCGGCCATCGCGAGGTGCTCGACCCCCTTTTCTGGCCCAAGCCAGCGCAGTTGCGAGTCAGACTTCAACTCGCGGTAAATGCCACCGAGGTCGCTGACGATCTCGTCGACATCCCGGCCCACGAGCGGCGCAGCGCGCTGTTCGGCAGCGAGCGCGCAGATGTCGTTTCCTCGACCAATGGTGAAGGTGAAGCCGTAGCCCGCGACGCCCTCTTCGTCAGTGCGGAGTACAACGTAGGCGGCCGAATAGTCGCCATCCTTGTTCATGGCGTCTGAGCCGTCGGCGGTGAGCGACGTCGGAAAACGCACGTCATAGACGTCAACGCTGGTGATAATAGTCATGCTGAAGAGTTCTCCTTGCTCAGAACCAATAAGAGGTATGTCAGCGCGGGTGAGGCGCATCTGATGCGCTGCGGTGCGCGGGCTAGACAGGTAGCTAGCTATTCGTGGGTCGCGGTGTCAGCTAGTCAACGTGGAAGACCTCGGGCAGCTCTTTCCACCACTCGCCCTCAGCCCGGTCATCCAGCGGCCGCTGCAGCGGCTCTTGCAGCGCCCACCAGCGCTGAGTGTCGGGGTCGGCCGCGATGGCGGCTTGGTCGGCTTCGTAGTCGTCACCCGTGTACTCGAAGTATGAGAACAGCAGGTCGCCGTGGCGATAGATCGAATAGTTGTGGATGTTGCTGGCCGCGAGTCGTTCAAGAATCGATGGCCACACAGCGGCGTGGTATCGCTCGTACTCGTCGCGGTTCTCGGGTGGGAGGCCGATGACCTGGGCTACTCGCTTCATTGTTATCCCTTCACCGCACCAACGGTTTGTCCACGAATAAGGAAGCGCTGCGCCGTGAGGAACACGATGAGCAGCGGAATCATCGAGAGGAACGTGGCGAGCGCGAGCTGCGGCATGTAGAGCTTCACGTCGAGGCCGGCTGCCACGGTGGCGTTGAACAGCGGGCTGGCTCCGATGAGTTCTTGGATGCCGATCGAGATCGTCTTGTTCTCTTGGTTCGAGGTGAGCAGCGCCAGTGGCAGGAAGAAGTTCGTCCAGTTGGCCACGAAGGAGAAGAAGGCGACGAGCGCAATGACCTGCTTCGAGATGGGAAGTGCCACGTAGAAAAAGGTGGAGATTTCACTCAGGCCGTCGATGCGGGCTGCTTCGACAAGTTCTTGCGGCATGGTCGTCATGAAGTGGATGTACACGAGGTACGTGCCGAAGGGAAAGAATCCCATGATGACTGCAACCGGCCACAATTGACCTACAGCGCCAATCGCATTGACTTCGAGGAAGAGCGGAATGACGAGCACCGTGTTGGGCATCACCATGGCAAGCAGGGTTGCGAACAACATGACCTTGCGGCCCCGGAATCGCAGTCGAGCCAGCGCATAGCCGGCCGGCAGTGCTGCCACGAGGGCGAGCACTCCACCAATGACGGCGACCACGAGCGAGTTGCCTACCCAGCGGGTGAAGAGGCCTCCACCGGCAGGACCAAAGCCATTGATCTGGCTCCAGCTGAAGACGACGTTGTCCCACGACATTCCACCGAGGCCTAGGAAGCCGTCGGTTCCGGCCAACACGCCTTCTTGGCTGCGGAAGGCCATTGCGATGAAGCCGATGATGGGCAGGATGAACGCGGCAGCGATGATCACCATGACGGTGATGCGGGCAATGCGACCTACGGTCCAGTGTTTGGCGCCAACGACGCCGGGAGCGCTGTTGCTCATCGCTTCTTCTCCTTTTCGTCGCCGAAGAGTCCGCTCTTCATCACGATGACGACTCCGATGCTCAGGGTGATCACGAGCAGGATGATTGATAGTGCGGCCGCGGCCGGAAAGTTTCGGTTAGTGAAGGCGAAGGCGTAGCCCAACTGAGTTGGCGCCCACTCTCCGGCGATAGCTCCGGACGAAATCTGTCGCAGCAGGTACGGCTCGAGGAAGAGCTGGAAGCCGTAGGCCAAGTTCATGAGGGCCGCATAGCCAATCCAGGGGCGGATGAGCGGCAGCTTGATGTGCCACGCCAGGTCCCAGGCGTTGGCACCGTCAATCTTGGCGGCTTCGAAGATCTCGTCCGGGATGCCGTTGAGGCCTCCGTTGACGACGATGATCCACGTACCCACGCCCTGGAAGAAGAGCATGCCCGTGAGGATCATCGGCATGTTGCCGTCGGTGACGATCTCTTTCAACGATCCGAATCCGACCTCTTGCCAGAGCGGCGCAAGGGGTGACTGCGTGGGGTGCAGCAGGTAAACCCAGAGCACGAAGTTGGCGATACCGCTCAACGCACCCGGGATGAAGTAGAAGAAGCGCATCGTGGAGCCGAAGCGGCCGGGGCTGGCATGAACCAACAGGGCTAGGCCAACGATGCCGAACATCATGAGCGGCAACCACACGATCATGACGGAGAAGATGTTGATGAATGTTCCGGAGAACCGATAGTCGGTGATTACCGTGATGAACGAGTCAATGCCGCCGAACCCGCTTGAGGGGTCGACGAGGGTTGGTGCTTTTTGCAGCGCGATCCAGAAGGCATAGCCGATGGGGATCGCCGCCGCTACGAGAAACAGTGCAAGGTACGGAGCGAGCAAGATCCATGCGCCGCGTGATTCTGCGTGGCGAGTGCGGTGACGCCGGGGTGTGGTGGATGCACGGCGGCCGGCAGCCGGGGGCTCCGTGCGTTTCGTGGCTAGCGTTGAGCTGCTCATGTATTCCTCGCCTCTGATTTGGGGAGTGGAACAGAGTGTGGGGGCCTCAAGGATCTGAAACCCCCACACATGCTGTGCCTAGCTGGTTACTTCTATTCGGCGGTGACCGTGTAGCCGACCGAGTTGGCGCGGTTCACGAGTTCAGTACCGAAGGTGCCGAGCGCATCGCTGATGGAACCGTTAGCAATCAGCGTGGGGCTGACCGTCTCGGTCCAGGCTGCACCGGTGTCGTAGAGCATGTACGAGTACGGAGCTACGGCGCCAGCGGCATCCTTGAATGCCTGCTGAACAGCGGCAACATCGGCGAAGTAGCCGTCAGCCTCGAGCTTCTCGAGCCACGCATCCTGAATCGGACCGTAACCGGGGAGACCGGTTGAAAGCTCAACCTGCCATGCCGGGTCAGTCGCAACGAAGGTTGCGAAGGTCAGCGTGTTCTCGAGTTGCTTTCCGGTGATGTGAGAGGAAACACCCCAGAGGCCGCCACCTTCGTTACCGGCAGTCGGGCTTGATTCGCCTTCCCACGTCAGCGGCGCGCTTGCGCTCATCTGCTCGGCCGGGATCTTCCAGGTGTCGCGGAAGAGGTAGTTACCCCACCAGACAGCACCGGGGCTCATGACGAGGTTCACACCAGCAGCAGCAGCGTCACCGTCGAAGATGCCCTGAGTGGTGAGTGCGCCACCGTCGTACATCTGCGTGAGCAGCTCGTTGGCACGAACACAGTTCGGGTCATCGAGGTTGATGTGAACTTCCGACTCCGAGAGGCGGTCGTTCGTGGGGCAGTCAGCCGCCTGGAGGTAGCGGTTTACGGCATACGCGTCGCCGAGGAATCCGCTGATCTTGTCAGGGTGCTCTGCAGCGATCTGCACAGCGAGGTCGCCGTAGCCTTCCCACGTGGTGGGCAGCGTGTAGCCGTTCTCGTCGAAGAATGCCTTGTTGTACCAGAAAACGTCAGGGGCAGCGTCGTTGCGGAGGCACCGGATCTGACCATCGATGTCGCAGAACGAGAGCACTGCGGGGTCGTACCCATTGATGACATCGGGAAGCAGATCAGTGAGGTCGGCCGCATAGTTGCTGGCTGCGCCAGTTGCCCATGCGATGTCGTCGTTGGAGGGGAAGAAGATGGCATCGGGCCAGCCTGAACCTGCGGAGTCGAAGTTAGCGAAAGCCTGCTTCACCGTCTGGCCGCCAACGGTTCCGTCAATCTGAACAACGTCGATCTCGATCTCAGGGTGAGCTTCCTGAAAAGCTTCTGCGGCGGGAACCCGGGGCGGGTCAACCCACACCGTGATTTTTCCACCCGAGTCAGTCTGCTCGGGGGCGGCAGCGCCACCGTCAGCTGAACAGCCGGATAGAACGAGTGCAGCGGCGGAAACTATGGCCACTCCTGCACTGGCGGAAAGGAACCTCTTCGTCTTCATTGACACTCCTTGGTGAGGGTTACTACTGCTTCGTAGTGGAGAGATACGAGCCGCTGGAACGACTCGATTTCTCCGGTGCTCAAACGTTATACCAACCACGGGAGTTGTGCAAACGTTTGATCAAAGGTTTTTCAACTGTTATCCAGTGGTGCGCACGCGACCCTTCAGTAGCCAATGCGAGCGGGATCGATGCGGTAGAACTCCGCAGCGGTACGGCCAAGCAACTGTTCGCGGTCTGCGGCATCCACGCTGTCGAAGAGCGGCTGGAGGCCCTGCCAGACCCGGGTATAGCCGCCGGCGAGCACCGAAATGGGCCAATCGCCGCCATACATCAGGCGCGAAGGACCGAAGACCTCGAGGGCTCTCTCAAAGTACGGACGCACGTATTCGGTCGTCCACTGCTGCGGAGCACCCGGCGCCGAATACAGCCCACTGACCTTGGCGTACACGTTGGGGTTTTCGGCGGCAGCTTCGATCGCCGACCACCAGGGCTCACGCTCCTCGAGCCCGATCGGTGGCTTGGCCAAGTGGTCAATGACCATACGAAGCTGCGGATGCCGCCGCGACAATTCCGGAACGATCGCCAAGTGCTCAGGCAGAACTGCGACCACGTCGAAGGTGAGCTCGGCGCGCTCCAGCACCGTGAGCCCCTCGTCAACGTTGGGTCGCAGCAACCATTCCGGATCTTCTTGATTGTGGATGAGAGTGCGCACCCCGACCATGCGGGTGTCGCCTTCCCACGCCTCGATAGTGCGCGCTGCCTGCTCCGGACGGTCGATGGGCGCGTAACCCACAATTGCCGCGACCTCGTGGTTAGCGGCCGCGCACTCCGTCATCAAGCGCGTGTCATCGGAGTTGTCGGCCGACTGCACTTGAACGGTGTAATCGACACCGGCATCCCGCAACTCGGGAAGGAGCTGATCGAGGGTCATCACCTGATTAATGGGCGCCAGTGATTCGTCGAGCCAGTCATAGTGAGCCCGATGGGGGTTCCAGATGTGCTGGTGAGCGTCGATGATTGGAAAAACCACGATGTAGTCCCTTCTCCGGTGGCCAGTTTAGAGAATGCCGTGCCGTTCCCACACGGTGCGCAGCGAGTTTCCGGCCAGCAGCTCTGCCAAGACCGTTGATTCGTTGGCCGCGCGCGTGCGGGCGCGGGTGAGCACTTCGTCTTCGTGCGACTGCGGGATCACGACGGCTCCGTCGTCATCGGCCATCACGAGATCGCCGGGTGCAATCAGCACCCCACCCAGCTCGACCACGACGTCGGAGGCGATCACGCGCATCCGGGCCCGAAAGTCGATGGGGCGGCGAGAGCGCGAGAACGACGGAAAGCCGAGTTCAGCAATCTTGTCGGTGTCGCGCAGGTTGCCATCGGTGATCACACCGGAGGCTTTCGCGCCCAACGCCGCCGCACTGAACAGTTCGCCCCAGAAACCGGAGTCGTTGCTGTTGTCGGTGGCGATCACAATCATCTGGCCGGCACCGATGCCGTCGATGAAGTCGATCGACTCCTTGTACGGGTCATCGAGATCTGATTCGAGCGCCGGAGCGAAGCGCACCGTTCGGGCGCGGCCGAAAGCTCGCGAGCCCGGAGTGATCGGAGCGAGACGCTGCGTCAGCACCTGATTGCGCAGGCCCGATTCGTCACAGGAGTCGCTGAGGATCGCGGTCGTGAGGCGCTCGTCGCCGGGCAACGGCGTGAACCCTGCATTGCCGGTTGCTGCGGCGGATGCTTCGGGTGCTGTGGCTCCGGATGCTGCGTTAGCGGATGACATGTCCACCTCCGGGGCTGAACGGAAACTGGGCTTCGATCTCTGGCGTGAGCTGGATGCCGAGGCCGGCCGCCTTCGGAGCGACGATGCCGCCGTCCTTGAAGTCGACCTCTTCAACCCGCATCGCGTCGCGCAACGGATTGGGCAGGGTGCAGTATTCGAAGAGCTCAACGTAGGGGTTGGCGAGCACGGTGTGCAGGTTCGCGGCGAAGGTGACGCCACTACCCCACACGTGGGGAACCGTCTTCACGCCGGTGGCGTGAGCAAGCTCGGCGACCTGCGCGAAAGCTTTGGGGCCGCCGACGAAAGTGACGTCGGGCTGGGCAACATCGAGCGCGTTCGCGTCGAGCAGTTGGGCGAAGTCCCGCACGGTTCCGTTGGATTCGACACCGGAGATCGGCACGTTCACGGCGGCACGCACCGCTGCGTAGCCGGCCACGTCATCCGCCTGGCAGGGCTCTTCGTACCAGCGGGCGCCAAGTTCGGCGGCCCTATGCCCGACGCGAATCGCTTCGTCGACGGGCCACGGGTCAGAGGCACAGGCCTGCACGGCGTCGATGACGAACTGCACGCCCTCGGGCAGCAGCGCGGTCACGTGGTCGAGCAGTTTAATGGTGGTGTCTGGATCGGTCATGGCGCGGAACTTTACGGTGCCAAAACCAGCATCGATCTGGGCGGCGGCCCAGTCGGAGACCTCGCCGAACGTGGTGCCGAGTCCGCCGCTGGCGTACGACTCGATCCAGTCGCGCTTGAGGCCACCGAGTACTTCGTAGGCGGGAACGCCGAGGCGCTTGCCCACGGCATCCACAGCAGCGGTTTCGATTGCTCCGGCGACGCCGTTGAGCATTCCGCCACGCGCCCAGAAGGCGGTGTAGGCGCGCAGGTGGTCGGCGACTTCGAGGGGGTGCGCGAACTCGTGGTCGAGAACGTAGGGGCGGAAGGCATCCACGATTCCGGGCACGGCGGCGGCGGCCATGATGCCGGCTCCCGCTTCCCCGACTCCGGTGGTTCCATCTGAGAGGGTTACTTCAACGAGGGCGGCATCCCATGACCAAATGGTGCCACCTACCCACGTGAGTTCTTCTCCGGGCTGGTACCGGTGCGAAAGCAACACTGCGCGCACGGCGGTAATGGTTAGGGCTGTGTCAGTGAGTCCCATAGGAAGGGCGCCTCGTTTCTACTAGCGAGCGATAGTGGTTACGGTAGCTGATCAATCGTTTGATCACAAGGGTAAGTGTCAGCGGTTCACCGCACCCCTTGACAGGGGTAGAACGCTGCGTCACTATTGAATCGATTCAGGCTGAATCGATTCAGAGTCGAATTTCAGGAAGCAGTCCCGGTCGCTGTGCGATCGCAAAAGGCAAGGAAGCCGATGCAACTGGCAATGTCGCCAAGAGTCCTCCGTCCATCCCGAGCAGTCGCCGCCGCGTTGGCCTTCCTGCTCCTGATCACCTCGCTGGTGCTCAGCACCGCAACATTCGCCCAGGCCGCCGCAGCAACAACCGCTCCGACCGGCCTACGCATCAACGGTCTCGAGAAGCCCGCCGATCTCGATGATCTCCAAGACCCCACGTTCTCGTGGTACGTCAACACGATCGTTCAGTCTGCCTACCAAATTCGGGTCTCGAGCACCGCGCATGCCGCAGCGAACGGCAACGGTGACGTCTGGGATTCCGGCAAAGTCTCCTCCACCGACCAAACTGATGTCGCCTACGGCGGAGAGCCTCTCGCCGCCGCCACTCGCTACTTCTGGAGCGTCACCACGTGGGATTCCGCCGATACTGAATCAGCCCCGGCCACTCCGTCCTGGTTCGGCACCGCCGTCGGCAGCGACTGGGACGCTGAACCCATCTGGGCTTCTTCCGAGTACCCTGGGGCCTCTGCTCCATGGGCTGACTACACCCTCGACACCACGATCAGCACTACGGTTGCGCTCGGAATCTTTGTGCGCGGCGTCGATGGCTCCAACGCTTACATGTGGCAGTTCCGAGCCGACAAGAATCAGCTCGTTCCTCACACGCTGACGAACGGCAAGTACGTTGCGCTTCCCGCCGTGTCGCTTCCGAGCGGCTCCATCACGCCAGACGTTCCGGTCGACATTCAGATCACGGTGTCGGGCTCGACCATCACCACATCGGTCGCTGGCGTGCAGGTTGACGAACGCACCAACACTGCATTCGCGTCCGGCGGCGTCGGCTTCCGCACCGGTGGTTCCGAAGGCGGAACCGTCAGCGCCCTCACGGTCACCGCACCGGATGGCGAAGAACTGTTCGCTTTTGACCCCGCCGACTCCAGCCCGCTCGCGTGCGGCTCTCTCGACAACGGAGTTATCACGGTGGGCAAGTCCAGCGCCTGCCTCCTCTCTGTTCCCGGAGCGCGCACGATCACGACCAGCTGGGCGTTCCTACGCACCGAGGTTGAACTCAGCGACCAGGCCATCACCGGAGCAACGCTCTTCGCCACGGCTGGAGACTTCCGCACGCACAGCCAGTTCGCCTTCAAGGCGTACGTCAATGGCGAGTTTGTCGGCCTCGGCCCGACGAACCGCATCGGCTCGGAGAACCGCTACGACGGCTTCGATGTCACCGCGCTGCTCGAACAGGGCGCCCTGAATGCGATTGGCATCCAGGCCTATTCGGCCGATGCTTCGCTTCAGAAGTTCATCGGCGAGCTCGTCGTGACCTATGCGGATGGCTCAACGGAGACCTTCGGCAGTGACGAATCGTGGACCGCTCTTCCTGGTTCGCCAGTGCTTCCGGATGCGGGATCGATCAGCTCGTCGCGCTACACCGCCCCGAAAGAGAACCTCGACCTTCGCGAGTTCCCCACCGGTTACGCCACAGTAGGTTTCGATGACTCCGAATGGTCAGGCGCAGTCGAGAAGCCTGCCTTCCCTGATCTGCAAGCGACACCCATCGCCAAGGTCGAGCAGCAGCTTCACGACCCCATCTCTATCGTCGATAAGGGCGACGGAAACTACTTCGTTGACTTCGGTCGCACCTGGATCGGTGGCGTCAGTTACGACATTGCCGGTGGCACCGCGGGCGACACCGTCGAACTTCGCTTCGGTGAAATCACCTCGGCCGAGAACACGGTGAAGTACAAGCTCACCACGAACACTAACGAGTACCGGGATGTCGCAACACTCACTGACGGTGAGCAGACGATCGAAACGTGGGGCATGCGAGTGTTCCGCTACCTCGAGATTCTGGACGCTCCCGAGCCCGTGACCGCTGAGAACCTTCAGGCGCTGGCACTCGTCTATCCGTTCAACGAAGAGGCATCGACCTTCACGTCATCCGATGACAACCTCAACCAGGTCTATTCGCTGTCGAAGAATTCGATCGAAGCGCTCAATGCGAACTTCTACACCGATTCCTGGACTCGCGAGCGCATCAACTATGAAGCAGACGGCTACCTTCAGCTCAAGTCGTCGCTGTACCTCATGGAGGATCTTTCCCTCGGCCGCTACTCGATGGACTACTTTGCCAACAACCGCACCTGGCCCACAGAGTGGCCGATGTACGTGGTGCTCGCCGTGCATGATGCGTGGCGTCAAACCGGAAACCTTGAACAGGTCGAGACCTCGTACGAATCGCTCGTCGACAAGATGCCCACGAAGTGGATCGATTCCGAAACGGGCCTTGTATTCAAGTCCTCCGGGTCAGACGGCTGCGCTAGCCGCACCGATTGCGACATCGTCGACTGGCCCACTAGCCAGCGCGACAACTACGAGTTCCGCGAGTACAACACGGTGATTAATGCCTTGGCGTACCGCTCGCTCGTCGACATGGCCGCCATGGCAGATGCACTCGGTCTCGATGACGATGCGGCAACGTACACCGCTCAGGCCGAGCGTATGCGTGACGCCATGAACGAGTTGCTCTACAACGAAGACACCGGCAGCTACGACGATGGAATGGATGCCGACGGCGTCCTCACTGGTCACTACTCATTGCACGCGAGCGCTTTCGCTCTCTCGTTCGGAGTTCCCGAGAATGACGAGTCTGCGCAGGTTGCCGACTTTGTCGCCTCGAAGGGCATGGCGTGCAGCGTGTACTGCGCCGGCTTCTCGATCTCGGGCCTCTTCGATGGTGGCGCCGCGGATGCCGCAGTTGGTCTCCTCACCGATGAGGGCACGTCGAGCTGGATGAACATGATCAACCTCGGTGCTGGCGCAACGATGGAAGCGTGGGACCCGTCGCAGAAGAACAACCTCACCTACTCGCACCCCTGGGCTGCCTCACCGGCATTCCATGTGCCAGCAGGGCTCTTCGGCATCGAACCGATCGAGGTCGGTTACGAAACCTTCCAAGTGAAGCCGCAGCCGGGTGGCGTCGATGAGGCGCGCATTACCGTTCCGACCGTCAAGGGGCAGATCGGTGCAGCTTTCAACCATGCCGAGGATGGCACCATTCGCCTCGTTACGGAGATCCCCGGAAACACGATGGCCGACCTAGTTGTGCCGGTTCCTGACGGAACTACCGCGGTGTACCTCAACGGAACGCGCACCCCTGCTGATGTTGCTGACGGGTACGCCACGCTCTTCGACGTGGGCGCTGGGTGCCAGGCTGTCACCGTCTCTGCCGACTCGGATATCGCTTCTGATGAGCACCTCACCGCGCTCTGCGAGCCGGCGATTGCCACCGACGAGACGGCTCCCCTTCTCGCCGGTCTGCCATCCGGGGTCATCTTTGCGGATGCCGCCCTTGAGTTGGGCGTCACGGCCAGCGACGCCGAGAGCGGCATCCAGTCGCTTGCCGTCACGTTCAACGGGGAGGCTGTAGCGGCAGATGCAACGATCTCTGCTGACGAACTTGCTGCGCTCGTGGGAACGGATGTCGTACTCACGGCAACAGCAACGAACGGAGACGGCTTGGTCACCGAAGAGTCGGTGACCCTCACCGTGCTTCCCTTCGACGATGGCGCAACTCAACTGCCGTCGCGCGGAACACTCTCCAACACCAGCGGGTGGGCCTATGGCTTGCACGACGGCAACTACCGCGTGGAGATGAACATGTGGTGGGGCACCCAGGGCAGCGTTTTCCGTCTCTATGAGAATGGCGAGCTGGTGAAAACGATGCTGCCGGAATCGACTTCGGTCTACGCCCAGAAGGCGAGTGTCGATTTCTCCGATAAGCCGAACGGAACCTACGTGTACACGGGTGAGTTCGTGAACTCGCAGGGTGAGCGGTCGACCTCCACCACAACGGTGACGGTCACGTCTGCTGACCCCGGTCGTCCCACGGCGAGCCACAACAACTGGGCAAAGTCGTCGACGTTCACGGCGTTCGCGAATCTCTGGTGGGGCACGAATGCCACCGAGTATCGCTTCGAGCTCGATGGTGTTGTCGTGGCCGAGGGAGAACTCACGGCCACGACACCGCTCGCGCAATACGTGGCTGTGGAGCTTTCCGACGTTGCCGTGGGAAAGCATGAGCTCGTGGTCGTCTTCGTGAATGCTCACGGCGAGACTGCGTCGCAACCGGTGAGCGTCACCGTCAAGTAACGCCCACACGATAAACGATGAGGGGTCGAGCCTGTTGGCTCGACCCCTCACTTCGTTAACAGCTCGAGAGCCCGTCGCCCGCCTGCGACTCCGCCCTGCGACTCTGCCCTGCGACTCTGCCCTGCAAGCGCCGCTGTTCTAGAACGCAGCAACCAGCCCGGCAGCCTCAAGGTCACTCCACAGGCCCTCGGGCATCGTGGCCGCGTAGCGCTCGATGTTCGACCGCACCTGGTCGCCGCCGCGAGCGCCGACCACTACCGAGACGACAGCCGGATGCCGCAGTACGTAAGCAATAGCCGCTTCGGGCAGTGTGACGCCGTGGGCTTCGCACGCGTCAGCCACACGATTGGCACGCTCCAGAATCGCGGGCGGCACTGGTTCGTAGTCGAAGGTCGCGTTGGGGCTGGGGCGGTTGCGGCCCAAGAGCCCAGAGTTGTAGACGCCGGCAACGACGATGCCGACGTTGCGTTCGAGAGCGAGGGGCAGCAGGTCGCTGACTGCTTCGTCGTCGATAAGGGTGAAGCGGCCGGCACACATGAGCAGGTCAACGTCGGCGCGACGAATCAGTTCCGCGAGCGGCGCGGCATTATTCATCCCGGCACCAACGGCCTTCGCGACGCCCTGCTCACGCAGCTCGATGAGCGCACTGATGCCCTCGGTCGATGCTTGCTCGAAGTGGTCATCGGGGTCGTGCATGTAGAGCACGTCGAAGTAGTCGAGCCCGGTGCGGGCAAGAGATTCTTCCACCGAGCGAAAGATGCCGTCGCGACTGAAATCCCATTGGCGCTTGGTGACGGCGGGCACGGCGAAGCCCTGGTCATCCATCCGGTCTTCTCCACCGGGGTTGGGCACGAGGAGCTTGCCGACCTTGCTCGAGATCACGTAATCCTCGCGCGAGTGCGTACGCAGCTGCTCGCCGAGGCGACGCTCAGAAAGGCCCAGTCCGTAGTGCGGCGCGGTGTCAAAATAGCGAACCCCGGCATCCCACGCTGCGGCGACTCCCTCTTCAACTTCGGCGTCCGTAGTTTCACGGTAGAGGTTGCCCAATTGTGCGGCGCCGAGGCCGATCTCTGTCAGTTCAAGTCCACGCTGAGTTGATCTGGTTTTCACTGTTGGCCCCTCCAGGGAGTGTTAGCGCGCCGGGGGCGCAGTAGATTCGCGCACGATCAGCTCCGGTGCTGGATCGGCGATAACGCGGTCTTCGGCGGTGCCGGAGTTGATGTTGTCCCACAGGCTCGCCATGGCGGCGCGACCCAGTTCGTACAGCGGCAAGCGCACGCAGGTGAGCGGCGGCCACGCGATTTCGGCCGTCCAGGTGTCGTGCATGGCCACGATCGACATGTCTTCAGGAACGCGGATGCCCAACCGTCGTGCCTCAGAAAGCACACCGTGAGCGGCGTTGATGTTCGCTACGACCACCGCAGTGGGAGGCGTCGACAGCTCGGCCATGGCATCCAGAGCCTGAGCGCCCTGCTTGGGGTAGTAGCCGAACTCGGTCACAAGTTCCGGTTCTACCGTGAGTGTGGCGTCGGCCATCGCGCCCAAGAATCCGGCGAGACGGCGCTGCCCGGATTCCGACGTCGGCACACCGCCGGCGTACCCGATGCGGGTGTGGCCGAGTTCGATGAGGTGCTCAGTCGCGAGGCGCATCCCGGCCTCATCTTCCAAACGAACCGAGCCGCCCCGGCCAGGATTAATCGTGTTGATCGAAATCACGGGCAAGCCGCTGTCAGTCACGGTGCGTAGGTCGTCGCCACTCAAGTGGTCGCCGAACTGCACGAGAACACCGTCAACGCGGCCTTCGCCCATGAGGCGCGGAATCGACTCTTCGCCCTCGGGCAACCGTTCGGTGCTCGCGATCAGCACCATGTAGTCCTTGGACTTTGCCTCTTCTTCAACACCGCGCATGAGCTCGGCGAAAATCGCGTTGGTTACGCCGGGAACCACGAGACCGACGGCATGCGTGCGCGACGACTTGAGCGCCCGCGCCGTGAAGTTGGGGCGGTAGTTGAGCTCTTTCGCGGCATCGTGAATACGTTGCCGGGTTGCCACGCTCACGCGCACGCCGGGCTTTTCGCTCAACACACGCGAGACGGCCGACACCGAAACTCCGGCGCGGGTTGCAACATCACTCAAAGTAGCCATGGTTGCCAGTGTATTCGGGCAACTACTCGCTGGTACGTCGATTGACCAGATAAAGATGAGTCAGCACCATCACGGTGTCACCATGTTGGTTGGTTACCGTCACCAGCTCGTGCAGGTAGCCCGCCTCGTCCGGGCGCTTGGCATGCAACGACATCTCGTTGATCTCTGCCGTAACCCGAATGGTGTCCCCGATGAAGACGGGGCGGATGAAGCGGATGCGGTCATAGCCATAACTCATGGCCTGCGGGTTGATGTCGCCTGCCGTCATGCCCACCGCGACGGAGAGGATGAGCGTGCCGTGGGCGATGCGCTGACCGGCGGGCTGCGTTGCCATCCATTCGGCATCCATGTGGTGCGGAAAGAAGTCGCCGGTCTGGCCAGCGTGCAGCACGATGTCGGCTTCGGTAATGGTGCGGCCGACGGTTTCGCGGCGCTCACCCACTTCGTGGTCTTCGTACCAGCGGTCTTTCGTGAGCATCAGCGCACCAGCCATTCTGCGACGCCCGCATCGAGGCGTTCGCGTAGTTCAGCAATTGTGATCTCGCCCAAGAGAGCCGAAGTCACGAGCGGGGAGACCGCATTTTGAAGTTCGATGTAGCTCGCGAATCGAGGGCGCATGTAGGCGCCTTCGAGAGTTGCGCGCGTTCCGGTGAAGAAGTCGAGGCTGTCGGCGTTGGTGCGCGCACTCTCCCACGCGACGGCGTTGCCGGGCTGGCCGCCACCGTCGTAGTACGACCCCTCTTGCACGGGGCCCGACGCGAGCCAGAAGGCGTGCGCGATCGCGACATCCATCACCTGGCTGCGTGACGAGACCGCAATACCGGCCCCGCCGAGCAGAGAACCAGCAACGCCACGAGTCGAGCTCGGGATGTCGATGTACTGCACGCGGTTCGAGCGGTAGCCGGCACGGGAGTAGTTCGTGTACCCGAAGAGCAGCGGCGAGTACGCGAAAGTATCGCTCTCGGCCAGCACATCGGCGACCTGAATCGGGTTGAAGCCAGCGTTGTCGGCGGGCACCAAACGGGCGAGGCGCGTGAGCAATTCCATCGCGCGAGTCAAAGTCTCCTCCGACAAAAACCTGCCGGGCGTTGCCATGGGGTCTTCACCGAGTCCGGCCGCGATTGTGATGAGACTTGAGTACGAGTCGACGGGCTTGAAGGGCCACAGCACTCGCCCCTCTTCGGCGAGCGCGATCACCTCGTCCCAATTGCGGGGCGGCGACTCGAGAAGATCGGGTCGGTACGCGGCAACCTGCGCGGCAGCATCGAGCGCAAGGCCCCATTGCTGGCCGAGGTGCTGGTACGACTCGTGCGAACGACCAACCGACTGAGTGGCCAGCGTCTCGAGTTCGGCGTCGAACCCGCGACCGTTCAGCGGCGTAAAGAGTTTGTCTTCTGCCGCAATCGGAATGTGCGGATGATCGATTACGAGCAGGTCGTATTGCTCAACCAGGCTCTCCAGGTCTTGGTCGGCAAAAGCTTGTAGCGAGCGGTACTCCCACTGCACTTCAACATCGGGGGCGACCGAGCGATACGCTTCGGCGGCCTTCACAACGCTGCCGTAGCCGCGCTCGTGTTCCCAGGTCATTCCCTTGATGATCGTCGGGCTCATGCGGAGGCCTCCTGGGTTGCGGGGGCGCCTGCAGGTGCGGCACCGGCGGCGGTTGCAGCAGCGCGCGACGGGAACTCGGCCCGCACTCGAGCGTTGTCTTCTCCCAGAGTCGGGGCCGCTTTAGTGCTCGTGAGAATCTGGCCGTCAACGCGGATGGGACTGCGCGTCGTGAGCAGTTCGTTGCCTCCGCGGGTGACGGGCTGCGTCATCCGAATCGCTTCGAAGCCGCCCGAGGCAAGCAGTTCGTCGAGCGTGAGCACTGGAGCACACCACACGTCGCCGGCATCGAGAATGTCGAGCCACTGTTGCGTAGTGCCGGTGGCGAAGCGCGCGGCGAGCAAGTCTTCGACGTACTCTTGGCGATCCCACGCGAGTTGCGGGTCGTGCATTTCGCTGAGCT
This sequence comes from Rhodoglobus sp. NPDC076762, assembly GCA_040687235.1. Taxonomy (GTDB): domain Bacteria; phylum Actinomycetota; class Actinomycetes; order Actinomycetales; family Microbacteriaceae; genus Rhodoglobus. Next base: position 405,036 of record JBFBMV010000001.1, on the reverse strand, counting down.
CGGGCATGCCGAGCAGGTCACCGATCTTCGGCAGTGCGTTCATGGCCATCGCAATGTAACCGTCTGTGGTGGGATACGTGCCGTAAGGCGCCGCCAAGAAGGCGTGAGCCGAGTGCTCACCGTGGCGCTGCACCGTGATGGTGTCGTCGTTGAGCTTGGTGCTCAGCAGTTCGAACTGTAGGTCGAGCATCGCTTCGAGCAGACTAGTCTGCACGAGCCCGCCCTTGCCGGTGCGGAACTTGCGCACGAGAAGTGCCGTCACTCCCTGGGCAATGTGGCAGCTCATCAGGTGGTCGGCGATCGAGAGCCCGACCGGCACGGGGCCGTCAGTCTTGGAGCCATTGAGCCACGGGATGCCCGACATCGACTGAGCGAGCAGGTCTTGCCCAGGACGATCCTTCCATGGGCCCTCTTCGCCATAGCCGGTCGCGCTGGCGTAGACGATGCCGGGGTTGATGGCGCGCACCGATTCGAAGTCGAGCCCGATGCGTTCCATCACGCCGGGGCGGAAGTTCTGGATGATCACGTCGGCACGCTCGACGAGTTCTTTCACGTAGGCGAGGTCGTCAGCGACCTTAAGGTCTGCCGTGATCGACTCTTTGTTGCGGTTCATCGCGTGGAAGGAGACGGTGTCGCCGTCGAACTCTCGACCGGCGAAAGCGAGGGTGCGGCCGATGTCTCCCGTGCCGGGGCGTTCGACCTTAATGACGCGGGCGCCGAGGTCTGCGAGACGCATCGCGGCGACCGGTCCGGCCAAGAATTGGCTGAAGTCGAGCACCACGATGCCCTCGAGGGGGCGGTCCATTGGCGCAGACTCCGTTGGTGCGCCGTTATCGTCAGTCATTGCTGTTCAGCCTTCTGTTGATCCTCGTGAACAATCGTTTGATCATGCTAGTATGACGCAGAAATACACGCAAGGGAACCAGGCCGCGACATCCGGTGCCAAGCACCGTCGTTGCCCCTCATCCGCCCTTCGTGTCCACTAATCGCAAAGGAGCGCACCAGTGCTGAGCGTGAGTTACGTAGGCGAGCAACGCCTTGAGGTCAAAGAGTACGAACCGAAGCCTCCGGCCGCCGGTGAGGTTCAAATCGCCGTCGCCTACAACGGACTGTGCGGCACCGATATGCACATCCTGCACGGCAATATGGATGCCCGCGTGCAGCTGCCTTTGACCTTCGGTCACGAGATGAGCGGCACCATTTCCGCTCTCGGCAACGGTGTTGAGGGTTGGAATGTCGGCGACCACGTCACCGTCATGCCGCTCTGGTGGGACAACACGTGCCCCGCTTGCCTCGCCGGTAACCAGCACATCTGCCAGAACCTCGACTTCATCGGCATCGACTCCCCCGGCGCCCTGCAGGGCAAGTGGAACGTTCCGGCCGAAACGCTTGTCGCCCTCCCACCCGAGCTGCGCCTCGATCACGCCGCGCTCGTGGAGCCTGCTGCGGTTGCGGTGCACGATGTTCGCCGTTCGGGCTTGGTGCCCGGAGACAAGGCCGTGATTATCGGTGGCGGTCCGATTGGAGTGCTCATCGCATCCGTCGCCCGCGAATTTGGCGCTGAGGTAGCCGTCATCGAGATCGACGCCGGTCGTCGAGCCCAAATTGAAGCGCTTGGCTTCACGACCATCAGCCCCCTCGAGGTCGACCAGGTTGCCTGGGTCAACGAGTGGACCGCGGATGCCGGTGCCGATGTGGTCTTCGAAGTCTCGGGTGCTGCGGCCGCCGTGCTCGGCGCCACCGACCTCGCGAAGGTGCGCGGAACTCTCGTGGTGGTCGCCATCCACCCCACGCCTCGCGAGATCAATCTGCAGCGCGTCTTCTGGCGCGAACTCACCATTATGGGAGCGCGCGTTTACCAGCGCACCGACTTTGAGAAGGCCATCGAGCTGATCGATAGCGGCGTCATCCCGGCCGAGCTGCTGATCACGCGCATTGTGCCGCTGTCGCAAACCAGCGAAGCTTTTGCTGACCTCGCCGCCGGTAAAGCAATGAAAATTCTCGTGGATGTCGCGGGCCAGAAGTGAGCACGAATGAGAAGGGCAACCCCATGAACGGCATGTTTGACCTCACCGGAACCACCGCGGTCGTTACGGGCGCACGACGTGGAATCGGCTTCGCCATGGCCGAGGCACTCGCCGCTGCTGGCGCGAACATCATCGGCGTGAGCGCAACCATCGAGGCCTCGGGCAGCGACATCGAGAAGGCGGTCACCTCGTATGGCCGCACTTTCGAGGGCATCGCGTGCGACTTTGCCGACCCGGATGCCGTGGCCGCGCTGGGCGAGACACTCTCGACCCGCAACGTGGACATCCTCGTCAACAACGCCGGAACCATCGAGCGCGCCCCCGCCGCCGAGCACCCCACCGAGCTGTGGGATCGGGTTCTTCAAGTGAATCTGTCGAGCCAGTTCACGCTCACGCAGGCCATCGCTCGCTCGATGATTGAGCGCGGCCGCGGCAAGATCATCTTCACGGCATCACTGCTCAGCTTCCAGGGCGGCATCAACGTGCCCGGTTACACGGCAGCAAAGTCCGGCATCGCCGGCCTCACCAAGGCACTCTCCAACGAGTGGGCCAGCAAGGGCATCACCGTGAACGCGATCGCCCCCGGATATATCGCCACCGACAACACTCAGGCATTGCAAGACGATCCCGACCGCTCGAAGGCAATCCTCGACCGCATTCCCGCCGGTCGCTGGGGTGTCGGCAGCGACCTCGCGGGTGCCACCGTGTTCCTCGCGTCGCGCTCCTCCGACTACGTCTCGGGCGCGATCCTCAACGTGGATGGCGGCTGGCTCGGCCGCTAGACGTCACGCGCACGCTGTTGGCATCCATCCTCGTCGGTGGGTGCCAACAATTGTTTCTGGGTCCGACTGCCCAGCTCAGTCCTTGGCGATTACCGCTTCGGGCCGCAGGTCGAGGCGGCGCAACAGTTGCGCGTTCACCGCGACAACGACGGTCGAGGCCGACATGAGCAGCGCGCCCACGGAGATCGGCAGCACGAAGCCGATGGGGGCGAGCACGCCCGCAGCGAGGGGCACCGAGATCAGGTTGTAGCCGGCAGCCCACCACAGGTTTTGGCGCATCTTGGCATAGCTGCGGCGCGAGAGTTCGAACACGGCAAGCACCGAGCGCGGGTCGTCGCTCGCGAGCACAACACCGGCCGAGGCGATGGCCACGTCTGTTCCGGCGCCGATCGCGATTCCGACATCCGCCTGGGCGAGCGCTGGCGCATCGTTCACGCCGTCACCGACCATCGCGACGGTACCGCCTGCCTTCTGCAGCTCGGCAACCTTGCTGGCTTTGTCTTCCGGATGCACGCCCGAGAACACGCGGTCAATCCCGAGTTCAGCGGCCACCGACTGTGCCACAGCGTCCGCATCGCCCGTGATCATCACGACCGTGACACCCTGCGCGTGCAGGGCATCGATCGCCTGGCGCGAGTCTTCGCGCACTTCATCCGCGAGCCCGATTGCACCGATCACGTGACCGTCAGAGAGCACATGCAGAATGATCGCGCCCTGATCCGCCCACTCGGTTGTTACATCGATGGGCTGCTGATCGTGCTGGCGCAACATGCTCGGTCCGCCCACGCTGATCGTCGCGCCGTCGACGGTCGCTTCGACGCCAACACCGCTCGATGAGCTGAAACTCGACGCGCCTACTCGTTCGAGTTCGCGCTCCTTCGCGGCGGTCACAATCGCCTTAGCCAGCGGATGCTCACTGTCGTTCTCCGCTGCTGCCGCGAGTCGAAGAACTTCATTTTCACTCGCATCTCCGACCGCCGCAACGTACGTGACCGCGGGCTCGCCCTTCGTGAGGGTTCCCGTCTTGTCGAAGAGAACGGTGTCGACCTTGCGCATCGTTTCGAGGGCAAGGCGGTCTTTCACGAGCACTCCGGCGCGAGCCGCGCGCTCCGTCGAAATCGAGACGACGAGTGGGATGGCAAGGCCAAGAGCGTGCGGGCACGCGATGACCAAGACGGTGATCGTGCGCACGATCGCATCATCGGGATTACCCACGAGGGTCCACACGGTGGCGGTGATCGCTGCAGCACCGAGAGCGAACCAGAACAGCCAGCCCGCCGCGGTGTCGGCGATGCGTTGCGCGGGTGACGACGAGCTCTGCGCCGTTTCGACGAGCTTGGTTATTCCCGCGAGCGCGGTGTCATCGCCAATCGCGGTGACCTTCACTCGGATCGAGTTATCGGTGGCCACGGTTCCCGCCACGACGCGGTCGCCCTCGCCGCGCGCAACCGGCTGCGACTCTCCCGTGATCATCGACTCATCTACCTCGGCCGAACCGTCAATCACTTCGCCGTCGGCGGGCACTCGTCCGCCGGGGCGCACGATGACGACATCGCCCACAACGAGATCAGACGGCGGCACGGTAACGAAGTCATCCCCCTCAACCTTCTCCGCTTCATCCGGAAGCAAAGCGGCAAGAGAGTCGAGCGCGCTGGAGGTTTGCGCCAGCGACCGCATTTCGACCCAGTGGCCAAGCAGCATCACGACGATGAGCAGCGCAAGCTCCCACCAGAAGTCGAGCTCGTTCGCAATGAGGCCGAGAGTGGATGCCCACGATGCAACGAAGGCGACCGTGATCGCCATGGAGATCAACAGCATCATTCCCGGTTTGCGGGCTTTCAGCTCCGAGAAGCCTCCCGTGAGGAACGGCTTGCCACCCCAGAAGTACATGACGGTGCCGAGAACCGGCGAGATCCAGTGAAGGAGCGCGACATCGGGCAGCGAGTACCCCAGGATCTGCGCGAACATCATGCTGAAACCGGCGACTGGAATTGCCATGGCGAGCATGATCCAGAACAGGCGGCGGAATTGTGCGACATGATCGCCATGGCCAGAATGGCCCGAGTGGCCAGAGTGGCCAGAGCTTTGCTTGTGGGAGGCGTGCGCGTCGTGCTCGGTCATTCCATCCATGAGCGCCACGCTATACCCCTACAGGGTATGGCTCAACCCAAAGAACTCAACTCCCAGCTACCGTAGAGCCGTGACCACCTTCAGCGAAGAAATCGTGTCCGCAGTTCTCGCCCACATGAATAGCGACCACAACGATGACAATCTGCTCATCGTTCGTGCGTTCGCGGAATCAGCCGCCATCTCCGCGGCCATGGTGTCACTCGATGGCGTCGAGGGCACCTGGCAGTATTCGGATGTCGACGGCATCGAACACCACGTAACCGTGCCGTGGAGCACGGAGATCACCGAGCGCGCGGAGATCCGCCATGAGATCGTGAAGCTCTACGATGCTGCCTGTGAAAAGTTGGGCGTGGAGGCTAGACCGCATAGTTAGTCTCGCCGCGACGCGCGGGACCACGATGAGGTGGGGTGAGACGAGCTGCTGTTTCACCCTCTCCTGCCCTAGCCAAACGCCGGGCTGAAGGAGTACGAATAAGGAGCAGCATTGCGCACTCACCTAGTGTGCGCACAAGGGGGAACCATCATGACTCGATCACCCAACCGAATGTTCGGAGCCGTCATCGGCGGATTTTTCGTGCTCCTGGGGCTTCTGGGATTCACCGTCACGAACGGCATCGGCTTCTTCGCTACCGAAGGCGGACTGCTGGCGCAGATCTTTCAAGTGAACGCTTTCCACAACGTTGTCCACATCGTGATTGGCGCGGCGCTTGTTCTCGCCGCCCTATCCAACCGGGCCGCAGCGCGTGCCGTCAACTCCGCGCTCGGCTTTATCTTGCTCATCGTAGGGTTCGTCGGCCTGATGGTTCTCGGCACGGATTTCAACGTGCTCGCCCTCAATGCGCCAGACAACGTTCTGCACTTCGCTGCTGCAGTCGCACTTCTTCTCGTCGGCATTGGCGCCGACAGCCGCGCGACCGGGGTTAGCGCTTAATCCCCAGTGCCCGGGTGGTGCATCCTCACTCCATCCCGACTCGCTAATACGCGCTCCAAACCGATTAGGCGAGGGGTACGAATAAGAGTCAACCGCGCGAGCACTGGGCTTGCGCAGAGGAGGCACTCTAATGACTAAATCACCTAACCGCCTGCTGGGAACTGTTTTCGGCGCGGTCTACATTCTCGTCGGCCTGCTCGGCTTCACTGTCACGAACGGTGTCGGGTTCTTCGCCACCGAGGGCGGACTGCTGCTGGGCCTGTTCGAAGTGAACATCTTCCACAACGTGGCGCACCTCATCATTGGAGCTGCCCTGCTGCTCGCCGGCCTCTCCAACGTGAAGGCCGCCCGCACCGTGAACTCTGTAATCGGTTTCGCTTACCTGGCGCTCGGCTTCGTCGGTCTCTTTCTCGTAGGATCAGCGCTGAACATTTTGGCCCTGAACGCTGCCGACAACGTGCTGCACTTTGCTAGCGCCGCCGTCTTGCTTGCTGTTGGCCTCGGCGCCGATAAGCGTGCAGCCGGCGTCACCGCCTAACGCGCACCACAAGTCCCAGATCACTTCCCGAGAGGAGAACCGTCATGTCCGCAATAACTAGAACCTGGATCGCTTTTGCCGCGGTAGGCACCGGCCTGATCCATGTTGCACTCGTGATCGGTTCTCCTCTCGCTCTGGGTATCCCTTTGGCGATTCTTGGTGTCGTCGAGTTCGGGTGGGGCATTCTGGCCTTCACCCGCGACACTCTCCCGTTTACTCGCATCGCGATGGTCGTGGCAGTGACACCGCTTGTTGCGTGGGCGCTGCTGATGACCGCAGCATCCGTCTTCCAGAACCCGGCGCTCGGTGCGTCCTTGGATGTCGTGCCGTGGGGAATCGCTGCCCTGTTCCAACTCTTTGTGGCGGGCACGCTAGCGTTTCACAAGCGTCGCGCTCGTGAAGGCACGAGCGTTACTGCGTCCGCACCCAGTGCGGGACGCTACTTGATCGCCCTCACGGTGGGCGCCCTTGCCGTCGCTGCCCTTACGACACCGGCCCTTGCTGCCACGGAAGCTGGCATCTATGCCCAGCCCCACGGCGAACACGATGGCTCGTTTACCCCGCAGCGCGATATTCCCGTTGACGAGGACAGTGACGAGGGCGTTGACGACATGTTCAACCTCCCCAGCCACGAAGGTCACTAGCTCCGCACTGACCTCAAGGTCACGAGAGTGATCGTGATCGCGACCGCCATGAGACCGACGGCCACCCACGAGGTAGTCACCACTCCGGAGTCGAAGGCGTGGCGAGCCGACTCCAGCAGCTGCTCCCCCACCCCCGCTGGCGCAGACGACGCGACCTCAACAGCACCGCCCAACGTTTCACGCGCGGCCGTTGCATCCGCCCCGCTGATTCCGTCAGGAACCTCGATCGTTGCACGGTATGACGCGGTCAGAATGCTACCCAGCACTGCCGTGCCCAGTACCGCTCCCAGTTCGTAGGCCGTCTCGGAGACCCCGGATGCCGCTCCCGCTTTGTCTGGAGTCACACTCGAAATGATGAGGTCATTCGAGAGAGTTTCGGCCGAACCGATGCCGGCGCCGAGAACACAGAACGCCACGATGTAGCTCAGCACCGTGGCATCGCTACCGGTCAGAGCGATGGAGCCATAGGCGAGCAGTGACAGTGTGAGTCCGCCCGCCATCAGGTAGCCCGGTCGCACGAAACGCACGAGTGGCACCACCACGAGCCCCGCCACAATGATCACGAGAATGCCGGGCGTCAGAGCAAGAGCAGCGTCGAACGGGCTCAATCCTTCCACCAGTTGAAGGTGCTGGGTGAGGAAGAAAAGCAGGCCGAGCAACGAGAACACGCTCACGAGGTTCACTAGCACGGCACCGCTGAAGGAAGGCACGCGAAAGAGTTGCATATCGAGCATGGGGTTGTCTTGCCTCAGCAGTCGGCGCACGAAGAAAATGCCGGACAAAGCAGCAATTACTAACAGGGCAATGGGCAGCACGCCCACGCCCTCTGTCGCGAGTTCTTTGATCGCGTACACCGCCGGGCCGAGGGTGAGAATCGACAAAAGAATACTGCCGAGATCAAAGGGACCGGGCGTGGGATCCTTCGATTCTGGAATGAGAACGGGCGCGAAGATCAGCAGCGGCAGCAGGAACGGCACGGCGACGAGAAACACCGATCCCCACCAGAAGTTCTCCAGCAGCACTCCCCCGACGAGCGGCCCAATGGCGGAACCCGCTGAGAACCCTGCGGCCCAAATCGCAATCGCGAGGCGCCGCTGACGGCGATCCGCAAACAGCGAGCGAAGCAACGACAGCGTGGAGGGCATGAGCATCGCGCCAAAGACGCCCAAAAGAATGCGGGCGAGAACAAGCGAGGTGGCGTCGGGAGCGAACGCCGCGAGCACCGAAACGATTCCGAATCCTGAGGCACCGATGAGCAGCAGTCGACGACGGCCAAAGCGATCGCCAAGGTTGCCCATCCCGACCAGCAACGCGGCCAATACCAGCGGATAAACGTCAACAATCCAGAGTTGGGCAACCGCGCTCGGGCGCAGATCGCGGGCAATGCTCGGCAGGGCAAAGCTCAGCACGGTGTTGTCAATCGACACCAACAGCGTCGGCAGCATCAGCACACCCAGCGCGAACCACTGCTTAGTCGTTGCCATCACCCGGGGCTGTTCAGTTGCACTCACGTGCTCACGATACAGTCCCGCCGAATACCCAACTTTCGGATGATGTCTCCCCCGATTCGGCTTCGCTAGAGTGAGGGTTACCTAACCCCGCTTTCGCTAGGAGACCCCGTGGCCGTCATTCCGTTCTCGCAGGCTCTTCGCGAGCGCACCTGGTCAAGCCACGGCGACAGCGAGGGCGCCGACTTCATGAAAGACCTCATGACGGGCAAGGGAACCCGCGATGACTACATCGCCCTCGTCGCTCAGCACTACTTCATTTACGAAGCAATCGAAGCGGCCGCCGAGCAGTTCTCCACAGACCCCGAAGCGGCGCCCTTCATCACGTCCCAGCTCACGCGCCTTCCCGCGATCGAAGCCGACCTCGAGTTCTTGATCGGTGCCAACTGGCGCGCTCAGATCACCGCGCTGCCCACCGCAGCCGCCTATGCCGCTCGCGTGCGCGAAATCGCTGTCCAGAACTGGGCTGGCGGCTTCATCGCCCACCACTACACCCGCTACCTCGGTGATCTCTCGGGCGGTCAGATCATCCGCACCATCATGCAACGCCAGTTCGGTTTCGAAACCAACGGTGTCGGCTTCTACCTATTCGACGAGATCGCGAAGCCCAAAGAGTTTAAAAACACGTACCGCGACCAGCTCGATGCTGTCGAGTGGGATGACGCTGAACGCGACCGAGTTATTGAAGAAGTGCTCGCCGCGTACCAGTTCAACACCGACCTGTTCATCGACCTGTCGCGCGCGAAAGCGGCCGCCTAGCCTGCCGCGCGGGCCGTGTCGCCGAACCGGCACGGCCCGCCTTGGGCAGAGCGCTAGCCGAGCCCCGCGCGCTCCTCGCGAACGCCGTCAGCTTCGGCATCCGCGGACCCCTCAACAGGCTTCTTCGACAGGCCCACCGACCCGCCACTGGAGCGACCCGTGAGCGCCGTGTGCACCGCGACCAGTTCGTCGACATCGGCGTACCGCGGGCGCAATCCCACGGGGCGCTGGCGACGCTCTTCGCGCTTAGCGCGCCGGGCCGCAACGATCAGGTTGAGAGCTTCGACCAGAATCGCGAATGCCATCGGCGCATAAATGAGAGCTTTGTCGATGTAGACCCCGAATCCCTCGGCGATCAAGAAGACTCCGATGAGGAGCAAGAACGACAGGGCCAGCATCTTCACTGTCGGGTGCTTGTTGACGAAGGTGAAGATAAAGCGTGCCGCGAAGAGCATGATGCCGAACGACAGCACCACCACGGTGATGATCACGACGAGGTTCTCTGTCATGCCGACGGCCGTGATGACGGAGTCGAGAGAAAAGACGAGGTCGAGCACCAGAATTTGAGCGATAACTGACCCGAAGGTGACTGCTTTCTTGCCAGTACCAGAGCTGTGCTCTTCGTCGCCTTCAAGTTTGTGGTGAATCTCGGTGACAGCCTTGTAGACGAGGAAGAGACCACCCGCAATAAGGATGAGGTCTTTCCATGAGAACCCCAGCTCGCCGACGACGAAGATTTCGTCCTTCAACGTGATGATCCAGCCCGCAAACAGCACGAGCACGATCCGCATGAGCATCGCTAGGGTGAGGCCTAAGTTGCGAGCCTTCGCCTGCTGATCCTTCGGCAGTTTCGATGCGAGGATCGAAATGAAGATGACGTTGTCGACTCCGAGCACAATTTCGAGAACGAAGAGTGTGACAAAGACCGCGATGAGGTCAGGAGTAAAGGCGAAGGAGAATTCCATTCGTCAATTCTCCACTACAGCCCCGCGATTGCGGGAGTAAGCCGGCGAAAGTTAGCCCTGTGCTTCAATCTGCCCACGCAAGCCATCGAGTGTGCGCAGCACCGTTAGCGACGTGTCAAGTGGATGCTCGGGCGCTTCCGTTCGCCCGGCTGCAATGTGCTGGGCAATCGCCGTCGTCTGAAAAGCGAGCCCTTCGCGGCCGCGCAACCCGGTGCCGTCCGTAAACTCGGTGCGTTCCTCGTCGCGCACGAAAGCAAAACCATTCGGCGCGTAGAACGGAGTGCGCACCTCAACACGAGCGCGCGTGCCGCTGATGCGGGCCTCCGTGGGAGTGTCGGCAAGCATCGTCGTGTGCAACACGGCTTGGGCACCGGTGGTGTGGTCGAGAATCATCGCCGCCTGCGCGTCAACACCGCTCGCGAGCATCCGCCCTGTTGCGATTGCCGTGCTGGGATCACCGAGCACGAACTGGGAAAACCACACCGGGTAGATGCCGATGTCGCGCAACGAACCACCGCCCATTGTGGGGTCGAAGACGGGCTGACCGGATGGTTCGCCAAAATTGGCGCCGAAATCTGCTGTGACCATTGCCACATCTCCGAGTTCGCCCTGGGCCAGGAGCTGCGCGATGATCGTGGTTTGCGGAAGGAAGCGAGTCCACATGGCTTCCATGGCAAAGACGCCGGCAGCCCGCGCAGCATCCACGATCACTTGGGCATCAGCGGCATCGATACCGAGGGGCTTCTCGATCAAGACATGCTTGCCCGCGGAGATCGCGAGCAATGCCAACGGCTGGTGAAAAACGTTAGGGGCCGCGATATAGACGATGTCAACGTCAGGGTCTGCGACGAGCTGGTCATAGCTGCCATAGCTGCGTTCGATGCCGTGCGTCTGGGCGAACTCTGCCGCGCGATCGGCCGAGCGCGACGCCACGGCGACGACGCGCTGGTCGGTGTTAGCGTGCATCGCTGCAACCCAATCAGTGGCGATGCCGCCGGGAGCGAGGACGCCCCAGCGCAGCGTGGGGCCGCCTCGAAGTGGCGTTGCGGTGGAGTCAGGCAGGATCACGTCAGTTCCATTCCCATGTAAATCGAGTCGGTTCCGCGAGCCAACTCGACGAAGCCGAGATGGCGGTAGAACGCTATTGCGTTGTGATTATCTTCGCCGACGCCCAGATGAACACCGTTCACTCCGCGAGCGCGCAACGCCGCAAACAGTGTCTCTATCAACGCTCGACCAGATCCCGTGCCCTGCACGCGCGGAAGCAGATCGATGTGGAGATGGGCGGGATGGTTCTGCACCACATCAGCAGGGGCCGTCACGGGAGCATGGAGATGAGCGACAAGTTCGTCATCGAGCGAACTGCCCGATGTCGCCGGGTATTGCTCACGCAACACCGGCCACCACTCTCGCTCTTGCCACTGCTCAAACTCACGAGTGTCGGCGGCGCCGAGAACGTAGCCGGCAACGCCGAGCTCGTCTGCGATGACGAAAGCAAAATCGGGTGCGCCAGCCAAATAGGGCCCTACGTAAATGTGGCCGAGAAGGTCAGGATTCGCATAAAGAGCGCTGCCATCAGCGCCCGCATCGGCTGTTTCACGACAAACGCGATAGGTGCCCGGGAGGTCACACAGTTCCGCTGGGCGAATGTTGCTCATGACTTCACCATATCGCGAGCGTCAACTGGTCTACCGTTGACGGCTTCCTTGGTTTGTTCAGTGGTCTAAGAAAGCGCTCAAGCCGCCAACCCGTATGCACTGAATCGACCGGTTTAGCGGCGATGTTTCCAATATATTACGACTGAATGTACCCCGGATTGGTCTACTCACCTCTTTACCTAGTGGGCCAGAATGGACTCTAATGTGAGGGTGACAGTCATCGAAGAGTCAACCCGGCACACCCTTCGAGCGCGCTTGCGAGAGCTCGTCGCTTCGACAGAGGTAGGCAAAAGCCTGCCGAGCGAACGCGACTTGAGCGCCCGCTGGGGGGTCGCTCGCATGACGATTCGGCGCGCGGTTGATGCACTCGTCGCCGAGGGGTTGGTAGAGCGTCGTCACGGTTCCGGCACCTATGTAACCCCGCAGCCCTTCGTTCGGCTCCTCGGCTTAACATCGTTCTCTCAAGACATGCGTGACCGCGGTCTCGAACCCAGCGCTCGCCTGCTTGCTTACCGTGTTGCGCCGGCGGATGCCGCGATTGCCACCCAACTTCAGATAGCTCCCGGCGACCCTGTCGTCAGTTTTACGCGCCTTCGTTTGGGCAGCGGCGAGGCTATGGCCGTCGAAACTGTGTGGATTCCCCAAGCTTTCGTTCCGGGAATCAACGGCAGCGATCTCGGCGGCTCCCTTTACGAGCTTCTGAGCAATCGTTATCGCATCTCCCCCGGGGCCGCGAATGTCTCCATTGAGCCGGTACTGCCCGATGAACGCGTCCGGGAGTTGCTCACCATTAGTGAAAACCAAGCCTGTCTGCGAATTCGGATGGTCGACTCCGACGCTCGCGGAAAGATCATCATGATCGCCAACTGCTTCTACCGTGGCGACAAGTATCAGCTCACTGCTCAGGTTTCGGGCGGCGCCTTCTCGTCAGACCCCGCTCGGAACACCTAATGGTTCGCGTGCTCGCTGTCGACGGCGGCCAGTCCGGCATCCGCTTAAAAAGTAGTGCCCAGCCCGGCACCGTCGAGGTGGATGGCGTCAGCCGCCTCGAAGGAGACACCATGCGCTCCGTCGCCGGTGCTGTTGCCGCCGCGTGGAACCACGGCAAGTTCGAGCCAGTTGATCGCGTCATCATGGGGCTGACTACCGTTCCCGCGGAGAAAGCCTCCTTCGCTCGACTTGCCGAGCTCGTCGCCGAGGCAACGGGAGCAAGTGAAGTGTGGATCGCAAACGACACCGTCACATCGCACGCCGGTGCACTCTCCGCGGAGCCAGGAGTGTCGCTCAACATCGGCACCGGCGTCGCGTGCCTCGCAGTTCGCGACACGGGCGAGACCCACACAGTCGATGGTGATGGCTACCTCCTTGGCGACACTGGGGGTGGGTTTTGGCTCGGCAGTCGCGGCATTTCAGCCGTGCTGCGCGCTCTTGATGGGCGGGGGGAAAAGACGGCACTCACCGCTCGCGCCTCGGAACAGTTCGACGGGCTCGATGACCTCGCAGCTCGCCTCCATAGCGCGCATCGCCCGGTCAACCGCATTTCGCAGTTTGCGCGTTCCGTGCTCGCGGCAGCGGTTGCGAATGATCCTGTGGCCAACGCCATCGTCGACGAAGCTGCAGCAGAGCTCTTTCTCACCGCTCGGGTGGCGGTGGCATGGGTAGGGACGGATGCTCCGCTCTCCCTCGGCGGAAAACTCCTCGGCCCCAATACAGTGCTTTTCGCTCGCCTCGTCGAGCATCTCGCCGCCGAGGGCATGTCGTTTCGCCCGGCAGACGGCTCCGCACTAGAAGGCGCCCTGCTCATCGGCACGGGCGAATCCGACAATCTCTATCGCAGCCTTATCCACGTGTGGAAAGAAGGAATTCTCGTATGACCGCCTCCGCTTCGGCGACCCTCGCCCCGCACTCGCCCGCCGCTCGCTACCTTCAACATGCCAGCGAACTCATCGCCCGCTTGAAATCCACCGAGGGCACCAACATTCTTTCTGCGGCCCGCATCATTGCTGATGCCCTCATAGCTCGTCGCACGGTCCACATCTTCGGCACCGGACACTCTCATCTCTTGGCAGAAGAGGTCTTCTATCGCGCCGGCGGTCTCGTAAACGTAAGCCCTCTGCTCTTTGAGGGCCTCATGTTGCACGCCAGCGCACCCCTCAGCACCTCTCTCGAGCGCCTCCCCGGCCTCGCTGAAGCACTATTGCGCGATCACCCCATCGCTGCGGATGACGTTCTAATAGTGGCATCCAACTCCGGCAGCAACGCCGTCACCTCTGAGCTGGTGCAGCAAGTAATGGCTCAGGGCACCGCGGTTATCGCCATCACAAGCCTGACTCACGCCACTTCGCCCCAGGCCCGCCCCACAGCACTGCCGCGGATTCATGAGCTGGCCACCGTCGTTATCGACAACGGCGGAGTAGTGGGCGATGCCGCGGTAGACATCGCCGGCCTCGGCAGCCGAGTGTCGGCAACCTCTACTGTGGTGGGAGCAGCAATTCTCAACGCCGTCATGGCCGAAGCTATTCAGCTCTCGGTCGATGCCGGGGTAGTCCCCGACATTTACGAGAGCAGCAACACCGCGAGCGGCGATGTCAGTAATCACAAATTCACGGGCCGGATAACGACACCATGACACCCAGCTCCCGGGTCAATGCCACCCCCTCACCCTTCGCCGTGCGCGGTGTTATCGAGGGTTTTTACGGCACGCCTTGGAGCCACGAGCAACGCCTCGATCTGATCACATTTCTTGGCGAGCGCGGCATGAACACGTTTGTGTACTCGCCTAAAGACGATCCGTTGGTCCGTCACGACTGGCGCGCCTCCTACGCAGGCGTCGAGCTCGAACACCTCGCCCAACTGATTGCGCAGTGCGAGACCCATGGCCTAAATTTCATGTACTGCCTCTCCCCTGGGCTCTCCATGAAGTACTCCAGCGATGACGACGTCGAGATGTTGCTCGCTAAATTCGACTCTGTGCGCGAGTTGGGCGTGAGTAGTTTCGGGCTGCTGCTCGATGACATCCCGACCCGGTTGCAACACCCGGCCGACAAAGCAGCCTTCTCCGATCTCGTCTCGGCCCACCAGTCGATAATCGGGCGCGTTTTCTCCCGATTCGACTCCGCGTGTCAGCTCACGGTCTGCCCTACTCAGTACTGGGGATACGGTGATGAGGAGTACATCAGCCGTCTTGGCGCAGGCATCGACCCCCGCATCGATCTGTTCTGGACGGGGCGAGCGATCTGCTCAGCAACTCTCGACCTCGCTGATGCGGCCGTCTTTGCGCGCACGACCGGGCGGCCGGCAACGTACTGGGACAACTATCCGGTGAATGATGTCGCGATGGGGCACGAACTACACATCGGCCCCTACCGCGGCCGCGATCCCCAATTGCATCGCGTCTCCACCGGCATTATTGCCAACGGCATGCAGCTCTTCGAGTCATCCAAGATCCCTTTCGCTACTATTGCCGACTATCTGCGTGACCCCGACGGTTATGACCCGGAGTCCAGTTGGAAGCAAGCGATTCTGGATGTCGTTGGCCCCGACAACGCCGAAGATTTCAGCATTTTCGCGGACACAGTTCGTTCCTCGTGCCTCGCGGCCGACGACGCTCCCGCTCTGAGTAATGCCCTCGAGCGCTTTACGTTCGAGTCGCAATATGGTGATCCCGAGGCCGCAGCATCCGAGCTGCTCACGATCGCCGACTCAATGGTGCGAAGCGCCGATAGGCTGCTTGATGGGCCGGTAACCAACCGCCAACTGATCGACGAGGTTCGCCCCTGGCTCGAGACTTTTCGAGTGGGAGCGCACGCTCTCGTTGAGGTGGCGCAGCTTGCCGCCGCAGGCAGACTGAACCTTGAGGGGCCTGAACGCCTCCGACCGTTCCTCGATGCGCTCCGTGCCGCTCGGCGCCGCGTGTTCGGGGATGTGCTCGATATGACGCTGACTGAACTTGTTTCCCCCGGGGGCTCACCATCCTCATCTCATGAATCACAAGCACCACTGGCACCATCCCGCACTGTATCACCCGATACTGCTTCACCTACAGCAAAGGAATGATCATGCCCGTCACGAGAAAGACATCTTGGGGCGCCGTTGCCGCCCTCAGCGCAACAGCACTAATCCTCACGGGGTGCTCCGCCGCAGGCGAGAGCTCCGATGACACCGTGCTGCGCATCGCGATGGGGTCGCCCGGCGAGGCCCAAATTCGCGTGTGGGACGATGTCGCCGCGCAGTTCGAGGCTGCCAACCCCGACGTTACGGTCGAGATGAATTACCAAAATGATGACCTCTACCAAACCATCGGGCTCCCGAATCTGCTCAACGGACGTAACGCTCCAGACATCTACTTCGAATGGGCCGGAGCGCGGCTCGAGCAGCGCGCCGCTGACGGATTCGCGGCCGATCTCACTGAGGCGGTGACGTCGGGGCCCATCGCCGGCCTTTTCGATGACGAAGTATTCGGCTCGCTCAGCGTGGATGGCGAGATTGTGATGGTGCCCCACGCCGCCGACGTCGCTAATGTGCTCTGGTACAACGAAGATATTTTCGCGGATGCTGGGCTTACCCCGCCCACCACGTGGAACGAACTACTAGACACTTGTGATGCGCTCGACGCCGAGGGAATCATTCCGATTGCCTCGGGCAACAAAGATCTCTGGGCCGCCGGCAACTGGCTCGCCCACCTCACGTCGCGGGTCGTCGGCGAAGAGGCCTACAGTGCCGCCTTGGCGGGAGAGGCAGATTTCGATACCCCAGAGTGGGTTGAGGCCTTTGGCTACGTTGAGGAGCTTGCCGCCCACAACTGTGTAAACGAGAGCGTGAATGCCGTCGACGATAACGAGGGCGCGCAACTGTTCTTCCAAGGCAAAGCGGCCATGCACGCCATCGGCTCGTGGCTGGTGAGTTGGGCCATCGATGAGGCGCCCGACCTCAACTTCGACTACGTCAACCTCCCGGCGATGCCAGGCGACGGAAACCAAGAGAGCGTTATCGGCGTCGTCACGGGCTACGTGGTGAACGCGAAAAGTAGCAAGCAAGATCTCTCTGCTGAGTTCCTCGCTCTGCTGAACAACGATGACAATGTTCAGGCTTTCATCGCCGCCGAGCTCACCCCTATGGCGCTCTCCGCAGCATCGGGTGAAGAGGTTGACTCTCGCAGTGCCGGCCTCATTGAGATGCTCGAATCCGCTCCCGCGATCGTGCTCCCTCCCGACACCGGTTACGACCTAGAAACCGCCAATGCCCTCTATGCGGCGCTAGCCGAAGTTCTCGGCGGCCAATCCACTCCGGCTGATGCCGTTGCAGGCATAGATCAGAAGCTGGGCTAGCGCTCCCCCGCTAGCTAGCCCTACTGCTGGTCGTCCGTCACCCGAAGGCGGACGACCAGTTCTTCTTCCGAAGGGATCCACCGATGAAGGCGAACCGTGCGGTTACCCCGTACATTTTCTTAGCGCCTGCATTGGCGGTTTTCGGATTTGCCGTGCTCATTCCGGTGGCAATCACCTTTGCCTATAGTTTCACCGAGTGGAACGGCTACGGCACGATGCTGTTCGTTGGCATCGATAACTACATCACCGCCGCAAACGATCTTGTTTTTCGCGATTCTTTCCTGCATGTTCTTGCCTATATCGCCCTCACCATCGTGCTTGAAGTGATCGTCGGTTTGATTCTTGCCGGACTCGTGAGCGTTCATCGCCGTGGCTCCCTTTGGTTCAGGGTGGCCATTTTCACTCCCGTCATGCTGCCCATGGTGGTAGTCGCAGTGCTGTGGTCTTTTGTCTACAACAACGATTTTGGATTGCTCAACGCGGCCCTGCAGAGCGCCGGACTCGAGGAGCTCCAACGCGTGTGGTTGGGGGATCCGGCAACCGCACTGCTCGCTGTCAGTGTTGTGTCCGGGTGGGTATATGCCGGGTTTTACATGACCATCTTCTATGCGGCCTTCAGCCAGGTGCCGACCGAAGTAATTGAGGCAGCGCGCTTGGATGGAGCGAACGAATGGCAGCTATTTCGCCGCGTCAAGGTGCCCATGATTCGCAACGCCATCACCGTCTCGCTCTTGCTGTGCATAACAGGCGGATTTCAGGGCTTCGATCTCTTCTATGTCATGACGAATGGCGGGCCCTATGGCGCCACAGAGATCCCCACAACCTATCTCGTGAAATCTGTATTCACTTTTCAGAATGTTGGCTACGGTTCTGCGATGGCTGTGGTTCTCACCACCGTTGTAGTCGGCCTCGGGTTGATTTTTATGCGGGTCAATCGCGAACGACCTGAGGAGGTTCGCTCGTGAGTCACTCTCGACGCACGAAGTCGTCGTCCTTCCTTCATGGCGCCAACGGCAGACACCACGCTGGTCGCCCGTCGTCGCTGCGCATTCCTGACGTGCTGTTCACGATCGCCCTGGCGGTCATCGCCATCACGTTCTTCTTCCCCATGCTCTGGATGCTGTTGTCCAGTTTCAAATCCAACACCGCGATTTTCTCGAGCCCTTTCGCCCTCCCCAGCGAGATCGACTTCGGTCGCTGGGTCGAAGCCTTCCAAGTCGGCCACATCGGCCAGTACGCCCTTAACAGTGTCATCGTTACGGGAGCTTCGGTTCTGGGCATCCTGTCGTTCGGGGCGGCCGCTGCATTTGCATTCAGCCGCTACCGCTTTCGAGGCCGTAACCTTCTGATGGGGTTACTGGCCCTCGGCCTGCTGCTGCCATTGCAGTCCTACTTCATCGCGCAGTCGACACTGTTCTCAGTACTGGCCATTACTGACACACGCTGGGCCCTCATCATCCCTTACACCGCCATGGGCTTGCCGCTCGCCGTGTACCTCCTCAAGGTCTATTTGGATGCCGTACCCCAAGAGCTTTTTGAGGCAGCGCGCATTGACGGCGCAAGTGACGTGCGCGTTTTCGGCTCCATCGCTCTTCCGCTGCTTCGCCCCGGCCTCGCCACCGTCGCGATCTTCTCAGCCCTCTCTAGCTGGAACGAGTTTTTGCTTGCCCTTCTCTACATCCAAGACGATGCGCTCAAGACGATCCCGACAGGGCTGCTCGCATTCTCGAGTCGGTATGTAACCGACTACGGCTTGCTATTCTCGGCGCTCTCGATCGTGACGCTGCCGATGATCGTGATCTACATCGTTTTCAATAAGCAAATCGTGGAGGGCATTACTGCCGGCAGCGTGAAATAGCATCCCGGCGTTCCGGGGAGTACGAGCCCGGCAGGAGTGCGAGTCCGGGGGAGTGCGAGCCCGGCGGGTAGGAACGCTCGCGCCCCGCTAAGCCTGGATTGCAGGAATGGGCCTTGAGCGCGACATAAAGCGCACGACGTTCTCATCAACGATGATGTCGCTGGGGCGCAGCGGGCGTGTGAGGTACAAGCCCTCAAGCCTGCTGATGCGGCTGAGAGCCACGTACGTTTGGCCCGGAGCGAAGGAGCGCGCCCCCAGATCCACGATTGCGCTGTCGTAGGTTTTGCCCTGCGACTTGTGAATGGTGACCGCCCACGCCAAGCGCAACGGAAACTGCGTGAACTCTGCCACGACATCTTTGCGCAGCGCTTTCGTGCGGGCTGAATAGGAGTATTTGAACTTCTCCCACACGGCGGGCTTCACCTCATAGTCGCGCCCGTCGATCTCGACCCAGACGGTGTCAGCGATCTTGACGACGGTGCCCACGCTGCCGTTGACCCAGCGCTGGGTTCCGCCCTCTTGAGTGTCGTTGCGCAAGAACATCACTTGCGCGCCAACCTTGAGCTCGAGCGATTCGTCGGCCGGGTACGCGCGCCCGCCGAATTCTCCCGAGATCTCAGCCTTGGCGGTGAGCACTCGGCCGGGCAGGCGTGCCAATGCCGAAGCGTTGATCCGAGTGACAGTGCTGTTGGTGGTGGCCAGCGTGATGGTGCCGTCGTTCGGCGCAGGGCGAGCCCCCACCGCATTCAATCGTCCGGCGAGCTCAGCGGTGACGCCATTATGGCGCACAGCATTGAGCATGTACTTGAACTCATCCTCATGCTGGCGGTGGATGCTCGTGAGTTCGTAAATCGTCAGATCTGTTTCTTGCCACACGAGGGCGTCGAAGAACCAGATCGACCGGTAGCGATCTTCAAAGTATGCGCGCTCATCCGGATCACCCGGCACCGGCGCGAGCTGGTACGGGTCACCAAATAGCACCACTTGAACACCGCCGAATGGCTCCTTTTTGCGCTGACGAGCCTGACGCAGGCTGCGGTCGATGGCGTCGAGAAGATCAGCGTTCACCATGGAGACCTCGTCAATGACGAGGGTTTCGATGGTGTTCAGCAACTTGCGCAACTGGTCAGTTTGTTCAAGTTCGTGATCCGCAATCACACCGATCGGCAAGCGGAACAGCGAATGGATCGTCTGGCCTCCGACGTTGAGAGCCGCTACCCCCGTGGGCGCACAGATCACGATCTGCTTGGAGGTGTTATGCGCCAAGTGATTGAGGAGTGTCGATTTACCCGTGCCAGCACGCCCCGTGACAAAGAGGTTTTCGCGCGTCGTCTCAATGGCAGCGAAGACTGCTGCTTGCTCGGGCGAGAGGGTTATTTCGGACACTCAATCACCCTAATGCTGCTCATGCTCTTGGCTGTGCCTGCGCGCCACTTTCTGTGCGCAGGGTATCTCTCACCTCAGCGGTTTAGGATGTGTGAATGCGTCGCGAGCTTGTCACCTGGTCCATCGTGCTCGGGCTAATTATTGCCGCCTTTGTCACGACGGTTCTTATTGTGAACGCGACGCTCTTCAGCGCCAATGGCTTTGTGCGCAGCTATCTCGGAGCTCTGGCTCGCCACGACATGACGGCGGCTCTCCACATTGCCGACATCCATTTGCCCGATGAGCACGGTGCAGCCTCAGACGACGGTTCCGGCGCAACCCCGATCGACACGACCGGCGCAGGGTCGATGCTTCTCGCCGGGTCTCACGATCTGCTGCGCCCCTCAGCGCTCAGCACGCTCGAGAACATCGAGGCGGGTGAGCGCACGGTCAACACCGATGGAACTGAAAGCGTCACGTTCGAATTCGATCTCGACGGCACTCGCTCGACATCCACGTTCACTGTCGAGCGCGACGGAAGCCGTTTCGGTGTTTTCGCTCAGTGGAAGTTCGTAACCTCCCCCCTCACCATCGTGCGTCTCACTGTCGCTAACGCACAGGGATTCACCGCTAACGGCTCCGAGTTCGTCACTCGCACTCAAGACACTCCCGCCCCTTATGTCGTGTTGACGCCAAGTAGTTTCGAGATCAGTCACACGTCGACCTATTTGACCGCCGATCCGATCATCGTGACAGCGACGGAGCCCGGAGCAACCGTCCGTGCGCGCCTCGAGATTGTGGCCAACCAGACGATGGTCGCGCAGGTGCAACGTGAGGTGAACGAATACCTCGACGAGTGCGCCACGCAAGTCGTTCTGCTCCCCACCGGATGCCCCTTCGGTCAGCCCATGGCCAACCGTATTGTCACGACGCCCGAGTGGAGCATCGCCAGCTACCCCGAGGTCACTCTCGTACCCGGCGAAGCAAACGGTAGCTGGCTCATGCCGCGTACGGATGCCGCAGCTCACCTGCGCGTTGACGTCCGCTCGATTTTTGATGGCTCGATATCCACCTTCGACAATGACGTGGACTTTACCGCGAGCTACCTCGTCACGTTTATGCCGGAGGATGAGCTTCTCATCACTGCGCAGTACCCCAACTAGAGCCCCCGCTGCGGCCGAACTTTATGGCGCACTACGCCGTCGGCACATCGCGATCCTCTTGATCGAAGCCGGCTCGAGTAATGGTTCCCCACTCACTAGGTCGTTTGAAGAGAGCGCGATATACGCCCTGCAATCGCCACCAAGTGTGCACGAGATGAAAGCCCATGAGTTCCGCCAGCGTGGTCAGCAAGAGCGTGAGCACATCTCGTAGCCGCGAGTAGCGGTGGTAGGCGTTCTCCTCGATCAGCACCGAGGCTAGCGACGAAATGAGCGAAAGGCCGACGGAGACGAAGAAGGCGAGCGCGAAGAGCTGCCACGTGATGAGCCCCGTGATGGCGCCGGCGAGCGCGACGAAAGCGCCGACGACGCCGAAGATGGGGCCGTAAAACTCGAAGAGCACAAAGTAGGGGAGTGTAAGCATGCCGAGAACCCCGTACCTCGGGTTCAGGATCATCTTGCGTTGCTTAGCGATCAATTCGCCCAGCCCCTGCGACCAGCGACGACGTTGGGTGCTGAGGGCCTTAAAGGTATTCGGCACCTCGGTCCAACACACGGGCTCGGCAACGAAAGCGATCCGATAGGGCCGTTTTTCGTCGCGCGCTTTCTTCGTGAGCGAAACCACCAAGTCGGCGTCCTCTGCAAGCGACGTGATGTCAAGACCGCCGACTTCAAGTACGGCTTCACGGCGGAAGGCCCCAAACGCACCAGAAATAATCATGAGCCCTTTAAGGGATGCCCAGCCTGTGCGCCCGACTAGGAACGCTCGCAGATACTCCACAACCTGGATACGCTCGACCCACTTCTTGGGCATTTCCACCTTGGTCACGGCACCGCGCGAGACGCTCACCCCGTTAGCCGGGCGGATGACGCCTCCCACCGCGAGCACGGTGGGATCCGCTACGAAGGGTGCAGCGATGTGCAGTAGCGCATCTCGTTCGAGCAAAGAGTCTGCATCGATCATGCACACGATCTCTTGATCAGCCGCACGAAGTCCAACGTTGACGGCATCCGACCGCAACCGCACGCTTTCTTTTCGAATGACGGTGAGATCGCCGCTTCGTGACGCCCAGATGTCGATAACTCGGCCCTCGTGGTGCGGCGCGTTAGCGAGTTCCCGGTTTGACGGACGGAGACCGAAATTTTCCCTGAGCTTCTCGAAGGTGGCATCGGTGGATCCGTCGTCAACAACGATGATGCGCGTTACGGGATACCGCAGGTTGCGAAGAGCAAGAACCGCATCCACGATTCCCGATTCTTCGTTGTGCGCGGGAACGATGATCGAAATCCCCGGGGTCAGCGGGTTAGCAAAGATCTCCGACAACGACATCGACGATGGCCAGTTCACTTCTCGCGAGACTTCCAGTGCGCCGCGGAGAAGGACAACAAGAAAGAGGCCGTTGTAGATCGAGTAGTAGACGATCAGGATCCAAGTTACCCAGTACGTCACTTGGGTGAGAATTTCGAGCATCAACCGCCCTGCAATTCGTAGATCGCTACTTCCGCATGCGAGTGTTCATAGGCGCTGTAGGTCGCCATTTGCTTTAACGCGGGCAGGGAGAGCGGAGAGCCGAGCCGTTGAATTGAACGAATACTCGCTAAGCGCACGGTTTCACTGGGGGAGTCGAGTCCTGCTTCTATTGCCCGACGCGCGTCAACGAGGTTGAGTTGCCCCGCCAGATCGAGGGCCATCGCTCGAACTCGCACGTTGGCATCCGCAGGAGTATCGCCGAAATCCGTGATTGTCGAGGGTGCTGCTCGCAGCACCGCCATCGACACGATGCGAGCCGGGATGCTTCGCGGCCCCTCGGCATGGAGGAGAAGGGCGGGAACAAGCGACTTCATCCCTGAACGGCCCGCGACTTGCGCCGCAAGACTACGCACGCGCGCATCTCGGTCAGAGAGCATCCGCTCTATTGCTCCAGGAGCAAGCGCCGCGATCGGAGCAAAGCTTTCAAGCGCCCGCGCTCTCGTCAGCGCGAAGGGAGACTTCATGCGTTTAAGGCACTCGCGATGAAACTGTTGCACCGTCAACCAGTTGGTAAGCGCGTCCCGATCTTCGCCCCGAACCTGAGTAGCACTTTCTGCAGCAAGGCGGATCAGTGCACGCGATTCAGCACGCGGAAGAACGAAGTTTGTCTTCCCATCGAAAATGTCCAGCAACAAAGGGCGCACCCGATTACGCCGTTTCTGCTCGCGAGCACGTGCAACGGTGCGAACAACCCGCGTGACAACGACGGTGAGCCCCAAAAGACCACATACGGTTGCCGTGGTGAGCAACAGGGCCATCATCAGCCCGGGAACTGTTGGCAGCGCCTGAATCGTGTCGATCATCGTGAAAGCAGAGCCGTGGCTCTCGCTATAAGTTCACGAGAAGAGAACGGCTTCACGACATAATCATCTGCTCCCGCCGCGAGCGCACGTTCAATATCTTGCTCCTGCGCTTTGGCCGTAAGCATAAGGATGCGAGTGTTGGCGAACGCTTCGTCAGAGCGCAACTCGAAGCAGACTTCGAGTCCGTTGCGCCGAGGCATCATCCAGTCGAGGATGACAAGGTCTGGCACCGACTGTCGGGCGGCCGCGAGGCCGGCTTCTCCATCGGCTTCGACTAGGACATCGTGGCCGGCTTGTTTGAGGCGGTGCACAACGAGTGCGCGCACGTCTTCGTCGTCTTCAACAATCAACACACTCGCCATCGCTCTGCCTCCCGAAAGGCCACAATTATGATCGGTTCGCACCGACCCCCGGCACTAGTCTGTCATTAGTCGGAGTCTGGGGGCCGAAATGGCAGGATCGCAGTTGACTAATCCGGGGGATGTTCGACGAGTCTTAGCGACCTCGCCGTCCACCCTCATCTTGCTTGTTGTGGTGTTTTTGCTCGGATGGGGATTCGTAGCATTTTCACCGCCTGGATCTCACGTCGCGGCGTGGTGGCCCGCCGCCGGGGTGAGCGTGTTGCTGGTGTTGAGACTCCATCGCTCGCAACGGCTCTGGGGCGCTCTAGCCGTAATTGTGGTCACGACGCTGTCGAACATGGTTGGCGGGCGCGAACTGCTCGTGGCAATCTGCTTCGGTGTCGCCAATAGCGCCGAGGCCTGGCTCGTAGCCTTCATTCTGACGAAAGCAGGCCGCACCCGGCCCGTTCTCGACAGCCTCGCCTTCGCTTACCGGCTCTGTGCTGCGGTAGCGGCTGGCGCCATTCTGATTGGTTTTCTTGCCGGCGTCACCGTTGCTGTGTTCGACGGCGGTTCGCTCCTCGACACTCTGATCGGCGTGAGTGCCGCACACGCTACCGCAGTGCTCATCATCGTTCCTTTCGCGCTGCTGCCTTCTACTCGCCTTACCCGCGTTTACCCGGGGGAGATTGCGGCTCAAGTTGTCATTCTCGGCGCGGCCCTGCTCTACGTGTTCGGACCAGGCGGCGAACTGCCCCTGTCATTCCTTCCGCTACCCGTCATTGCGTGGGCGGCCTTTCGCTTTCCCACGCGCGTCGTACTCTTTGAGATCGTCGGCATCGCGCTAGCCGTCTCATGGCTAACGACCGCCGGCGGCGGACCATTTGACCAAGCGGTGAACCTCGGCGGAGATCCGTCCACGCTGATTCAGATTTTCCTCCTTTCTGTTGCCTCGTTCGTGCTGCTGGCGTCGGCGTCGCAAAACGAGAACCGTCTCGTCGCGGCACTGCTCAGAGACCGCGAAAGCGTGCTTCGTGGCGGTTTTGTAGGTTCACGAGTCGGCCTACTCATCGTCGAGACATACCCGCAAGGGTTCGTCGTGTTGGAATCCAATGAGATTGCCACTGCGGTCATCGCTCCTGAACGAGAAGTACGCCAGAGCGACGATGGGAGTTCAGTGACTCTCTGGCACGGCCCGCTCGCTCAGAAGATCAAAGTTGCCGTGCGACAACGTGTCGACAATGTCAGCTGGCAGGCCGGCGTCAACGGGGTTCGCTCCGATATTGATGTGCTCATCACGGCCCAGAAACCCGCCTCACTGCAGCGCTACAGCATCCAATTCGTGGATGTTTCTGCCGCCCGCCGCACCGCCGAGGCGCAGCAGCTCGCACTCGAGAACGAGCAAAAGGCCACCGCACGGGTAACGGAATTGAATCGGCAGAAAGAGGAATTCGTGGCCTCGGCCAGCCACGAACTGCGCACCCCAATCACGAGCATTATCGGTTACGTCGAACTCCTTGAAGAGGAAGAGTTGGATGACTTTCAACGAAAGTCGGTCGAGACAATCGCCCGTAACGCGCGTCGACTTGCAGATCTCGTCGAGAGCCTCTTGGAGCTGGGGCGCCCGCGCGACCCTTCAACGATCATCGCCTCGACCGATGTCGTTGAGACCGCCGTTGACGTCGTGCGCAGCCTCGCTCCCGCTGCCGAGACCAGCGGTGTACAGCTCCATATCGAACGCAGTGAGCCGGTGCTGGCTGCGCTACCTTCGATTGAACTTGATCGAATCCTCACGAACGTCATTAATAACGCCATCAAGTTCACGCCGGCCGATGGAAGCGTAGAGGTGGCGTTCGGCCGCACGGAGACACAGGCGGTGATCACCATCGCTGACACCGGCTTCGGGATGAGCCCCGAGACCATCGAGCATATTTTCGAGCGCTTCTACCGCGCTCCGGATGCCGAAGAGCGCGGAATCACTGGAACCGGGCTCGGCCTTCCCCTGGTGCAAGGGCTCGTGAACAAGCACCTGGGTTCGGTGGCTGTGGCGTCAGTCGTCGGCGAGGGGAGCACGTTCACCGTGAGCCTGCCGCTCGCAGCGGCGAGCGATGCGACGGCGTAGCGAGCGGCTAGCCGCGAGAATTGTGCTCTTAGCTCTTAGCGCTTAGCGCTTAGCGAGCATCTCGTTGTAGGCGTCGAGTTCGGCGTCCCCGTCGCGCTCGGCCTTGCGGTCGTAGCGCACTGAGGCACGGCCGTCGCTGCGGCGCCACATGATGGCAACCGCAATCGCAAGAGCAATCGTGGGGATCTCTCCCACGCTCCAAGCGATCCCGCCGCCAATGCGCTGGTCCTCGAGCGCACTCACGCCGGTGTCCCAGCCCATCGCGCCGTACCAGTCGGCCAGCAGCAGTCCGGAGCCGGTCATGAGAGCCAGACCGAAGAACGCGTGGAAGGCCATCGTGCCCAGCAACAGCAACAAACGAATTGGGTACGAAGTGCGGTGCGGGGTCGGGTCGACGCCGATGAGGGCCTGCACGAACAGGTAGCCCGAGGCGAGGAAGTGGATGATCATCCACTCGTGTCCCACATGGTCGGTCGTTGCCCAGCGGAACAGCGGCGTGTAGTAGAACACCCACAGCGAGACCACGAAGATGCCAGCAGCGATGAGCGGATGCCCGATCACGGCCAGATACCGCGAGTGCACGATCAGCAGAATCCACTCGCGCGCTCCGCGGCTGCCGTCGGTGCGCTTGGCAATCGCGCGCATGGCAAGCGTCACGGGCGCTCCCGGAACCAGCAGCACCGGAATCATCATGCCGAGCGTCATGTGCCCGAGCATGTGTATCGAGAAGAGGTACCCCTCGTACACGTTCACGCCACCGTTGGTGATGTAGAACAGCAGCAGCATGCCGAGCACCCAGAACACGGTGCGGTGCACGGGCCAGCTGTCGCCACGCTTATGCAAGCGCCACACGCCCGCGAGGTAGAAGAAGATCGCGAAGGCACAGATGAGTACCCAGATGAGGTCGAAGCTCCACATCGTAAAGAGGTTGCCGGCGGTGACAGGCGGCGGCAACGGCGAGCCCGTGAGGTAGGCAGCGGGGGAGGAGTCGGGCAAATCAGCGGCCACAACCTCGGGAACGGGAGTGGGGGTCGCAGCCAGAGCGGCAGCGGCGCCCGAAGCGAGGCCCATGAAACCGAGCTCGGCGGTGACAATCCACCAGAACCATCCGCGTTCCTTGCGAGGGCTGGCTTCGAGCCGGCCGATCGCATAGTTGCGGTACACAGCCCCGAAGAGGCCCATCACGATCAGGGCAAAAACTTTGACGAGCACGAGGATGCCGTAGGGCGACAGCAGGTTCGTCAGGTTCTCGACACGAATTTCTGCACTCACATAGCCGGAGGCGGCCACCACGATAAAGCTCACGAGCGCAATGCTGGAATAGCGGCGCAGCACGATTGCGAGGCGCTCCTTGCCGAGGGCGGAGCGGGCGATGGCGATCGCGAGAAGTCCGCCAAGCCAGAGGGCGGCGAATACGAGGTGCAGGTAGATGGCGCTCGTGGCGGCGTCGTGGTCTTCGGTTCCACCGCTGTGCCCTTGAAGCGCCATGGGGATGAGACCGGCAACCGCGAGCACGAGAACGAACACGAGGGCGCTCATATTGCGCACCGCGAAGCATAGAACGGTCACAGCGGCCGCTATGAGCACCGTGGCGAGCCAGGCTTGACCCAGTTCGGTGACCGTCAGAAAGCTGGCGAGAACGTCACCAAAGGCGCTAGAGAGGTCGATCGGCTGGTTGCGTACGGCCAAGAAGGTGAAAAAGCCCGTAAAGGCGGAGGCGACAGCCCACACGGCAGCACCGGCGGCAGCAAAGTCGAGAGTGAGGGTGAATTCAGCGCGTTTGGGGCTCATCGCAAAGATCGCGATCATGAGCGCGCCGATCGTCGCAGAGAGGCCGAGGTTCACGAACAGCTTGGAGATAGGCAAGCCCCATCGCACGACGGCGCCGGGGTCGAGCAGGATCGGAGCTTCTGCTCCGCCTCCGAAGCGCAGGCCCGTCACGACCACAACAAAGGCAATGACGATCAGCAGCGCGGGACCGGCTATCCGGCTGATTCGTAACACGCTTCAAGAGTACTCGCGGTTATCCGGGAGTGTGCCCAGCGGCCGCGGCACCGACGTTCGCCGACCGGGAATGCAAAAAGGGCGACATCCCGAAGGATGCCGCCCTTTTCAAAGTTGCTACTTAGCCCTTGGCTGCTGCCTTGAGCTTGCTGCCTGCACTGAGCTTGACGCCGTGGCTGGCCTTGATCTCGATAGCTTCACCCGTCTGCGGGTTACGGCCGGTGCGAGCCTCGCGGAAGGTACGCTCTGCAGCCATCCATCCGGGGATCGAAACCTTGGTTCCTTCGCCGACCGACTTGGACAGCACGGAGAAGAAAGCGTCAACGACGCCGGAAACGGCAGCCTGGCTCTGGCCAGACTCTGCGGCAACCGCCGCTACGAATTCAGTACGGTTTAGCGACTTGTCAGCCATAAGGTGGTCCTCCTCGGACGTAGTGCAGTTAGTTGTTCCGAAACGTTAGAAAACGTCGGAACCGCTTGGAATCTACCAGCTTGACTTGGTAATTCCGGGCAACTCGCCCCGGTGAGCCATTTCACGGAAGCGAACACGGGAAACACCAAACTGGTTGAGGAATCCACGGGGACGTCCATCGATGGCGTCGCGACCGCGTACACGGATCGGCGAAGCATCGCGGGGGAGCTTCTGAAGTCCGAGGCGTGCAGCCTCGCGCGACTCGTCAGTTCCGTTGGGGTCGACGAGAGCCTTCTTCAGCTCGAGACGACGCTCAGCGTAACGCGCAACGATAACTTTGCGCTGTTCGTTCTTTGCAATCTTGCTCTTCTTAGCCATGTTTAGCGCTCCTCGCGGAATTCAACGTGCTTGCGAACCACCGGGTCGTACTTCTTGAGTACGAGGCGGTCGGGGTTGTTGCGACGGTTCTTGCGCGTCACATAGGTGTAGCCCGTTCCAGCAGTTGAACGGAGCTTGATGATCGGACGTACGTCCTGTGCCTTTGCCATTAGATTTTCTCCCCACGTGCAAGGAGGTCCTTGACAACGGATTCGATGCCACGAGCGTCAATTACCTTGATGCCCTTTGCGGACAACTGAAGAGTTACGTTGCGGCGAAGCGACGGTACGTAGTACGTCTTCTTCTGGATGTTCGGGTCGAAGCGGCGCTTGGTGCGACGGTGCGAGTGCGAGATGTTGTGTCCGAAGCCGGGAATGGCGCCGGTCACTTGGCAGGTTGCTGCCATGGTGATACTCCTGTTCTAGTTACCGTAAGGACTAAGCCTTACCCAAGATCACTTGTCGGCACACACACTGCATTCTTCTCGAGCCGCATTTTCACGCGGTTTCAATCAGGGTGGGATGTGTCTGCGAGAGCGGAAGATACCGCTCGATCAACGGTATATGTTACGTGCTAGAGCACGCCCGGCACAAGCCGAAGACGTCAACAATGTGGTGCGGCTCAGTAAAGCCGTGTTCTGCGGCCACACTTTTGGCCCACTGCTCAACGGCATCCGCCTTGATTTCCACGGTTGTTCCACATTCGCGGCAGATCAAATGGTGGTGGTGCGAGTCAGGCGTGCAGGCCCGAAACAGGCTCTCGCCGTCTTGCTGCAGCGAGTCGGCGTCGCCCGCTCCGGCGAGGTCGCCCAGGGCGCGGTAGACAGTGGCGAGACCGATGGAGCTGCCGGCATCGCGCAACGCACTGTGCAGCGATTGAGCGCTCACGAAGCCCTCTGACTGAGTCAGAGCATTCCGCACCGCTTCTCGCTGCCAAGTATTGCGCTTCATGGTCACCATTCTAACTTTTACCCGCCCGTGAAACAGGGGTGAGTTCAGTTGTGGATGCGCGGCTCACGCTGGGCTTGCGGCTACGCCCGCGCCGAGCGCCGATCACCCGGCAGACCAAGTAGATCAGGAACGAAATCGTTGTGATGTACGGACTAATCGGCAACGAGCCGCCGATCGCGAGCAAGACGCCACCCGTCGCCGAGACAAACCCAAAGATCATGCTGAGCACAGGCACAAGCCGCGGTGACGACGACACTCGCATTGCGGCGGCGGCCGGCGTAACTAGCAGGGCCATCACGAGCAGGGCGCCAATGATTTGCACAGCCACGGCGACCATGAGGCCCAGCAGCACCATGAAGCCGAGCGAGAGTGCGCGTGAGGGAACGCCGCGCGCGGCAGCGACCTCGGGGTCGAGGCTGTCGAAGGTGAGGGGGCGCCAGACCACGAACAGAGCGGCCAGCACGACGACACTGATCACGATCAACAGGCCGAGCTGTTCGCCATCCACCGAAATGATTTGGCCGGTGAGGAGCCCGAACTTGTTTCCGCTGCGTCCCGGGTAGAGCGCCAGAAAGAGGATGCCCAAACCCATACCGAACGGCATGAGTACGCCAATTATCGAGTTTCGATCGCGAGCCTTCGCCCCGAGCATCCCGATCAGTATCGCTGCCACGAGTGAACCGACGATCGAGCCCGCCACCACGTTGGCACCGAACAGTAGCGCTGCGGCGGCTCCCGCAAAGGAGAGCTCGCTGATGCCGTGCACCGCGAACGCCATGTCTCGCTGCATGACGAAAACGCCGATGAGGCCGCCGGCGATACCGAGCACCGCGGCGGCGATGAGGGAGAACTTCACGAGGCTCAGCAGGTCGCCGTAGTCTTCGAAGCCGATGAGCTGGCTCCAGAATTCGTCGAAAGTCACGCGATCTCCTCTTCGTGGTGGTGATCGCCGTTCGGGATTCCGGCCACGATAACGCGGCCACCTACCCGCACAACCTCGACCGGAGTGCCGTAGAGCTCAGTGAGAACCTCGCTGCGCAGCACCTCATCCGGAGTTCCAATGGTGAACTTTCCACCAGCCAGATACAGGATGCGGTCGACCATGCCCAGCACTGGGTTGACGTCGTGCGTGACGAAGATGACCGCGGTGCCGTGCTCGCGCCGGCGTCGGTCAATGAGTTCAGAGACCCCGCGCTGATGCTGCAGGTCGAGGCTGAGAAGCGGCTCATCGCAGAGCAACAGCACAGGATCTGCCGCCAAAGACTGCGCGACCCGCAAGCGCTGCTGCTCACCGCCCGAGAGCGACCCGATGGGGTTGCTCGCGTAGTCGGTGGCGCCCACGTCAGCGATCAGTTCATCTACGCGCGCTTTCACACTGCGGGGGAGTGTTGGCACGCCGAAGCGATGGCCGTTCACACCGAGGGTCACGAGATCGCGGCCGCGCAAGGGTGTTCCTGGGGCCGCGAGCTTCTGCTGCGGAATGTAGCCAATGCAGCGATCACCCCGGCGAACCGGATGCCCGGCCACCGTGATCGTGCCAGAGTCAAGCTTCTGCTGCCCCAGTATCGCCTTCAGCAGGCTCGACTTTCCGGAACCGTTCGAGCCAAGCACCGCCACGAACTCGCCGGGCGCAACATCGAGGTCGAGCCCCGACCAGAGGGTGCGCGCGCCGAAGCCCAGCACCCCGTCACGGATGCTGAGCACGGCAGGCGCTGCAGTAGCGGTCATTCGGTCGACTCGCTGACTAGCCGAGGGCTACTGCGAGTGCATCGAGGTTTGACGACATCCATTCGACATAGTCTGACCCCTCGGGCAGCGTCTCGGTGAACGACACCACCGGGAGCCCAGCTTCTTCCGCCGTCACACGCACGCGCTCAGTTTCGGGGCTTGCCGTTTGCTCGTTGTAGGCGAGCAGGGCGATGTGGTCGTCTTCAACTAGGGCGAGAACGTCACGCAGCGCGGTGGGAGGAACATCCGAACCCTCTTCAATTGCCTCGGTGAAGGCAGCGGGAGTGTCGTTGTGCAGCCCGATTTCTTCGAGCAGGTAAACCGCGACGGGCTCGGTGATCGCCGCTCCACGGCCATCTGCGATGACGGCAAGTTCCTCGGCCTGGGCCTCGAGGGTTTCAAGTTCGCCCAAGAAGGAATCGAGAGACGCGTCGAATGCTTCACTGTTCTCGGGGCTCAGCGTGCTGAGGTCGGCAGTGATCTGTTCAGCAATGTGCTCCATGGCGTGAAAGCTGTACCAGACGTGCTCGTTGAAGCCCTCGATGTGATCGTGGCCATCATCTTCAGCGTGGTCTTCTTCAGCGTGGTCGCCCTCCGCGGCGGGCTCGTCGGCGTGCGTGTCGTCGGCGTCGTCATGATCGACGTGATCGTGGTCTTCGTCTTCCTCGAGCAGGCCAGACGCGTCAACGGCGTTGACCAGAATGGCGGATGCTCCGGAGGATTCGTACAGCGCCTCGGCGAAGGGATCATAGCCTCCACCGTTGAGCACCACGAGGTCGGCCTCAGATACTGCGAGCTGGTCGCGAGCCGACGCTTCGTAGCTGTGCGGGTCTTGTGCCGGGTTATCGATCAGGCTCGTGACCGAGACGGCGTCGCCACCGAGAGTGGAGACCAGGTCGCCGTAGACGCTCGTGGAGGCGACGACGGCAATCGTGCCGTCATCCTCGGCGGGCTCGCTCGAGGAGCAGCCGGCGAGGGTGAGCGCGGAGACCGCGAGCACGGCCCCTGCCGTGAGCGCGCGTGAGCGGTGAGGGGTAAAAGCAGAAGAGGTAAAACGAGACATCGAGAGGTGTCCTTCTAAGGCCGTGGCCGGTAGCGGTAATGAGATTCGTTATCAATAGCATAGCGCACGCCGTGAATCGGTAAAAACTGGCCTCACGCGACGGCACGCAGCAACGCTCACCCCATTGCCCTAAAAGGCGGAATAGTGTTCACAGGTGAGGTTCTCACGGGCCATCACGACCACGTCGAGAGGACCACCATGTCGACCACCACCAACTGGGCGGGCAACCTCACCTACGGCGCCGAAACGATCCTGCAGCCGACCACAGTGGCCGAGGTGCAAGAGCTTGTCGCCCGCTGGCCCCGCGTGCGAGCGCTCGGCACTCGGCACTCCTTCACCGACATTGCGGATACCCCCGGAGCACTCGTCAGCCTGGCTGGGCTTGACCCTGACATCCGAATCGATGAGGCATCGATGACCGTCAGCGTTACCGGGGGCACCAGCTTCGGCATCCTGATCGATGGGTTGCAACGCCACGGGTTCGCCCTCCACAACACGGGGTCGCTGCCGCACATCTCGGTCGCCGGCGCGACCGCAACGGGCACCCACGGCTCCGGAGACGGCAACGGCATCCTCTCCACGGCCATCGCTGAGGTTGAACTCGTCACGGCCGACGGCACGCTCGTGAGGGTCGATCGCTCCAGCGACGACCTGCCAGCGCTGGCTGTGGGCCTCGGCGCGTTTGGCATCATCACGCGCGTGAGCCTCGACATCCAACCCAGTTATGTCGTTCGCCAAGACGTGTACCGGTTCGCCCCGTGGGAGACCGTGCTGGCTCAACTTGATGAGGTGATGGCGAGTGCCTACAGCGTGAGTCTTCTTGCCGACTTTGCGAGCCGCACCGTGGCGCAGGTCTGGCTCAAGACACGCCTCGATGACGGCGCTGAGCCGCCCTTGGCACCCGCTCTGTTCGGTGGTTCCTGGTATGACGACGCTGACGAACTCAATCCCGAAAATGTGAACCCTCGCGCAAGCGTGCCCGGCCCGTGGTCAGAACGGATGCCGCACTTTCGCCTCGACGGCCAACCGTCCAATGGCGGCGACGAGTTGCAAAGCGAGTACTACGTGGCGCGGGAGCACGGCGTAGAGGCGTTGGAGGTGCTGCGAACTCTTGGCGCCCAAATCTCGCCGCACCTGCTGATCTCCGAGATTCGTACCGCCGCCGCCGACGCGCTGTGGATGAGCCCCGCGTACGAGCGCGACGTTCTCTGCATTGGCTTTACGTGGGCTAAGCATCCGGCCGAGGTCGCAGCGCTACTGCCCATCATCGAAGAGGCTCTTGCGCCTTTCGCGCCGCGCCAGCACTGGGGCAAGCTGTTTCACTACGGGGCTGACGTCATCCGTGAACGCTTCCCGCGGAGCACCGAGTTCGTCGCGCTGCAGCGAGAGTACGACCCGCGCGGCAAGTTCTGGAATCCGTTCCTCGAACGAACCCTCGGACCCCGCTAGCGCGCTATTTCTTTTTCTGAGCAGCTGATTCGACGTCAGGCTTGTGGCCCTTTTCGTTCCACGTTTTGAGAATGGCCCACCCCACAGCAGCGATCGGCACGGCGAGCACGGCACCCACGATTCCGCCCAGGATCGTTCCGGCGGTCAACGCCACCAAAATCACGAGCGGGTGGATGCTCAGGGACTGTGCCATCACGACGGGTTGCAGCAGGTTGCCCTCAAGCTGATTGACCAGCACGACGATGCCCAGAACGATGAGGGCCACAACCCAGCCGTTCGTCACAAGAGCGACAACGGCGGCCAAGATACCGGCGACGGTCGCACCAACGAGCGGGATGAAAGCACCCAGAAAGACGATGACCGAGAGGGGCAAGGCGAGCGGCACTTGCAAGATCGCGAGCCCGATTCCGATACCGAGCGCATCAACGGCGGCAACCGTCGCTGTTCCCCGCACGTAACCACCGAGGGTGCGAACGGCCGTGTGGCCGATGCGGTGTCCTCGCGCAAGACGCTCCCCCGACAAGGGGCGAAGGAAGAACTCCCAGATGCGATCGCCATCTTTGAGGAAGAAGAACAGGATGACCAGGCCGAGCAAGATTCCGGTAACGACCTGCGCCGCTGCTGATACTCCCTGAATAGCGCCGAGGCCAAAGGTCGCGCTCGTCACGAAGTCGATTACCGCGTTCCACGCCTCGTCGAGGGCGGTCTGGTCAATGGGGAAGGGGCCATCGAGTGCAAAATTCTTAAGCTGTTCGAATCCTTCGACGGCCGAGTCCGACAACTCCGACCACTGGTCTTCCACAGCGAACACGACGGCGGTGACTAAGCCACCAAACAGTGCGATTCCGCCGAGCAGTGCGATCCAGGTCGACAGCGCTCGGCCCACACCGCGGCGGCGCATCCACACCACAATCGGGCTCGCGGCCGCGGCGAAGATCAGCGCGATCAGCACCGGAATAACCACGAGTTTGAGCTGCGTCAGCGCGAAAACGATCACCGAGACGAGCGTGAGCAACAAGAGCACCTGAAGTGCCCGAATCGACCAGGCTCCTAAGCGGTCGGTCCACAGCTCGTGGATTCCGGGGCGCTTCGAATCGGATGCTGACGCTACTGCAGGCGATTTCTTCTTCGTGACCATGCGGCCACATTACCTACCGTTGAGCCGAATGCGGTGCAGCGTCGGGGTGTTAGTGGCGAATGCTCGGTTGTTAGTCGAGCAACAGAGCAGGCTCTTCGAGCACGCTCGCGAGGTCGGCGACGAAACGGCTGGCGACATCCCCATCGACAATGCGGTGGTCGAAGCTTGCACTCACGGTCGTCACGTAGCGGGCGCGTACTTCGCCATCGACGACCCACGGCTTCTGCTTGATCGAGCCCAGAGCCACAATCGCAGCCTCGCCGGGGTTGATGATCGGCGTGCCGGTATCCATGCCGTACGAACCGATGTTGGTGATCGTGATTGTGCCGTTCGACATTTCTGCGGGCTGAGTCTTGCCATCCCGAGCGGTGAGCGTGAGCTGCTCGAGGGCCTTGGCGAGATCGAAGAGGCTCAAATCTTGAGCGTCCTTGATGTTCGGCACGATGAGACCGCGCGGGGTTGCCGCAGCGATACCGAGGTTCACGTAGTGGTGAACGATGATCTCTTTGTCGGTCCAACTGGAGTTCACGGTGGGGTTACGGCGCACGGCCCAGTTCACGGCCTTGGCCATGATCAGCAGCGGGCTCACGCGCACGCCAGCGAAGTCGGGGGAGTTCTTGAGGCGCTTCACGAACTCCATGGTTCGCGTGGCATCCACGTCGGTAAAGACGCTCACGTGCGGCGCAGTGAAAGCACTGTGCACCATGGCCTTAGCGATGGCCTTGCGCACGCCCTTCACGGGAATGCGCTCTTCG
Organism: Rhodoglobus sp. NPDC076762; assembly: GCA_040687235.1. Taxonomy (GTDB): domain Bacteria; phylum Actinomycetota; class Actinomycetes; order Actinomycetales; family Microbacteriaceae; genus Rhodoglobus. The sequence goes on along the minus strand of JBFBMV010000001.1, from coordinate 368,710 downwards.
CGCTCGTCGCCCCACGCGGGAGTTTCGATGTTGCGGAAGACGCTCGCCTGCGACGCATGACGAATCACATCTTCGCGCGTGGTCTCGCCGGCGAGACCGGTGGCAGCAACCTCAGCGAGTTCAACCCCGAGGTCCTTGGCCAGCTTGCGAATCGGCGGCTTGGCAATGATCGGGCTAGCGAACGACGCGGGCACGGATGCCGGGCGCGGCTTCGCTGCAGCGGCGGCAGTCTCAGCCTTGGCCGGTTGCCCACCCTTGCGGCGACGCGAGCTCACGTGTCCGCCAGTGCCGTAGCCCACGAGCACGGCTCCGGGCTTGTCGTCTTCGTTAGCAATGGTGGATGCCGTGTCAGCGACAGCAGCGGCAGCGTCATCCGCTGCACTGCTCTCAGTACCGACGTCGGACATCATGCCGTGGCTCTCGTCTTCGCCCGAGCCCGGTGCGGTCAGCTCAACCGAGCCCCCGACAGACTGCACGCTGATGATCGGGGTGCCGACCTCGACGGTCGCGCCCTCCTCCACCAGAAGCTTCTGCACGGTGCCAGCGAACGGCGAGGGCAGCTCGACGAGCGACTTCGCCGTCTCGATCTCGACGAGCACTTGGTTGACGGTGATCTCGTCACCGGGCGCAACCTTCCAGGAGACGATCTCGGCTTCAGTCAGCCCCTCGCCCACATCGGGGAGAGGAAATTCAGATACGGCCACGGGGGCCTCCTTCGTCAGTAAGCCAATGCCCGGTCAACAGCATCCAAGATGCGGTCAACACTGGGCAAGTACACGGATTCCAGCTTGGCGGGAGGGAACGGGAGGTCGTAGCCACTCACGCGCAGCACGGGGGCTTCGAGTGAGTAGAACGCGCGCTCGGTTACCGTGGCGGCAACCTCTGAGCCCACGCTGACATTCCCGGGTGCCTCTTGAACAACAACGACGCGGCCCGTTTTTTGGGCGGATGCCACAATCGGGTCGTAGTCGATGGGAGAGAGCGATCGAAGGTCAACAACCTCGACGCTCGTGCCTTCTTCAGCAGCGAGTTCTGCCGCCTGCAGCAGGGTGGAGACGATAGCGCCATGACCCACGAGCGTCACTTCGGTGCCTTCGCGAACCACACGGCTGGCGTGAGTGGCGATGCCGCTCGACTCGCGGTCGACCTCGCCCTTCTGCCAGTAACGCGACTTGGGCTCGAAGAACATGACGGGGTCATTGCTGGCGATGGCCTCTTGAATGAGCCAGTACGCATCGTGCGGGGTGGCCGGGCTCAGCAGGCGCAGCCCCGGAGTGTGCGCAAAGTACGCCTCCGGGCTTTCCTGGTGATGCTCAACCGCGCCGATGTGACCGCCGTAAGGAACACGAATCACGACGGGCATCTGCAGCGTGCCCTCGTGGCGAGCAGTCAGCTTGGCCAGTTGCGACGTGATCTGGTCGAAGCCGGGAAAAATAAAACCGTCGAACTGAATCTCGCACACGGGGCGGAATCCGCCCATCGCCAGCCCGATCGCGGTACCCACGATGCCGGACTCAGCCAGCGGAGTATCGAGAACACGCTTGTCGCCGAATTCGGACTGCAGTCCCTCAGTGACGCGGAAGACGCCGCCGAGCGGACCAATGTCTTCGCCCATCAGGAGAACGCGGTCGTTGGCGCCCATGGCGGCACGCAGACCCTCGTTGAGAGCCTTCGCCATTGTCATGGTTTCAGTCATTAGTTGCCCTCCTCAAACGATGCCTCGAAGTCGGCGAGCGCTTGACGCTGGGCATCCATTACGGGGTGAGGGTCGGAATAGACGTGGTCAAAGAGGGTGGAGGTAGCCGGGGTGGGCAGCTCGAGAATGCGCTTGCGGATGTCGGCGGCGAGGTCGTCGCCTTCCGTTGCGAGTTCGTCAAAGAAGCTTTGGCTCGCGCCACGGGCCCGCAAATACGTTTCGAAGCGAGCGATGGGGTCACGTTGCGCCCAGAACTCGAGCTCGCTGTTGTCGCGGTACTTCGAGGGGTCGTCGCTCGTGGTGTGGGCACCCATGCGGTAGGTGAGGGCCTCAATAAAGCGGGGTCCGGTACCGCTGCGGGCGGCATCCAAGTTGGCCTGGGTCACGGCGAAGCTCGCAAGAACATCGTTGCCGTCGATCTGAACGCTCGGGATGCCGAAGCCTTCGCCGCGCAGGTACAGCGGGGTGCGCGACTGGCGTGACACGGGAACCGAGATTGCCCAGTGGTTGTTCTGCAAGAAGAAGACTTGCGGAGTTTGGTAGCTGGCGGCGAAGACCATTGCTTCGCTCACATCACCCTGGCTCGTAGAACCGTCGCCGAAGTAGACCATGACGGCGGCGTCCTTTTCGGGATCCCCCGTGCCGCTGCGACCGTCGAGGCCCATTCCCATTGCGTAGCCCGTGGCGTGCAGAGTCTGCGAACCAATGACGAGCGTGTAGAGGTGAAAGTTGTCGTGCTCTTTCGGATCCCAGCCACCGTGGCTGAGGCCGCGGAACATCGAGAGGATCGTGATCGGGTCAACGCCGCGCATAAGGGCAATGACGTGTTCACGGTACGAGGGAAAGAGGTGATCTTGGGGCTTCGCGGCCAGTGCCGAACCCACTTGAGCCGCTTCTTGGCCGTGACTCGGCACCCAGAGGGCAAGTTGGCCTTGACGCTGCAGGTTGGCGGCTTCGATATCGAAGCGGCGCATCACCACCATGTGGCGGTGAAACTCCTGAAGAGCGTCGTCACTGAGCTTGTCTACATACGGGAGGTACTGTTCGCTGGCATCGCTGTGAACGAGCGTGCCCTCGGGAGACAGCAGCTGAACCGTCGCGGCGGTATAAGACATTCGACTAATCTAACGCGGCTCGGGTCAGTTCGTTTTCCGTGAAGCGACAACCTCTTGGGCTGCTCTTAGGAGTTTCTCCACAGATTCTGCCTCGCCAACGCTGATTCGCAGGCCCTCGCCGAGGGCGCGAACGACGATGCCGTGGCCCCGGAAAACCTCGGCAGCCCAGTCGGTTACTGCCCCGGTGGGCAACCAGACGAAGTTGCCCTGGGGCGTCGGCACCGCCCAGCCCTGCTCGCGAAGCCCTGCCACGATCTGCTCGCGTACCTCGTTAATACGGCTGACTCGCTCTAACAATTCATTTTCATGTTCGAGGGATGCGGTGGCAGCTTTCTGAGCAAGCTCCGTGACCGAGAGCGGAATCGCTACCGCTCGCGCCGCATCCATCACGTACTCGGGGCCAATGGCGTACCCGATACGCAGGCCGGCAAGGCCGTAGGCCTTGGAGAAGGTGCGCAGCAACACAAGGTTGGGGTACTGGCCCACAAGGGTTTCTCCCCGCACGGCGTCGGGGTCGGTCACGAACTCACGGTAGGCCTCGTCGAGAACGACAAGCACGTTCTCGGGAACGGTGGCCATGAAGTCACGGAATTCGGCATCCCTGACCACAGTGCTGGTGGGGTTATTGGGGCTGCAGACGATCGCCACGCGAGTGGATGCCGTAATTGCGGCGCTCATTGCCGCAAGGTCGTGCTGATGGTCGGCCTGGTTCGCGACCTGCACGCTAGTGGCTCCGGCGGAGGACACCAGCAGCGGGTAGGCCTCGAAGCTGCGCCAGGCGTAGATGACTTCGTCACCGGGGGCCGCGGCGGCGCTGACAAGTTGCGCGAGCACGGCTACAGAGCCCGCTCCCACCTGCACGCTGTCGGCGGTGACGCCAAAGCGTTCTGCCAGCTGCGTGCGCAATTCGAAGGCGGATGCGTCGGGGTAGCGGTTGATCGAGTGCGTCGACAATTGCGCCAGCACTGAGGGCAACGGCTCGTAGGGGTTTTCGTTGGAGGACAGCTTGAAGGCATCCGCTGCGGCGGGCGCGCCCTGACGATAGGGCACGATGGCCGCGATTTCGGGGCGGAGTTGTACTCGTTTGCTGGTCACGTCACCAGCCTAGAGGCGGGTAACCGTTGCGGCCGCCTAAATCGGGGGTGCATAGTTGATGCATGAGAATCATCGTGCGCTTGCTGATCAATGCTCTTGCTTTGTGGCTTACTACGGTGGTCGTCGCCGGGGTCGAGATTGTGCCTTTTTCGCCCGGTGGAACCCTTGAGGTCGTGCTGACCTTCCTGATGGTCGCGGCCGTCTTTGGGATCGTCAATGGCGTGCTGGGCAACCTCATTCGTATCGTTGCCTTCCCGCTGTACGTTCTGACCCTCGGCCTGCTTGCTCTCGTGGTGAATGGTCTTCTCCTTCTGCTCACGAGCTGGATCTCGAGCCTGTTCGGCTTCGGACTCGTCGTCAACGGTTTCTGGTGGGGCGTGCTTGGCGCTTTCGTTCTTGGACTCATCAGCTGGTTCATCGGCATCCTTGTTCGCCCGATCGTCGGCAAGAACCGCTAAGGCTTCTCCCGCACATACTCAAAGTTCGTAACAGTGGCGGTCGACGTGCTGCCCGCTGGCGGGGCGAGTTGCTGCCAAGCCCGCTGAAGCTCGGGGCTGTCTGACGCATCCATGAGTCGTGCCGTTCTTTGGTACTCGATTGCTTGGTGGGCGGGCGCTGGCACACCCTCGGGAAGCGGGCGCCCTTCGTAAGCTTGCCGCTCAACAAGTAGCGCATGATGGTTGTCTTGAAGGCCGCCGGCCGCCACAACGATGTCGTCGGAGTGCTCCACGATGACTGCGGGAACGTCGGGCGGCAACGAGATCTGCCCAATATTGCCGCCGACCGTGAGTAATCCGACAGCGTTGTACTCTTCTGATTCGACCAGTCGTGCCGCCACCGCGGCGCCTTGAGAGTGGCCCGTAAACGAGACCGCACTCGTCGTTGTGATGCCGGCTTCCTGCATAGCCGCAGCGACCGCGGCAATCGATGCTGAATCTCGCGCTGCCGCAAGATCGATGTTGCTGCTTCCATCCCACGGTTGCTCGGAATCAGCGACCGCGAAGTCGACCGTTCCCGAGATATACACCTCGAACCGATCCGCTTGTCCCGGAGTTGAAATCGTTTCGATGCGCACTTGCCACGGCGCGTCGAGTGTTGGCTGGGGAATCCGCGCAATCCGCTCCTCAAAGGATTGTGCGGGCTCAACCGGCTTTGGAGTGGTTGTGGTCTTCAACGTCACCGGAGTCTCTCTAAACACCCCCGCAACTCCTCCGAGTTGTTTGATCGTGCCCGCCGATGACGACAACCCGATGAGGCCGGCCGCACTCAGCGACGCGACAAGTCCCGGCGGTAAACCGGATGCTCCTGCCATGAACTCATCGGCGTTCATTACGGCGAACCGCATCGTTCGCACGAACACCGGATCGGTTATGAGTTCGTTGAGCGCGGTCGAAAATTGCTCCGAGAGCTGGATATCCGCCGGATTGCGCCCGGTGAGAAAAGCCGCCGCCGCGATTCCCGCGACGACGGGAACGACAATAACCACCCCGGCAGTGACGACAAGTTCGGTGGGAAAGAGAAACCCGAGCAGCGCTGCCGCTTCTGCGGCGACTCTGCGCGTCAAGCCTTCGACGAAGGCCTCTCCCATGCCATAGCTCTGAGCTGCGACCCGTACAACGGCGGTCAGCACGTCTGCACGACACGCAAATGCCTGCAGATCTTTGAATGCACACTCTAAGTCGTGCTCAGCGTATGCGGCGGCGCTCGGGATGCCCAGCGACTCTAAATGCCCTCGTGTGAGCCGCGCATCCACCATCTGAATTGCGCCAGCTATCTCTCGAGACATCTCCGCGGCTCGCTGCAGCCTGCTTGCGCTGGAGAGCATTTCGTCGGTCGACACTGCAAAACTTCCCCCGCCAGAGATGATGAGATCACCCGACATAAGACGCCATCTGCTGAGAGGAAACCACGGTGCGGTGCTCGGCGGACTGAAGGAGAGTGCAGGCACGTGCAAGGTCACGGCGCAACTCGACGACGCCCGCATCGAACAGCTGTTGAGCGGGGCCACGCCACTCAATGCTCGCGGGTGGCAAGAGCTCTCGCACAGAGTTAAGACGCTCGAGAATCATGCGGAGCTGTTGAGCTTGAAAATCGAGAGCCTCATGTGCTGCCGTATCCGAGGGAATAGTCATTGGTCGCCTTTCGCCGTCACAACTCTCGCCAAACACCGGCTGACGCAGTGGTTGCCCGCAGGTATCGGGGATGAGAATCCCGCGACCGTCGCTGTTGAGGAGGCGAAACTGCGACACAATGAGGCATGACCTTCGAGCGAGCACTCTCTGACTCGACTGCCTTCCGGATCTGTTTCGTGTGCACCGGAAACATCTGCCGGTCACCGATGGCCGAAGCTGTCTTCCGCGACCTCGTCGCTCAGGCCGGTCTCGAGAACCAGATCGCTGTCACGTCGGCAGGAACCGGCGATTGGCATGTGGGTGAGGCTGCCGACGACCGCACCATTAGTGCCCTTGCAGCACGCGGCTACAATGGTTCTGGGCATCGCGCCCGCCAGTTCGACCCCGAATGGTTTGACAAGTTCGACCTCATTGTCGCGTTCGATCGAGGACAGGAACGAATTCTGCGCACGTGGGCACCCAACGATCAAGACCGGTCAAAAGTGCAGCCCATGTTGAGCTTTGACAGCGAACTCGCTCCGCTCATTGACGTGCCAGACCCCTACTATTCGGATGCCGCACTTTTTGATCATGTCCTCGGCATGATTGAGCAGGCTTGCGGCTCACTATTTCGTCAGATCACGCCAGGTATCTCGGCATCCACCGCAAACAACTAGGGAGCCCCATGAGCCCGTTGCCCGTTCAACCACTGAGTCCCCTCGATGGTCGCTACCGTCCCGCCGTTTCGGCTCTGGGCGAGCACCTCTCCGAGGCTGGCCTCAACCGGGCCCGTGTGCACGTTGAGGTCGAATGGCTGATCTTCCTCACGAGCAAGAGCCTGTTTGGTTCGAGCCCGATGAGTACCGACCAGGTCACCGCCCTGCGCGCCTTCGCCACCGATTTTGGCCAAGAGCAGATCGATGAACTCGCTCGCCTTGAAGCCACCACCCGCCACGACGTCAAGGCCGTCGAGTACCTCGTGCGCGCCAAGCTCGACGAGCTCGGTCTCAGCGCGATCGCTGAACTCACGCACTTCGCCGCCACGAGCGAAGACATCAACAACCTCTCCTACGCGCTCACCATTTCGGATGCCGTACGCGAAGTCTGGCTGCCCAAGTTCCGTACCGTGATCGATGCCCTTCGCGCGCAGTCCGAGCTCATGCGCGACAACGCGATGCTCGCTCACACCCATGGCCAGCCGGCGACGCCGACCACCATGGGTAAGGAATTCGCGGTCTTCGTGTACCGTCTCGACCGCATCCTGACTCGCGTTGAGGGCATCAGCTACCTCGGCAAGTTCAGCGGTGCAACTGGCACGTTTGCCGCTCACCTCGCTGCAGACCCCGAGCAGAACTGGCCAGCCCTCTCGAAGGAGTTCGTGGAGTCCCTCGGGCTCGACTGGAACCCGCTGACCACGCAAATCGAATCGCACGACTGGCAAGTCGAGCTGTACCAGGCCACCAGTCACGCGAACCGCGTGCTGCACAACCTCTGCACCGACGTGTGGTCATACATTTCGATGGGCTACTTCCGCCAGATTCCGCAGGCGGGCGCAACCGGTTCGTCGACAATGCCGCACAAGATCAACCCGATCCGCTTCGAAAACGCTGAGGCCAACCTCGAGCTCTCGAGCGCTCTTCTCGAGTCGCTCGCTCAGACTCTCGTGACTTCACGACTCCAGCGCGACCTCACCGACTCCACGACGCAGCGCAACGTGGGCGTCGCCTACGGTCACTCGCTGCTCGCTCTCGACAACATCGAGCGCGGCCTCAAGGAGATCGCCCTTGACCCGGTGGCTCTCGACGCTGATCTCGACAGCAACTGGGAGATCCTCGGCGAGGCCATCCAGACGGTCATTCGCGCCGAGGTCACCGCGGGCCGCAGCACCATCAGCGACCCCTACGCCATCCTCAAGGAACTCACGCGCGGCAAGCGCATCAACTCCGTCGACCTCACCGAGTTCATCTCAGGGCTCGACATTGGTGCGGATGCCAAAGCCCGTTTGCAGGCGCTGACCCCGGCCACCTATGTCGGCCTTGCCAGCTCCCTCGTCGACTACCTCGGCGACACCAAGTAGTTCACGCTCTCCAGAAGGCCGGTCTCTTCGTGAGGCCGGCCTTCTGTGTTCCCGCGGCCGGGCCGTAGTTTTCTACGTGGCGTCCGCGCCGCGCCACGCCCCTTCGGATATTCAGGAAATCTGGCGAGGAAGCCTACCGAGACACACGACAACACGGGGATTGTGGCCGCAGACGTGAACACTCGCCACTGAATCTCCTGAATTTCCGAAGGGCGCTCTAACCACACCACCACGACTCGGGGGGGGGGGGGGGCACGAGTCCCGCTACCGCGGCAGCGCTAGTAGTACACAGCGAGGGCACCGTTAGGGCCGTCGATGACGTGAACGGGTGTGTCAAAGATTCGGGTGAGCACGTCATCGGTCAAGATCTCAGCGGGCGTTCCGAACTCGGTGACTTGGCCATCTTTGACGGCGCAGATGTGGTCGGCGTAGTGCCCGGCAAAGTTGATGTCGTGGAGCACGATGATGATGGTGCGGCCAAGTTCTTGGGCGGCGCGCTTCAGGTGGCGCATCATCTGAACCGAGTGCTTCATGTCGAGGTTGTTGAGGGGCTCATCCAGAAGCACATATTCGGTGTCTTGCGCGAGCACCATGGCAACGTAGGCGCGTTGGCGCTGTCCGCCTGAGAGCTCGTCAAGATAGCGGTCTTGCAGGCCTTCAAGATTCAGAAAGGTGATGGAGTTGTTGATCGCCACCTCATCCGCTTCGGTCAGTCGACCTTGCGAATACGGGAAGCGGCTGAACCCCACGAGCTGACGCACCGTGAGGCGGGCGATGAAATGGTTCTCTTGCCGCAGGATCGCGATGATCTTGGCGAGGTCTTTCGACTTAGTCTTCGCGACGTCGTAGCCCGCGACTTCGATGTGGCCGGAGTCGATCCCGAGCAGGCGGCCAATCATCGTCAGTAGCGTGGATTTGCCTGCACCGTTCGGGCCCACCAGCGCGGTAATGCCTCCCTCGGGGATCGTGAGGTCGACGGGACCAATGGTCACGTCGTGCCCATAGCTTTTGCCCACATTGCTCAGGGTGATCACAGTCGTCCCTTTCTCAGAATGACAATGAGGAAGACGGTTCCTCCGACAAGTTCAACGATGATCGACACCACTCCTTGCGCGTAGAACAGGTTCTTCATCACGAAATACGCGCCGCCCAACACCACAAACCCGGCCAACACCGCGATCGGGAAAATGTGGCGATGGTCGTAGGTGTCCGCGAATTGGTAGGCGAGCGTGGCGACCAAGAACCCGAAGAAGGTCATCGGGCCGACGAGCGACGTCGAGACAGCCATCAGAATCGATACGAAGAACAGCACGCGCATGATCTCGAAGCGATAGCTGATGCCTAGATTCGTGGCGGTGTCCGAACCCAGCGCAATGATGTTGAGGCGCCGGCCCTGCGAGAGCAGCACGGTGCCGGCCACCAGGCAGAGCACGAGCGAGATGGGCAGGTAGCTGGCATCCGCATTGGAGATGGAGCCGAACAGGCGGGCCGTCAGGATGTCGAACTCACTGGGCGTGAGCAGGCGCTGCATGAACGTCGACACTGCTCCCAGCCCGCCGCCGATGATGATGCCCACGAGCAGCATGATCTGCAGGTTGCCGTACTTGCCGGAAAGCAACCAGCCGTACAGCAGCAGCGAGAGGCCGACCATCAGGGCGATCTGAAGCAAGAACTGGGGGAGGCCCTGCAGGGCGACGATGCCGCTGATGCCGAGGAAGTACACCGCAGAGGTCTGCACCGCCACATACAGCGACTCGAAGCCCATGATGGATGGCGTGAGAATCCGGTTGTTCGTCACCGTCTGAAAACTCACGGTTGCAATCGCCTGGCAGAAGGCCACGACGGCAATCACGATCACGTTGATGGCGCGCAGCTCAGCGATGAGCCAAAACCCTTCGGTGCCCACCGGCATCGGGTTGTTCCATGCGAGCAGGCCGAACCCGATCGCCACAGCAAGCACACTCAGGATGCTGAGCAGCGTCCAGTAGCGGCGTCGCGCCCGCACCGTGGGGAACGGCCCCGTCACGCCGGGCGAGCCACCCGCCGTCTTTGCGGCTTTTACGGGGTTCGGCTTCTTAGGCGCCTTCGACAGCTTCGACAACTTCACAAACTTGGGCTTCTTCGGGCTCTGAAGACTCGTCTCTAAGTCTGCCGCCGACCCGACCGCAGCGACCGGCGTCTGCTGCGCATCCACAGGACTATGCACGGCGGCGCTGCTTCAGTAGGAGAGCGATAAAGACGATCGCGCCCACGACGCCCAGAATGAGCGAGACGGGAACTTCGAACGGCATGATGATCGTGCGGCCGACGATGTCGCACACCGTCACGATCGCGATGCCCAGTAAACACACCCAGGGCAGGTTGCTGCGCAAGTCGTCGCCCCGGAACATCGACACGATGTTGGGCACGATGAGGCCGAGGAACGGCAGATTACCCACGACAACCGTCACCACTCCGGTCGCGACGGCAATGAGCGCGGTGCCGATGAGTAAGATCTGGTTGTAGTTCACGCCGACGTTCGTCGCGATGTCTTGGCCGAGCCCCGCAACGGTGAGTCGGTCGGCGAACAAGAAGATCACGACAACGACGAGCGCAACGATCCAGAGCAGTTCGTATTGCCCGCGCATCACCGAAGTGAAGCTGCCGGCGAACCACACGGAGAGACTCTGAAGCATGTCCGTCGAGAGAGCGATGTAAGTGGAGATGGCTCCGACCACCGAGCCGAGCATGATGCCGACGATCGGCACGATCAGCGAGGAACGCAGCGTGACGCGGCGCAAGAAGAGAAAGAAGATTCCGGTGCCAATGAACGCGGCTACGACCGCACCACTCATACGGGCGAGGATGCTGGCTCCCGGAAAGAGGATCATGACGGTGAGCAGTCCAAGACCTGCCCACTCGGTGGTGCCCGTCGTGGTCGGTTCCACGAAACGGTTTTGCGTCAACAGCTGCATGACCAAGCCGCTCATCGCCATCGCGGCGCCCGCGAGCACCAGGGCGATCGTTCGCGGAACGCGCGTGATGCCGAACATTCTTTGGCCGTCATCCGCCCCGAAAATGTCGTAGACACCCGTGAAGAGGGAGGCGATCAGCAGCAGAACGACACCCACCGTCGCGAGCAGGAGTTTCCAGTCGAAGAGGGTTGTCGTGTTAGCGGGCCGCCGTCGGGCCAGTGTTGACGTCATCCGTGAGTGAGGGTTTCTGATTGAAGGCCAGAACCGTTCGGTGCTGAAGTTTGCCCGGGGGCACGCTTCAGCACCGAACGGCGTGGGCGACGCTAGTTCTTCGCTTCTAGCGCGTCAGCGAGTGCGTTGAAGAACTCGGTGTACGTCTGGATGCCTTCGTTCGTGTACGTGTCAGCCGGCATGTATACGAGGTTGCTTTCCTTCACCGCGGTGACGCCCGAGAGTGCTTCGGAGTTCTCAAGAACTTCGCTGCCCTGCACGTAGGTGGGGTCGTCGGCGAGAATCGCGGCGTCACGGTCCATAACGAGAATCCAGTCGGGGTTGGAATCAGCGATTGCCTCTACCGAGATGTCGTCACCCTGGTGGTCTTCGCTGCTCTCATCGACTTCGAGCGCGGCGGTGAAGTCGAAGATGTCGAAGAGCGGGCCAAGGGTTCGACCGACGCTCGGAGCCGAGTATCCGATCTCTCCACCGGAGGTGATGACGGCCATCACGGAGTCGTCAGCGTTGTAAGCCGCGTTCACGCGCTCGATCGCGGCGTCGAAATCAGCATTCAGCTGTTCGGCCTCTGCCTGCTTGCCAAAGATCTCGCCAAGAACGGTGGTCTGGCGCTTGAGCTCGGCGTCAAAGGGCTCGCCCTCACGCGGGTCGAGCTCAACGATCACGGCATTAGGCACCAGCTTGGCGAAGTCGTCGTGGTACTGCGCAAACCGCTGCCCGTTGATGATGACATCGGGCTGGACGGCAACGACAGCCTCGAGGTCAGGCTCGCCGTGGTTGCCCAAGTCGATGATCGAGTCGTCCTGAGTGTAGGAGATGGTGCTCGGCATCAGCGCTACGGCGGCGGCACTGAGCTCGATGCCCCACGAGGCGAGAGTCTCGAACGTACGGTTGTCAGTGGCAACGACCGAAGTGAACGGAGTCGCTATGGTCTGGCTGCCGTTGTTGTCCTCGAACTGAACGGATGCTTCTGCTCCGTCTGAATCTGCAGCTTCAGGCGTTGCGGTGCTGCAAGCAGCAAGCGCGAGAGCCAGTACTCCAACGAGTACTCCGTGCCGGGTTCGTGAAAAGTTCATGGTGTCCTTAGTTATTTCGGATGACCGAAAGCGGTCGGGCGTAAAAAGGCAACACCCGCTGCAGCGAGTGTTGCTTAGGTAAGCCTAACCTTAATAAAGACTGGGAGTCAAAGGACTTCGAGCGAAAATGCTGAACCCCGGGCGCGCCACAATAACTGCCGCGCAGAGCCACTTCTCGGCAGCGAGCTAGAACGGCAAGGAACTAGTGCCCGGCTTCGCGATCCTGTTCGTCAAGATCGAGGAGTTCGTTCTTGTCGGGGCGCACTGCGAGCGTGAGCATTGCGATAACAACGAGTGACACGATGAAGGCAACACCGGCGAAGATGAGGCCCAGCATCAGGTCGCGGGTAGCCATGAAAACCACCAGTCCCGTGAACAGTCCGAAGACTGCGGAGAGGCCGAGCATCTCTGCGGGGCGCGTGCGGTCACGCTTGTCTGGGGTAGTCACTTGTCCTCTTTCTCTTGCACGGCTGCGGCAACAGCGTCGCGATCAGTTGTGCTCCACTTGAGCGAGAGTGCAGCAATCACTAGGTACACACCAAGGATGGCCCAATAGGCTCCAAGAAGCCCGACCACCACGATGGATGCCGTCAGTTCACGGTCGATTCCATCCGGCCCAGTAAAGGGTTGACTGAATCCCGGCGGCACGAGCAGCACCACGAGGGCGAGCAGCGCAGTGAGGGCACCGACGAAAACCCAGTCGCGCGATGATGCGTCGCGACCGCGGCTGCGCAGCCCAAGGTAAAGCTCGATGAATCCGGTGATCGCGGCGAACGCGGTCAGCAGGAAGACGAAATAGGCTTGCCCGCCGTTAGACGCGATGAAGGCGCCGATGGCGGTAGCGATGGAAAGGACACCTTGGGTAATGGTGAGATTACGCCCGATTCCGCGGTGCGTGGAGAGCACGCTCGCGGTTAACAGCACGGCGCCGACGATAAGCGTGTAGCTGGCCAGCGTAACAAGCCCGAGGCGCGACGAGTGGTCGGCCGAGAACGTGATGACAACAGCGAGAATCAGCGCGGGGATGGCGCGGGCTAAGGGCACGTACCACGCAGTAGATGCAGGCAGCGGCTCGGTGTGAGCACTAGTCAAGCGATCGCCTTCTTTCTGAACAAGCGGGTGCTTCTAGTCTAGGCCGCTTGCAACGATCTCTTGCCCTGGCGCCTAGGAGCCCGGCGGCAGGTCGACGAAGCGCGAGAAGTGACCGTGGAAGCCCACGGTGACGGTGCGTGTCGGTCCGTTACGGTGCTTGGCAATGATCAGGTCAGCTTCACCGGCGCGAGGGCTATCTGCTTCGTAGGCGCTCTCGCGGTGCAGCAGGATCACCATGTCGGCGTCTTGCTCGAGCGATCCTGATTCACGAAGGTCGGAGAGCGCAGGCTTCTTGTCGGCTCGCTGCTCAGGACCACGGTTCAGCTGAGAGATAGCGATAACCGGAACTTCGAGTTCCTTGGCGAGAAGCTTGAGAGCACGCGAGAACTCGCTGACCTCTTGCTGACGTGATTCGACTTTCTTACCGCTCGTCATGAGCTGCAGGTAGTCGATGATGACCATGCGTAGGCCGACCTTTTGCTTGAGTCGACGGCACTTGGCGCGAATCTCAACCAGGGTCATGTTGGGGCTGTCGTCGATATAGAGCGGGGCATCGTTGATGCGACCACGCGTTTGAGCGATCGTGGTCCAGTCGTTGGCGTGCACCGAGCCCTTACGCATGTGCTGCAGAGGAACACTGGCTTCTGCCGACAACAAACGCATAGCGATTTCGCTTCGCCCCATTTCGAGGGAGAACACGATCGAGGGCAAATCATTGTGGATGGATGCTGCGCGAGCAAAGTCCAAACCAAGAGTCGACTTACCAATAGCGGGTCGCGCGGCCAAAATGATCAGCTGACCGGGGTGTAGCCCGTTAGTAAGTTCATCGAGCTCAGCGAAGCCGGTGGGAACACCGATCATCTGGCCGTCGCGGCCGCGCGCTGCTTCGATCTCGTCGATGGCGCTTTCAACGGCCATCGTGAGGGGAACGTAGTCTTCGGTTTCGACGCCGCCGGTCACCGAGTAGATCTCGGCCTGGGCGTTGTTGACGAGGTCGAGAACTTCACCCTCGCTGGCGTACCCCATCTGAACGATGCGGGTACCTGCCTCGACAAGGCGACGCAGTACAGCTTTCTCGGTAACGATGGTCGCGTAGAAGCCGGCGTTGGCCGCGGTAGGAACGAGGCCTGTCAGCGTGTGGAGGTACTCGACTCCGCCAGCGCGCGAGAGTTCACCCGTTTTGGTGAGTTCGTCGGTGACGGCAATCACGTCCGTCGGTTCACCGTGCGAGTAGAGGGTGAGTACCGCGTTGAAGATCGTCTCGTGCTTGGGGACATAGAAGTCCACACCGCGCACGGTCTCAATGACGTCGGCTACGGCATCCTTGCTCAGGAGCATTCCACCGATAGCGCTCTGTTCAGCGAGAAGGTCGTGGGGAGGAACGCGGTCTCCTCGCGAGCCACCGCGAGATTCGCCGGATTGGCGATCGTCGCCAGCAAGGCCTAGATGCGCAATCGACATAGTTTTCCTCCTAGTGGGGCAGCCCTAGTTATACGGGCAACCCCCGACACTCGGGCTAGCTTCAGAGCGAGTCCCGCTTCAAGGCTGCTTCACCTTACGAACCAGAATCAACTACCCACAACTGGGGCTGTGGATAACGTTGTGCACAACTCCGGCGAAACGCCGAGCGCCGTGTGAACAAGCTGTGGAAACTCCTGTGGAAACCACAGTGGGTAATCACCTAAATCGATGCTTGACCAGCACTTTTACTTTTCACACACGGTGTGTAGAAACATACCTAAAGTCGTGCTTGAGGGTTCCGTATTTTTCATAATCCTGTGTACAAAACCCTTGACAACAGGCCTTAAAACACAAGGACGACGAGCCAAACGGCCCGTCGTCCTTGTTCTAAAACAGTTACTTGCTAGCAACCACCTGAAGGGTGATCGTTGCAACGATGTCGTCACGCAGACGGATCGTAGCTTCGTGATCTCCAACAATCTTGATTGCCGAGGTGATCTCGATCTTGCGCTTGTCGATGTCGCCAAGTCCTGCAGCGGCAACAGCATCCGCTACGTGTGCGGGCTTGACCGAACCGAACAGACGTCCACCCTGACCAGCGGTCACGGTGAGCTTGACCTTGGTCGCCTGGAGGCGAGCCTTGAGGTCCTGTGCTTCTTCGAGAGTGGCGTGCTCGCGCGATGCGCGTGCTGCCTTGATGGATTCAACCTGCTTTTCGCCACCGCGAGTCCATGCCACGGCGAAGCCCTGGGGAACGAGGTAGTTACGAGCGAAGCCGTTCTTTACGTCTACAACGTCGCCAGGCGCGCCGAGACCGGTCACTTCGTGAGTGAGGATGAGCTTTGACATGTCGGTGGCTCCTTAACGGCCTGCGCCGGCGTAGGGCAGCAATGCCATCTCACGGGCGTTCTTGACGGCCGTGGCGATGAGACGCTGCTCCTGAACGGAAACACCGGTGATACGACGGGCGCGGATCTTTCCACGCTCGGAGATGAACTTACGAAGCGTTGCGACATCCTTGTAGTCGATGACGCCTACGCGGATCGACTTGGCTGGTGCGGCGTTTTTGCCGTCCTTGCCTTTGCGGATGGGCTTGCGGCGGTCGCCGCTGCTCTTTCCTGCCATGAGTGTTACTTCTTTCTGTATTTAAGACTGAGCGCCGAGGGCCTAGAAAGGCGTCTCGTCGGAGTAGTTGCCAGGGGTGTTCCACACGTCGCCCGAGGATGCTGCAGGAGCGCTAGCTGCCCACGGCTCTTCGTTTGACTGGCCGCCGCCGTTGTTCTGCTGAACTCCGCGAGGAGCTGAGCTGTCACGGGGGGCGCGGGTGATCTGCGTCGTTGCGTAGCGGAGGCTGGGACCGATCTCGTCGATCTCCAGTTCCATGCTCGTGCGCTTTTCGCCCTCTTTGGTTTCGTAGGAACGCTGACGAAGACGACCCTGCGCAACAACGCGGGTTCCCTTGGTCAGTGAGCTGGCAACGTGCTCGGCGAATTCACGCCAGCAGGAAGCGCGGAGGAATAGTGCTTCTCCGTCTTTCCACTCGTTGGATGCTCGATCGAAGGTGCGCGGCGTAGAGGCAATGGTGAAGTTAGCTACGGCAAGTCCGCCCTGCGTGTAACGCAGTTCGGGATCTGCCGTGAGGTTTCCCACGACCGTAATGACTGTTTCGCCGGCCACGGTTACTTAGCTTCCGCTTCAGCCTTGGCGTCTGCAGCAGGAGCCGCGGGAGCCTTAGTTTCAGCAGCGGGAGCAGCAGGAGCCTTAGCGTCTGCAGCAGGAGTCTTTGCCGGAGCAGCAGCCTTGCGAGCAGCCTTCTCTTCAGCAACCTTCTTGGCAGCAGCTACCTGAGCGAACCCAGCTTCTGCACGCAGCACCTTGGTGCGCATGACAGCTTCGCTGAGTGAGAGCTGGCGGTCGAGCTCGTCTGTCGACTTGCTCTCTGCGGTGAAGTTGACGACGGCGTAGATGCCTTCGGTCTTCTTGTTGATCTCGTAGGCCAAACGACGGCGACCCCAAATATCGATGTTATCGATGGTGCCACCGTCATTGCGGATGACATTGAGGAACTTGTCGAGACTGGGAGCCACGGTACGTTCGTCGATCTCTGGATCGAGGATAACCATGAGTTCGTACTGATGCGTCACAAACCCACCTCCTTCGGACTTAAACGGTTACAGACGGTCTGTAACAGGAGGGTGTTGACGTTCATCCGACCACACGAAAGCAGTCAGACAACCTGCCTAGTGTAGTTGTTACGCGGGGCAATACTCAAGGTGGAGATTAAAGCGAGGCTCAGGAGCGCTCAGCCCACCACATCCGTAGCCGCTTTTCGGCTTCGTCGGCACCCAACGGGCCCTCGTCGAGGCGCAGGTCGAGCAAGAACTTGTAGGCCTCTCCCACCTCACGACTCGGCTTGAGGCCCAAGATCGCCATAATCTCTTCGCCATCGAGGTCAGGGCGCACGGCGGCGATGCCTTCGGCCTCGGCGATGGCAGCGATGCGGTCTTCGAGGTCGTCGTAGGCAAACGACAAACGGTCGGCCTTGCGCACGTTGCGCGTGGTGACATCCGCCCGGGTGATGATGTGGAGGCGCTCCAGCTGATCGCCGGCATCCCGCACATAGCGCCGCACAGCCGAGTCAGTCCAGGCGCCCTCGGTGTAACCGAAGAAGCGCAAGTGCAGCTCTACCAGACGCGCTACCGAGTTAATGGTCTCTTTGTCGAAGCGCAGAGCCCGCAGTCGCTTGGTCGCGAGCTTGGCGCCCACAACATCGTGGTGGTGGAAGGTCACCACTCCACCGCGCTCGATCTTGCGAGTGGATGGCTTGCCAATGTCGTGCAGCAGCGCCGCGATGCGCAGGATGAGGTCGGGGCCCTCAATGCCTGGCCGGCTCTTCTCGAGATCGATCGCCTGACGCAACACCGTCAGGGAGTGCTCGTAGACGTCCTTATGGTGAGCGTGCTCATCCACTTCAAGCTTCAGGGCAGGAATCTCGGGGAGAACCTGCTCGGCGAGCCCCGTCTCCACCATGAGGCGGATGCCCGGAACCGGGTCATCCGTCTTCAAGAGTTTCGTCAACTCATCGCTCACGCGCTCAACACTCACGATGCTGAGGCGCGGAGCTAGTTCCTTCATCGCCGCCACCGTTGCAGGGTCGACCGTGAATCCCAGCTGCGAGGTGAATCGCGCAGCCCGCATCATCCGCAGCGGGTCATCGCCGAACGACACTGCGGGGGAGCCCGGTGTAGTGATCGTTTTAGTAAGAAGGTGCTCTACTCCTCCCCAAGGATCGACGAGAACACGTTCCGGTAAGCGCAATGCCATGGCGTTGACGCTGAAGTCTCGGCGCTCGAGATCTTTCTCAAGCGAGTCGCCAAATGCAACGACCGGCTTGCGGGTCTCGCCGTCGTAGCTATCTGCACGGTACGTCGTGATCTCCACGGTCTCGCCGTTGATACGCGCGGCGATAGTGCCGAAATCTCGCCCTATATCCCACTGGGCATCTGAGATTGGCTTTACTAACCGCATGATGTCATCGGGGTTCGCGTTCGTGGCGAAATCAAGGTCAGTGACCTTACGGCCCAGGAACGCGTCTCGCACCGGTCCACCCACAAGCGCGAGTTCGAAACCCTCGGCAGCGAATCGCGCCGCTAGGGTGGCTACTGGCTTAGAGTCGGCAAGTTTGTCGAGACTCTCAATCGCGTGGGCAACACTCTCCATGGTGCGACTAGTTTCGCACGTACGCCGGATGACGTTTGCTCGCTTAACATCAAAGCACCCACCATTCAGGCAAGGACGAATAAACTCACACCATGCTGGCCGAGCGAGAGTACGGGGTTTCCCGTTGCCTATAAGAGTCTTTAGTGCCGCTGTGGCGCTCGGTCTCGGGCTCACGTTTGCCGCGACCGGAGCCAGCGCCGCACCTACCGTCACCGATGTTCCCGAAATCAGCGTCGCATCCGCGGCCACCACTGTCGCTGTTGTTGCTCCCATCACGGTGCCTTCGGGCAGCGGTGGCATTCTCGACGCTGAGACGCTTGCGGATTACACCGAACCGCTCGGTCTCCTCACTCGCCAGTTGGATGCGCTAGCCGATAAGTCAGTAGCGATCGCGATCGACCCCATGATCTTGGCTTCTATTCGAGTACTCGGCACCACGGCGCCCGAGTCTGCTCTCACGTGGCTGGAACGACTTTCTCTCGTGTCAAACGAAGTGGTTCCACTGCCGTACGCGCAGAACGACGTAACTCTCGCCACTCAAGCGGGGAGCGGCGCCACGTTCGAGCCGATCTCTTTCGATTTTGCGCTCAATGCGAGCAATTTCGCCGATCCTGCCACGGCGACGGCGGTGCCAACGCCAGCGGCTACAGGTCAACCTCAACAGCTCACAGCAGATGGTGTTCCGTTATACCCAACCACTCAAGACCTTCTGGAGTGGGATTACGCGATCGACGGCTTTCTCTTGCCGCGCACCGACACGATCGTCGATTCGGATCTCGCGGCGTTCACCGCTAGTGGGTACAGCACCATCGTTGCCTCCTCCAGCAATATTGCGCGCCCCGCTGGCGCCGGATCAGTAACCACCATTGACGGTGTAACTGCATTGGTGGCGGATTCCGCGGTCGCTGACGCTATGGACGTTGCACTGGGTTCAACTCTCGATCGCGATGTCGCCGCGGCGAACACCGCGCTCAATCAGGCAGTTCTCACCGCCGGCGCAGCCCAAACCACGGGCACGGCATCCGTTTTGATTGTGATCGACCACTCTCTCGAATTCAGCGCGGCCCGCCTCGATGCGGCTCTCGTCACGCTGTCGACGAGCCCATCCATCACACTTGTTCCACTCACGACCCTCGCCTCGACGCCCGCCACCAGCGCGACCATCGACAATAAACCTCACACCGATGCTCAGATCGGTGATGTCGGGCGTCTCCTCACCGCGGAACAAGAGGAACGCACTTTCTTCGCGATCGCGGATGACCCCGCCGCCCTCGTTGCCCAGCGCCGCCTAGCACTTTTGGATGTTCTCGGCACGGTCACTACGGCGAACCCCGCGGACTGGCTCACCGAGGTTAACCGCTTTCTCGTTGACTCCCGGGACACTCGTAACGCGGTCGGAGTGGTGGATGCCAGCAACTACCTGATCGTTGCCAACAATGGCTTCCTGCCGGTATCGGTCAGCAACAACCTCAATCAGGCGGTCACTGTGTACATCACGGTGAACCCCCGCAGCGGCCTACTCGCGGTGGACGACTCCCGAGTTGAACTCCGTGTCGAAGCGAACTCTCAAGCTAAGGGCGACATTCCCGTGCAGTCGCTTTCCAATGGCGTCGTCGACGTTGAAATCACCCTTACTAGCGGCACCGGGGTAAGCGTCGGCACCACAACCGTGAGCGAAATTAACGTGCAAGCAGGGTGGGAAACACCCATCGTCTTGTCGCTTGGTGCGCTCGTCGTCATCGTTTTTGCTGTGGGGCTTGTCCGCAGCATCGTGAGCCGCAGAAAGCCCGTCAATGAGTAGTCAACCCGGCGCCGCAGTGCCGCCCGATTCACATCAGACACCGGCTGCTGAAAAGTTGGCTGCGGCGAAACCGTCGACCATTGGGCGTGCAAGCGCCTTGCTTGCTTCGGGCACACTTGTTTCCCGCATCCTCGGTTTTCTCAGCGCCATAATTCTGGCGCGCACTTTGGGCCTCTTCGGCACGGGTGATACCTATGCCATCGCCAACCAACTCCCCAAAGCGGTTTATGCCATCGTGGCCGGCGGCATCCTGAGCGCTGTCATTGTTCCGCAAATCGTGCGGGCAGCGCTCCACAAAGATGGCGGGCAGCAGTTTATTAACCGTCTGGTCACTCTCGGCATTGTCATCTTTCTTGTCATCACCGTTGCGGCAACACTCAGCGCGCCACTGCTCGTTCAGGTCTACGCAGTACCGACCGCGAATTTTGGGCCGGAAGAATTTGCCCTCGCAACTGCTTTTGCTTACTGGTGTCTGCCTCAGATCCTCTTCTATGCCCTGTATTCGCTGTTGGGTGAAGTGCTCAACGCTCGCGGCAAGTTCGGGCCGTTCACTTGGGCTCCCGTAGCCAACAATGTCGTGATGTTGACCGGTCTATTGGTCTTTGGTCTCATGTTTGGCGACATCACTCGTCTCTCCTCGGAAGAGTGGACGAGTCAAATGATCGCAGTGCTGGCGGGGAGCGCGACCCTCGGCGTCGCTGTGCAGGCAGCACTTTTGGCGTTCTTCTGGAAG
Organism: Rhodoglobus sp. NPDC076762; assembly: GCA_040687235.1. Taxonomy (GTDB): domain Bacteria; phylum Actinomycetota; class Actinomycetes; order Actinomycetales; family Microbacteriaceae; genus Rhodoglobus. The sequence continues at coordinate 347,548 of JBFBMV010000001.1, read as the reverse complement.
CGCGCAGGACTTCGCTATCGGCCGGAATTCCGCTGGCGCGGCGTTGGGCTTGGGACTGCGGGCAAGGCCGCGGCCTGGACCTTCGGCATGATTCTTGTCACTCAAGTTGGTGGTGCGGTCGGCACCAAAATCGCAAGCCTCGCTTCAGGTCTCTCAGCTTCAGTATTAGTAATGACCACGGCGTGGCTAATCTTCATGCTCCCGCACTCCGTCATTTCGGTGTCGATCGGTATGGCCTACTTCACGCGCATGAGCGGGCACGCTCGCGATGGAGATCTCACGGCGATGCGCGAGGATGTCGCGGCGGCAGTGCGCTCGATCTTGATGCTGCTGATGTTCGCGGCGATCGGGCTCATGGTTATCTCGATGCCGTTCAGCGCGCTCTTCGCAGACAATTACAACGAGCTGAGGTCTCTCGCCGTAGTTCTGGTGCTCTATCTTGTCGGCCTTGTGCCGTTCAGCATCATGTACGTCTTGCAGCGAGTATTTTATGCGTTCGAAGACACTCGAACCCCGTTCATCCTTCAGACTCTTCAAGTACTGATTTACGTCGCAGGGGCGCTAGTCGTCTCTACGTTCCCCGAGGAACGCATCGCGATGGGGTTGGCGGCGATGATTAGCATCGCAGGCACCATCCAAACGGTCATCGCTCTAATCGTCGTGCGCAGACGCATCCCCGGTTTCAGCATTCTTCCTCTGATTGCTCGAACGCTGTGGTTCTTCGCCGCGATGGTTCCCGCTGCTGCCGCAGGGTGGGGAATCTTGATGTTGCTGGGCGGCTTCGGCGAAAACTCATTTGTGGTTGCCAGCTTCTTCGGCGGTTTTGCCTCGATAGCGCTTGCAGGCACAGGAATGCTTGTTGTTTATGCCGCGGTGCTCGCTTTCACCAAGAACAGCGAGTTCGCAGCCTTCATGCGACCGATTGTGGCTCGCGTGCGTCGCCGCTGATCGGGCGTCCGTCACACATTTCTCCCGCGATAAAGCGAACTTAAAGTGTCGCGGCTACGAACTGTTCGTTGATAGCCCGTCAGCCCCAGCGGCTCGGAATACTCCATAGCTAGGATGTGTTGAACCGGGTAATCACAATCCAAGGAGACACGAAAAGTGCGCCAACTCATCATCATCGGATCCGGCCCGGCCGGCTACACCGCTGCGATCTATGCGGCGCGCGCAAACCTCGCGCCGCTGGTGATTGCTAGTTCAGTCGAGGCCGGTGGTGAGCTCATGAAGACCACCGAGATCGAGAACTACCCCGGATTCGCCAACGGCATCCAGGGCCCTGACCTCATGCTCGAAATGCAGAAGCAGGCCGAACGCTTCGGCGCCGAGATCGTTCTCGACGACGTGACCGACCTTCAGCTGGAAGGCCAAGTCAAGAAGGTCACCCTCGGCAACGGCGACGTTCACGAAGCACTCGCTGTCGTGTTCGCAACCGGTTCTGCCTACCGCAAGCTCGGCCTTGCCGACGAAGAGCGCCTTAGCGGCTACGGAGTGTCCTGGTGCGCCACGTGCGACGGTTTCTTCTTCCGCCAAAAGACGATCGCGGTTGTCGGCGGGGGAGACTCGGCGATGGAAGAAGCAACATTCCTCACCAAGTTTGCCGAAAAGGTTTACGTTGTTCACCGCAAGGACGAGCTGCGTGCCTCCAAGGCCATGCAGGAGCGCGCGTTCAGCGATCCGAAGATCGAGTTTGTCTGGAACAAGGCTGTAACCGGCATTACCGGTTCCGAGCTCGTGGACGGTATCGACCTCACAGATACCGTTGATGGCTCCACTTCTCACCTCGATGTCAGCGGTCTTTTCATCGCTATCGGCGCCGACCCCCGCACACACCTCGTGCACGGTCAGCTCGACATCAACGCTGACGGAACAGTGGCCGTGGATGGTCGTTCCTCTCGCACCAACATCACCGGAGTCTTCGCAGCCGGCGATGTCATCGACCCGACTTACCGTCAAGCAGTAACGGCCGCCGGTTCCGGCACTGTTGCTGCTCTCGATGCGGAGCACTATCTCGCATCGCTGCCGCGCGAACTCGTCGCCGGAGCCGTACAGCCGGCTCGGGTCGAGGACCCAAACGAAGACGAAGCAGCAGCCTAGGCGCGCTTGCGCCGTCTCCACCATCAGATTTTCAGCTTCACCGAACAAAGGAATACACAATGTCAACAGCTACAGATGTAACCGACGCCAACTTCGAAGAAATGGTCATCAACTCAGGGGAAACCATCATGGTCGACTTCTGGGCTGAGTGGTGTGGTCCCTGTCGCCAGGTCGGCCCCATCCTCGATCAGATCGCCGCGGAAAACTCCGACAAGATCAAGATCGTCAAGCTCAATGTTGACGACAACCCGCAGATGGCCATGAAGTACCAGATCACTTCGATCCCTGCCATGAAGGTCTTCAAGGGTGGCGAGGTCGTCAAGACCGTTATCGGCGCTAAGCCGAAGCCTGCGATTGAAGCAGACCTCGCAGAGTTCCTAGCGTAAAGCTTCGTCCCTGCCGAGAGCCTCCGGCATCCACTATTCGGTGGGTGTACGGAGGCTTTCGTAGTTAACGCCGGTCAACCGTTCGGATTCGACCCAGAGTTTGCGGGCGTCGACCTCGGAGTGCGACGCCGCGTTCGACTCGACGAGCACAGGGGCGCCGCGGTATTCCTTGCGGCCACCAGGGCCGAAGTAGTCGCCACCCTTCGCGTGCGGGTCTGTCGCAGCCCGCAGGGACGGGCGGGCGCCTTGCTTGGGGGTCTGAATCCCCAGAAACACCAGCGGCTTGAGCGGGCGCAAATACCAGCGGTTGAATAAGTGGTCGGCGAGCCCAGTGCCTGCGGTTCCTGGATGCGCGGCGACCGAAATTGCGTCAACATCGGCAGCCTCGAACAGGCGTTGCAGCTCATAGGCGAAGAGCAGGTTGGCGAGTTTAGAACGGCCGTAGGCGGCTCGGGGAGTGTAAGAGCCGTTGTGGAACATCAGATTGCCGAACTCCATGAATCCCCAGCGGTGTGCAACGCTCGAGAGGCTCACCACACGTGCGCCGGGGGTGGCTCGGATGATGTCGAGCAGGTGCCCAGTGAGAGCGAAGTGACCAAGGTGGTTGGTGCCGAGCTGCGATTCGAACCCGTCGATCGTGAGCTGGGCATCCGTCATCATGATTCCGGCATTGTTGATCAGCAGGTCGAGACGCGAATGTTTCCCGTGAAACATCTCGCTAAAGCGTCGGACTGATTCCAAATCTGCAAGATCCAGAAGCATGGTCTCGAGGGAGACGTCGTTCAGTTCAGCCTGCAACGTGGCAACAGTCGACTGAGCCTTAGCCTCGCTGCGCATAGTCATCACGACGTGGGCGCCACCCTTGAGCAGCGCACGGCTCGTCTCTAGCCCGAGACCCGAATTGGCACCCGTCACAATCGCAACCTTTCCAGAGAGATCTCCGAGGTCGGCTTCGGTCCAGTTGGTGCGAGCGTTCATCGTCAACTTTCGTAGGGATATCGAGGGGTGAGACAGGGGAGCGCGTAGACAATTTGTCGCTTCGCTCACTGTAGAACCGCGGAGCTCGTCGACGAATTCCGTGGATAGTGCGGCGAAGGTGATTCGGAGCCGCGGCCGCCGCAGATTGTGCGCGTGCACTTTGAAATGAAGACTCAGTTTCGGGTCAGAACCCTCGAACGCCTATTGTTTAAAGTCAACCGAACGGGACTACCCATGACAACACAGCCAAACAACCTCGACCAGTGGTTCGACCACTACGCCGATCGCGCCTCAGGGCTCGCCGCCTCTGAAGTGCGAGCGTTGTTTGCCGTGGCCTCACGGCCCGAAGTTGTCTCGCTTGCTGGCGGTATGCCGTACGTCTCAGCGCTGCCCCAGGACCTCGTTACAGAGTCAATTGACCGCGTCATGCGCGATCGTGGGCCGGCCGCTCTCCAGTACGGCTCAGGGCAGGGTCTCCCGGCGCTACGTGAGCAGATCCTCGACGTCATGGCACTCGAGGGCATCCGTGCCAGCGTCGACGATGTCGTTGTTACCACGGGCTCTCAGCACGCTCTTGAGCTCGTCACAAAGCTTTTCATCAACCCCGGTGACGTCGTCATCGCCGAGGGGCCGAGCTACGTCACGGCCATGGTTGTCTTCAAGTCGTTCCAGGCTGAGATCACCCACGTCGAGATGGATGAATTCGGGCTTGTTCCCGATTCGCTTCGCGCTCACATTGCCTCGGTACGTGCCGCGGGTAAAACGATCAAGTTCCTCTATACGGTTCCGACCTTTAGCAACCCAGCCGGTGTCACTCTGAGCTGGCAGCGTCGGCTCGAAGTGCTCGAGATCGCGCGTGAAAACGGCATCCTCGTTCTCGAAGATAACCCTTATGGACTCCTCTATTTCGATGGTCCTCCGCCTCACGCAATGCGTTCCGTCGAAGAAGATGGCGTCATCTACCTCGGCACGTTCTCCAAGACTCTCGCCCCGGGATTCCGTGTGGGCTGGGTCCTCGCGCCCCACGCAATTAGAGAGAAACTCATTTTAGCGAATGAGGCTGCGGTGTTGTCCCCGAGCTCGTTTACCCAGAACATCATTAGCGAGTACATGAGCGTCGCCGATTGGAAGGGGCAGATAGACACGTTCCGCGGGGTCTACCGCGAACGTCGTGACGCTATGTTGGGCGCCCTCGGCGATTATCTCCCCGATCTTGAATGGACAGTGCCCAACGGTGGGTTTTACATCTGGGTCACGCTGCCCGACAATCTCGATTCCAAGGCTATGTTGCCTCGTGCCGTGAAGGAACTTGTGGCCTACACCCCTGGCACCGCTTTCTACGCGGATGGAAACGGGCGCAGCAATATGCGTCTGTCGTTCTGCTATCCGACCCCCGATTTCATTCGCGAGGGCATTCGCCGGCTTTCCACTGTGATCAACGGTGAACTCGAGCTTCTCAACACCTTCTCGCAGACAGCTCCTTTGACGGTGTCGCCCCCCGCGCCATCGATGATCAACCCTCCAGCCAACCTCAGCTAGGAACATCATGAACGATTCACCCACCCGCGTACTCGTTCTCGCTGGCGGAATCTCGCATGAACGGGACGTCTCGCTGCGTTCCGGTCGTCGAGTCGCCGATGGCCTTCGTGCTCAGGGCAAGATTGTCGAACTTCGAGACCCGGATGCGTCATTGCTGCCCTACCTACGAGAGGCCAAGCCGGATGTTGTCTGGCCTGCACTCCACGGCGCAAGTGGAGAAGACGGCGCCCTGCGCGGTCTCCTCGACCTCATCGGTATTCCCTACGTAGGATCGCGAGCGGACGCAGCGCGTTTGGCATGGGATAAGCCCACCGCCAAGTCGCTTGTTTCTCGTGTTGGGGTTCGCACCCCACTGTCGATCGCTTTGTCTCGCGATTCCTTCCGCGAACTGGGTGCTCACAGCATCTTGGACGAGCTTGCCGACGAATTGTCGGGGGAGTTGGTTGTGAAGCCAGCTCAGGGTGGGTCAGCGCAGGGCGTCTCTATCGTGACGGACCGTGCCGATCTTCCGAGCGCCATGGTTAACGCTTATAACTATTGCGACGTAGCTCTCATCGAACAACGCATCACCGGCGTCGAGATCGCTATCGGCATCCTCGACAGCGGCATGGGTCCAGTAGCGCTTCCCGCCGTGGAGATTGACCCGGTCGAGGGAGCCTACACTTTCGAGGCTCGCTATAACGCTGGTCAAACCCGCTTTTACACCCCGGCTCGCATTTCGCAGCAGCACGCGGATCGCGCCGCTGAAGCAGCACTCGCAGCACACTCCGCGCTCGGACTTCGTCACTTATCCCGCGTTGACCTGATCGTGGATGGCGCCGGCACTCCTTGGTTCCTCGAAGCAAATGTGCTCCCTGGCCTCACCGAAACCTCAATCCTGCCGCAAGCTTTGATCGCCGCGGGCCACGATCTTGGCTGGGTTTACGCCGCCCTCGCCGACATCGCGATGGAGAGCTAGAGAGCCTCAATCGCCTCAGGCCCCCTAACGGAGGCGGCAGTGTTGCAGCGTTAGCCACCCGGCACCGCGCTTCGTTCAAGGTTCGACCGCGAGCTAGCTCGTTGTTATACACAGGCCTATCCACAGCGGTAGATGCCATGTTTCACGTGGAACATGGCAGGGGAGAGGCCTCGTTATCCACAGGTAGTGCACACTCCGCACGCCCTCGCCCACGTAGATTTCTGCGCGCCACGACTGACGACTGACGACTGACGACTGACGACTGACGACTGACGACTGACGACTGACGACTGACGACTGACGACTGACGACTGACGACTGACGACTAGCGACTAGCGACTAGCGACTAGCGACTAGCGACTAGCGACTAGCGACTAGCGACTAGCGACTAGCGACTAGCGACTAGCGACTAGCGAAGTTTCACGTGAAACATGCTCGGTGCAAATCTCAGTCGAAACGAAGCTCACGCTCACCAGCCCAAAAGTTTGAGCACGAGCGTCCGCGTCCGGCGCCGGTCTCGGTCTCGGTGTCACGTCGGGTGTCGATGCCTCTGGGGGTGCCCGATGCCAATACCGGGGGTCTGGGCCGCCCCTCTGCCTCAGCGGCATCGACATCGACATCGGCAAACATCCGCGACGAATGTAGAAGGGGCGTCGAACGTGCCAACTCAGGAGGATACCCGTCTACCGGTAAGCGACCGAAGCTTTAGGTCGCGCTCAATCCGCGCGTTGACTGTTTCTCGTATTGACGCTACGGTTCGCTGCGATCACTATCCGCCGACCACACGGATTCCTCGCACCACAGCTCACGCCATCCTGGATAGCAGCGCACTTAGCTAACGGGCTCCCACGGGGGAGTGATCGTGAGTGCTCTCTAGGAGCTGAAACCCGTGTCGCCCAGTTCTTCGAGGATGCGGTTGAGGTCAGCGACGGTGGCGAAGTCGATAACGACCTGGCCCTTACTGGCTCCGAGGGTTACCTTCACCCGGGTGTTCAGTCGGTCGCCGAGACGTTCAGCAATCTCATCGAGATGGCCCTGCTTCTTGCCGCGAGACGGCTTAGTGCGAGGGGGCTTGGTTGAAAGCGATCCTGCTGCGGCTTCCGCTGCGCGCACGGAGAGCTCTTCATTGACGATTTTCTCCGCCAAGCGCTCCATTCCAGCGCTGTCAGGAAGCGATAGGAGCGCTCGAGCGTGTCCCGCGGTGAGAACTCCAGCCGCAACTCGGCGCTGAACGCTTTCTGGAAGGCGCAAAAGGCGCATTGTGTTCGTAATTTGAGGGCGAGAACGGCCAATTCGCTCCGCAAGCTGCTCCTGGGTGATCCCAAAATCGGCGAGAAGCTGTTGGTAGGCGGATGCTTCTTCCAACGGATTCAGATTGGCGCGGTGGAGGTTCTCGAGAAGAGCGTCGCGAAGCATGTCTTCATCGGCCGTGCTCTTGATGACAGCCGGAATGCTTGCGAGTCCAAGGTGCTTGGTCGCGCGAAGGCGACGTTCACCCATGATCAGTTCATACTGCGGCCCACCTTCGACCGCACCGACAAGTGGGCGAACCACGATCGGCTGGAGAACACCAATTTCGCGGATGGAAACAATTAGTTCCTCGAGCTCTTCCTGACGGAATTCGCTGCGCGGTTGACGCGAGTTGGGAACGATGTCGAGAGGGGACAGGCTCGCGAGGCGCGCACCCGGAACGGAGCGCAGCCGCTCGGGAGCGATCTCGCCGCCGGGAAAGAATACGTCGACAGGACGCTCTTGGTTCTCATCCGCGGAGGGAATCAGCGCGCCAATTCCCCGACCCAAACCAGTTCGTTTTGGTGCTGCCATTATTTGGGTGCTCCTCGATGTGCGATCTCCGCTGCCGCTTCAAGATAGGAAAGCGATCCAGGGGAGTTCTGGTCGTAGCTGATCACACTCTGGCCGTAGCTAGGTGCCTCAGAAATCCGAACCGAGCGGGGGATGAGAGTAGTCAGCACCTGCTTGGGGAAGTGAGCACGCACATCATCGACAACCTGATTAGCAAGATTGGTGCGAGAGTCGTACATGGTCATTAAGATCGTGGACACTCGCAGTCGCGGGTTCAGATGACGCTCAATCAGTTTGATGTTGTTGAGAAGTTGACTCAGACCCTCAAGCGCGTAGTACTCGCACTGAATTGGAATGAGAACTTCTTGAGCCGCAACGAAAGCGTTGATGGTGAGAAGGCCCAGTGACGGCGGACAGTCGATGAAGACGTAATGGAACGGCTCGGGAGTCTCCGAAAGGAACGCATCGAGCGCGGAGCGAAGCCGTTGTTCGCGGGCAACGAGAGAAACGAGCTCGATCTCGGCACCAGCCAGGTGGATCGTAGCCGGCACGCAGTACAGGGCGTCAAATTCAGGACTCTTCTGTACGACATCTGCCATCGGCACGTCGTTGATCATGACGTCGTACACGCTTGACGTCTCCGAACGGTGCTCGACACCCACGGCAGTGGACGCATTTCCCTGAGGATCAAGATCGATCACAAGAACGCGGGCACCTGTGCGTGCAAGAGCAGCAGCCAGGTTAACCGTGGATGTGGTCTTTCCAACCCCACCCTTTTGGTTCGCTACCGTGAAAACTCGTGGCGAAGAGGGGAGGGGTAGGGAGGCTGATGCAACAGCCTGTCGACGACGAGTGAGATCCGCAATCTCCCGCGCAAGCGGCGTGGTTTCATCGAACGACTTACCTTGTTCGTTGACTTCGCTTTCGGGATGTTTCACGTGAAACTTTCTCTCAGACTGCTGTAAAGACGGGGAAGACTGGTAGCGGCAATAGTGACTGCCGAATTAGTCCACTCTAGCCCGAAAGACCCTTGTGATCTCCGGCGTGATGCCTTCACCTAGAACGAGAGACTCCACATCCTTGAGGCGGGCCTTGCGAATGACCTTCGCAGCGGCCTCTATCTCTTCGTCGATGCGCGCACCCTTCATAAACACCATCTCGCCGCCGGGGGCAAGGAGGTGCTCTGTGGAGGGGATCAACTTCGAAAGCGCAGTGACAGCACGCGCAGTGATCTGCGTGAGAGCTTCAGCGTAGGGAGCATCCTGTGAACGAGAGCGGTCGACAACGACATTCGACAACCCGAGGCGATCGACTTCAGCATTGAGCCAGTCAACCCGGCGTTCCATGGGTTCGATAAGAACGAAATTCACATCGGGGCGAGCGATTGCTAGAACTAGACCAGGAAGACCCGCGCCACTGCCAATGTCACCGACGAGCCCCGGTCGAAGCAGGGGAGCGACAAGCACGCAATTCACAATATGACGCGACCACAAACGGGGAACCTCTAGGGGACCGATAAGACCAAGCTCTTCACCTCGAAGAGCCAAGCTCTCGGTGTACGCGCGCGCGAGGTCAATACGCGAGCCAAATAGCTCAGCCGCAATCTCAGGCTCTTGTTCGAGCACTACTCCGTCGGTCAATGTTTCACGTGAAACTATGAACGAGTGATGACGGTGTGACGGTCGCGACCTTCGCCGCTGGACTGCGAGACGAAACCGCGCTCAGCTACAACATCGTGAACGAGCTTGCGCTCATACGAAGACATCGGGGGGAGTGCTGCGGTATCCGATCCCGCTTCGATGCGCGCAACTGCCGCATCCACAAGCTTCGAGAGTTCCGCGGCGCGAGCTTCACGCGAGCCACCGATGTCCAAGATCAGACGTGAGAACGCACCGGTCTTGTTCTGAACCGCGATTCGGGTGAGCTCCTGAAGTGCTGTGACAGTGTCAGGCTTGGAAAGCAGACGAAGGTTAGTGTCTTCGCTCGACGTTACCGATACATAGGAGCGACCGGCCCGCGCATCAATCTCGATGTCGCCATCGAGGTCTGCAATATCGAGCAGCTCCTCAATGTAGTCAGCCGCAATATCGCCCTCTTCTTCGAGTTGCGCGGTAGTACGGTCTTCGCGATCGTCCACGGGAGCGGACTCGACAGCGGTGGTCTCGGTGTCAGAAACGTTCGTCATTTCTTCTTTCCCTGCTTCTTCTTCGCACGGTTTTTGCTAACGGGTTGTTCCCGCTGCGGGTTCTTAGGTTCTTCGATCACGATCGTGCCGGCATCCGGAGTTTCTTCAACGATGCCCTTGCGCTGGTTGCGCTTAGCAAGGCGCGCTTCTCGAGCGAGTGCTGCTTCACTGCCAGGGGTGGGCATGTTACGAATAACGAGGAACTGCTGACCCATGGTCCAGAAGTTCGACACCAGCCAGTAGAACATCACGCCAAGCGGGAACGTGAATCCGGAGAAGGCGAAGACCAGGGGGAGTAGGTACAACATGATCCGCTGCTGGCGGTACATGGGGCTAGCCTTCATCTCTGCCGACTGGTTCTTCGACATGATCTGAAGTTGCGTGATGAACTGCGATCCAGTCATCAGGATGACCATGATGACCGCAGTAATAATGACCGCTACGTTGCCCTCTGCCGTGCTGATCGCCAGGTGCAGGGGAGCGATGTCAAACAGCGACGAGGTACCGAAGGATTCTGAGAGCTCGGCGTTGAGGAGTCCAACACCCGGGGCATTTCCCTCGAGCTGCGCGTTGCGCAGTACTGAGAAGAGACCGAAGAAGATCGGCATTTGCAGAAGAAGAGGGAGGCAGGAACTAAACGGGTTGGTACCCGCGTTCTTGTACATCGCCATGGTTTCGCGAGACATTGCCTCACGAGAGAACTGATCTTTCTTGCCCTTGTACTTGTCCTGGATCTTCTTGAGCTGAGGCGCGACTTCCATCATGCGACGCTGACTCTTGATCTGGCGCACGAAGACTGGAATCAAGGCTGCACGCACAACGAGGACGAGGCCGACGATCGAAAGAACCCAGGTCAGGCCAGCATCCGCATCCATTCCGAAGAAGGTAAGGATTTCGTGAAAGGCGACGAGGATTGCCTCGATTACCCACTTGATTGGCCAAAGCAGATTGCCAAAGAAAGCAAAAAGATCCATGAAGTGGTTAGCCCCTTTCGTGGCTTGCGGCTATAACAAAGCCGAACCGGGTGATCTGGTAGCGGTCATGCCGGCGAGCCGGGATGTCATCGATACCGCCCTCTGCCCAAGGGTGGCAGCGAAGCAGTCGACGAGAGCCAAGCCACACACCACGGATAACACCGTGCTGCTGAATAGCTTGAAGAGTGTAGTGAGAGCACGACGGGTAGTACCGGCAGACATCTCCGTACAGCGGAGAAATCACCGCACGATAAACGCGCAGGATAAAAACACAGAGGTTTCGCGGAATGAGCAGCGCGAACGTAACGACGGCGTTCATACCTTCACCACGATGCGGTCAATCCCTTCTGAGATCTCAGCCTGTAGCGTAGTCCACTCCGCTTGCGCAGAACCTGCCAGAGCTCGAACAACGATGTCCGCATTCGCGTGCACATCCGGGAGCAATTGAGCTGCAGCCGCCCGAAGTCGACGACGAACCCGGTTACGTACAACCGCGTTGCCTACTGCCTTGGAAACAATGAATCCAAAGCGCACACCCTGAGACCCCTCGTTGTTCACAATGTGGACAACGCAGTGCGGTGCTGTGAAACGGCGACCCCGACGAACTGCCAAACGAAAATCGCTTGGTAACGCGACGCGGTTCGCCTTAGACAGCACCGGACGAGATTACGCGGAGAGTTCGGTGCGTCCCTTACGACGACGCGCGCTCAAGATCGCGCGGCCGGCACGGGTACGCATACGAAGACGGAAACCGTGAACCTTCGCGCGGCGACGGTTGTTCGGCTGAAAAGTTCTCTTGCTCATAGCTATATCTCCAAGGCCCAGCTCTAGCAGCCGGGAAGAATTGGTAGGCCCTAAGGCCGGAAGTCAACTGATTAAAACTACGGCGTTAAACGGATGCGGTCAAACCGCAATCTGAACAACGCAGCATTATCCACACAGAATACATCGGTATTGGTAACGACATGCTGTGGACAACTAAGGTGACTATCGGTGCATAACGTCGAAAAGATCGCAGTATTTCAGCGAGAATAGCTGTACTCACCAGTGGATAAGCCTGTGAGTAATTACTGCAGAGGGATGGGAAAAGAATGTCGGAAACACCCGACCCGACTAAAGGACTATGGCAAGTAGTTCTCACGCATCTCAACGGAGACGAGCGAATTACCCCGCAATTGCAGGGCTTTGTGAACCTCGTTGAACCTAAAGGTGTGATGGCAGGAACTCTCTATCTGGAGGTTCCGAACGAACTCACCCGCGGCATGTTGGAACAGCGACTTCGACAGCCCTTCATTGATGCGATTGCTGCCCTCGATGATTCGCACGGCGTCACCAACTTTGCGACCGTCGTGAATCCGGAGATCCAACAGGATGCTCTTTCCCAGGATCTTCCTCACACCGAGCAGCCCTACATCGAACCCACTCCGCCTGCTCCCGTCGAGAAAGCATCCTCTCCTCGTCGCAGTGACTCACGACTCAACCCCAAATACAGCTTCGATAACTTCGTCATCGGTGGCTCGAACCGGTTCGCCCATGCTGCAGCTGTTGCCGTAGCCGAAGCTCCTGCCAAGGCGTATAACCCGCTCTTCATCTATGGAGGATCAGGTCTCGGCAAAACTCACCTCTTGCACGCAATCGGTCACTACGCCGAAAGCCTCTATCCCGGCATCCGCGTTCGCTATGTGAGCTCAGAAGAATTCACGAACGACTTCATCAACTCGATCGCTAACAACCGCGCCTCGGTATTTCAGTCGCGCTATCGCGAGATCGACATTCTGCTTATCGATGACATCCAGTTCTTGCAGGGGAAGGACTCCACTCAAGAGGCGTTCTTCCACACTTTCAACACTCTTCACGACCACAACAAGCAAGTGGTCATCACAAGCGACCTGCCTCCCAAGCACCTCACCGGTTTCGAAGACCGGATGCGGTCACGCTTCGAGTGGGGCCTGATTACCGACGTGCAGGCGCCTGATCTCGAAACACGCATCGCCATTCTCCGCAAGAAGGCGCAGAGCGAAAAGATGCAAGTGGGCAACGACATCCTTGAGTTCATGGCGTCGAAGGTGTCATCGAACATCCGCGAGCTCGAAGGCACCCTTATCCGTGTTACGGCTTTTGCGAGCCTCAATCGAACAGAAGTAGATATGGCGCTGGTTCAAACAGTGCTGAAAGATCTCATCACTCTGGATGAAGACAATGTCATCGCACCGGTCGACATCATCAATCACACTGCCGACTACTTCAAACTCACGGTCGATGACCTTTACGGGTCGTCCCGTTCACAGGCGGTAGCGACTGCTCGGCAAATCGCCATGTATCTCTGCCGTGAGATGACCAATCTGTCACTGCCCAAAATTGGCCAGCTCTTCGGCAACCGGGACCACACCACCGTGATGTACGCGAATAAGAAGATCACGGAGCTCATGAAAGAGCGTCGTTCGATCTACAACCAGGTCACTGAACTCACCAGCCGCATCAAACAAAACCACCGGTTCACTCAAAAGTAGGTTTTCCCACTTGGGGATAACTTGGGGATAACCTCTCCAACTCGCCGGAAAGATTGTTGATCACAAGAATCTTTCTGTGGAATTGGAAATTCTTGTAACTCGAGTTTCCACGAAGAGTGCGACTGTTCTCCACGGCTCGTCAACAAGTCACACGGATGTAGTTTCCAGCAATTACAAGAATTTCGACGAGTTATACACACAATCCACAGCGGTTAAGAGTGTGACCTTTAAAGAATGAAATTTGAATCCCAAATAACCTGTAGTTCGCAAGTGGATCGGCTGTGCCAGTATTAACGGCCAGAGCGTGATCCGGTTAGGGGTAGTTCATGAAGTTTCAGGTCAATCGTGACGTCTTCAGCGAGGCGGTTTCGTTTGCGGTCAAACTGCTGCCGCAGCGCACAACGCTGCCCATTTTGAGTGGAGTCTTGATTGAAGCCACCGATGAGGGACTGACACTGTCGTCATTTGACTACGAAGTTTCAGCGCGCACTCAGATCGTTGCTGAGGTTGAAGAACCTGGACGCATCCTCGTTTCAGGCAAGCTTCTTGCCGACATTGCCAGCAGACTCCCCAATGCTCCCGTGCGTTTTAGCACCGAAGAGAACAAGATCATCGTTGCCTGTGGCACCGGTCATTTCACGTTGTCGAGCATGCCCGTCGAGGAGTATCCAAGCCTTCCCCAGATTTCCGACAAGGTGGGAACTCTGAAAGCGGATCTGTTCTCGGCCGCCATCTCGCAGGTCGCCGTTGCGGCTTCGCGTGACGATGTCACTCCGGTCATCACCGGTGTTCAGCTCGAAGTTTCTGAAAACAACATTTCGCTCGTCGCCACTGACCGCTACCGCGTTGCCGTTCGCGACATCGAATGGGACGCCGGCGCCTCGGGTGTTGAAACCGCCACCGCTCTCGTACCGGCGAAGACACTGATGGAGGTCGGAAAGACTTTCGGAAACAGCGGAGAAATTTCCGTCGCGATCACGAGCACCGATGAGCGCGAGCTCATCGCCTTCCAAGCAGACAAGAAAACTGTGACGTCGTTGCTCATCAAGGGCAACTTTCCACCGGTTCGCCGACTTTTTCCCGAGACTGTGGATAACTTCGCGGTTATGAACACGGGAGAACTGATTGAGGCCGTCCGTCGTGTCTCTCTCGTGCTCGAACGCGAAGCAGCTTTGCGCTTCACCTTCACCGAAGAGGGAGTCACTCTTGAGGCGATCGGATCTGAGCAGGCTCAGGCATCCGAAACCATCGATGCGTTCTTGACCGGTGACGACACTGTGGTTTCGCTGAAGCCTCAGTTCCTCATCGATGGCTTGAGCTCCGTGCACTCGGAGTTCGTGCGCATTTCGTTTACCAAAACGGAGAACCCGAACAAGCCAGGCCCCGTGTTGATCACTAGCCAGTCGTCGAAAGACCAGCCGGGCAGCGACAACTACAAGTACCTTCTCCAGCCCAACCTGTTGTTGAGGTAGTTCATGGCAGACACCACGCACGTCGGAATCATCGGGCTCGGAAAAATGGGCGGCAACATGCGCGAGCGAATGCGAGCTGCCGGTCTTACGGTCACCGGCTATGACCCGAACGCCGAGGTCTCCGATGTTGCCGAACTATCCGACCTCGTGGATGCATTGCCCACCCCGCGAATCGTGTGGGTCATGGTGCCCTCGGGGCCGATTACTGACTCGGTGATTAGCGACGTTGCAGCACTTCTTGAGCCGGGTGACCTCGTCATCGATGGCGGAAACACTCGTTTCACCGATGACCAGCTGCACCGAGACCAGCTAGCTGAGTTAAAGCTTGACTTCGTTGATGTTGGAGTTTCCGGTGGAATTTGGGGCCTCGAAAACGGTTACGGGCTGATGGCCGGCGGCGAAAAAGCTGACATTGAGCGCGCGATGCCGATATTCGACGCGCTTCGTCCTGAAGGTCCTCGCGATGAAGGATTCGTGCATGCTGGCCCTGTAGGTGCTGGACATTACGCGAAAATGGTCCACAACGGCATCGAATATGCGTTGATGCAGGCCTGGGCCGAAGGATTTGAACTGCTTGATAGCCGCAAAGATCTCATAGAAGATGTTCCCGGAACATTCAAGGCGTGGCAACGCGGAACAGTCGTTCGATCATGGCTGCTCGAACTCCTCGTGAAAGCCCTAGAAGAAGATCCCGAATTTGCTGACATCGCCGGCTACGTCGAAGATTCGGGGGAGGGCCGGTGGACGGTGCACGAAGCGCTCAACCAGGCGGTTGCGGTTCCCACTATCAGCGCAGCAATTTTCGCGCGCTTTGTCTCTCGTCAAGAAGACTCGCCCTCAATGAAGGCTGTCGCTGCTCTCCGTAATCAGTTCGGCGGGCATAGCGTCCGTAAGAGCTAAGCTCTGCCGCAATGCGCGTAACTCACGTCGAACTCAAAGATTTTCGCAATTACAGGGAGCTCACTCTTGAGCTCGATGCCGGGCCGACTTTGATTGTCGGATCGAATGGCCAGGGCAAAACAAATTTGGTCGAGGCGCTGGGGTTTCTGAGCACCCTTGGATCGCATCGAGTCTCCACCGATCATGCGATGGTGCGCCAAGCGATGGATGCCGCGATCGTGCGTGTGCGTCTTGAGCACAATGATCGTAAGTTCTTGGCGGAAGTGCAGATCAATCGCTCCGGCGCCAATCGTGCTCAGATTAATCGTTCCGTCATCCGCACTCGAGAACTGCCACGGTACTTTTCCAGCGTTCTCTTCGCTCCCGAAGATCTGGCTCTCGTCCGCGGCGAGCCATCTGGTCGACGCCGCTTCATTGATGACTTACTCGTGTTGCGCTCGCCGCGCTTTAGCGGAGTGATGAGTGACTACGAGCGCGTCGTGAAACAACGCAACATGCTGCTCAAATCGGCCCGCGCATCCGGCGTCCGCGACACTCAACTGAGCACGCTCGAGGTGTGGGATGAAAGGCTGGTGGCTTTCGGTTCAGAAATCATCAGTGCTCGAAGCGCGCTCATCGCTGATCTCAGTCCCGAAGTGGCTCGCGCCTACGAACAGATCGTCGGTGCGGATCATGGTGCATCGCTTGCGAATTCGTTGAGCATCATCTCGCGACAGGACTACCCGGACAATGCGGTTGCTACCAATGCTGTCGGCGAAATAATTTCGGTCGCTGACGCGACAACAGCATTCACGGCAGCCCTCGCTTCCGTGCGAAAAGCCGAACGCGATCGTGCGATCACTTTGGTCGGCCCACACCGGGATGACTTGATCTTCGGGCTCAACGGGTTACCGGCGCGAGGCTATGCCAGCCATGGTGAATCATGGTCGTTCGCGCTGGCGCTCAAGTTGGCATCCGCTGAACTGTTGCGTCGCGACTCATCGGCGGGCGACCCGGTGCTGATTTTGGATGATGTGTTCGCTGAACTCGACCAATCACGCCGCGAGCGTTTGGCGAAATCGATCTCCGGTTTCGAGCAGGTATTGATTACGGCCGCGGTATTCGGAGATGTTCCGGAGGAACTCGCAGCGAACGTAGTGCGCATTAAAGCTGGCGAGGTGATCGCCGATGACTGACCGCGATCCGAACGTCGACGAACATGTCGCTGTGTATTTACGCTTTCGCGATGTTTTTGGCGATGCAACAAAACGGTCGTACATGGCGCGTAAGCGCAACAAGAAGGAGCCGGGAACGAGCGTTCCCTTTGCTCCGGGTCGTGATCCGCACGGTCTAGGCGACGTCATGGATAGCCTCACCTCAAATATGGGTTGGAAATCGCCCCTCGCTCGTTCCGAACTGATTCTGGCGTGGAACACGATCGTAGGAACGGAAACAGCAGAACATTCCGAACCTGTGGGAATCGAAGAAGGTGTTCTCACCATCCGTTGCGATTCCACAGCGTGGGCAACGCAACTGCGTCTCATGCGCGGACACATCACCACAACGATCGCTCAGCAGCACCCAGAAGCGGGTGTGGAAACTGTGCGCTTTGAAGGCCCCAACGCCCCTTCGTGGAAAAGAGGCCCCAGATCAATTCCAGGTAGGGGCCCGCGCGATACTTACGGTTAGGGATACAAAATAGGTCACGCCGCCAAAGAAACTCCCGCAGAAAGCGATTCGACCGTCGCGACCGCTCGGAATTTGTTAGAATCTCAGTAGCCGTCGGACGCACCTCCTCGTGGAGTTATCCGCTCTGAATGGCGAGTGTGAACTAGCGGCAGGAGCCTAACTTCAGATGACATCGACGCCCGAGAACAACGTGCCCGAGAGCCAGATCATTTCAAACGGTCATGTTGCCGCAGATAGCTACGGCGCCGATCAGATTCAGATCCTTGAGGGTCTTGAGGCTGTACGCAAACGCCCCGGTATGTACATCGGTTCCACCGGGCCCCGTGGTCTACATCACCTTGTGTACGAGGTTGTGGATAACTCTGTGGATGAGGCCCTCGCTGGCTACTGCGACACCATCAATGTGTGGATTCGCAAAGACGGATCAGTCCGCGTGCGCGACAACGGCCGTGGCATCCCGGTTGATCTCAACCAACAAGAACAGAAGTCAACCGTCGAGGTTGTCATGACGATCCTGCACGCCGGTGGAAAATTCGGTGGTGGTGGCTACGCCGTTTCGGGCGGGCTCCACGGTGTAGGTATCTCGGTTGTCAACGCACTCTCCGAAAAAGTAGAGACGGAAGTTCATCGCCAGGGCCACGTATGGCGAATCGGGTTTGAAAACGGCGTTCCGACCGGACCACTGGCTCAGGGCGAAAGCTCCGAGGAAACCGGAACGCAGCAGACCTTCTGGCCGAGCAAAGAGACGTTCGAAACTGTCGAATTCGATTTCGAGACGCTTCGCGCCCGCTTCCAGCAGATGGCCTTCCTCAACAAGGGCCTGCGCATCACGATTTCCGATGAGCGCGGCGACGAAGACATTACCGAAAGCTATATGTACGAGCGTGGCCTTGTTGACTATGTGGAGTACTTGAACAAGACCAAAAAGAATGAGCTGATTCATCCTGACGTCATTGCTTTCGAATCGGAAGACACCGAGAAGAAGATCTCGCTTGAGGTAGCGATGCAGTGGACAGGCGGATATTCCGAGAGCGTTCACACCTATGCGAACACAATCAACACTCATGAGGGCGGAACCCACGAAGAAGGTTTCCGCGCGGCGTTGACGACTCTCGTTAACCGCTATGCGCGCGAGAAGAACATCATCAAGGAAAAGGACGAGAATCTTTCCGGTGACGATGTTCGCGAGGGTTTGACGGCAGTCATCTCGATCAAGCTCGGTGAACCACAGTTCGAAGGCCAGACTAAAACCAAGCTCGGCAACACCGAAGCAAAGGCGTTTGTTCAGCGCATCGCCGGCCAGCAACTCGGAGATTGGTTCGATCGCAACCCCACGCAGGCACGGGATGTTATCCGCAAAGCCATTCAGGCATCGCAAGCACGACTTGCGGCCCGCAAGGCGCGCGAGCAGACACGTCGAAAGGGTCTGCTCGAATCCAGTGGAATGCCCGGAAAGCTTCGCGACTGCTCAAGCAAAGATCCCTCACTCTCCGAAATCTTCATGGTTGAGGGAGACTCGGCTGGCGGTTCAGCCGTTCAGGGCCGTAATCCCGAGTTCCAAGCGATTCTTCCGCTGCGAGGCAAGATCCTCAACGTTGAAAAGGCACGCCTCGATCGTGCTCTCGGCAACGCCGAAGTTCAGGCCATGATCACCGCATTCGGTGCGGGTGTCGGTGAAGACTTCGACCCCGAAAAGGCTCGGTACCACAAGATCGTGCTGATGGCCGATGCTGATGTCGACGGCCAACACATCACCACCTTGTTGCTCACGCTGCTCTTCCGCTACATGCGGCCGCTCATTGATTTGGGCTACGTCTATTTGGCCCAGCCGCCGTTGTACCGCCTTAAGTGGAGCAACGCCCAGCACCAGTATGTGTACAGCGACGCTGAACGTGACGAGTTGACTGAGCTTGGTCTCTCAGAAGGCAAGCGCATGCCCAAGGACAATGGCATCCAGCGTTACAAAGGTCTTGGTGAGATGGACTACAAGGAACTGTGGGAAACCACTATGGACCCCGCCACTCGCACGCTCCTTCAGGTCACTTTGGATGACGCGGCCGCCGCCGACGAAATCTTCTCAACTCTCATGGGTGAAGACGTTGAGTCTCGCCGAAACTTCATCCAGCGCAACGCCAAAGACGTCCGCTTCTTAGACATCTAGCTCTTACTGAGCTCACGGCGCCCGCACTCGCGACAGATACAGACTGGAACTGAAATTTAATGGCTGACGAAGAAACTCCGAAGAAGACCTTCGAAGACGCACCCGTAGACGACCGTCACGACAAGATCAACCAGGTCGATCTTCAACTGGAGATGCAGCGCTCCTACCTCGACTACGCCATGAGCGTCATCGTGGGTCGTGCGCTTCCGGAAGTGCGCGATGGTCTCAAGCCCGTGCACCGTCGCGTGATCTACGCGATGTATGACGGGGGCTACCGTCCCGACAAGGGGTTCTCCAAGTGCACCCGTGTCATCGGTGACGTGATGGGCCAGTTCCACCCACACGGTGACTCGTCGGTTTACGACGCTCTCGTTCGTTTGGTTCAGCCGTGGAGCCTTCGCTACCCATTGGCTCTGGGCCAGGGAAACTTTGGTTCTCCCGGAAACGACGGCGCTGCTGCTCACCGTTACACCGAAACCAAAATGGCTCAACTCGCCATGGAAATGGTTCGGGACATCGAAGAAGACACCGTCGACTTCCAGGACAACTACGACGGTCGCACGCAAGAACCCACAGTTCTACCGAGCCGTTTTCCTAACCTTCTCGTTAATGGGTCGGTCGGAATCGCGGTCGGTATGGCCACGAACATTCCGCCGCACAATCTGCGCGAGGTGGGGGAGGGTGCCCTTTGGCACCTTGCCAACCCTGACGCGTCGAAAGAAGAACTTGTTGAGGCGCTCATTCAGCGCATCAAGGGACCAGACTTTCCGACCGGCGCCCAAATTCTCGGCGTCAAGGGAATTCAGGATGCGTACCGCACGGGTCGTGGCTCGATCACGATGCGCGCTGTGGTCAATGTCGAAGAGCTTCAGGGTCGTACCTGCCTTGTCGTCACGGAGCTGCCTTACCAAGTCAACCCCGACAACCTGGCACTGAAAATTGCCGATCTTGTCAAGGATGGAAAACTCGCCGGCATCGCCGACATCCGCGATGAGACCTCGGGTCGTACCGGCCAGCGCCTCGTCATTGTGCTCAAGCGCGACGCCGTAGCCAAGGTTGTTCTCAACAACCTCTACAAGCACACGCAGCTGCAGGAAAACTTCGGCGCGAATATGCTCGCGATCGTCGATGGCATTCCGCGCACGCTCTCGATTGACGGCTTTATCACCGAGTGGGCTACCCACCAGATCGAAGTTATAGTTCGCCGCACCGAGTTCCGTCTGCGCAAGGCCGAAGAGCGTGCCCACATTTTGCGTGGTTATCTCAAGGCTTTGGACGCTCTCGACGAAGTCATCGCGCTCATCCGCCGTTCACCCACCGTTGAAGATGCCCGCAATGGCCTCATTGACCTGCTCGAGATCGACGAAATTCAAGCTCGTGCCATTCTCGACATGCAGTTGCGTCGTCTTGCCGCCCTAGAGCGCCAGAAGATCACCGACGAGCACGACGAGATCGAGCGCGAGATCGTTGATTTCAAGGCGATCATTGCGAGCAAGGAACGTCAGAGCAACATCGTTAGTGAAGAACTAACCGAACTCCTCGCCAAGTATGGCGACGACCGCCGCACCGAAATCATGATGGGTTTCGACGGTGACATGAGCATGGAAGACCTCATCCCCGAAGAGGAAATGGTGGTTACGGTTACGCGCGGCGGTTACGTGAAGCGCACGCGCAGCGACAACTACCGCAGCCAGCACCGCGGCGGTAAGGGCGTCAAGGGCGCCCAGCTGCGCGCGGATGACGTGGTCGACCACTTGTTCGTCACCACCACTCACCACTGGTTGCTGTTCTTCACGAACACCGGTCGGGTATACCGCGCCAAAGCCTATGAATTGCAAGAGGGCGGCCGCGACGCAAAGGGCCAGCACGTTGCCAACTTCTTGGCCCTGCAGCCTGGTGAAGAGATCGCTCAGATTCTCGACATCCGCGACTACGAGCAGTCGACCTATCTCGTGCTTGCCACCCGCAACGGACTCGTCAAGAAGACCGCAATGGCGGAGTACGACACCAACCGTAGCGGTGGAATCATCGCCGTGAACCTGCGCGAGGGCGACGAACTCGTCTCGGCGATGCTGGTGGAGAACACGGACGATGTCTTGCTCGTATCTCGCAAGGGAATGTCGATTCGCTTCACGGCATCCGATGAAGCACTTCGCCCCATGGGGCGTTCGACCTCTGGTGTGATGGGCATGAGCTTCCGCGAAGACGACCAGTTGCTGAGTGCCAGCGTTGTTCCCGAGAGCGGCTTCGTCTTTGTGGTTACCGAGGGTGGCTTCGCGAAGCGCACGGCCGCTGACCAGTATCGAGTGCAGGGCCGTGGTGGTTTGGGTATCAAGGTCGCCAAACTCGACGGAACTCGCGGCGATTTGGCGGGCGCCCTGATGGTCGGGGATGAGGATGAAGTTCTTGTGGTTCTTGCCAGTGGCAAGGTGGTACGCTCTTCTGTCGCTGAGGTTCCGGCCAAGGGCCGTGACACGATGGGCGTAGTTTTCGCCCGTTTTGCAGCGGAAGACAAGATCATTGCAATCGCACGAAACAGCGAACGAAATCTAGACAACAAAGAACTTGAAGCTGGGGACGATAGTGTTCCGAGTGAAGATGCCCCTGCTGGGAAGGACGAGTCGGTAGATGAGTAGTGTCGCAGAGAAGCTGCAGCGCAAGTCGCAGCGCCAAACATCAGTCAAACAGGTTCGCCTCAAGCTGGTGTACATCGACTTCTGGTCGGCCGTAAAGTTCTCATTTCTCGTTGCAGTATCACTTGGAATCGTCCTTGTAGTGGCTTCATTACTCATCTGGATCGTTCTCAACTCGACCGGTATCTTTGGGAAGCTTGACGAGATTCTTCGGGATGTTTTGAGTGATGAGACGTTCAGCGTGGCCTCCGGGTTCTCCCTCGGACAGGTTGCTGGATTCTCGTTCGTAGTGGCAATTCTCAATGTTTTGGTTGGTACTGCGCTCGGTGCAATTGCGAGTATGCTTTATAACTTCAGCGTGCGACTGACCGGTGGAATCCTCGTGGGTTTCACCAATAACTAGTCGATTACGCCAAACGGGCAGAATGCGGTACTCTCGTATCTGCCCAACGGGGGTATAGCTCAGGCGGTTAGAGCGCTTCGCTGATAACGAAGAGGTCCGTGGTTCAAGTCCACGTACCCCCACTGGAATTTCCACAAGAAATTCCTTAATTGGGGCCTTAGCTCAATTGGTAGAGCGCCTGCTTTGCAAGCAGGAGGTCAGGGGTTCGATTCCCCTAGGCTCCACAGCACGACAACGAAAACCCCGGCCAGTTCTCTGGCCGGGGTTTTCGCGTATCCAGAGCTACAGCCGACGTTAGGCCGCTCCAGACGGAGTCGAACCCCAGGTCGCCCAACGGTAGCAATGATTACGTTTTAATGTTAGCGTCGATAACATGGGCGCAAAACACACGATCATTGAAGCCGCAGCGCAATTGCTGGCGGAGTCTGCTGATGGGGAGTTCTCTACCCGGGCTGTGTGCGAGGCATCCGGTATTCAACAACCAGCGCTCTATCGAATGTTTGGCGACAAAGCAGGCCTGCTGGAGGCGACGGTCGATCACGTCTGGGAAAAGTACCTAGGAATGAAGCGGGCGGCTGAGGATTCCGCGGATCCCCTTGTCGACCTCCGCCGCGGCTGGGACAGCCATACGGCTTTTGCGTTGGCCAACCCCAACGCCTACAGGCTCCTGTTCGGCTCAAACGGCGTCGCCCGGGCAGAGTCTGGCAACGAGGCTCTACGCCTCCTGCAGAGCGTTCTGGAGCGTCTGGCAGCCGAAGGGCGGTTGCGTGTAACGCCCGAGGTTGCCGCGCAACAGGTGACGGCCGCAAACAGCGGTGTCGCGCTTGCCTTGGTCCTGCGACCGCAACAGAGCGACGATCCCCAGTTGTCTGAGCGGATGCGCGAAAGCGTCATCTCTTCAATCGTTGCCGGCGGGGCAGAGGTTCAGGATTCGCCCCCTGAAGAGAGGGGGGCGGAGAGCTCGAGGCACAGGCGAGAGAATCTGGAAACCTTCACCGCTGCCGCAGTGACGGTGCGCGCTGGCCTCCGGCACATGCGGAGTCCTCTCTTTTCCCCTGCTGAGATCGCGCTGCTGGATGAGTGGCTCGCTCGAGTAGCTGCTGGCGCCAACACTTCATCGAGAAACGGAGAGTACTAATGACGAGCAAGGACCCGCACACCATGACCGTGGCACCGGGTGCCAGACGCACTAATGTCGGTGAAACACGCGTGGCACTCGTGCTCGGTGCTTCCGGCGGCATCGGTAGGGCGGTTGCTACGCGTCTCGCCCAGGATGGCGTCGCGGTCGCCGTGCACTACAGCGGTAATAAGTCGAGCGCTCTCGACGTAGAGAATTCCATCAAGAAGGCAGGCGGTCGGGCAATTCTGGTCGCCGGCGACGTCGCAGACGAGAGTGCGATGTCGCGAGCATTTGATGGTGTCGAGGCTGAGTTCGGCGGCGTTGATGTGGTCGTCAATACCGCAGGCATTATGGTGCTGGAACCCATTGCTGAACTACGCCTCGAGGATTTCGATCGGATGCACCGCACTAACGTTCGCGGAACCTTTGTGGTTTCTCAGCAGGCAGCTCGGCGAGTGCGCGCAGGAGGCGCCATCATTAACTTCTCGACTTCGGTTACCCGCACCCAGTTTCCACATTACGGCGGGTACTCCTCGAGCAAAGCCGCGGTAGAAAGCCTGACGCTCACGCTGGCACGCGAACTGCGAGGGCGAGATGTCACCGTCAATGCGGTTGCGCCTGGCCCAACAGCGACGAGTCTTTTTCTCGACGGCAAGGATGACGCGACGATCGAACGGCTTACGCAGGCAACTCCGCTCGAACGCCTCGGACAGCCGGAAGACATCGCTGAGGTAGTAGCGTTCCTCGCTGGCCCTGCCCGTTGGATGAATGGCCAAGTAGTTTTCGCAAATGGAGGGCTCGCCTAGCTGCCTCCCTCGACGACAAAACAGTTCTGGCCCGATTCGCAAGAACCGGGCCAGAACTGTTTAAGAGGTTGTGGCTCACCGCCGGCGGTGAGCAGCAGAGGAAGCTACGCAGTCTCTGCTTCGTCGTCGATCCACAGGTCGTCATCCGCGCGCAGAGTCTGCCATGCGGCATAGGCGACACCAACAGCAGCCACTACGCCGACACCGATGAGGATGTAGCGGCCAAAGCCAGCCGACTTCGGCTGCGGTTTTACGAGCCCAGTCTTTTCACCCGCGGTCGCCGCGAGGCCGGATACGCGAGCGAAAGCATCGCGAACCTGCTGGTTCTTGGCGACTTCGAGCGCTGCAAGAGCCGTGCCGAGCGCCGAGGTGACCGCAGGCAACACATCGCCTTTGATCTTCGATTTCGTGTTCTCTGCCGCGGAGCGTGCACCAGCGACCGAGGACGACACCACGGGCTTGAAGCGAGTGTCGATCGTATTGTGAATCTTGGGGCTTACTTCTTCGCGAGCGAAGTTAGCTGCTTGCTGGCTCGCCTCTCGTACGACGGCTGAAGCGTGATCAAGAAGCTCTTTCTGGTCATGCCACAAGTCTTCAGCTTGACCTTTCAAGCGCTTGAGTTCTTTCCGGCGTTTGCGAGTTAGTGCCACGGGAAACCTCCAAAGATGGTCGAACAGTGACTCCATACTGCCACGCTGCCTTCCGAGTCCGCACTGCTTTGCCTGTGAGCAGGCTGAATAACTCGTATCTCGGGCTCAGCTTGGCTATGTAAGAATTGACGCTATGTCTCAACACACCGCAGTTGCCACGATCAAGACAAACCTCGGAGAAATCCGTCTCAACCTCTTTGGCAACCACGCGCCGAAGACCGTTGCTAACTTCGTCGGTCTCGCTAAGGGCGACATCGAATGGACCCACCCCGCCACCGGTCAGAAGACCACCGCGCCTCTCTACGACGGCGTTATCTTCCACCGCATCATTAAGCAGTTCATGCTTCAGGGCGGAGATCCCCTAGGCAAGGGCATTGGCGGTCCCGGATATAACTTCGACGACGAGATCCACCCCGAGCTCGACTTCTCGGCTCCTTACATCCTCGCGATGGCTAACGCCGGCACACGCGCTGGAAAGGGAACCAACGGATCACAGTTCTTCATCACCACAGTCGCTACTCCTTGGCTTCAGGGCAAGCACACCATCTTCGGTGCGGTTGCTGACGACGAGTCGAGAAAAGTTGTTGACGCTATCGAGGCCGTCGACACCGACGGTAGCGACAAGCCCCTCACTGACGTCGTCATCGAGAGCGTCACGATCGACGAGGTCTAACCTTCGTGACCACATCGCCGGATGCCAGCGGTAACTACTGCTACCGGCATCCAGATCGGCAAAGCTTCACTCTCTGCCAGCGATGTGGGCGCACTGTATGCCCCAGCTGCCAAACGCAGGCAGCTGTGGGCGTACATTGCCCCGAATGCATTAAAGAGGCCCGCGCTAACGGGCCGAAGCGTAAACCTATCTTGGTGCGCGCCTCCCGCTCTGCGCGGGGAAAACCGGTGGTGACCTACACGCTGATGGCGCTCACGGGACTGATCTTTCTCTTGCAGTTGATCCCCGGTGCGGGCGTCACTCAAGCGTTGGTGTACTACCCACCGCTCACTGAATTCGAACCGTGGCGTATGATCACATCAGCGTTCTTGCACTCCACAAATAGCGTTTTCCACATCGGTTTCAACATGTTTACGCTCTTTATCTTTGGGCGTGCACTGGAAATTCCGCTCGGAAGAGCTCGCTTTCTTGCGCTATACCTCGTGAGCGCGCTGGGCGGATCAGTTGCTGTACTGCTCCTCGCTCCCGGGTCGGTTGTGCTCGGAGCATCCGGAGCGATCTTCGGAATCGTTGCCGCGTTTTTTGTTATTCAACGCCGAATGGGTGTGAATAACCGGGTTCTGCTTATCGTGCTTGCTATCAACCTCGTGGCAGGGTTCATTCCCGGACTGAACATCTCGTGGCAGGCCCACGTGGGTGGGCTCATCACTGGTGCCGTGCTCGCTCTTGTCTTCCTGAGACAGCGCAACAAGGCGTCTGCTAACTCTGAGATCGCTCTAGTGGCGACCGTAGTCGCGGCCCTCGTCAGCTTGACACTCGTGCGACTCTTCGTTCTATAAGTGACTAAAAGTTATCCACAGGTTTATTAACACTGGGTATAACTACACGGGTGTAATTTCTAACGCCACCGCGTTGTCATGAGGAATCCGATGAAGAGGATGCCGAAGCCAACGAGAATGTTCCAGCTGCCAAGCGACGCAACAGGCAACTGCTGGTTGCTGACGTAGAACACGATGATCCAAGCGAGACCGATCAGCATAAAGCCGAACATCACGGGCTTGAACCAGACCGCGTTGGGAGCATCTTCAGCGGGACGCGAGGGTGACTTTTCTGCAGAGTTACGGGCCATGGGAGAGATTCTAGCGCGAACCCGCTGAGTGGCGAGCGGTCGCGCGGAATCAAAGCGGCGACTGCAGATAGAATTGTCTCTATGGTTCTCGAAGACGGCCGCCGCGTGCGGCGCAGTGCGAAAGCCCGTCGCCCTGTCTCCTTCATCGGAGTCCTCGGCGAAATCTTCATCACGGCTGGCATTGTTGTGCTGTTGTTCTTGGTCTGGCAGACCTGGGTGAACAATATCTTCGTCAGTAATACGCAGCGTGAAGAAGCCACTCAGTTGAGTGAGCAATGGAATAAGGGCGAAGCGGTAAAGCTTGCTCCCGACGAAAGAGCCGACCCCGGTGTTCCTATCGTGGCGCAGGCACCCGCTTTCGCAGAGGCCTTCGGTGCGCTCATCGTTCCGCGATTCGGCGCCGACTACACACGCCCCATCGCCGAAAGTGTGAACCTCTCCAAAGTTCTCAATACTCAAGGCGTAGGGCACTATCCGGGCACGCAAATGCCCGGCGAAGTCGGCAACTTTGCCGTTGCCGCCCACCGCACCGGCTGGGGCGATCCTTTTTATGAGATCAATAAGCTTCAACTCGGCGATAGCGTTTACGTTGAAACAGAAGCCGGTTGGTATCGCTACGTCTTCCGCTCGCTAGAGTATGTGCCTGCCTCGGGTGTTGGCGTACTCAACCCGGTACCCCAGTTCGACGGGGCAGTAGCGAGCGACCGCATCATGACGCTCACGAGTTGCAACCCCGTTCACACGGCCAACGAGCGGATCATCGCTTACGCGATCTACGACACGTGGTATCCGCGCGCAGAGGGTGCTCCCGCTGAGATCGCAGCTATTGCACAAAATATCGAAGGAGCTGGCTAATGTATGCAGCGCTCTGGCATGCACTTCCCGGACCGGCACTCGTGCGGGTCTTCATCCTGATTGTTCTCGCGGTGGCAATAACCGCGGTGCTTTTCGCGTGGGTCTTTCCTTGGCTACTGCCGCTGGTCACTCCGTTGGATGCGACGGTGCAGCAATGACTCGCATACTCGTCATCGACAACTACGACAGCTTTGTCTACACTCTCAACGGTTACCTACTTGAGCTCGGTGCCACAACGGATGTTCTGCGTAACGACGCCTTTAGCCCCGCTGAGGCGGTTAGTGTCATCGCGGAGTACGATGCGGTGCTGCTTTCTCCCGGGCCCGGCACTCCGGCTGATGCTGGGGTAAGCATTCCTGTTGTGCACGCGGCACTCGCGATAGGCAAGCCACTGTTCGGCGTTTGCCTGGGCCATCAGGCGATCGCGGAGGCGCTGGGCGCGACAGTGACGCACGCTGATGAACTCATGCACGGTAAGACGTCGCAGATCGAGCACAACGACAGCGTCATTTTCCGCGACCTTCCTCAGCCATTCACGGCTACGCGGTATCACTCGCTCGCCATCGTGGATGGAACGGTTCCCGCTGAGCTGCTAGTGACCGCTCGCACACCCGGCGGTGTGATCATGGGGGTAGAACACGCGACGCAGCCGGTCTACGGTGTTCAGTTCCATCCTGAATCCGTGCTTACTGAGGGTGGTTACCTCATGCTCGGCAATTGGCTGTCGCAAGTTGGGATGCCCGACGCGCCTGCACTAGCAAAGACTCTCACTCCGCTCGTTCACAACCCTTAAAGCTCTCAGCTCACGCGCGCAGACTCACAGTGCGGACGCGGCGGCGTCGACCGATCCGACTCCCACTGAGAATCTCGAGTGGCGCCGGCTGGCGGCAGCGACCGCTAGCCGGCGCAGTACTGAAGCGTGATCTCTGACTTCTGGGCTTGATCGCCGATGATTGACTGATAACTGACAACATTGCCGGAGCACCCAAAGTCTGCTTGGAGCCGTACGCTGAGCTGTAGCGCAGTCAGCGTGCTGTTGGCATCCCCGATGTCTTTGCCACGCACATCCGGCACTTGAACGAGCCCGTTCGACACAACGAGATTGACGGTTGCGCCCTCGCGAATGATCGTGCCGTCGGAGTTTCTTTCGGCGTCACCCCGCGGGTCGGAACTAATGACTGTGCCGCTTTTGAGGTTCTGCGAGTACGACTGCGACGTTGTGCCGTAGACCAATCCCGCCGATTCGAGAAGCGCGATAGCTGCTGCTTCATCCAAATTGGCAACATTGGGCACCGTGACAGGGGTGCGCCCTAACGACACCACGACCTGGACTTTGAAACCGAGAGCTACAGTTTGGCCGGGACCCGGGTCGGTGCGAATGATGATGCCCTCTTCGACAGTTTCGCTCGCTTGATCCACTCGTTGAGGAACGAGATCCTTGGCTGTAAGCGCTGCTGCCCCCTCCTCGTACGTCATCGAAGCGACATCAGGCACGTCCACCGCCGACGATCCTGTTAGTTGGGCGGGACTAAGGCTGAAAGCCCACAGCACTACTGAGACAATAATGACGGCCATCAAAGCGATTCCACCCCAAATCCACGCCACTGGGGGGCGGCTTTGGGTTCGTGGCGTTCGGTCGTTCTGATCGACGGCGAGCTGGCGGAAGGTGGCGTCGCTACCCGCTGTCGCGTTAGGATTTACACCGAAGAGCGTGGCATTGAAGTCGGTAGAAGCAAGTTGCTTGCGTTCTGGAACAGCACCCTCGGCCGCAGCTTCTAGGTCTGTACGGAACTCAGCCGCGCTCTGATATCTATCGAAGCGATCCTTGGACAGAGAACGCAGCACAACGGCATCTAATGCCGGCGAGACCGCGGCAATGGTGGTGCTGGGAGGCGTGGGTTCGGAGTTGACGTGCTTATAAGCCACCGCGACCGGATTCGCCCCGGTAAAGGGAGGCTTGCCGGTGAGAAGTTCGAAGAGAACCACACCGGTCGAGTAAAGGTCGGAGCGAGCATCCACGCCCTCGCCACGAGCCTGTTCTGGAGAGAAGTACTGCGCGGTGCCAACGATTGCACTGGATTCTGCGATTGTGGCGGCGGAGTCAGAAACAGCCCGAGCGATGCCAAAATCCATGACTTTGACTTGGCCACTCTTGGTGACCATGATGTTGCCGGGCTTGATGTCGCGGTGCACTACTCCTGCGCGATGGGAGTACTCGAGTGCAGTGAGAACTTGGGAAACAACCCGAGCTGCCTCAGTCGGAGCGAGAGGCCCATCGGCAACGACGTCTTTTAGTAGGCGTCCATCAACGTATTCCATGATGATAAATGGAATGAGCGTTTCGTGACCGGATGGATCGACAACTGACTCTTCACCCGCATCAAAGATGCGCACGATGGTCGGGTGCGCCATTTTCGCGGCATCGTGCGCCTCGCGGCGAAATCGAGTTCGGAACGCAGGATCGTTCGCCAGCGTGGGCTTAAGTAACTTAATCGCCACCCGGCGACCTAGCCGTGAATCGATCCCCAAGTGAACGTCAGCCATACCTCCATGGCCGAGGAGCTCACCTATCTGGTATCGACCCGCGAGCTGGCGTACGCCCTGTGCAACGCCTTCACTCACTAGGTCACTCCTGTTAATCGTCTCGGAAAGTACTGCCCCAGTCTATCGGCAGGTAAACCTGAAGTTCGCTTACGGAGCGGTAACGACGTTGACGATTACCTGCTCAGATGCGGGCGAATCCAGATCGGTGCATGTCACCGAGTAGGAGATCTTGGTCTGAACGTTGGGATCGTTGGGCAACGTAATGTCGAACTGCGTGTCGTTCGGACCATACGTCGATGATCCGGCACTGGGCCCGCCCTGAATCAGGAAGCTATAGCCAGAGCGAGGGTGTCCTGTGGGGCAATCCTGGTACGTATTCCACTTCACCGTGACACTATCGCCGGGCTCGTAGGGACCGGACGGCTCAAGCAGATTCGCCTGTGGCTGTGGAGGTGTGGGCACTACTGGTATCTCCGCATAGAAATATACGGTGATCGTTTCACCGATCGCCACGTTTCCTCGAGGGGTCAGTTCGTACGAGAAACCGACCTTTTCGGAAGACGGAGCGATCGATCCGATTTGAGCGTCCAGCACGAGACCCTTCGCGTCAAGAATTTGCATCACAGCATCTTGAGTGCGGCCAAGTACTTCCTCCTCTGAGAGCGCGACGAGTGTGGAGGACGGTGACGGTTCAGGTTCGGGCTCTGGCGCTGCCGACGACGAGGTTTGTGTGTTCGTCGGCGGGGCATTCTCCTCACCGGGGCTCGCGAGCAGCGCGATGATCGCTCCTATAAGCACCACTGCCAACAGTGAAATGAGAGCAATGATTGGCCACGTCCAGGGATTGCGTGGTTTGGACTCGGCAGCGACCTCCGCGGGCGTGGCAGCGATACCGGGTGTCGTTAATACGCGCGTCGCCTGAGTCGCATTGCCGTAATTGAGCCCGACCGTGGCGGCGTGGGAGTTGTCGCCCATGATTCCCGGGACAGCGCTCGTAGCGGCTGCGATGTCTCCGCGCCGCAAGGACTGAGCAGCACGGGAAAGATGCGACGCGGAAGCAGGGCGGTCTCCGGGCGACTTAGCTAGGCACGCGTAGACGAGGTTGCGCACTGGTTCGGCAACCGTAATGGGCAGCTCTGGCGGAGTCTCGTTGATTTGAGCCATGGCGATCGCGACCTGCGATTCACCAGTGAAGGGGCGACGGCCAGCTAGGGACTCGTACGCGACAATTCCAAGAGAGTAGATGTCCGTGGTCGGCGAAGCAGGATGGCCACTAGCTTGCTCGGGGGACAGGTACTGAACCGTGCCCATAACTTGCCCGGTAGCCGTCAGCGGGACTTGGTCGGCAATGCGAGCGATGCCGAAGTCAGTGATCTTGACGCGGCCCTCGGGCGTGATGAGAAGGTTTCCCGGCTTGATATCGCGGTGAACCAGCCCGGCGGCATGGGCGGCTTGGAGCGCCGCAGCGGTCTGGGCAACGATGTCGAGCACCCGGTCGGGATCGAGAACACGCTCGCGCTCGAGAATGGCGCTGAGCGCTTCGCCGGGAACGAGTTCCATGACGAGGTACGCGCTGCCCTCTTCCTCGCCATAATCGAAGACATTTGCAATGCCCTCGTGGTTGACGAGAGCGGCGTGGCGAGCTTCGGCCCGGAATCGTTCAAGGAAACCAGGGTCTCCTAGATACTCATCCTTAAGGATCTTGATCGCGACCGTTCGACCGATAACGAGATCCGTGGCTTCCCACACCTCGCCCATTCCGCCGATCGCTACGCGACTGGACAGCTGGTATCTGCCACCGAAAGTGAGTCCACTGGTCGGTCTCATCTGTTTAGCACCGCCTCTAGTACTTGACGCCCAATTGGTGCGGAAAGACGACTGGATGTACCGGACTGTCCTAGTCCGCCACCATCCTGTACGACTACCGCCACGACAACTTCTGGATCATTCGCCGGCGCGAATCCAGTGAACCATAGCGTGTAGGGCTCACCATCTCCGTTTTCTGCTGTGCCGGTCTTTCCTGCGACCTCAACCCCATCAATGCTCGCAGTGTTTGCCGCACCGTTGTTGACACCATCCACCATCATTTGGGTGAGAGCTGCCGCGGTTTGCGCACTGATCGCTTGATTGAAGAGCGTTGGCTCGAAGGACTGAATCGTTGTGAGATCGGATGACACGATGCTCTCAACAAGATTAGGTTGCATGATCGTGCCGCTGTTGGCAATCGCCATCGACACCATTGCCATCTGGAGAGGCGATGCTCGAACGCTGGACTGGCCAAATGCTGAAAGCATGGTTTGCGGGCGATCTAGTGCGCGCGGGTAAACACTCTCTGTCGAGACGAGCGGTACCGAGACGCTTTCGTTGAACCCGAACTTGTTTGCCTGCTCGCGGATCGCACTAGATCCCAACGCGTCACCTAGTTGCGCGAATGGGATGTTGCACGAGAGGCGAACCGCGGTGGCGATCGTCGCTTCCGTTCCCGCACCACACGTGCCGCTGTCGGCGTTGCTGATCTTGAACGTGCTCTCGGGCAACTGCAATTCAGCGGGGTTAGGAAAGGCGCTAGCTGCGGTGTAATCGCCACTTTCGAGAGCAGCGGCGGCAACGACTAGCTTGAAAGTGGAACCGGGGGGATCGAGAGGCCCCGCGAGGGTGCGATTGAAGAAAGGCTCATCGGGGTCGTTGAGCAAGCGATCATAGGCTTCGATTACTTCACTCGTATTGTGCACGGCCAGCTCGTTCGGATTGAACGACGGTTTTGACACCATGGCGAGAATTTCACCGGTCTTGGGCTTGATCGCAATGACCGCACCCTTAAGTTCGCCGAGGGCATCCCATGCTGCCTGTTGAATCACAGGGTCCAAAGTGAGTTCGACCGCAGCACCGGTCGGGTTTTGACCGGTAAGAATTGAATTGACCTGGTCGAAGAATTGATCGTTCGACGATCCGGTCAGGTAATCGTTGAGGGAGTGCTCGAGGCCAGTGTTGCCTTGATTCAGGGTGAGGTAGCCGGTAACCGGCGCGTACAACTCGCCTTTCGGGTACACGCGCAGGAACTTGAACTCGTCATCCACCGG
This sequence comes from Rhodoglobus sp. NPDC076762, assembly GCA_040687235.1. Taxonomy (GTDB): domain Bacteria; phylum Actinomycetota; class Actinomycetes; order Actinomycetales; family Microbacteriaceae; genus Rhodoglobus. The sequence goes on along the minus strand of JBFBMV010000001.1, from coordinate 314,024 downwards.
TTCTGAATATGCAATCGGCTCGCCATTGACGAGGATGGGACCACGCTCGGCAGAGTAGCTCGCGTACAGCGTACGAACGTTGCGGCCATCAGCTTGAAGCTGGTCAGCCGTGACGACCTGAATAACGGAGCTGGAGATAAACAAGCTCACGAACATCACAAGCACGACTGTGCTTACTCGTTTTAGTTCCCGATTCACTGTCCCACCACCAATCGGTTCTCGATCGACGGCTCAATCACAAGCTGCGGCTGGTGGCGCACGGTGTCGGAGAGGCGAAGCAGAAGCGCCGCAATGATCCAGTTGGCAACAAGCGAAGAACCGCCGGCGGCCAAGAAGGGAGTCGTAAGTCCGGTCAACGGGATGACGCGCGTGACGCCGCCGATGACTACGAACACCTGAAGCGCGATCACGAAAGCGAGACCGACACCCAAGAGGCGGCCGAAGTCATCTTGACCGGCGAAGCCGATACGGAATCCACGAGACACAAAGAGAAGGTACAACGCCAGAATTGCGAAGATGCCGATAAGCCCCAACTCTTCGCCTAGTGATGCAACGATGTAGTCGCTTTCGGCGAGGGGAGTGATTTCGGGGCTACCGCGTCCGAGCCCCGTGCCGATCAGGCCGCCGTCGGCGAGACCGAAGAGGCCCTGTACCAACTGGTAGCTGCCTCCCGTCGCTTGGTAGACATCCGGATTGAAGGGATCAAGCCAGGCGTCGATTCGGCCAGAGATGTAAGTCAGGTACTGGCTGGCGACGAAAGCACCGCCGAGGAACATGCCCATGCCGAGCAAAATCCAGCTTGAACGGCCGGTGGCCACGTAGATCATCACGAGGAAGAGGCCGAAGTAGAGCAGGGCCGTTCCCATGTCGCGCTGGAAGATCAAGACGAGCATGGATGCCACGAAAACAACGATGATCGGTCCCAGATCGCGGGCGCGCGGGAAGGTCATTCCCAGAACCTTGCGGCCCACCATCGAGAGAGAATCACGCGCGGATACCAGATAGCCGGCGAAAAAGATTGCCAATGCGATCTTGGCGAGTTCACCCGGTTGGAACGAGAACGCGCCAATTTGGACCCAAAGACGGGCGCCAAAGCGCGTGTCACCGATTACGGGGGCAAGCGGCAATAGAAGCAGAGCGATACCGCTGAACATTGCAATGTAACGGTATCGCTGCAGGATGCGGTGGTTCTTGATGATGATGAGCACGGCGATAGCAATGACGATCGCGATACCCGTCCACACAATCTGACGAACACCGCCGCTGCCCCAACCGGTGGCTTCATCGGCGAGGTCAATACGGTAGATCATCGCGATACCGAGCCCGTTGAGAACGGTGATGATCGGAAGGATCAGCGGATCGGCATCCCGCGCGGTAACACGCAGAGTGATATGCATCGCAAGAATGAGCACGCCGAGCAGAGCTGATAGCCCAAGAACGGTGAAGCCGAGATGGCCTATTGCGCCGAGCTGGACGAGAGCAATAGATCCCAGGTTGATCCCGATTGCGACTATGACGAGCAGCAGTTCGAGATTGCGCAGGCGGGCAGGCACCCGCAGCTTGAGGCGGATGTTCTCGGTGATCTCCCGTGGGCCGGCCGAAGTCGAGGCACGGGCGTCGGCGTTAGGGAATTTGGGCATCAGACAACATTCTTACGATGCGGCGGGCGTCTTCAATGTCATTTGCGTTAATGGTGTTCTCAACGCTGGCGCGCAAGTAAAGCGGAAGGTCGACAACGCGCACGTCGGTGACTTGGTACACGTGCGAGAGGGAAATGGGGCCGATGTCTTGTTGGACACCCTGATAAATAGCGACCTTGCCATCTTCGATGCCCACGAAGTGCTGCTGCTGTGTGTATTGGTATCCCAGGATGAGACCCGTAGCGATCGCTGCAATCGTGAGCGTGATGAACGTGATCCACGAGATTCGGCGATTACGAACCCGACGACGGTCTTCGCGGATAATCGCCTGGTAGTACTCGTCAGACTCAGGCTCAAAGTGGCTGTCGTCGGTCTGTGTTGCTTTGAGCGGATGCAGCAGTAGATTCGGTAGACGAGCCGGCTTTTTAACGATCGTCGGCTCGAACGAGAGCGGCGATGCTGCCGATCCGACCATCAGGGGTGGTTCGTGAGCTGACGAGTCGTCGTCACCGACGTCGACGAGCACGACGGTCACGTTGTCGGGCGCTCCCTGGTCGAGGCTAGCTTGGACCAAGCGCTCGGTCGCAACTCGAGGGTCCGCAACGCGACGCAGTGTTGCGGCGATCTTGTCTTCAGTCACAAAGCTGCTGAGTCCGTCGGAACACAACAACCAGCGATCACCGGGCTCAGTAGCGAAGACCTCAGTATCGATCTCCGGTGATGCGTCAACGTCGCCTAGTACCCGCATGAGAACTGAACGCCGCGGATGCACGGCAGCTTCTTCAAGCGTGATGCGGCCGCTCTCCACCAAACGTTGCACGAACGTGTGGTCGTGCGTCATCTGCGTCATCTCGCCCTTGCGCAGCAAGTAGATACGCGAGTCGCCGATGTGAGCCATGGCCATCTTGTTGCCCACGCGGATCATCCCGCTGACTGTGGTGCCCATACCCGTGAGCTCATTGTGTTCAATGACAGTGTCAGAGAGGATGGCATTGGCTGCGAGCAGGGTGTCGTGAAGCACCTGAGCAGCATCGTCAGCCGATTCGAAACTGTGGTCAGCCTCAGCTACGTGCTTAATGGTGATAGCCGAAGCAACATCGCCACCAGCGTGGCCACCCATACCGTCTGCGACAATAAAGAGATGGCTGCCGGCGTAGGCACTGTCCTGGTTGTTAGCCCGAACCTTACCCACATGGGATGCGGCAGCACTGTTGCCCGAAGTGGCCATCCAATTACCGTCGCAGTTCGAAGCTAGTGGTGCCGATCTTAATCGGCGTATTCAACGGAATCGGCGTCGGAACGCTCACGCGTTGACCGGCCAAGAAAGTGCCATTCGTGGAATCAAGGTCTTGAACGACCCAACTATCAGCCCAGCGCAAGAGGCGAGCATGATGGGTCGAGGTGTAGTCATCGCGGATAACGAGACCTGATTCGCTTGAGCGACCGATAGTCAGTTGCTCTTCGGGGAGAGAAATCTCGAGGCCCTCTTTTGAGCCGGAAACTATCACCAGACGGGTGGCATCGAGAGAGCTGCCCGTCACGGGCGCGGCAGGGGCCACCGGGCGAGTGGGTTGCGCGGCTACCGGCGCTGGGGGAGTGGACGGCGCTTGTTGCGCCTGAGCAGCGCTCTGCACGGGCATCCGGCGTACTTTTTCTCCGAAGAGATCGGAACGGAGCGCGTAGACAATTGCAAAGATAAAGCCCCACATGATGGCGAGGAACGCGATGCGCAGCAAGAGGAGGGTGAGTTCACTCACAGGGTGAACCCCCGGTTGTTGCGGCGATCAGCGGACTGGTCGGCATCGGAAGATTGGGCAAGCACACGGAATACGATACGGGTTCGACCGATATCAATCACGGATTCCGGCGCGAGTGGTGCGCGAGAAACTGGTGATCCGTTCAATTTGGACCCATTTGTGGAGTTGAGGTCGTTCACTTCGGCTCGCGAGCCATCCCAGAGAATCTCGACGTGCTTGCGAGAAATACCGTTGTCATCCACCGTGATATCGGCCTCGCTGCCGCGACCGATGATTGTCCGTGAATGGACAAGAGCGTGTCGAGCGCCGTTGATGTCGACAACAGGGGTCCACGCAACTGTGCCTTTGACACTGACCGAATCGACTTCGATCATGCCTTGACTTAGTGAGTTATCGGGAGCGAGAGCAATAGAGATTCCACCGGAGAAGGAGTAGTGCTGCGCGGTCGCGTGACGCTGCACAAGTTCGGTCAGCTCGGATATCAAAGTGGTGCCCAAGTTGGACATCCTTTGAAAATCTATTTCGCTGAGGCGGACAGTGAAGTTGTTGGGCACGAGGATTCGGTCGCGCGACACAACCGCAGCCTGCGTGTCGAGTTCGCGGCGCAGGGCGCTAGTAATTTCGACGGGTTGCAGACCACTTTTAAAGGTCTTTGCGAAAGCGCCGTTGACGGCACGTTCGAGACCTCGCTCAAAGTTGTCCAGAAGACCCAAAGCTCTCCTCGTGGTGGCTCGGTGTAGTACGTCGATGTTAGCCGGTGAAAGCGGCTAACCCCGTAACTGCGGGTCGAGCAATTTAGGGAAGCAGGCCCATGGGATCAACGCGCGTGCCGTTGACGTAGGTCTCAAAGTGAAGGTGAGCGACGGTGACGTAGCCAGTGGAACCGCTGAGTCCCAGTGGGGTTCCCGCTGCGACGGTTTGACCCGGAGCGACCATTTGGGATCCCGCAATCATGTGCGAGTAGAGGGTAGAGACGCCACTACCGTGGTCTACCTTCACGTACTGGCCCCAACCGCCGCCGTAGGTGACCTGAGTGACAACGCCGGGAGAAGCGGAGACAATTGTCGCTCCGCTGCCGGTCATAATGTCAATGCCGCCGTGAAATTCTGAGCCTCGGTAACCAAAGCCGTCGTTTACCGGAGCGTTAGCCGGCCAGGTTGCAAGGAAGCCCGCAAAAGCGCCGCTATAGGTTCCAGCGAAAGTTCCCGAGGGTCCGGATGCGCTGTACACCGGAGCTACGGGTTCTGGCTCCGGTTCTGGTTCCTTGATTCCGATTGCGTCGCGGGTTGCGGCAGAAAGCTCGGTTTCGATTGACGAAGCGAACGATTGAATCGGCACCGTTTGTGCTGGTTCGGTCGTAGCGACCGCAACGGACTGCTGCAAGACCGCGGACGCTGAAGCTGCAGAAGCAGTGGACTCGATGTCGCGCGACGAAGGTTCCATATGTGCAGCGGCTGGAACAGTCACGCTCACGACTACAGCCATGATTGCGCTGAGTGTCAGCAATCGTTTCACGCAGTAACCCCCAGGGGTGTGGTCTGTGTTCTGTCTGGTCGGACAGTTTTGGATCAAGTCTGGTTGAACCCGCGGCTTTAGGCACACGGACAGCTATCGACACTATATGACTAACCTGTGAAGCGTCACCATGTTTATCCTCGCTTCGGAATCGTTGAACCTGGCTTCGCTGTGATAATCTCAGCCAGTTGAGTGTTCAACTCAACCCACGCGTGAGTGGCGGAATTGGTAGACGCGCACGGTTCAGGTCCGTGTGTTCGAAAGGACGTGGGGGTTCAAGTCCCCCCTCGCGCACAACAGATTTACTGGAAAAGAGGGGCGAACGAGCAATCTGCTCGTTCGCCCCTCTTTTTCTTGGCGGATTCAGCCGCAAGCACCAGGTCGAGTGACGTCGAGGTTAAATGGCCTGATCCCGCACTCTCTTTCAATCCAGTGCGGTCGCAGAATGGCCGACTCAGAAATACTTGGTCGTCTACGTTCTAAACTAGATTGATCCGCGGTCTGTCGGCCGTCTACAAGGCGAGGGTGAATGAGAATTTTTAGGGAACTCCTCAGTTCCAGAGAGCTGCTCTCAAACCTCACACTTCGGGAGATCCGAGGAAAGTACAAGCGCACCGTCTTCGGGCAATTGTGGTCACTCGCGAACCCGCTGGCGCTCATGCTCATCTACACCTTCGTGTTTTCGCTGATTTTTAGGATTCAACCGGATGTCGGGGATCCGAGCGGATTGAACAACTTTGCGTTGTGGTTGCTGTGTGGCCTGCTGCCTTTCACTTTTCTCTCGACAGTTATAAACATGGGTGTCGGCTCGCTGGTCGCCAACGCGGGGCTCATTCAAAAGGTCTCGTTCAACAGAATTGTTCTTCCTCTTTCTCTCGTCGGGTCCGCTGGCTACAACTGGCTATTCGAGATGGCCGTGCTCGTGATTGCCCTCAGTATCGCCATTGGCCTGATGGGCGGCATCATGCTGCAGTGGATCCCCCTTGTAATAGTGGCGATGGTGTTGCTTGCAGTTTTCGCCGCGGGGTTGGCACTCATGCTCGCGATCGCCAACGTTTATTTCCGAGACACCAAGTGGTTTGTGACGATCCTTCTGCAGATGTGGATGTACCTCAGCCCGGTCATCTACCCGACGTCTATGGTTAGTGACGTCTCGAAGCAACTCGGAGGGTTGCTAGGCACGCCCATCCGGCTTGCTGACCTGTACTACCTCAACCCCATGGTCCACTTCCTCGATTTGTTCCGCACCCTTCTGTACGACAACAGGTGGCCGAGCTTGGCAACCTGGCTCATCTGTCTTGCCTGGGCGACCGGAGCGTTCGTGATCGGAGTCGTCGTGTTCCGACGTAATGAGAGAAATTTGGCGGAGACCCTGTGAACGATGTTGCAGTGCGCGTTGACCATGTCAGCAAGAGCTTCCGGCTTTATCACGAACGCAACCAGACGCTCAAGGCTGCCATTATGCGCGGACGCACGTCAGTGCACGAAGACTTCTGGGCGCTCAAGGACGTCACTTTTGATGTGCCCGCGGGTTCCACTTTTGGACTTATCGGCAGCAACGGATCGGGCAAGTCGACTCTGTTGAAATGCCTTGCAAATATCTACTATCCGAACAAAGGCACCGTGACCCATTTTGGGAAAATGGCGGCAATGTTAGAGGTGGGCTCTGGGTTTCACCACGAGCTCTCCGGACGCGAGAACATTTTTCTCAACGGCTCGATTCTTGGTATGTCGAAGAAGCAGATCACGGCCAAGTTTGATGAGATCGTCGACTTCTCAGGTGTAGAGCAGTTCATCGACCAGCCTGTTAAGAACTATTCGTCGGGGATGTTCGTGCGACTTGGCTTTGCCATCGCGATCAACGTCGACCCCGATATCCTCGTGGTCGATGAGGTTCTCGCTGTGGGCGACGCTGAGTTTCAGGCGAAGTGCTTTCAGAAGTTCAGAGACTTTAAAGTCGCTGGAAAGACAGTGATCCTAGTGAGTCACGACACGGGCACCGTGCAGGCAATGTGTGACCAAGCTGCCTGGATCAATAAAGGGGAACTTCAGGCCGTAGGCTCGGCCGATACTACAGTTGCCTCGTATCTCGAATCGCTTTCGGGGCTCGAATAATCCGAACTGTTCTCAGTCGTGAACATTGACCTGATGGATACTCCGTCAGGCGCCTGCGCCCGCGGCTAAGAACCTCCGGGGTAGGATCGTTCTTGTGCAAATTCGCGAATTGTCGATCCCAGACTCCTACGAGATCACCCCAATCCAGCGTGCTGATGAGCGCGGTGTGTTTCTAGAGTGGTACCGCTTTGACAAGCTTCAAGAGGCAGCGGGGCATCCGCTCAACCTTCGCCAAGCAAACACCTCGGTCTCCAAGAAGGGCGTAGTGCGGGGCATCCACTTTGCAGATGTTCCTCCCGGCCAGGCGAAATATGTCACTGTCACGCATGGCGCAGTGATTGACTTCGTGATCGACATTCGCGTTGGATCGCCCACCTTTGGCAAATGGGATTCGGTCCGTCTCGATACCGTCGACAGAAAAGCAATCTACATCGGTGAAGGCCTCGGTCACGCCTTCGTTGCGCTAACAGAAGATGCGACAGTCAGTTATCTCGTGTCTGATACCTACAACGCCGCGGCGGAACACGGGATCAACCCGCTCGACCCTGAGATCGGTCTTGTGTTTCCTGCTGAGGCCGGAAATCCTCTGCTATCTCCGAAAGACATCGAAGCTCCGACTCTCGCCGATGCTCGAGAGGCTGGACTCTTGCCGACCTGGACTGAGATCCGCAGCTACTACGAACGACTCAACGCAGAGACGGGAGCCTAAATATGCGCGGAATTATTCTTGCCGGTGGATCGGGCACACGCTTGTGGCCAATTACCCGCGGCATTTCAAAGCAACTGATGCCGATTTACGACAAGCCCATGATCTACTACCCCTTGTCCACCCTCATGATGGCGGGTATCAAGGAAATCTTGATCATCACGACTCCCGAGTACAACGACCAGTTTCGCGCGCTCCTCGGCGACGGAAGTGATTTAGGCATTCATCTCGAGTACGCATCTCAGCCCTCACCTGACGGTCTTGCACAGGCCTTCATCATCGGTGAAGAGTTTATCGGCGATGAATCAGTGGCTCTGGTCCTTGGCGACAATATTTTCCACGGCGCGGGACTAGGAACATCACTCCGGGCGCACGGTGAGATCGCCGGCGGCTTGATTTTTGCGTACCACGTCTCGAATCCCAAGTCCTATGGCGTGGTTGAGTTCGACGACCAGATGAGAGCCGTCTCGATCGAGGAGAAGCCGACTCAGCCCAAAAGCAATTACGCAGTTCCGGGACTTTATTTTTACGACAACTCTGTCATCGAGATTGCAAAGACAATCGAGCCGAGCGCCCGCGGCGAGCTGGAGATCTCAACGATCAATGAGCGCTATTTGGATGCGGGTACCCTCCAAGTTCAGGTGCTAGATCGAGGCGTAGCTTGGCTCGACACAGGCACGTTCGAATCCATGATGCAGGCATCCGAGTACGTTCGAGTGATTGAAGACCGTCAAGGCTTCAAAGTTGGCTGTATCGAAGAAATCTCGTGGCGTGCTGGCTGGATTGACGACGAACAACTCGCAGCGTTGGCTGCACCGCTAGCCAAGAGCGGCTACGGCGTCTATCTGCAAGGCCTGCTGAACGAGAAGTAGGGTCAGACTGTTCCCGATACATCGGGAAAACTCATGGTGGCGCTTGGGCGACCGTGGCTTACGCTAGAGGGTGATCCGCAGGTAGACGGCGGACGATCGGGGGATCGATGGTAGACAAGAGCCGTTTCAGCGAGCAAGTTCGACGCATCTTAGGCGTACTTGTTGTTGGAATTCTCGTAGCGGGGGCTAGCGTTGTCGCCTCTGTCCCCGAGCGCGCTGAAGCGGTCGTCGGAAGCGAATTTAATCCCGGTTACATTATTTCCGACGAAGTCTTTTTCGACGACGACTCCCTTACTGAAGCCCAAGTACAAGCATTCCTCGTTCAGATGGTGCCTTCCTGCGTTGGAGCGAACGGCTACCCTTGCCTGCGCGACTATTCAGTAGCGACATACGATCGCCCGAACGCGGGGCCCGGTCATTGTTCGCCCTACACCGGCGCAGCATCTGAGTCGGCAAGCCGCATCATCGTAAAAGTCGCTCAGGCATGCGGAATCAGTCCAAAAGTGCTGCTCGTAATGCTTCAGAAAGAGCAGGGGTTGGTCACTAAGACGTCACCCAGCTATTGGAGCTATCAAGCCGCGATGGGCTACGGATGCCCGGATACCGCTGCCTGCGACTCGAAATATTATGGCTTTTACAATCAGGTTTACAATGCAGCGTGGCAGCTGCGCCAGTACACCCTGAAGCCCAATAGTTGGAATTACCGCATCGGAAATGTGGCGATTCAGTATCACCCCAACGCTGCGTGCGGTTCGTCGAACGTCAATATTCTCAACCAAGCGACGGCGAACCTTTACATTTACACGCCTTACCAGCCCAACGCATCGGCCCTCGCCAATCTAGGTGGGGTCGGCGACGCATGCGGCAGCTACGGTAATCGAAACTTTTGGGTGTACTTCAATAATTGGTTTGGTAGCCCTATCGGGTTGGTGAATCCTCTCGGAAGCCTTGACTCCGCCGTGGGTGTCACCGGCGGAGCACGGGTATTCGGTTGGGCGTTCGATCCCGACACGACGGATCCCGTTCAAGTGCACGTTTATGTCAATGGTTCGTACAACTCAAGTGTCACCGCAAATAAAACGCGCTCCGATCTGGGTTCTGTTTATCCGGGGCGCGTGGAGCATGGCTTCCTCGATGTCATCCCGCTAAGCCCTGGGTCTAAATCAGTCTGCTTGTACGCGATAAATGTTGGGCTCGGCTCGGTTAACACTCCATTGGGCTGCAAATCCGTAACCGTACCCGCTCTGCCTACGCCGCCGGTGGTTGAACCTGCAGCGACTGAATCGGGTGCTGTGTATCGTTTTTGGAGTGACACGTACAACGGCCACTTCTATACGCGAAGCGTCGCAGAGCGCAACAACATCATCGCGAAGTATCCCGGTGTCTGGAAATACGAGACAGTAGCCTTCGGTGCTTTCGGGACGGCCGTAGAAGGTACTGTTCCGGTCTACCGTTTCTGGAGCTCCACGTACAACGGTCATTTTTACACGACAAGTGAGTCTGAAAAGAATCAGATAATCGCGACGTACCCGTCGCACATCTGGAAATACGAAACTATCGCGTATTACGTTTACCCGAGCAACAGCACGGTTGCCGACACAACGCCAATTTCACGCTTCTGGAGCGGTAGTTACGGGCATCACTTCTATACCTCCAGCGAGGCTGAGGCTCTGCGGGTGCGTCAAAACTATCCCCTGATCTGGGCTTACGAGGGGCAAGTTTTCCGCGTCCTCAGTGCCAAGCCGGCAGCGGCACCACTGCCGTAAAGGGGTTGACGGTTATCTGGTGCGAACTCGCCGGATCCGAGCTATAACCCGGGCACGCAGACTGCGCAGCTTGGTCGCGAATGAGCGGACCGGATTGAGGATGGTCCAGGACTTGCTGGCCAATACCTCGTGAAGAATGACCGCGGCATCCTCATCTTCAACTAACGTCCGAATTCGTGAAACGGAGTGGGCAGGTAGCAAGGTAGGGGCCGAGTCGAGTTCAAGGAGCAATTTTTGCTCAGCTACTGTCCACTCTGCAGTTGAGTGCTCAGTATAAGAAGAAGACCCATCCTCCCAACGTCGGTAGACCGAAGTGAACTCCTGAACGGACCGAACTCCTAACAGCGACGCTCCGCGCACAATTACTTCCCAGTCTTCGCAGACAGCAAGTTCCTCGTTAAATCGAAAACCCAGCGTGGCAAACAATGCTGAAGGGAACGCAATACTCATAAATGGTGAGTGGTTGGCGAGATAATTTCGAAGGGGGTCGAACTCGTTGGCATATTCCGCCATCGACCACGTCAGTGTTCGAAAGCCATCTTTGCCGTCGGGCCAACGCTCCGGAGTGATGCGCTGAATTCCGCTAACTGAACGCAACAAGAGCCCGGGGTGCGCTCTAGCGTTGGTGTGGAAGGTCTCCACCCAGTGGGCGAAGAGTAAATCGTCGTCATCAAAGAAAGCCAGGTATTGGCCGCGCGCTAGCTCCACTCCGACGTTGAGCGGGCGAGCTCGGGTTCCGCCTTCAGCCCGAGTCAATGTCACGTGCGGAAGTAGCCCCCGATGGCGGTCAACCTCGGTCGAGACTTGTTCGAACGCCTCTTCTGAGGCGTTATGCATCACAATAACCAACTCAAAATCACTGTCCGTCTGTGCCGCTAGACACAACAGAGCATCGGCGAATGCTTCTATCCGCTTGCCCTGAGTGCGCATTACAACGCTAAGGAACGGACTCCGAGGCGACTCTGTAAGCGAAGATTCGAGAGTCTCCTTGGCGTCGCGAATATGATCGGCAAAACCTTCGTTCACGCTGCTCTGCTGGAGCAGCAAGTCAAGTAACCCAAGAAGGGATGGTGCTTCGAGATCTTCACGCGACATTAGTCATGCCCTCAACTCAGTAGCGATGGATCGCATAGTTGCCATTTACGAATTGGCCGATACGATGCTCGGGGTCGATGGGAGAAACGAGTTCTCCTGCTCGCCTGCGTGTCTCGAATGTCTCGATCGCCGCTAAGGAATGTGCATCGCCGCGTGATGTGAAAGTCGAGAGTAGTGAAGACAGAACATCTTGCCGTGAGAACTTGTGGGCAAGAAAAAGGGCCGCCTCAGCCGAATACCGCAGTTCAGCTTCGGTTGCAGGCCAGTCTGACGAGACCGTTAGGCGTTTATCGTGGAACAGGCGCGCTGACGGACAATGAACGACCCGGTACCCAACGAGCTTCACTCGCCATGAATAGTCAACATCGTCGCCATAGAGGAAAAATGTTTCGCTATCGAAGCCTTCCGCGAGCGAGAACACGTGTGACTGGGTCATAAGGCACGCGCCGGAAGCCCAGCTTGTATCGCCCGTCACGGCATCGAACTCTTTGGCATGCTCGATGGGGAGCTGACGTGCATCCGCGGCCCCCACATCACCGGACACTGCCGTAGCTAAATCTGAAACAGCTTGCGGCCCAAGAATCCCGTCAGGGTTGAGGAATAACAAAAGGTCGCTCTCACCCTGTAGCGCCAAGCGGTTATGACCACCGCCGTGCCCTAAATTTGCGCCAAAAAAAGTGTATGCAAAGCTGCCGCCCGCGTTCGCCGCTACCGAGGCGAAATGTTCGATATCTTCAGTGCCGAGTAACGGCTTTGGAGAGCCATCACCGAGCACGTAGGTCCACGCGCCGATGACGCCAGCAGCCTTCGCTGCTGCTGCTGAGATACATGCGGCGGCAGCTGCACGCTGGAGTTCGGTGAGGTCATTGAGATATATGACTGATTGGATAGCGAGCGACCTAGCGCTTTCGCTGCTTTCGGTTGTCGCCACGCGGAAATTCTACCAGTGAAGGAGCTCGCTTGGTCGAACCTGGCGCCGTCCGCGGTCTTCCATTGAACGACCGAGGGTCGCGGGCGTTTGCGAGCTGCTTTGCTCTCGACAGCGTTACCGTACAGTGAGAGGGTGCGCATCATCGTTCAATCCCATAGCGCCGCACCTTTTAATTTTGGTGGCGCAGAGCTTGCCCTCGTAGAGTTGCTCGACGAGTGGCGAAGAATTGACCCCGATGCCCAGTTCTTAATGGTTGTGCCCGAGCCTCACGGTGGTCTATTCGCCGAGATGGAGCAACGAGGCATCGAAATTCGCAGCATTGAGTTTGACCCGATAGTCGGGGCATTCGCCGATAAAAACGCGGCGTTCTCAGCTGAAGAGACGCTTCGTTCACTTTCAGCGGTCGCTACGACTCGCCGTCTTATTCGTGAATTTGAAGCTGACCTCGTCATCACGAACACCATTGTTGCTCCGTGGGGGGCTCTGGCGGCTCAAGCGGAACGAGTACCCCACCTATGGTTTGCGCACGAATACGGTGCATCCGAACACGGGCTGTCGTTTCGCATAGGACGGGACGAAACCTTTACCGACATCGGAGAACTGTCAGATCTGGTCGTTGCAAATTCAACTGAACTACACGAATACCTTTCTCGATGGGTACCGCGAGAGCGTCTCCGTATCATTCACCCGGCGCTCGCTCCCGCTCGAGTGCGGGAACTAGGCGCTCAACCCGATGTGACGGCTGAGTCACGCCCTAGCCAATTGACGGTGGTGATCGCCGGCCGAATTGCGGAGCCGAAGGGGCAGTTGATTCTGCTCGAGGCCCTAGCGATTCTGCAACAAGAAGGCCTCGACGTGCGAGCGCGAATCATCGGCATCTTCTCCGGGGGATTCGAGGAAGTCTTTCGCGAACGCGCTCGCACCCTAGGCATCGAAGATCGCATTCAAGTATTAGGGGATAAGAGCAATCCTTTCCCCTCGATGCGCACCGCCGACGTGGGGCTCTCACTATCGTTCAACGAATCGTTTGGGCGCGTTGCCTTGGAGTACATGGCACTCGGATTGCCAGTGATTGCCACGCGCACTGGTGTCGCGCGCAGCCTGATTCGCGACGGCATTGATGGGTTTGTGATCGAGCCGGGAGATGTCGATTCTCTTGTAGTTGCACTGCGCAAGTTTCACGAAAACACTGCGCAGATTGAACAGATGGGCGCGGCTGCGGCCGAACAAGCGGATGTCGTCCACAAGATGTACCCGGTGGAGGATGTCGTGCAGGAAGCGCGCCGACTCGTTGTGGAACGAAGAAACGAAGCTGACCTTCCTCACTCAATTAGGGCGTTGCTCAACTCTCCACACATCTTCGACGAATATCGGGCGGAGCTGGAGAGTGTGCGGCTGCAGATGACGACGTCCGCTACCTGGCGAATAGGGGCATTTGTCCTGACGCCGGTGCGGATACTCCGGCGGTTCAGTTTCTGGCTTAAGCGACGCACATAGACGGAGTTCGCCGCGTGAGCAATGCGATAGTCGCAACCCAAAACTTCGCAATAGTCCCTCCCCGACTACGGATTTGCTATGCATGCATTCGTTTTAGCAGTCTGGCAGCAGCGGATAGAATTCGATGGCGAGTTTGCTGGCCGTAGCTCGCAGACATCCGGCGCACAGAGTGGGGTTCATGTGAATCTTGGACGAGTGGACGTTCACAAGAGCGCGACAGCAGCCATCATTGCTGGTGCCTGCATTCTTCTCGCACCCCCACTCGCTCTCGACGGCCGATTATCTGCACTTGAGTTGTCGTTGGCGCTTCTCGCGATGACGATGGTGCTCGCCGTATTCTCTCCCAAACCGCCGAAGGTGCTCTTCGCATCCACGCTTGTGTTCGCACTTCTTACGTTGATGGCCCTCTCGGCGCTGTGGAGTGTAGATGCAGTGCAGACATTGCGAGACGTGGCAACAGTGCTGGCGCTAGTGCTCGCGGCGACTATTTTGGTGCAATCAGCTTCCGTGCAGACGATCATCATGGGAGTGGCGCTCAGTGGCGCTCTGGTTCTGGCGTGGACACTAGTCTGGGTGGTGTTGCGGCCTGAGAGCGCATTCAGCGAAGTCGGTGCGCTGATCGGTCCCTATGGAAATAGAAACGGGCTGGCCTACACACTGTTGCAAACATTGCCAGCAGCGCTTGCGATTTCGGTCCGCTCGCGCTGGAGTCTTGCCGCGAAGGCCGGATACTCCGCACTGCTCTGCTTCGCAATATATTCCACCCAGTCCAAGACATCATTGCTGGTGATGGCAGTCGTTGTCTTCGCCGCCGTCGCGGTCCTGCTGCTCGTGAAGAGCAAGAAATGGGGTTGGGTTTTAGGCCCAATCGCGGTGGGTGCCGTTGTGGCAGCCGCCACGAATTTTTCGACCGTGCTCGCCATAATTGGGAAGAGTGCATCGCTTAATGGCCGTGCCCAGATTTGGGACACGTTAGTTGGGGTGGCCGCGCAGAGTCCGCTGATTGGCTACGGGTGGTCACTTTCGTGGCCGCAACAAGGTTTCCCGAGCATGAAGGTGGCCTCCCGCTTGCGAGGTGTGGTTGTCTACCACGCGCATAACGAAATGCTCAACTGGATGGTTACGACTGGCATTCTCGGGGTGTTGCTTGTCCTTGCAATCTACGCGTTTATCATCTGGCGGGGCATCGGCATTCTCAGGCTGGATACCCTCGCAGGGATTTGGGTGATCCTGGCAGGCGTTGTCCTGCTGACCCGCGGGATTAGTGAGATTAGTGAGACGCAACCACAAGGCTGGTTCATTTTTTCCATTCTGGCAGCGGTCGCCGCTCAAGCAGCGGCTCGATCCAGCGGCTCGAAAATGGGTGAACTCTTAGTGTTTACTTTGCCCACGTCCGCGCGCATTTACCCCCGGACTGAGAGTGGTAGCGTCGTCGCATGACGAAAATGCAGCAGACTGTCGTAGTGGTCGGTCAAGGGTACGTCGGCCTTCCTCTAGCAATGAGGGCAGTCGCTCAGGGCTACCGTGTTATCGGCGTCGACTTGGATGCTCCGCGTATAGAAAGCCTCAAGTCAGGGGTGTCCTACGTTGACGATATCTCACACCAGGAACTGGGCTCAGCTCTTGAGTCAGGTAACTACTTGCCGACTACTAGCTACGGCGATATTGAATCGTTCGACGTCGCAGTGATCACGGTGCCTACCCCTCTGAGGGAGAGCCTGCCCGATTTGAGCTTCATCGAAAGCTCCGCGGAGTCGCTAGCACCCCTCCTGGGCAAGGACTGCGTGGTAGTGCTTGAATCCACGACCTACCCCGGCACCACTGAAGAACTGCTCGTTCCTATCCTGGAAAAGGGTTCACAACTCACTGCGGGCGTCGACTTCCATGTCGGATACAGCCCAGAACGAATTGATCCCGGTAATAAGGTCTGGGGTTTCGTGGAGACGCCAAAAGTCGTTTCCGGCATTACTCCCGCTTCCCTCGAACGAGTCCAGGCTTTTTACGACACCCTGGTCAACCAGACGGTACCCGTGAGCACTCCTAAAGAGGCTGAACTCACCAAGCTGCTCGAAAACACCTTCCGGCACGTCAACATCGCGCTCGTTAACGAGCTTGCGATCTACGCGCATCAGCTCGGAGTTAACGTATGGGAGTCCATCGAAGCAGCGAGCACAAAGCCGTTTGGCTTCATGAAGTTCACTCCTGGGCCGGGGGTCGGAGGGCACTGCCTTCCGGTTGACCCGAGTTACTTGTCGTGGCAGGTGCGCCGTAAGTTGGGTGTGAACTTTCGCTTCGTCGAGTTGGCTAACGACGTCAACGATCACATGCCGGACTACGTCGTCCAGCGCCTCATGGTGATGCTTAACAGCCAGGGCAAATCGATGCGAGGATCTCGGATCGCTTTGGTCGGGCTGGCCTATAAGAAGAACACGGGAGATATTCGTGAGTCACCCTCGATTCGCATTATCGAAATTCTCACCGAGTATGGCGCAGAACTTATAGCGTTCGATGATCGAGTTGAGGACTCTCGGTGGCCGCTGGGCGTCGAAAAGGCTGAACTGACCGCCGAAGCGCTCGAAAACTCCGATGTGGCTGTGCTCATCACGGACCACGATGAGTTCGACCTGACTTTAATCAACGAATCGTCGACGCCGATTCTGGACACAAAAAATAGGCTTTCGGGAACGAACAGCGAACGTCTATGAGTCAGTGCGATTGCGTGCAGTCTAGGTGAGGCGGTTACCCGCGGTTAGTGCCGTCGCGGCGAACGCTGCCTATGTGCTCGCAGTCCAAGTATTGGCGCTCGTCACGCTCTCCCCAGCCGACTTCGGCAGCTTTTCGATCCAATATTTGGCATATGCCCTAGGGGCGTCGCTATCCCTTTCGATCGTGAGCGAGGCTTTTCTTCGCTCCGAAGTGCGAGGTAAGACCGTAGTCGAATGGCGCGACTACTCCTCCATTTCTCTTTATCTTGCGGCGGGTATGGGCGTTGTGACGCTCGGTGCGTCCTACGCGCTCGAGCCGCTGAGGGAAGTTGCTGTCATCGGAGCTGTCGCTGTGACAGCGTCTGTGTACCGCGGAGCGGCGCGCTACTTTTCCATCCGTCGGGGAGAAACTAGGGGAGTCCTTCCCGGCGACCTTTTAGGCCTGATCGTTTCCGTATCAGTCTGGGGTGCATTATTCGCGCAGGGATCTCGCGATCTGCCGATGATGTCGGTGGCTTGGGCCGCTGGTGCGGTCGCATCCGCCTTGCTCTCGAAATGGCCCAGACTGCTTGCTCCAGCATCGGTTGCGGGATGGTGGCGCCAGCATTCCGTTCATATTCGTCCGCTGCTGAAAGATTCACTTCTCATGGACGCAGGCGCGATCGGGACGCCATATCTTCTCGCCCCGGTCCTTGGGCTCGCCCAATTCGGTATCTATCGAGCCGTTTCGAATGTGGCCGCCCCCGTGCGCTTGGTCCTCAATCCGATTAGGCCACAAATAGCTGCTGCGCCACTCGCCAGTCAGCGATCACGGCGACGGTTTGCCACCATCGTGGTGACCAGCGCGCTGTTTGGCGCAGGCGCCTTTGCGGGACTTAGCGTCGTCGGCGGACTAGGAATCTATCTAGGATCGCTGTCTGACCTGGTAGCTTTCGCTCTTCCGACTGCTGTCTTCGTGACGGCAAACTTCTTGGGCCATTATTTCTACATCGTTGCCCGGGCGCACGTAGACGGCCGACACCTTTTTCGAGGGCGGATCGTTCAGACAGGTCTAGGAATAATTGTGCCCGTGTGCGGTGCTTTGTTGGGCGGCCTCGACGGCGCGATTTGGGGTTTCTCTTCCGCCACTTTGCTGTCGAGTATCTTCTGGACGATTCTTGTATTGCGCGCCACACCCCACGAGCAGTGACCCGAATGCGCGTTCTTCTCGCTACTGAGCGTAGCCGACGGACTCAGCCCACTTGGCTGCCCACGCGGCGAAACTGTAGTGAGCGACGACGGTCTGGCGAGCACGAGATCCTTTTTCTGCCCGCGCCGCTGAAGACTCGTGAATTAGTGATTCAAGTTCGAAAACCCATTCCTCGGTCGAGGTCGGTCCACCGGCACCGGCACGAGCGAGCACTTCCGCATTAGCGCCGATCGGGCTGCCGAACACCGGTAAGCCCGCGGCTCCATACTGCAGCAATTTATACGCACATTTTCCGCGGGTCCACTCATCATCGATCAAAGGCATAATGCCGAAGTCCGCATGGGAAACATCCTCGCCGAAAGTGGACCGCGTCCAATTTTTGCGATCGACCATAACGTCGAGGGGACCGAGGCTGGAATTTCCAGCGCTAATGACTGTTAACCGCAGTCCAGTTGACTGGTGCACAGTCAGTAGCGCTTCGCTGATCGTCGAGAGGTACTGTTCAGTGCTCGGAGAACCGATCCACATGGCTCGGGGCGCTCCCGCTATCGAGTAGTCCGCTTTAGTGGTGTAATCTCCGGGGTCGACGCAACTCGGAATTACTACGACATTCTGGCTGTGCTGCGAAGCCTGATCGGCTAGATAGGTGTTGCCCGCTATGACAACGTCAGCGGCACTCACCGATTGCATCCAGACACGCTGCTTAGACCATGCTGAGCGCGAACTCGTTCGTTGGATAGTTCCTAGGGCATCGTCGAAGTCGTACACCCCTCGAGCTGCTTTGCTGAGCAACTCGCGCTCAATGTGCCCGTTACTGAGAGGGCTCGCTTGCCGAGAGATGAGCACAGTCTCGTTCGTGCGGGAAGCGGCAGCTCTTCGCAGACGGAACTCTGCCTTCAGCGTCTTCAGCGGCTGACGGGCGAGAGTCTGCATGGAATTGTTGGACGTTCCCAGGTAGGTCTCGCTGCTTGCCTCCAGCGAAAGATAATCTAACCAATCAAAAACCCTGACTCGAGCACTACCCGCGCCGCGACCATAGGAAGTGAAGGTCTTGAGTTCTGTCATAGTTCTTGGATCGTTCCTGTCTGAGCGTTCGAATAGTTCTGGACTAACTCATCGTGTCTTGGACGGTCTCTGGTTGAGCTGACACTGCCCGCCACCGTGACGCTCAGGCCTTAGAACGTTGTGGTTGTAGGCATAGATTTACCAGACGAACCGATCAGCGCGTTGAAGAAGGCGTCATGATTCCCCCAGACTGTGCTGCGGTCGAACTCGGAGACGACACGGTCTCGCGCAGCGGCGCCGAGCTTGTGACGGAGTTCAGCATCGTCGAGGAGTTGACGAAGTCCGTCCGCAAGTGCGTGACCGGATCTCACGTCAACGACGAGGCCTGTTTTTCCATTGAGAACGGAGTCAACTGCCCCAGTTGCGTTGGTAGTGACGGCCGGTACTCCCATCGAAGCTGCCTCCAGCACCACATTCGGAAACCCCTCGCGGAACGTTGGAAGACAGAGCACGTCCATGATCGAGTAATAGGGACGAGGGTCTGAAACATGCCCGGTTACGATCGCCGGCCGTCCGGTGGCAGCGAGCTGTTCCACGACTGAAGCATCCTGACCGTCGTCTATGCCGCCAATGATCATCAAAGAATAGTCGGTACCGCTCTCGGCTAACAGCTCTCGTGCCTCCGCAAGCACCGCGAGCCCCTTGTCGGCGGTGAGGCGACCCACAAAACCCACCACCGGAACTCCTTCGGCAATTCCCAAAGATGCTCGCAAGGCGCTGCGAGTGCTCGCGTCGGTGGTTGCTCGGGCGTAAGCCACCGTGTCGACGCCATTTGAGCTGCCGGACCCGAGCACGAATATTTTGCGACTCGGCACGAGTCCCAGCTCGACGGCTCGAGCTCGGAGGCTCGAGCTCACTGACAGGACGTGATGAGCTGAGGCGACAGCAACCCGCTCGGCGAGCGAAAAAATGTGGCGCGAGAGGCCCGTGGTGGTTTCCAGACGCAACCCTCGCAATACATAGACGCGGTGGGGGACGCCGACTAACCAAGCCGCGATTCCCCCGACGAGACCAGCCTTAGGGGTGCCGATCGACGAGACTGTTGGCCGAATTGTTCTGAGAAGTCTGATCCAAGCAACAAGCGATTTCAGATCTCCGAATGGAGATGGTTCACGGGCCATGGGAAGCGAATGAGCACTAACTCCTTCCACAGAGCCCATAGCGTCCAGCAGGGGACCCGGAGCGCTGACCACATGCACTTCCCAGCCGTTATCGCGCAGGTATTCCGGGAACCCTCGCATCAAAGTGAGTGATACATCTGAAGTGACCCCTAAGACGATAGATTTTGGCTGGGTCATAACTGCGAAGCGTCGGTTTCTGTCAAAGAGCTGAACCACTCAGCCGTGAGCGCCAGTCCTTCTCGGAGCGACACTGGTTCGACCTGGGGGAAGAGCTTCCGGACGCGTAGCCCATCTGACTGAGATGCTCTGACGTCACCCGTTCGCGAATCTTGGTGCTCGACGACCAGCTTTCGGCCCAAGGTTTGCTGCAGTTCATCGACTAATTGGAGCAGCGTGGTATTTGTGCCGAACGCGAGGTTAACAGGATCGTTGGAGAATGTCTTCTGATCGACGGCCGCAGTGATCACAGCGCAGACAGTGCCGACGAAGGTGAAGTCGCGCGACTGCAAGCCGTCGCCGTGCATAGACAGGGGTGCGCCCTTCATTGCTGCGTCGAGGAACTGGGGTATCACAGCGGCGTACGCGTGCCCTGCGGCCTGCCCTGGTCCATAAACGTTGAAGAATCGAAACGCGAGATTTTTCATTCCGTAGGAGAAGTTATAGGCGAGGGGGTATCCCTCAGTTGCTTGCTTGCTCACCGCGTAAGGACTCATCGGACGAGTCCAGTCGAACTCCGACTTTGGAAGCGCTGGGTTGCTGCCGTATACCGAACTCGACGATGCGACAATGACTTGGTCGATACCAGCAGCCCGAGCTGACTCAAGCACATTGAGGGTTCCCGTGGAATTCGCGTCGTGAGTAGGTCGTGGCGCGGCAACCGATCGCGGAACGCTGGGAATCGCCGCGAGATGAACGATTGAATCCATTCCCTCGGCAGCCTTAGCGAGAAGCTCCGTATCGAGAATGCTCCCTTCGTGGAATGTCGCTGTCAGCCCGTCGAGGTTAGAGCGGAAACCCGTGCTGAGGTCATCGAGAATGCTGACCTGCCAGTCTGGGTTAACCCGGTTGATGTACCGAGCAAGGTTCGACCCAATAAAGCCGGCACCGCCGGTGATGAGAATTTTCATTTTTACTCCTGACCTAGCGGGCGGGAATGCCCTTGACTGTGCAACCCTGTTCGACGTCGCGCACCACACATGCGGCTGCCCCGACGATGCTGCTTTCATGAACCGTGAGACCTTGGAGAACCACGGCGCCGGCGCCTATAAGCGTGCGCGATTCCACGCTGACATCCCCGGAAATAATCGCCCCTGGATTGATCGACACATAATCCGCGAGTGTCGAGTCATGTCCAATAGTGGCATTCGCGTTGAGGTGGACATGCGAACCCAATGCAACGTTCGTCGAAATCGCGACTCCAGCGCAGACCACCGACCCGGTACCGATTCGAGCGGCAGACCCCACGGTTGCAGATGGATGGATGAGAGTTGCCGCCTCCAACCGATGTGCGGCCAAACGACGTGCCACGTTTTCCCTGATGTGGGGGGCGCCAATGCCGATAATGAATTGTCCCTCTGGGGCACGACTCAGCAAACTCTCCTGCGTGCCTAGGTAGCGAACTCCGCGGGACTGCAACAGTCTGAGATTTTTTTCCGAGGGAGCATCGTCGACGATTCCGAGGAGTTCGAACGATGGTACCGAGGACTGCTGGTTAATTGCCTCGACTACATCTGCAGTTTCGCGGCCAAAACCTCCGGCACCGACTATTACGAGGGGAATGGTCATGACGATGAGTTCTCGTCATTGCCCAGAAACTCGGTCATCGTGACACTGTCGCCAGAGGATATTCCTTCGCGTAAGAAGACCGTCTTAATCGTTTTGAAAATGATCGCGGTATCTAATCGGAATGATCGGTTGTCTACGTATTGCACATCAAGAGCGAACCTTTGCTCCCAACTAATTGCGTTTCTCCCTGAGGACTGGGCTAAACCAGTAATGCCAGGACGCACCTCGTGCCGGCGGGCCTGAAGTTTGCTATATCGCGGAAGATAGGCCACCAGGAGGGGTCTTGGGCCAACGATGCTCATATCCCCGCGGATGACATTGATCAGGGCGGGAAGCTCGTCCAGGCTGGTCGAGCGAAGCAACCGGCCGAATGTGGTGAGACGTTCAGAATCAGATACGACGTTGTTCGCCGCGTCTACTGGCTTCATCGTTCGAAATTTATAGAGAGTGAAGATCTTGCCGTTGAGACCGGGCCGCGGCTGCGTGAACAGCACGGGTCGTCCCAGCTTCACTGCCACCAGCAGGGCAACCACGAGTTGAATCGGCGCCGTTAGAACTATTCCAACAACGGAGAGTGCGATATCGAGCACACGCTTAACTCCATCGTAGAGGCGATGCGATGTCACGCGCGCGACTCCAAAAACTGTCGGATTCGAGAGAACACGCGATCCTGATCTGCGCCAGTCAGGCTTGATCCGCTGGGAAGTGTTAGCCCCGTGGCGAAAAGACGCTCGGAGACCCCAGTCGTTAGAGAACGAGCTCCAGCGAACACTGGTTGAAGGTGCATCGGCTTCCACAACGGTCGACTTTCGATGTTGTCTTCTGCCAAAGCTGCGGTCAATTCTCTTGAGTGCCAGCCTGTCCGGGCGGGATCGACTTCGATCGAGGTGAGCCAGAAGTTATCTTCAGCGTCCGCCGTCCCTCCGAATATTTTTACGCCAGCTATCTCCGAAAAAAGTGCGCGATAGCGATCTCGGATTGCCCGACGACGCTCAATCATTTCGGGTAGTCGCTCGAGTTGAGCTCGTCCGAGCGCAGCCAGAAGATTGCTCAGCCGATAGTTGTATCCAATTTCAGTGTGCTCGTAATGAGCGACCGGCTGGCGTGCTTGAGTTGCGAGATATCGGGAGTAATCGGCAACTTCAGGATCATCCGTAAGCAACATTCCACCGCCTGAAGTGGTCATTATCTTATTGCCATTGAAGGACACGGCAGCGACTTCACCGAATGAGCCGGCTGGCTTTCCGTGGTGGCTCGCACCCAATGACTCCGCGGCATCGGAAATGACCGGAACGCCATAACGGTCGGCTAGCATCACGATGGTGGAGTAGTCAGCGGTCTTGCCCAACAGGTCGACTGGCATAATTGCCGCGACCGGCTCCCCGCGCTCTTCGAAATCTGCAAGTGCTTGCTCGAGAAGAGCAGTGTCGATGTTGCCAGTGACAGGGTCACAGTCGATGAAATAGGGCTCTGCGCCTACATATTTAATGGAGTTCGCGGTCGCTGCGAAAGTCATGGTGGAAGTCAGAACGACGTCACCAGGTCCGATTCCTTTGGCGATAAGCGCGAGATGTAATGCGGCTGTTCCCGATGACAACGCCACCGCGTGGGAACGGCCTGTGGCTTCGGCCATGGAAACCTCGAACGCGTTTACGTCTGGTCCCAGGGGTGCAATCCACCCGGAACGCATCGCTGCGACTACGTAGTCTTCTTCGAGTTGTCCCACGTCGGGCGAGGACATATAGATTCGTTCGTTCATGACCCAACGGTTCCTTCCTGTGGGGCCACGGTGACCCCGCAGCGTCGTAGCCACTCGACTTTGTCGAGTCTCGTCGGTTCTAGCGCTTGAACGGTTGCGTGAGAAATCTTTGGATGGCGCGGGCGGGAGTCGAGTTCCGCGTCGCCGAGAAGTTCCTCGTGCAGTTTCTCGCCGGGCCGCAGGCCGGTGTAGACAATCTCTATGTTCTTGCCCGACATCTCAATCATGCGATTAGCGACGTCGAGAATTCGTACGGGTTCACCCATATCGAGAATAAGGACTTCGCCCGGATCCCCGATGCCTCCAGCCTGAATGACCAGCTGGCATGCTTCGGGGATAGTCATGAAGAAGCGAGTAACGTCTGGATGCGTGATCGTGAGTGGGCCCCCCGCGGCGATGAGAGACGTGAACGTCGGGAGCATGGAACCTCGGCTCCCGATTACATTTCCAAAACGCACCGACAGATACGAGTTGCCCGTTTCGGCTGCAGCCCAGGAGGTTAGCTTTTCGGCGATCCGCTTGGAATGGCCGAGAATGCTCGTCGGATTGGCCGCCTTGTCGGTGGAAATATTGATAAATGTCGCGACGTCAACCGAGCGCGCGGCTTCTATGACGTTGAGCGTACCTATGACGTTTGTTTTCCAGGCTTCTTCAGGGTACTGCTCCAGCATTGGCAGGTGCTTGAGCGCCGCCGCGTGAAATACCACCTCGGGCCTACGTTCACGGAAAACTTTGAGCAAAGATTCGCGATCGCGAATGTCAGCCAGTATGACGTTCTTGGTATCGAGGAGGCCGTGGCCATCAATTTCGATCTGCGCGTTCTGCAATCCTGACTCATCGCGGTCGAGCATCATCAACTCTGCAGGAGCAAACTTTGCGATCTGTCGGCTGAGAACTGAACCGATCGAACCGCCAGCGCCCGTTACGAGAACCCGCTTGCCTGCGAGGTAATCAGCGATCGATTCAATTTCGGTGTCGACGGGATTGCGCCCGATGAGATCCTCTATAGATACTTCTTTGAGGTCGGCCAGTGACGACTTGCCTTCGAGGATGTCCGTCAATAGCGGGAACATTAGGACTTGAAGATTGGCAGCGTCTGCGGCGTCTTTAATGTCGCGAATCAGAGCTGCATCCGCGCGCCCGATGCTTACGATCAGAGTCGTTGCGCCAGTCGCATCCGCTACAAAAGCTAGGTCCTCTCGCGAGCCTAGGACGTGAATTCCACCGATCGAGAAATTGCTTTTTGCTGGGCTATCGTCAATGAGACCGACTGGGATGAATTTAGAAGATCGGTCAGTGAGCATCTGCGGAACAAGAAAGTTCGCCAGGTATCCAGCTCCGTAGATCAACGCCTTAGACGCCTCGCTTGGCTTAGCCTGATGCTCAGCCCACCAGCGTCGTAGGTACCGGGCTGCACCGCTGAGCACTAGCGCCATCGGCAAGGCAACTAGCACGGTGCTTCGGGGAATTTGGAAGACAGTTCCCCATACGACGACGGGCACCCCAATCAATAATCCTGTGACTGCGACCGTGGCTGCTAAAGCTTGAACCTCGTGGAACGAACCAACCCGGAAACGCCCGCGATAGAGGTTGAACATTCGCCCAAAAATGAACTGCAGGAGCACCGCAAAAACGCAGAGAATTGCGATCGAAGGCCACACGACATTTCCGAGTGCGAACTCGTAACGAAAGACCGCGGCGAAGCTGAGAGACGCTGACCACGCGACAGCATCAAAGATGTACTGACCGCCGATTGTGCGGCGAACGGCCGCAGCTCTCGACTTGACTGAGACGCTAATTTTTGGACTAAACATTGTGATAGATCTTCTCATGCGGCGCTGGGAGGGTAGACATAATAACGAACGCATTGCTGCGAGCTAGCAACACGACGACATTCGTAGTCACCGTATTGTCCCATCATCGGCGCCCATGCCGCTGATGGGCGCTGGCGGAGTTAACACGCTTTCGGCCGAACCTACTGTGAACTCGGGATCCCGAATGACGCTCTCTCATCGCGAGATCTCGCTTCCGTAGACGCGCTCTTTGAGATCACTTGCGCCACTGCAAGCGGAAGGAAAAGGGCCCAAAAGTGCCCTGGCGCTTGCAGATACGGATTTGTTGCATTGGCAATCAACATCGCTAGAGCGGCGACGGTCGAAACCGTGATGGTCGAGAGGAGAAGCGGGTTTAGTCGTGCTGCTCGGCGCAAGAAGATGAAGGCGCAAATCGCTATGGCTGCTGCAAAAAGTAGCCCGATGAGACCTACGTTGTAGAGGAACACGTGGTACTGGAGTTCTAATACCCAAGGACGTTCCGAGGTGCGGTCGTAATCGGGAACTCGCGCGCCGAAGCCCGACCCAAAAATTGGGTTCGTAGTCCACGCGCTTAGGAGGTGGAATGCCTGATCTGACCGGATGCTTTGGTCGGCAGCGGAATCGCTCCCTCGCGCGCCGAAAAAGGAAGAGACCGAAGCAAGCGCCCGCGCCACAGGGCCAAATGAGAACAACGTTGGGCCCAGAAAAATCAATCCCGCGGAAGCGGCTGCCGCAACAACTCCCCCCGCAGCGAGAACGAGGCCAGCGTACTTCTCAGGTCTGAAGGGGCGGGAGCGAAGAATAGCCCGCACGCCCAAAGTGAGTACAGGCGCGAGAACTATCACCAGCACAATCGCGCTTCGGCTTGAAATGAACGCCGCGGTCGTTGCTCCGAGGGCGCACACAAGTCGGATCGACCAGTGGGGCAAGAGGGCGTCGCGTTTTACTAAAAGAGAGCCGGCCCAGAGCGGGCCTAGCGCCGCCAAACTCGACAAACCGTAGAAGCGAGCCTGAGAGGCTCCGCCGCTGAAGGTTGCTCCCAGGCCTAGAGATTCTTCGAGGGCTTCGGGAAAAATTTGAGGGATGTAGCCCGCTTCGCCCGCCACGAAACTAACCATCACAAGCGAGATCGCGATCGTGGCGACCGCCGCGATTCTGAAGAACCACTGCAATCCCTGAAAAGTCGCGGCAAATGCACACAGCAGGAAGAGGGCTGGTGCTGCGAAATACACCTGGATGGTGAATACGAGCCCGGGGTTGTCCAGACCGATCAGCGTTCCGTAGAAGCCAAGCCCAAGAACCAAGAAAGCGATGGCGATGAGCTCGTTTGCTATGGGAGGTCGCCGTTTGATGAGGCTTATGGCGGCGATGCCTCCCAACCCTACGAAAACAGGGTAAAGGATCATCACGTTAGATACCGGCCGAAACAGTATGTAACCGAGCGCTAGCGTGACGGCGGCGATGGCGATTGCCGGAAATAAAGACTTTTCTGTCGTCGTCGACTTAGAGAGTCCATCGGACTGTGGCTGCGCAGGAGCGACGGCTGCGCGCTTGAACCGGCCGAGAAGTGACCCCATGAGTTACTTTTTAGCGGTCGCGACTAGTGAGTGCCTGGCCAAGAGGAAAGCGAGAGCGAGGAATGCCCCGGCCAACGTCGAGAGCCCGAGTACAACGGCGAGAGTTGGTCCGGATTGTGGAATATTCGCGTCGGCTGACTGCACTACTGAGATGTTTTGAGTCATCCTTCCGTTGTCACGCGAAAATTCGTTTTCGACCTGCACCGCAATCGCGTTAGCGATTTCAGCCGATTTCTCTGGATCGTCAGTTGTCACGAAAATGTCGATGATGGACGTGCTGAGGGCGGAGAGCGCAGTGACGCTGTCGGCCAACTGTCGTGGAGTAGTTGAGAGCGACAATTCGTCGATAACGGGCTCGAGAATCAAATCACTTGTTACGAGGGACTTTATCGTTACCGTCCGGTAGTTCGCGTACATGATTTGGCGCTCGACACCATCCGGGCTTGTGTCTTCTGGGAGCCCTACATCGACGAGAACTCTAGCTGTCGCTTCGTACTGTGGCGGAGTAACCGCGAGAATGCTCGCACCCACAATCGCCGCGCCAATCGCAGCGGCTACGATGATCTTCAGGCCGCTGAGTGCTATGCGGAGCATTTCAGTGATAGTCACGTTTACTACACTAATCGAGCGACATTGCTCCTTCGAACGACTGCCATCGATTGCGTGGGCAGAATTACTGTTCGGATATTGAACGAAAGAGGCGAGATATGGCGAAGCTCCGATCCGGCATCGTCTCCGTTGTCCTCGTTAACTTTCGCGGTGCCGACGACACGATTGAAGCAATCCGCCATCTAGGGCAGCTTGATTGGCCGCAAGATCGCTTAGAGATAGTTGTTGTCGAGAACGCGTCGGGCGACGACAGCGCTCAGCGCATTCGCGAAGCAGCGCCGCACGTCAAACTCGTAGTCTCGGCGAAGAATGAGGGATTCGCTGGAGGATGCAACCGCGGCGTCGCGGCGTCGACCGGGGAATTCGTTGCCTTTTTGAACAACGACGCTAAGCCGGATACCGGGTGGGTTCGCGCTGCTGTTCAGAAATTCGAAGAGTCAGAACAGATTGGCGCAGTAGCGAGTCGAGTACTCGACTGGGACGGCGAACTCGTCGACTTCATTGGGGCTGCGCTGACGTGGTACGGAATGGGCTACAAGCCGTTCACGGCGGAACCCGTTCCACGCGTACCCGAAAAAGCGCAGGATGTTCTGTTCGGAACCGGTGCGGCGATGTTTGTTCGCCGCTCCGTATATGACGCGCTAGGGGGGTTCGACGAGCGTTACTTTATGTTCTTCGAAGATGTGGATTTCGGGTGGCGACTCAACCTTCGCGGTTGGCGATTTGCGTATGTCCCTGACTCTTTAGCCTTCCATAAGCACCACGCTTCCATGGCGGCGTTTGGTCCGTACAAAGAGACTTATCTGCTCGAGCGAAACGCGCTCTTCACCCTCTTCAAAAACCTCGAAGAGCCCGGGTTGCTCCAGACTTTACCCGCGGCTTTGTCGCTGGCCCTTCGGCGAGGAATCACTCGCGCTGAACTCGACTCAACATCTTTTGATTTGCGCAAACCCGGCGGTGATGACGCGGATTCGATTGAAATATCTAAACAAGCCGTTGCGCCGATATTCGCGATAGACCAGCTCACTGAGAACCTTCCAAGTCTGCGCGCCTCAAGAGAAGAAATTCAGGCATCACGGACTGTCTCCGACGCGATGCTCTGGCGACTTTTTGGAATGGTCGATGCGCCCGTCTACCAAGCGGAGCCGTACCTCGACGGGTACGAGAATCTCGTTTCGACATTCGACGTTCTCACTCCGACTGAACGCAAAAAGGTCCTCATAATCACGGGTGACCCGATCGGAATCAAACTAGCTGGACCCGCTATTCGAGCGTGGAATATGGCTGAACAACTCGCAGTGGATAACGACGTCGCGGTGCTCAGCCTCAGCGGTGTCGAGCCCCTGGAGGCGCCATTCGCTCTGGCACATGTGCGCCCGGGCGACGATCGCTCCTTCCTCAAGTACGAGGCATGGGCCGACGTGATCGTATTTCAGGGCCACGCCATGGCAGTGTTTAGTGCGCTGCAGACCACCGACAAGATCATGGTGGTGGACATCTACGACCCCATGCACCTTGAACAACTCGAGCAGGGTCGCGAGCTTCCTGCCGCGCAGTGGGCTCAGCAAGTCGCTGATGCCACGCACGTGCTGAATGACCAACTGCAGCGTGGTGATTTCTTCCTGTGCGCTTCTGATCGTCAGAAAATGTTCTGGCTAGGGCAGCTCGCCGCCCTTGGCCGAATCAACCCTGCGACGTATGAGGGCGACCCCGACCTCAATGGTCTTATCAGCATCGTTCCATTCGGGTTGTCTTCAACCCCTCCTGTGCATGTAAACCCTGTATTGAAAGATGTCAGACCCGGAATAGGCAAGGATGACAAGGTTCTGCTGTGGAGCGGCGGTCTGTACAACTGGTTTGACCCTAAAACCCTGATTCGCGCTGTGGCGACGGTGTCGGAGCGCCGCGATAACGTGCGCCTCTTTTTCCAGGGTACGAAGCATCCGCATCCTGGCGTGCCAGAGATGAGAATCGTCGCTGAATCTCGAGAGTTAGCCAGCGATCTGGGCGTTCTCGATACTTCAGTTTTCTTTAACGATTCTTGGGTCGATTACAGCGAACGTCAGAATTACCTCACGGAGGCTGACGCTGGCGTCAGCACACACTTCTCGCATATCGAGACCACCTTTTCTTTCCGTACCCGAATTCTCGACTATCTATGGGCAGAACTTCCTATGGTTGTTACCGAGGGCGATCATTTCGCTGAGTTGGTAGAGAAAGAAGGTCTCGGAATCGTCGTCGAGGCAGGCAACGAGGAACAGCTGGCTACCGCGCTCGAGAGAGTATTGTTCGACGACGAGTTCATCGCGCGGGCGCGGGTGAACATTCATCGTGTGCGCGAGCGCTATTACTGGGAGACGGCACTTGCCCCGCTCGTGCAGTTTGTCACGACTGCTCATAAGGCGGGGGACAGCCAGACTCGCCTCGGTGGAGGAGTCAGCGGCGTTGGCAAACCGAAGCGACGCCGACGAGCTGGCACTCGCCACGACATCGAAAGGGCTTTCTTCTACTTGAGAAGTGCTGGACTTGGCGTGGTGCTCTCAAAGGTCCGCAGAAGACTGCGTCAGCGATGACAGGGTTCCACACTTCCGCGCGTTTGGTGCAATGCGGCGAGCCCGGGTTGCCCACGTTATGACGATGCTCGAGGTGTGTTCGTGACGACCGCGCCATCTGGATCCACCGCAACCCTCACGTTAAGCGAAGGCCTTGCCGGTAGTCGCAATTCCCTAGGCGTGATCCGGCTTGTGTTGGCATCTGCGGTAATTTTCTCCCACGCTTTCTACATCGGCGGTTGGGGCCACGATCCGCTTTTGTCACTCACGCAGGGACAAGAGTCGATCGGCGGGATCGCTGTGCTCGGTTTCTTCGCGATTAGTGGCTACTTGATAACAAAGAGCGGCATGGGAGCGGATCCCTTGCAGTTTGCGTGGCGCCGCGCGTTACGAATTTTTCCCGCATTCTGGGCGGTGCTCGGAGTTGCGGCATTCGGCGTTGGTCCGATTGTGTGGGCATCGATGGGACGTCCATTGATGAGTTACTTCAATCTCGGGGCCGGAGGGCCCTTCGCCTACGTTTACCGCAACATCGATCTCACAATTCGGCAATATGGCGTGCACGACGTCTTTGTCGAAACGCCGTACGGGGAGACCGCCGGGGCCGTTTTCAATGGATCCCTTTGGACGCTTACTTACGAGTGGGGCGCGTACGGCATCATCTTCGCGTTCCTCGTGTTCGGTATATTCGCTCGGGCACGAGTTCTCGTTCCAATTGTCACCGGGTTCTACTTTGTCCTTGAAGTGGCGAATAAGGTCGTTCCGGCGTCTGCGGGGCAGGTAGTTCCGTACTTTACGGACCCTTATCGTGTGAGCTTGCCGCTCATCTTCCTTTTCGGCGCTTGCCTTGCGATCTATTCGCATCGAGTAGCCCTTGATTGGCGCCTGGCGGCGTTGGCGGCAACTCTCGTAGTTGCCAGCCTTCATTTCGGAGGGTTCAGCGTTGTCGGTTATCCCGCACTCGCCTATTTCGTTATGTGGCTGGCCGCAGCGCTTCCTGCGAAGGTGCAGTGGATTGGAGCCAAGAACGACTATTCCTATGGAATGTACGTTTATGGATTCCTCATCCAACAATTCACTGCCTACCTTGGCTGGTATCAGTGGGGTTATTGGGCCTGGACGATTTCGTGTGTTGTTATAACCGCAGGATTCGCGTGGCTCAGCTGGCACGGAATTGAAAAACGGGCACTCTCGCTTAAAGATCGTGGGCCGGGCCGGGGGATCCGTTTCTGGTCCTCACGAGCACGTGAAGTGCGTCAGCGAGTGAACGGCGTTGGCAACAGCGCTGGGGATTCCGGTGTCCCGCGGACCACTATCGAATAGTGGCGTTTCGACCCGTCTTGTAGAGTAACTGACGCGCGCTCCCGCGCCCCACTCCATCGCGAAGACAGGTCAGCTTGTGACAGATTTCAACGTCGGTACAGTTCTTGTAACGGGGGGTGCTGGCTTCATCGGTTCAGCGCTGTCGCACTTGCTTGCCCCTCGCGCGGAACGTTGGGTCGTATTCGACAACCTGCACCCGCAGGTTCATCCCACGAAAACGCGGCCAGAGAGTCTTCATGACGCCGCTGAACTCGTTATCGGCGACGTGACTGATTCGGCAGCGTGGGATGCATTGCTAGCCGACGTGCTGCCGGACATTGTGGTGCATTTGGCAGCTGAAACGGGCACTGCTCAGTCATTACACGAAGCAACACGACATGCCCAAGCCAATGTCGTCGGAACGACTGAGATGCTCGACGCGTTGGGGCGAGCTGCCCATGTGCCCCGCCAATTTGTGCTCAGCAGTAGCCGCGCAGTCTACGGCGAGGGGGAGTGGTCACACGCCGGCGGGACCTTCCTCCCGGGCCAGCGCTCGCACGCGCAGTTCGAGCGTAGCCAATGGGACTTTGAGGGTGCCACTCCGCTTCCCAGCGCGGCGGAGCGCACGTGGCCAGCTCCCACGAGCGTTTACGGAGCAACAAAGCTTGCTCAGGAGCACATCCTTTCGGCCTGGACTGGTTCCCACGATAGTAAGGTCACGATTCTGAGGTTTCAGAATGTCTACGGCCCTGGACAGTCCCTGATCAACCCGTACACCGGAATCGTCTCGCTCTTCTCGCAGATTGCTAGGCGAGGAGAAAGCATTCCGATTTATGAAGATGGGCGTATCACTAGAGACTTCGTATATATCGACGACGTAGCGTCGTCTATCGAAGCCGTGGTGCTGAACCCGCCTTCTGATGGCGTCTCGCGCTTTGACATCGGCTCCGGCGTCGGAACGACGATCTTGGAACTAGCGACGAGCATCGCTGACTATCACGCTGCGCCCGCCCCCCACGTAACGGGCGCCTACCGCGATGGAGATGTTCGACACGCAGAGTGTGACATCGACCGCAGTCTCGAAATGCTCGACTGGAAGCCGAAATGGGACGTCAGCCGTGGAATCGCTCAATTGCAAGACTGGATCGCGGCTCAGGACTAACGCCCGATGACATCGTCAACCGCATCGCGAGTGCCTAGCGGTGTGATGCTCATCCTCGTTGCTACGGCAATCGCTGGAATCGCGGGTTACCTCGTGACCTTCGTCGTGTATCGCCAGATCGGCGCAGCCCCCTATGCCTTATTCGCTGTGTTCTGGGCGGCGATCTATCTCGTTATAGGGGGGCTGTCAGGTATCCAACAAGAGATTACGCGCGCGACGACACTCGTCGAGCCTCGAGCTGACCGACAGGCGAGCAAAGCGCGCAGCTTTGCAGTCGTGCTTTCTTGTATCGTGGCGCTCTCAATCGTGGCGTCTGCTCCGCTATGGGCAGAAGCGGTATTCGCCGCAAACTCGTGGAACCTTGTGTGGCCTCTTGCCGTAGGCGCCGCTTCGTATGTGCTCGTTGCAACGCTCAGCGGTTCTCTCTACGGGGCGGCTCAATGGCGCTCAGTCGCCCTGATGACCGGCGCGGACGGAATTCTCCGTCTTATATTGCTGAGTATTGCGTTGCTTTTCACTCAGGACATCGTGGTGCTTGCGTGGACGGTCGCGCTTCCTTTTCCGCTTGTGTTGCTATTGCTGTGGCCAGCCATTCGCGGCGGCTTTGTCGGTCGTACAGCGCTCGATGTCGGCCATCGCGCCCTGAGCTGGAATGTCGCGAGAACTGTGCTCGCATCCGCCTCGACTGCAGTGCTCGTGAGCGGTTTCCCGCTCTTGCTCGCGACGACTGCTGTGGGCGAAAACCAAGCGTTCGTGGGCGAACTGATTTTCACGATCACGCTGACCCGCGCCCCGCTCATCGTCACCATCATGTCGCTACAGAGCTTCCTTGTGGTGCGCTTCCGTGATGGGCAATCGTCGTGGCTAAATTTGTTCATACGGGTTCAGGGATCCATATTGTTGGGCGGTGTGACGCTTGCTGGGCTGGGCTGGTGGCTCGGCCCCGATGTCTTCGAACTGGTTTCCGGCAGGCCGACGCTTGTGGGCGGGGAGCTCATTGCGACGTTGGTGATGTCATCTGCGCTGGTAGCGATGCTTTCCGTTACCGCGCCTGCTGTGCTCGCCCGAGGTCAACACATGGTTTACTCGCTCGGTTGGCTCGCGGCAGCGCTAACTACCGTCATCGTTATGCTGCTCCCCGGCGAACTCGTCACGAGGGTAAGCCTTGCGCTCGTTTTGGGGCCGCTCGCGGGATTGATCGTGCACAGCCTGTGGATCGCCACTGCGAATCGAAACCGGCGGTCAATTAGCTTCTAGCCTTTAGCGTTACCAGCCTGAGCAAGTGACGTTGGGCTGGCGCCGTCGAATGCAGGAAGCGGAGGCGCATTTCGTTGGAGGTGCACTATGAGTGCACCGACAATGGCGATGAGGACGAGCATATTCAGCGCCAAAAGGGCGAGCAATCCGCCGGGTGGACTCCACTCGGGGGAAAACATGTCAAGCCAGGTATCGTTCAGCCCCACCGAGTAGCGACGGAGCGCTGTAGCGAACGACAGAAATTGGGCGAAACCCCACAAAGTGAAAACCACGTACGTGAGCACAGTTGCTGTACGCCGGTCTAACTCCACACGATCGGAAAGTAGAGCGGCTACCGCGACCATGAGGCACACGAACAACGGCAGGATGTAGCGCCCTTGCCAAATTATCCCACCACCCGAAATATAGGCGCCTTGCAGGACCGGCGGCAGGAGGAGTACTGAGGCCAATAACAGAGCGCTAAGGATCAGGGCGCGGCCTTTTAGCAAGACAGCGCCGAGCAGTAGTAATCCGCCGGCGAGAACTGACCAAGTGAAGTACACGAACGACGGCGCCTGAGTATCTAGCCACCCGAAAATGCCTACAATTCCTAGCGCGTAGGACAGCGTTGAGAGAAGAGTGAGGATGAACCCGTACAACGGCAACGGGATCCCTCCTGATGACTCCGCTGCAGCGGTATCACCTTCGACCAGCGCCGCGCCAAGTGAGTTTGAAGTCAAGAGCCACACTGCCGCAGCTACCGCGGCGATGAACGTGCCGCCAATAGCGACTTGGATCGACCTGCGCCGCAGGAGCGCGAGGATCTCGCTAGAGCTAGCGAGAACGAACGGAACGAGAATGGCGACGGCCAACCACAGCAAAGAAAGGCCGCGCATGTTGGCAGCGATGGCTCCGGCACACACTACGATCGCGGAGCTCACGGCGATATTCACCGACTCGGGGTAACGCACTACGCCGAAAACTGCCACAAATGCGGCAAGAGTCGCGGCGATCTCGATGCTGTTCGGATTGACCGTGCCCCCGAGAAACAACACCATCGGGGTGGTTGCGATGGCGAGGCCGATCATGGGGATTATCGGCCGCCGCCAAGTGGAAATAAGGGCAACAGGAATTGCGAGAAAGAGCGCGACGAGTATGGCGCTCACCAGTCGCATCGCGTAGATTCCCCAAGAATCTTGAGCGATGAGGGATGGCCATCCGACGAGCACATAGTAGGCCGGGTTGTAGAGACCAGCAGTGGTGGTGCCGTCCACTAGCTCTGCGGGGTTCCCGGGAACATCGGGAATGCAATCTGCGGACACGTCTGACGCAAACGCGTAACAGGTTTGGGCGTGTGTATAGGCCACATAACCGGGCACTTGCACGATCTCGCCGTGAGGGCTCGGTTGTCCAATGAACTCGCCCCGGACTACCGAAGCTGCCTTGATAAGGTGCGCAGGCTCATCGGGCGCTGCGCCTATCGGCGTCGCGAAAGCCCACGATGCCATCACGAGTGAGAGCAACAACCATGCGGCAGCGAAAACTGTCGCAGTTCGTGGGCGTGGCTTATTCGTCATTCTTGTGCAACTCTGCATCTTGGGTGAGCAACTGGAGTTCCATAATCGCGACTCGCTCAGCCAATGTGCGGGTTTTACTTTCGAGCTTCGTGAGTTCGGAACTGTGCTGCAAGCACACGAGGAAGAGAATCGCGATGCTCACGAAGAATACGAGATTGATCGGTACTTCGATGCCGATGAGGTCGGCCGCCCACTCCAAAGTATGAGGGAAGATTCCCGCAACTAGGGCGAGCACTCCGGCGATAAACCACCAAATAGCATGACGCTCTCTCAGATGCCGTCTACGCAGCAGCTCGATAACGACAACGAGTATGAGGGCAGCGGAGACGATTCCGAAGACGTAACTAGCGACGGTCATACGCTTCCTCCCACGCGGTAGGTAGATGGCGGGCGGATGAAAGCGAAAACTAGTGCGACAGCCGCTCGCCCAAGGTAGGCCGCAGCTTTAAAAGGGTTATGCGAGGGCACACCACCGGCTCGCGGCCTCATCGCAACAGGAACTTGGCGGATTACCAAGCCCGAGCGGGAGGCAATGACGAGCGCCTCGATCGTGTCGCCGAGATACTCGGCAGGGTAGTGCTTGGCGAAGAGAGAGACGGCTCTTGGGCCAGAAGCGCGATAGCCAGACGTGGTATCCGTCAGTTTTGTGCGAGAGGTACGGCTCAGAATGGCGGCGAGCAAAACCATTGCCCACTGGCGGGGACCACGAACGGCGTAATCTCCCTCTCCGGCGAATCGCGCGCCCAGAACAAGATCTGCATCAGTGAGTTCATCGAGGAGATCAGGAACACTCGCGGGATCATGCTGACCGTCTGCATCAATCTGCACAACGTTGTCAAAACCGTTCTCAAGCGCGTACGTGAACCCGACGCGCATTGCGCCACCTACTCCCAGATTGAAGGGGAGCTTCGCGACTAACGCGCCCGCTGACCGCGCCACGTCAGCTGTTGAGTCAGTAGAACCATCGTCGACAACGAGCACGGCGACGCCGTCGAGTGCAGTTCGCACTTCTGTAATAACTGCGGCGACCGAAGCCTCTTCATTGAAGGCAGGCATCACAATGAGTGTGCGCGCAAGAGAACTGGTCATGATTCGATTCTACTGACGCTGAGGGAATCAGCCACGGTCTCGGTACGGGAGCCGTAGGACGTGCCTTGTGAGAGTGCTCTTACCAGCGCTGTTGTTCTTAAGTATCGCGCCGGGCAGTTCGGTGAGAGCGTTCAAGCGCGATGTGACATGGCGTCGCGCAATCCCAGCGGCGCGGTGCCATCCGAGTGCTTCGCATGCTTCGACCGCTTCATAGAACAGCGTTCGCTCTTGTTTGAATTTTGACCCGTCCGGTCCGGTTACGGCCGAAACGCTGGCGGAGTGGCGACGGTAGTTGAAAACGACTGTGTCGTCGAGCACGAGCGCGCCACCCGCCTTGGCGATGTCGAACAACATGGCGAGATCTTGCACAACATCCAAATCGGTGCGGAATCCAAATTGCGCCAACCTGTCACGACGCCATACAAGTGATGGAAAGTAGGTCCAGTTGCCGCGGAGGAGACTTGCGGCGAGGGTCTCGCCGCTGAGCGCACGTGCCCCAGTGCCGCCGTGGCGGTACCAGCTCTTGACCCGATCGGCGAGAGGCCGGGAGGGCGCTCCGTTCTCATCGATGACAGAGACGCCAGGCTGGATGATGTCCGCAGTCGGGAACTGCTGGATGAGTGCGTGGACGCGGGAGATGTACTCGGGCAGCATGATGTCGTCGCACCCCATGATGACCACGAAATCGCTCGAAGCGATGCCAACACTTTTGTTGTAGTTGCGGCTCGGGCGGAGGTTGGTTTCGTTACGGATGTAGCTAACGCGAGGGTCATCAATCGCGGCGACCCATTCGCCAGGCGCAAGGTCCGGGTAGACGTCATCGACCACCGTGAGACGCCAGTCCGGGTCAGATTGCGCGATCACGCTGTCAACCGCTGCACGCAGATGGTCGAAGCTGCCGTAGAACGGCATCATTATGTCAATGGTCACGGTGCCTTATTGTACGGGTGATGCGCCTCAATGCGCCTGCTCCTGTAAGCTCAGTGTGGCTATTCCGGCTCGGTGTTCCGCTGTTTTCAACTCCGGCACCGCCAATGTAAAAGGACTTACGGAACATGACTGAGACCACGGCGAAGCGCGCCATTATTACCGGTATTACCGGCCAAGACGGCAGCTACCTCGCGGAACTGCTCTTGTCGAAGGGGTATGAAGTTCACGGCTTCATCCGCCGTTCATCGAGCTTCAACACCGAGCGCATTGATCACATCTACGAAAACCCTCAAGAACCACAGCAGCGGTTGTTCCTTCATTTCGCTGATTTGACGGATGCTTCGCGTCTTGTAACTCTCATCAATGAGATTCAGCCTGACGAGGTATACAACCTCGCAGCACAGTCGCATGTTCGCGTGAGCTTTGATGAACCTGAGTACACAGCGGACACCACCGGCCTCGGCACGGTTCGACTCCTCGAAGCTATTCGCTCGGTTGGCGTGCACCCGCGCTTCTATCAGGCCTCTAGTTCTGAGATGTTCGGCGCTTCGCCGCCCCCGCAAAACGAGGACACCCCTTTCTACCCGCGGTCGCCGTACGGTGTTGCCAAGGTGTACTCCTACTGGATCACCAAGAATTACCGCGAGGCTTACGGGCTCTTCGCGTGCAACGGCATCCTGTTCAACCACGAATCTCCCCGTCGCGGTGGCACCTTCGTAACACGCAAGATCACTCGCGCAGTGGCCAGAATTGCTGCCGGCGAGCAGAAAGAGCTCTTCATGGGGAACTTGGACTCGGTTCGCGACTGGGGTTACGCCGCTGACTATGTCGAAGGAATGTGGCGGATGCTGCAGCACGACGAGCCGCAAGACTTCGTTCTCGCGACCAACACCGCCTACACCGTGAAGGACTTCCTCCAGTTCTCGTTCGAGCGTGCTGGCTTGGAATGGGAGAAGTACGTGAAGTTCGACGAGCGTTACTTGCGTCCCACCGAGGTCGACGCGCTGGTCGGCGACTACTCGAAGGCGAAAGACCTCCTGGGGTGGGAGCCAAAGGTTCTGACGCCGCGACTCGCTCAGATCATGGTCGACCACGATATTGCGGCGCTAGGCACCGAAGGCTCTCATCTTGTCGACGTCGTGGAGAGTGCGTAACAGATTGCGCGCTCTTCTCACTGGCGGCAACGGGATGCTCGGATCGAGCATCGCGCAAGCGTGGCGACTTGCTCGACCTGACGATCAGCTCATCGTCATTACGCGCGCTGATGTCGACCTCACGGACAAAGAAGCTACTGCGGCAATCATTGCGCGTGAGAAGCCTGACCTCGTTATCCACGCTGCGGCGAAGGTCGGGGGCATCCAAGACAAAATCTCTCGGCCAGTCATCTACCTGCTCGACAACCTC
Source organism: Rhodoglobus sp. NPDC076762 (assembly GCA_040687235.1). Lineage (GTDB taxonomy): Bacteria > Actinomycetota > Actinomycetes > Actinomycetales > Microbacteriaceae > Rhodoglobus. Next base: position 275,254 of record JBFBMV010000001.1, on the reverse strand, counting down.
CTCATCGACACGAGTGTGATTGCGGGAGCGATTGACGCGGGCGTTCAGAATTTGCTGTACATCGGCAGTGCCGTTGTTTACCCAGAGCACTACCGCCAACCGTTCCGTGAAGGTGACGTGCTCGCGGGCCCGCTGGAATCAGCGAACGAGGGTTATGCCATTGCAAAGATCGCAGCCACCAAGCTGTGTGAGTATGCGGCAACCCAGTACGGCTTCTCCTATAAAGTCGCTGCCCCATCCAATCTGTACGGACCCAACGACGACTATTCCCTCGGCCATGGTCACCTAGTGGCAGCAGCGATCGCGAAGATCCAAGCTGCTAAGAACGCAGGGTCGGACACCGTTGAAGTGTGGGGCGATGGCACTGCGCGTCGAGAATTCACGTACGTCGTTGATTTAGCAGAGTGGCTCGTCGACCAAGCAGACAAGCTGGCTCACTGGCCACCGATGCTGAACCTCGGTTACGGCGCTGATCATTCGATCCGCGAGTACTACGAAGCGGCAGCCGCCGCGATCGAGTACACGGGTGGATTCGACTACGACACTTCAAAGCCGGCAGGGATGCACCAACGCATCCTCGACTCGACTGCAGCACGCGCACTCGGGTGGAACCCGACGACATCTATCGAAGACGGTATGGCAGAGTCCTACCGGCAATTTCTCGCGAGCAATTCGCCACGGAAGGCATAATGAACAACCCCGATACCCAAGGATTTCCCCTCGCCACCTCATCGTGGGATGAGAAAGAGTACGCCGCGATTCAGTCAGTCGTAGACAGCGGTCGCTTCACGATGGGGCCGCTGGTCAAACAGTTCGAAGCCGACTTCGCTGACGCTTTCGGAGCGAACTACGGGGTTATGGTCAACTCGGGTAGTAGTGCAAACCTCATCGCGATAGCCGCCGCCGTGCTCGACCCGCGCAGCGATCTCAACGCTGGTGATGAAGTTCTCGTGCCTGCAGTTTCTTGGGCGACGACTTATTACCCACTGCAGCAGTACGGTCTCACTCTCAAGTTCGTCGATATCGATGTCAACACATTGAACATGGATCTCGACCTCGCTGAAGCCGCTATCGGCCCGAAGACGAAGGCAATTTTCGCGGTCAACCTTTTGGGTAACCCGAATGACTTCGGCCGGCTGACCGCGCTCGCCGAAAAGCACAACCTCGTGCTTCTCGAAGATAACTGCGAGTCGCTCGGCGCCACCTTCGAGGGCAAGGCCGCGGGAACCTTTGGCGCGATGGGAACGTTCAGCGCGTTTTTCTCTCACCACATTTCGACCATGGAGGGCGGCATCATCCTCACGGATGACGAGCAGCTTTACCAAATGATGGTGTCGCTCCGTGCCCACGGCTGGACGCGCGAGCTTCCCACCGAGAACTTCGTGCACCCCAAGAGTGGGGACGTTTTTGAAGACCTGTTCCGGTTCGTTCTTCCCGGTTACAACGTTCGGCCTCTCGAGATGTCGGGTGCGATCGGTATCGAGCAAATCAAGAAGGTGCCGTCGCTGGTCGCCGGCCGCCGCGCTAACGCTGCCTATTTCGTCGAAACGATGAAGGCGGTTGAGGATGTGCGGATCCAGGCTGAGGTTGGCGAAAGCTCTTGGTTCGGATTCTCGCTGGTGCTTGAGGGTGCACTCGCCGGCCGTCGTTCCGAAGTCGTCGCTGCGCTCTCTGCGGCTTCCATCGAGTCCCGCCCGATTGTTGCTGGAAACTTCACGAAAAACCCCGTCATGAAGTACCTCGATGCCGTGGTTCCGGATGCCTTGCCTGCAGCCGACAAGATTCATGCGGACGGTCTTTTCGTCGGCAATCACCACTTCCCGGTGGAAAGCTCAATCGACCTGCTTCGGGACACTCTGCTCGCACTGCGCTAACCAGGGTGCTCGCCACTCAGCATTGTGCCTAGCGGGCGAGGAGCTGCCTAGCGGGCAAGCTGCCTAGCGGGCGAGGGCGGCGTTGAACGACGCCGCGGTGCCTTCCGCCGTGCGCTCCCACGAGAATGTCGCTGCTTGCAAGTACCCGCGTTCGATCGCGGTAGCGAGCAGCTCCGGCTGGGTCATTGCGTTGGTAATGGTGTCCGCGATGGACTGCAGGTTTTCGGGAACGAAGTACATTGCGGCATCCGCTGCTACTTCGCGGTAGACGGGCAAATCAGACATGATGACCGGGATTCCCGCCATCATGGCTTCAAGCGCGGGCAACGAGAATCCGTCACAGAATGAGGGCATGGCGAGCACGGTCGCACGGGCGTACAACTCGGCCATCTCTTCGCTTGAGATCCACGATTTGAGGGTGACCCATTGTTCGAGGCCAAGCTCGGCCACGACGGGAGCCAGAGGATCATTTCCCCGACTGCCCGTAACGACTAGCTGAGGGCGGACTGCGGGGTCGACAAGCGCGAGCGCACGAACGAGACCCTCCCAGTTCTTGTGAGGCCGTCGATTGCCCGTCGCGAGAATCATCTTCTCGCTTGCTACATCAGTTTCGATGCGATCCACCGGCGCGGTCGCCGTGCCGGCTAGAGGCACAAGATCAATCCGGGACTGTGCAACCCCGAGGTATTTCTGGATGTCGCCCGCCGACTGGCTGCTAATGGTGAGCACTCGTGTGGCGTTCTTTGCTGCGCGCTTCTCCATCCACTTCACCGGCTCGGTGTAGAGCGCGGTGGACATGTACTGAGGGTGGCTGAAGTAAAGCATGTCGTGCATCGTGATGACGGTCGGCATCGACGATTTCATGGGGCCGAGTGTCGCGGGGCTATGGATGAGGTCGGCACCGATTTTCTTGGCGTAGCGGGCAACGGCGAAGAGCTCACCGTAGGCCCACGTGAAGCGATTCTCGCCCGAGATTTTAGAGTCGACGATGGTGCCAGGGAACCAACTTTGATCCAGCTTCATCAGCTCTGAACTGGCGAAACCTACATACTCAAAGCCGTCATTGCGAGCACCGAGCTGACGGTAGAGCTCGCGCGCATAGGTCTCCATGCCGCCCTTCGTGCCGGTGTACGAAAGAAGGTCGACGAGAATCAGGGGCATAGCGGAAGTCTAATCCAGCCCCTGAGCGGGAATCACTGCTGGCTATGACGGTGCAGCGCCACGTGCTCTAGGGGCTGACTACTTGTCAGCTAGAAATGCTCGATTACTCGACGACGGAGCAAGGCTCATTTATGGTGCTCGCGCGAACGTTGTTTGTCATCGCCTAGGGCGTGGGTGGTGCCTCGAGGTTCACGAAGCGCGAAGGTACGAGTTCGACTTCAACCACACTGGGGTCGATCCCGCTCTCGGAGATGTGAGCCGCGAGTTCATCGGTGTCGGGCGCCGGAAGAGGCCCTGTCACCCGCAGAAACACCCGATTGAGCCCGGTGTTGACGGTCACCAAATCCCAGCCGGCTTCGTCAGCCCACTGCTCAGCCGCGGCCCGGATGGTGTTTTCTCGAACAGTAGCGGTACCCGTGTTTATCGAAGAGATAGTGAGCGGTATTGCGACCAGCACGAGCATCGTCGTGATCGCGATGCCCGCTTTGTGCTTGTGCATGATTGCCAGCGCTGGCGCGGAGTTGAGCGCGGGAGAGCGCTGGACCTTGAAGAGCGCCATAACGACGACACCGGTCGCAAGAATGGAGGCGACATTGGTAACGAAGAGCAACAGTGCGCCCAATGACTCCTCGAAGGCCCCCGATTCTAGAGTTAGCCCCGAAACGACGAGCGGCGGCACGAGAGATATCGCAATCGCGACTCCGGGCAGGGTGTCAGAGATATCGCGGCGGATGAGAGCGAAAGAGCCCACCACTCCTGTAGCGAGCGCAGCAAGCAAATCGATGAGTCCGGGGTGCACGCGGCCGGCAACTTGACTGTTCGTCGCCGCGACTACGTCATTCGCCACGAGCAGACCCACGACAAAACCGATTCCGATCGCTACGGCGGCGCCTGCCGCCATGAGTGCAATGGAACGTACAAGGTTGACGCGATCTCCCAGCACAGTAGAGAGCATTGTTCCCTGGATGGGAAGCATCATGGGCGCGACGATCATGGCGCCAATAACGGCAGCGGTCGACTCGGCGACGATTCCGGCGGCGGCGATCGTGGATGCCAAAACCAGCAAGATCCAGAATCTACTCAGCCGTTGCCCACGATCCGTTCCCTCAAAGAGCACCGCGTTTCGCATGTGCTCGATGCCGTTGCGGTTTGTTGACGGAAGATCATTCGTTACTGCATCCATCATCGGTATCAGGCCCCCTGCCTGCGAACTTCGTCCTGAGAATTGTGGTGCTGCTCGATCAGTTCTTCTCGTAGACAAGGGTGCCTGCGAAGTAGGTCGAAAGCACTTGAGTGTGCGCTAGAGCTTCGGCGTCTACGTCGTGCGGATTCCGATCGATGATGATTAGGTCGGCGTATTTTCCGACCTCGATGCTGCCAATCTGGTCCTCCGACTGCAACTGCCAGGCTGCGGAAGTGGTGTGGGCCTTCAGCGCGGAGTCGAGAGTGACTCCTTCGGCGCCATCCAACACTCTGCCCGTGTTGCTCCGTCGAGTCATCGCCACGGCCATGTTGCGAAAAGGCTCGAGAGGAGTGACGGTGCCGTCGTTGTGGAATGTCGTGCGGATCCCGGCGGCAACAGCACTCTGAGCATCCGCCCATCTCGTGCCTGGCTCACCAAATAGCTTGTCTACGAGAACATCGCCCCAGTAGTGGATGTGGTCGACAAAGACGCTCACGGTAACGCCCAAGGCGGCGGCGCGTTCGCATTGTGCCGGCGTGATCGCGCCGAGGTGTTCGAGACGAAAGCGGTGGTCGCTGAGAGAGAATTCGGTGATGACGGCCTCCCACGCGTTGAGAACGCTGTCTATGGCAAGGTCGCCGTGGGCATGGCAGGCGAGTTGCCACCCTTGAGCTGCGTAGGCTCGCGAGATTTCACGAAGTTCTTCTTGGGAGAAGTTCGCGGCGCCCCGGTGATGAGGCTCGAGACCCATCGCCGCTGTCGTCGGATTCGTGAGGTAGGGAAAAGAGGTCGCGATATTGCCGACCCAGGGGGATCCGTCGGCCCACGTTTTGATTCCGACCTGCGCAACCACGTCATCGCCGTTAACTCGGGCTACCGCGCTCGTGCCGCCGGGATGCGACATCTCGTACAACCGAAGGCGCGCGGTGAACTCGGTGCGCTCCCTGGCCGCGTCGAGCAGAGCGGATTGTGCGGGATTCCAGGACATATCGCACAGGGTTGTCACGCCGACAGCATTGGCGCGCTTGAGTTCAGCGGTGATGAGGCGCCCGAATTCTGCATAGGACTTACTGAGGAAGGGCCCCGCGACAGTGAAAATAGCCGCCGTCTCGTGAGCGACACCCGACAGCTCGCCGTCGTCATCCCTGCCATAAGATGCCCCGGGTGGATCGGGAGTCTCGCGAGTGATGCCGGCCATAGCTGCTGCTGCCGAGTTGAAGAAGGCGCTGTGGCCCGAATTGTGAACGATCACCACGGGAACATCGCCGGCGAGCTCATCGAGGCTCGCGCGCGTGGGATCGACGAGCCCCACCTGAAGCAACGGGTCCCAGCCGTTGGCTAGAACCCCGTCAGAGTCGGTAGCGACCGCAGCGCGAATGCGCTTCATGACTTCGTGGGGATCTGTGACGATTACCGGGCGAATATCGACCACGTTCTCGCTCAACAAAACGGCACTCGATGTCGGGTGGCCGTGTGGCTCGATAAGGCCGGGCATGAGCACGCCCTCGCCAAAGTCAACGATTGTCGTGTCAGCGGGAAGGCGAGATCGAAGATCGCTTTCTGCTCCGACGGCGCTGATCCGATCGTTTTCTACAAGCACCGCGCTGGCGCGGGGAGCATCGTCGTTGAGGGTGAGGACCGTACCGACGAATAGCGTCGAAGACATGCCGTTTCCTTTCAGGTGCCGCTGAGTGAGGAACTCTCCACACTCTAGCGGCGCCTGATCGGCGGCCGGGGCATCCTCGCCGGGGAAGTCCTTAGCGAACCTGGCGCGAAGTGAACTGCATCTGTGGGTTCGCGTAGAACTCTTGTGACTCGACGAGCTGCAGTTCGCGTTCGCCCGACTCGAGAGTCTTAGTCAGCAAGTCGAAGACGCTGGATGCGGTGCGGGCGAGCGCATCCGCGGCATCGCCGGTGCGCGTGAAGTGGGCGGTGAAGAGGGCGGCGGTGACGTCACCGGAACCATTCGCCTTCATCGGAAGCTGCGGGGTCTGCACGATCCAGGCTCCGGCATCCGTCACGACCATCATCTCGATGGTGTCGGCCTCACGGTCGGGGCGCTCGACGCTCGTCACGAGAACAGTGCTCGGGCCCATCGCGCGGGCGAGGTCGGCGGATGCCAAAGTCGACTCGATGGTGTCGGGCTCCGTATTAGTAAGGAAACCCAGTTCGAACTGGTTGGGCGTGATGATGTCAGCGACCGGAACCACGCGCTCGCGCAGCAGGATCGGAATGGCGGGGGCCACGAAGCATCCGGATTTCGCATTGCCCATCACCGGGTCGCACGCGTAGATCGCGTTGGGGTTCGCTGCCTTGACGCGAGCAACGGTGTCGATGATGACATCGCCGATGCCGTCGCCACCTTGGTAGCCCGAAAGGATGACGTCGATCTGCGGGAAGACGCCGCGATCCTCAATGCCAGCGATGACTTCAGAGACATCGCTCGGGTCGATCATCGGTCCGCGCCATGCGCCATAGCCGGTGTGGTTAGAGAAGTTGACCGTGTAAACCGGCAACACCTCAACGCCGATGCGCTGCAGCGGGAACACCGCAGCAGAGTTGCCGACATGACCAAACGCTACTGCGGACTGAATCGAGAGGATCTTCATCCCTCGATTCTCCCACCTTCGACTCCGTGCATGCTGCAATCGCCGGGCGTCACTGGGCGGTGGGGGCGCCTAGGCAGCAACCTCAGTCTTCGCCTTATCGGATTTCGGTGTCTTCTTGACGTCGAGAGTCGTCCACGACTTCTTGAGCAAGCGCTGGACTGAGCCGTCGAGCAACACGGCGACGACAAGCGTGGCACCGATGAGGATGGTCTGAAGGAACTGTGAGACGCCCATGATGACGAGGCCGTTGCGCAGCACTCCGACGAACAGCAGACCGGATACAACACCGGTGATGCGGCCCATGCCACCCTCGAGAGCGACGCCACCTAGGAGCACCACAGTCAGCGCCTGGATCTCCATGCCGTTACCCACTGTTGGCGGTGCAGATTGCAGCTTCGCGGCGAGCAGCGTGCCCGAAATAGCGGCGGCAACTCCGGTAGCGACGAAGAGCGAGAAGATCGTGCGGGGGACCCGGATGCCCATGAGGTGAGCGGCCCGGGGGTTGCCACCGATTGCGAGCACGTTGCGGCCTAGCGAGTTTCTATTCAGCACGTACCACGCCAGGAAAACGCCCACGGCAAGGATGATGATTTGAAGTGGCACGGGCCCGACTGTCATCGTTCCGAGTGCTTTGAAGGAATCGGGGAACCCGACGAGGGTCGAACCCTGCGTGAGGAACAACGCTAAGCCACCCCAGACGCTGAGGAACCCAAGTGTGATGACGAGGGGATTGAGCTTGAGGTAGGCAACCAGAAGCCCGTTCAGCGCCCCGGTGATCACTCCGACCACGATTGCGGCGGCAAAGCCCCATAGCGCAGAGTTGGTTTCGATCATCACCATGGCCGAGACAACAGCGCTGAGGCTAGCGACCGAACCTACTGACAGGTCGAGGGTCCCTGACATGACGAGGAAGGCGAGTGGCAGAGCGATGATTCCCAGCTCAGCGATCTGCAGAAGAATGGTCTGGCCATTTGCAAGGCTGAGGAATCGCGGATTCATCGACGCAAAGAAGATGATCATCACGAGGAGAGCGATGAATGTCCCGTTCTGAGCGAGAGCGATTTTGATGCGGTTCATGCGGGGCTTCTTTCGGCTGAAGTGAGATCAAGAAGGGTGTTGAGGAGGCGCTCTTCGTAGCCTCCAGTGCGGTGTAGTTCTTGGTGGCGGCCGTGGGCCAGTACGTAGCTGCGATCGCACAGTGAAGCGATTTCGTCGGTTTCGGCTGACGCGATGATGATGCTCACTCCCGTTGCGGCGAGTGCCCGGAGGGCGAGTTTGATGTCGTGCTTTGCACCGATGTCGACCCCCTGCGTAGGTTGAGCGAGCAGGAGCACCTTGGGGGCCACGGGGAACATCCACCGGGCGAGCAGGTGCTTCTGACGGTTTCCGCCACTGAAGCTCGCGATGGGTGCGTCGCCATCGGGGCCGACGACGTTGAGGGTGTCGCGGATGGTGGCGTACTGCTTGGTCATTGCTGCGCGCCCGAGGCGACCGCGCCAGGGAAGGAAAGTGTTGTCGACGGCACTCATGCCAACGACTAACCCGTCGACCTCACGGTCGGCAGGGACAAGGTGCACGCCGCTCTTGATCGCATGCTGCGGAGAAAGGGCGCGATACCGTCGCCCGGAGAGCGTCGCGTCGACAGAATTGCCGAGACCGAAGAGTGTGGCAAGGAGATCGAACTGTTCCCCGGCGGCCATGCCGAAGAGCCCCACGATCTCACCGTCACGGAAAACTAACTCCCCGTCGTCGTCATTGACCAGGAGACGTTCTTCACCGATCTCCGGATGCCATTCGGAATCGAAGTCGACTTCAGGGGCAAGGGCTGCGGAAAGTGCAGCGAGGCTCATGCCGCTGGCGGAGTGATCCATGACGAGTGCGCCGCCACGCAAAACGACAATGCGTTGGCATACTTCGAGGATGTCGGGAAGACGGTGCGAGACGTAGATGACCGCGGTTCCCTGACTGGCGAGGCGGCGAATGAGGTCGTGCAGCGCCTCCGTTTCGGCAGCGCCGAGGGCGGCCGTCGGTTCGTCGAGCATGAGAACTTTTATCTCGCCGGCGAGATAGCCTCTCGCGAGGTCGACGAGTTGGCGCTCGCCTAGAGTCAGCGCGCCAACGGGAACATCGAGCGCGAGTCCTTCTGCGCCGACTGAGTCGAGCGCTTCGCGGCCGCGACGCAACCGTTCTGCGCGGCCCGGTACATTCGACCGAGCGAGGAACAGGTTGTCGATGATCGAGAGGTTGGACGCAAGGGCTGGCTCTTGGTGGATAACCGTTATCCCGCTGTGGGCAATCTCGCCTGGTGTCGATCCGGCAGGGATTTTCTCGCCGTCGAGCCAGAGAGCACCTGATGTCGCTGTGGCAGCACCTGTCGCCACATTCAGAAGGGTGGACTTGCCTGCGCCATTGTGGCCGAGCAGGCCGACGATTTCTCCCGCTTTGATGGAGAGATCGATGCCATCAACCGCGAGAGTTGAGCCGTAGCGCATCGTGATCTTGTCGAAGCGGAGTCGAACGCTCTCAGTGGTGGATGTCATGACTTGCTCTCTTGTAGAAGTCCCGCCGTCGACACCCGATGGAGTCGACGGCGGGACAAGTGCTGCGTGCTTACTGAACGTAGAAAGATTCTGCGTTCTCGGGAGTGACCTGAATCGAGGTCAGCACGGTGTCTTCGAGTTCTTCGCCGGCAGCGGCCTTGAGCAGAAGCGAGGCGTTGCTCTCTGCGAGTAGCTGAGCGGGAAGGATGAAGGCGAAACGCCACATGCTGTTGGCGTCCTTCACGATGTCGAGCGTCTCGTTGGTGGCGTCAAGCGAGCCGACGAGGTAGCTGTCGTCATCCGCTGCTACGCCAGAGTCGAGCAGGGCCTGGTAGACGCCGGCCGTGTTGTCGTTGCTTGTTCCCAACCAGATCTTGGTGTCGGGGTCGGCGATGAGCTGGCTCTTGGCGTTGTCGTTACCTTCGGCGCGCGAGATGCCGGGAAGTTCGTCGATTACGGCGTTGGAGGCCGTCTCGAGGAGCGCATCCGTGATTCCTTCGGTGCGACCCTTTCCGAGGTCAGAAGTCTTGTCGGCGATAAGAGCAACCGTTACTTCAGCTTCGTCGGCCATGTTCTCGTTGATCCACTCGCCGGCGGCGGTGCCGAGGAGGCGGCCGTCTTCGTAGGCGTCGATGATGGTGCCGTATTCCACGCCATCCCACTTGACGGCGTAGCCGAGAACGGGGATGTCAGCTGCTTGAGCGCGCTCGGTTACAGGAACCATGGCATCACTCTGCACGGGGAAGCCCATGATTGCTTTGACGTCGCCGCGCTGGATCCAAGCGTCCCAGTCAGAGACCTGAGTTTGGACGTCCCACTGCGGGTCGCTTGTCAAGAACTCGTATCCGGCATCTTCGATGATCGGCTGCATGATCTTCAGCTGGTCGTTCCAGATGGTGATGTCCATGCCGGCGAAGCCCATGGCGATCGCACCGTTGGTTGCGGTAGTGCTTGACGAGTCGTCTGCAGCGCTGCTGCAGGCTCCGAGGCTAAGAGCGAGAACGGATGCTGCTGCGACCGTGCTCAGAGCTCGGCGGCGAAAACGTGATGAGGTTGTAGACATTGCTGTGTCCTTTATTAGGAGTGATGCTGCGGAAGGGCTGCGCCCGCTGATGGGGCGCAGATAAAGCGGCCGTGCGAGAAAAGCTGCAGAGTTAGTGGCTCACAGGGAATGATCAACGACCATGCGGCGCCCGGTGGAGGCGCGCAGATCGTCAATGGCACGGGCTGCATCGGCAACGGGGATGGTGTCGCCGATCAATTTGTCGAGGGGAAGTTGGCCGCCGAGGTACAGGCGAGCGATTCGAGGGAAGTCGACCTGAGGGCGTGATGAACCGTAGTTGCAGCCGAGGATGCGTTTTCCGGTTGCCACGAGGTGCCACGTCTTGAAGCCAACTTCGACATCGCGCGCGGGCATTCCCACGAGAACGGCTGCCCCACCCGGCTTGAGGTAGTCAGGGAGGCGAGCGGATGTAGCGGCGAGGCCAATCGCATCGAACGCGTAATCGACGCCGCCGTTGCTGATCGCCACGATCTTCTCGGCCAGTTCTGGGTCGTCGCCGCGGAGCGTGTGCGTCGCGCCGAATTCTGTTGCGGTCTCCAGCCGGTCGGGGGAGAGGTCGATCGCGATGATGGTGCTGGCGCCCACAAGCTTCAGACCCATGATGATGGTCTGGCCGACGCCACCGCATCCGACGACGACTGCAGATTGCCCTGCGCGAACGTCGGCGGTGTTCATGACAGCGCCGACCCCGGTCGTGACCGAGCATCCGATGAGTGCTGCCACCGCTGCCGGCACTTCAGCCGGGATGGGCACGACGGCCGAGCGGGGCACGACGGCGTAGTCGGAGAATGTTCCGACACCGAGGTACGGACGGACTTCGTTGCCGTCGGCCGCAGTAAGAGGAGTGCTGCCATCGGGCAATCCGTTGGTTGCAGCGCCTGAGGCTTGGCACAGCCAGGACTGACCGGCGATGCAGGAGGCGCAGGTGTTGCAGGGGGCGAACCAGGAGAGCACGACTTGGTCGCCGACAGCGAGATCGCTGATGCCCTCGCCGAGCGCCTCGACGATTCCGGCACCTTCGTGCCCGAGAGCAACGCGGTGGTCGAACGGCCAGTCACCGTTGATGACGTGCAGGTCAGAGTGGCAGACGCCGGCGGTTGTCATGCGAACGAGCACTTCACCAGCACGCGGATCGGCGACAGCAACTTCTGCGAGATAGGGCTCGGTGCCGACGCCATCGAAGAGGAGAGATTTCATGTGCGTTCCTGACTGCTGAATGAAAACGTGGGCAGAGATGGGGGCCATGATCAACGAACATTTGTCGTGTCTGATGGCCTTGGTTTCGACTGCCAAAAACCGTGCGTTCCGGTTCGTTGAAGCAACGCTAGATGCAGCAAAGAGTCATCGGCAATGTCGTAATTGTGCGATCTTGGGTGCCTCGCTGTGCAATTGCCCAAAATCGCGCCGAATTAGCTCAGCCGGAATTGTGGGCGAAACATGCCGGAAATATCCGTCACGGAGAGTGCAGCGCCACCAACGCAATTGCGGCATCTTTGGGCACCGTAATGTCGAGCCCTGTGACCTGACGAAACGTACTGAGGCGGTTGACCACAGTATTGCGATGACAGAACAAGCGTTCAGAAGTCAGCTTGATCGATCCTGTCTCAGCGTACGTGAGTACAGCCTGTACGAGATGCTCACGCTCGTGCGTTGTGCACTCGGATAGCGCTTCGCGGACGTCGCGTCCAAAGTCAGGGATTGCGGTGTTCAATAGTTCGCGCGCCACGGAAAGCCAGGCGTCGTCGTTGCCGATCATCCGCGGTTGGGCGGAGCGCGAGGCGTGCCGCGCAAAAATTGCCGCGGTGGCAGCTGCGGCGGGAACGTGGGCGAGGCCGAGTACCTCATCGACGTAGCCCCCGGGGAGATCCGCTAACTCGTCGGTCACTGTGGTGTTCGCGGTGGGAGTGCCCTGCTCGCGAAACAGGCAGAAACCATCGCCGTGATCGTAGCCAAACCAAGTTGGTGAGACTGCGCCCTTCGCCAGTTGGGCTTGTAATTCAGCGACGCCTTCACCAACGACCACGGCAACCTCGAACCGAGCCGTGGAGGAGACGCCTAGGCCAGCCGCAATTTCGGCGACCAGCTCGGGGCGGGAGGTGTCGCTAGAGAAAAGACGTGAGACGTGACGGGCCGTGAGCAAGCGGGAATCCCGGGTGAGACGGGACTGTTCTGCCAGAAAGGACTGCTGCACCTCACTGACGTAGTCCTCCACGGTGGTGAGCACGCGTTCCACATTCCGCACGAGGAGTGCCTCGGAATCGGGCCCGGCATGCTGTTGCAGCGCAGACCATAAGACTCGAAAGTCGAGCCGGATGGCCTCGAGGAGGACATCTTCGGGAACGCCTTGGCGAGCACGACGGGCGCCAAAATCGTGGGCGAGGGAGGTGAACTGAATTGGCAGCTCTTTGTTGCCCAATTTGTAGAGCAGCATGCTGAGCACATCGTTGGCGGTGCGGGCGAGATCGCTTTCCTCCACGACTCGGGGTTCGTAATATTCCGCCTCGGCGAATCGGGAGAGGAAATCCGCAACGATCTCATCGAGGTGAATGAAGAGCCGGTCGACAAGGTGTAACCACTCGTTATCGACCGCGTCTGCCTGCTCCGACGCTGGGTTGCCGTGTGCTTTCATGCCAAACCTCGATTAGAGCCGGATCATCACCTTTGGTGATGTGCACAGCCTATTGCCCATAAGTGCCACAAAATCCCATTGATAGTGACTTTATGCCCCGGTTAAATAGGCGACCAAGGTCTCGACGGCCTGGCATCCTTCGATGTCCACTTCGATTTCTCAGTTCAAGGATGCCTCAGTGCTCATCGACACCATCATCGAAAACGCGTCAATTATCACCATGAGTGAGGCTCGTCCGTATGCCCACAGTGTGGGAATCAATCACGGCGTGATTGTCGGAATTGACGAAGAGCTCCTGGGGGTCTCTGCCCGCAATCGCATTAACGCGCAGGGAGCAACCGTGGTTCCCGGGTTCAACGACGCGCACGCTCACAGCGTTTGGTTCGGACTCACGCTTATTGAGGCTGACGTCAGTGGCGCAACAACGCTGACCGACATCTACGACGTTATAGCTAAGGCGGCTGCTGATTCCGAAGGCGATAGATGGATTATCGCGAGTGGACTCAATCACCATGCCACGGGTGGCAACTACCCCGACCGTGATGAACTCGACAGGGTCTCACAGGGGCGCCCGGTGTGGATCAAGCACAGTTCCGGGCACGCCTGCGTTCTCAACGGTGTGGCTTTGAAGCTCGTCGGCGCTGAGAACTCCGCCCCGACCGTGCCGAGCGGGGGACGTGTCGTGGTCGACGACTCCGGCCGGCCAACCGGTGTTCTTGAGGAAACCGCGATGAGCCTCGTGCAACAGCTGGTGCTCCCGTATCCGCTGACCGTTATCGAGGATGCGCTCGCCAAAGCGACCACCCAGTACGCCCGCGAAGGCCTCACGAGCGTGACGGATGCCGGAATTGCCGGTGGCTGGATCGGCCACAGTCCTCGCGAATTCGCCGCGTATCAGAATGCAAAAGATGCGAGAAGGCTGCTCTCGCGGATGCAAGTAATGGTGAGCATCGACGCGCTCGACGCGCTCCCTGGACACAGCGATGACCCCGCCGGCGTCGGGCTGGCTGCAGGCATCCGCTCGGGTGCTGGCGATGAATGGTTACAGCTCGGCCCCACCAAGATCTTTACCGACGGTTCGCTCCTTGCTTCTACGGCGCTCATGACGGAGCACTACGAAGGCGCCTCTCACAACCACGGCTACTTGCAGGGAGATCCTGAAGCGCTGCGAGAGCAAGCGCTCGCAGCCCACCGCACAGGCTGGGCCCTCGCACTGCACGCGATCGGTGACGGTGCCCTGGACTTTGCTTTGGGGATTCTCGAGAGTGCGCGCGAAGGTTCGTCGCACCCCACAATGCCGAACCGGATTGAGCATGGGGGCGTCATCCGGCCGGATCAGTTGCAGCGCCTTGCTGCCACCGGGGCGAGCGTCGTGCCGCAACCCCACTTCATCCGCCTCTTTGGGGACGGGATGATCGAACGGCTGGGCGCCGAACGAGCGCAGTGGAGTTACCGTGCCCGCTCTTTCCTCGATGCCGGAATCGTGCTGCCAGGAAGTTCTGACCGCCCCGTCGCGCCCGGTGCGCCCCTGGCAGTGATGCAATCGTTCGTCGAGCGTCTGACTCAGTCAGGGGCCAGCTACGGCGAGGGGGAGAAGATCACTGCGCATGAAGCGCTGCGCGCCTACACCGTTGGTTCCGCCGTCGCTACAGGGTGGGGCGCTCGCAAAGGCACAGTGGCCCGCGGAATGCTCGCCGATCTTGTGGTGCTTGCCGATAGCCCCGTGGACGTTCGGGCTGAGCGCATCGGTCAGATCGGTGTCGAGGCAACCATCGTCGGTGGCTTCGTGAGTCACGACAGGAGCGGACTTTTCTCGGCTGTGCCAGGCGTGCGGGGTTCAGTCGCTGAGTGACGTCGCTTCAGCCCGAGTTGCGCTGCGGGCGAGGATGTACAGCGACGCTTCCGCTGGAAGTCGTAGATCTAAGCCGGTCACGCGTTCGAGGCTGTCGAGACGGTTGGTCACGGTGTTGCGATGACAAAACAGAGCTCGCGAGGCAAGAGCGATTGAGCCGGTCAGAAGAAACTCGGTGGCAGTGCGTTCAAGCACCGCACGCTCGGCGAAGGGCAGCTTCAGGAGCGAGTCAACGTGGCGCTGGTGGAGGATACGGGCGGCATCGAGAGGATTCTGAAAAACCGCTACATGCCAAAAATCACTGACATTGACCAAGCGGGCATCGCTCGCGGGCAAAACGAGAGCCACGGCTTGGGTGACTCGGATAGCGGCCGGGACCGCAGAGATACCCCTGATGCCGTCGAGCATCAATACCTTGTGCTCGTGAGTGATCGCGTTCAGCGGCAATGAGCCCTCCCGTGGCATCTGGGCAATGAGTACCGGACCGGCTTCGGCTTCATGATGGTGAGACACGACGCCCGCTTGCTGCAGGGTGTTCTGAAGGCGGTCGAGAGCCTCGTCGACTCGGTCGGCGTGCGTGAAGACGGTGAAGTCACTTTCGGGCGCGAAGGACAACACTGCACAGGCGCGGGTGTTGAGCACGTGGTTTTTGCCGTCCGTTTCAAGGATGCGAGCAAACCAGAGTCGTCGTTCGTCCTGCCGTACCTGCGCCATGCCGAATTGAGTCGCCGTGTACGCCGTGGTGAGTTCTTGGCTGTGGCGCTCGACGGCATCCCAGATGCGGGGAACGCTGTCGAATACCTCTCGCATTTCGGCATCCGTCGTGTGCGCGGAAATCGCCTCCCACATAATGCGGTAGTCCAGCCGTACGGCCGACATCACATCGACAAGAGGGATCCCCTGAAGCGCGCGAGAGTGCCCGACGCGTTCAGACACATCCCGAGCCTCGGCTGGAATCTCGTGGCCACCGATATCGGTGAGTAGACGGATGAAGATCATTCGGCAATCGGCGGCGACGCGATCCAGATCGACGAGTCCGGCTTTGTACGCATCGATTGTGCCGAGCTGAACGGCCCACCGGGATACGAGAGCGTCAACCTCAAGGAGGCACGCGCTTGTAGCTTGCGCGAGAATTCGGGGTACGGATGACTCGGTCATGTCCATCACATTTCTGACAGATTTCAGTCTGTGCAGGTGCACATAATGTCTCCTCAATGATATGCACATTCGCAATTGCCGGGGCTGAAGATCGTTGGAATCATTGATCTACCCGTTCTGACGTCAGCTTCTGGGCAGCGACGACTGCGGGAATCCAGATGTGCAAATGGTCAACTCTGATCTGAGCAGTCATGCACCACCCGACGAAGGGATCCGTCCTATGGACGCCAACGACATCACCACCGACGCCGCATTCTTGGCCGATTTCGCCACGATGAGCGAGTTCGGAGCTACCGGCGACGGTGGAGTTGACCGTCAGGCCGCCAGCGCTGCAGATATCGAGCAGCGACGGTGGTTCGCTGGCTTGCTCGAGTCTCACGGATTCACCGTGGAGTACGACCGCATCGCGAACCAGTTTGGTCTTCTCGAACTGGTGCCCGGTGCCCCCTACGTCATCGTCGGTTCTCACATGGACTCGCAGCCGACCGCCGGCAAGTACGACGGCGCGTACGGCGTTCTCGCTGCTGCGCACTCGGCCTTCCGCCTCAAGGAAGCGTGGGAACAGGGCGCCGTTACGCCTGCCTACAACCTCGCCGTCGTCAACTGGTTCAACGAAGAAGGCTCCCGCTTCGCCCCATCGATGATGGGCAGCTCGGTGTACACCGGCAAGATGGCGTTGGAGACGGCGCTCGCCGTCACCGACCACCTCGGCGTCACGGTTGAGCAGGCGCTGGCTGACACGGGATTTGTGGGTGCGGGTGATGGCCCTCAGGCCGTTGGTTGTGCAGAGATCCACATCGAGCAGGGCCGTCTTCTCGAAAATGCCAAGGTCACAATCGGCCTGGTCACGGCCACCTGGGCCGCCAGCAAGTACCGCATCGTGATCAACGGTGAGCAAGCTCATTCCGGTGCGACCGTCATGGAGGATCGTCACGATGCCCTCCTCGGCGCTTCGCTGCTCGTTGTCGCTGCTCGTCGCCTTGCCGACCGTTTCCCCGGCAGCCTCCACACTGCTGTCGGTCAACTGGATGTCTACCCCAACTCGCCTGTTGTCGTAGCCTCGCGAGTTACCCTTCTGCTCGACCTGCGGTCGGGCGATGAAGCCGTTTTGAAGGAAGCAGACGAGATTCTCGCCAGTGCCATCGCCGAGATTGAAGCGGATGCCAAAGTTTCCGTCGACATGCATTTGTCGCACTCGTGGGGCATCAATCCCTACCAGCCTGAGGGCGTCGACGTCAGTCGTTCCTCGGCGGAAGCGCTAGGCCTTTCGCACATGGACATCATGACCGTCGCCGGTCATGACTCGACCAACATGAAAGACATTGTTCCCACGGTCATGCTCTTCGTTCCCTCGGTCGAAGGAATCTCTCACGCCGAAGGCGAGTACACCACCGATGAAGACCTCGTGGCCGGCCTCGCCGTTATCGCTGAGGTGACTCGTCGTCTGGTGGCGGGAGCGCTCGCGCCAGCAACATCCGATTCAACTGACAAGGAACTTTCGTGATCGACTACGCCGTTACAGACCCCGCTACCGGTCTCGTTGTTAAGCGCTATGAAACCGCGACCGACGAACAGATAGCAACGGCTGTCACTTCCGTTGGCCAAGCGTATCGCCAGTGGCGTCTCGTTCCCATCGCTGAGCGTGCGGCCATGCTGCGGAAGGTTGCTGATCGCTACGCTTCCGATCGCGAACGGCTTGCTGAGATCATCATCCGCGAGATGGGCAAAACCACCGCGGAAGCTCTTGGCGAGGTAGACCTGTGCGTGAGCATTTACGCCTTCTACGCCGACAACGCGGAGGCGTTCGCGGCGGACAAGCCCATCGATGTGGCATCCGGTTCAGCTTATGTTCGCAGCGAACCCATTGGCGCCCTCCTGGGCATCATGCCGTGGAACTACCCGTACTACCAGGTCGCCCGCTTTGCGGCGCCGAACCTCGCCTTGGGCAACACGATGCTGCTCAAGCACGCCCCAAGCTGCCCCGAATCGGCCGAAGCTATTGCCGAAATCTTTGCGGATGCCGGGTTCCCGGAGGGCGTGTACGTCAACATTTTCGCCACCAACGAGCAGGTTGAAACGATCATCGAAAGCCCCGTAATTCAGGGTGTCTCGTTGACCGGTTCTGAGCGTGCAGGGCGTGCCGTGGGTGCGATCGCGGGCCGCGAGATGAAGAAGCTCGTTCTCGAACTGGGTGGATCAGACCCGTTCATTGTGCTCGACGACGCCGACCTCGATGCGGCGATCGCGGGGGCGGTTGCCGGACGCATGGGCAATGCCGGTCAGGCCTGCAACAACTCGAAGCGCATCATTGTGCTCGATGCGATCTACGACCGTTTCGTTGAGGGCTTCGTGGCTCAGGTTCAGGCGCTGAAGGTGGGTGAGCCTAGAGAGGGAGGTCTCGCCTTCGGCCCCTTGTCTTCTGAAGCTGCTGCTGCTCAGGTCGTTGGGCAAGTTGAGGATGCGGTGGCCAATGGCGCAACGCTCCTTACCGGCGGTGGGCGCATCGATCGTCCCGGAGCCTACGTCGAGCCGACAGTGATCGCGGATGTTCAGCCGGGCACCCGCGCTTACACAGAAGAGATCTTCGGGCCGGTCGCCGCGGTGTACCGGGTTGCGGATCAGGATGCCGCAATTCGTCTCGCCAACGATTCGCCGTATGGACTCGGAAGTGTGATCTTCACCTCTGACGACGCGCGTGCGCAAGCTGTTGCCGAACAGCTCGAAGTCGGCATGGTCGCAATCAACGCCCCGTCGCAAACCCAGGCTGACCTCCCCTTCGGAGGAGTGAAGTCATCAGGAATGGGCCGAGAGCTTGGCGAATACGGCATGGCCGAATTCGTGAACCGCAAGCTCATTCGTCGGGCGTAGTTGTGTGATTAGGGGAGTGGCCGCGTTGCGGCTGCTCCCCTTTTTGTGCCCTGAGCTAGCGACGCCCGAGCTCCACGAGTTTGCGCTCGCGCATCGCGAGAAACAGCGAGAAGGTGAACGCGAAGGCCGTGATGCCCGAGAGCACGATGTAGAGCCAGGCCCGCTTCATCCCGAGGCGGCGTGCTTCGATGATGATCAGGATGCTGCCCGCCACGGCTACGACGAGAAGGTCGACGCCGAGCGAGTTGACCGCTGGCCCGCTGCCGAACCAGTCGCCGAACCAGTCGCGCATCTGCACAATCGCTAGCGCGTTGAAGATCCACGTGCCGACTAAGCCGACGAGGGAAAGTGCAGCGAAAGTGATCGCGGTGGCATTCCAGTGGCGGAGGTGAGCGGGGCGCTTACGGTCGTGCGGCTGAGGAGACATGCTCCGTAGACTCTCGCACCACGAGCTCCGGGCGCAAGAGAACCGAGCTGCCCGGGTCGGTCGATTCGTTTGAGCCACGCTCGATGGCCTCCGAGACGGCGAGTTGCGCCATCCGTGTGATGGGCTGGCGAACACTCGTGAGCGGTGGGTCATAGAGGTCGGCGAGGATGATGTCGTCAAAGCCAATCACGGAGACATCGCGCCCGACCTTGAGGCCGAGATCGCGGAGCCCGCGGCAGAATCCGAGTGCTGTCATGTCATTGATCGCCACTACCGCGGTGGGGGCGGTCTTCGGATCAGCGAAGAGATCGCGCGCGGCGGCCCGCCCCACTTCGGCAGCTTCGACATCACCGAAGTGTGAAGCATCCATCCCGGTCCACTGCGGCATATCCGCGACAGAGAGCCCAGCAGCTTCGAGGGCATCGCAATACCCGCGGTAGCGCGCCGACCGGTTGACCGAACGGATCGAGCCCGACACGAAAGCGATGCTCGTGTGACCGAGCTCTAAGAGATGCGCGGTGGCGACTTGGCCACCTACGTTGTTATCGATGCTGATGCTCACCACGGACTGCGGGTCATTGGGCTGTGCCGGCCGGTCGAAGGTGACAAGGCGAAGCCCCTCTTCAATGACGTGGCTGACGTGATCGAGCGAGGGGAGCGAGGTGCACAGGATGATGCTGCGCACGCCGTCTTCCCAGAGTTCTTCGACGTAGCGGCGCTCGCGTTCCGGGTCGCGCTCGCTGTTGCAGAGCAAAACACTGCAGCCCAATGCCAATGCCGCGACCTCAACTTCGTGGGCGAACGCACCCCAGAAGGGGTTGCCGACGGAGGGCACGACGAGGCCCACTGTTTGAGTTTTGCCATTGCGCAGCTGTCGCGCAGCACGGTTGGGGCGGTAGCCGAGCTCTGAGATAGCCGCCTCAATGCGGTCTCGCGTTGCCGCGACCATTCGACCCTGACGGTCATTCAGAAAGTTGGAGACGGTACTGGGAGAGACCCCAGCAGCTTGCGCCACGTGCTGGATGGTTACTCGAGCCACGCGACCTCCTTCGGTTGTCGTCGATCCTGATGATCGTCGTTTTAGTGTAACGATTTATTGAATCTCAGCAACCGGTGGTCCAGCTTTCACTTGAGTCTCGAGAAAAATTCCGACGGCTCTCTTGACTCCACGAGAACGACTCGTCTATGGTCAGTGCATCGTTACACCGATTTCACCCACCCCCCCTTAGGAAATCGGTTAGGAATCGAATGAGCCGACGACGACGTCGCGGAACGAAGGCACTGGAGCCGTCGCTCAATCTCAGCTTGAGAGGACATGCACATGGAAGTGAAGTCACGAATGCGCCGCACAGCATCGGTCGCGATGGTGGCCCTGATGGGTCTCGGTCTCGCCGCCTGTTCAGCAGGAGAAGCGGATGCCGATCTGAACCCCGATGAGGTATCGGGCGAGATCAGCCTGCTCACCCCCATTTTTGAAGGAAGCCCCGGACAAGACCTTCTCGAAGATGAGCTGCTCCCGCAGTTCTACGAGGAGTACCCCAACGTGACGGTCAACGTGGATTACACGACCTACGGAAACCTGAACGAGAAGCTCACTACGGCCGTCGTCTCGGGCCTCGTGCCTGACGTGATGCTCATGGGTGTCGGTTGGATCGAAGCCTTCGCCGATAAAGGCGTGCTCGCCGACCTCGGAGAACTCGGCCTCAGCGAGGATGACCTCAAGGAGAGCTACACCGACGAGATCGTCGAAGCCGGCATGTGGGACGGCAACGTCTACGCTGTGCCGATCATGCTCGACACTCGCTTTGGTGTCGCCCGCATGGACATCCTCAAGGAAGCGGGCTACGACAGCCCACCGTCGTCGTGGGACGAGCTCATTGAGATCGCCGAAGCAACAACGGTTCGCTCCGCCAACGGTTCGCTCGAGCGCGCCGGCTTCGACATGATGTCGCTGGATGCCCGCCAAGCGTTCGAGACTGTGCTCTTCTCCGCCGGCGGAGACCTCTTTAACGAAGACGCAACGGAGCCAGCCTTCAACAGCGACGAGGGCGTTGCCGCTCTCGGACTCATGGCAGACCTCGTCAATGTGCACAAGGTGGAAGACATCGGTTTCACCTCAACCGATGACATCGTGAACCCGCTCATCAACGGCCGCGCCGCGATGGGTATCGCTCACAACAACCTCTGGACTCAGGCGCTTGAAGCAGACGAAACGGTGCTCGACAACCTGGAGCCCTTCGTGATTCAGGGTGAGTCTTCGGGAATGTTCTTCGGTGGAACCTTGGCGACCGTTGCCAACAACTCCAAGAACCCTCAGGCCGCTCGTGCCTTGCTTGAGTTCCTGTCGAGCCCCGAGGCTGCTCTTGCCGCCAACGAACAGCGCGGAAACGTGCCGGCTCTGACCGAACTGCTCGACTCTGACTACGTACAGTCGAACCGCTTCGTTCAGTTTGCGATGGAAAATCTGGATGTCGCCAAGCGTGAAGGTGGCCCCGCTCAGTGGCTCGAAGTCCGTGGCGACTTCGCTCCCGCAGTTCAAGCAGCTCTGCTTGGTCAGAAGACGGCGGAAGAGGCGCTTGACGACCTCGCCGCACTTGTCCAGACCTCGATAGACCGCTAGTTCCTCCCCTGGATGCTCGGGTACTCCACGTGCCCGAGCATCCGCACCTCCCCAGCATCAAACACACGAGGGCGTGATGACCACTACAGACCACCGGCCAGCTCGGGTCGCGAAAGCGGCGTCCGTGCGCGGCACTGAAACCGCACCACCGCGCAAGCGCAAGCGCATCACTACCGCTGAGAAAAAGCGACGACGCGCGGGTTGGCTGATGATCACGCCATCCGTGATCCACGTGGGCCTCTGGACGCTGATCCCGGTGATCGCGACCTTTTACCTTTCCTTTACGGATTACGGCATCTTCTCGGCGCCGAAGTGGATCTGGTTCGACAACTACGTTGAGATGTTCAACGATCCGGTCTTCATGCAGTCGATCGGCAACACCATTTGGTACACCTTCTGGACGGTGCCCGTGTCGATGGCTGTGGCTGTCGTTGTGGCAGTGCTCCTCAACCAGGGCCTCAAACTCCAGAAGTTTTACCGCACAGCGTTCTTCCTCCCGCAGGTCACCGCCACCGTCGCCATTGCGATGGTCTGGCTCTGGATCTTCAACCCGCAGTACGGTCTGCTCAACGCCGGCCTCGAAGCTGTTGGCCTCCCCGGCCAAGCATGGCTCGTCGACCCTCAGTGGGCGCTGCCCTCCGTCATTTTGGTTGGAGCGTGGCAGGGCATCGGCATCAAGATGCTCATCTATATCGCAGCGCTGCAAAACATCGACGAGTCCCTTTACGAAGCCGCCTCGCTCGATGGGGCATCCTCGGTGCGCAAGTTCTTCAGCATCACCGTTCCGATGCTCAAGCCGGCAACGTTCTTCGTCTTCATCATCTCGATAATCGGAGCGTTCCAAGTCTTCGACCAGATCTACGTGCTCACTGATGGTGGCCCCGCGAACGCGACCACGATGATGACCTACGAGGTCTACCGCTCCGCCTTCCAAGAGTTCCGGATGGGAATGGCCTCGGCTCAGTCGGTCGCCCTCTTCGCCTTCCTGCTCTTCGTCACTCTCATTAGCCGTCGCGTCACCAAAGAAGAGGACTAGCGATGACCCTCCCTACTATCAAGGCCCTCGCTATCAGCGAAGAAATTACGGTCGCACCGCGCAAACGCTGGTTCCATCACGCCAAGGGACGCCAGGCGGTACTCGTCAACGTGCTGCTCAGCCTCGGTGCGATCACGATGCTTGTTCCCTTCCTCTGGATGGTGCTGACGAGTCTCAAGTCGCCTGCCGAACTGGCTCAGTTTCCGCCAACGGTGCTCCCGCAAGAGTGGATGTGGAGCAACTACGCCGCGACTCTGGATGCTGCGCCGTTCGGCCTGTACTTTCGCAACAGCCTCGTCATCGCGACAACTCACACGCTCATTACGATTGCTCTCGGAGCGATGGCCGGATACGCGCTCGCTCGCATCTACTTCCGCGGTCGTGAAGCGATCTTCCTCGCGTTCATCGCGATGTTGATGATCCCTACCTACACGAAGATCGTTCCGCAGTTCTTGCTCGTGAAGTTCATGCCGCTGTTCGGTGGCAACGACATCCTCGGTCAGGGCGGTAGCGGCTGGTTGGACACGTGGTGGGCACTCATCATTCCTGGTGGGCTCAGCGCATCCGCGATCTTCCTCTTTCGCCAGTTCTACTTATCGCTGCCGAAAGATCTCGAAGAGGCCGCTCGCATCGATGGGCTGGGCGAGTTCCGCATCTTCGCGCAGATCTATACGCCACTCATCAAGCCAGCGATCGCCACAGTAGGGCTGCTCACGTTCCAAGAGAGCTGGAACAACTTCCTGTGGCCCTTGCTCGTGACGACCAGCAGTGACTTGCGCGTTATTCAGGTGGGGCTCGCGGTGTTCCAGCAACTCGACAACACGCAGTGGCAGTACCTGATGGCCGGAACAACCATGGCGACAGTTCCCATGGTGATCCTGTTCATCTTCGCCCAGAAGTACTTCATTCAGGGCTTCACTAACGCGGGCATCAAGTAGCCGCACCCCCTTCACGAACGGTTGCTCTACAGCAGCCGTCCATCCAACGAATAGATAGGCACGGTACATAGACATGAGCATTGACCTCACCGGACGACGCGCACTCGTTACAGGCGCAGGAGCAGGAATCGGCGCGGCCATCGCGAAAGCACTGGCGGCGGCGGGAGCTGACGTTGTGGTGCACTACGCCCACAGCGAAGCGGGAGCCACCGCGGTAAAGGAAGAAATCGAAGCGGGTGGGCGCCGCTCGCTCGCCGTTCAGGCCGACCTCACCGACTCAGCGCAGGCGACGAAGCTCGTGGATTCCGCCGTTGAGTTTCTGGGCGGCCTCGACATTCTCGTGAACAACGCTGGCCACTTGGTGGGCCGCGCCACGATTACCGAGACCACGGATGAGCGGTGGAACGAAGTAATGGATGTCAACATCGCCAGCACCTTCTTCACCACGCGTCAGGCCCTCCCCGCCCTCGCCGAGTCGGAGCACGGTCGCATCATCACAATGGCCTCGCTTGCTGCCGAGAACGGTGGCGGTGCTGGATCGGTCGTCTATGCGACCTCGAAGGCTGCTGTTGTCGGTTTCACGCGGGCGCTGGCCAAGGAGATCGCGTCGAAGAAGATCACCGTGAACGCTGTGGCCCCTGGCTTCATCGGCGAGACGGCCTTCCACGAGACGTTCACCCCGGGAGAGGCTCAGAAGAACATCGTCGCGGGTATCCCGCTCGGGCGGGCGGGCACCGCGGGCGACGTTGCCGACGTTGCCCTGTTCTTGGCTTCTGACCTCTCGTCGTATGTCACGGGCCAGGTTGTCGACATCAACGGAGGCCTCAACTTCCGATGAGTTCTGTTCCGCAGCAGCCCGGTGGATGGTGGCACGACTACGTCTGTCCCACCCACAGCATCGAGTTGGGCGCCCGCGACGGCGACGAGTTTCTGTGCGACCACGGCTGTCGCCTCACGGGCGACAAAGTTGAGGCCGCCTGGCTCGCACTCGAGCACCAAGCGCTTGCTCGTGCCGCCCGGGTTGCTGCGCGGCGGTACTCCCTTCACGGCGATGAAGCCGACCGTGCCCGGGCCGTTGAACTCGTGCTCGACTACTCCTCTCTCTACGTGCAGATTTCGGCCGCCGGCTGGAGTGACCGTAGCGAATCGTGGATGCTGCAGGGCAAGCTCTTTGCTCAGGCGCTGTCTGAGGCGCAGTGGGCTGTCGGCTTCGCGGATGCGATCATCACGCTCGGAGCGATTCCCGAATTGCAAGAGTCGACCGAACTCAGCCGCACCCTCGACGGATTGGCCGCGACGCTGGCCGAGTCGCGCCGCATCCTCGTGGAGGATCGCAACGATCAGCGCAGCAACTACACCGCCTGGCTGGATGCCGCAGCCCGGTTGGTAGCGCTGGCGTCGCACACGCTGGGCGGGCCTTCGGTCGCACCGCACTTTGCGGCGGTGGTCTTCGACCATATGCAGCTCGCGGTACGTTCTGACGGCTGGGAGTGGGAGGCGTCCACTTACTATCACGTGTTCGTTTTGCGGGCCTATCTCTTGGCGCTGCGCGGCGTTGATCCGCGTGACGTGCCCGATGAGGCTGTCGACTGCGTGCGTTCGATGATCGATGTTCTGGTGTCGATCGCGGCTCCCGACGGTTTTTTACCCGCGCTGCATGACGGCCCCTATGACCGGGTCGCGATGCACCGCGAAGTGCTCGAGATTTGCACGCTGGGCGCACAATTCTTTAGTGACACCGGCCTGGCGACTGTGCAGTCGTGGGTCGTCGAAAGACTGGGTGCTGACCACGATGGCCTCGAGTGGATGCTCGATGGCTGGTTTGTGGGCGCACCGCTTGACCGCGCACCGGTGGTGGTCGGTTCGCGAGCATTCGAGGATGCCGGGTATGTCGTGTTGCGTGATTCACGCGATCGCATGGTCGGCATCCTCGATGCTGGACCTCATGGGGGAGCCCACGGTCACTTCGACAAGCTCGCTCTCTATCTGTACGGCGATGGTATTCGCTGGCAGCCTGCTCCGGCCGTGCCGCCGTATGGGCATGCGCTTCGTCACTCGCACTACGCGCGCACGTTCGCGCATCCGACGGTTCGCGTTGACGGTGCTGATCAGGTCGAAGCCACCGCCGAAATCACCGCGTGGGATGCCGCGGCCTCCCGCGTTTCGGCACTGACGACCAGCGCGATCGACGGCGTGCGACTGAGCCGCACCGTGCAGCTCAGCGACGGACTGCTCGTGGATGTCGTGCACGTGTCGTGCGACGACGGCCAGCCTCACGAGATCTCGCTTGGCCTTCGCCCCGCCGTCGATTTCGCCGTAGTTGTTGAGGGCGATGCCTGGCGTTCCGCCTGGGGAGCCGCTGCCACACTCTCCGCTGCCTCCGCTGGCGCTGCCTCCGCCGCAGCCGCCGCAGGAGCTCACTCGAAGCCCACCGAGCAACAAGCGGCGGCGCTGACCGGGTGGCACTGGGCCTCCGGCGACAGCACGCTTGACCTGCACGCCGGGCGCGGGCCCTCCGACGATCCGAGCCGACTGCAAGAGATTGGCGACTGGGCGGCGACAGCATCCGAAGCCACCTTTGTGAGCGTCTACTCCTTCGACGCTGAGCGCAGCATTGCGACCGCTAGCGCGAGCTTCGGCACCAACGCGAGAACGCTCGCCATCGACATCCAACTTTCTGACCATGACACAACCCGAATAGAGGTAGCACTGTGACCACCCCCATGCTGATTGGTTCCCGCGAGCAAGCACTGCGGAGCGAACTTGATGGGCCGCTGAGTGCGCAGTTCCGTCGACTGCTCGAGGAGTGTGAGCGCGCGAAGGGGATGGAACTTCCGCAGGAGCACCCGCTGGCATCCATCACCTATTTCGGGCCGGGTTCGGCAAACCTCGCGCTGGCCTACCGCCTGACCGGGCAAGACGCGTATCTCGAAGAGTTGCGTCGTTGGCTGGCGCCGCCGCTGTCGTTTCCGCACTGGGGCAAGGCGAATCTGCCCGACCACGACCTCGATGCCGGGTGGATTTTGCACGGGCTCTCGCTCGCGTATTCGTGGGCGGGCGATGCCCTGCGCCCCGAAGAGAAGCAAGCGCTCGAAGACAAGCTGCTGCTTCAAGGCCAGCGCATGTACGAGTTCGCGGTGGAGAAAGAGGGCGGATGGTGGTCGTCGTCGTACTGGCAGAACCACAACTGGATTTGCTACGCCGGCCTCGCCACCGCCGGGTACGCGCTGCAAGAGAAGTACCCCGAAGCCAAGGCCTGGACTGAGCGCGCGAAGGAGAACTTCGCCCTCGTGCTGGATTCTCTTCCCGACGATGGCTCCAACAATGAGGGCGTCGTCTACTGGCGCTACGGAGTGCCGTGGATCGCGAGCTACCTTGACGTGCTGCGTGACCAAGAAGGCATCGACTGGTTCAACCGCGGCACCTACTTGAAGGAGACGTTCTGGTACCGCCTCTACCAGGCGGCTCCCGACCTGGAGCGGATCGTCGACCACGGTGACTGCCACGACCGTCGCAGCGGGCATCCGGTCGCCCTGTATTACAAGCTCGCTGCCGAGTACCGCATCCCGCAGGCGCAGTGGTTGGCCAACAAGGTCTCGACCGAGTTCTACTGGCGCGAAGCGTACGAGAGCGGAGTGCGGCCCGGCGTTCGCCCCGAGGCGTATCAAGAGCTGTTCTGGTTCGACCCCAGCGTTGAGGCGGCTGGCCCTGAAGCGCTGCCGCCGAGCAAGTACTTCGACGACCTCGGTCTCGTGGTGGGGCGCACCTCGTGGGATGAGCAAGCGGCACTCGTGTCGTTCAAGGCCTCACCCGGTGGTGGCCACAAGGCGTGGAACCAGTCGCATCACCAGCGCGAGCAGAACGGCTGGGTCACGCTGAACGCGGGGCACCACCACCCCGACTCGGGCAGCTTCGTGTTCTTGGGTCAGGGCTCGTACTTGGCGATCGACGAGGGCTATTCGTCGCGCAAGCTCACCGAACACCACAACTCGATCCTCATCGACGGCAACGGCTTCGTGAACGAAGACCGGTACCACGTGTTCGAAGAGCTGGCCGAAGAGTTCACGGCCGAGATTCTGACGACGACGCTGAAGGATGGCTGGACGCACGCGGTGAGCGAATCCTCGGCGATGTACGACCGGGCGCTCGGCGTCACGCGGGTGCGCCGTCACCTCGTCATGACGCCCGGCGGAACCCTCGTGATTGCCGACGACCTCGCTGCCGACCAACCCCGCACCTGGACGTGGTTGCTGCAAACCGACAACGCCCCGGTCGCGCTCGGCGACAAGCGGTGGCGAGCGGATGCCGGACACGGTGTCATGCCGATCGCTGCGCTCGACGACAACCCGACTAGCGAAATCGTCGAAACCTTCGTGCATGCTAATCCCACGTCATCCACGCCGAGTTTGGCGATTAGTAAGAAGCAGCACACCCTCAAGCGATTGAGCGAGGCGACCACGAGCGCACGCTTCGCGACGGTGCTCGAGTCGCGTCGCTGGGATGACACCGCACCCGCGACCATCCGCTACGACGTCGCAGCGGGCGGGGTGCGTGTGGAGATCGAGCGCGACGGAGTGACCGAAACCGTATCGTTGGGCTTTGATGGCGACGCTCCCACTTTGGGCGCCACGGCCGTCGTGGGCGATGGATTCCAGGGGAGCACGAGTACGCACCGATGAGACAACGACCGCAGCGACCGCAGGGCACGAGACGGTCTCCCCGCTGGGAGACCACTCTGCTTGGTGCGCTCGCGTATCCGGGAAACATCTTCCTGGGGTCGCTTGCGGTGCTCATCTTGTCGCTCGGCATCATCACGGTGCTGCCGGCCGCGATCGCGCTCGCTCGCGCCTTCGCCGTCTGGAATGTCACGAACGACGACAAAGTCTTCACGAATACGTTCCGGCAGTTTCGGGAAACGTGGCGGCGCACGCTGGGCCTCGGCGCCATCGCGACCGTCGTCTTCGCGATCTTGGTGGCCGACGGCATCTTCCTCGCGGCGCAACTCAGGAGCACCGGAGACCCGCTCGCGCTTATGTTTGCCGCCGCCGTGATGCCGATCGCTGCTGCGGTGGGCGTGTTCGCCGTCGCGATCACGGCGGCCGCGACGCTCTCCACCGAAGCGGATGCGCGCACCTGGGCACGTGAGGGATTCGTGCTGATGCTGCAGCATCCGCGCCGCTCGCTGCTCGTGTTGTTCACGCTGACGGTCACCATCGTGGCCTCGGTGCTGCTGCCGAGCCTCGCGCCGTTCGTGGCGATCGCGCTGCCGGTGTACGTGGGAGTGCGGGCGTGGGGCCCGCGCCCGCCCGCGAACGACGAGCAGGATTAGGGCGTGGCGAAGCGCCCACCGGTCTCGTTTGCGCTGAAGGTTCTGTACAGCGACACCTTCATCATGGCCGTCGGCTTTTACATGCTCGTGCCGTTGCTGGCATATCACTTTCTGCAAGATCTGACCCTCACGATCGCAGTCGTTGCGGCGTTGACGGCACTCCGTACGGCGGCCCAAAACGGGATGATGCCGATCGCCGGGTGGGTCGCTGACCGCATTAACTTTCGCCGCGCCATCCTGATCGGAGTGCTGGTTCGCGCCTCAGGTTTCGCGATGCTCGGAACGGTGGAATCGGTGCCGTTGCTCGTGGTGGCGTCGATTCTCACGGGGCTCGGCGGCGCGCTCTTTCACCCCGCCAGCTACTCGGCCTACGCGGCGCTCACCACCGGCAGCGACCGCGTACGGGTGTATTCCACGCGCGAGGTCGTGAGCAATGTCGGCTTCATCGTCGGCCCGATCATCGGCGGCTTTCTCGCGGGGGCCGATTTCGCGTTCGTGAGCCTCTCGGCCGCGGCCATGTTTGTGATCGCGTTCATCATCAGCGCGATCGGTCTGCCCGGCCCGGGGGAGGAGCATGCCGCGCGTACCCCACCACGGTTGAGAGTGGCCTTCGCCGACCTCGCCTTTCTGCGGTACTGCGCTCTCGTCGCGGGCACCGCGGTGCTGATCGCGCAGTTCTATCTCGTGATTCCGTTCCGGGCAGCCGAGTTCACCTCGGGCCCGTCGGATCTCGGCTTCATCTACTCGGGTGCCGCGATTGTGATGGTGCTCACGATGCTGCCGCTCACGGGTGCCGCCAACCGCTTTCTGCCCGACCGCATCACGCTCGCTGGCGCGACTGCCTGCCTGGGGGTGGGGGTCGGCATCATGGGCTTGTCGACAAATCTGGTCGGGATGCTCGTGGGCGTTGCCGTGTTCATCGTCGGCCAGATGTTGGCGCAGCCCGTGCTCAACGCCACCGTTTCCCGCTTTGCCCCGGAGGGCTCCGTCGCCAGCTACTTCGGAGTGCAGGGCCTCGCCAACGCGATCGGCGGCGCTGCCGGAAGCGGCTCTGCCGGGGTGATCTACGCGCTCGCCGATTCGGGTGAGCCCGGAGCATCCTGGGTCTGGCTGACCTACCCGGTATGGGCGATCATCGTCGCCGTGATGTTCGTGGTTTTCGGACCGCGTCAGGCGTCAGGCTCGGCAGACTCTAAGCCGAGCGCACCAAGATAGGTGGGATGGAGCCGACACCACCCCACGAGCAGATCCACGTCGCATCAGTGAGAGATTCAACCGAGCCTGGCGAACTCTCGCGAGCCAGCCGCATCGGCCGTCGCGTCGGACGCATCGCGCTCGGCGCCTCGCTCGTGTTTGCCGGCATCAGCCACCTCACGTTCGCGCGCGAAGACTTTCAAGCCCAAGTGCCCGACTGGCAACCGTTCGACCAAGACTTCGTGGTTGTGGCATCCGGTGTTGTCGAAATTGCGCTCGGCAGTGCACTCATCTTCGCCAAGAAGTACCGCCCGCACGTGGGCTGGGTTGCCGCTGCGTTCTTCATCGCGATCTACCCCGGCAACATCTCGCAGCTCGTGAATCAGGTCGACTCGCTCGGGCTCGACACCGATCTCAAGCGCTGGATTCGGATGCCGTTCCAGCCCGTGCTCGTTCTGTGGGCGCTCTGGTCGACCGGCGCTTGGCGCGCGTGGCGTGCCTGTCGCCGCAACGAGGGTCGCACCCTCGGCGCGTGATAACTTCTGTGAATGAGCGGAGTCTCTGAATGAGCAGAGTTGCGGCAGTCGCCCCGGTGGTGCCCGAATATAGTTACACGCAAGCCGAAATGACCGGGATGCTCGCGCCGCTTCTGGCCGAGAGTTCCCGCCATGAGGCCGTAATCGAACGGATGCACGGCGCCAGTGGCATCGACCGTCGCCACATGGCGCTTCCGCTCGAGCGGTATCCCGAACTCGGCAGTTTTCGCGAAACGAACGAGGAGTTCATCCGCGTCTCGACCGAGCTGCTTGAGCGTGCACTGACCACCGCGCTCGCGGATGCCGGCCTCGCCCCGAGCGATGTCGACTTTGTGTTCTTCACTTCCGTCACCGGCATCTCGGCACCCTCCATCGACGCACTGCTGATCCCGCGCCTGGGGTTGCGCCCTGACGTGAAACGGATTCCTTCGTTCGGCCTCGGCTGTTTGGCGGGGGCCGCGGGCTTGGCCCGTGTGCATGACTATTTGGTCGGGCATCCGGATGAGGTCGGCGTACTGCTGAGCGTCGAGCTGTGCTCGCTCACCCTGCAGCGCGACGATCACACCATGGCCAATTTCGTCGCCACCGGCCTCTTCGGCGACGGCGCCGCGGCGGTCGTGATGGTGGGGGAGAACCGCAGCGAGCCGGGCCCGCGCGTGATCGACACCCGCAGCACGTTCGTCGCCGACAGTCACGACGTGATCGGCTGGAACGTGGGCGGCACCGGTTTCGAGATCGTGCTGAGCGCGGGCGTGGCCGACGTAATTCAGAACAGCTTCCCGGGCGAAGTCAGCGACTTTCTGGGCCGCAATGGCCTGACGATCGCCGACATCGACACGTGGATCGCGCATCCGGGTGGTCCCCGCGTGCTCGAGGCGTTCGAGAGTTCGCTTGGGCTTGAGCGCCGCGACCTGCAGCCGAGTTGGGATTGCCTCGCTCGCGTCGGCAACCTGTCGTCGGCGGCCGTGCTGCATGTGTTGGCGGATGCTCTGCACGCCGACCCCGCGCCGGCCCGCGGTAGTCACGCTCTCGCCTTCGCTCTCGGGCCAGGCGTGAGCGCCGAATTCGTTCTTTTGGAGTGGTGAGTATGACCGTCATTGCCTACATCGCCCTCATCGTGGGCACGAGCATGGAGCGCCTCTATGAGCTCCGCATCTCCCAGCGCAACGCTGCTGCTGCGTTCGAGCGCGGCGGTCGCGAGTATGGGCAGAAGCACTTTCCGTGGATGGTGGCTCTGCATACGGGCCTGCTCATCGCCTGTGTCGTTGAAGTGATCGTCGCCGATCGCCCCTTCTTGTTGTGGCTCGGAATCCCGATGCTCGTGATCACCCTGCTCTGCCAGGCGGCGCGCTATTGGATCATCAACTCGCTCGGCGCTCAGTGGAACACCCGGGTGATCGTGGTGCCCGGAGCCGGCCGTGTGCAGAACCGCGGACCGTACAAGCTGACGTGGCTGCCGCATCCCAACTACCTTGTCGTGGCGATCGAGGGCATCGCGTTGCCGCTCGTGCACACCGCGTGGGTCACCGCGATTGTCTTCACTGTGTTGAACGCGGTGCTGCTGTTGGCGTTCCGCATCCCGACCGAAAACCGGGCGCTGCGCGAACTGACGCCATGAGTGCGGCGGGCGCGGATGCGGTTGCTGCAGGTGCGGCCGATGATGTTGTGGCCGAACCGAGCGTTTCGCCGGTCGTCGACGTCGTTGACGTCGTCGTCGTCGGTGGCGGGCCCATCGGTCTCGCCGCTGCGATCAACGCGCGGATGCACGGCCTCACCGCCCTCGTGATCGAACCCCGCACCGGCACCATCG
The DNA here is from genome assembly GCA_040687235.1 of Rhodoglobus sp. NPDC076762. GTDB lineage: Bacteria > Actinomycetota > Actinomycetes > Actinomycetales > Microbacteriaceae > Rhodoglobus. The sequence goes on along the minus strand of JBFBMV010000001.1, from coordinate 242,427 downwards.
ACAAAGCCTGCGGCGAAGGCGTCATGCCCGGCGCCGTCACCGAACTCGCCGCCCTCGGAGTGCACCCGCGCGGGCGCAGGATCGCCGGCATCAGCTATCAAGACGGCACCCGCACCGCCGAGCACCGTTTCGCTTCGGATGCCGCCCTCGGCGTCCGTCGCACCGAACTGCACCGGGCGCTCACCGAACGGGCGGTCGAGCTCGGCGTCGTGTTTGACCACGGCAAGGTCGAGGCGATTGAGCAGCCTGGCAACGGGGCTCAGATGGATGGCCGGCGCCGCAGTGCGAACCGCGCAGAAAGCGGCACGAAGGCGCAAGCGAGCGCGGTATCCGCGCACCTCGCTGACGGTCGCACCATCGAGGGGCGGTGGATGCTCGGCTGCGATGGCCTGCACTCCACGGTGCGTGAGCTGGTGGGTGTGGCCGCGCGCCCTCGCCGCGTGAGGCGACGTGATTCTCGGCGGTTCGGCATCCGGCAGCACTTTGAGGTTGCTCCGTGGACTGATCTCGTGGAGGTTCATTGGGCGCCGACTGCTGAGCTGTACGTCACGCCGGTGAGCGACACCGAGGTCGGCGTCGCCGTGCTGGGCCCGCGCGGAACGTCATTCGAGGATGCGTTGGCGAGTGTGCCGGCGCTCGCCGCACGACTACGCGGCGCGACTCCCGCGTCGAGCGTGCGGGGAGCTGGTCCGCTATTGCAGAACACGACCGGGCAGCGCGCAGGCCGAGTGATGCTCGTGGGCGATGCAGCTGGCTACGTCGACGCGATCACGGGGGAGGGCATCCGTTTAGGGCTGGCGGAAGCGCGCGCCGCGATCGAGTGCATCGTCGCTGGTGAACCCGAACGGTATGAACGCGAGTGGCGGCGAGTGACCCGCGACTTTCGGATGCTCACCACCGGGCTCGTGGCGGCCGCGAACTCACCGCTGCGCCGAGCTATCGTGCCGGTCGCCGCGCTGCTGCCTGGTATCTACGGTCGCGTGGTGGAGGGTTTGGCCCGGTAGAGGGTGTGGTCCGGCGGGGTCAGCCTGAGCTGAATGAGCAGTGCCCCGAGGGTCTCTTGGTTGATCTTGGCCGAGTGAACTAGATTATTAGTCAATAAGTACGGCACGTAACACTAAAGGAGAAATTGCGATGAAGCGATTCCACTCGTCTTTGCCTGATTCAGCAAGGCTATAGATCAGCGAACCGGGTCTACGCGGAATGAGTATTCTTTTCATAGCCTTTCAAGCTGAAAGCACCTCATAATGACAGATTCCTCGACGGAGCTGAGCCTCTACGAAAAACCGCGGCGCCGCGTCGTGCCCGCGTTGGCTCTCGGCTTCGTGGTGCTTCTCGTGGGCGCCGGTGTGGGCTGGGCGGCATCCACTGTTCTCACCCCGGCGAAGGATGTACTTGATTCAACGGCGTTCACCTTTGTCGAGGTTGTCGACGGTGAGGTCGGATCGAGCATCAACCTGAACACCGTTGCTGAATGGACGCCTGTTCCGGTGGGAAGCAATCAGGCCTCCGGAACAGTCACGAGTGTGGCAATTGCTGCTGGCGATGAAGCGAAGCAGGGCAGCATCCTCTATACGGTGAACTTGCGGCCCGTCGTCGTCGCCCAGGGATCGATCCCCGCGTTCCGCTCTCTCGAACTGTGGACAGAGGGCGCAGATGTGAAGCAACTGCAGGCGATGCTGTCCGACCTCGGTTTCTATGAGTGGACGCCCGATGGAGAGTTCGACTACGCAACCTATTGGGCTGTTCGAGCCTGGCAAGAAAGTCTTGGCCTTGAGCGCGATGGAGTCGTGCAGTCGGGCGATCTCGTTTTTGTCCCCTCGCTGCCCTCGCGCCTCGCGCTCGACACCGACGTGGTCAAACGCGGCGCAAGTCTCGGCGGGGGCGAAGCTGTCGTGAAGGGCTTACTCCCGTCGCCCACCTTTGAAATTCCGGTTACCGAATCACAGTCCTCACTCATGCCTAACGGCACCCGGGTAGAAATCACGAACGGCGACGCGGTGTGGGAGGCGGTCGTTGTCGATCGCGAAACCTCGGAGTCGGGGGAGACCACGATTATTCTCGCGGGCCCTGATGACAGTGTTATTTGCGGCGACGAATGTTCCACCATTCCAGTGACGGGACAAACGCTGCTGTCATCTCGCATTGTCACCGTTGAGACGGTAAGCGGACTTGTCGTTCCCTCGGCTGCGTTGCTCAGTGGTGCTGACGGCATCATCAGCGTGATCGACTCCGAGGCCGTTGCCCATGACGTCACCGTCGTCACGAGTGCTCGTGGGATGTCCGTGATCGAAGGCGTGCCGGCGGGAACTCGCGTGCGGGTCCCGGCGTCTGGAGAGTAGCGCCGTGCCCCACGAGCTGCTCGAAGCACGCGGAATCACTTTCGGTTACAACCGAAACACGCCCATCCTCGCCGACTGGGATGCCACCTTCTCAGCCGGAGAAGTCGTCGCCCTCACTGGGCCCTCGGGCCGAGGCAAGTCAACGCTGCTTTATCTCCTCGGGCTGATGCTTAAACCGGGCGCCGGGGACGTGCTGCTCGACGGCGTAGAGTCAACGCGACTGCCGGATGCCCAGCGCGCCCGCCTGCGGGCAACCCTTTTCGGCTTCGTGTTTCAGGATGCCGCCCTCGACGCGACTCGCACCGTGCTCGATAACGTGATCGAGACTGCTCTCTACCGCGGCGAGCCACGCGATACCGCGCAGCGCCGTGCGCTTGAACTGATGGCGCAGTTCGGCGTCAACCTGCGGGCGCACCACACTCCAGGACAGGTATCGGGTGGGCAAGCTCAACGCATTGCTCTCTGCCGGGCTCTGCTCAACAACCCTCGCATCCTGCTCGCTGACGAACCCACCGGCAATCTGGATCCCGACTCGGCGACCATCGTCGTCGACGCGATGAGGGCGCAGGCGGCGACCGGCGGCACAGTTGTTGTTGCCACCCACGACCCTGCGCTCGTTGCTCGCTGCGACAGGGTGATCCAACTATGAGTGCCCTGCGGCGGATGCTCGCCATCCTGCGTGAGGGAACAGCGACGGCACGCAGCCAGCCCGTCGCCTCCGTTGTCACGATTATCATGATTGCCGGAATGTGCGCGACCGTTTTGCTGACAACGGGGCGCACTGTCGGTGCCGAGCAGGCCGTTCTTGGCACCATCGATTCCACTGGAACCCGCGCTGTGGTGGTGCGTGCCGAGAGCGGTGCCGGTCTGAACTCGTCCGTTCTTGAGCGCCTAGCCAACGTGGACGGCATCGCGTGGGCGGGCGCCTTCGGGGGAGCGCTCGACGTTCACAACGCTGCGATTCTGGATGGCCCGCCAGTGCCGGTGCGGCTGGCCTACGGTGACGATATTCAGGCATTGACGGGAGCGCTGCCGCTGAGCGATGTGTCGGCCTTGGCATCAGAAATGGCGCTTGAGCAACTTGGGATGCCGGATGAGACCGGGGGAGTAGTTTCCTCCAGCGGTGCCGACTATGCGATCACGGGTCGCATCACGGTGCCCGACTACCTCTCCTTTCTCGAACCGCTCGTCGTCGTGCCTCAGCAGCAGGAGTCGCGCGCGGCGCCGGCGGACGTCAGTGTTCTCGTCGTGATCGCGGAGCGCCCAGACCTCGTTGCGCCGATTGCGGCGGCTGTTCGCTCAGTGCTCGCGGTGGATGACCCGACCAAAGTGACCATTGCCACGAGTGAGTCTTTGGCGGAGTTGCGGTCGCTAGTGCAGGGTCAGCTCGGCAGTTTCGGCCGCAACCTAGTGCTCGTGGTCTTCGCGTTGACGGCAGTGCTTGCTGCCGCAATTCTGTACGGGCTCGTGATGTTGCGTCGAAAAGACTTTGGCCGCCGGCGCGCGCTAGGAGCCTCCCAAGGGCTCATCGTGGGGTTGCTCCTCACGCAGGTAGCAGTTCTGAGCAGCATCGGCGCGACCATCGGAAGTGTCGCCGCGGCGATTGGACTGCAATGGAGCGGTGACCCGCTACCGGGGTTGAACTTCTTCCTCGCAGTAGCCATCTTGGCGATCGTCACCGGGCTCATTGCTGCCCTCATTCCGGCGCTGGCCGCCGCACGCCGCGATCCCCTTAAGGAACTTCGGGTTCCATAACGGCTCGGGCCGCTGAAAGCTGGGCCTCTAGATCAAAACCCGTCTTGGGGGCAGGCTGCCTCGGCCTTCTGGATCTGGTCAATGCCACTGAGCGACTCGTAAGGCGACCATGCACCGGCGAGCTCCACGAATCGTTGAAAGGTAGGGGCAGCCGCGATTTCGAAGCCGTTGGTGACTAAGCACTCCCGCATGTCGAGAAGAGAACTGTAGCCCGCCTCGAGCGATGCGTCAGTGATGTCAGGCGCGGGGCCGGGGTCGAGGCCGCTCTCCGTTGTGCAACGCTCCTCGGATGCGAGGAAAGCGTCCTTTTGTTCGGTGGGGGCACCAAAGATTGTGCCGGTTGGCGAATCGACGCCGGTCCATCCATCAGAGCGCATGCACTCGTCATAACGTTCGAGGGAGTGTTGATAGTCGCCGTCCGACGGCTGCACCGTGGGCGTCGGATCGAGTGGAACTGGTTTGGAATGCGTGCACGCGGCGGATCCGAACACTAGGCCGATCAGCAGCATTCCGGTCGCCAGACGGCGCTCGTCGTGCCGCCGTGCTGCCGTGAGCGGTGTCATCCGATGGGGCCGTCGTACAGGAGCACTGCGGCAAGAAGTGCCGCAATCGCTCCCCAGCCTTGTACCTTCATGCCACCCCGTTGCTCCTCGAATCACCTCAGCTGTGCGCCGCGTCACGGCGTGTTCTGAGCTTTACTTACACTTGGTGCTGTGTCAACTGATTGTCGCGCGGACGATACTGCAGTCTGCGGAACGGAGCCGTTGCGTTAGCGAGGCCCAAGTTCGTATGAGTTTTCGCCCAGAACCACTACAACAGGCAGCGACTCGTCGATTCCCGCGGGCGTGCTGAGCTCGTAGGTTGTCAGAATGAAATCGGCGGTGCAGAGCGGTCGTTTCGTTCTCTGCGTCACCACCTCAATAGTGTGATCATCGATCTGTGACACTTTCGAAGGGTAGGACGAGCAGTTCGAGCTTCCTGCCAGGGTGATGGCGAAGCGGGTTTCGTCACTGAGCCACGTGACGGTTGGGGTCCCATCGATCAGTCCCTGTGACGCAGGCTTCAAGGGATTTTGTGGCACGCCGCGATAGCTGGTTTCAGCGACAGAGCCGCAACCGGCGAGACACACAGCCACAAGAATGGCGGTTGCACTCAGCAGAGAAGTTCTCATAGAACTGACGATAAGCCTGTCGTTATGGATGTGCTACCCAACGTTTGAGGGTTCTCCAACGTCTCTGCGCAGCGGCCAACCATGAACTGATTCGTGTGACAGCGCTAGATCTCAGTTCGGTCAACTTTGCTCCCGAAGCCCCCGCGCGCAGGAGAATGAGCTTTAGTTGAATTTAGCAAAGGTGCCGCAGAGGGAAGTGGAGATCCAGGTGATGCGCAGAACACGTGGTTTTCGCTACCGAGCGATCGGGCGGGTCAGTGGGCTCGCCGCCGCCCTCGTCGTATGCGGCCTGGCCCTCACGGCCTGCGTCGGTCCGAGCGTCGCGCTCAAAGATGCCGGCGACTGCAACGACGCCGAAGTTGTGGCGGAAGACGACACAGGCGCCCTCGTCGCCTGCCTCATTGATGGCGATAAGGTCGGCATCCGCACGGGAGGAAGTAGCGGTCGGCAGTGGACGCCAACGAAAGCGTATGCGGCTGACGACGGCGTGATGCACGTTGAGTTTCGTCAACCACCATCGCTGCAGCCGAGCATGAACAACATTGAGTACACGCTCCACGTGCTCGAGATCCCTGACGGCGTCGACCGGGATCCACTCGTGATCGAGCAAACCTTCAACGATGAGTTCCCGAAAACGGTCGAGCTGCGGCCTTCTAACTAGGAAGAAGCAGCGGCAGCAATTCTTCAGCCTTCGACACCACAGCGAGCGATCCCTCGGCTTCGCCGGGGTTGCCGTAGCCCCAGTCGACATAGATTGTGGGGATGTTGTGCTCGGCAGCGCCTTCGATGTCGTAGAAGCGGTCGCCGATCATCACCGGGTTGCTCACGTCGGCACCGATCATCTTCAGGCGGGTGAGCGCCTCGGCCACAATGTCCTTCTTCGCGCTGCGGATCTCATCGATCGAAGCACCCGCCATTACGCGGAAGTATTGCGTGAGGTTCGCGTGATCCAGAATTACGGATGCCGGAAACTCGGGCTTCGAGGTCGCCAGCGACAGCGGAATGCCGGTCGCGTGCAGCGTTTTCAATACGTCGGGCATGCCGGGGAAGATGTCGCTTCCGTTGGCGTTGTTGCCCTCCATGTAGTGGCGGCGGTAGATCGAGAGCGCCTGCGCTGCTTCAACGGGAGTGAACCCGGCGCGGTCGCGGAACGAGTCAACGATCGGCGGGCCAACGTACGCGCGCAGCTCGTCAGCGGAGGGCACGGGGTAGCCCATTTCCTCAAACATGTACGCGAGCGACGCCGTAATTCCGGGCGCCGAGTCAGCGATCGTGCCGTCAAGGTCAACGAGAATGCAAGTCCAATTAGTAGCCATCGCTACCAGCCTAGGCCGTGTGCCTGAACACTAAAACAACGCCTGAAGACTAGAACAGGCGCATGTTGGGGTCGTCGAGGCCGCGCATCTCGTCGTAATCCAACAGCACACAGCGGATGCCGCGGTCCTTCGCGAGCGTGCGTGCCTGCGGCTTGATTTCCTGGGCGGCAAAAATGCCCGTGACGGGAGCCAGCAGCGGGTCTCGGTTCATCAGCTCGAGGTAGCGCGTCAACTGCTCGACACCATCGATATCGCCGCGACGCTTGAGCTCCACGGCAACGCTCGCACCCTTCTCGTCGGTGGCGAGAATGTCGACCGGCCCAATGGCGGTCATGTATTCGCGGCGAACGAGGCGGTAGCCGTCACCCAAAATGTCGATGTGCTCGGCCAGCAGCTTCTGCAAGTGAGCCTCGACGCCGTCCTTTTGCAGTCCGGGGTCGACGCCTAGTTCGTGGCTGGAGTCGTGCAGGATTTCGTGAATCGAGACGATGAGCATGTCGGCCGACTTGGTGTGGGCGACTTTCCAGATCTCGGTGACTCCGGCATCCGACTGCTCAGCTTCGGGTTCAATGGTGGAAAGCACGCAGGGCGGGCTCATCCAGTTGAGCGGCTTGTAGGAGAGCGCATCGGAGTGCACGAGCACACTGCCGTCGGCCTTCAGCAGCAGCAGTCGCGTCGCGAGGGGCAGGTGGGCACTGAGACGTCCGGCGTAATCAACGGAGCATTTGGCTATGACAAGTCGCACCGTCCTACGGTAGCTGACCGGAGGCTGGGTGATCAGCCGCCGGGATCAGCTTCGAGAGAGCGGTCGCAGCGCATTCCATCTCGAGGGGCCCGCCGTGGCCTTCGTCTTCGACGATGATGAGCTCACTCCCCGGCCAGCTGCGGTGAAGACGCCAGGGGGTGCTTACGGGCCCGCTGATGTCGTGGCGACCGTGAATGAGCGTGGCGGGAATTCCCTCGAGCTCTGCAATGCGACCGTAGATTCGCGAGGCGCCGCCGAGAAAACAGTCGTTCTCCCAATAGTGAGTCACGAGGGTGGCGAAGTTCTCCCGGTCACGATCGTTATCGAATAGGGGGCCGGGAGCCCAGTGAGGGTCTAGCGATATGTGGGTTCTCTCCCAAGTTTCCCAAGCGCGGGCCGCGTCAGCTCGAACCTGCGGATCCTCGTCTCGCAAAAGTCGCGCGTAGGCTTCGACTGGGCGTTCTCCCGCGCGTGCTACTGCGCTGAATTGAGCCCACGCCTCGGGAAAAATCGTGCCGACGCCTTCGGTGATCCACTCGATTTCTTCACGGGCGCCGGTGGTGACGGCGACAAGCACAAGGCCAGACACTCTGGCCGGATGCTCGAGCGCGTACGCCATCGCTAACGTGCAGCCCCACGAGACTCCGTGCACAACCCACGTGTCTATACCGAGGTGCTCGCGTAAAGCTTCGAGGTCGGCAATGAGCGCTTGAGTCGTATTGGCGTCGAGCGAGTCGAGGGCATCGATAGCGAGCGGGGTGCTCCGTCCGCAGCCACGCTGATCGAGCCCGATGATTCGATACACCGTGGGGTCGAAGCGTCGCCGGTAGCCTCCCGGGCCGAGCCCACTACCTGGGCCACCATGGAGGTAGAGCGCTGCCTGCCCGTGCGGGTTGCCGGATTCCTCCCAAAACAAGCGCGCTCCATCGGGTCGGCTTAGCCAGTCCTGCGAATAGGGCGCGATGGGTTCGAACACGCCTCCAGCCTAAGAGCGACGATGTCTCGGCGTGTTGTTGTGCTGCCGCGTTATTTGCTGGGGCGCTTGCGCTTGAACTTGCCGAGGCCGCGACGTTCGTTCTCGCGCTGCGCCTCTTCGATTTGCTCGGGGGTGATGACGAAGTGCATTTCGGTGGTCGCCATGGTGACGGCAGCGGATGTTGGTCCAGGCGACGAGAAGTCGATGTAGGTGTACGCGTGGCGGCCTGCCAGCTCGCGGGCGTAGGGCGAGAGCAGTCCAGAGATGATCGCGAGAACCACGATCAGCAGCAGCGCGTGCAGCACGCCGACCTGATCGCTGAGAATGCCGATCATCGGCGGCCCGATCAGCGTCGAGGCGTACGCGATGGTTGCCACGGCGGTGACGCGCGCAGTGGCGCGCTTGGGGTCATCCGCAGCGGCGGAGATGCCGACGGGGAAACCGAGTGCAGCACCAGCGCCCCAGAGCGCGGTGCCGATGACGGCGAGCCAGACCGCCGGCGAGAAGATGACGAGCAAGAGCCCAGCAGCGGCAAGGCCAGCGGATGCCCGCAGCACGGGAACGCGACCGAAGCGGTCGAGGGCGCGAACGCCAAAGAAGCGAGTTGCCGTCATTGCCGTCACGAAGACACCGAAGATCAGGGTGCCGAAGGCGTTGGAGATTTCGTAGCCGTCCACCATCGCGAGAGCGAGCCAGTCGATCGCGGAGCCTTCAGCGAAGGCCATGCCCAACACGATGATGCCGATCAGGATGGTGCGGGGTTCAAGCCAGACGCTCTTGAGCTTCGGCGCCGTTAGCTCTCCTGCGGCGATCTTCATCTCGACGGTGTTGGGCGGTGGGTCTGCGAGGCGTTCGGGCAGGATGAACGCGGAAACGACGAGCGCGGTGATCAGCACGATCGCCGACACGATCACGAGATGAGTGGCGAGGGGAACGTGGAGGGCTTCCGCCGCTGCGCCGAACCCGGCTCCGGCCATTGTTCCGAGGCTGTAGAACCCGTGCAGAGTTGGCATGCTCGAGCGGCCGAGGAGCCGTTCGTTCGCCGTGCCGGACAGGTTGATGGCGACGTCGTAGGTGCTGAACGCGAGCCCAAACACGGCGAGAGAAATCACCGCACCGAAGAAGCTGCCGAGCACCCCGATGATGATCGCGGTGGCAGCGAGGGACGCCACGAAAAGCACGACGCAGGCCCGAACGACAATCTTGGCGCCGAAGCGTTCGACAAGCTTGCCGGCAACGACGAGCCCCAAGAGAGACCCAATAGCGAGCCCAAAAAGCAGGATGCCGATCTCCGAATGGCTGGCATCGAAGGTGTCTCGCACCGTCGGGATGCGGCCCACCCAACTGGCGAAAGAAAAGCCAGCGAGCGCGAAGAGGGTGGCGATCGCGTTGCGCCACGAAAGCACGTTGCGGCTGGTGAGGCCGTGGGGGAGAGATGGTGGTGTGGCGGCCGAGTCAGAGGCTGTCATCAGTTAAGTGTAGGGCTATCCACCGGTCTCAAATTCGCAGCGTGTGCATAAGGAGAACGCTCTAGGCTGGGGTGCATGAGTGCCGAATCGTCATTGTCATCCGGAATTGCCGTCAACGATCTTGATGAGAAGGTGCGCCCTCAAGACGACCTGTATCGGCACGTCAACGGAGCCTGGATCGACCGCACGGAGATCCCCTCCGACAAGGCTCGCTATGGCTCGTTCATGGTGCTTGCCGAGGAAGCCGAAGAGGCTGTTCGCGACATCATCATCGAGTCGCAATCGGCTGAGCCTGGCACCGAGGCGCGCAAGGTAGGCGACCTCTACGCCAGCTTCCTCGACGAAGCCCGCGCCGACGAGCTCGGGGCAACCCCCATCGCCGCGCAGCTTGCTGAGGCCGCCGCCGTCGACTCCATCCCGACCCTGCTCAGCACCCTCGGTCGCCTTGAACGCGGGGGCACGAGCGGCTTCTTCCAGCTCTTCGTCGACAACGATCCCGGCAACCCCGAGCGCTATCTCGTCTTCCTCGAGCAGGGCGGCCTTGGTCTTCCCGATGAGTCGTACTACCGCGACGAGAAGTTCGCTGAGATTCTGACCAAGTACGAAACCTTCATTGAGCGGATGCTCACGCTTGCCGGCCTCGATGCTCCCGCCGAGCGTGCCGCGCGCATCGTCGCTCTCGAGACCGCGATCGCGTCGAAGCACTGGGATAACGTCGCCAACCGCGACAGCGAAAAGACTTACAACCCCATGACGTGGCAGGCTGCCAACGAGCTCACGGGGGCCATTGACTTGAACGTCTGGCTCGACGCCATCGATGTTCCGGCCCACTCCTTCGACGAAGTCGTTGTGCGCCAGCCCAGCTTCGTTGAGGGGCTCGAGGCGATCTTGAGCGACGACCACCTGCAGGCGTGGCGGGACTGGCTGTCGTGGCAAGTCATCCGCAACAATGCTGCGTACTTGTCTGGTGATTTTGTAGAGGCCAACTTCGACTTCTACGGTCGCACCCTTTCGGGCACTCCCCAACTTCGTGCTCGCTGGAAGCGCGGTGTCTCGCTCGTAGAGGGCGTGCTCGGCGAAGCCGTTGGCAAGATTTATGTCGAGCGTCACTTCCCGCCCACCGCCAAGTCGGCCATGGATATTCTTGTCGCCAACCTGGTCGAGGCATACCGTCAGTCGATCAACGGCCTCGAATGGATGACGCCCACCACACAGCAGCGTGCCCTCGAGAAGCTTGAGAAGTTCACTCCCAAGATCGGTTTCCCCGTGAAGTGGCGCGACTACTCCACGCTTGAGATCAGTGCGGATGACCTCGCCGGCAACGTGCGCGCCGCCAACGAGTTCGAGTTCCAGCGTGAACTCGGCAAGATCGGCAAAGAACTCGACCGCGATGAGTGGTTCATGACTCCGCAAACGATCAACGCGTACTACAACCCCGGCTTCAACGAGATCGTGTTCCCCGCGGCCATTCTGCAGTACCCGTTCTTTGACGAGTCGCGGGATGACGCCGCTAACTACGGTGCGATCGGTGCCGTCATTGGCCACGAAATCGGTCACGGCTTTGACGACCAGGGTGCCAAGTACGACGGCGACGGTCGCTTGATTGACTGGTGGACTCCCGAAGACAAGGCCGCATTCGAAGAGCGCACGAAGTCGCTGATCGACCAGTACAACGCGCTCGCGCCGGCTCAGGTTCCTGAGCACCACGTGAACGGTTCGCTCACAATCGGCGAGAACATCGGCGACCTCGGCGGCCTCATGATCGCGTGGAAGGCTTACCAAATTTCCCTCGATGGAGCCGAAGCGCCCGTTATCGACGGCCTCACTGGTGCGCAGCGATTCTTCATGTCGTGGGCACAGTCCTGGCAGCAGAAGGGGCGCGACGAAGAAGTCATTCGACTGCTCGCAATCGACCCTCACTCGCCCAACGAATTCCGATGCAACCAAATTGTTCGCAATATTGATGCGTTTTATGAGACATTTGGTGTGACGAAATCCGATTCGTTGTGGCTGGACCCGAAAGATCGCGTCACTATTTGGTAGAGATCGAGCAAACCCGAGAACGCCGGAGTCGCATTCGCACCCCCCGAGTTGCGAAGCACGCCGGAGCTGGAGAAGAACCCAACTTCACCAGCACCTTTGCCGCGCTTGGAAAGTTGCGGCTTGCTGACCGCAGCGTGCGCATATCCGCCAGCGCTGTCGATATCAATAGCGGTAAAACCGTACTGAGCATCGACGACCGTGTTGCACTCCCCACGGCCAGCATCGGCAAAATTCTGCTGCTGATCGAAGTCTCCGCTCGTTTCGACAGCAGCGACTTCGCGCCCTACGGCATTCTCGACAAAGTTCCCGGAGCGTCCGTTGGCGCCGCCGGTCTGTGGCAACATTTGCAAGCCCCGTCGTTGCCCGTCGCTGACCTCGCAGCCCTTGTCGGCGCGACAAGCGATAACTTGGCCACCAACATCCTGCTTCGCCTGATCGGCTTGGATGCCGTGCGAGCCCGCACGGAATCCCTCGGCCTCACCAAGACCGCACTGCTCGATCTCGTACGTGACACCCGCGGCCCCGACGATGCCCCTCAGCTCTCCGTCGGATCCGCCGTCGAGCTCAGTTGGTTATTTGGCGCACTCGCGCGCGGCGAAATCGTGAACTCGATCGCGAGCCAACGTGTGCTCGGCTGGCTGTCGCTCAACACCGACTTGTCGCTGGTCTCAAGTGCTTTCGGGCTTGACCCTCTGGCTCATCGCGGGGCCGATCACAACACTTTGCTGGTGAACAAGACCGGCATCGATCGCGGCGTGCGAGCCGAAGCCGGAGCGTTGCGAGGCAACAAGCGTGCGGTGGCTTACGCGGCATCCATCCAATTTGAGGACAAGAGCATGTACGCGCGTCTGCAAGTGATCGAAGCGCTGCGCACATTTGGGCTCGACCTTATGGAGTACGTCCACTAGGTCGGTGCCCTCGGTAAGCGCTCGAAGTGAGAACGCTGTGACTGCCCGCACGACTGGCGTGTGAGCCGGCGGTAATGCCGTGCCTTAGCGGCTGAAGCGGGCCTTCAGGCGGGAGAAAATTCCCTCTTTCGCGGGCTCGGCTGCTACGGGCTGACGTGCCTCGTCTGAGATGGTGTCTACCGTGTGGGTCAACAAACCCATCAGCTCGAAGGTGGAGATGAGGCGGCGAGCGTCATCTACGTCGACCTTCGCAAGAGAGGCGAGTTCGGTGACGGTGAGGTAGGCAGCACCGAGCATGGCAGTCATTCCCATTTGCTCGGTGGTGTGGCTCAACGTCGTGAGGTTGGGCCAGCGGCGCAACTTGAAGCGGGCGCCAGAAAGGCTGAGCGGATCAAAGGACTCGGGTTGGGCGTGTGTGCCAATCAGCCATACGAGAGGCTCCCAATCTCGGCCGGCCTCGTTCTGCGTGATCCCGAGCGGGCGGGGAACGGTCTCGACATCGCCGTCAGCGGTCGAGGTCGCGAGGTGGTCGAGAGATTCTGCCCACCAGTAGGCGCAGCCGCGGGGGTCGATAACCAGCGTGGGGGCGTCGGAGAAGCGCAGTTCGACGAGAGGCGCTGTGGGAGAGTTCACCGCGTCGGTGATCGCGCGGTTGAGCTTGTTCCACGTCTCAGCAGTGAGCGCGATGTCTGAGAAACCTGATTGTCGAGGCTCTGCGGCCGCCGCGGCTGCCGCTTTCACGCTCGCGCGGGTGGGCTGTTCGAGAACGGTGCTCGCATCATTCTGGGTTGAGGCGTTAGCCGAAGCCGAAGCCGAAGCTGTGGCCGAAGCAGACACTCCGCTTTGACGGGTGCTGCGCTTGCTCGATGACGGATGAATAATCAAGACTTCGGGCTCACGTGCCGTCGCGGCAGGGTCGAAGGGGTTGGACGTGCTGTTCACCGTGCTGGGGGGAGGCTTGGGCGAGCTATCGAGCTGAGCGATGTGCTCGGTCCATGAATTTGCGTCCCACCACCGAAGGTGCGCGCCGCCCAGGGGGTCGCGGTACCACCCTGCTGGTACGTCGTTTCCGTCGCTCATAGTGAATCTTTCTTGGGTGGTGAGCCCACTGTGGCGGCCACACTCGGTGACCGCCACAGCTGGAGTTGTCTTAGAGGCCGAGGCTCGCGTCGGCGGACTTGACGTTGATGCGTGCAAGCGCGAGGTTCGACTTCGCCTTGTCGAGCACGAAGTAGATGAAGACCTCGGGGTTCGACGAGAGCGGACGGATGATGTGGTACTGGCTCGACAGCGTGATGAGAATGTCATCGATGGAGTCGTTGAGGCCCAGTGCCTTCATGGTCTTGAGCTTGGCGCGCACTACCTCGGTGTTACCTGCTGCTGCTGCGTCGAGGTCGATGCCGCTTCCAGCGCTTCCGAGGAGCATGCCCGAGCCACTGTCGACAACGGCGGCTGCCATAGCGCCATCGGTGTCGAGAAGAGCGGTGAGGGTTTCGGTGATGTTTGACATTGTGTTCTCCGTTTATGGTGTCGGGTTTGGTGATACTTCTAGTGGTGCGTGGTTACGCGATGAGCTCGGCCATGCGTCGCGCGGCAATGCGCGCGATCGAGAGGCCCTTGCCCAAAGTTTCGTGAGTGTCGAACAGTGCGGCGAGCACGATGGGGTGCCCTTGAACGCGCAGCTGGATGACGTGGCCGAGTTCCGACGCGATGATCACGTATTCGTTCGTGCCAATTTTCAGTTCGTGAGCGACAGCGTCGCTGAGGGCCTGCACCGAGCTGGACATGCTGGCGAAACGACCGCCGTCGGTGTGGGCGCCGTTGAGGTGCACGATCTCGAAGCCATCGTCGGTGAGCATCGCTGCGAAGGTGAGCGAGCTTGCGAGGTCTTGCATCTCGGCGAGGGTGCGGTTGCCCGCCTCAATGTGTACCGGGTTGAGGTGCGGGGCAAGGCTGGCAGCGGGTGCGAATGGCTGGTTCATCAGATCTTTTCGGGTGCAGGGGCGAGGAGTTCACGCATCTCGACGCTCGCAACCAGGCTCAAGAGCAGCGTGCGCATCTCTTCGGCGTTGCGGGGGTCGACCGTGAAGACCGGAATAAGTTGTTCAGGAACAGCTGCCGTGAGGGCTGCCGAGTATTCGGCGACGGTCGGCGTGGCCGCAACGTCAGATTTCGTGACGCCAATGACGACGGCACCGCGCTCGTGGAGTTCACGGAAGTCGTTGAGGTATTCGAGGAGAAGCTCAACCGAATCGGGGGCGTCGTTATTGATGAGGAGAAGGAGGCCACGGGCTCGGCCGGCCAGAATCGACCACATGAAGTCGAAGCGCTTCTGCCCAGGAACTCCGTAGAGGCGCACCTTGGTAACGTCATCGATGGTGATCTCGCCATAGTCGAGGGCGACGGTCGTCGTCTCTTTGTCCGCAGTGGCGCGATCGGTATTGGCGGCCTCGGTGGATACCACATCAATTTCACTCAGACTACGAATAGCGGTCGTCTTGCCGGAGCCCATCGGGCCGGCGAACAAAACGACATGCTCAGACATAGATCCACTTCAGTTGGTTGGTGTGCGATGAAGAAGCGCCAGAAATGACGCGCTCAGAAAGCGCGGTACGAGTCGGGTTGTACTGTGCTGTATTCAGACTCTTAGGCGATAACGGCATCCGCGAGTCCCCACTCGGGGGGACATGTAGACAAGACCCCCGGAAAAGTGCACCAGAACGTTCTGTCTGTCCCCGTAAATGGGTGTAAGTTTTTCTCGCGAAAAACCCGCCTAATCAACGATCTTTGCGGGTTTCTCCCAGACTTCTCATAGCGCGGTTTCCGCTTACCGGCGCGAGCGGGACGACCATTCGCGGGCCAGAATCGCATAACTGTAGGTGTCTTCCCAGGCGCCGCGGAACCACAGATCTTCGACGAAGTGAGCCTCTCGCCGCATGCCCAGAGCCTCGCACAACCGGATGGAGTCGCCGTTGCGCGGGTCGAGAAGCGCGGTTACGCGGTGCAGCTCCATCTCGCCAAAAGCAACATCGAGGAGTGCGGATGCTGCCTCTCGGGCATAGCCCTTGCCCTGAAAAAGTGGATGCAGCGCCCAGCCGATCTCGGCCGTCGACTGTTCTGCGTTCGTGAGCTTGAAGTACAGGGTGCCGATCATCACGGTGCGACGTTCCGGCGAAGCCACGGTAGCGGCGCCGGGGGAAACGGCGGCAGGGCTAGCGTCGAAAGGAGCCTTGGTGTCTGCGGGGGCCGTGGCGTCCGCAGCGGTCGGAGGCACGGCATCCGGCAGGTCGATGGCCAGCTGCAGGTAGTCGTTGGTGGCGGCGAGAACCTCGTTGACCGTCCACTCCTGGATCTTCTCGATGATGGTCGCGCGGTCGCGGGGGTCGTAGAGCATGTAGCTGGTGAGCTCAGGGTTCGACTGTTGAGCGTGCAGATCATCGATGTCGTTAGCGCTCAGAGTGAGGCGACGCAGCACGAGACGTTCGGTGGCGATCGGAGCGAGCGAGTCATACGGTTTCATCGGAGACCCTCGTCGTTGTGGGTAGTGATGGGAGGCGGTTAGGCCGAGTGTGGTCGAGCGCGAGCATCCGCCGACGTAGTCGAACGCTCTACCGGGATGTTGTACAGCGCTGAGAGCGCAGCATCAAACTCGGCGACCCGGCCTTCAGCCGCAAACTCGCGAGCACGCACTGACGGGCCGTGCAGCAGCACTCCGCCGAGGTGGCGCAGCGCGGAGATGGTTTCGTCGCCGGCTCCGCGGGCGGTGGCGCGAGCAATCTCTGCCTCAAGGAGAGCGAAGTGGTGCTTGCGAAGAGCAACGATGGCTGGCTCCGCCTGGCTTTCGGCAGCGAATTCGTGGGCGGCCGTGCGAACCAGGTCGCGAGCATCCGCATGCGCGTTCAGTTCTTCGAGCGGTGCGTGCAGGCTGATGGTTTCGAGGTCGAGCAGGTCAACGCCGTCGAGCTGGCCCACGGCGGGGTCAACGTTGCGGGGGAGGCCGAGGTCGAGCACGAGGCACTTGCTGGCGGCCGAGAATCGTTCGGTGCCGAGAACGGCGCTCGCGGTACAGGTGACGATGACGTCAACGTCGAAGTCTTCGCTGGGGGTGAGGCCGTGTTTGAGAGCGAACGCAGCGTCGCGGCCCGAGGGGGAGAAGACGCGCAGATCGAGAGCACCCTTGTCGCGCAGCGCGTTGACGGTGGTGACGGCGTAGCGGCCTGTGCCGACGACGAGAACGCTCGCGGTCGACCAGTCGGCAACGCGGCTTGAGGCCAGCTCGAGCGCGAGACGCACGAGCGACTTTCCTGCCCCGCCGATGGCGGTGTTGTTCTTGATGCCGCGACTCGTGTGCGTTGCGCGCTGAAAGAGGCGCTCGAGGTCGCGGGTAGTGGTGCCATCCTTGCGAGCCTGATCGAGAGCTCGGCTGACCTGGCCAGAGATTTCAGCTTCACCGATCACGACGGACTCAAGGCCTGAGGTCACCGCAAAGAGGTGGGCTGCGGCATCCGCACCCTCATGAACGGCGATGGACGAATGGAGGGTGTCGACGCTGAGACCCGTGCGTTCACTCAGCGATTCGAGCAGCGAACACACGGTGATGGCCGAGCCAGCGGTGAGCGGTTCTTCGACGTCGAGGTAGGCCTCGAAGCGGTTGCAGGTAGCAACGAGAACGGCTCCGGCAACGAAGTCATTGGTCGAAACGAGGTCGTTAGTGGCCGCAGCGGCGACCTCAGACAGACTTTCGAGTACGTCTAAGCTCGCGTTGCGATGATTCGAGCTAAGACACAGGAGCACAACCTAATGTTAACCCCGTGACCCTGAATACTGACCATCCTCTTCTCGACGGCCGCACAGCTAACTCGCCTATCATCCGGGCCTACCGCGGTGATCGCCCCGAAACCACCCCCGTCTGGTTTATGCGCCAGGCCGGCCGCTCGCTTCCCGAGTACCGCAAACTGCGCGAAGGCAACGAGATGCTCGAAGCGTGCCTGACGCCCGACCTCGCGAGCGAGATCACGATGCAGCCCGTGCGTCGCCACAACGTCGACGCCGCCATTTTCTTTAGCGACATCGTGATTCCGGCCAAGCTCGCCGGAGTTGAGGTAGAGATCGTTCCTGGCCGCGGCCCGGTTTTCGCGAACCCCGTGCGCACAGCGGCGGATGTCGCCAAACTGCACCCCATCGACCCTGCGGCATTCGCGCCCATCCGTGAAGCTGTCGCGCAAACCGTTGCCCAGTTGGGCACGACTCCGCTCATTGGTTTCGCTGGAGCCCCCTTCACCCTCGCGTCGTACATGGTCGAGGGCGGGCCGAGTAAGGACCAGCAGCGAGCTCGCACGCTCATGTACTCCGACCCGCAGACCTGGGCCACGCTGCTCAACTGGTGCGCCGACATCGCGGGCGAATTCTTGAAGGCCCAGATCGAGGCGGGCGCCTCGGCAGCTCAGCTCTTCGACTCGTGGGTCGGTTCGCTCTCAGAGCAGCAGTACGTGCGCCGGGTTGCTCCGCACTCCAAGCGCGCGCTCTCGCACTTGCGCGGCTACGACGTACCCAAAGTTCACTTCGGTGTCGGCAGCGGCGAAGTGCTGCAGGCCATGCACTCGATCGGCGCCGACGTCATGGGCGTCGACTGGCGTATCCCGCTCGATGAAGCCGACCGTCGCCTCGGTGGCGGCGTTCCGCTGCAGGGCAACATTGACCCCGCTCTTCTTGGCGCCCCGTGGCATGTGCTCGAAGCGCACGTGCGCGACGTCATGAGCCGCGGCCGTGTTGCTCCCTCGCACGTCGTAAACCTCGGCCACGGCGTTGGCCCCGACACCGATCCGGATGTGCTCACCAAGATCGTGGAGCTCGTTCACCAGGAAGGTTAGTGCCGTGAGCACGACAGAATTCACCGTCGTTGGCGGCGGCATCGCCGGACTCGTTGTGGCGCGCCGCCTCGCCATGGCGGGGCAAACCGTGCGTCTCATTGAGGCGAGCGATCATCTCGGCGGCACCGTGGCATCCCACCTCGTCGGCGGCCTCAATCTGGATGCCGGAGCCGAAAGCTTCGCCACCCGCGGCAATACTGTTGCCGATCTCGCTCGCGAGCTGGGTCTGGGCGATGACATTCTGTCTCCGGGCGACGAGGGTGCGTGGCTGCAGCCCGTGGATGGCCCGGCCCTGCCGTTGCCCGCCACCGGCATTCTCGGCATTCCGGCGACACCGCTCGACAAAGACACCATCGCGGTGATTGGCCTGGGCGGCGCTTTTCGCGCTCAGCTCGATTCTCTGATTCCGTGGTTCGGCAAGCGCACTGACGTTTCTCTTGGCGCGCTCGTGCGTCGCCGCATGGGTAAGGCCGTCGTGGAGAAGCTCGTCGCTCCCGTCGTGCACGGCGTGTACTCGCTGCACCCCAACGACTTGCCGCTCGAACGGGTCGCCACCCTCAAGGAGCGCCTCGCCCTGCACGGTTCGCTGGCGGCAGCGGTGCGCTCGATGCGCCACGCGATGCCGGCCGGAACAGCGGTTCAGGGCATCCGGGGTGGCATCAACCGACTGGTTACCGAGCTCGCGGCCGACCTCACGACGTACGGCGTCATTGTTGAGTTCGAGCGCCGCATCGAAAGTGTTGAGGCGCTCGCCGATCTCGACGGCACGGTGATCGTGGCTGCTCCCGGCATCCTCGCGCCGGTTCGTGGTCGCACGGTCACGCTCGCGACTCTCGTGCTCGATGCGCCTGAGTTGGATGCCGAACCCCGCGGCTCGGGAGTGCTCGTTGCGCCCGGCTGTACGAAGGTTTCTGCTCGCGCGCTCACGCACGCCACGGCGAAGTGGCAGTGGCTCAAGGAGCAGGCGGAGGGTCGTCACGTCGTGCGCCTTTCGTACAACGAAGTGCCCGCCGGTGACTTTGCCGAGGTTGCTCGCCGCGATGCCGAAGTTCTCTTGGGCGTCTCGCTTCCCGCCGAGGCCGTCGTTGATTTCGCTCGTCGCGACTGGACTCGCCCCGCACCGCTGGCCCCCGCTGAACGCGCGGATGGTGTGGTGGTTGTCGGCGAAACCGTCGGAGGCACCGGGCTGGCCGGCATCGTTACGCACGCGAACGCTGCGGCGGATCGGCTTCTGGCGCTCGCGGCCGATGGCCCCGCTGAAGACGAGGATGCCGCGGCCGGCGACGAGCCGAACGAGGCAGCCAAAGAGGTAAGCTAGTTAGGTTCACCTAACTCACAGGTATTCTCCCAGTTTGCCCAGAAGGCAGGGGAGAGAATGGAAGACATGACTGACGTCGAGAAGCCCGCCGAAGTTTTGGGATACACCCTGTGGGCGGTGTTCCGTCGCGATCCGCACCGTCCTGCTGCTGCCGGCGATCTCGCTCCCGCCGTAGCTGCGGTCGAAGCCCGTGGAGTCACCGTTCGTGGCTTCTACGATGTGTCGGGAATGCGTGCCGATGCCGACCTCATGATCTGGCTGCACGGCAACAATCCCGAAGACATCCAGTGGGCCCTGCGTGAATTGCGCCGCAGCGAGCCGCTCGCCTCCTTGCTTCCCACGTGGAACGCCATGGGCGTGCACCGCGACGCCGAGTTCTCGAAGAGCCACATGCCCGCGTTCATGCGTGGCAAGGAGCCCGAAGCGTGGCTCACCATTTACCCCTTCGTGCGCAGCTACGAGTGGTACTTGCTGCCCGACGCCGAGCGCAGCAAGATGTTGCGCGACCACGGCATCAAGGGTTCTGAGATGCCGCAGGTTCTCGCCAACACCGTTGCAAGCTTTGCGCTCGGTGACTACGAGTGGATGCTCGCGCTCGAAGCCCCCGAACTCGTTGACCTTGTCGACCTCATGCGCCACCTGCGTCAAACGGATGCCCGCATGCACGTGCGCGAAGAGGTGCCGTTCTACACGGGCCGACGCATCACACTCGACGAGATTGCCGAGGTGCTGTCGTGACTCGCATTCTGGGAGCAACGGATGCCGCAGCATCCGGCCCCGAACACGTTGAAGAAGCGGTGGCCTACGATGCCATTCTGCTCGCCAGCTTCGGCGGACCCGAGGGCCAAGACGATGTCATCCCGTTCTTGCGCAACGTCACGCGCGGCCGCGGCATCCCCGAAGAACGTCTCGAAGAGGTCGCGCACCACTACCGCGCCTTCGGTGGCGTCAGCCCCATCAACGACCAGAACCGCGAGCTGAAGGCCGCTCTCGAAGCAGAGCTTGCTCGCCGCGGTATCGATCTGCCGGTGCTGTGGGGAAACCGAAACTGGAACCCCTACTTGAGCGATGCGCTCACCGAGGCCAACGAACGCGGCTACAAGAAACTGATCGCCGTCGGCACGAGCGCCTACAGCTCGTACTCCAGCTGCCGCCAGTACCGCGAAGATTACGCGATCGCGCTCGAGCAGACCGGTCTCGAAGGCACGATTCAGATCGACAAGGTTCGCCAGTTCTTTGATCACCCCGGTTTCGTTCAGCCGTTCATCGACGGTGTTCGCGATGGCCTCGCGAAGGTAGCGGCTCGGGGCATTGCTCCTGAAAAGACGCACGTACTCTTCGCCACTCACTCCATCCCCTCGACGGATGCCGCCAAGAGCGGCCCCGAGTCGCGTGGCTTTGGCGAAGGCGGCGCGTACGCCGCGCAGCACCTCGCTGTCTCCGAAGTAGTCATGGCAGCGCAGGCTGTTGATTCGCCCGAGGCTCCGCAGCCGGCCCACAGCCTCGTGTACCAATCGCGCAGTGGCCCGCCCTCGATGCCGTGGCTCGAGCCCGACATCAACGATGCGATTGACGCACTCGCGGCCGATGGCATCGAAGCAGTCGTTATCGTTCCGGTCGGCTTCATCTCCGACCACATGGAAGTGAAGTGGGATCTCGACACGGAGGCGCTCGAAACGGCGGGAGGGCACAACATGTTTGCCGTCCGCGTTCCGACGCCTGGCGTGCATCCGGCGTTCGTCACGGGTCTTGTTGACCTCGTGTTGGAGCGTCGGGACGGAGTGCCGGTGGCAGATCGCCCCGCACTGACCAAGCTCGGCCCCTGGTACGACGTGTGTCGTCCCGGGTGCTGTGAGAATGTGCGGCTCGGCTTTAAGTCCGCAGCCGCGGGGGTAGCACCGTGACCGTCATCCGAATTGGCACGCGAGGAAGCACCCTCGCCATGGCGCAGACCACCACGGTGGCACGCCAGCTCGAAAGCAAGACCGGCGTCGAGACGGAGATCATCCCGATCTCCACTCAGGGCGACCGCTCAACGGAGTCGCTCTCCACTATCGGTGGCCAGGGTGTGTTCGCGAACGCGCTTCGCGAAGCACTGCTCGCCGGTGAGTGCGACGTTGTCGTTCACTCGCTGAAAGACCTGCCGACCGCCACTGTGCCCGGCCTCACGATTGCGGCGGTGCCCAAGCGCGCCGACGAGCGTGACGTGCTGTGTGCTCGCGATGAGCTCACCCTCGGCACTCTTCCGGCTGGCGCTCGCGTCGGCACCGGTTCGCCGCGTCGCCAAGCGCAACTGCGTTCGCGTCGCCCCGACCTTGAAGTTGTCGACATTCGCGGCAACATTGATTCGCGTCTCGACAAGGTGACTAACGGTGAGTTAGATGCTGTCATCCTCGCCGCCGCTGGCCTCGCCCGCGCCGGTCGTGCCGCGGCCATCACCGAGTACCTCGGTATTTCGGGCTGGCCCACCGCTCCCGGTCAGGGTGCACTCGCCATCGAGGTTCGCGACGGTGACGAGAAGCTCGTCAAGGTGCTCGACCACAAGCCCAGCCGCACCAAGACCGACGCCGAGCGCTACGTTCTGGCCCTTCTTGACGCCGGATGCTCGGCTCCCCTCGGAGCGCACGCCGTGATCGACGACGGCCTCCTGTTCTTGGATGCCCGGGTCTACGCCCTCGATGGCTCGCGCTACCTCACCAGCTCCCACGCGCTGTACGTCAACGACGTCGAAGACCCGGCACGCGAGGCAGCACAGCGGGTCGCCGACGAACTTCTGTCGCAGGGTGCCGGGGATCTCACGGGAGCGCGGGCGTGATCATCCGCCCCCGCCGTTTGCGGTCGAGCCCGGCGATGCGTCGCCTGGTCGCCGAAAACCGCACTCACCCGGGCCAGCTCATCTTGCCGATGTTCGTGCGCGAGGGTCTGAGCGAACCGGTGCCGATCAGTTCGATGCCGGGCGTGCAGCAGCACTCGCTCGATTCGATGCGCCGCGCGATTGCCGAAGCGGCCGAGCTGGGCGTCGGCGGCGTCATGCTGTTCGGTGTTCCTGAGCACAAGGATGCCGAGGGCTCGGGGGCGATTGACCCGAACGGAATCCTCAACGTCGCTACGCGCGCGGCTGTCGCCGAGGCCGGTGACGCCCTCGTGGTGCAGACCGATCTCTGCCTCGACGAATTCACCGATCACGGCCACTGCGGCGTGCTGCGCGAGCGCACCCACCCCGTCACCGGCGCGACCGAGCTTGTCGTCGACAACGACGCCTCGCTCGAGCGCTACCGCGAGATGGGTCTGGCTCAGGCCGAAGCCGGCTCGCAACTGCTGGGCCTCAGCGGCATGATGGACGGCCAAGTTGCCGAAGTGCGCGACGCGCTCGACACCGCCGGCCACACCGACACCCCCTTGCTCGGTTACGCCGCCAAGTACGCCTCGGCGTTCTATGGGCCGTTCCGGGAAGCCGTGCAGTCCTCGCTTCAGGGCGACCGCCGCGCGTACCAACAGAATCCGGCCAACCGCCGCGAAGGCAGCCGCGAAGTCGAACTCGACATCGACGAAGGCGCCGACGTGGTGATGGTCAAGCCCGCCATGAGCTTCCTCGACGTGCTCGCCGACGCCAGCGCCATCAGCAGCGTGCCGGTGTGGGCGTACCAAGTCTCCGGCGAATACGCGATGATCGAGGCCGCCGCAGCGAACGGCTGGATCGACCGCCGCCGCGCTATCGAAGAATCAGTACTCAGCATCCAGAGGGCCGGCGCCGAAGCGGTGCTCACCTACTACGCAACAGAACTTGCAGAATGGCTACGCCGATGAGCGACACCACGACCAACACCCCGTCCGCCTCCGCCACCAACCAGCAGTCGTTCGACCGCGCTCGCGGCGTGCTGCCGGGCGGTGTGAACTCGCCCGTGCGTGCCTTCGGTTCCGTCGGCGGAACACCCCGTTTCTACGTGAAGGCCTCCGGCTCGTACGTGACGGATGTTGAGGGCCGGTCGTACATCGACCTCGTCAACTCCTGGGGCCCCGCCATTCTCGGCCACGCTCATCCTGAAGTGATTGACGCCGTTCAGCAGGCAGCGTCGCGCGGCCTCGGCTTTGGAGCATCCACTCCCGCCGAGACCGAGCTCGCCGAACTCGTGCGTGCGCGCATCAGCGTCGGGGGAGTGAGCCCGATCGAGCGCTTGCGCCTCGTTTCCACCGGCACCGAAGCGACCATGACGGCCATCCGTCTTGCTCGCGGTGCCACTGGTCGCCGCCTGCTCGTAAAGTTCGCCGGTCACTATCACGGTCACTCCGACGGGCTCCTGGCTGAAGCCGGCTCTGGTCTTGCCACGCTCTCGATGCCCGGCTCTGCCGGAGTCACCGCCGAGACCGCTGCCCAGACCCTCGTGATCGAGTACAACAACGTTGCCGCCCTCGAGCAGGTCTTCGCCGAGCACGGCCACGACATCGCCGGCGTCATCTTTGAGGCAGCAGCCGCGAACATGGGTGTTCTCGCCCCGCAGCCCGGCTTCAATGAGACCATCGTGCGCATCGCCCACGAGCACGGCGCCCTCGCCATCAGCGACGAAGTTCTCACGGGCTTCCGTGTCGACCCCGCCGGCTACTGGGGCTTGGATGCTCGTGCCGCGGCGGTCGCGAACCCCGACGCCCCTGAGGCGCGCTGGGTTCCCGACCTCTTCACCTTTGGCAAGGTCATTGGCGGCGGGATGCCGTTGGCCGCGTTGGGCGGTTCGGCTCGCATTATGGAGTTGCTGGCTCCGCTCGGCCCCGTCTATCAAGCAGGCACCCTGAGCGGAAACCCCGTCGCCGTTGCAGCGGGCCTCGCTACGCTGCGGCTCGCTGACGACGACGTGTATTCACGGCTCAACCAGGTTGCCGAAACCCTCTCGACCGAAACCTCTGCCGCGCTCTCCGCCGAGGGTGTTGAGCACGTCGTGCAGCACGCGGGCAACCTGTTCTCGTTCGTGTTCAGTGGCACCGAGCCCCTGAACTTCGCTGACGTAAAGGCGCAGCAGGGCTACCGTTACGCGCCCTTCTTCCATTCGATGCTGGAGTCCGGCGTCTCGTTGCCTCCGAGTGTGTTCGAGGCATGGTTCGTTTCGGCAGCCCACGACGATGGCGTGGTTTCGAAGATTGTCGAAGCACTGCCTGCCGCCGCGAAGGCTGCTGCCGCGGCATCCGCTCCGGAGTAGAACAACGCGCAGCAACAGAACTGCAAACTCTGTGTGAGTTCTGGCGTTAGGGCTATGCCTATCTGAGAATATGCTCCAAACTGGCTACCTGCGATACCAGAAAACCCTGACCACGGGCTGCAGCTATCGCGAGTATGTTGGAATAACCAACCGCCAACAAGAAACGGAGTTCACCATGAAGGGCAAGATCCTCCTAGTAGTAGGACTCGGCATCGGCTACGTGCTGGGCACCCGCGCTGGCCGCGACAAGTACGAGAAGATCAAGGCCACCGCTAACAAGCTGTGGAACGATCCCCGCATTGCGGAGCAGCGCCACAACGCTGAAGACTTTGTAAAAGACAAGGCCCCGGATGTCGCGGAATTCCTCGCAGACGGCGCCAAGAAGGTTGTTAAGCAGGTTGCGAGCAGCAAGAGCAACAGCAGCAACTCTTCTTCCAGCACCACCGCGTCGAAGCCGTCGACGTCCTCGAGCAGCTCCTCCAAGAAGAAGCCTGCCACCAAGAAGTCTTCGTCATCGGCATCAACGACGAAGTCCACTAACTCGAAGTAGGGGCTGCCATGAACGGTGACACACCGAAGTCAGACCCGCAGCGCGAGCCCAAGCGTTCGCTCGCTGCACTCATCGCTGACGTTCCCCGCCTCCTAGGCGAGCTCGTTCGCGGTGAAATCGAATCGCTCAAGAGCGAGATGGTGGGCAAGCTCAAGAATGCCGGCATCGGCATTGGGCTGTTTGCGGGAGCTGCGTTCTTCGCACTTTTCGCTCTCATGGTTCTCATCGCTGCAGCAGTGCTTGGCTTTGCTGAAGTGGTTCCGGCGTGGGCGGCAGCGCTCATTGTTGCTGGCATTCTGCTGGTCATCGTGGCAATTCTGGTTTTGGTGGGCGTCGCGCTCGTCAAAAAGGGAACGCCACCAGCGCCCACTGAGACGATCGAAAGTATTAAGAGCGACGTTCGTGCCATCAAAGGCACCCGAAAGCCGAGGTCATAATGTCTGAAGATATGAGCATCAAAACCAACGACAAGCTCGAACAGGCTCGCGAAGAGCTCGAAGCAACCCTCGACGCGATCGAAGATAAGTTCAACGTCGGCAAGCGCGTTGACGAGGTCGCAACCCGCGTTCGCAGCTCGTACGAGACCAATCCGCTCCCGTGGATTATCGGCGCTGCAGCAGCCGCAGTCTCGGTTGTTTCCGTAGTTGCCTGGGCAATTCTGAGCGACGACGACTAGCTCGATTAGCGTCTTACTCCCCAACAGGTGGAGTATAGGAACATGGCAAGCAAAGCACTCGATGGTTTGCGCGTGCTCGTTCCACGCGGAGGCAATTGGGGCGACAGCGTCGCAGCGTTGCTGAGAGACCACTCAGCAATTCCCGTTATCGCGCCCCTTATTAACTTCGCACCCTCTGAGAACGTTCCCGCGCTCGCGAACGCGTTCCACGAACTCAACGATGGACAGTTCGACTGGGTCGCCGTCACGAGCGCGACAACCGTTGATGTATTGATGGTCAGCGGCGTAAAGATCCCCGAGAACACGAAGATCGCGGCCGTGGGTGAAACAACGGCCAGTGCCTTGACGCTTGCCGGGCATCGGGTCGACTTCGTGCCAGAGCTTGATAACTCAGGTCGCGGTCTCGTCAAAGAATGGCCTGACGCCGGCCCGGGCTTGCGCGTGCTCGCCCCCCAGTCCAATCTTGCGGATACCACGTTGGTTGACGGCCTCGGTGCTCTCGGCCATGAGGTTGTTGCCGTTTCGGCGTACCGCACTGTCGGCATCCCCGTAGCTGACAAGGTGCGGGAGGATGTCGCATCCGGTCGCATCTCAGCGATCTTGGTGAGTTCCGGTTCAGTCGCTCGTCAGGTCGCCGAACAGTTGGCGCCTTTGCCCGACGACACGATTGTGGCCTGCATTGGGCCGCGCACCGCTTTTGATGCTCGGGATGCGGGCCTCACGGTTCACGTGATTGCCGAAGACCGCTCGAGCCAGTCGCTCGTCGACACCCTCGCGGAGTACCTCGGCCGCTAGCCCCCCCGGCCGGGGGTCGCCCTGGCATGCTCGACCGCCTTAAGGGTTAATTCGAGTGTGATATTCGGAGAAATGAGCCCTCTGCAGCGATCGCGAGAGGCAGTCTTTAATCAGATCTGCCGGGACCCGACCAGCACTGAGATTGAGTCCGCCTCTTCCTGCCCGTAGGAATATGAAGCTTCCGGCGCCCGACGGAAAGCCCCTCAATGTCCCACCTCATATCGTCGCGCCCTCGCGCGGTCGCTTCCCCCCACTCCTTCCGCTTCCTTGCGGTGAGAGATGGCGTGTTGCGCGCCGTCGCCGCGGTGGCGATCGGCATCCTTCTGCTCGGATCGAGCGTCGCGACAGCTATGCCGGCCAGCGCTGCGGAACTGGGCAGCGGTGTGCTGAGCTTGTCAAAAACTGCGAGCGTCACCACGCCCCAGCTTCCGGGCTCCACTTTTACCTACACTCTGGGCTTCGGGTGCTCGTCGACCACGACAGGCTGTGTGGGTGCGGTGCTCTCTGATGAGATTCCTGCGCCGCTCGAAATCGTCGGTTCACCGCTCGTCGCCGGGGTAGGGTCATCCACGGTAACCGTCACCGGCAATCACGTCGAGGTGACCTTCGAAGACGCCGTCGCGAACACTGACCCGCCGAGCACAGGTCTCGCTGACAGCACCACGGGAACGGTGCAGATCACGGTGCGCGTACCTGCAGATCTCGACCGGTCGTGGGATGGCACGAGCGTCATCAACGAGGCGAACCTCGTAGCGGTGAACGCGCTGCCCAAACGGGCAGAAGCTCCCGTTGAGTTACGCGTTCCGACGGAAATCACTGCCTCCTTGAATAAGACCTGGACTCCTGCCACCGCCGAGTACGGCCCCGGAAACCTGTCAACCGTGACGCTGTCCGTGGCGAACACGTCAAACATTGCAGCGAGTCAACTCCGCATCGACGAGCCGGCTCTACCCAACTCCGCATCGAGCGCTTTCAACTTCTACGACCTCGTCGCGCTGGGAGCGGTGTCGTTCCCTCAAGGCGCAGACCTCGTTCAAGTAGACGCTCTCGTTGGTGGCTCTTGGGCGGCCGGAACCGCGCAGTCCACCGCCACGCTCCCGACCGGAGTGACGGCGGCACTGGTCGAGGGGCTTCGTTTTACGTTTACTTCGAGCACCGGTGCGACAATCGATGCGCGCGGTGACAGCGGTAGTGTTCAACTTTCCTTGGCTCAACGCGCAACAAACCGCGCGGTGCCGACCGAAGAGCTAGCGCAGGGCGGCACTCGCGAGAACGTCGCCGGGGCATCCGTAGTCACCCCCGACGGAAATGCGGACTCTCCCGATGCGCGCGACACCCAGATCGTTGCCCCGCTTACCGCGACAGTGGCTGTCACAAAGTCGTTCACGCCGGATGAAATCCCGGCCGGTGAGAATTCTCTCGCCACGATTACCGCGCGCAACACCTCGACTGGAGCCCTCGCTAGCTTGACCATCGTCGAGCCTGCTGCGCCGGGAGCATTCTTCTCTGACGTCGTTGTTTTCGATGGCTTCGACGCGAGCGTTACCGCATGGCCAGCAGGGGCAACTGCAGGAACCGTCTCCTGGGTCGTGAACTCGGGAGCGGCGCCCACCGCATCCGGCTTTACTCAAGCGTCGGGATTGCCGGCCGCACCGACCCTCGCTCCCGGACAGCACATCACGGGATTCGTCATCAACTACACCGGCCAAATTGAGGTCGGTGCCGTAGCGCGGGCGGGTGTACAGGTCGCGACGACGCTCGGTGCTGCGCTCCACTCCGGGAGTGCATCCACGTATTCCAACGAGGTAGATGTCGAAGGGACCAACGCCGCCGGAACCGGTACCGCGTCGACAAGCGCTGATCTCGATGTGTGGACGCCTGCCATCGAAGTCGATCTGACGAAGAGCATTCGACCCAGTGCGGTCTACACCGGGGGCACCAGCGTGGTCGAACTGACCGCCAACACCCCGGCGGGGAGCAGCACCGTGCGTCCCGATGGGATCACTATCACCGAGCCCGCTGTTGCTGGATCGAGTGAGTACTGGAACGCGTTCAACGCCGTAGCCGTCGGCGCAACGGCCGTTCCGCAGGGCTCGATGCTCACTATCGAATACTTTGACGGAGCCGCATGGCAGAGCATGAGCGGCTCCGCAGGAGTTGTTGATGCCACGGTCGCGGCTCAGACCTTCACCGGCAATCTTGCTTCCATGCTGCCCGCTGGTGTTAGCGTCGCCGATGTTGAGGGGCTTCGGTTCCGCTTCACCGACGCTGACGGCTTTGCCCGTGCGACGACCGTCAAGCCGACCATCGTGTTTGAAGCACGATCACTATTGCGCGACGGATCGGGGCCTGCGGCACAAGGGTCCCCAGATGACAGCTCGACGTGGGCATCGTACGAAAACTGCGGCGCGGTTGTCGCTACCGGCAGCCTCAACGCGACCGTTCTGACCGACGACGCCGCAGCGTGCGCCGACGCAACAATCATCCCCACCGATGGTTCGCCTGCGCCCGTGATCGTTGACAAGGCAATGGATCAGGCAACGGTGCTCGCTCAGTCGCGCGGTGATGCAGGCAGTACCCTGACCTGGGGTGTGCAACGTGCCGGCTACGAGAGCGTCGCTGTTGCGGACACCGCGAACCCGTCGCTCGCGTCGGTAGCGGACACGATGTTCCAAGCTTTCGACCTCACCCGAATTGATTCCATCAGCCCCGCGCAAGATCCCCTGATCCGCTGGGATGCCGTGCAGAGCGTCGAGCTTTACAGCGCCACGAGCGATTCCTGGGTCGACGTGACGGCGGCGGCGTGCAGCTCGGCGAGCAACTGCGTTGGGAACTTCCCCGGCTATACGCTGACGGCAGCCGAACGCGCCGACACTATTGGCGTGCGACTCACTTTTGTTGAGCGTGCAGACCGTGCCACGATTATTGCGGCGGCCGGAGACCCGCTCGCACCACCAGTTGGCTCAGGCGTAGCGAATCTCCCCCGAGGCTCCTACCCGGGGGCTTCCGCCGCAGGACGCACGATCCATCTGGATTGGGAACTGCGAAATACCCTCCGTGACAGCTCCGACACCACCGACCGGTGGGTCACCGCACTCGAGACCTATAACCGTCCGGACGCCGGCGTCGTGCGCAACACTGTTGGAGTTATCGCAACGCCGACGACAGGCGCCCCGGAGGTGGCATCCGACTTCGCAGACATCACGATCGTGCAGACACCGCCGACCGTGGAGGCCACAAAGACGGTGACCCCGTCTACCGTTACGATCCCTCGACAGGGTGTTGATGGCGTGGATTACCCGCGTGCCACCTACACAACGACGGTACAGAACACGTCACCTACAGCTGTGTCGCAATTGCGCCTGACCGACCCGTCGTTCTGTGTGGATGTGGCAAGCTGCTCCTTCACCGTCGCGGACGTTCCTTTTGTGGGAGCGGCGTACGATGCGACGCGAAACCCCTTCGAGCGTTTGAACCTCACCGGGCTAGCCATCGGTTTCTCGGGCGCATCAGGAATCACGCAGACCGACATTCAACTGTGGATGCGCGACGCGCTGGGCAATCTCACCGTCAGTGGCCCTTTCACAGAGGCGGCAGCAGAAGCGCTTACTCCGAATGACCTGATCGACGTTGTTGGCGTTACCGCGCTGTTCACTGGCGCAACGACCGATGGAGGAACTGTTGTGCCCGGAGCCCGCGCGACGGTCACTCTGGAGACACAATTGCGTGACACGCTGCGCAGCAGTGGCGCTGTGATGACCGCAGTGAGTGTGCCGAACTCAGTGCTCGTTGGAGTGCACGACAACGTGCTCTACCCGAACATCTACAACCAAGATGTTTCCACGAGCCCTCTGGCGATCGACGATGGCTACATCGAGGCCGTCGCGGAGAAGAACATCACGCCGTCGAGCGCGGTAGTCGCGGCGCCGAGCACCCAAGTGACTGTGGATCTTCGCGTTCGGTCGACAGGAACCGTGGCTCCTCGTAGCCTCACTCTCACTGATGACGCTGCCACTTTCTGGAACGCGTTCACCGCCGTCTCTGTGCAGGTGCCGACGATGCCCGCTGGGGCTGACAGAGTTGAAATCGCTGCCCTCGTGGGATCGTCGTGGGTGAGTGACGGGCCGAGCACCCAGGCCCTCGCCGCGCTTCCTGCGGCGGTTGACCCCGCTGACGTAGTCGGCGTGCGGGCAATCTTCACCCGCGCAGATGGAGGCGATTTCTCCGGAACCAACAACGCCGTAAACCTTCAACTGACTGCGCAACTCCGCACGCAATTGCGTGACGGGAGCGGTGATGTCACCACGACCGAGAGTGCTGGCGTCATGCCCGGCGAGAGTGCGCCGGGACGGGTAACCAATAACGTTCTCGCCACGGCTGTCCACGAAGAACTGACTGACACAGATACCGCCGACGCGACATTCACCCTCAGCGCGGGAACTGCTCGTGTTGCGGTAGAGAAGACGTCAATCGGTCAGACAGCGGCCGGAAAAGAGATCCCCTTCACTCTCCGCATCCGAAACACCGGAACCGGCTATCTCGTAAATCCCGTGATCTCCGACATGCTGCCTTCGGACGGCTCGCTCAACTACGTACCCACCGACAGTCCTGTGTACTCCACCTCGAGTGGCGGCATCCTGACGACCGATGCAGCGCAGATTACGCGTGAGTTCGATGCGGCCACAGGGGAAATTCGGTTCTCTTGGCCAGAAGGCGCACGACTTGCACCCGGAGAGACATACTCGATCACTCTTCGCCTTGAAGTGAAGCCTGGACTCGCTGCGGCGTCAGTAACTGAAAACGGGCTCAGTTTCACGAACGACCGTCAGCTTGAGGCCTGTACTGCGCTGAACAACGCGAACGGACGACCGGTCACGCTCACGGAAAACACGTGCTCAACAAATAACATCGTGACGGTGCTGGCGCTGGGATCATTCTCGGCTCTCAAGGGAGTCACGTCGTCCTTGGGAACGGCGACTAACACGGTGAACCCTGCGATCGCCTGTAGTGCAGATGCTGGCGGGTACTACCGCTACCCCTGCGCAGCAGACAGCGCTCTGGGCGCTACCGACGAGTGGAAACTGCAGCTGGTCAACGGAGGGACGGTGGACGCATCGACGCTACAACTCGTCGACATCTTCCCGCACGTTGGTGATGCCGGGGTGGTCGACCCTTCGCCCCGCGGCTCTAGCTTTGCTCCAGAATTCAACGGAGATGTAACGCTTTCCAGCTCGACTCCCGGCGTGGGCTTCGAATGGTTCTACACGACCGACGCGAACGTCTGCACGAGTGACCTCTATCCGGCGTCTCCCGCGTGTGTTGCCGGAACTTGGATGCCGTCGAGCTCCTTGCCCGCTGGTCAAGCCGCGAGCGTCACCGGCATCAAGGTGGTCTTCGACTTCAGCGCACTGCCCGGTGGGGCGCTGCCCCCGGCATCCGTGCTGACAGTGAACTACACGACGACCAATACGCCGAGCTTCACGGCCACCGACGGTCGACTGCCGTTGAGCGTGCCATTTGAGAACGTTCGTGCCTGGAACTCCTTCGGTTACTACCCGACCTATGTTTCGGGAGCGAACCCGCCGTCACCAGAAGAGCCCATCAAGGCCGGCGTCGCGCTGGGCGCAGGCTCACTAGCGGTCACGAAGCTCATCGAGGGTTCGGAAGCAGATCGTGCACCGCAACTGATCACCGCTGGAGTCGAGTGCTCGGTACAGGGTGCCCCCGTCTCGATGGGAGACTTCGGTGCGATCGCCCTGGATGCCGCGACCGGGTACACCGCGCGAATTGACGGACTTCCACAGGGGTCTACCTGCGTAGTGACCGAAGACGGCGTACTGGGATGGTTCGGCGAGCAACAGCGCAACGGACCGCAAACGGTGGAGATCACGACGCAGAGCTCTGCTGCTGAAGAGGTTCCCAGCCAACAGACGGCGGCTCTCGTCAACACGTATTCACCCACCTTGCTCGCCTTCACGGGAGAACAAGGGATGAGAATTCTGCTTGGTGTGGGACTCCTCGGCGTTCTGATCGGCGCGGTTCTGCTCTTCGTTCGTCGGGAACGAAGCGCTGGTTAGCCGACGTTGAGCGCCAGTACGAGGAAGATGATTCCGAGCAGCGGCGGTGCACCCTGGATGATGGCGGGGCGAGCCATCTGCTTGGGCTGCGAGGTGATCAGCACCACGGCGGCGAGAAGCATGCTCAGGGCCGCGAACATGGCGAGAGCGATGCCGGCTGGCCACATGCCGACGGTGCCCATGAGCACGAGGCCGGTTCCGGCACCGAGCGCGAGGAAGACGTTGTAGAAGCCTTGGTTATAAGCCCATGGCTTGATGATCTCGGCATCCTGAGCACGCACGCCAAAGATCTGCTGCACGCGAGGCGTGTGGAACAGCACGCTCTCCATGAAGAAAATCATGAGGTGAACGAGAGCGGCGAGAAAAACAAAAGCTGATCCAAGAATGGCGAAGAGACTGTTCATGCTCAAAAGCATGGCACAGGCGCGATTGTTAGCCGTGCACGTCAACCACCGTGCGACCACGGATGCGGCCAGCAATGATGTCTGCTCCGGCGGCGATGGTGTTGCTGAGGCCGATGGTCGACGTCGTTGATTCGAGACTGTCGAGGTCGAGATCGCGCTCGAGGCGGTTCCAGACTTCGAGCCGCAGTTCTCGCGGGGTGAAAACAGAGTTGATGCCGACGAGACTCACGCCGCGCAAAATGAACGGCATCACGCTGGTGTGGAGCTCGCTCGACTGCGCATTGCCACAGGCAGTAACGGTGCCGCCGTATTCGGTGGCGGCGATGGCCGAAGCGAGCGTCGAGCCGCCGACGGCGTCAATCGCACCAGCCCACCGCTGCTTCATGAGCGCTTTCGGTTCTGCGCTGAGTTCGGCCCGGTCAATGATTGTGGTGGCGCCGAGCTGGCGCAGGTAGTCGTGTTCGCTTTCGCGACCCGTGGATGCCGTAACGCGGTAGCCGAGCTTGTTCAGTAGAGCGATTGCCACTGATCCCACCCCGCCGGCCGCGCCGGTCACGAGCACTTCGCCGGAGACTCCGTCGCGCTCGATCGCGAGCACCGAGAGCATTGCCGTGAACCCGGCGGTACCGATCGCGGCCGCCTGATGGTTGCTGATGCCCGCAGGTACCGGAACCACCCAGTCCCCGGGAACGCGGGCGCGTTCGGCGAAACCACCATGGTGGGTTTCACTAAGACCGCAGCCGTTTACAAGAACACGCTGACCAGTAGAAAACCGTTCGTCGGTCGACTCAGCAACAACACCAACGAGGTCGATGCCGGCGATCAAGTGAGGAGCGCGAACGATGCCCGGCTTGCCCGTGAGTGCGATGCCGTCTTTGAAGTTAAGGCTGGAGAACTCGACGTCGATCGTGACGTCGCCCGGCATCAGGATGCTGTCATCCAGCTGCTCGGAAAGCTCGACGTGTGCCGGTGCTTTCGGGTCGGACTCGTGCTTCGTTACTTCGATTCCACGCCACATACCGTCAGCCTAGAACCGCAGGCTGAGTTCTGTGTGAATAGTTTTAGCCGAAGAGGATTGCGGCCTCGTCGTAGCGCGACTGCGGCACCGTGTTGAGCTTGCCCAGAGCATCCTCGAACGCAACGTGGGTGATCTCGGTTCCGCGCAGCGACACCATTCGACCCCAGCGGCCGTGAATGACGGAGTCGATGGCCGCCATGCCGTAGCGAGTCGCAAGAACGCGGTCGTAAGCACTGGGCGTGCCGCCACGCTGGATGTGGCCCAGCGTGGTCGAGCGCGTTTCGAGGCCCGTGCGAGCTTCGATCTCGGGAGCGAGGATGTCGCCGATGCCACCGAGGCGGGGGCGACCGAACGCGTCGAGTCCACGCTCGGAGTGGGCGTCATCCATCGTGTCGAGAGTGAAGCCCTCAGCCACGACAACCAGGGGAGCGCGGCCACGATCGCGAGTGGAGGTAACCCACTCGATGATCTGGTCCATGCTTGTCTTCTGCTCGGGGATGAGGATCGCGTGAGCGCCCGCAGCCATGCCCGAGTGCAGGGCGATCCAACCCACGTGGCGGCCCATGACCTCGGCGACCATGCAGCGGCCGTGCGAGTCACCGGTGGTGCGCAGGCGGTCCATGGCGTCGGTGGCGATCTGCGTGGCGGTGTCGAAGCCGAAGGTGTAGTCGGTGGCGGAGAGGTCGTTGTCTACCGTCTTGGGGACGCCGACGATTTTGATTCCGGCATCCGTCAACCGCTTGGCTGCAGCAAGGGTGCCTTCGCCGCCGATGGCGATGAGCGAGTCGACACCGAGGCGCTCCATGTTCTCGCGAACCGTCTCAGCACCGTTAGTGCCCTCGAAAGGGTTGGTGCGGGAGGTGCCCAGAATGGTGCCACCCTGCTTGGAGATGCCCTGGATGTCTTTGCGCTCGAGCGGCATAGTGTCGCCCTCGACCACACCACGCCAACCGTCGCGGAAGCCGACGAACTCTTTGTTGTAGACCTGGGTGCCCTTGAGCACCACACCACGAATAACGGCGTTGAGGCCGGGGCAGTCGCCACCGCTGGTCAGGATTCCGATCTTCATGCAACCATCATGGCGCATACTTTTCGGCCAGAAAGCCACGAAAGCCAGAAAATGTTAACTTCGCGGGTTATTTACCCGTGGTGAGGGTGGCGAGTGGATGCTCGGAGCAGGCAGTGGTCGCTGCATGCTCATCGCACACGACGAACTGCTCGCGGCAGGCCTTGTTGTGACAGTTCTCGATGCGCTTGGTGGCCGCACCGCACTGGTAGCACTCGCCGATGGCTTTCGTATCGGCAGTGAAGTCGATGGCCATGCGCTTATCGAAGACGTACAACGAACCGTTCCACAAACCGGAGTCGCCGTACTTTTCGCCGTAGCGAACGATGCCACCATCGAGTTGGTAAACCTCGCCGAAGCCGCGGCTGCGCATGAGAGAGGAGAGAACCTCGCAGCGGATGCCGCCCGTGCAGTACGTGACGACTGGTGTGTCTTTGAGGTGGTCGTACTTGCCGCTGTCGAGTTCGGCGACGAAGTCACGAGTGGTGTCGACATCCGGAACGATTGCATCGGTGAACTTACCGATCGCCGCCTCGATGGGATTGCGCCCGTCAAAGAAGGTGACGTCTTTGCGGGCTACGAGCTCGTGAAGCTCTTCGGGGCTGAGCTTGGTGCCACCGCCGACCACGCCATTCTCATCGACTTGCAGCTCGCCGGGAGCGCCGAAGCTGACAATCTCGTCGCGCACCTTGACGCTGAGCTTCGGGAAGTCGTTGCCCTGACCCTCGCTCCACTTGAAGTCGATGTTCTTGAACGCCGGATACTCCCGCGTCTTGCGCACGTAGCGCTTCACATCCTTGAGTTCGCCGCCGACGGTGCCATTCATGCCGTCTTTGGAGAGGATGATGCGACCGCCGAGCTCGAGGGACTCACAGAGGTCGCGCTGCCAGAGCCGCACAGCCTCCGGATCGGCCAGCGGCGTGAACACGTAAAAGAGAAGGATCTTGGGAACAGCCACAGGGCAAGTTTACGGCTGTTGGCTGGGGGCAGACTCTGCGACGGCGTCGAGCTCGGACGCAAGCTCGGACTGGAGGAAGAGCACGCCCATCGCGCCGACAAAGAGGAGCGTGATCGCAGTTTAGCTAGCGATGCTCGGGCGGTGCGGCAGGGCCGTTGCTGTTGCTGTCTTCGCTGGTTGTGCCTAACCCGCCGCCGCGGCCGTTGTGGTCCCAAGTCGCCCGCAGTTCTTCGCGGTCAGCGAGCATCGCCGCGTACTGCTGTCGCACGTAGGGGGCGCCGATGAAGTCGCGCCTTACGAATTCCCAGTACGTGAGACCGGCCTCGGGGTAGCAATCTAGCCACAACTTGGCCGAATACAAAGTGCTCGCGACCACTGTGGCGATGAGAAAAGCGGCCACTCCGGTGAGGTTGAGCCACGCCGGGGTGACGACATCGTTGGGCGGAATGTTCGGCCACACGATCAGCCCCATTATGAGTACTGCTCCGCCCACGAAAGGCAACACTCGTAGCCGCGGTACCGTCGCGAGTGCCTGATAAATGCCGAGGCTTGCGCCACTGAGCGCCATAATCGCGAGCCATATCATGAGCCAAACTCTACGTCAGGGGTGGCGCGTAATCTAGGGCTCATGACCTTCGCGCTCGCAGCCGACGAGCCGGTGCGCATGCGTTTTGCGCCCGGGCGGCCCGTCGATGTTCGCGCGACGCTGCGACCTCTCAAGCGCGGTGTCGGTGATCCGACCATGCAGGTGGATGACGCGGGCACCTGGCGCACGATGCTCACACCGCACGGCCCCGCGACTCTGCGTCTCGTGCAGCACCAATCGCATGTGGACTGCACCGCGTGGGGCGCCGGAGCAGAGTGGGCGATCGAGAGCGTTCCCGAGCTGCTGGGGGAGGGCGACGACTGGAGCGACTTCGATATCTCGGCGCTTCCGTTCGCGGCTGAGGCCCAGCGGCAGAACCCCGGCCTGCGGCTCACGCGCACCAAGCTCGTGTTCGAAGCGCTCGTGATGGCGATTCTCGAGCAGAAAGTCACCGGGATTGAAGCGAAGCGGGGGTGGCGCATCCTCGTCACCAAGTTTGGTTCGCCGGCGCCCGGGCCAGCTCCGGCCGGAATGCGCGTGGTGCCGACCCCGCAGGGCTGGGCGCGAATTCCGTCGTGGGAGTGGCACCGCGCGGGAGTCGGACCGCAGCGCTCGGCGACCGTGATGCGGGCGACACAAGTGGCGGCATCCCTTGAGCGCACCGCCGACTGGGGTCGAGGAGGTCCGCGCATCGAGGCCGCGCTGCGATCAGTCGTGGGCGTTGGTGTGTGGACGGCCGCCGAAACCATGCAGCGCTCTCACGCCGACCCCGACAGCCCCAGCGTCGGCGATTACCACCTTGCTGCCGTCGTCGGCTGGGCCCTGATTGGCGAACCCGTCGACGATGAGCGGATGCTCGAACTGCTCGAGCCCTGGCGCGGCCACCGGCAACGCGTCGTGCGACTCATCACGGCATCCGGGTTTCGCAAGCCGGCTTTTGGGCCCCGGATGACGATTCAGGACCATCGCGGACACTGAGGGCACTGAGGGCGCATTAGCGGCACGAGGGCGCGAGCGGCACTACGGGGCGCGAGGCGAGCGGTGCAGCAGTCGGCGTGAAAAACCTTAGTGGGGAATCGCGGAGATCATCCCGAGACCGACGCTGATGCGGTCGGCTGCTTCGATCATCAACTCGGTGACGTCTTCGAGGTCCTGTTGGCGCATGACGCTCAGTCTGCCCGAGACGGAGATGGATGCCACCACGGCACCGTGGGCATCGTGGATGGGGGCGCCAATGCACAAGCGTCCCAGCGCTAGCTCTTGATTCTCGGTGAAGACGCCTGAGGCTTGAGATGATTCGAGATCCGCAGTGAGGCTCTCGTGGGTGGTGAGCGTCATCGCAGTGTAAGAAGGCAGCGGTTCTGGGCCGAGCAGCTCTCGACGCTCGGTGTCTGTCATTTCGCTCAGGAGGCACTTGCCGAGCGCGGAGGCGTGCATCGGCTGGCGCATGCCGATCATCGTGTGTGCCTTCGGGGCGAGCTCGCCCTCGAAGTGGCAGAGATAGACGATGTGGTCGCCGTGACGGATGGCCACGTTTACGCTGAGCCCGGTGCGGCGTGCGAGCTCCTGAGCGACCGAACGGGATTCACGATGCACCGCATTCTGGTTCAGACCCTGACTGCTGAGCTTGAGAATTTGCGGGCCGATCGAATACAGCTGGCTTTCCGGATCCTTCGACACGTATTCGAGTTCTTCAAGCGAACTGAGCAGGCGAGCGATCGTGGTCGCGCCCAAGTTGGCGATGCGGCCAATCTCGCTTGCTCGCAGTGCGCCCGTCGTGGAATCGCCAAGTGCCGCAAGCACCGCGGAGGCGCGAGCGAGGCCCTGCTGAACTTCGACAGGCATTGATCCTCCATGATCGTTGGGCTCAGACCACCGTGGACTGGCAGCGTGGGTAGGTCAATTATGACTGGCCGTGAAAGAACTGCCAGTGGAGGCAGCGCGAGGGCTCGGTGCGGCGAAGGCACGCACGGCCGAAATCGTGACGTACGGTGACCCGTTCGTCGCGGTCGTGACGATTCGAAGGGCGGTGGTCTCAACGGCATCGAAGTCGTGGATGCGCAAGCGATGGCGATTGCGCTCGACGGTCGCTAGCGTCATCCACTTCTCTTCTCCATCATCCTGCAGCTGCAGGGCCTCCAGCGTGTAGGCGGCGACGAGTTCCGGGATGACAGGGAACGGCGTGCGGTGGCGATGCAGGTTGATCAGGTCTTCGTCGACGTCATCGTTGAAGATGAGACGCACCGAGGAGATCGTCTGAGGTTCTTGCCACTGCAGCGTCAGAGTTTCGGGGCTCGTGAGTAGGTCGCGATCGGGGGAGAGCAGCGCCGATGACCACAACTGTGGCCCGCCGAACGGCCGCTGCAAGCTGTCGGTTACGCGCTCGGGGGAGTAGGCGTCCGTGCGCGGCGAGACCTCGGCGGCGAGGCTTCGGCGGCGCAATTCTCGAGCGCTCCAGTCGGCGACGAGCTGGTTCGCTTCGTCGGGAATCCGGGCGTCGAAGCTCGCATCACCGGTTGTCGTGGAGAGAAGCGCCATCACACCGTAAGGGCGCTCGTCGGTGAGGTGAAGCGCGACGTGCTCGTTCATTCGCACAACGATCACCGCGTTGCAGGCGTCGCTCGGCATCCATTCGAATTCGGCGGTGATATCGATCGCCCGGCCCGCTGAGACCGTGACCTCGCGGACCAACCGCTGATTGACCGGAACGTAGTTCTGAGGCTTATCGGTATCCCACAGCTCGATTCGCACGGTCGTGTCGTGATCGACGTCAGCAACGAAACGGATGCTGTCGAGTCGCGGGTTGACAGGAACGACCAGCGCGACATCCCGATCAAGTTTCAGTCGGTCGTCGGGGTGGGAGTGCGGTGTCGTGTCGATGGAGCGCAGGCTGCTGCTTGCGGTGACCGTTGCCGAGCGGGCGAGGTCATCCGTATCCTCTGCAGAGACGCCAATGACGGGCGCGTCCTCGCGCTGCAACGTCTGCTGAAGCAGGGCGACATGCTCGTCGCCGAGAGTGCGTGGGCTCACGCCCAAAGCCGAGACGAGGTGCGCGGCCGTGCCGACCGCCTGCCCCTGAGTGGCGCACGTCGCCATCACGCGGGTGGAGCCAAATGCCACGTGTGAAGCAGAGATGTTGCGCCCGGCGAAGAGGAGGTTGTCGACGGTGGCGGAGTAAAGGCAGCGGAAGGGGATGTCGTAGCTGCCGTTGCTATAGCGCTGCTGGGCGCCCGGCTTGTCGGCATACACGCCCTCGACGGGGTGGAGGTCGATCGACCAGCCGCCGAAAGCGACGGCGTCGTCGAACTTCTTTTGCTCAAGAATGTCGTTTTGGGTGAGCGTGTAGTCGCCGACGAAACGGCGATACTCGCGCTTGCCGGGAATTGAGCCAACCCACTCAAGGGCGAGATTGTCAGCATCGAACTTTCCCGAGTTCTTGATGTAATCCCAGATGCCAAAAACAATGCTCCACAACTCATCGCGAATTGTTTCGTTGTCGGCAACGGTGTCGAGCAGACCGCCCCACTCGATCCACCAGTAGTCACAGCCGTTGTCCCCGGTGCGGATGATGCGATTCATGGGGATGGGAGTCGAGCTGATGTCCTTCGCATTCAGCGGAGGCACATAAGGGACGGCGTGGCCGGCATCCTTCGTGTAAAAGAAAAGTGAGCTGCCGAGGAGTTCATCGTCGGCAACCTCGGGCGCCCACGACTCCCCAAACTCGGCAGAGCTCTCGCGGCCGATGCGGTAGTCGGCACCGGCGAGATGCCCCACCAGGCCATCACCCGTGCAATCGATGAACACGGGAGCGGTGAAGCGCGTTTCGATTTCGCTGCCCATCGTCCAGCCGGTGACTGACGCGATGGAAGGCGAAGAGCCGACCATGTCGAGGTGACGAACATCGGTGTTGAGGTGCAGAGTGATGTTCGGCTCTGCGCGCACGAGATCGAGAACGGTCTGATCCCAGTAGTAAGGATTGCCGTCGGGATTGCGGTACTGGTTTTCGAGAAAAAGTTCGCCCATGATGCCGGTTTCACGGGAGAAGCGTTGCCGACCGTGAGCGCT
Organism: Rhodoglobus sp. NPDC076762; assembly: GCA_040687235.1. GTDB lineage: Bacteria > Actinomycetota > Actinomycetes > Actinomycetales > Microbacteriaceae > Rhodoglobus. The sequence goes on along the minus strand of JBFBMV010000001.1, from coordinate 201,130 downwards.
GGCGCCCACCACCCAGACCCGTACTTCGCTCGAGGAGTTGCCACCGAGCACGGGACGGTTGGTGATGAGAGAAACTGTGGAGCCGAGACGTGCAGCGGAGACAGCGGCTGCGACACCAGCGAGACCTCCACCGATGACGACCACGTCGCTGGATTCCTGAAGCTGCAGCATTTCTCTCCTTGGCGTGCGCTAGACCACAAACAATGATTTAAACCGTTGAGCGGTACCATATTACCGTTCTGCGGTATATGGTTACCAAATCCTGATTTTTTCATGAGAGGCATCGAATGACACTGGACGCAAAGCCGCGGACCACCGTCAAGGCGCGACGCGAGTACGGCAAGGGCAAGCCCTTTGAAGAGCGCAACTTCTTGCTCTTTCTGCTGGCGCCCGGGATTCTGCTCCTTCTTGCGGTAGTGGTGTACCCGTTGATCCGGTCGTTGGTGTCGGCATTTTTCGACGAGAGCCTGCTCTATCCCGGAATGACGTTCGTCGGTTTCAGCAACATCGCCGATGTGCTGGCCAACGATTTTGGTGCTCTTCTCAACCAGACACTGATCTTCACGATCGGCACCACGTTCTTTCCGTTCGTCATCGGAATGAGCCTTGCGCTGGTTCTCAACGAACGCTTCCGCGGCCAGCGGTTCTTCCGCGGTGCGTTCCTCATCCCGTGGCTTATCCCCGGTGTCGTCGTCTCGTTCCTGTGGATGTGGATCTTCGATGCAAACTACGGCGTTCTCAACGGTGTTCTCACCCAGATCGGCATCATCGACGAGCCCATCGCCTGGCTCTTCGGCGTCGACAGTGCGCGCGGTGCTCTCATCGTCGCTAAGACCTGGAACTCCTTCCCCTGGATGATGGTCATGCTCCTCGCCGGGCTGCAGACAGTGCCGGGCGAGCTTCACGAGGCCGCCGCGATCGATGGCGCCGGACCAATTCGTCGCTTCTTCACCGTCACCTGGCCACACATCAGCGGCATTGCCGGGCTCGTCATCCTGCTCGAGTTCATCTGGAACTTCCAGCACTTCGACACGATCTTTGTGCTCACCGGTGGTGGCCCCGCCGGCAGTACACGAACGTTCGCGACCGAGGTGTACGACACCGCCTTCAAGGGATACGACCTCGGCCATGCGGGAGCACTGGGGCTGCTGTGGATGGGACTCCTGATGATTCTCGTCGTTGTCTACGTGCGCTTTTCCGAACGAGGAGCAAAGGACTAATCATGGCTATTTCAACTCTGGCTTCGACCGCAGCCGCGGCATCCACCTCAGGACCCACCGCAATGAACGGCGAGATGGATGCACCGAGCTCGGTCTCGCGCTCCCCACGTCGGCGCCCGTTCCGCTGGGCCCTTTGGGGTGCGCTGACGGCGATCGGGCTCTTCGCCTTCCTCCCGATCTACTGGCTCGCCGTCACTTCGGTCACTCCCAACGACCAAGTCTTTGCGTACCCGCCGAGCCTCGTTCCCACCGAAGTCACTTTCGATCACTACATCTCGGTTTTCGCGAACCCCGCTATCTTTGGGTACCTCAAAAACAGCATCATCGTGTCGGTAGTGACGGCCGTACTCTCCGTCGTTGTCTCGATGTACATGGGCTACGCGTTCTCCAAGTTCCGCTTTCGCGGACGCAAGTCGCTGATGTACTTCGTGCTGTCGAGCCAAATGTTTCCGCAGGCGCTGCTGCTCGTCACTCTGTACGTAGTGTTCGCGCAATTCAACCTGCTGAACACGTATCAGGCGCTCATCATCTCGTTCACGACCTTCACCCTGCCGTTGTGCGTGTGGATGTTGAAGGGCTTCTTCGACGCGCTGCCGGATGACCTCATCGAGGCCGCGAAGATTGACGGCGCCGGACCGTGGCGCACCTTCCACTCGGTGATTCTGCCGCTCGCACTGCCGGGACTCGTCGCGGCAGGTCTCTTCGCTTTCGTGCGGGGCTGGAACGACTTCATGTTCGCGCTCACGCTGGCCGGCCCCGAGAAGCAGACGCTTCCTCCGGGGCTCGTCAACACCTTCATCTTCGAGGCAAGTGCCGCTTGGCCATCACTCATGGCCGCATCGCTCCTCGTCTCCGCTCCCGTCTGCATCGCGTTCATCTTCTTGCAGCGGTTCCTCGTGGGCGGGATTACAGCGGGAGCAGTGAAGGGCTAACCGCGTTCGCTGCAGCATCCATTTTTGACAATCGCATTCATTCACACACATTCAAAGGAGAATCATGACAGTGAACCTCAACCGCAGAGATTTGCTTCGCTTCGGAGCGGTAGGGCTGGGAAGCCTGGCGTTGCTGAGCAGCACAGCAGGGTGCGCAACCACCCCGGGAGGCGTCGCTACTCTCGACCCGAACGCCGAGGCCGCAGACTTCTCGTTCGCGTCGTGGGGCATGTCTGAAGACGCCACGAAGCCCGTGCTGTCAGCTGCCGCCAACTCGTTCGCGGACGGCGAGGGCGTAGCAGTAACCACACCGAGCTACCCGTTCAACGACTACCTCAGCCAGATGACTCTTCAAATCCGTGGCGGCCAGTTCTCGGGCGCCGCGCAGCTCGACGTCGCTTGGTTGTCGAGTCTGGCCGCGCTCGGAAAGCTCGTTGATCTTTCCGCCTACGCGCAGGGCCGCGAATACACACCGGCTGCGCTTGCCGCCGGAAAGAACGATGGCAAACAGCTCGGCCTGCCGTGGACGATCGCTGCGATCGGCCTCATCTCGAACGCAGAGCTGCTCGACAAAGCGGGAGCGTCAAGCGACCCGAAAACCATTGAAGAGTTCGAAGACAACTTGCGCGCTCTCAAGGGCATCGGGGTTATTCCTTACGCGGCGGCGACCAAGACCGCCGGTCTCAAAGACATCCTTGTGTGGATGCAGACGTTCGGCTCACCCATCATTGAAGGCGGAAAGTCGGCGCTCGCCGGTGCTGAGGCCGTTGAAGCGATCACTTGGTACAAGAAGTTGTACGACGACGGCCTGATCTCTGCCGACATTGACCGCTCCGCCGCCCGCTCGCTCTTCGCTCAGGGCAATGCGGCCATCTACGATGACGCTCCCGTGGGCAAAGCGGGCGTAATTTCCCAGTCTCCCGATAGCGGCCTGGCCGACAAGATGAAGCCGATCGCACGACCCGTTCTGGCGGCAGGCAACGTTCCGCAAGAAGTGCTGTGGGGTCACCTCGTGGCCGTTGTTGACGGTGAAGGCGCCCAAACCGCCGCAGAATTCGCGCAGTGGCTCACGAGCGACAAAGCGCAAACCGTCGACTACTTCAACCAGCTCGGACTGCCGCCGACCACGACTCCAGCACTGAGCGAGACCGCCGGTTCTAACGACCCGTTCCTGGCGAGCTTCACCGAGAAGATCACCGTGGATGCCGCCGCGAGCCCCCTGTGGCCCTACGTCTCCTACGCACAAATGGAGACCGCCATCGCGGAGCAGGTGCAGGCCGTTCTGATCGGTCAGTCGTCACCCGCCGACGCCATGAAGAAGGCGAGCGCCGCCGTCGACTCCCTGATCAAGTAGCGCTTTATGGCTGGCTCTCCCGCGTCGAGACGAGGTGGGGGAGCCGGCTTTAGTCTGTCTCTACGCCGCTGGTCGGAATGAACTTCTGTAAGTAGTTGCGGAGTGCGGGATCGCAGACATAAACGTAGGTGCCACGAATTCCACGGGTGAGGAGCACAGCGTAAACATTGCTGATTAGCTGGAGCAGATCGGCATCGGTATAGACCTTGTCGAGCGTGGGATTGTTCTCTTTGCCTTTTTTGTCGAAGTAGGAGTCGCGGTCGATGAACAGAGAGTCAGTTTCGGGGTCGTATTTCAGGTCATTTCCGATGATGACGCCGGCATAGTTAAGGTCGTATCCCTGAACGGTGTGAATCGAGCCGACTTCGTCAACTGAATTTGGGGAGGCGATCCAATCCACCGCCTTGCTGTTCCAGCGAAGCTGACAGCCGTCGATTTCGATGTCGTAGGCGGCGGGCTGCTTCTTGGACTTCCACTCCCACGCGTAGCCGGCGGTAAGCCTAGCCAAGCCGAACTCGACATCCTTCCTGCGAATTTCGTCGTGCATCCGCTCGACGCTGTCGAACAGGCGAAAGTCATAGCCCGCAAACTTTTCAGGAATCAGAGGAGCAGTTTTCGCTTCGATCGATGCGGCGCCGACTAGGCGGCGCACGTAGCCAACATAATCCGACTCGGCCCGCACCCGCATCTGCGATGCGAGCCTGTAGTGATTACTGGCAGCCTTCGCGTCCTGAACTAAAGCGCGCGTCATCGAGAGCGGGAGATCGGCTGGGCGAACACTCTGAGCTTCGTCGATGAGCAGGATCTGATGGCGGCTCTTGGCGCGCAGCCAATCTAGCTGCGTCTTAGTTTTGTCGTCGGTTCCAAAGAGAGCTTCAGTGATTTCTTTGAACTTAGTGTTCTGGGGGCCCGAGGCTTGATTCGCCCGCTGGTTCAGGCGGTGGGCTTCGTCGACGATCAAAATGTCGAAGACTTCAGGGGACTCTCCAACTTCGAACGGAGTCATCACCATGCTCCGAGTCAATCCGGGTGTCTTCGCGAAGACGTTCTGTATGGACTTTCGTAGCGACTGTTGCGGTACGACTATTCCGAGCCGCAATCCTTCGAGAATTTGAGAGTACCCGGATGCGAAAAACTCGGAGAACATCGAATCCTGGTCGATGTCGTTGTGCGGTTCGGACTGTGCGATGTCGACGAGAAGCTTCATGAGGTAGATCGCGATAACCGTCTTCCCCGTGCCGGGGTCGCCCTGGATCACAATCGTGCTGAGTTTGCTGTTCTCGATGTTCGTGAACAAGCCCTCGACGATATCTTCAACGGCGATTGCTTGATCAGGGCTGAGCGACTTGAACGGGGACAGCTTGAAGAGATCGCTGTTCTCGATCTCCGGAATAGTCCGCGTGAAAACTCCGTCGGACCGTAGTTCCTCGAAAACTTCCCGAAACGACGTCTGATAACGCTCACGGTCGTAATAGTCGGAATCGGTTATGCCGTCGTTCCGGTTCAGCACACGATATGCTCCATCCCCGGCTAGCAGACGGATGAGGTAGGACTCTAGATCTAGGCAGGCTGATTTATTGAATGTGCTGTCGATCACTACACGAACAGTCTTAAGGTGACTCTTGCTACTCGAGTCGAGGTGCTGCAACATCCTTCCGGCTGCATTGCGCGACTCGCCCACATAAACGTCGCTGAGACGCGACCGTTTACCTGCCGCTGTCTTTTCTGCGTCGTCCAGAACATAGACCACCGGCCAATTTGTGTTCCGCGCGCTTAGCTGTGCCCAGACCCCGATGTTTTGCTTCTTGAACGCGACCCGCTCAATCTCAAAGTCGGTCATATTTAGTGCTCGTACCTTGGGCTTTCTCTGCGGGGTATTTTCCCCGTGAGACGGCAAGTTTTTCTCGAATAATTTGATCGGGGGTCAAGCCCATTCGATCAGCAAGCATGAAGCAGTAGGTCAAGACGTCGGCGAGTTCTTCCTGAACTCGTGCTGGATCCGCCTGTGAGTTCCATTGAAAACACTCGAGCAGCTCGCCCGCTTCGATTGAGATGCTCTTGGCCAGATTCTCGGGTGCGTGAAATTGTGCCCAATCGCGCTCCGCCACGAAGGCCCTGATCTCGTCTCGGAGAGAAGGTTCATCCATATCGCCAACCTAGCAGCGTTCCCCGCTCAGGCGGCCGGGGCGTGCCTTAGGCGAGTACGGCACCCTCCACCAACGAGATAAACCGACTCAGCGTCGCTACCCCCTCCGCCGACTGTGGCAGCGAGTCGAGCAGCGCCGGCGAGTAGACGAGATACGCGGCCCATTGGGCGCGCGAGATCGAGACGTTGAGGCGGTTGCGGGAGAGCAGGAAGTCGAGGCCGCGGGGCACGTCATCGGCGCTGGAGGCCGCGAGGCTAACGATCGAGATGACTGCTTCTCGGCCCTGGAACTTGTCTACCGTGCCGACGACGACTCGGGTATAGCCGGCGGCATCGAGACGGCCACGGATGAGTTCCACCTGCGCGTTGTAGGGCGTCACCACGATGATGCCGTCCTCGTCGAGCGGCTTCGCCTTGCCGCCTGCTTCGGAAGTCCACAGTGCTCCGAGGTGCGCACGAACTAACTCGACAACCTGCTCGGCCTCCTCCGCGGAAAACGTCGAGTTGTCGACGTGAGCGGTCGGAACCGAGTGCAGGCCGGGGGCAAAGCCCTCGAGCATCCGCCCCTCGGTTGACGCGTGCGACCGCAGTAGGCCGTCATAGGAGAGCAGGGAGACGGGGCGCGTGACGGCCTCATCCATGCGGCGGCTCTCTTCGAGGAAGTAACCGAAGTCATCCGGAAGCACCGCGAGCTCGCCGATCACGTGACCGAGCGCCGAGCCATCGACCGGTGCCGGGTGGATGCCCTGGCTCACCTGGGGGAGCTGCTGCGGGTCACCCAGCAGCAGAATGCGTTTCGCGCTCGCGGCAACACCGATCGTGTTCGCGAGGGAGAACTGCCCGGCCTCATCGATGACGAGCAGATCGAGCTGGTCGGCCTGCACTCGCTTGCGATTCGTCATGTCCCAGGCCGTGCCGCCAATGACGTAGCCCTCCGCCTCGTGCTCGCGCGCAAACTTCGCGTGACCGTTCGCCGGCAACTCGCTGAACGGGCCATCGGCGTAATAGCCAACGCCGAACTCTCCCGGCACCGCCTTCGCGACAAGCTCCCGGTCGAGGCTTGCGTCAAGAACCACAGCATCGAGAACATTCTCGACCACTTTGTGTGACTGCGCGGTGATGCCGACCTTCCAGTGATGCTTCTCGACCAGCCGCTGAATAACATACGCAGCGAGATACGTCTTGCCGGTGCCGGGTGGGCCCTGCACCGCGAGGTAGCCACTCTCGCGCGACAGCAGCGAGGCAATCACAGCGCGTACACCATCATCCGCACTCGTCATGGGCTCAAGGGCAGCCACCTCAGCGGGCGCTTTGCGCAGCAGAAGATCCGACATCGCGTCATCAGGCCAGGCCGGAGCAGCGTCGACAACAGTCTCGCCCCACGCCTCAATCGCGGCGACAATGCTGTCGGCGCGGGGCGGCGGCCCCGGCGTGATGTGCGTGGGCATTTTGTCCCAGGCCGGGATCTCGTCGGGCCGCGATTCGATGACGAAGATGCCGCCCTCATCCTCGGCGGGGTCAGCGAAACGAACTCCGCGGGCGAGGCGGGCGCCGGCGCGATGGCCCGGCGGCAGATAAGGAAGCGGGTTGCCGTAGACCAGAAAAACGTCGCCGCCCGGCCGCGGGGCGCCACTCCCCGACGCCCACTGACCACGGAGATAAAGGTGACGACGTTCCGTGCGCTGGCGTCCCTCTTTGTGCCAATCGCGAGCGAGCATTCCGCTATCAACGATGAAGATACCGCGGGTGTCTTCCCACAGATCCGACGGCTGTTCGAGACGGTCGTAGTGCTCCCACCAAAAGCTCTTGACCTCGCGCCGGTGATAATCGATGGCGGCTGCGGCCATGCGATAGGCGCTCGCAACGGTGTCATCGCCCGCCTCTTCGGCAGCGTCGCCCAGCGCCTGCAGTTGGAGATCGAGCGCGCTCGGCTCGAAGGTCTTGCCCTCAAATTCTTCATCCGCCGGCTCCACCGTCACGCCTTGCACCTCGGGCAGAGCCCGCAGCCAATCGCGCAACTTGAGCGTCGAAACACAGTCGTATTCGTTGTAGCGGGCGATGTCCTCACGGATCTCGTTCGCCCGCTGCAGGTCGCCATTCGCGGACGCGACACTGGAGTCGACATACTCACCGATGGAGTCGGCGGCGTTCGTCACCCCGGCACGTTCCTCGTCACCCATGTAGAGCGGCTCAAGCTTTTTGATCGAATACGACGGCGTTCCGATGCGCAGCGCGCCCCGCACGATCGGGTACAGGTCAACGAGTACGCCATCGCGCAGCAACTGGTCGACGACATCCTCACCTTCGCCGTGCCGGGCGGCGATGCTCAGCAGGTGCGTCTTCTCGTAGCTGGCGTAGTGATAAATGTGGAGACCCGGATGCTGCTGCCGCCGCTCGGCGACGAAGTCCAGGAATGACCGCAGCGCGATCTTCTCTTCCGCGTGCGAGTGCGCCCAGAGGCAATCGAAGTCACCCGCGGCGTCGACCCACCCGAAGAGGTAGTCGAGCCCCCAGCGCGGAACCCCACCGATTCCCTGCTCGGAGTACATCGGGTCACCCTCGAAGTCGAAGAACAGATCACCGGGGTTGGGCGTCGGCAGGCTCGCGATCGGCAGCGGGTCAACGACCACGACCGGCGGCACCGCGTGCGCGTCAGTCGGATCAACGGTGTACTGCAGCTTGGCCTGAAGGTGAAGCTTGGCGAAACTCGCTTTCGGGATCGCCAGGTCGTCGGGTCGCTCGGAGGTTTCAGCAAGGTCAGTGAGGGTGCGGATGCCCGCCGCCATGAATTTCGTACGCTGCCCGGCGCGCAGCCCTGCCACCGTAAACAGGTCATCGGCATGCTGGGAAGGTTCCTTGCAGAACTTGCAGCGGCCATCCCGCGCGTAACGCTCGTCGTTCCACTCGACCGGCTTACCTTCGGCGCGGTGCTCGGCGATGATCGCGTGCATGCGAGCTCGGCGGCGCCGAAAGACGGGGGCGATGTCGGCCACCGCAGCGAGCTCGGAGGCGTCATTGCCGAGAATCAACTCGACGGTGCCATCAGCGGCAACGCCGAGCTTCTGAAGCTGCTCGTGATACGCCGCCAGCTGAAGAAGGGCGGTAACGCGCACGTGGCGCGAGAGCTTCGAGTCAACCACCCGATAGCTGCCGTCCGGCTGCTTGACCAGAAAATCGGCGTAGCCAATGAACGGCGACTCGGGGTCGGTTTCGTCAAAGAAGACGCCCTGAAAAACGACGGGGGCGCCCGCCAGAAGCGCATCGTGCGTTCGTGCCGCGTAGTCGCGCAGCACAGCGGCATCCCGCCCCGGAGGCTTGTCGAACTCGACCATCGCGTCACCGAACTCGTCGCGGTAGCGATCCCGCAGCCGAGCCTCGTGCGCGTTGCCGAGCTCGGCCGCCCGCATGAGCATGGCATCGTCGTCGGGCAGCGGATCGGTCGAGAACCCCAACCGCTTGTCGAGCACGCGCAGGAACCCAAACTCACAGTTCGACGCTTGGGTCAGATCGCTGGCGCTCGTAACGAGAGCGGACTCGGTGAGTAGGTACATGTCTCAATCAGAATATGGCCGGCCGGAGACATCCGATCAGTAGTCAGTAGTCAGTAGTCAGTAGTCAGCGGTTGGCAGTCAACGCGGAGCGGATGCCTCACGCTATCGCGAATGAACCCCAGCGCCGCTGAAACCCTGACCCCAATGTCGGGGGTCGTCGCTACCGTGATCACCACGTTCACGAGTTGCGGCCACACAGTACCTGGCTGGCCGCACGGCAACCCGATCCATCGAGCGGGTGCCCCAGGGGAAGAACGGGCGGCTCGTGTTCTCGAGCCGCAAGCTCGACGGATAGGAGCATCCGATGCCCGACAACTTTGACAGCGCGAACAACCGGCACAACCCGAACGACCCGAACAACCGGCACAACCCGAACACCCCGGATGACCTTGCCGCCCTAGGCATCTTCAAGATCCCGACCTCAGCGACCTGGGCCTCCATCGGCGCCGGGCTTCTCGCTCGCCTTGACGCCCTACTCCCCGGCCACCTCATCGAACTCGGTTTCACGGTTGCTTACCGGGAGATCGCGTGGGTCACCATTTACCGCTCCGAGGCCGACGTCATCACAGCGAGCGGCCCCTTCGGTCCGTACGAAGCGCACGACCGCTCGACATGGAGTTGGGATCCCGTCGACGAACGCGAACAACCAGCGCGAAACAGCCTCATCGCGCACACCGTGGTCGAGTTCCTCACAACTCTCGAGGGGGTGCCGGAGAACCACGAGCCCGTCAGCTTCAATGGGACGGCACACTTTCGGATGGCCACTCCGAGCAGTGGATTCGTGAATCGCGAATCACGATGGGACAACTATCGTGAGCACCGAACCGGCGCCCAGATCGACCACTTGCTCCACTACGGGCATGCCATCCCGCTGGGGCGAGGCCACACGCTGAAGTACGTCGAAGAGAATTTTCCCGGGTGGAGCTGGAGCGAACTTCTCAGTGTTTTCAAGGCTGCCGACATCTTTCTGGGCCGCGCCGGTGCGCCGCCCCGTTGCCACCCGACGGTCAAAGCGATTCACTTCACGGATGCTCGAACCTGGCAGGTCGAATGGCTCAGCGGCGAGATCACCCGATCCGCGTCGCCACCGTCGACTCGACAGCCCAAATTCTCATAACTTCACCCCATAGGGTGTAGCAATGACGGGAATCACCGCCCCACGGTCAAAGCACTTTTCGGCGCTCGCCCCGGAGCGTGAGCCACGACTGGCGTTCCCGGCGCGCGGCAGTTCGCTGATCGGCCCCGTCGACGGGCCAGGCCTGCATGTGATGAGCTACAACATCCGCCGTCGTTTGCCGAAGCTGCTGCCCCGCAACCCTGACCTATGGCGCCACCGCCAGCCGTTAATGAGGCGGTTGCTCACGGCGGAACAGCCCGCGCTCATCGGCGTGCAAGAAGCACTCTTTAGCCAGAAGCAGTTTGTGCAGCGGGCGCTGGGGGAGCGCTACCGCGCGCTCGGGCATGGCCGCGAAAAGAACTCGGGCGGCGAAGGTTGCCCCATTTTTTATGACTCTCGTCGGCTGGAGATGGTGGAGTGGCGACAGACCGCGCTCTCCGATACTCCGACGGTGGCGGGATCGGTGTCGTGGGGCAATCGCACCCCGCGCGTCGTCGTCGAGGCGACCTTTCGAGACCTCGCCACCGGCATCCACTTTCAGGCGGTGAACACTCACCTCGATCATCGCTCGCGCACTTCGCGCCTTCGCTCGGCCGATGCGTTGCGAAACATTGTGCAGGCGACGCCGCATCCCACGATCATGACCGGCGACTTCAACACGGATGCTGACACTCACCCGTATGCCGAGCTCACGGGCAATGGGCTGCTGGTCGACACTTGGAACACCGCGGAGGAGCGCCTCACCCAGGCGTGGGGCACGTTCCCCAATTACGGCCCGCCCAAGCGCAACCGCAAGCGGATTGACTGGGTTCTCGCGACGCCCGGAGTCATCGCAGAGAGTGCTGGAATCAACGTCACGCGCTACGAGGGCGGCTGGCCGTCAGATCACGCACCCGTGCAAGCCGTCGTGCGTTTTTCTGAGGCCAAGTAGGTCAGCTGGCTAAGGATCCCGACAAGAAGTCTTACAAACTCCATCATCGCGGGGCAGGATTCTCTCTTGAGTGGTCTACCTTGCCCTAGGCGCTGAATCGCCCCGCTGCCATAGTGGTTCCGACATTTGGACCAATCTAAGGGGTCATGCGTGAAGTTACAGGTCATGAGCGCTCTCGCAGTCTCCGTACTGTTCGTGCTTGCTAGTGCAGTTCCGACGTTCGCGGCAGTACCTGACGGATGGTCCACTCCGACTGATCTAGCGTCTGTCGGCGAAGACGCCGGCTCTGCGGAAATCGCGGTCGCGCCAGACAACACGCTCGTGGCGGTGTGGAGTCACAATGGCGGCAGCGGCAGTGTCATCCGGTCGCGAGCCTCGACTGACCGCGGAGTGACATGGGCGGCCCCCGTCGATCTCACGGTTGCCGGGCAGAGTCCGAACACCGCGGAAGTCGTCGCGTCTCCTGACGGATCCTTCACGGCGGTGTGGCGCGTATCGATTACTGGTGATCGTATCGTGCAGTCCAGCACGTCGACTGACGGCGGAACCACGTGGTCTGCACCTACCAACCTTTCCAGCGCTGGACTTGACGCTTCCGGCCACAAGATTGTTGCCGCGCCCGATGGGTCACGCACCGTCGTCTGGAGCGGTTCGAACGGAACCGGTGCTGACCTTCTCAGTGCGTCTTCGGATGATGGAGGGGTGACATGGACAGCGCCGGTCACACTATCGGCAGCCGGAGACTGGTCGCGTCTGGCCGATCTCGCTGTTGGTCCTAACAATGAACTGACGGCAGTGTGGAGTCGTCACGACGGCATGACCAACGCCGTTCGTACGAGCACCTCAGTTGATGGGGGAGCAACATGGCTGCCCGCGGTCGCTTTGTCTACAGCCGGAGTCACTACCGACGCTCCCGAAGTAGCAGTTGGGCTCAGCGGGGTTATCACGGCGATCTGGACGAGCAACAACACTGCTGACGCTATAGTGCGCGCTCGAACCTCTACTGACAATGGAGCGACGTGGTCTGCGATCATCGACATTTCGCCAGCGGGGGCGATCTCACGTCACACCGCGATCGGGGTCGGACCGGATGGGACAGTTGTGGCCGTTTGGGTTAAGCGTGTGGGCGCCAATTCAGCAGTCGAGGCCACGTCATCCGTGGATGGAGGACTGAGTTGGACTGCTCCTGTAGCGCTTTCGCCGAGCGGAACTCAGGCGAACAGCCCTCGGATCACGGCAGCCTTTGATAATTCTTTTAGCGTGATCTGGGACAGCTACGTCGGAGTCGACAAAGTAATGCAGTCGAGCACTACCGTGGACCGCGGCGCAACATGGTCGCCTCGCATCGATCTTTCCGCGCTCCACCCGCAGATGGACTACGCGCGAATCGTGGCGGCCAGCGATGGAGCCCTTGCTGCGGTGTGGCTGGTTTCTACCGGCGGGCCCAACAACGTTGGCGGCGGGAGCGACATCGTTCAAGCGGTGATGGGGCTCATTGCTCCCGCTGTGACTTCTGGCACGCCGCCTGCTCCGCAAACGGATGTCCCCTATTCGTTCGCCCTCACCGCATCGGGCTCGCCTGCTTCAACGTTTGCGATCACCGCAGGAAGCCTCCCCGCCGGGCTAACGCTCTCGAGCGAAGGGGTCATCTCGGGCACCCCGACGACTGCCGGCGAAAGCACGTTTACGATCGTTGCGAGCAACGGCGCAACCTCGGATGCGACAGCAAGCTACGTTCTCACCACCTTGGCTCTCTTGCCCCCAACGGGCACTGCGTTGGGCCTTCCTCTTCTCGCCGGCGGGATGATAGTTCTGCTCTGTGGGGCAGTGCTTGTTGCGGTGTCGAGATTGCCGCGCTGGGCACTGTAATTAACAGACGGTGGCGAGGTTCGCACTGGAGCATCCCTACAAACGATTTACGAAGTCGATCACGATTCACCTAATCTGGGCGAGTGAATCTGATCTTCCGCACCATCCTGCACCGCATCCTCAGCACACGTCGCTCGCCGCTTGGCATCACCGATGTCGGCAGCATGACGATGCGGGTGTTGCCCACCGATGTTGATCTGCTGCGCCACATGAATAACGGCCGCTATTTCTCCATCATGGATATCGGTCGTATGGACCTGCTGATTCGCGCCGGCGGCTGGCAGAAGCTTGAACGCAAGGGCTTCTACCCAGTGATGGCGAATGAGACGATCAGCTTTCGCAAGTCGCTCGATTTGTGGAAGAAGTTCCAGCTCGAATCGCGCGTCGTTGGCTACGACGAGAAGGCCGTCTTTGTCGAACAGCGTTTCGTTGTTGACGGCCAGATTTACGCCCAGGCCATGACCCGCGCCCGCTTCCTCAAGCGGGGCGGCGGAACGGTGCCGGTCGCCGAGCTTCTTGAAACCATCGGATGGGATGACGAACAGCCCGTCATGCCCGCATGGGTTCAAGAGTGGGCCGACCATGTTGCGCTGCCCGTCAGTCGCGCCGAAGCGCCCAGCACCTGGGAGTAAGCGCCTCCAGTTTTTATCAGCAACCCCCGCACTGAGCCGCACAGCCGGCCATAACGCGGGGGTTGCTGCGGTTTTCGGCTGCCGCGAAAACAGTAAGCGCTTGCGCTGGAGGTCACATTTCAGGATTCGTGAGAGCGCTCTCTTGACATTCGAGAGAGCGCTCTCATAGGATCAGTCTGCAATCGTGAGAGCGCTCTCATTCCTGATGAGGGACCTCTTTCGGACACCAACATCCCTCATTCACAAGGAAGTGACCGTGAAATCTCTACGACGCACCAAGATGGTTGCAGCCGTCGCAGGCGCAGCATCCATTGCCCTTCTCGCCACTGGTTGCTCGGCAACTGACGGCGGATCCGGTGATGGCGACATCACCCTCACCGTGACCACCTTCGGCACGATGGGCCTCGACGAGCTGTACGCAGCGTACGAAGCCGAGAACCCCAACATCACCATCAAGGCAACGAACATCGACACCGGTGGAAACGCGTTGACCGACTGGAAGACCAAGCAGGCAGCAGGCGCCGGTCTCGCCGACGTTCAGGCCGTTGAAGAAGGATGGCTCGGCCAGGTCATGCAGGTCTCGGATACTTTCCACGACCTTCGCGACTACGGCGCCGACGACATCAAGGACCGTTGGGTCGACTGGAAGCTCGCTCAGGGCACCGACGCTGACGGCCGCATCATTGGGTACGGAACCGACATCGGCCCCGAGGGCCTCTGCTACAACGGAGACCTCCTCGAAGCAGCCGGCATGCCCTCCGATCGTGACGCCGTAGCCGAGCTCTTCGGTGGCGACAGCGCAACGTGGGATGACTTCTTCCAGGTTGGCAAGGACTACAACGCAGCAACCGGCAAGGCTTTCTATGACCACTCCGGATTCGTCTGGAACGCCATGGTCAACCAGCTCGACGAGGGCTACTACACCGCAGGTGGAGAGCTCGACATCGAAGGCAACGCCGACCTCAAGGCGCAGTGGGACAAGCTCGCCGATGGCGCAGCATCCGGTCTCTCGGCTCAGCAGAGCGCGTGGGACTGGGGCGGGGGAAAGGCCTTCGTTGATGGTTCTTTCGCCACGTTCATGTGCCCTGGCTGGATGCTCGGTGTCGTCAAGGGACAGGTTGAAGCAGCAGGCGGAGACGCCACCAGCGGCTGGGACTTCGCCGATGTCTTCCCCGGTGGAGCAGCTAACTGGGGCGGCGCCTTCCTGACCGTTCCGACCCAGTCGGAGCACCCTGAAGAGGCAGCAAAGCTCGCCGCTTACCTCACCTCGGCCGAGTCCGAAGTTGCCGCCTTCCAGGCTGCAGGAACCTTCCCCAGCGTTGTAGCTGCACAGACTGACGACGGTGTAACCGGCGGCAGCGAGCTCAGCACGTTCTTCAACGACGCTCCCATTGGCACGATCCTCGGATCGCGCGCAGAGGGTGTCAAGGCTCAGTTCAAGGGCCCGAACGACGCCGTTGTTCAGGAGCAGGTCTTCGGTCCTGCCACCAAGGAACTCGACGCGGGTGTTGACGGTGACACAGCGTGGGACAACGCGCTTGAGGTTCTGAAGAACCTCGACCTCAACTAATCACCTAGAAACATCTGAGGCCCCCGGCGACCCCTCTGCCGGGGGCCTCATTTCTTGAAAGCGACTTTCTCCATGACGACCATGACGAGCCCTCCTCGACCAGATACTGGTGCGGCGAAGAAACGCTCCAACGCCAACAAGGCCCCGCTTACCAGACGGCAGCGTCTTAGTCGTCTCGACGTGAAAGCGTCTCCCTACCTCTACATCGCCCCCTTCTTTGTGCTCTTCGCACTCATCGGGCTCTTCCCGCTTATCTACACCTTCGTTGTCTCGCTCAACGACTGGGACATCCTTAGCGGCCCCGGCGAATGGATCGGCCTCGACAACTACGTCGCCGAACTCAACGACCCCTACTTCTGGAACTCGCTCTTCAACACGATGAGCATCTTCCTGCTGAGCGCGATCCCGCAGCTCGTTGCCGCCGTTTTCATCGCGGCAGTGCTCGACCAGAACCTGCGCGCTAAGACGTTCTGGCGCATGAGCATCCTCATCCCGTACATCGTCACCCCGGTAGCGGTTGCGATCATCTTCTCGAGTGCTTTCGGCGAGAAGTACGGCCTCATCAACAACATCCTGACCTCGTTCAATATTGAGCCCGTGATGTGGAAGAGCGAAGTGTTCGCAAGCCACTTCGCGATTGCCTCGATGGTCAACTGGCGCTGGACCGGCTACAACGCCCTCATCCTTCTCGCCGCCATGCAGGCCGTTCCCCGTGACATTTACGAATCGGCAGCCCTGGACGGAGCGGGCGCTGTGCGTCGCTTCTTCTCGATGACGTTGCCGAGCATCCGCCCCACCATGATCTTCGTGATCATCACCGCCACGATCGGTGGCCTGCAGATCTTCACTGAACCGAAGCTCTTCAACCCGACCAGCGCGAACCTGGGCGGTGCCCATCGCGAGTACCAAACCACGGTGCTCTACCTGTGGGACATGGCGTTCAACCGCGGTGACTTCGGTAAGGCCTCTGCCATCGCGTGGCTGCTGTTCATCATCATTGTCGGCTTCGGGCTGCTGAACTTTGCGATCTCTCGCAAGATCGCCTCGACCGAAGTGAAGGTCATCTCCAAGCGCCGAGCGAAGAAACTTGCGCGATACCGCGCCACCACCGCAGCCAACGCCAGCACCACCGGCGCTCCGGCGGCAACCGTTGTAGATGAGGAGAAGCGCTCATGAGCATCACGAGCCCCCCGCGTGCCCCCGAGAAAATGACGGATGCGCGCACCCAAGTCAAGGAGAACCGCCGCGGTCGCACCCGTGCCCGTGGCCTGGCCGAACGCCCCGGCTTCCTTGTCTATGGCATCCTGCTCGCCCTCTTCCTCGGCGGCTCGTACCCGCTCTGGTGGTCGTATGTCGTCGGCTCGAGCGACAACACCGCCATCACTGAAACCTGGCCGCCGCTGCTGCCCGGTGGTCGGTTCTGGATCAACGTCAGCGAAGTTCTCACGACGGTTCCGTTCTGGCAGTCACTATTGAACAGCGTCATTGTGTCCACGACGATCACCATTTCGGTCGTGTTCTTCTCCACGCTCGCCGGCTACGCCTTCGCCAAGTTGCGCTTCAAAGGCCGCGAAGGGCTCATGATTTTCGTGATCGCGACGCTCGCTGTTCCGACCCAGCTGGGCATCATCCCGCAGTTCATGCTCATGAAAGAGCTCGGCTGGACGGGCACCCTCGGCGCCGTCATCGTGCCCACGCTGGTCACCGCTTTCGGGGTGTTCTTCATGCGCCAATACCTGGTGGATGTCATTCCCGACGAGCTGATCGAAGCGGCCCGTATCGACGGGGCGAACATGTTCCGCACCTTCTGGAACGTCGGCATCCCGGCAGCGCGCCCGGCCATGGCGATCCTTGGTCTCTTCACGTTCATGACCGCGTGGACTGACTACCTGTGGCCGCTGCTCGTTGCGCCGCAGAACCCCACTTTGCAAGTCGCGCTCAGCCAACTGCAGAGCGCTAAATACGTCGACTACTCAGTCGTTCTTTCGGGCGCAGTACTGGCAACACTGCCACTGCTGATCGTCTTCATTCTCGCGGGACGTCAACTCGTCTCGGGCATCATGGCAGGAGCAGTAAAAGGCTAATGAATTCACTCAGCACCACCACCTGGCCGAAGGGCTTCCTGTGGGGCTCCGCTACCGCGGCTGCCCAAATTGAGGGAGCAGCTCACGAGGGCGGCAAAGAAGATTCCATCTGGGATCACTATGCTCGCCAGCCTCTTGCCGTCGCCAACGGTGACACCCCCGAAGTTGCGGTTGATCACTACCACCGCATGACCGACGACGTTCAGCTCATGAAAGAGCTGGGCCTCGACTCGTACCGCTTTTCCACGAGCTGGGCACGCGTCGTTCCCGGTGACCGCACCCCGAACGCCGAGGGGCTCGACTTCTACAGCCGCCTTGTTGACTCGCTGCTCGAGGCCGGCATCCTGCCGTGGCTCACGCTCTACCACTGGGATCTTCCGCAGGCTCTTCAAGAGAAGGGCGGATGGGCCAACCGCGACACCGCGTACCGTTTCGCTGATTACGCCGAGGCTGTCTATTCGGTACTGGGCGATCGCGTCAGCCACTGGACTACCTTCAACGAGCCGCTCTGCTCGTCACTCATCGGGTACATCGCGGGCGAGCACGCTCCCGGTCTCACCGACCCGAACCAGGGTCTCGCGGCGTTGCACCACCAGCACCTCGCGCACGGCTTGGCAGCGAACCGCTTGCGCGAGCTCGCTACCGAGCAGAGCCGCGAGATCGAGCTCGGCATCACGCTGAACCTCACGAACGCGGTTCCGAATGACCCGAGTGATCCCGTTGATCTAGACGCCGCTCGCCGCATCGATGGCATCTGGAACCGCATGTTCCTTGAGCCTCTCGTGCTGGGCGCCTACCCGGCCGATGTGATCGAAGACATGCGCGACTACGACTTCGAGCAGTACGTTCAGGCCGGAGATTTGGACATCATCTCGGCGCCCATCGATTTCTTGGGCGTCAATCACTATCACGACGACAACGTGAGCGGTCATCCCGCTCCCGCTGATGCAGCACCCGGACTTCGACCCACCACTAAGCCCGGTCGCTCCATGTTCGTCGGTAGTGAGTTTGTGACGATGCCCCCGCGTGACCTCCCTCGCACCGCGATGGATTGGGAAGTCAACCCGAGCGGTTTGCACCACCTCCTTGTTCGTCTCGGCCAGGAATACCCCACGCTGCCGCCGCTGTACGTCACCGAGAACGGTGCCTCGTACGACGACACTCGCGAGGGCGACGCCATCGACGACCCGCAGCGCGCTAGCTATATTGCGCAGCACATTCAGGCTGTGGCGGATGCCATTGCTGACGGTGCCGATGTGCGCGGGTACTTCGTGTGGTCGCTGCTCGATAACTTCGAGTGGGCCTGGGGCTACAACAAGCGTTTCGGCATTGTCTACGTCGATTACGAGACGCAGGAACGCATCCCGAAGCAGAGCGCCAAGGAGTACGCCGCGCTCATCGCGGCCACGAAAGCCGCAGTCTGATCGCTACTCTTAGAGAAACGATTGGGTAGAGAGCGAGCTCGTGGCTGAAAAATTGCGCAGCGGTTCGATGCCGACACTAGAGATGGTGGCGGCAGAGGCGGGTGTTTCGCGCGCCACCGTTTCGCGCGTGGTCAATCAGTCTCCGAAGGTGAGTCCGGATGTCGCCGCAGTCGTTCAGGCCGCGATTGAGCACCTGAACTATGTGCCCAATCGCGCTGCCCGTTCACTCGTAAGCCGCCGCACGCAAGCCATCGCGATGGTGGTTCCGGAATCGGCAGCCAAGGTCTTCGACGACCCGTTCTTCGCGGCCGTTGTTCAGGGCGTTGCGCAGTATCTCGAAGACACCGATTACACGCTCAACATGATCATCGAGTCGGGTGCGGCCTCGCACAAGACTCGTCGTTACCTTCTGGGTGGCAATGTGGATGGTGCCCTGGTCGTTTCGCACCACACCGGTGATCACTCGTACTCCGAGCTCAGTCGCACCCTTCCCGTCGTGTTTGGTGGGCGCCCGCTCAGCGACGTTGACGGCGACAACTACTACGTGGATGTCGACAACTTCACGGGAGCCTGCTCTGCCGTGGAGCATTTGGTGGCATCCGGTCGCACGCGTCTCGCCACGATCGCGGGACCGCAGGATATGCCTCCGGGTGTCGATCGCCTCTCGGCTTTTCACGCCACGCTGTCGAAGCACGGGCTCACGAGTGACCTTGTGGAGACTGGCGACTTCTCGCCGCCCTCGGGTGCTGAGGCAATGCGCCGCCTCCTTGCGCGCGGCGAACCGATCGACGGTATCTTCGCCGCCAACGACCAGATGGCGATTGGCGCGTACTCGGCCATTCGCGAGGCCGGCTTGTCAGTGCCAGGAGACATCGCCGTGGTCGGCTTCGACGACGACAACTACGGGAGCACCGCGACTCCGCCGCTGACGACTGTGCGCCAGCCCTCCATCGAGATGGGCCGCTGCATGGCCGAAAAGATCGTGGCGCTGATCGAAAACCGCGCGGTCGAGACGGTGACGACGCTGAATACTGAGCTCGTCATCCGCGATTCGGCGTAGCGGTTACTCGGGAGCGAACGACTGCACGACCTGTTCGAGCACTTCGCGGCAGGCGATGATCGACGGCCGGCTCACGCTCGACTCGCGTACTGAAGTGAAGACCGAACGTCGCGGCAGGCCCGGCATCGGCCGCAATTCGACGGTGGGGGTGCGGCTGCCCCACACGAGCCCCGGCAAGATCGCGGTGGCGTGACCTGATTCAACGAGGCGGATGTGGGCCTGCAGGTCGGCGGTTTCGAAGCGAACGTCGGGCTCGATTCCCGCGCGCCGGCATTGCTGTTCTGCCCAGTGGCGGGAGGCGGTGCCGCGAGGTTCCATCACCCACGAGCTGCCGGCCGCTTCGGCGAGGGTGGTGATACCGCTGGCGATGGGAACGGCGAGAGAGAGTTCGTCGGCGTAAAGCGGGATCATGTCGAGGTCGGGATGCCGCGGCGCGGCGTGACCCGGGTACTGTTCGGCAATCACGAGGTCGAACTCGCGGGTCCAGGTTTCGAAGAGGGCGCTCTCGGGCTCGCGCTGCGTCATCTTGATGCGCAGCTGAGGGTAGTCCCGGGCGATAACGCTGAGGGCTTGAGGGATGATGCCGAGCGCGGCCGATTGGAAGACGGCAAGACGAACCGTTCCTCGCACTTCGGTGAGGGAGGAATGGATCTCCGCTTCCATCAGTTCGAGGCGTTCGAGAAGGGCGACGGTGTGCTCCACGAGCAGTTCGGCTTCGGGCGTCAGTTGCACGCGGCGACCCGCTTTGACGAGCAGTGGAACCCGCGCTTCTTCTTCGAGAAGGGCCAGTTGTTGGGACACGGCGGAGGGGGTGTAACTGAGCGCGCTGGCGACGGCAGCGATGGTGCCGCGAAGCTTGAGTTCTCGCAAAAGTCGCAGCCGGCGAACGTCGAGCATTTCTCCTCCAATAGTTAACTTATTCTAAGTGATATCGTGCGAATTCCGTCGCTTTTGCTAAAGGCCTTTCTGGCTGCACACTGAGAGTTCCAGCCCATCTCCCGTTCGGAGGCCTATTCTCATGAGCATGTCAAAGACTGCCGACAACCTCAGTGCTTCACACCAGCACATTGCGGATCAAACGATCAGTACCGTGCGCCGGTGGCTGGCCGAAAGTGAAGAGTTTCCCGCTGACGCGAGTGCCACGCGCCTCGCCGGCGTGCTGAAAGACCCGAACGGTCTCGAGTTCACTCTCGGGTTCATCGACACGGTCGTTCGTCCCGAAGACGTGCGCGTCGCCGGTCGCAACCTCGAGCGCCTCACCCACATCATTCCGGCCTTCCTGCCGTGGTACCTCCGCTTCGCGATCATGGTCGGCGGCGGCTTCGCTCCACTGCTTCCGTGGATCATCGTTCCGATCGCTCGTCGTGTACTCCGCGGCATGGTCGGTCACCTCATCATCGATGCGACCCCCGCCAAGCTCGACAAGGCTCTCGTGCACTTGCGTCGCGAAGGCGTGAACCTCAACCTCAACCTCCTCGGTGAAGCCGTGCTCGGTGACGACGAGGCCGACAACCGCCTCGCCGGAACCCGTGCGCTCCTGAACCGGGATGACGTTGACTACGTCTCCATCAAGGTGTCGTCGGTCGTGTCCCAACTCTCCATGTGGGCCTTCGACGAGACCGTCGACCGTGTTGTCGACCGCCTCACCCCGCTCTACCTGCTCGCGCTGCGCTCGCCGCAGAAGAAGTTCATCAACCTCGACATGGAAGAGTTCAAAGACCTCGACCTCACGATCGCGGTCTTCGAGAAGCTTCTCGACCAGCCAGAACTGCTCGAACTGGAAGCTGGCATCGTGCTTCAGGCCTACCTGCCGGATGCCCTCACCGCGCTGCAGGAACTCACGCGCTGGTCGACGGCGCGTCGCGCTCGCGGCGGCGCCAACATCAAGGTGCGTGTCGTTAAGGGCGCCAACCTCGCGATGGAACACGTTGACGCTGTGACCCACCACTGGCCGATGGCTACCTGGGGAACCAAGCAAGACAGCGACACTCACTACAAGCGCGTGCTCGACTGGGCATTCACCCCCGAGCACATCGATGCAGTTCGCATTGGTGTGGCAGGCCACAACCTGTTCGATATCGCTTTCGCATGGCACCTCGCTCAAGAGCGAGGCGTCACCGAAGGCATTGAATTCGAAATGCTGCTCGGAATGGCTACTGGCCAGGCCGAAGCGGTGCGAAAGGATGTCGGCAGCCTGCTGCTGTACACGCCCGTCGTTCAGCCAAGCGAGTTCGACTCGGCCATCAGCTACCTCGTGCGTCGCCTCGAAGAGAACGCCAGCACCGAGAACTTCATGTCTGGGCTGTTCGAGCTCTCGAGCAACGAACACATCTTCGTGCGGGAACAAGACCGCTTCTTGGCATCGCTCGCGAACCTCGACGTGCCAGCTCAGACCACCAACCGCGTTCAGGACCGTTCCACACCTGCTGCGATCATCGGCGACCGTCCCTTCAACAACGTGCCCGACACTGACCCCGCCATTGGCGAAAACCGCACGTGGGGTCGCGCTATCTTGGCCCGCAGCGGAGAGTCGCGGCTCGGTGTCGACACGGTCACCGCTGGTGCCGTCAGCACCACGGAACAGATGAAGAGCATCCTCGAAACCACCACGGCTGCCGGGCGCCGCTGGGGTGCGATGCCCGCTGCCGAGCGCGCCGCAATTCTGCACCGTGCCGGTGACGCCATCGAGAACTCGCGTGCGCGTCTCATTGAGGTCATGGCCAACGAAGCCGGGAAGACCATTGCCGAGGGCGACGTCGAGGTGAGTGAGGCAATTGACTTTGCCCACTACTACGCAGAGCGCTCGCTCGACCTGGAAACGATCGAAGACGCTACCTTCGTGCCGTCCGGTCTTATCGTCGTCACTCCGCCGTGGAACTTCCCGGTCGCCATTCCGGCCGGTAGCGTGCTTTCCGCTCTTGCTTCCGGCAGCGGCGTCATCATCAAGCCCGCGAAGCTTTCGCAGCGTAGCGCCGCAGTGATGATCGAGGCGCTCTGGGAAGCCGGAGTGCCGCGCGACGTGCTCGCGTTTGTTGATCTGAAGGATCGTGAACTCGGTCGCGTCATGATTGCCGACCCCGCTGTTGACCGCGTCATCCTGACCGGTGCGTGGGAGACCGCAGCAATGTTCCGTTCGTGGCGCAATGACCTGCCGATTCTCGCGGAGACCAGCGGTAAGAACGCGATTATCGTTACCCCGAGCGCCGACCTCGACCTCGCGGTTGCTGACGTCACCAAGAGCGCCTTTGGTCACGCTGGGCAGAAGTGTTCGGCTGCCTCCCTCGTGATCCTGGTCGGTTCCGTGGGTAAGAGCGAACGCTTTGAACGCCAGCTGATTGACTCAGTGCGCACGCTGCGCGTTGGTCTGCCTCAGGACCCGCTCACCACGATGGGCCCGATTGTGGAGCCCGCTCAGGGCAAACTGCTCGGCGCGCTCACCACTCTCTCTCCCGGTGAGAGCTGGCTTATCAAGCCTCGCCAATTGGACGACGAAGGCAAGCAGTGGACCCCCGGCGTTCGCACCGGCGTTGTTCCCGGCAGCGAGTTCCACATGACCGAATACTTTGGTCCGGTGCTCGGCATCATGCGCGCCAAGAACCTCACCGAGGCGATCGAGATGCAGAACGCCGTGGACTACGGTCTGACTGCGGGCATCCATTCGCTCGATCCCACCGAGGTAGCGCGGTGGCTCGACGAAGTTCAGGCCGGCAACGCGTACGTCAACCGTGGAATCACGGGCGCCATTGTTCGTCGCCAGCCCTTCGGCGGGTGGAAGCGTTCGGCCGTGGGCTGCCACGCCAAGGCTGGTGGACCCAACTACCTGATGACACTCGGACAGTGGAAGGCCGTCGAGCAGCCCGCTGCTCGCGACATTCAGGTTCGCGGTCTCAGCGACCAGGTATCTGCAGTTATCAAGAAGGCGCAGTCGGGCATGGAGTTCGACGAGTTCGACCGTGTTCGTCGTGCCGCCGAAAGCGACCAGCGCGCGTGGGAGAACGAGTTTGGCGTTAGCCGTGACGTCTCCGACCTCGGCGTTGAGCGCAACGTCTTCCGTTACCGTCCGGTACCCGTCACCGTTCGCCTCTCCGAGGGTGAACCGATGGGACACCTGGTGCGGATGATCGCCGGTGCCGCCCGCATTGGTGCGACCATTCACATCAGCTCCGCCATCCCGCTGCCGTCGCTGCTCACCGAATCGTTCGAGTCGGCAAACACGGGAGTCTCGGTCGGTGAGGTTCTTGTGGAGTCAGATGCTCGCTGGAACGAGCGTGCGGCCCAGGGTGGGTTGAAGACCAATCGAGTTCGCCTCATCGGCGGTTCCGCTGTCGATCTCGCGGAAGCCGTTGACGGTAACCCCGACGTTGCTGTGTGGTCGGGAGAAGTCACGACCTCCGGTCGCGTCGAGCTGCTGATCTTCGTGCAGGAACAGTCGCTCTCGATCACGGCTCACCGTTTCGGAAACCCCGACCCGGCGATGGCTGCCCTCGAGGTCTAAGGGCTTTCAATAACCAGCTCACGATGGTGCGCGGGGATTCGCTTCAGCGAGTCCTCGCGCACTGTCATATCCGTCGCTTAGCCTAAGAAGATGATCCCTTCGATTGCGCTCAACGACGGCCACAGCATCCCCCAACTCGGTCTCGGCACGTGGCCGCTCGGCGATGCTGAAGTCGCTGTTGTTGTTCCGACCGCCATCGAGCTCGGGTACCGCCACATCGACACGGCAGCCAAGTATGGCAACGAAGCGGGCGTGGGCGAGGGCATCCGGCGCAGCGGCATTGATCGCGACGAACTCTTCGTCACGACCAAGTTGGATGGGCAATACCAGGGTGACGACCGCGCAATCGAGGGCCTGCGAGGCAGCCTCGAACTCCTCGATCTCGAGTTCGTTGACCTGCTGCTGATTCACTGGCCGCTGCCCGACCGCGGCGAATTCCTGTCGACGTGGCGCACCTTCGAGAAGCTTCAAGCCGAGGGCTTCACTCGCTCGATTGGTGTCTCCAACTTCAAGCCGGCCCACCTTGATGTGCTGCTGGATGCTGGCGCCACCGTTCCGGCGGTCAACCAGGTCGACCTCTCGCCGACCAACGCTCGCCTCGCGGACCGGGCGTACCACGACTCCCGCGGAATCGTCACGGAAGCGTGGAGCCCCATCAAAGACATCCTCGACCAGCCGGTGCTGCTCGAGATTGCAGAAAAGCACGAGCGTTCGGCCGCTCAAGTCGCGTTGCGCTGGCACCTGCAAAACGGCATCGTCGCGATTCCGAAGTCGGCCAACCCCGAAAGGCTGGCCGACAACATTGCGATCTTTGACTTCGAACTCGACTCGCGTGACCTCGATGCCATCGCGGCGATTGACGTGCCGGGGTCAGGCGCTGACTCCGACCAGATCGGTCACTAGCAATCGAGCTAGCGAGGCGGTCCGCTGGAGCGGTTCGCTAGAACAGCTCGCTAGAGGGCGACGGGCACTTCGCCGCGTACTTCGCCGCGCACCGACTCGAGCGCGCCATCCACCATGTTTACGACCGCGTGCATGCGGGGAAGGTGAACGAGGTCGTGGGTCACGAGCAGCGTTGAAGTGTTGCGTTCGTCGGTGAGTCGCAGGATGAGCTCGATGATGCTCGCGCCGCGCTCCTGATCGAGGGCACTCGTCGGTTCGTCCACGAGCAGCACCTTGGGGTCGTTCATGAGAGCGCGAGCGATGTTGATACGTTGGCGCTGACCGCCCGACAGCTGATGCGGTCGCTTGTGAGCCTGATCGGCCAGGCCCACGGCCTCCAGCAGTTCACGAGCGTGAGCGGCAACCGCGGCTCGCTTGCCGCGGCTGTGCGGGGCGCCGAGCTCGTTCATAACCGCGAGCTGTTCCAGCGCGGTCAGCGAGGGCAGCAGGTTCGACTGCTGAAAGACGATGCCGATGCTGTCGCGGCGCAGCTCCGTCGCTTCTGCTGCCGACAGCTGGGCGGCATCCACGTCATCGATCATGACGCGGCCCGAGTCGGGGCGGATGAGGGTGGCGGCTACCGCGAGCAGGCTCGACTTGCCCGAACCACTCGGCCCAGTGATGCCAGTGATCGTGCCGGGGCGGGCGCTGAGCGTGACGTGGTCGACCGCGGTGACGCGGCCTTCGCCGTCGGGAAAGGTGAGAGTGACGTTGTCGAGAGTGATCATCGGGTGCTCCCTAGGGCAGTGAGTGGATCGGCGGTAGTGACGGAACGCAGGGCGAAGGCGGCGCCGGCGAGGCCGAGCACAATCATCACGACCCCCGGCAGCAGGGTCGTGAACGGGCTCAGGATGAACGGCAGCGCGTCACCCATGAGAGCGCCGAGCAACGCAGTCACTCCGATGCCGATCCCGACACCAATCAGCAGCACGATGAGGGCCTGGCCGAGAGCATCGCGAACGAGCGAGGAAGTGGATGCTCCGAGCGCCTTCAGCATCGCGATGTCTGCCTTGCGCTGCATCGTCCACACGGTGAAGAACGCACCAATCACGAGGGCGGAGATGCCGAACAGCATCGCGACCATGAGCAGCAGTGAACCGATCTCCGAGCGGAACGAACTGACAGCGGTCAGCGATAGCAGAACGGAGTTGCTGAGGGTGTCGGCATCGGCGTTGATCGCGTCCCAGTCCGCGTCGCCGGTGACCGCAATGGCGGTGGCATAGGCATCCGGGTTGCCGGTCGTAGCCGAGTAGCCCTGCCAGTCATCGAGCGTCATCTGCACGACGGGCGTGTGGTTGTACCACCAGTTGCCGCTGACCTTCTCGACCGTGTAATCGGTGCCGGCGATCGTGATGGTGTCGCCGGTGGTGACGTCGAGGCCGGTAGCGGCATCCTCGGAGAGTCCCACCTTGCCGTCGCCGCTCGGAGCCGTCTCGTCGAAGTCGGCGACAACACCGAAGATGGCAATGGCGGTGCTGGACTCGGGAGATTCCGCCTTGGTCTGCGAGACCCCGATGGGGTTGGCCGAGTCAACGCCCGCGGCGTCAGCCCAGGTCGTCGCTTGCTTTTCGGTGACGTTCGAGTCGGAGAAGCTCGCCTCATCCGCCCCCTTGCTGCTCGGGGTGGCAAACACGAGCTGGTCGGCGGGGAGCGAGAGAACACCAGAAATGTTCTGGGCAGCGAGCCCGCCAGTGAGGCCGCTCAGAAATCCGACGAGCAAAGTGATGAGGGCAACGACGGTGCCGATGAGCACAAATCGTCCGCGGGCAAAGCGCAGATCGCGCCACGCAACAAACATGGGGAGTCCTTTCGGCGTCGACAATTGGCGACAATAACCAGAGTGCTCTGTGTGTAGCGGCGATACATCGGCCAAGATGGGGCACTTGCGAACGCTAAGTGCGGAGCCCACAATCATCATTTCGGTGGATAGAAGCGCTCCTGCGCGGCAGTAGGGTCGAAGGATGAGCCACACTGCGTTGACCCCTGTCTTTGTGGGGTTGCGCACCAGTTTGCACATTCTCTTTGTCGCTCTCACGGTGCTGGTTGTCGTGCGGGCTCTCGTGGATGGCAACCCCTACACGGTGGCGGTGATCGCCCTCTCTGCAGTGCTGCTTGTCACCTATGGTTTCGGTGGCTACTTGGCACGGCACGCCATGAGTTCGGGGGCAAGCGCGCAGTCGGCCACCGCCTACGTGTGGGCGCTCGTGCTCTCCGCCGAGTGGCTGGCGCTGGTGTGGTTGAGCCCGGATGCCGCCTACCTCGTGTTCCCCCTGTTCTTTCTTTATCTGCACCTGTTGCCGCGCGGTTGGCGCACCCTCGCCGTGCTGGGGTCGACGTTGCTGGCCATTGCAGCCCTCGGGCTCCACAGCGAGTGGACGGTCGGCGGAGTGGTCGGCCCGTTGGTCGGCGCGGGCGTCGCGATCGTGATCGGTCTCGGCTACAAGTCACTCGCGGCCGAGGCGGCGGAACGCGAACTGCTGGTGAAGCAACTCCTTGAGACGCGCGACCAGCTGGCGCAGACCGAACGCGAGTCCGGGGTTCTGGCGGAACGAGCCCGACTCGCGCGCGAGATTCACGACACCGTCGCTCAAGGGTTGTCGAGCATCCAGATGCTGCTGCACGCTGCTGAGCGCGCTGACCCGGATGCCGCTGGCCTCGCCCATGTGCGTCTGGCTCGCGAGACTGCCGCCGCCAACTTGGCCGACACTCGTAACTTCATCCGCGAGCTCGCCCCGGCAGCCCTCGTGGACCAGGGGATTGGCGCAGCGTTGCGCCGCCTTGCAGACACCCAGTGGCAGAGCCCCGATCGCGAAGTGCGCGTTCGCGTGGCGGATGCTCTCGACCTGCCGATGCCCGTGCAGACCGCGCTGTTGCGAATCGCGCAGGGAGCAATGGCGAACGTTGTGCAGCACTCCCAAGCAACGCAGGCGACCATCTCGATTGAGCGCGATCGTTCGCACGTGCGGCTGACGATTGCCGACAACGGTCGCGGTTTCGACCCCGCCGTGGTCGAAGATGCATCGGCGCGAGGTTTCTCAGATTCGTTCGGGCTCACGGCCACACGCGAGCGAGTCGAGCAGCTCGATGGCACGCTGACGGTCGAGTCGCAGGCGGGCGAGGGCACCACGGTGACGGTTGACCTGACAGTGGCTCCGCGGGCTGTTGCTGGTTCTGCTGCTGGCGTGACTGAGTTGGGGGAGCACGCATGATTCGGGTAGCGATCGCCGACGATCATCCGGTGGTGCGCGCGGGCTTGCGGGCGCTGTTGGAGCACGAAGACGACCTGACGGTGGTCGGCGAGGCCGCGACTCCGGATGAGGCGTTCGCGCTCGTGCAGTCGGTGAATCCGAGTGTGGTGCTGATGGATCTGCAGTTTGGGGCGCAGGAGACCGGGGCCGATGTCACGCGCCGCATCCGTGCCCTGGATGCTGCTCCCTACGTTTTGGTGCTGACCAACTACGACACCGATGGTGACATTTTGGGTGCAGTCGAGGCCGGTGCGAGTGGCTACTTGCTCAAGGATGCTCCGCCGCATGAGTTGATCGCGGCGGTGCGCGCTGCGGCCGCGGGGGAGAGTGCCCTGGCGCCCGTCATTGCGGGTCGGCTGCTTGATCGAATGCGGGCGCCGCAAGTGAGCCTCAGCAAGCGCGAGATCGAAGTGCTGGAGCGGGTTGCTGCCGGGATGTCGAACGCGGCGATCGCCGGAGAGATGTTCGTTTCGCAGACCACCGTGAAGTCGCACCTCGTGCATATCTTCTCGAAGCTGAACGTGTCATCGCGCACGGCTGCGGTGTCGAAGGCGCGCGAACTGGGAGTGCTGCGGTAGCTCGCAGCTGCGCTGCAGCGGTGCGGATGTGGCCGCGGTCTCGCGGCTACTTCTTGAGCGCGATAGTGATGAAGCGCAGGGCTTCGTCGTCGCTGATGCCGAGTTCTGCCGCGCGGCTGGCGTAGGCCTTAGCGTCGAGCTGGAGCAGGGCGGCGGCGTCGCCGGGCTGCGCTTTGACCACCGTGCCGTTGCGGCCGCGCGAGAGTAGAAAGCCATCGGCTTCGAGCTCGCGGTAGGCGCGGGCGACCGTGTTGGGGGCGATGCCGAGGTCGCTCGCGAGTTGGCGCACCGTGGCCAGTTTGGTGCCAGCGAGCAGTTCACCGTTGGCGATTTGGGCGATGGCTTGAGCCTTAATCTGCTCAAATGGTGGGATCGACGCAGACGTGTCAATCTCGAAAGTGACGGGACTTTCGGTCGGCGTGCGACGCCATGATTCAGCCATGGTTGATTGTCTCACACGGTGTTTGGCGGCATCCGAGCCTGTTCACAACTAATAGCGAGTCGCCTCGGGGAGCAGTTTCTCGAGCGCTTCTACCTCGTCGATCGCACACATTTCGGTGGCCGGTTTCGCCGCGGTGGCGCTGCCGGCGCACACGGCGGAGCGGAACGCGGCCTCGGGATCGCGCCCCTGCGACAGCCGCCACACGAACGCTCCGAGGAAAGCATCGCCCGCTCCGACGGCACTCTGCACTTGCACGTGAGGCACCGGCAAACGGATGACGCCAGCAGCCGAGGCGAGCACGGCACCCTGGTCGCCCAGAGTGAGGGCCACGAGTTGAGCCGAGCCGCGCGCGACGAGTTCGGCGGCGGCATCCACTTCGGCCTGCTCGGTGGAGAGCTCTCGACCGACGAGCTCGCTGAGTTCGCGCAGGCTGGGTTTCACGAGATAGACGCCCTCGGCGAGAGCCGCGGTCAGTGCTTCGCCCGAGGTGTCGATGATCGAGCGCGCTCCGCGTTGGTGCGCCAGGCGCGCAACTTGGGCATAAAAGTCGGTGGGCACGCCGGGTGGCAGGCTGCCGCTGGCCACGACGTAGCCGCCGGGAACGATCGCGGCCTCGAGCGCCGCGAGGCAACTGCGCCACTCGGCCTCGGAGAACTCGGGGCCCTGCAGCACGAAGCGAAACTGTTCGCCCGAGCCGCCTTCATCCACGGTGAAGCTCTCTCGCGTGGTGCCGTCAATTGGCACGACCACGCTCGGCACGTTCTCGGCCTCAAGCAACTGACGGTAGGTTGCACCGGTCAGGCCGCCCGCAGCGTAGATGGCGAGCGCATCCCCACCGAGGCTCTGGATGGTGCGCGCCACATTCACTCCACCGCCTCCCGGGTCGATCCGGCTGGGGCCGCAGCGCATCTTGTGATCCTTAATGACTTGCGCTGTCGACGTACTGATGTCGAGCGCGGGATTCACCGTGAGCGTCACGATCGGCCGTGCCCTCGTGGGCAGCGGAAAAGTAGCGGATGCCATGCTTCCCACTGTATTGCGTTGCGACTTCCGCAGCGCCGGGGCTAGCTCTCGGTTGAACCATTCGCGACTCTTCACTTCGGGGCGGGTGCCGCTTACCCTGATCCCATGACTCTGGATGCTCACACCCTGCTCGCGGGACCGCGCGGTCGCCGTCTTTGCCTGGCCGCGGCGTGCCACGATCCGCACAGTGAGCGCCCTGAGGTTGCGGCGTTCAATTACCTGCTCGGATGGGCCACCCATCAGCTCGAAAAAGCCCGTGGTCAAGAGGGCGCCATCTTTGGTTGGGGCATCCCCGATCCGCTTCCTGAGCCCACCGTCGAGGAGGTCGTCGAGGCGCTTGAAGCGATCCCGCTGGCTTCTCTGCCCGCGCTCACTTCTGCCGATCTTCTCGAAGCTTTGGGTGCCTCCGTTGACAACGCGCGCTACTGGCAGGAGCCCGATGGCACCGACGAGTTGTTGTCGGATGCTCGGCTCAAGCCCGCGCTCGAACGCATCGCTGAGCATCTTGTGGTCTTGCCGGCCGTGGCCTGGTGGAGCGAAGGTGTTGCAGCTGAACAGTGGGCTGTACAGTTTCGCGATTCCGTTCTCCAAGAAGTAGCCCCGAGGGGGTTAGCACTGATCTTCGACCGGTGGCGCACTGCGGCTGACGAAGAAGAGCAGGGCTTTCTCAAGCACTACGCGGCTGATCCGACAGCGAATTCGTCGGGAACATGGTGGTCCCGACCGCCACTTGAGCTTGCGATGTCAACCCGCGCACTGCCTGAGGTGGGGCCGGTCGGTGTGTGGCTGGTCGAGGATCGCATGGGGGACGAACCAGCCGATGTGCAGCGAGTACACTTTGCGCGCTCCGCTCGGGTGTTTGAGATCAGTGGCGCCGAGTCATGGGTCGAGTTGTGTCGCTCGTATCCTTTGGATGTCAGCGCTGGGCGTCGTTATGACTGGTTTCTGACGACGGGTCGTACGGGGGCGTGGACGATGCCGGACTGGTCGTTGGTTGCTCGTGACTTTGACGCGGTGCACCTGTCGGTCGCGGCTTATCTCTCTGCAGCAGGCACAGCCATTCCAATCGACAGCGACACCGCGAGCGTGATCGCAGGCTGGAACCCTGATGCGACCTATTGGCTGACCGATGTGGTGCTGGGAGAGTTTTCGGAGACGAGTTGGACACTGGATGAACGCACGCGGCGATGGGCTGCCACCGCGCACCAATAATCGGGCGATCGCACGATAAACGCCCTCTCCCGCCGCGTGAAATACGCGGAGGAGAGGGCGTTTGTGGTGAGTTCGTGAAAGAACCTTAGGCGTCGCGACGCTTGATGAGGGCGGCGGCGGCGATGAACAACACAACCACCCAGGCGACCAGCACCAGGAAGCCCTGCGTGGCATCAAGGGTGATGATGTCAGAGCCCGTGGGGACCGGCGGGCCGCCCATAAACGATCCATCACCGATGGCGTACATGAGTGCTCCCGCATTCGACGGCAAGAACGCTGACAGGTTCTGAACCCACACGGCCTGGGTGATGGCGGCGAGGATCCCGAGCACGGTTGGCACGACGAGGATCAGTCCTAAGACTGTTGCGATGCCGCCCGCGCTGTTGCGAAGGATCGCACCGAAGCCAAAGGCAAGCAGGGCGACAAGGGTGAGGTAGCCGGCTCCGCCAACGAGGGCGCGCATAACTTCGCCATCCAGGAGCTGACCTTCAACGCCTTGGCCGGCGAGAATGGGGGCCGTGATCAGCGCAGTGGCCACGATCGATCCAAGGCTCACTACGAAAGTCGCCAGTGCCAGCACGAACGCTTTGGCAAAGAAGGCAGGCAATCGCTTTGGCACTGCGGCGAACGTAGAACGAATCATGCCGGTCGTGTATTCACCGCTGACGATGAGCACACCGAGCACAGCGGCGACAAGTTGCGTGAAGCTCACACCAAGGGTTGCCACCATGACGGTGAACGACTTCTGGGTCTCTGTGTCAAGTGCCGGGCCACCGGAGGTGTCGAACGTGACTGCCATGAGCAAGCCGAAGGCCACCGTAAGCAATACGAAAATAGCGAACAACCACAGAGTTGAACGCAGAGTGCGCAGCTTGATCCATTCGGAACGTACAACGCGGGCGAAGTTCAGACGAGTTGCACCCTGAACTCGTGCGTTCTGAGCGCCCGAGGGCTGGGGGGCTTCGAGGGTAGTCGTGGTCATCGGGAAACCTCCGAGTGGTATTCGACGTCGTCTTGCGTGAGCTCTAGATAGGCGTCTTCGAGCGAAGCCGACAGGGGAGTGAGTTCGTGCAAGACGATCCCGGACTGTGCTGCTGCTTCACCGATCTGAGCGGATGCTAGCCCTGCGATGTTCAGAACGTCGCCTTCGATGCTGGTGATGGTGGCGTCGCTGCCCGAGAGTCGGTTGGCGAGCTCGGCAGCCTGCGGCGTGCGCACGCGCACGGCGGTGCCGGTGGCGATAGCGAGAATCTCGCTCACTGGGGCATCCGCAATGATGCGGCCGCGGCCCAGCACGATCAGGTGATCAGCGGTTTGCGCCATCTCGCTCATCAGGTGTGAGGAGAGGAAGATCGTGCGGCCTTCGGAGGCGAGCTGCCGGGTGAGCTTGCGTACCCACATGACACCTTCGGGGTCGAGGCCGTTGACGGGCTCGTCGAGAATCAGTGTTTGTGGGTCGCCGAGCAGGGCGGCAGCAATTCCGAGACGCTGCCCCATTCCGAGCGAGAATCCGCCAACGCGTTTCTTCGCGACGGACTCGAGGCCAGTCATGGCGATGACTTCATTGACGCGAGCTTTGCCGATGCCGTGGGTCGCGCCCATCGCGAGCAAATGGTTGTAGGCGGTGCGACCGGTATGGATTGCTTTCGCATCGAGCAGAGCACCCACTTCGTGCATGGGGTTGTGGTGCTGGGCGTACTGCTTGCCGTTGACGGTCACAGAGCCGGAGTCGGGACGATCGAGCCCGATGATTGTGCGCATGGTGGTGGACTTGCCGGCACCGTTGGGGCCCAGAAAGCCGGTGACGAGACCGGGACGGATGGTCGCGGTGATGTTATCGACGGCAGTTTTGGCGCCGTACCTCTTGGTTAATCCTTGAATTTCGATCATGTTTCAAGTTTAAGGGCGGGAGGGAGAAGACGCGTCCCCCACAAGGATGACCTTGAGCGCTAAAGGATGATCTTTGGTGGCGCTAATGCCCTTGCTATTGCAATACTCTTGTTGCCAGAGTATTCTCACGGCATGTCAACTGAAATGCGAGAACCAACGTTTTGGGTGCTCACTGTGCTGTCGGGTGGTCGCCGCCATGGCTATGCGCTGATCGAAGAAGCTCGTTCTCTCTCCGAGGGGAGGGTGAACCTCAAGGTGGCAACGTTGTATGCCGCCCTCGATCGACTCTCAACGCAGGGCTGGGTTGAACTCGACGGGGATGAAGTTGTCGATGGCCGCCTGCGACGCTACTTCCGTATTACGAATGCGGGGGCAATTGCTCTCGAGAGCGAAGTGAGCCGTCTCGAAGCGAATGCACGTCAGGCTCGCTCACGCCTAGAAACACGACACGTGCAAGGGCCTGCACCCGCACAGATTTCCGGTGCCACGGCGTAGGCCGCGCATCCTCATCCCCTTAGTTTTCGAAGGACACACCATGAATAACGAAAGACGCGGCCGTTACCTCAAGCTCATCCGTTGGTATCCGGCTTCCTGGCGGGCGCGAAACGGTGACGCGGTCGTGGGAACTCTCATGGACGCTGATGATGCGGCCGGCCGGTCGTATCCGGGTGCCGCAGATCGAAGCGCCCTCGTCGCGGGAGCGCTGCACGAGCGGTTCATTGCGCCTGAGCGTCTCGGCCGTTCCAACTCCGCTGCGCTGATTGCGGCAGTCATTTTCTCGCTCTGGTACGCGAGCGTCATTACGTGGTCGCCGGGTCTGGAGTATCCGGTCACGCTTGGACCCTTCTCCAACCCTGTCGTACTCGCGAGCGGGATGCTTGTCGTCGCCCTTGTGCTCGCTCTGTTTTCGCGCGCGAGGGCCGCCCGATTCGTCGCTCTGCTCAGCGTGGCAACCATCCTCACGATCGGAGCGCTGTCTGCCACGTTCTCCTGGCTCGGCCCTAGTCTTCTGGGGGTCGTCATCTTCGCGGGGCTGGGGCTCATCGTCGCGTCGCCGTTGCAGTCACGCGCCGATTTCGTTCGGGTGGGAGCCGCACTCTTTCTCGTAGCAGCCGGACTTTTCATGATGGCAATTTTTCGACCCATGCCTTGGGGCTACGTTCAGTACGATCTGGTCGGCTACCTTCAGCTTCAGGCTGCTGCGGCATCTTTTGCGAGTGCTTTCGTTCTCGCGTGGCCAACGAGGCGCAACTTCTGGCGGAAAGCGGTTGTCATCCCGTGATCTAGGGATTGACTCTCTCAATTCTTACCAGCACTTAGCGGCTTAATGACGGTATGCTTCCTCCCATGGGATCAGATGATCTGACTGCTCGGGAACTAGCCGTTCCGCCGGTGAGCCATGAAACACGCCAGTGGGTTCCTCGGTATCCGCAGATGTATTCCAAAGCCGAAGTAGAGCGCCAAACGGGCGAATACGCGGCAGCGCTAACCCCCGCTATTGCGCACTGGGCACCCCAGCTCAGCGGTGAAATGATGGCGAACGCTGAGGAGGCCGCTCTCGCGCTCCGAGAGTTCGACCTTCACTCGCTCACCCTTTTCGGGTCAGCGGATCCCACGCTTGCACCCATGTCGGCCATACTTTTGCGAACGGAGTCTGCGTCAAGCAGTCAGATAGAACAACTGACGACATCCGCAAAGCAACTTGCGCTTGCCGAGCTTGACGAAGGCCGTAAGCACAACGCACTCACTGTGGTGGGAAACGTTCGCGCTATGGAAGCGGCGCTTCGGCTCTCCGATACTCTCGACCAACCCAGCATCCTCGCGATGCACTACGAGTTGCTCAGCCGTCAACCCGGCGTCGAGCACGAAGCGGGACGCTATCGGCAGGAGCTCGTCTGGATCGGGAATCGCGATAACGCCGGGCCGCGGGGGGCGACCTTCATTGCGCCCGAGCATCAGCATGTTGCGAGTGCGGTCAGCGACGTCGTTCTGTTTATGCGCCGAGTCGACTTACCGGCGCTCGTGCAGGTTGCCGTAGCGCACGCTCAATTCGAGACCATTCATCCGTTCGTCGACGGCAACGGCCGCACTGGTAGAGCAATCGCTCAGGCAATGTTGCGGAACAAGGGGCTGACAACCCACACGACAGTGCCGCTCTCAGCAGGTTTGCTCGTGGACACCGAGGCCTATTTCTCGGCGCTGACCGCATACCGTGCGGGCGACGCCGGGCCGATCGTGCGACGCTTCGCGGACGCCTCCCGCTACGCGGCCGTGACCGGTCGCGAACTGGTGGACAGCCTCGCGGCCGAGCTGCAGCGATCTCGTGAGGCGCTAAGCGGCATCCGTTCTGACTCAGCCGCCTGGAGAGTGTTGCCGTGGCTCATAGGGCAACCCGTTGTCAACACTCGGTATCTCGTCGAGGCGCTGGCGCTCACCGACGCAACCGTGGTTCGCGCCCTCGACGTGCTCGTCGACCGCGGAGTGGTTATCGAACGAACTGGATTCTCACGCAACCGAGTGTGGGAGCACCCCGGAATTCTTGGCGTGCTTGATTCCTATGCGTCGCGAATTCGTCGCGGGGTGTGAACGTCGCTAGCGCCGACGCGGCCGCGCGCATAACATGAGCACATGTCTGATTTCGCTGGCCGACAGCTAGTTACCGTCAAAGTTCCCGGCACCGATCTGGAGGTCGCGGCGGCTGCACTGCGCGAGAAGCTGACCGAGTATCCCGACGCTCGCGTCACGGCCCTGACGCAGCGGTCAAGCGGCAGGTGGGACTGGAGCAGCACCATCCAACTGGTCGCCGCGATCGAGTACACCGCGTAGCTCGGCTGCTCATGCTTGTCGCACCGCGCGTCGGAGCGCGCCCCAACGTATCCAGCGTCGGCCCGCAAACTCAGCTCACACAGTGTTCTACGCCGGAACTGTGGGGGTTGCTGGTTCAGCGGACCTTCGCGCTGCCGCACGTGGTCGAAGGGCATAGCAGGTCTCTCCAGCGTCCTCGCGCGCGGTATTTCTCAACGATCAGCGCGCCGAGCGCGCGCCCGAGACGTCGCTGGCACCCGGCCAGCGCCTCGAACCAGTGCACCTTCATGGGGTCTCTGACACGAGTCTTCACCTGTGCCTCCCAGCGGAGAGGGGCCAGGAGCTCGCCGGATTGGGGTGGGGTGAGCCGCACCAATACGAAGACTTCGGCACCGAGTTTCTGATTTACGGGCCGCGATCAATCGACGAGGTGGATGCCGTGGTCTCGATCATCGAGGAAAGTCTTATCTTCGCTCGTCCAGCCTTCCGCTAAGCGGTGCCAACCAGCACCCCTCCGCCCCGAACTGCACAACGCGGCTGAGCGCAATGGCACTAGCTGAGCTGCGCGCTCGCCGAGAGCTTGGCCTCAACAGCGGCTTTCGCGACCGCATAGCGGCTGCGCACTGTTGAGGCGTTGAGGCCGAGCACGGCAGCGGCATCCGCGATCGTGAGGCCATCCCAATGGATGAGCTTCAAGAGTTCGGATTGCGGGGCGGGTAAAGATTCAAGTGCCGCCCGAACTTCGTGTTGAGCGCCATCCGTGCTTTCGGCGACCGCGATGGTGTCGGCGCGCTTCAGTTCGGTGCGCAAGACGTCGACAAGTTTGCTGCGCCGTCGCGCTGCGCGACGGTGGTTGAGGAGGATGTTTCGAGCGACGCCATAGAGCCATCGTTTGGCCTCGTCATCGGGAGTCGGCATAGTGCGGCGTCGACGCCACGCAACCAGAGCTGTCTCAGAACAGAGATCTGCAGCGTCTTCAACGTTGACGACGCGATACGTGAAATAGGCGAGGAGCGCTGACTGATGCCGTCGAATGGCATCCTGAGCCGAAGCGTCTACAGAGTGCACTCGTCGATCCCTTTCAGAGAGAAACCGCCTATTGGCGTTCCGCGACGGTCGAACTCCGCTTGAGTGGCGGTGATGACTTGTGTCTTGATCGTGCGCGAGAGGTATTCAGCAGCTCCTTGGTGGTTGTTCCCGAGCAAGAGGCCCGGAGGGAGCACGAGGGCGGCGTCGGGCTCGATCTCTGACCAATCCTGCGTTTGGATAAACCTTCTCGCCTCATCAAACGTTGCTTGGTTGAAGTTCTCCCATTCGGGCACGGCAATGAGTGCGAATCCACCACTGCAGGCATACTCTTCATCGCTGACGGTAATGGTGGCCGTCCATTCGAAATCGTAGGGATCTCCGGTGTCGAGTAAGGAGGGCGGAAGGATGGGGAACAGAAGCCCGGCAGCGGCCGCCGCTGCGGTGCCAGCTCCAAGGAAGAGCGCGGAGAGTCCGGCGATGACGAGAGGCCGCCGGAATCGCGGCGTTCGCGTCGAAGACTCGACCATGTCACTCAGCGCTGCCGACACGGCAGGCGCGGTCACGGGGCGCCGAGGTGCGCTCGCGTCGAGGAGTTCTGTTATTCGGTCCATCACGTTCTCCGCTTCGTAGGGTTGCTCCTACTTAGTACATGTCCGACTGCACTATGGCTGTCCACGTTTGCGGCGATTAATTGTCGTTTGCCCATTAGTCGCTCGACATTTTCTCGACTTCGGGCCTAGCCTATGGGTGGGGAAGGGGCTTACGCACGATCGCGAGGTTTTTTTCATGTCACAAGACTCGATGACCAAGGTGGTGGAGTCGGACGACCTGTCGCGGGCCAAGGTGATCGTGGCGGGCACCCAACGCCTGATTGTCACGGCGGCGCTCGCGACGGTCGGCTACGGCGCGTTCCTTCTGGCGGGCAAGGGAATTTGTGCGGGCGTGCTCAATAGCGGAGGCGGCTTTCTCGACGCGGATCGCAGCATCGTTGTCAGCGTTCCGCAGTGCATCTCTTTGACTCAAGCGCCCAGCGGCCTCATCTACGTCGTGATCGCTGTCACCACGATTCTTGCGATCCGTACAGTGCAGCGCCGGGCGGGCACGGCTGCAGAGGTTCTGCGCTATATCGACCGTGCCGCCGCCGGCATTGTCATTCTGGCCGTGGCAGCCGTGATCATCAGTTATGCCTGGTTCTCACCTATTCCGGGCACCGATTGGGATGGCGGGGGCACGCTCCTCTTCTTGCCCTTGGCACGGTAGGCCTGGATCTTTCTCCTCATCGTGACGTCGTGCTCGCCCCGAATGGACCTCCGTGCTGCACGAGCAGGGGGGCTAGTTGGTCGGCGCGCTCGATATTTTCTCGACTTTCGCCGTAGCCTAGGGGGACCACGAATTAAAGCGAGGAGATTCCCATGTCACAGGAGTCGATGACAGAGACGGCGGATTCCACGGGCCTGTTCGAGGCCAAAGAGATCGTGGCGCGCATCCAGCGACTGATCATCACGGCAGCGCTCGCGGCTTTCGGCTACGGCACCTTTCTGGTGGCGAGCAAAGGTATTTGTGCGGGCGGATTTAATGGCGACGGTGACTTTATCGATGCGGATGGCAGCGTCACCGAGAGTGTGCCGCAGTGCATCTCCCTCACGCTCGGGCCGAGTGGCGTGATCTACATTGCGATCGCTGTCATCGCGATTCTTGCGATCCGCGCCGTGCAGCGCCGGGCGAGCACCGTGGCGGAGGCGCTGCGCTATCTCGACCGTGCCGCTGCCGCCATCGTGATTCTGGTCGTCGCATCCTTGGTCATCAGTTACGTCTGGTTCTCGCTAATTCCGATAACCGACTGGAATGGCAGTGGAACATTTTTCTTCCCCTTCCCCTTCGGCGCAGTAGAGGTCGACATTTCGCCGATGCAGTCGCCGTAAGCCGAGTGCGCGGTTAGCTGGGAGTATTGATCCCATGACCGCCACTGCCACTCCGGCCCGCCTTCGCGCCGCCACGATTGCGACCTTCGTCGTCTTTGGAATCAACGGGTTGGTGTTCGCCAGTTGGGCGGCCCGCATTCCGGCAGTCACCGAGACGCTGGGCCTCACACCGGGGCAGATGGGTGGCCTTCTGCTGTGCCTCGCGGTGGGATCCCTCATTGCGCTTCCGGCCGCCGGCTACATCACCCAACGAATCGGCGCCGCCAACACGGTACGAGTCGCCGGCCTCATCGCGGCGCTCGCCGCGGCAGGCGTCGCGCTCTCGCTTTCCGCTGCAACCACCATGGGCACCGCCGTATCGCTCTTCATCTTCGGTATCGGAATTGGGCTCTGGGATGTCGCCATCAACATCGAGGGCGCCGACGTTGAACACCGGGTCGGGCGCACGATCATGCCGCAGTTGCACGCCGCTTTCAGCGGGGGAGCGTTCCTCGGCGCCATTATCGGTGCGGGCCTTGCCAACATCGGTATCGGGCTACCGGCTCACCTCTTCGTCATCGCTGCTGTTGTTGCGGTGGCGACGCAATGGCTTCCGCGCTACTTTGTGCCGCGCATCCCGGAGCCGACTCAGCCCACAGACGACGTTTCTTCGCCGAAGGTGCGCAGCGCGTGGAGCGACCGCCGCACCCTGCTGATCGGCGTCGTGGTGCTCGGCGCTACCCTCACTGAGGGCGCCGGAAACGACTGGATCGCCAAGGCCGCGGTCGACGGACTCGAGGTGACCGAAGCCAACGGTGCCTTTATGTTCGCGACCTTCGTGCTGGCGATGACCGCGATGCGCCTCTTCGGCGGCCGAGCGATTGATGCTTTCGGTCGCGTCGTGGTGCTGCGGGGAAGCATGGCCGCTGCCGCCATCGGCCTCACCGTTTTCGTGGTTGCCCCCACCCTCTGGCTCGCCCTGATCGGCGTGGCACTCTGGGGGGTTGGGGCTGCGCTCGCTTTCCCGATGGGGATGTCGGCAGCAGCTGACGACCCCAAGCACGCTGCGGCCAGAGTGTCTGTCGTCGCCACTATCGGCTACGTAGCATTCCTTGCCGGGCCGCCACTGCTGGGGTTCCTCGGCGACGCCGTCGGCATCAGGGTCGCGCTGCTCGCGATCGGAGTGCCGATCGTGGTGGCTCTCGTGCTGGCCGGCGCAGCGAAGCCACTGCCGAAGAAGTAGCTCGCCGGAGATCAGCGGGAGCGCTGCGGTTGTGGCGCGTGCGGCGCGTTAAACCTTCTCGTCGACGATGCCAACAAAACGACTACCGATGCCGTCGACTTCGGAGCGGTACACGCCCTCAGCGGGAGCGGGAAGCTCATCCGCGTCGTGCCAGTCGCACGTCAGGTACGTGAATGCCGGCCACCACTTCTTGGGGCGAGCCGCCTCCGTGAAGCCGCACACCGTGCAGGTCAGCTGCATCCACACGGGGCGCTTGCCGGTGCGGTTGGCGCGCGACTGAACCAGCCACGCTGGCGGGTTGGTTTCAAGCTCTTCGAACTCGGCATCCGACATCCGTGACGGAATGCCGTGCCTCGTGGCCATCTCCAGAGGGATGTCGAGGCGAAGCGCAGCTTCCCGTTTCGTAATCATGCTTCTACGGTACGCGACCCGGGCGACTGCAGCAGCCTCAGCCGGGCCCGCGCGCTAGCTGATGTAGATCTTGCGCAGCGTTTCGGTGATGGTCCAGGTGGTCTGCATGCCGTCGGTGAGCCGCACAACATCGCCGGGGCCCACAGCGATCGTTCGATCATCCGCAGCGTAATGGATGCTGGCGCGCC
This sequence comes from Rhodoglobus sp. NPDC076762, assembly GCA_040687235.1. Taxonomy (GTDB): domain Bacteria; phylum Actinomycetota; class Actinomycetes; order Actinomycetales; family Microbacteriaceae; genus Rhodoglobus. The sequence continues at coordinate 159,833 of JBFBMV010000001.1, read as the reverse complement.
CGCTAATGACAACAAAGACCTCATCGACCTCGGTGTCTGTTGCGGTGCCCACGCTCATCTCCCAGACGCCGATCTCGCTGTCGCCGAGGGTGTCGAGCACGGCGTAGCCCGCGGTGGGAGTGCCCTCCACCACATCAGCGGCCTCGAGTGCTTCGTGGGTGACGGGGACGGCGCTCGCCGCGAGGGGCGTGCCGGGGGTGAGAAGCGCTGCGGGTTCAGTCATGGGCTCAGCCTATGAGACTGGGCTGCAGATCGCGCAGGGTGCGGCGGTGGGTCATGCGGGTCACCCCGATCGCGGCGAAGATGAGGGCACCACCGAGCCAGGCGCCGAGCACGAGAGCGTCGGTGCTGACCCGCGCAAGGTCGCCGCCGTACATGAGTTGGCGCATGGCATCCACGACGTAGCCCATCGGCAGAATGTGGTGCAGGGCGGCCAGCGGTGCGGGCAGCGTTTGCCACGGGAAGGTGCCGCCCGCGGTCACGAGTTGCAGCACCATGAGCACGAGCCCCAGGAATTGGCCGACGGAGCCGAACCAAATGTTGAGGGCAAGGATGATGGCCGCATAGGTGAAGCTCGCGGCCACCATCACGCCGAGGGTGCCGATGGGGTGCGTGAAGCTGAAGCCGAGCGCGATCGCGAGAATGCCGAACAGGGCGACCATTTGAAGCGCGCCCAGTATGGCGGGCGTGAGCCACCCCGCCAAAGTGACCCGGATCGGCGACCGCAGGGCCGTCACGGCGCGCTTCGAGACAGGCTTCACGATGAGAAACAGCGCGTAGATGCCGATCCAGCCGGCGAGAGCGCTGAAGAACGGTGCGAGCCCGGCGCCATAGTTGCCCGCGGCGGTCACGGAACTTGACTCGACGGCGACCGGATCAGCGATGGCTTCGGCTTGCAGGGCGCGAAGGTCGGTGCTGGAATCGGGCAGTGCCTCCACGCCGCTCGCGAGGCCGTCCCGCAATTCGGCGGTTCCGTCGGAGAGTGTGGAGAGTCCGCTTTCGAGAGTGCTGACGCCAGCGCTGAGTTGCGATGCTCCGGATGTTGCGCTGCCGGTTGCCGTGGCAATCTGCTGCGCCCCCGAGGCGAGCTCAGCCGCGCTACTCGCGAGCGTGTTCGCGCCCGCGGCGAGTTCATCGACCTGAGACACCGCGGACTGCACGGTGCCGTTTCCCTCCGCGATGCGATCACTGAGGGGGTCGAGGGCAGAGAGCACCTCGTCGATCTGAGTGGCGTCGAGGCCCTGCTCGGTGAGTGCGGTGACGAGGTCGGCGCGAGCGGTAGGCAGCGCATCCGCGATGGTTTGGGCGGCTGTGCCCGCACGATCGGCGTAACCGGCAAGCTCGGTGTTGCCGGCAGCGACCTGGGCGGCTCCGGCAGAAAGCTGGTCGGCTCCGCTGGCGAGGCTGCTGGTCGCGGTGCTGAGTTCGGTCAATCCCGAGGCGAGCGTGCTCGCGCCATCCGATAGTTCATCGGCGCCCGAAACGGCGTCGCGCGAGCCGTCGAGTAACTGCGAAGCGCCGTCCGCGGCATCCGACAGTTCAGAGCGGATGTCAGAGATAGCCGTCAGCAAAGTGCCGGCCGCTTCTTCTCCCACGAGTTCCGCTACCGAGCGTCGAATCTGTTCCACGGCCTGCTTGCCAATCGTGGATGCGAGGTAGTTATTGGCGTCGTTGGTTTCGAGGTCGATCTCAGCTTGATGCGGGTCGGTGCCCGCGATGGAAGTGAGGGCATCCGAGAAGTCGTGGGGGATCGTGACGGTGAAGTCGACGCTGCCCTCGGCGAGGGCCGTTTCGGCTTCGCCGGGAGTGAGCACGTGCCACTCAAAGTCGTTGCCCTTGAGGAGGTCATTGGCGACTTCGTGGCCGTAGTTCACGGCTTCGGTCTCGCCATCGGCGGGCACTCCGTCGTCGGTGACGACAAGCCCGACGGGAACTTCTGCGAAGCTGCCGTACGGGTCTTGGTTCGCCCAGAGATACACGCCGCCGTAGAGCACCGGCACGAGCATGAGCGCGAGCAAGGCCAGCATGGCCATGCGTGACGAGGTGAGTCGCCGCAGTTCAGCGGCGATCATGGAGGGAACCTTCATGCGTTTTCTACTCCCACGCCGCCGCCACTTTGGGCCCAGGCGGCGGTACGTTCATCAAATGCTCCGAGGCTGTTGCGCAGGGTTTGCTCGGCAGCTTCAGCTCGCAGGATCACATCGGCGTGCGTGATCGCCCACTCCGAAGCGCGACCGGCAACCGCCAGCACGGCAAAGCCACGGTCGGCGAACTCGCCAAACAGTGTCCACCAGTCGAGTGGCTGGCCGCCGTGACGATCAGGTGCCGTCACGACCACACCCTCGACGTGCGGGCGCAGCACAGCAAGCTCACACAGCACCCGCAAGCGCGTCGTGGGCTCGATGTCCGCAATGGCGGTAGACGCGAGAGGGCGAAGGCCCCGCTCATCCAGCCAGCGGCGCGCGGCGAGCGGGTCGGCGCGATGGCCAGCGAACATCAGCTCTTCGGCGACGACGCCCACGAGCGGTACTCCGGCATCCGGGTCAGAGACGCCGGGGGCATCAACGAGAGCAACGCGACGACGGAGCGCTCGGGCATCCGCTCGCCCGTCGATCGTGACGGAACCGGTCGAGGGGCGCATGCGACCAGACGCGATAAGGCCAAGAACGGTAGGGCGCTGCTCGGTTTCAGCGACGGCCAGCGTCACGCTGCCGCTGACGAAGGTGGTGGATGTCGCGGGCAAGTCTTCGGCGTTGCGACCCTGAGTGACGCCGCTGAGTTCGACCCGCATCAGCGCTCGACGTCGGTTGCTGGTGCGGCATCCGCGGCAGGGTCGCCGAGGATCTCGGGATGCTGCTCGAGCAGCGCGACGGTTTCGCGCCACGAGAGGCCAGCCATGCTGAGCGTGGTGCGCACGGCGAGCGAACGCGCGTCGGGGAGGGCAGCATCAACGCGAGTGATGGCGGCACGGGCGGCCTCTTCGACGAGGCGGGCGAGCGTGGCAACATCCACATCGGTGCGCAGAGTGTTGTTGTCTTGCCCGCGCTGCAGAACCGCGGCGACAGCGGCCCGCAGCGGCGCGAGCGCCTTGCCGGTGGAGGCGAGGTGCGCGTCGTCGAGGGCGATGGACGCCGCGACCTGAACGTGGGCGGCCTCTTGCCAGAGCAACGAGGTGAGCCGGGCTAGGGCGAGCTGAGCATCCGCGTCGGTGACGCTGAGCGCGATGCGGTTGAAGCGTTCGGCGCCCGCGTCGATGATCTCGGTGACGAGTGCGTTGCGGTCGGCGAAGTGGCCGTAGAGAGCGCGGCGCGAGAGGCCAGCGTTGCGGGCAATGGTGTCGATCGAGGCTTGAGGGTCGTGCGCAATCGCGGTGGTCGCGGCAGTCAGAATACCGGCGCGGTTATCGACGGCGTCCTGGCGCGGGCGACGAGGAGCGGGGGTGGTCATGCCCTCACTGTAATAAATTGCACACTGCTGTGCAAGTTATTACAGGTGACTTTCAGGTGCCGAACGACACCCCCGCTACAGCGTCAGCAGCTACGAACTGAAACGCTTACGAATCGAAACCGAGGCCCAGAGCATCCAGCGTCTTCAGAATCACGTTGCGGCGACCCTTGTTGTGGTCGGCGCGATCGAGGGACCAGCGCGTGGCATTGATACCCATCGAAGCGATCGGCTCAGGCGGGAACGGCAGCGGCAGCTTCTTCACCATCTCCAGCTCGGTGCGCTCCGTCGTGAGGCCGTCGAGCTTGTCGAGCATCACCTGAGCGGCAAAGCGCGTCGCGCCAACACCCAGTCCGGTGAAACCGGCCGAGTACGCGACGCGGCCCTTGCGAGCCAGACCGAAGAACGCACTGAACTGAGTCGACGCGTCAATCGCGCCCGCCCAGCGGTGGCTGAACTTGAGGCCTTCCAACTGCGGGAACGTCGTGAAGAAGTGACTCGCGAGCTTCTCAAAGCTCTCGGGACGGTTCTCATACTCATCGCGAACCTTGCGGCCGTAGTGGTAGATCGCGTCATAGCCACCGAACAGAATGCGGTTGTCAGCACTCAAGCGGTAGTAGTGGAACTGGTTCGCCATATCCGCAAGACCCTGGCGGTTCGACCACCCGATCGAGGCGAGTTGCTCGGGGCTCAAGGGTTCCGTCATGAGCACATAGTCATAGACGGGCACCGTGTGCAGGCGCGTGCGCTTCAGCAGCGACGGGAAGGCGTTAGTCGCGAGCGCAACTTTGGCGGCGTGAACGCGACCATGCTTGCTGTGCACGACTGCGGCATCCGTGGGGCCACCGGATGTCTCCACTTCGCGAACGGGCGAGCTCTCAAAGATCTCCACGCCGAGTTCGCTCGCGACCCGCGCCAGCTCATGAACGAGCTTGGCGGGGTGAATGATCGCGTTGATGCGCTTGTTCCAGATAGCAGCGAGGTAGGTGGGCGAGTTCACCTCGGCACGAATGGCGGCCTCGTCAAGAAAGACGGTGTCGTCGTCGGTCTCGGTATCTTTCAGCCACTCGATCTCGTGCTCTTCAATAGCGAGGTCTAGGGAACCGGTGCGCTCGAAGTCGACATCGAGGTTGAGGGTCTTGACGGTCTCCTCGATCTCATCGAGGTTCTGCAAGCCGAGGCGTTCGAGCTGGTTGTACTCGGTTGGCCAACGGCTCAGACCGTTCTCTTCGCCGTGGGTGAGGCTGGCTTCGCAGAAACCACCGTTGCGGCCCGAGGCAGCCCAGCCAAGTTCGCGGGCTTCGAGCAGCACAACGCGAGCGTCAGGGTTGCGCTGCTTGGCGAGCACCGCAGTCCAGAGGCCGAGATATCCTCCTCCCACAATGGCGAGGTCGGCTTTGACGTCACCCTGCAGCGCACTGAACGTGCGCGCGCCGGCGACATCATCAATCCAGAACGGCTTGCGAATCGAACCCTCAAGGGAGTGGCTGATCACGGATGCCGCTGGCACATTTCTTTCGAACACTACTTTGCCCATGGGGCACTTTCCTCTCTCGCCTGGCGGCGAGCTTTATGGTTGCGCGGGCGCGCGGTACACGCGCTCGCCTTCGACAAACGTCTGCTCAGTGCGGGTGCGGCCTATGTCGGCCGTTGCCCCCGCGAAGGGATTGCGATCGAGAACAACCAGGTCGGCAAGCTTGCCGACCTCGATCGTTCCCGTCTCATCCAAGTGATTAGTGAAGGCCGAGCCCGCGGTGTACGCGGTCATGGCGGTCAGCAGGTCAATGCTTTGCTCGGGCAAGAAGGCGTCATACTCGCCCTCTTCGTGGCCGGGAGCTGCGATGCGATTCACAGCAACGTGGATGGCCGCCATCGGGTCGGGGCTCGATACCGACCAGTCGCTGCCCGAGGCCAAGTGTGTTCCGGCCCGGTGCAGGTCGGCCCACGGGTACTGCCACGAGCTGCGCGGGGCGCCCAAGAACGGCAGAGTCAGGTCGACCATCTGCGGTTCAAGCGCTGCCCAGTACGACTGCAGGTTGGCGGTGACGCCCAATTCAGCGAAGCGGTGAATGTCATCCGGATGCACTACCTGAAGGTGCGCAATGTGGTGACGGTTGTCGTTGGGCCCGTTGATGGCTCGCGCGGCTTCGACCGCGTCGAGGCACTCGCGAACCGCGCGGTCGCCGATGGCGTGAAAGTGCACTTGGAAGCCGAGCGCATCGAGTTCGGTGACGTTCGAGATGAGTTGCGCGGCATCCACAAAGGAGATGCCCGAGTTATCAGTGTGGTGGCCGCAACCATCGAGATAGGGCTCGAGCATCGCGGCCGTGAAGTTCTCGGCAACGCCGTCTTGCATGATCTTCACGCTCGTGGCGGCGAAGCGCCCGGCAGCGTTTTTCTCGCGGCGCATCACGAGCTCGGGGATCTGCTCGGGGCCACGCGTGCGGTCCCACCAGAGGGCTCCGACCACGCGAGCGGTCAGGTCTCCCGACTCGGCCGCGGCCATGTAGGCGGGAGTGGCGTCGCCGGCATCCCCGTAACCGCCCAAGATGGCGTCTTGCCACGCGGTAATGCCGAGCGAGTGCAAATACTCTTGGCCAATCAGAAGCGCGCGAGCATAATCTTCGGGCGAGGTTTCGGGCAGCAGCGCATTCACGAGTGACATCGCGCCCTCGTGCAGCGTGCCGGTGGGGTTACCGTCGGCGTCGCGTTCGATGCGGCCGTCGGCAGGGTCGGGAGTCTCGGCGGTGATGCCGGCAAGCTCAAGCGCGCGCGAGTTCACCCAGGCGCCATGGCCGTCGCGGTTCGGGATGAACGCGGGGCGGTCGGCAACAGCCAGATCGAGATCGGATGCCGTTGGCGTGCCACCGGGGAAGGCCGACATGTTCCAGCCACCGCCCAAAATCCACTCGAGTTCGGGGTTCGCCGCTGCATAGTTCTTCAGCCGCGCTACATACTCATCGCGCGTCGAGTCCTGCGAGAGATCACAGCGGATGAGGTCGAGTCCGCCCCACACGGCGTGCACGTGGGCATCCTGAAATCCGGGGATCAGCAATTTTCCATCGAGGTCGATGACCTCGGTGTCGGGGCCGATAAAGGGGTGGATGTCGGCGTCGACACTGCTGAGCGCGATGATGCGGCCCTCACGCACAGCGACACTTCCGTGCTGGGGTTCGTCGCCGGTCGCCGTGAAGACAGCGCCACCGGTGAAAACGAGGTCAGCGAACGTCATAGTTTCGTGCACTTTCTGGTTGGTGCGAGGGGCACAGCGGGGCGGATGCTGGCGGGAAGCGTGACCGTGGTCAGCGCGAAAGCGGCCTAGCCGCCGCCCACGGTCTTGGCGATGTCGGTGGCGGAATCGCCAGCACGACGCAAGACGTAAGCCACGAGCCCGAGAGCCAGCAGCGTCAGCAGCAGCATGATCGTCGAGACCGCCGCAATCTCGGGACGCAAGCCCGTGCGCACGGCACTCAGCACGTAGACGGGCCACGGCGTTGAACCGGAGACCTGCACGAAGGCCGACACGATCGTGTTGTCGAGGCTGAGAGTGAACGAGAGCAGTCCACCCGCGAGAACGGCGGGCATCACGAGCGGGAGAGTGATCTGCGTGAAGCGCTTGAACGGGGGAGCGTAGAGGTCGGCCGCGGCCTCCTCCAAGCTCTCGTCAATGCCCACGAGGCGCGAGCGCACGATGTACGCCACGACGGCGGTCGCGAAGAGTGAGTGGCCGACGACGAGGCGAACGAGGCCATTGTCGAAGATGCTGAGACCGAGGTCTTGACCCAGGAACACCATCCACGGCAAGAGCGAAACGGCATCCACAATCTCGGGGGTCACCGTGACGAGCACGAGAAGCAGCAAGAACGGTGCTGCCCACTTGCCAGCGCGACGGGCGAGCGCAACGCCCGCCATCGTGCCGAGAGCGGTAGCGATGAGAGCGGCAACGAAACCGGTCTGGATCGACACCATCACGGCATCCGTAATGGCGGGCTTGGTGACGATGGCAGCGAACGAGCCGAAGCCGAATTCGTTCCACGCAACGAGCAGTCGTCCCTCGTTGAACGAGTAGATGATGATGACGGCGATCGGTGCAAAGAGGAACGCGAACACGATCACTGCCCACACCTTGAGCGAAAGGTCTGTCAGGGCTAGTCGCTTCATGACTTGTCTCCCAACACGAGTTTCTGATTGGCGCGCAACGGCCACGCTGCGAGCCAGGAGATGAGGGCGGCAATTGCCACCGTGGTGAGAATTGTCAGCACGAGAACAACAGCCATCGCCGATCCCAGTGCCCAGTTTTGGGCAGTCTGGAACTGGTTGGCGACCATCTGACCAGCCATGTTCCCCTTGGCGCCACCGAGCACGGTTGCCGTGATGTAGTCGCCCATGAGGGGGATGTACACAAGCAGGATACCCACGACGATGCCGGGCTTAGCCAGCGGGAGCGTCACGTTGAAGAGAGTCGACCAGCGCCCAGCACCGAGGTCTTTGCTCGCTTCCCGCATCGGCAGCGCGACGCGGTCGAAAGCAACGAACATCGGCAGAATCATGAGCGGCAAGTAGTTGTACACCACACCGATGAGTACGGCCGTGCGGGTGAACAGGATCTCCAGCGGCTCATCGAGCGCACCGATTGATTGCAGCGCCTCAGAGAGAACGCCGCTCGGAGCCAAGATGATCTGCCAACCGATTGTGCGAACCAAAAAGTTCGTCCAAAACGGAATCATGACCATCGCGAGCAGGATGCCACGGCGAGAAACCGGAGCCTTGAACGCGAGCCAGTACGCGAAGGGGATGGAGATGGCCAGGCAGATAAGCGTGCCGACCACTCCCACCCACAGCGTGTTCTGGAACGTGGCAAAGAACGTCGGAGACAGCGCCTCGGCGTAGCGGTCGAAAGACAGTACGTCGTTGGCGTGGGTTCCGAAGATGCCGGGTTTGTAGCCGAAGCTGAACCACACCACGAGCGCGACGGGCGCGACGAAGAAGGCGAACAGCCACGCCCACGCGGGGATCGCGAGGGCGAAGCTTGGCAGCTTCATCCAGCGGGGGCGCCGTCGTGGTGCTTTCGGCGACGACGCCGACTGGCGTTCGGTGAGAGTGGTCATCCTGGCTTCTCGATTAACAGCGCAGGCTAGGAGCCTGCAGCAACCTTGGTCTTGTCCCAGATTTCGACGATGCGCTGCTGTGCTTCGCTGAGGGTCTGGGTATGCATGGTCTTGATGGTCTCTTCGTCGAAGAACACGAGGTCGAGCATTTCGAGTTCTGCATCGCGAGCGAGGTCTTCAATTCCACTGGTTCCGGTCTGGTAGCCGGTGTAGTCGAGCTGGCGAACAGCAGCTTCGGGCGTGAGTACGTAGTTGATGAAAGCGTGAGCGGCTTCAGGGTTAGTGGCGCCCTCAGCGATAGCCCAGTTGTCCATCCAGAGCTCGGTGTCAGGCGAGCCGAGAACCCACTGCCAGCGCTCGGGCTCGTCACTTTCCATGATGCCTAGGCGAGCATCACCGTTCCAGCACTGCATCAAAATCTGCTGAGCCTGCGGGATGGCAGCGCCACCGGGGTAGGAATCGAAGGCCGAGAGGTGCGGAGCGAGCTGCGTCGTGAGGAACTCTTCGGCGGCAGCGAGGTCAGCCTCGTCGGTGGTGTTCCAGTCGATGCCGTTGGCCCAGTAGTAAATGCCGAGCAGCGGAGCCGGGTCGTCGAGAACAGACGTCTTGCCGCTTGCTTCGTTCTGGGCGGCGTCGATGAAGTCTTTCCACGACGTGAGCTCGCGGGTGATCTTGGTCTTGTCGTAGACAAAGCCAGTGGTGCCCCACGCCTTCGAGATGGAGTATTCGTTGTTTGGGTCCCAATCGCGGCCCAAGAATGCGGGGTCGACGTGCTTGATGTTGGGGATGAGGTCGAGGTTCAACGGGCTGAGCAAACCGTTCTCGATCATCTGGGGAATGAACGGGCCGGTCGGAACCACGATGTCGTAACCACTCGTGCCGCGAGCAGCAACGAGCTTGGAGATCAACTCTTCGTTCGAGTTGAACGAGTCGAACGTCACATTCGGGCCGAGGTCAGCCGTGAACTCGTTGACCAAATCCGGGTCGTCGTAGTCGCCCCAGCTGTAGACGGAAAGGCCGCCCTCAAGCGCACCACCCGTGGCCTGAGGAGAGGAGCCGGCACCCGACTGAGGCGAGCACGCGGCGAGCAAAGCAGCGCCGGCGGTCGTGCCCGACAACGCCAGGAAGCGGCGGCGGTTGAGCTCAGACTTCATGACCTTTGTCGCGGCGGTCGAAGCGAGAATGCGAACGGGGTTTTCGTGTGACATCAGGTTGCTCCCTTAAAGCGAGATCGAGCTGGTCGGAGGGGCGGGGTTAGAGACGGCGCGGGCAATGTCGGCTTGAGCCTGAGTTGCTTGCTCGCTGGGGAAGAGATGAACCGAAGTGGCATCCCAGGTGCACACCACCGCGTCACCCACGGCAAGGCGCGGGGCGGTCGGGCGCGGAACACGCGACAGCAGCGTCTGGCCGTCGCCGATCGAGACCAAGAACTGCAGCGTCTCACCCTGGTGAGAAACTCCGAGCACTTCGCCCGCGATCCGGTTCTCCGCGGTGGGGGCGGTGGCTGCGCTGGTGCCAGCGGTCGCCGTGACCGTGACGGCCTCCGGGCGAACAGCGGCTTGAGCATCCACGCCAGCTTCGAGTTCTGGATGCGGGATCACCGAACGCAGAACACCGAACGGTGATTCCATCACGTTCAGGTCGCTCGTCATCATGCCCGGCAAGAAGTTCTGCTGGCCAATGAAGCCGGCGACGTAGGCGCTCGCGGGGGAGTCGTAGATCGAGTCAGCGTCATCCAGCTGCTCAATGCGGCCCTTGCGCATAATGGCGATGCGGTCGCTCATCGAGAGCGCCTCACCCTGATCGTGCGTCACGAAGATGAAGGTGATGCCGAGGCGCGACTGCAGAAGCTTGAGCTCGATCTGCATTTCCTCGCGCAGCTGGCGGTCAAGCGCACCCAGCGGCTCGTCAAGAAGAAGAACGGCAGGGCGGTTGATGAGGGCCCGGGCGAGCGCGATGCGCTGCTGCTGGCCACCCGACAACTGCGTGGGCTTGCGGTCGGCGAACGAGCGCATCTGCACGAGGTCGAGCGATTCGGTAACGCGCTCGCGAATCTCCGACTTAGGCGTGCCCTTTTGGCGAAGACCATAGGCCACGTTCTCGGCGACACTCATGTGCGGGAAGAGAGCGTAGGCCTGGAACACCGTGTTCACGTTGCGCTTGTGGGGAGGAATGCCCACGACATCCTGCCCAGAAATGCGGATGCTGCCCGACGTGGGTTCTTCGAAGCCGGCGAGCATGCGCAGTGTTGTCGTCTTGCCGCAACCCGAGGGGCCGAGCAGAGAGAGGAACTCACCGGGGCGCACGTGCAAGCTGATGTTGTCGACAGCGACGGCGCCGCCGAACTTCTTGGTCACGCCCTCAATGACAACGGAACCTTCAGGTTCGCTTGTGCTCGCCGCATCGGCGTTCGCATGGTCCGCGGCTGAGCCTGCGGGCATGGTGTTTTGGGCTGAAACCGTCACGTTCTTGCGCACCTCCGAGTTCGCGAAAACTGATTCGCGAGTGACACGTAGTCAATCGGAAAACAGCGCGAAGTGCAACGGTTTGCATGGTTAAGATCGTGTTACAAGACGGAATTAGTCGTCTAAGTGCCAATTAACTGCGCAAATCCTCACGAAAAGTGAGGGAGCGGAGCAATGAAAGGCGGCGTGAAGCCAGCTCGTCACTCGTAGCGGCGGTGAATAAGGCGAGACAACACAATAGAACTGCGCGTGTTGTCGATGTTGGTGGCGGTGCGCAGTCGCTCGAGAGCGACTTCAAGTGAGTGGATGTCGCGGGAACGCATATGAACGACGGCGTCAGCAGACCCGCTGACTGTTCCGGCATCCACCACTTCGGGAATGGCGCTCAAGATGCGCTTGAGTTCGTGCGGAGCCACGTTGCCGCGGCAAAAGAGCTCGACATACGCCTCGGTGCCCATGCCGTCGATGGCGGGATCGACCTGCACCGTGAAGCCGCGGATGGTGCCATTCGCGACGAGGCGATCGACGCGACGTTTAACTGCGGAGGCCGAAAGCCCCACCGCTTCTCCGATATCTCCATAGCCTGCGCGGGCATTGAGGCGGAGCATGTCGATGATTCCTGCGTCCAGCTTGTCCATTTATTCAGCGTACGGCGGATTGTTGTGCGCTGGCTAGGGTATGCGCGCAAATAGTGCGCAGATTGCGGAGACATTGCGGATAGGTGCGTGAAACACTGGGGCTATGACGATCACTGACACCGAATCGACCACGCCTGCACGCCAGGCCACCGCGAAGACCGTGCTGATGTGCCGTCCTGACTTCTTTACGGTCACGTACAGCATCAACCCGTGGATGAACCCCAACGACCCCACCGACACTAGCCTCGCTGTGAAGCAGTGGCAGACGCTGTACGACACCTACATTGACCTCGGTTTCACCGTCGAGCTCATCGACCCCATCGACGGCCTGCCCGACATGGTCTACGCCGCCAACGGTGGTTTCGTGATTGACGGCAAGGCCTACGGAGCCCTCTTCACCTACGACGAGCGCAAAGCGGAAGGCCCCGCCTACATGGACTGGTTCGGCGCCAACGGCTTCGACGTGGCCTCCCCCCAGAACGTTAATGAGGGTGAGGGCGACTTCCTCCTTGTCGGCGACAACATCCTTGCAGGCATGGGCTTCCGTACTTCAGTCGAAAGCCACCGCGAGTTAGCTGAACTCTCGGGCCGCAACGTTGTCTCCCTCAACCTCATTAACCCGAGTTTCTACCACGTCGACACCGCCATCGCGAAGCTCGACGAAACCAACATTGCCTACCTCGAGAGTGCCTTCGATGAGCCCTCGCTTGAGAAACTCCGTGCGCTGTATCCCGACGCCATTCTCGCTAGTGAAGAGGATGCGGCAGTGCTCGGACTCAACTCCTACAGCGACGGCTACAACGTCGTTATCGCTGCCCGTGCCAAAAACTTTGAGCGTCAGCTCAAGGAACGCGGCTACAACCCCATCGGCGTCGACCTCTCCGAGCTGCTGCTCGGCGGCGGCGGCGTGAAGTGCTGCACTTTGGAACTTCGCCGCTAGCCGGCACGGCACCTCGATTTCACCGGCGAGGGGCGCGATACCTAGATTTCGCTGCTTACCGGAGAAAATGCGCTTGGCGCACTGAACAGAACGAATGGCCTGCGACTCGAACGCGGGCCATTCGTGTTTGTGGCGTCGGTTCGCGCGTCGCGGACTAGCGCTCTTCGCAGACCACGACCGGGATGTCGCGCGTCGTCTTGGTCTGATACTCCGCATACCGCGAGTTGGCGGCCACAATCTGCGGCCACAGCTCGGCCTTCTCGGCGGGGCTGGCGGTGTGAGTGTGCACGAGCACGGTGCGTCCGCGAACGGTAATTTCGGCATCCGGATTCGCCTGCAGGTTGCGGTACCAGAGCGGGTCGCGGTCGTCGCCGCCCTTCGACGCCACAATCACCCAACGGCCCTTGCCGTGCACGGGTGCCGTCAGCATCGTTGAGCGGCGGATGCCCGACACTCGCCCCGTGGTGTGAAGCTCAAGTGAGGGCATGCCGCCCAGAGTCCAGCCGAGACGCCCGCCCGAGACGGCAAGGATCGCGCGGTGCACGCCGTTCATGAGTTTCATGCCGAGGTCGCTGAGGCGGTTGCTAGTGCTCATGGGTCTATTCTCGCGCTTCTGCTGGATGAGGGTTGAGAGCGTTCAGACGTTCAGACAGCCGCGCGGCGCTGCGGCGGGCGCACGAAGATCGCAAGCACGGCGACGGCAATCGGGATGCTCGAGAACCACACGGCCGGCTCGGTGAAGTTGCCGCTGACGTCGACCGCCAACGAGAGGGCGATCGGGCCCAGGGCTGTAGAGCCCAGGGCGATCGCGGTCGTGACGCCGCGAATGGAGCCGATGTGGGCGGTGCCGTAGTAGCGCACGTAGGCGGCGGCCTCCATCCCGCGCAGGCTTCCGCCGGCAGCGCCGAGCACGAGACCGTAGAGAACGGCCGTGCCGTTGGGGCCGACGACCGAGAGCAACAGCAGTGAGCCAGCGAGCGTGAGCATCGAGAAGATAACGAACAGCTTGGGGCTTACGCGGTCGACGAAAGCGCCGACGATGAGGGTCGCCGCAATGCCGGTGACGGTTTGCGGGAGAAAGTTGGCGGCCGCTTCGAACGGGGTGAGGCCGCGCTCGCCGAGGATCGCGATCTGGTGGAAGGCGAGGCCGGTGCTCAGCATGCCCGAGGCGGCGAGAGAGGCCGCGATGACCCAAAACATGCCGGTGCGGGCTGCTTCGCCGAGCATCCACGATTCCTTCTGGATGACGATCTGCGCCGTCGAGAGATCTTCGGTCTGAGCGGCAACCCGGCTGCGCTTCGGCAGGATGAACGCGAGGGGCACGACGACGGCGAGCACAATCGCGGCTTCCCACCGCCAGGCAGCGTGGATGCCGACGGCCGAGATGAGTCGTTCGAGGCCGACGGGGGCGAGGGAGATTCCGGCGGATCCGATGGCGGCCGTGATGCCCAATGCCAGACCGCGGCGATGGGTGATGGCGCGGGCGACCGCCGTGGTGGCAGCGAGGCTGAGGGCGCCCTGGCCGAGCATCCGCACCCCCACGAAGCCGGCGGTGAGACCAGCGATGCCGTCGACGAAACTGAGGGCAAGCAGCACGCTCGCGAATAGGGCGCCGATGACGATGGTGACGTAGCGGGCGCCGAAGCGGTCGAGGGCGCGGCCGATGAAGGGTTGGGCGGCGGCACCGACGATCGTGCCGAAGAAGTAGCTGACGGAAATGCCGGTGCGAGAGATGTCGAGTTCAACGATGAGGGGGTCGGTGAAGACGGAGATTCCGGCGGTCTGGCCCGGCGCAGTCATCACGGAGATGACGCCCGCGGCGGCGACCAAGCTCACCCACGGCAACCACTTCGCCGCTGATCGCTGTGCTGGAGAGCGTCGGCCCGCCTGCACCACGTTCACGTCAGAGGAAACCACAACCACTCAACCCTTCGTACCCACCGTCGGGCCAGCGTTTGGTGTTGCGACTCCTGCCGCAACCACTAGACAAAATCGTACTCGCCTCTGGCAGGCCGGGATTCAGGCGCGTTGCGGAGCAGTTGCGTAAAGTTGGGACATGAACGCACTGCGCTCGCGGGTGGTGGCTCGGGATATCGACGAGCCGCACCGCAAAACGACTCCGCTCGAACTGCTCTTTGACCTGACCTTCGTGGTCGCGGTCGCCTCCGTAGTGCGGCAACTGACGCACGCCGTCGAAGTGGGGCACGCTTTCGAAGCCATCGCGCCATTTCTCATGGTCTTCTTCTCCATCTGGTGGGCGTGGAACCAATTCACCTGGCTGGCGTCGGCGTACGACACGGATGACGTTCCCTATCGGCTGTTCACGATGCTGCAGATGGGCGGCATCCTGGTTCTTGCCGCCGGCGTTCCTCTGGCCTTCGACGACGGCAACTTCGCAGCCGTCACGACGGGGTATTTGATTCTGCGGATCGGTCTTATCGCAACCCTGCTGCGCGCGGTGAAAGATGATCCCGATACGCGCGCGACCGCCGGACGCTACGCCCTCGGCATCGGGATCGTGCAGGTTGGCTGGTTGCTGCGGCTCTTGCTCCCCGCCGAGCTGGCCATGGTGTCTTTTGTGATCATCGTGCTCGCTGAACTGGCTGTGCCGCTCTGGGCTGACCGTGCACAACGACTCTCCTGGCATCCGCACCACATCACGGAGCGCTACGGAAAGTTCACGATCCTGGTGCTGGCCGAAAGCGTGTTGGCCTCGACGGTTGCTGTGCAGGAGGCGCTCGAAGAGGGGCTGTCGCCGTCGCTCATTGTGGCGTCGGCTGCTGGCCTCGTGCTGCTGTTCGCGCTGTGGTGGCTGTACTTCTCTGAGCCTGCCGCTGAAGGCCTAGAAAACAGACGCGATCGCTACCTGTTCTGGAACTACGGCCACTACTTCTTGTTTGCGGCGCTCGCCGCCGTCGGAACTGGTATCGAAGTGTCGGTGCGATCGGTGACGACAGATCTCGAGTCGAGCGAACTCGTGGTCGGGTACTCACTGGCGCTGCCCGTCGCGCTCTTCGTTCTGCTGCTGTGGCTGCTGCACGCGCCCATGGTGGAGAGTGTGTCGATTCCGCGATCGGCGACCGTCGTTGCGGTGCTCGTGATGCTGGCGCTGCCGTTCGCGGCACCCGCTATCGGAACTATCGGAGTCGCCGTGGCTATTGCGGTGGTCTCGGTAATTCTGCTGGCGGTCGCACTGTTGACGGGGCGGATGCGCGCCGCGAAACTTGAGGCCAAGCAGGACTAGCGAAGAAAGAGTGGTGCACGATGTTTGCTCCGAAGAACGCCTTTTCGGGATTTAGCGTCAACGATCTGGAAGCAGCTGCGGAGTTCTACCGTGACAGGCTCGGCCTCGCGGTCGCCGATGGCGGCATGGGCACGCTGCGCCTCACGCTGCCCGGCGGCGCTGAAGTGACCATCTACCCGAAGGAGACCCACGAGCCGGCGGGCTTCACCATCCTGAACTTTGCGGTGGAGGATGTCGAAGCCGCCGTCGATGCGCTCAACGAGCGGGGCGTGGTCACCAAGATTTACAACGACGGCGACCTCATGGGTGACCTCGGTACTGACGCGAAGGGAATCATGCGCGGGCACGGCTCCGAGATCGCGTGGTTCAAAGACCCGGCGGGGAATGTGCTGTCGGTTATCTCAGCCTGATTTCTGATTTCTGATTTCTGGTTTTGTCGCATCGGCCGTTGCGGCCAAGAGCGCTGTGTGAGGCAGACTCGTCGGCCCCGGCGCGTGAAGAGACGAACATATGGATGGGCTGTCTAGTGGGGCTTGATGGAAAAATCAAGAGGGGCTAGAGTAAGCTGAGGCCGAAGCCGCAGAAGTACCGCGACGTGATCAAGGTAGTGAAAGCGAACGGCTGGGTATTCCTGCGCGACGCAAAGGGCAGCCACGAACTGTGGGGACTGCCTGATGGGTCGGTAAAAGCAGTGATTCCGCGTCATGGAGAAGTGAGCGCCGGAGTTGTTGGGCAATTGATGAAGAATTTGCCGGAGACCCCGCAGAACTGGCGATAGGGGAGAGTCGTGTCAGACCAGAAAACATACGGTGTCACAGCGCGTAAAGATGGTCGTTGGTGGCTCGTGAGCATTCCCGAGCTCGACGCCGTAGGCCAGGCGCGCAACGCCGCAGAGATTGAAGAAGTCGCCCGCGAGATCATCGGGCTCTGGCTCGATGTAGAACCACATTCATTCGAGATCGATCTCGATGTAGAAATCCCCGGCGCCGCACGCGACGCTTGGCTGCGCGCTAAAGAGCTCGAAGCTGCAGCCCGCAAAGAAAGCGCTGAAGCCGCTGCTTTCGCAAGGAGAGCTGTTGCAAGTCTCCGCGCGGACGGACTCACGTACAAAGACGCGGGAATCGTGCTGGGTCTTTCGCCCCAACGCGTGCAGCAACTCAGCAAGAGCGACGGTGAAGCGCTGGCGAAAAGCGCGTAGCAGAGCGACAACAGAAACGGAGCAGGATCGTGAGTATGCATAACCCTCCGCACCCGGGCATTCTGCTTGAGGATTATCTCGGGGACATCAGCTTTGCCGAAGCCGCGCGACCACTCGGCGTGGCGGAGAGCAGGCTCGCGCTCCTCCGTGACGGGCAGGAGTCGGTCAGCGCTGAGCTGGCCGCACGCTTGGGAATGCTCCTCGGCACTAGCGCTGAACTATGGCTTGGGCTTCAAGCTGGCTACGACCGCAGCGCGGCGTCAAGCGTGGCGCAGTAGCGTTGACCCATGACGGTACTCACCCCAGCACTGCTTGATCGCATCCGGTCGCGGGCCGAACGCTACGACCGCGAGAACATTTTCTTCACCGAAGACCTGCAAGAGTTGCGTGCCGTTGGCTACTTGAAGCCGCGCAGTTTGCGTGAGCTGTCGGATGATCAGCGCCTCCTTGCCGCGTACGCCCCGGCCACGGCGCTCGCCATCAACATGCACCTCGTGTGGATCGGCGTTGCGTGGGCTCTGCGCGAGCGCGGCGACTCGAGCCTCGACTGGCTGTTGGCGGATGCCGAAGCCGGCGAAATCTTCGCTTTCGGTTTGAGCGAACCCGGCAATGATCTCGTGATGTGGGACTCGTTCACCACCGCCGAAACCGTCGAGGGCGGTTACGCGTTTACGGGCACCAAGATCTTCACCTCGCTGTCTCCCGCGTGGACCCAGCTGGGTCTCTTCGGCAAGCACACCGCCGACGATGGCACCGAAACCCTCGTGCATGGTTTCATCTCTCGCGATGAGCCCGGCTGGCGTTCCCTCGGCGATTGGGACACCCTCGGCATGCGCGCCACTCAAAGCCACACCACGGTGCTGGACGGCGCTTTCGTTCCCGCGAACCGCGTCGCCCGCGTGCTCCCCGTCGGCCCCAACGCCGATCCGTTCATCTTCGCGGTGTTCGCCAACTTCTTGCCGCTCATCGCCTCCGTCTATGCGGGGCTCGCAGACCGCGCCCTCGAGCTCGGGGTCGAAGCGCTGCAGCAGCGCAGCTCGGCCATCACCGGAGAGGCGTACTCCGAGCATCCGGATCTGCGCTGGCGCATGGCGGATGCCGCCCTCGCGCTCGATGCGATCGAGCCCCAACTGCACAGCATCGTCGATGACGTTGATGGGCTCGTGGGTCACGGGGCGGGGTGGTTCCGCAAACTGACCGGTGTGAAGCACCGCAGCATCGAAACCGCACGCCACGTCGTAGACCAAGTGATGCGTTCAGCCGGGGGAGGAGCGTTCCGCAGCACGAGCGAACTCGCGCGCCTGCAACGCGATGTGCTCGCCGGCATCTACCACCCGTCGAACCCGGAATCGGTGTACAAGACGGTCGCGAGCGACCTGTTCGGGAACTAGGCGCGCAGAATACTCTCGCGCGTCGACGTCAGCGTCTCGTCGTCGGGGTCGAGTACGACTGCAAGGATCCCCGAAGTGATGATGAGCCAGACGGCAACGATGGCGATCACCAGAAGGCTCACGAGCACGATAAGAGATCGCGTGTTGCGTGTCACTATGATTTCCCTCTCGCGCGTATCGAGATAATCGTAACGAGGTGACGGAGCCCACAATGATGAACGCAAACGAATTGCTCACCGCGGTCGAGAAACTGTTCGCTGAGCAAGCGGCCAGTGAAGCTGCGGTTTCGCGCGAGACGCAGTTCGTGGCGGGGCGCGTTCTCACCGAAACGCTGCTTGTCGTGCTGTTCCTCTGGCAGGAGACCGCGACGGTCTTCGGCGCTCTGTTCGACACCGACGAACTCGCGGCACTTTTCGAGCCGCACGATGTCGAGAGTCTCGCGGATGCCGTCGTGAGCAACGATTTGGCTGGCCCGCCCGGTGCTGGCATGCGGCTGGATGCCGACTGGGCTGACGGCCTGGTCTCTGCGCCCCACGACGTGCAGTGGGTGCTCGGAAGCGAGCGCTTCGTGGAAGAGGGCGGGAGTAGCCGCCCGTCGAGAGTGCTAGGCGCCGTTGATTGCGATACTTACCCAGCCCACGAGCGCAAGAACGACCAGGATGCCGCCGAGCGAGATTGCGATACGCGGTCGCTTGCCCAGAACTAGGTAGTACAGCGCGGTCGCGATAGGTGCGGTCCACGCTCCAGCCGCGATCATGAACATGCCCAGGAACACGGGAGTGTCTAGGTGGGCAATGAGCCCCGTCACCAAGACGGCGAGACCGGGCACGATCCCGAAGAGCGGACTCAGTGCGATGAATAGTGCGATGGGGAGTGCTCGAGCGGGAACCCGTGCGCTCAGCCACAACCATGTCGGCACGCCGAACAAGGCCGCTACCGGGAGGCCCACCACAGTTGCACGGGCGAAAGCGTGCAGCAGCTCCGAGCCAGTCGAGCCGTAATAGGGAGTTCCCAGCACTACGAGCGCAGTGCCCAGAGCCAATGCCACCGCGACGCAGCCGAGAACGGCGGCGATGTCCTTGATGTTTCGCTGCGGGTGCGCGCTCGCTAGGATCGGAACACTATCGATGCGCTGTTCTGGTGCTGATGTCGCCACTGGTCCACATCCCCTCGAGTCGCTGAGAAATATGACTCGTCCTCACTCGAGGTTACAGCGAAGCGACCTGCTCGCGTGCCTTGGCCGCCGACTCACTTCGCCGTCGCCTACACTCTCTTAGAGGTTTCAGCCAGGCCCTATGGCAGCAGCGCGATCTTCTCTGAGGGGGCGTAGAGCGCCACCCCGCGTGAGCGAGTGGGCGTTCGATCGGGGACACCCTCGATTCCGACGAGAAGGTCGGACAGACATCTTTCCTAAGAGCCAAAATTCACTTGCAGGGAACGGACGAGGTTGATGATCAAACGGTTAGTCCGCGTGGCGATTGTTGCTGCGGTGGTTGTTGCGTTCTGTGCCTTCGCGCGCTACGTAACCTACGTGATTACAGTTCAGGACCAAGGCGAACACTATGTCCTTGTAGGCAACGCACCCAACTTCGCCTTGATCCCCGGCAATGACCAGCTCACAGGGACGCTTGCTTGGAATTCAGGGGGCTGCCTCACTATTCAGCTGAAGGGCGGGACCTCGGTCGTTCTGATGCCGCCTCAAAGCACGACTCTTGGAAGCAATGGCTTGATCAGCTTCCCTGGTCTAGACGGCGGGAACGAGGGGCAACGAGTTGTGCTCACGGGGGGATACATGAGGCTGTCTGCGCAAGATATCCCTGCTGAATTGCCTCAACAGTGTCGAAGCGACACCGTGTATGCGTTTTGGGACATCGAGGAAGCCAGTTAGGCGCACGTGAGCGATGCTCTGGTTTTTCTGTGAATCACGGTGCAAATGCGATTTGTTAAGATATTCTCACATGATGAATTCAGCTATGTTTGAGACCAAGTCACGACTCCACCATTCGCTTGCTGCTTTCCTGCTCTCAATCCTCATCGCAATCGGAATGTCTGTTTCGTCTCCGACCCCGGCATCGGCGAGCACGTTCTCTACGCACGTACTCTGCAAAACATCGCAAACGTACTGCTCGGCAACGCTGAGCGGCGTGAACGGTCGGCCATTTACAGTTTCGTGGAGCGGAAATGCAGCACGCGTATACCTTGATGGCGGCGCAAAGACGGATCGTCTTTGCTCGGCGAGCTCCCGGGCGACGTCTAAGTCGTTTACCTGCGGGAATTTAGGTTCAGCGAGCACTGTCACGGTTTACCTCCACAATGCGAACCAAGCGATAAGACTCACCGGTAGCTATTCCAACTAACTCGGAGCTGGCCCCGACGCAGCTCTCTGCTTAGCGCTACCCCGCAGCGACCTGCTCGCGCACCCCGAGCCGCAAGCTCACATCGGAGTCGCGCCGCTCATCCGCATGATGGCTGACGAGCACGACGATCTTGTCGGCGAGAGCCATGCGCAGGTCGGTGATGAGTTGCTCGGCGCTCGCGGCATCCAAGTGGGCGGTCGGTTCGTCGAGCAGCACCACAGCGGCACGCGTGAGTAGGGTGCGCGCAACGGCCAGGCGCTGGCGTTCACCACCCGACAGGCTCTCGCCCGCCGAACCCACACGAGTGTCGAGGCCACGGTCGAGCGAATCGAAGAGCGGGCCAAGACCTACCTGGCGCAGCACCGCCACGAGCTCCTGCTCGGTCGGCTGATCATCGTGCGCGCGGCCCAACAGCAGGTTCGCGCGGATCGTCGAATCGAAGAGGTGCGACTCCTGCGGGCACCACGTCACCGCCGCCCGCAATTGCTCGGGCGACAGTTCGCGGGCATCCACCCCGTTGAGGCTCCACGAGCCAGTGGCCGCCGGAAGATACCCGAGCAGCGCCGCCAACAGTGTCGACTTCCCCGCGCCCGACGGGCCTTCCACGACAAGCCACTCGCCACGCTCGACCCGAGCGGTGGCGCTCGAAAACGCGAGCGTCGGGCTTGACGGCCAGCGGATGCCGAGCTCGCTCAGTTCAAGAACAGTCACGTCGCCGAGCGGCTGGTCTGCGCTCGCGGCTCCGGCCTGCGCGCGGTTGCCGCGGCGCGTTCCCGCAGCAGCGCCGCCGGGAACAGCACCGCCAGCAGCATCCGCACGCTCAACCCCGGCAGTAACCCCGCGCACCTTCGCCAGCGCGGCACTGAGCGCAGGCCATTGCTGCACGGAGTCAACGAACGCGATCAACGAGTCGACGAGCCCGATCGGGATGAGCGCGAGCACGGCGACGATGCCGATGGGAAGTGTTCCGGCGATGACGGCGGGCGCGGCCACCGGCAGCATCGCGACGGCGGTCACCGAGCAGGCGAGCACGACGACGGCGTTGCCGATTCCGAGGGCGCGGGCGCTTCGGCGGGAGAGTGCGCCGGCTTCGGCGTCAACGTGATCGAGGCGGGCGAGCATCCGCCCACCAACACCGTTCGCGCGCAGGTCGCTGGCCGCACCGGTCATGGCAGCGAAGGCACGCACAACGCGGGACTGCACTTCGGCGATGCCGTTGGCTGCTGAGCGGTCGATGATCACGGCGATGATGGGCGCCGCAATGAGCCCCACCGCGAGACCCGCGAGCAACACGGGAACGGCGGGAGCGTGCAGCAGCCCGACCGCGATGAGCGCGGCGAGCGACGTGCCCAGAGCAACGGCGGGAGGCAGGACGACGCGAGGCACGAGATCGCGCACCCGGTCAGACGCCGCAACGAGGTAGTCGAGAGCGACCCCGCCATTGGCGAGAGCACGCGAGCCCAGAGCGCGAGCGCCCAGTCCGTTCCAGAGGGCAACCCGCAACTCGATCACCGAACCGAGCACAGCGCGGTGGGTGGCGAGGCGTTCGGCATAGCGCAGCGCCGCGCGACCGATACCGAAGAACCGCACTCCGACGATAGCGACGAGCAAGAACATGATCGGAGGCTGCTCGCTCGCCCGCACAATCAACCAGCCCGAGAGGGCTGTGAGGGAGAGGGCGAAGAGGCTTGCGCCGGTGCCGAGAGCGATCGCTCCGACGAGGGTTCCGAGGGCGGGGCGCACAAACTCGAGCAGGCTGGCGAGAGTCGCGCGGGTAGTGCGGGGCGCGTCGAGAGCGTCAACATCCACGTCGCCGTCAACGGTCAGCGGGTCAATGCGAGTTTCGCCAGCGCGGGTTCCGCCCGAAGCGCCCACGGCCACGACCTGATCGGCCAGCGCTGCGATTCCCGTTTCATGGGAAGCCACGAGCACCGTCACAGGGCGACCCCGCAGGTCAGCAATCGCGGCTTCAACGCGAGCGGCGGATGCCGGGTCCAAATGTGCGGTCGGCTCATCGAGCAGCAACAGGGTGGCGCCCGCTTCGACGCGCAGCAGTCCGCGCGCGACGGCGATGCGGCGCAGCTCGCCCGGGCTCACCTGGCGCGGATCGGCCTCGGCGACCCCGGTGAGCCCGAGGTCGAGCAGCACTGACTTGATGGCTTTTTCGTCGCTGCTGTAGAGGCGAAGTTCGTCGATCACGGTGTCGGCAACGGTGTGTGGATGCTGGGGAACCCAGGCCACGCGGGAAACGTCGATGCCCCACACGCTGCCGCCGCTGGGCTCGCGATTGCCCGCGAGAACCTCGAGAACGCTGGATTTTCCGCTGCCGCTTGGCCCATCCAGAGCAGTGATGGTGCCGGGCGTTGCGCGGAAGTTGAGTTTGTCGACCGCAGGCCGTGCACGACCCTCGTAAGAAATGGTCAGGTCGACGACGCGGAAGCCACCCGCACTCTGGCGGTGCTCCCGAGAGCGCGGTGCGTCGATGATCGTGCGGGCACGGCGCAGAGCGGTGAGGCCGTTCTCAGAGGAGTGGAACGCGGCACCCAACTCACGGAAGGGCGCGAAACATTCGGGCGCGAGCACGAGAGCGATGAGGCCGACGGTGAGGGATAGTTGACCATCCACAAGCCGAACGCCAACGAAGACAGCGACGACTGCAACCGAAATGGTGGCGATAAGTTCAAGAACGAGAGCGGAGAGAAACGCGGTGCGCAGGGTCTCCATTGTTTTGGTGCGGTTCTCGGCGGAGATCGCGCGCAGCGCCTTCGACTGCTCCGCAACGCGGCCAAGGCCGACGAGAACCGGAAGGCCGCGGGCCAATTCAACGAGGTGATCGGAGAGTCGCTCAAGGCTCGCGCTGGCGGCTTCAGCACGCTCGCGCGTGTGCCCGCCAACGAGAATCATGAACACCGGCACGAGCGGAACGGTCAGCACAATGATGAGCGCGCTCACCCAGTCGACCGAGAGGATGCGGGC
This sequence comes from Rhodoglobus sp. NPDC076762, assembly GCA_040687235.1. Classification (GTDB taxonomy): domain Bacteria; phylum Actinomycetota; class Actinomycetes; order Actinomycetales; family Microbacteriaceae; genus Rhodoglobus. The sequence goes on along the minus strand of JBFBMV010000001.1, from coordinate 136,072 downwards.
GCCAACCAGCAGCGGAACCGTTGCGGTCGTGACGATCGCCGGCAACACCACGCGGAAGTAGTTGTCGAGCTCGTCGAGCCCGACCGTCGCAATCGCGGTGCTTGCGCCCGAGCGGGCGTCGGAACCGGTGAGTACTCGCTCCGCGAGTTCGTGGCGCAGAGACTCCTTGGCGCCTAACGCGGCGCGGGTCGCGAAACTCTCCGTAGCCCACGCAGTAGCCGCGCGGAGAAGACCAGCCGCGATGCCAAGAATGATGGCGAACTGCCAGGCTGCGGCATCCGCTTCAATGACGCCGACGACGCCGCGGGCGACAGCCTCGGCCATGAGAACGAGTGCTAGCCCCTTGAGGGACGCCAGCAAGCCCAGCCCGAACAGTGTGTGCACACCGCCCGGGCCAAAGCCTGCTGCAAGTCGTTCGCGGAGTTTGGCTCTCATGCCCTCCATCGTGCCCTAGCTCGCTGAAGAAGCGGAGGCACTCGCTGAAGAAGCGGGGGCGACAGCAGGCTTCACAACGTGAGCATCCGGGATGTGGTGTTCGCTCAGGCGGTTGCGGAACACCCAGTAGGTCCAGCCCTGGTAGACAAACACCAGCGGCAGACCGAAGGCGGTCACGATACTCATCACGCCGAGCGTATATTCGCCGCTCGCAGCGTTGGAGATCGTGAGGTTGAACGCGGGGTCGAGCGTCGACGGCAACACGACCGGGTACACGGCGGCGAAGATGGATGACGCCCCCGCGACCAAGAACGCTGCGATTCCCACAAAGGCCCAGCCTTCACGTCCGGCACGAGCGCTAATCCAACCGAAGACGACCGCGACCACCGCGACGACAACAAGCGCCCACGTGATGAGGGTGCCGTTCTGGAACTGGATGACGAGCACCCACGCCACGATCGGCAGCAGAGCAACGGGGCTCCAGCGCACGACGAAGTTGCGGGCCCGAACGCGCACGTCACCATCGGTCTTGAGGCCGAGGAAGACGGAGGCGTGAACCAGCGAGAAGCCAACGACCGCGAGGCCACCGAGGATCGCATAGGGCGTGAACCAGGCGAAAGCGCCGCCAACCCGGTCTCCGTTGGCGTCAATCGGGAGACCGGTGGTGGTGAGCGCGAGGGCTGCACCGATACCGAAAGCCGAACCGAGTGAGCCGAGCCCGAGAGCGCGATCCCACCACATACGCCACTTGTCAGTGGAGCCTTTGCCGCGGTACTCGATGGCAACCGCACGGAAGATGAGGCTCACGAGCACGATCGTCAGCGGGATGTAGAGCGCCGAGAAGAGGGATGCATACCAAAACGGGAATGCGGCGAAGGTGGCGGCTCCGGCCGTGATCAGCCAGACCTCGTTGCCGTCCCAGACCGGGCCGATGGCATTGAGCATGAGGCGACGCTCACGGTCTTTGCGGGTGCTGAAGAGCAGCAGCATCCCGACACCCAGGTCGAAGCCTTCGAGAAGGAGGTAGCCGATCCACAACGCAGCGATCGCGATAAACCAGATAGTGGGAAGAAGTTCCATGAGTAGCTGCCCTTCTGCTTAGTAGGCGAACGCGAGAACGTCGTCGCGCTTGTCTGGTTTGTTGGGGTCGTCAGGGTCGCTGCCCGTGCCGTCGTGGCCTTCGCCATCCGGATGCGCGAGCTCGGGCATTGCCGAGGCAACGCCACCGCGCACGTACTTGACCAGCAGCTTGATCTCGAAGACCAGGAGGAACGCGTAGACGAGAGCGAGAGAGACGAGGGAGAAGATGATCTCTTCGCCGCTGACACCGGGGGATACCGCCGCCGCCGTGAACATGAAGACCCCGTCAACGCCGCTGGGGTTGGGGTTGGGGACGACGACGAATGGTTGGCGGCCCATTTCAGTGAAGACCCAGCCGGCGATGTTGGCGCCGAACGGGGCGGCAATGCTGAGCAGAGCCGTACCCATCATGAACTTGGAGCGAGGCACGGTGCCCTTGCGCACCATCCAGAGGGTGAGCGCGGCAAAGGCTGCTGCCAGCATTCCGAAGCCGATCATCAGACGGAAGCCCCAGTAGGTGACCTCCATGATGGGCAGGTAGTTGATCTCCATGCCGGCACGCTCGCCGTACAGCGGGTCGTCGGGCAGGTTGGTGCCGTACAAGGCCTGGTACTCGGGGATCAGTGTGTTGACACCCTTGATCTCGGTGTCGAAGTCGCCATGAGCGAGGAAGGAGAGGATCCCGGGGATCTCGATAATGCCGACAACCTCTTCACAGTTCTGAGTGCCGAGCGGGCCGATCGAGAGCACCGAAAAGCTCGTGCCGTCGTGACAGGCAGCTTCGGCCGCAGCCATCTTGAGCGGTTGCTGTTCAAACATGAGCTTGGCCTGCAGGTCACCGGTAATGGCGACGCCGCCGAATCCCACGATGGCGATAACGGCACCGATGCGGATGCTGGTGATCCAGACCGAGTGGTCCTTGCGGTCGCGGCCGGGGATGCTGGCGTTCTCGCCGACGACGACGCGACCCTTGGCATCCACCGAGTCGATGTTGTCGCGACGACGCTGCCAGAGCTGGTACCAGGAGATGCCGACGACGAATCCCGCTCCGACAGCGATCGCGCCGGTGACGGTGTGCGCGTAGGCGGTGAGGGCGGTGTTGTTGGTGAGCACGGCCCAGACGTCGGTCATAACGGGGCGACCGTCGATGAGTTCGACACCGACCGGGTGCTGCATCCACGAGTTGGCCACGATGATGAAGAAGGCGGAAACTACCGAACCGGCGACAGCGATCCAGAGGGTTGCGAGGTGAATCTTTTTGGGGAGACGATCCCAGCCGAAGATCCACAGGCCGAGGAAGACGGATTCGAAGAAGAAGGCGAGCAGGCCTTCCATGGCCAGCGGGGCGCCGAAGACGTCACCGACGAAGCGGGAGTATTCGCTCCACGCCATGCCGAACTGAAACTCTTGAACGAGACCAGTGGCCACACCCATGATGAAGTTGATGAGGTACAACTTGCCCCAGAACTTGGTCATGCGCAGCCACTTCACGTCGCCCGTGCGCACCCACTGGGTTTGCATGAGCGCCACGACGGGGCCGAGGCCGAGCGTGAGCGGAACCATGATGAAGTGGTAGACGGTGGTGATTCCAAATTGCCATCTGGCGATTTCTAGGGGGTCCACTCCTGGCCTTTCGGTGGCGGGTTTCGCGCTAGTTCTACATCTCGTAGAACTGCTGTGTATACATTTCTACACCCTCGTAGAAATTATTTCTACTTAGGGTAGAATTGCTTCATGAACTCCCTTGGTGAACTCGAACGCAGTGTCATGGACCTGCTGTGGGCGAGCGCTGAAAGCCTCTCGGCATATGACCTTCAGGCTGCCCTCGCGTCGTCGGAGACTTCGGGCCGCGAACTGGCCGCCACGACCGTTCTCACCGTGCTCTCTCGCCTCGAGAAGAAGAATTATGTAGTGCGTGAACGGGATGTGCGCCCGCACCGTTACCGTGCCGCCTCGGTTCGTGCTGAGCACATGGCCGACCTCATGCACGAGGTGCTGGGCGGGGCGAGCGACCGAACTGCCGTGCTCGAACGTTTCGTCGGCCAGGTCTCGAACGAAGAGGCTGAGACTCTCCGCCGCATTCTTAACGGACGCTAACTATGATCGCCGCAGCGATCATCCTCGGAGTCATTGCCATTCTCTTGGCGGGGCCCGTGCCGGCGATCCTCCCGGGGGCGCGTTGGGCGTATAAGCGCCCGACTCTCGGGCTGCTCGTCTGGCAACTTGTCGCACTCGTGGGTGGCTTCAGCATGATCGGTTCGCTCGTACTGCTCGGGGCCGCGACCTTCGCTAGCGATCTTCCGGATGCCGCCACCGGCATGTGGCGTTTCGTCACCCACAATGAACTGCCCGAAGGCTCCTCGGTGCTGTCGCTGCTCGCTCTTTCGGGAGCATTGTTCCTCACCGTGCACTTGCTGCTGAACCTGCTTGTCACGTTCGTCTATGCCGAGCGCGAGCGTGCCCGGCACTCTCAACTCATCACTCTGCTAAGCGAGCCGATGACCGACCGCCCCGGCACACGTCTGATCGACACGCCCGCGCCCGTTGCCTACTGCCTGCCGGGCGCCCTGACCTCCGTCACGGTGCTGAGCGCTGGCCTGATTGCGTTGCTTGACGAAGAAGAGTTGCGCGCGGTTGTCGAACACGAACGCGCCCACGTGCGCCTGCGTCACGACATCGTGCTGATCTTCTTCACCGCGTGGAAAGCCTCGTTGCCGTGGCTGCCCACAGCCCGCAATGCATCCCGCGAAGTTGCGCTGCTGCTCGAAATGCACGCGGATGACAACGCCCTGAAAGACGTCAGCCGCGGCAGCCTCGCGCGCGCCATCACCGTGGTGGCTGAAGGCGGAGCTCTCCCGCAGCGCAGCGAACTCTCCGCCGCTATGCCCGAATCCACGCCGAAAGAACTGCGCGCTCGGCTACTTCGTCTCGCCTAGGCCTCACTGAGCTAGTCCGCCTTAATGACGACTAGATTGGCCCCCGTTTGGGGTCTAGCGTTCAAGTAGAGAGAAAGTCTCAGACTTTTTCTCACGCTACACAGTCGCACTAACCAGCAGAGCTGAAAGCACGGGGGCAATCATGAACAGGAAAATATTCGGGTGGGTAGTCGTTCTTCTGGCGAGCCTTACTGCCGCCGCGGCCGCTGCCGTCTGGCTGATCGTGGCTGGCTCAGCGGTTGAGCTTTCGCTGACAGCAGGCCCACCGCCGCTTCCCAGTGTGGTGCTTGGTGTTTCGCTTCTCGGTGCAGTCGTAGCGAGCTTGGCGCTGATTCGGGCAGAGATGCCGCCGCGCCGCAGCCACATGCGCTCCACCTATATTGCGCACCGCGCGGGAGCTGCCTAACCCCAGACCCGTGCGGCCAGGAGCTACTTCTAGTCGGTGACCTTCGGCCCACGCAGGAACGCGAGCGGCAGCGTGAGCAGTGAGATGGCGGCGGCAACCAAGACGGCGGGCGGGAACGAGAATGCCGTCGCGAGGGTTCCGATGAGAACTGAACCGAGGGCGGTGCCCAGGTCGAAACCGATGTTCCAGGCGGCGCTGGCCGTGCCGTACTGCTTGCGTCGCACGGCGGCCAACGAGATCACGAGCGTCAGGTTTTGCAGACCACCGTAGGCGATACCGAGGAGCGTCATGCCGACCAAGAACAGCAGGATGCCGGTGGCGTCGGGATTCTGAACGGCGGCGGCAATCGCCACCAGGCCGACCACCGAGATCACGACGAGGGGCCAGAGGAATCGCTCGGCCCCGAAGCGGTCGGAGAGCCCGCCGATGGACCAGCGAGTGATAGCTGCGCTCAGGGTGAGAAGCGCGAGAGCCGCGGCAGTGGCGCCGGGCGAGGAGCTCATTTGCGGGGCGAAGGTGAGCAGCGCACCACCGGCGAGAGTGACGCCGCTGAGCAGCATCATCGGGCGCAGGAGGCTGATCGCAAGCGAGCGACGTTCTGACTTTCCGCCATCAACGGAGACGATCGGCGTCGCGTCGGTGGGCGGGAGGAGGTCGCGAGCGGCAGCCTGCTCGCGCAGCACGCGAGCAAGACGCGGAGCAGAGCTAATGCCGAGCAGAGGAAGGGCGCCAATCACGAAGACTGCCCAGAATCCGACGGTGTCGGCGAGAAACGATGCGGTCGGCACGAGGATGATCTGCGGAACCGCAATCGCAGCGCCGTAGATTCCGACGGCGGCACCATGCTGGGTGCGATCGACGAGGTTCGCCACCACCGTGGAACCGGTAACGGTCAGGATGCCGAAGCCGATTCCGCGCACGGCCGAGATCGCGAGAATCCACGCGAGTTGATCCGAGATGAAGAGCAAGAGCGCGGGGGCGCCGAGAAGGGCAAGCCCCACCGCCAGTACGCGGCCGGTGCCGAAATGGTCGAGCAGGCGCGGCACAAACGGTTGCGTCATGACCGTCACGATCAGCAGGAGTCCGTTCACCAACCCCGAGCCAGCTTCGGTTGCCCCACCTTGAACCGCCCACAGCGGAACGACCGGAATCAGCGCAACAAAGCCTCCGAAACCTGCGGCCGTGAGCACCAACAGAGCTGGTATTCCGGGTGCCCGCCAGACGGGAGGAGGGGCATCGACAGAGTTCTGAGTCACGATGCTTAACCCTATGCCCCGCCGGGTCTCAACGGACCGAGGTCAGAAGCCGAAACCCGGCGGGGTAGAGAACTCGCGCGGCAGCCCACCACAACCTGCGGCACGAGTGGCATTACTTCTTTACGGCAGCCTTCTTGGTGACGGCCTTCGCTGCGGCCGGAGTCGAGGCGGCAGCCTTGCGCGGCGCAGCACGCTTAGCGGGAACCGCAGCGGCGGCGCTCGGCGCGACGGCACGCGGTGCCAGTCGCTGCAACTGAGTGACGTGCTTGGGTTCAAGCTCTTCGATGCTCGTGACTTCGAGCAGCTTCATGGTGCGCACGATCTGGTCCGACAGGATCTCGATCGTGCGGTCGACGCCCTGGCGGCCTCCGGCCATGAGGCCATAGAGATAGGCGCGGCCGATGAGTGTGAACTTGGCGCCGAGCGCCATCGAGGCCACGACATCCGCACCGTTCATGATGCCGGTGTCGACCATTACCTCAACGTCGTTACCGACCTCGCGGGCAACCTCGGGCAGCAGGTGGAACGGGATGGGCGCGCGGTCGAGTTGGCGGCCACCGTGGTTGGAGAGCAGGATGCCGTCGACGCCGAGGTCGGCAAGGCGCTTCGAGTCTTCAAGGTTCTGCACTCCCTTGATCACGATCTTGCCTGGCCACATGTCGCGGATGATCTTCAGGTCGTCGTAGTTGATTGACGGATCCATCGCAGAGTCGAGCAGTTCGCCCACGGTGCCGCCGGTGGTCGCGAGCGACGCGAACTCGAGAGGGGGAGTCGTGAGGAAGTCGAACCACCACCACGGGCGGGGGATCGCGTTGAGGATCGTGCCGGCCGTCAGCTGCGGCGGAATCGAGAAGCCATTGCGCTTATCCCGCAGTCGCGCGCCGGCAACCGGGGTGTCGACGGTGAACATGAGGGTGTCGTAGCCAGCGGCGGCCGCGCGCTCGACAAGACCGTACGAAATCTCGCGTTCGCGCATCACGTACAGCTGGAACCAGTTGCGGCCGTGCGGGTTTGCGGCCTTCACATCTTCAATGGATGTCGTGCCGAGCGTCGACAGCGTGAACGGAATGCCGGCTGCCGCTGCGGCGCCCGCGCCCGCGATCTCGCCCTCGGTCTGCATAAGGCGAGTGAATCCCGTGGGGGCGATACCGAAGGGCATCGCGGAGGTGCCGCCGAGAATCTGGGTGGTGGTGGAGACGTTCGAAGCGTCACGAAGGATCGAGGGATGAAACTCGATGTCTTCGAAGGCCTGGCGCGCACGGCTCAGCGAGATTTCGCCTTCGGCCGAGCCATCCGTGTAGTCGTAGGCAGCCTTGGGCGTGCGGCGCTTGGCGATGTCTTTGAGGTCGTAGATCGTGAGGGCGCTGTCGAGACGGCGCTTCTTGCCGTTGAGCTCGGGGGCCTTGAACTTCATGAGCTTCGCGAGCTCTACGGGGTTCGGAAATTGACGCTTAACCATGAGGTGCCTTAGCTGTGGGTGTCGAGATCGTTGTCGGTGTCGAGGTGGGTGAGGAGGCGATCGCGCGCCCCCAGAATGTGGTCGCGGGTGAGGCGCTCTGCGGTCGCGGCATCCCCGGCGGTGATGGCATCGAGGATGCCCTGGTGCTGTTCGGCCACCTCGTGGGCGGTAATGAGCTGAGCGGATTGAACCTGCCCAATGCACAGCTCGACTTCACCCATGAGCAGTTCATGCAGGCGGGTGAGGCGAGAGCTGGGCTGACCGGCGACGAGCGCGCGGTGGAACTGGATGTCGTAGTGCGCGAAATCATCGGTGGCGGTGAGCGCCCGGTGGGCTGCCAGCGCCTCCGCCGGAATCGCGCCGGCCTCGGCTAGCGCCGCCATCGCGGCGGTCTCCACGATGGAGCGGGTGTCAAAGAGGTCGAGCACGTCGTCGTAGCTGAGCTCGGGCACGCGCGCGGCCCGGTGGGCTTCACGGCGCAGGATGCCGTCGGCGACCAGGCGGTCGATGGCGATGCGCGCGGTGGGGCGGGCAACGCCGAACCGCAGGGCGACGGCCGACTCGGTGATGGCCGATCCGGGGGCATCGCGCTGGGCGATGATGTCGGCGCGAAGCTTCTGAGCAACGGTCTCGGGGAGCACTGCGGCGTTCTCAATCATCGTGCGCTCCCTCTTCATTGACTCGGATTGTCAAACAATCTAACAGAATGTATGACAAAGCAAAATAGGCACCTGTTAGATTGAGTTCATATGTTTTCGTGCACAACAAAGGAGATGGCATGACGGAGCAAGTGGCATGGGGAATTCTGGGCACCGGATGGATCGCTGGCCTGCAAACCAGCGACCTCATCGAGCACGGCCACAGCGTCGTTGCAGTCGGATCACGCACTCAAGAGTCAGCCGACACGTTCGCTGCCGAGTACGGCATCCCGACCGCTCACGGCAGCTACGAAGACCTCGTTGCTGACCCGAACGTCGACGCCATCTACGTTGCGACGCCGCACCCCTTCCACGAAGAGCACGCGCTGCTCGCGCTCAACGCGGGCAAGCATGTGCTCGTGGAAAAGGTGTTCACGATGAACGCGGCGCAGGCCGAGACTGTCGTCTCCCGGGCATCCGAACTGAACCTTGTCGTGCTCGAAGCTATGTGGACCCGCTACCTGCCGCACATGATTCGCATCCGCGAACTCATCGCCGAAGGCGCACTCGGCACGATCCGCAGCGTGATCGCGGACCACAACCAGAGCATCTCGATGGACCCGCTGCACCGCATCAACAACCCACTCCTCGGCGGCGGTGCGCTGCTCGACCTCGGCATCTACCCGGTGTCATTCGCGCACGACATTCTGGGCGCCCCCTCGAGCGTTGTGGCAATCGCCACTAAGACAGAAACGAACGTAGACCGCCAACTGGCGATGATCTTCAGCTACGGAACCGAAGCACAAGCGGTGATCCAGAGCACCCTCGACCTGCGCGGTCCCACTCGCGCGGTCATCGTCGGAACCGAAGGCCGCATCGAAATCGCCGAGACCTGGTACGCGCCCACGACCTACACGCGCTTCGATGGCCAAGGCAACGTCGTCGAAGAGTTCGACGGCACCGTCACCGGCCGTGGCATGCAGTTCCAGGCCGCTGAGCTCGAGCGCCTCGTCACGGCAGGCGAGATCGCCAACGACATCCTCTCGCCGAGCGAGAGCATCGAGATCATGCATACGCTCGACGAGATCCGCCGCCAGATCGGGCTGACCTACCCGATGCTCGACGAGGGCTAAGGCGAGCTGACGCCCGTTAAACGACGAAGCGCCGACTACCGAATTGATCGGTGGTCGGCGCTACGTCGTTAAACGAAATCGGGTGCTAGCGCGAACGCGGCAGGTAACGCTTCGGCGAAAACGCGGCAGCGACGAGGCTGCGCAAGCTCTCGAGCGAACCCTCGACGAAACCTTGAGCCCGGGCCTGAACGAGCACGTTGCCAATAGCCGTGGCCTCCACGGGGCCGGCGAGCACCGGCATTCCGCTGCGGTCCGCGATCAGCTGGCAGAGCAACTCGTTCTGAGAGCCACCGCCGACGATATGGATGACCGACACCGACTTTCCGGAGAGGTCTGAGGCCGTGCGTACGGCATCCACGAAAGCAACGCTGAGGCTTTCGATGATGCTGCGCACAAACTCCGCGCGCGATTGCGGCGCTGGCACATCGTGTTCGACGCACCACGCGGCGATGCGTTCGGGCATGCCGTCGGGGGCGAGAAAGCTGGGGTCGTTCGCGTCGAAGATCGGCACTGTCGTCGTGAGAGCGGATGCCGCCGCCAACAGTTCGAGAAGGTCTACGCTGGCGTCTTCCCTCTGCCAGTCGCGCACGCATTCGCTCAGCAGCCACAGGCCCATGACGTTGTGCAGGTAACGCACCCGCCCGTCGACACCGCCCTCGTTGGTGAAGTTCGCGGCACGGCTGGCCTCGGTGAGCACGGGGGAGTTCAGCTCAACGCCCACGAGGCCCCACGTTCCGCACGAGATGTACGCGAAGTCGTCGTTCGTTGCGGGGACAGCGACGACAGCGGATGCCGTGTCATGCGATCCAACAGCGACCACGTCGGCACGGATGCCGAACTCGTCGCGCACCGGCCCCAGCGTTGTGCCGGGAGTGACCAACTCGGGGAAGAGGCTGCGGGAGTATCCGAGTTTCTCGATGAGCGCATCATCCCACTGGCCGGTCGCCAGATCCAGCAACCCGGTTGTCGAGGCGTTGGTCTGCTCGGCAACCTGACGCCCCGTCAACCAGTAGTTGATGAGGTCGGGCACCAGCAAGAAGCCATCCGCGTCGGCAAGGTTCTGCTCGGCCGCGAACTGGTACAGCGTATTAAAGGGGAGAAACTGCAGACCGTTCGACTCATACAACTCAGCATGATCGGCGATCGCGTGCACGCGCTCGACGCCCGCCGCCGTACGATCATCGCGGTAGTGGAACGGAGGGGTAACCATCTGCCCGCCCGCCATCAACGCATAGTCGACCGCCCACGAGTCAACACCGATGCTCGACAGTTGCGGCTCTTCACGAACAGCAGCCGCCAAGCCAGCGAGAACACTCGAGTAGAGCGCATCAATGTCCCAGTGCAAGCCATCGGCGCGGCGAACTGGCCCGTTGGGAAAACGTGCCACCGGGCGAACCGAGAGCTCGTTGTGACCCACGTGGCCGAGCATGACTCGGCCACTGGTCGCACCCAGATCGACCGCGGCGACAACTTGTGCGTTCATCGGAGGAAGGCCGCCGCAACACCAGCATCAACGGGGATGTGGAGACCAGTGGTGTGGCTGAGGTCGGGGCCCGTGAGCACTGAGACCGCGTTCGCCACGTTCTCCGGCAGAACCTCACGCTTGAGGATCGTGCGCTGAGCGTAGAACTTGCCGAGGTCCTCTTCTTCGACGCCGTAGGTCTTGGCGCGGTTGGCGCCCCAGCCGGCGGCGAAGATTCCCGAACCGCGCACAACGCCGTCGGGGTTGATGCCGTTGACCTTCACGCCGTGCTCGCCCAGCTCGACTGCGAGCAGTCGCACCTGATGAGCCTGGTCGGCCTTCGTGGCCGAGTACGCAATGTTGTTCGGGCCAGCGAACACCGAGTTCTTCGACGAGATGTAGATGACGTCGCCGCCCATGCCCTGCTCGATGAGCACCGGTGCGGTTGCCTTGGAAACCAAGAACGAACCCTTGGCCATGATGTCGTGCTGGAAGTCCCAGTCCTGCTCGGTGGTCTCCAGTAGCGGCTTCGAGAGTGAAACCCCGGCATTGTTCACCACGATGTCAATGCCACCGAAGGCGAGGACGGCATCCTGCACCATGCGGTCGATGGCAGCGGCGTCGGTCACGTTGACCTTGAGGCCGATAGCGACATCCGTGGTTCCGATCTCGGCGGCAGCGGCCTGAGCCTTCTCGAGGTCGAGGTCGGCAATGACGACACACGCGCCATCCGCAGCGAGGCGAGTAGCGATGGCCTTGCCGATGCCGGATGCTGCGCCAGTGACGAGGGCAACGCGCGTCGCGTGCGACTTGGGCTTCGGCATCCGCTGCAGCTTCGCTTCTTCGAGTGCCCAGTATTCGATGTTGAACTTCTCGGCATCGCTGATGGGCGCATAAGTGGAGAGGGCTTCGGCGCCGCGCATCACGTTGATGGCGTTGACGTAGAACTCGCCGGCAACGCGGGCGGTCTGCTTGTTCGCTCCGTAGCTGAACATTCCGACGCCGGGAACGAGAACGATGAGCGGGTCAGCGCCGCGGATTTCGGGGGAGTCGTCGGTGGCGAACTTGTCGTAGTACGCGGTGTAGTCCTTGCGGTACTCCTCGTGGAGTTCCTTCAGGCGCTCGATGCTCTTCTCGATCGAGGCGTTGGCGGGCAGATCGAGCAGCAGCGGCTTCACCTTGGTGCGCAAGAAGTGGTCGGGGCAGCTCGTGCCGAGAGCGGCGAGCTTGGGAGCGTTGGAGGAAGCCAGGAAGTCGAGAACGACGTCGGCGTCGGTGAAGTGACCGACCATGGGGCGGTCGTGGCTGGCGATACCGCGAATGGTTGCAGCAAGCGCGGCGGCCTTCTCGCGGCGCTCGGCCTCCGGAAGTGCAGCGTTCTTGGCGACGGTGCGACCGAACGGGGCCTTCTTGCCCTTAGCGGCGATGAATTCTTCGGCGGTGGTGATGATCCAGAGGCTGTTCGCTTCTGCTTCGTCGCTCGTGTCGCCCCACGCGGTGATGCCGTGGCCGCCGAGGATGCAGCCGATCGCCTTCGGGTTCTTCGCCTTGATCTCGGCGATGTCGAGTCCGAGCTGGAAGCCGGGGCGGCGCCAGTCAACCCACACAACCTTGTCGCCGAACGCCTTCTTGGTGAGTTTCTTGCCGTCCTTGGCGGTGGCAAATGCAATCCCCGAGTCGGGGTGCAGGTGGTCGACGTGCGCAGCATCCACGAGGCCGTGCATGGCGGTGTCGATGGATGGCGCGGCGCCACCCTTGCCGTGAAGTGTGTAGTCAAACGCGGCAACCATTTCGTCTTCGCGCTCAACGCCGGGGTAGACGTTGGTCATGGCGCGCAGGCGGTCAAGGCGCAGCACGGCGAGACCGGCTTCCTGAAGCGTGCCGAGGTCTCCGCCAGAGCCCTTCACCCACATGAGTTCGATGGGCTCGCCGGTAACGGGATCCGTTTCGGTGCCCTTGGCCGACGTGTTGCCGCCGGCGTAGTTGGTGACGCGCGGGTCAGAACCGAGGCGGTTCGACCGAGCGATGAGTTCAGCGGCAGTGGGGTTCGTCATGAGTGATTCCTAGTCGTCAGTGGGGAGAATGATCGGGCAGTCGCACGAGCGTTTAAGCGCCCCAACCGGCTTGAACGCCACCAACCCGCTCTTCGGCGATCTTCTGCTGGTAACCGGATGCCGCATATGCTGCCATCGGGTCGGCCGGCAAGCCGCGCGACTCGCGCCAGGCAGCAAGGTCAGCGCGCACGTCGGTGTAGAAGGCATCCATCAGAATTCCGTTGGCACCGAGAACATCGCCGGCGTCTTGCGCAGCGGTGAGAGCATCCGAGTCGACAAGAAGCGCACGTGCGGTCATCTCTTGCACATTGAGCACCGAACGCATCTGGCCGGGAACCTTGTCTTCAACGTTGTGGCACTGGTCGAGCATGAAGGCCACGCCGCTGTCGGCGCCGTAGCCGCCGCCGCGAACAACTTCGTAGAGGATGCGGAACAACTGGAACGGGTCAGCCGCACCCACGATGAGGTCGTCGTCGGCGTAGAAGCGCGAGTTGAAGTCGAAGGAGCCGAGCTTGCCGAGACGCAGCAGCTGCATCACGATGAACTCGATGTTGGTGCCGGGGGCGTGGTGGCCGGTGTCGAGGCATACCAGTGCACGCTCGCCGAGCGCGGCTACTTGCGCGTAGCTGGTTCCCCAGTCCGGCACATCCATGTGGTAAAAAGCGGGCTCGAAGAACTTGTACTCGAGCACCATGCGCTGTTCTTCACCGAGGCGGGCGTAGATCTTCTCGAGCGAGTCGGCAAGACGATCCTGACGACCGCGGATGTCGGCCTGGCCGGGGTAGTTGGAACCGTCAGCGAGCCAGATTTTGAGGTCGCGCGAACCCGTCTGATCCATCACGTCGATGCACTCGAAGTGGTGATCGATAGCCTTCTGGCGAATCGTGGGGTCGACGTGAGTGAGTGATCCGAACTTGTAGTCGTCGTCTTGGAAAGTGTTCGAGTTCACCGTTCCGAGGTCGACGCCGTGGTCTTGGGCGAAGCGGCGCAGTGCGCTGTAGTCCTCGACCTTGTCCCACGGAATGTGGAGGGCGACCGTCGGCGAGAGTGCCGTGTACTTGTTGACCTGAGCTGCATCCGCAATCTTCTCTTCGGGGGCGCGAGGCGTTCCGGGAGTGCCGAATACCTTGAAACGTGTGCCGGAGTTGCCGAATGCCCAGGAGGGAAGTTCGATGGCCTGCTCTTCGAGGCGGGCTGCGATGGAGCTGAAGCTGGTCACTGCTGTTCCTTTGTTCTGCGGGTGAGGAAGCGCAACGCTCGGACATCGAGTGTGCGGTGTCTCACTCATCAACTCTTCATTGAATCGTTTTAACTATGCAGGTTGAGAATAAGGTCTTGTGTGGGTTTTCGTCAAGGTGCACTGATTCCGTGCCACTATTGAACGATTCAAAACTTAGGTAGCGACTAGGCAATAACTGGGCAGCGACGTGGCTGAGAAAGCAGGAAAGCATGAGTGGGGTCAGCGTAAAAGATGTTGCTCGCCATGCGGGCGTCTCGGTGGGCACCGTATCTAACGTGATGAACCACCCGTCGAAGGTCGCCCCGGCGACGGTTACCAAAGTGCAGCAGTCGATTGATGAGCTCGGTTTTGTGCGAAATGACGCCGCCCGACAACTGCGTGATGGCCACAGCAAGACCGTGGGCCTTGTAGTGCTCGACGTTCGCAATCCGTTCTTCACCGATGTCGCCCGCGGCGCTGAAACCCGTGCGGCTAAAGAGGGGCTTTCGGTCATTCTTGGGAACAGCGACGAAGACCCGGCGCGCGAACAGGCTTATCTCGAACTCTTTGAGCAACAGCGCTCGCACGGAGTATTGATCTCGCCGATCGGCGACATCACTGCCCGTCTTAGCGCGCTTCGGGCGCGGGGCATCCCTGCCGTGCTCGTTGACCGGGCGAGCCCCGACCGCACCTTCAGCTCCGTGACGGTGGATGACGTGGCCGGTGGCCGCATGGCCGTGGAGCACTTGATCTCCGAAGGTCGCACCCGCGTGGTGTTCGTCGGGGGGCCGCTGTCGATTCGCCAGGTCGCCGACCGCCTCGAAGGTGCCGAGCTAGCCGCGCGGGCGCACCCGGAGACGTCTCTCGAGGTAGTGACGCTCGATTCGCTCAGTGTGATCGCGGGCCGCAAAGCGGGCGCTGAGATTGCCGCCCGCGCCGAATTGCCCGATGCGATTTTTGCGGCGAACGACCTGGTCGCGATGGGGGTGCTGCAGGCGCTCATGCTTCAGGGGTCGAACGTTCGCGTGCCCGAAGACATTGCCCTCATCGGCTACGACGACATTGACTTCGCCGCCGCTGCGGTAGTTCCGCTCTCGTCGATCCGCCAGCCGGCAGGGATGATCGGCCATACGGCGCTCGAGATTCTGCTCGAGGAAGTGGCTAATCCAGACGCGTCTCCGCGCCACGTAGAGTTCCAGCCTGAGCTGGTGGTGAGACGCTCGACCTCGGCTAGTGCTGTCGACGCCGTCTAAAGCGAGGCTTGTGCCTGGAGCAAGTTCCGCTGTCTGACGCGCGGCTCGTCGCTAGTGGCGTGCAGTAGCGAGCTGGTCGGCGAGGTTGAACACCTCGGGGAGCGTTGTTGCGACCTGATCGGGGCGACCATCGAGGGCGACAAAAAACTCTGCCATTTCTGCTTCCCACTCGGCGGCGATCGCGCTGTGGTCGAGGTAGGCCTGGGATGCTTCTACCGAATCTGTCTCGTAGTAGCCGATGAGCATTCCATCGGGGCGAACGAAGAGGGAGTAGTTGCGGCGACCGGATGCTTCGATCTCCTCGAGCATGCGGGGCCAGACGGGAGTGTGGCGCGCGAGGTACTCGTCGAGCCGTTCGGGTCGCACCTGCAGTTGGAAGCACACGCGGGTCATGATGGCCTTTCGCTGAAACGTTTTAGAGCGTGAGCCGAGACTAGAGCGACCGATCTTGGTCCGTCAAGATCTGTAGGCTTCCTTATGTTTACACGGATTTTGGCAGGGGCCGGGTGTCGATTCGGTTGCTGGGGTTGACGAGAGCGGTGCATCCCACCTATCGTTTCTGAACATCGACTGAATCGATTCAGTTCGAGTTCATCAAATACGACGAGGTAGACAACGATGTCGAACAGCACGCAGCCAAGCGCACCCACGCTTGAGCTCTCGCGCATCGCGAAGACTTTTGGCTCGGTGGTCGCGCTGACCAACGGCACACTCGCGCTGCACCCCGGTTCGATCCACGCCCTCGTGGGCGAGAACGGTGCAGGAAAGTCCACGCTCGTGAAGATCATCGCGGGTCTGTACCAGCGCGATGGCGGCGACTTCACGCTCGAAGGCACGACCGTTGACTTCACCTCGACCGCTCAGTCCAAGAGCGCCGGCACTGCGGTTATCTATCAAGAGCCCACACTCTTTCCCGATCTCTCGGTCACGGAGAACATCTTCATGGGCCGCCAGCCCGTCAAGTCGCTCGGTCAAATTGACCGCAAGAAGATGCACACCGAAGCGCTGAGCCTCTTCGAACGACTTGGTGTTCGCATCGATCCCGACCGCCCGACGCAGGGTCTTTCGATCGCCGACCAGCAGATCATCGAGATCGCCAAGGCCATCTCGCTCGACGCCAAAGTGCTCGTGATGGATGAACCAACTGCAGCCCTCAGCGGCGTTGAGGTCGAGCGACTCTTTGCCGTAGCCCGCAGCCTTCGCGATGAGGGTCGCGCGCTCCTCTTTATCTCCCACCGCTTCGAGGAGGTATTTGACCTCTGTGACACCGTCACCATCATGCGCGATGGTGCCTACATCTCCACAAGCGCGATTGCAGACACGAGCGTTGACGAAATTGTTCGCCAGATGGTCGGCCGCGATGTAGCGTCGTTGTTCCCCAAGATCGATGCGCCTATCGGTGACGAAGTTCTCGTGGTGTCGGGCCTCACCGAGCCAGGTGAGTTTCACGACATCAGTTTCTCCGTTCGCGCAGGCGAGATCGTGGCGCTTGCTGGTCTCGTCGGCGCTGGCCGAAGCGAGATTGCCCGCGCCATCTTTGGTGTCGACCCGTATAAGTCGGGAACGGTGACGATCAACGGCACTCGCATTCCCAAGCGCAACCCGGCCGCTGCGATGAATCTCGGGCTGGCCTTGGTGCCAGAAGATCGACGTCGTCAAGGGCTGGTACTCGAGTCATCCGTTGCGAAGAATGCCACGCTCGCCATCCGATCGACTCTCGCTAAATTCGGTTTCATCACGAGCTCGGTAGAGAACGCGAGTGCTCGTACCTGGGCAAACAAGCTCGAAGTAAAGGCGTCGGCACTCGATACCGAAGTCGGCACCCTCAGCGGTGGCAACCAACAGAAGGTAGTGCTCGCCAAGTGGCTCGCTACCAACCCGAGCCTGCTGATCGTCGACGAACCAACGCGAGGCATCGACGTCGGTACCAAGGCCGAAGTTCATCGCTTGCTTTCGGAGCTCGCCGTGGAAGGTCTCGCCATCATCATGATCTCGAGCGAACTGCCCGAAGTCTTGGGCATGGCCGACCGAGTTCTCGTGGTGCATGAAGGCCGCATCACTGCAGAAATTGATCGAGCGGATGCCACGGCTGAGTCCGTCATGTTCGCCGCAACCCACGCGGAGGTGGCCTCATGAAAATGCTCAGCAAACTGATCAAGGCGCGCGAGACCGGAATCATGATTGCGCTCGTGCTCGTTGTGGTTGTCGCAACAGCACGTAACCCTACGTTCCTCTTTAGCCCGGATGGCTTTCGCGACCTGCTGCTGACGCCGTCAATTCTGCTGCTGCTCGCGGTGGGACAGGCGATCGTGATCATCACCCGCAGCGTTGACCTGTCGGTCGGTTCGGTGCTGGGGCTCACGGCCTACCTGACTGGCCGTCTCTTCATTGATCTCCCGGGAATCCCGATCATCGCCGTGTTCCTCATCGGCATCGTCTTTGGTGGACTGCTGGGTCTCATCAACGGCGCATTGGTCGCTTTCGCTAAAGTGCCCGCGCTCGTCATCACCCTCGGTACTTTGTATGCCTACCGCGGCATCAACGTGCTGTGGACGGGCAGCGACCGCATCAACGGCTCCGATCTTCCCTCGGCGTTCTTGAGCCTCGGCACGAGTTCACTGTTCGGCATCCCCTGGCTCACGATCATCGCTCTCGTCGTGCTGGTAGCTGCCGGATGGTTCCTGCGCACGCAGCGCGCCGGTCGCGAGTTGTACGCCATCGGGTCTGACCCCGAAGCCGCGAACCTCTACGGGCTCAAGGTCACGCAGCGTGTTCTCGTCGCATTCATTTTCTCGGGAGCTCTTGCCGGGCTCGCCGGTGTTCTCTACGCAGCCCGCTACGGCACGGTCAGTTCGCAAGCCGGAGTGAACCTTGAACTGCAGGCGGTCGGCGCTGCCGTGATCGGTGGTGTCGCCATCTTCGGCGGCAGCGGAACAGTGTGGGGCGCGGCCATTGGCGCGTTCCTGTTGCTCACGATCAACCGCGCACTGCCCATTCTGGGCGTGCAGGACTTCTGGCAACGGGCGGTGGTCGGCGTGCTCATCATCGGCGCGATTGTGCTTGACCGTGTTCTCGCCGTTCGACAATCTCGCAAACTACTGGAAATGAGGGACGAGTCATGACCGGCACCACAGCGGCACGCACGTACCGCGACTACTCTCAGCCCCTCTGGCGCCGCCTTCTCATCTCGCGGGAAGCCGCCGTCATTGGCGCCCTCGCCCTCGTCATCATCGTCTCCATGATGTCTGTTCGCGCCTTCGCGCAGCCGATCACCATCACTTACTTGTTCCTCGACATTGCGCCCATTCTTTTGATCGCCCTGCCAATGACCCTGGTGATCATCACGGGTGAGATCGACCTCTCGGTAGCCAGCATCGTTGGCCTGTCGAGCGTGACCGTGGGCGTGCTTCACCAAAACGGGATGCCGATTCCGGCTGCTGCTCTCGTGGCTCTACTGGTTGGTCTCATTGCGGGAGCGATCAACGGGGCGCTGATCACCATGGTCGGCCTTCCGTCCTTGGCTGTAACCATCGGAACTCTCGCGCTGTACCGCGGACTCGCCGTCGGCCTTTTGGGCACGACAGCGGTCACCGAGTTCAACAAGTTCTGGACCGATCTTGCGAAGTCAAAGATCGGCGATACCGCCATCCCGAGCGTCGTAATTTTGATTGTGGTGCTGGCGCTGGTGTTCGGCATCCTGTTGCACTTCACCACCTTCGGCCGCGGCATTTTCGCGATCGGGCTCAGCCCCGAGGCGGCTCGCTTCTCGGGTGTGAACGTCGAGCGCACCAAGTTCATCCTCTTCATGCTCAGCGGAATTGTGTCGGCGCTCGCGGGCATCTACTACACACTTCGTTTCGGCAGCGCCCGTGGCGACAACGCCACCGGCCTTGAGCTCTCAGTAATCGCGGCAGTGCTTCTGGGCGGCGTCTCGATCTTCGGTGGTCGCGGCGCTCTTCCCGGCGTGCTCGCCGGTGTGCTGCTTATCGGAACCCTCGCTAGTGCTCTTCGGCTAGCGAACGTCACATCTGACGTCATCAACGTCATCACAGGAACGCTGCTGATTGCGTCTGTGGTGGGAACAAGCTTCTTGGCTTGGGCGCGCAGCAAACGCGCTCGTCCCGGAGGAACCAAAGGCAGCTCACCGACCGCGACCGGTTGAGTTTCCCGCACCAGTGTCGGTGTCACAGTCATCGACTCACATCCCTAAAGGAGAACGACGATGTTTAACTCTTCAAAGCGCGCCGGAGCCTTCGCTGCACTCGCAGTGAGCTTCGCGCTTGTAGCCACAGGTTGCGCCGCAACCGGTGGAGATAGCGGAGGCGATGGCGATGGCAACCTAGCTATCACCTTCCTTCCCAAGAACCTCGGAAACGCCTACTTTGATACCTCGGATGCCGGTGGAGAAGAAGCCATCGCAGAGTTCGGCGGAACGTACGCTGAAGTTGGCCCCGCTACGGGAAGCCCCGACGGACAGGTCAGCTACATCAACACGCTCACTCAGCAGGGTGTTGGAGCGATTGCTCTCTCAGCTAACGACCCCTCGGCTCTCTGCGACGCCATCGGCGAAGCGCGTGATGCTGGCGTGAAGGTCGTCACGTTCGATGCTGACACCAGTGCTGACTGCCGCGACCTCTTCATCAACCAGGCCGACTCCGAAGGTATCGCTAAGGTTCAGGTTGACCTGATCGCTGAGCAGATCGGTGACGCGGGACAGATCGCTATCCTCTCGGCTACCGCCAACGCGACGAACCAGAACGCATGGATCGAGCTCATGAAGACTGAGCTCGCCGCCAACCACCCCGACATCGAGCTCGTTGAGGTCGTTTACGGCGACGACGACGACCAGACCTCGTTCGATAAGACTGCAGCACTGCTGCAGACCTACCCGGAACTCAAGGGCATCGTTTCGCCGACCACTGTTGGTATTTCGGCTGCGGCTCGTTACCTCCAGGACTCGTCCTTCAAGGGCAAGGTTCAGCTGACCGGCCTCGGAACCCCGAACCAGATGCGTGACTTCGTCAATGACGGAACCGTCACCGCATTCGCTCTGTGGAACCCGGGTGACCTCGGTTACCTCGCTGCTTACGGTGCCAAGGCACTGATCGAGGGCGACATCACTGGGGCAGAAGGCGACGAGTTCGACGCTGGAAAGCTCGGAAGCTACACGGTCGGCGCCGACGGCGTTGTGCTGCTGGGCGACCCGTACACCTTCAACAAGGACAACATCGCGGACTTCGACTTCTAAGTCACCCGCTTTGGCGCGAATGGCCCACTGGTTGTGAAACCTGTGGGCCATTCCTGCACCCAGCCCCTATCCCTATCTGGAGAACAATGGCTGCCGCAAGCATTCGCGATGTCGCGCATCTTGCTGGAGTGTCCGTCGGAACGGTTTCCAACTTCCTCAACAAGCCGACCGAGGTCTCTCCCGTATCTGGTGCGCTCGTCAAACATGCAATCGATGAGCTCGGCTACATTCGCAATGACGCCGCCCGCCGCTTGCGGGCTGGCACCAGCTCCACAGTAGGTTTCGTCGTTCTCGACGGTCAAAATCCATTCTTCAATCAGGTCGTGCGTGGTGCCGAGGATGAAGGATCGGTGAGTGGGATCGCCATTCTCGTCGGCAACACCGATGAAGATTTTCGGCGCGAAGGGCTCTACCTCGATCTCTTTGAGGAGCAACGTGTTCGTGGAGTGCTGATCTCTCCCTACGGTGACATCAGCGCTCGTCTCCAGCAGCTGAAGTCTCGCGACATTCCTGCAGTGCTCGTCGACAGAGTTAACGTCGATGGCCAGTTCAGCTCTGTTGCGGTGGACAGCGTTGCAGGCGGGCAGATTGCCGCCCAACATCTGATCGATACCGGCCGCCGTCGCCTTGCCTTTGTCGGCGGACCGCTCGAAATTCATCAAGTTCGAGATCGCCTCGCCGGAGCGCGCGTTGCGGTCGACAACAGTGAATTCTCAGTGACGATGGAAGTTCTCACGACCGGCGCGCTCTCTGTCGATGACGGCGTGCAGGCCGGGCGGCGCATCCTTGACCGACCGCGTGGTCAACGCCCCGATGCTCTCTTCGCCGCCAACGACCTCCTTGCTTTGGGGCTGCTGCAGTCGCTCACGGTCGACGGTTCGCTCCTCGTGCCCGAACAAATGGCCCTCATCGGGTTCGATGACATTGCTTTCGCCGCCGCGGCCGCGGTTCCGCTGTCATCGATACGCCAGCCCAGTGCTCTGATCGGCCAAACCGCGTTGCGGGTGCTTCTCGAAGAGGCGGCCGATCCAACCCTCACTCCGCGTCAAACCGTGTTTAGGCCGGAACTCGTCGTGCGCGAGTCGACCGCAGCAGCTGCGGCAACTCGTTCTTAGCTGCCGTCGACCACCACGTGGGCCAAGGGCTCACCGGCGACGAGGCGCCGTGCCTGCTCGCGCATGAGGGCATCCACTCGAGCGTGCATCGCTGAGGTTGCGCCACCGATGTGGGGTGTGATCGTCACGCCGGGAGTCGACCAGAGCGGGTGATCGCTCGGCAGCGGTTCGGGTTCGGTGACGTCGAGTGCCGCGCGAACGTGACTGGCGGATGCCGCCGCCACAAGGGCGTCGGTGTCAACGATCTTGCCGCGAGATACATTCACGAGCAGCGCTCCGGGTTTCATCGCCTCCAGGAAGGCGGCGTCGACGAGCTTCGTCGTGGCGTCGCTGAGGGGAACTGCGATCGCGACGATGTCGGCTTTCGCCAACAGCGAGGGCAGCGCATCCATCGCCTGAACGGCTCCACGGGCATCGCTGCGGTTGCTGCGGGCGACACGTACGACGTTGGCGTCGAAGGGAGCGAGCTTGTCGGCGATCTGGTTTCCGACTCCGCCGGCACCCACGATCACGACGGTCTTGCCGGCGACGCCGGGCTGCTCGTGCTGGTCCCACGTGCCGGTCTGCTGATTGGCGAAGTGTTCGGGAAAGCTCCGCTGCTCAGAAATAATCAGGCCGACAGCGAGCTCCGCCGTCGACGCTTCGTGCACTCCCACCGCGTTGCAATAAGTGATGCCGGTGGGCAGCCGATCCTCAACACCGTCGTACCCGAGCGACTGGGATTGAATGGCTGCGACATCCATTCCGGCGAACGAGCCGAGACCACCGGATGCGCCCAGATAGCCAACGAGCGCAAGGTCGATGTGCACGGGCGGCGGGCCATCGGTTGGACCCCACACAATCGCGTTCACGTCGGGGAGTTGCGGTGCTAGTCGGTCGTAAATCTGCTGGTCGGGTAGGGCAATGGTGATCATGGTGCAGGTCTCCTGAACGGTGCGGCGGGCGACGGTAAACCCAGCATGCCTCACGAAATCGTTATTCAGTCCGCAACACCCGGCCACTATGCTGTCGGCGACGTTGACTATCGCTCAGAGAGAGGAGACGCCATGGCGCATTGGCCGGTTCTGCCCCGCGAAAGCGAGAGGGACGCTGTGCTCGCGGCCCTTCGCGGCCCTCGTCCACGGTCGGTCATGTTGCGCGGTCCGAGCGGCGTCGGCAAGACGACATTGGGCGCCCACATCTCGCACGCGCTCCGCGCCGATGGACGCACCGTCATCCCCGTTATCGGCCTCGCAGAGCTGGTTGATGTTCCGCTCGGAGCCCTCGCCCCGGTGCTCGCCAGCGCCGGCAGACATGACATTGAGAGCGTGAGTGACCGCGTTCAAGCGCTTGTCGGAGTGGTGGGAGAGAACCCCCAGAAGTTCGTTCTCGTTATTGATGACGCGCCGCTCTTGGATGCCGTCTCCGCCAGCGTGCTGTATCAACTCGTGCGCGTCTTCGGTGTCACGACGCTGCTCACCGCTCGCGACTCGCACGAGGTCGACGGCCCCATCGCGCGTCTGCTGCACGAAAACTTGATCGACATCGTGGAGCTAGAAGGGTTGAGTCTCGAACACAGCCAGTCGATCCTCCAACAGTATTTGGGCGGCACGCTGCGCCCCGAGAGCCTCCGCGCCCTGTTCGAGGCGAGCCGCGGCAACCCACTGATGCTGCGGGAACTGATCTTTGCTGCCGGACGGGCCGGCGGCATCCGCAGCGGCGATTTTGGTGTTGAGGTGTCGGTGGCGACTCTGCCCAAGCACGTGCGCGCCACGATTGCCGACCGCGTGGAGCAGCTTTCTGCGGCTCAGCGTCGCTTGGCGCGACTGATTGCGATTGCTCAACCCATCCCGCGTTCGGTTATCGCTGCCGACGAGGGTGATGCACTGGCCTACCTCACGAGTGAGGGCATCGCCGAGGATACTGGCGACGAGACCACCCCGCTTGTGCGCCTGGCCCATCCGTTGTTTGCCGAGGCGCTCACGATTGATCTCGGGCAGGCCGAGCGTGCCGAATTAGTGAAGGAGATCGCTGGCCGGCTGATGCCGATGGGCGATCAGCAGCTGCGCTTTACGGCAACCTTGTTGCTCACCACTACCGATGCCGCCATTAGCAATGACGACCTGGATTGGGCGGCGAGTTACGCGCACGCCGCCGGCGACCATGCGGTCGCAGCATCGCTCGCTGAACGTGCGCAGCTCGCTGAACGTCGTTTCGCGCCCGAGCTCGTGTTGGCGAGTGCCCTCTCGGCGCTGGCCGAGTCAGAACGGTCGTCGGGTGTATTCGAGTCCGCCATCGCGCTGTCGCAGGATCAAGAACAGCGTGCCATCGCCCTCGCCCGCTGGGGCCAACACATGGTTTATCGACTCTCTCGCCCTTCGGATGCCGTCGATCGTGTGACGTGTGAATTGTCGAGAATGGATGCCGGTGCCCAAGCGGTGCTGCGCCCGGAACTCGCCAAATGGCAACTCATGACCGGAGATGCGGGGGCCCTCACCGAGTTCGCGGATCCGGCGTCGCCCGAGGATGGACTCGGTGCCGTGAACGCAGGACTCACTGCCGCGATGATCGCGACAATGGCGGGCAACCCCGCCGATGCGTTTGCTGCCATTCTGCAGACCCGTCCCTTGGCGGAGGCCTATCGCTTCGAAGCGCCCTTCGCAGGATCGCTTCTTGATCTCTCCGAGTTCTTAGCCCTCGTTGCTGATGCCGAGATCGTGCGCGCTCGCGACTTTGCTGCCCAACGCCGTCTCGACCGCTTCGCTGACTCAGCGGGAGTGTGGTCGTATGCGCTGGCCATCGTTCGCCTGCACGAGGGGCGACTCTGCGATGCTCAGGCTCTCGCGACGCTCGCGGTCGAGCAGCTTAAATGGCGCGACTTCACCGGCCTCCTCGGCACCGCCGTCGCCCTCCACGCCACCGTCGATGCGCAACTGGGCGAGCCCGAAACGGCGCGCGAGCTGCTCTCCGAGGTCTCCCCGGAACATGCGGGCGACGCCAAAGTCATTCTGCAGCGCGCCGAGTGTGAGGCCTGGTTGCTTGCCGCCGAGGGGCGTGCCGAAGAAGCGGCGGCGGTCATCGTTGCCGCCGTTGCTGAAGGCATCATCCTGGGCCACTTCCTGCTGAGCGCCCTCACCCTGACCGTGGCGATTCGGGTCGGGCATCCGGCAGCCGCGCTCGAACAGCTGCAACTGCTGACGCAACTCTCGCCG
Organism: Rhodoglobus sp. NPDC076762; assembly: GCA_040687235.1. Lineage (GTDB taxonomy): Bacteria > Actinomycetota > Actinomycetes > Actinomycetales > Microbacteriaceae > Rhodoglobus. Next base: position 111,187 of record JBFBMV010000001.1, on the reverse strand, counting down.
TCGCCGCTGATCGCCCGCATCCACGAATGGGCTCAGGCCGCAGCCGAAGCGGATGTCGCTCGCCTCTGTGAACTCGCCCCGGCTCTTGCCGCCGCGGGAGTGGCTGCGCTCGCGGTCGATGGCCTTCTGGAAGGCGCGCGGATCGCAGCCAAGGCCAACCGCAGCGAGTTGGAGCGTAAGGCCACGTTGCTCGCCCGCCGCCTCGCTGCCGACATGGATCGTGTGCCGGGCGACGCCATCGCCGATGAGCTCACCGAGCGGGAGTGGACAATCGCTCGAGCCGCCGCTGGCCGCAAACGAAGTCGCGAAATCGGCGAACACCTCGGGCTATCGGTTCGCACCGTCGACAATCACCTCGCTCGCATCTATCGCAAGCTGGGCGTCAAGGGCCGTGTGGAACTCGAAGAGTTTCTTTCTGAGCTGTAGTGGCGGCGGTCGCTGAGAGCCCCATCGCCACTAGCCCCAATTTCTACTGTTCGACGGCGGACACGATCATGTTCACGAGCGTGCCGTCTTCTTCGGTTGTGCCCCACGAGTACTGGATGATCCAGTTGTCGCTCTCGAGACCGTAGAGGTAGCCATTGTCGCCGAGCGAAAGTTCGGAGATCATTTCGAAACCGCTGGAGACGAGCGCATCGTAGCCTGCCTCGGCTGCCGCGTCGGAGTCCACTTGAATCGTTGCGCTGTAGCCATCGTCGATGCCGAGCGAGAAAAGAATGTCGCCATCAGGGGCAGGGACCTCTGCTGGCCATGACTTGGGCAGCGAGCCTCCCGAACCGTCGCCGTCGACATCTACCTCAACGCCGGTCGCACCCTCAATCGCGTTCTCTACGGTGTTCTCGACAAGGTTGTCGGTGAGACTCTCAAGAGGGTTGCCGAAGCAACCGGAGAGGGAAACGGTGAGGCCGGCCGCGATGGCGATGGCGGTTGCGCTTGTTAGCGCGCGCTGTGAAGTGATCATGCGACCAGTAAAGCCCTCGAGCGTAGGGGAGCGCATGAGTAGAAACTACCTATCTCTGAGTAATGTCTTCAGCCGTCGGAAGGTAACGTGGAAGCATGCCGCTAACAGGAGAGTACGAACCCAGCACGTCAGAGTGGGCCCGCAACCAGGCCGAGGTCTTCGAGGCCAGCAATGGCCATGAAGGCAACCTCATGCGCGGGATGCCGATCATTGTCTTGACTACGGTCGGCGCCAAATCCGGCAAGCTGCGCAAGACCGCTCTCATGCGCGTGGAACACGACGGCCACTACGCCGTTGTCGCCTCGCTGGGCGGTGCGCCGAAGCATCCGGTCTGGTACCACAACATCGTGGCTAACCCACAGGTGGAGCTTCACGATGTGGGGTTCAAGGGCGATTTCATGGCGCGCGAAGTAACCGGTGATGAGAAGGCTCTCTGGTGGGAGCGTTCGGTCGCGGCCTACCCCGACTACGCGGACTACCAAGCCAAAACTGAGCGCGAGATTCCGGTCTTCGTGCTCGAGCCGATGAGCGCGTAAACAGGCGGTTCGGCATCGCACGAATTCGTCGTGCTGTTTGGCCCCAAACAGGCGTAGTGTGTGCCGGTGCACAATATCGTCCGTGGGGCGGGTAATAAGCGAAAACTGGTTCACCCAGCACAGCTGACTCTCCTGGGGTTTTTGATTGGTATCGCAGCGGGCACAGCCCTGCTGGCGTTACCCATTTCGCGTACCGGTCCGGGTGGCGCAACGCTCGTAGAGGCGTTCTTCACTGCGGTCTCGGCGATGTGTGTGACCGGCCATGTGATCGTCGATACGCCGACCTACTGGACCGGCTTCGGTCAGGTCGTGATCGTGGTGCTCATTCAAGTGGGCGGCTTTGGCGTCATGACCTTCGCCTCCATCATCGGCATCGCCGTGGTCCGCCGCCTCTCGCTGCGGTCACGCATCACGGCCGCTGCCGAAACCAAGAGCGTCGGCTTTGGTGATGTGCGCTCGCTGATTCTTGGCGTGCTCAAGATCTCGCTCATCATCGAGGGCGTTGGCGCGCTCATCCTCTTCTTCTGGTTTCTGCTGCGCTACGGCTACAGCGTGGGGGAGGCGGCGTGGTTTGCGATCTTCCACGCGGTGTCGTCGTTCAACAACGCTGGCTTCGCTCTCTTCAGCAACAACATGATCTCCTTTGTCGACGACCCGGTGGTCTCGCTCACGCTGTGCGCCGAGATCATCCTGGGCGGACTCGGCTTCCCCGTGATCGTGCAGCTCTTGCGGCACGGCGGCAACCGCCTCAAGTGGAGCATGAACACCCGCATCGTCATCGCGGCAACCCCGCTGTTGCTCGTCGCGGGTGCCGTCTACATCACGCTCATCGAGTGGAACAACCCCGCCACCCTCGGTCCCCTCGACTGGCCGACCAAGCTGCTGGCTGGCTTCTTCCAATCGGTGCAAACCCGCACCGCGGGCTTCAACAGCATCGACATCGGGGCCATGAGCGAAGCGACCCAGTTCGGGATGACCGCCCTCATGTTCATCGGCGGCGGCCCCGCTGGCACTGCCGGTGGCATCAAGGTCACAACCTTCGCGGTGCTGTTCTTCATCCTCCTCGCGGAGGTTCGCGGAGACGGCGTCGTGAACGTCTTCGGCAAGCGACTGTCGCGCGCGGTGCACCGCCAAGCGATCGCGGTGGTCTTGCTTTCGGTCGGTGTCGTCGCGACATCCACCATCACCATCATGTTGCTTTCGGGGCTGCCGTTGGGCCCCGTGCTGTTCGAAACGGTGTCGGCGTTCGGCACCGTCGGCCTCTCGGAGGGCATCACGCCCGAGCTGCCCGTGGCCGCGCAACTCATCTTGGCCGTACTCATGTTTGTGGGCCGCCTCGGCCCGATTGGTTTTGCTACCGCGCTCGCTCTGCGTGAGCGCGCTGTCCTGTACGAACTTCCCAAAGAAAGGCCGATCATTGGCTAAATTGCGCATGTTCTCTGGTTCGGATGCCTCGTCCGTCGCTGCCGCAGATTCGGTGGCGGTCATCGGGTTGGGCCGTTTCGGTCGCGCTCTCGCGCTGGAACTCATGGCCAACGGCACCGAAGTGCTCGGCGTTGATCTGGATGAGTCGATTGTGCAGGAGATGAATGGCCAGTTGACCCATGTGGTCTCGGCTGACTCCACGCGCGAGGAGGTGCTGCAGCAGTTGGCGGTGCCCGAGTTCGACCGCGTCGTGGTGGCGATCGGCAGTGACATTCAGGCGAGCATCCTGACCACGTCGCTGCTGTTGCGATTCAATGTCGCGCACGTGTGGGCCAAGGCTGTCAGCGATGCGCACGGCACAATTTTGGAGCAGCTCGGTGTGAGCCACGTGATCTATCCGGAGAAGGAAATGGGGCGTCGCGTCGCTCACCTCGTGCGTGGATCGATGCAGGACTACCTCGAGATCGGCGACAACTTCTCGCTCGTCAAGATGGCCCCGCCGGCCGCGATTATCGGCAAGACGCTGGGGGAGTCTCGCGTGCGATCGACCGCGGGCGTCACGGTCACGGCTGTTCGCCCGCTCGGTGGCACCTGGACGTACACCGATGAGAAAACCATCATCGCCGCCGACGACACCATTCTCGTTTCGGGCCCGACCAACCGGGCCGAGGCGTTCAGCTTGCGCCGCTAGCCAGCGACGCAGCGCTTGCGCCGCTAGAGCAGCGAGCTCAACCAGATCTCGCACAGTGCCTGCCACGCTTCGGCCGGCGTGCCCTCGGCGAGACCCAGGCCGTGCTTACCGTCGGAGAACACGTGCAGTTCGTGGCGCACGCCGGCCGCGGCCAGCGCCATGGCCAGGGGGTACGAGTGCGCTTCGACCGGAACGGGCTCGTCAGCCGCCGTGTGCCAGATAAACATGGGAGGCGTGGCGGGCGTGACCAGCAGATCGAGTGAGGTGTCTTCGCGCAGGAAGGAGTTGGCATCCAGCCCGATGAGGTTCTCGCGAGAGCCGACGTGCGTCTCGCCCGTCATCGTGACAACAGGGTAGCCGAGCACGGCAAAGTCGGGGCGTTCGTTGTCGTCAGCGACGAGGGCGACCGCGGCGTGGCCAGCCAGATGACCGCCAGCGGAGAAGCCCAAAACACCCACGAGCGGGGCCCCTAGCGCACGTTCCTTCGCAATTTCAGACTGAATTGCCAGCAATGGAGCGGGATGCTTCGTGGCCACGGGGTACTCAACGACGCGGGCATTCCAGCCGATCGAACGCAACCAGGCAGCAACGGGCTCGCCTTCGTGGGGTGCGAGGCGCGAATACCCTCCACCGGGGAGAACGAGAATTGTGGGGAGGTTGGCAGCCATTACTTAACTGTAAATTGTGCGCGTCAATATGGCTGAATCAACGCACTTTCGCGCGGAAATCAATTAACCCGCATAGTGTCTGTACATGGCAGATTTGTTTGACGGATACACATCAAGCGCCTCCAAACGCACCGGACCAGCCGCGTGGGATGAGATGTTCTCTGCCGATAGCGAGATACGTCGCCCCTACCGCGAGATTCATGACGCGCTGGCGCAAATGACGCAGGAAGAACTGCGCGGACGTACTGAAGCACTCGCCGACAGTTACCTCGCCCAGGGCGTTACCTTCGACTTCGCTGGCGAAGAGAGACCCTTTCCTCTGGATGCAGTTCCCAGAGTTATTGACCTCTCCGAGTGGAAACAGGTGGAGTCGGGAATCAAGCAGCGTGTTCGAGCGCTCGAAGCATTCCTGGCCGACATTTACGGGCCGCAGAATGCCATCAAAGATGGCGTCATTCCGGCTCGGATGATCACATCATCCAGCCACTTCCACCGTCAAGCGGCGGGCATCGACCCGGCGAATGGCGTGCGTATTCAGGTCAGCGGTATCGACCTCATCCGCGACGAAGTTGGTGCGTGGCGCGTTCTCGAAGACAACGTGCGCGTGCCCAGTGGTGTGAGCTACGTCATCTCGAACCGTCGAGTGATGGCCCAGACGCTTCCCGAGTTGTTCGTCTCGATGCGGGTTCGCCCCGTCGGCGACTACCCCCACAAGCTGCTGCAGGCTCTGCGTGCCAGCGCGCCGGGCGGCGTGGATGAACCCAACGTCGTTGTGCTCACTCCGGGTGTCTACAACTCGGCGTACTTCGAGCACACGCTGCTCGCTCGCCTCATGGGCGTCGAGCTCGTGGAGGGTCGAGACCTGTTCTGCTCTGGCGGTCGGGTCTGGATGCGCACCACGGCCGGTCCCACTCGGGTCGACGTGATCTACCGCCGGGTTGACGACGAGTTCCTCGACCCGCTGCAGTTCCGCGCCGACTCCATGTTGGGCAGCCCGGGCATGATGCTCGCGGCTCGCCTCGGAAATGTGACGATCGCCAACGCGGTCGGAAACGGTGTTGCCGACGACAAGCTCGTCTATACCTACTTGCCCGATCTCATCGAGTACTACCTCGGTGAGAAGGCGATCATCCCCAACGTCGATACCTGGCGACTCGAAGATCCGGGGGCGCTGGAAGAAGTGCTTGACCGGCTCGATGAGCTCGTGGTGAAGCCCGTGGATGGTTCTGGCGGTAAGGGCCTCGTCATTGGCCCGGCTGCAACGAAGCCGGAATTAGAGACGCTGCGCAAGCAGCTCTTGAAGGATCCGCGCGGGTGGATCGCGCAGCCCGTGGTGCAGCTGTCAACGATCCCCACGGTGATCGACGACGGTATGCGGCCGCGTCACGCCGACCTTCGCCCCTTTGCGGTTAACGACGGAAACGATGTCTGGGTGCTGCCGGGTGGTCTCACTCGCGTTGCACTGCCCGAGGGCCAGCTCGTCGTCAACAGTTCACAGGGTGGTGGCTCGAAAGACACGTGGGTTGTTGGCCGCGAAAAAGTCGCGGAGTCGGAGAGCACCGTTCAGGGTCTCGTCGAGCGCCAGGCCGATACGGAAGCAATCACGGTCATCACTCCCGAGATGCTGCTCGAGGCGGGGATTCATGAGGATCACGCCGAAGATCATGACACCACTCGAACGCTCACGCAGAGACAGCGTCAAGAAGAGCAGCAACAGCAGAGTATCGACACCGAGGGAGGTCAATCATGCTGAGTCGCATCGCAGAATCGCTGTTCTGGATCGGTCGCTACATTGAGCGTGCTGACGGTACCGCCCGCATCCTCGACGTTCACCTTCAGCTGCTCCTCGAAGACCCATGGATTGAAGAGGATGACGCCTGCCGCGCGCTCTTGAGTGTGATGGGCAGCGAGGCTCCGGCCGACGTCACTCTCACTCGCGGTGACGTGTTGTCGATCCTTGCGGTTGACCGTACCGAGCCGGCCTCGATTGCGTATTCGCTGGGTGCTGCTCGCGAGAACGCGCGTCGTGCTCGCGAGATCGTGTCCACCGAATTGTGGGAGTGCCTCAACACCACCCAGACTCGGATGCCGCGCCGAATTTCGGGAGACAAAGTCGCTGACTTCTTCTCCTGGGTTCGTGAGCGCTCCGCTCTAGCCGTGGGCATTGTGGAGTCCGCAACGAGTCGGGACGAAGCGTGGCAGTTCTTCACGCTCGGTCGCAGTCTCGAGCGTGCGGACATGACCGCGCGACTCTTGGCTACGCGAAGCCTCACCGAAGCCAGTGGTCCGTCGTGGACCACAATTCTGCGGTCGTGTGGCGCCTACGAGCCTTACCTGCGCACTTATCGCGGTGTGCCGAGCGCGAGTAACGCCGCCGAGTTCTTGCTGCTGGATCGCTTGTTCCCGCGCAGCATCCTCTTCTCCGTTTCGCGGGCCGAGGACTGCATGCGTGAGCTGGAGCCCCACCGCATGAACCGCGTCGGTGTGAACGATGATGCGCAGCGTTTGCTGGGCAAGATTCGCAGCGAGTTGGAGTATCGGCCGATCGCCGAAATTTTGGATGACCTGCCTCACCATATGGATCGAGTGCAGGCGGCAACGAGTGCGGCTTCGGAGGCAGTGCGTCACCGCTACTTCCCCACGAATGCCGCTCCCGAGTGGGTTGGAGAGATCTCATGAAGCGACTCAGGATCGTCCATTCCACGGGTTTCAGCTACGGCGGCGAAGTTACCGCGTCGTACAACGAGGCTCGGATGCTGCCCGCCAGCGTCGAGAGCCAGCTCGTGTTGTTCTCGAACCTCGACATCTTGCCGCTCTCTAGCCAGAGCAACTACGTCGACTATTGGGGTTCGCGCGTTGCCTCGTTTGAGGTGCTGACGGGTCATAAGGAGTTGTCGTTGACCGCCACGAGCCTTGTTGAGGTTCATGAGCGCGAACACGACTCGGAATGCATGTCGTGGGCCGAACTTGAAGCGGCCGCCGAGCTGTCGATGGATGCCGTCGAGAACCTCAGCCAGACGCGCCGCACCGAGCCGCCGGCCGAGGTCGTCGCACTCGCGAAAGAGATTGCAGCGAAGTCGGATGACGCGTGCGAGAGTGCGCTCGAAATCTCGAAGGCCATCGGTAATGCCATCGAGTACATGAGCGGCGTCACGGGAGTGGCAACGACCGCGACAGAAGCCTGGACCGGAGGCAAGGGTGTCTGCCAAGACATTGCGCACCTCGCGCTCGGCGCTTTGCGTTCGGTCGGCATTCCGGCTCGCTACGTGTCTGGTTACCTTCACCCGAAGCCGGATGCCGCGATCGGCGAGACGGTCACGGGCGAATCCCATGCGTGGATCGAGTGGTTCTGTGCCGGGCAGTGGCGCGGCTACGACCCGACCAACCTCATCGATATCGGAGACCGGCACGTGCTCGTGGGGCGCGGTCGCGACTACAACGACGTGCCGCCCCTTCGCGGTGTGTACGCGGGGCCGTTCGGTTCGAAACTATTCGTGAGCGTGGAGATCACCCGCGAGGCGTAGGCCGCCAGAGACGTCAACGACAGGTGGGGCGGATGCTGCGAGCATCCGCCCCACACTGCGTTTAGCTAGTGCGGCGAGTGGTCGTCTCGACGATCGCGATCTCTTGTGTTGCGAGTTCGCGTTCTTCATCGGGTGTGGGCTCGGGTGGGAAGCGCAACCGCAGGCGGAAGCGACTTTCGGGCACGCGGCCCACGCGCATCCCGCGACTGTAGACAAGCCAGATGATCGCGGCGGCCGCGGCGAGAAGCCCCGAGAGGGAGCCGATGCCGAGGGCCCAGCGGGCGCCGAGTTCGTTGGCGGCCCAGCCGACGATGGGGGCGCCGATCGGGGTGCCGCCGGCGAAGATCGCGAGGTAGAGCGCCATAACGCGGCCGCGCATGATCGGTGTCGTGGAGGTCTGCACGTAGGCGTTGGCGGTTGTCATCATCGTTAGCGAGGAGACACCGACGATCGTGAGGGCGGCGCCGAAGGTCCAGTAGCTGGGGGAGAGCGCGGCGATCAGGCACGCGATGCCAAAGAACGCCGAGCCGACCACCACGACGCCCAAGCGTGCGCGCTCGCGGCGAGCGGCCAACAGTGAGCCGACGATCGCGCCTACGGCCATCATCGACGAGAGCAGGCCAAACTCCGCTGCGCCCTTGCCGAATTCGGTGGTCGCCATGGTGGAGATGAAGACGGGGAAGTTGAAGCCGAAGGTTCCGACCAAGAAGACCATGACGAGCACGATCAGGATGTCTGGCCGGTTGCGCACGTAGCGCAGCCCATCCCGAATCTGGCCCTTCGCTCGCCCGAGTTTGGCCACGGGGTAGAGCTGGTTGCGACGGATGAACCACAGCGACGCGAGCACGCCCGCGAACGAGGCCGCGTTTACGAGGAACACCGGGCCGGAGCCGATTGCGGCAACGAGTACTCCGGCGATCGCGGGGCCGATGAGGCGGGCGCTCTGGAACGACATGGAGTTCAGCGCCACCGCGTTGGGCAGGTCTTTGTCGCTCACGAGCTCCGAGACGAAGGCTTGGCGAACGGGCGCATCGATCGCGGTAGCCACACCCAGGAGTAGAGCAAAGACGTAGACGTGCCACAGCTCGACGTAGCCGGAGACCACAAGGATGCCGAGCCCAAGCGCAAGAATGAACTGGCTGAACTGCGTCCAGAGCAACACGACGCGGCGGTCGAAGCGGTCGGCGATGATTCCCGCGATGGGCATGAGCAGCAGAAGGGGGCCGAACTGCAGCGCCATCGTGAACCCGAGAGCCGCGGCATCGTGGTCGGTCAGTTCGGTAAGAACGATCCAGTCCTGGGCGGTGCGCTGCATCCACGCGCCGGTATTGGAGACGATCGCGCCAATGGTCCAGAGTCGGTAGTTGAAGAAGCGAAGCGAGCGGAACATTGCGCTCACGAATTGGCCAACTTCAACAGCACCGGGATGGCTGCGTGGAGGGCGGCGTGCTCGTCAGCGGAGAGGGTCGAGAGTTCGGCGGCGAACCATTCGGCGCGGCGCTGGCGAGTTTTGGCGATTAGCTCGACTCCCGCATCCGTCGCTTCAATGAGCACTTTGCGGCCGTCGTCAGGCGAGCTGGAGCGCGTGACGAGACCGTCGTCGCTCAAGCAGTTGACGGTGCGATTCATCGACGGCGGGGTGACGCGTTCGTGCTCGGCGAGGGCCGCGAGAGTGCTGCCGCCGTGCTGGCTGAGCACGTACAGAACGGAGAGCTGGCTGTCGCTGAGAGTGTCGTCGTGGCGTTGCTGCCTGATGCGACGGGCGATACGCATGAAAGCGATGCGGAGTTCGTCGTCTAATTTGTCAGGCATATTCGTTAGTCTAGCAAATTAGTCTTGCTAACTAGTTTCGTAAACGCGAGGGTGCTGCAGACGAAACTCACCCATTCTGCTCTCACGTTCACCGCCGTAGAATGGCAGCAGCAAGGAGGCCCTCATGCCCACGTTTACGGCGCCACGAACTGACCACTCCTACGTTGACGCGCACGGAGTCACGATTCACTACTACGTGTGGGAATCGCCGAAAGCCCACGCGGTGTTGCAGCTCACCCACGGCCTGGGCGATCACGCCCGCCGCTATGAGCACGTTGCCCAGGCGCTCGTCGCCGCCGGTTACACGGTGTACGCCGACGACCACCGCGGCCACGGTGCCACCGGTCTCGACCAAAACGCGGGAGACGCCAGCAAGCTGGGCAAGCTCGGCAAGGGCGGGCTGCGTGCCGCCACCGAAAACATCCGTGAACTCTCGGCCATCATCCGCCGCGATCACCCCACGCTTCCGCTTGCTCTGCTCGGGCACTCGTGGGGCTCGCTCATGGTGCAAGACGTGCTCAACGAGCACTCCAAGGAGTACGAGGTCGCGATCCTCACGGGCACCGCGCACCGCACCTTCGCCCACATGAACAGCGGCAACCTCAACGCCAAGCACAAAGACCTCGGCACCACCGGTTACGAGTGGCTCAGCCGCGATCCGCAGGTTGCCGAAGACTTCGTGAACGACCCGCTGACCTTCTACGCAGATGCCCTCAAGCTCTTCGGCCCCGTCGATGGAATGCGTCTCATGGGGCGCCCGGCCAAGCACTTCGCCCGCGACATCCCGCTGCTCATCATGATCGGCGACGAAGATTCGCTTGGCGGAGAAGCAAGCATCGAGGCGCTCGCCGCCGACTACGTCGTGCGTTCCAAGCTCACCGATATCGAAGCGATCGTGTACCCGGGTGCGCGTCACGAGATCTTCAACGAGACCAATAAAGACGAAGTGATCGCCGACCTGGTGGCGTGGCTCGATGCGCGGCTCAAGCCGGTGCATCCGGACGCCCCGTTGCCGCCCGCGGCCAAGAACGAGGCGACCCAGCCCGGCTCGGCGCCGTCCGACGCAGCGCCGTCCGAACCTGCCCCGTCCGAATAGATGGCGTCGATCTTCACCGAGATTCTGAACGGTCGCTCGCCCGGGCGCTTTATCTGGGCGGATGACCGTGTCTTTGCCATTCTTACGATCGAGCCCCGCAAGCCGGGTCACGTGCTCGTGATTCCGCGCATCGAGGTTGATCGGTGGAGCGACCTCGACGAAGAGCTCGCGATGCACATCTTCCGCGTCGGGCGCCTCATCGGATTGGCGCAGCGTGACGAGTGGGACGCCGATCGTGTCGGCCTCATGTTCGAGGGCTATCGAGTGCCGCACGCGCACTTGCACGTCTGGCCGTCGTGGACTGTCTACGAATACAGCCACACCGGCATCAATCGCGATCCCGGCACCGAGGCGCTCGATGAGGCTTTTCAGCGTCTGCGAGCGCGGATGATCGACCACGGGCATGGGGAGTTTGTTCCTGGGCTCGACTGGTCAATTCCGCAGCCTGACGCTGGCCAGTAGGCTGGATTCAGTACAACTAGACAGGGGTGAGCGATGCACGGCGAATTCAAGGTGCCCGGCGGAAAACTCGTAGTGGTCGATCTCGATGTTGTCGACGACGCCATCACGAACTTTCGTCTCGCTGGTGACTTCTTCTTAGAGCCGGATGAGGCCCTTGAAGACATCAATGCTGCCGTCGAAGGCCTGCCCGCTAATTCCGACGCGAAGACCATCACGAGCGCGATTCAGCAGTCACTGCCCGAGGGCACGGTAATGCTCGGCTTCTCCGCCGAGTCGGTGGCCACGGCCATTCGTCGTGCCCTGCAGCGTGCCACGACGTGGAAAGACTACGACTGGCAGATCGTCACCGGCCCGCCGCTGGAACCCCGCATGCAAATGGCGATGGATCAGGTGCTCTCTGAGGAGGTTGCCTCCGGTCGCCGTAAGCCCACTCTGCGCATCTGGGAGTGGAACAAGCCTGCCGTCGTGATCGGCAGCTTCCAGTCGCTGCGCAACGAAGTCGACCTCGAGAACGCCAAGAAGTTTGGCTTCGAGGTCGTGCGTCGCATCTCCGGTGGAGGCGCCATGTTCATGGAAGCCGGCACCGTCATCACCTACTCGATCTATGTGCCGGTCGAGCTCGTGCAGGGGATGACCTTCGCCGACTCCTACGCTTTCCTCGACGAGTGGGTCATCATCGCCCTCAAGTCGCTCGGTATTGAAGCGAGCTACCAGCCGCTCAATGACATTGCGAGCCCCACCGGCAAGATCGGCGGAGCCGCCCAGAAGCGTCTCGGCGCCGGTGCCGTGCTGCACCACGTCACCATGAGCTACGACATGGATGGCGAAAAGATGGTTCAGGTCTTACGCATCGGTCGCGAGAAGATGAGCGACAAGGGCACCAAGTCGGCGGCTAAGCGCGTTGACCCGCTGCGCAGCCAGACCGGCATGGAACGTGCCGACATCATCGACACCATGGTCGCGACCTTCCGTGGGCTCCACGGCCTTGCCGAGAGTGAACTGACGAGCGACGAAATCGCACGCGCTGAAGAACTCGTTGCCGAGAAGTTCGGCACCGAAGAGTGGTTGCAGCGCGTTCCGTGAACCACACCCTCCGCGGCTTGACCCTCACGCTCACTCTGGCCGCTCTGCTGCTCGGTGGTGTCGTGGCGTCTGCCGTGCTCGGGCAACTGCCCGTGAGCCCCGCCGAAGTGGGCGGTTCTCTCCTGCGGGCGCTCGGCATCCAGAATGAGTGGGCACCGAGCGACTCCATCGTGGAATCCACGCTCTGGGTCGTGCGCTTTCCCCGCATAGCGATGGCCCTGGTCGTGGGTGCTGCCCTCGCCGTGGCCGGAGCCGTCATGCAGGCTATTTTCGGCAACCCGCTGGCTGAACCGGGCGTGGTCGGAGTGTCATCCGGTGCCGCTCTCGGTGCAGCCATCGCGATCGTCGTCGGCATTTCTGCGCTCGGTGATGGTGCGATTGCCCTTTTCGCTTTCGTTGGCGGCTTGCTCGCCACGCTGCTCGTCTACTTCGTCTCGCGTGCCAACGGCCGCACCGAAGTCGTCACGCTCTTGCTCACCGGTATCGCGGTCAATGCCTTCGCTGGCGCTGGCTTGGCCTTCCTGCTGTTCATCGCTGACTCCGGCAGCCGCGAGCAGATCGTGTTCTGGCAGCTCGGTTCGCTCAACGGATCGCGGTGGAGCGAAGTGCTCATCGTCGCGCTCGTCACCGCCGTGGGCCTCACTGCCGCCATCGTGCTCGCCCGCCCCTTCGACCTTTTGGCGCTGGGGGAGCGAAACGCCCGCCACCTCGGCGTCAACGTTGAACGCCTCCGCATTGTCTCGATCGTCATCGTTGCGCTGCTCACCGGTGTGGCCGTGGCGTTCGTCGGCATCATCGCCTTCGTCGGGCTCGTGGTGCCGCACGCAATGCGCATGGTGATTGGCCCAGCGCACCGCGCGCTCATCGTCGCGAGTGCCATCGGTGGTGGCGTGCTGCTCGTGCTCTCCGACCTGCTCGCCCGCTCCGTCGTCGCGGGTGGCGACCTGCCGATTGGCTTGCTCACCTCGCTCGTTGGTGGCCCGTTCTTCTTCTACCTGCTCTTCCGTCAGCGTCGCCAGAGCGGAGGCTGGGCATGATCAGCGCACGCAATATCGGTGTGCGGCTCGGCGGCCGCGCCATTCTCGACAACGTCAGCCTCGACGTGGCGCCCGGCGAAGTGCTCGCCCTCGTTGGCCCGAACGGCGCCGGAAAATCCACTCTGCTCGCGGTGTTGAGCGGCGATCGAAAGCCCGACAGTGGCACCGTGACCATCGACGGTCGAGACGTGGGCGGCATCCGCCACGGCGAGCTTGCTCGACTGCGTGCTGTGCTCACTCAAGAGAACAGTGTGAGCTTTCCGTTCCGTGTCTCTGAAGTTGTAGCGATGGGGCGCAGCCCTTGGGCGCGCGAAGTCGAAAGTCGCGACGATGTGGCCGTCGTCAACGAAGCCCTAGAAGTAACGGATGTCGCTCACCTGGGTGACCGTCGCTACACGACGCTGTCGGGCGGCGAAAAAGCGCGCGTCTCCCTCGCGCGCGTGCTTGCTCAACACACGCCCGTCGTGTTCTTGGATGAGCCAACCGCTGCCCTTGACCTGCGCCACCAAGAAGACGTCATGCGCGTCGCTCGCTCTATGGCTCAGGATGGCCGGGCCGTCGTCGTGGTGCTCCACGATTTGAGCTTGGCCGGCGCCTACTCCGACCGCCTCGCGCTTATCGCGCACGGCACGCTCGACGCCATCGGCACTCCTCGCGAGGTGCTCACCGCCGAGCGAGTCGAGCGGGTCTATGGCCTCGCGGTCGACCTGCACGACGTGGGCGGGCATCCGGTCGTCGTCCCTCGTCGCTGACTTCCACGCTTGAGGCGGCCGCTAGCGGCTGAGGAGGTCGCGGTATTCGGGATGGTCGGTGATGAACTTGTCGATGAATTCGCACTTGGCTACGACGCGGGTTTCACTCTCGGCGCGCACCAGATTAAGGGCGCCGCGAGCGAGTTCAGTGCCGCGACCCTGACCGCGATATTGGGGATCGATCTCTGTGTGGACGAACACGATCTGATCGTCACGCAGTTGGTAGTCGGCGAGGCCCGCTTGAATTCCGTCGACAAGCAGCTCGTAGCGGTGCATCGCGGGGTCGTGGATAACTTCGCTGGCCATGACTCAAGCCTACTCGGCAGGTCAGCGCAGGGTCGCGAAACGACGGAGCACTGAGCTAAACTTAGATTTGGGGGTTGGTTCGGCCCTGTCCAGATCTTCAGGGGGAGACCGCATGTCCACGAGCTCAGGCACTCACTATGGCCAATACTCAACGCCGGCTGTGACAGGAGCGGGCGACGATCTGTCGCAGCCGCTCTACGGGGCGTCGTTCGGTGCCGCCGTCAGCCGATTTTGGAAGAAGTCGACGACGTTCTCGGGGCGAGCCAGTCGCAGTGAATTCTGGTGGGCCCAGGCGATGCTGGCTCTCATGATTTTTGCGTTCTTTAGCATCGTGGTCGCCCTGAGTATAGTTTTTTCCGGCGGGGAGGGTGCCTCAAGCTCGCCGAGCCTGGTGCTTGTCGTCGTCTATCTCGTGGCGGCCGTAGCTTTCCTCGCAACCGTGCTCCCGAGTTGGGCGATTTATTGGCGTCGATTCCATGATGCGAACTTCACGGGCGCGCTCTACCTTGCGTCGCTGATCCCTGTGATTGGGGGCATTGTCGTCCTCATTATCGCGCTGCTGCCGTCTAATCCACGTGGCGCACGCTTTGACGAGCAAGCGGGAACCGTCGGGCTTACTCCCTACGTTCCTCAGCAGCAGTAGCAGCCGAGTTCACCCACAGAGTGAGTGGCGTGGGGAACGTTCGAGAGTACCGGGCACCCTAAACTCGTGTCATGACTTCGACGCCGCACCCCGACACTGTGAGCTACAGCTACCTCGGTCCTGCCGGCACGTTTACGGAGGCTGCGCTCAAGCAGGTTCCCGAAGCGGTCGGTGCACGGTGGAAGAGTGTCAACAACGTCGGGGAAGCTCTTGACGATGTAACGAGCGGTCGCAGCATCGCCGCCATGATCGCCATCGAGAACTCTGTTGAAGGTGGGGTCAGCGCAACACAAGATGCGCTGGCCAACGTGCCCAACCTTCGCATTATGGGCGAGTACCTTGTGCCGGTGAACTTCGTTCTCGTCGCGCGCCCGGGTACTGCGCTCGCTGACGTGAGGGTGGTCAACGCGCATCCGGTTGCTTACGCTCAGACGCGACGGTGGCTCGATGAGTCTCTGCCCAGCCACGCACACATGCCGGCCAGCTCCAATGTGGCCGCTGCCGCCACCCTCCTTGAGGCCGAACTGGCGGATGCCGCAGTCGCCCCGCCCGGCATCACTGAGCACTACGAGCTCGATGTTCTGGCAACAGAGATCGGCAACAATCAGAACGCGGTTACCCGCTTTGTTCTCGTCAGCGCTGTGGCGCCGCTGCCGCAGCCGACGGGGGCAGACAAGACGAGCCTGATTGTAGAACTGCCCGACGACAAGCCGGGTCGTCTCCTCGACATGCTCGAGCAATTCGCCACGCGAGGCGTAAACCTGAGCCTGATTGAGTCGCGCCCGATCGGTGATGAGCTGGGTCGCTACCGCTTCGTCATCGACCTTGAAGGTCACATTCTCGATGAGCGCGTTGCAGATGCTCTCTTGGGGCTCAAGCGTTTTAGCCCCAAGGTCATCTTCTTGGGCAGCTATCCGCGGGCAGACAAGCTCGCGACTACGGTGACGCCGCGGTACGGCAATGATGTGTTCGTGGAGGCTCGCGATTGGTTGCGCGCAATCACCACGAACGAGCCCACGGTTCAGTAAGCAGGGTTTCGCGCCTCTGCATCACAGGCAGAGAGTGTTAGTGGTTTCGTGACTTCGGCACCCGAACGATCAACGCGAGCGGGTCGACCCAAGTGTGGACTGATTTCGCGAGACCGAACTCGTCGCCATCAAGCTGAAACTCTTCCGGGTTGTCCACAATCATGTTGATATCGCTGCCCTTGGCATAGCGAACGTCGCGCACGTCTCGGGAGAGGTCGATGATGCGGCGTCCCATGACGCTCTTGCGCAGCACGCCGTTCTCCCACGCAATTTTGTTCCAGATATTGAGCCAGCCGAAGCGGCCGCGAGGCACGAGCGCTGCCATGTCGAGGATGCCGTCATCCGGTTGAGCGTCGGGCATCAGCAGCAAGCCGCCTGGCAGCGATCCGCAGTTGCCGATGATCACCGTGTGAGCGCTCAGTGAGCGGTTGGGGGCGCCATCGACACTAAACCGCAGTTTCACTGGCCGTAGCTCGGGGATCGAGCGGGCGATACCGTCGACGTAGGCGAGCCAACCGACAGCCTTCTTGAGTTTCGTGCTCGTGTTCTTGATCATCTTGGCGTCGAGCCCCAGGCCGGCCATGACGAGAAACGCATGCTCTTCGTGGTCGTTGTTATCGCGCACAATGCTGACCATGCCGAGATCGATCGGGCGATCGTAGCCGTTGAAGGCGATGTCGACGCTCTCGTGCAGGTTGCCTGCGGGGAGATCCAAGTTGCGCGCGAGAAGATTGCCGGTGCCGGCGGGCACGACAGCCATCGCGACTCCGCTGCCGCGAAGGGCCTCTGCCACGGCCCGCACGGTGCCATCGCCACCCGCCGCGATAACCACAGTCGCGCCACGACGAATCGCGCTGCCGGTGACGCCTTGTCCGGCATCCACCTCGGTCGTAGAAAACCAGAGCGGAGTAGCCCAGTCAGCGACTTTCGCGGCTGCGTTTACCTGCTTCTTGAGCTTGGCAAGATCGACCTTGATGGGGTTGTAAACAACCGCCATTTTAGGTTTTGTATTTCGAGGGGAGGGCACAGATAAACGCTACGCCATGAATCGGTAGGCTGTAGTGGTGATTGACCCCCAAATTCTCCGAGAAAACCCTGACGCCGTGCGGCAATCGCAACTCGCTCGCGGGGCATCCGTTCAGCTTGTCGACGACGCTATCGCCGCCGACCAGAACCGTCGCGCTCGCATTGGCGAGTTCGAGGCGCTGCGTGCTGAGCAAAACAGTTTCGGCAAGAAGGTTGCGCAGGCGCCTGCCGATGAGAAGAAGGCTTTAGTGGCGCAAGCCCAAGAGCTGTCGGCTCAGGTGAAGCTGGCCCAGCAGGCATCGACCGAAGCTGAAGTAGAGTTCACGCGCATCGTCGGGTCACTTGGCAACATCGCGGTCGCTGGTGTGCCTGTCGGTGGCGAGGATGACTGGGAGCTTGTTCGTGAAGTGGGTACGCCCGCATCGTTCGACTTTGAGCCCCGTGACCACGCCGACCTTGGCGAGATTCTTGGTGCTATCGACATCCCGCGCGGAGTGAAGGTGGCGGGCAGCCGCTTCTACTTCCTCAAGGGCGTCGGCGCGCGACTCGAACTGGGTCTCATGAACATGGCGCTCGATCGCGCTATCGCCGGCGACTTCATCCCGCTCATCACCCCCACCCTTGTGCGCCCCGAAATGATGGCCGGCACCGGGTTCTTGGGCGAGCACGCTGACGAGATTTACCACTTGCCTGCCGACGACCTCTACCTCACGGGTACGAGTGAAGTTGCGCTCGCCGGGTACCACTCCGATGAGATCCTCGATCTCTCGAAGGGCCCGCTGCGTTACGCCGGTTGGTCGACTTGCTACCGCCGCGAAGCTGGCTCTGCGGGCAAGGATAACCGCGGCATCCTGCGCGTGCACCAGTTCAACAAGCTTGAGATGTTCAGCTACGTGCTGCCCGAGAACGCTCAAGAAGAGCACGAGCGACTGTTGTCGTTCCAAGAGTCGATGCTGCAAGCCTGCGAGCTCAGCTACCGCGTGATTGACGTTGCCGGTGGCGACCTCGGTTCTAGCGCGGCCCGCAAGTACGACATTGAGGCGTGGGTTCCGACCCAGGGCACGTACCGCGAGCTCACCTCGACCTCGAACTGCACGACGTATCAGGCACGTCGCCTCGACATTCGGTACCGCACCGAGTCGGGCAAGACGGCTCCCGTCGCTACCCTCAACGGAACGTTGGCCACCACTCGCTGGTTGGTCGCTATTCTCGAAACCCACCAACAGCCCGACGGGTCGGTTGTAGTGCCTGAAGCACTTCGCCCCTACCTCGGCGGCCTCGAAATTTTGGAGCCAACCGCGTGACAATCGCAGCACAGGATGACCGCTGGATGATCGCGCTCGACATCGACGGCACTGTGCTGCTCGAGTCGGGCGAGATGAATGACGTCGTAATTGAGGCTGTCGCCAAGGTGCGCGACGCCGGTCACGAAATTATGTTGGCGACCGGTCGCTCGGTTGCGATGACTCTGCCGATTCTGCGCAAGTTGGGACTAACGCCCGAATATGTCGTGTGCTCGAACGGTGCGATTACGCTCAAACGTGATCCGCTGGCCGACGGCGGCTACGCTCGCGAGTTCGTCGAGATGTTCAACCCCAAAGAGGTGCTCACGAGCATCAAGCAGCACTTGGGGTCGGCCAACTATGCGGTTGAAGACGCTACGGGCAAGTTCTTTGTCGACGGCAAGTTTCCGGATGGAGCGCTCGGTCCGGTAAGCGAAGATGTCTCCTTCGGTGAGCTCGTCAAGGTGCAGGCCACTCGTGTGGTGGTCATCTCTCCTCAACACCAGGTCGACGACTTCCTTTCGGTTGTCGAGAAGATGGGGCTCCACAAGGTCAGCTACAACGTCGGTTGGACAGCCTGGCTCGACATTGCGCCCGATGGCGTCAACAAGTCCACGGCGCTAGAAAATGTGCGTTCGCGCCTCGGCATCCCACGCACGCGCGTGTTCGCCATGGGTGATGGCCGCAACGACATCGACATGCTCGAGTGGGCAGCGTCGCACGGCCGTGGCGTTGCCATGGGGCAGGCTCCGGATGACGTGCTCGCGGTGGCCAATCAGGTCACCGAAAGCGACGTCAACGACGGCGCCGCGCTCGCGCTCACGATGTTCTTGGACGCACTCCCTGCGTCACAACGCTGAACTGATTTCACACGACGAAGGGGTGCGACTGAGCTATAAGCTCTGTCGCACCCCTTCGTTATTGGTGTCGTGAAATTCTCTACAGCTCGCTGAGGGCTTCGTCGTAGATTGCCATCGCGCGAGCGACTTCTTCGGCGGTGACGACGGCCGGCGGTACAACGTGGATGCGGTTGTCGGCGATGAACGGCAGTAGTCCGCGCTTCACGAGAGCACCCTTGACCTTGCCCATGTCGGCAGCGCTGAGGGGTTCGCGGGTCTCGCGGTTCGCGACGAGTTCGAGCGCCCAGAAGACGCCGCTTCCGCGGACGTCACCGATGCACTCGTGCTTGTCGGCGAGGGCGGCGAGGCCGGGAGCGATGTGGTCACGCCCGATCGTGGCGGCGTTCTCTACGATGCCTTCCTCTTCCATTGCCGTGATGGAGGCAACGATGGAGGCCGCAGCGAGCGGGTGGCCAGAGTAGGTGAGGCCGCCAGGGAAGACGCGTTCGTCGAAGGTGGCCGCGATCTCGTCAGAGATGATGACGCCGCCCACGGGAATGTAGCCCGAGTTGACGCCCTTGGCGAAGGTGATGAGGTCGGGCTTCACGTCAAAGGCTTCGAACGCGAACCAGTGGCCGGTGCGGCCGAAGCCCACCATGACCTCGTCGAGGATCAGCAGGATGCCGTACTTGTCGGCGATGGCGCGCACGCCAGCCATGTAGCCGGGCGGCGGAGTCAGCACGCCAGCGGTGCCGGGGATGCTCTCAAGCAGGATGGCGGCGATGGACTCGGCGCCTTCTGCTTGGATGGTGCGCTCAAGGTGGTGCAGCGCACGCTCGGCTTCTTGTTCGGGGGAGTCCGACCAGAATTCGGAGCGGTACTCATAGGGCCCGAATACGTGCACGTGAGCGCGAGCGTATTCGTTGGGGATGCGGCGCCAGTCGCCGGTCGCGACGACGGCCGAACCGGTGTTGCCGTGGTACGAGCGGTAGCGCGAGATGATCTTGTCGCGGCCGGTGTGCAGGCGAGCCATTCGCATGGCGTTTTCGTTGGCATCCGCTCCACCGTTGGTGAAGAAGACCTTGTTCATGCCTTCGGGCGCGTGGTCGGTGATCTTGCGGGCTGCTTCACCGCGAATGTTGATGGCGTGCGCGGGCGCAACGGTGGCCATGATGTCGGCCTGGGCCTTGATGCCCGCAATGACGGCGGGGTGCTGGTGGCCGATGTTGATGTTGACGAGCTGGCTCGAGAAGTCGAGGTATTCGTTACCTTCGTTGTCCCACACGGTGCTGCCGAGGCCGCCTTCGAGCACGAGGGGCTTCAGCGCGCCCTGCACCGACCAAGAGTGGAACACGTGGGCGCGGTCGAGTGCGACCGTGTCGGCGTTGCTGGGCTGGGGTGATGCGGGCGCGGAGTTCATGAGGCACCTTTCAAGACGGAACGAATGTCTCCACTATCGTCCGCGGCGAATCGCGCGTGGGTGCCATTTTGTATAGCGTTCTGCCAATTCTTCGACATAATGTGAGGCAGGGCAATGAGGGGATATCCGGATGCTTCCAACGATTGAATGGCTCCTCACCAAGCGCACCCTGCGGTTGAGTCTCGTTGCCGCCTCGACGGACCTCACTGACGCCGTTGCCGTCACCGTAGGCAGCGCTCTCGCCGACCGTCTGGCGGCCCCAATCTCGTGGGTTCACAGCTCAGACCTCGACGACCCCACTCCTTTCTTGAGCGCCGGTAACGTGCTTCTCACGGATGGCGCGCAGTTCGGTTTCGACACCGCCACGGAGACCTACGACTACGACTCTTATGTGCGCCGCCTTGTCGACGCCGGCATCGTGGGCCTCGGCTTCGCCACGCACTTCCTCCATCAGGGCATGCCGACAGGGCTGGCGGTGGCGTGTGCGCGGGCTGGCCTACCGCTCATCGATGTGCCCGACCGGGTGCCGTTCATCGCCGTCATCCGCGAGGTTGCCGACCAGATTGCGGCTGAACGCAGTCGCCGCATGGAGTGGTCGATCGCGGCGCACAAGGCAATCTCCTATGCCGCCCTCAAACCCACCGGGCTGCGGTCAACGCTCATCGAGCTCGAGCGTCAACTCTCGTGTTGGGTCGGCCTGTTCGACGTGACCGGGCATCCGGTTCCGGTTCCGGGGCTCCGACGCTCGGGCGATCGGTTTGCCGCACCGGTGCGGGATGAGGTGTCGCGAGCGCTGCGAAAGGGGAGCCGGTCATCCACGGCTCTCACTCTCGAAGCGGGCCAAGTGACGATTCAGACGCTCGGCCAGAGCGGTGCTCTGCGCGGCGCTCTCGCTCTGGGGCGCGGTGTCCCGCTTGACCGCGCCGAAAACGAACTCGTCACGAGCGTTATCGCCATGGCGACACTGGCGCTCGAACAAAACCGAGCGCTCGACGCCACCCGGAGTCACTTGAGATCGTCGCTCTTAGAACTGCTGCTCGAGGGCAAAGTTGTTGCTGCCCGCTCGATTGCGACGGAAGTGTGGGGCGATCTGCCCACCGAACCCGTGAGCGTCTTCGCGCTCGCTCGTCACACGCAAAGCCACTTCGTTCTTGACGCCCTCGATGTGCTGGCCCTCGACGCCGAGGGGCGCGCGTTCTTCGCCGTGCGTGGTGACGTGATCGTCGTACTGGTCGAGACCGCAAGCGACTCGGGCACCTCTCCTTCGGCACTCCACGAGCTCGAACAACTTGTCGACGACCATCAACTCGTGGCGGGCAGTGCGCTCGCTTCGGACTACACCGAACTGGCTACGGCTGTGGGCCAAGCAACCAGCGCTCTGCAGGCGCGAGGCGAGCGACCCGGCGTTACCGAGTTCGCCGAGATCGCTGATTCCGGGATGCTCGGGGTGCTGCAGTCGGCGAGTGCTGAGCGAGTGGCGCGCCGAGTCCTTAAGCCACTCGCCGATTTCGATGCCGAGCATTCGGCATCGCTCGTGGAGACGCTGCGCTCCTGGTTCTCGCACGATTGCTCGTGGGGCGCGACCGCCGCGAGTCTTGGCATCCACCGTCACACGGTGCGGTCGCGCGTCGACCACGCCGGCAGCATCCTGAACCTCGATCTGGAGACTTTCGAGGGCCGACTTGAGCTCTGGGCGGCACTAAAGCTCAGCCTCTAGCGGGGTTACCCCCATTTCGAGCCTTTTCGCTTGCCTTTCAGGTACGCCGTGCAGGCATCAGATACACTCTGAACTTGCGTCACGCAAGGAGGGCTGTCCGAGCGGCCGATGGAGCCAGTCTTGAAAACTGGTGGGCAGAAATGTCTCGTGGGTTCGAATCCCACGCCCTCCGCTCTGCGTGTCATAGCTTGTTTCCGGTGAAAGAAAGGGGAGTGCGATGAGTGAACTACGTCCGCGCTCAGAGTTGCGTTCTCGCTCTGTCGACCGCACACACTCAAAGAAAACACCCTATGTACAAGGTGTGGCACGTCACGGTCGGCTGAAGAAGCCGAGCCCGTGGGGTTCGATAGCCAAAATTGTGGCGGCATCTCTTGCCGTTGTGCTGGTGAGTGGTGCGGCCGTCGGCGCGGTTGCGTTCGACAGTCTTTACGGTCAGCGGGATGTTGTTAGCCTCGTTGGCGAAACTGAAGGCCCCCCGCCCCAGATCGGCAGCTTTGAGGGTGGTTTCAACATCCTCATCGCCGGAAGCGACACCCGCGAGGGCCAAGGGGGCATCGGTGGCACGACTCGCGATGCTTCTGGTCAGCTCAACGACGTCAACATGATCTTGCACGTCGCTGCAGATCAGCAGTCGGCTGTGGCGATCAGCTTTCCCCGCGACATGGTTATGGGAATTCCCGAGTGCCCCAGCCTCGATGGTGATTACAACAAGTACTACTCCACCGAGCCCCTCAACACAGCACTGTCCTACGGCGGTCTTGCCTGTGTAGCACTTACCCTTTCCGAATTCACCGGACTGGATATCCAGTTCGCTGGAATCATTACCTTTGATGGCGTCATCCAGATGACTAACGCCATCGGAGGAGTCGATGTCTGCATCGACGGGCCCCTCATCGATCCGTACACCGGAATCAACCTCCCCGAAGAGGGAACCTACAACCTTGCCGGGTGGGAAGCTCTTGCCTTCCTGCGATCGCGTCACGGCGTCGGCGACGGCAGTGACTTGACTCGTATTAGCTCGCAGCAGGTCTACCTGTCGTCGATGGTTCGTACGCTTCAGAGCTCCGAGACGCTCGGTGATTACAAGAAGGTCTACAACCTCGCAAATGCGGCGATTGCAAATATGCAGTTGTCGAGTGGCCTGGCCGACATCCCCACGATGGTGTCGATCGCCCGGGCGCTTAAGGACATCCCGCTCGAGAACATCCAGTTTGTCCAATATCCGGGCACGACGGGTGGAACCGGAGTTTATGCGGGCAAGGTGCAACCCAATGAATACTCGGGTGAAAAGATGATGGAGCTGATCCGGGCCGACAAGCCCTTCGTTCTCGCTGACGCCACCGACGAACAGGGTGCGACCATTGACCCGAACGCACCCGTCGTTGAAGCAGCACCGGAGACCACGGAAGAGTCCACCGCAGCGCCGGCTCCTACTGAAGAGGCCGAAGTGATTGACGTGCGTGGCCAAAGCGCCGCGACCTACAGCTGCTCCGTCACCAACAATTACTAAACGCTGCCTCTCAGGTGTTCTCAGGTCAGTTTGATAAAACTGCAGTGATGAGTGAGCCTCGCTAGAGGATCACTATGGCGCTGCCCTTGTTGGCACCGAGCACGAGGACGAGATCTGCAGGTGAAGAAAGCGCTGTCGATTTCACAGGCCGGCGATGAACGCGACCGGGATGTGTTGGCGTGGGTGAGCGAAGAAGCTGACCGCTGCAAGGGTGACGTGGCTGCCGCCCTTGAGTTCGCGCGTTCACTCGGGCATAGGCTTCCGCTACCCGGCAACGGTTCGACAAGCGTGCTGTGGAGTGCGCTTGCCACCATTGGGGCGGGGGATCTCACGGTCGCTCGCGCGGTGGAGCCACACCTCGATGCCCTCGCCATCCTCGCTCAAGCGGATGCCGGCAGCCTGAGTTCCATCGATGTTGACGACACGAGCACGTGGGGGGTGTTCGCTGCGGAATCGCCAGATTCGGCCGTCACGGCGGAGTGCGTGGACGGAACGTGGATGCTCGCCGGCATCAAGCCGTGGTGTTCGTTGGCAGGATCGCTCAGTCATGCTCTTATTACGGCTTTCACAGGTCCCTCAACCCGTCGACTTTTTGCGGTGTCATTGCGCCAGCCCGGCGTAACCGTGCAGAAGGGCGAGTGGCATGCTCGCGGCCTAACCGCGATCTCCAGTGGCAGTGTTGTTTTCTCGAATGTCTCCGCAGTGCCCATCGGCGAAGACGGGTGGTATTTGGAGCGCCCCGGCTTTTTGTGGGGCTCGATGGGTGTTGCCGCCTGCTGGTGGGGCGGAGCCGTCGGAGTAGCCCGTCGAGCATTTGCGGCGAGCGCCTCCCGTGAGCCTGATCAGATCGCGCAAATGCACTTAGGCGCGCTCGATCTGGCGCTCTATTCATCGCGGATCGCCCTAGCGAATGCCGCTGCCGCTATCGATGATGGCGAATCCACGCGCAGCGCGGCAGCAATCTTGAACGGTCGAACCCGCGCACGGGTGGCTCGCGATGTCGACGAGGTGATTGAACGTGTGGGGCATGCTCTCGGCCCAGCGCCGCTCGCGCATGACGAAGAACACGCCCGTCGAGTAGCGGACCTCCAGTTGTACGTGCGCCAGCATCACGCGGAACGAGACTATGCCCGCCTCGGAAGCAAGGTGCTAGCGGACCGGTCCTTCGAGTGGTGAAATTCGACCACCGTGACCCGGGCACTCCCGAGGCACAGTGGATTTCGAGCGCCCACTGGCGTGCCCGTGACGAACTCGATGTGTCGGGCATCGAGCGGCTTATTGTCGTTTCGGCGCATCCGGATGATGAAACTTTGGGAGCCGCCGGCCTTATGCAGAGGGTATCGGCTGCCGGAGGGCACGTTGTGCTCGTCTTGGCAACTGATGGTGAGGGATCTCATCCCGATTCGAAGACTCGCAGCGCTGCGGAGTTGCGGGCGATACGAGCATCCGAAATCGAAGAGGCGATCGATCTAGTCGCTCCGGGGACCTCGATTCTGCGACTCAGGCTTCGTGATGGCGCGCTCAAGTACGACACGGCTGAACTGCGTACCGGCATCGAGGGGGCATTCGCTTCGGGCCGCGGGAGAACACTCATCGCGGCAACCTGGCGCGGAGACGGCCATGGCGATCACCGAGTGGTCGGGGAGACGTGTGCCGAGATCGCCCGAGCTCACAAAGTGCGTTTCGTCGAGTATCCGATCTGGTTGTGGCATTGGTCATCGCCAGATGATCCTCACGTGCCCTGGGCTCAGTTGCACACTGTGACGCTGAGCGCCGACGAGCGTGAGACCAAGCGTCGGGCTATCGCTGCCCACGAAAGCCAGGTGGCGCCGCTGTCTGACGCCGCCGGTGATGAGGCCATTCTTCGCCCGGACTTTGTAGAACATTTTGATCGGCCAATGGAGGCATATGTGGTCACTGAACCTGAAGACGATGGAACCCTCACGCGGGAGTTCTTCGATGACTTCTACGAGGGCAAGGTTGACCCGTGGGGCTTTGAAACTCGCTGGTATGAGCAACGAAAGCGCGCTCTCACCTTGGCTAGCTTGCCGCGCGAGCGGTTTGCGCGGGCGCTGGAGTTAGGTTGCTCGATCGGTGTGCTGAGTGCGCAGCTCGCACCACGCTGTGATGCCCTCCTGGGCACAGAGATCGCGCAGCAACCGTTAGAGATCGCTCGGCAACGGTTGGCAGAATACCCTCATGTCTCGCTCCACCACGTCGAAACCGCTGAAGAGTGGCCTGCCGGCACTTTTGACCTGATCGTATTGTCTGAAGTCGGGTACTACTTCGATCTGGATGCTCTCGATCGAGTCCTCGCACGGGCGGTCGCGAGTCTGGCGGTCGACGGGACACTGGTGGCATGCCATTGGCGGCACGAGGTGAAGGAGTATCCGCTGAGCGGAGATCAGGTGCATCAGCGTCTCAACGCTCTCGATTCTCTCGAGAGGTTCGTTCATCACCGCGAAGAAGACTTCCTGCTCGAGGTCTTCAGTCCACGTCCGGCCAGCTCAGTCGCTCGGCAAACGGGTCTGCTGTGAGGGCCCGTATTTCCGGGATAGGAGTTGTCGTTCCGGCCAAAGACGAAGATCAGCTGCTCGAAGGTGCCTTGGCCTCGCTAGCGTTGGCGCGCGCCACGCTCCATGACCTGACACACCCGGACAAACCGTGGGTTCGCATCATCCTCGTGCTGGATGATTGCACCGATGACTCGGCCGCAATTGCTGCGCAGTGGGACGGGATCGAAGTTCTCACCGTGAACTACGGGGCTGTGGGCGCCGCTCGTCAGCACGGCATCCGTCACTTGCTCTCCACCAGCAGCGCACCGGATTCAGAAGTGTGGATCGCGAACACCGACGCGGACTCGCAAGTGCCAACCAATTGGTTGAGCGCGCAATGGCAGATCGCCCAGAGCGGTGCTGAGCTCATGATCGGCACCGTGCGGCCCGACTTCAACGATCTCAGTGAGATCAAACAAAAACGATGGATCGCGACCCATCCGCCCGGCGAAGCGAACGGTCACGTACACGGCGCAAACTTGGGTTTTCGTGCGGATCGGTATCGAGAAGCGGGCGGTTTCGACCCTATTGCCGAGCATGAAGACGTGCGTCTCGTCGAAGCGCTCGCGGCCCTAGGAGTCACGTCTGTAGCGACCGACGAGTGCTGCGTTCTCACCTCGGGCAGAGAGTATGGGCGCACCCCGGGAGGCTACGCGTCACACTTGCGCGAGCGGCTGTAACTGACCACTCCGCTGGTCGTGGACCGACCGGGGCGCAGCGACACACGCACCACCTGAACCGGCACTCGCTGCGGATGGTGACTTCGGTTCGTCGTATGGCCTATGACCGGTTATGATTGCGGAGTACGTCTGGAGACGTCGCATAGTCCGGCCTAGTGCACCACCCTGCTAAGGTGGAGTACCCTAACGGGTACCAGGGGTTCAAATCCCCTCGTCTCCGCAGAAGAAAGCCCCTGATCCGTCAGGGGCTTTTCTGTTTCAACCCACGGCGAAGTCGGGTGCCGAGATGCGGCAATTGGGGCAAGAGTAACGGCCGTGGCGGGCGGTAATCGCGCAGGCATCCAGCGGCTAGGCTCAGTCGCTATGGCAGCAGGCGCAACGATTCACACCTTCGCAGTTCAATTGGCTGACGTGGATCGCGGGGTTTACGACGATTTCACTCTCCGCGTCGCTCTTCATCCCTCCGAGACGATGCCGTACATGGTCACTCGGGTGCTCGCCTACTGTCTCGAATTCGACGAGGGTATTGCTTTCAGCGAGGGTATTTCTTCGACGGACGAGCCCGCTGTTCTGGTGAAAGACATGACGGGTGCGATCACCGCGTGGATCGAGGTGGGTGCCCCGGATGCGGCTCGGCTGCACTTCGGTAGCAAGCTGGCGGACCGAGTGGCGGTCTACACGCACCGGGATCCTGCGAAGGTTTCCGCCGCGTGGGCGGGAAAGCGCATCCATAATTCGAGCGATATCGTCTTCCGTAGTTTCGATGCGGGCTTCGTAGACGATGCTGTTGCGGCTGTTGAGCGCCGGAACCTGATGACCCTTTCGGTGACCGAGGGGCAGTTGTACCTTGAGCTGAACGGCACCATCCTCACCTCTGAGTTGCACATGCACGAGGTCGAATAGCCGCTTCTGGGTGGATGACTGCAGCTCATCCCCGAGGTCGTACCCGTATCGAGTTGGCGCATGACCGGAATGAAAGAGCCCCTCGCGTGCGTTGATGAACAGCATGAGCATCTTGCCGCGCACTCAGCCTCCTGCCCTCTCCTTGCCGCTCGCACGGGGCGGCACGCTCGATGATCTCGACCTCGGCGCTGGGGTTGATGGTCGCTTTACGCTCATGGTGTTCTATCGAGGGCTGCATTGTCCGGTATGCCGTAAGCAGCTCCGAGAGCTTGATGATCAGATGGATGCGCTTCGTGCCGCGGGAGTCGGTCGCATCGTCGCGATTAGCATGGACACCATCAAGCGCGCCACAATCTCGATCGAAGAGTGGGAGCTTGAGCGACTCCCGATCGCTTATGGGCTGAGTGAGCAGCAAGCTCGCGAGTGGGGCCTATTCATCTCGAGCGGTTTCAAAAAGGGCGAGCCAGAACTTTTCAGCGAACCAGGCATGGTGATTCTCGACCGCGACAACACGGTGTTCTGGAGCACAGTGTCGAGCATGCCGTTCGGGCGGATGCCGGTGAAGGCGATCATCCATGGTCTCGACTATGTGACCGAAGCAGATTACCCCGCACGAGGCACCGTCGCGCCTTAGTATTCGCAGGGGCGGGTCCGCGGCTGAGGTGCGTGCCGCCGCCAATCACCCGCGTGTCCCCCCGATGGGGGTAGACAGGGGGTGCGACCCCGCCATAGTATCGGCCACGAATCGTTATTCAGAAGTGCGCCGAGTGCAGTTAAAACCTAGTCGTTGACCGGCGCGCGTGAGCCCGATGAAGGACTGTGGCGTGACTCCTCCCGTAGACCCCGACGTACGTACCGGCGGTGTGGGAGAAACTCTCCTTGCCCGTCGCATGATTATCACGAGCGGTGTTGCAGCCCTCGCGGCGGTGGGGGCCGCAGCGGCGACCAGCGCGGCATTTGGCCCCGCGGTAGAAATCGCCTCTTCCGATGGCACTCGGGCTCCGATCAAGCCTGGCGGATCATCGGCGCCGAATACGCCTGTTCCAACTACACCGTCGGCAACCCCGGTTCCTACCGGAACTTCAACCGCACCTCCAAGTGCGAGCAACCCTCCGGGGGGAATGAATCCGCCCGCCACTGCCGACCCGCGTTCGCCCGCGGCCGCGAACCCTCCCGCCGACCGGGATCAGAGTTTTGCGAACCCCGGCGCCGGCACCGGAACTGCTCCTCGTGCAGATGCGCCGGCGGCACCTCAACCGGTGACGAAGCCAATGCCTCCGCGAGGGTCGACCAAGCCCGAGTTCATCACGACCGGTGTCGCTGACAATCCTCAGACGCACTCCCACTTACTCGCTCGCGCAACGTTCGGTCCTCGCGCAAGTGATTTTGCGGAATTGTCGGCAGCGGGCATTGATTCGTGGTTGGGCGGACAACTGGCCCCCGCATCCATTCCCGACCCGGATGGTGATGCAGCATGGGCTGCTTTTCCTCTCGCGAAGCAGTCGATTGCCGGGGTGCGATCGTCCGTCAAGGAGTTTGGCTGGGATGCTGCACGGCAGACCGGCCAAGGCACACTCGCGGCGCAGGTGTTCAGCAAGCGTCAACTGTTCGAAGTCGTGGTTGATGTTTTCGCCAACCTGCTCAACGTGACGACGCCGTCAGACAGCGTGTGGGCGACCGGGCCCGACTACGCCAACACGGTTATTCGTGCGAACGCCTTCGGGCGCTATTCCGACATGCTGCATGCGGCGATGCGTCACCCCGCGATGTTGACCTACCTCAATAACGAGCAGTCGAACAAGACGAACGTCAATGAAAATCTGGGCCGCGAACTGCTCGAGCTTCACACACTCGGAGTTGCTTCGGGTTATACGGAGGGCGACGTTCGTAACAGCGCAATGATTCTTTCGGGTCGCGCCATCGACTACGACACGCGAGAGTTCCGGTACCGTCCGGAGCGCCACTATGTTGGGCCGGTTGCTACCTCGTTCTTCTCTGACGAGAATGCCAGCGCCGACGGTGGGCTCGAAATGGGTGACCGCTACGTGAGCGTATTGGCGCATCATCCGGCCACTGCGGCAACCGTGGTGCGCAAGCTCGCGGTGCGCTTCGTCTCCGACAGCCCTCCGCAGGCTCTGCTCGACCGTCTTGCGCAGGTCTACCTCGACAATGACACCGCCATCATTCCGGTCCTCAAGGCGCTCTTCGCGAGTTCCGAGTTCTGGGCGGCTATTGGCGAGAAGTCGCGTCGTCCGCTTGAGGATGCCGTGGGCTCGGCCCGTGCAGTAGATGCCCGCCCCAGCGACAAGCTCGCCGATGGCATCAAGAACCTCTACTGGGTGCTGCAGAACCTTGGCCACGCGCCGCTCACATGGACGCCACCGAACGGTTTTCCGGACGTCACGGGAGCGTGGCTTTCATCCAGCCAGACCGTGGGCCGTTGGAATCTCCACCGCGGCCTGACGGGCGGCTGGTTCAAGGGGCTCACTCCTCCCACCAAGCTCAACGAAGCTCTCGCCCCCACGGCGGGCCAGACCAACTCGCAGTGGGTCGACGCAATAGCTCAGCACCTCATTGGGCGTCCGCTGAGCGATCAGCACCGCGGCGTATTGCTCGCGTATCTCGACGTTGAGGGTTCCGCCGTTGCGGAGCAGGGAAATGCGTGGCAAGTTCCCGCGCTTGCCGCGCTCGTTCTCGACTCTCCTTACTTTCAGCTGCGCTAGTCGCCGCCGCTCAGTTCCTCCCCACCTTCGCTGCTCGAACCCGACTCGAGAAAGAACCCCCAATGACCGAGACCCGTTTTCTTCACCCCGACTGCCCCGACTGGCGCCAACTGGGCCCCACTGACCTCGACTCCGCGGTTCGAGCCCACAGCGAGATCGTGGTTGCCGAAGAGCAAGCTCGTCGTCAACTGTGGTCGAAGGGCTTCACCCGACGTCGGATGCTGCAGGGCGGGCTTATGGCGGGTGTCGCCGCCATTGGTTCCCAGATCGTCACGACGCAAGCGTCGTACGCGGCTCCCGGCTCGCCAGACACCGGTGCGCTCATCGTGGTCTTCCTCCGCGGCGGAATGGACGGACTCTCAGTGCTGGTGCCCGCGACCGACGCCGACCTGCTGAAGGCACGGCCGGGGATCGCGGTACGGGAGAACTCGGGGCTCATCCCGTTCGAACGTGGCTTCGGACTTCACCCTGCGCTCGCGGCGCTCAAGCCCATGCTGGCTAAGGGCAAGATCGCTGCTGTGCCCGCCATCGGCACCCCCGATCTCTCGCGCAGTCACTTTCAAGCTCAAGACTGCCTGGAACGTGGCGGCTCGGCCGGCAACGCTTCGCAGACAGGGTGGCTCAACCGGGCGCTCGAGCAGAGCGGCCCCGGAACAACCTGGCGCGGTGTCGGCGCGAGCGACCGGCTTGCTCGCTCCCTCGTTGGTGACTCGAACGCGCTCGTTGTTCCCGACCTTGAGCGCATGGCCATTGACGTCGACGACTCGTTGCTTGGTCCGACCCGCACGGCTCTTGCGAACCTCTACACCGGTCTCGATCATCCGATCGCCCAGCAGGCCAACCTCGCCTTGAGCGCGTCGGGTGAAGCGCAAGAAATTGCCGCCACAGCCGGGGATGCCCAGGCTCGCGGTTACGCGGACGACAACTTCTCCAACGACCTCGCCACCCTCGCCAGCCTTATCCGGGCCAACGTGGGCCTGCGCGTCGGAACCTTAGATCTCGGTGGCTGGGACATGCACACTGACATCGGAACCCCTGACAAGGGCGACATGCACGACATGCTCAAGGCTGTGGGTGATGGCCTTGCCGCGTTCTTTGCGGACCTTGGCCCCAAGGCAGAGACGACAACCGTCGTGCTCATGAGCGAGTTCGGCCGCCGGGTTGGCCAGAATGACAGCTCGGGTGCAGACCACGGTCACGGTGGCCTCGCAATGGTGCTCGGTGGCGGCGTCAAGGGTGGCGTTCACGGCAAGTGGGAGGGTCTCGGTGCCGATGTGCTCGACCACGGCGACGTTCCCGGCAGCAACGACTTCCGCGACTTGCTCGGCGAGGTCGTCATGAACCGTCTTGACCTCAGCGCTGGCGATGCGAGCATCATCTTCCCCGAGTGGAAGGTCGCGCCGATTGGCGTGATGGCGTAGCCGCGTCGTCGGTCGCCGGGCAGAGTCGGCCCGTGCGGCAGCGCACTCCCCGGGCGCGCACAGTATTATCGCGGGGATGACTACTTTCTCTCGCCGAGGTTTGCACGGGCACGTTGTCGACGTGCTCGGGCGCCGCATAATGCGGGGCGAACTCGCCTCGGGAGACATCATTGACCCGGATGCGCTGCTGGCCGAGTTTCAGGTCAGCCGCACCGTCATCCGCGAGGCGATCAAGGTACTCACAACTAAGGGACTCGTGGATGCGCGGCCACGTCTCGGCACTTATGTGACCCCGCGTGAGCGCTGGCAATTGCTCGATAGCGACGTTATGACGTGGCGTTCTGAGGGCGTTCCCGATCCGCTTCTCGTGCTGGAACTCAGCGAAGTGCGGCAAGTGCTCGAACCAGCTGCGGCCCGCCTCGCTGCCGTACGCCGCAGTGACGAGCAATGCGCCGAGATCGAAGCGGCGATGGTTGACCTCGCTGCAACGTTCGAGAACACCGAGGTCGAGTCGCACGTGAAGGCGGATCTTGCCTTTCACCGGGCGATCTTGGCGGCATCCGGCAACGAACTTTTGGCACGCTTCGAAGTGGTTCTCGAGCCCGCGCTGCATGCTCGCGATGAGCTCGCCTTCGCCCACGAAACCACCACGCAATTCTTAGATGAGCATCGGGCTGTCGTGACCGCAATTGTGGCCCGCGATGCCGAGGCGGCCGGAACTGCGATGAAGATTCTCATGGATCAGTCGAACCGTGACTCCGAAACCATCGTGAGCAAAGACGCGACCGGGGCAGAACTCGTCTCGAACCGAAAGCCGGCGCTCTAATGGTGGCCCTCGCGACCGGAAGGCTGCAGGCATGACCCGCATCGTGCTCATCACTGGCGCCGGCCACGGAATCGGCGCTGCTGCTGCGCGCCTCTTCGCTGCCTCCGGTGACGATGTGGTTGTCACCGATATTGACGTGGATGCCGCTGCCGCGGTTGCCGCCGAGATCGTTGCGGCCGGCGGAGCAGCGACCGCCCATCGCCTTGACGTCGCGGACTCCGAGCAGTGGCAGCAGCTCTCGCTCGAGCTGCGCTCCGCGAATCGCCCGCCCGCGGTCATCGTCAATAACGCGTTCTTTCAAGTCACCGGCATCGCGCACGAACAGAGCGAAGGCGATTGGAACCAGCAGCTCTCGGTGACGCTGTCATCCGTGTACCGGGCGATGCGCACGTTCCATGACACCCTCACCGCCGCCCGCGGCAGCATGGTGAATGTGTCGAGCGTGCACGGGGTGCTGTCGTGGGCCGAGCAGCCTGCGTACGGTGCTGCGAAGGGCGGATTGATATCGCTCACCCGTCAGCTGTCGCTCGATTACGCCCCGCACGTGCGCGTGAATGTCGTTCTTCCCGGCGCGATCGAAACCCGTCAGTGGGACCACCAAGGGCCCAAAGCTCAAGAGTTGGCGCGACGCCAGGCCACTCTGCAGCGACTGGGCAAGCCTGAAGAAGTTGCCTCGGTCATCCAATTTCTGGCGGGCGACGGTGCCTCGTACATCACCGGTGCCTCGCTCGTCGTCGACGGCGGCATGACAACCACGCTCGGCGCTTAGCGCGCGTTAGCCGCCGCGCGCTCGGCTATCGCTGGCGCTGCTGGCCAGCGACGACTCGGCGAGCTACCACTCGGCGAGCGACCCGTCGTCGTGGCGCCAGACGGGGGAGCGCCACTGGTGCCCCACCTTGTCGGCGGCGCGCACAGCGGCCTCATCGATATCGATGCCGAGCCCGGGGGAGGTCAGCCGCTCGATGTAGCCACTCGTGAAGTCGAAGACGCTCGTGTCCATGAGGTACTCGAGCACATCTGATCCGACGTTGTAGTGGATGCCGATGCTCTGTTCCTGAATCAAGAAGTTCGGTGTGTTGAACCCGACTTGCAGACTCGACGCCAGCGCGATCGGCCCGAGCGGGCAGTGCGGCGCGAGCTGAACGTCGAACATGTCGGCGAGGGCGGCGATGCGGCGCACTTCGGAGATTCCGCCCGCGTGCGAAAGATCGGGCTGCACGACGGCGATGCCGGCCTGCAGCGGGCCAAGGAACTCGTTGCGGGAGAAGAGGCGCTCGCCGGTGGCGATCGGAATCGACGTCGAAGCGACGATGCCTGCGAGCAGGTGCGACTTCTCGGGCACAACGGGTTCTTCCACGAACAGGGGAGCGTGCGGTTCGAGCAGGGGGAGGATGCGACGGGTGTTCGCTGCGGTCATGCGTCCGTGAAAGTCGATCGCGAAATCCCGATCGGGGCCAAGGACCTCGCGGGCGAGCGCAGCCCGGTCGACGACCTCGGTGACGGCGCTCACGGTGCTGAGGGGCGACATCCGCCCGCTTGCATTCATCTTGATTGCGGTCAGGCCCGACTCGACTTGCTGAGCAATGTTGTCGTGCAGCTCGGAGGGCTCGTCGCCGCCGACCCAGCCATACATGCGGATGCGGTCGCGCACGGCACCGCCGAGAAGGTCGTGAACGGGAACGCCGTGAGCTTTGCCCGCGATGTCCCAGAGCGCTTGGTCGATGCCGGCAATCGCACTAGAGGCGACAGGGCCGCCGCGGTAGAAACCTCCGCGGGTCAGTACTTGCCAGTGGTCTTCGATGCGGGTGGCGTCGAGCCCCACGAGGTATTCGGCGTGCTGTTCGACAGCGGCGCGCACGATGTCGGCCTGGCCTTCGACGACGGGTTCGCCCCAGCCGACGATGCCGTTGTCCGTCTCGACGCGCACAAAGAGCCAGCGCGGCGGCACGAGGAATGTTTCGATGCGTGCGATCTTCACGATGCCCCCTCGGTTAGTAAATCCTATTATCGTACTATTCGATGACGAGGGCAGGAATGCCTCGAGGATCGCGGCCGTCTGCGAAGACAGGGAGCGCTAAGGATGACGCGCCCGTCCGCCCCCGCAGCGCGCACAATCTCCTCACCCGCCGCGTTAAAAACTGCTCCCTTTGGCGCTGGCTCAACAGTTGCCCGAATTGCAGGGGCTTACCCGCGTTCTGGCGCACGCTCTCTGAAACAATGGAAGCGGGGCCGCGCGCCACAAACGCGCCCACTCGCCCCGAGACAGTGCAGTCGGAAGGAACCTGATGCAGCGCGAACACAGCGACGAATTTGACCGATGGAATGCCCGCCAAGAACTGGCCGAGGCAATGATTCCTCTCATCGGCGGGCTGTATCGCAACCACGGCGTCGTGACCTCGATTCACGGGCGTCGACTCATCAACCAGTCTCCGGTCGAGGTGCTCAAGGCCCACCGTTTTGCTCGCCAGCTCAATGAGGCTGAGCTTCCAATCGAAGAGACAATGCCGATCATGGTGGCGTTATCGGGGCTGGCCCTCAATTCGGCATCCATCGACCTCGCCAAGCTCGTCAACCGTTACCGCGAAGTGGGCGGCGACCTCGGTGAGTTCCTAGCGACCGAACTCGCGCCCGTGCTCAAGAACGGTGCCGAAGATAAGCCTGCGGGCGTGGATGTCGTGCTCTACGGTTTCGGACGCATCGGTCGGCTGCTGGCCCGCATCCTCATCGCGCACGCCGGCAACGGCGACGGCCTGCGCTTGCGCGCCATCGTCGTGCGCCGCGGATCAGACAACGACCTGGTTAAGCGCGCCAGCCTGCTGCGTCGCGACAGCATCCACGGTCCGTTCGAGGGCACGATCTCGGTCGACACCGACGCCAACACGATCCTGGCGAACGGCACGCTCATCCAGGTCATCTACTCGAACGACCCCGCCACGGTCGACTACACCGAGTACGGAATTTCGGATGCCATCGTCGTCGACAACACCGGCCGCTGGCGTGACCAGGAAGGCCTCAGCCAGCACCTCGCCGCTCAGGGCGTGAAGCGTGTTCTGCTCACCGCCCCAGGCAAGGGCGAGATCAAGAACATCGTCTACGGCCTCAACCACGACACGATCGAAGACGGCGACACAATTCTGTCTGCTGCGTCGTGCACGACGAACGCAATCTCGCCGGTGCTGAAAGCCATCAACGACAGTTACGGCATCGAGCATGGGCACGTTGAAACCGTGCACTCCTACACGAACGACCAGAACCTCACGGATAACTTCCACTCCGGTGACCGCCGCGGCCGCTCGGCCCCGATGAACATGGTCATCACCGAAACGGGTGCCGCGAAGGCAGTCGCGAAGGCTGTTCCGGAACTGGCGGGATTACTCACCGGCAGCGCCATCCGAGTTCCGACTCCCAACGTGTCGATGGCGATTTTGAACCTCAACCTTGCGACGGAGACGACCCGCGAAGAGGTAAACCGCTACTTGCGCGGGCTCTCGCTGGATTCGACCCTGCAGCAGCAGATCGACTTCATCGATTCGCCCGAGGTCGTGTCGAGCGACTTCATCGGTTCGCACCGCGCGGGCATCGTTGACGGGCTCGCCACGATCAGCACAGGCAAGCATCTCGTGTTGTACGTCTGGTACGACAACGAGTTCGGGTACACGAGCCAGGTGGTGCGCGTGATCGAACATATGGCGCAAACGCACCCGCAAGTTATTCCCGAACGCGCCGCAGTCGGAGCATAATTTTCCGAACTGTGATCGTGTGACGCCCGTGCCTCACGCTGTGAGCGTAACAATGGGAACTTCTCAAACTTCGCGTGTAAACATCGTGGCATGAACGATTCCGCCCTCCCAGTCATTGATCTCTCGCTACTTGATGGCGGCCCCGAATCGGCCGCCAAATTCCGGGATGATTTGCTGTGTGCGACCCATGATGTGGGGTTCTTCTACCTTGTCG
The DNA here is from genome assembly GCA_040687235.1 of Rhodoglobus sp. NPDC076762. GTDB lineage: Bacteria > Actinomycetota > Actinomycetes > Actinomycetales > Microbacteriaceae > Rhodoglobus. The sequence continues at coordinate 74,306 of JBFBMV010000001.1, read as the reverse complement.
GTCACGGTGTTGAAGAATCGTTAATGGATGACCTGCTTGCGGCATCCCGCGAGTTCTTTGCCCTGCCCGCTGAGCAGAAGTTGGCTGTTGAGAATGTCAACAGCCCGCAGTTCCGCGGCTACACGCGAGTGGGTGGCGAGCTGACCGAGGGCAAGACCGACTGGCGTGAACAGATCGACGTGGGCCCCGAGCGCGACGTGGTCGACAACGCTGCCGGGCTCGCTGACTACTGGCGCCTCGAGGGACCGAACCTGTGGCCGGATGCCGTGCCGCAGCTTCGCGAGTTGGTCAACGAGTGGAACGACAAGCTCAGCGCTGTCTCGCTGCGCCTGCTGCGTGCGTGGGCCCAAGCCCTCGGCGCCCCGGAGGACGTGTTCGACAATGCGTTCGCTGACAAGCCGTTCCCGCAGCTCAAGATCGTGCGGTACCCCGGTGAGTCCAACCCGGAGCCCAAGCAGGGCGTCGGTGCCCACCGCGATGGCGGCGTTCTCACGCTGCTCATGGTGGAGCCAGGCAAGGGCGGCCTGCAGGTCGACTTCCAGGGCGAGTGGGTGGATGTCCCACCCAAGCCAGGTGCGTTCGTCGTCAACATCGGCGAGATGCTCGAACTCGCGACGGAGGGTTACCTCAAGGCGACCCTGCACCGCGTCATCTCCCCTCTGATCGGCGATGATCGCATCTCGATCCCGTTCTTCTTTAACCCGGCGCTCGACACTGTGATGCCGCAGTTGCAGCTGCCCCCCGAGCTCGCCGCTCAAGCGCGCGGACTCTCGCTCGACCCCACGAACAGCCCGATCCTCGAAACCTACGGAGACAATGCCCTCCGCTACCGAATGCGGGCGCACCCCAACGTTGCCCAGATTCATCACGATGATCTGATCCAGGGCCCGCGGGGTGCTATCTAAAGCTGCTCGCCAGCGCTATTTGCGGCCACAACTCAGGTGCGGCTCACCCTTGCGGGTGGGCCGCACTTTTCGTTGTGGCGCACAGCCGCCCTCGACGCGTTCCGCGCGCGTGCCAACGTTGGAAATTCAGGAGATTTGCCTTCCCGTAGCTCCCAACGCGCGAGTAAGGCCATCGCGCGCTCGAATTTCCTGAATTTCCGAAGGCGGGGCGAAATTAGTCAGTGCCGGCAGCCCGCGGAGTTCCCGCCCACCGCATTGCCGCCTCCACGCGTTTGATATATCGTTTGATCACGAGTTTTACCGTCTATGAGAGCCGGAGCACCCCGTGTCGCACTTTCCAGAACGTGAGCCAGCCGAGGCCTACACGGTGGCGCTGCCGCAACATCCGCGGCCCATCGTCATGATTGGCGCCGGCGGAATCGTCAAAGACGCTCACCTGCCGGCCTACCGCAAGGCCGGGTTCGAGGTGTGGGGGATCGTGAACCGCACGGCGGCCAAGGCACGGGCTTTGGCTGATGAGTTCGGCATCCCGAATGTGTACACGTCGTTGTCGGATGCCGTAGCGGCGGCCCCGAAAGATGCCGTCTACGACCTCGCGCTCATGCCCGAGCAGTACCCGGCGGTGCTCGACCAACTGCCCGATGGTGCGGCGGTGCTCATCCAGAAGCCGTTGGGGCAGAACCTAGCCGAGGCGCGCGTGCTTCTCGAGATCTGTCACCGCAAGAACCTTGTTGCTGCCGTCAATACGCAACTGCGGTTCGCGCCGTACATCGCGGCCGCTCGCACGCTCATCGCCGAGGGTGCGATTGGCGAGCTCTATGACATGGAGATCCGCATCGCTACCGAGACGCCGTGGGAGATTTTCCCGCACGTGCTCGGCATCGAGCGTCTCGAACTCAACATGCACAGCGTGCACTACATGGATCTGGTGCGTTCGTTCTTGGGCGACCCCGACGGTGTGAGCGTGGCGACGGTGCGGCATCCGGCCAAGCCTCAGGTCTCGAACACGCGCTCGACGATCATCATGCGCTACCGCGATCGGCCGCTGCGGGTCACGATCAGCACGAACCACGACCACGGATTCGGTGGCGAGTTCGAGGAGGCGTTCGTGAAGTGGGAGGGCACCAAGGGCGCCATTCGCGCGCAGTTGGGCCTCATGCTCGACTACCCGCGCGGCGGCCCCGACGCTCTTGCTATCGCCTTTACCGACAAGCCCGAGCTGGGCTGGCAGCCCGTACCGTTCGAGGGCAGCTGGTTCCCGGATGCCTTCATCGGTTCGATGAGCGCGCTGCAGCGTTTCCTCGAGGGCTCAGTTTCTGAACTTCCGACCTCGGTCGACGACGTTATGCACACCATGGCGGTCGTCGAGGCCGGCTATGAATCACAAGAGCGCGAAGGTATCGCGCTGGCAACGAAGGAGAACACTCAGTGAGATTCGCGCGACTCGGGCCGGTTGGCTCAGAAATCCCCGTCGCTCTGCACAACGGGGAAGCTTTCGATCTGCGGTCGATCGCTGCCGATATCAATGGGGCATTCTTCGCCGCTGATGGTGTTGCTGCCGCCAAGGCTGCGCTCGCCGCGGGCACTCTTCCCGCTGTGGTTACCGAGGGTGTGCGGGTAGGCGCTCCGATCGCTCGCCCGGGCAAGATCGTGTGTGTCGGACTCAACTACAGCGACCACGCTGAAGAGACCGGTGCGACTCTGCCCGACGAGCCCGTCATTTTCATGAAGGACCCGAGCACGATGGTCGGCCCCTTCGACGACGTGTTCATCCCGCGTACCAGCGAGAAGACCGACTGGGAGGTTGAGCTTGGTGTCGTGATCGGCGCGACCGCTCGCTACCTTGAGTCTCCGGATGACGCGGCTGCCGTCATTGCCGGTTACGCCGTGTCGCACGACGTTTCCGAGCGCGCCTTCCAACTCGAACGTGGCGGAACCTGGGACAAGGGCAAGAGCTGCGAGACCTTCAATCCGTTCGGGCCTGAACTGCTGACCGCTGACGAGGTCGCGGACCCTCAAGCCTTGGGGCTGCGCCTATGGGTGAACGGTGTGGAACGCCAGAATGGCACGACCGCGAACATGGCCTTTGGCGTGAATCACATCATTTGGTACCTGAGCCAGTTCATGGTGCTGCAGCCCGGTGACGTCATCAACACGGGAACCCCGGCAGGCGTAGCCATGGGCATCGAAGGCCAGCCGTACTTGCGTGCCGGCGATGTCGTTGAACTCGAGATCGACGGCCTTGGTCGCGCTCGCCAGACTCTGGTTCAGGCATGAGTGCCGAGTTCGACGGTCTTGTCGCCGTCGTCACGGGTGGCGCTTCCGGCATCGGCCTCGCCTCGGCCCTCGCGCTAGAAGAGCGCGGTGCCACGGTTGCGGTGCTCGACCTCAACACCGAGGGCTTGGATGCTCGGCTCCACGGATTCACGGCCGACGTGTCAGATCGTGCCTCCGTCGACGCCGCTGTTGCTGCGGCCGCCGAGAAACTAGGCGGCATCGACATCGTCGTGAACAACGCCGGCATCAGCGCGGTCGGAACCGTCGAAGAGAACGACGACGCCGAATGGGCGCGCGTTCTCAACATCAACGTCATCGGAATGGCGCGGGTGTCGGCGGCAGCCATGCCCTGGCTGCGCAAATCCGAGCACGCCGCGATCGTGAACCTCTGCTCCATCGCCGCCCTCAACGGCCTCCCGCAGCGTGCGCTCTACGGTGCCTCGAAGGGTGCCGTTCTCGCGCTGACCTACGCGATGGCAACGGATCATGTGGCAGATGGTGTGCGCGTCAACGCGGTCAGCCCCGGCACAGTGTCCACCCCATTCGTGGAGCGGATGCTGCAGGGCTTCGACGATCCGGTCAAGGAACGTGCCGCTCTGGATGCCCGTCAGGCAACCGGACGCATGGTCACGCCCGAAGAAGTCGCCGGCGCCGTCGCGTATTTGGCGAGCCCACTCTCGGGCTCAACTACGGGCACCGCGCTCGAAGTTGATGGCGGTGTGGCGCACCTTCGCGTCAGAAAATAGGCGCTCGCGGCATCCATCTGGCAAAAGTGTCATTGAGAGGCCGAAACCGCTGGTATAGTTTTCTGGTTGGCGAAAGTCAATGAGATGCGCCCGTAGCTCAGCGGATAGAGCAATTGACTACGGATCAATAGGCCGGGGGTTCAAATCCCTCCGGGCGCACCAGTCAAAGTAAGCAGTTAGAAACATGAAAACCCCCGTTCAGCGGGGGTTTTCTGTTTTTATGGCTTTTCTTTCTTGCTTGGTTCCGAGTTCTCAATACTTACTTTTGCCCACATTTCACCCACACTTGAGGACACCGCCCTGTCATTCAAAGCGGTTGCAACCGCGTCCAGGTCATCATCGAAGAGATCTGCGTAGACGTCGAGAGTCATCGCCGCGGACGCGTGTCCGAGCATTCGCTGCAAGGATTTGACGTGTGCTCCGGCGGAGACGGCCAAGCTCGCGGCGGTGTGCCGTAAGTCATGTGGCGTTACACGGGGAAACTGCGGATCAGCGGCCGTGAGCTCAGCAACTGCGCGATCGAACCTACGCCTCCGAAACTGCGAGTTTCTAAGCACGCCGCCCTTGGGCGCCGTGAACAGTAGATCGCTCCTGTGTTTACCACTCATGTGACGCGCGATCACTGGGTCGAGAAATTCGGGGAACGGAACTGACCGCCGAGTATGGGATTTTGGAGTACCCCAGACAATGGTGCCGTTTGGCTCGGTGATGGCTTCTACGATATTGATTCGGCGTTTTACCGGGTCTATTCGCTCAACCTTCAGGGCAGCGAGTTCTCCCCAACGGATTCCTGTGTACGCGAGCAACAAGACCACATCGCCTTGGTCCCCAGCCGACGTTGCGAGTTTCGCTACTTGCTCATGCGATAAATAGCCACGTTCCTTCTTCAAAATTCGAGGTAGCCGGATCCCTTCGCATGGGTTTCTAACTACGAGACCGTCTCGAGCAGCAAATTTAAAGATGCCAGCTAGGACCAAATAGGTCTGTTTCACTGATGAGCCACCGTGCGAATCGGACAGCGAGGTCACCCAACTCTGGACGTCGCTGTGCGAGACGTCATTCAGTCGGGTTGTTCCCCAGCGAGGAAGCACATGTTTTCTCAGTGCTTGGTCGTATCCGAATAGTGTCGTTGGCTTGAGCTCACTGTGTGCCAGATACCAGGGCCGCGCCCACTCCCCGACAGTGACCTTGGACTTGGTCGGGTCCATCCACTCGCCGCGAAGTTTGGATACCTCAACCGTCGCGAGGTACTCCTCAGCAGATCGTTTCGTCTTGAAGCCCCGTTTGTCTGTTTGGCTTCGGTCTGGCTTCCTGTATCGAACCCGATACCGGCGGCCACCTGAGGTCTCGTAAGGCTCTACCGTTCCCATTATCTTCTCCATCTGCGGCCCGAAGGCCTCCGTGGAGAGAGCTTCGCCGTTTTACAGGTCCCACCCGGCAGTGCCGAGATAGGACTCAAGTCGTTTCTTCTCGTCGCGCGCGAAAGTCAAGCGAGCATCAGTCCGCGCGGCAAGACCGCCTTCGGCCGCGATCTCGAGTTCACGAGCGACCTCAAGTCGAGCAACCTCACGGGTGAGAGACGCCCATTCGCGCAAAGCCTGCAGCTCTGAGCTTGCGTTGCGTTCGCTTATGGATTGCGGCTGGAACCCGCTCTCAGGCACGTTCGAAAACCAGGAATCAAACTCAATGCTGCTCATCCCCTCGAATGCTCGGCTTAGGTTTGGGAGGTCGATGTCTTCCCAAGGGCGTCCGAGTGGTGCGAGCAAGTAACTGGGTGCGATCCCGAGGGCCATCGCAATATTGAGCAACTGGCTGACATCGATTCTCGCTTTCCGGCCAGCTTCGATGTTTTCGATGATCGACTCAGAAACGTTCCCACCGTCGATCGCGTTAGCAAGATCGAGTGTGGTGCGGAACCCCCGAGCCTTTCGCGCTGCCTGAATTCGAGCCCCCAGCGTGCGTTCCGATCTGAAATCAGCCATTTCGACAGATTACAGGTCTTGTCGTTGTCAAACTTACTATTCATGTGTACCGTCATATCAACAACGCTAACACACTGACGTTGTCAAAATGAGGAGTACACCATGGAAGATGAATTCATTCGTCCCGCCACAGTTGTCGAGATCACGGGTATGTCGATAGCTGCATTGGCTCAAATGAGGACTCGTGGACGCGGCCCACGCTTCTACAAGCCAACGGAGCGAACTGTCCTCTACAAGAGATCGGAGATCATGGCGTGGCTAGAATCCAGCGCCCAAAGCTGCACCGCTCCGCGAGTGGTCGCGTGACCAACGAAAGCATCGGCTCTCGAGCATTGTCATGGACATGATGGGACTCTATGCCGCCAAGAGTGCGATCCTCGTGGCTGCTCGTTTGAGGCTCGGCAACACGGCTACTCGCTTGCTTCTCCACATGGCGCTGGAATGTTGGGACGAAAAGCGCGACGCTCAGGAGCCGCGGAGGTATTTCGGCGGCCGAGAACTGTCGGCCATTGCCCTGGGGTTTCTGGCCCCTGAGAATGGCAGCGCTGCGGCACACAGGGCCGTAAAGCGTGCAGTCCACGAACTTGTCGAGAGCGGCGCGATCACGCGGCTGCGTGCTGGCGGCAGGGGGCTGACCTCCGAGTACGAATTGATGCTCGACAGTGCACGACCGCCGACAGCACGGCGCCAGACAAACGATCCGAATGTCCTGCCGTTCATCGGCGGCCAGGGGGCCACGGACTGGTACCCACAGAGGGCAACTTTCTAGTCCTCTAAGGGGACCGAAAAGTTGTCAGTCAGGGGGCCAAAACTGGGCCCCCTTAACAGGAAGAGACCAGAAATGAACAAAACAGAACCAGTACGCGCAGGCGATGAAGTTCGTGACTTTTGGAGTTTCGGACTTACGAACTTCGACACTGGCGGACTCGCGAAGTCCGACAGTCACTGCCTCACCACACCGACCTGCGCTCATGCTCCGAACATCCGAACTTCAGAACTTACAGACTCACGAACATACGAACCTTCGAGGTCCGCAACTTTGGGACTATCGAGGACGGTGCGCTCATGAGGATCGTGGCCATAACCAACCAGAAGGGCGGAGCGGGTAAGACCACCACGACAATGAATCTCGCGGCAATCGCTGCGGAAAACTCCCGCGTCCTGGTTGTGGATGTTGACCCCCAGCAATCGACGACCTGGTGGGCCTCGACCGCAGGAGACGGGCTACCGTTCGACTTCGCTGACGACACCGACCCGGCAACGTTGGCGCGGATGAGAGACCTGCCCTACGACGTGGTCTTCGTCGATACCCCGGGCAATCTAACTGACAGCGATATCCTGTCCTCGGTTTTGTCTGTCGCAGATTTTGCGATCGTCCCTACAGAGCCGGAAGCTTTGTGCATCCCGCCCATGATGCGAACCGTGCGAACCTTCATCGAGCCAACTTCGACGCCGTTCCGTGTCTTGCTCAGTAAGATCGACATGAGGGTGCCAGGGCAGCTAGAAGACGCCGAGCGCCTCGTGGACGAACTCAGGCTGCCTAGGTTCGGACGTGCGATTCGCCGCTACAAGATCCACGCCGACGCACCGATCGAAGGCAAAGTAGTCACCCAATACCCCGAGTTCAAGCAGACCGCGAAGTCTATCGACGACTACCGTGCTGTAGCACTCGAGCTGATGTCGATCTGGGCCAACGCCGCCACTGCGAGTAGCTAATGGCTCGCGCCAATCTCGGCCAGTTGCTCGGCAACGTCGGTGATAAAGGACCGTCCACACTGTCCCTACTGGATGCGTCCCGGATTGAAGTCGCGGCCCCGGGGCTCGAGCGTATCGCGGTTGAGCCGGTTCGACCTTCGACCCGAAAGAAAACGGTACTGAAGGAAAGTAACTCGCATACGCGGCCAGCATCCGATACCACTGCACCAACCTATCTACGCTACGTGCGGAAAGAGACAAGGATCCGGGAAGACCAACAGAACCAACTCACGGTCGAGGCGAGACGCCTCAATAGGGCGAAGATAAGCCAGGGAGCACGGATTACTGAAAACTCCCTCATAAGGATCGCGATCGACTTGCTCCTTGCCCAGATTGGAGCCGCGGCCGGCGACGACGAGGACTCGATCCGCAAGTCGATGACGTAATGACCTGCGTAAATTTCCGCGACAACGTCCCCGTACCTGGTGACCGGTGGGCAGTCCTCTGAAGGCTGCCCACCGCGCCAGTATCGGACCAGTACTCGCGACTCAAGGCCCGATGCGGATCCCCAACGACAAGACCACTCCTCGCTCACTCAGCATTAACGACGCGCTGATTTTCACCGCCCAGGGACATAGTTGAATCAGCCCGCATCAGCGCTCTCTCGTCGACGCGCGCTCGCCCAAAACCTGATGCAGGTGAGTAGGTGCGGAGACTTAATCACCGGAGCCGATCGGCATCCTTGAGAGACGCGATTCGCACCATGCTGTGACGTAAATGCAGTTCGATGCTTTCTGCCGCAGTTTTCTTCATGCTTGTTTGCGCCACGATACCAATGGGACGGTTCATCGTAATAGCTGCCTCCGCAGTGAGAAGCGCACCGGTGGGTTCGCCGGCTTCTATGACTATTGTTTTGGTCGCGATTGCGGCCAGCAGATGTTTGGCTCGGCGCCGCCCTCGAACCGTGGCCGCGTTCGTAGGCGGCGACTCACTGATTCCAACGGAACCATCCATAACCTCAGTGTCGGGCAGCCCCTCCGCAGCGACGGTGATCGTTCTTCCTCGCATTGCGGTTGCGGCGCATAAGGACAGCTGGTCGACACCCTGGGTCATTCCTGAAGCAATAACCCATCGCCGATCGGCAAGACCGGTCGCCAACTCGATCGCCATGTGGATTGCGTGGGCAGTTGGGTCAGCGGTTCCCGTGATCGCAACTGAGGGGAGTCCCAGGACCGCCATGTCGCCCTGGGCAAAGAGCGCTAGAGGCGCACTTCGTCCGAGTGCATTCAACTGGCTCGGCCACTGCACATCTCTCGGAGTCAACACGCGCCCACCATTGCAGCTCATCGAGCGCAGCACATCCGCCACACGGATTGCTGATGCAAGCGCGCGAATCCGCTGACGCACGAGATGCGACAAGGCAACGGGGCGATCTCGTCCATCGTGGACCGCCGCGAGGAAAGCAACGGGGCCTCCGAGGATGTCGATTCCGATTGCCACAGTTGGATCCCCGCTGACCTCTGCACAGGCCAGGGCAATCCGAGCTATGGTGTCGTCATCGAGCACACACGATGTGGTCGCCACGGAAGGTGACAGTGAGTTGACCTTCATAGTGAGCGACCCTTCTCAGATTGATCCGTTTTCTTGCCTTCGGGCAGAAGAGATCTAACGGGACAGGATGAGGCGAAGTAGAGTACGGTTCGAGCGGTAAGAGCGATGAACCGAGGGCCAGTGCCCGCAGCACGCATCGTCCGTAGTTCCTCAACAGTTAGTTCGACGAGCTCGGCTGTTTCAGCCGGTGTGAGGAAGTAGAGCTCGTCCAGTTTCTCCCGTATTGCGGTAGCCATTATTCGCATGCCTCACAGTTCAAGTCGTCCATCGGGTCGACGGGCATCTGGTACTCGCCTACGGTCTCTGTGTCTCTTTGCATTTTCTTTATCCCTTCCCATGTCTTTTTCGACACAAAGTGCGAAAGGGCGCGATGGGGTGAATTCGCCAGTGACCGTGGAATACCGGAGCTCCGCGAGGATATGCCGCGAAAGCACTTGCGAAGAGAGGAATCGTGCTTACACTCCTCCATCGAAAAAAGACAACGAAGTTGCTAGGGCACAGGGGCCATCGGCTCACCAATTGCTCGTTATCAACGAGCGTCGTCAGGGCTTCTTGTGTCTGATCTTGGGTAGTGGCCGTTGGTGGCGAAGAGACTCAGCTCTGATCCGCCCGCACCGCAACCCCTTTCGCGGAAAACTTGGCTGCGCAAACTTTTGCCACGGTGGGTTGCACTGCGAGCGGATCAGAGCTGTTGGGCGTCTCTAACCAACAGCCCATCAACCCAAGGAGCACATCGTGAACAAGAAGCCAGAAGCCGACGTCGACGAATACATCGTCCCTATCGACCCGATGGAAGACCTGCAGTGCGATAGCTGCCAGTAGGCAGCCGGTGCCGGCCCCGGGCCGGCACTTCACGCTGACTTCGTCAGCGTGATTCGACGGCAGAGCCCCAAACCCAAGCGCGGTGTGGCTGCCCGCTGATGGTCTGCCACTTGATCGCTACCGCACGTTCTGTCCACGCCACGGCGTCTGCCTCTACTTGGAGGGCGCCGTCGGAGTATCGAACCCACGCCCGAACCGGGCGTGGGTTTCTTGTTTGGGTGAGGTCGAAGCGACTCAATTCCAGCTCTTCGTCGCTGAGGGAATCGGGGGCGCTGGAAGCCATAATGCGCGCGACGATTCCTTTGTCCATTCGCGCGTCGACCTGGCGTGCATATCGTTTGTTGCTGCCCACGACATCACCCTAGATGTGGCCGCCGACGAACTGTCCACAACTTCGCACACAAGCCCCTACGGCACGTTTGCAGAGCGCACGCTTGAAGAACGACGAATAGGAGAATCTGATGTCTCGGTACGTATTCGCAGATGAACAAGGACAGTCTTGGGCGGTGGGATTTGATCCCTCCGTTGCTAGCTACTTCGCTCAGGTCGATTCAGCGCAGGACCTGGTCACGGTAGTCGGTGAGGGGTACGGCGAGGTGCGTAGCGTCGATGAACTGAAGAGGAAGCTCGAGAAGCGGGTCGAGCTGCCTGTAGCAATCGAAGAGAAACTTCGAGCCCGTGGGCCACGGTCGGTTACGGATCTGGAAGCAGCGCGCGCACGCTCGCGGGTCAGAGGGATGGAGCAGCACATCACTCATTCCGCTCACAGTGGTCTGAGTTTCTGAGAGTTTTCAACGCGCGGACGGTTGTAGCTCAACTAGCCCACAGCTCGAGCATTTCACCGTTCCTGTGCTCTCCACCCGGGTGGCGGCCTGCCATTCGCGTTGGGCTCCGCAAGAGGGGCATTTGCTAATAGAGGAAGTCATCTCAGTTGCGAGCTTGCTAGCTTCGACAGCTTCTCTCATCGCGCGATCGTGAATCGCGGATTCGCGATCATCGGCCGGCCAGTCACGAAGGACAGCATGAATAGCGTCTGACGACGCAAATGTTCTGACGGGTCGTCCAAGGTCTCGCGCAGCTACACGCGCCAATCGGCGCCACTCATCGACTGGCACAGTCAGCCCGTTAAGGTATTGCGAGGCAGAACCATCAGAGAGCAACGCAGCTCGAATGGTGAGGGCAAGAGGGGAGACTTCTTTGCCGTTCAGCTCGATGATGTTTCCCATGAGAGCAGCCTAATTAGCTCTCGAGAGGCTTTGCCCTAGTGAATAACACTGTGGACAAAGGTCAGCTGCGACTACGTCTTAGCGAGTGGAGAAGCTTGCGTGTTCACGCGACCGCCTTGATCAGCTCTGGGCCGTTACCTTTCAGCGGAGCGACCTGGTGGGAGGTTAGCGAAGCAGCAACGGGAATTGCTGCCGCGACTGCGGCATCCACTAGCGTTTGGTCACCCACTGTCGTGGGCGAGGTCCATTCGTCCCAGAAATCGCGGGGGAGTGTCACCGGGTTGCGGTCATGCAGGTGCGCGAGCTCCGGAACGGTCGCCATCGTGAGGATCGTGGTCGAAAGTAACCATGCATCATCCTCTTCCTTGGTGGGGTCCTTCCACCAGGAGTAAAGTCCCGCGAACCCGAGCAGCTCGCCGGCGGGGTCGTAGATGAAGTTGGGCCTCTTGACCTTTCCCTCGGTGACCCATTCGAAGTATCCACTGGCCGGCACGATCGCCCGCTTCGTCTTTACCGGGTTCTTCCACGTGGTTTTCTCAGTGATGTTTTCCGAGCGGGCGTTGAACGTGGGGAGCTTCTGGGAGAGATCCTTCGCCCACGGTGCGACCAGAGACCACCTGGCAAGCTCGGAGCGGTGCCCGTGTTCCTCATCCTCGAAGAGGATCGGAATTTGCGTGGTTGGTTTGATGTTCCAGGACGCTGCCCATTCGCGGTAGTCGCCGCCGGCAGCGACGTATTCCTCGATCAGAGCATTGACCTTACTGGTAATCAGCATTATTCGTTCGCGTCGAGTTCCCTCTCGTGCTCTCTCAACTCGGGGTACGCTCCCCAGCCGGCACCGGTGTTCGCCGAGTGACGTATCGCTGTGTTGACGGAAACTCCGGTGATGTCCGCGACGATGCTCGCAGGGAGCACCTGCACGAGGTGATCGAGCCTCGCACGTTTGATGATTCGAGCGTGGAGTCCGTGCTTGTTCAGGTTGAATCGGACGCTGGCCTCGCTTAGGTGCTGCTGCGGCATGACACCTTCGAAGAGCCAGCCGGTCGACACCCCGACGTACGGTCGCCGGTTGCGTGTCTCGTCGAGGTGCTCCGTGAGGAGGTTGGCGATCGGGGGTGGCAAGACGACCGGGGTCGTCCCGAACTGAACCTTGACGTGCTCTCCGGTGAGTTGGACGTCTTCACGTCTCAGCCGCACGGAGTCTCGGATCGGCTGGGCGAACACAAGAAGAAACGGTCCGATGATCCGGCTCGGCATCGGGGTGGATTCGTCTTGGAGGAGGACATCGATCTTCTCCCAGAGGGCTTCCTCATCGATGCTCGGCGGCGAGGCGGTCGCCTGAGAACGGGGCACGTCTATGTGTCTGGTGATCCGGTGTCGGGCTGCCCAGTTGAGGAATTTCGCGATATTCAGGTTGGGATCGTGGTGTGAGAGATAGCGGTCGACCGCTACCTGCTCGAGCGTGAAGAGGTCGAGGTCGTTCTCGTCGAGCCAAGCGAGGAAGGCTGCAATCTTGCGGAGTTCGGTGCCATGGACGTTGGCCACTCCTGCGGTGATTGGCCGGTCGAGTGGGCGTCTGCGCAGTTTACGGAGCGTCTCCCAGTTGAAGAACCGAGTGATGATGATGGCGTGTTCGGCGTGGAGTGTGCTGATGAATGCCCTGCTCCGGAGCTCGAGGTCGTTGAGTCGGACGTCGATTTCGGGCAGGGTGCCGGCGGCGATCAGCATTCGCCGGAAGTACCGGACGCGAGTGGACTGCGGGAGCTCGTTGATTGTGTCGTGGCTGATGGGATTTTCGCCGCGAGCCATGGCTCGCAGTGTCCGGTCGACAGGTTCGCGACCGAGCCATCTGACAGCCGAGCGCGGGTCTCTGGCACTCAGTAGGTGTTGGCGGAGTGCCTCAAGCTCAGGGCGCACACGGCCGTCCGAGGCTGCAAGGATGTCGCCGAGACGGTCCTCGAGGCGGCAGCGTCCGCAGTGCGATCCGGTGAGGTGCTGCTCACTCCCGCACCTGGCGCATCCGAACCGCGACGGAACGCCTGCGCATGCTGCGCACACGATCTGGCCATCGCTCGACCGGAAGGCCAGAACTTTGATCTGGGCGCACGTTGGGCAGGGTGCCGGGTTCCGGCGCAGTCGGGAGTAGCAGGCGTTGCAGATGCGCTGCTCGAGGATCTCGTACCTGGCTTCGACGTTGCGACCGCACGAGTCGCATCGTCGCTTCCATCCAGGGCTCGTGCCCGCGCTTCCGCTCACTCTGTGGGGCGGTGCAGTTTCGCGGGGATTGGGCGGAGTGTGCCGATGGAGGGTCCGTTGCTGCGGGGTTCGCCGACGACCCGAGGTGCGCGTTCTGCAGCAACGGGTGCGACGTCGATGAGGTCGTTAGGTGTGCAATCGAGGATGCGGCAGAGTGCGGCGAGGATTTCGACGTTTAGGCGTTCGGGGGTCTTCGTCACGAGACGGTAGATCTGCTCGCGGGACAGGTGCACACCCTGCTCCCGGAGCGGGTCGATGAGGTCGGTCGTGTGAAACATCCCCGCGACGGCCATGACCTGCCGCAGCTGCCAGGTGATCGGGCTGTGGTTAGCGTTTGTCGGCATCGTTTCCTCCATAGATTCGGGCGAGAGCTCGGGTCACCATGCGGGTCTTATAGTCGTCGCCGAGCGAGGTGTAGATCGCGGTGGTGGACGCATAGGCGTGGCCGACCTGATCCTGGACGAACTTCTCTGAGTAGCCCCACTCGATCAGGTTGGTGACGTAGGTGTGGCGGAGCGCGTGCACGCTGAGCTCCGGAGGGAGACCCAGCTGATCACGGAGGGCTGCGAACCTCATGTCGATGTAGCGGAGACTGACCCGACTGCCGCGTTCGGTCGGCCAGAGCATGCCGGCTTCGTCCGTGAAGCGAGGGCGTGCGTGATCCACCCACTGTGCGAGACCTTGGGTGACCCACCCCAGCTCGGGCACGGTCAGCACCGAACGTCGGCGCGGCCCGGAGCCACGCGAGCCCTTACCCCAGCGAACCTCAACGGCACCGAACCGACCGAAACGAGGAGCCGCGCCATTGGAGCGCATATCCGCGACGTCGAGACCGACCGCCTCAGCACGGCGCAGACCATAGGCGTAGATCGTCTTGAATATCTGCGCGTCCCGAAGCGCAGCCAGCGCGCCCTTCCTCCCCTGGTCGAGAATGGACTCAACCCGCGCGTCTGCAGCGGCGAAGAACCGCTCGAGTTCGTCATAGGTGAGCGCCCGGCGCTGCGCCCGCCCTTCGTAGTCGACGAGGTGTGCGGTGGTGTTCCACTCATGGCATATCTGCTGCGGTGCCTGGCCGAACCGGCGTTCGCACTCGGCCGCCCATTCGTAGCGCCCGTCGCAGAGGTATTCGCAGAAGAGCCGAATGATCATCTGATACGCACGGATGGTCGACCGTGCCGCAGGACGAGCTCCCGACTTCGCGTGCGTCGTGTAGTCCTCGACGTCGCCGACTGACCACTCCCACGGGTATCGCCCCGTGAAAGCCTCGAACCGGCGAATCGTGAGAATCCTGCCTTGGATCGTCGAGGCCACAAGGCCTCGACTGACCTGCTGATCGCTCCAGCCGGCGAGCATGGCGTCATAGACGAACTGCTTCTCGTCTAGCGGACGTACGTTCCCGAGCAATCGAAGCGCGGTCGCGCCGCCATGTCCAGAACTCACGCAATCAGTATTGCATTAGATGCATCATTGATGCACCCACCCTGGCTCGATGCAGTCACTCCCGATTCGTTCGAGCATCTACCCAACAGTTACTTCGGTGGTCGGGCCGGCTTCACCATCGCCCGAGTTTGTGCTGATGAGGAGCATGGCGACGCCAGCGACGACGAGGATGTCGGCGACGTTCCCGACGAAAAGATCGCCATAGGCGATGAAGTCGGTGACGTGTCCCTGCCCGAATGAGGGAGGGTTCACGAGCCGGTCGATGAGGTTGCCCACCGCGCCGCCGAGAATCAGTCCCAATGCAATGCCCCACCTGATACCCCGCAACCGCACGGCGAACATGATCGTCGCCGCGGCAGCGATGACACCGACAATAGAGAAGATCCAGGTAGCCCCGGAGCCGAGGGAGAACGCGGCTCCGGGGTTGTAGATCAGCGACAGGCCCAGTAGATCCCCGACCAGCGGGATGCGGTCGCCCGGCGGGAGGTTGAGCGCCGCGAGTGCCTTTGTGCCTTGGTCGAGCACCACGCCGAGCCCGGCGACGGCCAGGGCGACGCCAAGCGCGCGCCGGGACGTCCGCCCGGCGGCTGACGACGCTCTCTCGTGCTGTGCACCCGTCTCCTCGCCGGGCACGGCAGTGGCGGAAACGATCACGAGACTGCCTTCCGCGTACGCGCGGCGCGGAGGCCATTGAGGATCACGATGACCTCCGCGATCTCGTGGACGAGCACGACCGCTGCGAGGCCGAGAACTCCGAACAGGGCGAGCGGGAGCAGTGCGGTGATGATCAGCAGCGATAGCACGATGTTCTGGTTGATGATGCGGCGTCCGCGGCGGGCATGGTCGAACGCGCGCGGGAGGAGACGGAGGTCGTGGCCCGTGAAAGCGACGTCCGCAGATTCGATCGCGGCGTCGGATCCGGTCGCGCCCATCGCGATGCCGATGTCGGCGGCGGCAAGGGCCGGAGCGTCGTTGATGCCGTCACCGATCATCGCCACCGGCGCGATGCGAGACAGCTCACCGATCGCGGCCGCCTTGTCCTCGGGCCGAAGCTCCGCGCGCACGTCGTCGATACCGGCCTGCGCGGCGAGAGCGTGCGCGGTGCGGGCGTTGTCGCCGGTGAGCATGGTGACACGGATGCGATCGCTCGCTAGAGTGCGGACGACTTCCGGCACCTCGGGGCGCAGCTCGTCGCGGACTCCGATCGCGCCGGCGGGCGCCCCCTCTCGGTGCACGATCACAACGGTCATGCCCTGTCCTTCGAGGGCGGCGACCTGGTCGCCAAGGTCGCCGACGTCGAGCCATCGGGGACTGCCGACGGTGATCTTCACACCGTCGATGGCGCCCTCAATGCCGTGGCCGGCCTGCTCGGTCACCGCGGTGGCGGCAGGGGCGTCGGCAGCTGCGGCGACGATCGCTGCCGCGAGGGGGTGGGTGCTGTGCTGCTCCAGGGAGGCGGCCCAGCCGAGCAGTTGACTCTCAGCCACGCCGTCGGCGGTGAGGACCGCGGTGACCGTCGGCTCGTTGCGGGTGAGGGTGCCGGTCTTGTCGACGGCGACGTGACGGATGCCACCGAAGCGCTCGAAGACCGCGCCGGACTTGATGATCACACCGAACTTGCTAGCTGCGCCGATCGCGGCGACTACCGTGAGCGGTACCGAGATCGCCAGCGCACAGGGAGACGCAGCGACGAGGACAACCAGGGCACGGGTGATCCACAGCTCCGGGTCTCCGAACAGCGACCCGATCAGTGCGACCAACGCAGCAAGGATCAACACACCCGGCACCAGTGGCCGGGCGATCCGGTCAGCGAGACGGGCACGATCGCCCTTCTCCGCCTGCGCCTGCTCAACGAGCTCGACGATCGTGGTCAGCGAGTTGTCGGTTCCCGCCGCAGTAGCCTCGACCTCGAGCGCCCCCGCCGTGTTAATCGCCCCGGCGGAAACGGCATCACCAGGCTCGACTTCGACCGGGATGGACTCGCCGGTAATCGCCGAGGTGTCCAGACTGGAGCGCCCCGAGCGAACGACGCCGTCGGTAGCGATCCGCTCCCCAGGACGTACCAACATGACCTGCCCGAGCGTGAGGTCCTTCGCCGCGATCTCCGTCTGCTTTCCGTCGACGAGCACTGTCGCGGTGTCAGGGACCAGCTTCAGCAGGGCCCGCAAACCGCCGCGGGCGCGGTCCATCGCTTTGTCCTCGAGTGCCTCGGCGATCGAGTACAGGAATGCCAACGCGGCAGCCTCTTCGACGTAACCGAGGATGACCGCGCCGATTGCGCTGATCGTCATCAGTAGCCCAATGCCCAGCTTGCCCTTGAACAACTTCCGAATCGCGCCGGGCGTGAATGTCGACGCGCCCAGCAGCAGGCCGATCCAGAACAGCACCAGCGCCGGGATCTCCGCCCCAGACCACTCGCAGATCAGGCCCGCGAGGAACGCGACGCCGGAGAAGACCGGCACCATAATCCCGCGGTCCGTCCACCACGGCCCGTCGTGGTCGTCGTCATCGTCGTCTAGATCGACACCCTCGATCTGAGACTTCGTCACCGCGCTCATTTGCCCGCTCCTGCACCGCAGCAACCCAGCACCGTGCACGAGGAGTCCACGCACGCCGCGTTCTCGTCCACGGCCAACGTCACATCCACGAGCGATATGAGCGCCGCCGCGAGATGCGGGTCTGCGATCTCGTAGCGAGTCTGCCGCCCCTCCGGCTCGGCGACCACGATCCCGCAGTCCCGCAAGCACGTGAGGTGGTTCGAGACGTTCGAACGAGTCAGCTCCAGCCCGCGCGAGAGGACGGCGGGATAACTCGGGCCATCGAGCAGGGTCATCAGGATGCGCGAGCGCGTCGGATCAGCCATGGCTCGGCCGAGCCGGTTCATGACGTCGAGGCGCGAAGCAATAGTCAGCATGCACTGATCATACAGTGCATGCTGACTAATCGCTAGAACGCCGAAGACGTGCGCTGTTGCATCGGGTGATTAATGCTCAGAGTGTCATCAAGAGCAAACCGTCCGCACATGCACATGAGGGTACTCCCATTGCTCCGTCGTTTGGTGGGTAGATTCGCGACGCCAATTTGTCTCTACGACCATAGTTCGCTCCCTCGGCTGCGACCCTCCGTTCGCTATTTGCAGACTCCTCCACTGCGTTCCCCCGCTTAGCAACCGCTCTCTACGGGCACTCCGCCTCCTCCACTCTCTATTGCTCTACGTGCCAAATCGGCACCGCGAATCTGATAACCCAATAGAGAGAGAAACAATGGCTAACTCACAGAACGAGAAGTTCGCTATCGAGACTGTCACCACGACCCTTGGAAACCGCGTCAACGGTTTGAGGAAGTCTGAGCAGCTGTCGTCACGAGCTGTTGAGCTGGCGCTCCTGGGAGACATGGGTTACCAGTTGATCTCGACCTTGCAGGTCGAGGGAGACGGATCGGTCACGATCCTGGACACGCTCCAGCGGAAGAAGTAGAAGAACCTCGAGGGGGCGGCGGAAGCCGCCCCCTCGAGTCATGTTTTTCGAGCATCCGCCATTCACGCCTTGAGGCACTGGCAGTTGAGTGATGCGGCTTAGCAACAGACAAAGCGTGTTGAAACTGCGCTGACGCTCCGTTCTTTTCTTTCGGCATTGTGATGCCTGTCTGGGTCGAAAATCGTGCGCGTCTGCTTCCTCCGAGCGCAATGGCTTTCGCGGCATATCCTCCCTCGCTGCGCTCAGTCCGGTATTCCACGGTCCATTGCGCTCTCCCCCGCAGCCGCTACTTGATTCACTCGCCAGACAGGCAAAACAAATGGTGGCAAAGAGGAAAGAGTCAGAGATGGGAACCCTACAGATGGACAGCAGCGAACGTCGGATCATGGCCGTGGACAACGCAGTGCGAGCAGTGGAGGGGTACCTGCCATTCGCCGTAACGCTCGAGGCAGACATGGGCGGAACGTTCGCCCTCCACATTGACCTCGGCACCCGCGGAAACGTCGACGACCCCCGCGACACCGCCTCCATCGACCCCGAGGACAACGACCTCCAGTGGTACTTCGACATTGCCGGTGGCGCCACCACGATCGCGTCAGGACTTCACCTCGACGCTCGACCCGTAGAAGTCGCGCGCTGGATCACCGAGCAAGCACGACGCGCTGACTCACCCGCGATCAGCCACATCGCCCGCTAAGCGATTGTCAAAAGGAACCCAATGGACACGCTAGAAAACTTCGGACCCGAGCCCGTCAGCCCCGAGCAAGAAAACCTGCTGAAAGGGATCGAGGTATTTCGCATGGTGACCGGGAACTGGAGACTCTAGAAAAGAGTGAAGACACCTTTCGCCTATCCGATTGATGAGAGAAAAACGCCTATAGGATGAGGCAGGTATGGCTGTTTTTGCCGCAGAATCAACGGAGCCGCCGCCACCATCCATCAATTAGGAGTGCCTAATCCGTGTCCGTTCTCTCTAATTTTGTGTGGAGCGTGGCCGACACGCTCCGTGGCCCCTATAGCGAAGCCGAGTACGGCTCGGTGATCCTCCCGTTCACGGTCCTGCGGCGCTTGGAGTGCGTCATGGAGCCGCATCGCGAGGCGATGTCCGAGATTGTGGCGGCGCACGATGGAGAGCAGCAGCGGCGAACACATCTGAAAATCCGCACACGCAGCGAAGACAGCCCAGCTCTGTCGTTCTGGACAACCAGTGCCTACTCGCTGAAGACAGCATTGCAAGACCCGGACAACTTGGCCGCGAACCTCATCGACTATGTCGGTGGATTCTCCGCCAACCTTGACGTCTTCAAATCGTTCGACTTCGAGAACGTCATCCGCACCCTTGACGACCGTGACCGGCTTGCGCAGGTGACCCGCCACTTCGAGGGGATCGACCTCTCGCCAGACGCAGTGTCCAATGCGGACATGGGTGACCTATTCGAAAACCTGATCCACCGCTTCGCTGAGTCTGCCAATGACGGCGCGGGCCAGTTCTACACGCCTCGCGACGTCGTGCGTCTGCTTGTTGACCTCGTTTACACCGAAGATACAGAGGCGCTGCGCGATCGCGGCACGGTGCGCTCGATTTACGATCCGACCGCGGGCACCGGCGGGATGCTGACAGTCGCTGACGAGCGTCTGCATGACTTGAACCCCGACAGCTCGACGGCGTTGTTCGGGCAGGAAATCAACCCACGTACCTACGCGATTTGCAAAGCCGATCTTCTGATCAAGGGTCAAGACCCGAGCAACGTGCGCCAGGGTGACACACTTGTGGTTGATCGGTTCGAGGACCGACGGTTCGACTACGTCCTGTCCAACCCTCCGTTCGGTACTGACTGGAAGGCCGTCGAGTCAGATGTCCGCAATGAGCACGCTCGCGGCGGACAGGGGCGCTTCGCGCCAGGGATCCCTGGAGTTGGTGACGCCGCGATGCTGTTTCTCCTGCACGTTGCATCGAAGATGCGAGATGTCGATGAGACAGGTCGGGGAGGCAAAGCGGGCATCGTCCTGAATGGGTCTCCGTTGTTCAATGGCGGCGCAGGCTCCGGCCCCTCGGAGATTCGGGGCCACATGCTGGAGAACGACCTGATCGAAGCGATCGTCGCGCTGCCGAACGACATGTTCTACAACACCGGCATCACTACCTACCTGTGGATTCTGTCGAACGCAAAGCCCGACGAGCGCAAAGGCAAGATCCAGCTCATCGACGCCACCGGCCTGGGCTCGAAGCTCCGCAAATCGGTCGGCGACAAGCGAGTCGAGATCTCATGCGAAGACCGCAAGAAGGTCGTCCGTGCCTTTGGCGGAACGCAGAGCGAGGACGACGGCGACGCCGTGCCGGTGAAGGAGTTCTCTAACCGCGACTTCGCGTATTGGACCGTCACTGTCGAGCGGCCGCTGCAGTTGCGTTTCGAATGTACGCCCGAGGCCATCAGCGCCGTCGCTGAGCACAAGACGCTCGGCAAAATCAACGGCCTTGGTGCTGCCCTCGAGGCCTTCGGCGACGAGTGCTATCTGAACCGTGAGGCGTTCAATGAAGCTATCGTCAAGCATCTCGATGACCACGGCGTACGGCTCAGCCCAGCGCAGCGCAAGACTCTGTGGCAGACCATTGGTGTCCACGATGAGGCAGCGGACTACTGTCGTGTGCAGTCCGGTAAGCACAAAGGCGACATTGAAGCCGACCCGGCGCTTCGGGACGCAGAGAACGTTCCGTTCGGCTGGGGCGGACACGCGACGACCCACGACTCTCTGACCGAGACTGTGCAGGCGTACTTTGACACAGAGGTCAAGCCCCACGCTGATGACGCCTGGATCGATTGGGAAAAAATCAAGACCGGGTACGAGATCCCCTTCAGCCGGCACTTCTACACTTACGAGCCGCCGCGACAGCTGGCAGAGATCGACGCAGACCTCGAACGCGTCGTCGGCGAGATCATGACGCTGCTGCGCGAGGTGGAGGCGTGACGTCCGAAGCATTCTCGATCACGGCACACCGACCGGAGCAGAAGACGCTCCCTCTCATGGCGGTGGCGCGCGAGTCTGATGTTAAGAACATCAGCATGCGTGAAAAAAACCTGTTGTCGTTGAGCTACGGCAAGATCATCCGCAAGAACATTGACTCCAACGAGGGGTTGCTTCCCGGCTCTTTTGAGACTTATCAAATCGTTCGTCCGGGCATGACTGTACTGCGTTTTACCGATCTTCAGAACGATCAACGGAGCCTTCGTAGCGGTCTAGTCAAAGAGCAAGGAATCATCACGTCCGCGTATGTCGCCGTCGAACCGTTCGCCGCCGATCCAAGATTCTTTGCATATCTGATGCGTGCGTATGACACGAACAAGGTGTTTTACGGCATGGGTGGGGGCGTCCGTCAAGGACTAAACTTCGACAGCATTCGACGCTTGCCCGTCCCTGACATCCCGATTGATGAACAGAGGACCATCGCCGACTACCTTGACCGGGAGACGGCCCAGATCGACGCGCTCGTGGCCAAGCAGGAGGAGTTAGTTGGGCTGTTGCGAGAACGGCGGCTATCGATGGCTGAATCCTTTGTTTGGTCGGGTCTCGACCGAACAGCGGAAACGAGCGAAGCTGGGATCGGCCCGGTCACAAACAGCCCGAGCCACTGGCGTCGTCTGCGTAATAAGAATCTTTTCCGTGAAGTGAATGTGCCTTCCAAAGACGGACAGGAAGAACTTCTCACGGTGTCCCACTTGACTGGTGTGACACCGCGTTCGATGAAGAACGTCAACATGTTTGAAGCTGTCACCACGGAGGGGTACAAAGTCGTCGAGGTCGGGGATCTGGCTATCAACACTATGTGGGCGTGGATGGGCGCGCTGGGAATTTCCGCATACCGAGGTATTGTCAGTCCTGCATACGGCGTCTATCGGCCGACCTCTGAAGAAGTCGAAAGTGGCTACTTCGACCACCTGTTCCGCTCGCGGCGTTACGTTGTTGAGATGACGCGGCATTCACGCGGTGTCACAGCATCGCGCCTTCGTCTTTACCCCGAGTCCTTTCTTCGCCTCGGGGTGGTTGTGCCGCCGGCTGATGAGCAACGCGCGATAGCCCGGAGCATCACCCAAGAAGCCGCCAAGATCGACACTCTCATCGCGAAGGCTAACGAGCACATCGCACTCGCCAAAGAGCGCCGCTCGGCATTAATCACCGCTGCTGTCACAGGGCATCTCGATGTACGCACAGCTCAGAGGGGAGCCTAGTCAATGGCATCACACGACGGTACACGCGAAGAAGCGTTCGAAGCCGAGATCGCGGAGTATCTCTCTGCACATGGGTGGGAGTACAGCGAGACAAACGCCGGCTACGACGTCGCGCGGGCGATCTGGCCCGAGGACGTGCTGTGGTGGCTGCAGGAAACCCAACCCAATGAGTACGCCAAGGTCGTGCGCGTTGGTACTGGAGCCGAAGCTGTCGATCAGGAAGCGTTGCTTTCCTCGCTCGTTTCTCGCCTCGACACGCCGATGAACTCCGGCGGCGGCACGCTCAACGTGCTTCGCCGGAAGTTCTCTCACACTAAGGGCGCAACTGCCCATCTGGAAATGTGTCAGTTCAAGCCCGCGACAACTCTGAACCGTGAGGTCAACGAGAACTACGGCAAGGTGCGGCTGCGTGTCGCGCGCCAGGTTTATTTTTCTCCGAAACGCGGGGACTCGCGCTCGATCGATCTCGTGTTCTTTGTCAACGGTCTGCCGGTGGCGACGTGCGAGTTGAAATCGTTCTTCAAGCAGCAGTGGCGCACCGCGGTGACCCAGTACCGCAAGGATCGCGACCCCGCTGGGCAGCCGCTGCTTGGCTTCGGGACCCGCGCCCTGGTGCACTTTGCCGTGGATGACGACCAGGTGCATATGACAACCAAGCTCGCTGGTGAAAAGACGTACTTCCTGCCGTTCAACCGAGGCCACGACGACACCGGCGCGGCGGGGAACCCTGCAAACCCAGATGGCGCTGCGACCTCGTACTTGTGGGAGCACGTGCTCCAACGTGACAACTGGCTGACGATCCTCGGTTCGCAGATGTTCCTAAAGGGGGAAGCTGACGAAGATCCGGCTACGGGGCGCATCAAGCGCTCAACGACCCTCATGTTTCCGCGTTATCACCAGTGGCGTGCTGTCAATCGTCTCCTTAGTGCGGTCGCTGAGGAGGGACCCGGTCAGCGCTATCTGATCGAGCACTCTGCAGGATCAGGCAAGACGAACACGATCGCTTGGGCTGCGCACCGACTCGCACGCCTCCATGACGCATCGAACACGAAGATCTTCGACAAGGTACTCATCGTGTCTGACCGACGGGTGCTTGACGCTCAACTGCAGCAGGCGGTCGAACAAGTGGACGACGCTGTTGGCAGCGTTGCCTTGATCGACCCTGCCGCCATCCGGCGATCTGGCGGATCCAAGTCGCGGGCTCTGCTTGACGCGCTGACTGGCTCGGCACTAGTTGTCGTCGTCACAATCCAGACCTTCCCATACGTCAAAGGGCTGCTGGAGACGACGCTCGGCGATAAGAACTTTGCTGTCATTATCGACGAGGCTCACACATCGCAGTCGGGCAAGACCGCTGCTGACCTGAAGAAGGTTCTGACCGACGGCGGCCAGATCACAGACGAGGAAGAACTCGACAGTCAGGATATTGTCAACCAGGTAGTGGAAGCCGACGTCGCCCGTGAACGACAGATTGCTGCAGAGACGGCCGCCCGTGCCGGAGCGTCCAACGTGTCGCTGCTGGCGTTCACTGCAACGCCGAAGACCAAGACCAAGACCTTGTTCGGACGCGACAACGACGAGGGTAAGCCAGTCTCGTTTGATGTGTACACGATGCGACAGGCAATTGAAGAGGGCTTCATTCTCGATGTGCTGCGCGGCTATCAGACGTATCGAACTGCCTTCGAGATCGAACAGCATGATGACAAGGGGATCGCCGGCACATTCAGTGGCGGCGATAACAGCGCTGACGAGGGCAGTCTGGTCGACCCGCAGGTGGCGACACGCAAGATCATGCGCTTTGCGAACCTGCACCCGACGAACGTTGGGCAGAAGGTCGAGATCATCGTTGAGCACTTCCGGGCCAACGTCGCGCACCTGCTGGACGGGCACGCTAAGGCGATGGTGGTCACCGATTCACGCCAGGCCGCTGTGCGGTACAAACTCGAGACTGACAAGTACCTGAAGCAGAAGGGGTACGGCTACCAGTCCATCGTCGCGTTCAGCGACAAAATTAGCGACACCGACTATGGGCTCATCGACGCGACCGAGTCCACGATGAATCCTGGACTCGGGTCTGATCTCGCACGGGAGTTCCGGCGACCTCAGTACCGCCTGATGATCGTCGCGGACAAGTTCCAGACGGGCTTCGATCAGCCGCTGCTGTGCGCAATGTACGTCGACAAAAAGCTACCCGACGTGCACGCGGTGCAGACCCTGTCGCGGCTAAACCGCACCTATCGTGCGCCGTCGGGGGAGAAGAAGGATCGTACTTTCGTCCTCGACTTCGTCAACGATCCCAGCGACATCCGAGAGGCATTCCTCGCGTACTACCTGGAAGCACATGTCGAGACTGCCACCGACCCGAACCTCGTGCACCGTCTGGCCGCCAAGCTCGCTCAGGCTCGCATCTTCACCCCAGCAGACGTCCAAAGGTACGCCGAAGCCTGGTGGACGACGACGCAGTCACATGGCGCATTGTCAGCCGCCATAAGACCTGCTGTGGACGAGTTCGTCAACCGTTGGGAGGATGCGTCGGCGCAGCACGATAGCCAGGCGCTGGACGAGCTGCGCACGTTCAAAAAGGACTGCGGCTCATATGTGCGTCTCTACGATTTCATGTCGCAGGTGGTCGATTATGGCACCAGCGAACTCGAGAAGCTCGCGGAGTTCCTGCGCCAGCTAACAGGTATGCTGCCGGGCGAAGATCAGAGCGGCGATGTGGACGTGTCTGGACTTGAGCTGCGTCGTGTCCGACAGATCGACCAGGGGAAGGCATCCATCGGGCTCTCCGGGGATCAAGACACTCCCATGCTTCAGGGGATCTCCGGTATGGGGACCCGTGTATCGCGCCAGGATCCACAGCATGAGCTTCTGTCAGAAGTGGTAGCCCGAATCAACGCGCTGTTCGGCTCCGAGTTTGCTGATCCGCAGATCGAGGGGTTTGTCGTCGCGGCCGCCGGCATGGTCGAGGAAGATCCGCGCATCGCTGACCAGATCGACCACAACGCGCTAGACCAGTTCATGGCCTCTCCGGAGCTGCGCGAGACACTCACCGACGCCGCTGTGCTCAATGAAGGTGCCTTCGGAAAGCTCACAGGCGCGCTGACCGGCGAGAGCGAGCGTGCTGATGAGTTCATCCGTCTAATCGGCGCCTATCTCTATCAGTCGCGTCGGCTTCGTATGGAGGATGAATCGGCAGAGAAGGAAGAAGGCTAGGCTCTACTGTTGATCCTAGAATGGATCCACCATTGCGTTGAGACCGTGCTCCTCGCAGACGAAGGCGATGTGGACGCCGACAGAACCTCGGCAGTTTTGCGGTATCGGCCTCCAAATCACGCCATATATTCGTGACGATGGTGGCTGGCAGCCCTGATGAGGCGCCGCAGCTCAGGCTGTTTCTTCATCAAACGCGAACCTGATAATCGCTGTCTAAGCGATTTATCTACGCGCGAGCAGGAGCGCGGGCATAAGTGCGGCCAGTGAACCGGAATGACTTTCGATGTGCGCGGTCGGCCATTCCGATAGCCGATCGGCAAACGGGATTGAATTGGCGAGTCTAC
This sequence comes from Rhodoglobus sp. NPDC076762, assembly GCA_040687235.1. GTDB lineage: Bacteria > Actinomycetota > Actinomycetes > Actinomycetales > Microbacteriaceae > Rhodoglobus. The sequence goes on along the minus strand of JBFBMV010000001.1, from coordinate 48,084 downwards.
GGTGCCTCTAGATCGAGCATCTTCCGCTGTGGAGTTTGACGCTCCCTGGCGGTTTTCTGTGATCGCTTTGTGTCGCTAGTTGCCGATGACGAGGATGCTGGCAGCGGCTTCGATGACGTCGTCGGTGATGGTGTCCAGCTGGTTGATCTTGAGGACGCGACTGATCTGGGGGAAGAGCCGTTCGAGGAGGCGGAAGTTGCCGCGGGTGATGCGCTCGATGGCGGCGATGGCTTGCGCATCGGTGAAGTCCTCGGGGTCGAGGGTCTTGCCGAGTAGCTTCCAATGGCGGTCGAGAACGAACAGGAGCTCTTCACGGCCGAGGGCGCGATAGTGGTGTGAAAATCCGAGCCGGCTGTAGAGCTGGGGGTAGTGGCGGAATCGTTCGTCGATGCCGGGCATGCCGATCAAGATCATTGCGAGACGGGTACGGTCGTGCTGATCGCGGAGCAGCTCGAGGGCGGTGGGAGTGAGCCGTTCGGCTTCATCGATGATGAGCAGCTCGACGAGCTGTGTGAGGTCCTTCTGCCTTACCGTTTCCGGCTCAGGCATGAGAGAGCGGAGGTGCTCGTCGGCGCAGATCCCGACTTTAATCTTCCAGTGCATCAGCTCGCTCATGAGATCCTTTGGCCGGCACAGGACTTCTGGCGTGTAGAAGACGGTCCGGGATCGGTTCGCGAGGGCGTAGTGCTTCGCGTCGTGATCTCCCCGCGGACCCCATTCGTTGATGTAGGCCTCGAGAGCGTCCCAGTTCGCGTACCGACGTGCTGAGTTAGTTTTCCCGACGCCGGCTGCGCCGTGGCAGATCCCGATGGTCTTCTCCTTCCGGACGGCGTTCGCGAACTCGGTGAAGCGTCGGTGTTCTTTGGTGACGATGAATGCTTGATTCATCACTCGTCCTCTTCGTAGGTGCGAAGCTTTGGCCGCCGCTTCGGCGGTTCCGGAATGCGAGGTTCCTCGCGGGTGGCGACCGTCGGGATGCGATCGTTGATGGCTCGGCGCAATTGCTTGCGTCGGGCACGGCGAGCTGTTTCGATGTCGCGGAGGCTGAGGCGAAGGTTTGGGTGGGCTTCGTCGATGGCGGTACAGACAAAGATGTCCCGGTCGTAGACGCGGATCTCGGAGATATCGCGGGGGTCGTACCGGATCGTGATGGTGCGCCCAACGAACGAGGCAAGAGTCGGGGAAAGGTAGCGCTGGCCTTGGAAATGGATGCCGTCGCGTTGCACAACCCGGTTCTTCGGAACAGTCAGGAGCAGCCCGTCGAGTTCCTCGAGACTCTCCGGCATGCGGGGAAGCCAACCGTCGGCGACCCACGCGTCTCGCGGTGAGATCCCCAACTCGCTGTGGATCCGGTCGTTGTAGGTGCCGATGAATTCACCGATCGCACGATCAAGCCTGGCGAGATCGAGGACCGGTTGAGGTGCTCGGCTGCCGGGCCCGAGGTGGCCAGGTAGCGCAGCCAGAAGCTCGGTGTTGACGGTGCCGAAGAACCGCTCGATCTTTCCCCGCCCCTGGGGTCGACCGACGGTCGAGTGGATGATCCTGATATGCAGAGCGATCGCGGTGCGCTCAAGGTGGTGGCTGATGAAATCTGAGCCGTGGTCCACATGCAGGATGTCAGGGATCCCGCACATCCCCCAGGCAGGGTCGGTCTTTCGCCAGATCGCCTGTCGCAATGCGAGGGCGGTGTTGATTGCTGACGGAGCGCCGGTGAAGACCGTGTATCCGCAGATGGCGCGGGCATAGTCGTCCATGACGGTGGTCAGCCAGGGCCGGTCCGGTTTCCCGTTAGCGCCAACGATCAGGATGTCGAGTTCCGTGTGGTCGGACTGCCACGTCTGGTTAGGTCGTTCGGCGCGGCGACGAAACACGAGCTCGTGCTTGTCACGATACGACACCGGCCCTTCGAGGGCGAGGGTGACGAGGGCCGGATCGAGCGCGCGAACGATCTGCCGAACGGTCGCATAGCTCGGGGCTGGCAACTCGCGTTGCTGCGCGTCGGCGGCGGCAAGACGGTGCAACGTGGCGATACTTGGGCGTGGCCGGGTCAGCGCCAACCGCTCGATGAACGCCACCGTCTCGGGCGCTGTTCGGCGGACACCTTTGTCGGCGCGGGGATGAGGATCAAGGGCCGCGTCGCCGCCGTTCCGGTAGAGCTGGTGCCACCGGTGAAGGGTCCGGGCCGAGATTCCGGTCTCTCGGGCGAGGACGGCGATCGGGATCTGGTCTTCGACATGCAGCCGAAGAACACGCCACCGCTCGACCGCGTCCACACGCCACCTACACGGTGGTGCTCTCGCGGGCCGCGAGGGCCTGCTGGTGGCGATAGAGGGTGGCGCGGCTCCAGCCGACGAGCTTCGCTGCGTCCTCCGCGGTCCGGCCTTTCGCCCTCGCTTCTGCGACGAGCTTGAGTTTGTCGGCGACGATGACGGGATCTGACAGGGGCCGGCCGAACCGGGTACCGCCTTTTCGGGCGGCCGTGATTCCGGCGTTCACTCTCTCGGTGATCAGCTCGCGCTCGTACTCAGCCAAGGTGGCGAGCATGTTCAGCATCAGCCGGCCCGAGGTCGTCGACGGGTCGATACCGTCCGAGATGCTCTTCACCTGCACATCCCGCTCCCGAAGCAGCTTCACCGTGTTGAGCACATCGATGAGTGAACGTCCGAGTCGATCGACTCGCCAGACGACGACGGTGTCACCGGGCTTGGCGTACTCGAGAAGCTTCCTCATCCCCGGGCGCGAAATCGCGGTCCGGCTACCAGAAGTGATGTCGGAGAAAACGTCCCGCTCCTGCACGCCGGACTTCACGAGCGCATCGACTTGTAGCTTCGCGTCCTGGCTCTTGGTGCTGACCCTTGTGTACCCGAGATGTCTCACGAGGCTATTCTGCCTCAAAAAGCGCTAAAGGAGGCGGTTGAGAGACGAATTACGGCGAGACATGTTTACAAGACAAAACGAGCCCCGGAAAGCCGCCGCTTCGACAGCATGTTTTTCAGAGGTCCCTGGTGCCTTGGAAAGCTTTACTCTTTTGAGGCGCGTCGCTAGTTCAGCGTGTGCTGTATAGTTTAGTGCATGCTGACTATTGCTTCTCGTCTAGATGTGATGAACCGGTTGGGTCGGGCTTTGGCCGACCCCACTCGGTCGCGACTTCTCCTGGTGTTGCTCGAGCGTCCGGCCTACCCGGCGGAGCTAGCGAGCGACCTGGGACTGACCCGCTCGAACGTATCGAACCATTTGGCATGCCTACGGGACTGCGGCATCGTGGTCGCCGAGCTCGAGGGGCGCCGGACCCGCTATGAGATCGCAGATCCACACCTGGCACAGGCGCTAGCCGCGCTGCTCGAGGTCACCTTCGCGGTGGACGAGAACGCTCCGTGTCTCGACGCTGCTTGCTCCGTGGCCGGCTGCTGCACCGCAGAGGCAAGCGCATGATACTGTCCTCGATCCTGCAGGCGATCGGCCTGTTCATAGCCACCAACATCGACGACATCATCGTGCTTTCCCTGTTCTTCGCTCGCGGCGCCGGACAGCACGGGACCACCGCCCGGATCTTCGTGGGCCAGTATCTGGGGTTCGCGGGCATCCTCGGCGCGGCCGTGCTCGTCACCCTCGGCGCAGACGCGTTCCTGCCCCCCGAAGTGATCCCGTACTTCGGATTAATCCCGCTGGCCCTAGGCCTATGGGCAGCCTGGCAAGCCTGGCGCAACGACGATGACGACGATGACGACGAAGCCAAGGTCGCCGGCAAGAACGTCGGCGTCTGGACCGTCGCCGCAGTAACCTTCGCCAACGGCGGGGACAACATCGGCGTGTACGTCCCGGTCTTCCTCGCCGTGGGGCCTGCGGCCGTAGTGGCCTACTGCATCGTCTTCCTCGTCCTCGTTGCGGTCCTGGTCATGCTGGCCAAGTTCGTGGCGAGCCGTCGGCCGATCGCGGAAGTCCTCGAGCGCTTCGAGCACATCCTGTTCCCCGTCGTCCTCATCGGCCTCGGCATATTCATCCTGATCAGCGGCGGAGCCTTCGGACTCTGATCAACCGGACGCGATACCGATCCGGCAATTGCAAGCCCTCGTGCCTCCGCCGCCACTGAACGACCGCAAAAAGACCGCCACCGAACGACCAAGACCACACCCGATAAAGCGTGTGCGGAACGGAATCTCGCAAGGGTTCCCTAAGCGGTCTCGCATTGTGGTGCTAGTAATTGATGGTTTGGACTCACTCAGCTATGCAGTTACGGAGTGCGTGGCTGAAGGTACTCGTAGATCGTTTGACGGCTAACGCCGAATTCTCGGGCGAGTGCTGCTTTCGCTTCGCCGGCGGCAGCGCGCCTCGCGACTTCGACGGCCTGCTCGTTATTGAGTGCTTTACCGCGGCCTTTGTAGACGCCGGCCTTCTTGGCCAGGGCAATGCCTTCGCGCTGTCGTTCACGAATGAGGGCTCGCTCGAACTCGGCGAACGCCCCCATCACGGAGAGTAGAAAGGTTGCCATCGCGGTGTCATCTCCGGTGAAGGTCAGATTCTCTTTCACGAACCGAACCTGCACCTTCTTGTCGGTCAGCTGTCGAACGATCGCTCGGAGGTCGTCGAGGTTGCGAGCTAATCGATCCATCGAGTGGACCAATACAGTGTCGCCGTCTCGGGCAAAGTCGACTAGCTTCGCCAGCTCCGGGCGGTTCTGATCTTTGCCGGATGCTTTATCCGTGAAGACGCGGTCGAGAATCTCGCCGTCTAGTTGCCGGATGGAGTTCTGGTCCAAGGTGCTGACTCTGATATATCCGAATGTTTGAGTCACTTTTCCCCGCCTCGATGGTGTCAAGGGAACTCTAAGACCATGTTGGCAGTGTGTCAAGAAAAGGCGTTGGAGACCTCAAGTTGACACGTAGTTGCTGGGGGAGTGGCGGCTCACCTTGACGTCTGTTTAGGGTGTAGCTCAACTAGGCATCTTTCTGGAATTTCGAAAGCCACCATCGCAGGGCGGCCGCCCTGCGATCGCCGTTCGGATTCCGGGAATGGGTCGCCGGGCCTGGCATGTCCCTCTGGGGTGCCGCACTGTTGCGCTTAGTCTCGAGCAATAGCCTCAGACTGTGTGAGGTCGCCATAACGGGGAGCGCGCATGATTAGGTTTACCGATTTTCTGCCGGTGCCTGTCCCTGCGCGCACGAAAGTGAAGTTCAATATCCGAGACGGGGACAAGGGTGTACCCGCATACCGTCTGCTGATTGCAGACGATCAGGAACCGTGGTTGAACATGACTAGGTACCGCGCAGAGAAGAACTCCAACAACAATCTGGACGAAGCGGACTACGTTCTCACGTTCGCGCAGTATCCGCTATATGGGCCCAATTTCTTCATCTTCGGCGGTCTCTTCGAGACTAAAGTTATCGTCCCGAAGATCAACAAGGGCCATGGGTATAGCCTTGCACCGCTGCATCAGCACTCGGAATACATCAGGCGGCTGATCGTGAAGCTCGACGTGCCTCCTGGTCAGTCTTACCTGCGTTGGTACGAGACGCTGCAAGCGAGTCGCATCAATCCGATCGTCTACGAGCTCGCTCCCGACACCAAACTTGGAGCCTTCCCCGGCTACCAGAACGTCCTTCTCCGCCACAGCGAGATGCAGCTCATTGTCAAGAATGCTGAACCGTCGTGGCGGAACGCACTATCGAATGTTAAAGCGGTCTATGTCATTACCGATACCAGCGACGGGCGCCTCTACGTCGGGTCTGCATCCGGTGAGGCGGACGGTTTATGGCAGCGATGGACCGCATACGCGAACGTGAACAAGCTCACCGGCGGGAATAGCAAACTCGAGGCTCTCCTGGCTGAGCGCGGCCCGGAACACATCGTGAACAACTTCCAATATTCGATTCTCGAAATCTTCGACAAGAAAACCCGCGACGACACCATTCTGCAACGGGAAGCGTTCTGGAAAATTGCACTGGACAGCCGCGCAAATGGACTGAATGCTAACTAGGAAGTAAGGCGAAAGGGGCAGCATTTCGGTGCTTTCGCTGGGATTGTCGCCGCTAACCTGAACTTGAAACCGAGCGACTCAGCCACAACGACTGAATCCTGTTTCCTAGGTCAGAGCGTCCCGCAGAACGCTCCTCAAGCAGACGTCACAGCAAGAATCAATCGACGGCATAGCGCCGCAGTTTATCCGGTGAGCTGGCGCTCACATTTTTGCCAAAGCGCTCTGCGAGCGATTGTACGGTCGGCTTCACGAAACACAAACGGCATTCTGCCGTCAGCTCCTCCGAAGATTTTTGGCGCGCGGTCGCAAGCTCCCTTATTTCGCACCAAAATTCTTCGCCCCGCAGCCCTACGGGTTGTGTTCCGCTTCACCTCCCATCGGCACTGAGTGCCGCTTTGGCAAAAAAACGTGGAAGAGAAGAAGAACATGCTGACAATCACCCATTCACACGAGGCCGGAACCATGATCGAGGGAACAGAACGCGGAGACGGAACCGCCGAAATATTGAAGGCTCAGCGCTGGCGTTGGGGTCGCAGTATCGCGGCGTGGTTCGTTCCGCAGAGCCGCGACCGCCGCCCGAAGTTGCACACCATCAACGCCACCGCCACAGCGTTACGCGCGGCAGGATTCGAGGTCGCCATAGAGATTGACGAGGCCACCCGATCCACAGCCGAAGTCGAGGCGGGAAAAATTGAGCGCCAAGAACAGCGCGCGGCCGCGCTTGACTCCAAAGCCGATCGCAAAGCCACGGCCGCAGACCAGGCACAGGCACGCGCTGACCAGGCACTCGGTTCTCTGCCCGAGGGAGGCGAGCCAATCAAGGTAGGCCACCACTCAGAAAACAGACACCGTAACGCGATCGAGAAAGCGCACAACACACAGGGACGCGCAATCGTCGCAGGAAACGACGCGACTGAGGCAGCCAGACGAGCCGAGACAGCACACCATACGACCGACGCGCGCTACGGCGTGCAGACCGTCGCTAATCGAATCAAGAAGCTGGAAGCCGACACCCGCCGCACCCAACGCCACATCGACGGCAAACGGGAATGGGTCACCAACGAGGCCGGACAAGACACACTAAGCGCCGAGCCCATCGGAGCAACCGGTGCATATCTTGACCGGCTCACCGTTCGACTCGCTGAACAGCGCGACCAGCTCGCCTACTGGCGGCAGATCCGCACCGATCAAATCAGCACCGGCGCCGCCACAAGCTACAGCCGCGAAACAATCAATAAAGGCGATTACGTGCGGTACCGGTTTGGCTGGGCAGAAGTGGCCCGAGTCAACGCCAAATCAGTCTCGATCCGCACAGAGTACAGCTGGACAAATACGCTCGAATACGAAGCCATCAAGGAAGTAAGAACGGCCGCCGACATGGGCGACGCGACAGCAAGCTAGGCGTGTGGAGTTCTGGTGGTCTCAGCACTTTGGCTATGACCACCAGAACAAAAGTGCGAGGGGATACCCCTCGCGCTCCCCGACTCACAAGCAGGCACACACCCGCAATTTAGTGGATGCAGGAGTCACATGTTTTGTGCGTGAAATTCAATTTGCCCCTTCATCATGCGCGGAATGTCGAGTCTGTAGTCTTGCCTCATGTGGCTAGTGCTGATTGGTATCGGTGTTGTCGTTTTCGCCGTCTGGGTCGCGGCAAAGGCCGTCCTGGAAACTAAACGCGGAACTTCGCTTACAAGCGGGACCGAAGCGCCACGCTCACAATCTGACTCTGAGCCGCGGCAGGCAGGGGATGCTGCCCTGCTCCGCACTGTCTCCGAGAGGATTAAAGCTCGCCAAGAAGCAGAGGGCGTCAGTTTTTGGGATGTTGCAGAGGCAGAGGCAGAGGCGACTCGTGCGGGTGTGTATGTCACGGACGTGAGGTACCAAGAGCTCCTGGATGCCGAGGAGAAGGATGCGTTGGAAGAAGCTGAGCGTCAGGTCCTGTTCAGCGAAAGTCACCTGTTCAATTTGGCAGATTATGTTGACCTAGGCGGCCTCGATAGCACACCGTTGAAGGTACGCGGCAAGGGTAACTACACCGACAAACCGGCATCGTTTATGTCTGGTGTGTGTCGACTAGTCCGCGAGCCTGAAAACACCTTCGATCCAAATGCGATTGTCGCGTTTATTGGGGAACAGAAGGTTGGATATGTCAGCGCAAGTCGGGCCGCGTCGATGGCTCCGCTGATGGACGAACTCGGTAGGCCGTTGATCATCCGTGCCGACCTGAGCGGGAGCCCCGTCATCCTTCTGCTGCCGACGTTGCCTGCCTTTCGTGCGTGGGTAGCCTCGCAACGTTCGTGACCTGTCACCCGCAACAACATGTCGTTCTTACTCCCTCGAACAGGCCACGATGTCAGACCGTCAACAGCTATCTAGATCGTCGCCGAAGCCCGCTCAACATCCGCAGTGGTTCCCCTCGGTAAGTGTTCGCATCTGATTCACTAGCCGGTCGACCCGGTACTCGATGCAGTGAGAATCGATACGACTGAACGATGATGCGTTCAGAGATAGTGATTGGGAACTGGGCGGGGCTCGTGAGAGCTCTACAACCTATTGCCACGCACAGAACAACCTCCGTTTTGCTCCGGCCCGACCGCCCGGCCCCTTCCTTTTCGTAGCTGTCAGCGCACGTGGCAACGCTGTGTTGGCGACAGCATCTCCTACCCCCACGAGAAAGCGATGTCGGAGCAGGAGTGAGAAGGACGTGCAGAATGCACGATGACACATACCCTCTACGAGATGAGGAGTAATCGATACACGTAACGATTAGAAGAGAAAGATGAGGCAATGCACGCAGGCACTATTGAGTGTGAGGTACTCTTGACGCATGCGCGGAGGGATAGCCCGATGGAAGCGAGGGGTCGCTTCTCAGGGTGTCCGGCAAGCTCTTGACTACGCATTTGGTGGCACCTGCGACTCGCACATGACTGCCTCAGCTGGAGCCGAAGCAGCAGCCGGCTACACCGATGGTGTGATGGAACGCTTCGTGGTCGAGGACGGTGTCACGGTCTCTGACTCACTCAGCCGTGACCAATTGAAGGCGTGGATCGGTGGTGCTGATCCTGAAACTGGCGAGCACCGCGGGCGCGAACTTCCGTCTCCAGAAGCCGACCTGTTGCTGGATGCAACGGTCAATTCTCCGAAGTCCTTTTCGCTTGCGGCTCTTCTCGATGACGAGTTGGCGGCCGAGTTCGAGCAGCTTCAAGACCGTCTGCGCGACCGTGTGCTGCTGACTTGGCAGTCCGAGCTCAACGCTCGACGTGGCGCGGGCGGGGCAATCCGGCAAGAGCTTTCCCGCATTGAAGTGGTGGAACTCAAGCACGAACGCTCTCGTTCTTTGGACCCTCACAAGCACCGTCATCTGTGGCTGAACATGAAGGTTCGCGGCGTCGACGGACGATGGTCAAACGTCGATTCGCGGGTGGCTCTACGCTTCCAAACTGTGGTCAATTCTGAGGGCGATTTGGCCGCTCGTACTGACCCAGAATGGATCGCTGCGTTGGCAGCTAAAGGCTTCACAATGGATGCCTCAGGAGAGATCGAACAGCTGGCTCATTTGGTACGTCCGCTGTCGCGTCGCTCGAACCAAATTGAGGCGAACCGGGCGCTGAAACTTGCCGAGTGGAAAGCCGCTAATCCGGGTCAGGAACCTGATCACAATGTGCTCACTGCGATCGACCGCTGGGCCTGGGCGGCAGGTCGCCCGAACAAGCCCGGCAAGGTTGACGAGGCTCGCTGGAGCGAGATTGTGCGCGACGAGCTGTTGGAACTCGACCCCAAAGTGTTGGGGGCGCGAGTCGCTACTGAGGTAGCTGCAGTTCAAATCGGAGAGCTTGATCGTGACCTTTTGGCCGCCCAAGCGATCGCCGATGCTGATCGCCGTTCGGCTGGTACCGGTGGTCGATTTAGTCACTACGACATCCGTGCCGGTGCCGGCCGCGCCGTCGCCGCTAGCGGCATCGTGCTTGACCGAGCACTCGTTTCAGAGCTTCTCGAAGACGTCGTAGCTCGAGCAGTCTCGGCGGAGACTGTCGAACTTTCTGAAGACGTGGATGCTCTTCCGGGTCACGTCAAACACTTCATGGCTGCCGATACTGCGGTGCTGAAAACGCAGCTTGCAGACCAGCTCGACCTGCTCGTTGAGGCAGGAGAACCTGTCGCCGTTGGCGCGATCGACACCATCGCCAACAGTGTCCTGGACGACGGCCGCCGACTGGACGAAGGACAAACGAACGCCGCTGCCGCGATCGCCGGCACCGACCGTCTGGTTACCGTGACCGGACCTGCTGGCACAGGTAAAACGACCATGCTGAAGGTCACAGCGGCCGCGCTGACGGAGCAAGGTCGCCAGCTCATCGTCGTTGCTCCGACGAAGAAAGCAGCCAGCGTCGCTGGTCGTGAGACCGGCGCCACGGCATCATCGCTGCACGGACTGCTCTACGACAACGGGTGGCGTTTTGCGCCGGACGCTGCCGGCGTTCAACGCTGGTCGCAGCTGGAGGTCGGCTCTGTGAGCTCCGATACTGGTGCCATCTATGAAGGTCCCCGCAAGCACGTACTTCGCCCAGGCGATCGCGTCGTCGTCGACGAAGCAGGAATGATCGACCTGAACGCGGCACGCGCACTGGCGATCTTGGCAGAGCAAACCGGAGCAGGAATTGCGATGGTCGGCGACCACCTGCAGGCTGCCCCCGTCGGACACTCGGGCGCAATGGCGTTGACCAAACAGCGCTCCACCGCTGTGGTCGAGCTGACCGCCATCCACCGTTTCAAGGATGCCGAATATGGGCGTCTGTCAATGCGACTGCGCGACCCGGGCAGCGAAGAAGCTGCCACGGATGTTGCCCGCGAACTTTACGACGGTGGACATGTAGCGTGCGTCACCAACGACATCGACGCACGCGCCCACATGGTCTCGGGATACTTCGAAGCCGCTGGCGCCGGCCAGAGCATCGCCCTAGTCACCGGCACAAATTCTGACGCACAACTCGTAAATGAGAGCATCCAGAATGAACGCGTTGCTCGTGGCCAGCTGACAATCAAGCGTCTGGCCGAAGGCCAAGAAGGGCAACGTCTCTTGGAAGGCGACGTCGTACAGACCCGCCGCAATGATTCGAATACTGGTGTCGAGAACCGTGCGTTGTGGGTTGTGAAGAAGATCCGCTCGGAAGAGATTGTGCTGGAGAACGCTTCGCAAGCCGGCGATACCAGGACCGTTACTCGTGACTACGGCACGAAGCACCTGCACCTTGCTTACGCATCCACGGTGCACGGCATTCAAGGCGAGACAACTGATGTTGCCATCGTCGGTCCAAGTGTCGATGCTGCTGGTTTGTATGTGGGAATGACGCGTGGCCGGCGCCACAACGAGAGTGTTGTGGTCGCAGGAAACCGTAGCCAGGCCGTTGACACGATTGCGGAGTCGATGCGCCGCGGACGCGTCGAGATTACGCTCGATGATTCTCGCGCCGCTGCAGCAGCAGAACTGTCCCGCGCTGCACGCACCCGGGCTGACAGTGGGGGCGAGCGAGCTAAGGGTATGACCGCGGACGATCCACGACGTCCGGCGCTCCTCGCTGCTCGTGCGGAGGCTCACGAGCAGCTGGAGAAAGTGTCGAGCCGGCTCACTCGCGACCGTCAGACGATCCGCGAGCTGGACGCGCGCCTAGCCCAGCGCGCAGCGCGTAACCACAGCGCTCAGATCGCTGGTGGAGTACCGGAACCCATAGACGTGCTGGAATCTGCCAAGTCCAAACTCATCGAGAGAGTCGAACGAGATGCAGTCCGGCGTGGTCAGCTTGCGGCGCGCTACCGCAAAATTAGTGATGTACTCGAGCAGCCAGAACACTCAACTCCAGCGCCCTCAGAGAGCCTTACGCGAGCTTTCGTTTCGCCTACACAGGTTCCGGTAGCTGAAGAAGATCAAGGCCTGTCGATCTAGAGACCACAGATGCCGCCAGCGCTTCGGCGTGGCCTTTCAGCACGTGCTCAGTCGAGCGGACAGTATAAAAGCATGACGATCTTCGCAGACGAAATTTTTATTCCTGGTGGTCTCCCTGACGCAACGTACGTTGCTCGAGAGCACCTTCAGATGGAAGAGCGTCTCAGCGCTTGGCTTGGGAGAAAGCAGAAACGGTTGCTGTCTCTGTCTGGCCCCACTAAATCAGGAAAAACAGTTCTGCTTAAAAAAATGCTAAAGGACCCGATCAGGTTGTCGGGAGGTGCCATCGTCACCGTAGAGGATTTTTGGGACACGGTGTGTGACAAGCTCGAGCTGTTCACCGAGCACACTCTTTTAGCCGGGACTGGCAAGGCAGACTCTCTTCAGGCCTCGGGTTCCGTGAACGTGGGAGTTCTCGGGGCGACGGGGACAGGAACCACGGACCACACGAGCGAGCGTTCGGTGACCAGAGGCAGGGTGATCAGTTCACTCGTAGCTGGGCGGAGAGGGCTAGAAACTGCAGACCGCATCGTCGTAATCGATGATTTTCATTACATCGACAGTGCGGTTCAGGTGCAGATCATACATGGGCTGAAAGATCTGATATTCGATGGGTTAGGCGTAGTAGTGGCGGCGGTTCCTCATCGGTCTTACGACGTAGTGCGACTTGAAAAGGAAATGGTTGGTCGTGTTCTTTCGTTCCCGGTCGATCAGTGGGACACGGCCGACCTGAGGCAGATCGCTGAAAAGGGCTTCGCGGCGCTTAAAGTGAATGTCGAGGATACCGCGATTGGGCGGATGGCAAACGAAAGCTTCGGCAGTCCTCATCTGATGCAGATGCACTGCCTTAATTATTGTGAAAACAATTTGGTTGATGGTGAGGTCATGCCCAACCTCGACGATGCCGCCTGGGATAGCTTTTTCCAGCAGCAAGCCGCAGATACTTCCAAGTCTGCTTTCGATCTCCTTAAATCCGGCCCGCCGCGAAGTAGCCGCAACTCACGCACGCTCAAGTCGGGTCTTGTGACGGACATTTACGGGGCAGTTCTCCATGCAATCTCATGCTCAGGGGGCGGGGCGACAATTAGCTATGAAGAGGTGCGTGACGCGCTGCGGAGAGAACTCCAAGGTGACTTGCCTCAGCGCCATGAGATAACCGCTGTGCTCGAGAAGATGACTCGTATTGCGAAGGATTCCATTGAAGGCGAACCTGTTTTGGAATACGACAAGAGCCGATCGGAGCTCCACATCGTGGATCCATATTTCGCGTATTACCTACGATGGGCGCCCGACTCGCTGAAAGATCTCGAGGTGCGTCGTGGCGGCAAGAACGCCTGAGGCGCAACACCTCAAGTAAATCTGAAAGGCTTCGGCTACGCGCGACTAGTAGCTATCCACTCACGCCATTCGTCGTTGGTCCGAAACTCACGCACGCGATCAGGGCGGTGGCCCTGAGTGCAGGAGCCTCCGGAGATTTGCCTGAGCCGCGATTGGGCGTTGTGCCAGCGTTCAACGAATCCGATGGGCCCGTAGCCGGCGTCGGTAGTGTCGTAAGAGACCGTCCATGCGGTGTGCAGTGCGGAGAGTTCTTCCACGAGGGCGCCGTGCTTCCACCAGCAGTCAGGGATGATGCTTTCATCGATTGCGTAGCGTGCGCTGATCCATTCGACCCACGAGCGCAGTTCCTCCCATTTCTCGGCGGCGTCTTCGTTCGGTAGCGTTCGCCAGTTCACGGCGATTGCTGCGATCTCTTCGGAGTCGGGATCGCGGTCGCTTTCTTCTTCGGCGAGGACGTCGTCGATGTCAAAGTCGTCGTAGCTCATGGTTGCTCCGTGATGGTTGTGGTCAGTTTGCGTCGTAGAACGCGGAGGGCGAATGCGCTTGCGACTCGGCGGCTGCGCATGGCGCGCAGTACCTGGTCGCGTTCGAGAAGGCGGTGCAGCAGCTCGTGATGTGCCGGGTGCAAACTCACGAGGTCACTGTGCTTCTCGCCTGCTTTCCAACCGGTCGGAGTCTCAATAACTCCGGAGTAGTCAACGTGGTGCAGCTCGAGCTCACGAATTTTCGCGGTTCGGCTGCAGGCGGCGCAGCGCAACTCGTCTTCTGCTGCGGTTTCCTCGGCGAACCAGCGGGCTCGGCGGGCGAACCATGCGCGTGAGCGCAGATAGCCCGTGCGGTACTTATTGCCCCGTGCCGGCCTGCGAGAGTTCGACATCAGTTCTGGGTTTCCTCGTAGTCCAGTTCGAGGGTTTCTTCGGACTCGGGAAGTGCGATCGGCTCGGCTTTGGCGAACTGCGTGCGGAACTGTTCCTGCTGCTCTGCTTCGGTCGTGCGCTTGCCGGTCGAAATGCTCTTGCTGTCAGCCCGGTCGGTCCATCCGCGCAGATCGAGAAGCGCTCCGCGACGGTTGCGATAGGCCAACAATCCCATCGACTGCGGCATACGCCGGATCTCGTCAACGGTCATCAGCGGAACCCGCTCGAGCTGGTTGCTGGTCGAGGCTCCTTGCTGGTTATAGCTGTAAGAGGAACGCTTCAACTGACGTGTTCCGAGCATGGCTTCGATATCGCGCAGGTGCCCCATGTCCGAGGCGCCTCCGAGCAGGATCTTGGCTGTGGCTGCCGACCAGATGGTGTCTGCTTCTGCTTTCGACCAGGCGGTCTCGGCTTGCGAGAGCGCTTGGAGAACGACCATGGTGCAGATTCCGCGGCCGCCACCGTCAGCCATGACTCGGGGCAACGCTGGCCACGCGAACATATTTGCGATCTCGTCGAGGATTAGCCCCAGTGGCAGGTCTAACCGTGAGCCGGGTGTTGCCAGTGCTTTGCGGCGTGCGGTTTCGACTACGTCGTCTAGGAGGGCGCCGAGGAAGCCGCCCATCGCGCCTGAGCCGCCGCTGGAGCCGATCAGGTAGAGCGTGTTTTCGTCGGAGAGGAATTCGTCGGCGTCAAAGTTCTCGCCACGCTTGGGCGAGAGAGCTTCTCTGAGGCTCGGAATGCCTAGCGGTCGAACGGCTGCTGCTACTCCAAACCACGACGACGATAGAAGCTTGGGGTCGCCGCCGAGAACACCGTTGAGGCTTTCGGCCCACCCTGGTGCGCCGTCGCTGCGAAGAATATCCACTGCCCCACGGGCTAGGCCAGGATTGGAGCCCCAGTGGTACAGCTGCTCGACTCCGCCTCCGGAGACTGCGGCTGCGTGTAGGAGTTGTGCCAAGACGCTGGAGGCTGCGCCTGCCCATTCTTGGTTTGACTGGCTGGACCCGAGAGCTGTTCCGGCAATGATCGCTTGTGCCCGTTGGTCAGCGACCAGAGGATCATCGCAGCCGGTGATCGGTGAAATGCGTAGAGCTGATCCGACACCTGAAAGCTGTTGCGGGTCGAAGACCGTCACACGGCCTCGCTCAGCCCGCGGTCGCATCGTTGCGGCCAAGTTGTCGTTGGTCGTCGACGTCGTGACGAGGGGGCCTGCCCAGTCGAGGATTGCTGAGATGAGGATGCGATAGCCCTTACCGGAACGGGGAGCACCTTCGAGCGCTACCGAGTCCTCGATCGAGACGTAGACGTCAACACCGGACGAACGTCCGACTCTCCACCCCACATCTGTGGCGGCAGGCTTGTGCAGGTTTGGGCGAAGTGTCTTTGCCTGCTTCAGCACGGCTTTCGCCGAAAGGTGCTTAGTGATCTCGCTGCCCTTGGCGAATCCCGCACGGCCGCGCAGCTGCTGGATGAAATAGCCATCCGACTGGCGGTATCGAAACCACATGATGGTCGCGGCGATCACCGCAAGGACGCAAATAATCATGACGACGATGCCGGCGATACGTGCTGCCGTTGCAGGGAAGGAACAACTTGCGTCGACGACATAGCTGGAGGGGTCACCCAGAAAGACGAACCCGAGACCTGCGAACATGGACTGCGGGGCTGCACTGCTGTCACAGATGATCTTTGTGACGAGAGTCGTCACCGCCTGGCAGGCGAAGTTGATCACGAGGATCACGGCCACGAGTCCAAGAACTGGGGTTACCCACCAGTTCTTCGCAGTATTCATGCGTTCTGCTCGTTCAAGCTGGCGGCGACTGCGGCGCCGGCTGCGATCCATGCGTTCTTGGTCGCTGGCTTCAAGCTGTCGAAGCGTAGAGCACCGGACTTCAAACTGGGATCAAAAGGAATCACGACAGTACGCGGTGCAACCTTCTCAAACCCGGACACGATGCGGGCTACTTCAGCGGCCGGCGTGGAGCGCTCCGCGACTGTGACGACGACGACAGCATTCTTTACTAGCTTTGCGGAACGCTCATCCCGTTGGCTCAGCTCTTCGAGCAACAACGCGGCTGACTCGGCGGCCTCCCCCGAGGGACTGGTGGGAACCACGAGCTGGTCGCTGTGATCGATCATCCGGAGCCACCGCTCGGAGGACTCATCGTTGCCTGTGTCGAAGATGACCATCCGCGAGTACTTCTTGATGACTTCATTAAGTGCATCAAATTCGGCGGCGGTGAGCCGTTGGTCGGAGGCCAGAAGCTTGGGGTTTGAACGAAGCACGTCATACATATCAGCGCTCTGATGGTGGACGTAGAGAGCCAAATCTCCGATGGTTGCTGTGGGCTGCATGAGCTGTTCGGTCACACCGCCGAGGTCTTGGATGGTGGCGTTGTGGCTGGAGCGTTCAGTCCTCCAGCCGAGTGTTCCGCGGGTGTCGTTGTTGTCCCAGGCGATCACTCCCGAGCCGCCGTGACGTGCGAATACGGCGGACAGCATTGCTGTGGTCAGCGTTTTCCCGACGCCACCTTTGCCGTTGACAACGGAAATAGAGCGGCCGCCTGCCCAGTGCTGGCTGACGGCTCGAACATTCATGAGACGTTCTTGCTCTGCAAGCGAAGGTGCGATCTTGATTCCGGTTGTGCGCGTGACGAGCCCGCGCCATCCTGTGGCTGGCGGTAGAGCTGCGCTGTCGTCGGCGAGGAATGAGCGGCGTCCCTCTTCGGGAGCCTCCTCGACTGCCTCCTGTGTCGGTTCTGCTTCAGGGCCCGCAGGTGTTTGGATCTCGCGCTCGACGACCATCGGTCGAGTTCTACGTAGTGGTTCTACGGGTGCGGTGTGCTCCTGCAGTTCAACTCTGTTGTCGGGGCTAACGCGACCGTCGCCAGACACCAACAGACGGAATACTCCGTTGGACTGTTTCGAAGTCAGCCGAACGTCGGTTCCGTTCTCGCGTGCGATCTCCGACGCTCTTTGAATGATTCCGGTGCGCAGCTGATCCTCGCGCGCGTACTGGACCGTTTCTGTCGGCTGGCCGGCAACGCTTACGGTAGCTTCGGTGCCGTTGGGTGCAACGTCAGCGGTCATTTCGAGGGTGTTCATGCGGACTTCTCCTTGTGGCCCTCAACGGGCGCGGTCGAGGGCCAGATCTGGTCCAGGTTGGGTTCATCGAGTGGCCATAGATCGTCAAGGTACTGCGTCCTGAAATCGAGCTCAGCAATGGAGTTTTCAACGATGTCTGCGGCACCTTCTACGGCGTCGTCAGTCTTGAAGAGTTCGTACTCCCATTGAGTGGAAGTGACGAAGGCGTCGACCAAGTACGAATACAGGCCGACGTACGCGATGAAGGTGCCTGATTTCAATCGGCGTGCGATCAGCACGTGTTGCGGTGGCAGTTTCAGCCGTTTGACGAGGTTGTCTTCCTCTTGCTGGTTTACGCGGAAGATGAATTTGTTCTCGATGTCAGCGGCGATCGAGTAGGCCAGAGCGCGTTCCTCTGAGCCTTCTTTCCCGACAGCATCAAGGTCAGAGAACTTGTGCAAAATAAGCACGTTGCTGATCCCGTAGTGGCGTGACAGCTTCAACCATTGCTGAAGTGTCTGCAGCGCTGCAACCGAGGACATATCGCGCCAGCCCTCTTCGCGAATCAGATAGCGAGTGCGCTTGGCTGCCCGGTCAGAGATAACGGCTTGAATCCATGCGCTTGTGCAGAGCTGGGTCAGCTGGGCAACGAGGTTTCCGCGCTGGAAGAGCTCGGAGGTGTCCACCACAACCATCGGAGCTTCATCGTCAAACTTCACGGTCGATTCGTGCTCGAAGAGACCACGAAGGTCCCCATCAATGAAGCGCTTAAGCACATACCTAGCGCGCTCCCCTTCATTGAATAGTTTCTCTGCCCGGAGGGAAGAAGTCGGGTCGAGGTTTTCCAGCTGCTCGGACACCGCTGTCAGTGTCGGCCGGTCGCCAGTGACTTCAATTGCAGTATCGAGCGCCCAGCTGATGGAAGCGTGCTCCATCGGTGTCAGCGGCGGTTGCCCGCTGAGGGTGAGCTCGATGATGCTTCGCAAGGTTCCGTGCCGGCGGTCGTGCACCATTTGCAGGTGCTCATCATCGCTGGCGTTCGAGCGGCGAGGGCCACCGTCCAAAGGATTGATGCGGGCATCCGTGTGTGGTCCACCGACACGGATCACCTTTCCGCCAGGTGTTGCTTCGCACACAGCAACCCATTCGCCCTTGGAATCAGAGGGAACGACGACTTGGTGGCCGAATGGGATGCTGCGGGTGGTCAGCATCTTCAGCACACCGGACTTACCAGAGCGGTATGCGCCGAGCACGAGAATGTTCGTCGACAGCGCTGCTCGAGAGGTGGTGTCGGTGTAAAGGTCCCACGGCGAGAAATGCCACAGTGAGTCCGCGTTGAGATCTACGCCGAGGATGGGGCCGCGATGGCCTAACCCACGGTCGGCGATGAAAGGGTAGATGCCGGCGACATTGTGGCTTGTGGCTTGGTGGTGTGGTTGTTGCAGTCGCATCAGGTTCCAGTACTCGCCGGTGCGAACGCCGGGCCCGAACATGCCGGGGACGGCAGCAGGCGGCAAGCTAAGCGTGTTCTGAGGCTGGGTAGCCTCATCTGATTGCGAGGCCAAGGCTGCAATCTCTTTCGCTCGTTGGCGCCGTTCGCGGCGGGTTAGCGACGACGGAGTGACGCTGAATACTTTCCTTGCCATTACTTCAATCCCGTTCCGAGTGGCATCGCGTTGATCAACAGGGCTTCTGCCTGTTGGCAGTAGAGAATCTGGCCTTCCATACCGACGCGGGACATGGCGTTGCGGATGCCGGCGATTCCGGATGCGAGGCGCTCCTCTGTGGGCGCGCTCACCGTGAGATAGCCGCCATAGCGGTATTCGCCGTGTCCCTGGACGATGGACTCTTCCTGGTCTTCCAGTGCTTGCCAGTCGGCGCGGTCCTCCGCGGAGTCACTGTCATTTCGCTTTGCTTTCAGGCGCTGGTTTCCACGCCAGACCTTCTTCTCTGTACGAATGCGTTTGAGGGCTGCTTTCACTGAGACCGGGGTCAGCACGAGAGTAAAAATGTGACTGATCGCGTCATCGGTAGCAGGGTCACGGGCAAAGACGATGGGTTCGATGAATCCCACCTGAGCCATGCTTCTTGGCCATTCGTGAATCCACATAGTTGAGTGCCATGCACCGTCAGCGCGAACCACGCCGTTGTTTCCACGGGGCTCATCGAAAGCCATCGGTCCGATCGCGTCCACCGAAACCCCCGCCTGTTCGTCTGAGCGGTCTTGGATCATCGGTACGGAGTCAATGTCGAGCGCGGTGCGCGCTAGCGCTGCCCATTGGCGCGAATCTAGCCAACGACGAACGTTGATGTTTGCTGCAGCGAGAGCTGCTGACACGTTGCCAGCTTCTAGCTTCGCCAGCGTCTGGATGGCCCGTTTCCCTCCTCCAAGGCTCTTCAGCTGTGCTTGAAGCGCGACTAGATCGATGGTCAGTGTGAGGTAGTTGCGGTGTGAGACGGCAAAGCGTTCTGCGTTATCCATGACGTCGAGGTAGTTCTGCGCAACCGCCGTTGAGCCATCTGTGCCTCGGCGCACCAAAGTGTCCTCGAAATATTGCCGTGCTGGCTGGATCGTTGTGGGCATCGTGCGTTCTTGCATCGAAACCCGTTTGATGCCGGGACGCTGCGTGAATGAGGTGAGCACGGAAGCAAGCTGCTGCGACAGGTCGTACCGGTCAGGATTATCCATCATTAGAAAACCGTCGACGTCGAGTTCCGCCGTTATGGACACCGTTCGATCGCCGGGGTTATAAGCCGAAGTAAAGTCGTCTGAATCCCACAGTTGGATGTTCCCCAATTTGCCGGGGAGGTTCAGGGTCGCGGCAATTCTGGGCCGTTCTGGGCGGAACCGCGTCTTAGTGCCACCGGTGGCGTGTCGAACCTGCTTCGACACCCACAGCGCTGCAAATTTTGACGCGGCCATCCCTTGAACAGGGATGAATGAGGATATTCCTATCGGTGCCCAAACAATCGCACTGACGAAAAAGCCTGCGAAACCGTATCGGGTCGCAGAGATCACGGCAATTGCAAGTGCGGCTGAGATCGCGGTGAAGGCCCAACCATCAAGCCCGAGGAAGACTCCTTGTGTCGACCTCCGGCTCAGTCGCACTGGTCGGTTGTAAACGTCGCTATTGCTAGACATTAACTTCTTCCATTTCGTGACGGTTCACTTGAACGTGGCGTAGTTGGGTTTGACGCAGGAGCACTGGGGATGGCAGGTTTTGCCGTCGCGCTGGCATTGCGGACCGCGGGCTTCGACGCAGTAGCTGATGGCGAAGAGGTCCGGGGCTGACCACTCCGGGGTTGCATCGCTTTTCTACGAGCGGCGTTAGCGCGGCTAGCAGCACCCCGAGCCATTGACACGCCTCGAGTGGCTTGGTGCGATGCCCCTGAGCCCATGCGAGAGCCGACAGAATCGGCGGCAGTGCCACCGATAAAGCTGAAGAGACTGAAAGCAGCAATCGGCACGAATGCGATCATGCAAAGTCCGATGCCAAATGGGAGAGCCTGGATGCTCCACAGGGTGTCGACTTCACCAACACCTGTAATAACTAGGGATAGCAATCCCAGCGTCAATGGCGTCGTCAATATCAACGCCATTACTGCGGAAAAATAACGCACTACCCACTGGGTCCCAAACGAGGTTGGGAAAAGCATCCATGCCACCGGCCCCATGGATATCAATGCTGCTAGAGCGAAATTGCGGAAAGAAAAAACAGCGACAAGAACGGTGGTTCCGATGGCGAGAAGCGTCAGCGTCACAGTCGCGGCAAACGCATTGCCGCCGCCGCCGCCGAAGATCAGATTCTCCATAAATTTTTCTAACCCACCGGCACCGCCGGTTCGGTTAATGAGCGGTTCAGTCATGAGATCGACAATGTCTAGTAGCGTTCCGATGAGCCAGAGTGATGCAGCAGACAATGGCAACGACAACGCGAACCGGGCCACCGTCGCCACCAGGTTCGCTCGATCGCCGCTAACAGCTGCCATTACGAGAGCCACAATGCCGGCGCCGAGGATAATCAGGATGATCGCGCCTTGCCACCAAGCCCACTCGGTAACCGATGCGTCCCAGAGCCGCGAATCTGAGTTGAAACTCGTCTGACTGATGGTCCAGCTCAACCCTGAACCCACTGACAGTGCTGCGGCACTGGCAACTGTTTGACTGACAGTGCAAGGCGCGTCGAGTAAGGCGCACTTGAAATCGATCTTTAGCTCTTTACCGCCGTTATCAACGATCGCTTTTACGTTGTCCTCTGAACTAGTGCATACGGTTTGAGCTTTACCATCAAGCAGCACTTCGTTGAAGCAACGTTCCTCGACCGACTGGGAGAGGCTGGTGGGAGCGCAATTGACACGTGCCCCAGTCCTTATGCATTCCACGTCAGCTGCAGGTGCACTCCAGGTCTGCCCAGTCACTTCTCCTTGCGCTGCCATCGCGATCGCGGAGTAGGCCGGTTCAATAGGATCCGCAGCGGCTGGCGCTGCGGTGAGAAAACCGATGCCGACGGCGACAGCCCCCGCACTCCCCAGCATCATCCACTTTGAGATCCTCATGCTGTTCTAGAATCCGAAGTTGAAGTTGACGAGCCACGCAAAGATGCCCGAAATGCTTCCGAGGATGATCGTGACAATTGCAACAATGGCTACGTTTTCTCCGGCCCAACTTTGCATACGTTCCGGCGCTATCGACTTCGCTCCTAACGAAATGACGGCGACGATCAATATCCCGAACATGATCACCAGCCCGGCGCCCAAAATGTAAGACACGATGACTTGAATGCCGACCATGAAGGGGGCGTTGAAATCAGGATCGATTTGAGGGACATCAACATCTGCCGGGAGGCTGGCGATGAGTCCCATTGCGGAGTGGATCATTTGTATTCCTTCTGTGAGCGAGTAGTGGTCAAAGTGAGATGCCGTGTTGCAGCATGAAAGGTCTTGGATCAACGGGGTTTCCGTTGATGTTGAGCTGGAAGTGCAGATGGCAACCGCTCGAGAGCCCCGTTGAGCCCTCTATGCCAATCTGATCGCCGGCGGACACCAGTTGGCCCTCGGTCGCCAAAACACCACCGTTGGGCATGTGGCCATAGATGGTCGTGAAGCCGCCGCCGTGGTCGATAGTCACCCAGTTTCCGTACCCTCCCGAATTCCAGCCGGCAGCTGTTACCGTTCCCGGGCCTGCGGCGTAAATGGGGCTTCCGCAGCCGGCGGAGAAGTCGATTCCTTTGTGGAAGGTGGAGCACACTGCGCACCCAGAACGATCGGGATATCCGAAGGCTGCAGTTTCGTAATACCCACTTTGTGGAGCGCCCCAATCGCCAACGATCAGCGGCCCGCTATTCCCGATCGTTGTAGGCGCCGGGGTGGGCATTGCGCTTACGACTCCGATAAACAGAGGCAGCGAAAGCAGCAATGCGCCTACGAGCGCAGCTGCTCCAAAGCCGAGCAGCTTCAGGAGGGGCTTTAGCCCGACGGTCTGGATGGCTTTTGCGACCACGGGAGCAGCCATTAGTTGTATACCTCGCTGAAATAGCGGATTACCGTGCAGTCGCCGCTCTTTTGTGGAGTGAGAGGAACGGGAAAAGAACCATCGCATTGGATTTGCATGGTGACGCTCAGCGGATCCGTCGCTTCGATTGGATTCCCGCTTTGTTCCGCAGTGGTTTTCACTGCTAGGTCCACAGTTACTGTGTGGAGGCCGCCAGCTATTGATTCATCTAAGGAGCCAGCTTGGATCGATACATGGTGGTAGTCGACCTTTACCGTTCCGGTGGGCTCCGCTACTAAGACGCTCTCATCGCGTGCAAGTGAATCCCACCGTGCGGTGTCTCCGATCACTTCGCTGTAGATTTCATCGAGTCGAACCTCGCGGATTCGTTCTAGCTCATCGATGTCGGTGCCATATCGCTGGTCGTAACCGACCCAAGCAGCGATGTAGTCCATGAAACCTTTTCGATCAACCTTCGTGGCATCGACGGTGACAACAGCTTTGGCCGCCTCGGTTGCGTATGTTTTGAGGTCTGACGTGATGGGCTGAGCTACGAGGCCGATTTCTGTGACAGTTGGGTCCACCACATCCGCTGGGGGATCCTGCGGAGTGCCGGTCGAATCGGCCGGCAAGCTTTCCTCCCCGCCGGGAACTGATTCTGTAGGTCGCGGTGAGCTCGAATCACTGGCGGGGATTGCTAGCGACCAGACGACGCCGATAACTACGACGAGTCCGACAAGTGCGGCCGCGATCAATGCGATCCATCGCCGGACCCGCAGTTGTTCCTCCGTGCGTACTTTCGTCATCAACAATCTCTCCTTTAAGCGGTTGGAAATTCGAGCCTTTTGCCCGAGTTTTCTTCGCATAACGTCCGTATCACCCTATTCTGGGGGGTAGACGCTAAGTTCCACTTATGTTGTGCACGCCACTGTGAGCTGCGCCAATAAGTAGCCCTGAAGTGCACTGATAGTGATATTACTGCATTTGACACTGTTTTACTTCTAAAAAATACTAAGTACTGCGCAAAACGATGCCAAGGGGCGACGTCGACACATGATGCTCGCTCAGGAAAGTTTCGCCGTTTGGGGTGCGCTGGCCCGCGGGTTTTGGCGGACCCAGCGCTTGTCTCGGGCGGTTGGGTGTAGTCGCGGCATAATGCAGGGACTACGAAGCTCCATTTGTCTGTGAAGAAACGGTTGGCCGTGTCGGTTTCAGTATCTTTTTACTTCAATAAGAAATGTATTGTTCCTATTGATGATGCAATCTCTCGTTGTACCCAGCCTGTTGAGTTTCGCGATGCCTGACGAGAAGTATTGGCTGCGGTTCCCCCAAGTCCTGAGCGTCACTGAGGTCGCCGAGATCACTCGCGTCTCCACCGTCACCGTGTGGCGGATGCTGAACAGCGGCAAAATCCCAGCACACCGCATCGCGGACGCTTGGGTCATATATAGGGAAGAGATCCAAGCCTGGGCCGATAACGGATCGAAGCCACTCCAAGTTCACTCACCGACCAAGTTCCTCGAGGGGTATCCCGAAGAGCTCACGATCGAAGATCTCAAGGCACTGCTCGGAAAGACCCAGCAGACGGTGTATCGCTGGCTGTCAGCCGGGAGCCTCGATCCGACGGGCTGGCGAGTGGGCAGAAAATGGTTGCTCCACAAGAGCAGCTTCGTTGTCCTTCTTGAGAAAAGTAGTAATCAGCACCCCGACTTCCGAAGTGATCCGGAGTGAAGGCGTGCCCACATTTCACCCACATTTGGGGAGCACCCCAGTCAACTTGCGTCATCGAAGTCGCGTCCAGTCAACAGTGTTTTGCAGCAATCTTGAGCACTTCCGCATAGTTCTGCAGGAATGTTTTTCGACTACGGATCAATAGGCCGGGGGTTCAAATCCCTCCGGGCGCACCAAAAATAATGGGTCTGACCAGCATTTTGTCTTGAATGCGGTCGGACCTGTTGTGGTTTCTGCCCACATCCTGCCCGCGCTTCAATAAGTTTCGGGCCTATTTTACGCCGAGATCCGGCTTCTGCGGGGCATAGGAGCCCAGTGTTTGTCTGGGTTCTGGCCGAGCCGGCGAAGTTGACCTATTGACCTTCGATCGAGTGGCTGGGGGCTTAGTCGATGTCGTCATGTGACCTGACCTACAGTTTGGTTTCCACTCGGGGTACCGATCGGGTACGGTCAAGGGTTTCGGCGTTCATGCCACGTCTAGTGCCGGGGCGAGTTGCACCGCGGTGCGGATGCTGTCGCGGGACAGACGTCCAGCGCGCACCCCGTTGGCGATGACGGCGATCTTTGCGAGCTCGTGCGTGAGCACGACGGAGGTGAGCCCGAGCACGCCGAACAGGGCCAGCGGGACCAGCAAGCCGATCAGCAGCAGGGACCGAGTATGTCAAGGTAATTCGGACCCATTAGGCCAGTTCAAGCGGGACCCACCTCGGGCTCGTGGTCGTATCTGGTCAGGACGTGCCCGTAGGGTTTGAGTATGGGTGCTGTCGTGGGCTGGGTGGAGCGGCAGCAAGTTCCCCTCTATATCGCTGCGATCGTCCTCGGCGCCATCATCGGAAGCGTTGCCCCGTCGATCGCTCCGGGCTTGACGGTGTCGATCAACCCGATCCTGGGTTTGCTCCTATTCGCGACGTTCCTCGGGGTGCCCCTTATCGAGGTCGGTAAGGCCTTCAAAGATGTCCGTTTTCTGAGCGTCGTGCTGATCGTCAACTTCGTCATCGTGCCGTTGGTCGTGTGGGGGTTGTCTCGTTTCGTGGCAGGGGATCGGGCTCTCCTGATCGGGGTGCTTCTGGTGTTGCTGACGCCGTGCGTGGACTACGTCATCGTATTCACCGGCATTGCGGGTGGCGCGAAAGAACGCCTTCTAGTCGCAGCCCCGCTCCTGATGCTGCTGCAGATCGTCCTGCTGCCCGTGTTTCTCTTCCTCTTCGCGGGGTCCGGTGCAGTGTCGCTGATCGAGGTGGGCCCGTTCGCGGAAGCGTTCCTGTTCCTCATCGTGATCCCGCTCATCGCTGCCGCCCTGATCCAAGCCCTGGCCCGAAACCACCGTGCTGGTGTGCTGGTCGAGAACGTGATGCAGGCCCTTATGGTCCCGCTGATGATGGCGACCCTCGCGGTCGTCATCGGCTCGCAGATCAGCGCCGTCGGGTCTCGCATCGGGCAGCTGCTGTTCGTGGTGCCGCTGTATGTGGCGTTTCTAATCGTGATGCCCATCGTCGGACTTGCCGCCGGGCGAATCGCTAAGCTCGACGTCCCCGCCATCAGGGCCCTGGTGTTCACCGGGTCGACGAGGAACTCCCTCGTCGTCCTCCCACTTGCGCTGTCACTGCCGGCATCGCTGAGCCTGGCCCCGCTGGCGGTCGTCACCCAAACACTGGTCGAGCTGGTGGGCATGATCGTCTTCGTCCGCCTCATTCCCCGCCTGATCCCTCGCCGGGAGTAAAGCGCTGAACGTCGCCGGTCAGGCGATGTGGTCCGCGTGCTGCTTCTGGGTGTAGCTTCCCTCCGCGACCGACCGTTTCGTATGCTCATCGGTCAGCCGGCAAAACAAGCGATTGCCGCCTTTGTACATAAAGACGAGTTTGCCCTGGCGCAGCTTCGCTAAATGTGTGAGACACCGCGGCGAGATTGCGCTCGACCATGTCAGCGAGATAATTCACCGACAACTCGCCATCCTGCAAAGCGAGCACAGTTTGAATGCAGGTGGCGTCAACAAGCAGCTGAAATAAATCCATTGCGATCTCAACATGTTCGCTATCTGATTTGATCCGTTCAACACGCGCACTTCCATGCATCCTCAGATGGTGGCGAGATGGACATTGCCTTTCCTCTTACGGCGCTTCGGAACCTGAATAGTTCATTAAGAATGAGAGCTACGTGCTCGTGGAGTGGTGCACTACACGTTATGGCACGTACGGTTCTGAAAGCGAGTCAACGACGACTCTGCAGCGACTGTAAGTAGTCGTTGTACCCGTCCAAATCCGGATCTCCTTCGGCGTCCGCGCGTTTCGAGGCCCTGGCTGCTCTCACTGTGTCCTGTCGCTGCCAGCGCACGAGGGTAATGATCAAGATAAGGACCACTGGTAGCTCGCCGTATGTCCACACGAGCGTTCCCGCTAGCCTTTGGTCCTGCAGCGGATCTACGCCCAACCCTGGAGGGGGCGAGTTGAAGAACGGGATCAGCGCAGTGGAGGCGAAGATCAGCACGAGCGCGAATGCGGCGTGCAGTTGCATTTCCACGACAGCGTCAAATATGCGCGCCACAAACGATGTCCGTCGCGGAAGAGGATCGCCTGACACCAGAGGTGTGGCAACCACAACCCCGACGATTAGGAAACCCACCTCCAGCGCG
Organism: Rhodoglobus sp. NPDC076762; assembly: GCA_040687235.1. Classification (GTDB taxonomy): domain Bacteria; phylum Actinomycetota; class Actinomycetes; order Actinomycetales; family Microbacteriaceae; genus Rhodoglobus. The sequence continues at coordinate 20,973 of JBFBMV010000001.1, read as the reverse complement.
ATGTGTCCGAGCCAGCTGGCCAAGAAAATATTTGCTACGCCGCCCAAGTAGAGTCCGAAGAGGCTCAGAATCATCAACGGAACTACAAGTGCCGGATGGAGAGCGGCCCTGCCTACTCGTGATCGGAGGCCGAAAAGTGCGGCTCTGAGAACAATTTTGCCACCAAATCGGTGGGGGGTTGCCCGCAGGAGTAGCGTTCCCGGGGAGCCGAGTATGAAGAGCGGGGGAATTACCATCATCAACGTAAGTTGTTGAAATATGAAGACTGACAACATCCGGAGTCCGTAGGCGTCGATACGTGTTCCTGTGACGATCAACAGTAGAGCGCAACCTAATAGGAAACAGACTGTGCGAATCACCGACCATCGACGACCCTGAGCCCAAAGTCGAGTCGCACCCACTATGTATGCGGCCGCAAGAAAAGCGGCGAGAGCTGGCATCACGGGAAAAGCCAGCGTGTCCCATGTCAGGAACTCTTCAAAGCTGGGAGCTAGAAGTGGTTCTCCACTGGGACCGTTTGTCGAGGGGGGCATCGGGCTCACGGCCGCTTCACCGAACTTATATTCGTGAGTTCTTCTACCAGACTCACATTAGATCGTTCCGGATGGATGAGTTCTGTGTGACCGACGTGCTCGAGGCCAAGCTTTAGAAGAGTAAGAACATGGAGATCGGCTAACTCGTAGGAAGCTACTCGTCCCTTCCTATGCACATCGACGACACGATGCGCACGTAAAAGGCGGAGCGCATGCGAGACTGCTGACTCACTCATCTCGATCGTGGCTGCGAGGTCACGAACGCACATCGGACCATTAAGCAGCGCGATCAGTAGTCGGACACGGTTTGGTTCCCCGAGTAGGCCAAATACATCGGCCAGATCGATTACATCGGCGTCGGGGGGCATGGATGCTCTTACCGATGCCACTTGGGCGGCATTGATGGTAGGCAAATTCTGCCTGCGGTGAGCCTTGTCAGGAATCAACTGGCTCACACTGCCCTCGGCGCATCGGTAAGACTAACCCTCACTTTGAGCGAGGAGTTCGTTTGACGGGCGTTCTTCATAACGCATTCGCGACCCTTCTTCTTCGGCCATACTCCCAGCAGCGTAGGGAATTGTCGATCTCGACAGCTGATCGTTTGCATCTCACAAACGGTGCTTCGCAAACTGACCATTTCATTAGTCACCCTTCGTTCGGTTAGCGCTACACGAGATTTGTTGTTTCATTGAATCCCCGGGGTTCGCACTGAATTGTGGCATGAGAGATCCCGTACTTCTCGTGGAGCAGCGCAAGTACTGTCTTCAAAACCGTTCGGTAGTCGCTGTCGTCTTCAATGACGATGTGACCGCTGGCGCTTTCTATCCCGGATGTAATTGTCCAGACATGAAGGTCATGAACTTTAGAGACACCTGGCAGGCGAAGTATCTCAACCTGAACTTGATCAATGTCGATGTTAGGCGGAGCAACCTCCATGAGGATGCGAAGTGCCTGCTGGGTGAGTTTCCAGGTCCGCGGGAGGATAAAAAGACCAATCCCGACACCGATGATCGGATCCGCATACTGCCACCCGGTGGTGTAGAGAATGATGGCTGCGATAATTACGCCGACCGATCCGAGCAGATCTGCCAACACCTCCAGATATGCACCTTTGAGATTCAGGCTCTCCTTCGACCCCGCCATGAGAAGCCGGAAGCTGATGAGATTCACAACCAAGCCGACGGACGCAACCAAAAACAGCGGTAAACCCGGTACCTCAGGCGGGTCGCTGAACCGTTGAATCGCTTCGTAAAGTACGTATCCAGCCACGCCAAACAGCAGAAGACCGTTTGCGAGCGCGGCAAGAACTTCAAGGCGATATAGCCCATAAGTGCGTTGAGTCGCGGCTTTCCTAGAGGCCAACGTAATGGCCGCCAAGGCCATGCTCAAGCCCAGAACATCGGTGCCCATGTGAGCTGCGTCCGAGATTAGGGCCAGCGAGTTCACTGAAAATCCCACAATGAACTCAACTACCATATATGTCGCAGTGAGGATCAGCGCGATTACGAGTGGCTTGCGGTGCCGGCCGGCAGCACTTGTCGCTGAAATATGCGAATGTTCTGTACCCACGTCATCCCCTTGAACTTATATCTGAACAGTCTTGCATATGATGGGCGGACTGAACTCAGTTTTCGCGCACCTTCCGATCAGTGTTGGCTAAAACCTGCCGGGAAACCGTGCTTCTAGTGCAGAATACAAATCGGAATGGGTTAAGTAGTGAGCGATCTCACCCAGCCGTTGATGTCTGCGTAGGTACAGTCGGTTGTTTCGGCTTAAGTGTCTGTCTGAGCAACTGCCCCGCCGGCACGACAACAAGATAAGATCGAATTGATGAATTCCCAACCAGTGTGCGGAACTAGTGCGTCGATCGCATCAGTTAGAGCCATGCAGCTTTTCATCATGGTCTTCTCTCTTGTGCTCGTGAGCATGGGGATACTCGCTAGCCACCACGCCCAAGTAACTGAAGATCGGGTTGCGCAGTCAACTGTGGCGGAACTAGGGGTGGTTTTCCAAGCCTTGACTCCCGCCGGTGAGGCCTCCACCTCCGCGGCTCTTTCAAGCACACAGATAGTTGGCGGGCTAGCAGTCGGTTGCCTTTTTTTGATCGCCTGCTGCACTATCGGTCTCGCTTTGATTGCTGCCCGTGTCTGGCATGGCAAACTGCCGAGAACGCCTAACGCAATACCTCTCCGACGCGATACCCGAATTCTCGGCTGGACTCCAGCTGGTCCATCAACGGCGGCCCGCCCCAGCTTGGTCGCGCTCTCCATTAGTCGCACATAAGCCGTTGTCGGCACGATAGCTCGCGGCGCGTTGCGCTTCCCAGCTGGTGCCGTTTTGAGTACAACGACCAATCTTGCGTTGTGCTTGACCGCTTGCGTTTCCCCTAATCCTGGAGAGTATAAAATTGAAGACCAATACTAAAGTCGCACTCGCAACCACTGGTGGGCTGATTCTTGTGGTAATCGCGGTGATCGTTGTCCTCCTCGCTCAAGCTCAGCAGTCTCGCCCCACAGCCGAATCTGATCCCATGACGGGGATCGCATCCGCCACTAGGGGTGACAGTCACATCTTGGATAACGCCGGCGACGGTGCGGTCACCGTCGTCGAGTTCCTCGATTTCGAATGCGAAGCTTGTGCTGCCGCCTATCCGGTGGTGGAGGAACTTCGGCAGGAGTTCTCGGGTCAGGTGACGTTCGTCTTGCGCTACTTCCCTCTTCCCGGCCACTTCAATTCGACGAACGCAGCCGTCGCCGTCGAGGCGGCCGCTCAGCAAGGCGAGCTTGAGGCCATGTACAAGCAAATGTTTGCGACGCAATCCGAATGGGGAGAAGCGCAGCAGTCGCAGGCGCCTCTGTTTCGCAAGTTTGCCGAAGATCTAGGTCTTGACTTGGCACAGTACGATGCGGCCGTGGCTGACCCGGCAACAACAGCGCGGGTCGAGTCGGACTTCAAGGACGGGGTCGCGCTTGGGGTCAACTCCACCCCTACCTTCTTCGTGAACGACCAGATTGTGGAACTCCGATCTTTTGGCGACCTACGAACCGCGATCGACGCCGAGTTGTCGCGTTGATATCGGTCAACGAAAGTCTCGAGTCGAAGCATTCAGCGCGTGTAGTCGGACAACAGCGATGACTCGGGTCAACTCGTCGTTTCGAGTGACCGCGGCTCTCTTCGTCGCTGCCGCAACGTTGGTGCTAGCAGGGTGTTCTTCTGGCGAGGGCGCTCTCGGGCAGGCTGGCAGCAACTATGCGTCAGGTGACGGAACCATAAGCGAGTTCGCAATCGACACCCGTGGCGAAAAGATCAACTTCAGCGGAATAACTGAGGCCGGTGAGAACCTTAGCGCCGAACAATTCCGGGGGCAGGTGACTGTGGTCAACTTTTGGTATGCCGCATGTCCCCCGTGCCGATTGGAAGCTCCCTGGCTAGAGGAATTGTGGCAGCAATTCGAAACCGAGAACGTTCAATTCGTTGGAGTCAATGTTCGCGATAGCACCGCGACGGCACAGACATTCGCGCGCGAGTTTGGGATCACCTACCCCTCGATCGTTGACACTGATGGGGCTGCCGCTCTCGGGTTCGCGGGCGTTGCGTCCCCAACCGCTGTGCCCACAACCGTCGTCCTCGACCGGCAAGGACGGCCGGCCTCGCGCATCGTCGGGCTTATCGACAAGAGCATTCTGGAAGAACTAATCGCTTCCGCCCTTGAGGAACCCTCGGATGGCGGTGGAGGTTGATGGGCGGAATCGGCGAGTTCTTTGCACAGACGGTCTACTCCGGCGCATTGCTGATGGCTATCCCGTTCGCGATGCTCGCCGGAATCGTGTCGTTCCTCTCTCCGTGTGTGCTGCCGCTGGTACCGGGATTCGTTGGGTACGTTTCGGGCCTCGCTGACCCAAGCACGAGCCAAGGTCGGCGTCGCGTTGTGATAGGCACCGTGCTGTTTATCCTCGGCTTCTCCGCCGTTTTCATCGCCTACGGCACTGCGTTCGGTGCGCTCGGTTCGTGGCTAGTCCGCTGGCAGGATGTCCTCATTCGCGTCTTAGGAGTGCTGGTAGTCATAATGGGGTTGGTGATGGTTGGTGCGTTCGCCAGCCTGCAGCGCACGATGAAGCCATCTTGGGTTCCTTCGCCCGGCCTCGCGGGCGCGCCGTTGCTCGGTGTGGTATTCGGCCTGGGTTGGACGCCGTGCATTGGTCCAACGCTTAGTGCTGTTATCGCTCTCAGTCTGACGGGTGGAAGCCCGTGGCGCGGTGCAACTCTCGGCTTGGCATACTGTCTCGGGCTCGGGATTCCGTTCTTGCTCTCCGCGATCGGCGTGAGCTGGGCCACTCGCGCACTGGTCGCGATAAAGCGACATATCCGCCTCATCAATATTCTCGGAGGCGGCACTCTCATCCTCCTTGGAGTGCTGATGATTTCCGGTATCTGGAGCGCGATCGCCCGACAGATCCAAGGACTTATCGGCTCCTTCACGACCGTTATCTGATCATGAGGCAACAACAAATGTCGGCATCATCTGCGAATGAATTTGGCACACGGCCCGACGAGCATTTCGACCAAGTGCAGCCGGACCCTGTGAAGTCGCCCCGGCTAGGCGTGAGGGGTTGGTCCCGGTGGATTTGGCGTCAACTGACCAGCATGCGAATCGCATTGTATTTGCTGCTTCTCTTAGCAATAGCGGCGATACCGGGTTCGCTGTTTCCACAGCGCACTTCAGACCCGAATGGGGTCGTGCAGTACTTCTCTAACAGTCCCGATTTAGCACCGACCGTCGACGCGCTCGGACTTTTCGGCGTTTACTCGTCTCCATGGTTCTCGGCCATCTACTTGCTGCTTTTCGTGTCGCTGATTGGTTGCGTAATTCCGCGTACTCGCCATCACGCAGCTGCGATGGTTCAGGCCCCGCCTCGTACGCCACGACGCCTTGATCGTATGAGTGTGCACCACACCCGGACGTTGAACAAAGAGCGGCGGTCACCCGCCGCGTTAGCCGACGCGGCACAGGCGCTGCTTCGTCGCGCCGGTTACCGTGTGGTTACCTACCCTGACGTGGGCGGCCGAGTATCAGTGGCAGCGGAACGTGGCTATTTGCGGGAGAGTGGCAACCTTCTATTTCACGTTGCGCTTGTAGGTGTGCTCCTGGCTGTCGGTATCGGAGGCGGGTTCCGTTATCAAGGTCAACGAGTAGTTGTCGAAGGCGAAGGCTTCGTTAACGCGCGCTCCGCTTACGACACATTCTCCAACGGTCTGTGGTTCTCTGATGAAAACTTGCCCCCATTCTCGGTTTCTCTGACCGACTTCACGGTCAAGTACGTCGAGGACAATCCCGCCAACCTCGGTTTCATCACTGACTACATTGCAGACGTTCAGGTTCGTGAGTCTTCCGATGGCGCGACGACCTCGGAGATCGTGCGAGTCAACGAACCACTGTCGGTATCAGGGGCGGAACTATACCTACTCGGCAATGGCTATGCGCCACAAATCACCGTGCGGGACCCTGAAGGTACAGTGATCCTCGACGAAGCGATCCCATTTTTGCCGCAGGACGCTAATCTCACCAGCCTTGGAACTCTAAAAATTCCCGATGGTCTGACAGAGCAGGTCGGAGTCGTCGGATTCTTCTACCCCACTCAAACTGCGACTGCTTCCGGCGCCTACACGTCGATCTATCCAGACGTGCAAAATCCGGTGATGACACTCAACGTATTCACCGGAGATCTCGGCTTGGACGACGGTATCCCCCAATCCGTCTACAAGATGGACACGTCAGACATGACCCAGCTCACTGGTGGCTCGACCGGCATCGACTCACTCGAGTTGCGCCCGGGCGAAACCGTCCAATTACCGTCTGGGCTCGGCAGTGTTCAACTCAGTGAGGTGAAAAGATTCGCCGCCTTTGATGTCGCTTATGACCCCACAAAGCTTCCGGTCTTGGTATTCAGTTCTTTGGCAATTCTTGGACTCGGCCTGGCCCTATTCGTGCCCCGTCGACGAGTGTGGTTCCGATTCACGGCGACTGGGCCAGGCCACGAGCGCGTCGAGTGCGCCGCACTGGCACGCGGCGATGATCCAACACTCGACGCCGCAGTGCGGGATCTTCTCAGGCGATACCCGGAATCGGACCCGGAAAGAGTTTCATGAGGGAGGATCAGGAATAGAGGGAAAGTTCACATTTCCCAGTACATGGTCATGGTGAAATGGCGCCGAGAAGTGTCCAGCTTGGCGCACAAAAGTTCGACGTCGAAGAGATCACCGAGGCCGTCCTTAGGGATCTGGCCACTGAGGTTTCGTAATTCCTGGATCCGATTTTTATCGGCGTGGTCGGTCCCGCGGCGGGGGTGGCCCCCAATTTCAACAGCTTGGGTCCGGCGCAGCGGACCCGAATTATGGGTCGAAGTGCCACTTTAGGTTAGACAAGAGTTGCGAACACACTTAGTATCTATGCATGCATGAAGATACAGAGGTAGATAGAGTTCAGCCGGATAGCGAGTATGTCGAGATCGCAGTGGAGGTATTTCAGCTGCTTGCCGACGCCACCCGGATTCGGATTGTGCTCGCTTTACAGGATGGCGAGTTGTCGGTGAATCATCTTGCCGACATCGTCGATCGCAGTCCTGCCGCAGTGTCTCAGCACTTGGCAAAATTGCGCTGGGGCAAACTGGTGCTGGTGCGCAAGGATGCCAATCGCATGTTTTATCGATTGACTGATGAGCATGCGAAACGGTTAGTGATCGAGGCGATACTGCAGGCGGAGCACACCATTGACGAGTCACCGGCACACCACGCATGATCGAGGTGCTTCGCAACAGGACCTACCGCGCGTTGTTCAGCGCGCAGGTAATTGCGTTGCTCGGCACCGGGATGCTCACGGTCGCCTTGGGCCTATTGGCTTTCGATCTTGCAGGGGATGCTGCCGGCTTGGTTTTGGGCACTGCTCTGACGATCAAGATGGTCGCTTACGTCGGCGTCGCACCTTTGGTTGCGGCGTTGGTGCATCGGCTGCCGAAGAAGGCAGTGTTGGTCGGTGCCGATGCGGTCCGGCTTGCAATCGCGTTGATGTTGCCGTTCGTCACGGAAACATGGCAGATCTACCTCTTGGTATTCGTGTTGCAGTCGGCATCAGCAACATTCACCCCCGCATTCCAATCGTTGATCCCCGCCGTGTTGCCTCAAGCCCGCGACTACACGCGAGCTCTGGCTCTATCGAGGTTGGCCTACGATCTTGAAGCGTTGTTAAGCCCCACCATCGCTGCTGTACTGCTCACTGTAATCAGCTACAACAACTTATTCGTCGGCACAGCGATCGGTTTCGCCGGCTCTGCAGTTCTCGTGCTGGGCGCGACGCTGCCTGCACTCGCGAAAAATCGAGATGATGGCACATTCTGGCAGCGACTCCCCACCGGCGTACTGGTGTTCATTCGAACCCCGAGTTTGCGGTTTCTGATGATTACGAATGTGGTTGTCGCGGCGGGCACTGCGATCGTTCTCGTGAACTCAGTCGTTTATGCCAAGAGTATCTACGCCCTTGATGACGCTGCGTTGGCGGTCACTCTTGGCGCCTACGGGATTGGTTCACTACTTGTGGCGGTGAGCGTCCCGCGGCTCGTTGATCGAATCGGCGTTACGCGCACAATGCTCATCGGGTTATCCGTTGTCGTTGGTGGGCTTCTCGCTGCGAACGCTGTCACGATTGTCGCCGTCACCACATCAACCGGTTGGTGGGCGCTTTTGGGAACTTGGCTGATTCTCGGCATGGGTACCTCCCTAATCAACACGCCCTCATCGCGTTTGCTGGCGGAGGCTTCCAACCCTGAGAACCGCAATCTTGTCTACACCGCGCAGTTTGCGCTCTCGCACGCGTGCTTCCTCGTGACTTACCCCGTGGCGGGATGGATCGGCGCAGCGAGTCTTCCTGTCGCCACTGCGACGCTTACTCTTGTGGCGATCTTGGCCTCGATCACGGCGTTCGGCGTTCGCCGACGTGCGCAAGCTGGCGACAGCTACTGGGAAGAATCGCCGTGTTTAGTGGAATGATCCAGCTGAGCGTTGATTTACAGTGCGGACCCATGCTTTGCGCGCACTTTGAAGAGCTACTGGGTGCGTCAGGTTTTCAGTTAGGGCGAGTGCGCACTGTGATGACCTGGGCCACGATGATTGCTGCTGCGACAATCGCCGCAACGATCACCGTAAAAAGGTCACTTTGAATCTTGAGGATGGCAAACGGCACGAGGATGGCCAGATCAAGCACGATAGTCAGCACCGGAAGCCAAATGCGGGCTTCAATTTTTTCCTTCAGGTGACGAATGACACCCCACTGCACTGCCATGTCCATTGTTAAGTAAAGAAAGACGCCCATTGACGCGATCTGGCTGAGATCGAGAAACACTGTCACCAGAATTGCGAGCCCGGCGGTGATGACCATCGGTTGCTGCGGAACTGATTTCGGCAGAGAGGGTGCCTGCCGAATTTTCTGCAGCATTGCATAGAGCCGCGACACTGAGTAGAGGCTGGCGAGCAGCCCCGACAGGGTGGCGACGACCGCGATCACAACGGTGATTCCAACGCCCCATGTGCCGAAGAACGGTTCGGCGGCTTGAGCCAAAGCATAGTTACGGGCATCTACTGCGCCGCTCGCACCGATGCTCGAACTCACCGTGACAGTAATTAGCAGATAGAGAACGGTACAGATAGCAAGGGAGATGAGAATTGAACGCGCAATGTTGCGTTTGGGATTACGTATGTCGTCGCCCTGGTTGGTTATGGTTGTGAACCCTTTATAGGCGAGCACACACAGCGTTGTGCCCGCCAATATCCCCATGATATTGATCGAGTCGCCAGCCGACTTTGACAAGAAACCGTCACCGGCAGACGCCACCCCAATCAGCCCTGCTATCGCGAGCACCGCAATTCCGACAATCTTCAACACCGCGGTGACAGTTGCCGAACGTTCCACGAGGGTGTTGCCGATGAGGTTCATAATCGCGGCAGCGACGATCGCCGCCACCCCCAGCATTGGCACAAGAATTACCGAGTCTTGCAGCCCGAAGGGTCGCAACAGGTAGGTGCCAAATGTTCTCGCGAGCAGGCTTTCAGCTACGACCATCGACACATACATGAAGAGGGAGAACGAACCGGCAGCAACACCCGGCCCGTACGCATCCTTCAGCAGCATTGCGATGCCGCCCGACGAAGGATTCACGCTGGAATAACGAATGTAGGAGTAGGAACTCACGGCGGCCACGATCGCGCCAAGAAGAAAAGCGAGGGGGAAAAAGTCCCCTGCGAACTCAGCAACTTGGCCGACAAGGGCGAAAATCCCTGCGCCGATCATCACACCGGTGCCCAGCGATACGGAGCCCAATAAAGTGATTTTGTTGGTGCGCTCAGACATGCGTTGTCTTTTCGATTAGCGGCTCGGTCCGGACCTGCAGGGTGACGACTATTCTGCTCAAATGACGGTAGTCCATGTCTCCCCTCCGTCTCTAGAGATGGCGACGCTGCTTTCGCCTGCAACCGCAATTGCCCCATCGACGTTCACCACAATTGCTGCGGCGCCACCCTCGACGATGCCGGCCGACGTCCACTCGGCGTCAGGCGCAGTGGACCCAATCCAGAGTTCGCCGTCGGGTGCGACGCCAACTATCCCACCTTCCCGGGTGGGGTCCGGCGAAATCACTACGAGGGTCGGCCCGGCTAGGGGTGAGAAAGTATCGCCCCCATCGCGGCTAACCACGAGGCCGTCGGCGGTGGTCGCGGTCAGTACATTTGCGTCGTCGCTATCGATGCTGATGTCGCGCGCAGACAGTTCGGATGCGTCAGCGAAGGTACGTCCGCCATCGTTGCTTCGCAAGAGCACGGGTCGATCAGAGGGGAGCCCAACGATGAAATCAGGGTCAGCGGGCGTGGTACCGAGGTTGTGAAAGTCGGTCGTTCCAGCCAGTGATAGTTGCTCCCAGCCGACCTCTACGGTGTGCTTGACGAGCCCGATGTGGGGCGCGACGAAAGAATCGTGGTTGTCCGCTCCGGGATGACCGGAGACAAAAATGGTCTCGCCCTGAGCGGCCAACCCCATCGAGTCAAAAGCGACGTCGCCCACAAGTGAAGTGTCGCCGGTGTCGAGCTCAACGGCGTAAACGCCATCATGTGACCCGATCAATAGGTCGCCGTTGCTGCTGAACACGATGTCATGAATGTGTTGGATGGTTGGCGGCGCAGAGGAAGGGCTGCCAGGTGCCGGTGAGCAGGCTACAACAGCAAGGGAAACGGTGACGCCGAGAATTGTGCCAGCAAGCAGCCGACGGGAATAGGAAAACATTGAGAAAGTCCTTCGTGAGAGAAAGTGGGGGCGGGGCTCGCCGTCGGTGAACGGCGAGCCCCGCAGTGATTACAAGGAGCTGAGGATGTCGCGCATGACGGTAATCTCGCCGGTTTGCGCATCAATGACCTGTTGTGCCAGTTCTACCGCGGCCGAGTTTTGGCCGGCTTCAACTTCTAACAGGGCCATATCGATTGCACCTTCGTGGTGAAGGATCATTTGCTCAAGGAACAGGCGTGATGCTTCGGCACCGCTGGCTGACTCCAGATCAGACATATCGGAATCTGACATCATGCCATCGCCGTGGTCCATTCCCGCCATGCCGGAATCTGCCTCTACGCCCCAGTCATCAAGCCAGCCGTTCATAAGGGCAATTTCGGGACCCTGAGCGGCCTTGATCTCCTCCGCCAGAGTGAGGACTCGCTGGTCGATTCCCTCCTTCATAAGCACCATGTCGGCCATCTCAACGGCTTGTTCATGGTGCGGAATCATCATTGTGGTGAACATGACGTCGGAGCGGTTGGCGTCGGCGATGGTGACCGGCTCGGTGGCCGGCGACTCGGGATTTTGTGCCGAATCGGTCATGGCAGTCGTGCAACCGGCGAGTGCTAGTAGCGCTGTCACGGTCATAGCGGCTGTCGCCGCAAAACGGATCTTCATTGTTGTGTTTCTCCTGATTGGTCAGTAATTAGCGCATGGCCAGAATGGGCATGCGTCTGGCATGTCGAGGCTGAGCCGACAGAACCCTAATCAGGTGCGACTAATACAGAGAACGGTGAGAGAGGCGGGCAGCGGGACGAAACCGACAACCGTCAGGATTGGTCTGGCAGTTAAGAGATGACGCCAGGCAACTCCTACCCATCCCTTCGCCAGTTTGGATGCGACCAACAGAAGCGTCGCGGTAAGTAACGCAAGAACACACCACATGATGGTCATCGATGCATCTTCGCCACAGCCAACGCAATCCGGGCTCGAAGCGGCGAACACACCCGCAGTTTCATGAGGCGAGCCAACCGCCGCGGTCGAGCTCTCGGTTGGCATTCCCATCTCGGAGTGAGACGCCGTCGAAGCGAACGAGTGCATCGCCAATATTCCGACAATCAGTGCCACGGCGAGAACAACCAGAACAGTCGCTTTCCAGACCGTGCCGGCAAGGTGAGGCTCAGCAGTGCCTCTAGACGATCGAGGCACAGACGCAGACGCAGTAGCGCGAGAGTATCGCGTTGCTGTGATCCGTGTCATAGTGCTTTCTCGTCTAGAGCGACGTTGTGCCGGCCGCTAGCGGCCGGTGAACTTTTCGGGATTGAGGTCCAACCGGCGCAACAACTGTGCGTTCAATGCCACAACAATAGTTGATATCGACATGAGAACAGCCCCGACCGACATGGGCAGCACGAATCCGATCGGCGCCAGTACGCCGGCGGCAAGCGGGACGGAAAGAAGGTTGTAGCCGGCGGCCCACCAGAGATTCTGTTTCATCTTTCGGTACGACGCTCGAGACAGTTCAATGACCGACACCACCGAGCGCGGATCGTCGCTGGCGAGGATTACCCCCGCCGAGGCGATAGCAACATCCGTGCCCGCACCGATCGCGATTCCCACATCCGCCTGCGCAAGGGCGGGAGCATCGTTGACGCCATCTCCGACCATCGCAACTTTGCGTCCCTCCGCCTGTAGCTCTTTGACATTGAGGGCTTTATCTTCCGGGCGCACCCCGGCGAAGTAGCGGTCAATTCCGAGTTCTTCTGCGACGGATGCGGCAACAGCCTCCGCATCGCCGGTGATCATCACTACCTGAACGCCACGGTCGTGGAGTGCGGCAATCGCATCCCGGGATTCGGCCCGCACTTCATCAGCAAGCTTTAAGGCGCCGGCCACTCTGCCGTCGATCAGGATGTGGAGAATGATTGCGCCCTGTTCTGCCCATTCCGCAGTTGCTGGAAGCTCAGCGCCACCCTCCTGTTCGAGAAGGTACGGACCGCCAACCTGAACTGTGCGGTCAGCGACGCGAGTCCGGACACCAACTGCGGGCGACGACTCAAAATCGCTCGATTTCGGCACTGACAGTTCACGCTCGCGTGCTGCCGCGACGATTGCGCGGGCGAGAGGATGCTCGGAGTCAGCTTCTGCGGCGGCCGCCAATGCGAGCAGTTCGTCCGCTTCGAAGCCTTCGGTTGGTTCGATAGCGGTAACAGCGGGGGTTCCCTTGGTGAGCGTTCCGGTCTTGTCGAAGAGAACCGTATCAACTGTGCGCATGCTTTCCAGCGCCAAACGATCCTTGATCAGCACGCCGGCTTTAGCGGCTCGTTCGGTCGATATCGACACCACCAACGGGATAGCAAGACCGAGAGCATGCGGGCACGCGATGACGAGCACTGTGATTGTGCGAACAACCGCCGCATCCGGCATCCCGAGCAGAGTCCAGACCAGAGCAGTAATCGCTCCCGCGCCGAGTGCGAACCAAAATAGCCATCCGGCAGCACGATCGGCGAGACGCTGCGCACGCGAAGATGAGCTTTGCGCCTCGGTGACGAGTTTCTGAATTCCAGCAAGCGTGGTGTCGTCACCAACCGCGGTGATCTCGACGCGCATCCCGGAATCGGTCGCTACAGTGCCTGCAACGACGGAGTCGCCTTCGCTGCGACGGACCGCCCGGGATTCTCCGGTAATCATGGACTCGTCCATACTTGCCGAGCCCTGAACAACCCTTCCGTCAGCAGGAACACGACCACCAGGTCGAACCACAACAACGTCACCCACACGCAACTCTGACGGCGAAACCGTCACAGTCTGATCGCCGTCAACACGCTCGGCTTCATCAGGAATGAGCGCAGCGAGGGAATCCAACGCTGACGTCGTCTGCGCTAGCGACCGCATCTCGATCCAGTGGCCCAGCAGCATTATCACGATCAGCAGTGCCAGCTCCCACCAGAAATCGAGCCCGTGATCCAGCACGCCCAATGTGGCACCCCACGACGCCACAAAGGCCACCGTGATTGCCAACCCGATCAGGAGCATCATTCCCGGTTGCTTGCTGCGCACCTCGCTCACCGCGCCCGTAAGGAACGGAGCACCGCCCCACACATACATGACGGTGCCGAGCACAGGAGAGATCCAGACCATCCATGAAGCGGGCAGCTCATAACCCAGCAGCATCGCGAACATCGGCGAGAACGCGACCACCGGTACCGCAACGACCAACATGATCCAGAACATCCGCCGGAAGCTGGCAACGTGATCGCCATGGCCTCCACCACCCTGCTGGGGGTGCCCATCGTGCGGTTGCTGTGAATCGGGCATCCCGCTTTCTGCAGCACCCGGTTCATTGTGCTGCGAATGAGCGTCGTTGGGTGCTGCGTTCGCGGTGCTGCCATTGTGGTTGTGAGCGCTCATTGGCCAATCCCTAACTGTTGTCGTTTTACTCAGACTCGGCGAGCTAATTCGATTCGCTTTTGAGAGCCGGCGAAGGTTCTGCTTGGGTGGTTGCTAGCGAGTAACCGGCTTCTTCGACTGCAGAACGAACGTGCGCAGGATCAAGGGCAATAGAGCTCGAGACACTAGCTGTCGATACCCCATCCGAGACTAGAGCGACCGTCACTGCGAGCACTCCTTCGAGCGAACCAAGTTGCTCGGTCACGTTTGCGACGCAATGCGAGCAAGTCATCCCCCGAACTAGAACCTCTGTTTCGTATGCCCCGGAAGCGGGTTCACGCGCTGGGGCCGCGGATGCGGCGCAGCAGCTGCACCCAGACCCGTCCTTTAGGCCAAGGTCTACGCGATCGATTGAGGTCATGTTCTCTCCTTGTTGAAGTGTTGTCATGAACGAACGAGACGAGCTATCGCTTCGTTGGCTTCGCGGATTTTCTGGGCGGCGACAGATCCACCTTCACCGGCGGCTTCGGCAACACAGTGGCCTAAGTGGTCTGCAAGCAACGACAGCGCGACTGACTCCAGCGCTTTCGTGGCCGCAGACACCTGAGTCAGCACGTCGATGCAATATTTGTCGGACTCCACCATCCGTTCTATGCCCCGAACCTGTCCCTCGACGCGACGGAGCCGTTTGAGAACATCATCTTTATTCTGGGCATATCCATTCATGCACATACCATACCCCCCTAGAGTATAAAATGTACAGTGTTCGGCTCGTGACCACACTGGGCAACTTGGTTCGGACGCGGAGCAGCCTCGGTTCAACCAGCTAGCGTTGATAATTCCGATCATCCCGTTGGCTTCGTTGCTCAGGCCGTGGGAGGTTAGGCGCCGTTACTGCTGAAGTCCTCAAGCGCGATCGGCATTGCCCCACTGGGATAGGTGGCAATTGTCGCCTGGCCATTCTCGGCGATCAGCTCGCTAGGCTGCCGAGATTCTTGGATCAGATTTTTGTGGACCCGGCCCGTCGCGCGACAGAGTGGGCCCTGACTTCAAGAACCCGATCTGAAGTCGCTTTTGCGATTTCACCAGTACACTGGGAATTTAGAACTTTGTCGAGCAATGGTCAGATTAGTCGTGCCCACATTTCACCCACACTTGGGGAGCAGCCCAGTCAACGTGGGGCATCGGAGTCGCGCCCAGTCACCAGTGTTCTGCAGCGATTTTGAGCACTTCCGCATAGTTCTGCGGGAATGGTTTTCGACTACGGATCAATAGGCCGGGGGTTCAAATCCCTCCGGGCGCACCAGTTGAAAGCCCCACATTCGTGTGGGGCTTTCGTCGTTAAGAACCACTTTCGCCCGAGAGCGGTGAACAGGCCACACTAGAGAGATGCTGCTGCCTGCGATCATCCTCATCACTCTGGCCCTCGTGTTTTACACCGTCGGGGTGTGGAGCGAGCGAGTGCAGAAGGTGCTCAAGCCATGGCACGTCGTGCTTTTCGGGCTGGGATTGGCGGCGGATGCCACGGGCACGTTCCTGATGAACCTGATCGCGACCGAGAATCGTGCAGCCGGCATCGAGCAGAGCGCGTTGAACCAGCTGATGGGCGTCACGGGAGTTATCGCGATCGTTCTTATGGCCGTGCACCTCGCTTGGGCGATCGTCGTGCTGGTGCGCAACCGTGAAGCCGAGAAGACCAGCTTTCACCGATTCTCTGTCATCGTGTGGGGAATCTGGCTCGTACCGTACATCGTTGGCGCCCTGGGATCGAGCCTCGGCTAGATCGGTTCAGCTCGCGTCGCTCACCCGATCCGTTCGCGCAAGAACGCCACCACCCGATCACGGGCAGCCGCCGCCGAGTTGGCCGGGTTCTCGCGGACTTCGCCGGTGAGAACAGAGTGCGCAGTTGCTGCATAACCGTCGGGGTTCCCGGGCGAGGAATCCAACTGGATGATCTCGAAGGCGTCGCCGAGGCGAGCCTTGATGGTGTCGAAGCGGGCGCGCGGGGCGGCGGTGTCTTCGCTGAATCGTAAGCCGAGTGCGCAGACGTCGCCGGCATCCGCCCGGGCAGCAATGCGGTCAAATTCGTCGGCCGAGACCCCGGCATCGAGTTGGCGCGCACGGCCGGCCGGAAAAGGAACGGCCGGCTGGCTGAGAACGGATGCCGCCACAGAATCGTCGATCGCTGCGGCTAAGGCGAATCCACCCGTGAAGCACTGCCCGATCACCCCTACGCCTCGCCCGGGAGTGCGGGCCGCCAGGTCGGAGGCAACCGCCCGAAAGTAGTCGGTGACAGGCCGGGACGAGTTCGTCGCGAACGCGCGGAACTCGGCAGTCACGCACAATCGCAGCACGATCCGCGTCATGTAGCCCAGGGTCTTGGGCTTGCCCGGTTGGCCGAACGGCGAGGGCACCACCACGGTGAAGCCTGCGGCCACGAGGTGCTCGGCCAAGCCCAGCACCTCCGGCGTGATCCCCGGAATCTCAGGGATCAGCACCACTCCCGGCCCCGTGCCTTTTTCGAAGCAGTCGTAGGTCATCCCCGCGGCAGAGAAGGGCGCGCGCACCCAGCCATCGAGGTTGTCGACCGGGGCGGAAGAGGCGGTCACGGGTGTCATGGGTCAATCTTCGCGCATGGGAGCCCAGCGCACTCTGTGGCTCCAGAAGCAGGGCCGAGGGCGCCGTTTCAACATCCACGGCTCACGCATATCTCGCTCATAGAAATCTCATAGAGAACCCCGATGTGATGGAACATGTCAACCACCAGAGGAGCTTGATCATGAAGCGAAATCACTTCACCCTTACCGCCGCAGTCAGCACGTTCTTGATTGGCGGAGTGCTGTTGGCCGGATGCTCGACCGCCATTGAAACTCCCGCCGTTACCTCCAGCGTGACCGCCGAGATCAGCGAGGCGAACGTCGACTTGAACCTGGGACCTGTTGCGACAGAAGTCCTCGCGGCGAACGCAAACTCAACGACCACCAACGACGACGAGTGGACCCTCGATGGCGCCGTTTCGATCGCCCTCGACGGCTCCACGGCAACTGCCGACGGCGATGGCGACGGCGATGGCGTCAGCGTCTCCGGTTCCACGATCACCATCACGGCGGCCGGCACCTACGTTCTCTCGGGACAGCTCGACGGCCAAGTCGTCGTCGACACCGACGATGAAGACGTCGTCGCACTGGTGCTCGACGGCGTAGGAATTTCCAACTCAACAAGCGCCGCGATCGCGGTCGTCAACGCCGAAGACGTCGTGGTTTCGCTCAGCGGAACCAACACGCTCTCCTCCACGGGAGACGACGCCGACTACAACGCTGCGCTCTTCAGCGACGCCGACCTCACCATCTCGGGCGACGGCTCTCTCACCGTGAGCAGCTCGGTCAACGACGGCATCACGAGCCATGACGACCTCGTCATCCTCTCGGGTGACATCATGGTCACCGCCGGCGATGATGGCCTGCGCGGCAAGGACTCACTGACAATCGAAGGCGGCACCGTCACGGTAGATGCCGGCGGCGATGCCCTCAAATCAGACAACGAAGAAGACGAAACGCGCGGCTACGTGTACATCGCGGGCGGCACCGTTGACCTCACGGCGGCGGATGACGGCGTTCAGGCCGAGACCGACATCGTGATCGCGGGCGGTTCGACCACGCTCGCGGCTGCAGACGACGGGCTCAAGTCTGAGGTCAACATCGTCGTCTCGGGCGGTGGAACCGCTGTCACGAATTCTTACGAAGGCATCGAGTCGTACTACATCACGATCGAGGGTGGCGTTCTTGCGGTCAACGCAAGCGATGACGGCATCAACGCCACGAGCGGCACCAGCACCACCACCGACATCGGCGGCATCGTCGAAGCGGATGACGGAGCAATGGTGTCGATCACCGGCGGCGATACCACGGTCAACTCTGCCGGCGACGGAATCGACTCCAACGGGTCGATGCTCGTCACGGGCGGTATGACCACGGTGTTCGGATCATCAGAAGACCGTGAGGGTGCGCTCGATGCGAACGGCACCATCGTGGTTGACGGCGGAACAGTCTTGGCGGTCGGTATGACCTTCATGGCAACCGCGCCCGAAACGTCATCCGCGCAGGGTTGGGTGAGCGCTTCGCTCGAGCAGTCCTACGGCGCCGACCAGACGGTGCAGGTGCTCGATAGCAGCGGCACTGTGGTCGCCGAGTTCACCTCGATCAAGTCCTTCCAGTCGGTCGTGCTTTCGGATGCCGCCATCACGAACGGCGAGACCTACACGGTCACCGTCAACGGCGATTCTGCCGGAACGGTGACTGCCGGAGTCGCTGCCGCGGGTAGCGAAAGCGCCGGTGGCGGAGCTCCCGGCGGGGGAGCATCTCGCCCGTAGTCCGGCGCGGCAGCGGTCGCCGTCAGTGTTCATCCGTGGGGGATGTGCACTGGCGGCGATCGCTGTTTTTTGTTGTTCCTCACAGGCGACGGTGACAGGCTAAATCCACTGACGAAAGAGAGCGCTGATGAACGACTACCCAGCAATGATCACCGAGAAGAACTTCATTCAGCCTGTTCCGCGTCGCATTCGCGGATACTTCGCTGGCGAACTTCTCTTTGACACCACACAGGCGATCTATGTGTGGGAGTGGGCGCCGTATCCGCAGTACTACATTCCTGTCGACGACGTGAATGATGACGTGCTCGTCGATGAAGAGCAGGAGAAGCACGAGTCGCGCGGTACCTATATGCGGCTCGGCCTCAAGTCGGGGGAACGAGAGCAGCCGTCCGCCGCCAAGCTGTTTTCGGATGAGTCCCTTCCCGGTCTCGCCGGCATGGTGCGCTTCGAGTGGGATGCTCTTGACTCCTGGTTCGAAGAAGACGAGCAAATCTTCGTGCACCCGCGTAGCCCTTACGCTCGCGTGGACGCTATTCGCTCCACGCGCACGGTGCGTGTTGAGCTCGACGGGGCCGTTCTTGCCGAGTCGTCGTCTCCGGTCATGGTCTATGAAACCGGTTTGCCAACGCGGTACTACCTCAACCGCACCGATGTGAACTTCGAGCACCTCGTGCCCAACGACACCGTGACCGAGTGTCCCTATAAGGGAACCACTACCGATTACTGGTCGGTGAAGGTGGGCGACACGGTTCACGACGATCTGGCGTGGTCGTATTCGTTCCCCACTCGCCAGTTGCTTCCCATCACTGGCCTGGTCGCGTTCTACAACGAGAAGGTCGACATCTTCATCGACGGTGTTGAGCTCACGCAGGCCAAGACGCACTTCTTCCCGTCCACGCCCGCGAGCTAAGAGAGCCCGGTGTGACTGCGAGTTCCTTTCGAACGGATGCCGGACTCAATGTGCCCGCGATCACGACGGCGCAGATGCGCGAGGTTGACCGGGTAGCGATCGATGA
Source organism: Rhodoglobus sp. NPDC076762 (assembly GCA_040687235.1). Taxonomy (GTDB): domain Bacteria; phylum Actinomycetota; class Actinomycetes; order Actinomycetales; family Microbacteriaceae; genus Rhodoglobus. The sequence continues at coordinate 1,362 of JBFBMV010000001.1, read as the reverse complement.
GTTGGGCCCCAACCTCTTTCAAATGATGGAAAACGCCGGCCGCAATCTTGCCTCTCTCTGCGTGGAGCTGCTCGGTGACCGTTGGCCGTCAGCGCCGATCGTGGTGCTGGCCGGAACCGGCGGCAACGGTGGTGGCGGAATCTGTGCCGCGCGCCATCTGGCCAACCACGGTGGCAACGTCACGCTGGTCATCTCGAATCCGTCGCGTCTTCAGGGTGTGCCGGCTGAGCAACTCGCGCTGTACGAAGCAACGGGGGCGCGGCTCGCAGCGGTGGATGACCTCGAGACGCTCGACGCTGAACTGCTGGTCGATGCGGTGCTGGGCTACAGCCTCGGCGGTGCGCCTCGCGGGGCTGCCGGCGACCTGATCGGATGGATGTCGCGCCACCCCGCCCCGGTTGTCGCTCTCGATATTCCTTCCGGGGTCGACTCCACGACCGGCGTAGCCCCGGGCGCTCATGTCTCGGCGACCCACACGATGACGCTCGCTGCTCCGAAGACGGGGTTGGATGCCGAAGCCGTCGGCACTCTCTGGCTGGCCGACATCGGAATTCCTCGCGAGGTTTATCGGCGGGTCGGTATCGAGCTGCCTCCCGCGCTGTTCGCTCCGGGTTATCGAGTGCAGCTTCGAGCGTCGAAAACATAGCGTTTTAGCGGCCTCATTTTTGCGACACGCCCGGGATGTGGGCGGTGTTGGCGAGGGGGGCAAAATGCACGTAATGTTTCCTCTTGTCACCCCAAAGGTGCGGAAGTCCCGGGCAGTTCTGCTGCTAGGTTTCCGGCCTCAAGTGGGGGCCACCATCCTCCACAACTTTCGAGTTGTGGTCGAGTCAAACAGCGGAATTCCTTTCATTAGGATCCGACTTCAGATCTTAGGATGAGTATCCGCTTCATGCGTGTGTCGGTTGGTTGTTTCGGGCTGTTTCAGTCTGGGATTGCTGGTTTGACAAGCAGGCTGAAGCTGGTAAGTTAGATAGGTTGCCTTTCGCAGTTATGCGAAGGTTGCCAACACAGGTTTTGTAAGCCCTGGGGTGAAGCCGTTTTCGGTGGAGGTCAGGAGCGTCCGATCCTTGAGAACTCAACAGCGTGCACAATGTCAAATGCCAAAAACCCGACTGTGTTTATTGGGGTCGTTCTAATCAGAACGGTTTCGTGAATACAGCGGATTCCTTTGGAAAAAGATATAAACAAACAAAGCAAGTCAGTATTGATTTGTTCTGTCAGTTTCAAACTTGTCGCCTCGACATCCTATTCCGGATGCGGGTGACGCAAGATGTGTTCGGTTACTTGTAGCCGTTCAATCAAACATTTATGGAGAGTTTGATCCTGGCTCAGGATGAACGCTGGCGGCGTGCTTAACAC